>CAVWLB010000014.1:0-18276 GCA_963755695.1 uncultured Acidobacteriota bacterium | reverse complement strand
CATACCTCAACGTGCCGTTCTTCCTGATCCGGGCGGCGATCTACTTCGCCATCTGGTCCTTCATGGCCCTCCTGTACTACCGCGGCTCGCGCGGTCAGGACGTGACCGGGGACCCCGCGGTGTCGGCCCGCCTGCGCCGCCTCGCCGGGCCCGCCATCATCGTCCTCGCGCTGACCCAGACGTTCGCCTCGATCGACTGGATCATGTCGCTCACGCCGCACTGGTACTCGACCATCTTCGGCGTCTATTTCTTCGCGGGCTCCTTCGTCGGGTTCATCGCGCTGCTCTCGGTCTCGCGGTGGCGATGCGCCGGGCGGGGCTGCTCGAGACGGTCATCAGCGCCGAGCACCTGCACGATATCGGAAAGCTCCTCTTCGCGTTCACGGCGTTCTGGGCCTACATCGCCTTCTCCCAGTTCTTCCTCATCTGGTACGCGAACCTCCCGGAGGAGACGATTTGGTACAAGGCGCGGATCGAGGGGTCCTGGAAGACGGTCTCGCTCCTCCTCATGGCGGGCCACTTCGGGGTTCCGTTCTTCTACCTGATGGGGCGCGACGTCAAGCGGAGGGGATCGACCCTGGCCGTCGGGGGAGCGTGGCTCCTCGCGATGCACTTCGTGGATCTCTACTGGCAAGTCATGCCGACGCTCCATCCCGAGGGGATCCGTCCGTCAGTTCTGGACGTGGCCGCGTTCATCGCCGTCGGCGGGTGCTTCGTGGCGGCGGCGGGCTGGCTGATGCGACGGCAGGCGCTGGTCCCGCTGCGCGACCCGAGGCTTGCCGAATCGCTTGCCTTCGAGAACGTCTGAGGTCGGAGCGCGTCGGCGCCGTCCGCCATCGCGGATTCGCTACGGCGGCCCGAGGCGAGCCGGTGCAGAGCGTGCGAGGCGCCGGGGTACAGTCGGCGCAGAGGCGCGTCGGGGATGCGCGGAAGCGACTGCGAGACGAGAGAAGAGGTGGTCGATGACGAAGGAGCCGAGCATGCGCGGGACAGGGAAGAGGTTGTGGCTGGCGGCTGGGCTGGTTGCGGTGTTGGCGTGGCCGGGCGTCGCTGCCGCCGCCGTCGACCATCACCGGAACCGTCACCTTCGACGGGAAAGCCCCCACTCTCAAGCCGCTCGCCATGGACGCCGACCCCGTGTGCGCCAAGAAGCACTCGGCACCCGTGCCGAACGAGATGCTGGTCCTCGGCAACGGCAACACCATGGGGAACATCCTGGTCTGGGTCTCGAAGGGGCTTCCAGCCGGCAAGACCTGGCCCGCTCCCAAGACTCCGGTGGTCCTCGATCAGAACGGCTGTCATGTACAAGCCGCACGTGATGGGGATCATGGTCGGCCAGACCTACAAGATCCTCAACTCCGACGGCGTCCTGCACAACATCCACACGCTTCCCAAGGTCAACCCGGCCTTCAACAAGGGGATGCCGCCGACGCTCAAGGAGGCGACCACGGTGTTCAACAAGCCGGAGGAGGTCTTCCACATCAAGTGCGACGTCCACCCGTGGATGAGCGCCTACATCGGCCGTCTTCACCCATCCCTTCTTCTCGGTGACGGGCACGGACGGGAAGTTCACGATCTCGGGCCTCGACCCGGGGACCTACGAGATCACCGCCTGGCACGAGAGGCTGGGGACGCAGACGGCCTCGGTCACGGTTGGCGCCAGCGACACGAAGACCCAGAACTTCAAGTTCGCCGTGCCCGCCGCGAAGTAGCGATCCGGAGAACAGCCGCATGAGCGACCAAGCAGCTGTCGCCGCACACAAGCCGCACGCCGCGCACGAAGCCCATCACGAGGAGCTCGGCTTCTGGCGCAAGTACGTCTTCTCGACCGACCACAAAGTCATCGGCATCCAGTACGCCATCACCGGCCTGCTGTTCCTCCTCTTCGGCTTTTCGCTGATGATGCTGATGCGGTGGCAGCTCGCCTACCCGGGCGCCGCGCTGCCGCTGCATCGGCGGGCTCCTCGGCGAGGCGCGCATGCCGGGCGGGACGATGCTCCCCGAGTTCTACAACGAGCTCGGGGCGATGCACGGCACCATCATGGTCTTCCTCGGCGTGGTCCCGCTCGCTGTCGGAGGATTCGGGAACTTCGTGCTCCCGCTCCAGATTGGAGCCCCGGACATGGCCTTCCCGAAGCTCAACATGGCGAGCTACTGGTTCTTCTTCCTCGGCGGCGTGACGATGCTCGTCAGCTTTTTCGTCCCCGGGGGAGCCGCGCAGTCCGGGTGGACCTCCTACGCGCCCCTCTCCGTCATCGCGGGCACGGGCCAGACGATGTGGCTCATCGGGATGATCTTCCTGATCACCTCGTCGCTGCTCGGCGCGATCAACTTCATCACGACCACGATCCAGCTCCGCGCGAAGGGGCTGACGTTCATGCGATTCCCCTTCTTCGTGTGGGCCCAGTTCGTCACGGCCTTCCTCCTGCTCCTGGCCTTCCCGCCGCTCGAGGCCGCGGGGGTCATGCAGCTGATGGATCGCGTGGCCGGCACGAGCTTCTTCCTCCCGAGCGGCCTGGTGGTCAGCGGCCAGGTCCTCCAAATGCCGGCGGAGGCAACCCGCTCCTCTGGCAGCACCTGTTCTGGTTCCTGGCGCACCCGGAAGTCTACGTCCTGATCCTTCCCGCGATGGGCATCGTGGCCGAGATCATCGCGAACAACACGCGGAAGCCCCTGTGGGGCTACCGTTCGATGGTCTACTCGCTCGTCTTCCTCGGCTTCATGTCGTTCATCGTGTGGGCGCACCACATGTTCATGACCGGCATGGGGACGGCGATGGCGGCGTTCTTCCAGACGACCACGATGATCATCTCGATCCCATCGGTCGTGATCCTCACGGCCCTGATCATCTCGCTCTGGGGCGGATCGATACGCTTCAACACGCCCATGCTCTTCGCGGTCGCCTTTCTCCCGATGTTCGGCATCGGCGGGCTCACCGGGCTTCCGCTCGGCTTGAACGTCGCGGACATCCCGCTGCACGACACCTACTACGTCATCGCCCACTTCCACTACGTCGTCGCTCCGGGGACGATCTTCGCGCTCTTTGCGGGGATCTACTACTGGTACCCGAAGGCGACCGGGCGGAAGATGAACGAGACGCTCGGGCAAGATCCATTTCTTCGGCTCGTTCGTCTGCATGAACGTCGTCTTCATGCCGATGTTCCTCGTGGGGCTGGCCGGCGTCTCGCGGCGACTGTATGACGGCGGGGCGGGCTACGACTTTCGCGCAGCCGGTCCTGCATCTGGAACGTCGTGTCCTCCTGGGGCGCGTGGATCATGGCGCTCTTCCAGATTCCCTTCATCTTCAATTTCTTCTGGAGCATCTGGAAGGGGGAGAAGACCGACGACAACCCGTGGCAGGCCACGACGATCGAGTGGGCGGCTCCTTCACCTCCGCCGCACGGCAATTTCCTCGTCGCCCCGGAAGCGCACCGCGGACCGTACGAGTACAGCGTTCCCGGCGCGGCCAAGGACTTCGTGCCGCAGTGCGAGGCCTGATTCGAGATGGACATTCCTTACACCGTAGAGGTGCGCCGCGACACCGGTCTCACCAACGGCAAGATCGGCATCTGGCTCTTCCTGGCCTCGGAAGTCATGCTGTTCGGCGCCCTGTTTGCGAGCTACATCCTGATCCGGACGGGGGCGCCGAGCTGGCCGCGGGGAGACACGATTCTGAACGTCCCGCTCGCCACGTTCAACACGATCGTCCTGATTTCGTCCTCCGTCACGATGGTCATGGCCTGGGCGTCGCTGATGCGCCACCGCTTCGGGACCTTTCGGATCTACATGGGGGCGACGATCCTGCTCGGGTTCGTCTTCCTCGTGGTCAAGTACTTCGAATACAGCCACAAGTTCCACGACGGGCTCTTTCCCAGTACCAACAACTTCCTCGCCATCTACTTCACCCTGACCGGCCTGCACATGCTCCACGTGTTCGGCGGGATGATGGTGAACGCCTATTTCTTGGGCCCCGGCTCGAAGCTCTGGAAGACGAACCCGGAATGGTTCACCAACCGGGTCGAGCACTCGGGTCTCTTCTGGCATTTCGTGGATCTGGTCTGGATCTTCCTCTTCCCGACCCTGTACCTTCTGTAGGCAGCATCCATGACGACCGACCACGCCAGCTGACATCGACAGACACGTCAGGATCTACATCACCGTCTTCGTCGCGCTCATGGCCCTGACCATCATCACGGTGGCGGTCTCTCGCTTCCACCTTCCGGTGCCGATTGCCGTGAGCGTGGCGCTGCTCGTCGCGACGATCAAGGGATCGCTGGTGGCGTGCTACTTCATGCACCTGATCTCCGAGAAGAAGCTGATCTATGCGGTCCTCGTGCTGACCGCTGCCTTCTTCGTCGCGCTGCTGGCCCTTCCCGTCCTGACCGTGCACGACGGGTACTGGATTCGCTGATGAACCTCAGGTGGGTCCACGCAGTTCTGATCCTCCTCTCCGCGGCCCTCGCGGTGCTGTTCGGTGTGTGGTGCCTGGGCGTGTACGGGCGGGGGCAGGGGTCGCAAGCCTGATCGCGGCCGTCGGGGCTTTCGCCGTGTCGGTCGGCCTGGTCGTCTACGACTCGTGGTTCCTGCGCAAGACGAGGACGCTCCGATGACCCGCCTTCGCTCTTCCACCTTCGCGCTTCGCGCTACGGCGGACAGGTCGAGCTCCGGCGAGGCAAGAAGCGCCTGGTCTCGGGCGCGTCGCGGGATCAGAACGGCCGTCACGACGGCGGTGGCCGTGATGATCGTCGGAGGCTCGAGCGTCCTTGCCTGCCCGCTATGCTTCGGGGCGGAGGAGACCTCGATGATCGACGGGGCAAAGCTCGGCGTCCTGGTGATGCTCGCCATCACGCTTGCGGTGCAGGGCGGGTTCGTGGGCTTCTTTCTCTATCTCCGCAAGCGCGCGAAGCGCATCGCGGACGTCGAGCTCGACACTGAATGGTCGGAGCTCCAAAGAGGGTCGAGAACATCATGACTGAGTGGCTCGGACTCCCCCCGCTCGCCGCGGTTCACGGTGGGCAGATCGACGGCTTGATCGGCTGGACGCACGTGTTCATGCTCATCCTGTTCATCGGTTGGGGAGGGTTCTTCGCCTACTGCCTGGTCCGTTTCCGGCGATCACGGCAACCGGTGGCGAACTACACGGGGGTCAAGTCGCACGCGTCGAGCTATTCCGAGATCGGCGTGGCCGTGGTCGAAGCGGTTCTCCTGTTCGCATTCTCGATCCCGATCTGGGCCGCGAGGGTCGACCATATTCCGCCGGAGAGCGAAGCGCTGGTCGTTCAGGTCACCGGCGAGCAGTTCGCCTGGAACGTCCACTATCCCGGCCCCGACAAAGTATTCGGCCGCACGGACATCAAGCTGCTCGACCTCCAGTCGAACCCCCTGGGACTCGATCGCTCCGATCCTGCTGCGAAGGACGACGTCACGACTCTCAATCAGCTCTATCTCCCCGTGAACAAGCCGATCATCGTCAGGCTCAGGAGCAAGGACGTCATCCACAGCTTCGGCGTGCCCGAGTTCCGCGTGAAGCAGGACGCCATCCCCGGCCTCACGATTCCGATTTGGTTCATCCCCAACGTTACCACCGCCGAGATGCGGAGCCGGACGGGGAATGGCGAGTTTCAGTACCAGATTGCCTGCGCGCAGCTTTGCGGGTTGGGCCATGCCAAGATGCGGGGCTTTGTCACCGTCCTGACCGCCGAGGAGTTCCAGAAGTGGATGGAGGAGCAGGTCAAGGAGCAGAGCGCACCAGACCCCTTCCGGTAACAGCCACACTCGGGTTCCCGGGGTTCTACAGGTCTCGCCTGGTGAAGATGACGATCGCAGAAAAGAACGCCACGACCGCGACTGCAGCGAGCAGCGAGAGATCGTGCGCGTCGAAGCCGGTGCGCACGATGTGCTGGGGCGCGTAGTAAGTGAAGAGGGAAAACGGCCGAAAGCCGGACATCGGTGGCCAGAGCCGAGCGATGTACCAAGGACAAAGGATGCGGCGATGAGGCCGGACGTCCACCCCATCGCGGCGCCGCCTTCACGCAACGTCGCGCCGACGACGAGACCCAACATGCCCCAGGCGGTAAACAGCAGTCCGGCGACTGCAGCGACGCGCAGGACCTGCGACGCCGGCACGCCCAAATCACGCACTGACAGACCGATCGACGTTCCCGTCCATGCCGCCGCGGCGAGAAGCGTCAGGCCGCCGAGAATCGCCAGCGCGCCGGCGATGACGTGATGCCACCGCTCGATCGGGCGCGACGCCAGCAGATCCATCGTGCCTCGTCCGATCTCCCCCGCCAGCGCGGCACTCGACACCCGCACGGCCCACGCGCTGAACAGGAGCAGCATGAACGGATGGCCGTAGCCGATCGCGATGAAGCCACCCGGCGAAATCCCGCCGATGTCGTTGCCGGCCAGGGCGAGCAGCGGCGGCGGCACGGCCGCCATGATCTGGCTTATCCAGTTGAGCTCGTTCGGCGCCGGGGCAATACGCGTAATCAGGAACTGAAACAGCGCCAGGCCGGCCGTCATCGGCAGGAGTGGCATACGGTGCCGCCGCACGTGGTGACCGAGCAGCGTGACGACTGCCGCGACGTTCACCGGTACTGCTCCAGAAACGCATCCTCGAGGCTCGGCGCTTCAATCTGCAGGTCAGCGACAGGCAGCGATCCCAGGCCTTTCACGAACGTCGCCACCCGGTCCATCGGGACGAGGAGCTCGATGCGACGCGCTGTCGCGGTGACGACGCGGCCCCATTCAGACAGCGCCGCCTGGTCAACGTCCGCGCTGAACACCACCACGGCCCGCCGCGGCAAGGCGCCGCGAAGACGGTCGACGTCGCCACTGCTGACGAGACGGCCGGCGCGCAGCATGGCGGCGCGCGTGCAGACACGCTCAACCTCCGGCAGGACGTGCGACGAAAAGAAAATGGTGGTACCTCGGCGAACCAGATCGCGCAGCAGGTCGTAGAAGGCCTGCTGCATGAGTGGATCCAGTCCTTTGGTCGGCTCGTCGAGCAACACCAGCCGCGGTGCGCACTGCAACGCCTGCACGAGGCCGACTTTCTGCTTCATGCCGTCCGAGTACGTGCCGACGCGGCGGGCCAGATCGGCTGGGGCAAGTTGCAGCCGCTCGAGCAACTCGTCGCGCCAGACGGCCGGCCGGCCCGTCAACTGCTCGAGAAACCCCAGCGTCAGCGCACCCGACAGCGCCGGCCAGAACGTGAGCTCGCCAGGCAAATAACCGATCTCTCGCCGCCAGACGGCCCCGGCTTGCCGCACTTCGCGCCCGAGAACTCTCGCCGATCCGCCGCCGGCGCGAATCAATCCCAGCAGCACCCGGATTGTCGTCGTCTTCCCCGCGCCATTGGGACCGAGAAACCCGAACACTTCTCCCTCTTCGACGCGAAGCGACAGATCCTCGAGGGCCCTCACTCGCCCATAGTGTTTGCTGAGGTGCTGTGTTTCGATGACGGGCGCCAAGTCTTCATCTAACCAAAAATCTTCGGGGTCGGCATCCGCGCGCGGATCCGCTCAAGCTCCTCGGCCGTGACGCGGCTGATGCCATTCTTGCGGCAGGACTCCTCGACAGCCCTGACGACCATGCCCCGGACGAACGCGGGGATCTTCTTCATGCGCGCGGCGGCCGCATCGTCCCACGCGATCGTCGTCGGCGATTCGGGGCCGTACTCGATTGTCAGGCCGGGTGGCTTCGCCCCGCTTGACCCACCATTGCCCTCGCTCGCGCGGATCCCATCGCCCCGCTCCGTTCCAGCGCGGACTCCGGCCTGTGGCGCGCCAATGAGCGTGAGGAGGGGAGACCCGGCGAACTTCCCGGGGGTGTGGGTGCAGAGCGGGTCTTCGGACATCAGATCGCCGGTCATCCCGTAGGCCCGGGCGCGGCAGCCGCCGCAATGGCCGTTCATCTCGCACTCCCCGCATCGGCCGCCGAGCGACTTACGGCGGCGGATGTCGGTGAAGAGCGCCGAGGACGTCCACAGGTCCGCAAGGCTCGCGCTGCGAAGCGTCCCCGCGAAGACCGGGAGGTAGGGGCAGGGGGTGACATCCCCGTTCGGCCGGATCCCCATGTAGTGCGTTCCCGCCGGGCACCCGCCGGCCCCTCCGGAGTAGGTCCTGATCCTGGACAGACCCGGCAACGACGGCGCGCTCGCCGATTCGACACCCGTCGGGATCGGATCGGTCTGCGTGGCGGAATTCTCCAGAATGGTCTTGATGTAGTGCGGCGCGCACTTCGCGTTCACCAGCATCCGGCCGTCGTACTTCCTCTGGATCCGGTAGAGTGAGGCGAGAACCTCGTCGTACTGCGCGGGGGTGATGTCCGATACGAACTGCCCCCGCCCCGTCGGCACCAGGAAGTAGAGGTTCCAGACCTTGGCGGCGAGACGATCGTGTGCGAAGTCGGCGATTGCTTCGAGCTCGCCGAGATTGTGCGAGCCCGCGGTCGTCTGCACGATGAAGGGGAGCCCGATCCGGTTGAGGATCTCCGTTCCCTCCACTGTGTTTCGCCAGGCGCCACGCACTCTCCTGAAGCGGTCGTGACGATCGGGATCGAGAGCATCGAGAGAAAGTGAGAGCCCCCGCGCTCCCGCCTCCGCCAGGCGCCTGGCCAGGTTCTCAGTGATGCTCACGCCGTTGGTGCCGACGACGACCCAAAGTTCGCGCTCCGACGCGCGCCGGACGATCTCGAGGATGTCGCGCCGCAAAAGCGGCTCGCCGCCCGTCAGGATCGTCAGGCACTCAGGCGCGAAGGCGGCGATTTCGTCGATGACTCTGAAACACTCGTCGGTGCCGAGCTCACTCCGGTCCGCGAAGTTCTCCGTGCCGACCTGAGGTGTGCCGCCGGCGTCGAGATAGCAGTGCTCGCAGGCGAGGTTGCAGCGGTAGGTGAGGTTCCAGGAGACGACGTAGGGCCGGGCGAACTCCAAACCGGGGGGCTTCGCCCCGCCGGACCCCCCTACGCCGTCGCTCGCGGGGCCCCGTCGCCCCGCTCCGCTCCGGCGGGCGCGCTGCGCGCGCCGCCGCCATGTGGATACGAGGACAGGATTCTCGAAGTACGCGGCATCGTCCACCAGGAATTACATGCCGAAGAAGTCGCGCGCCGCGTCGAGGATCTGCTCGTCCACTTCCGAGGCCCCCCGCTCTCTTGCGAATCTCTCGATGCCGGTCCGTGCCATCGGGCGCACGAACTCAGGGATGTTGGCGAGCCGCGCTTCCGCGGCGGCTGTCCACCGGACGATCGGCTCGCCGGCCTCGGGTCGAGCGTCTTCAGCCGGCGGCACCATCGCGCCGAACGGGCAGCGGCTGCCGGACGTGCTCGAGGCCGCGCTTCCGCCGTTCTCGGGGCCGATGCGCACGCCGAGTGATTGGACGACCTGCGTTTCGTAGGCGTTGGTCAGCATCGCCATCTCGTAGCCGCATTCGGGGCAGGAGTAGACCACCGACAACGACCCGCCCTCGGGTGGACTGACGGACTGAAGCTTCATCGGGCTATCGCAAGGGACGCAGAGAAACTTCATCAGCGAGGCTCCGTGCCTGGCCGTCGCTCACGCGAAGCGTGCGCGGCGGCTGGCAGTGTCGATTCGAGGCTGTCCAGCAGTTGCTGCGCGACCTGCTCGAGGGCCCGGCCAACGGGCGTCTCGGGCAGTTCTGCGAGAGGGATTCCTTGATCGCAGTGCCGCGCAAGCTCGGGATCGAAGGGGACGGTCCCGAGGCAGGGAATCTCCAGGCCCGATGGTTCTGGTGAGACAAAGAGTGGCTTGATGCCGTTGCAGTCGCGGCAGTAGTAACCGCTCATGTTCTCGACGTAACCGAGGACGCGATTGGGTCCCTTCGACAGCGCGGCCACCGAGCGCGCGACCACGCCTCGCGACACCTCGGACGGGATGGTCACGAGCAGAAACGAGGTCCGCGGTCCGAGGAAATCGGCGTACTGAACAGTTCGCTCGGCGCCCGGCGGCAGATCGAACATCAGCACGTCGAGCGTGCCCCACTCGAAGGCGCCGAGGATCTCGGTGAGGAGCGCGAACTCCCTCGTGGCGCGCCAGGTGTGGGACTCTCCCTGCGCCGCGCTCTCGAACTCGAGCGCTTCCGACTCGGGGATCATCGAGCCCATCGAAAAGACGCCGATCCCGTTGCTGGTCCGCGGCAGCGCGACCTTGTGGCTGCCAGGCACGAACAGCGCCCCCTGGACGCCGGCCATGCGCGCCTGTGAGGGACCGTTGAAGTCCGCGTCCAGAATCGCGATCCGAAGCCCCCGGGCGCGGAGCGCCCCCGCGAGATGCAGCGTCAACGTGCTCTTGCCGACCCCGCCCTTGCCCGAGCCCACGGCCACGAGATGGCGCACGCCGGCGAGCCCGTCGGTAATGCGGGTGCGCTGCTCGGCAACCTGCTCGAGGATTCCGGACCCTCCGTCGCCGACGATGTCGTGGTAGCGCTTCATTTATTACACCGGGGGGCTTCGCCCCGCCGGACCCCCCGACATCCCGGGGCCCCGTGGTCCCCGCTCCGCTTGCGTGGCTCACTCGCTGCGCGCGTTCGCTCTAACCGGGGGCCTTCGCTGCGGAAGCGCCGAGCCTCTGGGACGTTTCGATTCGACGCGAGCCTTTAGCCTACACTGTCCCGCCCGGAGCGCGTAGGGTGATGTCTCGAGCGAAGGGATCGAGACTTCGTCTACCGCGGGGCACTCGGTGCGCGAATCGCGCGCCCCGGCCGGGCAGCGGTGACGTTGCCGCCGTCGACCACAACCTGGCCGCCGATGACGACGAAGGGAATCCCGGCCGACGGAATCGCCGCGTCCTCGTAGGTCGCGCGATCGATGACCGTCGCGGGATCGAAGATCGTCGAGGTCCGCGTCGGCCCCTTCCTTGATGCGCCCCTTCTTCGTCATCGCTGGCGTTTCGCGCTCGAGGCGGCGCGCCGGCTCGAGGGTCATGCGCCGGAGCGCGTCCATCAGCGGCACCGCGTTCTCGTCGCGCACGTATTTGCCGAGCACCTTCGCGTAGGTGCCCGAGGTGCGCGGATGTCCGCGGCCGTTCTCGATGAACCCGTCGCTGGCGAATCATCGCCAGCGGGCTGGCAATGGCTTTGCGCGTCTGCTGTTCGGTCCGGCCGTGAATGATCACGGTGCCGCCCGCCTCGCGCGCCTGCTCGAACGTGGCTCGCGTCAGCCGTTCGCCGGTGGACGACGAGCTGATGCAGGCCGAACTTTGCGTCGGGCCAGGTTTTCCAGTCGTCGAACAGCGCCGACTGGATCTCGGTCATTCCCGCGCCGTACGGATACGCCTCGGTGGTGACGTCCTGGCCCGCGTCGCGCGCGGCCTTGATCATGGACGAGAAACGCGTCGAGATCGGTGTCGGCTGACGAGTTCACGTGGACGATGTGCAGCGGCACGTGGGCTCGGGCGGCGGCCGCGAGCGTCTCCTGGAGCCCTTGCAGCACCGCCGCGCATGTGAATGTGCGCTGACACGCCGCCTTCGGCGGCGACGCGGAACATCCGCTCGATCTCGGACATCGACGCGCCCGGCGTGTAGGCGCTGCCGAAGCCCATCGCGACCGCGCCCTGTGCCAGCCCTTTGCGCAGCATCGCCTCCATCTGCTGCATCTGCGCTTCGTCGGCGTGCCCGCTCCCGCCGATGCCTGCCGGCAGCAGTCCCTTGCCGGGATCGCCGAGCACCTTCATGCGCACCGGGATGTGACCGACCGACACGCCGTAGTTCACGATCTGGCCGCCCTCACGTGCCGCGTACCACGCCGCGAACGTCGCTCGTGCCCACTTCGAGCTCGAACGCCGACGTGACGCCGTCGCGCACCATCATGCGATACGACTCCTCCTGCTGCCCGTGCTCGTGCAGGTCGATGAATCCAGGCGCGACGACGAGTGCGCCGCGTCGATGACGCGGGATCCTGCGAGCGGTGTCGCAGAAACCGCCTCGATCGTGCCGCCGCGAATGCCGATATGCCGCACGGCGTCGAGACCGGATTCCGGATCCATGACGCGTCCGTTGGCCACCACCAGGTCGTACGAGGGCGACCGCGCCTGTCTGCACGAGCACGCGGCCGCGGCAACGAGTCCTGCGACGAGCAGAACGGCTGGACGATTCATGCTGGTTGCTCCCGACCGCTACTGTAGCGCAGCCGCCTCCGCTTTCACCGCGACCCAGCGCGCCATGACGAGCTGCGCCTGCGTCCGCGCGGACGCCGCCGCTGCCATTTGGGAGACCTTCAAGACCGGGGAGGAGCCGAAAGGTGTGCCAAGCCGGTGAAGTCAGTCCAGGTCGGCCCTCGCTGCTCTTGGGGAGCGACAGGCCGCTGCACCAAGCGGCAAACGAAGGACGTGGGGCGATTTACCTATCGTTCCAACGCAGCTGTCCAATTGAGGAGCACCGTCACCGGCGGCGACGGGGCGTCAGGCCGGGCCTGGTTCAGCAGAAACCGCTCCCCGGATGCGGACGCGACATATTGATTGCGACCCGAGATGCCAAGGCCGTCCGGATCGAGATTGGTCATGAACAACGGGCTCGGGGTTCCTGCTCGAAACTCGCGTGCGGTCGTGACTGGAACAACCATCAACTGCTTGTCGGCGCCGATGAAGAAGAGCTCTTTGCCGTCAGCCCGCCACTGAGGTTCGATACCTCCTCGCGTCGAAACCTTCACCGGTTCGACGTCGGCCACGGGGAACGGGCGCACGTAAATCTCATTGCGCGATCTACCGTACTGGTGGGAGAGATTGAGCAACGCGCCGGGGGACAATGAAGCGTTCGAATCGTGCGGCACGTGGCGCGGATCGATCGAGAATCCGGAGCGGATTGACGGAACGATCAGCGGCTCCTTCGGTTATTACCGTGGTGTCGGCCCTCATTGGAGCACGGACCTCTTCTGCTCGGCACCTGACCATCATTTCACGCTGACGAAGCGGTAAGGTTCGACCTTCGCGTGTCCAGCCAGGACCTCGCCGAATCCGTCAGCTCCTTTTCACGTTGGCCAGCGCTGGGCATCCGTGTGAGGTGGTCTCATCGATCGGCCATGAAGTGGCCTTTGGCAAACACGCGTGTCAGCTCAAGAATCGTCGATCGATGCACGCGACGGTTCTCGCCACGTTGTTCGAAACCTCTCCAACCGTCGTCGCGATGTGCGCCGCCGGCATCGCGCTGTTCTCGATCGGAGGCTGGGCGGCGAAAAACCAGATCGCCGAGGCCCGTGGCCTCGACAAGATCGTGGCTTTGAGCAATCTGTGCTTCGCCGTCCCGCTAGCGGTCTTCGGTGCGCTCCATCTCTTCGGCCCACGATTCGTCGTAGACCTCGTGCCGGTGTACATGCCATGGCGTTTGTTCTGGGTATATGCCGTCGGCTGCGGGTTGATCGCCGCGTCTTTGAGCATCGCGACCAAAATCGCGGTGCGCTGGTCCGGCCTGTTGTTCGGACTCATGATGTTTCTGTTTGTCGCGATGATCCATCTTCCCGGAGCGCTGCGCCACCCGCACGACAGAATTCTGTGGACGATCGTGTTCCGCGAAATGTCGTTCGGCGGCGCCGGCTGGATTCTTGCGGGAACTACCATGGACGGATGGCGTGGGCAAGGCAAGAGCACGCTAGTAACCGTGGGCCGTGTATTAATCCCGATTGCCCTCATATTCTTTGGTATTGAGCACTTTCTGCATCCGACAGGACTCCCCGGAGTCCCGCTCAGAAAAGAGACGCCGACGTGGATTCCGGGACGCGTGCTCATTGACTATGTGACGGGAGCAGCTCTTGTCGGTGGCGGGGCAAGCATGCTGCTGATCAGGAAAACGCGGACCCTGGCAATCTGTCTCGGCGGGTGGATTGTACTGATGGTCCTCGTCATCTACGGACCCGTCCTGATCGGGGCGCTGTCCGAACCGGGTACGGAGTCAAGCTGGAGGGAATCAACTACTTTGCCGACACGCTCCTGTTTGCCGGAGCCATCCTCGCGCTGGCGAGCGCGACGCCACGATCCGATGTGGTCGCGTTGCGGAATCGCGCAAATCCGTGAGCAAGTTTCATCAGTGGCCAACCGCCACCACTGCGGATAATGGCGGTTGCCAGCCCGCGCAAATCCCATCTCAGCAGGAAACCCGCGCTGAGGTCTGTGATGACAGCTGACAAGCCGTCCTTAGAGCGATAGGATTCCGCGCGGGTTGCCGTGTCTTCGACACTGGAGGGGCTTCATGCGCCTTCGCAATCCGCTGATCGCAATTGTCAGTGGTGTTCTCGCGTGCTGTTATGTCTTCCGAACCGACGCCGGACAAGTGCGCTCGGCGTCTGAAATCCGAGACACAGCGAGAGGCAGCTTTCTTTTCCTCGATCCCGCCTCCAATCGGCCAATCACGGTGTGGTTTTGCCGGCCGTCGTCTATCACTCCCGACACTCGCATCCTGTTCGTGATGCACGGGAGCGAATCCGAAACGGCACGCCAAGCTTGTGAGATTGCATCGCCGTACCTGCAGCCGCTCAATGCCATCGTACTCGCGCCGCAATTCTCGGAACAGTACTTTCCGGGCGACGCGTACATGTTCGGAAACATGATCGATACCGCGGGCAAGATGCTCCCCAAGTCGATGTGGGCATTGACCGTCATCGAGCGGCTGTTCGATCTCATTCGAGACACCGTCAGCCTCAGTAGACGAGAGTACGACATCATCGGGTTCTCGGGTGGTGCGCAATTCGTTCATCGGTTGGTGTTGTTCGTACCTGAGGCGCGTTTTCGCCGGGCGGTAGCAGCCAGCGCAGGTCGGTATGCGTTTCCATCCTGGTCGGAGCGATTTCCGTACGGCCTGGCAGGGAGCCCAATAGAGCGCACAGTTCTACCGACGGTGTTCTCCCGCGACTTTGTCGTGCTTCTCGGCGATCGCGACACGAGCGATCGCGAACGCGAGCCTGGTGCTACGGCGCAGGGCGCCAGTCGCTTCGCCAGAGGCTTGCGTTTCTTTGCGACCGCGACCGATGAAGCTGCGGCTCTCCAGGCACCGTTTCGCTGGGAGCTTCGAATTGCCCACGGCGTTGACCACTCTCCAGCGCCGATGGTGCGGGCTGCACTTGAACTGCTCCGTCCTTAAACCGCGTACTTCGTGGAAAGAGAGCATGCGACGTAGAGAGTTCTTGAAGCGAACGGCGGTTACGGCTGCGACTCTTCCGTTCTCCAGACTCGGCACGTTTGCCGTCACCCAAGAGCGGATGGAGCGACGCGGCGCGCCGAAGCGGGTACTTATCGTTGGTGCAGGATTAGCCGGCCTGTCGGCGGCATACGAGCTGAACCAGGCCGGTCACGACGTCACCGTTCTTGAGGCACGAACCCGCCCGGGAGGTCGTGTCTACACGCTTCGCGACCCCTTCCCGGACGGCCTTTACGCGGAGGCCGGCGCCACCCGCATTCCAAACCACCATCACTTCACGCTCAAGTACGCCGAGTTGTTCGGCCTTACTCTCGATCCGTTTGAGCCGCCCAGTGTGCCATCCGTGTACTACGTCCGTGGACAACGGATTCGAGTGACGCCGGGACAGAAAGTCGAGTGGCCGTATGACCTGACACCGGAGGAGCGCGCGCTTGGCTTGAACGGCATGCGGCAAAAATACATCTGGTCGGCGTTGAGCGACGTGGGCGACGTGACCGATCCGAGTTGGCCGGCACCTGCACTGCTCACGAAATATGACCAGATGAACCGGTCCGATTTTTGGCGCAGCCGCGGGGCATCGTCCGACGCGGTCGCCCTGCTGAGTCTGGGCGGTATCGACGATCGAGTGGAAACGTGGTCCACCCTCTTCATGCTGCGTAACCAGGCGCTCAATCGAAAGCTCACGCAGTATTACAAGATTCGCGGTGGAACTGACCTTCTCCCGAAAGCGTTCGCGTCTCGTCTGTCCGAGAAGATTCACTACGCCACACCAGTCGTCAAAATCGAACAGCATGCGGGGGATGTTAAAGCCACGTTCCAGCAGGCGGGCGCTTATCATACGTTGGCAGGCGACTATCTAATCTGCGCCGTCCCATTTAGCGTCCAGAACAACATCGCAGTGGCGCCGGCCTTCTCGGTCGAGAAGCAACGGGCCATCGAACAGTTGTCGTATTTGTCAGCGTCGAAAATCTTCTTGCAGTCGACAAAGAGGTTCTGGGTCGAAGAGGGGTTGAGTGGCTTTGCGACGACGGACCTGCCGGTCAGTCAAGTGTGGGACATGACCTACGCACAACCGGGTACACGGGGCATCTTACAGGCGTTCCCGATCAGCCTGCACTCACGCCGCGTAACGGCAATGTCGGAAAGCGAGCGCATCAACTTCGCGCTCGAATACGTGAATGTGATCTACCCCGGCATGCGGAATCACTTCGAGGGTGGCGTGACCAAGTGCTGGGACGACGACGTGTGGGCACGAGGCGCGAGCGCGTATTACAAACCGGGCCAATTCAGCTCGCTGCTACCGCACGTTGCGCGGCCGGAGGGCAGAATTCATTTCGCCGGCGAGCACACCTCAGTGTGGATTGACGGCTGGATGCAGGGGGCGCTCGAGTCCGGCAACCGCGTGGCGCGTGAGGTAAATGCAGCGGTGTAAGCTCGCGCGATCGCACGAAACCACCCGATCGTATGAAGGGGCCAACGTGGCCTCGTAGCCCACACGATCAATCGGTGGGGAACTGGAAAGCCGCTCGCGGATTCCCGCGGCTCCAAAAGATCGACGCCCGGGCGCGTTTCAAGGGCGTTGCTGGAAGACAGCGTGAAGGACTTGCTAGACTGTGCGGCATGGCGCATCGACTTGCGCTGCTGGCCGGTGCGATCGCGGCCGTCACGTCGCTCGCCGCCCAGCTGCCGGCGCGGACCGGCGTGCCGCGGCTCTGGACCGACGAGGCGCTCGCGGGCTGGGCGCTGCCCATCGCGGGCGTGAAGGCCGCGCCGAAGTTCTATACGGAAGCCGAGTACTACGCCGCGCCGGTCGACGAAGTCCGGACCTACCCGGTCTACATCAAGAGCCGCGAACCGGAAGGGTATCGCGACTGGATGCGGAAGCAGGGCCCGCAGCCTCTCATCGAACCGGCGAAGCTGACGTCGGAAGCCGACTGGATCGCCGCCGGCCGCGAGGTCTTCGACGGTCTTCATCTCGCGGAGTTCCGCACGGCGGATCCCCGTGCGTTCCGGTGGGCCGACGATCCGGACCTGATGGCGCGCGAGGGCGTCACCGTCGCGGCCGACGGCACGATTCCCGGCGTGCGATGGCTGATCGATCACGACCGGCAGCTGAAGATCACGCTTGCCGAATGCTCGGGGTGCCACACGCGGGTGCTGCCCGACGGCAGCATCGTCCGCGGCGCGCAGCGCAACCTCCAATGGGGATCCCTGCCCGAGTTCAGCTTCGACGCGCTCGACGAGATCCGCCGGCGCGAAGGCCGGACCCGGCCGCCGAACGAGATCGCGTACTCCAGCTACGGCGTACCCTGGCTGAAGGACGATATCAACGCCACTTTGAAGACGATGACGGCCGAACAGGTGGGCCATGTCGACGGCGAGGCGTTCCTGGGCACGTTCGTCAGATTCAACGCGAGCCCGTGGTTCACGACCAGGATCGCGGACCTGATCGGCGTCAAAGACCGGCGGTATCTCGACGCGACCGCGACCCATCGCAATCGCGGGCCTGAAGACATCGCGCGCTACGGCATCCTGGTAACCGTCGCGGAGGACGGCGCGATCGGACCGCACACGTTCCTCCCGGCGGCGAACCGCGCGCTGCGGTATCGCTACAGCGACGAAGCGATGCTGGCGCTGGGCAAGTACATCTACTCACTGCAGCCGCCGCCGAACCCGAACCGGCCGAACGACGTCACCGCCCGCGGCGAGCAGGTCTTCGCGCGTGCCGGCTGCGCCAGATGCCACACGCCGCCGCTCTACACCAACAACCGGCTGGTGCCGGTCGACGGGTTCACGCCCTTCGCGCATCCGTCGTCGCCGCCGGCCTCGGACGTGATGCGCGTGCAGGTTGGCCTCGATCCGGGGCTCGCGCTGAAGACGCGGAAGGGGACCGGCTACTACAAGGTGCCGTCGCTCAAAGGCGTATGGTATCGAGGACCGTTCGAGCACTCGGGCTCGATTGCGTCGCTCGAAGAGTGGTTCGATCCGGCGCGGTTGCGCGACGACTACCTCCCGAAAGGCTGGAACCCGCCGGATACACGCGCGCGGCCCATCCCGGGCCACCGGTTCGGGTTGAACTTGGCGGCCGAAGACAAGCGCGCGCTCATCGCGTTTCTGAAGACGCTCTGAAGCG
>CAVWLB010000013.1:0-4173 GCA_963755695.1 uncultured Acidobacteriota bacterium | reverse complement strand
GGCGCGCCGAACTGGAGAACGCGAATGAGAACGCCTCTGCTGGTACTCGTGTCGTGCATGGCCCTGGAGGTCCCGGTCGCGGCTCAACAGAAGCCGCCTGAATTGACCGGCACGCTCAGCTTCGATGTGGGCTCCGGCAGCGGCCGCGTCGAAAGCCTCGCCGTCCAGATCGGTGACGGCGGCACAGGACGCTACAAGGCCATCCTGGCCGGCGACCCTTCGCTGCCGACGCACGCCATCTATCGGCCACGCGACCTCAGGCCCTTCGGCGCGAAACTGCTCCTGCCCATCGTCGCGTTCGGCAATGGCGGCTGTCGGAACGGATCGGGCGAGTTCCGCAACTTCCTGTCGGACCTCGCGTCGCATGGATATCTGATCGTGGCGATCGGCCCGGCGGGCGATGCCGTCGTCGCCGGCTCCGAGGGCCGGACGAATCAGACCCAGGCCTCGCAGTTGCTCGATGGCGTCGAGTGGGCGACCAGGGAGAACGGCCGGCAAGGCAGCGACTACTTCGGGAAGCTCGACGTGGCGAATGTCGCCGTCATGGGGCAGTCCTGCGGCACCAGGCAGGCGCTCGAAGTGTCGGGCGACCCGCGCGTGAAGACGACGGTGCTGCTCAACGGCGGGCCGAACCTGGGCGGCGGTCGCGGACGCGGCGCCGGGCCAGCGCAGACGCCCGCCGCAGCGTCGGCAGCGCCACACCGCGCCACCTGCTGGAGCCACGGCCGCAACCGGTGGCAGCGCTCAGCCGGCGGCACCGGGTGAGTCCGGAACCGCGACGGCCGCCGCCCGCGAGCATGCTCGCCGCGCTCGACAAGATGAACCGGCGTTACGCTCCCTATGCGCCGGCCCTGCAGCCGGTCCCGGGTGCCGCGAGCCCTCAGGCCGGCGGTGAACGTCCGGACTACATCGCCGCTCTTCATGCCCCCATCGCGCTCATCAACGGCGGCCCCAAAGACCTCGCCTACAACGGCGCGGTCTCGGGGTACGAGTCGGTGCAGAAGGTGACTGCCCTGCACGCGTGGCAGGATGTCGGCCACTATCCCGCGACCTACAGGCAACCGAACGGCGGCGCTTTCGCCGTCGCCGTGAACGCGTGGCTCGACTGGCACCTCAAGGGCGATCAGTCGGCGAGCAAGATGTTCCTCGGGTCGAACTGCGGATTGTGCAAAGACCCGAAGTGGAACGTGCAGATCAAGAACGTCCGGTGATGACCTCGGGCGAATCGGATCGTCGCCGATCGCCAGCCGACGTAGAATCCGGACCATGCCGTTCAGAGTCATCCAGCGGATCGCGTTGACGTTGACCATCGGCTCGGCGATCTCCCTGGGGCCTGCACTCGACGCACGACAGACGGGCGTGCAGTCACTGCAATACCGGTCACCCGAGGGCGTGGAGTATCGCTCGCTCCCCGACACGGACGCCGTCAAGAGCGCGCGAGCCGCGCTCGAGGCCGATCCGAGGAACATCACGCGCATCATCGACCTCGGCGTCGCCCAGTCCGGTGCGCGGCAGTTTCGCGAAGCCATCGCGACGTTCACGCAGGGGCTCGAGATCGAGCCGAACAACGCGCTGCTCCTCCGATGGCGCGGGCATCGATATCTGTCCGTTCGTGAATTCGATCGCGCGTTCGCCGACCTCACGCGCGGCGGCGCCATCGACAGCACGATCTACGGCATCTGGTACCACCTCGGTGTCGTCCAGTACCTGCGCGGAGACTTTGCCGAGGCGGCCGCATCGTTCGCCAAGGCTCAGCCCATCGCCCCGGATGCCGGCGAGCTGGCGGGTTCCACCGACTGGTTGTGGATGTCGCTCAGCCGAGCCGGTCGCGGCGCCGAAGCGAAGGCGATGCTCGATCGGCGGCCGGACTCGAAGCCGGTGACCAACGCCTACACGCGGCGCCTGCAGCTCTATCGTGGCGAGATTGGTCCGGAAGCCGTGGTCACGCCGGCGGATACCGACGACGTGCAGGTCGCCACGCTCGCCTACGGCCTGGGGAACTGGTACCTCTTGCGCGGCGACAAGGCGCAGGCGCGCAGGTGGTTCGAGCGATCGATCCAGTCTGGCGGTTGGCCCGCGTTCGGATTCATCGTGTCGGAGGTGGAGCTCCGCCGGCTTCGTTGATCGAGCGGGGCCATCAGCCACGCGGGCCGACACTGTGCATGAAGGTACCGATATCAAACAGTGCGTCCGCAATGAGCGAATCGCGGGCCATCGGCTCGTGAGGCGGAGACCTCAGCAAGTCCGGCAATGATTCCGCGTGCTCATGACGCCAGCGAGACTGACGGGAAACGCGGGCCGAAGCCCAGCCAGGCGACCATGTTCACAAGCCGGGCCAGGACGCGGTGCAGGCGGACGTCGGCCGCACACGCGCCCAACGTGCGCCAGGAGGCCTCACGCAGAGCCAGATCGGGGTGACGTAGCGGATAGTCCGAGCAGCCCTGAAGTGGTCCGCCTAATCCGTCCCGCTGATTCAGGGAACTGGGTGAGATGCCCGAGTAGTTGCTGGAGCACGCTTGGAAATAGATTCTGGCCACGCTCAGTGACGCCGATCCCGAGCGGTCGTTACTGACTACAGGCTCCGGACGGTTTCCAGTCCGAGGGTATGCCCCTCTCCTGAGCCGAATCATGGATGACCAGGGCGAACGCACGCCGGAGCGTCGTACCGGTGACGTTCAGCTCCATTGGAGTATTCGATCGCACCGTCATGGTTCCTCCGGCCCGAGCCCTGTTGGCGCCAGCCGGAGTCTCCAGACACTGCTCTCCCGCCAGCACGTACCAACCTTCGGGGCCCGGGTGCGTATGCACCCTCGAATTGTCGCCGGGCCGCATGACAGCGTAAGAGAGCACCGCAGCGTAGCTCTTTGCTGCGGGAAGCTGCAGTGGTCCGACGATGGCGATCGCTTCACCTCCCCGCGGAGCAGTGTTTCGGGGACCGAATTCGGAGAGCCACACTCGCCCGTCTTCCTCCACGACAATTCCGGTCGCACTCTTGGCCGCGTCCGCAGCCTTCCTGCTTGGAAACGCGCGCAAATGCCAGTAGACGGATGCTTGACTGAAATGAAGTCCGGTGACCGTGCCGATGTTGAAGCAGCCAAACTCCGGTCGCTTCTCGCCCGGCGGCACGTCCACACAGGCCACTTCGGTCAAGTGCTCGTGTCCGGCGGTGCCGGGCGCCTGAGCCCGCAGGCGGCCGATTGGCACGATTTGAGAGGCGACCAGGAACAGTACGAGGACCCCGATGAATGAAGTTCTGGCCATGTCCGACCCTCCGGGAAAGATGCTCGTGGCGCCAGTTAGTCCCAGGTCCGGCTAGTTTAGCCGCTACCGCCCAGGCTCGTCCGTCCCCGCAAAATTCTTTTCGCACGGCCGCGCTTGAAGATCCGGGCGCGGCCCGCTAGCCTGCGGATGAACGAACACGACGAAACAGAAGGAGGCTATCGTGGCGACAACGCAAGAAGCTGTGCAGATCAGCGCTATCGTTCCCACCTTGACTGTCGACGATTTGCAGAAGAGCATCACCTTTTACGAGGCGCTCGGCTTCGCGATCGACGAGCGGTGGGAAGAGAAAGGGACGCTGCTCGGCGTGATGCTGCGAGCGGGCAAGACCCAGATCGGCTTGAACCAGGACGATTGGAAGAAGGGGCGCGACCGCAAGAAGGGAATCGGCGTGCGCTTGTCCATCTCGACGACGCCGGGTAACGTCGACGAGATCGCCAAGCGGGCCAGGAACGCCGGCATCACGCTCAAGTCGGACCCTCACGACACGGAGTGGAAGAGCCGCGCGTTCGAGGTCAGCGATCCGAGCGGTTTCCTGCTGACGATCTTTTCGGAGACATCGGCGTAGGCCGGACACGCACCTCCGCCCGCGAATATACGTTGGCCTGACGCTCGCGGTAATCGGACTCGTGCCCCGCTGCCCGGTTGCAGTGGGACACGGTCTTATCACAATCGCCGCATTCACTTAAGCGTGTCGCCTCCGAGCCCGCGCTCGCTTGGTCCGTACACACAACCCGGCTTCGCCTTTGAGGACCGTGTTGCCTCCGGAAGCTGCCCGAAGAGCATGTGGCGGCCTTCTGCAGACTACGGCCACGGAGGCGGCATTATCCACAAGGACAGCAAGCCAGCCAACGTCCTCGTGGCAATCGCGAACAGGCTGCGAAGGAGGCGGTG
>CAVWLB010000012.1:0-15318 GCA_963755695.1 uncultured Acidobacteriota bacterium | reverse complement strand
TTCAGGTGTTGCCCCAGGTTTCGGGGGGCATGGGACACAGTTCTGACACAAACGAGAACGTCATTTCGCGGACAACAGAGGAAGTGGGCTCTTGTCACCGCGCCGATCCCGAAGGCACGCCGGCGATCATAATCACGAGTCGCGTGCGATGCCGTCTGCGGCTCGGCGGGTTGCTCAACTTCTTTGAGTGGCCAGCCTTAGCGATCGGCTCGGTTGAGTTGTGGAACATAACGGGCCGTACTTTGGGGGCCAGTCATCAAGCGGCTTCCCACCGCTCGTGTAGGCCCTGTTGATTCGATATTTCTCCTTGCTTGTGAACCAGACGGTGCCGCCGCCGGTCCGGTTAACATCACAACGAGTGGTCGCTGATGCCGGCGAAATTGACGCGGCGATCACTTCACGCCGCACGTTAAGAGGCCGAGCTGCGTCAGCGCCGTCACTCCATCATCCAGACCGATTTCTTCCGCGATCCTGCCGTTCTCGACCCGGATTACGGTCGTGCCAGTGAACCGCATCTTCCGGCCCGAAGCCGCGGGGAGGGACCCTGGGCAGAAAGTCGCTGAACGCGGGTCCGGTGTGTGTGCCGCCGCCCACCCAGCGGCCGACGACGTAGTCGCCCTCGGCGATGAGGTCCGCCGCGCCCCCGAAGCTAGAGATCGGGGAACGCCGCGCGGAACTCGGTCATGAACGCTTTGACGTCCGCGCGACCGCGGCGAGGCTCATGCAGCGAATACTGCAGGAGGATATCGGGGGCGCCGAGTTCGTCGACGATTTTGGGTTCCACGGGTTGCCCCAGAACTCGGTGAACCAGCCGACCGACGATGGCCTTGTTGTCCTGTTCTTTTGACATGATGCACATCCCTTCGCGTGCTGGCCATGGTTTGAACAGGCCGACGGGCGGCGGCAGGGCCGCAGCGACCTGGCACCCAGCGGTACGCTCACGTGAGTCCGACGAGTCGGGCGCCCCTGCGAAAGAGTGTCTGGCCGTCACGGTCGAAGGGGAAGCGCCCGTAAGGGGTCCGCCTGGCAGTCGCGCGCAGAGGTGTCACCTCCACAGCGGCGGCGTGGGCGCGCGCTTTGCTTGAACGACCCAGCCAGTGCCAGGCGACACACGCGAGATCGCGCTGCATGTTCGGAAATGCATTCGGACGCGCCACCGCTTTGACCGCCCGCTCGCGCCCTCCTCGAAGCAGCCCCAGACGGACCAGTTCCACCCGCCGCGCGCCGAGCATGCCGATGCGGGCGTTCAGGTCGAACAGGTCAAGGTCGGCGCGCGTCGTCAGCCCACGCTTGATCGCCGCATCAGCGTGCCCGACAGGAGAGGGATCGCCTGGAGACAAGGTCATCGTGACCCAGCGCGAAGACTGTCTCCAGCCGCTGAAATGAGTCGAGTCACACGTTGATCGATTCAAGTCGGCTTCCCCCCGCCGCGTGGAGCGCCCGGCCCATCGCCCCGTGGCGGCCAAGTCACGCTCATCGACTGTGGGCCCCTAGCACCGCGGCTCGTTGAGCCTTTTCTCCGTTCCCACTTGCTCAATCGTTCCACCTCTGGAAGGCATCTCTTGAAGATGCATTGAACAAGAGTCCACCCTTTGCACGCAGAGGCATTAAGATGCAGGCCCCAGCGCCGTTTCGAAGAAGTATCGCACATACTGGTCCTCGGCCTCGCATATATACGTCCCACGTGCCAGCAGGCCCAAATCGTATGCCGCCCACGCACATCCATAGGGCTGGGGTTGGCTTCAGGATCGCCAGATCACGTTCAAGGGCTTCGATCTCGCTCGCGATCAACGCAACAATGCGGTTGCCGATCTCGTCGAGGACCACGAAGGCGTCATCGGTGTGAGGTCGAAGAATCGGCCAGACGGTCCGGGCGGTACAGGTCTCGGCTAGCTCGACGGTCACTGTCAGTCGTCTCCCCGGCCCAATGTGGGCCGCTGACGACATCATCGACATTCGCACGTACCCGCTCCTCTGCGCCGAGGCTTCGCCGTGCAGACGAGGCCGTGCCCTGCGCCATGACGAACAGGCTGCGCAGCTTGGCCGCCGGGTGGTCACGTCATGCGCGAGGGCGTCGGCAGCGCCCCCCGGGCTTGCGGGCCGATGATCGGTCGATGAACGGCGTGACCGCAACGGAGGCGCGCCACGACCCGCGTGTCGGGGGCCTTCGTTCGCTCGAATCGCAGTGCCCATCACCGTGCGCGCTGCGTGCCAGGCCGCGCGAATGACGTCTTTCGAGACCTTCACGTTCGAAGCGGTCGATGGTCGCCGTCGGTGGGCGTCGGCTTCTCTAGTCTTGCCTTGTCGCGCGAGCGCCTTGAAGAGGCACTCGTGCGCTTCAGATCGAACGGCCCCGGCTCGAGCCGGCCTGTCGAGGTAAATGAGCGCCTGGTCATCCGGGCCGCGCATGACGAGCTGCTCCAGCGCCGCCGAGCGACAGTTACGAAGCCGACGGCGCCTAGCAGTCAGCCATACGGTAAAGACCGGCTGCTGTCGATCCCCAGACTTTCGAGGATTCACCTTCGAATGACGCCGCGATCGTCGCGAGTTGCTCGATCGACAGTGTCTCGAGCCCGGCGTCGGTGGCCCTGAGCGCGTCAAGCGCGTCGACCCGACACCGCGACAAATCCAGTTGAACGGTGTCCCCCGCGTGAGCACTCGCCGGCTCGCGCCGTCGTCGAGCAGGCCACGGATCTTGCTCAGACACCAGCGCAGTTCGCCGCGCGGATCGTTGGGAACGTCCCACAACAGTTCGCACAAGGGGCCCCTGGCGACGGGCTTCGACGCCAGCGCCACATACGCGAGTAGCGCGCGCACTTTGCGCGAGGCCGGAAGAGGATGGAGCGGCCTTGTCGAGACACCGCAGCGCGCCAAGCATGTGGATCTCGAGCGGGCTCCGCCGCCCAGGGCTGGTGCTTGCCGCGTACCGCCTGAAAGTGTATCCGTCTCATCCACTCCTCGCTGCCCGCACCCAGCGGTCAATCCGTCATTGTGCCTTGACGATCGGCGGATCGACGAGGCATCGAACATCGGTCGTCAGATTCCACGCACGATTCCACGCCGGCTCCCACGCCCGCTTCCACGTGAGCGCCATAGAGTCGTTGCTACCGCGCCGCTGGCCGCGCAAGACGCCAGCGCGTGGACGCGGGTCGGCCCATGGTGGGACGAGCCTCGTCCGCGCATTCAAAGGAAAGAGCGTCGATCTCCGGCGCTCCGACAGGAGGACACGTTGAAGAAATTCGCTTCTGTGATTGTCGTCGCCAGCTTGTTCTTGACCGCTGCCAGTGTCCCGGTGCGCGCTGACCATGCGCACGCTGGCCAAAACCTCAAGGACGCGAAATGGAGCCCGGCGCCCCCGTTCCTTCCGAAGGGAGCGCAGATCGCGGTGCTCGAAGGCGATCCGACCAAGCCGGGCCCTATGCGTTCGTTTGAAGTTTCCCGAACACTACGCGATTCCGGCCCACTCGCATCCCACCAACGAGCATGTCGTCGTCACCTCGGGCGCGCTCCTGTTCGGGATGGGGGACGTGCTCGACAAACGCTCGAGTGCCAACACGAAGCTGACCGTCGGCGGGTTCGTCGATGCATCGGCCAACGTCAATCATTTCGCGTTCACCCGCGATGAAGAGACCACCATCGTGCTGTACGGAGAGGGTCCGGTCGAGTTCAACTACGTCAACCCAAACGATGACCCGCGTAACCACCCCAACGCCGTGGGGCGCCGGTAAGCATTGGCATGCAAGAGGGCTCGCTGGCGAGGCCGAACACCGCTCGCCAGCGAGCCCTCAGCGCATTCCACGAGACACGCCGATGCTCGCATTCTGGTTGTCAGTTCTTCCGATCTTCGTCAGGGGCGACGGGTTACAGGCCGTTCCGTTCGCCGTCTTTGCGCCCCGTGACGTCACCGATTCCCTCGTGTATCGAATCTGCACGGAAGCGTCGGACATCTGGGAATCCGCAGGTATTGTCTTCGCGTGCCACCGTGTGAGATCGGAAGCCGAGGCCGGTGACTGGCCGCTCGAGATCACCATTGACTACCGTCGAGCGAGTGTGGAAGCCCGCGGCGCGTTGGGGTGGATCACGTCACGGCCAACCGGCCGGATCGTTCGATCCTGTCCCTACCGAGAAGTCGATCTGGCATGTCAGCGCGAGCTCAATGGCGTGGATTACGGTTGGCGTTGAGCCCTGGTGCGCCCGGAGGCATCACCCAACGCGGAGCATCGCGTGATTCACCCGACTGAACACGCGAAGGCTGTCCGCCAGCGGGCGCACGAGCACCGAAACGACGGGGCCTTTTGGAACCGTCGCTACGCCGCGGTGCGGTCGTAGCGGTGATGCAGGCCGTCCACCTGTGGAATCTCGACGATGCGTCCGGCAGAGAGCGGCGTGGCGGGTCGTGACGCCGGTGCGTCCTTGCCGAGACTCAGGTGCGTCCTCGTGTTCATGTAGTACGCGACGTAGTCCGCGAGGACGCGCTGCAGGCCGGCGACACTGAGGACGATCACGTGATCGAGGCACTCACGTCGGATCGAGCCAATGACGCGCTCGACGTAGGCGTTCTGCCACGGCGATCGCGGCGCCGTGAGGACCTCCTGGATCTCCATCGCGCCGATGGTGGACACGACGTCCGTGAACGCGGTATCCCGGTCGTGCAGCAGGTACCGCGGCGCCTGGTCCTCGGGAAAGGCGTTGCGGAGTTGCTGGGCCGTCCATGCGGCCGTGGGATGGTCGGTGACCGCGACGTGAACGATCCGTCGCCGGTCGTGCGCGAGGATGACGAGCACGAACAACAGCCGGTAGGTGACCGTTGGCACGACGAAGAAATCGGCAGCCATGATCTGGCCGACATGGGTGGCCAGGAACGTTCGCCACGGCTGTGATGGTGGCCTGTCTCGTCGCGGCATGTACTTCGCGACGGTCGCCTGACTGACCGAGATCCCCAGCTTCTGCAGCTCCCCATGAATCCGCGGCGCACCCCAGAGCGGATTCGCGGCGGCCATTCGACGAATCAACGCGCGGACCTCGGGAGCCGCGGCTGGACGACCCGTACGGTGTCGGCTCTTCCACGTCCAGAACAGGCGGAACCCGCGGCGGTGCCAGGCGATGACGGTCTCCGGCTTGACGAGGACGAGCGCCGGCCGCCAACCACTCCACGCCTGCGACAGCCACGCCCAGAGAACCCGATCCGCCGCAGTCAGACGAAGTCGCGAGGGGCGCGAGCGATTCAGGACAGCCAGCTGATGCCGGAGCGCGAGGATCTCGAGGTGCAGAGCAG
Organism: uncultured Acidobacteriota bacterium; assembly: GCA_963755695.1. Taxonomy (GTDB): domain Bacteria; phylum Acidobacteriota; class Vicinamibacteria; order Vicinamibacterales; family 2-12-FULL-66-21; genus QHWT01. The sequence goes on along the minus strand of CAVWLB010000012.1, from coordinate 10,043 downwards.
CGCGCGATCGAGTTGCGGACCGAAGCGCGAAAACCAGCGAAACGACGAGAGAGGCCACGAGTCGAGCCTATTCGACGTCGAGCGCAACTTCAATCAACGCACCGCTTATGACGTTTCTGGTAGCCACACCTGGCGTAAACAGCGCGATAGCAACCGCGAACGCGGCCGGGCGGGCGAGCGGACGAGTATTCATGTAGTCTCGGAGAGGCAGGCCTGGGGGCCTCGGTGTGAACATGTAATGGGTAAGAAGCAACGATAGCACTAACGGATTCCGAACGTCTCGGATAATCCCGCCCGCGCGAGCATATGATTCGGGCATTGTCGAAGGGCCGAGCGATTTGCCGCCAGCACCGCTCGATGCTCGTCATTGGCTGCGAGCGCCAGACCATTCTGGCGATCATGCCGCCTGTTGAATGCCGGGAGCTGTATCTCGATCACATCGCGGAGGGTGGACGGGATCTCTTCCGGGTGGCGTGCGAGCGTGACCTAGCCGATGAGAGCGTCGGGACTCCGCAACGGGCCCATCGAAGACCGCCCGCCAGAATGACGGGAGGGCATCAGGCGAACCGCCAGACGAACGGGAGCGGCGAGCCAAAAACCGCGAACAGCTGACGGTCCCATATAGCGCCGCACCACGGGCTCTAATCCCGGTGGGCACTTGAATTGGCGTACCCAGCGTGACGAAACCATTGCCGACAGTGCCGTGGGCGGACGACGTGGCGTGCGGCACAGGCGATGCGGCGCAGCGCGGTGGCCGTCCGCGGCCCATGTTTACGAATGCGTTTCTTGATGAGGCCCCACGCGGGCTCGATCGGATTGAAATCGTGCGAGAGGGCGGCAGGAACAGCAGCGTTGCGCCGCACGCTTCGATCAACTGCCGGACGGTCGGCGACTTGTGCGCGTTCAGGTTGTCGAGCAGGACGACGTCCCCACGTCGCAGTCGGCGCCAGCCGGGTGCGGACCCATTCTTCAAAGCTGGCGTAGGTGACGCCGCGCCACACGGTCCCCAACGTCAGCCAGCGATCGGATCGCATGGCTCCGATGAGCGTCAGGTTGTCACCCCAATTCATCGGGCGCGCCTCCACGTATTCCTGGCCGCTGCACCCATGCATGCGAGCGGCCCATCGCGATATTCACGCCCGCTTCATCGACCGGAACCAGCCGCCGCGGGTCGATCTGCGCAATCGCCCCGCGAAACGCCTCGCGTTTGGCACGAACGTCGGGTCGGTCGCATTCACTCGGACGCTGCCGTTTTTTTTTAAGAACGTATCCCTCGCGCTTCATCGCCCGCAGGAAGCTCGTGGGATTCGTCCGGCCCTCGCGGCCGACGCGCCGGTTGTACTCCCGGCACATCTCATCACTGGTCGCATCGGGCCGCTCGCGCGCCACGGCGTGGAGCACGACGATCGCGATGGGCGACCGCCAGCCGCCGCCGCGCGGCCGTGGCGCGATTCGACTCGGTGGCACGATACTGCGCCACCCACCGCTGCAGCGTGCGATATCCGATGCCAAACAGGGCCGCGAGGTCGTGGTATCCGCCTTCGCCGGCTTCGTACGCCGCGACCGCGCGCCCTCGAAACGCCACGTCGTATGGTTTCGCCATGGCGTCAGTAAATATACCGCGTCGAACGCCAATTCAAGTGCTTTCCGGGATTAGGCGGCTCAGAGAGGCGCGGTCACCCTGGTTACCTGCACGCTGCTCGTGTCCGTCTTCTTCAGCTCTGACCGAGTTCCTCTCCAAAGCTCAATCGGCCCCGGGCGGACCGGGCGAGGTGGTGCCCACCGCAAGCACAGCCCCCCGAGGCGAGATTCTAGAAGGACACGGCGAACGCCAGGACCAGAATCGGCTCGCTGTCGTCCGGGTTGAACAGATACGCGGTGACGTCCAGCCCGCGGATCGACGTGCCGACCAGCAGGCCGCGCTGCACCACCCGTTCGGCTTGGTACGCGCGCGTCCGTATGTGCCGCTTGATCCGGGGAAGCCGTTCGTTTGGCTGTCAGGTTCGGTCCGCGCCGCGCAGCACGGGTTCGCATCCCCAACGGGAAGTGAACGCCTGTGGAGGTGGGGACTCCACCGTCTCGTGCGCCTGGCCGCCTGAAAATGTTAACAAACCTTAACAACCAGCAATCCGTCAACGACACCTTCAAGGCTCCGCGCTGCGGCGCTCGCACGCGACGTGGACAACCGTGTCAGGCGCCGGCAATCAAGGGAAAGAAGCGATGCCGGATGCATGGCGGCCGGAGCACCGGGCCGCGGACGCCCGAGGGCCTCAGGCGCTCCAGGCGCGCGCGGTGGAAGCATGGCCGGTACCTTGAAGGCCGCGATTGAAGCGCGTCGTACGGCGCACTGGGAGACGCCCGAGGAGGGAAAAGCACGCCTCGAGCGTGAAGCGCGGCGGGCCGAACGGCAGATGGCCCGCCGCGTTCACCGGTTGTCGCAGGTGCTCGATTTGGTCTTGGACCAGTTCTCCGATTGAGAGTTATTCAAACACTTATGCCTGCGAGTCTCGACTCATCGCTATGCCGACGACCACACCTAGAGGGCGAGGAAGACGGGGAGGTGCCACCACATGCTGTGAGACTGCGAGCGCCGACAAAAATATTTGGGTTCCACTTGTCGAATCCGATTGAGTCCATGGCGAACATGAACAGGCCGATGAGGTGACCCGGCGTGGCTGCATCGGCGCTCACGCGTGCGCTGGTGCGCCGGGTCACTCTCGATACAGTCCTACTGGTGATCAGGACCGACGCCCACCATTCTCCCGGCCGCTCAGGACGAGCGTGCCTGGACAATCTGACGGGGGACGATTGGAAAAGTTGGCTCCGACCGCGCGGCGTCACACGCCGCCGACGTCGCCTACGACGCGGTCGGCTGGTGGTTCGTCCACCAGTCCCGCGCCCGTTCCTCGGTCCAGGCGCCCGCGCCCTTGATGGCGGCGAGCCGGCGCGACAACTCCCGGGCCGTCTGCGGCCGCTCCGCCGGGATCCTTTGCCAGGCACGACAGCACGAGCTGGTCGAGCGCGGCGGGAATCGGCAGTTCGTCCGTGGGCCGACGGCGGAGTCGGCGGCGTATGGGCGTGGTGCAGGAGCAGCGCCATCGGCGTCTCGGCCGTGAACACGAGTTGCCCGGTCAGCAGCCAGTACGCCACGCAGCCGGTGGCATAGATGTCGGCGCGGCCGTCCAGCGTCGGTCCAGCCGAGCGCCTGCTCGGGCGCGATGAACGCCGGCGTGCCGTGGACGCGTCTCTCCCGCGTGAGCGCGGGCCCGGTCTCGGCGGTCTGCGGGCGCGCCTTGACGATGCCGAAATCCAGGACCTTCACGAAGTCGTACTCCTCGCCGTACCGGCACAGGAAGATGTTCGCCGGCTTGATGTCGCGGTGCACGAGACCGCACGACTCGGCCTCCGAGAGCGAGTGGCACACCTGGCGGAGCAGGTGGATGGCCCGCTCCGCCGGGACGGGCCCGGAGCGCGCGCACGAGCGTCATCGGCATCGAGTCCGTCGAGCAGTTCCATCACGTAGTAGAACGCGCCGTCGTCGGCGATGCCGAAGTCGAAGAGGTTCACGGTGTGCGGCGAGCGCAGGCTGGCGATGGCCTGCGCCTCGCGCTCGAACCGGCGCCGCGCGTCCTCGGAGACGCCGATGCGACCGTCGGCCGTGAGCGAGGGCCGGATCAGCTTGATCGCGGCGGGCCGCGCCAGCAGGCGGTGCCGGGCGCGCCAGACCTCGCCCATGCCGCCCTGTCCCAGTCGTTCCACCAGCCGGTAGCTCCCCAGCTCGCGGGCGCGACTGACCTCCGTGCCCAGCGCGTACACGACGCGCGCGCCGACGTAGGCCATCACCACGACCAGCAGGTACGGGAACACGAGCCAGAAGAAGAATTCCGGCGGGTCCGGCCTGAACGACGTCGTAGCCCGCGGCGATCGCGAGCCCGATCACGACCGGGACCGAGCTGACCGACGCCAGCGCGGCCACCACCGCCCGCCGCGGCGACGTCGGCACGACGACGGTGAACAGCAGCGTCCACACCGCGACCCAGGACAGCCCCATCCAGCGGACGTTCATGTCGAGCGCCGTCGGGTCGAGGAACTCGGCCGCGGCGATGCCGTAGCTGCTGGCCATTTCGAATCCCAGTCCGATGGTCAGCACGACGGAGAGCGGAAGGCGGGTGCTTCGGGTCACCGCAGCGACGACCAGCGCCACGCCGATCGCGATCGCGCCCGGACCCCACATGACGAAGTTCGAACAGGCGCCCGATGCTGGGGAAACAGGAGCCGCGGGAAGAACCCGGCAGGAAGTAGACGGAGGCGTAGAGCAGGGCGAGGACACGCAGCCGCGCGGCGGACTGGCTGAGCAGATCGCTGGGCAGGCCGGTGGGGCGTTCGCCGACTGGCGTCGCATGCCCGACCTCGCGGGTCAGCAGGAGCGCTTCGTTCTCGGGCGGAAATGCCATGGGCCTTTGTTTCGATCCTCGGCGCCCCGATCATCGCAAAGACTTAGCTGTCGATGGTCGCGCAGGAGCGATCCAGCCGGTCGAGGCTTCACCTCCACGAGACTTGGCGCCTGATAGCGAAGAGGCACAAACCGTTCCACACCACTGCGATACCAGCGGGCCTGCCACTGTGAACAACTCTACATCGGTGACATCACGGCACCGTGAGGCGAGCAATCCTGTGGCCGTGCTGAGGTCCAGATCCGCCACGAGAAGGCCTTCCTGGCCGTACGGCTGATAGCACTGCAGCGTACCGTCCGGGCGCACGACCGCCGACGTCGTGCCTGAGCCCTCGCTGGCACAGTTCACCGACGCGAAGTAGCACGTATTCTCCGCCGCGCGGCAGAGCATCGCTTTCTCGTGGAAGGTGTTGGCGGGATCGGCGAACGTCACCGGCCGATAGCTCCCGGGTTCGGCGACGTGCGCGTGTGGGTGAAACACCAACTGCGCACCTCGACGCACAGCCCACCGCACGGTTTCTGGATAGCGCCAGCCTTCGTGGCAAATCACCACGCCGAAGGTCAGCGGCCCGACGGTGAACACACGACGCTCGGTCCCGAGCGCGGGATAGATGGCCTTCCTCCGACGGGTCGATCTGGCCCTTGTCCTGCCACCCTGCGATCGTGCCGTCCGGATTGATCACACACGCGGTGATCTGCAAGCCGCGGTCGGTGACCCGCTCGGTGCCCAGAATCACGGCGATGCGGGCACGTCTTGCGGCATCCGCCACTGCGGCCCACGCGCGCTCGAGGAACGCGGGATCGGGCGGCGGTGCTTCTGGCCCGGCCACCGGTAGCCGGGGACGAAGCACTCCGGGAAGCAGATCACAGCCGCGCCTCGACGCCCCGCGTCAGCAACCGCGGATGTCGCGAGGCGCACGGAGTCGTCCGGCGTCGTGGGTACGCGGATGTTCGCGAGGGCGATACGGACGGTGCTGATGGGGTCCTCCTCTTCCGATTCCTTGAAGACTGCGCGGCGGTTGACACGCGCGACGGTGCGCGGCGAAACCGCGACCTTCGAGATTACTTCTCACTGGCCGCGCAGTGTTGACCTGTCGGGGCGCCGCAGGCTGTCGGATTGAGGCAGCCATTTATGAGATAGCTTCTTAGCCTAAGACTAAGACTAGCCGCAATACGCGCCGCGGGAGGTGTGATGCAGATCGGTCTAATCCGCCATCGTCGGAGGAGATCAAGTTGAACAAGTGCCCTGCGACGTGGAACTTGGCCGACATTTCCTGCGAGGCCGTTTTGGCGTTATGCTGCGTGCCTTGCGGAGTCGGCCGAGATATGCCAGTCGGCCTACCACTAAGGTTAGTTGGCCTTTCATCACGAATCAGAGTGTTTCAATGCCCATAGAGAATCACGACGGTTTACCGTGATCTTTCGACAACGATCCTGCGGCGAGGTACCTGCCGACTCGCTAAGCGACATGCTTACGTGGGTGGTGGAGCAACTGAACTTCGGTCAGTTCGTGGTAGAGCGCGACGCAAACGTGACGGCGTGTCTCTCACGCTCGGGCAAGCGGCCGCGTTCGCTAAGCCTCTGAAGCTGGACTCCGCTGATGATTTCGCTGAAAGCAGAAGCCGCTCTATCGTGGTCGCGGGACTATCGCCAAGGCTAGGGAGCGAGGCATTGAGCCAGAGCACGAGAGATTGTCAGCAACGGCCAGTAACGCGGCACGAAACAGCGGTACAGGAAGGATGAACACGGAATTTCACTATGCCTTCGAACTCATTTCGCTCTTGCGGCGGATCGCTGGCGCCACGTTCTGTTCGAAGCGCCGCCGGTCCTCGGGCGCGCCGAACCGATGCTCATCGAGATGTTGGGCGAGGCGACTCGGTGTCTGTTCTTTGGTCTTTACCGTTCGAGCGCGGCGATTTGCAGGGCCTGCTTGGAAGTCGCACTGGAATCGAAGGTCGATGCAGATGAACTACGTACGAGATGGCCTCTGTGAGGCCAGGAGGCCGCAAGTCAGGCAAGATTGCGAGCCTAATCAACATTTCGATACGCCCAGGGTTCTTGACGGAGCCTCTTGGCGGAGCGGCGCATTCCGTCAGGAAGCCCAACCAAGCGATCCATGGTTCTCAGGCAATGGACGAACAGTCCACTTGGAACGTGTTGGATCAAACGCGTCATATCGTAGAGCACATATACACCCAGGCGGCCTGACCTCGGCTATTGCAGCCGACGGCGGCCGCTGCAATTATTGTCCGCCTGAGCTGAAGCGGGCCCTTGTTAACCCACGATTGACGATATCATACGAGATATCAGCACACTTGACCTGCCTGCTCCGCAGTCAATCAGCTCGCTGAACCCGCGGGGCCACGGTAGTATTCCTGCCTTGGAGGACATGATGGCCAAGACCAAGAGGAAGTTGAAGGGGACTTCGAGGGGTCGGAAGGCCACACGCGTCGCGAGGAAGCCCAAAAGGTCCCTGGCTTGAAAGGGCTACCCCGTGTTGTCGTCGGTAACCGTGCTCGACGATTGCCCGCGGGCGATCGAGTGGTACAAGAAGGTGCTCGCGCCAATCAACGGCTCCGCCTCGACATGCCGGGCGGAAAGGTCGCGCACTGTGAACTCGGGTTCGGCGACGCGGTTCTGATGATGGGAAGCCCGATGCCGCCCCAGTTCCCCGAGAGGAAGGTCAGTCTGGCGATCTATGTTAAAGACTGCGAGGCGACCTACAACGAGGCATTCAGCGCGGGCGCGCGCTCGCTGCAAGAGCCCACGGAACAGTTCTACGGCGATCGCAACGCGCGATTGAGGACCCTTTCGGCAATGAGTGGTCCGTCATGACCCATATCAAGGACGTCAGTGAGAGGGCGATGAAGAAGGCGATGGCGCAGATGGGAAACACAGGCTGATAGTCGCCAAACATAGGCTGCGACTGCTGCTTGGAGAGACGCAACTGCCAGGGGCAGCAACCTCCGCCACAGCTGTCACCGCAGATGCTACTGCCCAGATCCAGCCTGGGCTCGTCATTTCAAACGTATCGTTCAGCGATCCTCAGTGCGAGAGGTTCCGGTATTGCCCGCAATGTCGTCGAACAAGGCGCTTTCGCAGCAATTACCGTAACGACCCATCGAGGAGGTGATGCCCGCTTTCGCGAAGAGGGCCGCGGCTTCTTTGAGGACGTCGCGTCAGTCCGGAGCTCCCGATTCTCTTTGCGAAGCCGCGCGAGCTCCTGCGTTCGGCGGTCGTCAGCCCGGTGCGTGTGGGGTGGGTTAATTCGATTTGTGTAAAATAGCGGCCTTTCCGTAGGGGAGAGGCCGTGCTCCTGTCCGTCGTGTCCGTTGCCCTCCAACGGCTCCTGCAGCTCGTCTCGCTTCTGTTCCGATCGGCGGACTCGAAAGAGCTTGAGATCGTCGTGCGACGCCATGAGTTGGCGATCTTGCGCCGTCAGGTCCATCGAGCGACGTTTCGGCCGGCCGACCGATGGTTCCTGGCGGCGGCCAGCCAACTGTTGCCACGCGTCAAGTGGTCGAAGTGTCTGGTCACGCCGGCGACGCTCAAGCGAATGCATTTTGCGAGCGGTTGATCGGCAGTATGCGACGCGAGTGTCTGGATTGGCTGATCCTGCTGAATGAGCGGCATCTCCGATCCGTCCTGACGGAATGGGAAGCTCATTACAACCACGGACGTCCGCATGCGAGCTTAGGACCTGGCATCCCGGTTCACAGAACCAGGAGACCTGTGAACTGGCACGACTGACACACGGTCACCGTCTGGCGGCCGCCTTTCGAGTGGTCGCGAAGCCGGTGTTGGGCGGGCTGCATGACCAGTACCGACTGCACTCGGCCGCATGAATCGCTCGCTCAGATTTCGTCGCAATTTCTTGCGGATCACAGGTGTGTCATTCACGATACGTCCGAGCAGCGTGACAATGTTTCGCACCCTACATGTCGGACTGGCGGGCGGTAACGCATCGCCCGGCACTCCGTAATCTCGCTCGATTCGGCTACTGCTTGTCGTATACAGAGGTCATGCTGACTTTCTGACCCTTGGCGTCGGTGGCGGACGAAGTCACGGTCCGACTCTTGCCGTCAGCGGCGACGACAATCTTTCCGCTGACGGTGACCTTGCCGTCCTTCTTCGCGGAAAACGTCAGCGTGCGATCGTCGACTTTCGTGGACGAGCGCGCGTCAGACATGGGATCGCCGGTACGGGATAGTCCTTGCCGTCGTATTTTCCTGTCCACGTGGACTTGAACGCTTTGCCGTCCGGTGTCGTGCCTTCGACGGTGACCTTGACGTTGTCTCCCACCGCCTGGGAGCCGACCGCGGTATTCTTGGTGCCGGCCGGGTTCAACTTCGACTTCGCCTCGTTCAGTTTCCAGGTGCCGATCTGCTGATCGGCGGCGAATATCGTCACGCCGGCGAGACACGCGACCACCAACAGGGCCATCGTCTTGATCTTCATGGTCGTCCTCCTGAGCGAGCCCGAGGGCCGCAAGGTGAAACGAGAGGTGTGATTCCGACCGACCGGGATCGAGGGGGGCCAGGGGCGGGTGATCCTAGCACGAGACGGCGCGGCCGTGGGGTAAGGCTCTGCGCCGTGCTCGCTCCGTTCGTGTGGGGGCGCTTCGCTTCGCTCGCGCCTCACGTACCTTCTAACTCGCGGTTTGATGTCGCGGGGCCTTACTCGAAAGTTGTCGAGCAGCATCAAATCCGAATCGAACCGCTCCATCTTCGTGGCCAATGCCCAGCGCCCATCGCGTGAGACGCTCATGTTCGTATCGCTGCCCGATACTCGAAATCCGAGCCGAGCCAGGCGGGCAACTCGCCGGTCGCTGAACCGGTACACGTCAATCGCATCGAAGTCCGGCTCTCGGGTGATGAACACGATCCCGGCGTCCGTGACCGCCCACAAAAACAATCACACATGTTCGAGCGCCAGTTCCGATTGTCCGCCGGCGACAGCCACGCGCATAAGCCTGCGCTCGCTCGGTGCGCCCTCGGATGACGATCGAGATAAAAGATGCTGCGGGCCGTCGGGGATTCCTGCGGCTCGAAGGCACTGGCACATGTCACTCGGAAGGATCCGCCTCCGTTGGGAGCAGACTGGCCAAATATCTGGAATCGCGCCCGCCCGTGTTGACGCGAAATAAATCCAAGCCTCCATCGCGCGACCAGGTTGGACTCCGTCGAGGGAGGGTTCGGCGGTCAATCGAAGAAGGTGCCCTCCATCCACTCTGACCAGATACACGTCGGTATTACCAGGCCGTACCTGAGTCCCCATGGGCTCCGATTCAGCGGTCGTGACGTTCGTTGGGCTGGCAATGCGTGACCTCCGTTCATGCCGTTCGCGGCCGTGGCGAAAGCGCAAGGAGCTGTTCGGTGCGGCCTGTGCGCTGCGTCCGCGGAATCGCTTCGGGGCCAACGACGTGCGATTGAGCGCCTCTTGAGGCGCTCCGTGCGACGTGCGTTGCGGTCCGATGCGGCGAGTGGCTGGGATCGGCGGGCTCGATTCCTATCTGCGGTGGTGGCTACCACCGCCCGCAAGTTCTTGGCGGTGTTGGAGGACGGAAGTGGTGAGCCGGATTTTCGCGAGT
>CAVWLB010000011.1:0-4751 GCA_963755695.1 uncultured Acidobacteriota bacterium | reverse complement strand
AGGTTTGCTGCCGTTCAGGACTGCGTTTCTGTTCCGCTGCAGCGATCAACGTCATTTCGAGCACGCTCAGGTGCTCCGCATAGGCGTCCATCAATGCTGCGTGATACTTGATCTCAGCCTGCCCGCGCTTCACCATGTTGAGCGCCCGCTTGATCCAGGTCATCCGCCACGCCGCTTCTTCAGAAGTCCTGGCCGGCTGCGCGAGGCTTTGTTCCAGCCATTTCTGCTTCGCCTGGGCTCGCGCCTTCCACAGCTGTGTCTGGAGCTCGAGCAAGGGTGTTTGGACCGAAGAAGTCATCCTGGGACCTCCGTTTCGATTCCGTTCGTTTTGCCGAGTGCGTCTGTTCTTGCTGAGCCGGGACATCGGTGGCGTCATGTGAGCGTCTCTTCCCGAGTCATCGGAGACAATCGCTTGTTAGGCGCGTAGCGCCAGAACTCTGAGCCGCTCGCAGCGCAGCTCAGAGTCCAGCGCTACCCTTTGCGTCGAAGCCAATCTGTTTACGCGGACGCGCGGAGCCTCGCTCCGACCGCTGCCCGTTTGAGCAAACGGATTCGGCGCCGTGCACGGACGGCTGCGATTGTGAGCACGCGGGCCCGCTTGCGTGCCCGAAGGGCGGCGACCGCAAGCATTCGTGTGCGCCGTCGTGCCCGGAGCGCCGCGAGAGCGAGCAGACGGCCGCGCCGTCGGCGCCGGACCAACGCGAGAGCGAGCAAGCGCGCACGGCGTCGCGCCCGAAGCGCCGCGACGGCGATCAAGCGAGCGCGGCGTTTGGCCCGGAGGCCCTGTGCCAGACGCAGGCCCGGAATTCGCTGGCGGACGGATTGTGGGGCTTCCTCTCCCTCTTCCTCCTCTTCGTCCTCCTCGTCGAGGCCCAGCAACTCCGCCGGGTCTTCTTCTTCGTCACAGTCCAGGTCGAACGGCTCTTCCTCGTCGTCCTCCTCTTCCCCCAAACCCATCAGCTCTCTGGGTTCCTCTTCCTCGTCCTCGGACCCCGATCATTTCCATTGGATCGTTCTCTTCCTCGAGTCCCATGAGTTCGCTCGGATCCTCTTCCAATAGACTCTTCATGCGTACCTCCGTGCCTCATTCAGCGTCGTGAGATCAGATGACCGCGTTGCGCGCAGCAATTGGCATTCCGATACGACTATCGCCAACACGTCAGCGTTCCAGAGCCTTTCAGCATCTCGCAGCCCCACGTCGTCACAACGGGTTGTCAGCACTGTGACGTACTCGCAGAGCGGCGACAGATGAACAAGTGAGAGCAAATCACGCGCCGTGAGGGGAAGCAGAAAATGGCTGGATTCATTGATGGTTTGACGACTTGACACAGGCTCGCCCTCCGAATCGTCGGGCATGCCTCCGGGGCATCATCAGGCAGGGCCTCCCGTCCTGACCGTTCCTCACCCGCGCTAGTCACGCCGAGGAGACGTCATGCGCAATGGCCGGCAGTGGCACCCAGTGTGGTGGGTGACGCTGCTGCTCACCGCGGCGGTCGTCGTGTTCGCGCGAGTTGCGCCGTCTGGCCAGGGGACGGCGGACGCGCGCTTCGTCGAGCTGGCGAAGGCGTCGTTGAGCCAGATCGACGGCAAGCTCGCGATTCCTGGGCTTCGCGACACCGTCGAGGTCATCCGCGATCGCTGGGGCGTACCCCACATCTACGCGAAGAACACCGACGACCTGTTCTTCGCGCAGGGCTACGTGCAGGCCCAGGACCGTTTGTGGCAGATGGAGCTGTGGCGGCGCTACAACGGCGGGCGCCTGGCCGAGATCGTCGGCCCGCAAGCGGTCGAGCACGATCGCCTCCTCAGGCTGATTCAGTATCAAGGCCCCTGGGACGACACCGAGTTCACCAGCTACCACCCGCAGGCGCGCCAGATCTTCACCGCGTTTGCCAACGGCGTGAACGCGTACATCGAGGGGCACCGCGACAACCTGCCCGTGGAGTTCAAGCTCACGGGCATCACCCCAGCGCCCTGGACGTTGAACGATGTCGTGCTGCGGGTGCCTGCACGGTCGCTCGCCAGCGCACGCTCGGAGATCAGGTTTGCGCTGACCGTCGCGCGCCTGGGACCGGCGGAAGCGACGCGACGGAGCCAGCCGGACCCGTTCATCGAGGTCCCGCTTCCGCGCGGCCTCGACATGTCCATTTTCTCGGAGGATGTGCTGGACGGCTTGGGCGGCACACTCCCCGTGGTGCCGTTCCCGCGACCACCGTTGCTGGAGCCCTTCCGCGGTGCTTCAGGTGCGGAGGCTTCGCTCGACTTCGGAACGCCGGAAGACTCCCCGGGGAGCAACAACTGGGTCGTGAGCGGGCAGCGAACGGCCAGCGGCGCGGTCATCCTCGCCAACGACCCGCATCGGCAGGTCACGAATCCATCACTCCGTTACATCGTCCACCTGAACGCCCCCGGATGGGATGTCATCGGCGCCACCGAGCCCGCCATCCCCGGTGTGGCCATCGGACACAACGGGCGCGTGGGATGGGGCCTCACGATCGTCGGAACGGACTACGACGATGTGTTCGTGGAGGAGCTGAACCCTGAGAACCCGAACCAGGCGAAGTGGCAAGGTCAGTGGTATCCGCTGCGCGTCGTCGAGGACACGATCCAGGTCCGCGGCGAAACCCCGCGCAGGATTCAGCGGAAGTACAGCCGGCACGGTCCCATCTTCTTCGAAGACCGCGTGCGCCACCGGGCGTACGCGTTGCGATCCACCCTGCAGGAACGCGGCACAGCGGAGTACCTCGGCGCACTTCGCCTGAACCAGGCGACGCTGACGCCCACGTGCCGCGAGTTCCTCCAGTACCAGCGGTACTACCTCGCCCCCTCGGAGAACATGATCTGTGGCGACGTGGACGGCAACATCGGATGGCATGCCTCGGCGCTCACTCCCAGGCGTGCGGGCGGCTGGGACGGCCGGTTGCCGGTCCCGGGGACGGGCGAGTACACCTGGAACGGCTTCAGGGACGATTTGCCCTTCGAGTACAACCCGGAGCGGGGATGGATTGCGACAGCCAACCACAACATCCATCCTGCGGGTTACTCTCCGCCGCTCTTCTTCAAACGCGCGCCCTACAGCCGTTTCGATCGCCTGAACCAGTTGCTCGGAACCGCCACGGGACTTCGAGCGGAGGACTTCGAACGCTTCCAGTACGATTCCTCGTGGCCCTATGTCGAGGCGGAGAAATCGCTGTTGCGCGGGTGGAGCTCGGATGTTGCGGACGTGGAGTGGGCGCGGCAGACCATCCTCGAATGGGATGGCCGCTACGTCACCGACAGCGTCGCACCGTCGCTGCACAACCACTGGCGCCGCAACCTCGACGAGGAGGCGCCGCAGCTGGAGGGGTGGCTGACCAGGGGCGGTGTCGGTTCGTCGGCACTTCGTATCGGTGCCGCCGACCAGACGAAAGCTCGCCTCACCGCGGCGCGAACGGCGCTGGAGAAGGCGGTGCAGACGCTGCGGAAATCACTGGGACCCGACCGGCAGGACATGGCGGTGGGGACGGCTGAACCGCAGCGAGTTCCCTCACCCTCTGCTGAAGGCGTACCGACCTGCCTGGGATCGAGCGGGACGGCGGGGGGGAAACCATCGCGGCGATCGGCGCCACGTATCGTCACGTGATCGACTTCGCGGATCTCGACAACTCGCGGGCCACGAACACGCCGGGGCAATCAGGACAACCGGGGAGCCCGTTCTATGGAAATCTCCGGGAGCACTGGGCGAAGGGGCAATACTTTCCGCTCCGATACCGGCGGGCGTCGGTTGAGGAAGCCGCCGCGCACCGGCTCACGCTGGTTCCCGCGAAGATGAAGGAGTCACGATGAAGTGTGCCGTTGTGTTTCTGCTGCGTTGAGCGTTGCGCGCCTCGCGAGCGCCCAAACGCCTTACGACCTGCTCCTCAAGGGTGGCCACGTCATCGACGGCAGGAACGGGATTGATGCCGTTCGCGACGTCGCCATCAAGGATGGCAAGATCGCCGCCGTCGCCGCGAACATCCCGTCGACGCAGGCCACCAAAACCGTCGATGCCGCGGGGCTGTACGTCACGCCCGGCCTGGTCGACATCCACGTTCACGCGTATCACGGCGAGAAGGGGACGGCGTACGCGGGCGGTCCACTCGGCGTGCCCATCGACGCCTTCTCGCTGCGAAGCTGCGTGACGACGGTTGCGGATGCCGGCAGTCCGGGATGGCGGAACTTCGACGACTTCAAAGCTCGCATCATCGACAAATCGAAGACCCGCGTGACCGCCTTCCTCAACATCGTCGGCCACGGGATGGGCGGCGGCACGGTCGAGCAGAACCTCGCCGACATGGAAGTGAAGCCGACGGCCGAGATGGCGCTGAAGCACAAGGGCGTCATCGTCGGCATCAAGAGTGCGCACTTCAACGGGCCGGAATGGGCGCCGTACGAGCGGGCCGTTGAGGCGGGCACGATCGCCGACATCCCCGTGATGGTGGACTTCGGCAGCGCGCGCGTGCGGACGATCAAGGAGCTGTTCGAGCGGGTGTTTCGGCCCGGCGACATCTACACGCACGCCTATGCCGGCGGCGGCCGCGGCGAGTTGATCGACGGCAAGGTCAATCCGGCGATTTTCGCGGCGCAGAAGAAGGGGATCATCTTCGACATCGGGCACGGCGGCGGCAGCTTCGTGTGGCAGACCGCGGTGCAGGCGTTCAAGGAGGGCTACTATCCGGACTCCCTTTCAAGCGACCTGCACGTGACCAGCATGAACGCCGGCATGAAAGACA
>CAVWLB010000010.1:0-3214554 GCA_963755695.1 uncultured Acidobacteriota bacterium | reverse complement strand
GACGTGAAAGTGGCGCTCCAGGAGATCAAAGAGGAATCGGACTCCGGCGCCGCGCGGCCTCTGCCAGCCGGGCGTAGCCGTCGTACCCCGCTGATGGTGTTGATTGCGGCGACCGTGGTCGTCGCGGCGATGGCCGCAGCGTGGCTGCTGCGGCCACTGCGCCACGCCGAATCTCCGCCAATGCGCCTCTTGCCGCTCACGACGCTGACGGGTCAGGAGTCTGCTTCTACTTTTTCGCCGGACGGCGAGCAGGTGGCGTTCGCGTGGAATGGTCCCAAGCAGGATAATTCGGATATCTATGTCACCCTCGTCGGGTCGCCGGACGTGCGCCGACTCACGAGTGACCCCGCCGATGACAACCGTCCGGCGTGGTCGCCCGACGGCCGCGAGATCGCCTTCTTGCGGGCGCGACCCGACGGCACCACCATTCAGATCATGTCGGCGCTCGGGGGGGTAGACCGGAAGCTCAGTGACTTCCGCGGGGCCGATTCGCTTAGCTGGTCTTCGGATGGGCAGTGGCTCGCTGCCGGGCGATCTGGCGAGGAGACCGGGCAACCACGAGGCATGTACCTCATTCCGATCGAGGGCGGTGAACCTCGGCTCCTGATGGCATCCACGCAAGATCGTTCTGATTCTCTGCCCGCATTTTCACCCGATGGCCGTCGGCTGGTGTACGTCTCGTGTCACACCACAGCCATAAGGGTCCCAGGAGTATGCGATATCTGGTTGCTCGAACTGAGTGCCGCGCGTAGGCCTTCAGCTTCGCCGCGACGCCTGACGGCCGAGAGCCGCCTGTACATCGATTACCTTGCATGGAATCGGGACGGCAACGCTGTGGTCTACTCGGCCGCCAGAGACCTGGCTTTTGAGCAGTCCTATCTCTGGCGCGTGGGTGTTGACGGGATCCACCCACCCGAGCGCATTGAGATCGCAGGAGCCGGCGCGAGGGCGCCGGCGGTGGCAGCGTCGCGCGATCGCCTGGCGTTCACTCGCATCACCTCGGACGATGACATCTATCGCTTCGAGCTCGGGCGTCCAGTGCAGTTGGTCGTGGGGTCCACACTGTTGGAGATGGAACCGCGGTTGTCGCCGAATGGCCGACGTCTCGTGTTCGGGTCGACACGTTCCGGTGGTCCGTCCGAGATTTGGCTGGCCGACGCCGACGGATCAAACCTTCAGCAGCTCACACGCGCCGCGCCTGGACAGTTTCAGGGCTCGCCCTACTGGTCACCGAATGGGCGCCAGATCGTCTTTGACGCTTTCAGTCCCGAGGATTCGCATTTTCACATTTGGATTATCGACGCGGACGGGGGAACGCCGCGTCGGCTCACGACGCGGGCTGGCGATGAGCATGTCCCCACGTGGTCGCACGACGGACGGTGGATCTACTTCACGAGCGACCGGGGGGCCACTGCACAGGACGTGTGGCGCGTGTCCGCGGACGGCAAGATTTCCGAACGGCTGATCCGCGAGGGCAGCGGTCCATTCGCCTGCGAGACGGTCGATGGCAAGACTCTGTTGTTCCAACCGAGGGACGACGACTCGCCCCTGATGTCGATGGCGCTCACGGGCGGCGCACCGCGGCAGCTCGTCCCGTGTGTCAGGAACAGTGCTTTCGGCGTCGGCCCCCTGGGCATGTATTACGTGCCGTGCGATCCGAGCCCCACTCCGTCCGTCCATGCCTTGGATCTGAAAACCGGACGGGACAGGCGCCTCGGAACGCTTGATGGAATTACATGGCGCGCAGTGGGTTTGTCCGTGTCGCCAGATGGCAGGGCGATCGTGTATCCAAGAGCTATGAGCGAGAATGCCGACCTCATGTTGATTGAGAACTTCCGGTGAGAACGGACCTGAAAGCCGCCGATTGACAACCGCAGCACGACGGTGCAGTTCCTCCGCGAGCAGCGGCCAGGATCTGTTGAGGACGTCTTTGCTTCGCACGACCACGTTGAACTCCGTCTCGTTGCTCTGAGCACGATCGCGAAGCACACCGGACTAACTCCCAAGCCAGGGACACCCACGGTTCTACTGCATTCGAGGCGCTTCTTCTAGGCGTGTCGTCGGCGCGTCGGCCCCTGATGATTCGCTGGTAACTCCACAACGAATCGGATTGTTCTACTAGCGTCCGATAGAGGGAGCGATGAGCGCCGTGAAGGCAGACGTTTAATGCCGCAGACCGGACCATCTTGGAAATCAGCTGGTGCCGACGTGAACACGATGCCCGCCGATTGCCGCTTGAACTCGTACACGTTCTTACACTGTGGTAGGTCTGCCGCTGGCCCGCCCTGAGCCTCAGTCCTCAGCAAAACTTCACTTCATCCTCAGCTTATCCCCGGGACTTCCGCAGCAACGGCGCCGAATCCTGAGCGCGACACCGAACGCGTCATGGAGGTGCCATGAAGACCCGAAGCGCGCCCACGATCCTCCTGGTGATGCTGTTGCTCGTCGAAGCAAGTGCACGCGAGCAATTCAAGCCGCTGAAATTCAGGCTGCGAGACGGATTTGGAGTGATTGTGCAAGGTTCAATCGGTCCGCTCGACGGGCTCAACCTGCTCATCGACACAGGCTCGGTGCCCAGCATGGTGGACGATCGAATTGCCAGAAAACTGTGCCTCGAGATCGGCGAGGAGGAGACCGTCGTGTTCGACCGTAAGGCCGGCGTTCTCACCGCAATTCTGTCGAACGTCCGGGTGGGCCCGATCCGCACCGGCAGGGTGCTGGCCAGTGTCGGAGATCTCTCGTATCTCGGTGATCCGAACATCGATGCGATCATTGGCCTCGACGTACTCCTGCGCAGCAGCTTCAGCATTGACTACCGCCGTCGAGTGCTCACATTCGGGCCGATCGCAGCGGACGACTCGAATCTGCCACTGGACCTGATTCCGCCAGTGCTCACGGTAAAAGTGTTATTCGAGGGTCACCCATTTCGTTTGCTCGTCGATACGGGTAGTAGAAATATCGTCCTGTTCGAGCAACGACTGCGTGGCCGACTGCCGAACCTGCGGGTCCGCGGCGACAAGTTGCTCTATCACCTGGCCGGCACTTCTCGCCTCCAGCGTGTTGTACTGCCGCCCCTCGAGGCCGGCTCGCGCACGATTACCGGCCTCGAAGGATTGCTTTCGAACTCGGACGTCGACTTCTATCCATCCGCCATCGATGGCATCCTGGGCGTCAGATCGATTGCCTCAAGGCGAGTCGACTTTGATTTCGAGCGAAACAGGGTGGGATTGCACTAGTCAGGCGCTCGCGGCCGCTCGTCGGGACACGACCGTGGTATCATCCGCGCCTCTCCGCGAGGCGTGCGACCGTGCGAACCTCATTCGGTGTCGGCCATTGGCGTGTGGACGCTGCCCTGAACAGCATCACGGGACCAGTGGAGACCGTTCACCTGGAACCCAAGGTGATGGACGTACTCGTGTGCCTTGCAGAGCACGCCTCCGACGTTGTCTCGAAAGAGGTCCTGCTTCGCTCTGTGTGGCCCGACACGTGTGTGACCGATGACGTGCTCACACATGCGATTTTCGAGTTGCGGCGCGTCTTTGGCGACCAGGCCAGAAGACCCGGCGTGATTCAAACCATTCCGAAGCGGGGTTACCGGCTGATTGCTCCGGTCGTGTTGGACACCGATCGCACAGCGGCGTCGTCGACAAAGGAAGCGACAATCTGCACGCTCACGTGGAACGAAGGATGCGTGACGCTCGGGGAAGGCACCTATTTGCTCGGTCGGGAAGAATCGCGCCGATTCGATGGACCGTTCCATTCTGTGTCGCGAAGGCATGCACGCATCACAGTTGGCGGTGGCGCGGTGACAGTGGAGGATCTGGCAAGTAAGAACGGCACGTTCTTGAGAGACAAACGCCTGGCCGCGCCGACACTGCTGCGCAACGGTGACACGCTGATCACCGGAACAGTCCGGATCAGAGTCCGTCTTTCCATGCCGTCCACCGAGACCGCTGTGCCAGCTGGGCGACGTTAATTGGCTGGCCAGTTCGACGAGCACCGAGTTCAACGCTGACGAAACGGTTTGCAGTTCGCGTCCGGCATCGGCAAAATATGCCCGATCGGAGGCGCGACACCGCGCCAGGGCAGCATCTTGCCGCTTCCTGTCGGCACACGAATCGCTTCGTGCTACGTTCAGTCCCTCCTTGGGTGCGGCGGGATGGGCGAGGTGTACCGCGCTCGCGATTCCAAGCTGGGGCGCGACGTGGCCATCAAGATTCTGCCCGCCGCGTTCGCCTTCGATCCTGACCGACTGGCTCGCTTCAGCCGCGAAGCGCAGGTGCTGGCGTCGCTGAACCATCCCCACATCGCAGCGATCTACGGATTCGAGGAATCCAACGGCGTCCGCGCGTTGGTGATGGAGCTGGTCGAGGGACCCACACTCGCCGACCGCATTGCCGGTGGACCTCTGGGAATTGAACAATCGCTGAAGATTGCCAGCGAAATTGCTGACGCTCTCGACGGGGCGCACGAAAAGGGGATCGTTCATCGAGACTTGAAGCCAGCCAACATAAAGACGACGCCGGACGACCGCGTCAAGGTCCTCGACTTCGGCCTGGCCAAGATACGCCTCGATGACGGTGCGGCAGCTCCTTCGGACACCCCAACGATAACCGCGAGCGTCAGTCGTCCTGGTGTGACGGTCGGCACCGCCGCGTACATGAGTCCGGAGCAGGCGCAGGGCAACCCGGTCGACAAACGCGCGGACATTTGGGCGTTCGGGTGTGTGTTGTTCGAGCTGTTGACTGGCAAGCGCGCGTTCGCAGGAGAGAACACGGCGGAGTGTCTGGTATCGGTGTTGACGAGAGAGCCAGACTGGACGCTGCTGCCCGCGGCTACACCGCCGCGGATCGTCGAGTTGCTGCGGCGTTGTCTGAGGAAAGACGTCCGCCAGCGCCTCCGCGACATCGGCGACGCGCGCATCGAGATTCTCTCCGATGGTGTCGTCGCGCCGTCAAGTATCCCTGAACGGCGCAGACGCGGTCGCGCGCTCGGTGCCGCCGTCGCGGTGGTTGCGGGCGTTGCGGCGGGCGCGCTCGCCTATCGCGCGATGGGGAGAGTTCCCATCGATCAGCCGACACCACGGCGCCTGACGTTCGAGCGTGGGGAGGTTGGTCCGGCCCGATTCGCTTCGGATGGCAATACTGTCGTGTACAGCGCGGCATGGGGGGCGAACCCGTCCGAGCTCTTCATGGCACGCCTCGATAGCCGCGAATCACGCGCCCTTGGTCTCTCGGGGTACCTACATGCGGTCTCGTCAAAGAGCGAGCTCGCATTTTTTTCCCTGAGCGCCGGCGGCGGCAAGATTGCTCGTGTGCCGTTAGCTGGAGGCGCGCCACGGGAAGTGATTGATCACGTCTCGGGGGCGGATTGGGCACCCGATGGCGCCGACCTGGCAGTCGTTCATAACCTGCAGAACAGCCACCGAATTGAGTTTCCGGTCGGGAATGTGATCTACGAGACGGGCGATATTATCAACAACTTACGCGTCTCTCCCCGCGGCGATTGGCTGGCGTTCGTCCAGCATCCGCCGTACTCGGACGGGGGCTCCCTGGAGCTCGTCAGCCGAGCCGGTGTGACTCGAGTGCTGTCGAGTGATTGGGCGGACCTGGTGGGCGTCGCGTGGCAGCCTGACGGCGGGGAGGTCTGGTTCACGGCAGCCAGAGGAAGAGAAACCAAATCCCTTCGCGCCGTGACACTGGACGGAAAAGAGCGGGTGGTGGCGCGCCTGCTCGGCCAGATGGGTCTTCACGACATAGACCGCAACGGCCGTGCATTGATCGCGCAAGAGCATTATGGGATTGAGATGAGGGCGCGTGGTCCTGGTTCCGCCACCGAACGGGACCTCACCTGGCTCGGGTTATCGGACTTAGCCAGCATTTCCGCCGACGGGCGACGCGTGCTGTTCACCGTCTTCAACGAGGGAGACTTCTCCAGCGGGCAGACCTACATCCGACAGACGGACGGCACCCCAGCGGTGCGTCTCGGCGAAGGACGGGCCCTGGCCTTGTCCCCCGATGGCAAATGGGCATTATCTGAGCTCACGTCCCCATCACGCCTGGTGCTGCTTCCGACCGGAATAGGGACCGAGAAGACACTCGAGGGCGCCGGGCTGACATATCTCGGCGCGCGCATCGTGGTTTCCAGATGGTCGTCGGGTAGCGTTCGCGGCCCGAGGGAACAACAGCCCGCCGCGCCTCTATGTGCAGGACACTGATGGGGGAGCGCCCCTTCCGGTCGGTCCTGCGGACGTCCGCCTTCCCCTAGTCGCTCCTGATGGGCGCATGGTCGCTGGGTCGACACGGCGCGGACCAGTGCTGCTCAGTCTCGATGCCCCCGACCCTCGTCCTTGCCCTGGGCTCGACGCCGACGATCTCCCACTCGCGTGGACCGCGGACGGCCGCGCTCTCTTTTTCCTGCGCCGGGGCGAACCGCCGACGGTGGAGATTCATCGGATAGAGCTGTCCAGCAGCCGTCAGAAACTGGTGTGGACGTTGACGCTCGCGGATTCCGCGGGCGTCAGAACTCCCGGATGGGTGAGCGTGACGCCTGACGGGAAGTACTATGTGTACTCGTTCGAACGCGTTCTTTCCGATCTCTATCTCCTCGAAGGACTGAAATGACCTCTGCGACAAGTCGAGCGTCATAAACGTGCGCCATACCGGGCCGACCAAATATCGCGACAGCGATCTCTCTTCTCTTGGGGACGTTGCGTTTTAGCCGAAGCCCTTAAAGAGAATGACATGCGCTGTGGTCCGCAATTATTTGGTTCTCACGGATCTTCCGGGTTTGTGAGCGGATTTGTCGAGACCGGGAATCGGTGACGCACGGTTCCAGCCGCATACGATCCGTCGGCTCATGGCCGAAGCTGCTCGGAATTGGATTGAGAATTGGATCGCCGAATCGGCCGACGGTTCGCTGGCCGACGCGCCGATCAGGGCTGACGATGGTGGCGAGGTCGACGAGCGCTGGCGGGCATTGCGTTTCGCGATCGAAGGCGAACGGAGCGATGACGGCCTCGGAAGGCGCACTGGCCGTCGGGTTCCTCGGAATTCGCCTGTGGCCACGGCTGATCGGGGTGCTGTTCGCAGATCCAGGCTTCGGCGGGGAAGCTCATTAGATCGGGGCCGTCATCATCACTCTTCGATGGTGGATCGCTGCGTATACGAGCCCAGAGGGCTGTCGGTAATTCCAGGTCCGAGATAATGTGAGGGTCATTTGACCTCGCGCGAATGGTACTGCCGGAATCGGTTGCCGTCGATTGTACGCCGCTTTCGCCCCTTCGGCGGTTCCCCCCTCCACTGTCCGGCCAAGGGGGTGCTGTCTCCGAACATCAGGGCGCAGCGACATCGCGGGGGCTGCATGACGATGGAACGGCTGAGCCGTTTATGGTGATCTGGCAGGACAGACACAAGGCCACGGCATTGTCGTTGCTCAGCACGCCGCCGCGGAAAGCCATCGTTGCTAGATCGCCCTCCGGGGAGGAAATGTGAGCAGTCCCGTGGAAATCTCAGGCAGGGGGTGGACATGCGAACGCTGCCGCTGTGCTTGCTGACAGTTAGCCTGACCGCTTTGCCTGGAGTCGCGGTCGCCGATCCGATCCAGATTTTTCTAGACGGGCGCAACGTGCTTGCTGCCGTTGTGACCCAGAACAACAGTGATCAACTGCTTAATGATCGTCATCAACTCTTTGGGGAGCCATTGGCTTCGGCGGCGGTCGTGTCTCCTGACGGATACATTGGCTCTGCTCTCACGACGCTTTCCAGCAGCGTGACCGACCCGCATCACCTTTTCGGCGCAGGGACTGGTAGCGCGTCAGCGACCGTGCCGTCAACGAACCGAACTGGCGTCTCAGAGGCCGCTAGCCAGTCTAGCTTTAACGTGGGTTTCTTCTTGAACACGCCGCATACATTTGATTTCAGCGGTGTATTCACCGGAACTGATAGCGTTGTTGAGTTGGGAATTTTCTCCAGTCGTGCCTGGACAGCCTCTCTGGTGTCAACCACTGCTGACTCCACAATCTTTGACCACAGACGCGTGTTAGCGTCGGGTACCGATCAGGTAAAGGAAAGAGGCCTGCTTCCGTTTGGAGATAACTCGCTTATCGTTCAGGGAAATCTCTCAGACTCACTCGACCGGCCGGGCTCGACCCAGGCGTCTCACGATGAATTTGCGTTTACGTTTGATCTCGCGGAGACACCCGAGCCCGCCTCGATCGTGCTTTTGGGAAGCGGTCTAATGGGCCTCGCCGCGGCCAAACGGCACAGGTCAACAGTCGATCAAGCACGTTCTCCCCGGAGTGCCGGTTAAAGCTCATTTGCCATAAACCGACAACGCCCTCGCCTAATTGCTTCGCGGCCGCTCGGCACGCCGATAGGCGCGCGTGAAAGGCGTGGCTGCGGTTCTGAGCGAGATTCAGCGGCAGACACACGGAGCGGATCAACGCTGCCTCCGTCTCCCACGGGTGCTCGGTCGCGAGCCAACACACGAAGGCGTTCTTCCCCAACCACTCGGAAAGGGCAGCCTCGCCATCCGCGAACGTGTCCGTCGTTTGGGTTGCCCTCCAACGGATCTTGCAGCTTGTCTCGCTTCTGTTCCGATCGGCTGACTCCAAAGAGCTCGAGATCGTCGTGCTCCGGCATGAGGTGGCGATCTTGCGTCGTCAGGTCCCTCGACCGATGTTCCGGCCGGCGGACCGATGGTTCCTCGCAGCGGCCAGCCGATTGCTGCCGCGCGTCAAGTGGTCGGTGTTTCTGGTCACGCCGGCGACGCTCCTGCGCTGGCACCGCTGGATGGTGGCGAAGCGCTGGACCTATGCGCGACGGCCTGGTCGTCCGCTGATCGCCAAGGAACGTCGAGCGCTGATCGTTCGCTTAGCACGAGAGAATCCGCGGTGGGGCTATGAGCGCATTGTGGGCGAGCTGAAAGGCCTCGGCATTGTCGTATCGGCAACCACTGTCAAGAAGATCCTACGTGAAGAAGAGCTCGGACCGGCAGGCAGGCGCAACGGTCCATCATGGCGTGAGTTCTTGCGCGCGCAAGCAAAGAGCATCGTCGCAGTCGATTTCTTCACGGTTGACACCGTCTGGCTCCAGCGGCTGTACGTGCTGTTCTTCATCGAGCTCGCCAGCCGTCGCGTCTATCGTGCCGGATGCACGGCCCATCCCGACGCCGAATGGGTCACGCAACAGGCGCGGCAGATGGCCTGGAAGTTCGCGGAACCGCGGAACCGGTTCGGTTTCTGATCCGCGATCGCGACCGCAAGTTTCCACGGGACTTCGATGCTGTATTCGAGGGCGAAAACATCCGAATCGTTCGAACGCCGATTCAAGTACCCGAGGCGAATGGGATCGCAGAGCGGTTCGTCCGGACCGCTCGATCCGAGTGCCTGGATTGGCTCTTGATCCTGAACGCCCAACATCTCAAGCGCGCGCTCACCGTGTTCATTGATCACTACAACGGTTGGCGGCCTCATCGCAGCCTGGACTTGGCGCCGCCGAGTGGTCCGAGGTCAGCGACGACGTGGACGGGGACGCAACCGATAACGCTGAAACGTCGCGACCGTCTCGGCGGCCTCTTGCACCAGTACGAGCGCGCGGCGTGAGCGAATCGAGTAAACGCACCGCACACGATCGCCTTCGACGTTGAACTCGTGCGCACTGACGAAGCCGTTCACCAGCCCGAACTGCCCGTCTCCGAAGACATCGAGCCGGCGCGGACGGGCCTCGGCTGGTGCGGCATTGACGTCGGGCTGCGCTCCCGTGGTAGTCCTCGAGGATTGCGCCCAACCTGGCGAAGCAAGACAGATCAAAGCGGGCGACGTGACGAGGAGAAAACTCAAGCGGCAAGTGAGGGTCGACACTGTGACCTTTCGCCCTGGTTTCTCGTGAACGATCCTTGATGAGACCACGGACTCCGCCGAACGAACATCACGGCGACACCGCCAGGAACCGGTACCACGGGGAGGGGGATACTGGGTCAAGGCCCGCGTGTCGATCACTTCGCGTTGCGGATTGGCACCGTGCGGGCGGTTGTATTCCCGTAGCGGCCGGTGATCACCCGTCCCGGAGCCGCACGATGAAACGGTCGTAGAAAACGATTATGACTGGGGAGGCCAGCCACCGGCCAACGGAGTTGCCCAGCGGTTTGTGCGCAGGGCCCGTACGGAGTGTCTCGACTGGCTCCTGGTTCTGAACCGGCAGCACCTGGAGCGGAGCCTTCAGATGTTGGTCGAACACAACAACAGGCACAGGCCGCAGCGAGCGCCGTCGCTTACGCCGCCTGAAGGCCGGCGTCCGGTGAATTCGCCTTCCGGATTCAGTGACGCCCGCATTTTGCGTCGTGACCGTCTCGGCGGGGTCGTTCACGAGTACGTGCTAGCAGCGTAAGGAGGTTTTCGCACCCTTCACGTCATGATCTGGAGCCGTGGATGCTGGCCCCTCGGTGACGTGTCGAAGCCAGCCGACGCGGCTTCTGCACGCATCGGTTTCGTGGGTTCCTCAAGGCAGAGCAGGTGGAAGCGGATATAGCGCAGTGCGATGGGTAAGACCCCGAGTGGTCGTTGAGGTGTCGTTCGTGGAATGGACGCGCGATGGCAATCATCCGGAGTTCGTCGGCGTGCGTGCCGACAAGAAGCCGCGAGACGTGAAGCGTGAGGCATGCTGGAAACTGACGTTCGCCAAAACAGCATCGGTCGCAGTCGCGCGAAATTCCATCGGTGAACACCGCGACCGACGGAGCAGCGGCGTTCACATGCCTGGCCGCTACGTAGCGGCATCGTCGGTGTCAAGGTGACGGGTAGACCGCCTCGCCCGGAGCGGCGCGGACGGCCAACCCGTCCCAAGACCCGTTTCGGCGGCGCTGTTTAGGCCGCTCGCCGTTCATATCGGTGGTGGAGGCCACCGACTTCGGTGATCGCGACGATCCGGCCCGTGGAGGTGTCGGACACCGGTCGGTGGCTCGGCGTGTCTTTGTCGAGACCAAGATGCGTGCGGGTCCGGTGATAGTAGCTGACGTAGGTCGTGAGGACCCTCCGAAGGTGCGCTTCGTTAAGGATGATGATGTGATTGAGACACTCGCGTCGGATCGATCCGATAAGCCGTTCGACGTAGGGATTCTGCCACGGACTGGCCGGCGCCGCGACGACATCCGTGATGACCATGCCAGCGACTCGGCGACGAACACCTCACCATAGATGCGATCGCGGTCTCGATGGAGCCAGCGAGGTGCCGTGTCGTCTGGAAACGCGTCAACCACCTGCTGCGCGGCCCACGTGGCCGTCGGATGATCCGTCAGGTTGACGTGCACGATGCGCCGACGGTTATGCGACAGCACGACAAGGACGAACAGGATCCGACCCGTCAGCGTCGGAACCGTGAAGAAGTCCATCGACGCCGCGGAGGCGAGATGATTCGTCAGGAACGTCTTCCACGTTTGGGATGGTGGACGTGGGTGTCCTTTGAGAGCCGCGAGACAGTGCGCTCCGACACGTCGATGCCCTGTCCCTGCTAAAAACTCGGTCCGCTTCCGACCTTTGCCAACCACGGTGTTCCGAGTCAGTTACAGGACGTGCTTGAGTGGCTTGTAGCCCGGGGGAATTGCGCGACGGTGACGTCAAATGCCAGCAAAACGCAGATCGAGTTCGCTGTCAGCCAACAGCTCAGCACTCGGGTCTGTGCGTTACGCCGCTCGGCGTTCGTAGCGGTGGTGAAGTCCGCCGACCTGCGGGATGGCGACAACGCGTCCATTGCTCGGCGCAGCGGTCTCGCGCGGGACGGGTGAATCCTTGTCGAGCGCGAGATGCGTGCGCGATCGTTGGTAGTACGCGACGTAGCTGTTCAAGACGCGTCGCAGGCCACGCGCGTTCCAGACGATGACGTGGTCGAGGCACTCGCGGCGAATCGATCCGATCAACCGCTCCGCGTACGCGTTCTGCCACGGTGAGCGCGGCGCGGTGACGACTTCTTCAGTTCCATCGCTGTCGCCGTCGTGGCCCACGGGTGAAAGGCAGCATCCCGATCCCGGAGCAGATAGCGTGGCGCGTCGTTCCACGGGAAGGCCTCGCGGAGTTGCTGGGCCGTCCACGCCGCAGTCGGAGGGTCGGTGATGGCCACATGCACGACGCGCCGGCGCTCGTGGGCGAGGATCACCAAGACGAACAGCAGGCGATAGGTCGCCGTCGGCACGACGAAGAAGTCCGCAGCGGCGATCTGGCCGAGGTGATTCGCCAGGAACGTGCGCCACGTCTGTGACGGCGGCCGTCGTCGGCGGGCCATGTACTTCGCAACGGTCGCCTGACTCACGTTCACGCCCAGCTTGAGCAACTCGCCGTGAATCCGTGGGGCGCCCCACAAGGAATTTGCCTGCGACATCGTCCGAATCAGCGCACGTACGTCAGCCGACACGGTGGGTCTGCCGATGCGTCGCCGACTTTTCCACGCCCAGAACAAGCGGAACCCTCGGCGATGCCACGCGATGACCTGAAGGGTGCAGAAACTCGGATCCAGCCATTCGGTCTGAGCAATCGAACGAAGTGACCAGGCCTTGTGCGTAGAATAGGGCCCCTGAGGCCGCTACGTAGGAGGCTGCGTGCTTGTGTCGTTGTCCTACCTGTTCCTGCGCTGGCTTCTCGAATTCGTGACGCTGCGCGCTCGGTCGAGGGAGTTCAAGGAGCTCGAAATCATTGTCCTTCGGCACGAATTGGCGATTCTTCGACGTACCACGCGCCGCCCGCCGATTACCGCCGTCGACCGCGTCTTCCTGGCCGCCGCGAGTCGAGTGTTGCCACGTGTGCAGTGGCGATCCTTCATCGTAACGCCGCCGACACTGCTGCGCTGGCATCGACGCCTGGTAGCGAAGCGGTGGACGTACGCGCGTCCAATCGGTCGTCGGCCGATGCGGCGGGAGACTCGAGAACTGGTGCTGCTGCTCGCGCGCGAGAACCCACGATGGGGCTATTCGCGAATTGTCGGGGAACTAAAAGGGCTTGGCATCGCGGTGTCAGCGACGACCGTGGCACGTGGCTTCGTGCCGCGGGTCTCGGCCCGGCGGGTCAACGCCGGGCGATGACGTGGCGCGATTTCATCCGGGCACACCGCGACAGCCTGCTGGCCGTGGACTTCTTCACGGTCGAGACGATCTGGCTGCAACGACTCTACATCCTTTTCTTGATCGAGTTGGGCAGCCGTCGCGTGCACCTGGCTGGCTGCACGGCGAATCCGGGTGCCCAATGGGTCATCCAACAGGCGCGGCAGGTGTCGTGGGCTTTGGCGGATCGTTCGAAACCGATCCGGTTTCTGATTCGTGATCGGGATCAGAAATTCACCGACCAGTTTGACGAGGTCTTCCGAGGCGACCGAATTGAGGTCGTTCGGACACCGTTTCGCGCGCCACAAGCCAACGGCGTTGCCGAGCGGTTTGTGCGCACGGTCCGCACGGAGTGTCTCGATTGGCTCCTCGTGCTGAGCCAGCGGCACGGTGAGCGGATCCTCGAGGCATTCGTGGATCACTACAACCGACACCGGCCGCATCGGGCGCTGGCGCTCGCGCCGCCAGACGGTGGGCGGCTGGTGGCATTGCCTTCGCCATTTACTGACGCTCCCATCTTGCGTCGTGACGCTCTTGGCGGTGTCATTCACGAGTACGTCCGAGCAGCGTGACAATGTTTTCGCACCCTACAGGAGTCTGTTAGCCCGTTGTCGTTCGGCTTGCGGCGGGCCAAAACGGAAGCTGAGGCTGTGCAGATGGAAGAAGCCGATGTTGAGGAATGGATTAGCGAGCGTTGATCTTCAAACTCGTTTCATCTCGTCCCTTGCGTGTGCCTCGGAGAGGGCGTATGCTCGGCTCGCACCGCTTTCCTGAGCACTGCCGCACCCCGCCGGGGAACGCTCCTCGACTCCGAGCAACAGCCCTCATCAAAGCTTTTCCCGCAGTGGCACTCTCGGCCGGCGTGTCGCTATCTCGGTTCCGTGAGATCGGCGGGGATGTCCAGTTGTTCGATTCGGCTCATCTGATGGTCACAAGGCTCTTCAGATGCATATTGTTTGGCAGTCGTTCGCCCAGCCCGTGCAGCGACCTGCCGCCCACCGATACCTCGCTGCGCGCGTGATCGATCAAGCCTTTCGAGATGTGCGCAATCCGAACGGGGCGCCGACCGACAGTGCCAGCGCACGAGAGCTTCTATCGGGATCGCCGATGCTGTCCTACTGGTGCGAGGTTGCGGAGCTCGATCTGAAGTGCGTGATTTGTCCGGGCACGGACTCTGATGGCTGGCTGCGACGCTGGCCCGCGCGGCCGCGCCGCTCCGCTGAAGTCCACTGAGACGTACAACGCGCAGCAATATGCCATCCTCCTTCAGCGCCTCGGCAGAGATTCTTTCCTGAAGGGAGGCCCTCGCGTCCGTGTTTGAACGTGACGTTTGCAGAACTGCTGTGCCGAATCCGCGCGGAAGACCTCGAGATGCCCGGTCTCCGGCTCACGGCGCCCCAGACCCAGTGCCCGTTCGGGCTCGATTCCGAGACATGGGACGCAGTCTCTGCCGCGCTTCTGGACGCGAAGTTACTTTCCCACACCCACAACGGCGTGTTCGCGATGGCAGCACACCGGCGTAGCGCCGGGCCGGATTTAGGAATCGGGGTGGCGGACGAAGATTTCACCTTCGTCGAAGCAGCCCTTGAGGTCGTGGAGACGTTTGCCAGTCGGTTCACCCACCGCGCAGTCCTATTCGCGTCGGTGATTCGGAAACGCTCCACTTTTTAGCCAGGACGAGAACACCGTATGAACGTCAGACCGCTGCACGACCGCATCATTGTTCAGCGCCTCGAGGAAGGCGAACAGCAAGATCGGCGGAATCATCATCCCGGACACGCGCGAAAGAAAAGCCGCAGCAGGGCACAGTCATCGCCGCCGGCAACGGCAAGGCGAACGACGATGGCAAGCGCGTCCCGCTCGACGTCAAAGCGGGCGACCGGATCCTGTTCGGCAAGTATTCCGGCCAGGAGATCAAGCTCGATGGCGAGGAATACCTCATCATGAAAGAGGACGACGTGCTGGCCGTCGTCGAAGACAAAGCCAAGAAGAAGCCGGCCGTCATCAAAGGCAAACAAAAAGGAAGACGAAGACGAAGACGAAGAAGTGAGAGCACTGCGTCGGCCGCCGAGCAGTACAGGAGACGAACGTCATGGCAAAACAGATTGTGTACGGCGAGCAGTCGCGGCAGGCCATCCTGCGCGGCGTCAATCAGTTGGCCGACGCGGTCAAGGTCACGCTCGGCCCCAAGGGCCGCAACGTCATCCTGGACAAGAAATTCGGATCGCCGACGATTACCAAGGACGGCGTCACGGTCGCCAAGGAAATCGAGCTGAAAGACCCGCTCGAAAACATGGGCGCGCAGATGGTGCGCGAAGTGGCCAGCAAGACGTCGGACGTCGCCGGGGACGGCACCACCACCGCCACCGGTCTTGGCGCAGGCGATCTATCGCGAGGGCGCGAAGAACGTCGCCGCCGGCGCGAACCCGATGGAGATCAAGCGCGGCATCGAGAGGGCCGTGGAGGCGATCACGGCGTCGAACTGAAGAAGATGTCGAAGCCGGTGAGCGGCAAGATGATCGCCCAGGTCGGCACGATCTCGGCGAACAACGACGAGACCATCGGCACGATCATCGCCGAAGCGATGGAGAAGGTCGGCAAGGACGGCGTCATCACCGTCGAAGAGGCGAAGACGCTCGAGACGTCGCTCGAGGTCGTCGAAGGCATGCAGTTCGATCGCGGCTATCTCTCGCCGTACTTCGTGACCGATCCCGAGCGCATGGAAGTCGTGCTCGAGAATCCGCTCATCCTCATCCACGAGAAGAAGATCGAGCTCGATGAAGGATCTGCTGCCGGTGCTCGAGCAGGTGGCGCAGCGTCAGCCGCCCGCTGCTGATCATCGCGGAGGACATCGAGGGCGAGGCGCTGGCGACGCTCGTCGTCAACAAGCTGCGCGGCACGCTGCAGGTCGCCGCGGTGAAGGCGCCCGGCTACGGCGACCGTCGAAAGGCCATGCTCGAAGACGTCGCCATCCTGACCAACGGCCGCGGCGATTACGGAAGACCTCGGCATCAAGCTCGAGAACCTGCTCAAGCTCGAGGACCTCGGCCAGGCGAAGAAGGTCACGATCGACAAGGACAACACGACGATCATCGAAGGCGCCGGCAGCGAAGACGGCGATCGAGGGCCGCGTCAAGCAACTTCGCGCGCAAATCGAGGACACGACGTCCGACTACGACCGCGAGAAGCTGCAGGAGCGGCTCGCCAAGCTCGTCGGTGGCGTGGCGATCATCAAGGTCGGCGCGGCCACCGAGACCGAGATGAAGGAGAAGAAGGCGCGCGTCGAGGACGCGATGCACGCGACCAAGGCGGCCGTCGAAGAGGGCATCGTGCCGGGCGGCGGTGTGGCGCTGCTGCGGGCGTCGAAGGTGCTCCAGCAGCTGAAGCTCGACGGCGATGAGCAAATCGGCGTCAACATCATCGCCCGCGCGATCGAGGAGCCGCTGCGCTGGATCGCGACCAACGCCGGCCACGAGGGCTCGATCGTCGTGCAGAAGGTGCAGGACATGGGAGACGAAGAGGGCTTCAACGCGCAGACCGAGAAGTACGAGAACCTCGTGCAGGCGGGCGTGATCGATCCGACCAAGGTGGTCCGCTCCGCACTGCAGACACGCGGCGTCGATCGCGTCGCTGCTGCTGACGACCGAAGCGGTCATCACGCAGATTCCGGAAAAGAACAGGGACGCGGCGATGCCGGGCGGCGGCATGGGCGCAGGCATGTACTGAAAAGTTCAGTCATGAAAGATGTAGACTTAGGCGCGAAAAGCGCAGGAGGTACCAGCGTGGGCGGCATCAATCTTCGACGTGTCGTGCTCGGCGGGCTGCTTGCGGGTCTGGTGATCAACGCCAGCGAATACCTTCTGAGCGCAGTCGTGCTTGGCGAGGACATGAATGGGCTATGCGGCAGCTAAGCCTCCCGCTGGTGAGAGGGGGCGCACCCGCAACCTGGCCACTCGGCCGAAGCCGTCGGCTCTGGCGCGCGAACGCCGGACGCTGACCGAAGAACCAGCGGCACCCACAGCGGTGGCTCGCGAGATGGAGACGAGCAGCCCCGAGCCTCAAGCGGCTGGTGAGGCCGGTGCCTGGGCAGCCGGCGCCACGAACGGCGTTGAGGAAGACGAATTCGAATAGGGCGGCCGATTCGGACCGCTGTCGGCCTCCACCAAGCGATTGCGTTGTGGGTGCAACCAGAAGCGCGTGAGCTGATCCCGTCCCTGGTGACCACGGCCGGAACGCCTTTGCGAGCACGCGTGCCGGAAACAGACTGCTCGGTTCTGTCCGACCGAACAGAGGTCAACACGTGACGAAAACGCGGTTTGTAGAAGTTGGGGCGTGGAGAACGCTTGAGTGGTTCTGGGGGAGCAGCGGAAGGGCCGTCTTCGTACGACCCGCGAGAGCAGAGGTCAAGGTCCGCTATGGGACCTGGTCGTGGCTCGGCCAGGATCGCCAGCGGCAGACGCTGGACGAGCTCCACCCCCAGAGAGTTGAACGTGGGATTCGAGTCGATTGTGTACGCGCGGATGCAAATCATCGTGCCGCGCAGCATCGAAATGACCTACGAGCTGTATCCGCGTTAGCTTGCGTGGTCGTCACTGTCCGCTCGCGTCAGGGCACCGCCGGAAATGAGGATTTGAAG
Organism: uncultured Acidobacteriota bacterium; assembly: GCA_963755695.1. GTDB lineage: Bacteria > Acidobacteriota > Vicinamibacteria > Vicinamibacterales > 2-12-FULL-66-21 > QHWT01. The sequence goes on along the minus strand of CAVWLB010000010.1, from coordinate 3,196,832 downwards.
TAAGGCCGCCGGAGTCCTTGTCTGCTTCCCATCAACCTCGCGGAGATTCCGCACTTTTGGATCGTGTCTCTCACCCTGTGCCTGCTGGAAACTCCATCGGTGCGGTGTGGAGACCTGCCTAGACGTGACGCACTGATGTTCAAGCGATGGTCGAGGACGGTGGCGTTGCTTCGCTAGCGGTGCTGACGCCGTCAGCCATCACGGGGCGGATGTGCGTGCGCAGACATTGGCCCGCGTTTGTCTGGACGAGGGCGATTGAGATCGGGCCCGGCGAGATTAAGCCGCGCGTCGTTCGTATCGATGGTGGAGGCCGCCGACCTGTGGAATCGCGACGACGCGCCCTGCGGTGGGTGGCGCGACGGGGCGGGGCAGGGGAGCGTCCTTCTCGAGCGCCAGATGCGTGCGGGACGCGGTGTCGTACTCGATGTAGGCGTTCAACACACGGCGCAGCCCGGTGGCATTCACAATGATCACGGGGTCAAGGCACTCTCGTCGACCTGATCCGATGAACTGTTCGACATAGGCATTCTGCCAGGGTGATCGCGGCGCCGTGAGAATGTCGTGCATATCCATCGCCGTTGCCGTCACGCCGTCGACGGCATGGTCGCGATCGTGGAGGAGGAATCGAGGAGCCTGATCCCACGGGAACGCATCGCGAAGTTGCTGAGCGGTCCACGTCGCGGTCGGATGCGCGGTGACCGCGACGTGCACGATGCATCGGCGATCGTGCGCCAGAATGGTCAGCACGAACAAGAGACGGCAGGTCGCGGTCGGGACCACGAAGAAATCGGCGGCCATGATCTGGCCCATGTGATGTCGCAGGAATGAGCGCCAGGTCTGCGACGGAGGCTGACGCCGCCGGACCATGTACGTGGCGACGCTGGCCTGACCGACCTGAATCCCGAGCGTGAGCCGTTCGCCATGGATTCGAGGCGCGCCCCACAGCGGGTTCGCGTGTGACAACGTGCGAATCCGCGTGCGGACCTCGAACGGGACGGTCGGCCGCCCAACGCGACGACGGCTCTTCCACGCCCAGAAGAGGCGGAAGCCTTGGCGGTGCCATGCGATGACCGTCTCGGGTTGGACGATGACGAGCGCCGGTTGCCACTCCTTCCAGACAGGCGAAAGCCAGATCCAGAGCAGCCGGTCCGTCCGCGTCAGTCGCGGCCGTCGCGGGCGGGAACGCTCGAGCACGGGGATCTGGTGACGTAACGCGAGCAGCTCGACGTGCAGCGCGGTGCGTGCGCGCACACAACCTCGTAGAGGGAGCAGGAGCGACACGAGGACGGACATCATCGGCGGGAAGCGTCACCACGCTCGGCGGCAACATCAACAGTCGCAGCCACAGCCGGCATTTTCAGTAGGCACAGCTAGTGTCGTGAGTCAGAGATTCGTGAAACAAATTTCGGTCGACCGTCGTACTCGGCTACAAGGAGGACACGCCGATGCGACTGGGCCGACCCGTTGCACCCGATTGTGCTGACGACTGAGGAACGAGAGACGCTTGAGCGCTGGGCGCGCCGCCCGACCACGGCGCAAGCGCTGGCCTTGCGCGCGCGACTGGTGCTGCGGTGCGCGGCCGGCGAAACGGCCACCGCGATCGCGCGCGACGTGCATGTCACGAAACAGACGGTCGGCAAATGGCGCGGCCGATTTCTCGCCCGCCGCCTCGACGGCTTGCTCGACGAGCCGCGGCCGGGCGTGCCGCGCAAGATCACCGATGCCGATGTGGAGCGCGTCTTGACGACGACGCTCGAATCGACGCCGCGCGACGCGACGCATTGGTCCACGCGCAGCCTGGCCAAGCAGTGCGACATGAGCCAGACGGCCATCGCGCGCATCTGGAAGGCGTTCGCGCTGCAGCCGCATCGCGTGGACACCTTCAAGCTGTCGAAAGATCCGCTGTTCATCGACAAAGTGCGCGACATCGTCGGGCTGTATCTGACCCGCCCGACCGCGCGCTGCTCTTGTCGGTCGATGAAAAGAGCCAGATTCAAGCGCTCGATCGCACCGCGCCGCTGCTGCCGTTGCGCCCGGGCCAGGCCGAGCGGCGCACGCATGATTACGTGCGCCACGGGACGACGTCGTTGTTTGCCGCGCTGGATGTCGCGACCGGCCGCGTCATCGGCGAATGTCACCGCGCGGCACCGCAGCCGAGAGTTCCTGCAGTTTCTCGACACGATCGACGCGCAGGTGCCGGCGGCACCTCGACATCCATCTGATTCTCGACAACTACGGCACGCACAAGACGCCGCGCGTGCGCCGGTGGTTCGCTCGGCATCCCCGGTTTCATGTGCACTTCACGCCGACCAGCGCGTCCTGGCTCAACCTGGTCGAGCGCTGGTTTGCCACGCTGACCGAGAAACAGATCAAGCGCGGCGCGCATCGCAGCACGCGGGCGCTCGAGACGGCGATTCGCGAGTATCTGACCATCAGCAACGAGTCGGCCAAACCATTCGTCTGGACCAAAACCGCTGACGAGATCCTCGCCAACGTCGCCGGATTTTGTCAGCGAATCTCTAACTCGGGACACTAGGCGTCCACGCAAATCCGACCGCTACGCATCACGTCAGCAATCGAGTTCGTTAGATACCAACTCTGGGAGGCGTTCCATAGTACCCAAAACCGGCGCCGGACCGTTTTTGGCCAAGGGACTTGGGTTCGCAGATCGGCGGCCTCCACCATCGCTACGAGCGCCGCGCGGCGTAGCCACGACTCGAACGCGCTGGGGAGCATGATGTGTTCAGAACCGCTCGGTAGGGTCCCTCGGATTTGCGAACCGATTGATCCCATTTGCTTTGGCCAGCGCGCAAGAATTCCACCTGCTAACTCGCAGTCCAGAGAATGGCAGTCGAGACACCTGCGGAGCGCTGGATGCAGCGCGATCGAGTTTTCAGTAGCGGCAGCCTGAAGAATCGCCGATTGGCTCCGGAAACTCGGATAATGAGTTGAACCGGGCCGTTGCCCTCGACTCGAGCCGTCCGGGGACAGGAGGAGAACTGGTGGATCGCGATGGGCCTACCCCAGGCAGGTTTTTTCAGGCGCAGATCACAGACCGCGTGGATTTTTCTGCGGAGCGGTGGGCGATCAGGGTCGATCCGGGCGGAGCGTTCACCTTCACGGCTGGGCAGTATGCCACGCTTGGCGTGGAGACGCCTCGCGGACTCATCGAACGGCCCTATTCGATCGTCTCTTCTCCCTACGAGCACGAGGTCGAGTTCTTTCTCGAGCTCCTGCCGCAGGGCCGCCTCACGCCTTGGCTTCACAGGTTACAGGTTGGCGACGTTCTCTCTTTCCGTAAGGTCCCAAAGGGGCGTTTCACCTTCGAGGCGCAGAGCGACCGTACGAACCACCTCTTGCTCTGCACGGTGACTGGGGTCGCCCCGTTTGTCAGCTACGCGCGCACGCTGTACAAGCGATGGAAGAACGGAACGTTCAAGGGCGAACACAAGCTATTTCTCCTCCAGGGTGCGAGTCGCGCGTTCGAGTTCGGCTACCGGACCGAGATGCAGAGAATGGCTGAAGAAGTTCCCTGGCTGATGTACGTGCCGACGATCAGCCGGCCGTGGGAGCACGCAGATTGGAGTGGCGAAACGGGGCGTGTGGACGACATTATTCGGAAGTACGTAGATCAATGGTTCCTGGATGGCGACAACTCGGTCGCGTATCTCTGCGGGCACCCCGGAATGATCGCTCATGGCAAAGCCATCCTGCATCGCCGGGGATGGAGGACGTCAGCTATGAAGGAAGAAGCCTTCTTCACCACCGGCAAAGACGTTGTCGACCAGCGGGCGGCTGATGAAGGCACTGCCTGAAGTACGATGATTGTCCCGTCTTCGGCTTGAGCTGATTTCGAAGGGCAGATCCCGCGCGGCGCTTGGCGCAGGTTGTCAGCCTTCGCCTAATACGAGAGGGAAGGCTGGTGACCCTAATGCCCGCCAGTCGGAACCCAATTGCGTCTTGGCTTCAGCGAATCGAGGGCTTGCGTACTGCAGCGTGACGCTTGTCTTCGAGCGGTGCGCTCCAACCGCTTGTGGACCGCGATGAGGCACGGCGAGCGCGGCCGGGGAGGTCACTGCGGCCACAGGATCACTTGCCGAGGGCCTTGAGATTGTCGCTCGCAGGTTTCGGTCGATTGCCTGTCTGTCGGCTGGAGTGCTGACGGTGTCACGCGATAGCGCGACGATCCTCCCGTAGGACCACGCCTCGACCGGCAAGTCAGTGAGCGCTCGGCGCAGACTGTTCACCGAGATCAGCGTCGTTCGAGCGGAACCAATCCGTGTCTTCAGCTCGACGTCCGTCTTGCGAATTGTTAACGATAGAGGGGAGTAAGAGAGCATCGGTAATAAGAATTTGCGCGAAACGTGGACAGCCTGGACATTTGGAGTTATCTCGTGCTGTGACAACGCTTTAACCCCGTCCACCCACCATGGACAGACATGGACACCGTGGACGTCCACGTGACCTGCTGGCATGGACGTTGTAGCGAAGAGACGTCACACACCCAGTCGCGATTGTTAGTTGTAAGGGGGAATCTCTCATGACAGAAAGCACGACCACGATCGACGTTCTCACGCCCGCACAGCGGGAGATCCTCCGCACGCAAGGCTATCTCCACATCGATCAACCCGATGGATCAGTGAAGACGTACAGAGCGGTGGAATGCGGGATTCGCCCACCCTTCCCGCGGCGGGCTTCGTCAGTCCGGGATCGCCTGATCCGCCGCTGGTCGATCGACAGGATTCTCTATCCGCCCTTGGAACACGGGCGCGAGGCTTTGATACGACGCGGGCCGTGACCACTCGGAGACGCTAAATGCCGACGATCAGATACAAATCTACCTGAAGCGCGCGCAAATGCCAGAGTAGTGCCATGGATTCCCGCCTGGAAAAGTTGAAAGAAAATCTGGAGTCAGCGGTGGAAGGCATGTCCAGCGAGCAATTGAGCTGGCGTCTCCCGGGGAAGTGGTGTGCGGCGGAGGTGCTGGAACATCTGTACCTGACCTATGCCGGAACGATCAAAGGCTTTGAGAAAGTCATAACAAGCGGCAAACCGCTCGCGACGAGAGCGTCCATGGCGCAGCGCGTGGTGACCTTCGTGGTCGTGGGATTGGGCCACATGCCCGCCGGACGAAAAGCTCCCGCAATGGTTCAGCCGAGGGGCTTCCCGGCGGAGCAGGTGCGAAACGAGATTGGGGCAAAGCTTGTCTCGATGGATGCGATCATCGCGCAGTGTGAAGCCCGCTTCGGGCGTCAGGTAAAGCTGCTCGACCAGCCGATTCTGGGTCCGCTCACTGCGACACAGTGGAGAAAGCTTCATGTGGTGCATGGACGGCATCACCAAAAACAGCTTCTCCGGCTTCGCGAAAACACGACGAGGCAAATGGGCTGAAAGCGGGCAAGCGCGGTCTTTTCTGTACTCGTCGCGAAACTTGCCGTCATCCAGCAAGCCAACACCATCATTGCGGAATATCGAGAGGCGAGCTTCGATCTGACGCTGCGGCGGTAAAACTAGCGCGGAAACGGGGCCGCGCATCCGCCGCCCCGTGATCTTGGCAATGGCTTTTGGCTGTCGTTCGCCACAAACAGTGTGGGGTTGACCGTGGCCGAGTCCGTCCTGCTGGGCGACTCCGACAATAGGGTAGGAGTTGGTAGTGTTCACATCGCATCTGACGCGGCGCCCCCCCCTTTTGAGCGCTGCGTTGATGACGAGACGCGGTGTCCCACGCGTGGTGCGTAGCTGACAGGGCGCCGAACTGCAGGGAGGACGGGCAGGGCGCTTACGCTGCGCGCCGCTCATAGCGATGATGGAGACCACCGACTTCGGGGATCGCGACGATCGGCCCGGTGGATGTTCCAGAGATCGGTCGGTGATCTGGCGTGTCCTTCTCGAGGCCGAGGTGCGTTCGGCTCCGATGATAGTACCGGCTGTAGGTCGTGAGGACGCGCCGGAGATGCGCCTCGTTGATGACGATCACGTGATCGAGACACTCTCGTCGGATCGAGCCGATCAGGCGTTCGACGTACGGATTCTGCCACGGACTCGCCGGCGCGGAGACGACTTCGGTGATGCCCATGCCAGCCAGTCGGCGCTGGAAGACGTCGCCGTAGATGCGGTCTCGATCTCGGTGCAACCAGCGCTGGGCGCCGTGTCGTCCGGAAATGCATCGACCACTTGTTGAGCGGACCAGATGGCCGTCGGATGATCCGTGATGTTTGCATGCACGATGCGCCGGCGGTGATGTGACAGCAAGACCAGGACGAACAGCACCCGGCCGGTCAGTGTCGGCACGGTGAAGAAATCCATCGACGCGGCTGAAGCGAGGTGATTCGTGAGGAACGTCCTCCACGTTTGCGAAGGCGGACGTGGGTGCCGTTTCAGCAGACGCGACACGGTGCGTTCTGAGACGTCGACACCGAGCGTGCGCAGCTCGCCATGAATCCGCGGCGCTCCCCACAACGGATTCGCCGTCGCCATCTCTCGGACGAGGACGCGGATCTGCTGATCGATAGGTGGACGGCCGTCCAGTCGGGGTTTCGAACGTCGGGTCCATCGGCGGCGGAGCCAGTCGCGATGCCATCGCACGACGGTGTCCGGCTGCACGAGTACCACCGCCGTGCGCCAGTTCCGCCAGATCCGCGCCAAGGCGATCCAAAACAGTCGGTCGCGCGTCTGGAGGTGCGGGCGCTTGGTCGTGCGTTTCACCGCCGTCAGCTGCTGCCGCAGCGCCAGGTTCTCCAAGACCAATTCTCGATGGCCGCGGAGCGCCAACGCCAGCGCACGGCCGATCACGATGAGCAGCTCCAGCATGCGTCGATCGTGGCTGGCGTCGGCGCGAGAATCAACGCGGACGAGTTCTGGCGAGGGTCAGGTGCCGTTCACCCAGCGCTGGAGCTGCTGCACGGAGACAACGTGGCTGGCCACCGGTTCGCGCACCTGGATCTCGAGCTTCGTTGTGTCTGATTGATTGCGCGAGCCGAGTCAGGCAGCGTGAAGCCGAGGAGGTCTTCGATTTGGCGAACGTCAGGACCAACGTGTTCGCGTATCGATTTTCCAAGTACCTGATACAGCGACTTATATTTGCCCGGCATCACTGGTCCTTGCGGTCGAATAGATGCCCACCGCCCCCGCTCATCAGGCAGACACGGCGGGTTCCACAGCACTCCGTCGGCACTAAAGGCGGTCCAGCATTTCGGGCAATATCTCGGCCGCTTGGCTCCGCCCGTCTCGGTTCTCGGAAGCGAATCAGGTTGGTGGGTTCCACATGCGGTCCATAGTGTCCACCGCTCGGCTCGATTCATCTGACCAGCCCGGTTGAGCACTTCTTCGAGCGTCATGGTGCTGATCCGCTCCTTCTCGCCGTTGTTCCGCGCCTGTTCTCCATGAACCCTTACGGGACGGCCAGGAAGCGGCTTCTTGACGAAGTCGTCGAACTCGTCAGGTTCGACATCGCCGACGATTCGCGCGACCTTCCCTCCCTGGCAATACGTCCGCAGGATCGCGTTCATGTCGACATCCGCCACGCGGCACCAAAACTTCAGGTTTGAGTTCGAGACTGTCAAGAACGCCCGCGCGGACTCTCCCGCCCGCACGGACTCTCCTCCCGCCCGTGTCGGCTTCTCCAAGTCCCGGACGGCCGACACGATCACTGCCGCCCCCAGACGTCGATAGCCACGCTCCTGGCGGCGTTTCTCGGTTACTTCGCTCGCCCACCGCGCGCACGCCTCGTCGCATCATCACAATGTCAGGAAGTCACCGCATCGACGGCCGCCCGTCGAGCGCGCCCTCGTGAAACCGTGGCGTCGGCCCAGTTCGCGCGAGGGAACCGTGTCGAGCGGCTCTTCGAGAATTTCGACGGGCGATGGACATGTGAGTGGCGTGCGCGGCATGTGCGCTCCGACAAAACCGCCAAAGTTGGACCTGTCGGCGCGCACCCACTATCGAGGGGCACTACTCGAACGCTGGCTGGCTCAGTTCTGGAATGAGGTTGGAGTATAGACCCTTTACGGCAACTCCAGATCCTAAAATCACCGTGAAGGGTGCAGAAATTCGGATCCAGCCATTCAGACTGTGCCGCCCAACGAATCGACCGAGCTTGTGCGTAGCATTGGGCCGTTTAGCCCGGCTACGTAGGAGGTTGCGTGCTCGTGTCGTTCTGCTACGTGTTCCTCCGCTGGTTTCTCGAATGCGTGGTGCTGCGCGCTCGCTCGAGGGAGTTCACGGACCTCGAAATCATCGTGCTTCGGCACGAACTCGCCATTCTTCGGCGTACCACGCGCCGCCCGCCGATCACTGCCGTCGACCGCGTGTTCCTGGCCGCTGCGAGTCGATTGTTGCCGCGCGGGCAGTGGCGATCGTTCATCGTCACGCCGGCCACGCTGTTGAGCTGGCATCGACGTCTGGTCGCGAAGCGATGGACGTACCCGCGTCCCGTCGGTCGGCCCCCGATGCGGCGTGAGACTCGAGCGTTGGTGCTGCAGCTCGCGCGCGAGAATCCGCGATGGGGCTATCTGCGGATCGTCGGCGAACTCAAGGGGCTTGAGGTCGCGGTTTCAGCGACGACCGTGCGCGCGTGGCTCCGCGCCGCTGGTCTCGGGCCGGCGGGCAAACGGCGGGAAATGACCTGGCGCGAATTCGTCCGGACACATCGTCAAAGCCTGTTAGCCGTTGATTTCTTCACGGTCGAGACAATCTGGCTGCAGCGCCTTTACATTCTCTTCTTTATCGAGTTGGGCAGCCGTCGTGTGCATTTCGCCGGTTGCACGCCGAATCCAAGCGGGCCATGGGTTGTTCAGCAGGCGCGGCAGCTGTCGTGGGCGTTGGAGGACCGTTCGGAACCGATCCGGTTTCTGATTCGCGATCGGGATCAGAAGTTCACCGACCGGTTTGATGACGTCTTTCGAAGCGACCGGATTGAGGTTGTTCAGACACCGTTTCGGGCGCCACAGGCCAACGGGGTCGCCGAGCGGTTTGTCCGGACGGTCCGCACGGAATGTCTGGACAGGCTCCTCGTTCTGAACCACCAGCACCTGGAGCGGATCCTTGACGTGTTCGTGGATCACTACAATCGGCACCGGCCGCATCGAGCGCTGTCGCTCGCCCCGCCTGACGGCTGGCGCCCGGTGGCATCGCCTTCGACATTCAATGACGGCTGCATTGTGCGTCGTGACCGTCTCGGCGGGGTCGTTCACGAGTACGTCCGAGCAGCGTGACGATGTTTTCGCACCCTTCAGGTGTTGCCCCAGGTTTTCGGGGGCATGTACACAGTTCTGACACAAACGAGAACGTCATTTCGCGGACAACAGAGGAAGTGGGCTCTATGTCACCGCGCCGATCCCGAAGGCACGCCGGCGATCATGATCACGAGTCGCGTGCGATGCCGTCTGCGGCTCGGCGGGTTGCTCAACTTCTTTGAGTGGCCAGCCTTAGATCGGCTCGGTTGAGTTGTGGAACATAACGGGCCGTTCTTTGGGGGCCAGTCATCAAGCGGCTTCCCACCGCTCGTGTAGGCCCTGTTGATTCGATATTTCTCCTTGCTTGTGAACCAGACCGGGTGCCAGCCGCCGGTCCGGTTCACGTCACAACGAGTGGTCGCTGATGCCGGCGAAATTGACGCGGCGATCACTTCACGCCGCACGTTAAGAGGCCGAGTTGCTGCAGCGCGGTCACCCCATCGTCCAGGCCGATTTCCTCTGCGATCTTGCCGTTTTCGACACGAAGCACGGTCGTTCCGGTGAACCGCATCTTCCGGCCAGAAGCAGCCGGAAGGGACCCGAAGAAAGTCACTGAAAGCAGGACCCGTGTGCGTGCCGCCGCCTTCCCAACGACCGACCACGTAGTCGCCCTCGGCGATGAGGTCCGCCGCGCCCCGAAAGTTCAGATCCGGGAACGCTTCGCGGAACCCGGTCATGAACTTCTTCACGTCCTCGCGGCCGCGGCGCGGCGCATGCAGCGAATATTGCAAGAGGATGTCGGGCGTGGCGAGTTCGTCGACCACCTCGGGGTTCCAGGGATTGCCCCAGAACTCTTTGAACCAGCGGCCTACGATGGCCTTGTTTTCCTGTTCCTTCGACATGATGAATTCCTTCGCTTGCTGGCCATAGTGAACAGGCCGGCGGATGTCGGCGTGGCCGCAGGACCTGGCACCCAGTGGTACGCTCACGTGAGTCCGACGAGTCGGGCGCCCCTGCGAAAGAGTGTCTGGCCGTCACGGTCGAAGGGGAACGCCGTGAAAAAGTCCGCCAGGCGGTAGCGCGGAGAGGTGTGCCGCACGGCGGCGACGTGTGCCCGCGCTTGCTCGAGCGACCCGGCCAGTGCCAGGCAACACGCGGCGATCGCGTGCATGTGAGGAAATGCATTGGGGCGCGCCGCCGCTTTGACCGCCCAGCTCGCGCCCTCCTCGAAGCGCCCCAGGCGAACCAGTGCCATCGCCCGCGCGCCGAGCATGCCGAACAGCATCGGGTCGAACGGGCTGAGGTGGCGCGAGTAGTCGGCCGCGCTGATGGCCGCGTGGGCGTCCCCGACAATCGCCTGAACGAAGGAGAGGTTATAGTGACCGAGCGCGAAGTTCGGGCTAAGGTCGATCGACCGCGTGAGCGCGCTGATCGATTCGTCGGGCTGCCCCCGCAGCATGAGCGCCCGGCCCATCGCCCAGTGGACGGCCGGGTCGCGCTCGTCGGCTATGAGCCCCTGCACCGCAGCTCGATACGCCTGCTCCGTCCCCGCTGCTCGATCGTTCCAGTTCTGGAAGGCATCTTGAAAATGCGTGAACGAGAGTCCCGCGTAGCGCGCGAGAACGTCGGATCCAGGCGAAGCGCCGTCTCGAAGAAGTGTCGGGCGTGCTCGTTGTCGGCCTGGCGTATCTGGTACATGTGCCAGAGGCCTCGATGGTATGCGCCCCACGCATCCAAGAGCTGGGTGGCTTCAGGATGGCCCGATCGCGTTCGAGGGTTTCGATCTCGCTGGCGATCGACGCGACAATGCGATTGCCGATCTCGTCGAGGACCACGAAGGCATCGTCGAATATGAGGTTGAAGATCTCGGCCCAGACGATCCGGGCGCTACGCGTTTCAGCCAGCTCGACGGTCACCGTCAGTCGTGTCCCCAGCACGCGTGTCGAGCCGCTCACGACATAGTCGACATTCAGGAGGCGACCCGCCTCCTCTGCGCCGACGCTTCGCTCGTGCAGAGCGAAGACCGTGCCCTGCGCAATGACGAACAGGCTGCGCAGCTTGGCCAGCCGGGTGATCACGTCATGCGCGAGGGCGTCGGCAGCGCCACCCCGGCTTGCGGGGCCGATGATCGATCGATGAACGGCATGACCGCAATGGAGGCGCGACCACGACCAGCGGTGTCGGCGCCCGGTTCGTGAGGCTCCTGAATCGCAATGCCCGTCGCCGTGCGCGCTGCGCGCCAGGCCGTGCGAATCGACGTGCTCTCGAGGCCTTCACGTTCGAACAGATCGATGGTCGTCGCCAGGTGGGCTTCGGCTTCGCGAATCTTGCCTTGTCGCGCGAGCGCCTTGAAGAGGCACTCGTGCGCCCGCTGATCGAACGGCGCGAGCTCGAGCCACCTGTCGAGGTACACGAGCGCCTGGTCATCCGGGCCGCGCATGACGAGCTGCTCGAGCACCGCCGTGCGACAGCTGCGAAGCCGACGACGCTGTGCGGTCAGCCAGGCGGTAAACACGGGGCTGCCGTCAATCGCCAGACTTTCGAGAAATTCCCCCTCGAATGATGCCGCGAGCGCCCCGAGTCGCTCCGGAGACAGCGTCTCGATCCCGGCCTCGGCGGCCCGCAGGACGTCGAGCACGTCGACCAGACACTGCGACAGATCCAGCTGAACGGTGTCCCCACGCGTGAGCACTCGCCGGCACGCACGGTCGTCGAGCAGGCCACGGATCTTGCTCAGGCACCAACGCAGTTCGCCGCGCGGATCGTTGGGGACGTCCCACAACAGTTCGCACAGCGGGCCTCTGGCGACGGGCTTCGGCGCCAGCGCCAGGTACGCGAGTAGCGCGCGCACCTTGCGCGAGGCCGGAAGCGCGACGGGGCGGCCTCGTCGAGACACCCGCAACGGGCCGAGCATGTGGATCTCGAGCGGGCTCCGCCGCGTTGGACTGCTGCGCGCCGTGTACCCCTGAAACGCCCATGCCGACCTATTCACGCGTCGCTGCCCGCTCAGCGGCCCGTTTGGGCAGCGGTGCGGCCAAAGCGGCCCCAGCTGCGACTCACGACCGCATTGTGCCTTGACGATCGGCGGATCGACAAGCGCAGGCCGGAAGCCCGTCCGTCGTCAGATTCCACGCGCGATTCCACGCCGGCTCCCACGCCCGCTTCCACGTGAGCGCCATAGAGTCGTCCTATCGCGCCGCTGGCCGCGCACAACGCCAGCCCCGTGGACGCGGGTCGACCCATGGTGGGACGAGCCTCGTCCGCGCATTCAAAGGAAGGAGCGCCGATTTCCGGCGCTCCGGTAGGAGGACACGTTGAAGACCTTCGCTTCTGTGATTATCGTCGCCGGCTTGTTCCTGACCGCTGCCAGTGTTGCCATGCGCGCTGACCATCCACACGCCGGTCAAAACCTCAAGGACGCGAAATGGAGCCCCGCGCCGCCGCTGCTCCCGAAGGGAGCCGAGATCGCCGTGCTCGACGGCGATCCGACGAAGCCGGTGCCCTATGCCGTCCGTTTGAAGTTCCCCGACCACTACGCGATTCCGGCCCACTCACACCCCACCGACGAGCACGTCGTCGTCACCTCGGGCGCGCTCCTGTTCGGGATGGGGGACGTGCTCGACAAACGCTCGAGCACCAACACGAAGCTGACCGTCGGCGGCTTCGTCGATGCGTCGGCCAACGTGAATCATTTCGCGTTCACCCGCGATGAAGAGACCACCATCGTGCTGTACGGAGAGGGACCGGTCGAGTTCAACTACGTCAACCCAAACGATGACCCGCGTAACCACCCCAACGCCGTGAGGCGCCGGTAAGCATTGGACATGCAAGAGGGCTCGCTGGCGAGGCCGAACACCGCTCGCCAGCGAGCCCTCACGCGCATTCCACGAGACACGCCGATGCTCGCATTCTGGTTGGCAGTTCTTCCGATCTTCGTCAGGGGCGACGGGGTACAGGCCGTTCCGTTCGCCGTCTTTGCGCCCCGTGACGTCACCGATTCCCTCGTGTATCGAATCTGCACGGAAGCGTCGGACATCTGGGAATCCGCAGGTATTGTCTTCGCGTGCCACCGTGTGAGATCGGAAGCCGAGGCCGGTGACTGGCCGCTCGAGATCACCATTGACGACCGTCGAGCGAGTGTGGAAGCCCGCGGCGCGTTGGGGTGGATCACGTCACGGCCAACCGGCCGGATCGTTCGATCCTGTCCCTACTGAGAAGTCGATCTGGCATGCTCAGCGCGAGCTCAATGGCGTTGATCACAGGTTGGCGTTGAGCCGTGGTGCACCCGGAGGCATCACTCCAACGCGGAGCATCGCCGTCGGTGTCGACCTGACTGAACACGCCAAGGCCGTCCGTCAGCTGGCGCACGAGCACCGAAACGACGGGGCTTTTGGAACCGTCGCTACGCCGCTGCGCGGTCGTAGCGGTGATGCAGGCCGTTCACCTGTGGAATCTCGACGATGCGTCCGGCAGAGAGCGGCGTGGCGGGTCGTGACGCCGGTGCGTCCTTGCCGAGACTCAGGTGCGTCCTCGTGTTCATGTAGTACGCGACGTAGTCGGCGAGGACGCGCTGGAGCCCGGCGACACTGAGTACGATCACGTGATCGAGGCACTCACGTCGGATCGAGCCAATGACGCGCTCGACGTAGGCGTTCTGCCACGGCGATCGCGGCGCCGTGAGGACCTCGTGGATCTGCATCGCGCCGATGGTGGACACGACGTCCGTGAATGCGGTATCGCGGTCGTGCAGCAGGTACCGCGGCGCCTGGTCCTCGGGAAAGGCGTTGCGGAGTTGTTGGGCCGTCCATGCGGCCGTGGGATGGTCGGTGACGGCGACGTGGACGATCCGTCGCCGGTCGTGCGCGAGGATGACGAGCACGAACAACAGCCGGTAGGTGACCGTTGGCACGACGAAGAAATCGGCAGCCATGATCTGGCCGACATGGTTGGCCAGGAACGTTCGCCACGGCTGTGATGGTGGCGTGTCTCGTCGCGGCATGTACTTCGCGACGGTCGCCTGACTCACCGAGATCCCCAGCTTCTGCAGTTCCCCATGAATCCGCGGCGCACCCCAGAGCGGATTCGCGGCGGCCATTCGACGAATCAACGCGCGGACCTCGGGAGCCGCGGCTGGACGACCCGTACGGTACCGACTCTTCCACGTCCAGAACAGGCGAAACCCGCGTCGGTGCCAGGCGAGTACGGTGTCCGGCTTGACGAGGACGAGCGCCGGCCGCCAACCGCTCCACGCCTGCGACAGCCACGCCCAGAGCACCCGATCCGCCGCGGTCAGACGAAGTCGCGAGGGGCGCGAGCGATTCAGGACCGCCAACTGATGCCGGAGCGCGAGGATCTCGAGGTGCAGAGCCGCGCGCGATCGAGCGGCTGACCGAAGCGCGAAGACCAGCGAAACGACGACGGAGGCCACGAGTCGAGCCTATTCGACGTCGAGCGCAACTTCAATCAACGCACTGCTTACGACGTTTCTGGTAGGCACACCTGGCGTAAACAGCGCGATAGCAACCGCGAACGCGGCCGCGCGGGCGAGCGGACGAGTATTCATGTAGTCTCGGAGAGGCAGGCCTGGGGGCCTCGGTGTGAACATGTAATCGGGGGAAGAAGCAACGATAGCACTAACGGATCCGATGTCCGGATAATCCCGCCCGCGCGAGCATATGATTCGGGCATTGTCGAAGGGCCGAGCGATTTGCCGCCAGCACCGCTCGATGCTCGTCATTGGCTGCGAGCGCCAGACCATTCTGGCGATCATGCCGCCTGTTGAATGCCGGGAGCTGTATCTCGATCACATCGCGGAGGGTGGACGGGATCTCTTCCGGGTGGCGTGCGAGCGTGACCTAGCCGGTGAGAGCGTCGGGACTCCGCAACGGGCCCAGTCGAAGACCGCCCGCCAGAATGACGGGAGGGCATCAGGCGAACCGCCAGACGAACGGGAGCGGCGAGCCAAAAACCGCGAACAGCTGACGGTCCCATATAGCGCCGCACCACGGGCTCTAGGCGGCTGAGAGAGGCGCGGTCACCCTGGTTACCTGCACGCTGCTCGTGTCCGTCTTCTTCAGCTCTGACCGAGTTCCTCTCCAAAGCTCAATCGGCCCCGGGCGGACCGGGCGAGGTGGTGCCCACCGCAAGCACAGCCCCCCGAGGCGAGATCTAGAAGGACACGGCGAACGCCAGGACCAGAATCGGCTTGCTGTCGTCCGGGTTGAACAGATACGCGGTGACGTCCAGCCCGCGGATCGACGTGCCGACCAGCAGGCCGCGCTGCACCACCCGTTCGGCTTGGTACGCGCGCGTCCGTATGTGCCGCTTGATCCGGGAAGCCGTTCGTTTGGCTGTCAGGTTCGGTCCGCGCCGCGCAGCACGGGTTCGCATCCCCAACGGGAAGTGAACGCCTGTGGAGGTGGGGACTCCACCGTCTCGTGCGCCTGGCCGCCTGAAAATGTTAACAAACCTTAACAACCAGCAATCCGTCAACGACACCTTCAAGGCTCCGCGCTGCGGCGCTCGCACGCGACGTGGACAACCGTGTCAGGCGCCGGCAATCAAGGGAAAGAAGCGATGCCGGATGCATGGCGGCCGGAGCACCGGGCCGCGGACGCCCGAGGGCCTCGAGCGCTCCAGGCGCGCGCGGTGGAAGCATGGCCGGTACTCGAAGGCCGCGATCGAAGCGCGTCGTACGGCGCACTGGGAGACGCCCGAGGAGGGAAAAGCACGCCTCGAGCGTGAAGCGCGGCGGGCCGAACGGCAGATGGCCCGCCGCGTTCACCGGTTGTCGCAGGCGCTCGATTTGGTCTTTACCAGTTCTCCGATTGAGAGTTATTCAAACACTTATGCCTGCGAGTCTCGACTCATCGCTATGCCGACGACCACACCTAGAGGGCGAGGAAGACGGGGAGGTGCCACCACATGCTGTGAGACTGCGAGCGCCGACAAAAATATTTGGGTTCCACTTGTCGAATCCGATCCAGTCCATGGCGAACATGAACAGGCCGATGAGGTGACCCGGCGTGGCTGCATCGGCGCTCACGCGTGCGCTGGTGCGCCGGGTCACTCTCGATACAGTCCTACTGGTGATCAGGACCGACGCCCACCATTCTCCCGGCCGCTCAGGACGAGCGTGCCTGGACAATCTGACGGGGGACGATTGGAAAAGTTGGCTCCGACCGCGCGGCGTCACACGCCGCCGACGTCGCCTACGACGCGGTCGGCTGGTGGCTGACCCACCAAGCCCGGGCCCGATCGTCGGTCCAGTCGTTGGGCCCTTCGACGCTTGCGAGCCGGCGCGACAACTCCCGTGCGGTCTGAGGTCGCGCCGCCGGGTCCTTGGCGAGGCAAGACAGCACCAGGTCGTCAAGAGCCGAAGGGATGGGCACTTCCGTCCTGTGCCGACGGCGGTGTCGCCGGCGTCTGCGCATGATGGAGCAGGAGCGCCATCGGCGTGTCGGCCGTGAACACCTGCTGCCCGGTCAACAGCCAGTAGGCCACGCAGCCGGTCGCGTAGATGTCGGCGCGCCCGTCCACGTCGGCCGAGCCCATCGCCTGCTCAGGCGCCATGAACGCCGGCGTCCCGCGGACGGTCATCTCCCGCGTGAGCGCGGGCCCGGTTTCCGCCGTTGTCGTACGTCGCCTTGACGATGCCGAAATCCAGGACCTTCACGAAGTCGTGATCCTCACCGTAGCGGCACAGGAAGATGTTGGCCGGCTTGATGTCGCGGTGGACCAGACCGCACGACTCGGCCTCGGAGAGGGAGTGGCACACTTGCCGGAGCAGGTGGATGGCCCGCTCCGCCGGGACGGGCCCCGTGCGGCGCACGAGCGTCTCGGCGTCGAGCCCATCGAGCAGTTCCATCACGTAGTAGAACGCACCGTCGGCGGAGACGCCGAAATCGAAGAGGTTCACGGTATGCGGCGAGCGCAGGCTCGCGATGACCTGCGCCTCGCGCTCGAACCGGCGCCGCGCATCCTCGGAGACGCCGTGCGACCGTCGGCCGTGAGCGAGGGCCGAATGAGCTTGATCGCCGCTGGGCGCGCCAGCAGCCGGTGCTTGGCGCGCCACACCTCGCCCATGCCGCCCTGCCCCAGTCGTTCCACCAAGCGATAGCTTCCCAACTCGCGCGCGCGACTGACCTCAGTGCCCAGGGTGTAGACCACGCGGGCGCCGACGTAGGCCATCACCACCACGAGCAGATAGGGGAACACGAGCCCGAAGAAGAATTCCAGCGGGTCCGGCGTGAACGATGCGTAACCCGCCGCCATCGCGGACCCGATCATGACGGGCACCGCGCTGACCGAGGCGAGGGCGGCCGCCAACGCGCGGCGCGGCTTCGTTGGCACGACGACCGTGAAGAGCACCGTCCATACCGCCACCCAGGAGAGCCCCGTCCAACGGCCTTCACGGCGAGCGCCGTCGGGTCGAGAAACTCAGCGGCGGCGATGCCATAGCTGGCAGCAACCTCGAACGCCAGTCCGATGTTCAGCCTTGACGGAGAGCGGCATCCGAGCGCTTCGAATCAGCGCAGCGACGAACAGGGCGACGGCAATCGAAATCACGCCGGGGCCCCAGACGACGAAGCTGCCGAGCATGCGAGCCCGCTGCTGCGGAAGCAGGAGCGTCGGAAATAGCGTCATGAAGAACACGAAGGCGTACAACAGCGCGAGCACACGCAGCCGCGAAACGGACTGCATGAGGAGATCGATGGGCAGGCCGGTGGGGCGTTCGCCGACTGGCGTCGCATGCCCGACCTCGCGGGTCAGCAGGAGCGCTTCGTTCTCGGGCGGAAATGCCATGGGCCTTTGTTTCGATCCTCGGCGCCCCGATCATCGCAAAGACTTAGCTGTCGATGGTCGCGCAGGAGCGATCCAGCCGGTCGAGGCTTCACCTCCACGAGACTTGGCGCCTGATAGCGAAGAGGCACAAACCGTTCCACACCACTGCGATACCAGCGGGCGCTGCGACGCGAACAACCGACTACATCGGCGACGTCCGGCACCGCGAGGCGAGCAGTCCGGTGGCCGTGCTGAGGTCCAGATCCGCCACGAGCAGGCCCTCCTGTCCATAGGGCTGATAGCACTGCAGCGTCCCGTCCGGACGCGCGACCGCCGACGTCGTGCCGGATCCTTCGCTCGCGCAGTTCACCGACGCGAAATAGCACGTGTTCTCCGCCGCGCGACACAGTATCGCTTTCTCGTGGAACGTGTTGGCGGGATCGGCGAACGTGACGGGGCGATAGCTGCCGGGTTCGGCGACATGCGCGTGCGGGTGAAACACGAGCTGCGCGCCTCGACGCACAGCCCACCGCACCGTTTCTGGATAGCGCCAACCTTCGTGGCAGATCACCACGCCGAACGTCAGCGGCCCGGCGGTGAACACCCGGCGTTCGGTCCCGAGCGCGGGATAGATGGCCTCCTCCGACGGGTCGATCTGCCCCTTGTCCTGCCACCCCGCGACCGTGCCGTCGGGATTGATCACGCAGGCGGTGATCTGCAAGCCGCGATCGGTCACGCGCTCGGTGCCCAGGACGACCGTGATGCGGGCGTCCGGCGGCATCCGCGACATGCAGCCCACGCCCGCTCGAGGAACGCGGGATCGGGCGGCGGCGCTGTCGTGCCCGGCCACCGATAGCCGGGGACGAAGCATTCCGGAAAGCAGATCACCGTCGCGCCTTGACGGCCTGCGTCGGCGACTGCCGATGTCGCCAGGCGGACGGACTCGTCCGGTGTCGCGGGCACGCGGATGTTCGCGAGGGCGATGCGAACCTTGCTCATGGTGGTGCTCCTCTACCGTGCCTTGAAGACTGCGCGGCGGTTGACACGCGCGACGGTGCGCGGCGAAACCGCGACCTTCGAGATTACTTCTCACTGGCCGCGCAGTGTTGACCTGTCGGGGCGCCGCAGGCTGTCGGATTGAGGCAGCCATTTATGAGATAGCTTCTTAGCCTAAGACTAAGACTAGCCGCAATACGCGCCGCGGGAGGTGTGATGCAGATCGGTCTAATCCGCCATCGTCCGAGGAGATCAAGTTGAACAAGTCCCCGGCGACGTGGAACGTGGCCGACATTCCTGCGAGGCCGTTTTGGAGTTATGCTGCGTGCCTTGCGGAGTCGGCCGAGATATGTCCGTCGGCCTACCACTAAGGTTAGTTGGCCTTTCATCACGAATCAGAGTGTTTCAATGCCCATAGAGATCACGACGGCGTACCGTGGATCTTTCGACAACGATCCTGCGGCGAGGTACCTGCCGACTCGCTAAGCGACATGCTTACGTGGGTGGTGGAGCAACTGAACTTCGGTCAGTTCGTGGTAGAGCGCGACGCAAACGTGACGGCGTGTCTCTCACGCTCGGGCAAGCGGCCGCGTTCGCTAAGCCTCTGAAGCTGGACTCCGCTGATGATTTCGCTGAAAGCAGAAGCCGCTCTATCGTGGTCGCGGGACTATTCGCCAAGGCTAGGGAGCGAGGCATTGAGCCAGAGTACGAGAGATTGTCAGCAACGGCCAGTAACGCGGCACGAAACAGCGGTACAGGAAGGATGAACACGGAATTTCACTATGCCTTCGAACTCATTTCGCTCTTGCGGCGGATCGCTGGCGCCACGTTCCTGTTCGAAGCGCCGCCGGTCCTCGGGCGCGCCGAACCGATGCTCATCGAGATGTTGGGCGAGGCGACTCGGTGTCTGTTCTTTGGTCTTTACCGTTCGAGCGCGGCGATTTGCAGGGCCTGCTTGGAAGTCGCACTGGAATCGAAGGTCGATGCAGATGAACTACGGTACGAGATGGCCTCTGTGAGGCCAGGAGGCCGCAAGTCAGGCAAGATTGCGAGCCTAATCAACATTTCGATACGCCCAGGGTTCTTGACGGAGCCTCTTGGCGGAGCGGCGCATTCCGTCAGGAAGACCGCAAACCAAGCGATCCATGGGTCTCAGGCAATGGACGAACAGTCCACTTGGAACGTGTTGGATCAAACGCGTCATATTGTAGAGCACATATACACCCAGGCGGCCTAACATCGGCTATTGCAGCGGACGGCGGCCGATGCAATTATTGGCCGCCTAAGCTGAAGCCGGGCGTTTGTTAACCCACGATTGACGCAGATCAGACGAGAGATATGCACACATTGACCTGCCTGCTCCGCAGTCAATCAGCTCGCTGAACCCGCGGGGCCACGGTAGTATTCCTGCCCTGGAGGACATCATGGCCAAGACCAAGAGGAAGTTGAAGGGGACTTCGAAGGGTCGGAAGGCCACACGCGTCGCGAAGAAGCCCGCGAAGTTCTCCTGGCTTGCGAAGGGCTACCCGGTGTTGTCGTCGGTAGTCGTGCTCGACGATTGCGCGCGGGCGATCGATGGTACAAGCAGGTGCTCGGCGCCAATCAACGGCTCCGCCTCGACGTGCCGGGCGGAACCGTCGCGCACTGCGAGCTCGGGTTTGGCGACGCGGTGTTGATGATGGGAAGCCCGATGCCGCCCCAGTTCCCGCCGAGGAAGGCTCATCTGGCGATCTTTGTCAAAATTGCGACGCCACCTACAACGAGGCGTTGAGCGCGGGCGCGCGCTCGCTGCAAGAACCCACCGACCAGTTCTACGGCGATCGCAACGCGCGATTCGAGGACCCCTTCGGCAACGAGTGGTCCGTCATGACCCATATCAAGGACGTCAGTGAGAGGGCGATGAAGAAGGCGATGGCGCAGATGGGAAACACAGGCTGATAGTCGCCAAACATAGGCTGCGACTGCTGCTTGGAGAGACGCAACTGCCAGGGGCAGCAACCTCCGCCACAGCTGTCACCGCAGATGCTACTGCCCAGATCCAGTCTGGGCTCGTCATTTCAAACGTATCGTTCAGCGATCCTCAGTGCGAGAGGTTCCGGTATTGCCCGCAATGTCGTCGAACAAGGCGCTTTCGCAGCAATTACCGTAACGACCCATCGAGCAGGTGATGCCCGCTTTCGCGAAGAGGGCCGCGGCTTCTTTGAGGACGTCGCGCTCAGTCCGGAGCTCCCGATTCTCTTTGCGGAGCCGCGCCAGCTCCTCGCGTTCGGCGGTCGTCAGCCCGGTGCGTGTGGGGTGGGTTAATTCGATTTGTGTAAAATAGCGGCCTTTCCGTAGGGGAGAGGCCGTGCTCCTGTCCGTCGTGTCCGTTGCCCTCCAACGGCTCCTGCAGCTCGTCTCGCTTCTGTTCCGATCGGCGGACTCGAAAGAGCTTGAGATCGTCGTGCGACGCCATGAGTTGGCGATCTTGCGCCGTCAGGTCCATCGAGCGACGTTTCGGCCGGCCGACCGATGGTTCCTGGCGGCGGCCAGCCAACTGTTGCCACGCGTCAAGTGGTCGAAGTGTCTGGTCACGCCGGCGACGCTCAAGCGAATGCATTTTGCGAGCGGTTGATCGGCAGTATGCGACGCGAGTGTCTGGATTGGCTGATCCTGCTGAATGAGCGGCATCTCCGATCCGTCCTGACGGAATGGGAAGCTCATTACAACCACGGACGTCCGCATGCGAGCTTAGGACCTGGCATCCCGGATCCACAGAACGAGGAGACCTGTGAACTGGCACGACTGACACACGGTCACCGTCTGGCGGCCGCCTTTCGAGTGGTCGCGAAGCCGGTGTTGGGCGGGCTGCATCATCGAGTACCGACTGCACTCGGCCGCATAAATCGCTCGCTCAGATTTCGTCGCAATTTCTTGCGGATCACAGGTGTGTCATTCACGAGTACAGTCCGAGCAGCGTGACAATGTTTCGCACCCTACACGTCGGACTGGCGGGCGGTAACGCATCGCCCGGCACTCCGTAATCTCGCTCGATTCGGCTACTGCTTGTCGTATACAGAGGTCATGCTGACTTTCTGACCCTTGGCGTCGGTGGCGGACGAAGTCACGGTCCGACTCTTGCCGTCAGCGGCGACGACAATCTTTCCGCTGACGGTGACCTTGCCGTCCTTCTTCGCGGAAAACGTCAGCGTGCGATCGTCGACTTTCGTGTACGAGCGCGCGTCAGACATGGGATCGCCGGTGACGGGATAGTCCTTGCCGTCGTATTTTCCTGTCCACGTGGACTTGAACGCTTTGCCGTCCGGTGTCGTGCCTTCGACGGTGACCTTGACGTTGTCTCCCACCGCCTCGTAGACGACCGCGGTATTCTTGGTGCCGGCCGGGTTCAACTTCGACTTCGCCTCGTTCAGTTTCCAGGTGCCGATCTGCTGATCGGCGGCGAATATCGTCACGCCGGCGAGACACGCGACCACCAACAGGGCCATCGTCTTGATCTTCATGGTCGTCCTCCTGAGCGAGCCCGAGGGCCGCAAGGTGAAACGAGAGGTGTGATTCCGACCGACCGGGATCGAGGGGGGCCAGGGGCGGGTGATCCTAGCACGAGACGGCGCGGCCGTGGGGTAAGGCTCTGCGCCGTGCTCGCTCCGTTCGTGTGGGGGCGCTTCGCTTCGCTCGCGCCTCACGTACTCTAACTCGCGGTTTGATGTCGCGGGGCCTTACTCGAAAGTTGTCGAGCAGCATCAAATCCGAATCGAACCGCTCCATCTTCGTGGCCAATGCCCAGCGCCCATCGCGTGAGACGCTCATGTTCGTATCGCTGCCCGATACTCGAAATCCGAGCCGAGCCAGGCGGGCAACTCGCCGGTCGCTGAACCGGTACACGTCAATCGCATCGAAGTCCGGCTCTCGGGTGATGAACACGATCCCGGCGTCCGTGACCGCCCACAAAAACGATCACACATGTTCGAGCGCCAGTTCCGATTGTCCGCCGGCGACAGCCACGCGCATAAGCCTGCGCTCGCTCGGTGCGCCCCCGGATGACGATCGAGATAAAAGATGCTGCGGGCCGTCGGGGATTCCTGCGGCTCGAAGGCACTGGCACATGTCACTCGGAAGGATCCGCCTCCGTTGGGAGCGACTGGCCAAATATCTGGAATCGCGCCCGCCCGTGTTGACGCGAAATAGATCCAAGCCTCCATCGCGCGACCAGGTTGGACTCCGTCGAGGGAGGGTTCGGCGGTCAATCGAAGAAGGTGCCCTCCATCCACTCTGACCAGATACACGTCGGTATTACCAGGCCGTACCTGAGTCCCCATGGGCTCCGATTCAGCGGTCGTGACGTTCGTTGGGCTGGCAATGCGTGACCTCCGTTCATGCCGTTCGCGGCCGTGGCGAAAGCGCAAGGAGCTGTTCGGTGCGGCCTGTGCGCTGCGTCCGCGGAATCGCTTCGGGGCCAACGACGTGCGATTGAGCGCCTCTTGAGGCGCTCCGTGCGACGTGCGTTGCGGTCCGA
The DNA here is from genome assembly GCA_963755695.1 of uncultured Acidobacteriota bacterium. Classification (GTDB taxonomy): domain Bacteria; phylum Acidobacteriota; class Vicinamibacteria; order Vicinamibacterales; family 2-12-FULL-66-21; genus QHWT01. Next base: position 3,173,366 of record CAVWLB010000010.1, on the reverse strand, counting down.
TGCGGCGAGTGGCTGGGATCGGCGGGCTCGATTCCTATCTGCGGTGGTGGCTACCACCGCCCTCAAGTTCTTGGCGGTGTTGGAGGACGGAAGTGGTGAGCCAGATTTTCGCGAGTTGGAACCAGATGGCGACCTGGCTGAACCGAATCCAGATACTCCAAAGAGCCGCATAGTCAGGTCAATCAACAATTTACGACGCCGTCAATGGTAACGGAGTGCCGCGAGCACCTCTACAGGGCTATTACACAACCCTTCATCAACTCCAGAGGCCGGACTGCCAGCCGTAGATGATGTGAAATGGGGGTGGGGGGGTGACGGGTACAGCGAACAGAAAACGGGCGCCGTCCTTCGTTACGCCCCATTCCGGGACCACGCCGGGCACCTTGAACAGCAGCCTGGGATCGCCCGGCCGAAATACCGGCTCCGTTTCGATGTTGACGGACATCACGGATCCGTCCGCCGTCAGGTAGAACAGCTCCCGCGCGTCGTCCCGCCATCGGGGTGCAAAGCCGCCGCCCCTCGAAATGGGAATGCTTTCTCCAGCAGACGCCACGCGCGAATGCGCGTCGGCGTGGAATTTCGCGACGAACACTTCGTTGGGACCGTTTTCATTGGAGACGTATGCCACCCAGCGTCGATCGGGTGAGAGCGTGGCCTGCCATTGGTCGAATTCGCGGCGCACGAACGGCGCCCGGATTGCCGCGTCACCGTGACCGTACTGGACCCAGACGTCCGTTCGCATCGACGGCTCGGCGACGGTGGCGTAGAGCAGCACCTCCAGGTCCGGAGTCACGCTCGTCGGTATCTCGGTCCGTCCGGTCCTCAGAATGAGATTTCGTCGGCCGTCGATCGTCTGTTCGTAAACACCGGATTCCCCACCCCCGCAGCCGAAGACGAACCGGTCGTTGGTCGCCCACACCGGCCACGATTCCAGTGTCGGGTCGAAGGTCAATCGTCTCGGGGTTGCGTCGCGGGTCACGTCGTAGAGCCACAGGTCCTGGTCGACGGTACTGTGGGGACAATGCGTGACCACCGAGTGCGCGATCGCTCAGTGGTGAGAGCGCGAGCCCGGTGAAGCGTGCAGGCGCGCCGATCCGTGTCAATTCCTCGCCCTGTCGTGCGAACCATGTGAGCTGAAAGGCGGGATCGGGTGCTCGATACACTAGCGTGCTGGCCGACGCCGAGAAGAAGCCGCTATCCAGATACGATCCCACCCCTTCGGCCAGCCGCACCGGTTCGGCGATGAACTCCAGCCGTCGCTCGTCGAAGCGCTGCACGAACACAGCTCCGTCACGTGCAAAAACAATCAACCCGGGCCCTGAATCAATCGCCGGCACGAAGGACGCCGCAAAGCCCGTCGTGATGAGACGATGCGAATTGTCCGACGTACCTAGGTCGCCGACGTAGACGCCCGACGTCTCCGGCCGGTCGCGCGACACCCGAAGGAAGAGGAAGTGCCGGCCGTCGGGCAAGAAGGATGGGAAAATATCCAGTTCCGCCTCTCGCGGGGTCGTGACCTCGCTAGCGGTGCCGCCCGAGGCTGAACATTGCATCAGACCTCCCGCAGCGTTTCCGAAGAGAATCACGTCTGCCAGATTCCAGGTCCCGCCCACGACGGCGCCGAACACCTCGCAGACAGATTGCGCCGCGCCGCCGGAGAGCGCGACCGTCTTCAGATACCCTCCGCCCTGGAAGGCGACGAGGCGGCTGTCGGGCGACCAGAACATCGGCGGCATGATCGCGAACACGCCGTCCGTTCCACTCAACGGGAACGGATCGAGTGTGCTTAGGCTTCGCACCCAGAGTCGCAGGATTCCGTCGGCTCCTTCGGCAGCAAACGCGAGATGCCGACCGTCAGGCGAAACCGAGAATGCACCTGATTCGGCAAGGTGGCCCGCGACCGGAATCTGAAACTCCACCGCGTCAGAAACTGGTCGTGACCTCGGTCCGGAAGGCGCAGTTCGTTCGCTCGTGACGACCGGCGCAAGGAAGCGGTACCCCTGCTTGGGGACTGTCTCGATATAGGTGTCGGCCTCTCCGATCTCGCCCAAGCCTTTGCGAATTGCGAACACGTTGTAAGCGAGATTAGATTCTTCGACAGTTGTCTCCGGCCAGACGGCTTGCATCAGCTCGGCCTTCGTGACCAGGCGTCCAGCGTGTGCGGCCAGAACCGAGAGCAGGTCGAACGCCTTGGGCGTGAGAGGCACAGGCTCGCCGTGCTTCAAGAGGAGACGTTCAGCTGGGATCAGCGTGAATGGGCCGAATCGCAGGCTCAATATCACGTGGCTGCTGTCCACGCGACATCTTGGTCCCCTTGCGCTGAGGACGCAAGCCTTCCCTCACCGGTGAGGCCAAACAAAATCCAAGCCTTTTCCAACGGGTCTCTAAAGACGCTGCCACTGTCGCCATGGCTGAATGTCGACGGGTGGAGGTGGACATGTTTGAGTCACATGAGGCAGAGCGCATGCTCGAGCATCCCGTGCCGGTGTCGGTCAGCTTGGGGAGCTCGAAGCGGCAAGCGGTCGACCGGTGGTTCTCGGTCGGTGTCGCGACCATGGTGATCGCGTTGACAGTGGTGTCGTTTGCCCCCGCACTCGTCGCGCCTGCCACCCGCACGGTGCCGCTCCCATTCACGCCGTTGGTGATGGCGCACGCACTGGTCGCCGCGGCGTTCCTACTCGTGTTTCTGGCCCAGGCGATTCTGGTCGCCACCGGGCGCACGGCCGTCCATCGTCGTCTCGGCGTCGTCGGTGTCCTCCTGGCCGTCATGTTCACAGTGGTCGGGTCGTTCGCTGCCATCGCGGAGACGCGGCGAGGCTTCGATCTGAGCGGTGATTTAGTGCCTCGTGGCACCTTGCTAGATCCCGCGATCGTCTTGGCGCCTGTGATCGGCGTGCTGCTATTCGCGGTTCTCGTCTGCGCTGCGGTGGTGTATCGGCGTCGTCCCGGCGTCCACAAGCGGCTGATGATCCTCGCGCTCGTCGGGGCCCTGGCACCCGCGCCGGTCGCGCATCTGGTCGGCCATTGGCCCGCACTGCAGCCCCACGCGATCCCGCTTGCGATCGCCGTCAATTTCTGTCTCTTGTGCTTGACGCCGGCGTATGAACGGATCACGCGTGGGCGCACACATCCGGTCTCGCTGTGGGGCGGCGTTGGGGTTTTCGCTTGCCTGAACGTCTTCTTCGGTTTCGTCGTGCCAAGCGCACCTTGGCATGCGCTGGCGGACTGGCTCGCCGGGCGAGGATGAGCGCGACTCCTACGGGCAGTCACCGAGTTCGCATCGGGATGAGCTTATTCGCATCCGGGAGTCACATCGCCGTCGGGCCCGCCGTTGTGGCCGATCGACTGGCGTTGCGTCGTCAATGAATGTCCGGCGACGCGAAGTGCTCGCGAGTCGCTCATGAGGACGCCGCGATTCGATCAACGATTTGGGTTGCTGACGTCGCGTCTTTTAGAATCCGCGACTTGGAGATGGTGAGCCAAACATTCGCCAGTTGGAACCAGATTCGAGAATGGCTGAGGGGGATAGAGGCGGTTCGGCACGCGGCCTGAGCGCCCCAATACTCGTTTTCCGAGTTCATCCATAGATCGGTGGCACGCTCACTCCGAGCGACCGCAAGTGCACGGACAGCTGGCCTCGGTGGTGGATTGAGTGATTCAGCGCGAGCTGCACGAATCCCAGGGCTGGCATTTGCACGACACCACGGTAATCCAACACGCGGACCAACTCGTCGCCGGTGACCGTGGCCAACGTCTCGAGTGTTGCCGCAAACTCTGTCTCGTAGACGCTCACGAGAGACCTCAGGTCATGGGCGTTATCGACGACGTGGCGGACGTCTGCGAACGTGCCGCTTGCGGCGCCTCCCAAAAACCGAAGTTCGGCACCAACGATGTGCCGCGCGAGTTCCGCGGTGCTACGCGCACCTGCCTGCGGCCGGTATTCCCCGTGCTGCGGTGGAATTGCCGCAATGACCCGCCGCGTCAGCACGTGCTCGAGGCGCAGGGTTGGAAGCGCGGCGAGATCCAGAATCAGCCGAGCTTCGGTGGGTCCCAAAACAGGCGTCACAAGCAAACCTCGTGCGGCATCTTGGCGATCAGCTCACCGTACAGGCGCGTTCGCGCGCCCATATCGAGCGGGCGAACCCAGTCACGCCCGAGTCGTTGCCAATCCGATGTATCGGGATCCAATCCAAGCGTCTCGATGAACGATGAATGGACCACCATATAGTCGCGACGATACGCGAGCAGGTAGCCGCCAGATGCGCGACGACCGATAGCCGCGTCGTCATACGAGCGGTACCAGAGATTCAGGTGTCCGCCGCAGCGCTTTGGATACAAGACGGTTCCGAAATCTGACACGTCTCTGGCGCCAGAGATGACGGCCTTCGCGTGCGGCCACCCGCTAAAACCAAGTTCACGCGCGAGAATCGCGAGACAGTGCCGGCGCAGGATCGGTGTCCGGGCCGAGTCGAGGTGATCGGCGGAAGACGCGCGAAACTCTGGCAACGCCCGCAAACGCGCGAGCGCAGATGGTTGGCGGTCGACGATCCGGCGCTGCAGAATCGCAGCACGGATCTTCAATTCACGGATCGGATCAGTCATTGCGGTCTCCACCTCTGTCGGCGAACCCGCTCCTCAGGCCGACTGGAAAACGCAACGAGCCTTGCAGGGCCATGCAGCAGGGTGAAGGCTTCTTTCGGCGGGAAGGCGCCCCTGCGCACCTCGGCCTGCAGTATATCCCACGACCGCATGCAGCGACCGATCGAGGGCGCCGTGCGCAAATTGAGGTTCGATTACGCTATGGGATCTAGCGTGTGCTTGATGTAAGTCGTTGACTGCCTGAATGCGAAAGTGGTGACCCTAAATTTCGCCAGTTGGAACCGGGTGGTCAGCTGGTTGCGGCAACTGGAGGTCATTCGAGCAGCCGCCTGACGGCGGATGACGGCCCGACCGATATCCCGTAAGCTGGAGTCTGAAGGAGGTCGGTCCATGGCAGCGCTCGATTGGTCCGAATGCCAGGCCGTTGAGAGTGTTCCCGGCAAGGTCAGCGGCGCCTGGGTGTTCAAGGGCACACGCACGCCCGTGGCCGTCGTCTTCGAGAACCTCGAGGACGGGATAACCATCGACGAGGTGATGGAGCAATTCCCAGTGACCCGCGAACAGGTCAAGGCCGTACTCGAGTTCGCCGCGCGGAGCCTGGACTCGCCCGCTGCCCGGCGCTGATGCGCGTTCTCTTCGACAATGGGACCCCGCGAGGTGTTGCCGCGGCGCTCTCCGATCACACCGTCGAAGGCGCGGGCTCGTGGGATGGGACACGTTGAAGAACGGCGAACTGTTGGACGCCGCGGAAGCAGCCGGATTCGATGTATTCGTTACGACAGACCGAAACATCCGACATCAGCAGAACCTGACCCATCGCAAGATCGCGGTCGTCGTGCTGGAGAAAGCACGTTGGAAGCTGATCAAAGAAAGGCTCGCCGACTTTGCCGCGGCAGTGTCCGCTGCCCAACCCGGTCGTGTGTCCGAGGTAGACATTCCCGATTTACGACGCTGACGGTGGCGTTGGAGCTCGCTCGCATCCGCGCGCTTGTTCGGCAATCGAGGTGGCAATGAACGACCTGAGATCAGCTGTCCGATCTCTCAGAGCGACACCGCTTGTCACAGGCGTTGCAGTCCTGTCACTCACTCTCGGAATCGGCGCAAGCATCGTTATCTTCTCGCTCACCAACAGTCTGCTGCTTCGCAAGCTGCCCGTCAGGGATCCAAGTGCACTTGTCCTCGTCACTGACGCCACCGTGCCAGGCGTGCGAGCGTACGCGCTTGGTGTGTGGGAGTCGTTTCGACGGCTTGTAGATGTCTTCGATGGAACCTTGGCGTGGTCGTCTACCGAATTCAACCTGGTCCCACGCGGAGAAGCACAGATCGTTTCCGGCGCCTGGGTAAGCGGAGCGTATTTCGAGACCCTCGGTATTTCGCCGCTGCTTGGAAGGGTGCTCTCCGAATCCGACGATCGACGGAACGGAGGCGTTGACGGCCCGGTTGCCGTTGTCAGTTACGCCTTCTGGCAGCGGCAGTACGGTGCCGCACAGGATGTCATCGGCCGCTCGCTGATGCTCAATGGTGTGTCCTTCACAGTCGTCGGGGTCACGCCGCAGCGTTTCTCCGGCTTGGATGTTGGCCGCAGAGCCGATGTCATCGTCCCGTTCGGAGCGGCGACGTTGATGTCAGGACCTGAAAACCTGCAAGTCACGATCATGGCCCGCCGTCGCGCCGATCAGACGATTGAAGCCGCGACTGTGGCGCTCAGACGCTTGCAGCCCCAGATTCGCGAGGCATCTCTTCCTCAGGGTTCACGGTGGCGACAACAAGACCTTGACGCATATTTGCGGGATGGCTTTGTTCTGCTGCCAGGAGCGACCGGCAATTCTCGACTTCGACTTCGGTACGAGCGACCGCTCGGCCTGCTGATGGCTGTGGTCGCTCTCGTCCTGCTCATCGCGTCTGCGAACATCACGAACCTGCTGCTGGCCCGGGCAACAGATCGGCGCCGGGAGCTTCAGGTCCTGTGGGGTGCGTTAATTCGATCTGTGTAAAATGGCGGCCTTTTCCGTAGAGGAGAAGCCGTGCTCCTGTCCGGCGTTTGGGTTGCCCTCCAACGGATCTTGCAGCTTGTCTCGCTTCTGTTCCGATCGGCTGACTCCAAAGAGCTCGAGATCGTCGTGCTCCGGCATGAGGTGGCGATCTTGCGTCGTCAGGTCCCTCGACCGATGTTCCGGCCGGCGGACCGATGGTTCCTCGCAGCGGCCAGCCGATTGCTGCCGCGCGTCAAGTGGTCGGTGTTTCTGGTCACGCCGGCGACGCTCCTGCGCTGGCACCGCTGGATGGTGGCGAAGCGCTGGACCTACGCGCGACGGCCTGGTCGTCCGCCGATCGCCAAGGAACGTCGAGCGCTGATCGTTCGCTTAGCACGGGAGAATCCGCGGTGGGGCTATCAGCGCATTGTGGGCGAGCTGAAAGGCCTCGGCATTGTCGTATCGGCAACCACTGTCAGGAAGATCCTGCGTGAAGAAGAGCTCGGACCGGCAGGCAGGCGCAAGGGTCCATCATGGCGTGAGTTCTTGCGCGCGCAAGCAAAGAGCGTCGTCGCAGTCGATTTCTTCACGGTTGACACGGTCTGGCTCCAGCGGTTGTACGTGCTGTTCTTCATCGAGCTCGCCAGCCGTCGCGTCTATCTTGCCGGATGCACGGCCCATCCCGACGCCGAATGGGCCACGCAACAGGCGCGGCAGGTGGCCTGGAAGTTCGCCGAACGGGCGGAACCGGTTCGTTTTCTGATCCGCGATCGCGACCGCAAGTTTCCAAGGGCCTTCGATGCCGTATTCGAGGCCGAAAACATCCAAATCGTTCGAACGCCGATTCAAGTACCCGAGGCGAATGGGATCGCAGAGCGGTTCGTCCGGACCGCTCGATCCGAGTGCCTGGATTGGCTCTTGATCCTGAATGCCCAGCATCTCAAGCGCGCGCTCACCGTGTTCATTGATCACTACAACGGTTGGCGGCCTCATCGCAGCCTGGACTTGGCGCCGCCGAGTGGTCCGAGGTCAGCGACGACGTGGACGGGGACGCAACCGATAACGCTGAAACGTCGCGACCGTCTCGGTGGCCTCTTGCACGAGTACGAGCGCGCGGCGTGAGCGAATCGAGTAAACGCACCGCACAGGCTTGCTCAATTATTACGAACGAGCAGCGTGACCGCAGCGACGTGATCCGCGTGGGCGAGCGATCGGACATTACGCGGTGTCCGCCCTGACGAGGACGAGCGCCGGCCGCCAACCGCTCCACACCCGCGACAGCCACCCCCAGAACATCCAATCCACCGCGGTCAGACGAAGTCGCGAGGGGCGCAAGCGATTCGGGACGCCAACTGATGCCGGACGCGAGTATCTTGAGGTCCAGAGCCGCGCGCGATCGAGCTGTTGACCGAAGCGCGAAGACTAGCGATGCGACGACGGAGGCCACGAGTCAAGCCTATTCGACATCGAGCGCAACTTCAATCCACGCAACGTTTACGACGTTTCTAGTAGGCACAGCCGCGCGCGCAGCGCGATGTACGGCCCGTCAAGAGTCCTTTCGGTGCCGCCAGCGTTGCACACAAATTCCGGCGAGTCCTAGGCCAAGCAGAGATACGGACAGCGGCTCGGGCACAGGCGCCTTTGGACCGACTGAGATGGAATAGGTACCAAAAATAAACTCGCTTGGGGGTTCTGCGTTGAAGTCTGTTCCGTTCCATTGAAACGAAGGGAAAAAGAATGTTTCCAGCCGGCGCTGGCCTTCAATCGGATCGACGAATTGTGCCAGAAAGAAAATTTCGACCAGATTCCCGCCAACAACTCGACCTCCCGGCGCAACTGCTATGTCTGCATTGGTGAACGTGGCATCGCCCATGACGATGGGTGCGATCAGTGAAAATCCCGGCAACGCATCGATCACTTCGGGCGCTCCGGGGGCAAAGATCGAATCATCGACGCTGAACTCGCCGGTGATTGGAGAAGGCGGCGAGGTCAACCCGAACGGCGTGCCGGAAATTGAGTCCGCCGAAAATGTGATGGTGTGAAGAATAGGATCACCTTGCACAACCGCAGCGAGCAACAATGCCCCGCAAAACACGACGGCGCTTGTAATCGACCGATACATGGCGCTTTCCTCCGTCGTTGTGAAGCGTTCCTCGGTGTCCGGTGAAGAGCACTTAAAGACCGCCGCATTTTACGTTGCACCGTGAGAGGAGGATCGATTTTTTGGAAATTGAAGCGTCGCTCGCAACGGCTGAGGCGGCACTTAGTGTTGGTTGAAGCCCTCGGTTAGAACCCGTGACGGCACCCGCAATTTGCAAGAATTTGCAAGCGGTTCCGAAACAGGCGGCCGCGACCGGCTACGAACGGCCAAGATGTCGGACAGCCGACCCCGATTTTCCGGGGTCGGCTGCGATGTGCTGTCGTTGGCTCCTGCCTGTCACGCCGGAGGTCGCGAGTTCGAGTCTCGTCGGCCCCGCCAATCCTTTTAGTCAGTTACTTGCGTTGCTGAGACCGCGGTTCGACCTCCGGGCCTGAACGCCGGAACGTCTAGACCTGTTCGTTCTTCACGTCGCGAATCTTTAGGCATTCCGCCGTTTTGCAGGTAGCCCTTGCACCCGAGCGTGGGGTTCAACGCGCCTAAAGCCACCCAATCCGATTCGTAGCGTGCCACGCTACTTGCCACCTGCCGCACTGGGGCTGGCACGCTCCGGCGCAGCTCAGTGGGCGAGGATTTCGCTCAGAATTCCTGAATCGGCCAGACGCCGCTAGATTCGCGCGACTATGGCGTTCGAGCATCCGCACATCAATCGCGCACGTTGGTTGGCCGGTTCGTCGCGCTGGCACTTGTCAGCGTCATATTCGTGAGTGCGGGTTGTAGAGCGACCCCGACCGAGGTCGACCCGATCCCGGAACGAACGGACCTCCCGGAAGTCTGCAGAGTCGAAGGTAAGTGGTTGACACCGTTCGGACCCGGCAACCATGCCCTTGTGGGAGAAACCGCCAGGCTGGTGCTCGACAGCGATTCGCTTGCCCACGCGCGTTCGGCGTTACTTGCCGACGCGACGTCCTTGGTAGATCCTGATAGGTCCGCCTATGACAGGGTCGGTCGCGATGTAGAACTCGCCGTCCGGCCCGAGAACCATCCGGCGGATCCGCCGCGTGGCGATCCCCCGATTCGCGGGTGTCCAAGTCCGTCCTTGATCGCTCGAGATGAAGACGCCGGCCGTACTGGACGCGGCTAGAACATTGCCGTTGGCGTCGAGAATCACCGACGCGACTCGTGGCTTCTCTTCGCGCGACAGCGCGAGTTCTTCCCACCGATCGTCGCCTCGCGTCCATCTCGACAGAGCGAATGTTGTGCCCGCCAATACGTCGCCGTTCGCAAGGACCGCAAGCCCGTAGACAGGCGACCCGTCATGCATCGAAGGAAGTTGATGCCAGGGCTCCGTCACTCCCGTCAGCCGATAGACGTCGCCACCCCCCGTACCGACGAACAGATCGCCATTCCTGCCCTCGGCGAAGCTCTCCGGGAAGACGTCTTCCGCACCTGGGGCGTGTTCCACCCACGTCGCACCGTCGTCATCGGATCGGAATACCGAGTTCGTCGTTCCCGCAACGATCACTCCCGTCGAAGGGACAGTGAAGATCGTCCGAACGTCCTCGTCGATGTCCAGTTGCTCCCAAGAGTCACCCCGATCGCGAGATCGGACGACCCCGTGCTCCGATGCCAGGAGCAGATCACCCCGCTTCGTTACCGTCACGGAGCTGGCCTGTTCGTGGGGCAGCAGAAGCGGACGCCAGCTAGCGCCCCGATCCTGCGATCGGTATGCGCCTCGGTAGTCGAGTCCGAGATAGAGATCACCCCACGGCGCCGCAAACAAGAACGTGGGAAACGACCTCGGCAATCCGATGTGCTGCCATCGGCCGGAGTCCTCCAGCCGGTAGACACCCGCGTCTCCCGCCGCGTACACGAGACCCGATTCGTCACGTCTGAGGTCGTGGATGTAATGGCCACTCAGGCCCTCGTCTGCAGGCAGCCACGTCCTGCCGCTGTCGCTCGATCGCATCACTTCCGTGCGCACGCGGGCCGACTCCCCACCATCGAGTGCCGCGTAGATCACCCCGTCGCGCGTGACGGCGGTCCTGGCCCAGCGCCCGGAGAAGCCAATCTGCGACCACGAGACACCGCGATCGGTCGAGCGGAACACGCCCTTCGTTGTTCCGACGACGAGATCCGTACCGAAGATGATGGCAGACCGTCCGTTCGACGCAGAAGGCAGAGGCCGCGCGGCGGGACCGTTCAGGCTGTTCCATGAATGGCCCTCGTCCGTAGTTCGAAACCAGCCCCGCGACGTGTGGATGAAGACCAGGCCTGCGTCCGGCGCGAGCACGAATCCAACGGACCCTGGGTCGGCGTTCCACGGTATGCGCACTGACGTCCACGTCGCGCAACGATCCTGAGAGCGGAATAGCCCTGCCTTTGGCAGCCAATAGAGGAGCGAATGGCCTGCAGCGATTAATCGGTTATCGCCTCGACCGGTCCGGGGCACTGCGCCGCAGGACGTCCACGAGCGACCGCGATTGGTCGTCCGGTAGATCCCACCCGAGTCGATGATAAACAGATCGCTCCCGAGCGGCTCGATCCACCACGTGTTTCTGAGCCGTCCTGACGACAATTGCCACGATGCCCCGCGATCGGCCGACGACCACCACGTGGAGTCTGCCCGGGCGAACAACAGATCTCCATGTGGGACCACCGCTTCCGCATGGCCGCCGGATGGAGCATTAACCGGCTGCCACTCGATCGTCGGCCGATAATGTGGAGTTGGCTGCGTGGCGGGTAACAGTGCGGCGAGCGCCGCGACCAGGAGGAATCGACTCATCGCAGTCTTCGCCGTTTCACTTGGTGTGGAGCATGCACAGACATTCCTCGCGGGGAAATGCCATGATCGTAATCAAATCCAGGCGCGACCCCGGCAATGGCCTCCGAAGTTGGGTTCGGCGCTACGCTGCTGCGAAAGGCGAGCCAGCGGCGGACGTTAGAATCGAGCGTGGATGGACTTCGAAATTGTCGGCGACCTGGCCGACGTCGAGACGATCGCCACCGGACGCGGCATTCGTGAGTTGCCGCGTTTGCGCCGCCTGTATGGCAAGGGCCGCTGGAGGAAAATGAAGGGCGTCGCGCGGATTCGCCTGCGGGATGGTCGAATTCGACTCGCCAAACTGCACTGATACGAAGCGCATGGCATCGGCAAAAAAGAGTTCAAACGCAAGAAGTACCTCGACTAGATTGCGCAGATCGGCCGCGGTCAGCCGCCGGTTTGCCGTATGCGTCGACAACGGTGGCTACGAGGCATCGCTCGAGCGCAACAAGATCTATGTCGTGCTGTCGGACAAGGATGCCGACACCGCCGGCGACGTTCGCGTGATCGACGAGAGCGGGGAGGACTACCTGTTCTCCGCCGAACGCTTTGTCGCGATCGAGGTTCCGGCCGCTGTCAAAGCCTCGCTGCTGAAAGCGTCCTAGAGCCGCGCAGAAAGCTTGCACCCCGGCTTCTCCTCATCCATAGAAATCGTTGAGGAGCAGCGCGTTAAATCGTGTGGCCTCATGGCTGTCACGCCGGAGGTCGCGAGTTCGAGTCTCGTCGGCCCCGCCAATCTTTTTAGGTCAACGCCTTACACTGTTGAGACAGTGTTTCAACCTCCGGCGGATCCGCCCGGAGGTCTTTTCGCCGAACCTCTCGAACTGGAGAATCTCTAGGAAGATCGCACAGTTATTTCGAGAGCCCGGGGCGCGGAGCTGGCGGCTTCGCCTCTCCTCGCCCGGGTGGAAGCCCCCGTGTCTTGCCACCTCCGCGGCTTGCGTTGGTCCAGGATGCTTGGACACTTCAGAGTGGGGAGACACCGCGCCCACCACGTCGGCAAGCTCGCCGCGATGGCGGCTCCTTCGCCGATCTGCAAGCGTCACGCAATTGAGCTGATTACTTGATCATCACGAAGCGCGCCCGTCGTTCTTCTTGGCGCGCCGTTGACGTTGCCGAGGATCCCCCGGTACTTCGCCGTCCAACGCAGCGCCGTCATTCGCAGGGTCGCCAGGTTCAATGACGGCTACGCCGCTTCGTAGGCAAGACAGTGAACTAAGTCTCGAGCCAGGGCTGAACTTCGGGTGCCGACGAGTCAGTCATCAGCCTCTGAAGAGTGAGCGAAATTCTTCGACCCGAGCTCGGAGCAAGGCGGAAAGATTGTCGGGTCGAATTCCATCCTGTGTAGCCACCTCCGGGTCCGGCCCAAATGAGCCGACGGGTCGATGAGAATGTCGAGTGTCCGCGCGCGGGCCCGTGTCGTGCCGGCCGCGAGGATCTCGCGAAAAAAGGAACAGCGTCTAAGACGATGGGAAAGAAGCTGCCGCGATGATTGTTGCCGACGGCCCACAACACACGGTGATATGCATCTTGTGCAGCGTCGTCAGATGTGGCGAAAGCGAAGGCCCTGAGCGCTCCAGCAACCGCACCCTGTCGGCCGTCTGCCGGTCTCTGCCGTCGCGAAGAGTCTATTAAATCGACGGTTTCGAGCACTGCCCTCTCTGCCGAGTCGAAATGAGCCGCGGGGGTACTCAAGAGACCGCGGATGCCGACTCCGTTTGGACTGCGTGGCGCTTGATCTCGGTGACGAGCTGTTCGAACCGAACACCCGCAGTAACATTGAAACATCGTGTTCATCCACGATCCGTCGGCTACTATCCGGACGTTTGGGAGGAGACGCAGATGCCGAAGTCCAAACCCACAGGAATCAAACCCCCCGACGTCAAGGCGATCGCAACCCGAGCCGAACGGGCGAGGCCCCGCCCGGCGGGAATGAGCGCTCAGGAGAGGGCCGCCGAGGCGGGGCGCCTGGCGGCCGACGAGAAGCGACTTCGCGCGTCGCTGGCCAAATCGATGGATGTCGCCGCGCTCGAGCGGTTCGCGCGCGAACGGGAGAAGTCCGATCTCAAGCGCGCAAAAGCGGCGCACCGTCGGGCGATAGCGGCCTCCTCGGACCGCGCGAACTGGCTCGCGATGCAATCCGTTCGGGCGAACGTGCTGGCGCCGGCCGACGGGGGAGACCAGTTCACCGTCGACACGGCGTTGTTTATGCGCGCATGGCCGAACACCGGAGCGCTGCGGGACTTCAGCACCGGTCCGGGTGACAACTGGGGGAAGTACCGGCTGGACGTCGATGGCGACATCCTTGACACGCCCGACGAGGCCAGGCTGAGCTTCTACGCGCTCTGGCAGAATCCACGCGATGTTCCCGTGACCGTGCGCACATCGACACGGATCAGTGTCAACGCGCACGTGGCCGCACACGCAGATGCCCGCTATTTCATGGGGTGGATAGTGGCTGGGGCCTCGGTCGATGCGACGCTGCGGGCCCGGTTCACCGTGAGCCCGCTCTGGCAGGAGAATACTGACCTCGTGATCGCGGAAGAGTCCGTGGGCAGCGTCGCCGCTCGAGGAGGCTTTCTCGGCGGAGACGATGACACGACCATCTTCACCTCCGTGTCCTTGGACGGAACGATCACCTTCACCGTGCCGTCGGGGAGATTCCTGATGCTCGAAACCTCACTCGTTACCGGATGGAAGATCGACTCGGGCAACCTCCGGGTCGACGCCGAGAATGGCGCGTTCCGTGTTGACGTCCCGTTCTGGATCGTGACGATCGTCGGCTGACCACACAGGTTCGATCGTCTCGGCCGCTTACGTACAGGCGGATTTGTGTCGGAGGCGAAGCGGCTGACAGAATTTCAGCATTCTCGCCTCTCGCGGATCGTGCGGCGCGTTGCCCTTTTTGCCCCTTCGTTGGATCGTGGAGGCGGCGGAGGATCGAGGATGGTGAGGCGGCACGCGCATCTGTCACCCGCCGACTTGTCAGAGGAGGTTGCTCGATAGACTCCAGCTTGTCAAGGCGGGACGACGTTCCTCCTCCTACGGAATACAATGGCGCTGCATTTTAGACGGTGCCGGCTCGTGCGCTGGCCGGCTGTTCCCGAATCGTAAGAAGAGCCGAATGAACCTCATGAACCTGCCTAGCCGGGTGAGCCTTTGGAACTGGTTGCCTGCGATCGTAGCCGTGGCGGCGGCGGCGAGCTTGTCAGCCGCGCCGCCGACGGATCGTGCTGATGACGATAGGATCGCGTCGCAGTTAGCCGAGATCGAACCGATCGACACGCACGTTCACGCCTACCAGGACGTGCCTGCAGTTGCCGATCTGTTCTCGCGCTTCAACCTGCGCGCGCTGAACATCACGCTGATCGACGACCGCGATCCGTTTGCGAAGAGCATGGAGCCGCAATGGACCGATGCGCTGGCGGTCCGCCGTCTGACGAAGGGCCGAGCCTCCGTCGGCACCACCATCGATCCGTATGACTTCGAGAAGCCGGGTTTTGTGGCTCGCGTGAACAAGCGGCTGAATGCCGATTTCGAGGCCGGAGCGATCGCGGTGAAGCTGTACAAAGTGGTGGGGATGGAGCTCAAGAGAACGGACGGGACCTACGTGCTCCCGGATGACCCCGCGTTCGGGCCCATCTTCGATCAACATCGCCGCCCATCACAAGACGGTCGTCGCGCACGTCGCCGAACCCGACTCCTGCTGGAAGGCGCCCGACCCCAAGAGCCCGGACTACAGCTATTACAACGCGCATCCAGAGGAGTACGCCTTCAAGCACCCTGAATGGCCGACCAAGGAAGCCATCCTCGCCGCTCGCGATCACCTGCTGCAGCTGCACCCGAACTTGAAGGTCGTGGGCGCGCACCTCGGGAGCATGGAAGTGGACGTCGATCAGATCGCGCAGCGCTTCGACAAGTACCCGAACTTCGCGGTCGATACCGCGGCGCGCGTTGACTATCTGATGATGCAGAAGCCGGAGAAAGTCCGCGCGTTCCTCATCAAGTACCAGGATCGGGTGGTCTATGGTACCGACAACGTGCTGTACCCGTCAGACAAGACGGAGAACGTGCTCAAGGATTGGGCAGCCAGATACGAGCGCGACTGGCGATATTTCTCGGGCGACGCAGACGTGAAGTTCGAGGAAGGGACCACGAAGGGCCTGCACCTGCCGAAGGAGGTCTTGCGCAAGCTGTATCACGACAACGCCGTGAAGTGGATTCCGGGGATCGAGTGATCGCCTGAGAGAACGCTTCGTGCTCAGCTCGTGATATCGGAGGCGCCCTGCTCCTCCAAGTACGCCGCCAGCGCACGTCGAAGAGCCTCCGCTTCCGGATCTGCGCATCATGCCCTGTTCATCGATGTATGAACATCGCTGCACGTCTGTCAAGTGGCCGCCTGAATACGTGCCGCACGTGTTGCGTCGAGCTATTCGATGTGACGCACGTCCAGCGCGATTTCGAGCCGCGTGATATGCTCGGTCTGCTTTCCTGTTACTGACCCTTCATTCCGACCGGCCAGCCTCACTAAAGCGTTCCGAGTGAGGAGGCGGCCGTGAAACAGCCCAAAGCACAGTTACCGGATACCGACGCTTTCGCGCACCTGACGGCAACAGAACGATTCGCGCAGGCGATCGAGCGGCGTGATGCTTTGATTCGCCAGCGCGGCACGCCCCGCCAGCGTCGGCGCAACACACCGCCAGCCGGATCTACAAGTGTGGCGGCCAGGCTCAAGAACCATCGGCCCGCCTAGGGAGTTCATTTACCTCTCGGTTCAGGGCCCACACATGACACTCCCGCGGAGCTCTGTTCGCCGTGCACGGGCGTCTTGCCGGGCTGGAACTCTTCGACTCGGCGAGTACGTGGCTCCGATTGCTGCCGCAAATTGTTCGCAGCTACGCGGTCGAGGCAGTGGGCGAACCTGGCGTGCAGAAACCAGTCGACAGTGCTCCGGGCGTGTTGCTTGACGTCCTCGCGGACGCCAACACCTACTCGTTTACGACTTGTGGCGACGGCTTCGACGTGCGTATCAAGGGAAGATCCGTGAGAGGCGCGGCCCTGGTTTTCGGCGCGCGCATCATCCACCTGGCGGCGTTCACTGACGTCCAGGATGTCCGGAGCTTGCCACCTTGGCTTCTCCTCAGCAGTCGAACTGCGGTTGGTAGAGAAACTTAGCACGTGTCGATTAGTGCCTGTCACGCCGGAGGTCGCGAGTTCGAGTCGCGTCGGCCCCGCCAATCCTAACAATCAGAACAACGAGTTCCCGCTTCTGGCGGGAGACTGCTTGCGAACAGGCCGGTGGCTGCGCAGGGGTTTGGGATCGCAGAGCGGTTCGTCCGGGCCGCTCGATCAGAATGTCTGGATTGGCTCTTAATCCTGACCGCAGGCCACCTGGAGCGCGCGCTCACCTTTGTTCATTGATCATTGCAACGGCTGGCAGTCTCATCGCAGCCTGGACTTGGCCCGCCGAATGGCCGGAGGTCAGCGACCACGTGGACGGGGACGCAAACATAACGCTGAAACGTCGCGACCGTTTCGGCGGACTTTTGCACGAGTACGACTGTGGCGTGAGCGAATCGAGTAAACGCACCGCACACGCATCCGAGCGGGGTATCGCTGCGGGCGATCCCAAAGACACTCCGCCCCGGCCTCTGCGTGGTTGGAGCCGTACATCTCCCGCGTCTCTCGCGTGTTCACATGTCAGCGGGTAGCGGGTATGGAGGAGAATGGAAATTTTTCAACGAGCACGAGGTCGCTGTTGAGATGATCCTCCTGCACGTACAGAAGCTTCGCGCCGTCAGGAGAAACAGTCAGCCCGGGAGCATAGAGTGCGACCGCCGGTTTCGCCAGCGCCCCAATTCCTGTGATGCGACGCGTCCGAAGATCGAGAAGCTTGATCAGATGTGGCGTGGCACTGGTGTCTACGAAGTAAATTCCCTCCTCCGACAGAGTCCAGTACCCCCAGTATCCAGCTTGGGGGAATCCCGCGAGAACCAGCGTTTCATCCCCACCATTCACCGGAACGCTCCAGAGACCCTCGACACGCTTGCCTTTGGCGTAGTACACCGTGTGGCCGTCGCGTCGATTCCAAGGCGCCGTACCCCCCGTGTCTCGTCACCTGCACCGCTGGGCCACCGTCTTTACCTGTCTTCCAAACCTCCCAACGCCCGGTGCGATTCGAGGAGAAGTAGATCCATTGCCCATCAGTGGACCAGCTCGGGACCACATCGTCGGATGCTTCGGACGTGATGCGGCGCGCCGGCCCTCCCTCCAGCATCACGTAAATGTCGGAGTTTTCCCCTGTCCGCGAGTCGAACGCCACGTGGCGACTGTCAGGAGCCCATCGCGGGGTGCCGGTGAGGCGCCCCCCAATTGACGTCCATTGGAGGAGGTTGTGGCCGGCCCCGTCGGATACCCAGAATCTCCATGCTGCCGGAGCGGTCCGAGTGAAACACGATCCTTTTCCCGTCCGGCGAGAAGTGCGGACCAGCGTCGTGCCGCGTGGAGGCGATAAGTCTTGTCGGCGGTCTGATGTGCTGACCACGTCTCGGAGTGTCCAACTGCCAAATATTCGCGACGGATGTCTGCTCAACGAATGCAAGTCGGTTCGCACGGCTAGAAATGGTCGGATTGCTCGCCGTGTCACCGCCGACGAACAAGCGTTTGGGCTTGCCCCCCGCAGCAGGCATGGACCACAAACTGCCGTCCAGAGCACCACCGGAGGAAAACACCAATGCCGTGTCGCTGGGCGTCCACGCCACGCCTCTCAACCAACTCTCGCCGGTCGTCAAGCGAATGGGTTCGCCGCCGGCAAATGGGACACGATAGATATCGCTGACCCCGGTGCTTGTGGCGCGGATAAAGGCGACACTACGGCCATCACGCGAGATCTCGGGAGCCAGATCGCCGATTGATAACGGGGGCGGCGCCGTGAGTTTCCGTCTCACGGACTGGTCAAGGGACATGATGAAGAGGCTCACCGGGTCTTGTGGCGCACTTCGATCAGAAAATGCAAGGTACCGCCCGTCCGGAGACCAGCTCAGACCCGCGCCGTAGGAATCCCAGTCGGCTTCCCACTTCACGAAACCGATTTTGCGCTCGGCTCCGCCCAATGCAGGGATGATAAAGATGCCGCCTTCTTCTTCTGAGATCCGGACGAACGCAATAGAAAGGCCATCGGGCGACCAGGCGGGGTGAACGTCGGGGGCGGAACTCGTGGTCAGGCGGAGAGGGCTGCCAGCGCCAACCAGTTTGACATAGATGTCCTCGTTCCCGGTGTCACCATCCCAGCTGAACGCGATCTGGTTGCCGTCGGGGGAGAAACTCGGCGATCTCTCCAGCCCCGGAAGCGTGGTCAGCGGCATTGGCCGCATCGGATCGACCGTTGCCGACACCGAATCGGTACGGCGGTTGACTACGAGCCACCCGGCGGTCAGGAGGATCACGATGACAACCACGGTGATAGCCGTGGTTGTGCCTCGCAGGCGCCACAAGGGACGAGCGCGACCCGGTTGCCTATTAGCACCCGCGAGCGTTCCCGTTGATTCCATGTCTCGCTTCAGGCGTCGCAGATCCACCAGCAACTCTCCGGCAGATTGATAGCGAACGTTTCGATCCTTCTCGAGCGCCTTAGCGATGATTCCATCCAGAGTTGCCGGCAACTCGGGTCGGAGGCGCGTCGCCGCCAGTGGCTCCCGGTTGAGAATCGCGTCGAAGAGCACCGCGGACGTTTTACCTGTGAAGGGCAATACGCCGGTGGTCAGCTCGTAGAGCACGACCCCGAAGGAAAAGACGTCTGTGCGGGAATCTAGCTCTTCGCCCCGGGTTTGTTCCGGCGACATGTAGGCGGCGGTACCCACAACTGTCCCTGCGTCGGTGTTGACGGTCATTCGGGTCGTGTCGTCACCTGCCCTCGCGGCGAGCGCGAGCTTCGCCAAGCCGAAGTCGAGCACCTTCAACGACGCCGTCGGGCCGAAGCATGATGTTCTCCGGCTTGATGTCACGGTGGACGATTCCCGCCCGGTGCGCAACGCTGAGAGCCGCCGCGAGCTGAATCGCGATATCGAGGCACTCGCGGATCGACAGCCGCGCCGTGGAGAGCTGCTGCCGCAGCGTCTCGCCCTCGACGTACTCCATGGCGATGTAGTGCTGGTTCTCGCTGGTCTCACCGACTGCGTGGATCGTGCAGACGTTCGGGTGATTGAGCGCGGACGCGGCGCGGGCTTCCTGCTCGAAACGGAGGATGCGGCTGGGATCTCGCGTGAGGTCGGCGGACAGGAGCTTCAGAGCGACCTGCCGTCCCAGGCGTCGCTCCTTGGCGAGCCACACCTCACCCATGCCACCGACGCCGATGAGGCCCACGAGTTCGTAGGTGCCGAGCCGTGTGCCTGCCTGTAGTGGCATGTGTTGGCGGATTATATGCGCCGGGAGCACGGAGACGTTGCTGAGTTGCGGCGGTGCCGTTGTGGCGGGCGATGTACGTCGCCTTCAGGCAGCAGTCCTGTGGCGCCGAACCCGCCCAGGATCATCGCTCACTTACCGTTGCGGGCGCCAGGTTCAACGGCGTCATTCGTACGGCGACTTCAGCATGCACGGCATACTTGCGTCGTCCCAAGCTCGCGATGGTTCGTAGTCGCACCCGACATGCCGCGTCAATCACCGCACGCGAGAGATCCAGAAAAGGATCGCCGCCTGAGTGCAACTATCGCCAGCGCGCTTCCCATCAACAGCAGCGACGGTGGTTCGGGCGTTGGCGTCGTGTCGACGGACAGAGCAGGCAGCGCGTTCGTGAAAGGCTGTACCACAACGGATGACGCCTGAAAGCTGAGTGCATCGAATCGAATGCCGGCTAACCGTGCGTCCTTGTCGATGAGGTCTTGCAAGGCTGGCCTGATCGAGAAGGAGAACGCGACGCTCTAAATGTGTCCCGGTAGGACGACATTCGACCGTTCCGATCCGCTGCGCAGCCGCCAATCTGCCTTGTCTCTGACGCGCACGTCTTGGCCGGGATCGTCGAGGCGGCGGTGCTGGTCATCAAGGCCGGTTCCACGGCACACGAGCTGATCTCGGCCGCGTTGACAACGGTCCGACGCGAGCGGATTCTGGGCGTGGTCCTCAACTGCGTCGACGACCGGGCCATCGTCGGTGGGCAGGACCGCTACGGCTATGGTTATGGATACGGCTATGGACACGGCCGCGGACAGCGACAGGAACACGGACACGGAGGGCTGAGCCTCCGCGAGTAGTCCGGCGGCATTCGATCGTCGCTCGCTGGCAGGTGATAAACGCACCCAGCAGGCAGAACAATCTCTCGCTCATCGCGTGACTTGGGCTGAAACCCCTTGCTGTTGCGAGTCTGGCCGGCTGGTACGCCGTTCGCCTGACAACAAGTGCTAACATCGACATCTTCTGAAAGACGCGCCCGCGGTACTGGCTCGCCGCGAGCTCTGGTGTTCCGTGTTCGATCCGGAAGACGTGCAAGTGCCCAAAGCCGCAATGCAACCACCGGGATTGGAGGCCGCATCTGCCCTCGGGTCGGTGCCGGAACCCTCGTCGACGAATCCGGAAGACGGGCTCAGTGCATTCGCTGCCGAATTCAAGCCCGGCCGTACTGAACGGGCAAGAATCCATGCCAGCCTTCGTCCTTCGATTATCGGCGTGTCGATCGCGGTGGCTGGCCTGGTTGCAGGTGCGAAAGGCGCGGGCGTTATTCCAAAGCTGTTCGGAGCTGCGCCGCGGTCTGCTTCACTGACGATTGAGACCGTACCGAGCGGTCTCGAGGTCAGCATCGATGGGACAAACCGGGGACGAACGCCACTGACGTTGAAGCTGCCGCCGCGCGCCTATGAAGCCGTCGTTGGCAGCGGCAGCAACCGGCGCGTCGTCAAGGCGACGCTGGCCGCTGGCGCAGAGATGGTGCAACGCTTGGAATTGCCAGCCGCGCCCGGTCCGCAAGACTTGGCCCACGGCACGTTGCGCGTCGAGACCGATCCCGTCGCGCTGACGGTCATAGTTGACGGGATCACGCTGGGTGTTTCACCCCTTACAGTACAAAATCTCGCGCCGGGACCGCACGATTTGACCGTCGCCAACGGTCGCGAAGCGGTCCATAAGGCGGTCACGCTACGCGCTGGCGAGACGGTTTCTGTTCTGCTCACCAACGGCGGCGGCGCGAGCCCGTCCGCAGTTTCGGCCGGCTGGATCACGGTCTCCGCACCGGTTGTTCTGCAAATCCGCGAAGAAAGCAAGCTGCTCGGAACGACGGAATCCGACCGCCTGTTGATCGCCGCCGGAAATCACACCCTCGACTTCGTCAACTCCGATCTAGGCTTTTCCCAAAGGCAGAGGGTAAACATCACGCCGGGTAAGGTCAGTGTGCTGCGCGTGACGGTCCCGAATGGAACGCTCAGCCTCAACGCGCAACCCTGGGCAGAGGTCTGGGTCGACGGTACGCGGGTTGGCGAGACGCCGATCGGTAACCTCGTGAGACCCATCGGCCGTCATGAGGTGTTGTTCCGCCATCCTGAGCTGGGTGAGCGGAGAGAAACAGTGGTTGTCACGACGCTCCAGCCGGCGCGGCTGGGCGTGGATTTAAGGCGGAAACCCCAATGAAGAACTCCAGTCCTGCAGCCGTTGGCGGGTTGGTGATGGTTGTGTGCTTCGGGTTCGCGCCGCGCGTCGGCGCACAGGAACTCCTGCAACGCGTGCAGGATCTCTACGCGTCCGCCTCGGTACGAGGCGGCGTTGACGGCCGTCTCGAGCGTGAACGATTCGAATCCCGACCCGGAAATCGAGCAGTACCGGGTTCTCTGTCTCGTCGCGTTGGGCCGCACGGAAGCTGCGGAGCGGGCGGTCGAGCGAGTCCTGACGCAGCATCCTCTGTATCGTCCTGGCGCTGCCGATACGCCGCCCCGGATACAGGAGCTGTACACGACGGTGCGCCGCCGCCTGGTTCCGTCGCTGGCACGCCCGATGTACATCGAGGGCAAGAGTGCGTTCGACCGAAAGGACCGCACGGCCGCGGTGCGCATCTTCGACGAGCTCGTGCGCATCACCGATGATCGCGATCTGCGAGACGATCCTGCCCTCGCTGAGATGAAGGTTCTGGCAAATGGGTTTCTGACGCTCAGTAACGCCTTGCCTTCGAACGACCTGGATCTCAAGACCATTCCGGCGGCTGCGCCGATCAGCATCCCCGATGCCGCGGCCGCACCGGTGGTGTCGGCGCCGGTGCCGATTCGTGAAGAGCTGCCCGTTTGGGCGCCGAAAGATGAATTCGGTCGGACGATGGAATTCCGCGGCGCGGTCCGGGTGTCGATCTCGGCGCGCGGCACGGTCGAGTCCGTCGAAGTGGTGCGCTCTGTTCATCCAGCCTACGACGAGGTGTTGCGGCAAGCCGCTAAGAGCTGGACCTACTACCCCGGACGCGTCAACGGCCAGGCGGTGCCTTCCGAGCGGGTGATTACCGTCGTCCTGAAGCCGAGACAGTAAACAAGCCACTTTACCGTTTCGCGTCCTCCGGCCTCCACAATGCGCACCAATATTGATATCGATGACCAGCTGATGCGCCAGGCAATGCGAAGCAGCGGCGCGCGGACCAAGCGCGCGGCAGTGGAGGAAGGTCTCCGTCTATTGATTCAGACTCGCGGTCAGAAGAGCGTCCTGCGCTTGAGAGGTAAGGTGACGTGGGAAGGGAATCTCGACGCGTCGCGCCTGGGCCATGTGGCGAGGTGATTGACCGTGGTGATCGTCGATACAACCATCTGGATCGACTACTTGCAGGGCATCAGCAATCCGGAGACGGATTGGCTGGACACGGAACTCGATCGACAGCGTCTGGGCTGACCGACATCATCCTCTATGAAGTACTTCAGGGAGTTCGCGGTGAGGCTGAAGCGAAGAACGTCGAACGCCAACTCCTAAAGCTGGAAGTAATGGAAACAGGCGGCGTCGATCTGGCCAGAGAAGCGGCCCGCAACTATCGTACGTTACGCAGCCGCGGACATACCGTGCGAAAGACGTTCGATTGCCTGATCGCCACGTTCTGTATACGGGAACAGCACTTGTTGCTGCACCGGGATCGCGACTTCGATCCGTTTGAAAGGCTTCTCGATCTCTCCGTGATCCATCCCTGACCCCCCACGATTCTGGGCGAAGGGTGCACAAACCGGGATCCAAGTATGCGGGGGCACAGGATTCCGAACCGGCATGCCACGGCGGGCGCGTGTCGAGCGCAGCAAGGGCGGCTTTGAGGGCCGAACGTGTCTATGACCGCTTAATCCGTGACGGGCAAGGGTTTGGTCCAGGTTGCGGCGCAAGGTCTCCTGCAACGTGAAGTTTCGAGGAATTGCCGCCTACATTCAGAACTCGACGTCCGTAATCGGCTACGATTCGCGCTGTCGTGCTGCTCAATCAAATCGCGGATGCCGCGCTTCAGCAATCGCCTGACAAAACAGCCATCGTTTGCGGAAGCCAGCGGCTCACGTACTCAATGTTCGTGGCTGCGGCCGATCATCTCGCGGCCGACCTCGTCCGTCGTGGATGCCGTCACGGCGATCGCGTCGCGCTCTGGCTGCCGAACTGCGCCGAGGCACTCGTCGCCTATTTCGCCTGCTTTCGTACCGGCCTTATTGCCGTGGCGCTCGACTTCCGATATCGCCCCGACGAGGTCGCGTACTGCCTCGAGCGTGCCGGTGCGACGGTCATCGTGACGCTCGGCGAGACGTGGCGCACGCTCGTTGGCGCCCGTCACGGCGCCAACGTGCGAGAGGTCCTCTGCGTGGACGAGGACGACTGGCTGTCCAACATCCTGGCAGCGGCGCCCACGGCGGGCGTGCATTCGCATCCGAACGACGTGGACCGCCTTAGCACGGTGTTTTTCACGTCGGGGACGACGAGCCGGCCGAAGGGCGTGACGCACACGAGCCGGCGAACGGTCAGCCGGATCGACAAATTTATCGAGGAGGCCACGCTCACAGCCGACACGGTTTCGCTCGTGCCCATTTCGCTGATGAAGCCCCTCGCGTTCCAGCTGCTGGCGATGGCAGTGCTGCGCGTCGGGGGCACTGTCGTGCTGCTGCGGCAATTCACCGCCGAGGCATTCTGGCGCGCCTTTCTCGACCAGCCTCAGACGTCGCTGCTCGCCCTCACGCCGAATCTGCTGGCGGCGGCCCTCGCGCATCCGCTTGCGCCATCCGCGAGCGAACGGCCGCGGGCCCTCTGGCTGATCGGGGGTGACCGCATGCCGCTCGCGCTGCACGCGACGTTCCGATCAGTCGTCGGCTATGAGCCGGTCGAGCTCTGCGGAATGACCGAGACGGGGCCGTACGCGATGAATCCGCCGTCTGGAGAGAAGCGCGTCGGATCGGTCGGCGTCCCGCCGATTGGCGTGGCGCTGCGGCTGGTGGACGCGCGTGAGAACGACGTCCCGCCCGGCGAGGTGGGTCAGGTGTTCGTCCGCACACCGGACACGATGGTGGGGTACTGGAACGACACGCTCGCAACGTTCGAGGTCTTGCGCGATGGATGGATGCGCACGGGAGACCTGGCGCGCGCCGACGAAAACGGCTACCTATGGCTCGAGGGCCGGCTCCGAGAACTGATTGTGCGCGACGGCTCGAATATCGCCCCCGCTGAAATCGAGGAGGTCGCCCTCCGCGAGCCGAATGTGCGCGCCGCCGCGGCCGTCGGTGTGCCCGATCCGCCGCACGGCGACGCGGTGCACCTGTTCGTCGTGCCCGCCTCGGAGGACCGCGACGGCCTCGAAGCGCGGCTCTGGACGAGACTGAAGGAAAGCTTGCGCGCCGTGGCCGTGCCGTCGGCGGTCCACCTCCTGGCCGACCTGCCGATCAACGCTGCCGGCAAGGTCGACAAGAACCGGCTGCGGGAGCAGATCGCCGGCTAGTGTCATCGCCCGAAGTCGACGCGAAGTATCGACAGGTCGTCGCCGAATGGGCCGCGAGCGAGCCCCTGCGCCTGCGACTTCAGACGTTCAATGTCCGCGGCCCCGTCGTCCAGGGGCGCTGACAGCATGTCAATGAACGCGTTCAGTCCGCTTTGTCCCTGCGCGCCGTTCCCGAGCTCGGCCACCCCGTTGCTGAAGACGTACAAAATGCCGTCGGGCGGCACGTGCACGTCACCTGCACCAAAACGCGTGTCGGGAAAAATGCCCGCGCAGATGTTCGGTGTGTCGAGCAGGCAAGACTCACCCGGAGCGCGCGTTCGAAGCACGGCGGGTGGGTGTCCGGCGCTCGCGTACAGGAGACGCCGGTCAAGCGTGTCGAACACGCCGTACCAGGCCGAGACGAACATGTCGCGGTGGTGTTCCATCGGAAACGCATCGTTCAGGGCCCACAGCACAGAACCGGGATCGAGGAAGTCGGTGGCCTCGTGAAGGCCATGATGCCGGACCGCCTGAACCACGCGCGCCGAGTGCAGAGCCGCGCCGACGCCGCGCCCGCCGACGTCCAGGGAATAGATCGCGAAGTGATGGTCGTCCAGCCAGTGATAGCCGAGTGAATCCCCACCCAGGCCCTGGCAGGACACCAGTGTCCAGTTGGTCCTGATCTGTCCGCGAAGCGGACGAGGCAAAAGCGACTGGGCGTACGCCGCGGCATCTGCCAGCTCTCTGGCGAGCGCGGCATGCGCGGCGTCGCGTTCGAGCATGTGAATGAAGCCCTTTGAGTGGTGCCTGATTCGCGCCACGAGCTCCGCGCGATCCGGAAACTTCACGAGGTAGTCGTTCGCGCCTGCCGCGAACGCCTCGGCCTTGAGCCTCGCATCTTCGCGAGCAGAGAGCACGACCAGTGGCAGCTCCGCAGTCGAAAGCGTGTTGCGGAACCGTTTGATCAGTGTAAGTCCATCGAAGTCGCCCATCACCAGGTCAAGCAGCACGACGGTGGGCTTCACCTCCAAGGTCGCGTCGAACGCCGACGCGGGATGGCTGCAGTAATGGTAGGCGATGTCAGCGTAGGGCGCGAGCATGCGCCGCACGGCTTCGCCGATGAGCGGCTGGT
The DNA here is from genome assembly GCA_963755695.1 of uncultured Acidobacteriota bacterium. GTDB lineage: Bacteria > Acidobacteriota > Vicinamibacteria > Vicinamibacterales > 2-12-FULL-66-21 > QHWT01. Next base: position 3,146,858 of record CAVWLB010000010.1, on the reverse strand, counting down.
TGTCGACGAGCAGGACGACCGTCATGGTTCGATGGTCCCGATGATATGCGCTGGCACGGCCGATGACACTGTTGGCCGATCCCTGTGACACTGTTCGAGCGTCGGGTTTACAAGATGCGGCCTCCCTAAGCACTCCAAGTTGGACCCAGATCCTTGCCTTCCTGGAGTCAATGAAGCGACTCCAAGATTCAGCCGGTTTCGCGGGCTAAGTTTAGGCAGACATCTGCCATCGTTTGATCACGTCGAATGGGTGAATCAGCATCAGGATATTGAGCGTCAGGTTGTCGCGAATCACGGTCCCAACAAGGAGCTCCATCACGATCACAAACGCGAGGCTCGCCCACACCGGCGCGCGATGCGCAATCAAGAAGCCGATCATCATCGCCAGCGTGTCGGACACCGAGTTGAGGACGCTGTCACCGTAATAGTCGAGCGAGATCGTCGCCGCTCGATAGCGGTTAATCGTGAATGGCGTGTTCTCGAACACTTCCCACGACGCCTCGACGAGGACAGCCAGAAGGAATCGCCATTCTGTCGGTACCCGGCGAGCTACCAGCCACAGCACCAGATAGAACAGAATCCCGTGAATCATGTGCGACGGCGTGTACCAGTCGGTCAGGTGCTGAGAATTTCCCGAGCTCTTGACGACACCTTCCCACAGCTTCACATAGCCGCAGGTGCACCAGGGTACGCGGCCCATCGCCAGCTCGATAGCGGCGGCAACGGCTACGATGAGCGCAGCGATGCCTGCAACGGCCGACCATCGGCGTGTGATCATTGGAGTAGCACCGAGATTATACCGGCGTAAATTCCTGCCAGGCTAACGACGCACCCGTAGCCCGTCAATCAGACTACGAGCGGCAGCGGGAAGCGAATCGGTTGCACCAGGTGCTCGAGGACGCCGGAATCGAGCTCGCCTCCGTCGCGAGCGACATCCTTGGGCAGTCGGGGCGAGCGATGCTCGCGGCGCCGGTGGGCGGCACGACGGACCCGGTCGTGCTGGCCGATCTCGCGAAGGGCAAGCTGCGCGCGAAGCTCCACGGCGCTGCGCACCGCGCTGACTGGCCGCTCCGGGCCCATCATGCGTTTCTCGTCAGGCAGATCCTGGCGCATCTCGACTATCTCGATGAGGTCATCGGGACACAAGGCGGGCACAACCCGTAAAGGAACCGATGGCTCCGTGCCCTGCTGGTCGAAACCGCCCTCGCGGCCATTCGGAAGAAGGACGGGTCCTTCGGGGCGCGCCAACGTGCGGTTCGAACGCTGCAGCGGCTTGGATTCAAAGTCACGATCGAGGCGGCCGTGTAGAGTTATTCTTGAGCAGACAGCGAAAGCATTCCCCACCGGCGAGGAGGCCGTGATGGACCAGAAACGCATCGCAGAGAACCTGGCCGCGGTCGAAGCCCATTTTATAGTGAGGCTGAAAACGAAGTGATGGGGGCGCTGCGGTTGTACACGGACGATATCGTTTGGGAGGCGCCAGCTCTGAACGGCCTCGACCGCGCCTACTCAGGAAAAGAGGCGGTTGCGGAAAACTACCGCCAGCTCTGAGCGTCGATGCGAGACGTCAAGTTCACGTTTCTACAGCGCTTCGCGACCGACGATCGCGTAGTGGACGACAGCCTGGTCACCTTTGAGGTGATCCGGGACGGGTATTGGCACTTTCCGGTCGGCTCCAAGGTCGAGATGCGGCTGGTGCACATCTTCGAGATGAGGGACGGAAGAATCTCCCGCGAACAGGTCTTCGACATGGGACGGCTACGTCGTTGAGGGCGCTGTCTAACCCGCCGCTGGAGCGGAGGCACTCTGGGCCGGACTATTGCGATCGACGTGACACCGACCGCGCGCGCCAACGTGCGGTTCGAGCGCTGCAGCGGCTTGGATTCAAAGTCACGATCGAGGCGGCCGCGTAGAGTTATTTTCTGGGCAGGCAGCCGCCGTGTGCATGTCGCCGGTTGCACGCCGAATCCGGGGGCGTCGTGGGTCGTCCCAGCAGGCTCGGCAACTGTCGTGGACCTTGGCGGAGCGCTCGGAACCGATGCGATAACTGATTCGCGATCAGAAATTCACCGCGCGTTTTGACGACGTGCTCCAGAGCGACCGGATTGAGCTCGGTCGTACGCCGTTTCGCGCGCCACGGGCCACAGGGTTGCCGAGCGGTTCGTGCCACCGCCCGCTCAGAATGCTTCGACTGGCTGATCTTCTGCCCGGTGGTCGTGGGCGGGCCGGGCTGCAGGCACAGAGGGCGCAACATACGTCGAACGCCGCCAAGCAATAGAAAAGGGGCCGGTGCCGCGTCCCTTCGACTACGCTCAGGGTGCAGCGAATGCGTGAGTCCTTGTCATCCTGAGCGAAGCGAAGGACGCATGTACTCTGGCCGGCAATTCCACAACAAAGCGCAATGTTCCACTAGCGGCCGGTAGAGGGAGGAATCGATCCACAGCCGCACCCCGGTTTTATTGACCCTTCAGGTCCGGCTGCCCGCGAATGGGATGACGGGGAGGTGGCGGGAGCGAGGGAGGATGCGCCGTTGAGAGGTGCCACGAGGCGGTGGGCTGAGGACTCCGAGGAGGGCATGTCTCGGCACTGTTCGGTGCTTGAATCGGGGCCATGTCGTGGTGCTGGTGTTCGAACATCACAGGCTCTTTCACAGCCGTTCGGGATTTTTCGCATGTTGTTAGGTTAGCGAGATGGATGGGCGGCATCAGTTGTGCCGCGCAGGGCGGTCCAAGCTCGCAGGAAGGAGAAACCTGCATGGATCTCGGTACTTTCCGCAAATGGTTACCGTTTGTGGCCACGGTGTTTCCGCTCATAGTGACTTCCGAGGTTGCGCGTGCCGATCCGATTATGTTCAGCAATGTCCGCGCAAATCCGTTCCCAGGAGACTCTCCCCTCATTGACCTCTTCGAGAACCCAGGTGTGACGTTCACTCTCTTACCCAATGCGGAGGAGAGGATACTCGGGTTCCTTATCCAATTGGACGTCGTACCGCCGGGCATTACCGACACCCTTCAGGTCACGTTAACCTCGCCGCGCGAGCCCACGGTCGTGAGGGAGTTCCACGTCGCGGAGTCCGACCCCGAGCTCGAGCCGCCGTTCGTTACGGGCTTCAGCCACGCCTTCCCGCCCAGTTTCAGACCGCGCCCCTATGCCTTCAAAGTCGACCTGTTGAACAGCGCGCCCGATTTTCGGATCCCATCGGGACCTCAGGCCGGCCAGCTTGTTGATTCCTTTACCTACACGTTCAGCGTCATCAATCCCGTGCCGGAGCCCGCCAGTCTTGTGCTGCTTGGATCCGGGGTCGCGGGTCTTCTGGCCAAGCGCCGACGTGGTCGCACGGAGAGTGTGTTGAGCCGACACTGCGATATGGAGGAAGGCTGTTGCCGTCGAGCTGATGGCAGCAGCCGCCACAGTGCATAGGGCCAGAGAGGCGTGATCTGCGCCCGATGGGGCCGGATCCGGTGCGGCGGAACTCTCGTCGCTCGTGTCACGTGGGCGACCTTCAACGATCCCACGCCGAGTAACCCGGAGGCAGTGGAAGGTACCGTGCACCCCGGCCACATGCTGGCGCTGTATTCCTGGTGGCCTCGTTCAGGCGCCGGGCGTGACCCTCCGCTCGGGATAGCACGTCAGCTGCTAGCGCGGAAATAGGTTCTCGGCCGCGAGGTGCCTGCGCGTTGAACAGGTCAGCGCCATGAAGTGGAGCGTATCGCGACCGAGCAGAAGCGCCGGGCACATAATCGCGGCAGATCGGTGTTGGGGTTTCGCACTTTTGATGCGTGCAGGCGGCATGCAGAAGTCAAATCCTGACAGGCTTGGAGAATATTTGCGGCGCAAAGGCCAAGAGACGAGGCGAGAAACTCGATCTACTGCGCTGGACTGACAGCCCGACATATACTTCTGCCGTTGCGAGCGAGCAGCGCACATTGGGCAACATCCAGAAGCGTTTGGGCCGTTACGAACTCCTCGAGCGGATTGGCCGTGGTGGCATGGGCGAGGTCTACCGGGCCCGGGATGAACGCCTCGGCCGTGTCGTGGCCGTAAAGATTCTTCACTCCGAGCTTGCCGAGCGACGGGATCTGCGCCAGCGTTTCGAACGCGAAGCGAAGATGCTTGCGCGTCTGAATCATTCACATATCTGCACGCTGTACGACTTGGGCGCTGACAGCGGCGTGGACTTTCTGGTGCTCGAGTACCTCGAAGGCGAGAGCCTCGCAGCGCGGCTCGGTTCACGCCTTACATTCGAGACCAGTCTCCGCTATGCAGTGCAGATTGCTGACGCTCTTGCTGCCGCCCACCGCATCGGCCTCGTGCATCGCGATTTGAAGCCGACTAACGTGTTCGTGACCAGAAGCGGCGCAAAGCTGCTCGATTTTGGGATCGCTCGCTCGATCGTTGCAAGTACCGGCGGTATCCCGAAAATGCCTGCGGGGACGACTCATACGGCTACCCCGCTCGGCGTCGTCCTTGGAACTCCGGGCTACATCGCACCGGAGGTCCTAGTGGGTCAGCCAGCGGACGCGATGAGCGACCTGTTCTCGTTCGGTGCGCTGATGTTCGAGATGTTCACCGGGCGCCGAGCCTTCCAGGCGGCCAACGCCGCCGAGCTCATTGCCGCCGTGTTGCGTGAAGAGGCACCACCCGCCAGTTCGGTTGTCGCGGAGATCCCTCGGGACCTCAACGATCTGATTGCGAACTGCCTCGTAAAGGATCCAGAGGAGCGTTGGCAGAGCGCGCACGATGCGCTGCTCGAGCTCCGTCGCATATCGCCGCATTCAGAATCACCGAAGGCGTCTTCCGCCGCGACCGTCCCTATCACGGTTCACCGCATGACGTTCAATCGGGGAACGATCTATTCTGCTCGGTTCGTCCCCGAAGGAAAAGAGGTCATCTACAGCGCCGCGTGGGAAGGAGCGCCGATGGAGTTGTACTTGACCACGCGCGGCAGCCCCGAGTCGAGATCGATGGGATTCCATCGCGCGGAACTCCTCGCGGTATCACGCACCGGACAACTCGCCTTGGCGCTCGAACGCCAGCAGCTGAATCTGACGCGAATCGGTGTTCTGGCGCAGGTGCCACTCGCCGGGACCGAACCACGTCGGCTGGTTGATGACGTTCTATACGCCGACTGGACGCCACAGGGCGATCAGCTCGTGATAGTGCGCCAGGTGGGTTCGCGGTTTCGCCTCGAGTGGCCCATCGGCCGCGTCGTGCATGAAGCCGACGGGCTCATCTCTCATCCGCGCCTCTCGCCAGACGGACATCTCTTGGCATTTATTGATCATCGTCATCGCCTCGAGGAGGGCGGCGCGGTGGCCGTTTCGGACGGAAGCAGCGCGAGACGGATCTTGAGCGACGGGTGGAGCAGCCTGTGGGGTCTCGGCTGGTCGCCACGCGGCGACGAGGTCTGGTTTACCGGTGGGAAAGGCGGCACGGCCCGGGCTTTGTACGCCGTGAATCTCTCCGCACATGAGCGGCTGATCGCGCGCATGACAACGACGCTCACGCTTCACGATGTGGCGCGTGATGGAACCATTCTGATCTCTCACGACACTGTTCGGAACACCGCTCTTTTTAGAGGTAATGAGGAGACGGTCGAAAGAAACCTGTCCTACCTTGATGGGACCGCTCCGCGCGATATTTCCACCGATGGTACGATCATGTTGTTCGATGAGAGCGGCGAAGGCGGGGGCCCTGATTGTGGAGTGTATGTCCGACCCACTGTGGGTGGGCCGGCCGTCAGGCTCGGGAGCGGCCTTGCGAGAGCAATCTCACCGGATAAGAAATGGGTAATCGCCCTCGATCGATCGTATAAGCAAGGCATCACCGTCCTTCCCACAGCGGTTGGCGAGAGCTTCACGATCCACCAGCCCGACTTTCACGACTACCTTACAGCGAACTGGCTTCCGGACGGCAGGAAGATCGTCTTTTCGGCCCGCAACCGTGGTAGCGGATTGCAGCTGTTCATCCACAACCTGGCGTCAAGCAATACACGCACTCTTTCCTCCGAAGGCACCATGGGTCCCGCTGCAGTTTCGCCGGATGGACAACGGATCGTTGCGATCAGCGTCGGGGACCACTCGTCTTGGCTGTTCTCCCTAGATTCAGCCATTTCCCCCAAACAGATCGACGGCATACTTCCGACCGAGATTGTCGTCCAATGGAGTGCCGACGCCCGCGCACTCTATTTGAGACGTCGTGGTGGTGAAGTTCCCCTTCGTGTCTACCGCCTCGACCTCGAAACCAACCATCGACAGCTCTGGAAAGAAGTGACGATTTCTGATCGCGCGGGCGTGGAGGCCATCGGACCCATCCTGCTGACCCCAGACGGCCGACACTACGTCGTGACGTATGTGCGCATCCTGTCCGACCTGTTTCTGATGTCCGGAGTTCGCGAATGAAACTCGATAATGCCGAACCAGTTCCCGATTGCAGCGGCCAACAAGTCCGGTCATGTGTTCATTGACCCCGATCATGACCGGATCACCTCGAAGCTTGCGGCGCTCCACTTCTATCAGTTCGCGATTCCCGCGCCTAAGCCGCCCGCGGGCGGCTTCGATCGCGAAGCCGCCGAACGCGGCGACGAGCTTTTCACCGGCAAGGCAACATGCAACCGCAGTCACACTGAGTCGCGCTTTACCGAGCCGGGGTGGAATCTGCACAGGCCGAGACAAATCGGCCTCGACGCGTTCCAGGCCAATCGTGCCCCGATCATGGCTACCGCACGTCGCCGCTGGCCGGCATCTGGACGCACGCGAACGCATCGCCGGGCAGCCGGACTCCGACCGGTCAAAGAGGCCGGCTTCTTCCACGACGGCCGGTTCCGCACGCTCATGGACGTGATGAACCACTACGACAGACTGTTCAACCTCGGACTGACGATGGGGAGAAACGGGATCTCGTGGAGTATGTGAAGTCCCTCCCGGAGTAAACGAGTGCGGCCCGCTGCTGTCATTCGGGTGGCGGGCCGCTCCTGCATCGGCCCACTGTCTGCGCATACAATGGTCGTACGGACAGATGGTCGAGTGGTCGATGGCGGTGCGGAGGCTGTCTCCACGAATTCACTGTCATCTTCTTTTCCGCACGCGTCGCCAACACCCAACTCCGACGAGGACGCAACCGACGATTCCTTCATGACGTTGGAACAGCAGGCCAGAACGCGGGAAGCTGGCATCCGGGGCTGGCTGTCGGGCGCATGCTGACCCGCGGGGCCGTGGCACAGTCTGGCGTCATACCGGTCCCCGCGCTCCGAACAATGCGCGGCGCCTTCAAGAACGTATCGGCCCCTGGAGGATTGCGAATGCAACTTGTGCGTGGCTTCAACGTATCCACGATTGCGGCCCTTCTCTCGCTCGCTATCGCAGCCTCTGCTGCCGAGCCCCGCCAGGTCGAACAGCAGTTCGACGCGTTTCTCAAGGCCGACGACTACGGCGCGTGGCTCAAGGAGCTCGCGGCCGAGGCCAATCATGTCGGCTCGCCGCATAACAAGAAGAACGCCGAGTTCATCCTGAAACTGTTCCGCGACTGGGGCTGGCAGGCCCAGATCGAGACCTACTCGGTGCTCTACCCGACGCCTCGCACGTTGGCGCTCGAGATGGTCGCGCCAGTGAAGTTCACGGCGAGTCTCAAGGAGCCGCCGATCGAAGGCGATGCCACCTCCTCGCGCACCGACGGATTGCCTCCCTACAACGCCTATGGCGCCGATGGTGACGTCACGAGCGAGCTGGTCTACGTAAACTACGGCATGGATGAAGACTACAAGGAGCTCTATCGCCACGGGGTCGACGTGAAGGGCAAGATCGTTATCGTGCGCTACGGCAGCGGCTGGCGCGGCCTGAAGCCGAAGCTCGCCTACGAGCACGGCGCGGTCGGCTGTCTCATTTACTCCGATCCCAAGGACGACGGCTACGCCAGGGGTGACGTCTATCCCAAAGGCGGCTGGCGGCCCTCCGGGTCGACCCAGCGCGGCTCGGTGCTCGATATGCCGATCTATCCCGGCGATCCGCTCACCCCTGGCGTCGGCGCAACGAAGGATGCCAAGCGGCTCGCGATCTCCGAGGCGAAGACGATTCTCAAGATTCCGGTCATGCCGATTTCCTACGCGGATGCGCAGCCGCTCCTCGCGGCGATCGAAGGACACGTCGCCCCCGAATCCTGGCGCGGCTCGCTGCCGATCACCTACAAGATAGGTCCCGGGCCGGCGAAGGTGCACCTGAAGATCGAGTCGGACTGGAACCAGGCGCCGCTCTACAACGTCATCGCCCGAATTCCGGGGGCGGTCGAGCCGGACAAGTGGGTGATTCGGGGCAATCACCGCGACGGCTGGGTGCAGGGGGCTTGGGATCCGCTCTCCGGCACGATCGCGATGCTCGAAGAAGCAAAGGGGATCGGCGCGCTGGTCAAGAGCGGCTGGAAACCCGCGCGCACGATCGTCTATGCGAGTTGGGACGGCGAGGAGGTAGGGCTTCTCGGCTCAACCGAGTGGGTCGAGGAGCATGCTGACGAGTTGCTCGAAAAAGCCGTCCTCTATGTCAATTCGGATACCAACACGCGGGGCTTTCTCAGCATCGAGGGCAGCCAATCTTTGCAGCGCTTCATCAACGAGGTTGCGGCCGACGTCAAGGATCCGGAAACACACTCGACGGTGCAGGCGCGGTTGCGGGCCAACGTGCTCGTCAAGGTGTACGCCAAGGATTCGACCGACGACGAGAAGACTCGCGCGAGGGTCGCGGCGGCAGGAGTCGACATCCCGGTCGAGGCGATGGGCTCTGGCTCGGATTACACACCCTTCATCCAGCACCTTGGCATCACCACGCTCGGCGTCGCGTATGAAGGCGAAGAGGATCAGAACGGTGTCTACCATTCGCTCTACGATTCCTTCGACCACTACGTGCGTTTCGGCGACCCCGGCTTCGCCTACGCGCTTGCTGAATCGAAGACGGTCGGTCGCGTCGTGTTGCGCATGGCGACGGCGCCCGTCCTGCCGCTCCAGTTCCAGGGCGTCGCCGATGCGATCGACCGCTATGTGATGGAGATCCACAAGCTCGCCGACGAAAGACGGAAGAAGAGCGAGGACCTCGCGAAGCTCATCGATCAGAATGCATTCACGCTGACCGCGGATCCGACGCGCCCGGTGGTCGCACCCGAACGCCTGAAGCCGGTGCCGTTCCTCGAGCTGGCGCCGCTTGACAACATCGTCAGCCGGCTGCAGAAGAGCGCGAAGGCCTACGACGCCGCCTCTGCGCGACTCACTCGTGGCGCCATCGTGCTCACTGCCGAGCAGCGTGCGGCGCTCAACGAGCTCCTCCAGGGGATGGAGCACGCGCTGACGTCCGATCGGGGCCTGCCGAACCGATCGTGGTTCCGTCATTTCATCTATGCGCCGGGGGTGCTGACGGGCTATGGCGTCAAGACATTGCCGGGCGTGCGCGAAGCAATCGAAGGGCAGCGCTACGATGAGGCCAACGAATACTCGCGGCTCACGGCCGATGTACTTGAAGGCTACTGTCAACGCCTCGATCGAGCGACAGCGCTTCTTGCCACCACCGACGCGAAATGAAGCTGGGGACTCCTGCGCGGACGGTATGGCGGCCACGATGGATGCCCACACCGCTCCGCACGCCGTAGGTTGCCGTTTACTGGGTGGTGAAATATCTCACCGGACCAGACCCGACTACGTCAGCCATGGTCTTGCTCTCGATCTTCCAGTAATACGTCCTATTCGGGAGCAAATTATAAAAAGAATACGATTCCTTGGTGGACACCACGCCCATCGAGGCTTTTCCGGGCATATAGTTCACCACAATGGGATGCGTGAACTGTGGATTTACATCCAGATAGATGTCATATTTATACGCATAATAACCTCCCTCCCATCTCAGCGTCATCGTGCGGGGAACTGACTTGCCCGATTTCTTCGGACCAATCGTTACTGGAGAATGACGCCGAGCGGGTCGGTTAGTCGTTCTTCGGTCGTCCTATCAGCGCAAGGCCATGCGAAGCATCAAGCCTCCGGCGGTGCAGCCGGCCCCTCCAGCACGGCCCGAAAACGAAGCCGAGTATAGTCCGCCGTCCACTTGCCGGATTTGTCATACAGCCGCGGTCTGATGCGGACTTGGACGCTCTCCAAGTAGTCACGACGCTCATCGGAGGGCAAGAGCGCCGTGAAGCTATGAGAGAACGTCGTGAGCCAACCCATCATGTCGGGGATCGGAGTCGGCCTTGGAATCAATTCGATATACGGCACGTCGAAGCCCGCCGCCGAAAGATGGGCGTGGTACTCCGCCGGAGACGGGAAATACCATGGACTGGTCGATTCCCCGTTGTAGCCACGGCAATTCAGCTCCTCGACGAGCGCGCTGCGGATAATCTCCACGCACTTGTAGCCGCCCATCTCGGCGACGAACCGCCCTTTGGGGCGCAGCGCGCGGGCGATGTTTCTGACGACCCGGTCTGCATCCTTCATCCAATGCAGTGCCGCATTGCTGAACACCGCATCGAACTCCTTCTCGAACGCAATGTCGGATGCGCTCATCTCAACAATCTCGAGCCCAAGCCGCCTAGCGGCTGCACACAGGTCGGGACTGGAATCAAGGCCGACGACGTGACTTCCTGCATCGACAATCTTCTTTGTGAGCACACCATCACCACAACCGACGTCCAGAATCCTCTCGTTCGGAATCGGCGCGAGCAACTGAAGCACCGGAGCGCCGAGATCGGTGACGAAACGAGCGTTCTTCTCATATCCCGCGGCGTTCCAGGTTTGTGGGTTCATGGCATTCATTCCGCAGACACGCAATTCGGACCAATCGTTACTGGAGAATGACGCCGAGCGGGTCGGTTCGTCGTTCTTCGGTCGTCCTGTCAGCGCGAACCGGCATCGCCGGAGAGCGCCCTCCCTCAACGTCGGCCACATGTTTTGCTTTGAACGCGGCCGGCGTCAAGTAGCCGGGACTCGAATGCGGCCGGACCTCGTTGTAGTGCCGGCGCCACGCTTCGATGCTGACCTTCGCGTCCAGGCGATTCCGAAACCATTGCAGCGACAGGTGCTGGTCCCTGAACTTCCCGTTGAACGATTCGTCGGCGCCGTTCTGCCAGGGTTTACCCGGGTCGATGAACGCCGTTTCGATCTGCGCCGTCTGCAGCCAACGCAGGATGGCACGGGCGACGAACTCGGGACCATTGTCGGACCGCAGGTACCGCGGCGCGCCATGGACGCTCACGAGCTGCGTCAGCACCTCGATGACGCGCCCGGAGCGGATTCCGCCGGCGACGTCAATCGCCAGGCACTCCCGCGTGAATTCGTCGATCACGGTTAGGCACTTCAACGTGCGCCCGTCCGCGCACGTACCGAACACGAAGTCGTACGCCCACACGTGATTGATCGCCGTCGGCGGCAGCGGCCGCGGGCGACTGGTAGCCGCGCGACGGCGTGGCCGTTTTCTCGGCACCTGCAGACCCTCCTGGCGCCAGAGCCGGTACATCCGATCGGTACCCAGCACGTGGCCCTGGCGCTCCATGAAGATCCGGTCGTGCGATAGCCATAGCGCGGATACTGCGCGGCTAACGTCCGCAGCGGCGCGACGACCGCCGCATCCCGGGCGACCAGCCGCGACGTGTACCCAAGCGTGGATCGCGCAACCGACAGCAAGGCGCACGCGCGGCGGCAGGACAGGCCGCGCCCTTCGGCGTAGGCGACCTGCTGCCGGCGCACGCGTGCGCCTACCATTTTTTTCGGGTGATCTCCTTGAGTACGTCGAGCTCGAGATCCCGGTCGGCGACCATCTTTTTCAGCCGCTGGTTTTCTTGCTCGAGCTGCCGCAGCCGTTTCACGTCCGTCGCCTCCAGGCTGCCGAAGTGCTTCCGCCAGGCGTAGATCGTTTGCGCGCTGACGCCGTGCTTCTTGGCCACTTCCGGCACGGGGCGCTCATCCGCCTCGCGCAGAATCGTGAACCATCTGCTCGTCCGTGAATCGCGTCTTCTTCATTGGCTCCCTCAGTGGCCCGAGGGCGCCATTGTCTCAAGCTTCGGCTGGTCCGAACATCGCCAGGCAGGTCAGATCAAAGTGTCCGGATAAAATTGGACCGTTCCGCTCGTGCGCACGGAGTGTTCTTCAACGCACGCGGGACGCTGAACTACTCGCGCTCCTTCCACCCGGCACCGAGCATTGCGCGCTTCCACTCTTCGTCCGTGTTCAGCACATCGTCGTGACTGCGGCAGACGCAAGTTTGCAAGGCTTCTAGTCCAGCCACCAAGCGCAACTCCCAGCCGAATTGATGTGAATAGACCGCGCATTCCCCGCTTGGCTGGAGTTCCTAGGATTTAGTGGACAGTAGCGTAGCATCCGGGTAGTCGCGGAGGGCGATGCCGATCTCCACGAAGCTGAGTGCGGGGCGAGTTCGCTCGACGTACGAGTTCATCAAAGCCAATGGAGACAAATACAGCGTGCACGCGAGGCAATCACTTGCGCGCTCTTCACGGCTATCGAACCCGGCGCTGGTCGGTCGGCAAGCCATCCCTCCTGATCCCCAACCTCCTGCAGCGGCAGTTCACGGCGACGCGGCGAAACAATGCCTGGGTAACAGATATCGCCTACATTCGGACGTGGCAAGGCTGGCTCTACCTGGCCGTCGTCATGGACCTGTTCTCGCGCAAAGCAAGATCGTCGGCTGGTCCGCGCGACCGACCATTCACCGCGATCTCGTGCTCGACGCGGTGCTCATAACCGCGCGACCGCGACGCCCCCGCGGCACGGTAGTTCATTCGGACCAAGGTCCGCAGCACGGTTGCCACGCCGGGCGTCGTCTCTGCCACTCCAATCACCTCGAGCCAAGCATGAGCCGGAAGGGGACTGCTGGGACAACGCCGTCGCGGAGGCCCTTCCTTCAGCCCGCTCGAAGAAGGAACGGATCAAGAAGCAAATCTACAAGGACCGAGCAGTGCCGCTGAACGATGTAGCCGACTACATGGATCGCTTCTACAAACGAACCCGTCGCCACAACATGCTATGGCGCGGGCGGATTCGCTTCCGCGGACCATTCGCCTCGAAACCCATTGCGCGCTGCGCCGTCGAGCTCCAGTTCGTAGAGCCAGTCGGATGATGTGATTCCTCCTGTCGGGGTGATGGCGTATTCTAACCGGGCGCTCATATGAGCCGGATATGCAGACCGGTTCGGCACACGATCGTGGTGGCCGGATCGCCTGCAGAGCACTGCGACGCGATAACTGCTGACCGCGACACTCCGGCGCACGCAGGACAAGGGGAAAGAGGAATATTTTGACCCAGCAAAGTCAGGATCCGATCACGTCACTCCAGGCCGGGAATGACGCCTCGGTCGTCGCGGTCTTCAACGCAAGCGAAGACACAGTTGACTTCGTGACCGTGTTCTTCGAGCTCCACGGATTTCGCGCAGTCGGTCGAACATGGCCCGCCCGGGAAGTTCTGGATTCGGAGGTGTTGCACGACTTCATGGCGCAGCACCACCCGCAGGTCATCGTGTTCGACGTCAGCTTCCCGTACGAATCGAACTGGCAGCGCTTTCTTGAGTTTCGAGAACTGGGCCACGAATGCCGGGTGCCCGTCGTTCTTACGACCACAAATAGGGATGCATTGACCGAATGCATCGGGTCGACCGACGCGCTCGAGCTCGTCGGCAAGCCGTACGACTTGGATGAACTTCTGACCGCCGTCCGCCGAGTGCTCAGGTTCCAGCGAGACGCGCAGCAGCGGCAGGTTTCTGGCCCTAAGTCGTGAAAGCGCGCATCGCTACCTCGGCGACGTTGCCGAGACAGTGCTATTCCCGTGATTCGAGAAATGGACAAGTGGTGTATGGCGCACAGCTTGGCAACGGTGTGGATCAAGCTACGCTGCCGGGCAAGCAGACTCAAAGCTGTTGGTTGCTGCCCCGCAACCAACGATACTTGCAGGGAGAGGTCGTCGGATCTCGACTGACCTGCCCCCACTTTCCGCTACGCAAAGACTGGGAGTTTCTCCTGAGTTGAGGGGCCCTGGTCTTTCGGTCCACTACGAGGGTGAGTCAGCGGCGGTTGTCATCGCTCGGCGAGTTGCGCGTCCTCCAACGATTGGAACTAGTGCACTTTGAGGCACTCTTCGCGGAAGCGCCCATTGAACGATTCGATCGCGGCATTGTCGGTCGGCTTGCCGCGACGACTGAAGTCGAGAATGACCGCGTTGGCGTAGGCCCACAGATCCATCGCGGTGCTGACGAACTCCGTGCCTTGTGCAATAGATCCGCTGCGGTAGTCCGCGTTCGAAACGCAGCCGTTCCAGCGTAGCGACCACATCACGTCCACACAGGGCGTTGTCGCTCGTGCCGCCTGATCCAAGGCGGTGCGTGCAACGGTGCCGGCATCCGGTGACACTGGTATCAGCGCCGTGATCGTCTCGGCGGTGTCGTACACGACTACGTCCTGGCGGCGTGACGAGATTTTCGCATCTACAGGGTGAGCAGCCGCAATCCGTTGCTGCGGCCGACGCGTAGCTGGACATCGAGTCTGAGTTGCGAATCTCTACGCATCTCCGCAATGGCTACGCATCCGTTGGATCGCCTAACGCGGAACTGTCTCATGCACCAGAGTTCAGCACCTCTACCCGCTCGGTGGGCGCGGGGTAGCGACTGCAGGGAGGACCGATCACGCCGGTCTCTTCAGGCTCGCTTTGCTGCTGGAGGAAGTCGCAGAAGGGATACCGTCTGTGCACAATCAACAGCATGGCGGGGGTGCTGTGCTTGAGCGCACAAGAACATTGTGACACAGGCCGTTTCGGACTGAGACAGCCTGACAGTTTTCGGTCACGCCGCGTGCGGCTTACACAACCGCCGCGCGCCGGATTTATGGGCCACATTCGCCAGTTAACGCAGCCACGCATCCGACGCGTGAGCGCTCAAGCATGGTGGCAGAGAAGTTGGAACCACGACGCAGGTCACGCAGTTGTGGCTGTCGCTGAAGCGTCAAGGAGTGGCACTTGGCTCACGATCGATCTCGGGCCCGGGTTCCGCACGTGTGCAGGGGGTGCCAGGGAGTCGGAACGGTAGCGCTCCAAGCACTCATCGTTCACGGTTCAGTGTGTCTGGCATTAGTGTGTCGGGCCTGCGCCGAGCGATGGTCCCCGACCCCTGAAGAACTCCACCGCTCAGACCGCAGGTCCGGTCTGAGCGACCGGCGTAGACGGACACGCATGGATCGGCGAAGAGATCCAGCCATCTTGATGATCTCGTAAGCCTCAGCGTTTTTGCGCACTGGCCCTCTGGTTGCACGAATGAACTCTTATGTTGGCCGCGTTCGATATTCTGAATTGGACCGAGCTGATCAAGCGGACTGCGAAAGAAACCAGCCACGACGATTGCCCGGGTCGTCGCAGCGCGACGGCATGATGGCCGCCGGCCTGTTTTCGCTGTCCTGGTCCGTGCGTCCAATCCTTGCGTCGCTGCTTCGGCCGGTGTTTCCTAGGAGGAACAGATGGATTGGCTAAATCAAGTAACTGACATTGTGGACAGGTATGGATCCGGCGAGCCGAATAACGTTCCAGGTTCAGTCGATGCAGATTTCGACCGGTTCAGCCGCATTGCCCCCTCGTCGTCCGTATCTGAAGGGCTCGCAGAGGCGTTTCGTTCGCATCAAACGCCGCCCTTCGCCAGCATGCTGTCGCAGCTGTTCGGGCGATCTCCGTCGAACCAAAAAACAAACGTCTTGAACACCCTGATCGCTACACTCGGTCCCGCGTTGGTTTCTCAGCTCCTCGCCAAGCACGGCGCAAATCGGGCCGCGCAAGAATTGCAAGCGGGTGGCACCAGGATCTCACCGGAGGTGGTGGAGCAGATACCTGCCAATTCGATCGAGGAGGTGGCCGCGGAGGCGGAAAAGAGGGACCCCTCGATCGTTGATCGCGTCAGCAAGTTTTACGCAGAGCAGCCGGCGCTGATCAAGACGCTTGGTGGACTGGCTCTGGCGGTCGCGATGGCAAAAATCGCGCAACGCCAGACCCAGACACCCCGGTAGGCGCAGCGGAAGTGTTCTGAGTCCCGTGACAGCCGCTCGGACGGAGCGCCGCGCTCGGACGGAGCCCCGATGCCGAGACATGCCGGCGAGTACCGAACGCTCGAGGCGCTTCTGCACCACCACAACGAGGTGGCTTATCTCACGGATGCCTGGGACGGCACGATTGCCGCGGCGCCCGGAAGCGCGAGCCGCCGCGTGCCGATCGAGCCGTCACGGCGGGTCGTCGGATACTTGGAGCCGGCAACCGAGGACCTCACCGGCCATCCGGTATACGACAGGCCGGACCCTGGGGGCCGCATTGTCGCGCGTGTCGCAACGGCGAATCCTGAAAGAGAGCTGAGGATCACTGCCCAGATCCCGTACCAGATCATCGTGCGCGATCGGCGGCCAGGGTGGTTTAAGGTTGCTCTTGCGGACGAGACGAAAGGCGAGGCGAAACCCGCCTGGGTGCAGGCGTCGCCCGTCTGGCGCTTTCACGCTCAAACCAAGGAGTCGGAACAAAGACAGCTGGCAACTGACGCGTGGGGTCCGGACAACCCCGATGTGCGAACGCTGGGGACGCAACAAATCGGCGACGTCCTCTGGGTCGAGATCGAGGTATTGAACCTCATTCTGCGTCGGGCAGACGCCAGTGGTCCAGGAGCGTGGGTGGATCCCCGCGCACGCACCCTCTGGAGCTATGAACGTCTGGTACTCGTCGAGAGGGTGCTGACAGCCGGAGGTCGAACGTGAGTCTTGAGCTCATGATGTGAATTACTTGAGCAGAATTAGCGCGAGCGCGATGAGCGCGACGAGCAGCGCGGCGCCGGCGAGGGCGTACGCCATGGGCAGCGCCGCCTGGGACGCCATCGCGCCGGCGACGAGGTTCGCCTCCGGCAGCACGAGTGGCTCGCTCGTAAACAACGACTGCCGCATCACCCGCTTGCCGGCAATCACTTCCTCGATGCTCGCTTCGAAGTGGTGCTGGTGAATCCGTTTCGCCGAATCGGGCCCGGGTTCGGCCGCGGCCGCAAGCGCGGCCTTCAACACCGCGTTCCGGATGTCGCCGCCGCTCACCTCGTAGCGACGGGCCAACGCCTGGAAATCGACGTCGGCCGCGAGCGGCGTCCGCACAGGATGCAACTGGACGCGCCAAATCCGCGCGCGTTCGGCCTCCCCTGGCATCTCGAACAGGACGTGTGTTCGGATGCGTCGCTCGAATGCCGGATCGAAGTTCGCCGCGAGGTTTGTGGCGAAGATCACCACGCCGTTGTACCACTCGAGCTCCTGCAGCAGGACGCTAACGACGGTGTTCGATTCGCGCTGAAACCCGTGATCGACTGATGTCGATCGCCTCGCCGCAATGGCGTCTGCTTCGTCGAACAGCAGCACGGCCCGCTCGTCGCGCGCCGTGCGGAAGATGGCGGCCACGTTCTTCGGCGTCTCGCCCATCCACAGTGATTCGAGCTCGGCATAGCGGACGAGCAGGAGCCGGCGGCCGAGCGAGTGCGCGATGGCTTCAGCGCAGATGGTCTTGCCGGTGCCCGGAAGACCAGCGAAGTTGAAGGCGAGCGCGAGCCCGGTGGGATGCCGCTCGCCGAGGCCCCAGCGATTGAAGATGAGATCGTGCTGCGTCACCTGCGCCAGGGCGGTGTCGAGCGCGCGCCGGGTCGCGGGCGGCAGAATCACATCGTCGAAGGTCCGGCGCGGTACGATCGACTCGATCGCGCGGCGGCCGCTCGTGCCGAACAGACGCGTGAATGGGATCGGTGCCACGCTTCCACCGTACCGCCTGTCCCGGGCTGCAAGCAACACGATCGCGCCGTGGTCGCTGCCGGGTTGCGCCGCAAGCCGGATCCGTCAACAACAGGCAGCTGATCAGGACTGGTTGCTGCGCGGGATTGCGTACAACGCGGAATCCCAGGAAGCGGCCGACGCACGGATCCGGCGAGCCGCCAACGCCTGCGCGGTCAAAGCAAACCTTTCCAAAGGGCCGGCGGGCGTCGAGCCGATACCGCAGGGGACAGCGAATCGAGCGCTCGCGTGCCTGCGAAGAGGGCTCCAAAACTACGGTGATGACGAGAGTCGTTGTGGGGGGCGCAAATGGCGCCGAGCCCCAAGAGCGGTGTACATACGCCTTCCGACCTCGACAGCACGAAGAAATACGACACAGGGCTCCGAGGTTTTGGGCGAGTGCATCTAATTCGCGATAAAATGTCCCGTTCCTCTTAAAAGCGGCATCCACGAAGAGCAGATAATGCTACCAGCGGCGCATGAGACCTTTGCGGCCACCATTGCGTCTCGCCTCAAAGCTCAACGACAGCTTCTCGCGGGCCGTTGGCTGGACCGACTACAGGCGTTGGTGCCGGTCGGTCCGGAAGAAATCTTTCCGACTTCGACGCTACTCGACCATATCCCGTCGCTCATCGAAGAGATTGGGAAATTCCTCGCCACATCAGACACCGACATTGCGGCGAATACGTTCGTAGTTGCCAAGGCGCAAGAACTCGGAGTTCTGCGACACGAACAGCATGCTTCAGTTCATCAGCTTCTAAAGGAATACGAGCTGCTGCGCGGCATTTTGGAAAGCTTCGTTGTTGAACAGGCAGAACAGCTTCACCTGTCAGCAGCAGTGACAGAAGTCATAGGCTGTATCCGCCGAATCAATCAAGCCGTGGCCGTGGTGATGCGTACCACGGTTGACATGTTTGTCGAACGGTATACCGCAACTATTTCGGAACAGACGCGTCGGTTCGAACAATTCAACCGGTTGGTTGGTCACGAACTGCGTCAACCGCTCGGTGTTCTGCAGACGGCAGTTAGCCTGCTCCAATTGCCGCAGGCTGGCGCCGATGCACACCGAAGAGAACGAGCCGTTAATGCAATCGAAAGGAACGTCACTCGGTTGGTCGAACTGGTCGCAACGATCAGCAAAGTCGCGGGCCTTCGTGACGATGACGGTCTGGCGGTGCAGTCCATCTCTCTAACCGCGGTAGCTCAGGAAACGTCGCGTCAACTACGTGAGGCGGCCGAGGCGCGAGGCGTCAACGTCCGAGTTACGCCGGACCTGCCCATCGTTACCGTAGACGTAGGTCGCCTCGAGCTGCTGCTGACGAATTTAATCTCGAACGCGATCAAGTACAGCGACCCCGGGAAAGCGGAGCGCTTTATCGAGATTTCACCAGTGCGGAGTACTGGCGCTGAATGCATGTTTCAGGTTCGAGACAACGGCCTCGGCCTGAACTCGGAGCAGCTTGGTAATGTCTTCATGCCTTTTTATCGCGGGCACGTCGAACGTGACGCGGAACTTGGTATCGAAGGCCTCGGGCTCGGGCTCGGCATCGTGCGCGACTGCGCCGATGCCATCGGAGCCTCGATTGCCGTCGACGGCGCTCCTGGAGAGGGCGCGACCTTTACGATCACTCTACCTGGGCGTCCTCGAAGTCGAGCACAGCCGCGCACCGCACCCAAGTAGCGTAAAAAGGCTTGAATAGGACTTTCGTGCTCGCGTGCGGTTGCAGCACAAGGAGCTGCGCTAGGTGTGTCGACGGTGGCCAGAACCAAGTTGAGTCGCCGGAAGATCGATTCTCAGTCGCCATGTTCGACTAGCGTCCGATAGAGGGAAGAATCGATCCACAGCCGCACCCCGGTTTTATTGAGGTTCGTCTTGACCTCCCATCGTGACAGCTACTGGCCGGTGGTGGGAGCGAGGGAGGAAACGCGGTTGAGACGTGCCGCGAGGCGGTGGGCTGACGATTCCGAAGAAGATGACGGGAAGGGCATGTCTCGGCACTACTCCGTGCTTGGATGGGAATGTCAGCCATTCACGTATCAAGGTGGTTCCGCGTCTGAGCTATTAAGAAATGACCACACGCCGCTTCGGGCTCATCACAGGTGTGATTGTCATCGTCGTGATTCTCGGCCTCGTCATCCGCAATCAAGTAAGGGTGTACAGAGGCCGTCAGGCCCGCGCTGCGCTGAATCGGGCTAGAGCTGCGGTGATCGAGCATCGGCAGACGTTGTTCGATCTGGTGCAGCCGATCGCGATCAGCAACTGCCAGTTGGAAAGGTTTGGCGAAGCCAACGATGGCGGATACCTGATGTGCGGCAACCTGCTGGGCGGAATCGAGTCCGGGTACTCGTATGGGATCGCCGGATACGACAAGTGGGGCTGCGATATCTCGACGAAGCATCGCGTGCCCGTCCACCAATATGACTGTTTCATCACAGACCGGCCGGCGTGTCCAGATGGCAAGACCGTTTTTCATACGGAATGCGTTGGAGACGTGGCTGAGACAGTCGATGGGCGCGTGTTCGACACGATCAGGAATCAGTTTGCCAAAAACGGCGACAGTTCGAAGCGCATCGTGCTCAAGATTGATGTGGAAGGCGCGGAGTGGGACTCGCTCCTAGCCACGCCAGATGAGACCCTGAGTCAGATCGATCAACTGGCTGCGGAGTTTCACTGGGTGCAGGACAAGGCCGGCTGGATCGCGGATGACAAGTACCTGCGCGTGGTCCGACGGCTAAAGCGGTTCTTCGAGATCGCGCACATTCATTACAACAACTCCGCGTGTGTCGAAGGCCTTGAACCATTCCCGTCGTGGACGTACGAGGTCCTGTTCGTGAGTAAGCGCCTCGCGGTTGTCGATCCCACTCGCAAGCCGAGTGGCCTGCACCCGCTCGATACCCCCAACGACCCCCGGATTCCGGAGTGCCTCCCCAAGGTGTCGTGGGTCGACCCGGCGTCCCTACCGAGAAGTCGATCTGGCATGCTCAACGCGAGCTCGATGGCATTGATCACAAGTTGGCGTTGAGCCGTGGCGCACCCGGAGGCATCACTCCAACGCGGAGCATCGCCGTCGGTGTCGATCTGACTGAACACGCGAAGGTCGTCCGTCAGCTGGACGCGAGCGCCGCGAATCACACCTTCCAACCGACGGCACTCGTCAAGGAAGTATTCCCGCGTCTGACGGTTTAGCGTCGCGTGCAATGGAGCAATTGACCTGCGGGTAAGCCGACATCAAGATCCTGCACGCACAACGACCCTTCCGGTGAGCGCCGCATACTCGTCAGAGACGTATCTGATTGCGTCCGCGGATTCATCTCTGTCGATCAGCGTGGTCAAAAGATCGCGAAGCGCATTCGCGTCACCTATGCCGTGACCGGAGGCGACTACGTCCAGCGGATCTTTGCCGCCGTCGAAGAGACTGAGATGCGTCGACGCGCCGGGCAACGACGGGCGGTCCCACTCGAGTGCGAATCGTTGGTTGGACATGTCACACCTCCTCGATTTCGCGCTTTTACGGCTGAGCGCCTTGACCGGCGCCTCTCCCACGATTATGACGGACCGCAGCGGCGAAACGATTGAGGTAGAGTTCGACATTTCAAGGGTCAGGCATGTGCCGTTGTGCACGCCGGAGATGAGGGCAGTCGACGGTATGGCTGGACGCGCTTCCTGAGTTTCTAGTGGTCGCCAAAGAGGGAAGTGGTTCCAGACTTAATCTGGTGGCGGGTGGCCGATTGTCTGGCGTCGCACCCATCCTCCGAGTGTGAGTTTCAATGGCTTCAACGTGTACGACGTTTTCGGCACGCACAACAGCAGCGGATCGTCATGGAAGTGCGCATGATGCGGCCGATACTGAACTGATCCTCTGTAATCGATCAACTCTCGGAGGCGGCGGCCCTCGCTAACGAAACGGTTCAGCTGCCTTACCTTCTTTCTACCGAACTGTCACCGCACGCACATGATTCGCCGCCGGCGTGACCGCTAAGCTCTCGCCTGTTCCTTCGACAATCCCGTCGCCGGGACAGCGCTCACGTCAATCGGCATCTCGAGGGCCGAATGCCGCGGGTGACGCGTGGTAGTCACGCATTCATTCGTAGAAGAAAGGTATCCGTTATGAGCAAGCAACTCGTCTCTTCGATCATGCTCGCGCTGGCGATGACCAGCGCCCACAACGCAGGCGCTCAGACGCAGAGCTCCGACAGCCTGATCCGGTTCGATATGAAGCGATCGGCCGCAGTGACCGCCGCCGGCTGTCTGCCTCATGCGACGGCCCGTGTCTCGGTCAAGTCGCTCGGCGAAATCGAGATCATGAGCGTCAGCGCGAGCGGTCTTCCGCCCAACACGGGCTTCGACTTGTTCGTGATTCAACTTCCGAACGCGCCATTCGGTCTGTCGTGGTACCAGGGTGACATGCAGAGTGATTCCCAGGGGCGCGCGCAGGGAACCTTCATCGGCCGATTCAACGAAGAGACCTTCATCGTCGCGCCCGGGACTGGTGTGGCGCCGGTGGTCCACAACACGGATGCGGCCGCAAACCCGCAGACCGCGCCCGTCCACACGTTCCACGTCGGCCTGTGGTTCAATTCGCCGGCTGAGGCGCTGGCAGCGGGATGCCCGAATACGGTCACGCCGTTCAACGGCGAGCACCACGCCGGCATCCAGGCCCTGGCGACGAATCAGTTCGGGAACGCGAACGGCCCGCTTCGGCTGCTCAAGCCCTGAGCCTGGCGGATTCAACCGAGGGATGTAGCAATCGGCCCTGGAGCCGTGTCCGATGACGGCAGACCATCGGCTTCAGGGTCCGTCGGCCTGGCCATCGCCGGCGGCATCCCGGTCTTCCTCGAGCCGACAGGCAACCCATACGGCATTAATTGGGCCGATGGCTCCGCACCGGTTCGAAGCGGAGGCAATCGTGGACGCGATCGCCGTCAACCCGCTGGTGGAGTCGGCGTCGAACACGCCTCTGGTCTATTCGGTTGTCACCAACTGCACGTACGACGGCATGGATTATGGCGCGGAGGGCGTAGAAGCGCGGCTGTCGAGAACCGTCGATCGATTCACTGCGACGAGGCGTGGTACGCGTACGCCCACTTCAATCCGATCTACCAGGCAACGCTTCGGGATGCGAGGAGACCCCGCGGATCATTCAGCCGCTGGCCCGACCGTCTTTGTCGCGCACTCGACGCACAAGCTCGTCGCTAGGCTGTCGCAGACCGCGTACATCCACGTTCGAAACGGACGGGGCGCTATCGACCCTAGCCGGTTCAACGAGGCGTACGCCTCGAAACCACCACATCGCCACTCTACGCGCTGATCGCCTCTGATGACGTCACCGCCGCCATGATGGATGGTCCCGGCGGTTACGCGCTGACGCACGATGCGATCGACGAATGTCGTCCGCACAGTCGCGGTCGGCGTCAGCCCTACCCGCCGGCTATCCCGATTGTCATGCCCGGAGAGAACGTCGGGCACGACCACGAGCTGTCCGGAGATTGATCATGGTATGCGCGGTCATCACTGCGTTGACGCCTTCGCCAGCGAGGCCGCAGGAGCCGCATCCGCCCGAAGCCGCGACGCCGACAACACCTTCACCGGGCTTCGAACGAACGTTCAACGTCGACGCGACCTGGGGTAAGTTTCGGCTTTCTGAACTCTCTTACACCGATCCGAAGCCGGACGAGCCGTCGGGAAATCTCGGAGAGAGCACCTGCTGAATATCAAACGCGTCGCAGGCAGCCTCGCGTGAGATCAGGGACTGCGCATTTCGAATACTGGGAGATCGATTACGATAGTGATGCTACCGGGCGGACGGGAACATGGCGTCGGACCTTGTACTAACCTTCAAGCACTTCAGGATCGATTCCGCCAGGGGACAACTCTACGGGGCGTCAGGTCCCATTCCCCTCACACCAAAGGCGCTGTCCCTCCTCGAATACCTGGCGGCCAGGCCGGGACGACTCGTCAAGAAAGACGAACTGCTCGAGGCAATCTGGCCGGGGGTGTTCGTGGCGGATGGCGCATTGAAGGTCTGCATTCGTGAAATCAGGCGAGCGCTGGGCGATGATGCGCACGCGCCGCGCTTTATCGAAACGGCGCATCGGCGTGGATACCGCTTTGTCGCCGACGTCAGCGGGTCCGCGGTTCACACCGACGCTCCGCGCGCGGCCGCAGTCACCGATGTGGTCGGTGTCACGCCGAGCCCCGTTCAATACGCCAGAAGCGGCGACGTGAACATCGCGTATCAGGTCTGCGGCGACGGGCCCGTCGATCTCGTGTTCGTGATGGGCTGGGTGTCTCACCTCGAGTACTTCTGGAAGGAACCATCGTTCGCACGGTTCCTCAGCCGTCTTGCATCCTTCTCACGGCTGATTCTTTTCGACAAGCGCGGGACCGGCCTGTCCGATCCGGTGGCGCGCCTCCCGACGCTCGAACAGCGGATGGACGATGTGCGCGCCGTAATGGATGCTGTCGGATCGACGCACGCCGTGCTGCTCGGCGTGTCCGAAGGCGGCCCGATGTGCAGCCTGTTCGCAGCGACCCATCCCGGTCAGACTGAAGCGCTCATCATGATTGGCACGTATGCCCGGAGGCTTCGTGCGGCTGACTACCCGTGGGCACCTACGCGCGAGCAGCGAGAGGAGTTCTTCAAGGAGATCGTCGAGCAATGGGGAGGCCCCGTGGGGATCGCCATGCGCGCGCCGAGTATGGCGGACGATCCCGCATTTCGTGAATGGTGGGCGTCGTTTCTTCGGATGGGCGCCAGTCCGGCCGCGGCAATCGCGCTGACCCGGATGAACGCCGAAATCGACGTCCGGCAGATCCTACCGACTATCCGCGTGCCGACGCTGGTGCTCCACCGTTCCGGCGATCGGTGCCTGCATGTGGAAGAAGGGCGCTACGTCGCGAGCCTGATTCCGGGTGCACGCTTCGTCGAACTTCCCGGTGACGATCACCTTCCGTTCGTGGGCGATCAGGACGCGCTGCTCGACGAGATCGACCGGTTTCTTTCGAACACTGGTACTCGCACAGTCGCCGAGCGAGGTACTGGTGACCGTCCTGTGCGCCGAACCGGCCTGCGAGCGGACTGGCAAGGCCGCGACGAAAGTACTGGATCGCGTGCGCATGCTCGCCTTCGAGCAGGCGCCGCATTTCGGCGGCACCGCAGTACCGGACTTTGAAGGACATGTCTGCGCCATCTTCGACGGCCCCGCACGAGCGATCCGGTGCGCGTGCGCGATCCGTGACCAGGCACGCGAGCTGAAATCAACCGTCCGTCTCGGGCTGCACACCGGCGAATCCGAGATCGTGGCAGGCGTGCCCTCTGGCGTCGTCGTGGAAGTTGGGAGCCGCGTGGCCGCGCTTGCACCGTCTGGAGAGATCCTGGTCACGAGAACCGTCGTCGATCTCGTCGCCGGGTCAGGCCTGCATTTCGTCGATCGGGGGTCCCACAGGCTGGCCAAGGATGCCGAGGATTGGCACGTCTTCGCGGTCAGCTAGCCCATCCGACCTGCGCATCTCACCACTTCCTTACCGGAATCTCAGAGCGTGCTGATGATTGTGGCGCGTGGCGGCCTCGTGAAGTCCGAGACGTTGGCCTGCACCGGCGGCAAGAAAACTGATGACTGATGACAGGCGACGCAATGGGGGAACGCACGACATGAACCCGACGGCATATGCCGGAGTCGCGACCGTGCTCAGCGTAGTGGCCACACTCGCAAGCTGGCTTCCGGCAAGACGCGCAACACGGATCGATCCGTAAACGGCTCTGCGTGTCGAGTGAACCGGCGCGTTCCTATCGCGAGACCAACAAACCGCAAGTCAAACGCTACGGCGTTACAGAGGACCTATTGGTTTGACCAACTCATAGCATTCGCCAGTGGAACCGGCATCTGGATAGCGCTCGACGGTAGAGGTGGTTCGATAGGCAGCCTGAAGCCCCGCCGTCGGTTCGATTCCTTTACGGCTCGGGCTATTGACGACTGGGTCGTCCGAGCAGCTCTGGCTTCTCGGGCGAGCGGACAGTCGCGGCTCAAGTTCGCAAACGAATGCGCATCATCTCGTTGCCCCCGCGCTGAAACTCGTAAGGCACTCTCTCCAGCGTGACCTGATAACCTGACCCGTTCAGGTCGTCGAGACAGCCGTCCACAAACGATGACCGCTGGCTCCCGAGCGCAAGCAGAGGAAATACCCGGACCTCCAACGCCACGCGACACATCTCGTGAAGGGCGGCGCGATGGAACTGCTCGCCGAGCTGCGTCGAATAGAGGAACAGGAAGTGCGAGCAGAGGCCGAGGTCGAATGCGCCGTCGTCGAAGGGCAGTCTCGGCAGTTCCGCGTCCACGTACCGACCCGCGCGCTTTCCAGCCTCGAAGTCGTCCAGGAACGCCTGCATGGCGGCCATCCGAACCTGCCCTAATTCTTCGACGTTCCGGATTCGATCGCCCCAGACGAATTCGTCTGCGTTGATGCGCGTCTGCGCAAGCACTTGGTCATAGGTTGCAGCAATCCGTTCCTCAATCTGTGAGCGATCGAAACGGTAAATGGGATCGCACGAGACGACGCGGTGACCGCATCGCGTTGCTTCGGCATTGAAGCTGGCTGGGCCGTCGCCGCATCCCAAAATCCGCCGATCAAGGTCGCCGTCGGTCAGGGCGAACATGCGGCAGTATTCATCGAACGACCGGCCCCAGGGCACGACCTGGTCCAACGTAAACATCGGTGTAGAGCATCTTAGGAGAGATCCGCGGGAAGATGGGCTCACTGACTGCGTGGCGAACCGGTTGCAGACCTGACGCCGCGGCCCGCTACGCCGGGTGACGAAACCCATCGATTTGGCGCAGCCAGAGGGCGATCTGGTTCCAACTGGCGAAAGTAAGGCGCACCACTTCACTCGTCCAACATCATCAAGACCTTGCGGGCGGCCGCCGCCGTGACCGCGATAGAAATCCAACCCATCGATCCCGATCACCAGTTCTCCCGCATTTTGACGAAACCTAGCGTTAGGTTTAGAATCGCCAGGTGACCTGGGCCTGAAGTGATCCGCAAGCTGAAGGCCGCGGGGGTCGTAGAGGCCCGGTCAGGAAGAGGCAGCCATCTGCTGCTGAAGCACCCCACTACCGGCAAGGAAGTGTGGGTCGCTGTGCACACGAAGGAAGATGCCGGGCGGCTCGGCAATCGCAACCTGCGCGAGGCGGGGGTCGAATGACAATGCTTTACCCGATCGTCCTCGAAACCGAAGAGAGCGGCGCCGTGAGCGCCTACGTGCCGGGGCTGCCCGTGTACGCCGCGGCTGATTCGCACGCGAAGGCCGAACGCGCCATCCGCGTGGTCCTGGCGCACTACCTGAACGCGCACCCGGACAGTCGGCCAGACGCACGGGTCCGCGTCGCACGGGTCTCCGATCGAGGGAAGGCGCGAATCAGCGTCGTTGGCGTTGCCGCTCTGGTCGGCGCGAAGCGGAGCGATGCGAAGGCGCGTGCCTCGCGTGCCAACGGCCGGCTCGGCGGGCGCCCTCCCAAAACCGCGACCACGCGAACGACTCGGCCCAAGGCATCGCGCTAGCGCGCGTCGCCAAAGCGCCTGTCATCAAACCCGACCATCACGCGCCGCCGTGAAAGAACCCACGCCCGCCGCTGCTGGTCGAGCCGCCGTCGGCCTTTCGGCGTGAGCCGGTAGAACCTCCGTCGTCTCGACCCGGCCAGCTCCGTGCCTTTTTTCGGGGTGATCGGCCGGGACATCCATATGTTGGAGTCAGACATCTATGACTCCAACGAATATCAAAGGATCTTCATCGGGTACTCGCGCGCTAACTGCGCGACAGCACGTAAATGCCCCACTGGCCGTCGCGGCGGCTGTGGAACGCGACCCGGCGGCCATCCGGCGACCAGGCGAACTCCTCCGCCGTCGGATCCGTGAGCACGCGCTGCATCGAGCCATCGGCAAGGTCGAGAAGCCAGGCGCCGTGGCGGAAGACCTGGAAGATGATCTTCGTGCCATCCGGCGAGACCGCGGGCGTCCGCACCAGCTGCCCCTTGACGGGCGTCCGATAGCGAGTGGCCTCGCCGGTCTGCAGGTCCATCACCATCAGCGTGTCCTCGTGGCTGTAGGCGATGCGGCGGTCGTCGGGGAACCACGAGGCCGCCCACGTCTGGCCATATCGATAGTTCGTGACGCGGCGCGCACCGCCGCCGGCGGCGGGCTGCACCCACAGATTCCACACCGAGGGCTTGTCCGCTTCGGCCCGGATGTAGGCGAGCCACTCGTTATTCCGCGACCACGTCGGCACCGCGGCGTAGCCCGCGCCGCTGACCCTGCGGACCTGCGAGCCATCCCGGTTCGCCACGTAGATACCACGCTCACCGTCCCGGTCCGAGTCGAACGCCACGAAACGGCCATCCGGCGATGGCTGCGCGTGATAGTTGTGCGAGCCGTCATCGACGATCGTCATGATGCCCAGGTCTCCACCTGTCTGGCTGCCGGCGGTGGCGACTTCGATCGCGCTGCGCGCGTCGCGCTCGCGGCCGGTGTGGAAGAAGATCGCCGTGCCGTCCGATGCGAAGGCCGGAGAGAAGGCGTTCGCATTGGTCGCGCGGACGGCCTGGATGGCCCTGACCTGCTCACCGAGGTGTTCAACGGGCCCGCTCGGCGCGTCCGCCGGGGCATCGGCTCGGGCCGCCGCGGGCGGCGGGACGATCTCGCGAGCCACCGCGGGGGTCCGGGGCACGCGCACGATCTCGTCCCTCAGTTCTACTTCCGCTGGGTTCGCCGAATCGTTCGCTGCAGGTGCGGCGGCCGAGAGCCCGGGCGACACGCGCGCGGAGCCGGATGGCTTTGTCGCGGCACGCCGGTCGGTGATTCCGTCCGCGACGGCGAAGCCCACCGCAAACGACGCGACGAGTGCCGCCGCGGCCGCCAGTAGCCCACCGCCGCGATGAGTGCACAGGCGAGCCCGCTTCTCCGTCGGCGCCGAAGGACCTGAACATCGGCGGGGCTGCAGCGATCGGCTGTGGCGGCTCGCTCGAGGACGCTGCCGGTTTGCGGACCACGAGTGTCGACCGCGGCGGAACGACGGTGGGCCGTGGCGCCAGTGGCGAAGGCCCTGCCGCAGGCGGCGTCACCGGCGTCGGCGCCACGGCGATCGGCGCCGCGATCGGACGCGATGGGCGCGCGCCGCGCTGCAGGACGCCTCTCAGCACGTCGCGGCTCGCTCCCTTTTCGAACCGCTCCAGCGCGCTCGAGAACTCGCCCAGCGACGCGAAGGGCGGCGCTTCGACCGCCTCGAGCCCGCGCGCGATTGCATAGCGAAGCGGCGCAGGCACGTTGGGGGTACCAGCCGGCAGCAGCGTCAGCAGCAGGTCGGCGACGCTCGCCACCGAGGGCATGCCGTCGGTGCTGATGCAGGACGCCGAGCCGTCGGAGCCGAGCTGGATGTTCTCGGGAGTCGGAATACCGCAGGGGTGTGCCAGGAGCTCCCGTGCGAGCGCAACCGCTTCGTGCGTCTCCAGGCGCACACCGCGCCCCAGCAGGTGAGACAGAGCAATTGTGAGCATCGTGTTCGTCGTGAGTGCAAGACAA
The DNA here is from genome assembly GCA_963755695.1 of uncultured Acidobacteriota bacterium. GTDB lineage: Bacteria > Acidobacteriota > Vicinamibacteria > Vicinamibacterales > 2-12-FULL-66-21 > QHWT01. The sequence goes on along the minus strand of CAVWLB010000010.1, from coordinate 3,117,499 downwards.
CGACCCACGCGGAGTCGGCGTAGACAGGCCGGTAAATACAGTTCCGCTGTACTACAGGGTGGAACGGCTGACCGATTTACAGCGCGGGAAAGTGCGTATCAGAGCTCCGTCGAACTCTCGCCCTCATTCAGCTCCGGGCGATCGGGCACGAGCAGCCGCTCCATTTCCGTCGGCTCGAACTTCGTCAGACCTCCCGCGTACGTCCGGCCGGAGGTGACGGGGACCCCGGCGCGGAAGATCGTCGGACCGATGAGATCGCCGGCGCTGATCCGGTCGCGCATCCAGTCGATGAGCGCCAGGTCGCCCCCCATGTCACGAGCACCGGTGACGCCACGTGCAACGAGAGCAGGGCAAGCGACTTCAGTGATTTCCGTCAGATGCACGTGCATATCCCAGAGGCCCGGGATCAGAAACTTGCCATCGCCATCGAGTTCGGTAGAGGACGTGCGATCTCCGGTCGGTTGGCCTATGCCGGCGATACGGTCATTCCTGATCGTGACCGTCACGTTTCGTTGCGGCGGCGCACCTGACCCGTCGATGACCGTCACGTGCGTGATGACCGTCGTGGCGGTTTGTGCGCGTACATGGAATCCGGCGACAGCGACCGTCGTCGCAGCGGCCACGACAGCCGCAATTGGATGCGGTCGAGATCCGCTCACTCCGCAGGTGAGTCGCGCAATGAACCGGGCGATCACGTTCGTCTTCGAAAGTCCACACTGAGCGAACCGCGCGACCGTTCACCAGCGCGTGCCGCCTCGATCCTCGCGATGTCAATCTTCTTTGCCAGCTCAATCCGAACTTGTCCTTGCGCCAGCCGCACACGCTCTCCTGGCTGCCGCCGTCAACGATCGCATTCCAGTAATCAACTTGTCGATGCGCTGTCGAATCTCGGCTTCGTCGGTCACCCGGTGTGGCATGCTCACCTCGTCGTTGCCTCGCCGGCCCGACCGAAGACGGCGAAGCCGCCGCTGATATTCACCTTCGAGTCCTCGGAGACCACGCTGGGCTCCGGGCATCCGTTGCATTCGGCGCGAAGAGAAAAAGGGAATCACCGATCATACAACCGTCACGAACGCCGGTCGCCAGGTGTCGCACGACGAGTGGCTGAGGTTTAGAAAGGGACTTCCGCGATGACAAACGAAGTGTTGTTTATTCAAGGCGGCGGCGAGGACGCCCATGACAAGTGGGACAACAAAATCGTGGAGAGCCTCGAACGAGAACTGGGCCCCGATTACGCAGTCCGCTATCCGCGAATGCCGCATGAGGCCGATCCGAAGTATGCGGCGTGGAAGGCGGCGCTCAACCGGCACTTCGATCGGCTCGACAACGGAGCCATCCTGGTTGGCCACTCGATCGGCGGAACGATCTTGATCCGAACCCTGGCCGACGATCCGCCCACGCTGACCTTCGCTGGTATCTTCTTGATTGCGGCCCCGTTTGTGGGGGACGGCGGATGGCAGAGCGAGGACCTCGAACCGCTCTCCGATCTTGGTGGCAGACTGTCTGATCAGACGCCGATCTATCTCTATCACGGCAGTAAGGACGAAACGGCCCCGTTCGGGCACGTTCACCTCTACGCGCAAACCATTCCGCAAGCTGTCGTGCGCCGCCTCTCCGGCCGCGACCACCAGCTCAATAACGACATGTCAGAAGTCGCCGCCGATATCCGGCGCCTAAGAGCTGTGCGTCTGTCGTCGGTGCGACCAATTCCTCAGTAGGCAAGCTTCGTCGCGTCTTTTTCGCTATCTCGCTGAGTCTGATCCTGTCGGGCGAGCGCCTAATCCTCGGTCTCACACACGCCGTCCTCGATGTGTCGGACCTTGTGCGACCGTGAGAAGGCACGCGACGACACGTCGCATGTGCCGCCGAACGGCTCGCTACGATAAAGCGTCGAAGTACTCGGCCGGCCAGCGGGCGACGTGCTTGCCCGCAATAATTGCTCGCACGTCACGCGCAAGGGCGTCGGGCAGATACGGCTTCAGTCGCAGGATCGCGCAGCCCTGCGAGAGCGCCGCTTCGACGTTCGTGCGTTCTGATAACGCGGATGCCCCACGAAGGCGAATCACGGCAGCGGCGCCGGAACTCGGTAGCTTACTCGGATGCTTGGGATTGCGAACCGTCCGCTGTTCGGTTCGACCCCGCCACACGGACGCGCAACCGCGAGATTCGCTCTCGCATGTGCGCGATCGTGGACTGCATATCGGCGCAGCACTCGTGTTCCGTGGTGATGTGCGCGTCGAGATCCGTGACCTCGTCAGCGAGATGGCCGAGCGTTTGCTCACGTTGACCGTTGGACAACTCGGGACCGACACGATGCTGGAGCGATCGCAGTTTTTCGATATGCCGCATCGTGTGGTGGACCGCGCGGATTTGTCGCTCCAGGTGGGCGAGCAAATCAAGTTGGTACGTGGCGAGTGCTTCGGCCTCTTCCTCGAACGCACTTATCTGGACGGCTCGGGGCGATTCGTTGCTCATAGGCGGTGCTGGTTCGCCGCAATCTCTCGATACGGCTTAGGTTGTACCGCTCAATCCACTTGTACTAACTTACATTCATGCGGAGAATGGAGCAAGATCGCAGCACCGACGCCCGCAGCCGATTCGAGGAAGGTAGGAAGGTAGGAGGATGCCGAAAAGCTCGCACGGACGGGGTCGAAAAAGCGTGCGGCTGCAAGGTCAAGAGTGGCCGCGCGCTCAGATGTTCCATCGAGGGATGATGGTTGCGACCTCTACTGCTATGACCGAACCACGAGACTTTGGATCAAAATCGGCGGATAAATTGCAGCGTTCCGTTCCGCTGGCGCGCAGAGTCCCAAGAAATACGACGGGTAGCTGACGCAGCCCAGCTCCCTACCTGTAGTCGCCACGCTGGGGGAATCCGCCGTGCTGCCGGTATGGCGTTTACCGCTTGCTGAATGACCGCCTTCCTGCCGAGCGTTCGACGTCCGAGGTCGAAAGACACTGCGGGCGCTAGCGGCGCAGGGGCTTGTCGAGCGAATCCCAGTGGTACGCGCTCGCCACGCGGGATTCGATTTCGGCGATGACGCGGCCGCCGCCGTCGCCGTTCGTCATCACCGCAACGCCGTACCCCATGAGCCTGTGCGCGAGCAGGTCGCAGGCAAATCCCCAGTTTCCGCCCGAATGCCCGAAGTACCAACCTTCCCCGCGCTTGGAGACGACGAACCCAACACCGAAGTCCCCGACGCCCACCGGCGTGACCATCTCCTGCATCATCGCCCGCGACAACACGCGCGTCGATCGACCCTGCAGCGACAGCTGAACCTCGATCGCGAACTTTGCAAGATCGCTCGGCGTCGTCCAGAGTCCCGCCGCTTCGAGCTCTGGATAGACATGCCACTTGACGTCACGCGCCTGCCCCTCGCGATCGTGGGCACGCGCGGCATGACGATCGTGCGCCGCGGAAAGCGGCTGCTCGTACGCGCTCCGCGTCATGCCGATCGGTCCGAGCACGAACGACTGCATGATGTCGGGGAACGGACGACTGATCGCGTCGATCATCGCAAGCTGCATCAGCGTCGCGCCGCCGCCCGAGTACTTCATTGCGGTCATCGGCGGCCGCGCCAGCCGCACCGGTCCGACGTTCGACGGCGACTGCCCGTCGAGAATCTGAACGAGCGTCGGCAGCGGCGCCGACGGTGGGTAACCGGGGAATCCGAAGCCGTCGTCGAGCCCCGACGTGTGGCTGAGGAGCGTGCGTGGCGTCACCGGTCGCTCACGCGTGAAGTCGCCGGTCGGCAGCTTCCAGGATTTCACGATCGTGTTGATGTCGTCGTCGAGGCCGAAACGGCCGTCTTGGACAGCTTTCAACACGGCCATCGCCGCGACCGGCTTGCTGATCGACGCCGCCTGGAACAGCGTATCTGGGTCGACCGCATCGCCCCTGATGACGTCAGCCGTGCCGTAGCCCTTTGCCCAGTGGATGTGGAAGTCCTTGATTACGGCGACGCTCGCGCCGGGCAGATCCAGCTTGTCCATCACTTGCGCGAGCGACAGGCCGGAGAGCTCGCCGGTGTTGCCCGCTTGCGGCCCTTCGATTTGGGCGATCAGCGCATCGGCCGAATCGTCGGCGGCGACGGTCCAGCCGGCCTGAACCGGCAGCCACGACACGGCCGTTCCGACTACGGCGATCAAACAGGAAAGCAACTGGTCTCGCATGGCGTCAAACTCGGCGCACTCTGGCTAACTCTAACCTGCTGCTGCTCACCCGGGAACACGCTCGCTGTCTTTTTGTCACCTTGTCACCACCGTGCACCCGCAACCTTCGTCGGCTGCAGCGGCGAAGGCCTCTTTGCACCGATCCTCAACTCCTGATGGACTGATAAGGAATTGCTGAAAAACCGTTCAGTCTAAAGCGTGTGACAACACCTCGAACCTCGACGGCAACGCCACGCGGTCGTTCCGTTCGAATGATCCACGCCCATCGCGCCCTGTAAGATGGGTCCTTTATGAGCCGTATCCTCGTCATCGGCGGCACCGGGAACGTCGGTCGCCAGGTTGTCGATCAGTTGAGGGCCACGGGAGCGCGGTTCCGCGCGATGACCCGCAACCCTGATGCGGCCGGCTTGCCGCCAGAGGTCGAGGTGGTGCGCGGGGATCTCACGGTTCCCGAGACGCTTGATCCGTGCCTCGAAGATGTTGATACGGTCTTCCTGGTATGGGTCGCGCCGCCGGCGGCTGCGCCAGGTGCGCTGGAGCGAATCGCGAACCACGCGCGGCGAATCGTGTTCCTCACAGCTCCTCTCAAGACGCCGCACCCGTTCTTCCAGCAGCCCAATCCTTCCAGAGACGTGGCCGAACGCATCGAGCGGCTGATTGAAACGTCAGGACTGGAGTGGACATTCCTGCGGGCCGGCATGTTCGCAGGAAACGCGCGGCATTTCTGGGGGCCGCAAATTCGCACCGGCGATGTCGTGCGCTGGCCGTACCTCGATGCTCCAACGGCTCCGACCGATGAGCGTGACCTGGCCGCGGTCGCGGTCCGCACGTTGTGCGAAGAGGGGCACGCCGGCGCGGAGTATGTTGTGACCGGGCCACAATCGCTGACGCAGGCCGAGCAGGTGCAGACCATCGGACGCGCGATCGGACGGTCACTGCGCGTCGAAGAGATCTCGCCAGACGAGGCGCGGTCGGAGTTGCTCCCGGTCCTGGGTTCGCCGACCTTCGTGAATATGCTCCTCAACGCTTGGGCTGCCGCCATCGGTCAACCGGCGTTTGTGACATCCACGTTTGCGGAAGTTACCGGAGCACCGCCACGGACCTTCCTCGAATGGGCCACTGACTACGCCGCGGAGTTCCGGGCATAGATGGCGACTCGCTATCTGTGACGAGCGGGACACCGACGACAGTCTGCGCTTACACTGGGCTGCCGCGAGGCGCGGGTTGGGCTCAGGACGACACAATCGTGTTCGCAACCAACGATCCCGAGTCCAACCGAGAACCCGAGTGCCTCAGGGACACGCGACGGCCGCTACATCGTGTTTGGCTGGCCCCGTCGCAGACTCCACAGTCCGCGCGCCGAGAGGATGAAGGTGAAGCCCCCGACCGCGCCGAGTGCCCAGAGTGTCCAGACGAAGAAGAAGCCGCCGGTGGACTTGGCGATCTCGCCGTAATGGGCACCCCTCATGTGGATGACGGGCATGCCTGCCGCGAACAACCCGACCAGCAGCATGATGACGTGCCCCGATCGCCGTTCGGCGAGCACGAGCGTCCCGTATAGGAAGACCGCGAGGGTCAGCAGCGCAATGTTTGAGGGCTCGGCCTTCGATATCCCACGGACGATGTCGTCAGTAATGTGAAGCGTCAGCAAGAGGATCGAGACCAGGGATGCGATCGTCAACATAACGGCGGGTTTCATTGGATGTCATCCTTTCGGCTGTCGCTCGAAGAAGGCCCAGATCACGGCTGGTCCGTTCGGCGCCACGTCGCGGATGGCGCCGGTATGGCTGCGGAATGCCATGTCCACCGCCCTCAACTGCCACAAGCTCCACTTCCACGTTAGAGCCGCTGTGCCACATCACGCGCTTGACGTGAACGCCATCGGCCACCTGAGTGTCGTTCGTCTCCGGCGCGCCGGCGATGTGATTGAGGTCCGCTCAATCACGAGCCCATTCGACGATGAATTCCTCCGCACGCGGGTCAAGGTCGCGCTCGCGAAACGGCGAGGGATCAATGGCGTTGAAGAGCTGTCGCAGTTCGGCGACGCGGACTGGATAACCCGGCATTGCGTCGGAATCGTGTCTCTTGCGGTTCTCACAGTGCTTTTGTTCTGCTCGATGCTCAAGGTGTGTCGACCGTCCTTCAATCTCGTTGTGTTACGAGGACACCGGCAGCCGGGCGGGCGGCAGACTCCATCCGCGTCGAATCGCGATGAGCCGTATGCCGAAACACAGGATCGCACCTGCGATCGTGGTGGCGGTCGGAGGCCAGTGGGCGAGGTGCCCTCCCACAACAACCGCCGCACCTGCCAGCGCGGCCAGCGCGTACAGATCCGCGCGCAGTACCACCGGGATCTCGTTGACGAGCAGGTCGCGGAGCACGCCGCCGCCGATGCCGGTCAGCATGCCGAGCAGCGTCGAGACGAACGGGTTGATGCCAACTGCCAGCGCCTTCTGCGTGCCCGCCACCGCGAACAGCCCGAGCCCCGCGGCATCGAGCAGCAGCACGATCGGTTGCAGCCGTTTGACGTTGGGATACCACACGAACGTCACCGCGCCCGCTACCAGCGACACGGCGACATACCGCCAGTCGTTGATCGCCGCCGGCGGCACGGCTCCGATCAGCAGATCACGAGTGACGCCGCCCGCGTTGCCCGCGACGAAAGCAAGGACGCCCACTCCGAAGGCATCCAGCTTGTGCTTGACTCCAGATGCCGCGCCGCTGAGGGCAAAGACGAACGTCCCGATCAGATCGAGCGTGAAGAGCAGCGTTGCGGTGGACAGGAGCAGCTGGGACGTCATTGCCTGGCCTGCCGGCCGGTACGAACCAGTGCGCCGAAATCGAAAGGATCGCGCGAGGCCGAGTCGTGTTCTTCCCGATTCGCCGCCATGCCTCGGTGTACGGATTCTGCGTTCATCGGATTGCCATGTCCAACAGAAAATCGCAGGCAGGAAAGGTGGGCTCCGAACCGTCGACCAAATACGGTCGTTTACGGAGTCACAGAAAGAACCATCGGCGGGACGTAAATCGCTGAATGGGGTTGTGCGAATACGGGTTTTGGTGTTGCAGAGTAGGAGTCGCCGGAATCGCTTTTCAAGCGTGCTCTTTCAACCACTCGGAGATCTCCGTGTCTTTAGAATCCGCGGTTTACGGGTGAGTGGCTGCTGCGATCACCTACGGGGATCTGTCACCATCCGACGAGGCCATCGCACCATCCGCCGACGCCTCCAGTATGAGCCGGCGTTGGCCTGCCTCAATCGTCCACGTGAACCGTCCTGAAGCTGCCGGAGAGGACTGGGTCGATGATGCGTTAAAGGACGGCGCGCTGGAAATCTAGCCGGCGATGTCGACGGCCGGCCTGAGGCGCACCTGCAGGGTCACGCCGTCATGAGTACCGACGTGCGGACAACATAGCTGGCGGACTAGAGTCCAGACCGACTTGCGCACCGAGGAGGCCATGAAGTAGAACTCTAACTGCGCTGGCCCGCTCTTGAAATTGCCGGTCTTGCGGTCTCGATTTATGCGATGCCCGGCTACATCCTCATCGCTGCCTTGCTCCCTCTGGCCGGCACCATGACAGTGAGAGCGCAGCAGAAGCCAGATTTCTCGGGCGAGTGGCACTTAAACCGCCAAGCCTCGGCGCTGAGCGCCATTGTCGGTCCTGTTGCGCAGAGTGGCGCGCTACGGATCGAACACCACGACCCGAGCTTCAAGTGTCAAATGACGATCATGCTCGACGGCAAGCCATTCGAGACGAAATACGAATTGCTAACGGATGGCCGCGAAGTAGCCAGCACTGATGGAGGACGCCGCATCGTGTCGAGACTGCGTTGGGATGGGGATGCGCTTGTGGCCACATGGCGAGCCGAGGTTCCGAATGGTGAGATGACAATCGCCTTTCGTTATGAGCTGCAGGATGACGGGCGCCGCCTTCGAGCATCAGAGCAGCTCCGCGGCACTGATCACGATCAGGACAACGTCTGGGTCTTTGAACGGTAGAATTCACCAGTCTCGGTCGTCCAATGGCGGCCGGTTCTGAAGGGTCAACGACTGGCTGGTTTCAAGTGTCCACCGAGGCGGATATCGAGCTTGATGGTCGCCTTTGAGGGTCAAGGCCCGCGAAGATCGTGCACGTGCCCGAGACACGTGAGGTTCGGCGACACGCGAACGGGAACCTCTCGACATCGCTCGATGTTGCCTGGTGTAGGAGTCCAAGCGACAGGTACCGGTGCCGCGATCCCTTGCGGCGTGTTTGGGTCTTGACCAGAGGCACCCAATCTTTTCCCCAGCTCGGCAATCGCGCGGCGTCACCGCGACACGACCGACGGTCGGGTCGATCCACGGCGCGGACCTATTCCACGGGCTGGCGATCTCGCCAGCGTTCGACGAAAGCCGGTGGGACGAGCAACAGGGCGAGTCGCCTGCGCGTGACATCGCGCTGAGGCTGCGCACCGAAGAGGGCTCGTGAGGGCGCGGAAATGTTGCCGGAAGGTAGATGGGCTCCGGTGCGCGCGGTCTGCTAAAGCGTTGCCGGCATCCTCCGATGGTCGTCCCGCTCGCCGGCCAAACCGCCCTCACCGCGGTCATATCATGCAACGAGGAACAACCTGCCACGGCTCTGGCCGTGGCATCTGCTGTGCTCTGATGCGCTCCGGACGACCGTGTCCCCTTTTGAGTATCGCCATGAATGCCTTGAGCAAGGACGCCCGCTTCATCCTCGATCGAATGGAAGGGGATCGCCGTTATGAGGTGCTCGATCTGCGCGCCTTTGTGCCCGACGCCAGCGCCGAGGGTCTCCGGGAGGTCATGCACGAGTTGTGGATCAACCGCCACGTTGAGCGCGTTGGCTATTCAGGCTGGCGGCGCCATCAATCGCCGCCGGGCAACCAGGGCCCACTCGATGGACAACCTGACGGCAGGGGTGTCGCCCCGGATTCTGGCTTGCGGCAGACTAAGGTCGTCAAGCCGGAGGACTTCTTCGATCACGACATGTTCCCGGACTTCTTCACGTAGGGTGTCGGTCTGATCGCGCGACGCCGGTCCATCGCGGTAGCCTTCGGCCACGGTCACGGCGGTTTTAGCGATCAGGCCCTGAGTGAAAGGTCGCAGCGTTTCGGAAGATTGGCAGCGGACACGACAACGGCGCCCGCTCCCCGGACGCGGCCGTTTTTCTCATCGTGGCGCTGGAGCGTCTGCCGGCCGCCTGACATCGCCCCCTCGGCCTGGCTTCTCAAGGTACTCAGTCTGAAATTTGCCGGTACCGCTTATCTGAACGACGACGGTACCTCCCTCCGCAGCGACGAAGTGAGGGACACCGGCCGGAATGACGATGAAACTACCCGTCGGGTAGCCCCTTAGCTTCGCTGCCTCAAATTTCACTCCTTCGCCCAGGTACCAAGTACCTTCGATGACCGTAACGAGTTCATCTTGCGCGTGCGTATGCGCCAGAACACGCGCGCCACCAGGTATTTTCACTCGGTCGATCCAGGCGCCACCCTGGCTGGAGTCGCCGAACAGCTGCGCTCGCTGCCTGCCATCGTTGTAGAAAGCGGGAGTAAACCACCGTACTTCGTCCGGCGTTAAGGCCGCAATCTCATTCTTGCTTTGTCCGGTCACAGCCGTTGCGCACGCGGCTGCCGCAACGATGGTGACCGAGGCAGCGGCTGCAGAAAGGACTCTGTTCATCTCGTTCTCCCGTCCCGAACTGTTGTTGTTCGCAAGCTGGTTCGTCAGCCACTAAATCCGACACCGCGATGACGTCTCATACACGGTGCGATAGTTACTGTGCCGATCGACGGCGGTAGCGCTCGGTGAGGTCAGCCCACGAAAAATGCCGACGCTTGGCACCGGCGCCTGCTCGTCGCCGCGACCGCTGGTCCTCTGCACCTTCCGGAACCCGGCACGCTGCCAACCGATGCGCTGCATGACGAATGCGAAAGGGTGGCCTGCACCACCTCTGAGATCCGAGCATCGCGATGCTGGCCGCGGCAGCGGACCGGGCGGCGTCCCTTTGGGTCTCGCGCATTTGGCAGCTCAATCCGTCTGAAACTCATAAGGGCCGGCGTTTCGAGGCGCCTTCGAAACCGAGAAATCTGCCCGCAGGATCGTTACAGAATTGAAATTCGCTCCGAAATTCGTGATCCGCCTGCGGGTGGCGCGTTACAGAAATGCCCAAAAGTGCCGAATACGTCACGACGCTGCGATGGTACGGCGCTTGCCCAGCGCTGTCGGAGTCGGACCTGAGCGACACTGCCCCTTCGCAGTGCGCCGTCAACACAGACCGCATGATCATCAGCGCCGCCCGGAGATTTCGGTGTCAGCACCGCTTTATCATCACGCGCACGAAGCACGACTTCGAGTTCGTGTGCGAGCGCTGTCGACACCGGACCGAGGAACTCCCGCCGGTGCGATTGCGAACGCGACGCGGTGCTCACGTGATTCCCTTCTCCCCCTCGTCCTGCGGATCCGGTGTCGCGCACCCGATTCATCGTTGATTGCACCCATGCCACTCTATCGCCACCCGCACCTGGTTCGTGGAATCGTGCACACACGTATGGGTGCTTTCGAGCTGAATCGCGGACTGGCCGAGGTTCCCGAAAGTATCGGTGAGGCCCTTGGATGGCAGCGATGTCCGGAGCACGCGGATGCGCGCACACAGTTCCCATCCGGTCAGCAAGGAATGCCCGTCGCGCCGGGACCACAGCGTGAGCGCGCCTCAGCACCGCCGCAGGGCACCGAAATCGCGCCGAGCGATAATGTCGCAGCGCCCACAACCAGCGGAGAAGTGGCCCTCGAACGTGTGCTGGCCGCCGTCACCGCGGCGGTGGCTGGCCGTAGGCCCATCGCCGTGCCTGATCGTGGTATCTATGTGGCGTTCGACGAGGGCGTGGTGGCGACGTGCGTCACATGCCAGGTTTCTTGGGAAGTAAGCAGGCACAATTTCAAGCATCTGGCCTGGTGGCGGTGCCCTGGGGGCTGCCGCGAGCAACAAGGGCGTCTTTAAACGATTCGCGGAATCTCGAGATAATCGCGTCCGGTTAAAAGGTCGTCGGGGACTCATGCGTGGGACCGCGCCTGACGCGCCTGAGTGACATTGTCGACTACACAGGACCAATCGCTGATCGTCGGGTAATTCCCAAGTCGCAGGCGACAGCAGCGGCTGTCGATGCTGGCCAACATTCCCTATCGTCTTGTTTGCGGCGGTGACGTTGTCGGGTCACAAGTGGCTGATAATCTGCGAGCCTTCATCTTGCGGGAGCCGTCGTGCTGATCAACAGGGTCGGCCGGCGCGGGACGTCAGGCGCCGATCACTCCGCCGATCACGCCGGTGTCAACGCGGATCCTTAGAGCTCGCCATTCGCGGATCTCATGAGCCCCTCGAGGCTCAGCGCTTTCGACCAGAGCGCCGCGAAATATCCCGTGCCCGTCGGCAGTACACCATCGGTCGTGTCGAAGAGCATCTGCGCGAACGCGATCATCTCGTTCGCCTGCGCATTCCTGAGATATCGCGGATCGAGATCGCCGAGACGAACGCGGTCCAACGCGTCGGCGTCCTTGAGGAGCGACGTCAAGCGCCAGTGCGGATGGCCGCGGTCCAGTTCCTTAGGCACCGCATGATGCACGACGGCGGTACGGATCGGCGCGTAGTCACTGTCGACGACGCCTCCTCGGGCGAAGAGCAATCGCAGCTCGGGCACTCGGTCGACCTTGGCCATCGCATCGGCGCCGTGACGATGGCAGACGCCGTCGTGCATTCGCGCGATGTCGTGGACGTAGACGGCTGCCCACAGGCGCGGCGCCTCCTCCCACCAGCCGGTCGCCTCGAGCAGGCGAAACGCGTGCACCATCACGCGCGAGACATGCGCCTGCCCATGGAGCGTGCTCGCGTGCGAGAAGAGCTCGGGAAGCGGGACGAGGCTGTCGTGAGGGAGAGAGATCGGAACGAACACGGCCAGGGTTGAAGTATACGCCTTCCGCCCACCTGCGGCGGCATCGCCCCCTCAGCGATCACTTACCGGCCAGTGCCATCCGCGGCGAGTCGTGCGTCAAAAATGCCGTGGCGATCGGGCTAGTCCGCGGTGAGAGTAGTGGTCGTGGCGCATAGGTCCCAAGAAGATCCCTTGAGCGCCTGATCCTGGTGCAGTCGGAAGGCTGCAACGACCGATTCTGTCCTTCGAGCCTGACGCCCGCGACAGCCACGCCCAGCGCACTCGATCCCTCGCAGTCAGACGAAGTCGCGAGGGGCGCGAGCGACCAGGACCGCCAACTGACGCCGCAGCGCGAGGATCTGGAGGTGCAGCGCCGCGCGCGATCGACTTGCTGACCGAAGCGCGAAGACCAGCGAAACGACGACGGAGGCCACGAGTCGAGGCGATTCGACGTCGAGCGCGACTTCAATCAACGCACCGCTTACGCTGTTTCTAGTAGGCACAGCCATCTCGATCTCCGGCCGGCGATCGCTCACTCCGTTCGTCGTTTCAGCAAACACGTCGGAACGTTGAGGTGTTCAATCCTGCACAGAACCCCGCCGCTCGATCAGCTACGCTCGCGCCCTCGTGTCACCGAGCTCGCTTTCCGATACTGGATCGCGCGCGTCGGTCAGGTTGCGCCGTGGACTCGGAGTTCCCGTCGCTCAACGCGGCAGGCGGCATGAATGGACCTTCCGATCACAACCGTAAAGAAATCTGGCTTGGGCAAGAGATCTCTTCCGGGACATCTGGCGCCCACAAAACTAATCTCAACCAATTGGCGCTAACCCCTTTAGATGGGTCTTGGTTCGTTGGTCACGAACCTTGCACTGGTACTCGACGCCATCTTCAGGAGTACTACAGCGTCACGACTCGTTTGGCGACATCTGAAAACGGTCAGCTGACCGAGCAGGAAGTTGCTGACGGGATAACGCTAGTTCTTACGAAGTGCAGGGGCCAGCTCGAAAGAGTCCCCGCCGCGTCCAACTTCTCCTTCAAGGGCGGGGCGCCCACGCCGAAGTTTTACTGATTTCCAGTTTGGGCACGAATGACTGCCGATGGCCGGCCCGAGGGGCGAGGGGTTCGAGTCCCCTCAGTGTCCAAAGTCCTTTTTAAGATGAAAAAACTCATTTTCGTGCTCTTCGTGTGCCTCGTGGCATTCACAGGCACCGTGAAAGCGCAACAATACCCTGGCGAATCGTTGTGTGACAACTCCTATCAGGACTGCCGCACGCCGATTCTCAATGCTATTCGTAATGAACCGGTCACTGGCGGCATTGACGTTAGCTTCTGGTTCATGACCGATTGGCGCTTTGCTGGTGAGCTGGTCAAGGCCCACAAGCGTGGAGTGCCCATCAGGGTCATCATGGACCTCACAGCGGATTCCTACAATGGGAACAAATATTGCCGCGACCTGATGGCCAATGCGGGAATCCCAATGCGAACCCACATCTCCCCGCCCTATATCAATCACTGGAAGATGTTCATCTTTGCGGGCCAGCGACAAATGAACTTCAGTGCGGGGAACTTCGCGAATGGGAGTTACTCTCCAACAACCCCCTACACCGGCTACGTGGATGAAGCCGTCTATTTCACCGAGGATCCCACGATTCTCAACGCTTTTGAGAATGCCTTTGATTCCCGCTGGATTAACACCACGAGGTTCCGCAATTATGTCAACATTAATGGTCCGTTGGTTCGCAATTATCCCATGTATGACGCGAATCCGGACTTGGTGTTCAGCCCCGGCCAGAATTTTGAAGACCGCCTCGTGAACGAAATCAACAAGGAGACGCTTCAAATCGATGCGGCGATTTTTAGAATCACGGATCCCAAGATCCCTATGGCCCTGATCGCCGCCCTTAAGCGCGGTGTAAAGGTGCGGATCATTAATGAACCCCGCCAATACCGCAATCCGCACTATGTGTTGGATGCTTACTACGTTGATCAGATGTGGAAGGCCGGGGCGGAGATTAAGATGAAGAACAATATCGGTGGCCAAGATATGCACCAGAAGTCCGTGATCCTCTATGACCTTGGGGAAGTGGAGTTTGGCTCCGGGAACTGGACGGACTCCAGTGCCTACGGGCAGGATGAACATTTACTGTTCACCAAGGAACCCTGGATGGTCGCGTGGTTCATTGCTCAGTTCAACCGGAAGTGGAATAACGAGAAAATTGATGGCACGCCGATTCCCCATCCATCGGTGAATGGGGTTGTGTCTCCTTATCCGATGTTTAAGGAGTTTGTTCCTGGTGTTCCGGAGAAGCCCATTAGCCTCTCTCCCGCTCAGGGAGCGGTGAATGTTCTCCATACGATGACCCTGAGATGGGAGGGGGGTAATTATGCCTATAAATACGACATCTATCTGGATGTGAATCCACAGTTCACGCATGCCATTGTGGTGAACTATATGCCCGGAAAAGCTTCGATGGGAGTGGTGTCCACTAAGGAATCGTATTCTTTTTATAATTTGCTCCCGAATAAAACATATTACTGGAAAATCGAGAGCAAGACCATGGCTGACGTAGTTCGGTCGGGTCCGGTGAGATATTTCACCACGCAGTAGGAAAAAGAAATGATTCTTACCAATGAGGAAATCGCGCTCGAAATCATCCGGTTGATGGAGCAGGCGAAGGTGAAAATGGAAGCGCTTCGTGTGTCCACTAGTGAATTCGACATGCGGGCGCTGACGAATTACAGCGTTGGAGACTGCCCGGGTCTGGTTGGCGGATGCGAGGCCAGAGTAATGGGCGACCCGGCTCCAGCCGTAATCAGAGATATCGAAGCCGCTGCGAAGGCGTTCTTGAAGGAAAACGGCCGGTTCCCCAGGTTCGTGTTCGTTGGCATCGAGATATTCGAAGGAGTCAAGCAGCACTTCTTCGACCAGCGGATGTTCGTCAACCACCGGACTCTGCGGACGGTCGTGGGTGACCGCCGTGGTATCGAGGGGACAGCTCTCGGTGTCGACAACATCCTGCCGACAGCGCATCTGAGCGAATCCGAAGTGGGCCCGATGGAGAGTCTTTTCGAGTAGACAATTCGCGATGAACACCGGGTGCGGGCGCATCATGTGCCAAGTCGGTGCATGCCTCGACTGATCATCGGACTCCTGGTAACGAGCTGGTCTCAAGGCAGGGTTCTGACTGAGACGAATTACTGGGTAGGAGAATGACTATTGTAACGGACGAGTGATTTGACGTCAGGAAGATCGCGAAGCCCAAGCACCTTCGTTGGGTGACGGTCGTTTCGATCAACGTCAGAAGCGGAACCCTGCGGTGACGTCACACGCGCTGGCAATAGCGCACCGCCTCCGCGATCAATCCCAGGGGTTGATGTTCGTCCTAGCTCCGCCGGCCAGCAACCAGGTCCACTGCCAGCTGCAATGTTCTACTAGCGGCCGGTAGAGGGAGGAATCAATCCACAGCCGCACCCCAATTACATTGAGGTTGTCGGTTCGACTCCCAGCGAACGGGATGACGGGGAGGTGGCGCGAGCGGAGAGCGGTGACGCGGACCGCGCCGTGATGCCGTGAGACCTATAATGGCGCCCGGACTCCCCATGTCGCTTGTCGCCGGGACACGGCTCGGCCCGTACGAGGTGCTCGGCCCCATCGGTGCCGGGGGCATGGGCGATGTCTATCGAGCCCGAGACCCTCGGCTGGGTCGCGAAGTCGCCATCAAGATTCTTGCGGATACAGGTTCCTTGCGGGCGTTCACAACCGCGGTAACGATGATTGCTCTTGTCTTTCAGCGAAATCTCGGCCACGTCGATATCCAATTGATCATCGAGCGCCCAAACGTGAGACGCTCGTCGAGTACCGTATAATAGTTGGCTCCCCAAGTATCCTTATCGTAGTGACCCATTTTCCGCAGCGCCGACATCATCTGTGAAGGGTTCAGCCGCAGTCGGACTAATGCGAGGATCGCGATCCCATCACAACGAAGCTCTATCTCCTGCACCTTGTCATCTTGTTTGGACTCTCGCGCCAACCGGTATTCATCCCAGTACCATTCGTGTGCCAACTCGTGCGCCGCGACGGCCTGTATCTCTTGCTTGCTGAGCAGGTCGAGCGCCTTTTGAGTAATGATCAGCGCGCAGCGTTCATACAAACCGATGAAAGTAGTCTCATTGTCGCCAATCACCTCTGGCTCGATAATTCCTCTCCGGCCGAAAAACTCGAGGATCGGTGCCAGCGCAGCGAGCTTGGCTTGGCTGTTGGCGGACAGTTGCACGTGACCGTTCGGCGGCAGATTGGCAAGCGCCGCTGCCTTATACCTCATCGAAACCGGCGTTGGCCGTGCAAGTTTGAGATATTCGTCGAGATGCGGCTCTTTACTGAGGTGGTCGAAGTAAGCCAATACTCGGCTGGGAACGCTTCCTGGCGATTGCGCGTGAAGGCCGGCAGCTAGCGCAAGCAGCGAAACCGCTAAAACCTGATTCCGTGAGATCGATTGGCTTGCCATGGGGCCTCCCTTGGGGCGGCTTGGTCTGTCCGCCCTTGGGCCCTATTGCGAAAACCAACCTGCGAAACCCGCACGGGCATCCAGCTTTTCTGGGTCCTTCCGTCACCCGATACGGTTGAGAATGGAATGTCGTAGCTGATCCGGTAGGCGCACAACGAGGCTAGTTGGCAGAACCGGCATATAGTTGCGAGTCATTCCAGCTCGAGTGGCCCCCAGAGGCCGTCTCGCGATGAATGAATCGACTCACGATGTCACTCGTCTGCTTCAGGCCTGGTGCCGGGGCGATACCGCGGCGCTGGACAAGCTCGTTCCGCTTGTCTATGACGAATTGCACCGACTGGCCCACGGTTACATGGCGCGAGAGTGGGGCGCTAACACTCTTCAGACGACGGCCCTGGTTCATGAAGCCTACGTCCGGCTGGTGGACGCGAACGCGGTCGAGTGGAAGAACCGCGTCCACTTCTTCGCCATTTCCGCCAACGTAATGAGGCGTATTCTGGTGGACTTTGCCCGTTCGCGCGGCAGTCAGAAGCGCGGGGGCGACGTGCAGAAGGTGTCGCTCGAGGAGGCGATGATACCTTCCCCCGAGGCGGACGAAGACTTGGTCGCCCTCGACAGCGCGCTCACTGCTCTCGCCGCATTTGATCCCAGGAAGGCGAAGGTGGTCGAGATGCGCTTTTTCGGCGGGTTCACCGAGCAAGAGACGGCGGAGACGCTGGGAGTCTCCTCCGACACTGTCCTGAGAGATTGGAAGTCGGCGAAGCTCTGGCTGTATCGGGAGATGAGGCGTGGGGAGGAGAAGTGAGCCCTGAACGCTGGCAGGAGATCGAGCGGCTTTACAACTCAGCCCTGACCATCGAATCCGGCCGACGCGAGTCTTTCGTCAAAGAAGCCTGCGCTGGTGATGAGTCTCTGCGAAGAGAAGTCGAACAATTGCTTGCCTCCCAGCCTCGAATTGAACGCTTCATCGAATCGTCGGCGTTAGAGGTGACGGCCAGAATCCTGGCGAAGACTCGGCCGACATCGAATGCGACGAATCTGGTCGGCCGTACGCTGACCCATTACCATGTAATCGAGAAGATCGGCGGGGGTGGCATGGGTGACGTTTATCGCGCCCGCGATGATCGTCTCGGACGGGATGTCGCCGTCAAGGTACTCCCAGCGGAGTTTGTGACTGATCCGAAGAGAAAGCAGCGATTCATCAGGGAGGCCAAGGCAGCATCCGCTCTCAACCATCCCAACATCATCACGGTTCACGAGATTGCCCATGACCATGACCTGGACTTCATCGTCATGGAGTATGTGGCCGGAAAAACGCTGGATCAGTCGATCGGCCCCAAGGGATTGCGATTGCCGGTGGCGTTGAACTACGCGACTCAGATTGCCGAGGCGCTTGCGGCGGCGCATGCGGCCGGCATCGTTCATCGGGATCTCAAACCGGGCAATGTGATGATCACAGCCTCCGGCCTCGTGAAATTACTGGATTTCGGCTTGGCGAAGTTGACCGAATCTGCGCGAGGGAGTCTAGTCCCGTCGGAGAGCCAGCATCCGGATAGCGAGGAAGGCCGGATTTTCGGCACGGTTGCCTACATGTCGCCGGAGCAGGCGGAAGGCAAGGCGGTGGACGCACGCTCGGACATCTTCAGCTTCGGCAGCCTTCTGTACGAAATGCTCACAGGACAGCGCGCTTTCCAGGGAGAGTCGAAACTGTCCACACTATCGGCGATCCTTCATCGGGAGCCGAAACCAGTCTGCGACATCATCGTTTCCGTGCCGCCCGAGTTGGAGGATCTCGTCAGGCGCTGCCTGCGGAAAGACCCCGCCCGGCGCTTTCAGCACATCGACGACGTGAAAGTGGCGCTGCTGGACATCACAGAGGAATCGGACGCCGGCGCCGTGCGGCCTGTGCCGGTCCGTGCGGAGGCGTCGTACCCCGCTGATGGTGTTGATTGCGGGCACCGTGATCGTTGTGTCTGCAGCCACGGCGTGGGTGCTGCTGCGATCGCATCACCCCGTGGAAGCCCCACCACCGCACGTCGTGCCGCTCGCAGCGCTGGAGGGCCCGCGTTGGCATCCAACCTTCTCACCAGACGGCGAGCAGGTGGCGTTCGCGTGGAACGGCGCGAGGCACGACAACTGGGATATCTACGTCACGCTGGTCGGGTCGTCAGACATTCGCCGACTGACGACCGATCCCGCCGCCGATGGCAATCCGACGTGGTCGCCCGACGGCCGGCAGATCGCGTTCCTGCGAGAGCGACCCGACGGTACGACCATTCAGCTTGTGTCACCACTGGGCGGTGCAGATCGAAAACTGGGCGACTTCCGCGGCGCCGATTCGATCGGCTGGTCTTCGGATAGTCAGTGGTTGGCAGCGGGACGGTCCCGAGAGCACGGAATAGGCGGGCCACCGCGAGGCATTTATCTCATTCCGGCCGATGGCGGTGGTCCTCGGCCTCTGATTGCATCCTCGCCTCTTATTGAAGATTCGAACCCCGCCTTCTCACCCGACGGCCGCCGACTCGCGTACACGTCGTGCAATCATGACAGGTACCCGGCCGAGGTGGTTTCAAGGACACGCGGGAAAATGCGATGTCTATCTGGTTGAACTGAATCCTGCGCGGACGCCTTCGGCCCCTCCGCTGCGACTGACGACGCAGCGGTTGCAGTTTGTCGGTTCCGTCACCTGGACTCGTGATGGGAGTAGGGTGGTGTACGCCGCCGCCGCGCCAGCGCAGGACATGTATCTCTGGCGTGTAGATGCTGATGGGGCTCGCCCGCCCGAGCGCATTGAGGTCGCAGGGTCCGCGAGCGATCCAGCCGTTGCGCTGACGCGCGACCGGCTGGCGTTCGTTCGTGATTGGTTTGACCTCGACATCTACCGCTTCGAGGTCGGGCGTCCTGTGCAGGTGGTCATTGGGTCCAACCGCCCCGAAATGGCACCCCGTTTGTCTCCAGATGGCCGACGGCTGGCGTTCGAGTCGGGGCGTTCCAGCTCTATGGGGGAGATTGGGGTCGCCGACGCCGACGGCTCCAACCCGCAGTCGCTCACGCACGGCATGGCGGGCGATGGCTCGCCCTACTGGTCACCCGATGGGCGTCGGATCGTATTCGATTCATTTGACGACGATTTGCACTATCACATCTGGATTATCGATGCCGACGGCGGATCGCCGCGTCGGCTCACGACCCAGGCTGGCAATGAGCACGTCCCTACGTGGTCGCGCGACGGGCGCTGGATCTACTTCAGCAGCGAGCAGGGGGGGGCCGCACGCGATCTTTGGCGCGTGTCCGTAGACGGTCGGACGTCCGAGCGACTGATCCGCGAGGCGAGCGGGCCATTCGCGTGCGAGACGATCGACGGCAAGACTCTGTTATTCCAGCCGAAGGGTGCGGACTCGCCGCTCATGGCGATGCCGCTCCCCGGCGGCGCGGCCCGCCAGCTCGTGCCATGCGTCAAAAACAGCGCCTTTGGCGTCGGCCCGCAAGGCGTCTATTACGTGCCGTGCGAGGCGAGCCCCAATCCGCCCGTCCATGTCCTGGATCTGAAGACCGGACGGGACAGGCGCCTCGGAACGCTTGATGGAATCAGAGTGCCCGCCCTGGGTCTGTCTGTGTCGCCCGACGGCAGGACGATTGTGTATACGAGAGGGACGGGCGAGAATACCGACCTGATGTTGATCGAGAACTTCCGATGACAACGAAGCTGAAAGGCGGCTGACTGACAACCGCAGCACTACGGTGCAAGTCCTCTGCGAGCAGCGGCCAGGGTTTGTGTAAGCGTTCGACCAAGCGCGTCTTGAATCGTGCCTGAAGGTCGTCGATTCTCCGCACGGAGAGTCGACCATGGTGAAAAAAGATACGTCGGCGCGGATGGCGCCGCTGGTGACGCAGTGGCGTGAGAGCGGCGAATCGCAAGCGAGCTTCGCACGGCGCCATCGCATTCCCGGCTGGACGTTCTGGTATTGGTGCCGCAAGTTTGTCTAACGAGCCGAAGATAGAGGCCGCGGAACCAGGCGGTTCGGTGTTCGTCCCGGTGCGTGTCGCCTCGGACGCGCCGGCGCCGATCCTTGAGGTCGTGTTGAACAGCGGCGAACGGCTCCAGATCGGCGGGGGCGCAACGCCGGAACTGGTAGAAGCCGTGGTCACGGCTCTCCGATCGCGATGCTGACCCTGTCGCCGGCTCTGCGCGTTTATCTGGCGACGGGAGCCACGGATCTGCGGCGATCGATCGACGGGTTAGCCGCACTGGTCCGGGAGCGCTTCACGCTGGACCCACTCTCGGGTCATTTGTTCTGTTCCGGAACCGGCGCGGTGATCGGCTCAAAATTCGGAACGCCTGCCAGGCCACCTGACCCTTGACGTTCCCGGCGGTCATGCGCGCGGACCGTTTGAAGGCATCCAACAGACGGCGATATTCGGTCACGCTAAGCGCTGCAACGGCGAGACGTGACTTCCTTGGGGCGGGACAGCGATCGTCGTCGCTGTGGCCGTTCGAGGCTGGGTTTTACTCCTGAGCAGCCGCCTAACATTTATCTAGCGGGGAACCCCGTTTGGCTCAAGCTCTCCGGCCATCGTCCAGTCTTCCGCAGCGGCTGCCAGCAGATCCATGCACAGCCAAGCGAGAGGAACGCCTGGTGGATGTCGGCCCGTTTGTCGTAGCGGACGCGTAGACGGCGGAATGATTCAGCCATGCGAACGTCCGCTCGACAACCCAGCGCCACCGCCCCAAGCCGCTGCCTTTTTCTCCTGCGGCGCACTCGTCGGGATGGGTTTTGTTACTCGTTCTTAAGGTTCGGGCGCCTCGCCCAAGACGCTCTCACGAAACAGGCTAAGTTATTTCCCGCGGAGCTTTTGAAGTGCCGCCTTTCCGTTTTCATTTTTGGGATTCAGCTGCACGGATTTCTCATAATTCTGAATCGCCAAATCCTTCTGACCTGCCGTCGCATACGCCTCACCCAGGCTGTCATACGCATTCCAAGAGTCTGGAAAGAACTTGACGTTGAGGCTCAATACTTCTATGGCTTCCTTGATCTTCCCAGACGTGAGTAGTTCATAACCAGTGTCGTTCAGGTTCGCTTCGGTTCCGCGGTTGAAGGTGTCGGTAGCTATGTGAATTTGAGCAGCGATTTTCCACACCCCATCGCTTTTTAGCAGAGTGCGATATTCATGTGACTTCGACTCAAATTCAGCATCACGGTCCGCCCCTTTCACCGTGTGGTCATATTCCACCCACGCCAATCCACCTTCTTGCCGAATGACGAAGTTCGTGTTAGTAACATCGACGGCGATCGGTTGTGGGTAGTCTTTTATGGCCTTTGCGACGCGCTCTGCTACAGCTTCCCAGCCTTTGAAATACCTATAACGGCCGCTGCTAACAAGCATCGCGTTGACGTTCGAATCGTGGAGCCACTTCGCCTCCAAAACGTCCGCGTTACGTGCGTAAAACGCGACCGTCTCATCATGAAGCAATTTCTTGATTGCCTCGTCGTCGGCCGATTGCGCCGTGGCGCTCACGGCACCAACCAAGATGTAGGTGAGCAGTAGAGTGATAATCCTCACGACATCCCTCCCTTTGACCGGGCTTTATATACTGGCCGGGGGGTATGGTCAACTTCCGCCGCCGTGGTGCTCGCGTTGAGACGAATGCGCTTGGATCGGGTTGCGGTAAACAGGCAGAGCGCGCGCGCGACGCTTCGCGGCCGCACGACAGGCAGACAGCCGAGCGTGAAAGGCGTGACTGCGATTCTGATCAAGTTTCAGCGGCAGACATACTGAGCGGATTAACGGTTTCTCCGCCTCCCACGGGCGCTCAGTGACAACCCAGCCGACGAAGGCGTTCTTGTCCAACCACGCGGACCGCACGGCCTTACGTCCCCACAGGTCATTGCGGCGCGTGAGCCGAGACGATCGAGTCCGATCAGTTGATAACGACGGGTCAGGAATGGACGGCGCCAGCGTCCATTCGCAGAGTCACAGTGGCGTCAACCGCCCTCAACCCTCGCGAAGGACTTCCGCCGGATCGACGCGCGACGCACGGTAAGCCGGCAGAGAGCCGGCGAGCGCGCCGACGGCCGCGAGGATGGCGGCGGAGGATATGAGCGTGACCGGATCGCGTGGCTCGAGTCCGTATAGCAGCGCCGCAATAAATCTGGATGCCCAGATGCTCGCAGCCGTGCCGATCAACACGCCGAAGCCCAGAAGAACGATGACGCGCGCAAGGACGAGCCGAACGACCCGCGCCGGTGCGGCGCCGATCGCCATACGGATGCCGATCTCGGCTCGGCGGCGGTTCACCGCATACGACGTGACGCCGTACAGGCCGAGCGCAGACAGCAGCAGCGCCAGAACGCTGAACCATCCCGACAGGACTGCCACGATCCGTTCCTGCACGAGCGCAGCATCGACCTGTTGTTTCAGCGGTGTGAAGGTGATCGCGACGCTTGGATCAAACCCGAGCGATCGCATCGCCGACGCCGCGCGCGAGCGAGAGCGGAGACCCGCTCTGCGCGCGCACGCTCAGCGTCGCGAACTGAAAAAAGCCCGAATCGGGCGTCCGCTGCGCCAGCGGTATGTACATCGTCGGCGGCACGGCCGCACGCAGCGAGAGATAGGCGGCGTCCGCGACGACGCCTACGACCTCGATCCACGGACGGGTTTCGCCGGGCGCCGAGGACGGATTGCGAATTCGCCGGCCGAGCGGACTCGCGCCCTGCAAGAGTCTGCGGACGAACGTCTCGTTGACCATCGCGACCGGCGGCGACGAGAGGCGATCGCGCTCGTCGAAATCGCGCCCCGCCACGAGACGCGTGCCGTAGGTCGCGAACCAGTCGGGCGTGATCACGTTTCGATAGGAAATGTTCTGCGGTGGCGCGAGCTGCGGACCGTTTTCGGCCTCCACGTAGACGTCGGTGATCGTCCCGCTGACCGGCGTCACTTCAGATATCGCGGCGTGTGCAACTCCAGGCATCGCGCGAACAGTCGTCGTGATTTGCTCGTACAGGGCAAGTCGCTGAGACGGCTCCGCGCTCTTCTGCGACACATCGAGGCGCACCAGCAGCACCGGGTCGCGATCGAAACCGACGTTCAGCGTCGCCAGCGTCGTGAATGTCCGAATGAAGAGACCGGCAGCGACGACCACGACGACCGACAGCGCGACCTGTCCAGCCACCAGCGCGCCGCCGAACCCGATGCCGCGTTCTCCCGGCGTAGTGCGGCTGTTTTCGCGGATGGCGTCGCTCGGTTCCGTGCGCGATGCGCGCAGCGCCGGAACGACGCCAAAAAGCAGCGCGACCGCGATTGCAACCGACGCGGTGAACGCGAGCACGCGCCAGTCGAGGCTGGTATCGAGGAACACCGTGTTGGCCTGGGTCGACAGTTGACGAACGAGCACGCCGCTTGCCCACAGTGCGATGACGAGGCCGACGACGCTGCCAGAAGCCGCCAGCAACAGCGCCTCGACGAGCTGCTGTCGGGCGAGCCGCCAGCGCGAGGCGCCGAGCGCCAGGCGCACGCTGAATTCGCGGCGACGAGCCGACGCCCGGGCGAGGAACAAGTTCGCAACGTTCGCGCACGCAATCAGCAGCACCAGAGCGACGACCGTCATGATGGCCAGAATCGGCTGACGATACCGCGCGCGCATCGCGGACGTACCGCCCGCGGCAGACTGCACTCCGATCGGCGCCGCCATGTGTCGCGCACGCACCTCGGCGCCCGCGTTGACGGGCATCGTCGCTTCACGAATCTGCGGCTGGACGCCACGCAACGCCTGCTCGGCCGACTCGACGGTCTGGCCGTCCTTCAGCCGCGCCATGACCAGCAGCCACGATGCACGATCGAGCAGGCTGTCACGCCCGCGCATCAGTGGTTCGGTGCCGATCGGGAGGATCAGGTCGGACCGTGTTCCGACGTCGGTGCCGAAAAACTCCGGCGGCATCACGCCGACGATCGTGAACGGAACGCGATCGATCGTTTGCGTCTTGCCGATTACATCGCGCGATCCGCCGAAGCGCCGCTGCCAAAGCGCGTAGCTGATCACCGCCACCGGTCCGTTCGGCCCGCCGCCGCGGCGATCGTCTTCGGTCGTGAAGGTCCGTCCGAGTATTAGCGGCAGGCGCAAACCATCGAAGTAGCGGCCGCTCGCGTAGACGCCGTCGACGAAATCCGTCGGCCCGCCCTGGGCGAGGTTGAAACGAGTCGTCCGCCGCGAGAACGCGAACGTCTCCTGGAAGAGATCCGTATGGCGATCGCGGATCTGCTCCCACGCCGGGTTCGACCACGGCGACGTCGGGGTGACCGACGGGTCCGACAGGAGCAGCACGAGCCGGTCGCCGCGTTCGACGGGAAGGGGTCGCAGCAGCAGACTGTTGACGATCGAGAACATGGCCGTGTTGGCGCCGATGCCCAGCGCGAGAGACACGACGACAACGAGCGTGACGACGGGCGTCGCGCGCATTGTCCGGATGGCAATTCGGAGATCATTCACGCCATTCTCCCAACGTCAATCTCACTTGCGCGACATTGTGACCTGTCTCTTGGGATCGTAATTGGCCGGCGTGTACAGTCAGTAGTCCCGATCGTCGCCGGCCACTGGTCGACGGTCTATTCGACGACTCCAATGCCTGGATCGAACTGGGTGCCGCGAACGTGATCCTCGACTCTGACAAAGATTCTAGCGTCGGTAGAGACTGCGGCGTTTCTGAGGACAACAGGGACATATATAGTCGGCTCAATAGAGCGGCCAATGCGCTGTCTGCGTCAGGAGATGGTCAGATGCAACTCGGGAACTTCTCAGTCAGTCTCGCGGTGAAGGACATCGCCGACTCTCGGGCGTTCTACGAAAAACTCGGCTTCAAGCAATCGCCGGCGACCAGGCACAGAACTGGTTGATCCTTCAGAACTCAACCAGCACCATCGGGCTCTTTCAAGGGCCGCAGTACACCAGGAACATGCTGACGTTCAATCCGGGGTGGGACCGAACCGGCAGCACCCTGCCGGACTTTGACGATGTGCGCGACATTCAGCGGACACTCAAGGGTCGAGGCCTCGTGCCGACGGCGGCGGCCGATGAGTCTTCCACGGGCCCCGCAAGCATGGTGCTGACCGATCCCGACGGAAACCCGATCCTGATCGATCAGCACGTGCCCAAACCACGGAAGTAACTTCCGTCAGAGCGCCGCTACTCGAACCAGACAAGCACTGCTCCCTGATGACGGAGGGTTGATCCGCGGCTGACGTCAGGGGGGCAGCCGAGGTAAATTTTTTTTGGCCCGGGTTGGAACCTGTCGGTATTTTTCTTGAAGACTCGTAAGCGGCGTGAGAGAAGGGCTTGCATCCTTGTGGGGGGGCGGGCAGCATAGATGCGCCCTCAACATCCGCGCGCGCCGCCGCGAATCGCCGGAACGGTTTCACGTCGAGGGCCGGCCACCGTTCGACGAACGTGCGCTCGACCGCGTAACTGCCATGCCGAGCCGTCCCCCGGCTCAACTGATCTACCACTTCGGGCGCATGCGTCCCCGAATGAAAAGGCATCTCGCAATAGGCGTCGCTTCAGGACCGAGCAACGCTTGGTTAGCATCCGGATTCTGAACCCCTTGCGCTAGCGCGAGTCTGCTCAGCGGACGTGCGGGTTGGAAGCGCGGCTCACGAGGCGCCTTCCTGTCTCGCTGCGCCGTTCCGAGCTTCGATGGCTTTGACGGTCTTTTCCAGCTCCTTCCCCAGGACGCGTTCGCCGAAGATCCGGAGCACGAATCCGAGCAGCCGTCCTTTGAGGTTCTTGCCATCGCGCACCACGACGGCGTCCAGATCGGTCGTTCCGTCGGGGCGCCGGGTGAAGGTGTAGGTGTGCCCCGAGCCGCCTCCCCACAGGTTGGAGTCGGTGGTTGTCATGACGACGCGGTTGGGATTGGACCAGTCGTAGTGGAGGCGCTCCCAGATGCCGCCCGAGCCCTCCGTGACGTCGGCCTCGGAGGCGCCACGGTGATGCACCTTGAGGTACTCTTCGGCGCTCCTGCCAAAGAGCTTCGAACGGCCCGGACCGAAGTCGGTGAGGCCGGCGATGAACTGCTTCGGCGTCAAGGTGGTTGTTTGGTGGAGGTGGGTCGTGGACATGTGTGCTCCTTTGCGTGGAGTACCCTCGCGTTCAACGGCTTGCGTCAGGAGTTCATAAGGTCGTTTTGCGGTTCGAGATCATTCCCGGTTGAGCTGCAGGCCCCACACAGCAGAATGCTCTCGCCAAGACGCGATCGTCCATCAGACCTTGGTATAGGTCGGCCAGGCCGTAACGCATTGATTCGAGGTGCTCGAGGAGGTGGCCCTCGAGACTCTGCGGTTAAACCGACTCGCCTCCGCTACCATCGTCCAATAGATCCGCGTTCGGCAACATGGTCGAATGGCGCGGCCGCCCAGACACCGCTTCGACGGCTGTTCTCGAAGAGACCGTTCAAGGGTGGCAGCAGTGTTTGCCAGGAGGTAATCGTATGGGTAATTCGCAAGCCGTGCAGGCAACCGATGTCGTCGACTTTTACACCGACCAGCGACTGTCGCGCGGGACACGAGCATTCCTGAAAGCGCTCAACACGCCAGTACCGCCCGAGCTTGAAAAGCTCGGGGCAGTGGCTGCTCGAAAGGTCCTCGAAACGGCCCAGGCTTCGGTCAACTTCGATTACTCGGGAATCGACGAGCGAGAAAAGACCATCTCCGTGGATGGCTTCGAGATCGTTCTGAACATCGTGCGTCCGAAGGGTGCCGCCAGCAAATTGCCGGTATTCGTGTTCGTACACGGCGGGGGTTGGGTGCTCGGCGATTACCCTACGCACCGGCGCTTTGTCCGCGACCTCGTCGTCGAATCAGGGTACTGCGCGGTCTTCGTCAACTACACGCGCACGCCCGACGCCGTCTTTCCGAGGCAGATCGATGAGATCTACGCCGCGACCAGGTGGGTCGCCGACCACGGGGATGAGATCAACGTCGACGGCAGCAACCTCGCCATCGTCGGCAATAGCGTCGGCGGCAACATGACCGCCGTAACCGCAATCAAGGCGAAAGAAAACGGCGGGCCGAAGATCAAGCTGCATATCATGATGTGGCCGATCGTCGACGCAGACTTCGAAACCGAATCGTACAAACAGTTCGGACGCGACCGCTTCCTCTCGAGGTCGCTGATGCAGTGGATGTACGACCTGTACATTGCCGACCCCGGCAAACGCATGGACATCCATGCCTCGCCGCTGCGGGCGAGCCTCGAGCAACTGAAGGGATTGCCGCCGGCGCTGATCCAGGTGGCGGAGAACGACATCCTCCGCGACGAAGGCGAAGCGTATGGACGCAAACTCGACGAAGCGGGCGTCGACGTCACTACGATCCGCTACGACGGGATGATCCACGATTTCGGTCTCCTGAATGCGCTCGCCAACGAACCCGGGACCCGATCGCTCTTCCGCCACGCCGCGGCCGAGCTCAAGAAGCGCTTGGGATAGTCGTCACCTCCTGGTTTGATCCGCCGCAGACGATGCGCCTCGGCTGCGCAGCGTCGGCTGGTGACACTGCAGCGCCAGAACGTGCACTGCTAGGTTTCTCGCACTCGGTTGTGTCATAATCACTCCGAGATGTTCCGCGACCTGCTTCTTACCCTGGGGCTTATCAGCGTCGGCATTCATCTGCCGGCGTGCACGGGGTGATGTAGCAAGAGCTGACCAACAAGGATTTTCAAGGGCCATCACCTCAAACGGTGATGGCCTTTTTGCTTTTATAGGCGAACCGAAGGAGAACGACGATGAGGTTCCAGGGATTCGATCCATACGCCGAATCGGTGCGAACGCAGAAGGATCAACCGATACCGCCGCAGACGGTCACACCCGCTCCCGCGCCGCAGCCAGTTGCCCGGCCAGCGGAGGACAACCGGGACGAGGACCGAACGATCGAAGAGCCCGGTTACGGGCACGGGGTCTGACCCCGGCTGCCGCTTTCCTCACCGCGCGCGTGTCCAGGCCGGCGCCAAGGATCACGACTTGACGGACATTCGCCTCAATCTGCCTATCCAGCATGTCGTCCAAGTACTTGGTTCGAACCCTGACGAGATTGTTGGCAGCTGGAAAGCCGGCCGCGATCCGTGCGGCTGCCTCCCGGCTTTCCTCGCTCAAGAAGAGTCCCGCACCGGATCGTGGTAGAGCGGCGCAACCTGCCAATTCTCTTCTCCTCTGAACTCCGCGACGACGAACGCTGTTCCGACGATATTCTTGATCTGCGGCATGGGGGTCTTTCACACACTCGAATGAATCCCGCGTGTGAAGCGGAGCTGCCACCTCACACAAAGTGTGACGAGTTCAAGAACGGAAGGTTCCGGTGACCACGATGAGAGGCCCGCCAGGTTTTCGCTGAGCGGTTCCCAAGGTGCCGCAAACGAGTCCCCGGGTCGACCAGTGGGCGTCGCGACGTCCTGCAGCGAACACGCAAATCGATTTCTATGGAGGAACGAGCGGATGAATCTCGCGGCGATTCCGGCATTCGCAACCGAGCAGGTCTTCCACGTGGTGGTTGAAGCTCCGCGTGGGTCAGTGTTGAAGCTGAAGTACGAGCCGCGCTGGGAGGCGATGTCTGTGTCGCGACCGCTGCCGCTCGGCGTGAGCTACCCGTTCGACTGGGGTTTCATCCCGTCGACCCGAGCAGCGGACGGCGATCCCCTCGACGCGATGCTGTTCTGGGACGTCACGTCGTACCCGGGGGTGATCGTGCCGAGCCGCGCGATCGGTGTCCTGCAGGTGGAGCAGAACCGCACCAACCACGATCCCTCAGAGCGCGTCCGCAACGATCGCATTCTGTCCGTTCCTCTTCAGGCACGACGCGAGCACGCCATCTCGGATGTTGGCGCGCTTCCGCTGCGGGTCCGCCAGGAACTCGAACAGTTCGCGATCGCCGCGACCAATTTGGAGGGCAAGGACGTGCGAATCGTCGGCTGGGGTGACGCAGAGGCCGCGCTCGAGCTCGTGAGACACAGCGCGCAGCATTAAGAACGGCGAAGCGGCGCACGCCACCAGCGTTCGGAGGCGTCGCGTGTGCGGTAGATCCACGCGGGCTCGAGCGTGTGCACGTTCGCCGCGCGGATCTGCGCGAGCGGAGCGAATTGCGTGCCGCCCGGGTTCCTGGTTCCTGGTTTCGGTGCGGCTTCCGGATTCTGCTTTACACTCCGTGCGCTCGCGAAAGGAATCACCATGCATCGTCTGACGTTCTTGCTGTTGGCCGTCCTGTCACCGGCGACGATTGCCGCGCAATCGGCGGCTCTTTCTGGGGACTGGCAGCCCTAAAACGATCCTTCTTTGGGTCCGCGAGTTTGCTTGCCGATCTGGCGGATTGCTCCGAGGTGGTACGCGAGGTGCGCGATGCTGCCAATCATTCCTGCGAGTTCGGCGCGTGCGATGTCGCGAGGTGATTTCAATGCGTTCAGCCAGCGCTCCGACTCGGCGCGCAGACCTGTTGTGATCTCCTGCCACTGCGCCTCGTCCACGGACGACGTCTTCCAAGCTTCGTCCCACTTTGGGTTTGCGAAAGGATCACTTCCTCCGCTCGCCCATTGATTCATTAGCGACAGGCCGTAACGGACGTGCTGGGCGTGTGCGGCAATCGTCGCCCCGCCATTCGTCGACTGCGACGCGTCGGCCGCTGACAGCCGGTCGAGCGATCGCAACAGGCCGACATCTCCCGAATTGAGCATGAAGGCGTCGCCCCGTTTTGGCGGTCCCTCGACGAGCTCGGCGAACAGGCTCCCGAGAATCGGTGCCACCTCTCCAGTGTGCATTCGGCTATTCTCCCGCGAACCGACGCTGTCACGAAGCGCCCGCCATACTGAGATCACGTCACACGCAATGCCACTACGGGGTCCACTTTCATTGCGCGTCGCGCCGGGAAATAGCAGGCCGCAATGGCAACGGCCGTTAGCAACAGCGAGACAGCCGTGAACGTCGGCGGATCGCTGGCCGTCACGCCAAACAGCAGACTCGAGCCCGCGCGCCCGAGCCACCAGGCTCCCACGAGCCCGATCGCGAGGCCGATCAGGCTTAGCGTCAGCCCCTCACCGATCATCATCCGGAAGATGTCCCCGGCTTGTGCGCCGATGGCCATGCGCAAACCGATTTCCTGTGTCCTCGTCGCGATGGAGGTACCGGATGAGCCCGTAGATCCCGACAGCGGCCATCAGGAGCGCCACGAGGGAGAAGCCGATCAGGAGCGAGGTCTGGAAGCGACGCTGCGTGAGGTAGGTTCCGAGCCGCTGTTCCAGGGGCGTCACCCCATAGATCGGCGCATCCTTCTCCACGCGACGCACGGCTGCCCGAAGTGCCCCGGCCATCGACAGCGGGTCATCCGACGAGCTTCGTATGAAGAGATTCACGTTCCGGGAGGGAGGATTCTGCGCGAGCGACACGAAGATCTGCGGGAGCGCTTCGCGCTCCAGCCCCTGCCGTCGCATGTCGCCGACTACGCCCACCACCGTGTATGAGGGGCCGTTGGAATCCCGCTGGCCCACCGTCAACCTTCTTCCCACCGGATCGCGCCCTGGCCACGAGCGGCGAGCCAACGCATCGTTGATGATCGCGACCGGCAGAGTGTCTGGCCGATCCGCGATCGAAAAGAAACGGCCGCGCAGCAGCGGCGTTCCCAGGGCTCTGAAGAAATCCGCGCTGACCTCGTCTCTCGAGAGCCGCAGGCGCTCCGAAACCGTTCCGTCGTCTCGTTCGACAGTGAGGACGTGTTCCCTGGGGTTGTCGCTGAACAGATCGTCGATGATGCCGGCGCTCTCCACGCCCGGAACCGCCTGAATCTGTTCGAGGACGCGGTGGTACAGGTCCGCCCGTTGCGCGGGGACGCGGAAGGTCGTCGGGCTGGAGACCTCCATCACAAGGACCCGCTCCGGCCTGAATCCCGGATCAATGTTGTTCACGTACCACCAGCTTCGGACGAGCAAGCCGGCGCCGACGAGCAGGACGATCGCGAGCGCAAACTCCGCCACCACGAGCGCGCGGCGGATTCTACGGGTGGCCGCCCCGCCCGAGACACTTCTGCCACCCTCCTCCCCGGAGGGACGCAAGTCGCGGCGCAACGCTGTAATCGCGGGACCCAGCCCCACCAGGATCCCCGCCAGAAGAGAAATGCCGAGGGCCCAGCCCAGGACGCGGAGATCGAGGCGCACTTCATTCAGACGCGGCAGATTGCCGGGCCCGAAGGCACGGATCAGGCGAATCCCTATTGAGGCGAGCCATGTACCAATCAGTCCCGAGACGGCGGCGAGCAGGACGCTTTCGGTGAGCAGCTGCCGCACGATCCGTCCGGCACTCGCTCCAAGCGCAGCGCGAACGGCCATCTCGCGCGAGCGAGCGGTGCTGCGCGCCAGCGAGAGGCTGGTGACGTTGGCAGCGGCGATGAGCAACACGCAAAACACCGCGCCGCCGAGCATCCACAAAGCCAATCGCGATTGGGGTCCGACTACGTAAAGACTCAATGGGACGACGTTAATGCCCTGGTTCCTTTCGGTAGCCGGCAATTGATCGTTGAGGCGGCGGCCGACGGCGCTCATCTCCGCCTGGGCTTGCTCGAACGTCACGCTCGGCCGAAGTCTCCCGATGACGAACCACGTCTGTCCGCCGCGCACGGTGCGGTGGGTCGTATGCGCCTCCCACACGTCGGCATCGAACCTCGCGATTTGGAAATCAGCCGGGAGGATGCCGATGATCTGGGAAGGAAAGCCGTTGAGCACGAGGGTCGCGCCGAGCGCATCGTGCGAACCTCCGAATTGCGCCTGCCAGAAGCGATGACTGATCAGGACCAGCCGTTGCCGCTGCTCGGCTTCTTCGGTCGAAAGGCCGCGGCCAAGGACGGGCCGGACACCGAGGAGCGGAAGCAAGTTGGGGGAGATGCTCGCGCCGACAATCTGCTCCACCCCGTCTGCTCCGGTCAGCACCGTGGACACGGAATCGAAGGTGGCGATGTCCGCGAAGCTCTGAGCTTGACGCTGCCACTGTTCGACATCCCAAAGCGCTGATCTGCCCTCGCGAAGGTTCTGCGTCGGATCCTCGGTCCACAGCATCGCCAACTGTTCGGGAGACCGATACGGAAGCGGCCGGAGCAGAACCGCATTCAGGACGCTGAACATTGCGGTGTTCGCGCCAATCGCCAGCGCTAGTGTGGCGACGGCTGTAATTGAAAAAGAGCGACTCTTGCGGAGGATCCGTGCCGCGTAGCTGAGATCCTGGCGTGCCTCGTCGAGCCATGCCGAGACCCAGACGCGCCGCGTGTCCTCCTTTGCGAGCGCGACGTTACCAAACTTGAGCCTCGCCTGACGGCGCGCTTCCTGGGGCGCCATGCCCCTCTCAATGTTGTCCTGCGTTTCGCGCTCGAGGTGATTGTGGATGTCCTGGTCGAGGCCGTCGAGAGCTCGTTTGCGGCGGATCATCGTCTTCACTCCCGTGCGGCTTCACTCCTGTGCGGCGGGGCGGAGCACACGTGCGATGGCTCGAGCCAGCTTGTTCCATTTGCTGGTTTCGATCTCGAGCTGTTTACGGCCCCTGGCGGTCAGGTAATAGAATTTGGCCTGCCGGTTGTTCTCCGATGTGCCTTCATCGAACCCAATCCACCTTCGCTTGATCAGGCGGTGCAGCGCCGGATACAGCGATCCTTGCTCCACCTGCAGCACATCGTCCGAGCCGCGCTCGATGGCCTTGGCAATCGCATGGCCGTGAGCCGGTCCAAGCCGGAGCGTCCGGAGAATCAGCAGGTCCAGCGTGCCCTGCAGCAACTCGGTGCGGTCGCGGTCTCTTTTGGTAGACATTCTAGGTGTACAAGAATAAGCGGTCCACCTAGAATGTCAAGGCGAGCCCCGTCAGACGATCCTCGACTACAAGCAAGTGATCACTCTGTCGGGACGACACAGAAGAGGTCAGCGTCGGGATTTTCGAGGACGTGTCGGTGCCGACTTCGGCGTCAATTCACGACCAGGCGCAATCCTTCCGGCAGCGACTCGCCGAAAACCTGACCCGGGTCAGGACGATGGGCGGATGACGGGTCGCGGAGCGTTCGAGCGGCGTCTGGAAAGCCGGACTCCTCGAGTCGCACCGCGGCAGTCTCCAGGAGCCTCGCGCCCAGGTCTCGCCCAGGATCGTCGGTGAGCGCGCCGATGAGCGCGATCGCGGCAGCGGCGTCGGGGGTGATCTCCTTGAGCGCGAGAAGCCTCTCGAGCCAGCGTTCCGCGACCGCCGCTGACACGCAGGAATTCAGCGGTCCATACAACGGGATCCGTGCACCGACGCGGCCGATGGCCCACAGCCAGCTCGCGTTGCGCGGCTCGCGCCGGACGCGCTCGATTATGTCGTCCCCGATCCGCGCGCGGTAAGCACTTTCGAGCCGTTCGAGCGATGCCAGCAGCCGCCACGACTCACGCTCGATCTGCGGGTTCACCCTCGCAGCCTTTCGTTGCCCGAGACCCAGCTGTCCCGCGATGCGTTGCGCGAGCTCGCGCTGTTGACCCGCTGTGAACCCGGCAGCGACGCGTTGCCACAGAACCGTCCACTCCACTTGATTCTGCACTTCCCTCGGAAATGCGAGGCCGGCGGCATAGACCTTCCGCAGCTCGGAGACTCGCCAGGCGTCGAGCGAGCTACCCAATCCAGGCCTGGCACAGAAACCCGTCAGGTTCAGCCATCGCGCTTCGTGTGCCGCGCTCTTGCGCCGCCCGCGCTCGACCTCGATCAGGACGTCGGCGAGCTGACGGCTCGGTACCACTGGCCAGGCATGTTTGCCGTGACCGAGCGCGTTTTCCAGTTCGCCGACCAACGAGTCCGGTTGCGGTCCGGCCGCCGGATCGAATGTCTGTCGAATCAGATCGGTCGCTCGCTCGAGCGCGTCATCCGCGACGACGACCTGGGCCGCAGCCGCGGCCGCCACCTCGCCAGAGTCGTCAGCATCGAGGGGATCCGCTTCGATACCGCGCAGATTGAACGCGAGCCGCCAGCGATGATCCGTAGTGCGTGATTCACACCAGAGCTCGAGCGTGCCGGTTTCGGTGAATGAAACAGCCAGCCGGACGGCCAGCGGCACCTGCCGCGAGCGCTTGCCGAAGCGCAGCGCGGTCACGAGTGGCGCATGCCGCGTCACGTCGTCGTCATCTTTCAGCGTGACGAGCACGTTCAAGGCATCAGTCCGCACCGGACTGCTATACAGCGTGAACGCGGCCGGCCGGTTCGTGAAGATGGTGAATTCACGATCGAGCTCGAACCGCGATCCTTCCTGCGTCCCTCGAGGCAGAATGCAGATCGCTTCGACGGCCGATGTCGCTGGCGTGGATCCTCGGCTCTGAATGCCCGTGTAATAGGCGCGGCCGCTGCCGGCGCGGATGAGCCGCCGTCTGGATTGCGATGGCCCATGACGCAAGCGGCCATAGAACGCGGCGCCGATCGCGACGGCCGACTCCGGCCGCTCGTTCTCGAGGCCCCGCGGCCTCTCACCGAACCATCGCGCGAGCGCATCGAGCACCCGATCCCTCGCGAGCGCAGGGGCGAAGAACCCGCCGTTGAAGAGGACGGCATCCGGGCGAGCGAGCGAAGCAGCACCGGCGACTCGCGCGGCTCTCGAGAGAAATGCGGCCAGGTGCCTGGTAATCGCCGGCGCGGTCTCATAGGGCAGCCCCAGCTCGCGCAATCCCGGCCGCCGGTCTCGCGCGGGCAGGTCGTCGGCCGCGGTGACCGGCAGAAAGCCATCCAGAAGCGCGTCGACGACCTCGCAGCGAGTAAGCTCGGCGCTCATCCCGCCGCCGATGACACCTCGTCCGGAACCCAGGATCGTGATCGTGACACTCTCGGCGTTCGAGTTGGAGAGAAGATGTTCCTTCGCGGCGCTGCACTTTCTGCGCAATATCTGGCGCTGGATCAACGAGAGCCTGCCGGCATCTCGCAGCTTCTGTTCGACGAGCATGGCCAGGGCGAGGTCGAGGTTATCCCCGCCGAGAAGCATGTGCTCGCCGATCGCGATCCGTTCGAATGCAACATCGCCTTGTTCGATCCCCGCCCGGATCAGGCTGAAATCCGTCGTTCCGCCGCCCACATCGCAAACCAGGATCAGCGCGCCTTCATCGAAGATCGAGGAAAGCGGACGAGAATGGCGCGCGATCCAGGCGTACAGGGCAGCGAGCGGTTCTTCCAGCAGGACGAGTTGTTCGAAGCCGGCATCCCGCGCCGCCTGCACGGTGAGCTCTCGCGCCTCTTCGTCGAACGATGCCGGCACGGTCAGCACTATCGGCCGGCGTTCCAGCCGCAGCGTGTGGTCTGGTGAGGGGTAATCGTGATTCCAGGCGTCTCGCAGATGTGCCAGCAGGTGCGTCGATGCTTCGACCGCCGACAGCTTTGGTCCGCTCTCGGTCCCCCACGGAAGCAGCGCCGCCGTTCGATCCACGAGAACGTTGGACAGCCACGACTTCGCCGACGAGATCTGCCGCGACGGGACCAGCGCCCCTTCGTCGCGAGCGAACAGCCCCGCAACGATTGACGGAGTTGGATCCCAAGGCAGCGGGACGCTGCGATTATCGCGTTCGGCAGCGTCGGTGAAGTACAGAAACGAAGGGAGTGTGGCGACTCGGGAGATCTCGCCGGGTGCGACGAGTTGGGGAACGTCGTACGGGTGAATCGGACCGCGCCGATTCGACCAGGCAAGAGCGGAGTTCGTGGTCCCGAGATCGATGCCGATGATCGGGTCGGTGGGTCTGGCGGTCAGGGTTCCCTCTCTCGAATATTGAGCTCGAGTTTCCAGCGCCGCGTCCCGCTCGAAGGGACAGCTCCCTGCGTAGATCCTTTCTTTGATGCATCCGTCCCTTTCCCGACGCACCACAATTCCAGCGTGCCAATCTCGGTGACGCGGCTTTCCAGTGTGACCGGCACCACAGCATCCTGAGATCCATCCGACAACGTGACTTCGAGCGGGCTCATTTCGTCCAGATCGTCACCCCAGTCCTCGATCATGGCGCCCACCGGATCCGCCTTCCTTACGGTGGAACTCAGAAAGCGGAATTCGGCAGGCTCGCCGACAATCAGCCCGAACTCGCGTCCTTCGAGCGAGGCGCTCGTGCCTTCCTCCATGCCGAAGGGCACGACGCAGAGCGCCTTCAATAAAGCGGGCATTCCAGGGACCGCGGGCATCGCGCTCTCGATCCCAATGTAGTAACTGCGGGGTGAGCCGCTCCGGATCCTGATACCGCGTCCGCGCCGGGCGAGGCCGTAATACGCAGCGCCGTGCGCGACGGCATGCTCCAGATCCGGCGCCTCCAGAACGTGGTGTGAATCGAGCGCTTCGAATCCCTCGTCTTGAAGCCAAGAGCTCAGCACTTCCACGATCCGCGAACGCAGCGCCTCCGCCTTCATGACGCCGCCGTTGAACAGGATGTGCGTGGGGCACACGAGCCCGCTCGCGCCGCGCCGCACCGCCGCGGACGCGAGGCCGCCCTGCGCCTGTTGCCGCAGAAATCGCGAGAGGTGCCTCGTAACGGCCACATCGGCGGCGTAGGGGAGACCGATCTCCTGAAGCCCGACTCTGCGCTGACGCGCCGGCATCTCCTGGCTCGACGCTACCGGAAAGAATCCGTCGAGGAGGACGCTGTTCACGTCGTCCATCGTGAGCACTGTCGAGATCGTCCCGCCGATCAGTTTCGAGCCGCGGCCGAGGAGCGTGACCGGCCGCTCGCGTTCGGCAGGGTTCGTCAGAAGCGCTTCTTTGGCGACGCGCGCCTGGTGCCACAACCCGTGCAGCTGCCACGTGTCGACACGATGGCCCGCGGCTTCGAGCCGGCGCTGCAGAAGACGCGCGAGCGCGAGATCCATGTTGTCGCCGCCGAGCAGGATGTGATCGCCAACGGCGATGCGTTCGAGCGTCAGCTCGCCGTCGCGTTCGGCGACGGCAATGAGGCTGAAGTCCGTCGTGCCGCCTCCGACATCGCACACCAGTACGAGGTCGCCTGCTTTGACGCGCCGGCGCCACTCCTCCCCGCGCGCGTCCAGCCAGGCGTAGAATGCCGCCTGGGGCTCTTCGAGCAGCGTGACGTGCTCGATCCCCGCGCCTTGCGCGGCTCGCAGCGTCAGCTCGCGCGCCTCCTCGTCGAACGACGCCGGAACTGTGAGCAGCACCTCCTGGTGTGCGAGTGAGTGCTCGACGCGGCCGTCAGCCACACTGGCGTCGAACGCGGCGGCCAGATGTCGCAGGTAAGCCGCGGAGGCATCAACCGGCGAAATGCGCTGAACATCCTCGGAGGATCCCCACGGCAGGATTGCCGCCGTTCGGTCCACTCCCGCATGCGAGAGCCAGGACTTTGCCGACGCGACGAGACGTGATGGGTTCTCGGCACCGCGCTGGCGAGCAAGCTCTCCGACGACGTGCGTCGGTCCCGGCTCCCAGGGCAGGGCGGTGCTGCCGGCGGCAAAATCCAGCGGCCCGGGAGCGTAGAGAAATGAAGGCAGGAGCGGCTGCGGCGCAACCTCGCCCGGATTGACGAGCTGTGGAATGTTCAGCACACGGACGCGCGCGTCGTCACCATGTGTCGTATCCACACAGGCGAGCGCGGAATTGGTGGTGCCGAGATCGATACCGACGACGAACCGAGAGGTCACTGCGCGCCTCGATCAGGCGACTTCGATTTCAGCCGGCGCGACGATCGTGCTGCCCGCGGACAGAAGCGGCGGCAAATCGACGCGAACCGCTTCCCACCCTCGGTGGCGGACCACGCCGCGAACCGGAGGAGCGCCAACATTGCCGACGACTTTGATCCGCGCCGGATCGGTGCCTGATGCGATTGTCATCTGACGTCCTTCCTCCTCGTCCATGACCGGCGCGAGCGTCATGTACCGGCCCAGCGATTCGCGACATGCCGCGTGCACATCACGAACCGCCTTCCCGATCTGCGCATCCGCGTACGTCGAAAGGTCTTCCATCAGGAAATCAACGAGACGCCCATCACGCTGGAGGAGCGCGAGTATCTGAACCGCACGATCGCCGGACTCAGCAGCCGCTGCAGGGACCGACGGAACAGGCGCGGATGCGGTTGGCGTCGATGGCGCGACCCCTGCCAGGATGTCTTCAGCGATCCGGCCGTACACGATCAAGGAGAAGAACGCGCGGAAGGCATACTTCCAACGCTTACCGTGGGAGATCATCCCATCGATTGTATCCGGTCCGCGTCCATGGCAGATGCTCCCACGACCGCTGGATGGATCCGACGGCGATGACGCGGTCGGGCTAGTCCGCGATGACGGGCGATTCGGTGCCGGCGGGCGTCGCCGCGCCAGCATCCGGCGTCGCATCCTGTTCGGCGATCCAGGCGCTGAGCTGCGTGTAGGTGACTGCGAGCAGCACGGGGCCGACGAACAGGCCGACCAGCCCGAAGCCGATCAGGCCGCCGATCACGCCGGCCATGATGAGCAGCAGAGGCAGGTCGGCGCCGCGCCGGATCAGAATCGGCCTGATCACGTTGTCGAGCAAACCGACGATTACCGTCCACACGAATAATCCGATCGCCGCCGTCGTTGCGCCGTCGACGTAGAGCCAGCCGACCGCCGCCAGCATCGGCAGCCCGGGTCCGAGTTGCGCGATGCAGAACACGAACATCACGCCTGCGAAAATCGCGACGTAGGGTACGCCGGCGACAACGATACCGACGGCCCCGAGCGCGGTCTGGACGATCGCGGTGCCGACGATGCCGAGCGCCACCGCACGGATCGAGCCGGCGGCGAGCAGCACCAAGTGATCCCCGGCCTCGCCCTGCAAACGGCGGGCGAAGCGGCGCACGCCGAGCGCAGCCGTCTCGCCGGTGACGTAGAGCACTCCGCAAAGCAACACAGTCAGGACCAGGTGCAGCAGGAAGGTGCCGAAGGTGCCGGCGCGGTCGGCGATCCAGCCCACGACCGGCGTCACGTACGGCGCGGCCTTGGTCGCGAGCTCCTCCGGCGTCGCAGCGGCGTAAACGCGCCACTCGGCGGTAAGCTTCGCGCCGACGACCGGAACGCCCTCGATCCAGACCGGCGGCATCGGAATTCGGATCTCGGCGATCTTGATGTCCGACAGCCGCGCGGCCTGTTGCACGAGCGTCGATACCGCGATGGCGAGCGGCGCGACGACGATCACGAGCAAAAGCGTGGTCATCACTGCCGCGGCCAGGCTGCGCCGGCCCCCCAGCGCGCGCTGCAGCCGCAGCAGCAACGGCCAGGTCGCGACGACGATCATCGTCGACCATACCAGGGCGGGCAGGAAAGGCCTCAGGATCCACAGCGCGCCGCCGATCAGCAGCACGATCAGGAGCACGCCGAGCACGATTCGCACCAGATCGCGGGAGCCCGGCGGCAGATTCATCGAAAGCGCCTCATCAAGACGCCAGCTCGGCGGTCGCGAACCGGACGGCGGGCAGTTGCTGCTCCGCTAGCGTCACCCAGTGCGACGATCGCCAATGCGTCGTCGTCGAAATCATAGCGCGGACTGAGGACGTGCTCGGTGCGTTCGCCGATGCCCGTGTCCTTCTGGCAGGTCGCAAGCTTCGAGGCCAGCGTCCGCACCCCGTCGCTCTCGATGAACCACCCGTCGGGCGGCGCCGGCAGGGCCGCCAGGTTGCGGCAGTAGGTCTTCATCTGCTGGGTGGTGAGGTAGACGCCGACGTTCGAGCCGTAGAACGCGCGGACGAGATCGGCATGGTCGCGCACGTACTCGCTCACTCGGCGGATGGCGCCGATCCCTCCGAAATCCCCGACGACGGGGACGATCCGGTTCCTCGACTGCAGATCCCTGATGAACTGGAATCCGTCCTCCGTCGCGAGGAAGCTTTGCGGCCGACCCATCATGTCGCGCGCCGTCATGAGCGCGAGGTACGACGGCCGGACCGCGTTCTTTTCTACGATCCGTGCGCCCCAGAACTGGATCGCCGGCCCGTCGGTATAGAACGCGGTGAAGGCGCGATCGACCCAGTCGAGATCCGTGCCCGAGAGCGGAAATCCGTGCGTCGTGAGCAGCCGCTCGCGCACGAGCGCGGCGGTACGCCGGTAGAGATCCGGCGACGGCGACACCGCATTGAAGCGGCGGAAGATCTCGTCCACGCTCGAACCCGACGTCAGCCCCGGAGGGCGCGGACGCGAGAACAGCTGCGAGACGAACTCGACGCGGTCGCTCGACACCTCGAACAGCGCCTTGTACAAGAGGTGCAGGTTCCGGTTTTCCTGCCGGATGTCGACGATGAACGCCATGGCCGAACGCAGGCGCGCGACGTAGCTGAAGTTCTGCTCCGGGCCGACGCCGATGTAGACGCCTCCTGAGGGGCGCAGCCAGCGGACGTTCTCCGCGACGCGCGGCTCGTTGGAGACGAGGTTGTCCGACAGGGTGTAGGCGCCTGGGGCCTCCGAGACCGTCTGGATGAGCGTCCAGAAT
The DNA here is from genome assembly GCA_963755695.1 of uncultured Acidobacteriota bacterium. Taxonomy (GTDB): domain Bacteria; phylum Acidobacteriota; class Vicinamibacteria; order Vicinamibacterales; family 2-12-FULL-66-21; genus QHWT01. The sequence goes on along the minus strand of CAVWLB010000010.1, from coordinate 3,076,464 downwards.
TCGCGATCGCTCAGGGCGGAGGGGAGCGTCGATCGGCTCGCGCAGGCTACGAGCGATACGGCCGTCCAGCCGAGGAGAACTGCCGGCCACGCGCCCGTACCACGTGCACGCCGAGCCACGGCGTCATTGTAGCGGGAGCGTGGTTACGGCGCGCCGCTTCATAGCTGCAACTCGATAGGTGGTTTCGCTCGCGCTTCCTGTCGCCCTTTTCGTGCCCTGGATTCATTGGCGATTCATGCGTCCGACAATCACACCGGATGCTCGCGATGTGCCAATCTGGGCGCGCAAGGATCGCGTGCACGCAGCATGCTGCGGCATGTCGTCGGTCCGTGAGGTCACGTCGACTCCTTCCACACCCGTCTGATGGCGACGCTCAGCTCGTCTGCCGCAAACTTGTGGAAGAAGCCTGATGCGCCGGCCGCCAGCGCCTCATCCCTGGTGGCATCGTCGGCCAGGGCGGTGATCACGATGATTTTTACCTGCGGATTGTTCTGTGTGAGCTGCCGACAGAGATCCAGCCCATTGACGTTCGGCAGGTTCACGTCCAGCACGATCACGACTGGGTGCAGCCGCGCTGCGGCGTCGGCAACCTCGCGGCCGTCGGCGATGACGCCAACCACATCGCAGTCCGGTGAGAGCACGCGGCCGAGGGCTTTCACGAACCCTGGATGATCGTCGACGAGGATGACGCGGGGGCGAGTCGCCACTACGAACCCGCGCGTGCGCCAGCGCCGCGGGACGCATGAACGGCCAGCAGGTGATCGATCAACCGTTGTGTGTCGGTCCCCTTGACGAAGAACGCAGCCGCCCCAGCATGCTCGATCGCGTCCGCGGTCTCATTCCGAGCCAGCATCGACAGACCGAAAATCCGGATGTTCGGGAGCTCGGTACGGATGCGCGCTGTCGCCTCGACGCCGTCCATGTGCGGCATTGCGACGTCCATGAGGATGACATCGGGCCGCAGCGTATGCGCGTGGGCGATCGCCTCGAAGCCGTTGGACGCATCGCCGACGACCGACAGCTGCGGCCGCTGATGGAGCATCAATCGCAGCGCCCGCCTAACCGCCGGGTGATCATCGACGATGAGAATCCTGAGCGCGTCGGCGGACGCGCGATCGTCGTCGACCGCCGATGCCGCTCCGGTCAGTCCGAGGCTCCAGTCGTTTGCGCCGGCGACGGTGTCCTGCGCCGTGTCGCGCGGTGCGACCAGACGGACCCGAGTCCCCCTTTCGGGCGCGCTGTCGATGTCCAACCTGCCGCCGAGGAGCGTCAGCCGCTCGCGGATGCGGAATAGTCCCCAGCCCACCTGGCCGGCCTTCGATCGATCGTCAAGTCTCGACGGCTCGAACCCGACCCCCTGATCGGTTACGGTGATGCACAGCTGATCGTCGGCATCGAGCTCCAACGCCAAGGTGACTCGATCGGTCTTTGCGTATTTGACCGCGTTGAAGAGCAGCTCTCTGACCGATTCGAAGAGCAGCGTGCGGACATCCTTCCGCGCGGAATCCGCGCGCGGATCGGCGCAGATCTCGACACTCAGCTTGTACTTGTCGCGTGTCCAGTTGGCCAGCCAGGTCAGGGCGGCGGGAAGTCCGGAACGCTGCAGCACGGGAGGAAACAGCTCCACGTTCAGCGACCGCGCCACCGCCATAGCTTCGTGGAGGTGCTGGTTCGCTTCTGCAAGCAGCTCGCTCGGCGCAGATCCACCCTCGTTCTCCCGCTTCAGCTGCTGTTCGAGGTCCAGCGCGACGATGACCAGGAGCTGCTGGAGCCCATCGTGCAGCGTCCTGGCAATCTGCTCGCGCGCATGGTGCTCGGCGAGCGTCAGATCCCACGCCATCCGACTCAGTTGCGTCGTCCGGAATTCCAGTTCGGCCGTGCGCTCCTGAAGGGCGACCGCGGCACGCTGGCGCTCGGTAATGTCGGTGACGAACGCGAATACGCGTCCGCCCTCCGACGTCGGAACATGATTGACGCTGACCTCGATCGGGAACCTGGATCCCGTCCTTGCGCGTGCCGAGGACGTCCAGGCCGCGCGCGGGGTTCGAGCCGTCGTGAAAGACCGATGGGATCAGGCGCTCGATCGGTTGACCAATCAGCTCTTCGGAGGCCCAGCCGAACATCACCTCGACCGCACGGTTCACAGAGACCACCAGCCCACGCGCGTCCGCCGAAACAATGCCCTGCGTCGCGGTCTCGAGCAGCGTTCGCAGCATGCGATCGTGTTCCTCGTCGCGCCGCGCCTGGAGAGCCTCCTCATTCCGGCGGCGCTCGGTGATGTCCAGTTCGAGTCCAGTGAGCCCCGTGACCTGGCCAGCAGCGTCGCGATCGGCTCGGCCCAAGCTCTGCATCCATTGCACGCCTCCATCAAGGCGCAGGACACGGTATGTGTGATCCCACGTATCTTTCGTCTGCAGAACCTCTTCGAGTGTGCGACGCAGCCGTGGGCGGTCTTCGGGGTGTACACGCGCGAGCCAGGTATCAAATAATGGCGATTCGTCCGGCGTGAACTCGAATTGTGCGCGGAAGACGTCATCCCAGTCGGCGTCGTTCCTGCGAAGGTCCCAAGTCCAGGAGCCTCCTGCCGACGCTTCGAGCGCGAGGCCGAGCCGCGTTTTCTGTTCCCGAAGGGCCGCTTCGGCGCGGCTGCGTTCGATGGCGTCCCAGGTCCGGTCGGCGACCTCGCGAACGAGCTCGATCTCTCCCGGCGTCCACACACGCGGCGTATTGTGATTGGCGCCGAACGCGGCAACCAACTGCCCGTCTTTGAACAGCGCCGCGCCGACAAACGCCGCGATCTGCCGCGACCGGAACGTCGCTCGCTCGTCGTCGCTGAGGCGCCGATCGGATTGCACGTCGGCGACAACGATGGTCTCCCCGCGCTGGAGAGCCTCGTGCAGCGTGGCCCCCACAGAGATTCGCAAGGGCTGTCCGACGAGCGGTTCGACGCCGTCGGAGTGCTCGCGGCGGATGACGTACTCGCGGCCTTCGAGTTCCGCATAGCCAACGCGAGCCGCGCCGAGGTGCTCACCCAGATGGCGTGCCGCAGTTTCCTGGATGGCCGCGGCGTCGCTCAACGGGCGGAGTGCGTCGTTCAGCCGGAGAAGAAATGCGAGCCGCTCTTGGTTCGCCCGCAGTTCGGCTTCCGCCTTACGGTGCTCGAGCGTTGCCCAGATCCGATCGGCAACTTCCTGAGCGAGGGCAATCTCGTCGGGCGTCCAGACGCGCGCCGAGCGGCTGTGAATGCCGAACGCGCCGACGAAACGACCGTCCTTGATGAGTAGCGGACAAATGTAGGCCCCGATATCCGCCGCCTGCAGCGCCGCGCGCTCCTCTGCCGTGTGCGGCTCGATCGACGTATCGTTGACCGACAGCGTCCAGCCTTTCAGGATGTCTGCGGTGCGGCTGCCGCCCAGATTGCGCCACTGAACGTGGCCAGTCAGCGAGGGCACACCGTCCACATAGTCGTGGACGACGATGCATTCGTCACCCTCAATCTCGCCGTAGGCCACGCGGTTGACTTGGAGGTGTGTGCCGAGCAGGTGGCATGTCTCCTGAAGAATGCGCGCAGGATCGGCGAGCGGCCGGAGGGTGTCGTTCAAGCGGCGCACGAACGCTTGCCGGCTCTCGCTCCGGTCCAGGGCCTCTTCGGCGCGGGCCCGCTCGCTGGCCGCCCATGTGCGGTCGGCGGTGATTTCAACCAATGCGATCTGGTCGCGCGTCCAGGACCGCGGCGTGGCGCTGTGAACCCCGAATGAAGCAAGCCATCGACCACCCTTGATCAGCGGCGTGCCGACGAACGCTGCGGTGCGGCCCGCGAGGAGTTGCCTGCGCTCCGCCTCCGTGAATCGAGGATCCGTCTGGACGTCATCGACGACCACCGTTTCGCCACGGCGGCACGCGTCGACGGTGGCCTTGCCGAATAGGGCGATCGACCCTCGAACCGCCAACGACGGGACCCCGTCGGTATAGGACCGGCTGATAACGAACTCGTCGCCATCGATCTGCGCGTAGTTGACGCGGCTGACGTGGAGATGCTCCCCGATCAGGCGGACGGCGAGCTCTTGGATCTCGACCGGGTCCTTCAGGGGTTGCAGTTGCTCGTTGAGCGCGATCAGGAACTGCCACTCGAGGGACATATGTCGGAGCTGATTTTAGTCGTTTCGCTGCCCTGTTCAGGCCCCTACGCACTGTATATCGAAAGTCGCCCGGCGCTGAGCGCGGACCGGAATTGTCGAGTCCGAATCGTCGCACTACGCTATGCTCCGTGGCGGCAGGCGGGCAGGATCAAATGTCTCAGCTCACTCGGCGCAGGCTCATTCAATCGCTTGCAAGCGCACTCCCTTTCGCCCTGGGCTCGCGTGTGTCGGGAGTTGCAATTGCACCCCCACCGCCGCGGCAGGGGCGCACCATTGTCCGTGGTCCGTTCGAAGCCTCGTGGCAATCCCTCAAACAGTACGTTGCGCCCGAATGGTTTCGCGACGCGAAGTTCGGCATCTGGGCGCACTGGACGGCGCAGTGCGTGCCAGAGCAGGGGGACTGGTACGCGCGTCGGATGTACCTGCAGGGCGACCCGGCTCACGACTTCCACGTGAGTACTTACGGGCATCCATCGGAGTTCGGGTTCATGGAGCTCGACAATCTCTGGAAGGCCGAGCATTGGGATCCCGTGTCTTTGATGGACCTCTACGTGAAGGCAGGCGCGAAGTATTTCGTCGCGCTCGCGAATCATCACGACAACTTCGACACCTACGACTCCACGCACCACGAGTGGAATTCGGTGCACATCGGACCGAAGAAGGACATCGTCGGCACCTGGGCAGGGCTCGCGCGCGATCGCGGACTGCGTTTCGGCGTGACGAACCACTCGGCGCACGCATGGCACTGGTTTCAACCGGCGTATGGGTACGACCCGGAAGGTGCACGGGCTGGCGTCCGCTACGACGCATTTCGCTTGAAGAAGGAAGACGGTCGCGGCAAGTGGTGGGATGGGCTCGATCCGCAGCAGCTCTACTCCGGACCCAACATGGTCATGCCGGACGGCATCCGCAGCGTCAAGGAGGCCGATGCCTGGCACGCTGAACACGATCGGAAGTGGACCGAAGAGCCTCCCGCCGGCAACGCCGCCTTTGTGGAACGCTGGTTTCTCCGGTGCCAGGAACTCCTCGACAAGTACCAGCCTGACCTCTTGTACTTCGACGATACGGAGTTGCCGCTCGGACAAGCAGGCCTCGATATCGCGGCCCATTTCTATAACGCGAATCTCGCCAGGCGTGGCCGGCTCGAGGCGGTGCTGACCTCGAAGGGCCTGAAACCCGAACACGTCGGAACGATGGTGCTGGATATCGAACGGGGCCGGGCCGACCGGATCCTTTCAGCACCCTGGCAGACGGATACCTGTATCGGGGACTGGCACTATCGGCGTTCGACCTTCGAGCAGCACCGCTACAAGTCGGCGCACACCATCATCACCACCCTTGTCGACATCGTCAGCAAGAACGGCAACCTGCTGCTGAACATCCCGCTTCGCGGCGATGGGACGATCGACGATGACGAGCGCAGCGTCCTGACCGATTTGGCAGCCTGGACGGCCGTCAACGGCGAGGCCATTTTCGGCACGCGGCCGTTTACTGTGTTCGGTGAGGGGCCGCCGGACGTAAAGGGTTCAGGCAACTTCAACGAGAACACATCACGTCCGTACACAGGCGAAGATATCCGATTCACGATAAAAGGCGGCACACTCTACGCGTTCGCGCTGGCGTGGCCGTCGGGTGGGGTGTTGAGGATCAAATCGCTAGCGAAGGGGAGCGCCCATTATCCGAACGATGTGGGCAGAATCGACCTGCTCGGCAACGATGGCCAGTCGCTTCCGTTCACGCGCGATCCCGACGGGCTCGTCGTGTCAGTGCCGGCGCGCAAGCCGAACCAGTCCGTCGCGACGTTCAGGATTGCATCGAAGTAAGTGAAACACGCTGGGTCGATTGATTCGACGCCTCACGCCTGCCGCGTCGGTCACGGCACTCAGCGACTTGGCTGCACAACCTCAGTACCGCCACAACGTGACGTCCGCGCCGGATGGCGCGCTCTTCAGCCACCGCTCCGCCATCAGCCGGATAAATCGCGAGTTGTAGGTGAGCCGCGAGACGGCGTTCACGTGGTCGTGATCGCCGCTCCAGCAATGCTCGTCGCGGAGCCCGTAGTCGATCCGCGCGTCGGCCGGCGGGTTCGCCGACTTCAGGAATTCCTCCGCGCGATAGACGGCGTCGTTGAGGAAGAAGTTGTCGGACAGCCCGACGTTGAGCGTGATCTTTCCGCGCAGCTTCGGCCCGAGCGTCGCCCAGTCGCGCTGCATGATATGCACGAGATCGTAATGATCCCGCCAGTAGTGCGCTACGCCCCGGTCGATCGTGCCCGTGCGCTTGTCGAAGATCCGTTCGGGATAGCCGTCGGCGCCGGCCGGCGAAAACACCGCTTCCCAGATGTCCCACTGTCCGCCCGAACGCGACTTCGTGCCGAGCACCAGTTCCTTGAGATTGGCCTGCTCGATCGTGACGCGCGTCTGCCCGAGATAGTCGCGTTCGCCAGGCCGTGGCGTGCGCCTGAACGGTCCCTCGCTGTAATAGGCGTTGGCATCGTTGTAGAGGTCGACGACGGTGTAGCTGCGGAAGTCGATCGGGTCGGGGCAGTTCGCCCAGGCGCCGTTGTACTCCTCGGGGTAGAACACCTGCGCCGCCAGCGCTTCCCAGCCACCGGTCGATCCGCCGTAGACCCCGCGCGCCCACGGACCGAGGCCGCGGAAGGTCTTCTCGATGTACGGCAGGAGCTCGAAGGTGATCGCATCGCCATACGGGCCTAGATTGGCGGAGTTCACGGCGTAGGAGTCGTCGTAGTACGGATTCGCATGCTGGATGGTGACCATCAGCACGCGGGGGAACCCAGGACCGGTCCATTCCTTGAAGAACGCAAAGCCGTAGTTCTGCTGCATAAGTTCGTAGCCATACTTCGTGCAGGCTTCCCCCTCGTGGCCGTTCGGGCAGTACTTCGCGATATTGGCCTCGTCGACCGGCGGCAGATTTGGATCGGGCGGCGTCTCACGCCATCCGGCCACCTCGCGCTGAAAATGCCCGTGGTAGACCGCCAGCGGATATTTCACTTCAGGATGCGTGTCCCATCCTTCTGGCAGGAGGACCAGCGCGCCGAGATACATCGGCCGGCCCCAGAACTTCGTCAGCCGCTCGCTCTGGATTCGTACGTGTTTCACGTACTTCGTGTCGGGCAGATCCGGAAGCGGAGGGATCTTCCTGTCCAGCGTCAGGTGGATGGCTTGACTGCTTGCTGGATCGACGCGAATCTTCGCGGGCGCGCTGTAAAGGTTGCCCGGTGCGGCGTTCCACTGCTGGCCCTCGCCGCGATCGGGCGGCAGCTTCACCGTGTGACCGTCGGCGCGCGTGAAGGTCTCGTAAACGTGCAGCACCCCCTGCACCCAATACTCGCCAGGTTCGAGCCCGGCCAGGCTTTGCACCGGATACCCCAGCGTGGTGTCGTCGAAGAAGACTTCGCGCCCCGGCGTGAGCCGGTCAACGTCGAGCCCGAAGACCTGCGCAGTACGATCGCTGTCGCTCACCTGAAACCGTGGTTCGGCTCCAGTACTCATTGAAATGAGCAGAAGCATGCGCCCGTCGAGCGGACCGGACGCCTGCGAGGCCGCGATGGACAAGCCGACGCGGAGCGCTACGGGCGCCGCCCCACCGATGGATACGGTCGCAGCGCCGGCCGCCGTCACGGCGACGGTGAACGCGACGACCAGTCTTCGAACCCTCATCGTCATCCTCCTGCTGAACGCGGATTCTATCGCGGGGCCCTCGAGGCAAGCGCACTCGGCACTCCGTGTCGATCCGTCTCGATCCGCGACTAGAATCGGGCCGGCGCTCGTCTCGCCGTTCCTCACTTCTGGAGGGGTCTGTGAAGTCGACCGTTTCATCGCTTGCTGTTGTGCTCCTGGCGCTGTCCTGCGAGCTGTCCGCGCAGTACTACCAGACAGACTTTCCGGCCGACGAATTCAAGACCAGGCACGCTGCGGTCTTTGAACGAATCGGTTCGAACGCCGTGGCCGTCGTGCAGGGAGTACATCAGACGGAAGGCTTCACGCTTCCGCGCCAGCACAACACCTTTTATTACCTGTCGGGGATCGAAACGCCCGGCGCGTACCTCCTGCTCGATGGCCGGTCCAGGACCGTCATCATTTATTTACCCGCGCGGAATCCTCGCCTGGAGGCGGCAGAAGGGCGAGTGCTGTCCGCGGAAGACACGGAACTGGTCAAAAGGATCTCAGGCGTCGACGAGGTCAAGGCGCTTGCGGACATGGCGAACGGATCGTGGCCGTTGAGCACCGGGCCGCAAGGCGCGAGCGGCGCCGGGCGCGGACAAGCCGGGCCCGTCATCTACGCGGAATTCAGCCCGGCTGAAAATCAGGGCCAGAGCCGCGGTGAGCTCGTCGCAGCCGAGACCGCGCGCGCGAATGATTTCTGGGACGGCACCGTATCGCGGCAGAAGCGATTCGTCGAACTCCTGCGCACGCGCCACCCACGTGAGGAGATCAGAGACCTGAATCCGGTCCTGGACGAGATGCGCAGCATCAAGAGCCCGCGCGAGATCGCGATGATTCGCCGGGCCTCGCAGATCGCGGGCCTGGCGGCCATGGAGGCGATGCGCAGCACCGAACCCGGCGTAACCGAATACCAGCTCGACGCGGCGGCAAATTACGTCTTCAAGGTGAACGACGCCCGCCTCGAAGGCTACCGCTCCATCACCGCGAGCGGTACCGAGAACATCGCCAACATGCACTACTTCCGCAATACCGCGACACTGAAGGCGGGGGATCTGGTGCTGATGGATTACGCGCCGGACTATCGCTACTACACGAGCGACATTGGACGGGTCTGGCCGGTGAACGGAACCTATACCCCCTGGCAGCGCGAGCTCCTGCAGTTCATCCTCGAGTACCGCAACGTGGTCATGTCCCGGATCAAGCCAGGCTTGACGTCGAGCCAAATCATGGCCGAGGCGAAAGCGGCGATGGAACCAATCTTCGCGAAGACGCAATTCTCGAAACCGATTTACGAGAAGGCTGCGCGCGCGCTCGTCGAGACGGGCGGCGGCGTCTTCTCTCATACCGTCGGCATGGCCGTACACGATGTCGGCCGCTATGCCGAAGCTCCGCTGAAGCCGGGCCAGGTGTTTTCGATCGACCCGCAACTTCGGGTCCCAGAGGAGAATCTGTATCTGCGCTACGAGGACACGGTGGTCGTCACGGAGAGCGGCGTCGAGAATTTCACCGACTTTCTGCCGTCGGAGCTGGCAGACATGGAACGGCTGGTTCGCGAGACCGGTGTCGTGCAGACGGCGCCGGCGATACCGCAGAAAGCCATGGCGACGCTGGGTCGCCGCCCGCGATAACGACTCGGACCGCAAGCTTCCAGCGGATCGACGGCCGTCGCGCGCGCCGTCGGAACCCAGCACGCCAAAGGCTGACGGCGACGAACAGGACGCTTACGCCAGCGACCGCCGCGGGATCGGCCGGCTGTACTCCGAACAGAATCCCGTGGGAGAGGGCGAGAAGCGTCTGCGCAGCCTGGTTGCGCAGATTGGGATCGAGCCACGCCGCCAACAGACGAGGCGCGGCTCGGTCCAGTGTTCAGTCAGATTACAAAAACGCCTTCCTACTTCGGCCACGACCCCCAGATAGCGCACATACCGGCGTGGTCCACCGACAGCGGCAAGTGTCGGATGCCCGCATACACCGGGTTCATCACCGCGGCAGGCGGCGGCCCGAAGTGCCCGAGCTCCAGGGAGTGTCCGTTCTCGTGGAGCGCCACGGTCTCGACATCGATGCTGGGAAGAGGCTGATTGATGGCCCATGGATTGCCCACGCGATCCGTGCCCGCTTGCCCGAATGTGTCGTTGTAGTAGACCTCGTTCAGCGCGGTGTCGAGGTGGTTATCGCCATTGATGTCGGTTGGGTTGCCAGCGTTGTCGGTGAAGATGAAGGTGACGGAGAAGGCGAGTATGCCGCGGCCGCCACCGGGCCCACCGACAGCGTCGAAGAAAGCGCGAGGCCTCCAGCCGGCCTCGACGATGTCCGCCAAGAACGGGTTGCCAGCGCCGGGGTCATCGTCGAATCCGTTGAAGAACTCGTCGAAGACCGTGATGTCCACTCCGGGATCGGCCCGCTTGATGATGTCCACGTTGCGCAGGCAGGATTCTTTCGTTTCCCACGTCCCAAGGGCACGGTCGATGGCCGCCTCGGTCTGCGCCGCCGTCAGGCCGCTCGCCGTCGCACCGGAGCTCTGGTCCACGATGTACGTGATGTTGTCGCCGTCAGCGGCACGGCGGGGATCGAACGCCACCCAGCGGAACTCCTGCTGGTGGATTCGGTTCGACGGCCGTCCGCCGCCAATCGTGAAGAAGTCGATCTGCTCGACGGCCACGTTGTAGCCGGCCGCCTTCAGACGCGCGTTCACATTGCGCATCTTCGCGAGCACGGCCGGATCACCTTCCTGCGCCGATGCGGGTACCGCCCATGCCAGCGCACCAAGCAACGCGAGTGTCATGACACTCCGACAGCAACGCATGTGTACCTCCTCCTCACTCTTCGCTTCCTGCGCGTCATTCTACCGCAGCGGATTCCACGGGCACGGCGACGGTAGGAACGGCAAAGAAACCAGGGGTCAGTTGAGGTCCGGTTGCCTGCTCAGTTCTTCTCGCGCGCCGGGAGGAAAACGGTTAACATCCGGCTTCTGATCGGAAGGCGCAGGAGAAACGAGTGCAAGCGGATCTGATGCTCGCGCCGGTCGTGCCGCAGTGTTTTCGTGCCTCCACTCCTCCGCCATGAAACTCCCGTCGGGTCGGCATGAGCGTCGCGCGGCGGATCGGCCAGCCGTCGGGGATACCAAGCCCTGTCCGGCCTGCGCAGACGGCGCGCTCGAGTTCACGGAACGGTATCGGGTCTCAGCCTCGCCAGCCTCATCGACCAAGCCGATTCCGGCGTGGGTCTGCGAACTGTGCCCATATGTGAAATTCGTTCGAGCGAAATATCAACCGGCAGCCGTTCGGGCGCTGGCTCGTGATACGCGGGCGCGGGCCAACCGTCATCTGATGAAAGCGCGATTCGTTCGGGGACGAGCGAATCGAACCCTTCAGAAGAGCCGAAAGCGAAAGTCGGGACGGTGATCTTCGTGGACCGGGGCAGCAGTCTCTCGCTCACGTCGCACACATCCTCTATCATGCCCACGCAGCCATGCACCCTCCGATGCCTATCGTCGTAGGCGTACCCCGCTCAGGGACCACGCTCCTCCGGATGATGATCGACGCGCATTCGGTCATTGCCATTCCCCCAGAGACCGGCTTTCTCCCGAGCCTCGCCGACCTCGACCCAGAACAGGACGCCTCGAGGACGGCCCTCGACATCATCACGGCCCTCCACACGTGGCCGGACTTCGGGATGGACGCGGTAGCGCTGCGCGAGACGCTCGATCGACTCTCGCCCATAACACCCGCCGACGCGGCGCGCACCTTCTATCGAACCTACGCAGCGCGCTTCAAGAAGCATCGCTGGGGAGACAAGACGCCCACCTACGGCTCGTCGATCGACCGGATTGCGGCGCTCCTGCCAGAGGCTCGCTTCATCCACATCATCCGTGATGGCCGCGACGTGATGGTATCGGTCCGCGGGCTGTGGTTCCGCCCGGGCGATACGGTCGAGGCGTGCGCCGAAGACTGGATGACCCGCGTGGCACAGGCACGGAAGCTCGGCGCCGCCGTTTCGCATTATCTCGAGGTCAGGTACGAAGCGCTCGTGCAGCACCCCGCCGACACGCTCGACGAGATCTGCCGCTTCCTCGATCTCGGTTTCGAGCCGCAGTTGCTGACGTATCACCACCGCGCGGCGGCGCGCCTCGACGAGCATCAGGCCCGCTACGCGGCGGACGGCCAGCTGCTCGCGTCGAAGGCCGACCGCCTGCACAACCAGCGCTTCGTGATGGATCCGCCGCACGAGAATCGCATCGGGCGATGGAAGACGGAATTGACCGAAGAAGAGGTCGCGCGGTTCCAGGCGGTCGCCGGTGGGTGGCTCGATCGTCTCGGATATGGCACGTGTGCGCGCGCCGTGTGATAAACTTCCGCTGCTGTTCCGTTCATTACTTCGCAATTGATGCCTGACCACGTCTCGGGTCTTCTGAGTCCGAGTACCTCTTGGATTCTGGTCTTCGCTCATCCCGGTCACGAGCTTCGCGCGCATCGTGTGATGGAAGTCGTCCGCCCGGCCGTCATGGTGCTGACCGACGGGGCCGGGTCGACGGCCGAGCCGCGCCTCGACGACTCGCTCGCACTGCTCGCGCGCGCCGGTGCTCGTCGTGCCGCCACCTTTGGAGCGTTGACCGATCGTGCGGCATACGCCGCGCTGTTGGCTTCCAAGCCACAGCCATTTCTTGCCTGCGTCGATCTACTCGCCGACACGCTGATCAGCGAGAGCGTGCAGGCAGTGCTCATCGACGCGGCCGAGGGTTACAACCCCGTGCACGACGTCTGCCATTGGATCGGACGCGCGGCGACGACGCGAGCGCGCACGTTTGGCGCGCGGATCGATCTCTTCGAGGTCGATCTGGTGTCGCACCCCGACTCATCCGGCGACGGGCTGCGCGTCGTCTTGGACGACGAGGCGTTTGCACGGAAGCTCGAGGCCATCTCGCGATACGATTCGCTCAAAGCCGAGGCCGAGGCCGCATTCGAGCGCTACGGTCGAGACTCGTTCCGCGTCGAGTTCCTGCGGCGCGTCGTCGAGGGGCCGGTGCCGCCGCCGTCGTGGATTCCGTACTACGAGAAAGTTGGCGAGGAGCGCGTGCGCTCGGGACGCTACACGTCGGTCCTCCGCTACGGAGCTCACGTCAAGCCGGTGATCGAGACGATCCTCGCATCGGCGTGCGAGTCACGCGATGCGACCGATTTCCGTCCTCTTCACGAATAACACGCTCGGTCGGCGCGCGGGCTCCGAAATCTACGTCCGCGACGTCGCACTCGCATTGCAGCGGCGCGGACACCGTCCGATGGCGTTCAGCCTCGTGCACGGCACCGTTGCCGACGAACTGCGTGCGGCGACGATTCCGGTGGTGGACGATGTGACGCGGATTGGGGAGCCGCCGGACGTGATCCACGGCCATCACCATGTCGAGACCCTGATCGCGGCGCTCGCATTTCCCGACACGCCGGTCGTCAACTTCTGCCATGGATGGGTGCCGTGGGAGGAAATGCCGCTGGTTCATCCCGCCGTCCGGCGATATGTTGCCGTCGACGAAGTGTGTGTCGATCGGCTGGTTCGCGAAGAGGGGATCGCCCCGGAACGAATCGAACTGCTGCTGAACTTCGTCGACCTCGATCGCTTCCGTCCTCGTCTGCCGCTCCCGGAAGTGCCGAACCGTGCGCTCGTCCTCAGCAACTCCGCAGACCCTGACGGCTACGCGCGCGTCATCACCGCCGCATGTCAGTCCACCGGCATCGCGGTCGACGTCGTGGGAGTAGCCGCCGGCAATCCGTCCGCGACGCCGGAGACCCTGTTGACCGAATACGATCTTGTTTTCGCCAAAGGACGGACGGTCACTCGAGTCGCTCGCGGTGGGATGTGCGACCGTCCTCGCCGACTCGGCCGGCGCCGGCCCGCTCGTGACTCCCGACAATTACAGTAGGCTCCGGCGCCGCAACTTCGGCATCCGCGAACTGCAGCACACGCACGATGTCGGCTGGTATCGGAATCAGATCGCGCAGTATCGCAGCAGCGCCGCGGCGGAGGTCTCACGACGCGTTCGCGCCGACGCCGGAATGGAGCCGGCCATCGATCGGCTGCTCACGATCTACAACAGGGCAATTGCAGAACCGTCCAGGACCGACGCTGCTTCCACAGCCGCGGCTCGCCACCTGAGCCGAATCGCGCAACCGTTGAAGGAAGCGTACGGTCTCAGCGCTCAGCTCCAGACGATCACCGCCGATCTGGCAGTGGCGCGATCGTCGTCCAGGACGCTCGAGTCATCGGTCCGAGCTCTCGAGCAGCAGTTACGTGAACATGAGCAGGAGCTGACGGAAGCGCGGAACGCTGCGCGCGTGGCTCGCGAGGAGCTGGCGGAAGCTCGGTCCTCGGCAACGTTCCGCCTCCGCGATGTGGTCCTCAAGCTGCCGATCGTCGGTCCAGCGACACACGCCGGCGCGCGGCGTCTCGCGCAGATGCTGCGCTCCTCGTAGCGCCGGAAGCCGAGGGCAGAGACGAACGACTTGCGCGTCCGCTCCGCCTCTCGTGCGTGAGCTACCTACTGAAGGGTGATGGCCACAGTTGGCGAGCACGCCGACACGCCGCCGCCCACGTTGCCGGCCTTGCGATTGTTCCCAGCTGATGCCAGCGTCCCGCCGCCGCACCCAAACCCTGTGAGATTGTTGTAGATGCCGTTGTTCGACAAGCGCACCGTTGCCGGCGTGGTGGCCTGGACAGCGACCCCGTTGGCCGTCAGCAGGCTGTTTTCGAGGGTGAGCGTGCCGCCCATTGCGTGCACGCCGAACTGCGAATTGTTGTGGAACGTCGCGTTCGAAATCATCGTGTTGCCGGTGTTGGTCGCCGCGGTTTCGATGCCCGTCTGGAAGCCAAACACTCGTACATCCTCGACGACGAGCACGCCGCCGGCGACGAAGTTAATACCCTTGACTCCGGTCCCGGCGCCATTGATTTGCAGGTGACGGAGCGTAATCACGGCGCTTGCAGGGTTGATGGTGACGTTGATGTTGATGCCGTTTGTGCCGGTGCCCAGGATACTGGCCTGTGTCCCTACGCCGCTAATCGTGATGGACTTGGTGATTGTCACGGTGCCATAGCCGCCGGGATCCAGCACCGAAATCTCCCCACCGGCTGCGGTCTTCGAAATGGCGCCTGCAAACGTTTTGCACGGAGCCGTGCGACTACACGGGTTGGCATCATCTCCTACACCCGACACCCATGTGCGTGTGGCTTGAGCGAATACTGTGGGTGCACCGACGACGAGGCAGGCAACGACGGCGAGCGAGGTCCGAACAAATCGACTTTTCATATGACTCCTGACAGAGGTTGGTCGTATCGGGACCAGGCCGGGGCAACAGCCATGCCACGACAAGCGGGGAGACTGTGGAACCGGACGCGGCCGAAACGTGGAGCACGTCTGAACGACGAGCCCGCACTTACGGGCGGTGTAGCCAGGAGATCGCTGGTCCCTTTCGGGACACGTGCTTACAGATTGCGTCGGAGAATCCGCGACGGCGATTCACTGCGATCGACGCGCGATCACGAGCGGCCCGTCAGCGGCGGTCCTCCCTTGGCCGCGTCAGACCGATAGCATCCAAGTATTCAAGCATCTGGCGGACGCGCCCTCACGGCAAGGCCGCGGATAGAGGTCCTATTGTTCGTTCAGGTGTGTCGACTGGTCATGCGATCTGCGGCGACATCACGAGGCTCTTCATGTACGCGAGCGCCCGTGTGTTGGCCCGATCGATCTCGTCGAGTCCGGCAATCCGGTGATCCTTCACACACGGCAAGCAGTATTCGGAGACGAGATAGCCGTCGTACCCCGTCTGATGCAGCTCCTTCAGGAACTGCTTGTAGTTGATGGGACCGCCCACCGAGGGCGCCGGCTCCTGGACGATCTCGCCAGCCGGGGTCTCCGCAAAATTCCATGCGCCGAAATGTGTGAGCAGGATGTGATCGCCACACGCCCGGACGGCTTCGCGGATGTACGCGTCGCTCTGCCGTTCGTGGAACAGCGGCGCATCCAGGCAGAGACCGACGTTGGCGCGATCCACCTCGCGCAACATCGCCAGCGTGTCCTCGTAGCCGGGCCGCAGCACCGGAGCGTGGTTCTGCAGCGCGAGCTTGATGCCGCGCTCGGCCGCGTAGTCCGCCGCTTCGCGCAATCCTGAGACGGCCCGGCGCCATCGCCGCAGGTCGGCGGGATACAGAGACTTGTAGTAGTTTCCCCGCTCATACGGTGCATAGAAGGCGGTCTCGTCTTCGTCGTTGACGATACCTGGCCAGGCGGCAAACACCTTCACGAGTCCAACCTCGAGATCCGAGGCGAGGTCGATGACCAGGCGCATCATCGCCAGGTTGCTCTCG
This sequence comes from uncultured Acidobacteriota bacterium, assembly GCA_963755695.1. Lineage (GTDB taxonomy): Bacteria > Acidobacteriota > Vicinamibacteria > Vicinamibacterales > 2-12-FULL-66-21 > QHWT01. The sequence continues at coordinate 3,060,284 of CAVWLB010000010.1, read as the reverse complement.
CGCTCCTCCATGAGTGGGCTGGCGAAGTTCGACATGCTTTCTACGGCACACAGCTCGACCCGCTCGGCAGCCGCACCAGCGCGGATCGCCCGGCGGTCCTGCGGCGTCAGGTCCAGCGGCGAGGCGACCGGCCGCTTCGTTTCGACAGCGATGCCGCCGAACCCGAGCTCGCGCGCCTTCCGGATTTGCTCGAGGAGCGTGAGAGCCGGTCCGTCATAGAACTGGCCCGAATACGTGACGGTCAAGAAAGCGAACTTCAACGACGCCTCCCGCGACAGTGACCGGTCCGTCCGGCGCACGAATTATAGCCGGGTGGCCGCGCTCCGGGTCGAGGGAGGCGGTTACGCTCGTCTTCTTTCCTGATGCGAGGCGAATCGAGATGCCCTTGCTGCGACTGCGATTCGGGATGGGACGAGGTCGCTGGCGGCATTGGTTGGTAACTCATGCGAGAAGTCCCGGTTGGCCCCCGCCAGCCGCCGTGTGGTATCGATATGCGCGTCTATCAGGCGGGCGACTGTTGACCGCGCGCTGCACGAGAGGAGTGGGCCCATGCATACCTGGCTCGCGTTTCAAATCGTAATGATCGCGCTCTGTCTCGCCATTCCACGCCCGGCGTTCGCGCAGGCCACGCCGACCGACCTCCCGGCGGACGTGGCGAAGATCCGCGCCGAAATCGAGCGGATTTGCCAGGCCTTCGTCGACAAGGATCCGCGCACGCTCACGGCCACGCACGGCAAGAACTGGCGCGGCTTCACACCCGGCGCTGACCACGTGATCCGCGGCCTCGACGGATACATGAACGAGGCAACCTTCGAGCCGGGCACGCCAAAGGGCCAGGGCATGGTCGGTTATCGCATTTCCGACTTCGACGTCGTCTTCTACGGCGACACCGCGGTCGCCTCGTTCGTGCTCGAGACGGATGTCGTGTACGGCAACGAGAAGCGCGAGCAGAAGCTGACCATCCTCGACGTCTTCCACAAGGAGCCCGCGGGCTGGATCCAAGTCGCCTCGAATACCTCGTTCCATCCGGACGAGATCGGCCGGCGGATGTCTGCGCTTCGGCAGCTCGGCGAAGGTGAGCGCAAGGAGCTCCTTGCAGCACGCGAGGCGGTGTGGCGCGCGTGGTTCGCCGGCGACACGGACGCGCTCGAGAAGCTCGTGCCGCCGGAATTGATCACGCTCGAAAGCTCCGACAAGTTCGGCACCCGCGCCTCGAACCTCGAAGGCTCACGCGGATTCGCGGGCTCGGGCGGCAAGCTGACGCACCTGGTCTTCCCGCGCACCGAGTTTCAGGTGTACGGCAGCACCGTGATCCTCTATACGACGTACGAAATGGACCTCGTCAACGAGGGCAAGACGAACACCGAGCGGGGCGTGGCGACGGAAATCTTCGTGAAGCAGAACGGCCGCTGGCAGAACACAGGTTGGCAGCTCGCACCGCTCGCTTCGTCAAGAACGCCTTAGCGGTCGAACTCAGCTGCGTCTTCTCACCATGCGACTGCGCGGCCGCCAAGACCGAGCTGTGTCATCGAGGGTTCATGAGGACCATAAGACAATGCGCGGGAAAGGCGCAGGCAGCAGGGGGCTGCGGCTGTCGTGCGTCAATTTCGCCCACGCTAGTGCTCAGGCGTAAAGGTCACATCACGCGCCTAAGGAGACGTCGATCGTATGGTGCGGACGATAGTTCTTTTGATCCTCGGAGTACTGGTCGCCCAACCGTCCGAATACCACGTTGCTCACACCTACCTCCTGGGCGGAGACGGAGGTTGGGATTACATCGTTCCGGATTCACCGAATCATCGGCTGTTCATCGCGCGGCAGGACCGAATCATGGTCGTTGATGAAGACAAGGGTACTCTCCTGGGTGAAGTGCTCGGGATCAACGGCGCGCATGGAACGGCGATCGCGGAGGGCACCGGTCACGGCTTTGCGACATCGGCTGACGATCGATCGGTAGTCATGTTCGAGTTGCGCACGCTGAAGATACTGGGGCGGATTCCAGCCGCCGAGGATGCTGACGCGATTCTGTTCGACAAGCCCTCGAACCGGGTCTTCTCGCTGAATGGGGATGCGCATTCTGCCACGGTGATTGACGCCACAGCTGGTTCGCTGGTGACGAACATTCCGCTCGGAGGCAAACCCGAGTACGGCGTTTCCGCCGGTGACGGCAAGGCCTACGCGAATCTGACCGATACGAGCGAGATAGTAGAAATCGATGCGAAGGCTGCCACCGTAACGAGGCGCTGGTCCACGTCCCCCTGCAAGCAGCCGGTCTCGATGGCGATTGATACGGCGCACGGGCGCCTGTTCAGCGGCTGCCGCAGCGGCGTGATGGCCATCTCGGACTATAGAGAAGGAAAAGTCGTCGCGACAGTTCCGATCGGGGCCGGCGTCGATGGCGCGGGGTACGACGCTGAGTCGGCTGACGCGTTCGCGTCGAACGCCGACGGTACCTTGACGGTCATTCACCAGGAGACAGCCGATCGATATCGAGTGATCCAGACGCTGCAGACGCCGCCGGGCTCCAGAAATATGGGACTCGATCCGGCGAACCACCGCGTGTTCATCGTGTCTGCGAAGTTCGCTGCGTCCCCTGAAGGGGCCCGCGGGCGCCGGCAGGTCCTTCCCGATTCCTTTACATTGATGGTGATCGAACGCGGTTCCGGATAACCGCAGGTGATCTCCTCATCAGAGGCCGGGCACAGCCCCGGCCTCTGACGACATGGGCACGCCTACTTGGCCGGATAGATGCGATCCGCGAGCGTGTCGCGATGAAACGCAGAATGCTCGCGGAGTTCAGCCCAGCCCCCGGGTCCCGCTGCGGCGGATGCCGCGGCTGACCGGTCGCTGGCCAAGTCCTGCCACGAGTTGTATCGAGTAACCGTAACGAAGGTCCAGTTGCCGCCTTCCACGTGCTGGAGCAGGATGTTACCAGTCTGGATCTTGCTCGATGGTGCCAGTGTATTCAGGGATTTCTCGAGTTGTTCGCGATGGCCTGGTACGGTGCGATGCACGCCCACGATATAGATCAGGCCCGACGCGGGCGTTGACCCGCCGATCCCCATCTGACTCGAGAATTCGGACCACGAGGGACCGCTCACGAACGTGTCGTCATGCCACGCCCTGAGATTCCGAACGGCATCCGGCGGAGCCGGCGTCGCAGCGCTCACTTCCGCCTTCGGGCCCAGGTGCTGGATGACTGCGTAGTCCCAATCATCCCCTTCCTGATGCCGCAGCACGATGAAATGCTCGGGCATCGGCGAGGACTTGTCAGGCGTCACCAGCGTTTTGCCCAGCGCATCCGCCTGCCCCGGAGCCGCTTTGGTGAAGTGCACGTGGTAGATATCGGTCGCGGTTGCCGACGCGGGTTTCGTCTGGGCTGACGGCACGGCGGTCGCAACAAGGCCGCCCAACACGATCGCCCAAGCAATGGTGGATCTCATCGAACCTCCCGGCTCGGGCGATTCTGAACATCAAGCCGAGGTGTTGGACTACACCAAGAGCCTGCTCAAAGCCCCAGAGCACATCCGCACACTATACTGACGAGCTGCGGCATCCGCAACCAAAAGTCCTGCACGACGGCCGGAGCTCGTCATTCCTCTCTCAAAACGCAGGAAGGGCGATCTTCTCGCCGCCCTCGAGCGCCGACTGGTGCGCGCAGATGCCGACCATCGTCCAGTTGACCGACGTCGCGGCATCGGGCATCGGCGGGCGCTCGCCAATGCAGGCCATCAGGAAGGCATGAACCAGATGTGGATGAGAGCCCCCGTGTCCGCCCCCCTGCAGGAACGAGAGATGTTCGGCATCATGAATCGCGGACGGTTGCGTGAACGCCCGAATCGACTCAGGCAGCAGGTGCGCGAAGTCCGGCACCTTCACCCGCTGTGGGATCTCGGCTTCGGTCAGCGGCCGTTCGCGCGCGCTCTTCGTGTGGATCACCGGTTCTTCGTTCTCCACCTGTTGCCACTCGAATGACTTCTTCGATCCGTAGACGTCGAAGCTCTCGCGATACTGCCTCGCAGTGTTGAACAGGCTCCTCGTCACTTCGGCGCAGACGTCGGAGTCGCGCAGCTTGAACGTCGCGGTTTGGATCGCGAAGGGGCTGCCGTATCTGGGAATCAGCGTCTCGTCAATCCGGCCCGAGCCGTGACACACGACATGTTCCGCGTGCCTGCCGACCAGCGCGAGACACGGGCTCACGCAGTGGGTGGCATAGTGCATCGGGGGAAAGCCTTCCCAGTAGCCGGGCCAGCCGTCCATGTCCTGCTGGTGGCTTCCACGCAGGAACTGGATCCGTCCCAATTCGCCGCGGTCGTACAGGTCCTTCACGAACAGGTACTCGCGGCTGTAGACGACGGTCTCCATCATCATGTACACCTTGCCGCTCGCTCGCTGCTCCTCGACGATCCGACGGCACTCGTCGATTGTGGTGGCCGCAGGCACCGTGCTGGCCACGTGCTTGCCGGCTCGGAGCGCGGCGATCGCCTGCGGTGCGTGATCGGCGATCGGCGAGTTGATGTGAACGGCGTCGACGTTCGCGTCGGCCAGCAGCTGCTGGTAGTCGGTGTATCGCACCTTCACGCCAAATCGATCGCCGCATTCGTCGAGTGCCACTCGGTCGCGCCGACAGATCGCGTACATCTCCGCATTCGGGTGGCGCTGATAGATCGGGACGAATTCGGCGCCAAAGCCGAGGCCGACGATCGCGACTCGTACCTTTCCGTCTTTCGTCATCGACACCTGCCTTCAGGGACACGTCAATCGTGCGTGTCGTCACTGCACGTTTCCCTCGATGAGTTTGGCGGCATCTCCCAAAGGATCAGCTTTGGGTTACGCTGGAGTCATGACGGGCACCGATGCGCAGGTGGCGTTCCGGGAATGCTTTGGTCGGCCGCGCGCGCTGATTGGCATGCTGCACGTCGGCGCCCTTCCTGGCACACCGTCGGCGTCACACTCAATCGAGGCCCTTATCCGGCAGACGCTCGCCGAGGCGAGAATCTACCGCGACGCGGGGTTTAGCGCGCTGGCCATCGAGAACATGCACGACCGTCCGTACCTGAAGGGTAGTGCCGGCCCCGAGATTACTGCGGCGATGACCGCACTTGCGAGAGAAGTGAAGCGCGAAACCGGTCTTGCGCTCGGCATTCAGGTGCTGGCCGGAGCGAACCGTGAGGCGATCGCGGTCGCGCACGCATCGGGTGCCGACTTCGTACGGGTCGAAGGGTTCGTCTATGCCCACGTGGCCGACGAAGGCGTCATCGAGTCCTGCGCAGGCGAGCTGCTGCGGTATCGCCGCGCGATCGGCGCCGAACGGGTGCTGGTGTTCGCGGACATCAAGAAGAAGCACAGCGCGCATGCGATCACCGCAGACGTGTCTCTCGCCGAGACCGGCCAGGCTGCGGAGTTCTTCCTCGCCGATGGCGTCATCGTCAGCGGTGCCGCCACCGGCGTGCCGGCGTCTCCGGAGGAAGTGCGCGACGTCGCTCGATCGGTTGGCGTTCCGGTGCTCGTGGGTTCGGGGATCACGGCCGCAAATCTCGAATGCTATTCGACTGCCCAGGGATTCATCGTGGGTTCATCGGTGAAACAGGGCGGGATCTGGAGCAATCCGCTGGACCCTGACGCGGTCCGCGCGCTGGCTGGCGCGTTCGGCAAGCTGACTGTCGGCACATGACGCCGTCGATCGTGCTGCTGGGCAACCTGCTCGTAGACGATGTCGTTCTTGCCGATGGCACGACGCGCATGGGACAAGCGGGCGGCGCTGTCTTGTACAGCGCGCTCGGCGCGACGCTTTGGAGCGCAAGGCCAGGATTGGTCAGCGTCGTCGGCGACGATTATCCGGCAGGCGTGCTCCAGGCACTTCAGCAGCGCGGCGCCGATCTCAGCGGCGTGCACCCGTTGGGTGGTTCCGGCGTTCGCACGTGGGTGCTCTACGAGGGGAGCGATCGACGCCTGATTCATCGGTTGGGGTGCCCGACACACGAAGAGGTTTCGCCACAGCCCAGCCTGATCCCCGCGGAATGGAGCGGCGCTCCAGCATTTCATCTCGCGCCGATGCCCTTCGACGTGCAGCGCGCACTCGTCACGTCGCTTCGTGGATCTCAACGGCGATTCGTGTCCGTCGACCCGCACCTCCCGGTCACCGAGGAAACGCTTGACGATTGGCGGGAGGTCCTGGCGGATGTCGACGCCTTCTTCCCGGGCGAGGATGAACTCCTGCTCGACCGAGTGCGGACGAATCCGGAACGGGCGCTGCCTCGCCTCGTCAGCGGTCGCCTCCGGTTCGTCGTCTTCAAACGCGGCGCAAGTGGTGGAATCCTGTACGACGCGCGTTCCGAGCGGTTTCACCGGTGGACCGCCCGTACGGACATGGTCGTGGATCCAACCGGCGCAGGCGACGCATTCAGCATTGGATTCGTGCTGGCGCACCTCGAAGGGCTGTCTGTGGACTCTTGCCTGCATCGAGCCGTCGTCACAGCGAGCTTCGCCGTCGAAGGCTGGGGACCTGACGCGTTGCTGGCGGCAACGGGCGCTGATGCCGATGCCCGGTTGCGTCGGTGGTATGGCAGCGAGGCCGTGCCATGAACGCTGCGTGCACGTTCGGCGACGAGGTCGCGCGCGCGTTAGCCGCCAAAACGCCTGTGGTCGCGCTCGAAACCACGGTCGTGACCCACGGTCTGCCGCATCCGGAAGGTGTGACGACGGCGTTATCGCTCGAGGAGGTGGTCCGCCGAGCTGGTGCAACGCCGGCGACCATCGGCATCATCGGAGGAGCGATCCGGATTGGGCTAACGCACGCCGAGCTGGAGCAGCTCGCGACCACGCCAAACATCGCTGAAGATCAATCTCAGTAATCTCGCTGCGGCCGTTTCATCCGGTGAGCCTGGGTCGACGACCGTCGCGGCCACCATGTTCGCTGCTCACGCCAGCGGTATCAGGGTTTTCGCAACCGGCGGCATCGGCGGCGTGCATCGCGACGCAAGCGAAAGCGGGGATGTTTCCGCGGATCTCACCGCACTCGCGCGGATTCCCATTGCCGTCGTGTCGGCCGGCGCCAAAGCCGTCCTCGATCTGACGCGCACACGAGAGATGCTCGAAACACTCGGCGTGCCCGTGTTTGGACTGGGGACCGACGAATTCCCGGCCTTCTATCGGCGATCGACGGGGCTTCCTGTGGATCGCCGCTACGACTCCATCGCCGAGCTCGCATCCGCCGTCCGAGTTCACCTCTCGCTTGGTCTTGACACGGGCGTGCTCATCGCGAACCCGATTCCCGTCGAAGACGAAATGCCGTCGGACCTGTATGACCGCGCGATTCACACGGCGTTGTCGGATGCTGAGGCGAGCGCCATTCGAGGCCGCGCACTCACGCCGTTCTTGCTCGACCGCATGCGCGTACTTACTGGCGGAGAAAGTGTCCGTGCCAATCTCGCACTGCTGCGTCACAACGCGGAGGTTGCCGCGGCCCTCGCGGTCGCAGGTGTGTGAATATCTCTATGAAAGGAGATTGCCATGCGGCGTGCAGGCGGGATCTTCGCCCTGGTTCTGCTGGCGTCGGCCATGGTGAATGGCCCGCGTGCTCCGCTGCGCTGCGGCTTCGCGACGGCAAACAGATCTGGCACACCCTACCGCCTGGCTGTAAACCGCCGCGCCAACTGCAGCCCCGCGCAATCGGCGCCCGCTTCCGTTGCCGGTGGGGTTGTGTTCTCCGGCTCGGTCGATGGTCATCTGCGGGCCTACGCGACTAAAGACGGGTCGGTCGTCGGGACTTCGACACGGCGAAGGAATTCCGCACCGTGAACGGCACCATCGCGCGCGACGGATCGATCGACGTTGGCGGCCCGGCAATCGCGGAGGGTATCGTGCTGACGACCTCTGGCTACGGGCTGTGGGGCGGCCAGAGCGACAACGTGCTGCTCGCGTTCTCGGTTGAGGGAAAGTAGAGTCGTGCCAGGCCTCTGTTTGGACCCGATACTCTCAATTGGAGAGACACGGAGGGAGTCATGGCCAGTGTCCGAACCGATACCGATGTCTTGATAGTTGGCGCCGGACCCGTCGGACTGTTTCTGGCGAATGAGTGTGCCCGCCGCGGTCTGAGATGGCGGCTGATCGAGGCGCGCGCAACGCAGTCGGCCCATTCAAAGGCGCTCGCGATCTTTCCCCGGACGCTCGAAATCTTCGACATGGCCGGCCTGGTCAATCCGTTCCTCGACGCCGCGAACCGGGTCACGGCGGTCGCGATAGTGGCGCATGGACGTCCGCTTGCCCACCTGCGTTTTGCACCAGAAGAGAGTCCCTACCGGTTCATTGCGATGGTTCCGCAGGACGTCACCGAGAGATTGCTTGCGGAACAGCTTCAGCGTAGAGGCGGGGTCGTCGAATACGAAACGTCATTCGTGTCAGCCGTCGAGCACCAGGATCTCGTGAGCGTCACACTGGAGGGGAAGGGCCAACGTCAGGAAACGACGGCGGCGTTCGTCGTCGGCTGCGATGGCGCGCATAGCACGGTTCGGCATCTCTTGAACCTGCCGTTCGCGGGAGGGGAATACGACGATCTGTTCATGCTGGCTGACGTCCAGACGAACGACACCCTTCGGGCTGACGAGTTGCAGCTGTGCCCGAGCGAATTCGGCCCACTGGCAATCTTTCCAATGAGCGCTACCCGCCGGCGGGTGGTGGCGACAATCGAGCATGCTGAAGGAGACGCCCCGTCACTTGAGTTGGTGCAGAAGACTCTGCGCCAACGCGCCCCAACGGGAATCGAGGCGAGTGCTCTCCACTGGAGCAGCTATTTCCGGATCCATCACCGGCATGTATCGGAGCTGCGCGTCGGCCGTATGTTCGTCGCTGGCGACGCCGCGCACATTCACAGTCCGTTTGGCGGGCAGGGGATGAATACCGGACTCCATGATGTGTGGAATCTTGTCTGGAAGCTCGACCTGGTCCTGCGCGCTCGTGGAAGTGATCGGCTGCTCGAGAGCTACAGCGCCGAACGGCTTCCGGTGATCAAGCAAGTCCTGGAGACCACCCATTTCCTGACCAGGGCAATGGGAACGCCAAACAAGTTTGCGCAGGCTCTGCGTGACACGGTCATACCGATGGTGTCGCGCCTGGCTCCATTTCAGCACGCCTTTGTTCAGCGGCTCTCGGAACTCGGTATTGCCTATCGCGGAAGTCCGATCGTCGAAGGGCCCGGAAAGCGTTACTTCGACGATTCGCTGCGCGGCGGCGATGGCATTCGCAGCCGCTTCCTGCTCGTCGTCGCGGACGAGGCGGACCCGTCGATCAGGGACGCGGCGAAACAGCTCGCCGCATCCTTTGAGGACGTTCTCGAACTGCGACTGCGGGCAGCCAGCGAGATGACGCTCGTCCGGCCGGATGGCTACGTCGCGTACTCTGCGAACAACCGCGATGGAATCGCAGCGTTGGAATTCGTGCGGTCGCTTCTGGAGCGGCAGGCAACTTCAAGCCGCTCGGGATCGTCGACAACCAGCGCGCAGAGGACGTCTCCGGTCTGCTAGTGTCGACGTCGATCGGTCGTCGTGCAGCGAAAGATTGCCCGCTGCCACAGGTCCAGAACGGTCAGCCTGCGGCGTATGGCCGATCGGCGACGTCACCGAGCGGCTCGAACTCCAGCACGACCGCAGCCATGATGGCGGCCGCTTTCAACAGCTGGAGTTGCACGGCCGTCGGCGTGTGATTCCGCTCGAAGGTCGCCTGGAGGATCGGCTGAGAGCCGGCGCCAGTGGGCACCGTGAAATAGATCGACTCCTGGTCCTGGTCCGAGACTCTCGGCGAAAGCCGAATCTGAATATCCCGGAGTGCGAGGAGATTGCGCAGTTCCTGCTCGAACATTCCCCGGATTCCCGATGCGCCGCGACCCGAATCGAGCCCGCCCAGCACGCGACTCAAGATGGTGCCGAGGGCTTTTGGCGATATGGCAGTTGCCGACAGCGGTTGCATCTCGAGAAGGTCGAGCTCACGTGCGAACGCTGCAGCCACATGATACCGGACGCCCCCGCCGTCGACCGACGCCACCCGGTTTCTCAACATGCGCGCCTGCACGCACATGTTCGTGTTCTCTCCCACCAGCTGCAAGTCGAAATTGCTTCCTGTGAAAAGTCTGGATTTCGTCTCGAACAGGATTCCTCCATTCGAAATATCGATCATGCGAACCTGTGAAATCCCGGGAAGCTTCACATCCTGCAGCCACGACAACTCGCCGGCCCTTTGACGACGAGCGCGTCGCCGGTCCGCCGCCGTCCCCGGAACCGAGCGGCCAGCGTGAGCGAGACCAGTCGCCGACATCAGCGACGGAGTGTCAGCAGACCCGAGGGGCCGGGCCCCGGAAAATAAAGCCGTGTCGCACGTCAGCTGCATCTCTAGTGAGTGCGTCCCAGGGATCAGGCACAGCGCCTGGATCGACTGGCGCTCGCTGAGCTCCAACTCGATCGCTCGTGCCTTCGTGATGTACTGCTCGATCTGCTGCCTCAGCGTCTGGGCGTCGCAACGCGGCCGGCCCGATGCCTCGCGCCGAATCAGGCTGAGCAGACCTCCTGACGGGCCGGTCGGAGCCGCGCCACTCCCGGATCGATGAAATACGGAAGGTTTATCACCTGCACGTGCGCCGCGGCCGGAGTCTGATTCAAGCGCGCCGTGAGCGGCGCTTCATCTGCCGGCGGCAGAAATGTGGGCGTCAGCACGACGTCCGGAATCTGATCATCGAGCCGGGCAAGCGCGTCTGAGACACACTTGACGATCTCGAACTCGATGTCGTCGCACTGATCGAGGACCTTTCGCAGCGCCAGCGCGCGGGACGCGTCCGGTTCGATGATCAGCAGTCGACCCAGCGTTTGCGTCCGCTCCGGCGGATGCATCAAGACGGTCTTCGTGATAGGCAACGTGCACGACCCTTTCAAGTCGATGATTCGCTGTTAACCAGGGATCACCCGGGATTAGCCGTTAACCAGGGATTGCCGCTGACCAGGCAATTTGCCGCTAACCATGGATGAGCCGGGAGATAGCAATTTCGAGGCCCGGAACGTCGGCAGAGCGCATGCCGAGAATCTGGGCCGTTTCCGCATCCTTGCTGCTGACGGTTTCAATTCTGTCGAGAGAGAAATGGGCAGCCGGATGGGAACTGGCACAAAAAGTCTCCTATCAAGGAGACTTTTAACGGTTGGCGGCACAAGTCGCGCGAGAGCCCGACAATGCTCAGAGACCGTTATGGCGTATCAAATCAACGCGCCAATGAGCTGCACGAGGTCCTCCGGATCGACTGGCTTGACCACATGGTGCTGAAATCCAGCCGCCAGAGTCCGCTCGCGGTCGCTCTCCCGCGCATAAGCGGTCAGCGCGAGCGCCGGGAGATTCGGGTAGGTCGTTCGGATTCGAGCCAGAAGCGTGTACCCGTCTTCTCCGGGCAAGCCCAGATCGGCTACGAGAACGTCGGGTCGCACATCGATCGTTCGTTCGATGGCTTCCCGCGTCGTTGCCGCGGAGAGCACCCGGGCGCCGGCATTTTCCAGCACCCCTTCAATCAGCTCGCGGGCATCGTCGTGATCCTCGACGACGAGGATGGTGCGGCCATGGAGCGCGGTGGATGACATCGGTCCGCGCGGCTTGACGTCGAGCGTTCGCTCGCGCGCGTGAGCGCGACGACGATCGGCGATCGGGAGTTGAATCGTGAATGTGGCCCCGTGTCCTTCTCCAACACTGGCCGCCTGAACCATGCCGCCGTGCAGCTCCACGATTTGCCTCACGATCGCGAGTCCCAATCCCAGTCCACCATAGGTCCGCGTCGTCGACGAATCGGCCTGACGAAAGCGATCGAACACGAACGGCAGGATTTCGGGACGGATGCCGATTCCGGTGTCGGTGATCTCGAACTGAACGAATTCGCCGACGGCGCCAAGCGTGACCCTGATTGCGCCGCCGTGACCGGTGAATTTGAGCGCGTTCGAAAGCACGTTCCAGAACACCTGCTGGAGGCGATGGCTGTCGCCGAGAATGATCGGCGAGTCACCGATGCGCTCTTCCAGGCGGATCCCCTTGGCGTGCGTGCCTGGACGGACCGTGTCGATCGTGGCACGCACAATGGCGCCAACATCGAGGGGTTCCAGCGCGAGGGCCATCTTTCCCTTGATGATTCGTGAGACGTCGAGCACATCGTCGATCATCCGCACCTGCGCCCCGGCGTTCCTCTCGATGACTTTCACGGCGTGCGCGGTGTTCGGATCGAGCTGGCGGGAGCGCAGAATCCGTGCCCATCCGAGAATGGCGTTGAGCGGCGTGCGGAGTTCATGCGAGAGCGTGCCGAGAAATTCGTCCTTCAGACGATTTGCTTCCTGTACTTCCCGATACAGGTGAATGCGGTCGAGGGCCAGACGAATTCGCTGTGCGGCGTCCTCGATGACCAGCGAATCCGAGGACGTGTATCGACCCTTTCTCGAGGAAACGAGTGACAAGACGCCCTTCACCCGGCCGTCGATGACCAACGGGAGCATTGCCATCATGTTCGCGCCGAGCCGTTCGAGAGCGCTTGCCGAACAGCCGGGTCCGATCGGCCTGGATGCCAGATCTTCGGCGGTCAAGATCAATATCCCGAACCGTTCCGTCGCGATGATTTCTCCGAGATACGAGAAATCAATCGCGGTGGTCGGTTCGAACACCCCGGCCACCAGCGCTTCCTGGGCGGGGTCGACGTGAACTCCGGGAACGAACCTGACTGAACCATCGGCGTTGACGACGTGCACCATCGTCCAATCGGCGAGAAATGGCACCGGCAGCCGTCGAACGATTTCAATGAGATCTTCGAAGGTAACCAGCGGAGCCAGCCGATCCGAGAAGTTCGCCAGGAACGCCAGCGTGTCTCGCTGTTCGATCAGAGCGCGTTGGCTCAATCGCTCGGCCTGCTCTCGCACGCCGATCTCGACGCGCAGCCGCTCGTTTGCTTCTTCCAGAGCAGTGGTGCGATCTCTGACCCGTGCCTCGAGTTCGCTCTGCGCCGTTCGCAGCGCCTGTTCGCTCTGACGCAAGGTGCGCTCCGCCGCGACCCGGTCGGTGACGTCAATCGCGTGCCCGAGCACGTAGGCTCCGCCCGGGCCGTGCGACAGCACGTTGCGGTACATCCATACCTTTTCCGCTCCGGCGCGCGCCACGACTCGCATCAGACCGGCGTCGTGCCCCCGTTCCTGGATGCGGCGCAGGTAATCGTCAAACAGGTATCGGGTGTCGGCCGAGAGGAACTCGCGCAAATTGCAGCCGATGCCGTCTTCCGGCCGATAGCCGAGCGAGTCGGCGGCTGCGGGGTTGATGGATAGCAGGGTGCCGGTCAGGTCGTGAGTGCAGATCAAGCCGAGGCTGTATTCGACGAGCTCACGATAGCGGCGTTCGCTTTCGCGAAGCGCGTCGCTCGTTTCCTGCCACGCGGCGGTCACCCCCTCGAGTGTCGCGGAACTGCGCTCGCGAGTCGGGTCGCGTGTCCCGGATTGTTCGCCGCGGTCTCCTGCTTCCATACGAAGGCCGGAAAGCACGATTATAATGCGCTCGCTTGGGTTTTGGAGAACTGGGTGACGAGCGACGAACGCGGACGGTGGCGTCTGAATTGACATGGCTTTCTTCACCAATCTTCGGCAGGACATTCGCTACGCTGTTCGCACTCTTCGACGCGCCCCAAGCTTCAGCGTCGTGGCCGTGCTGACGCTGGCGCTGGGCATCGGGGCAAACGCGGCGGTGTGCTCGCTGTACTACCAGTTGCTCCTCAGGCCGCTTCCGGTTGCCGAGCCACGGCAACTGGTCAACCTCATCTCCCCGGGCCCGAGATCCGGACCGACCTCATGCGGCAGCATCGGTGGATGCGAAGCCGTGTTCAGTTTTCCAATGTTCCGTGACCTGGAACGGGTGCAGACAGTCTTCACCGGAATTGCAGCGCACCGGGAAGTGGATGTGAGTTTGGCGCACGGGGGCCAGACCGCGACCGGCCAGGGACTGTTCGTATCGGGCAGCTATTTTCACGTGCTGGGCGTTCGCCCGGCACTCGGGCGCCTCCTGGAACCGTCAGACGATCGGGTGGTAGGCGAGCCAGCCGTCACCGTTCTGAGTCACCACTACTGGCAGCGTCAGTTCGGCGGGCGTCCAGACATCCTGAACGACCGGATGGTGATCAACGGACAGCGTGTGACCGTGATCGGGGTCGCGCCTGAGGGCTTCAACGGCACGACAGCCGGCCTGAGACCAGATGTATTCATACCCATCACGATGCGCTGGCGAATGGCATCCGACCCACGGAGCCAGCCGGATAATCGACGCGCATATTGGCTGTACTTGTTCGCGCGTTTGAAGCCGGGTGTCGCAGACGATCAAGCGCGAAGCGCCATGGATGCGGCCTATCGCGCCATCATCAACGACGTCGAGGTGCCGCTTCAGGAGGGCATGAGCGAAGAGATGATGGTGCAGTTCCGGGCAAAGGGTCTGCAGTTCGAGCCCGGGTCGAGAGGCCAGAGTCGCTTCAACAAAGACGCCTGGGCTCCACTGACGCTGCTCGTCGCCATCACCGTGCTCGTGCTGCTCATCTCGTGTTTCAACGTTGCCAACCTTCTTCTGGCTCGAGCGGCGGCACGAGCGAAAGAACTGGCGACCCGATTGGCCATTGGGGCGACACCCGGCCGCCTGGTCGCTCAGCTCATGACCGAGACCAGCGTCCTGGCAATCATCTCCGCAACCGTCAGTCTCCTCGTCGCGCGGTGGACAATGGACCTCATTCGCGCGGCGTTTGGCGACGGAGCGCCGGAGTTACCGCTGCGGATCGACAGCTTCACGCTCATCGGCACCGCTGGATTGGCGCTTGCGGTGACCGCCTTGGTTGGGCTGTTGCCTGCGGCGCAGACCACGAGGCGCGCGGCGCTCCTGGCGCTGAAAGCGCAAGCAGGACAATCAGGCATCGGACGCCGTTCGACGCGATACCGGATGATCCTGGCAGCCTCGCAGATGGCGCTCTCGATGGTTCTCGTGGTCTTGGCCGGTCTGTTCACGAAAAGCCTCTCCAACCTCAATCGCGTCGATCCCGGATTCAAGGTTGACAACCTCATCACCTTCAGTCTGTCGCCCCAGCGGAACGGATACACGCCTGAACGCTCAGCGCTGCTGTTCGCGGACCTCGAAGAGGAATTCAGTGCGCTCCCCGGCGTTTCGGAAGTCACGTCATCCACGACTCCCTTGCTTTCCGACAATGTGCGGTTGACACAAGTCTTCGTGGAGGGGTTCGACGCCGGACCTAATGCCGATCGCCACACGCGATACGACGAGATCGGTCCCAAGTACTTTTGTACGCTTGGTGTTTCACTGGTCTCCGGGCGTGAATTCGTACCGACGGATTCAGAGAACGCCGCCCGCGTGGCGATCGTGAACCAGGCATTTGCCAGGAAGTTTGGCCTCGGGCCTCGAGCCGTCGGGAAGCGGCTGTCGCGTGATTCGTCAGCGCTGGATATTGAGATTGTGGGCGTCGCAAAGGATTTCAGGCACAGCAACCTCAGCGAACGGCCTGCTCCCATGTTTTTTGTGCCCCATCGGCAAGGCACTCGAAGACCCGGCCTGATGACGTTTTTCGTCCGTACACGCTCGAATCCGCAGGGACTCCTGACCGTACTCGAGGAGACGGTGCGCCGGCGTGATCCGAACCTACCAATTGAGACGCTCCGCACGATGAGGGACACCCTGCGTGGAGCCACGACGCGTGAACGCCTGATGAGCGTGATCTCGGGGGCGTTCGCGATACTCTCGATGCTCGTTGCTTCGGTTGGACTGTACGGGGTGTTCGCGTATACCGTCACCCAGCGGACCACGGAACTCGGTTTGCGTCTCGCGTTGGGAGCCACACGGGGCCGCGTTCGTTGGATGGTGTTACGGCAGGTGGGACTCACGGCCATGATCGGCGGCGCGATCGGTATCCTGTCAGCACTGGTCGTAGGGCGCGCTGCTCAGGCGCTTCTATTTGGTTTGCAGTTCCACGATGCCGCTGTGCTGGGCTTGGCGGTCGTCGTGCTCATGATCGTTGCCGTTGCGGCTGGATTCGTGCCCGCTGACCGGGCGTGTCGCATCGAGCCCATTCGCGCGCTGAAGCACGAGTAGACCACCCATCCAAAGCGCAGATCGCGGAAGCGCAATCCTGCCCGGACGGCCCGCATCCCTGACCCGACGTTCGTCACAGACCAGTTGAAAAGCCAGCGATCCGCGCGCTAGCGTACGCCCATGCTCTCCATTCAGGCCGTATGGACATTAGTTGTCGTCGCTGGTCTGGGCGCCGCCGCGTCAATGCAGGCGCCGCCCGGCAGCACTTCCAGGTGGCCGGGATTGTGGGGGCCGTCGCGCAACGCGGAAGCGCAGCGCCGTCACCGGCTCCGACGGCGTTTCAAGAAATCTGGTGGCGGCCAAGCGCCGGCGGTTATTCAGAAGTGGCCATAGCCGGCGATGCCGTGGTGTCGATGGAGCTGAGAGATGGTTCCGACTTCGTCGTCGCGCTCGACGCGGCGACGGGACGCGAGCGATGGACGACCCTCGTCGCGCCGACCTACAAAGGGCACGACGGATCGAACGACGGTCCGATAGCGACGCCCGCGATAGATCGCGACCAGATCTTCGCGCTGGGGCCGAACGGCCACCTCGTCGCCCTGCAACTGCCGACCGGCCGCGAGCAGTGGCGGCACGATCTCGTGCGCGAGTTCGGTGCCACGATTCCCGGGTGGGGGTTCGGCGCGTCTCCGCTGGTCGCTACCGACCTTGTTATCGTCCCGACCGGCGGCGAGAAAAGCCGCGGGCTGCTGGCCTTCAATCGAGCGACCGGCGCGCTGGCGTGGAGCGTGCCGCGGGGAAAGAACCCGGGATATTCCTCCGCCGTGCTGGCGACGATCGGCGGCGTCAGCCAGGTCGTTGTCGCGGCGGGAGATGAAGTGTTTGCGGTCGCGCCAGACGATGGCCGGCTGCAGTGGACGATTACCGGTCCAGATCCAAAGGACGTCACATCCAATCCTCCGCTGCTCATTCCAGGGGATCGAGTCCTCTATAGCACCTGGAACCTGTCGGTGATGACGAAGGTCACCAGGAACGGCGAAGGATTCGCCGCGACAGAGATCTGGCGATCTCCGCGCGTGCGCGCCTACAACGGCCCGGCGATCTATCGCGACGGGCTCCTATATACGTTCACGGGACCGCAGCTGCTCTGCGTCGACGCGGCCACCGGCAACGTGAAATGGCAGGAGCGGGTCGGCGCTGGGACGTTGATGGGCATGGGGGCGAATCTCGCTTTACTCGGTCAGACGTCGGGGGAGCTGCGGATCGTTCGCGCCTCGCCGGCCGGTTACGAGGAGTTGTCGCGGCTGCGCGTGTTCACGCGGGAGGTGATGTCGGTCACCGGTCCATCATTCGCGGCTGGCCGCTTGTTCGTCAGGAACGTGAGCGAGATGGCGGCTTTCACCGTGACACCCGCGCGCTGAATCCTCGCGCTTCACGAGGGCCCGCCTTCGAGCTCCGCTCCCCGAACCAGAAGCAGAGCCCGTCCGGCGCGACGACATAAAAGACTCTCCAGGATGTCCGCCATTCCAGCTCTACCCCAGGGGAGACTTTTGTAGACCTGACGAAAGATAAAGTCCGCGACGCGAGCCGAACCCGAGCGAGTTGACGGGTCCCGCCCGGGTGTCCTTCTTGCACCCTGGCGATCCGCCCTGGCAATTCGACTCCCGATTACGCCGGCCTTGCTGATGCTCGCGGCTACCGTGTGCGCCGCCGACGCCTGCGCTGCAGCGGATGCGACCGCACTCGCACGCGCGGGCACGGCAGCGATCGAGAGTGGGCGTTTCGGTGACGCACTGCAAGCATTCACCCAGGCGGCAGGGATGCAACCTGAGGACGCGAGCCTCTGCTTCGGTGCGGGCATCGCTGCGTTCATGCTCGGGCAGGACGACGTCGCGCAGTCCCGTTTCGAGTGCGTTCTTGCCATCAACCCGGGTTTCCTGCCAGCGGCGGTGTGGCTAGGAGACCTCCATTACCGCGCAGGACGTCTGTCCGCGGCGATCTCGATCTACGAAGCAGCAGCACAGCGCTCGCCGTTGTCCCGCGACCTCCAGCAGCAGCTCGATGAGTGGCGCAAGCAACGAGAGTTGCAGAGCCGCTTTCGGGAAGCACGGACGGAGCACTTCACTGCGCTATTCGAGATGGCGGCTGACGAGCCACTCGCTCGCGGGGTCACCGAGGGGCTCGAGGCCGCATATCGGCGAATCGGCAATACGCTCGGCATCCATCCGTCGCAGCCTGTCACCGTGGTGCTCTACACCCGTGAGCAATTCAGTGACATTACGAAATTGGCTGCCTGGTCCGTAGCGGCGTACGACGGACGCATTCGGTTGCCGATCCGCGTCGCGGAGGGCGAGCCCGGGGAGCTCGACCGCGTGTTGTCACACGAATACGTTCACGCCGTGATCGGCAGGTTAGGGGGGCGGACCGTGCCCGCATGGCTGAACGAGGGTCTGGCCACGGTACTCGAACCAGAGACCTCCGCTGACGCGGAAGCAACGCTGGTGCTCTCCCGGGAACGGCCCGCACTGTCAGAGCTGCACGGCGGCTTCGTTGGTCTTTCCACGCGCGACGCCGAAGTCGCTTACGCGACGGCCGCGAGGGGCGTGCGGCGCCTGATTGAGCTCCGCGGCATGAACGCCGTCATCGCGCTGCTGGAGGATCTGAGGCGCGGCGTGGCGTTTGATCGCGCGTTTCAACAGCGGCTCGCGATGCGCTACGAGGATTTCGCCGCGCTGGCGGCTCGCGACTAGTCTCCCTTTCACGCCGCACATCGCGCCCGCCGTCTCTCTCAGGCCCTCCTCGGCTTGATCGAGCCTTGCCGCGCCTTGCGACAGGACTAACGTACTGCCGGGCCAGTATCAGCCCTGGGAGTTCCTGCTGAAGCGCTGTCGCGGAGGACAGCCGGTCGCGCAATGTGAGCGACGTGCACGGTGAGGTGCCGCAGTATAAACTCGGAGCGCTCTGGCGATGGAGGATCCCATCTTCATAGTTACTCCCCGCTCCTTCTTTGATGGCCCGCGGTGAAAAATTCCACCGAATGACTGGAGGTCTCCGATGAGGCGCTTCGCACTGTGCCTGCTGCTCACCGGCCTGATCACTGGAGTCTGGTATCGGCGTGATGCATCAACTCAGGTCAACACGGTCAAGGAGCTGGCACCCGGGGTGTACTTCCACGAGGGGGACCTTCTAGGGAAAGGACACTGCAACAACGGCTGGGTGGTGTTCGACGATTACGTACTAGTAGTCGATGCGAACTTTCCCTCCGGCGCCCGGGAAATCATGCCGAAGATCAAAGCGCAGACCGATAAGCCGATTCGATTCGTGTTCGATACCCACCACCACGGCGATCACGCCTACGGCAACCAGCTGTGGGTCGACAACGGCGCGGTGCCGGTCGCGCAGGAAAACGTAGTCGCCGAGATGCGCAAGTACCGAGACCGGCCTCTTCGCCGGCAATCCCGGGAGATGGGAGGACGAGGCGAAGGAACGCGACGACATGAAGGACACCCGCTTGAAGCCGCCCTCGTTGCTCTATCGCGACCAGCTGATCTTCGACGACGGGAAGCATCGGGTGGAGCTCCGGTACTTTGGCGTTGCCCACACCCACGGCGACGGCTTCGCGTGGCTGCCCAAGGAGCGGATTCTGTTTACCGGTGACGCGGCCGTCAACGGTCCGTACAACTACATGGGCGACGGCGACAGCGCAGCGTGGGTGGCGACGCTCGCGGAAGCGAGAAAGCTCGGCGCAACCGTCGTAGCGCCGGGTCACGGCCCGGTTGGCGATGGCCGGGTGATCGAGGCGCAGCAGCAGTTCTTCATCGATCTTCGAGGCGAGGTCGAGAAGCGCAAGGGACTCGCTCCCGATCGGGTGCAAGCCGAAGTGCCCGCCATCCGGGCCGCGCTTCTGAAAAGTCACCGCACCTACATCGACACCAGCGACAAGCCGATCACCTCGTTCGAGGGGCAGGTCGCGCAGGTTTACAAGGAGATGACCGGCAGGGAATTCCCGAAGAAGGCGGCGCTCGAAGACGCGCGGCGCGAGCACAACCGTCAGCACGGGTTCGGCGATCAGCAATGAGTCGCGAAGTGGCCTGTCAGCCCGCTGCGGCGGACCCAAGGTCCGCACGGTTGCGACCGTGCGGCTGGCGCAAGCGATCGACGCGCCAGTGCTCCTGATCATTCCGCGGGTGTTCGTGTTCGTGGCGCTGGCGGCGTGGACCGCAACCCTCGTGGGTTGGATCCGTCAATCCATCGGGGACATCACCTCGCGGCGCCGAGCACGATCGGTGGTCACATAGGGCGCGCTGGCTGGCCCGTCTGCTTCGGACCACTCGAGCCAGTCCTCACCGAACAGTTCGATCGGGTGCAGAGTGCGGATCGTGCCGTTGCCGCAGGCGAGATCATCGGCGGGGCAGTACTTGTCGCACCCCCAGCAGATCCGATCGGGATGCGCAGGCTTCAGCGAAACGCGCGCGGGCTTCATCGCGTGCGACCGCCGTTGAAGCGAAACGCCGCTTCGAATATGACCGGCACGTTGACCGCACGTATCGAAGCGGGATGCGGGAGGTTGTGTTCGGTGAGCGGAACGGCGGGGTCCAAAATGAACCCGACCGATGCGAGTTCTGCGACCAGTTCGTCTTCGGTCAGAAAGCACTGCGGCCGGCCGGAGAAGCCAGTGAACACGAACGACTCTCCAGAGATCGGCGAGACGGCTGCAGGAAGCGTCGTCCGCGAAAAGGTGAACACGAAGAGGCCCGCGCCAGGCAGCGCGATGCGCGCCGTCTCGGACATCGCTCGACGAAGCTCGGCGTCCGAGCGCGCAAGGTTCCAAATCCCGTGGGCGACGACCAGGTCGACACTCTGACTGGCGACCGGCAGCGCATCCATCGGCGCCAGCGCCACTCGCGCGTGGTCCGACAACCGCTCTGCTTTTAGACGGCCAGCCGCCGCGTCGATCATCGGCCGTGAGAGATCGACCCCAACAATCGTCCAGCCCTGATGGGCGAGCGGTATGAGGTTTCGGCCCGCGCCGCACCCCACGTCAACCGCCCGCCTCCCACCGCGCCGGCGTTCTCGCGCCGCGAATGTCATCAATGCTTCGTTGGGTGGAGCGTCCGCGAATCCGGCAACAGTGCCGGGTTCACTCCAGGTCGAACCGCAGAGCGGATCCATGCATCAAGTATGAGACCCTGCTGCCCAGCCCCATATGACAGGGATCATAGCCAAGTCGAACAGCGTATCGATTGGCCACTCGGAGTGCCGCCGGGCACCCCACAGACTGCTCAGCGCCGCACTCGCGCGATCGCCTTGCTCACCTCGCGCAGCCACAACACTGAACTGGCGACCGCGACACAGAACGCCCAGTCACTTGCGCTCAATGCTGTCGTGCCGAACGCGCGCTGGAGGAACGGGACGTGCACCACCAACACCTGCAGGGCCACAGAGCCGCCAAGGGACATCCACAGCCAGCGATTGGTGAGAAGATGCACGAACGCGCTCTGCACGTCCGAGCGCGCGTTCAAGACGTTGAACATCTGGAACAGCATCAGCGTCGTGAACGTCATCGTCTGCGCGTACCGCAGGTCGCCTCGTCCCGCGACGAAGCCTCCAGGCAGCGACGCATCGAGCACGAACAGCGTGCCGACCGCCATGATGACTCCGACCAAGACGATGCCCCGCCACATGCGGGGAGTGAGCACCCCCTCGCCAACAGGACGCGGCTGTTGCTCCATGATTCCTTCGTCGGCTGGATCGAGGCCGAGCGCGAGCGCCGGAGGGCCATCGGTGACGAGATTGATCCACAGAATCTGCGTGGCCAGCAGGGGCAGGACGAGCGCGTCAGCACCAGCATCGAGACCGAGTTGCCTCGCCAGCAGCACGCCAAAGAACATCGTCATCACTTCACCGATGTTCGAGGACAGCAGGTAGCGGAGGAACTTGCGGATGTTCGCGAAGATCGCGCGGCCTTCCTCGACGGCGGCGACAATCGAGGCGAAGTTGTCGTCGGCCAGCACCATATCTGCGGCCTCCTTCGATACGTCGGTGCCGGTGATTCCCATGGCGACGCCGATGTCGGCCTTCTTCAACGCCGGGGCATCGTTCACGCCGTCGCCGGTCATCGCCACGACCGCGCCCGCACGCTGCAGTGCCTCGACGATGCGCAGTTTGTGTTCGGGGTTCACGCGGGCATAGACCGATACCTCCGCGACCGTGCGCGAGCTGGCGTCAGGACCCAGCTTGTCGAGCTCTGCTCCGGTAATGGCGCGCCCGTCCGCGGTGATGCCGAGCTCCTGTGCGATAACCGCAGCCGTGCGCGGGTGATCCCCGGTGATCATGAGCGGTCGAATGCCGGCGTTCTTGGCGCGCGCCACGGCGTCTCTCGCCTCCGGCCGCGGGGGATCGATCATGCCGATCAGGCCGGCGAACACCAGGCCTTGTTCGACGCGCTCGTCCGGTCGGGCGGCGTGCTCCGCGAGGGCGCTCTCTTCCAGCCATCGGGCCGCCACGCAAGCGTGCGCAGGGCCTCGCCGGCCAGCGCTTCGTTGATCTGCAGAATCTCCGACCGACGGGTTGCGGTGAGCGGCCGCCGTCCGTCGCCGAAAACTTCGAACGCGCATCGCGCCAGCAGGACGTCGGGCGCCCCTTTGGTGAATACGATTCCCGCGTGCTCCTGAGCGATATCGCGATGAATGGTGCTCATCAACTTGCGCTCTGAAGAAAACGGGACCTCGCCGACGCGGGGCAGCCGCTGGTCGAGGTCGGCGGAACTGAGGCCGCACTTGCGAGCCGCGACCAACAGCGCTCCCTCGGTGGGATCGCCCTGCACCATCCACCGGCCTTCGCGTTGCTGCACGGTGGCATTGTTCGCCCGATCCGCCACCGCAAGCGCCCGTTCGATCTCGACCCGGAGCGGACCGTCAATCGGTCCGCCGCCGTCCGCGCGGACAGTTCCTTCGGGCGTGTAACCCGACCCTTCAAACGTGACACGTCCGCTGGCGGTGACCACCACACGGACCGTCATCTCGTTCCTCGTGAGCGTCCCGGTTTTGTCGGAAGCGATGACGGTTGCCGAGCCGAGCGTCTCCACGGCAGCCAGGTGCCGGACGATGGCATTTCGGCGCGCCATCCGCTGGACGCCAATTGAGAGCACGGCCGTGACGACCGCGGGCAGTCCTTCCGGAACCGCGGCGACCGCCAGCGCCACTCCGAGAATGAGCACATCGAACAGAGCGGCGGCGCCGTGCACGTCTTCGACGAGAACGATCGTCACGATCATGATCACCGCGATGGCGATCACCACCAGGCCAAGGACCTTACCGGTGCGATCGAGTTCCCGCTGGAGCGGCGTCGGCTCGTCGGGCGTCTCCTTCAGCAGTCCGGCGATGCGACCGGTTTCGGTGCCCATTCCCGTGGCGGTCACAATCGCTTTGCCGTGCCCGTAGGTGGCGGCAGTGCCACTGAACACCATGTTGTCTCGATCCGCGAGCGGCACTTCTTCGGCAATCGGCGCCGTGTGCTTGCTGACCGGGAGACTCTCGCCGGTCAACGCGGCTTCGGCAGTCTGGAGCGCGGCCGATTCAATCAGACGCGCATCAGCTGGAATGGTGTCGCCTTCTTCAACAAGAATGATGTCGCCGGGAACGATTTCGGCGGCGCGAATCGTCCGCCGCTCGCCGTCGCGAATGACGGTGGCGTCGGCCGCCGACATCGCGCGAAGGGCGGCGACCGCCGCCTCGGCTCTCGACTCCTGGACGTAACCCATGGCCGCGTTCAAAAGCACCACGGCGAAGATGGCAATTGCTTCGTAGGGCAAGGCTTCTTCGCGCTCGAACGCCCAGAGCCCGGCGGACACCGCAGTTGCGATGAGCAGCAGGATGACGAGCACATCCTGGAATTGGGAAAGACACCGCCGCCAGGCAGGGACCGGCGGTTCGGCGGCCAGCTCGTTGAGTCCGAAGCGTTCGAGTCGTGCTCGCGCGTCCTCGGCGGTCAGGCCCTGTCGCTCGTCGGAGGCAAGCGCGGCGACGACATCGTCAACGCGCAGGCGGTACGCAATACTCGCGTCTGGCGTTTCGCTCATGGCGGTGGGCACCTGGTCTGCTCCTTGAGACGCGGCACGCCATTGCCCCGGATGTTACCGCACGCCCCGGGTGCAGCCTGAGGGTAACGCATGTGGCGGATGTGGTTGAACGATCGACGTAGAATCGGATCAAGCGGTGGAAGGTGCAGAGATGACTGCAACAAATCCATCATCGCCTTCAAACCCGGCCCCCGAACGTCCACCGTCCACGCCGCGGCCTCAGGAGCCTTCGGCGCGCCCCTGGCGTACGGAGGGACTCCCCAAGGGACAGCCGCCAACACCAAGGCGCCGCTGGATCACTGGAGCTCTCTGGATTGTCGGCTACCTGCTGCTCTTTGGGATGCTGACGGTCCAGGACCGTTTGTCCGGCCCGCAGCCGGTGCCATATACGGAGTTCAAGACTCAAGTAACCAGCAAGAACGTCGGTGAGGTCTTCGCTCGCGGGAATTCGATCGAAGGCCAGCTGAAACAGGCGGTTCCGTTTCCCGGGCGGAAGGATCGCACCTATCAGCAATTCACCACCGAACGGCCGACCTTCGCAACTGACGACCTGTTGAGAGAGTTGACGGAGGGAGGGGCAACCGTGCGTGCCACGCCGCTCGTTCAGCAACGCGGCTTCCTCACGAACCTGCTCATTTCTCTGGCGCCGCTCCTGTTACTGGTTGCCTTCTATGCATGGATGTTCAAGCGGCAGCAAGGGGCCATGGGCGCGCTTCTGGGAGGCGGAAAGCAGAGGCGCGTCGATCCTGAAACGGTCCGGGTCAACTTCGATGATGTTGCCGGCATCGACGAGGTGGAGGCGGAGATCAATGAGGTCGTCGACTTCCTGAAAGACCCCGGGAAATACCGGCGCGTCGGAGCTCGCGCCCCGAAAGGAGTGCTGCTCGCGGGGGCTCCAGGCACCGGTAAGACGCTGCTCGCGCGCGCGACGGCCGGCGAAGCCAAGGTTCCATTCTTCAGCGCGAGCGCGTCGGAGTTCATCGAGATGATCGTCGGCGTCGGCGCGAGTCGCGTCCGTGAGCTCTTTGCCGAGGCGCGAAAGGTTGCGCCCGCGATCATCTTCATCGACGAAATCGACACGATCGGCCGGGCTCGCGGCGGTGCGCGTTCGTTCGGAGGTCACGACGAGCGCGAGCAGACCTTGAACCAAATCCTCACCGAGATGGACGGGTTTTCCGGCCACGAGGGTGTGGTGGTACTCGCCGCCACGAACCGGCCGGACGTTCTCGATCCAGCTCTCCTCAGGCCCGGACGGTTCGATCGGCAGATCATCGTTCACCCGCCGGATCTGAAAGGTCGAGTCGAGATCCTCAGGGTTCACACCCGGAAGATTCCTCTGGCGACCGACGTCGACCTGGACCGGATCGCTGCGTCGACGCCGGGAATGACGGGTGCCGACCTCGCGAATCTTGCCAATGAAGCCGCGCTCCTGGCCGCGCGCCGGAAACAGGACGTCGTGCATCAACGCGACCTCACCGACGCGCTCGAGAAGGTGCAACTGGGCACGGCGCGCAACGTCGTGATTCCTGAAACCGAGCGCCGCCGAACCGCCTACCACGAAGCCGGCCACGCCCTGCTCGGCATGCTGCAGCCAGGGGCCGATCCGGTACGAAAGGTGTCGATCATTCCACGCGGCCGCGCGTTGGGGGTTACCTTGTCGACGCCGGAATCGGATCGCTACGGATACGACGCCAATTACCTCCGCGGGCGCATCATCGGCGCGCTGGGAGGTATGGCCGCCGAGCAGGAGGTCTTCAACATCGTCACGACCGGTGCGGAGAACGATCTGGAGATGGTCACTCGCATTGCGCGATCGATGGTGGGACGATGGGGAATGTCGGAGCGCATTGGCACGCTGTCGGTCCTGCCTGCCGAGGGAGATCCGCGTATGGCGGGCGTCTCGGACGGGCTGCTCGATGCAGTCGACGAAGAAGTGCGCCGGATCACCGACGAGTGCTATGCCGAAGCACGTCGGCTGCTCCGGGAGAATCGCGCCAAGCTCGATGCGATCGTCGCTCAACTGCTCATCCATGAGAGCCTCGACGAACCTGAAGTCTACGCTGCGGCAGGCATCGACCGCCCGGCCGTGACGCCGACTCCTGCTCCGGTTCCAGCGTAGCCGGAGAGATCTCGCGGATCGCGACGCGCGGATCCTGAGATCACGCACACCGACGTGAATTGGCGGGCGATGCATTCAACTGACCAATCAATCGGGGACACCAATGGACGCCCAGCCGACGAACCTTGATGCAAACAAGACGACCGTCACCGCTTTCTATGATCTGATGTTCAATCAGTCACAACCGGCTGAAGCCGTCCGGCGATACGTGGGAGCGACGTATACGCAGCACAATCCGTCAGTCGGCGATGGCAAGGAAGCATTCATCGAATACTCATCGAGTGGGCCCGGCGCACCATGCTCGCGGAAGATCCACCCTTGGCCTCCGTCGAGGACATGGAGATCCCGCGCTGTGTCGCGAATGCAGATGAGGCGATCTCGCTGTCGCGCGAGCATCTCGCAGCGTGGCGCACCATGCGCGGAGCCGGTTGAGTCGTCTGCTTCCTTGCCATCAAGCTGGCGGCATCGAACCACACGTCGCGTATAACCGCAGGTCGCTCCTCAGGTACAGTGTCCGGCCTTCCGCCTCGGCGCGGACGAGATCCGCGTAGATCCGATCGAGCCCGTGCTGATATTCCGGGTCAGTAAGGACGGCGAGCTGCGATTTGCTGTGTTTATGCAGTCGCCCCTGTTCGATCGCGTCGCGGACGGGCTGTCGATCCGGCAGATGCTGCACCTGCCACGTGCGCACGTTTGTAAACCCGAGCCCCTGCATCCAGTCACAAATCTCGCCGGTCCCGGGATAGCGACGTCGATCGATGGCCAGAACCGCCTCGAAGTACTCGTAGACGTACCAGGTGTCGAGGCCGGTGTGCGGATCGAGGCCGATGATCATCAACCGGCCGTCCGGCCGGAGGACGCGGCGTGCATCGGACAGAAACGCGGCCTTGTCTTCAAAGTGATGAAAGGCGTTGATACAGAACAGACGATCGAACACGGCATCAGCCCAGGGGAGTTGCTCCGCCCGTCCCTGCGCCAGCCGAGCGCGAGGCGCTTGGACCGCCGCATGTCTCAGCATCGCTCTGGAACTGTCCACGCCCGCCGCGCGAGCCCCACGGTCACCAAGCATCCGGAGCCAATGACCGGTACCGCAACCGACCTCCAGGAGCCAGCCGTCCGGAGCCTTGCCGACAAACGCGGTGAGCGCCTCTTCGACACCCGAGTAGTCGTCCTTCTCGTAGCGCCGATCGTACGTTCCGGCGAGAACGTCGTAGTTCAGACCACCGAACCGGTTGTGCTCATCCATCGCTTTCGAAAAACCCAGTGGACCACTAGCCGCCGAAGATGACTGATGCGATGATGGCCCGCCGCGGCTGAGACGCAGGCACAAGGCAGACCCGTGATTCAACAGAAGACTACTCGAATGCCCCGGGTCACCGAACCAGGCGCGTCGCTTCTGGCTGCATGGCGGACCAACAGCCGAATTACCGCGTACCTCGTGGAGCACCTGTCCGCTGTCCTCTGGGAAGCTCCGGTTCCCGGAGCACCGCGGCGCACGGTCCGCATGATCGCCGGGCACATGCACAACGCCCGGTGCATGTGGCTCAAGACGCTCGGCCAGGAACACGGGATCGCGGTCCCGGCCTCTGTCGACCGCCGCAAGGTGACGCGGCCCGAATTGCTGTCTGCTCTCAAGCGGAGCAGCAGGGGAATCGAAACCCTCCTCGAGCTCGGCCTTGCGGCGGGAGGACAGGTGCCTCCGACCAAGGCCTACGTGTGGCGTAACCTGCCTCTCGACGTCCCACATGTCCTGACATACTTCGTCGCGCACGAAGGACACCACCGGGGGCAGATCGTCATGCTGGCGCGTCAGCTCGGTCATCGACTCCCGAGTGACGTCTCCGCGGGACTCTGGCAGTGGACCAGGCGCGCGGCGGAGGTGCGAGGGAGACAGGGCTGATGCTGAACCGGGATCAATCGTCGAGGAACCCGGGCACCAGCCGGATCGACGCCACCGATTTTCGACCGTAGCGACAAGAAAGGATTCATCCATGAAGCGACTTTTCTTTCTCGCGTTTGCGCTGGTCCCTGTCCTCGCCGTTTGGGCACAACCGGTCTCAGTCGACGGACGCTGGGAGGTGAGTGCGAACGTTGGCGGAACGGCGAGCGCCATGACCTGCAGCTTCACGCAGAAGGACGCCGAGCTGACGGGGACCTGCGAAGTCGATCAGAGTCCTCACGAGATCACGGGAAAGGTCGACGGCAAGATCGTCACCTGGCAGTTCAATACCCAATACGAGGGGCAGACGCTGACGGTCATCTACAGCGGCACGCTCGAATCGCCAGACAAATTTGCCGGCACCGTCGACGTGCAGCCCCTCAACGTCAGCGGCGACTTCACCGCCAAACGCGCGAAATGAGCATGAGTTTCGCGATTCGGTCGCGGTCCCCTGCCGCTCTTGGCTTCGTTGCCGCGGCGATCTCCGCGCTGTCGGTCGTCGCCCCCGCGCAGCAGCCACCTGCGGGCCAACCTCCCGCCAGCTCGTCGCCAACGGGCGCAGCAGCTCCGGCTACAGGCGGCCCGCCGCCCGACCCACACGCAGCCGCGACCGCCGCGGATCACAAGAACATGATGGAACAGCTCGGGATCAAGGCGCTGCGTCCTGGTCCGAGCGGCAACGAGGCGGCGCCCAACCACGCCAATTATGACGAATCGCTCGCCAACCCCTATCCGCTTCTCCCGGATCCGTTGACCCTCGAGAACGGCAGCAAGGTCACGAGTGAAGAGACGTGGTGGAAGGAGCGACGCCCGGAAATCGTGGAGGACTTCGATCGTGAGGTGTTGGGTCGTGTACCCCGGAACGGGCCCAAGGTCGTGTGGCGTATCAGACGTACGGAATCGTTCGAGGTAGGTGGGCACGCCGTCGTCGGTAAGGAATTGACCGGAACGGTCGACGATTCCTCAATGCCGGAGATCGCTGTCGAGATTCAGATGACGCTGGTTACGCCCGCAACTGCGACCAGACCAGTGCCGGTGATGATGATGTTTGGTGGGCGATCAGGAATGCCGCCGGCACCGCCCGCTTCGGCAGACCCGCCACCGACGGAACAACTGATCGCTGATGGGTGGGGATACGCGACGATCAATCCCGGCAGCATCCAGGCGGACAACGGAGCGGGCTTGACGAAAGGCATCATCGGCCTCGTCAACAAAGGTCACTGGCGACGCCCAGACGACTGGGGGGCGTTGCGCGCCTGGGCGTGGGGCGCTTCACGCGGACTCGATTACCTGGAGACCGACCAGGCCGTCGACCCGAAGAAGGTCGGGATCGAAGGAGTTTCGCGTTTTGGCAAGGCCGCGCTGGTCACGATGGCGTACGACCAGAGATTCGCGGTGGTGCTGGTCGGTTCGTCCGGAGAGGGAGGGGTCAAACTGCACCGGAGGAATTTTGGCGAAGCGGTCGAGAACCTCACCGGCCAGGGTGAGTATCACTGGATGGCCGGGAACTTCCTGAAGTACGGAACGGAGGAATCGACCTTCGGCCGAAAGACGGCGGCCGATCTCCCGGTGGACGCGCACGAACTGCTGGCGCTCTGCGCGCCGCGGCCGGCGTTCATCAGCTACGGCATACCGGAACGTGGCGACGCCCGCTGGCTCGATCATCAGGGCAGCTACATGGCTGCGGTCGCGGCGCAACCAGTGTTCCGGCTGCTTGGCGCCGCGGGTCTGGGCGTGTCGGACGATTACATGAAAGAGAAAATGCCGGCAGTCAACCTCGGACTACTAGAGGGGCAGCTTGCCTGGCGCCAGCACGACGGCGGCCATACCGACGGCCCCAACTGGAAGTATTTCATTCCGTGGGCTGACAAGTTCCTGAAGCACTCATCATCCCTGTCTTCCGAAGACCGCAGCGTCAATGGACCGGCTGATCGCGCTGCGCCCCGGCTCGATCCGACCTCCATGACTGCGCACGCGCAGCTCGTCGCGAAGGCGAAGCAGGGAAAGATCGATGTGTACTTCGAAGGCGATTCGATCGTGCGGCGCTGGGGCGCGCTCGACTACCCGGAGCTACTGGCCAACTGGCGCGCGAACTTCTTCGGGTGGAATGCCGCGAATTTTGGCTGGGGTGCCGACCGCACCGAGAACATCCTGTGGCGACTCGAAAACGGCGAGCTGGACGGAGTCAATCCAAGGGTGATCGTCCTGCTCGCAGGTACCAACAACGTGGGATCGGTTGCTCGGGACGAATCGACCATCGCGGATATCGCGCGAGGGATGAAGGCCATCATCGACACCTGCCGGCAAAAAGCGCCGGACGCGACGCTTATCCTGATGGCCATCTTCCCGAGGAACGACAACCTCGCGGTGATGCCGACCATTAATCGGGTCAACGAAGAGCTCGCCGGGCTCGCGGACGGCGCTCGCATTCGGTTCATGAACATCAACGATCGGCTGGCCGACTCGGAAGGGAAGCTGTTCGATGGAATCATGAACGACCGGGACAAGCTTCACCCGACACTCAGGGGTTATCAGATCTGGGCAGACGCGTTGAAGCCGATTCTTCGTGATTTGCTCGGCCCGCCCGGTGCCACAGATCTCGCGCCGCCACCGACCGGCGATCCAAGCGCCAGTCGGCGGCTGCCATAGCTGGATTCGTGTTGCGGTGAAGGTACTCGACGCTGCAACGCAGCTCCGGTCGATTCAGTTCCAGACCGAGGCTTTTTTCGCCCAGCTCGTTCCCTGGTACCGCTGTCGAAATTGCAGTGCCGTGTCGTGGAGCGCCGCGGCGTTTCCCGTGGCCTTGTACTTCGCCACGCCGGCCCAGTAGAGTGCCTCGGCTGCAGTTTCGGTATCGGGATAGCGCTCCACCACCTCCCGAAACCACCGCTCGGCCTCAGCGAAATTCGAGCGTGCGAATGCCGAGTGTCCGAGGCCCACTGTCAGTTGCGCGAGGAAGTCGGCTGAGGGGAGAAAGCCCTCGATTCGGTGCCGCTCCTCACCTTGTGAATCGACCACCAGGATCGTGGGCGTCCACTGCGCGTTGTATTTCGCACCGAGCCGTTTGTATTCGTCCGCCTGCTCGCGGACGTGGACTCGTACCGGCACGAAGTGTTCGTCGATGAATTGCATGACCGCGGGGTCGCTATACACCTCGGCTTCCAGCCGAGCGCAGCCGGTTCACATAGGTGCTGCCGTGAAGTCGATCAGAACATGACGCTGACGCGGGCGGGCTTCCGTCAGCGCGTCTTCGAGGTTGTGGGTCCATGCGATTTCCTTGCGGTCGAGCGCCATGGCGATTCCCCCTGTCGAAGTCATATTGTATCGCGCGCCGAATGCCGAGCATGCGTCTGCGAGGGCCGACGGCTCAGCACTATATCGTCACTCCCAGTTGGACCTCGACGCTCGGCGCGCGACGCCCCTGACCGAGCAAGAATCTCCACCGCCGCCGATGGCCCCGACGGCCGGTGTGCTTGACCTTGGTGAAGCGCACCTGTAACGTTCGCGTACTGTGTGCAGATACGCCGCCATCGTGCTGTGCCTCTGGCTGATGCCGCTGCATGCAGCGGCCCAGTCGGTTGGCCAGTCGCTCGATGTGCAGACCCTCGACGGGAAGTCGATCGACCCGTTCAACTCCGGTCATTCCGCGCGCGCGACGGTCTTCATCTTCGTGCGCACGGATTGTCCGATTGCCAATCGCTTCGCGCCGACGGTCGAGCGGCTTCGCCGCGAGTTCGCGCCGCGCGGCGTCAACTTCTGGCTCGTGTTCATCGACCCGGCCGAAACTGCCGGCATGATTCGCGCGCACCTGACCGAGTACAGACCTGCATGCGGACGCAGTGCGCGATCCTCGACACACGCTGGTCGCCCTCGCCGGCGCGACCATCACCCCCGAGGCGGCCGTATATGTCGGTGGGCAAGAGGCTCCTCGACTGGCTTACCGGGGCCGGATCGACGACCGCTTCGTCGACTTCGGCCTCGCCCGCCCGCAGCCTTCGACGCACGATCTCCAGCAGGCCCTCGAAGCAGTCCTGGCGGGACGAACAGTGACGCCGCAAACGACCCCTGCAGTCGGCTGCGTCATCGCCGATCTCAGGTGACGCCGTGGTCAGTCGATCGGCCGGCATCGCCTCGCTCGCGATCGGGCTCGCATTCTCGATCGGATCGTGCGGACGGGACGCGCTGACCAGGCGCGATGAAGCCACCGCAACCCATCCGACCTTTGCAAGCGATGTTGCCCCGTTGCTCTACGTGAATTGTGTTCCGTGTCATCACGAAGGAGGTCCAGGGCCGTTTCCGTTGATTCGGTATCGAGACGTATCCCGTCGCGCGCGGCAGATCGTCAAGGTGACCGGGCGGCGTTTCATGCCCCCGTGGCCGCCGGTTGACGGGCACGGCCGCTTCATCGGCGAGAGGGGACTCACCGATGCACAGATCGGCCTTCTCGCCCGCTGGGTGCAGGACGGCGCGCCGGAAGGTGACGCTTCGGCCACTCCATCGCCTCCACATTTCACCTCGACGTGGCAGCTTGGAACGCCGGATCTCATCCTGACGGCGCCGCCCGGCTTCACCCTTCCCGCCGAGGGCGGCGACCAGTTCCACAATTTCGTTCTGGCGAACCCGCTCACCGCGACTCGATTCGTACGCGCAATCGAGATCCTGCCAGGCAAGCCGAGGCTCGTGCACCACGCCAACATTCTTCTTGATCCCAGCGGGTGGTCGCGTGCACGTGATGCCGAAGATCCCGGCGTCGGGTTTCCGGGAATGGACCTCGAGATCGTGTCCACTCGCTTCGAGCCCGAAAGTCACTTCCTTTTCTGGAAACCTGGATCGCCGCCCGCGCAGGAGGCCGACGACATGGCGTGGCGTCTCGAGCCGGGCACCGATCTCGTCCTGAACATGCACCTCCGGCCCTCCGGAAAGCCGGAGGAGGTGCGTCCTTCGATCGGGCTCTACTTCACCGACAAAGCCCCGACGCGATTTCCAATGCTGCTGCAACTCGAACACGATGGTGCGCTCGATATTCCACCGGGAGAGACATCGTTCACCGTCACCGATCAACTCGAACTGCCAGTCGATGTCACGCTCCTGGCCGTCTACCCTCACGCGCATTATCTGGGTCGCGAAGTCCAAGGCACGGCGCGGTTGCCAGACGGGACGACGCGGTGGCTGGTGCACATCACCGATTGGGACCTGAATTGGCAAGCCGTCTACCACCTTCAGGAACCGATGTTCCTGCCGAAGGGGACGGTGGTTTCGATGAAGTGGACCTACGACAATTCGTCGGCAAACCTCCGCAACCCGCACACGCCGCCCGAACGTGTAAGAAACGGCGACCGAGCGTCCGACGAGATGGGGCACCTCTGGCTCCAGGTACTTCCCTCGCGCCAGGAAGATCGGTTGCTGCTGCAGGAAGCACTGATGCGCTCGCGCCTGCGGAAGTATCCTGACGACTTCGTTGCCGGGGCCAATCTTGGTTCGGTGCTCGAGTCGGCGGGCCGGTACGAAGAGGCGATCGAACATCTCCAACGCGCTGTGATCGTGCGCCCGAAGTCCGCGCCTGCGCACAACATGCTCGGCACGGCCTATCAGGCGATGGGGCAACCAGCGCTGGCTGCTACCGAGTTCAGGACAGCGTTGCGGCTGGATCCCGCGTCATTGGACGCCGATTACAATCTCGGCAACGCCCTGCTCGCGCAAAACCAGCCCGCGGATGCCGTGGCATGTTTCCAGCGGGTCTTGCATGCGAATCCCAACGATGCGGCAGCGTTGAGCGACCTCGGCAGTTCGTACGCGATGCTGGGGCAGTACGACCAGGCGGTCATCAGTTTCGAGCGATCGATCCAGCTTCGTCCGGCGAATGCACTCGCGCACTACAACCTGGGATTGATCGCGGTTCGGCGCGGCCGACTCGCCGAGGCCAAGGGGCACTTCGAGCGCTCGCTGGCCGTCGATCCTTCCAGCCAGGATGCTCGTCGCGCGCTCGACGAGCTGAATACCGGACTTGGGCGAAAGTAAGCAGCGGTCCAGGCGAAGATGGAGCGCCAATACCTCCGCAGCAATTGCGGTTACTCCAGGAGGCCAGTAGCAGTACTCCGGCCAGCTACAGCCGAATGAACCCACAATTGCGTTCGCCTCGCCCTGGCCGTTTAGAGGGAGGGTTTCATGTCACGGGTTACCACAGTGGTGGTCTGCGCTACCGTCATGTTCCTTGGCGCTGCCCGAGTTTCAGCCGATCCAGTCAGGATCACGGGTGGGACGCTGCTGGTTACTGGACCTGCCGGACCTGCCCCCATCGCCGTCGTCGGAACCCAGGGATTTGCCATCGGCGCTATTGCCTTTCCCAGTGAAGGTCGTGTTGATCCCTTTAGTCAGTGTGGAACTGGGTGCCTGCCCGGAACCAGCGTCAGCTTGGGCGGCGCGCTGCAAGGCGCACTCGCGGGGGAGGTCGCGTTCGACGGCAATACGTTTCCCCTGGTCATCAGCACTGAGGCCGAAACGGTCTTGAACCTCGAGTGGACCGGTACGACGATGGCCCCGGCCGAGAGCAGTGGACCGGTTAGTGTCACCGGACACTTTGACCTGACCGGTTCGTTGTTTCACCCCCAAGGCGTCAAGCTGACCGATATCAAGGGCAGCGGCACCGCCACGATGTTCCTGGACCCCAACATCCTCGACCTGGGACCCCCGGGATTTGTCTGGGAGATCAACCGGGTTCGATACGATTTCGAAACCGCAGCCACGCCCGAACCGGCAACCCTGATGCTCCTGACCACCGGCGTTCTCGTCGGAGGCCTGCGCCGACACGTCCGCCGTCGAGCGCTGTAAAAATCAGACGCATTTCGGCCGTAACTCTCGCCAAGTCGCCGGGCGACAAGGGATATCATCCGCGTGCGAGCCCGGCAAACGTGCGAATTACCGACGTCCGATCGGCGGGATTGCGCCACGGCACGCCGCCCGGCGGCTGGTCCAACGAAATCCAGCCGGACGACTGCGTCCATACCCTGATCGCTGTCTTCACCGACGAAGGGATCGTCGGGTGGGGTTCGGCGTTCACCAATGACGCGCTGGTGCGAAGCGCCCTCGCGGTGCTCCAACCCCTGTTCGCAAATGAGAACCCGCTGGAACCCGAACGCGTCAGCGAGAAGCTGCACGCGAACACGTTCTGGCTCGGACGTGGCGGCTCCATCACGCATACCATCAGCGGTCTCGACATCGCCATGTGGGACATACTGGGCAAAGCCACCGGGCAGCCGGTCGGTCGGCTCCTCGGTGGACGCTACCGCGAGCAGGTCCGTCCTTACGCATCGCTGTTGATGTGCGATCCTTCGCAACTCGCGGACCGTCTCGCCGCGATCCGTGCGCAAGGATTCCGCGCCTTCAAAATCGGCTGGGGACCCTTCGGCCGCCACAGCGTCGCGCTCGACGAGGCGATCGTGCGCGCCGCGCGCGATGCAGTGGGGTCGGATTCGCTGCTGATGGTGGACGCGGGCGCGAGCGACGCCTTCTGGCCGCAGACCTACAAGTGGGCGGTGAGAACCGCCGACATGCTGGCGGCGTACGGCGTTCGATGGTTCGAGGAGGCGCTGCCGCCCGACAACCTGCACGATCACGTTCTTCTGCGGAAACGGTCCCCCGTTCCGATCGCCGGTGGCGAAGTGCTGACGCGTCGGCAATCATTTGTGCCCTGGCTGCAGCAGCGAGCGCTCGACATCGTGCAGCCGGACGCGACGAAAGTCGGCGGCATCAGTGAAGCACGGCGCATCGCCTGGATGGCCGATGATTGCGGCGTTCAGTACGTTCCTCACGGATGGAACACCGCGCTCGGACTCGCCGCCGACCTCCATCTGGCCTCGGCGTGTCACCGAACGGATCTGGTCGAGTACCTTACGGGCTCGCCGTTCATCGACGACCTGGTCGAGACGCCCTGGGCGCTCGATGCCGACGGACTGCTGCGGGTGCCAGACGGTCCGGGACTGGGAATTTCGATCGACCGCGATGCGGTCGAGAAATACACCGGCACGCGGATCGACTAGGCCGGTGCGCTGGCATTTGCGCCCGGGCCGCCGCTTGCGACGCGATCCCGCAACCGAGCACCCTGGGGACCGACGCGTAGCAATGCATATTTGATCCAAGTGCGAATGGAAGCCGGGTTCTCTCGCAGTGCCCATTCGTAATAGCGGCGAGCAGTCGCCCGGTCCGCTGCGTCATAGTGCTGGTCCCCGGCGGCAGCGAAGGTGAGAGCTCGAACCTCTGCCCGCTCGCGCCAATTGTTGGCGTACTCGCGCAGAGAGTCCTCGAACTCGGGGAGGTCGAGTCCGAGCGCGGCACCGTGAAGCGCCCGATGAGCCAGCAAGGCACCGAAGTAATAAGCCATGAACTGCTTGCTGGAAGTGAGCAGGCGGCGGGAACCCACAGCTTCAATCAACCGACGAACCCGCCACCTCACGGCAATGCCCTCAGCGACGATGCGGGACGGATCGGCCATGCATGTCTTGGTCATGTTGAGGTCGTGAAGTCGATAGTTCACCATTGGCTCCGCCAGATAGGCCACACCCTCGGACAACGCAAATGCCGACCACATATACCAATCGCCGGCAAACGGGAGATCGAGAGGAAACAGCCCGTCGCGTTCGTAACAACGTCGCCGCACCAGGGCCGCGGGTGCAGCCACGCAGTTGCAGTGCAGCAGGCATTCGAGGAACTCCCCGTTCCTGAAGACGACGTCGGCGCTCCCATGCGATACGGTCACGCCTCCTTCCGCACGGCCATCGAAGGTCACCGCGGGGCAGAACACGAATCCGACGTCAGGATGTTCGTCGAGCACCGCCACGAACCGGTCGAGCACTTCTGCTGACCTGAGACGATCGTCGGCCGAAATCAACCACACGTACTCGCCCTTTGAAAGCTCGATGCCTTTGTTGTAATTCGCGAGGTGCCCGAGGTTGGTTTCGTTGCGCACGTGCCGCACGCGCGGGTCGGTGAACGAAGCAGCCACCTCCGGCGTCGCATCCGGCGAGCAATCGTCCATGATCAGCACTTCGAAGTCGCCGTACGACTGCGCAAGAATCGAATCGACGCACTCGCCGAGGAGATGCGCCAGCCGATAGCAGGGAACGACGAAGCTCACTTTGATCGGGGACCGTCGCTGGGATTCTCCGGTGTCGTCGGGACACGGTGCGTGGGACGTGGGGCGTGACCGGCGGCGGAATGGTCGGCGCAGCGCGGAAGCGAATGCAGCCCGAGACTGCAGGCATGACCGTACGAGATCCTGTGCAGCTGTTGAAAAAGTCAGCAGACTGGCTGCGGCGGCGAACGCCAGCGCAAGCAGCCGGGAACGCGCACTGGGCATTGAAGCTCCAGCCATGGCTCGTCTCCACGCTCACTTCGCGAGCGTCGTAATTACGCAATTACATTGTTGAATTGCGGTATGTGGCGATGTTTGACGAGCGCCCAGAGCAAGACCGAGTCCACTCGCTGACAAGCAAAACGATGAACGCGTGGAGACGGCAGCTCTGCAGGTGTATTACTTTTGTCGCCCGGAACGTCACTCCGAGTGATAAAGGGGGGCGGATTCATCGAACTTCGGTGAGTACGCCGGCGTATACGAGAGCGGCGATTACACTTCTTGCCATTTACGGCCCTCTTCGTCCCGCCCGGAGGAATGCTCATGGACCTTTCGGACGTGCGATACACGCTCCGCATGTGGCGGCGGCATCCCAGCTTCGTCGCGGTTGCCAGTCTTTCCCTCGGCCTTGGCGTTGGCGCCACGACGACGATGTACAGCGTCGTGAACCGGGTGGCGCACTACGAGCTGGGGTTCGCCGATGTCGATCGCCTCACCGTCCTCTGGAGCACCGACACGGCGCGAGGAATCAACGAGCAGCCGCCGACATTCGAGATCGCTCGGGCGCTCATGGACCGCTCGGGTTCGTTCGAGACTTTCGGCTTCTTCCAAGGCAGCGGTGCTCCGGTCACCCTGACCGGCCCGAGCGGCGCCAGCCGGGTCGAACAGATGCCGGTCGACGTCAACGCGTTGTCGATCGTCGGCATCAAGCCGCTGCTGGGCCGCACCTATCGACTCGAGGACTTCAACGACGTCGTCAAGCAGAAGGAAGCCCGGGCGATTGTCGTCAGCTACGACACCTGGCAACGCCGGCTGAATGGATCCCCCGACGTGATCGGAACGACCGTTCGCGTGGACGGTGAACCTCGCACGGTGATCGGCGTGATGCCTCAGGGTTTTGCGCTGGTTCCCTGGGAGGACCGGATCGCGTTCTGGGCCGCGAACGATCTACGGAAGATCCCTCAGGCCCGGTGGATGATCGCTGTGGGCAAACTGAAGCCAGGCGTCTCGCTCGGGTCGGCGCAGGAGGAAGCGACGGCCATCAGCCGCCGGATCCTCCAGGAGCGTGGTGAAAAGGCGGACAGTGTCGGGGCACGCGTGCAGCTCTTGCACGAAGCCTTCTTCGGCGGAGCGCGAAACGCGCTGACGTTTCTCCTGGGAGCCGTGAGCTTCGTGCTGCTGATCGGCTGCGCGAACGTTGCCAACCTGCTGCTGGCGGCCGGCGTCGCGCGCCAGAGGGAACTGGCGCTGCGCGCGGCGACCGGTGCCAGTCGCCGGCGCCTCGTGCGGCAACTTCTGACGGAAAATCTGCTGCTCTCGCTGGTTGCCGGCAGCGTTGGCCTGGCGCTTGCGTTCTGGGGCATCCGGCTCCATACCCTCATCGTGCCCGAGGATTTCCCCGATCTCCTTCGGCACATTCACGTCGACGCTCGGGTATTGGTCTTCGCCCTCAGTACCTCGATCTTCTCGAGTCTTCTGTTCGGCCTCGTTCCGGCGCTGCGTACTTCACACCTCGATCTGAACGAGGTCCTCAAGGAAGGCGCGCCAGGCGCCGGGGGAGGCCGCCGCCGCGGACGCAATGCCCTGCTGGTAATCGAGGTCTCGCTGTCGATGGTGCTGCTGGTGGGCGCCGGCCTCATGCTGCGGGGTTTCATGCGTGAGCAGAGCAACCTGCCCGGATTCGACACCGAGCGTCTGCTGACGGCCGACATCCTGCTCGGAGGCACAAAGTACTTCGACAAGACTCCGGGCGACATGAACCTGGTCACGCCGCAGTCCGAGATGTTCTACGACCACCTCCTCGAGCGCGTGCGCGCGCTGCCAGGCGTGACGAGAGCCGGGATCATCAGCCGCCTGCCAATGCAGGTGTGGACGCATCCATTCACCATCGTCGGAAAACCTGCTCCCGCGCCGGGGCATCAACTCCAGGCGGACTTCAACGAAGTCGACGCGCAACTCTTTGACACGCTCGGCATTCGATTGCTGCGAGGGCGGCGCATTGAGGAACGTGACGTGGCGTCTTCTCAGTGGGTCGCGGTCATCAACAAGACGTTTGCGGACCGGCATTTCCCCGGACAGAATCCAATCGGCCAGGCGATCCGCATCTCGATCGGCCCCGCGGGAGAGCGTGGGACGGTCGAGGAGCCCCAGCCCAGAGAGATCGTCGGGGTCGTCGCCGATGTGACGTATCCCAGCTTCTTTACGGAGACCCCGGCAGCGGTCTACGTGCCTTTCCGACAGCACCTCTCGCAGTACGGACGCGAGGACGAGTGGATTCACACGCGCAAGGTATTGGCGGTTCGGGCGTCGGTCGACCCGCTGACTCTGATTCATCCTATTGAGGATGCGGTCGCGCACGTAGACCCGGATCAGGCGGCGCATGATTTCATGACCATGGATCGTCGCGTTGCGACATCTCCATCGGTCACCAACAGCCGGTTCTTCGCGTCTCTCTTCACTGCCTTCGGCACTCTGGCGATCCTGCTGGCGATGGTGGGTGTGTACGGCGTGATGTCGTGGATCGTCGGTCAACGGACAACCGAGTTCGGCATTCGCATGGCGCTCGGCGCACGCGCGCGCGACGTCGTGCTGATGTTGCTCGGACAATCGCTCCGCCCAATCGTTCTCGGGGTGGTGCTCGGAGTCGCCGGAGGCTTTGGTCTCAGCCGCGCCCTGAACAGCATGTTCTGGCGGCTGACGGTTGCCGATCCGTTGATCCTCACCGCCATTTCGGGGCTGATGCTCGCTGCGGGCCTGCTGGCGGCGTGGGCCCCGGTTCAGCGAGTCACCAGGATCGATCCCCAGAAGGCGCTGCGATCGTTGTGAGCGCCGCTGACGGTGGAGCAACGCCCGAATCCAACGTCACTCAGATCGTGCCTTTTCTCTTGTCTGCAGGACGTGCGAGAAGACGATTTCACGCAGGGGCGCAAGGGCGCAAGTGTGCGAAAGAGACGCCAAGGCTGCGGTTTGCGCCGTCGCCGGCCGACCTCCTGGCCGCGCGAAGCGCGGCGGCGAAGGCGAGAAGCGCAGCCGCTTCTTTAGTTGTCCTCTCCGCAAGTGAGTGAGGTAGCAAGGGAGCCGAGTCGCCGACGAACCAGACTGAGCCCGTTGCGCCTTGGCGCCCTTGCGTGAGGGATCCGTGACAAGCGGACATTTCGTAGTCCGCCGAGAGCGTGCCGATCGCACGCGCGTCTGCGCGCAATCACTGCTCGTACCAGCGGAGGACCCGCAGCGCGCGTAGAGTGTTCCATCGGCTGGGCCGACCATCGCCGGCCTCCATCGTGAAGTGGACCGCGCCGGGATGGGTGTTCTCGAGAAGCCACGTGCCATCAGGCTGCCGCTTTGATCGGAGCAAATCAATCGCTTCGTCCACGCGCGGGTCAGGTGGATCCGCAACCGTCCGGAAGTACTCCAACGCCCGCAGCACATCGTAGTGCCAACGGGTCGGAAACGAGAACTGCAGATAGGCCGGATCGACAACCTCGCCCGTGCTCTTGCGCCGGAACAACTTCCGTTCGAGGAGATACTCCTCACCCCGGTGACGAGCTGCAATGGATTCCGCCGAGCCGCCGGTTGCGCGCTCGTGCGCCAACAGCCCTTCCAGGACTCTGATCGTGGTATTGAAGGAAGACCGAACCGAACCGTTCTCGACCTCGCAGTTCCACCCGCCGTCCTCGAGCTGCTCATCGACCAGCCGGGCGACCACTCCATCGACATCTTGATCGAAGTACGCACCCAGCACGACGGTCATACCGTTGATGCACGGTTCGACCTCGCCGCTGAAGAAAGGCTGGCCGGCGTGCTCCCAACGGGAGTGCTCTCGAACCTGCACCACCGCTCGGCGCACCGCGCTGCGGTGCGGGTCGATGCCGAAGTCATGCAGAAGCACGAGGCTGTATGCCGTGGCGGTCCAGGGTTGGCCCTCAGCCTGCTGGCCGTTCCCTGATCTGGCTCTCTGGGTGGGGAACAATGCGCCTCCCTCCCACTGGCCATCGTGACCCTGCAAGGCCAGCATGCGGGCACCCCAACCCTCGGTGGCCACACGCGCGCGCTCGGCCTCGAGGATCTCTGCTGGCGCAGCCGCAAGATCGCGCAATACCTGCCAGCGAATGGCGGGGTCCGAGTCGAGCAGCCAGTCCAGAACGCTCATGGACCGAGTCTAGCAATGTCAGCGCTCGACGGACCCCCATCGGAATTTCAAAATTCGCTTCCGAACACGGATTCGTGCGAAACGCAGCACAAGAGTTCTAAAGTTGAACGACCTTTTCGACCCCCCTCCGGCATGATGCCGCGCAAATGCCAGCTCTGCCATTGGCCCTGCATTTGCTAAAAGAACCACAAATTACAGTTTTCTCAGCCAGGCGATATGTTTATGAGCAGCAATCCTGTCAGGCCGATCCTGATGACGGCATCGTCGACGCCAAGCAGTCGTGTTCTGGTGATTGAGCCCGACGTCGAACGGGCAAGCGTCATCCGAGAGGCGCTCAGCTCTTATCTGGAAGGCGATCTCGTCGTCGTGAAACGGCTCGACGATGCGCTGCGATCCATTGGCGAGCAGATTCCGGATCTGGTCTTGACGTCGACGCTGCTTGCGCCTGCCGACGAAGCTGCGCTCACTGCGCACTTCAAGCGGCTGCCGGAAGCGTCGCACGTGCAGGTCGTCAACCTGCCGTATTTCCTCGACGGTGAAAGCGAGTCGCCGTCTCGGTCGCCGCAATCGAGGATGATGGGATTTCTCGGCCTTCGTACGGCAACGATCCGCCCGCGATGCGACGTCGAGACCTTGCGGAAGCAGATCGACGCGTACCTGGTTCAAGCCGCGGCTATTCGCTTCGAACGGCAGCAGACGCGCGAGACTTCCCTGATCGTGGCGCCGCGCAAGACGTCGGAACCGTGGTTGCGCCCGGCGCCGCGGCCGCCGGCGCCTGCCGTCACCCTCGCCGGCGGCCCCAACCTGAGATTGCGGTTCGAACCCAACCAGGACCGTCGTCGCACGCGCCGTCGAAGCGGTGAGGATGTTCCCTCGTTGTGGTCTGTCCGTTTACCGTGGGGAGACGCGCTCAAGGTAGTGAACATCTCCAATACCGGCGTGTTGCTCGAGAGTGCCTCCAAGGTCACTCCCGGTTCGACGATCAAGCTGCACCTGCTTGGAGAAGAGACGAACATTGCTGTCTCCGCGCGGGCGATCAGAAGCGATGTCGCAACCGTTGACGGGTTGGGCGTCAAGTATCATCTGGCGGCGGCGTTTTCACAGGAAGTGCTCCTTCCGGGCATCGATGTGCCGGCAGCCGCTGTCCCGGCCGCGTCTCCTCGAGCGCTCGTCGATCTGGTGGCGCGCGTCCTCGGCGAGGGTGAACCTCTCCCACGTGCCTCGGAACTCCGGGTACGGTTTGAGTCCGATCTGCGCCGACTGCTGCGGCTTCGGGACGTGCAGATCCGGGAGAGCCCCGTCTCCGGCGACGTCACCGAGTCGATCTATTTCACCATTCCTCAGAGCTCGGGCAGCCACCGCGTGCTGCAAGTCTTCTTCGAGCCGGGCGAGGCGCTGTCGGAGATGGACTTCCGAATACTGAGGGCGGCGGCCAGTGCGGCCGCACTTGTCCTAGAGCTTGCGCCGTCCACGGACACGCCTACTGCCGGACCGCATCTCGCTCGCAGTTGACCGGTCCTCGCAACGGACTCGACGCGATCGGTCAATCGCGCCAAATCCTCAGCGGCTCCTTTGGTTGAGCCGCACTCGCAACAATAATCCGCAGACGAACGGCTTTCCCGTGGCAAAGTAACGCTACGGAGGTCGCGCTGCCATGAGGCATCGGGCAGCCAGAGGAGGACGGCCATGATGAACCGACGCGTATTCCTGTCGAAAACCGCCGCTGCAGGCATTGCATTGGCAGTGCGGCCGACACGGGCCCACGCACAGCGTAGCGCGAACGACACGGTCAATGTTGCGATCCTCGGTCTGCGCGGCGATAACCAAGGCCATCCGACCTGGACGTCCCGCGGCCGCGGACTCGATCACTACGAGCATCTTTCCGGCATCAAGAACGTGCGCATCACGCACATCGTCGATATCGACGAGCGTCATTTCAAGACATCCTTGCCGTTTGCCAAGGAGAAGTGGGGCGGCGACCCAACGCCGGAGACGGACTTCCGCCGTGTGCTCGACAATCGCGACGTCGACGCGGTCACGATTGCGGCGCCGGATCACTGGCATGCGCTGATGACGATTCTGGCCTGCCAGGCCGGAAAGGACGTGTACGTCGAAAAGCCAATCAGCCACAACATCGTCGAAGGCCGCAGGATGATTGAGACCGCGCACCGCACCAATCGTGTCGTGCAGGTGGGCACTCAGAGGCGCAGCAGCCCGCTGCTGACCAGGTCGGTGCAGTTTCTGCGCGACGGGGGATTGGGCGACGTCTACGGGTGTAAGGCCGTGATCTACCGACCGCGCGATCCAATCGGAGTGGTTGCCGACAGCTCCGTGCCGTCCGGCGTTCACTACGACCTGTGGCTGGGACCCGCACCGGAGCGCACGTTCAACGAAAACCACTTTCATTACAACTGGCACTGGTTCTGGGAATACGGCACCGGCGACCTCGGCAACACCGCAGTGCATACGCTGGACGCCGCCCGCTGGCTGCTTGGAAAACAGGAACATCCTCGAAGCGTGTACTGCAGTGGCGGCCTGCATGAGGCGGGCGTACCCACCGATCAGAAGACTCCAAATACTCAAGTCGTCAGCTATCAATATGCAGACGGCACCGAGCTTCATTGCGACCTGCGAAACTGGTT
Organism: uncultured Acidobacteriota bacterium; assembly: GCA_963755695.1. GTDB lineage: Bacteria > Acidobacteriota > Vicinamibacteria > Vicinamibacterales > 2-12-FULL-66-21 > QHWT01. The sequence goes on along the minus strand of CAVWLB010000010.1, from coordinate 3,015,940 downwards.
CAGCGGGCCGCCGGAAGGGGAGGGCCTTTACATCTTTGGATCCAAGGGCTGGATGAAGGTCGGCGACGACAAGACGCAAGTCTATTTCGGACGCAAGAACGAACCAGGTCCGACGCTGACAACCGATGAGGGGGACGACACCGGCCAGCCACACTTCGAGAACTTCATCGACTGCGTGCGGTCGCGCCAAGCGGAACATCTCAAGGCGCCTTTGACGGACGGGCACCTGTCGTCGACGCTCTGCCACCTCGGGAATATCTCGTATCGTGTCGGACGGTCGCTCAAGCTCGATGGAACGACCGAGCGATTCGTAGGCGATGAAGAGGCCGACCAGCTACTCGGCCGCTCGTATCGCGCGCCATATGTGCTTCCGGACAAGACCTAGGCGTTGCGCCACTTCATGGATGTTGAATCGCCGGCTGTTGCTGCGGTATCGCGGTGGTCGTGGCCGACTCACGCTCCCTCGTGAACCGAAGATCCCACACCCGGTCCTGACTCACGCTGAGGCCGACGACCCGGCCTGAGGCGTCGCGGCGGAAGGTCACCCATCCAAGCGCGCTCGAGAAGCCGTCGGTGTAGACCGGCTTGAGTTCGAAGGTCGAGTCGGGTCGTCGTTGGATCAATAGCCTGTCGCCGTCCACCACTACGTTCAGCGTGGTTTCGATTTCATCGCTGGTGTAACGCCCGACCAGGTCCTTCAGTTGCGCCGCGGAGGGCCGAGCCCGCTCGAAGCGCTCATAAAGATCGATCGTGCCGCGCGCGTCCGTCGTGTGCATCTGTCCCTGCTCGTCGAAGTCGACGGTCATTCCATCGCCGGTCTCGAAGTGTGTCGCTGACATTGCCACCAGCCGGTTCCCGTCCTCCAGGCGGAGGCCGTCCTTGTCGCGGATGATGGTGGTCACGCGATTGGGCTGAGTGGCGCGATAGAACCCGCTGAGGCGCGTCGCTTCTGTCTCGGTCAACGTGTGCGAAGATGCTGGCGGCGCAGTCCGCAGACCGGTCAGGAACAATTCGGCCACGGCTCTCGCGTATGTCGTCGCGTTGGCGCTGCTGACGTTGCAGAGGACGGCGACCGATACCCGCTGGTCTGGATAGCGGACGAGGTGCCCCCGATAACCCGCTGTGCTGCCGCTGTGACCCAGCTGACGGACACCCTTGTAGGTGTCCACATACAGTCCGAGCGCGTACTCGTAAGAGCGGCCATCGCTGAACGTGCCGGGGCGCTGAAGGTCGGCGACGAAGGCCGCGTCTCCGACGCGCTGGCTGGTGAAGTTCTCGTTCCACTTCAGAAGATCGCCGACGGTGGTCAGTAATCCGCCATTTCCGTAGACGTTCTCGAACGGCATGTCGGTGGCGAACGTGCCTTGCCGTTCACTGTAGGCGACGGCGCGACGCTTGACGATGCGCGTGTAGTCGTCGCGCCACGAGGTATCCCGCATGCCGAGCGGTTCGAAGATGCGTCGACTCGTATAGTCGGCAAATGACATCCCGCTCACGCGCGAGACCAGGATGGCGGCGAGGTTATAACCGGAATTGCTGTACGACCAGTGCGTGCCCGGAAGAAAGTTGAGCGCGTGCTGACGGCTGAGAATGTCGAGCACGTGCGCCTGACTGTGCACACGCGAGCCACGCGGCCAGCCGGCAATGGCCGCAAGATTTCCCCAGTCGCGCAGGCCGCTGGTGTGATGCAGCATCTGACGGATGGTCACCTGCACGCCGAAATCGGGGAGCTCGGGAAAGTACCTGCGAACCGGATCGTCCAGCGACAACTTGCCGTCGCGCTCGAGCAGGAGCACCGCGGCCGCGGTGAACTGCTTCGACACCGACCCCGCCTCGAAGATCGTGTCCGGCGTGATCGGGACGTCGTGCTCGAGATCCGCCATGCCGTAAGCCGCGCGAACCACCGGTTCGCCGTTCACCGCCGCTCCGACCGCACAGCCGGGTGTCGACCACGCCCAGCGGTTGAAAATCGTGTCGATCCGCGGCTGAAACGCCTCTCGCTGCGACTCGGCCACTGTCGCCGTGGTCGCCGCCGCGGCGAGAAGCGCTATCAGAAGCCGTCGAAGGCGCGGGTGCATAGTGGAGGAATTCTATCAGCGCGGGAATCGATCTCGTGTCCGACGGAGCCCTGGGACGAATGACGTGCCGCATACGGACGCCGTTCGTAATCGCGCGCTTCGTACACAAAGCGATTGACCTGTTAACCGAGCTCGATGCCGCGGGTAGTAACCTACAGAGATGTCAACTTCCAGGACCCACTGACCGTCTAACTCACGTAGGTGTTTCGAGGTGCCGATGTCGCGTTCTCCGAGCGCCTTCGCGCGTTGGTTGAGCCGCTGCCTGTTGGTCGGGAGCGTGCTCGGGTGCTCGGTCAACGATGCATGGGCGCGACAGAGCGAGCAGCAACTGCTGACCACCGACGCCGACACGCAAGCGCACCTCATGGCGCGCCGCAGCTCGAGCGCTGCCCAGTTGCTCAACGACAACGACGCCGCCGTGCCGCAGTTCGTCGAAGCGCGTCTTCCGCCCAATCTCATCGTCTCGCCGTTGTTGCGGCCGGTCGTCGAGTCGATGATGCGCGACTCGCCGACGTTCAGGCGCCAATGCGCGCGGCTGACCAATTCGCCATTGATCACCGTCAGTCTGGAGCAGCTCGTGGTGGTCAGGGCCGGCGGTGCTCAAGCCGTCACCGACTTCAGCTTCGATCGAGACGCCCGGATGGCCGCTCACGTCAAGCTGGGTCCGACTGCAGATCGTGAGGAATTGATCGCACACGAGTTCGAACACATCATCGAACAGCTGGACGGCGTGGATCTCCGGTCGCTGGCGAGACATGGCACCGCCGGCGTGCGCTTCACCCAGGACCTCGAGCAATTCGAGACCGATCGAGCGGCCACGACGGGCCGCCAGGTGACCGAAGAAATTCGGATGGCCAGACGAAAGCGCATGTAGCCGGCACAGACGAACACCGAAGAACACAGATGTGTTGATGCGGTCTTCTAGCTGCGTTAGCGGCCGGCCACTGTTGCCGTGTGTTCTGTGTTTTTCTGTGTTTTTCTGTGGCAGGTGCCCCTCTGGCAAACAGCGGCAACGTCAATCTGCGGCGGACGGCCATGCACGTGAGCAGACCCGGCAAAGCACTGGCAGGCATCGTCGGAGCCTTGACCCTCTCGGCGCCGGATTCGGTTCTGCTCACGGTCCGGCAGGCAGACAGTTACGCGTCTCCCGGCGATCTGGTTGCAGCCTCGGTGAGTGCTGACGGCCGATACGTGGCGTTTGCCTCGTTCGCCAGGCTGGTGCCTGCGGACACGAACGAACGCCGCGACATTTACGTCCTCGATCGGGTCAGCGAAACGGTAACACTCGAGTCGCTGTCGCCAGACGGTCGCGCTCGGGAACACGATAGTGTCTGGCCGCGGATCAGTGGCGACGGTCGGTTCGTCGTGTACGAAACGATGCAAGGAGGTGCCGGCCCCGCCCCGCTGCGCGTGATTGTGCTTCGTGACCGGTGGAGCTCGACGACGCGGATCCTTCAGCGAGGGGAGGAACGGCCGAATCGCGACAGTCGCGAGCCCGCGATCAGCAGCGACGGGCGCATCGTGGTCTTTTCATCGTTCGCGACCAACCTCGGCGATGGTCCCGACACCAATCGGCCAATCGAAGATGTCTTCAGCTACGACACATCGACTGGCCGATTCGAAACCGTCAATCTCGCGACAGACGGTCGGCAGCCCTCGTCGGGTGCGAGCTTTGGCGCGACTGTCAACGCGAACGGCAGATACGTGGCGTTCACGTCGACATCGGACCTTGACGCCTCGCTCGAGAACTCCCACCGGTTGGCATTCCGGGCTGCGAACGTGTATGTGCGAGACCGGGAAGCCCACGTGACCAGGCGGATCAGCACCGGGCGCAACGGAGCAATACCCAACGGTGCGAGTTACGGAGCGGCAGTGGACGCCACCGGCCGTTACGTGGCGTTCGTTTCAGAGGCAGCCAATCTCGTGTCCGGCGACGGCAATCGATGTCCTGACGTCTTTCTTCACGATGTTCAATCGCATGCAACGATCCTCATCAGTCGCAGCGCCTCGGGAGGTTCGGCGAACGGGGCGAGCCGACATCCCGCGATCGCGATGAATGGGAGCTACGTCGCGTTTCAGTCGAACGCTTCGGACTTGATCTGCGGCAGCAGGTGTTCCGACGGTTTCAGAGACATCAATCTCGTCTCGGATGTATTTCTGTTCAATCGCACGGACCAGACCATCAGCCGGCTAAGCACCAGCCGTCAGGTCTGGATGGAACCAAGCGCCGGCCCGAGCATCAGCGGCAACGGCACTGTCGTCGCTTTCTCGTCGCGTCATCCGATCGATGCCAACGACACCGGGAACGATTTCGATCTGTTCGTGTGGACGGATCAGACAGTGATGCTGACCGACCGTTCGAAAGAGCGCTGAGGCACAAGGGAAGTCGACGTCGCGTCCGCGAGATGGCGCTTCCGGCCGAAGTGAAGGAACTAATGGAAGGATCGCGCCGCCGATGTCCGGGCGGCGCGATCGTCTCTCGAGGTCGTCTTTCTTGCGGAGATCAAGGCAACCGTAGCAAGTGCACCTGAACCTCGGCGCCCGTCAGCGCCAGGCTTGCCGCGCCAAGCTGCGGTGTGGCAAACGCAAACAAACTGGCTGTGATTGAGACCGGCACGGTGGTCAGATTGCGGCCAGTCAGATCGATTGTGCGCGACAGGCCCGGCGTGGTGCTGAAAATGCCGAGACTGGACGCGAAGTCGCCGACAACCCAGTGGGCGCCGCCCGCAACCTTGCCGGTCCGCTCGGCCGTCCCCGTACCGCGTTGTCTGTAGGTCACCTTGGCAACGTAATATCCCGCCGGCGCTTTGACGCGGAACCGAATCGTATCCATCGCCGCCACGTAGCTGAACGAAGCTGTCGACGCCCTGAACTCGGTGGCCTTCCAGAGCGTCCAGTCCATGCCCGTGTGCATGCCGATGATCAAGGTATTGGGGCTAAGGGCGGACGGCTTGGTCGTGGCCGGGTTGAAAAATCTGGCCGGCACGGCATCGTCGATGTGAGAGAACGTCACCTGCTGAGCGTGCGCGATCGAGGGCACGCTCGAAAGAGCCATCACTAGGAACGCGAGCCGGCTGATGTGCCGTGCCAAACGCATGCTGCACTCCTTACTTTGTCGATGTGAGTTGTCCGCGACCTGATTTCCTCCCCGCGGACCGGACCGGACCGGAACGTCGTTGTCTGCCTTGGAGATGACTTCCACCACGGCGAGTCGGCAGGTCCTGACCGCTAAGGGTCCGGCCGACCGGCAAGAAATATATGGTGCAGTACTCCAGTACGTCAATGACATCGCACCGCGGTTCGAGCCCGCGATCGGCCGATCCCGCACGGCATAGCTGCGGGAGTCGCTATTCGGTATCGTGAACGCCGCTGAAAAGATCGAAGAGGCCGACGCGTTTCAGAATCTCGCCCACCCATTCGCTTGTATGGACAATCCGCAGGGCGCCGTCGATCGCAACCGTCATGTTGTACGCCCTGACGAGTTCGCCGACGCCGGCGGCATCAATTCGGGAGACTCCGCCCAGGTCCAACAGAATCGCTCGGTCGCCACGCCGCAGCAGTGTCCGGACCTTTGCCCGCAGGTTGTGACTCACCGGCACACGAAGAGGCCCTTCAATGTAAAGAGTACAGAAACGATCGGAACATGGCCCCAGCAAAACGGTCATTGTCCTTCCTGATTGATTGACGCTGCGCGCGGGCAGAAAGGGTTCCACACCGCGACCTGTTCGCCAGTTCATTCTTCGCTCCTACTTATAAGTCGAACGACACCTCATGAAATCGACACGGCGGATGTTGCTTTGTGGAGGGATAGCGCTGCGACTGCGGAGAGGTCGAAGTCACGGATCCGCGAACGGCCGACCCGGATCGTCCGGGCCGGCCCGATTCAGCAGACGAGCATTCAGATGATTACGGTCGCGCCGCTCCGTGCGAGTTCATCGCGTTGCTCGCGGAGGGATTACCAGCTGATTCTCGACGCCGAACGTTCCCGGCACCTCCCGAGCCCGGAAGCCGGCAGTCGTCTTGTCGGCCTCGGTGTCGACCACTCCCAGCAGCCGCGTGCGGCCGCGGTCCACGACGATGTGGATTGGATAGACGCCAAACGGCTGGGTGCCGGGATAGCGCGGTGACAGGAATCCCCGATCGAATCGAACCGACAACGCCCCGCCCGGTGCATATCGCGACAGGACGGTGTCGTTATAGATCTTGTAGAAGGTTCGCCAGCGGATCCGGTCGTCGTTCGGTGACGCCGGCAGCTGCTCGATCTGATCGACGACTTTATCGACCCGCGGGATGCCCTTCACGGCGCTTACCGCGTCGCGCTTGAGTCCTGCCGCATATGCGTATCCCGACAGCGTTACGGTGCCCTTGTCGTAGCGAAACGCGAGGTAATCAAAGACGCCGTAGTACGGCAGCCTGACCAGCGCATGTTGAATGCTGTCGACTGTCTGCTGATCTTCGGTCGGCAGTTGCTGCGCCGCCGAAACCGGCGCGGCCAGCAGCGCCGCAACCAGGATGATGAATAATCGCTGAAGCATAATTGCACTCCGTACCCGTTGTGATGCCCGTTCGCAGCGGCCGGTTGCCACGACTCGGCAACCGGCCGCTGAAACGTTCCCGAACCTTCCCGGACAGGCTCTACCTATTTGGACGCAACCGGGGGCCGGACGTTTCATTTCAGCCGGGTTTCGGTCCGTCCGGCGATTGAGCTGCCGAGTGTTTCCCGCGCAAGTACTTGACCCGGGCAGGCTTCGAGCACCATCCTGAACCTCATGCTGTCCCTGGAACGGGAGCTCGCGGCGCTCAAATTCATTGACGGCCTGTCCGCTCATCTGAAGGACGTGCGCGAGCCACACAAGGCACTGCGCCATGCACTCCGGGACACGCGCGATTTCTTCCGGGCCTCTCACGGCTGCATAGCCACGCTGCGTCCGGGCCGCCCGCAGGCTGAGCTGCTGTTCAAGTTGCCAAAGGCCGGCGAATGGAATCGCGACGTGCTGACCCGCTACATCCGGCACACGCATCCGCCGGTTCAGCGCGACATGTTGATTGGATCGGTCAGGCGCCGTGGCGGCGCCTGGGGCGCGCTGGCCCTGGTCCGCCCGGGCCACGCCTTCGACCGAGACGATCGACATCTGATCGGCCGCATTGCGTCGGTCCTGTCAGCCGCCGTCAATCGGATCGACCGCGATCGGCTCCTTGGCGTGCGCGATCGGATCGACCGGAAGATCATGGAACAGATCCATCCCAAGGATCTTTTCTATCAAATACTCGACGGCATCCGATCGCTGACCCTCTACGATCATTCGTCGGCGCTCCTCATCCGCGAGGAGGGTGAAGCGTCGCTGCGCGTAGTGGCGGAACAGATCGCCTGGACCAAGGCCAAGAGCGAGCGAATCGGCCTGCGGATTCCAATTTCTGACGACGCCGAAGCCTTGTTGCAGTCGGAACAGGTCTACGGGTTCGATCGCCACGAGGATCGCTGGAAGGAATGGCGAGACCAGCCGGCCGGCGCGCTCGCGGCGCTGCTCGACTACAACGTCGGCGCCGCCGCCCACGTTCGAGAAGCATCGATGCTGTGCGCGCCACTGGTAACCCGGGACAGCCTGGTGGGGGTCCTGAAGATCGCCGCGAGATTTCCAGAACAGCTCAAACCGTTCGACGCCGAGCTGGTCGAGCATTTCCGATCGCAGGCCGCGATCGCCATCCAGAACCTGCATCGCACCGAATCGCTCCGCGCTCGGGTCGTTACCGCGGAGCGCAAGCACGCGATGGCGGATCTCGCGCGGAGCGTGTCACATGACGTGAACAACGCGCTCGGGTCGATGCTGCCGCTCATCCAGCAGATGCAGGCGGACCTCCGGACCGGCGCGCTCGCTCCCAGCGTGTTCGCGGAGGATCTCGAACACGTCCAGAAGTCGCTCCAGGTCTGCCGGAGGATCTTTGGCGGCATGCTGACGTTTTCGCGGAATGCCGCGCGACGGAGCGCCTTTGGACAGGTGCGCCGTGCCGTCGAGACCGCATCGGCCATCCTCAAGTACGGCATGAACCGAAGCGCAATCGAACTGCAGGTGAACGTGCCCGACGATACTCCTGAAGTGGCGTGCAGTCAGAGCGATCTCGAGCAGGTGTTTCTCAACCTGCTCACCAACGCACGCGAGGCCACCCCGCCGGGCGGTCGAATCGTCGTCACCGTACGCTCCGTCGATGGTCTCGTCGAAATTTCGATTGCCGACACCGGCTGCGGCATTAACGCGGAAAATCTCGCGCGAGTGCTCGAGCCGTTCTTCACGACCAAGCCGCACGGCAACGGCCTCGGTCTGTCGATCTGTCGCTCGGTTCTCTGGGAAGTCGACGGCACCCTCACGATTCAGAGCGAGCCGGGAACCGGTACCGACGTCCGCGTGCGCGTTCCGCAGGCGGTGCTGCAGCCGCAGCCACAGCTGTCATGAGACCGGCGCGTATCCTCGTCGTGGACGACGAGCCGGGCATGCTGCGCGCTGTCGAGCGGGTCCTAAGCGAGGAGCACCGGGTGATCGGCACCCGGCTCTCGCGCGACGCGCTATCGATCGCCAACGATTTTCAGCCGGAGCTCGCCATTGTCGACATTCGGATGCCGGATATCGACGGCTTCGAGCTGATGGCGCAGTTGAAAGCGCGCCTGCCGGGGCTCGACGTGATCCTGATGACCGGCAGCGTCGACGATCTGGACGAGAAGCTGCTGCGCGCGATTCGCAGCCCTGCCTTCTACTTCATCCAGAAACCCTTCGATCGCGAGGTGCTCAGGACCCTGGTGGAACGGTGCATCGAGCTGCGCTGGCGCCGGGAAGATCATCGACAGAACCTGAAGCGGCTGGAAACGGAAATGGCCGAAGCGCGGGCCTTCCAGCAAAGCCTGTTGCCGGCCCGCGAAAGGATCGTCAACCAAGTCGCGGTCTGCTGTCGATACACGCCCTGTTCGGCACTGGGTGGCGATTTGTACGACTACGTCGTGGCGCCGGCGGGGCGAACGGCGTTGCTGATAGCCGACGTGTCTGGTCATGGCGTATCCGCGGCGATGCTCACCGGCATCGTCAAGAGCGCGTTCCACGCGTCACATGTTGACGGGTTCGAACCGCTGGCCGTCGTGCAGCGCGTTTCGAGCGGCCTCGCTGCCTTCAGTCCCGATCGATTCGTCACGCTGGTCGCGGCTCTCATCGCTCCGGAAGAAGGGGTGATGCGGTACGTCAATGCCGGTCATCCTCCAATCGCGCTGTGGGGCCGCACGCGGGAACCGGGATGGCTCTGGAGCACCGGGCCATTGGTTTCGCCTGTGCTGCAGGCGCCGCGGTGGGACGCAGCGGCGGTCCCGATGAACGAAGGCGATCACGTGCTGTTGTATACGGATGGTGTTTCCGAACCGCTCGCAGACCAGGACGGACGGGCGGAAGAGCGATTCATGCGGACAATCGAGCGGGCGCCCGACGGCGGCGGGCCACTGCTCGACGCGTTTCTCGCCGAGATCCAGCTGGAGCTGGCCGGACAGCCCCAGGCCGACGACGTCACGTTGCTCACGGCGAGAGTAGTCGGCCCGGGCAACCAGCAGCTCTCTGGTCCAACCTGATCACGGAGTGTCGATGAATCCCGCGATTGCCGAGCGAAGACTTCGCAATCAGCTCCTCACGCGCGCTGGCCGCCGCCGTCCCGCCGACGTCGTTCGGTGGCTGGGGGCCGTCCAGGCGCAAGAGGTACGGGCCGGCGAAGTGGGCGCTCGGGCTGCGCATGCGCGACGGCGCGGTCGACGCCGACATCGAACGGGCATTCGAAGAGGGTCACATCCTCCGCACTCATGTGATGCGGCCCACATGGCACTTCGTCACGTCCGCCGATATTCGCTGGTTGTCGGAGCTGACCGCCCCACGGGTTCATCGAAGAATGTCCCCTTACAATCGGCGCCTGGGGCTTGATGCCCGTCTGCTCGTTCGCGGGACCTCGATTATCGAACGCGCCCTCCGCGATCGGCACTACCTCACCCGCACCGAGCTGAGCGAATCTCTTGGTCATGCGGGGCTGACGCTGGATCGCATCTCGCTGGCGCATCTGGCCATGCACGCGGAACTCGAGGGCGTCATTTGCAGCGGCCCTCGCCGCGGAAAGCAGTTCACCTACGCGCTCGTCGCCGAACGCGCCCCCAAGTCGTTGCGGTTGTCGCGCGATGAAGCGCTGGCCACGCTGAGCCGCCGGTATTTCATGAGCCATGGACCAGCCACCATCCGAGACTTCGTTTGGTGGTCCGGGCTGACCGTTGCCGACGCGAAGCGCGGGCTGGACATGAACAAGGCCAGGCGCGAGGCGGCTGGCTCTCAGACCTATTGGACGATCGGCCCGGCGCCGCGCGGCGCAATGCGCGGTCATGCCGTTCATCTGCTCCCTATTTACGATGAGTACCTGATCGCATACCGCGATCGGGAAGCCGTTCCGCATGGGCCGTCCGTACTCATTTCGAAGCGCGCCCAATCAGTGACGTTCCAGCACACTCTGGTGATCGCCGGGCAAGTAGCAGGTACGTGGCGTACTTCGGGCGACACCCGTTCGGTGTTGATTGATGCCGTTCCGCTGCGGCGACTGACCGGTCAGGAGCGGCGGGCGGTCGGCGAGGCCGTTCGCCGATACGAACGGTTCATCTGCGCTCCCACCAGGCTCTCGATGGACTAGCGCAGATGGTGACCTGGAGGTTCTCATGAGCAACAGACAGGAATCCGCAACGCCTGACCTGACCAAGGGGATCCCGGTTCGAACGGTTTCAGGGGGCGGGATGGTGCGAGGGCACGTGGGCGACGACGAGGTGGTGGTGGCGCATGTCGGAGATCGGTACTTCGCGGTTGGCGCCCATTGCACGCACTATCACGCAGACCTTTCCGGCGGATTGATCGTCGGCGACACCGTCCGCTGTCCGTTCCATCACGCGTGCTTCAGCCTGCAAACCGGCGAGGCGCTGCGGGCGCCGGCACTGGATCCGATCGCGTGCTGGCGAGTGGATCGGCAAGGCGAGATGCTATTCGTGCGAGAGAAACTCGAGATGTCCGCGCCGAGTAGCTCACATACGCCGAAGCAGAGGCCTCCGTCGATCGTCATCATTGGCGGCGGGGCGGCAGGGCTGGCAGCGGCCGACATGTTGCGACGGGAGGGGTACGAAGGTCCGGTCACATTGATCAGCGCTGACACCGATCCGCCAGTCGACCGACCGAACCTGTCGAAAGACTTCCTTGCCGGCGAAGCCCAGGAGGACTGGATTCCGGTGTGGCCACGCGAATTGTATGCGGAACGCCGGATCGAGCTGGTTCTGAACTCTCGCGTGTCGTCTTTGGATGTCGGGTCGCGCTCTGTTCTCCTCGACGACGGATCGCGGAGAAGTTTCGGGTCGCTGTTGATCGCAACCGGAGCGGATCCGGTGTGGCCGCCCATCCCTGGCGCGGACGGTCAGCAGGTGCACTACCTGCGCTCGTATGCCGACAGCCGGGCGATCGTCGAAAAGGCGAAGACCGCGAAACATGTCGTGGTCGTCGGCGCAAGCTTCATCGGACTCGAGGTGTCGGCGTCTCTCCGCGCCCGCAAGATCGCCGTGGACGTGGTTGCCCCGGGTCGAGTCCCGCTGGAGCGTGTCATGGGACTCGAGGTCGGTCGGTTCGTTCAGTCACTCCACGAAGCACAGGGCGTGGTCTTCCATCTCGGCCAAAGCGTCTCAGCCATTGACGGACGAACCGTGACCCTCAGCGGAGGCGATAAGCTCGACGCCGATTTCGTCGTGATCGGGGTCGGGGTAAGGCCTGTGACCACCCTCGCTGAGAAGGCCGGATTGACCATGGATCGCGGTATCGCGGTCAACGAGTATCTGGAAACGAGTGCGCCGGGCATTTTCGCCGCGGGTGACGTCGCCCGGTGGCCGGACCCTCATACCGGAGACCGCATCCGTGTCGAGCACTGGGTCGTAGCCGAACGCCAGGGACAGGTCGCCGCACGTAACATGCTCGGACGGCGGGAGCGTTTCGAGGCCGTTCCGTTCTTCTGGAGCCAGCACTACGACCTCACGATCAAGTACGTGGGTCATGCCGAGGGCTGGGACGCCGTGTCAATCGACGGTTCGTTCGACGCCAGGAACTGCTCGGTGACCTACACTCGCGGCGGCCGCAGGCTCGCCGTTGCCACCATCTCACGCGACGTCGAGAGCCTCACCGCGGAAGTCGAGCTCGAGCAGACGACCATGTCGCCCTAGCCGTCGCGTCTCAGGTGATCGTCGACTTCGCGATGCGTGCTTTGCCTTCCTCGGGTCGGAAGGTCACCCCCGCGCGCCCGCGGGCCAACGTGGAGAGTCGTCGCGACTCATCCTGCAAGTGCTGCTGGACCCGAAACACCGGCTCGCCCGGCACCGGTTCGCGTCTTCGGTAAATCCCGTCGGCGCCAAGCCACCGTGCCTTGACGTTGTCGCGAAACATGGCGCGGAGCGCGTAAAGCACTTTGCTCCGGTGCTCTGCATCCTCGACTGGAAACATCAGCTCGACGCGCTTGTCGAGATTTCTGGTCATCCAATCCGCGCTCGCGAGATACAGTTCCTCGTTGCCGCCGTTGAGGAAGTAGTAGATGCGGGAGTGTTCGAGGAAGCGGTCGACAATCGAGACCACCTCGATGTTCTCGCTGAGGTTGGCGACTCCGGGTTTGAGCGCACAGATGCCCCGGACGTTGAGCTGAATGCTGACGCCGTCGCCGGAGGCCGCGTACAGCGCTTCGATGATCTCCTCGTCAATCAACGAATTCATCTTGGCCACGATTTCCGCGCGCTGACCGGCCTGGGCGCGGCGGCGTTCTCGCGCGATCAGCTTCAGAAACCGCCGGCGGAGTTCGGTCGGCGCCATGACCAGCTTCTTGAGGCGCGGCGGATCCGAGTAGCCGGTGACGGCGCTGAAAAACGCCGTCGCATCTTCGGCGATGGCCGGTGAGGTGGTGATCAGGCCGAAGTCGGTGTAGATGCGGGCGGTGCGCTCGTTGTAGTTGCCGGTGCCGAGGTGGACGTACCGCTTCAGTCCCTCAGGGCTCCGCCGGACGATCAGGCAGATCTTCGCGTGGGTCTTGTAGCCGCGCACGCCGTAAATGACGTGCGCGCCAGCTTCTTCGAGCGCGCGGGCCCAGTGGATGTTGCGTTCCTCGTCGAATCGTGCCGTCAGCTCGACCAGCACCGTCACCTGCTTGTTGCATTCAGCGGCGCGCTGCAGGCTGGCGATGAACGGTGAGCCCACACTCGTTCTGTACAACGTCTGCTTGATTGCGAGCACGTCGGGATCTTCGGCAGCCTGCGCCACCAGCGCGATCACCGGATCGTACGCGTCGTAGGGGTGGTGCAGGAGGAGCGGCCGATCCTCCACCAGCGAGAAAAGATCTTCTTCCTGCAGATCGGCCAGCAGATCGACGGGCTGAAGCGGCGGATCGCGTGGGACGTCGATTCCGGCGAGATCGGTCAGATTCATCAGGAACCGGAGGTCTAGAGGCCCCGGTACGATGTAAACGTCCTGGGTCGTGATATCGAGGTGCTCGCGGAGTTTGTCGACGAGCTGTTCGGAGGCAGCAGCGCTGGCTTCGAGTCGGATTGCGCCGCTGTGCCGGCGTCGGCGCAGTTCGCGCTCGACCAGTTCCAACTGCGTCCGGCCGCCTTCATCGTCGAGCTCGAGCTCCGCATCGCGGGCCAGACGGATCACTGCACATTCCAGAATCGACTGACCCGGGAACAACAGCCCGATCTGCGCCGAGACGATTTCTTCGAGCAGCATGAACGAGCCTGGCTCACTGAGTGGCACGAGCCGCGCGAGGCCGGGTGGTACCTGGACGATCGCGAGTCGCTGCTCGGTTTCGCCGGGCGCCGCATCGAGCCGCAATGCGAGATTCAGGCTCAACGAAGACAGAAGCGGAAAGGGCCGCGCCGCGTCGATGGCCAGCGGCGTCAGCACCGGCAGCACTTCGCCGCGAAAGAATTCGGCGAGGGCCGCGCGACGGTCGGGCTCCAGCTCGGACCAGGGCACTATCCGCACGCCGGCGCTGGCGAGCGCCGGCATGACTTCACCGAACGTCAGCTTGTAGAGCGCGTCGACCAGGCGCATGTGCGCGGTCGCTGATGGCGGCGAGCTGCTGCGGCGGGGTCAGGCCGGCGAGATCCGGCGCCAATTCGCCATCGACAACCTCGTGGCGTACGGCGGCAACACGCACCATGAAGAACTCGTCGAGGTTCGACGCCACGATCGCCGCGAACTTGACCCGTTCGAGCAGCGGCGTCGCGGGATCGGCCGCCTCCTCGAGCACCCGTTCGTTGAACGCCAGCCACGACAACTCGCGGTTCAGGAACCGCTCCGGATGACCGACCGCCTGATCGCTCACGTGACGCTTCCTCCGCGCCGGATGACGAGTGTCTGCCCGAAGGTCTCCCCGAACATGTCGGCGCGCGAGGTGGCGGCTAGCAGTCTCCATGGTCAAGTCGCCGGTGCCCTCGATTTCGAGAACCCAGCCCCGCTGCCGCCGATCGGCGCGAAGCGTCGTCACCTTCTGCAGGTGTTCCGCGTCGAGCGCGTTGGCCACGCGCAACATCGCCGCCAGCTTGTCGACGACGACGCGATCCTGGCGGTCGAGCGCGACGTAAGGCAAATGGCTCTTCTGCGGCGGCGCCCGGCGATGATAGCGGGCGATGTTTCCAACAATCGCCGTCTCTTCGTTCGAGAGCCCGAAAATCTGCGATGACGCCAGCACATACTGCGAATGTTTGTGATGCGCGCGCAGGCTGATGAAGATGCCGATGTCGTGAAGCAGGGAAGCGACCTGCAGCATCAGCCGCTCGCGGGCGCCGAGTCCGTGCTCCTCGCGGAACGCGTCGAACATCTGCATCGCCAGCGACGCGACGTGGCGGCCGTGGTCGCGATCGAATCGGTGTTTGTGCCCGAGGGCCTCTGCGCTGGCGAGGACCTGTTTTTCGAAGTCCTCGGCGCTCGAGGGGCCGCCCGGGTCGACCAGATCCAACAGCACCCCGGTACGCAGCGATGCGCCGAGTACCACCAGCTTGCGAGCCGAGGTCTGCGACAGCAGCGAGCGGTAGACGAGCAGGGCGGGAACGAGCGTCTCGGTTTCCGCCGCCGGCAATCGGAACCGCTCTACCAGCTGCTCTTCGTCGAGCCGTTCGATTTGATCGCAAAACGCAAGAAACGCGTCACGGGGAATTTCGCGAACCCCGTCGTCGGTGCTCTCTTCCAGGATCTGCGACGCCGCGAAACGCACGTCGCCGCCGATCGCCACCATGTAGGTGACCCGCCCCAACGGGTTGTCGGGCGTGATCTCGTCGATCATGTTCGCGATCGATCGCCTCAGGAGCGACAGCTGCACATCATGGGTCAATCGCTGCAGGTTGAGCTGCTGCCGCAGCCGCACCGCGCCGAGCGCGTAGACTGCCGATCGATTGGGCTGGCCCTGATGGAGGAGCGTCAGGCTGGTGCTGCCGCCGCCGACCTCGATGAGCAGGGTCCATGCGCCGCGGAGCGCCGGCCGCCGGCGGAGCGCCTGCTTGACGGCCAGGAAGATCAGCCGGCTCTCCTCGGCCTCGTCGATGATCTCGAAGGCGATGCCGGTGCGGCGCTGGATCCGGTCGAGAAACAGATCGACGTTGCGGGCTTCGCGAACCGCGCTGGTTGCCACCGCCCGCACGCGTTTGACGTCATAGCCGTCGATGATCCGCTTGAAGCTTTCGAGCGCGGCGAGGGTCGCTTCGATGGTTCGCGATCGGATCGCGCCGGAGGAGAACGTGTCGCGTCCGAGCAGCACGCCTCGGGAGGCCTCTTCGATCGTGCGAATGGATCGATTGGGTGCGAGTTCGCTGATCACGAGGCGGATTGCGCTGGCGCCCATGTCGAGTACCGCGACCAACTCGGGCGCCGCCAGTTTGTGTTCATCGCTCACAATCGACTCTACGAATCCTCAAAGATAACGAAAAAGCTTTCGTGGAGGAAGGCACTGCGCACGGGCGAGTCCCCATCATCATGCAACGTCAGCTGCAGCTGGCCAAGCAATGAAGGGATGGTCCGTTGAAACCACAATCCACCCGTGTAACGGCGCTGTAACAGACACGATTGCCGTAGGTCTTTCAACGGCGCGCGATCACAGGGGTGCCTGTTTTGAAGAAGGCCGCGACGAAGAGCCAGCCGAGCAGGAAGTCCGGGATGCCCGGCGCGAGCTGGCCCAGCGCGATCCGCCCTTGCGCATGGAGCGCGACGAGGCTGATCACGTAGAACAGCTTTTCGAGGACCGCCGGGATCATCATTGGCCGCAAGCGCTCCGGCTCGCGGCCGATCGCGAGGAATCCGACCTGCCACGCGAGAGCCACGCCCAGAAATCCATAGTAGAAATCGGGATGGGTCACCGGCGGCGGATATTGCCGGCCGATCAGGTCGTAGGTGAAATACAAGGGCGCGAGGACAACCAGTCCCCAGATGCCGGCCGCGGTGAACACGATCTTGGCGAACTTCATTCGTCCTCCGAACAGGAGCCCGAAACGTTTATGCCAGTCGTCAGGGATTGACCCCTCGATCGCGCACCGCGGCTCACGGTGATCCATGCGCAGGAGGTGGCAGGTCAAGACTTGGGGACGGATCCTTCACGCAACGGCGCCAAGGCGCGGAGGCGAGTAAGTTCCACAAGAAAGGACTCCGCGTGCTCGGCGAACTCTGCGACAGATCGTACGTGACAGTGGACAGCCGTGGTGTGCCACGGGACGACGTACTCGCGCCGAGGGCCCGGAGTACGCTGAGAACCTCAAGGAGTCGAGTAGCGGCTGCGCCTTCGCCGCCGCGCTTCGCGCGGCCAGGCGGTCGCGGTGCCGCAGCTTCTGGTTTGGCGCCTTTGCACCTTTCGCGTGAAATCGTCTCCTCTCCACAGCCACTGCTCCGACAGGGAGCGTCGGCTCAAGACTATCGAGTAGCGAGCGATCCGGCAGCGGCGCGGTCGGCCAAAACCAGGGCCGCCTCGCGCCGGATATTTCCTGCAGGAATCGATTGATCCCCGTCGCTGAGCCGACGCAGCATGTCGGCCTTGTCACTTCCAGTGACGACCCACAACACGCGCCGGGCACGGTTCAGTGCCGGATAGGTCAGCGTCATGCGGTGCCGGCCTTGATACGGTTCGGTGAGCGCCACATCCCGTTCGATCACCTGCAGGACCGGATCGCCAGGAACGAGTGATGCCGTGTGGCCGTCGGGGCCGAGACCGAGGTGAACGAGATCGAGTTCAGGCGGCGTGCCTGCCAGGTCGCGAAGGAGCCGTTCATACGCTGCGGCGGCAGCGCCGAGGTCAGGAAGTTCGACCGGCATGGCGTGGATCTGCTCCGCGCCGATCGGTACGCGATCGAGCAGGCTTTCGTGCAGGTGCGTCAGGTTGCGGTCGGCGTGCCCTGCCGGTGCGACGCGTTCGTCCACCTGCAGCAAGTGCACACTGCTCCAAGGGACCTGCTCGCCCGCCAGGGCGCGCAGCATGATCCATGGCGTGCGGCCGCCGCTGACAGCGATGAGGAATCGGCCCCGGGCGGCAACGGCCGCGCGTGCATCGGCGGCAATCGTCGCCGCCGCGGCACGCGCGACTGCATCCGTGTCGTCGAAAGTCTCCAGCGTCATCACGCCTCGAGCGCCTTGCTTACCAGTCGCTGGGCCTCAGAGACGATCGCTTCGAGATGTGCCTGATCCTTGAAGCTTTCCGCGTAGACCTTGTAGATGTTCTCGGTTCCGGAAGGCCGTGCCGCGAACCAACCACTGGCGGTGACGACTTTCAAGCCGCCAATCGGCGCGTTGTTGCCGGGCGCGCGCGTCAGCTTTCCGATGATCGGCTCTCCAGCAAGGCTGGAATCGCGAACCGCCTCTGGCGACAGGTTTCCCAGGCGGGCTTTTTGCTCGGGGCTCGCCGGTGCGTCGATGCGCGTGTAGTACGCCGCTCCGAACTGCCTGGTCAGCTCTTGATAGTGCTCACCTGGATCTTTGCCGGTGCGCGCCGTGATCTCGGCCGCCAGGAGATCCATGATCAATCCATCCTTGTCGGTGGCCCATGCGGCGCCGTTGTGTCGCAGGAAACTTGCGCCGGCACTCTCTTCACCGCCGAAGCAGTACGATCCGTCGAGCAGCCCGGGGACGAACCACTTGAATCCGACCGGGACCTCGGCCAGCCGGCGGCCGAGGTCCTTGACGACCCGGTCGATCATGCCGCTGCTGACCAGCGTCTTGCCGATTGCCGCGTCGGGTGACCACTGCGGTCGATGCGTCAACAAGTAACGGATCGCCACCGCGAGGTAGTGGTTCGGGTTCAGCAAGCCAGCCGATGGGGTTACGATTCCATGCCGATCGGCATCGGGGTCGTTGGCAAATGCCACCCGATATTTGTCCTTGAGCCCAACCAGGCGCGCCATGGCGTATGGGCTGGAGCAATCCATCCGGATCACCCCGTCGTGATCGACCGTCATGAACGAGAACGTCGGATCGATGACCGGATTGACCACGGCGATGTTCAATCCGTAAGTGGAATTGATCGGCTCCCAATAGGCTCGCGCAGCGCCTCCCAGTGGATCGACCCCGAGCGTGAGCCCCTGGTTTCGTACGGCATCGAGATCGACGACATTCCTGAGGTCGCGCACGTAAGGAAGGACGAAATCCTCTTCATGCGTGGTTGATGTCTTGATTGCCGCGGTGAACGGCACGCGCTTGACGTCGGCGTTGCTCGTTCGCAGCAGCTCGTTGGCGCGATCCTGCACCCACCTGGTCACGTCTGTATCGGCAGGTCCGCCATTCGTCGGGTTGTACTTGAACCCGCCGTCCTCGGGTGGGTTGTGCGACGGCGTGATCACGATGCCGTCCGCCAGGTGTTCCTTGCGGCCTCGGTTGTAGACGAGGATGGCCCGCGATATCACCGGTGTCGGCGTCACGCCGTCGTCGCGCTGCACCACCGTCTCCACGCCGTTGGCCGCCAGCACTTCGAGCGCGGTGCGTTGGGCCGGCCCGGACAGTGCGTGCGTATCCTTGCCCATGTATAACGGTCCGTCGGTGCCGGAGCGACGACGGTAGTCGCAAATGGCTTGAGTGATGGCGAGGATATGAGCTTCTGTGAAGGTGCCGCGCAGTGGTGAGCCACGGTGCCCGCTCGTCCCAAAACTCACCAGCTGGTTGCGATCAGCGACCTCCGGTCGGCGCTCGAAGTACTCGCGCTCGAGGCCGGCGACGTCAACCAGCATCTCCTTGGGGGCAGGGTGTCCCGCCAGTGCGGAGACCCCAGCGCGCGTTTCTACGGAACCGGGCATGGCGTTACTCCTGTGCTGATCCTATGTGCGATGCGAGGGCGCCGCAATTCTCAATTGCATTCGGCAAAGACGGATCGATCGCATGAGCGGCGTCGTCGCTCCCGAGTAGCCAGGTTGCTGAAAAAGTGAAGGTGTGCCTCTTCAAACGCGCCGGGGGTATTCGTTTGGATCGGTCACTGCAGGTGAGGACCAGAATGTGCGACGTTAGATCGCGTCGCGACATCCTGGAATGTGTTGCCGGCAGGCCGCCGGCCTAGGTGTCATCGTCCGCGGGTTGGGTCACCAGTTGGTAGCGCGCCATCGGGCGCCGTGTGGGGCCGCCCAGCTGCCGCTCGGCCTCGAACCAGTCCTGCTGATCGTTCCCGGTACCTCCGCCGCGATGCTGCCAGAGCTCGTAGGCTCGATCTTCGACGTCCTCTTCGTACACGAAGACCAAGCTGTGCCGCTCGAAATAGTTGAACCACTCCTCCCAGGAAATCGGGCGAAACTTCGCCGCGCCCGGGAAGTTGAAGCGAATGCCAGCCCCACCGTCGTTGACGTGAATCGTCGCCGGACCCGAGGGCGTAGCCTGGCCGGTCGCGGGCTCGGCGGAATGCCGCGTCGCCCAGCGGCGAATCAGTTCTTGATCCCTGGTGGCCAACCGTAGATCGCTGTTCGTGACAGAGTCAATGTCTGCCGTTCGCACGCGCAGCGTGCCCTTGTCGGGGAATGTGCGAAGGTTCTTCATCTGATGACGTCTCCTGATACAGCTTTGGCTTTGAAGGTGGTGATCTACCGAAGTTTTTCATGTCGCTATCGTCGGAGTGCAACCGGTGTTCCGTCCGTCTGCTCTGGGTTCGAGGGCAATGAGAAAGACGGCAGATCGGCATGAGGAAATGAGATGGCTCGGGCCTTTCGGACCGGCTGAGCCATTCCTCGGTGGGCATTTGATCGAGGATTCTTCTCTCGGCCTTAAGAGACCTACGCGCCGCGCCGCAGAGGTCTCGACGCCCTTTGAAGGGGCGAAGCAAACCATCGGGGAAGTCATGCCGTCAAAGGTGATCGTATATAAGGTCACATTATGGCCGGTCAGCGCATTCCCAAGCTCACGCACCTTCAGTTTCTGGTCCTCGGTCTCCTCCAGGAAGGAGAGCAGCCCGGTCGCGCGATCCGTGACGCCATCGCCGCGCACGGGGTGAAGCGCAGCGCGCCGGCTTTCTACCAGTTGATGGCCCGCCTCGAGCGGGACCGATTGGTCGACGGCTGGTACGAACAGGTCACAGCCGGGGACCAGTCGGTGACCGAACGCCGGTACCGCTTGCGGCCGTCGGGCGCGAAGTTGTGGGCCGAGGCGCGCGACTTCTACTCGACGCTGATCACCCGCGCCAAGCTCAGGACCGGGTGGTCCGATGCATAAGACTCGCCTCGCAGGTCTGCTTGGGAAGTTTCTGCCGGATGTCGTGCGGCAGGATCTCTTCGAGCCAGCCCTCCAGGACCTCTACGCCGAGTCCGCGCGCACTGGCCGCGGCACCGGACTGGCGACCCTCGCCCTCTTTCTCGAATGCTGGCGGCTCGCGCCGTCCGAGGTGTTCGCAATGTTCAGTCACGATGTTCGCCACGCCCTGCGCCTGCTCGTCCGCGAACCTGGTTTCACCATCGCCGCCATCCTGACGCTGGCGCTCGGCATCGGCGCCAACGTCGCGGTCTTTGCGATCGTGAACGCCGTGCTGCTGCGGCCGCTGCCGTACCCTGACGCCGATCGGCTGCTCCTGCTGCAGCATCGCGACCGCCGCACCGGCATTACCAAGGCGTACATCGCGATGGGAGACTTCGTGGACCTGCGCGCGCGGCAGCGCTCGTTCGAATCGCTGGCGGGGTTCGGGGCGGGTCCGTCAACAATCTACGCTCTCCAGGAGCCGTTCGACGTGTTCGTGCTGTACGCGACGCCCGACCTCCTCGACACGCTTCGAACACGTCCGTCCCTTGGACGAGCGCTCGGCACCGATGACGCCCGAGAGGGAGCGTCGCCGGTCATGATGCTGGGGTACGACGTATGGAGGGAGCGGTTCGGCGGCGATCCGTCGCTCGTTGGGCGGTCGATCAAGATGGGCGAGTCGATGCGACAGGTCGTCGGCATTGCGGCCCCTGGTTTCCGGTTTCCTTCCAGCGCGCGGATCGACGCAATCGTCCCGATGAGCATTCCCGCCGAGGCGCCCGCGCAGCGGAAGAGTGGCTGGACGTTTGCGGTCGGCCGACTTGCCGCCGGCGCGTCACCAGATCGTGCACTCGGCGACCTGACGACGATCTCGCGGCAGATCGAGCAAGAGCATCCGGACCAGAACCAGGGCTCGGAGTATTACGCGCTGACCGTGCGCGACGCGTGGGTCGGGGATACGAAGCGGGCCCTGCTGCTCCTCCTGGCAGCCGTCGCGCTCGTCATGCTCATCGCCTGCGTCAACGTTGCAAATCTGTTGGTTGCGCGCGCGGTTGGACGGCGGCAGGAGATGGCAGTTCGCGTGGCGCTCGGCGCCGGACGGTCGCGGCTCGTGGCGCAGTGGCTCACCGAATCGCTCGTGCTGGCGACGGTGGCCGGTTCGGCCGGCATCCTGCTCGCGATCTGGACGATACCGATGCTCGTCCGGATGATTCCTGCATCGGTGAACCTGCCGGAGCTCGCTACGATTGGCGTCGATCGGGTCGTCCTTGCATTCACCGCGGGTCTCGGGCTCGTGACGACGATCGTTTTCGGGATGGCGCCGGCGGTTGGCATCCGCGTGGACAACGCCGCTGGCGCGCTGGTCAATCCCGGTCGGGTCACTGCCGCCGCATCTGCCCGCCGCGCAACGTCGGCGCTGGTGGTGATCGAAACCGCGCTGGCCATCCTGCTGCTGACCGGCGCGGGGCTCGTGCTGCGAAGCTTCTCGCGGCTGCTTGCCGTCGATCCGGGATTCCAGATCGAGCGTGTCCTGACGCTCGACATCGCGCTGCCACCGGATCGCTATGGCGAAGCGCCGGCACGCACGGCGTTCTACGCTCTCGCGTTCGATGCGCTTCAACGCACGAAAGGAATCGAGTCGGTCGGGAGCGCGATCGTCATGCCGCTCACCGGCAACAACTGGAGCGGACCGTTCGATCGCGCGGACCGTCCCGTGGCCGCCGGAGAACGGCCGCCCGACGTCGGATGGCAGGCGGCGACAGGGGGCTACTTCAGGACGCTCGGGATCCCGCTGCGGGCGGGCCGCCTGTTCAACGCCGGGGATCGACCGAAAGGGACCCCGGTGGTGATCATCAGCGAGGCGGTGGGTGAGCGTTTCTTCCCGGGCGAAGACCCGCTTGGGAAGAAGGTGCGAAGTGAGGATGGCTATGCCGAGATCGTCGGTGTCGTCGGGAATATTCGCCGCGCGGCGCTCACCGATCAGCCGCGCGCCGACATGTATTTCCCGCTCGAGCAGTCGCCACAGCGGGAAACCACGCTGGTCTTCAGAACCGAAGGGGATCCTCTGACGTCGGTCCCGGTGATTCGGGCGGTGCTGCGCGGCATCGAACCCGAGATCGTCATTCGCGACATCCAGACGCTGGACGCGATCGCGCGGGAATCAATTCAGACCACGCGGCTCGCGCTGTCGTTGCTGGGAGTCTTCGCGCTGGCCGCGCTCGCGCTGGCCGCGGTTGGCATCTACGGCGTGATGGCCCACTCGGTGCGACAGCGGACGCGCGAGATCGGCACACGCGTGGCGCTCGGAGCCAGCGCCTCCAACATCGTGTGGCTGGTGATGCGCGAGGGGGTCCTGGTCGCCGGCCTCGGGGCGGTGCTGGGGTTGGCGGCCGGCATCGCGACAGCGCGGTCGTTGTCGGCGTTGCTTTACGGCACCTCGCCGGCGGATCCACTGACGCTCGCAGCTTCGGCGTTCGTCCTCGTCATCGTCGCGCTGCTGGCATGCTACATCCCCGCCCGCCGCGCCACCCGCATCGATCCGGTCAGGACGCTCGTGGCGCAGTGAGCTTCGGTGGAGTGCGATGGTTTCGCCGTTACGATGCATTGCGATACATACAATCACCGCCCGATCGGCGGCATGCCGTTGAACGCGCGCTCGAGCAGTTCTCGAACCGAGCCTTGGTCGACCGATCGCGGGTTGGCGTAAGGACTTGCCGTCGCGAGCTCAGCGGCGCGATCCAAGCCGTCCGCCGGCATGCCAATCTCCCGCAGTGAAAGCGGGGCGCCAAGGCGGACCGCGAGATCGAACAACCCACGCGCAGGGTCGCTGGCGCCAAGCGCGTCCGCGGCAATCCGCATCGCATCGGGGGCCGCCTCGCGATTGAAGGCCGTCGCGTGCGGCAGGATCACGGCGTGCACCTCTGCGTGCGGCAGGTTGAACGAACCGCCGAGCGTATGACAGAGCTTGTGATGGAGTCCCATGCTGGTCGCGTTCAAGGACATTCCGGCCAGCCAGGCGCCGTACTGTGCGTCGGCGCGAGCGTCCAGATCGTCACTTGCCTGCACGACGACCGGCAGAGAACGTGACAGGGCGCGGAGTCCTTCTGCGGCCAGCAGCGATGTGAACGGATTCCCGTCCGGGGCATAGAGGGCCTCGATGCAGTGCGCAAGTGCATTCATGCCGGAGGGTCCGGCAACCGCCGGCGGCAGATCGAGGGTCAGGACGGGATCGTAGATGACGGTTCGCGGCAGCACCCGGGCATTCCTGCCGGTTTTCTTGATCCCGTCTTCGGTCAGGCCGTAGATTGCCGTCATCTCGGAGCCGGCGTAAGTCGTCGGGACCGCGACGATTGGCAACCCGGTCTCGAGGGCGATCGCTTTCGCCAGCCCGATCGTGGAGCCTCCACCGATCGCCACATAGCCGTCCGCGTTTTTCTCGGCGGCGATGCGGCGGGCCTCCCCGGCGGTCTCGACGGGAACGTGCATGATCGCCCCCGTGTAGACACCCACCGATCGGGCGCCGAGCCGCTCCGAGATCCGTTCCGCATGGACGGCCCGGCCCGGTGTGCACAGGATCAGCGCCATCTGCAAACCAAGATGCGCGAGTTCGTCGGGCAGGCGCTCGAGCGAAGCAACGCCGAACAGGACTCGCGACGCCGGCTGTTGGTAGGTAAAGGCGCGTGGCATAGCTGCTAATGATGCCAGACCGTGACACCAGACCGTGGCGCGCTTGACACCGGACCGGACGGACCATAGCATCGCGGCTCTACCGACGACCCCGAATCTCACACGCGGAGGCGCGATGTCCTCAACCGCCACCGAGCAGCAGAAAGCCTTTGCTCGCCGGCCGGAGACCACCGGCAGCGTCGCCACACCCGCTCCGATGACGGGCGCGGAATTCCTGGAGTCGCTCCGGGATGAACGCGAAGTCTACATTTACGGCGAGCGCGTCGGCGACGTGACCACGCATCCGGCGTTTCGAAACACCGCGAGAATGATCGCGCGGCTCTACGATGCGCTTCACGATGCCAGGCACAAGGACCGGATCCTGACGCCGACCGATACCGGGAACGGCGGCGTGACCCACGCGTATTTCCGAGCACCGAAATCGCTCGACGATCTGTTGCAAGGGCGCTCGGCAATTGCCGAGTGGGCGAGGCTGACCTACGGCTGGATCGGTCGCGCGCCGGATTACAAGGCGTCGTTCCTCGCGACACTCGGAGCCAACGCCGACTTCTACGCGCCGTACCAGGAGAACGCCAGGCGCTGGTACCGCTTCAGTCAGGAACGCGTGCCGTTCATCAACCACGCGATCATCCATCCACCGATCGATCGCGATCGCCCGCCGAACGAAGTACCGGATGTCTGTATGCACCTCGATCAGGAAACCGACGAGGGAATCATCGTTTCGGGCGCCAAGGTCGTGGCCACCGGATCGGTGCTTACCAACTACACGTTCGTCGCGCATCACGGCTTGATCCCGGTCCAGGATCCCAGGTTCGCGCTGGTGTTCATGGTTCCGACCAACACCCCGGGCGTGAAGTTCATCTGCCGGACCTCGTACGAGATGGCCGCAACGGTCATGGGCAGCCCCTTCGATTACCCGCTGTCCTCGCGGCTCGACGAGAACGATGCGGTCTTCATCATGGACAAGGTGCTCGTGCCATGGGAGAACGTGTTCGTCTACCGCGATCTGGAGAAGGCCAACAACTTTTTTCCGCGAACCGGGTTCCTGCCACGCTTCGTCGTGCATGGGTGCACCCGGCTGGCGGTCAAACTCGACTTCATTGCCGGACTGCTGCTGAAGGCGGTAGAAGCGGCCGGCACGAAGGACTATCGCGGCGTGCAGGCGAATGTTGGAGAAGTGATCGCGTGGCGCAACCTGTTCTGGGGCCTGTCCGACGCGATGGTTCGAAACCCGAAGCCCTGGATTTCCGACTACGTGCTGCCTGACATGGATCCTGGGAACGCGTATCAGATCATCGCGACCATGGCCTATACCAAGGTGAAGTATTTGATCGAGCAGACGGTCGCATCCGGGCTGATCTACGTCAACAGCAGCGCGCGCGACTTCGAGAACCCTGAGATTCGAGTCTATCTTGACCAGTATTTGAGGGGCTCGAACGGGTACACCGCAGAGGACCGGGTAAAGCTGATGAAGCTTTTGTGGGATTCGATTGCCAGCGAATTCGGCGGTCGTCACGAGCTGTACGAGATCAACTACGGCGGATCGACCGAGGAGATCCGCCGATATGCGCTGTTCGGCGCGCAGGCCTCCGGCAACGCCGATCGTTTCAAGGGATACGCCGAGCAGTGTCTCGCGGAATACGATTTGAGAGGCTGGCGCGTGCCGGACCTCGCCGACCCCGGCGAGCTGAGTCACCATCTTCGCGCGGACCCAACCCCGGTCCGCGGCAGGGGTCCCGCAACTGTATGACGACCTTCAACGAACAGACCGCCACCGGGATCGTGCTCGATCGCCTGGCGGGCTGCACGGACGCCCGGCTCAAGCAGCTCCTCACCTCGATTATCACCCACCTGCACGCGGTCGTCCGCGAGGTCGAGCCGACAGAGGAGGAGTGGCTCGCGGCGATTCAGTTCCTCACGCGCACAGGACAAATGTGCGACGACAGGCGCCAGGAGTACATCCTGCTCTCGGACACGCTTGGGGTGTCGATGCTCGTCGACGCCATCAACCATCGCCAGCCGCGCGGCGCGACCGAGTCGACCGTGCTCGGACCGTTTCATGTGGCGGGCGCACCACCGCTCGAGATGGGCGCCGACCTGTCGAAGGACGGCAAAGGCGATCCCCTGTGGGTCTCGGGGCGGGTCATCGATTCGAATCGCAGGCCGATCCAGGGTGCCCTGCTCGATGTGTGGCAGACGTCGAGCGACGGCTTCTACGACATCCAGGACCAAAAGCAGCCTGAAATGAACCTGCGCGGCCTGTTCACTACTGGCGCGGACGGGCGCTACTTCTTTCGTTCGGTCAAGCCAAGCTCGTACTCCATTCCCACCGACGGTCCCGTGGGACAGATGCTGAACGCGCTCGGCCGGCACGCGATGCGCCCCGCGCACATCCACTTCATCGTGCGGGCGACCGGGTTCGAGCCGGTCACGACCCATATCTTCGTTGCGGGCGACCCGTACCTCGAGTCGGATGCGGTCTTCGGCGTGAAAGAAAGCCTCGTCGTTCCGTTCGTCCGCAACGATGACCCGGCGGCTGCCGCCCCGCGCGGGTTGCCCACCCCGCACTACACCGCCGAATACGATTTCGTGCTCACGGCGGTGCCGCCGGCCTGACCCGCCTCATCCCATAAAAAAAGCCGCGACCGTATGTCGAGACCCGGTCCTCGGCGCCGACTTACATGCGAGGGCGGAGGAGACGTTGCCGCCTTGAATAGGAGCACACCATGCCGACGATTACTCCATTCCTCTGGTTCGACCGGCAAGCCGAAGAAGCAATGAATTTCTATGCGTCCATCTTCGAGCGATCGAAGGTGATTTCCGTCAATCGCGCGCAGGGCAAAGTGATGTCCGTGCAGTTCGAGCTGGAAGGCCAGCGCTTCATCGCGCTGAATGCCGGCCCCCAATACAGGTTCAGCGAAGCCATCTCGTTTTTCGTGGGCTGCGAAACCCAGGAGGAGATCGACACACTCTGGGCGAAGCTCACCGCCGATGGCGGCTCGCCCAGCCAGTGCGGCTGGCTGAAGGACAAGTTCGGACTGTCGTGGCAGATAGTGCCGAATTCGCTGGGCCGGATGCTGGGAGACAAGGATCCGGCCAGGTCACAGCGAGCGATGCAGGCGATGCTTCAGATGAAGAAGCTCGACCTGCAGCAGTTGCAGCTTGCCTACGACGGCGTCTGACCGCCGCGGCTGGCCGTCGTGGCGGTCATGGCCGCTTCGGGAGCGCGATGCGCGGATCTTCAATCCTGAGCGAGCGCCAAAACCGCGCGCTCCGCGGCCCAGCCGGACCGGCTCGCTCATGTTGGATCAGAAGCCCGCGGAGTCTTCGGCGGGGGCCATCCGGCACGACCCGCGACACGCCAGGAAAAAGCCTTCAGCTAACCGATTCGCACCCGGACACGACTAACGCTGTTAGTGGTAGACTCCTGTCCGATCACCATGCCGACACCGAACCTTCAGCACTTCGAGCTCCACGTGCTGCTCGCCATGCTCCGCGACGACAAGGACGAGACCTATAGCGTTCCGCTCGTGCTGGCACTGGAGAAGCGCATGGGACGCCCGGTCTCACAGGCGGCAGTCTTCATCGCGTTGAGGCGGCTCGAACGCAAAGGCCTGGTCGTATCGCGGCTGGACGAGCCGCACGGAGCGAGGCCCCGGCGTTACTTCAAACTGACGAAACAGGGGCTCGCTGCAGTCAAGGCCCATCGAGTCGAGCACGAGCGGCTATGGCATGGCCTGGGCCGGCTGCTTCGAAGCCGCAAGGTCTGACATGCGCTGGCTGCTTCGCCTTCTGGTCAGTGACGCCGACCGGCGCTCGATTGAGGCCGACCTGATGGAGCTCTATGAGATCAGGCGCCGGCACGACGGCGCTGATTCTGCTGACCGCTGGCTGCGGCGCCAGCGATTTATTTACCCCTGGCACCTCTTCGTTGACCGCTTGCGGACGTCCGTTTCCGGAGGAATTTCCATGCAGCATCTCTGGCGCGATTTGCGCTACAGCGTTCGCAGCCTGGCGCGGGTGCCGGCTCTGTCGGGCACGCTCGTGCTGACGATCGGCGTCGGCCTGGGTTCGACCACGGCCATGATCACCGTTGTCCGCGCCGTGCTCGTAAAGGGCCTGCCCTATGCGGACGCCGACTCGCTCGTCTGGATCTACACCGACACTCCGCCGTACCGGTTCCGGTTCTCTGTCGTCGACTACCGCGCGCTCGAAGCGGATCATCCCGCCTTCAGCGGCGTGGCTGCTTACCAGACGAATGAGGTCACCGTGAGCGGTGAGGGGGCAGCCGAGCGGGTCACGGCGAGATCGGTCACGGGGTCGTATTTCCCCCTTCTCGGGCAGGTGCCTCACATCGGTCGGCTGTTCGATCCCTCGGACGACGCGCGACGCGATCAGGTCGTCGTCCTGACCTACGGATACTGGACACAGCACTACGGCGGCGATCCGTCAGTGCTCGGACGTTCGATGACCATTGACGGCGCGAGTCATACGATTGTCGGCGTCCTGCAGCGGGCAATCGGACCCTTCGAAAGCTACACGCCGCTCTTCACCGCCGCGCGTTGGCCGACGCCGACGCGCAAAGGACCATTCTTCACGACGGCGATCGGCCGGCTACGTCCGGACATCTCGAGAGCGGCAGCGCTCCAGACGCTGCACGCGACGAACGCGAGGCTGTTCCCCATCTGGCAGTCTTCCTACCAGGACGAGAAGGCCACGTGGGGGATGCTCAATCTGAAGGAGCGCGTCATTGGCGACGTGGGATCGATGCTGTGGGTCGTGCTTGGCGCGGTCGCGTGCGTGCTGCTCATTGCCTGCGCAAACGCGGTGAACCTGCTGGTCGCACGTTCGCTGAACCGCAACCGCGAGCTGGCGATCCGTGGCGCACTCGGCGCGTCGCGCGGGCGTCTCCTCCAACACCTCCTCGCCGAGACCGCAATCATTGGTGTCGCCGCTGCGCTGGTTGGTCTCGGAGTGGCTACTGGATCGATTGCCCTGGTCACGAAATACGGCACCGACTATATCCCGCGTATTACGGAAGTGCAGCTGGGCACACCCGAGCTCGGGTGGCTGGGACTCCTCACGCTAGTGAGCGTTCTCCTGGTTGGCCTCGTGCCCGCGATTCACAGCTCACGTTTGAAGATCACCGGTGCGCTCGCGGCGGGCGGACGGGCGGCAAGCGACGGTCCGGCGACCCGGCGTCTCCGCCGCGCGCTGGTCGCCGCGGAATTCGCGCTGGCGACGCCGCTCATCGTCGCCGCCGTGCTCGTCGGTGCGAGCCTCAATCGCCTCAATCAGGTCGAGGTCGGCCTCTCCACCACTCGGCTGCTCACGGCAGGCGTGTCGCTGCCATCCGGCCGCTATCCTCAGCCCGCCGACCGCGAAGCCTTCTGGAAGCGCGCGCTCGAGCAGGTGAGCGCGCTGCCAGGCGTCGAATCGGTGGCGCTCGCGGATAGCCGGCCGCCCCAGGACAGCGGCAACCTGAACAACTTCGATTTCGAGGATCGTCCGGCACTGCCGGGGCAGAATCAGCCGATCTGCACCTGGGTCGGCGTGTCGCCGCAGTTCTTCCAGACCGTCGGTCTCCGCCTCGAGCGGGGGCGGCTCCTCGATGAGCACTCTCTGCAGGACAACTCGGTGGTTGTGGATCGCGCGTGGGCCAATCGCTTCTTTCCGGGTGAGGAAGTGCTCGGCCGCCGCTTCCACGAGGGCGGCTGCACGAAGTGTCCGTGGACGACGGTCGTCGGCCTGGTCGCCAACGTGAAGTGGACGGGACTCGACTCGACGCCAGATGGCACCATCTATTTTCCGCTGGTCGATGTTCCAACCTCCTACTTCGTCCTGCGCACGTCGGCCGCGCCGTCGTCGATGTCGGCACCGCTGCGTCAAACGGTCGCCGCACTTGATCCTCAACTGGCTCTCGCTGATGTGGCTACTGGAGACGACCTGGTCGATGAGGCGCTGTCGAAACCGCGCTATTTGAGCGTCCTCATCGGCATGTTTGCGCTGACCGCGCTGGTACTCTCGCTGGTCGGCGTATATGGCGTAATGGCCTACTTTGTTCAGCAGCACGCGCGGGACATCGGGATTCGCCTGGCGCTTGGCGGCGACCCGTTTCACGTGCGCCGCATGGTGGTGCTGCACGGCCTGCAGTTCGTTGCGATAGGAGTTGCCGCGGGTATTGGCGCCGCGCTGCTCGCAAGCCGGCTATTGACGACGCTGCTCTTCGGCGTAACGCCAACGGATCTGCGAGCCATCGTGGGGGTGCCGGCGACGTTGATGATCGTGGCAATCCTGGCGTGCCTCGTTCCCGCGCATCGCGCCGCTCGCGTGGATCCCGCCCAGATCCTGCGAGAGTCATGACTCCAGGCTTCAGGCTCCAGGCTTCAGGCTCCAGGCTCTGGCTCCAGGCTTCGGGTTATGGCGCCTCATGGCGTATGGCTCCGGCTTGAACCTGAAGCCTGAAGCCTGAAGCCTGAAGCCTGAAGCCTGAAGCCTGAAGCCTGAAGCCTGAAGCCTGAAGCCTGGAGCCGTTCTCTAGGTGTTCGAAGGTAGCACTCCGGACAAGGTGTTTTCGAAAGCCCACTTAACGCCACTTCTGAGGGAGGCGTGCCGTTTCGCGACATGTCTCTCAACGCGACAGATTACAAAAAGCACGGTTTCCGGCCACAAAACGCGACGTTTTGTTGGGCACGAATGTTGATGGCGCAACCCGAGTCTCCGCAGACAGACTGGATCGGAAATGAGTGCTCAACCCGCCGCTTCGAGCGCTTCGCGTCCCGCCGAATCGAAACAGACCAACGAGCAGGACTATCTCGATCGTCGGGCCCACCCGCGATGCACGCCCGCCGAGTTGCCATGGGTGCGCGAGGTTCGCCTGAAGTACGGACCACGCGCGGTTCTCATCAACCTATCGGAGGGGGGCGCGCAGGTTGAAACCGAAGGATATCGCCTCACTCCGGGATCGAACGTGGTCGTCGAGATTTCCGGCGACACTGGTGAATCACCCATCCCGTCCAGGGTCGTCCGCTGTCAGGTCGTAGGCATCGCGCCGCACCTGACCTATCGTTCCGGGCTCGAGTTCAAGCGATCGCTGGTCTTGCCCGCGATCGTTGCCGCCGCGCCTTCACTGGGCGTCGACGCCAACCCGGTTCAGGAACACGAGCGGTTGTTGCTGGCTCTCCGCCGTTTCGAGGAACGCACCGGCCATGCTCCGTCGGAGAGTCGGCTCACCACGCCCGCCGACGTCGAAATCATGTCGGCCGTCCTTGCGATGATCGACCGGCCGGCGGCGCGTCGCGCCGGACGCACGTTCACTCACGAACTCGGCGTCCTCTTCAGCATCGTCAGCCAGGCGATCGAGGAGGATGCGCCAACGGATGCGTTGATCGCGCGCCTGCTGGAGCGGCTCCGCCGGACGATTCCGGTTCAGGCCCTTCGAATCACTCACTCGCCCGCGGTGTCGCACAGCGACGCGATCTACTTCGACGTGCCTTCCAGCGGCGATGAGCCTGGACCGAAGCTGGTCGTGGAGTTCCCGCGCGATTTCAGATCCGAGGAGTGGCAGTTCCAGTATTTGAAAGCTGCCGCGCATTTCTTCGCCCTCGTTCGACAGATTGCGCGGTACCGCCTGTCCATCGCGCCGGCGACGCCGACGGGAGAGGAAGGACGTCCCGGCGGACAAGCTCTCCAGAGGGTCGGTGACAGCACCCTGTCGACGCTGAATCCGATCGTGGTGCGCTACCTGGATGGCCGGCTGTTGAAAGGATTCACGCGGGATTTTCTGGCCAGCCGCGGGGCCGTCGACTTATGGCCGTCCCAGAACCCGTCGGTGGAGAGTCGCGTTTCCGTGCCGTTCGGGCAGCTCAAGGCGGTGTTCTTCGTGCGGAATCTCGATGGCGATCCTAACTACGTCGAGCCGCAGACTCTCGCAACGCCGACCGCTGGCCGCAAAGTAGCCGTCACCTTCGTCGACGGAGAGGAGCTGACAGGGTTCACGCTGACCTATCAGCCAGGCGCGGTCGGATTCTTCGTTCAGCCGCTCGACCCACAGAACAACAACGTCCGGGTCTTCGTCGTGTCGCAGGCTATCCGGCACGTCCGGTTTCCGTAACTGGTACTGGTCACCGCATCAAGGCGCCGAACGCCCAACACACCAGCGCATTCGACGTCGCCATCGTGACGTCGTCGGTTCCTCTCGGCGAAAACAGTTCCAGCACGGTGTTGGATACGGCAATCGCCACCGCGAGGCCAATCCACGGCAGCGGCAATCCTCGTCCGACGACAATCCACAGACAGAAGGCGAGTCCGGCGAGGAAGCCGGACACCGTTCCGCCGATTGACTTGCGATTGACGTCTCCGATCCCCCACACCCGCAAGGTCTGCTTTCCGAAGAGGGCTCCGCCGATCTCGGTGCTCGCGTCGGTCACGATGTACGAGCCCCAGATGAGCGCGAAGATCAACTGGAAATTCGTCCGGACGATAGATCGAGGCAAGCGCTGCCCCGAGCGGCACGAGCACGAACTTGAAGAGGGTCCAGAGCGTGGTGATGAGCAGGCAGTTCGCGCGGGCCAGCACGCCGTCCATCACGCGGGACTGCGGACCATAGAATGCCGCTGCCAGGAATCCATCCGAGTAGTAGAACGCGAGAAAGATCCAGCTCGTGACGACCGCGTCGAAGAGGTTGTCCTGCAGAAACCCGGTCGCAAAATGGGCTGATGGATCGGTGGCGAGGCGCGAATAAAGATAGAAGAACCCCGCCAGGGCCAGGGTAATGAAGCGGCCACGCCGGCCGATCATGTCGACGATGCGAATGCGGCGCTCCGAATGCCGGCGCACGTATTCGCTCACGTCGAACGGCTTTCGCATCCGGGAGGAAAACGACTCGCGGCGCTCGTCCTTGGAAAACCCGGCGAGATGTTCGAGCAGCAGGGTCTTGACGCCGTACCAGATGAAGCCCCACACCACGTAGAAAAACATGATGCCGCTCAGAATGCGGCCCAGTCCCTGCCAGCTCGCGTCGTAACTCGTGAAGAAGTAGGAATTGCCTCCGAGGACCAGCATCGCGCCCCAGAAGAGCGTCAGCGCCGAATTGAAAATCAGCGCGCCGCGGAAGATGCGATCGGCAGTCCTCCGGCGTTCGACGAATTCCGTGGAAGGTAGCGGGGCGGGGGCCGGAGCCGTGACAGAGACGTCCATGTAATCACACTGTAACGGATGTTTGGGTGGGAGAGATGCCGGCGCAGACATTTCTGTCTGCGCCGGCCCGAGAGAACGAGGCTAGAAGCTCAGACGCAGCCCGAAGCGGAATTGCCGCGAGGCGCCGGCTGCCAAATCGGAGTTCAAGGACAGAATCTGGCCGAAATTCGAGCTGTTCACATCTCCGTCCGGCAGGCCGAAGTGCGGCGTGTTGGTCACGTTGAAGGCCTCGGCCCGGAACTGCAGGTCGACCGTCTGGGTGAGTTTGAAGGTGCGGAACAGGCTCATGTCCAGATTCACCACGCCGGGCCCGCGCAACGTGTTTCGGCCAACGTTGCCGAAACGAACCTCAGTCACGCGAGCAAAGGCGCTCGTGTCGAAATACGTACCTGAATCACCGACCTTCCCTGACACTGCAACCGTATCCTTCACCTGATCCGGTGTCTGCATGTTACCCGGCATGTTCAACGATGCGTCTGAGGCGGTCAGCTGGAACGGGAAGCCGGAGTAGGCGCTGAACACACCGTTCATCTGCCAGCCTCCGAGAATCGTACTGCTGACGCCTGTCGTGGCCCACTTCTTCTCGGGGCCGAATGGAAGCTCGTACACGACGGCCATCTCGAAATTATGGGGAATGTCGTGGTCCGACACGGCGCGGTTGCGATTGAAGACGCTCAACGCGTTCCAGGCAAACGCCGTCCAGTCGGAATACTCGGCTTCGTCGATGACCTTCGACCAGGTATACGCACCCTTGAGGAACAGACCGTCGCTGAGGCGCCGGTTGATCGTCGCCTGCAGCGCGTGATAGATGCTGTGGGTTCGGCCATCCCACTCCCTGGTCGTCGCGGTGCGGCCGAACGCAGCGAACAGTGGCCGCCCCTCGTCTCCGGAGCCGGGTATCTGCGAAGCATTGACGTCGAGGAACGCAAAACCTCGCACGGATGCCGAGCCGACGTAACCGATCGACGCGACCATGTTCGCCGGCAGTTTGCGCTCGACGATCAGGTTCCACGACTGGATGTAGCCGCGGTGCAGCATCTCGTTGGCGCGCGGGTATCCTGTCTCCGCGACGTTCGGCAATGGCACCCTGCCAGTGCTGATGTCGGGGCAGCAGATCGATGGAATCCCGACATCGGGACCCAACGGTGCATTGGGAACCCCTGCCGCGACGTAAGCGCGATCCGTGGTCACAGGCTGGAAGCCGTTGATGCCGTTGAACTCCGCCACCAGCGTCAGTGGATACCAGCCGCGCAGCGCCTGCGCGCCCCACGGATGCGAGTGGTACGTAATGCCGTAGCCGGTTCGGATCACCGTGTCATCGTTCAGTTGATAGGCGAACCCGAGCCGCGGCGCAAAGAGCTTCTTGCTGTAGCCAACCCCGTTGTCCTGGGGGATTCCGCCCTTTCCGCCGATCAGGGCCTCGTTGGTCGTCGGGTCATACGATTCGATCCCCAGGCCGCCGGATCGCCACCGGTTGGGGTAAAGCTCCCAACGCAGCCCAAGGTCGACTGTCAACCGCGAAGAGGCCCGCCAGCGATCGCGTGCGTAGAGCGCGTACTGGTTCTCGAAACTGTTCATCTTGATGAACTGGCTGCTCTTGCCCGAGAAAGTGGGCGTGCCAAGCAGGAAACCCGCCAGGCTGTTCCAGTCGTTCTCGAACGACGGCGTGTCTCCCAGGAATCCCACGTCTCCTTCGATCGCCTCGGGATTGAGCGCGGTCACGCCCGAATCGAACCCAAACGCACCACGCGGGCCCTGACCCAACTCGGGCTGCCAGTGGTTCATGAGATGGTGCACGAAGTCGAAGCCGTAACGGACGTCGTGCTTGCCCTTCATCCAGCTTGCGTTGGTATTGAAGGTGTACGACTGGTCATTCCGGAAGAGCGGATTCCAGCTCTCGTCATTTCCGAGGGTCGAGTAGCCGGAGAGGAAGAAGGCCGGCATGCCGCTTTCACGCGGATCAGGGCCGTTCGTACCCGGAATGCCCAGGACATCCAATCCGAAGTTGGTCCCGAGATCGGGTGGTTCGACGTCCTGGCCGAACCGGGTCCAGCCAAAGGTGCCGTCAATCACGAACGTGGGCGACACGGTGTAAGTCTGCCCGATCCCCGCGATCTGCACGAGTGTGGAGCCCTTGCCAAGGCCGCCGCCGCACAGGCATTCGCCGCCGGCCGCGCCGAGGCTGAAATCACCTTTGACCAGCGCGTCCATCGCGCTGTACTTGAACCAGAGCTGATGCCGCTCGCTGCGGTTCCAATTGACCTTGAAGTCGTAGTTGTTGCGGGTCAGCGGCTGCGTGGCGGTGTTGAAGTAGTTGTCGTTGTCACCTTCGCGATTCGGGAGGGGAACCAGGTCCATCAACTGCTTCATGGGTCCGTTGAGACGGGCCGCCGGAATGACATTGACTTGTCCGCCGCTGGAGAACACCGAGCGGCCCGTGCCATCCGGGTTGCCCGTGAACGGATCGAAGATCATCCCTTCCCTGAGTGCGGTGAAGCCGCCCTCCGTCGTGGGAACCAGAATGGGGGTCCCCGCGGCGCTCAGGACAGGCGCGCCGAGCATGCGGTTGAAATTTCCGCCGCGAAAGTCAACGGTCGGGACAGAGAAGGTCGAGGAGAAGCCGGTCTTTTCGTAGGTCCCTTCCCAGTTTGCGAAGAAGAACAGTTTGTTCTTCTTGATCGGACCGCCGACGCTGCCTCCGTCGATGTTGCGCTTTCCCTCCGGCTTTTCCGTGGCCCCATTGCGATTCTCTTCCCACGTGAACGCGCGCAACGCGCTGCTGTCGTACATCGCAAAGGCGGTTCCGCGAAAGTTGTTCGTACCGGACTTGGTGATCACGGTGACCGCCGCCCCGCCCGTCATCCCCTGTTCGGCATCGAAGTCGTCCGTGGAGATGTTCACTTCCTGGATGCTCTCGACAGGCGGCACGTACACGGCGTGATGCGGCATCGTGACCAGGATGTCCGCCGAACCGTCCACCCGGGTATTGTTGGCACCACGATCCTGACCGTTGACGTTCGTCGTCAGGGCGCGTCCGGGCGTGTCGGTGACGGCGTTCTGAAAGCGCGCCGGCGTGGCGCCAGGGACGAGATTGATGAGCGACTGATAGTTGCGATAGTTGGAGAGCGGCAGGTTCTCCAGCGACTGCGTATCGAGACTGGTGTTGACGTCCGTCTTCGTCGTCTGGAGAACCTGAGAGCTGGCTTCTACCGTGACCTGTTCGTTGAGCGCACCCAGCTGAACCACGGCGTCGACCTTTGTGGCCGCGTTGATACGCACGACGACGCCCGTCTGGGTGTAAGGCTTGAACCCGTTCGCGGTAACGGCGAGATCGTAAGTACCTTCGAGCAGGTTGGGAATCGAGTAATACCCCGCCTGGTCGGTGTTGGCCTGCCGCGCCAATCCCGTGGACGTGTTCGTCACGCTCACGGTAGCCCCTGGGACGATCGCGCCAGTTTCGTCCGTCAAAGTTCCAGCAATCGAACCATAAAGAACCTGCGCAAAAGCAGTGCGTGCGGTGTAGCCCAAGACGAGTCCGATGGCCAGACAGAACAGAATGACCATCCTCCGTGGACCCCTGTTCGCTGATCTCACTGTGCACCCCCCGTTCGGCGGTGACCCGAGCTCAATTTCCCGGATCACGTCAGTCAACGACCGGAATCGAAACCTTTCACGCCAGCGTCATTCGCCTCTCGCAGCGGCAACCGACGCCAGCCGCGGATGATGAACGGCCGATGGCGGTAGGACGAACGTGAGTAGGAACTCACGCGCATCGTGCTCACCCCGCGCGGTTTCGCCGTATCCTCCAGATCCGGCGGAATCACGCGCATGCTCCGCTCCTCATGTGCCTTTGTCAAGCGTGGTTTAACACAGGGGAGGAGTACCGACGCCAATCGGCGAATCTTTCGCCTAATACACGTAGATTCGTGCCGGATGGATCGAACAAGGGCACCCTGACCGGAGTCGGCCGGCCAAGCGTCGAGCAAGAAGGGCAGGGATTGAAACCGCGACGGCCGGATGTCGGGACGGCTGGTGGTGCGAGAGCCAGGCGCAGACGATTTCTGTCTGCGCCTGGTGCGAGTCGGAACGAGCTTAGAAGGTCACACGGAACCCGAAACGGAACTGCCGCGACTTGCCTTGTGCCCACTGGTCGTCGGTGGACAGGACTCTGCCGAAGTTCGAGCTGTTGACATTTCCGTTCGGCTGGCCGAAATGCGGCGTGTTGGTGACGTTGAATGCCTCCGCCCGGAATTGCAGATCAACGGTCTGCGCGAGCTTGAAGGTGCGGAACAGGCCCATATCGAGACTCGTCGCACCGGGTCCGCGCATGGTATTTCGGCCCACGTTGCCGAATCGAACCTCGGTGACGCGCGCAAACGCCGTAGTGTCGAAATACGGACCGTCATCGCCGACGTTCCCCAATACTTCGACGTTCTCCTTGATCTGGTCGGGCGTCTGCAGGTTGCCCGGCATGTTCAACGACGAGCCGGATGCCGTCAGCGTAAATGGCCGGCCCGAATAGGCCGCGAAAACACCATTGACCTGCCAGCCCCCAAAGATCGTGTTGCTTGCACCTTCCGTCGCCCACCTCTTCCCGCTGCCGAACGGCAGTTCGTACACCATGGCGAGCTGGAAGTTGTGCGGAGTGTCGTGGTTCGACAAGGCGCGGTTCCGATTGAACACGCTCGATGCGTTCCACGTGAATTCCGTCCAGTCAGAGTAGGCGGCGTCGTCGATGGACTTCGACCAGGTGTACGCAGCCTTGAGGAGCAAGCCGTTGCTGAAGTGCCGATTGAGAGTGGTCTGCAGCGAGTGGTAGTTGCTGTGCGTGCGGCCATCCCACTCTCTTGTTGTCGCCGTGCGCTCGAACTGGGCGAAGAGCGGGCGTCCCTCGTCGCCGGAGCCGGGGATCTGCGAAGCGTTGATGTCGAGGAACGCAAATCCTCGGACAGATGCCGAGCCGACGTATCCAATCGACCCAACCAGATTCGCCGGCAGCTTGCGCTCGACGATGAGGTTCCACGACTGGATGTAGCCGCGGTGCAACATCTCGTTGGCGCGGGGATATCCCGTCTCCGCGACGTTCGGTAATGGAACCCGGCCCGCGTCGACGTCGGGGCAGCAGATCGATGGAATACCAACGTCTGGCCCGAGCGGCGCGTTCGGCACGCCTGCCGCGACATACGCGCGGTCTGTCGTGACTGGTTGGAAGCCGTTGATGCCAGAGAACACCGCGACGAGCGTCAGCGGATACCAGCCACGCAGGGCCTGCGCGCCCCACGGATGCGAGTGGTAGGTAATGCCGTAGCCGGTGCGGATGACGGTGTTGTCGTCCAGTTGATAGGCAAGTCCGAGTCGCGGAGCAAAGAGCTTCTTGCTATAGCCCACGCCGTTGTCCTGCGGGATACCACCCTTTCCGCCGATCAACGCTTCGTTGGTGGTGGGGTCATACGACTCGATCCCCAGCCCACCCGATCGCCACCGGTTCGGATAGAGCTCCCAGCGCAGTCCAAGGTCGACCGTCAGTTTCGGAGTGGTGCGCCAGCGATCGCGGACGAAGAACGCGTACTGGTTCTCGAAGCTGTTCATCTTGATGAACTGGCTGCTCTTTCCCGACGCCGTCGGCGTACCGATCAGGAACCCCGCCAGGCCGTTCCAGTCGTTCTCGAACGATGGCGTGTCTCCCTGGAACCCCACGGACCCCTCGAGCGCCTCAGGATTCAAGGCTGTGACGCCGGGATCGAAATGGAAGGCGCCGCGCGGTCCTTCGCCCAGCTCCGGCTGCCAATGGTTCATGAGGTGATGCACGAAGTCGAAGCCGAATCGGACGTCGTGGGTCCCCTTCGCCCAGCTTGCATTGGTATTGAAGGTGTACGACTGGTCGTTGCGATAGAGAGGATTCCAGCCTTCGTTGTTCCCCAGGTCGGAGTAACCGGAGATGAAGAAAGGTGGCATGCCGCTCTCGCGCGGGTCCGGACCGTTCGTTCCTGGAATGCCGAGAACGTCCAGTCCGAAGTTCGTCCCGAGATCGGGCGGTTCCACGTCCTGCCCGAACCTGGTCCAGCCGAACGTTCCATCGATCAAGAACGTGGGCGAAACGGTATAGGTCGATCCGATCCCCGCGATTTGCACGAGCGTGGAGCCCTTGCCGAGTCCGCCGCCGCACAAGCACTCACCACCGGCTTGACCGAGGCCGAACTCGCCGCTGACCAACGCGTCCATCATGCTGTACTTGAACCAGAGCTGGTGGCGCTCGTTGCGGTTCCAGTTCACTTTCGCGTCGATGTTGTTGCGGTTCAGCGGCTGAACGCCGGTGTTGACGTAGTTCTCCGTATCACCAGCGGCATTCGGAAGAGGAACCAGTGCCAGCAGCTGCTGCATGGGGCCGTTGAAACGAGCCTGCGGGATCACGTTGACCTGGCCGTTGCTCGAAAACACCGAGCGGCCGGTGCCGTCCAGATTGCCGGAGAAAGGATCGAAGATCATCCCTTCCCTGAGTGCGGTTGTACCCCTTCCGTCGTGGGAATCAGAATAGGGGCGCCGGATGCACTCAGAATGGGTGCTC
Source organism: uncultured Acidobacteriota bacterium (assembly GCA_963755695.1). Taxonomy (GTDB): domain Bacteria; phylum Acidobacteriota; class Vicinamibacteria; order Vicinamibacterales; family 2-12-FULL-66-21; genus QHWT01. The sequence goes on along the minus strand of CAVWLB010000010.1, from coordinate 2,975,666 downwards.
CCAGCATGCGGTTGAAATTGCCGCCGCGAAGATCGGCGGTGGGAACAGAGTAAGCATTCGTGAAGCTCGTTCGTTCAAACGTACCTTCCCAGTTCGCGAAGAAGAACAGTTTGTTCTTCTTGATCGGGCCGCCGACGCTCGCGCCGCTGATGCTTCGCCTGCCCTCGGGTTTCTCGGTAACCCCGGCGCGATTCTCATCCCACGTAAACGTACGCAGCGCGCTGTTGTCGTACATCGTGAACGCGGTTCCGCGCAGGTTGTTCGTTCCCGACTTGGTGATCACGGTGACGGCTGCGCCGCCAGTCATCCCTTGTTCGGCATCGAAGTTGTTGGTGGAGATGTTGACTTCCTGGATGCTTTCCACCGGCGGGACGTACACCGCGTGATGGGGCATCGTAACGAGGATGTCGGCCGAACCATCCACCCGCGTGTTGTTCGCACCGCGCTCCTGACCGTTGACGTTGGTGGTCAGCGCGCGTCCCGGCGTGTCGGTGACCGCGTTTTGAAACCGCGCAGGCGTGGCGCCTGGGACCAGATTGATGAGCGACTGATAGTTGCGGTAGCCAGAGAGCGGCAGGTTTTCCATCGACTCGGTGTCAAGGCTCGTGTTGACGTCCGTCTTCGTTGTCTGGAGGACCTGAGAGCTGGCTTCTACCGTGACCTGTTCGTTGAGCGCACCCAACTGAACCACGGCGTCGACCTTTGTGGCCGCGTTGATACGCACGACGACGCCCGTCTGGGTGTAAGGCTTGAACCCGTTCGCGGTAACGGCGAGATCGTAAGTACCTTCGAGCAGGTTGGGTATCGAGTAATACCCCGCCTGGTCGGTGTTGGCCTGCCGCGCCAATCCCGTGGACGTGTTGGTCACGCTCACGGTAGCCCCCGGGACGATCGCGCCAGTTTCGTCCGTCAAGGTTCCAGCAATCGAACCGTAAAGGACCTGCGCTGACGCAGTGCGTGCCGTCGAGCCGATGATGATGAGTCCGACGGCCAGGCAGAACAGCCTGACCATCGCCCAAGGAACTCCCTTCACTGATCTCACAGTGCAGCCTCCCTTCGGCGGCGACCCGGTCAACAGGCGGCTGTCTCCCGGATCACCTCAGTCACCTCTAGAATTGAAACGGTTCAGAGCAGCGCTAATCGCCTCTCGCATTGAGCAAGGACGCATACGTACGGTCCGGGCGCGGGGTGGAGAACGTCGGTGCGGGGACGGAAATCTAACGCGAATCCACTCGCATCCGACACACCTCACGGTTCGCCGTATCCTCCGGGTGCGGCGGAATCACGCGCATGCTCCTCTCCCCATGAGTTTTTGTCAAGTGTGGAGCTGAGCCCCAGTGCCAGGGCCAGCCCTCCGGGCCAGCCCGGCGGCCTGAGCCGGAAAGGCTGCGCTAGGATGTTTCGGACGCTCAGGCTGAGCCTGTTCTGGCGGGTCTAAAGATCCGCCCTACACCAGAGGGATCGGGCATGTTCACCTCTTGCGAGTCCTGACTCCATGGATCAGTGGCGTGTACACAAGTTCGGCGGTTCCAGCGTGGCGGACGCGGCATGCATGCAGCGCGTCGGCCGGATCCTCGAGGACGAGAAGTCGTCCCGCCTTGCGGTAGTGCTCTCGGCCTGTCGCGGGGTAACCGATGCCCTCCTTGGGCTCCTGGCCGCTGCAGAGCGGCAGGACCCTCAGATCAGCCGCGATCTCGAGACGATCCGGCACCGCCACGTCACCATCGCTGAGACGCTGCTGACCAAGTCCGATGCAGGCACTTACGTTCAGCAGCTCGACGCGGACTGTCGCGACATACTCGGTATCCTGCATACGGTTCACCTGACCCGCTCGGCGTCGCCGCCAATTCGCGACGTGGTTGCGGGGTATGGCGAAATCTGGTCCACGCGCCTCTTCGCGCGCTACTTCTCGACAACCACCCGCCGGCCTGGCGCGGTCTACTGGGTCGATGCGCGCGACGTGATCGAGGTCGAGTGGCGAGCGCTCGGGCCCACCGTCAGGTGGCCGGAGTCTCGCGGCAACATGGAACGGGTAACGCCGAAGGATCCGGCTGCGACCTTGATCATTACCGGGTTCATCGCGCGCGACGTTCGCGGACTGCAGACGACGCTCGGACGGAATGGCAGTGATTTCTCCGGCTCGATCTTCGGCGACCTGCTCGACGCCGACGAGATTCACATCTGGACGGACGTCGACGGCGTACTGAGCGCCGATCCCCGGCGCGTGCCAGACGCGACGGTCATCGACTCGCTCTCGTACCAGGAGGCGATGGAGCTGGCCTACTTCGGCGCCAAGGTGATCCACCCGCAGACGATGGCACCCGCGGTGGTGAAGGGCATCCCGATTCGGATCCGCAACACATTTGCCCCGGACAAGCCGGGGACCCTGATTTGTGCCCGGCCGGAATCGTCGCACGCGGTCAAAGGAATCACGACCATCGATCGAACCGCGCTCGTCAACGTCGAAGGCGCCGGCATGATTGGCGTGCCCGGCACGGCGCAGCGGCTGTTTGGCGCGCTTCGCGAGCATGGCATCTCGGTCATTTTGATCTCGCAGGGCGGCTCCGAGCACTCGATCTGTTTTGCCGTTCCTCAGGACCAGGCGGACCGCGCTGAAGAGATCGTCCGGGCCACGTTCGAAGGGGAGCTGAGGCTCGGCCAAATCCAGAACGTCGATGTCGTCCGCGACTGCAGCATTCTGTCGGTCGTCGGCGATGCGATGGCCGGTACCCCCGGCGTGGCGGCGAAAGTATTCGGCGCGCTTGGCGCCGCCGGGGTCAACGTGAGGGCCATCGCGCAGGGATCCTCGGAGCGCAACATTTCACTCGTCATCGACGAGAGGCAGGCTACCCGCGCGCTCGGGTCGGTGCACGCCAGCTTCTATCTGTCTCCGCACACGATTTCGATTGGTCTCATCGGACCGGGCCTCGTCGGGACGGCACTGCTGGCCCAGATCGCCTCGCAGACGGCGCGGTTGACCCGCGAGTTCCGGCTCGATCTCAGACTTCGCGGGATTGCGGCGTCACGTCGGATGCTCCTCGGCGATCCGTGTATCGACGCGGCCGACTGGCGTCCGCTCCTGACGGCTGGACAGCCAACCGATTTGCATCGTTTCGAACAGCACATCCACGCTCAGCACCTGCCGCACGCGGTGCTGGTCGATTGCTCGGCGAGCTCCGAGGTGGCCGAGCACTACCCGCGGTGGCTGGCGGCGGGAATCCATGTAGTGACGCCGAACAAGAAGGCGAACAGCGCCGACTGGGGACTCTACACGCGCGTCCAGGAGGCGCGCCGACTGGGCGGATCGCATTACCTGTATGAAGCGACCGTAGGCGCCGGACTGCCGATCATCCAAACGTTGCGCGACCTGCGCGAAACCGGCGATCAGATCCGACGCATCGAGGGCATCCTGTCCGGCACGCTGTCCTATTTATTCAACGTGTGGGACGGCCAACAGCCATTTTCGGCCATCGTTCGCGATGCGAAGGCGAACGGTTACACGGAACCCGATCCGCGCGACGATCTCTCAGGGATGGACGTCGCTCGGAAGCTGATCATCCTCGGGCGCGAGATGGGACTGCGCCTGGAGCTCGGCGACGTGACGCTCGAGAGCCTGATCCCGCCGTCGCTCGCGTCCTGCAGTGTCGACGAGTTCCTCGAACGTCTACCCGAGCTCGACGCCCCGATGCTGAAACGCTACCGTGAGGCGCGCGATGGGGGACGGATCCTTCGTTATGTCGGAGCGCTCGATGCGGCGACGGAGCGCGCCACGGTGGGCCTTGTCGCGCTTGAACAGTCGCATCCGTTCTCGAGGATCAACCTTACCGACAACGTCGTTCGGTTCGTGACCAGCCGATACGACCAGAATCCTCTCGTCGTGCAAGGGCCGGGCGCCGGGCCGGCCGTGACCGCGGGCGGGGTGTTCGCGGACCTGCTGCGCGTGTGCGCCTATCTGGGCGCGAAGCTGTAGGCGCTGAAACGGGGCAGGCCGAACCGGACGGACGGACGCGTACAATGCGCGGATGCGAATGATTCTCTGGGCGCTCCTCGTCGCGCTTCCGGGCACGGTTGCCGCCCAATCGCGGCCGGCGGTTGACGCGGTGATCGAATCGATCGAAAAGGTCCACGGCTTCGCCGAAACCGCGGTAAGCCCCGACGGGCGGCGGGTCGCGTGGGTCGAAGACCTCACGCCTTCGGGCGATGAAGGGCCAACCGCGATCTGGGTGAAGGAGCTGCCATCCGGCAAGCCGATTCGCATTTCCGCTGTCGCGAGCGGCACAACCCAGTCGCACGAGGCAGGACTGGCCTGGTCGCCTGACAGCCGGATGCTGGCATTTGTCTCGGACCCCGCGTCGCACGGCCAGCGGCAGATCTTCGTGACCGACATGTCGTCGCGGCCGCGAAAGGTGACCGCGGCGAAGGGGCAGCTCGATCATCCGCGCTGGTCCCCTGATGGCAAGCAGATCGCGTTTCTCTACGTCGCCGGCTCGACGCAGGCGGCCGGCGCGCTCGTAGCCTACAAACCCGATTCCGGTGTCGTCGGCGACAACGCTCGACGAGCAGCGGATTGCGATCGTGGACGTCGCGTCGGGAGCAATCAAGGCGCTCAGTCCCGCGAACATGTGGGTCTACGACTACGACTGGTCGCCCGACGGAAAGTGGTTCGCCGCAGAAGCGACGGTGGGATCCGGCACCAACAACTACTGGACCGCCCAGCTCTACACCGTCGACGCGGCGAGCGGCGACGACCAAATCGATCTGGAAACCGCGGCTCCAGCTCGCCGTTCCGCGGTGTATCGCCGGACGGCGAGTGGATTGCCGTCATTCACGGAATCATGAGCGATGAGGGGGCCAACGGGGGCGACGTCTACCTCGTGCCCTCGCGCGGCGGCGCGGCGAAGAACATTACGCCCAACACGAATGGTCCGCGCGTGCTCTCCTCTGGAAGTCGCCTACGGACCTGCTGGTCAATGAGTGCGCCGACGGCAACATGAGACTCGCGTCACACCGAATCGGATCCGACGGCGATCCAGAGCCGTCGGCGTCCGCAGGGAAGACGGCATTGGCGCATTACCTGAGCGCGTTCTCTGCGAGCAAGGACGGCGGAATCGTCGCTGCGGTCGTGCAGTCCTTCGAGCGTGCGCCGGAAGTTCACGCCGGTTCGGACCTTCGAACAGCGATCACCTCGGTCAACGCTCAGATCCACCCGTCCTGGGGCGAAGCCAAGAGCATTCACTGGAAGAGCGACCAATACACGATTCAGGGCTGGCTGCTCTATCCACAGCCATTCGATCGCGTCACGAAAATATCCGATGGTGGTTTCGGTGCATGGCGGCCCCTCTTCCGCGCACTTCGCCACGTTTCCGCAGCGGTGGAACGCCGTACCTCCCGTCTCAGGGCTACTTCGTGCTGCTTCCCAATCCGCGCGGCAGCTACGGCTACGGCGAAGCGTTCACGCAAGCGAACGTCAAGGATTTCGGCTACGGCGATCTGCGCGACATTCTCGGAGGCATCGACGCTGCTGCGAAAGAAGCGCCTGTCGATACGAGTCGCGTCGGCATTACTCGGCTGGAGCTACGGCGGCTACATGACGATGTGGGCGGTGACGCAGACGGATCGATTCAAGGCGGCGGTGGCGGGCGCCGGCATCGCGAACTGGCAGAGCTACTACGGACAGAATCGCATCGATCAGTGGATGCTGCCGTTCTTCGGCGCCTCGGTTTACGACGATCCCGCCGTCTACGCGCGGTCGTCGCCGATCACCTTCATCAAGCAGGCGAAGACGCCGACGCTCGTCCTGCACGGCGACCGCGACTCCGAGGTGCCGACGCCGCAGGGCTACGAGTTCTGGCACGCGCTGAAGACGCTTGGCGTTCCGACCGAGCTGGTGATCTACGAAGGCGAGGGACACGCCATCAGCAAACCCGAGCACCAGCGCGATCTCATGCGGCGGCTGGTGGGATGGTTCGACAAGTACCTGCAATAGGCTGGATCGCGCCGTGGAGTCATTGACCATCGAGACTTTGGGGCGCGACCCTTCCGCACGCGATTTTCACGATCTCGCGCTGCTGCTGGTCGATGCCATCGACAGTGGCGCCGGCGTCAGCTTTCTGGCCGGCCTGACCGAAGCGGAAGCGGAGGCATGGTGGCGCTCGCGGTTGGCCTCATCCTCGAAACGCGCGATCATCCTGATCGCTCGCGACGCCGATGGAATCGTTGGCACCGTGCAATTGCAGCCCTCCTGGGCGCCCAACCAGCTGCATCGAGCCGACGTCGCAAAACTGATCGTCCATCGTCGCGCACGCAGGCGCGGGATTGGCCATGCGTTGATGCAGGCGCTCGAGCAGGCGGCGGCGGCCGCCGGATTCACGCTGCTTCTGCTCGACACCTGCAAGGGTTACGACGCCGAACGGCTTTATGTCTCGACCGGATGGATTCGGGTGGGCGAGGTTCCCGGCTTTGCGCTCAATCCCGATGGTTCACTCTGCGATACCGTTTTCTTTTACAAGCGGTTGGCGCCGTCCGATCGGGATTTCCCGATCGGACCACTAGTACGCTAGGTTGAGCGCATCAAGGAGCGGCACATGAAACGAGTGATGAGGCGTTTCCACATCGCGGTCGCGATCCTCTCCGTAGCACTCGGGGCCGCGTGCGGTTCACCCAAACAGCAGGGTCCGCCCAAGCCGGACCTCAAGATCGCGATGATCGCCAAGAGCTCCTCGAATCCGGTCTTTATGTCGGCGCGCGCCGGCGCCGAGGCGGCGGCCAAGGAAATGCGTCAGCGCACCGGCGCCGTCGTTGAAATCGCCTGGCTCACCCCCGAGACCGAAGACGGGGCAGGTACAAGCGCAGCGGATCGCCCAGGCGGTGACCGAAGGGGCCAACGCGGTGCTCATCTCCTGTTCCGACGCGACCAAGGTGACCCCGGCCATCGACGATGCCGTCGCGAAGGGCGTCCAGGTCATGACCTTCGACAGCGATGCGCCTGAGTCGAAGCGCTTCGCGTTTCTGGGGGTCGACGATCTGAAGGCAGGCAAGGACGTGATGGAGGAACTGGCCAGCCATATCGATGACGCCGGGAGCGTGGCCATTCTTGCGGGAAATCAGAATGCCCCGAACCTGCAGAAGCGGGTCGAGGGCGTAAAGGAAGCCGCGAAGGCGCATCCGAAGATCAAGATCGTCGGCACCTATTATCACGTCGAGACGCCGCAGGACGCGACGGCCGAAGTCCTGCGGGTGCAGAAAGAGAATCCGAAGATTACCGGCTGGGCGATGGTCGGCGGCTGGCCACTCTTTACCGACACGCTTCTGAGCAACCTCGATCCCAAGAAAGTCAAGATCGTCGCGGTAGACGCCCTGCCGTCCGAGCTCGCGTACGTTCAAAAGGGGCTCGCGCCCGTCCTGCTGGCCCAGACGACCTACGACTGGGGCCATGAATCCGTGCGCTACATTTTCGAGAAGGTGCGTTCGAAGAAAGATGTGCCTCAAACCATTCCGATGGATCTGTTTCGGGTGTCGTCAGACAACCTTGGCACCTGGGCTCGCCAGTTGAAGCGGTGGGGATTTACCGACGTCCCTGAGCAGTATCTGGCGTTGCCATAGTCGAGCGAACGGACGGAGGCTCGTCCGCGCAGATTCCTTCAGGAGAGCATCTCGCCATGACGCGGAAGGTCATTTACTGGGGGAGCACAGGTCTGATTGCGCTGATGTCCCTGTTTGCCGCCTTCAGCTATCTGAGCGGCGCACAGGAGGCGGTCGCTGGATTTGCGCGCGTCGGATATCCGCAGCAATTGAGGGTGATTCTCGGCCTCGCGAAGCTCGCCGGCGCAATTGTGCTGGTTGTTCCGGGCTTCCCGACATTGAAGGAATGGGCGTACGCCGGCTTCACGTTCGCATGGATTTGCGCGATCGTCGCGCACTACCTGGCTGGACAACGTTCAGAAGCATTCGTTCCTGTGGCCCTGCTGGTGCTCCTCGGCGTGTCGTACTTCACCCGGCCCGAAGCGCGCCGCTGGCCAGCAACCGCCACGCTCGCGTAAAGGCACGTTCTGCAAGATCGTGCAGCCGCTCCTGGGCTTTCGATCCCAGCAGCCATGACTTCACGTTTTCTCCTCGGATGAGTTTGTCCTCAGCCACATAACCGGGCCGGATCAATTGCCTTCAGCTATACGATTCACGCCATGGCCAAAACGAAAGTCGTCCTGATTGGCGCCGGATTCATTGCCGACATTCACGCCGAGTCGTATCACCGCTTCGTTCCCGATGCCGAGCTGGTTGGCGTCTACTCGAGGAGTGAGGCCCACGCACGAGCGTTTGCGCACAAGTACGGGATCGGGCGCTGGTTCACCGATCTCCCCGAGGCCATCGACACATCCGATTGCGACGTCGTGGACATCTGCTTGCCGAATCACCTGCACGCGCGCGTCACCCTGGATGCGGCGAAGGCCGGCAAGCACGTGATCATCGAAAAGCCGCTCTGCCTGACTCTCGAAGAGGCAGACGCGATGATTGCCGCCTGCAAGGCGGCGAACCGAAAGCTGATGTACGCGGAGGAGCTGTGCTTCGCGCCGAAGTACGAGCGCGTCCGTCAGCTGGCCGCAGAAGGCGCTCTCGGATCGGTTTATTACCTGCGCCAGTGCGAAAAGCATTCGGGCCCGCACAGCGACTGGTTTTACGACCTCAGTAAATCAGGCGGTGGCGCCTTGATGGACATGGGCTGCCACGGCTTTGCCTGGCTCCGTTGGATGCTGGGCACCGAGCGAAAGATCCTCAGCGTCTACTCCCAGATGCAAACCGGCCTGATTCACGGCGCGCGGACACGCTGCGAAGAGAACTCGCTGTCGATTGTGGAGTTCGAGGGAGGTGCGGTGGGGCTCGTGGAAAACAGCTGGGCGAAACTCGGAGGCATGGACGATCGCATCGAAGTGTGCGGCACCGGCGGCGTCGTGTTCGCCGACTTGTTCCAGGGGAACTCGGCCCTGACCTACAGCGAGAAAGGATACGGCTACGCCATGGAGAAAGCCGGCTCCACGCAGGGTTGGACGTTCACGAATTTCGAGGAGGCGTTCAATCAGGGATACCCCCACGAGTTGAAGCACTTCATCGCGTGCGTGAGGGACGACACGCGGCCATTCACGACCGGCGAGGACGGGCGAGCCGTGCTCGAGATGCTCAACGCGGCGTATTACTCGGCCGGAACCGGGCAGAAGGTGCCGCTGCCCTTCCGACCCACGGTTGCCAAGCCTATCGACCTCTGGCTCGGATCGGCGAATGAATCTTCTTCGATTCGACTCTGAAGAGTCGTGGATCGCCGCGGTCGTTTCACTGTGGCGCGATCGTCTCCGCACCACGCCGGATCTCACGATGTGCCTCCCGACCGGTACGACTCCTCTCCGCATCTATGCGGAGATGGCTCGCAGCGTCGGCGTCGGGCTCGTGTCCTTCGCGCGCGCACGCGTCTTGGTACTCGACGAGTTCGGCGGGCTGGCCGCGGACGATCCTGGGCGGACCCGGAATACGCTCCGACATCAATTGATCGACGCCATCGATCTGCCGCCGCCGGCGTTTCATTTTCTCGACCCCGACATTCCTGACGTGACACGGCATTGCAAGGCATACGATGCTGCCATCGGCGATGGATTCGGCCTGGTGCTGCTTGGAATCGGTCTCAACGGGCACCTTGGCATGAACGAGCCGGGATCGCCATCCGACAGCACCACCAGACGTATCGATCTGCACACCACCACGATCCAGTCGTCGGCGAGATACTTCTCGCATCACAACCTGCCGCAGTGGGGAATCACCGTCGGTCTGAAGACGATTCTCGGATCGAAGGAGGTCTGGGTCCTCGCCAACGGGGCTTCAAAGAGAGAAATCGTCCGGCGAATGATTGCCGACGAGATCAGCCCATCCAACCCGGCATCGCTGCTGCGCCGCCATCCGAATTGTTCGCTGTTCGTCGATCCTGAGGCCGGCGGATCGTTGATTGCCGAATGACCGTCGCTGCGGGCGTCCCCCGCAGTCGAGGCCGGCATCTCGTCAAATTTCCCGCGAAGAGACGGGTTCGTGCTGCGATTATCGATCTGCTGGAGGGGCTTCCTGCACGCACCTCTCGTAAAATGCCCGCGCCTTGGACACGTCCTGGAGGACGGCCTCGCGTTCCGCGTCGGTGCGGTAGCTTTGATTTCGCTCGGTGTTTGTTTCTATCCGGTCCAGCCACCGCAGGAAGTACGTCGCCGCTTCGCGTGAGCGGCGCGGACGATCGCCGACCCGGACGTAGACCGGACTGGTCGTGGCGTATGGATAGATGTCCATGACGGCGGGGTCCGGACCGTCGTTCCACGCGCGGAGGAGCATCCAGCCGCTCCCTGCAACCGCGATCTTGCCGCGGACATCGGCCGACCGTCGATCGGATCCGGTGCTCAGCGTCGCGACAACGCCGCCGTTCCAGATCAACTCGAGATGGTCGACAGGAAAATTGGCGCCGAGCGTCGCCTGGTAATCGAGCGTGCCGTCTCTCGCGAGCCGAACCGTATCTCCGGGACCGGCATTCCCAACCCTCAGCCGCAGCAGCGGTCCGTTCGTGGCCATGCCGCGTCCTTCCTTGAGGGCGGCGAGGAACGCTTCGCGCGTCAACGAACCGGTGGCCGGGACGTACACCCGGTTCAACCCCACCGGTCCGCGAAGGCTGGCGTAATTGGCCATCGCATCCGTGCCGGCGCCGGCCGGTATCTGTAGACCGCACTCGAGCAGCCGATACCAGATCGCGTTGGTCGCCTTGTGGTCCGAGAAGCCGACCGCCTCGTAGTAGTCAATCTTTCCCAGCGCCGCATCGACTGGCAATTCGTTGGTGAGCGTGGCCTCCTGGCTCGGATCGACGTCAGTGTCGAAGGGATGGGCATAGCCCACAATTGCCTGCTGACGGTGCGCCATGTCCGCGATGAGCGCGTTGTGCGGGTATGGACTTGCCGCTGCGGTGAACGGATAAGCGGCGTAGCCAGGCAGCAGCAGATGTTGCCTGAGATTCAGGATCCCGAGATGCCCCCAATAGCTGGTGTGAAATTCCTGTCCGTGCAGGATCAGCAGATCGCCCGTGGAGGCGGGATCCGGATCGGTACGAAAACTCGCGATGTCAGGGAATCGCTGCTCCTTGTTGACGATCAGGTTGTAAACCAGATTGAGACCCTCGGCGTGGGCCTGTTCAGCCAGGTGTTCCGGCGTGTTGTGATATGACCCGCCGTAATTCATGTGCACATGCAGGTCGCCGCTCCACAACCGAGGCCAGTCTGAGGGCACTGGAAGACGTCTGAGCGTGACCGTTCGGGTGCCTGTCCATCCTGCCTCCCGTGGATTCTCCTCGAGGCGCGCGATCTCATAGCCGGGTCCGTGACTGACGGTGATCGTCAAGGAGTCGATCGGCACGGAGATTCGGCTGCGTCCCGCACTGAGGAAATACCGCGTCTCGATCGCCTGGCGTTCCGGCACGATCAGATCGTCGGCGTGAATCCACGCAGCGTCCGGCGCGTACGAACGCTGCTTCGTGTCGACGATGCTGATGCGCGCGGGGAGGGGATGACCGGCCTCATCGACCACCCGAAAATCCAGAGGACGGCGCGGGTGGAGGTATCGGCGTTCGCCGATCTGAACGGCCCGTTGCTCGCCCGACACGGCGTCGCTCAGCCACAGCGCGGTGTTCCCCGAGCGATTGGAGATGAAGGCAATGGCGCGGCCATCCGGCGACCAGCGCGGATTGGTGTCGTCGTAGTCGCCGTAGGTGAGTGGAAACGGATAACCGCCGTCAATCGGTGCCAACCACAATTGCTGCCATTGCCGTCCGAGATAGCTGCTATACACCAGCCTGGTGCCGTCGGGCGACATGTCGGGCCGCGCGTGCCAGGATGTCTCTTCGTGCCGAATGAGGCGAATGGAATCGGGAGCGTCCACCGCCATGCGCACGATGTCGCCCGTGCCGTGCGCGATCTCACGATTGGAGACGAACAGCAGTTCCCGTCCGTCTCTGGTCCACGCCGGATTGATCGCATGATCGAACGGGCTGTAGTAGTAGCGCTGAACGCTGCTTCGCCGATCTGGCGTCAGCACGCGTGACCCGGCGAGACGACCGTCGCGGACCTCGGCGAGGTGGAGCAGGAAGTGACCGGTGCCATCGGTCGACACGAATGCGAGGCGGTCGCCGCGTGGAGACCATCGCGGCTCCACGTTGACCGCGCCATTTGACGTCAGTGGCTGCACCGCGCGCGACGCGAGGTCGAGCCGCATCAATTCCATGGATCGCCCGTCGTATCGTACGAAGACGACGGTGCGGCCATCGGGGGAGCAGTCGGGCTGATAATCGCTTCCGGGATCGTCGGTCAACTGCTCGGCCACCGTGCCGTCGATGGGTTGTCTCCACAAACTGCCTTGCATGGAGTAGATGAGCGCCGTGCCGTCGGACGACCACGCGACCGATGAAGGGCCGCTGGTGAGCTGCGGAAGATAGAGCTCACGGTAATAGTAGTTGTGCGGCAATGCGATTTGGCCGAGCACCGGCACGCGAACCGGGGCGGCCGCTGCCCCAGCGAGCGCCGTCGCCGCGATCAGCGCGGCGGAGTACGAGAGCCAAGCAGTCGATCGACTGAACATCAGCGTGCCCGCCGTCATTATCCGCCAACACTCGGCCGACGTGCTCTGCGCCTTGCCGATGTCTCCCCTTGCGCTTGCACCAGCGCGTGAGCGACTCCATATCGAGCGGCAGACACAGAAGTACATCGAGCTATGGAACGTTGAGCTATTTCGTCGCGATGTGGCGCCGCGAAATCGGCGTGCGGCTCGCGATGGGAGCGCTCGGCCGACCCTGTGGCCGGCGATTCGGGCGGCCCGCATTGAGCCGATTCAGGTGTTGCGAGAGGAATGACCCGATTGGGTGGCGTGGAAGAGGCGCGGCACGCGGGTGTTGCACCGCGCGCCGCGCGAATAGCCGATTACGGCTTGGGAAGGATCGTGTTGTCGTTCTTGAGCGCTCCCGGCGCGTTGTCAACGTAGTTCGCCGGCGAGAGGACGATCTGATCGATCGAGAAGCCGTCTTCTCGTGCCTGGATCCGGATAGTCTGCGGGCCTGAGCTCGCAAAGTAGATCAAGGGTCCGAACACGTTGACCCCCCACCCGTTGTCCTGCCATCCCCAGCCCGAGACGCCACAGCCGCTGCAATCTTCGAGATTGATGGCGCTGCCAGAGGTGGTGCCGATACGGAAGGTTGCGGCTCCCGCCTGCGTAGTCGACCCCGAGAATTGCGCGAACACCGAATCGTTCGCCCAGTCGTTGTTGTCCGCCTTGCCGCGGAGCCACAACCGATAGGCGATGCCTGCTTCCGCATTGAACGTCATCTCGAAATAGTGTGCAGGCGTTGCGGAAGGCGTGCTGATTTTCGCGAGTCCGGCATTCGGCTGGTGGATGCGTTTCCCGCCTGCTGCCGTGGCGTCAGTCACGACCGCCCATGACCCGACCCTGACCGGTGCCTCGGCGGCATAGAGCACCACGTCGTTCGACAGCGTCGCCGGGTTGGACACCGTCACGGTTAGGACACCCGACGATGCGGTGTTTCCGGAGGGGTCGAACGCACGCGCCTCGAGGGTATGGTCGCCGTCAGGAATGGATCGCGCATCCCAGTCAAAGGCGAACGGCGAGACATTGTCTGTCTGCTTAAGCGCGCCATCGACCCACAACTCGACGCGGTCGACACGCACGTTGTCGGCGGCGGTCACCTTGACCGGAACAACCCCCTGGACCGTCTCGCCATCGACAGGATCGGTGATGGAAACGGTTGGCAGGGTCTGATCCGGTGGACCGACCGGGTTGTTTTGTTCCGGAAGAATGAGGCCGTCATTCTTCAGTGCCCCTGGTGAGCCGTTCAGGTACGTATCGGGCGACAGCACGATCTGATCGACTGAGAAGCCCCTTTCGCGCGGCTGGATTCGCATCACGTGGCTGCCCGAATCGTGGAAGTAGATGAGCGGACCCATCACTCCGACGCCAAAGCCGTTGTCCTGCCATCCCCACGCCTTCAGTCCACATCCCTTGCAATCCTCGATGTTGACCATGGCCGCCGAGGTCGTACCTATGCGGAAGGTGTTCGCTCCACCCTGGGTGACCGAATCGGAGAACTGCACGAACATCGAGTCGGCAAAACCGCTATCGTTGAGCGCCTTTCCGCGAATCCACAGGCGATATGGAACGTTCGCGCTCGCGTTGAACGGGATCTCGACGTAGGCCGCAGGCGCAGCAGAAACCGTGAGCGTTCCGCCACCGGGGTTCAGGCTGGCCAGACGTTTCCCGCCCGCAGCGGTTGCATCGGCCGGCGTCCCCCACTGTCCGGCGCCTACGAGAACCGGGGCCTTGCTCGCATAGAGAACGACGTCCCTTTGGCTCAGGCTGGCCGCAGGTGTCGATACGTTGAGGACGTCGCTGTAACCGGAGTTACCCCCGGTCGTGAAGGCGCGCACCCGGTAGTTGTAGGCGGTGTTGGCCTTGAGTCCGCTGGCGGTATCCGTGTAGGTGACGACGTCGGCCGCGGTCGTGCGGATTTGCGTCCATGCGGTCGTCGGATCGGATGCTAGTTTTCTTTCGACCTTGTAGCCTTCTTCGCCCGCGACGTCGTTCCACTGCAGCGTGATCTGCGACTGTGACACGGAGGTCGCGGTCAATCCGCTCGGCGCCGGCGGCGGCGGCACGCCCCCGGCAGTCGTAAAGTGCCAGGTCGGCCCCGTCTTGTTCAGCGACGGTTTGTTCGCCATCGTCTTGCTGACGATCTTCCAATAGTAGGTGGTCGCAGGAAGCAGACCCGAAACCGTCTGTGATTCCTTCGCGCTCACCACGCCAGCGGTCGCCTCGCCGGGCATGTAGTCGACGATAATCGGCGACGTGAAGGTCGGCGTCGTGTCGAGGTAGACGTCGTACTTGTGGGCCCAATACCCGCCTTCCCATTTCAACGTGACCGCGCTGGGCTGGCCGAGGGCGTCATTGGCGGGGGAGACATACACGGGGGTCTCCGGTGGCAGCGGTACAAAGTCTATGTAAACCGCTCTAGGGGTCCCGTCCGCGTTCAGGACAGGAGTCCCGTCCTCCTTCTCGTTGTTCCACTTGCGTTCGAATTGGGCTTTGAACCAGTCCAGGATCCACGGCTTGGCTCGGGTCCCCGCATTGGTGGCGAAGTAGTTGTGGTCCATCTCGGTAGTCTGCGCGAGGGTGGTCCAGTTCGACGACCCGAAGACGGCCTTCCCGCGGCTGTAAAGGACGATCGATTTCTGGTGCACGTCCTGCTGGGTGAGGTTGTCCTTCACCTTGATCGGGATTCCGGCCGTGTACATCCGGTCGACGTTATATGAATCCCACAGATACACCGGAGTCCGGTACTGCTCTTCCTCAGTAATCAGGCGGACGGGCACGCCAGCCTGCCAGCGGGCGATCAGCTCGTCGGGAATGTTCGACGCCGTGATGCGGAACATCACTACGTCAATCTGCTGAGTCTCGAGTCTGATCAGGTTTATGAGCCGACTGTCATATTTTTGGTCCGGCACGAAATTCAGTTCGGGCACGATGGTGTATGTCGTCGGGTAGGCGCGAACAAGTGGACCCGTAATGTTCGCGTAGTTCGAGAAAGTCGTGGTGTCCACCCAGTTGTTGTCGTACCGCTTCATGAAGCTCTGCACGATGCCGAGATCGTCGGTGAAATAGATGGCTTCGTCGACGTACTGCGCATACGCCAGGGTCAACGGCGATGGCGAGTAGGACCCGTCCGCGTAGTTCGCCGCGCTGAATTCAACCTTGCCTTGTCCGGCGAACAGCATCATCTTCCAGTGATTGATGGCCGCTCCGTGGTAATTGCGGATCGGGATGCCGGCGGCGGCCAGCTGCGACCGGATGTTGGCGGTTGCCGGATAGGCTTTGTCGGCCCGGGTGTCGAGAATGACGCGTACCGGGACGTGCTCATTCTTCCACTTGTTGATGAGCTCCTGGGAATACCGCTGGTCGGTCATGAACCAGAAGGAGACATCGATTCCGACGTGTTCGTTTCTGATCAATTGGATGATCGGGGTGCGGCAGTCCTGATACGAGCTGTCGCAAAGGCACTCGCCAGTTCCGGAACAAGCGGGTGGCGCGGCCACAGCCTGAACTTGTTGAGCAGGTTTAGATGTCTGTGCTGAGGTCGTCGCGCCAAAACAAAGGGTCACAACGACCCACGCGAGAACAAGGGCAACCAGGGAATGAGTTCGGCCCAACGTGTTGTACATGAACCTCTTTCCTTCGACCGTCTGCGTGTAAAACCCTCTCCACTTATGCCAGCGTGATGCCGCCCCTACGCCGAGGTTCGCGTGAGAAATAGGAACCCGGAGGGAGGAAAGTTTGAAGGGACCTCTCATATGTAGTAGCAAAAGCGACTTCCTGTCCAGCAGCTCGACTTTAGGGCACCTTCCCGGCGGTGGCACCGTTGACCCTGTGGCATCGCTACACAAACCTTTACGACGGAAGCGCGAGTCTTGCTCCAGTGGGCGCTGGTGTAGCAAAACATATCTCATCAGTTCGTAATGAAGAGCTTCAATATCTGCTTAAATTAACAGTGTGGTGTAAATTTTTCAAAATGTTGAGTAGCGTTTTCAGTCGGCCACACCCCATCAGTTAGCTCAACAGATGTTAAGTGCTTTGTCTATAGCACTTTAATGCCAGGGCATCCCTCTTGCTGGACCCGGTGCGCTCTAAGGGTCCCCCGCAAAACTCATGGTCCAGGTTATAGGAGGTCAGATGCCGGTACGTGTGTGCAAAGGCTCAGGATGGAGCCGCTTCCCCGTCGCTGCGATGCTCCTGGCGTTCGCAGTCCCAGCGATGGCGCAGACCACCGTGACGCTCCCCGCCGCGGACACGACCCTTCGACCCGGGATGTATGAGGATACGAACTTCGGTTCTCAAAGTTATGTAGAGACAAAGGCGAGTACGAACCCCGACACGTACCGCCGCGCGCTCCTTAAGTTCGATACTCACACCACCATCCCGGCTGGCAGCCAGATCAACTCCGCGAAGTTGACGCTGACGGTCAGGAGCGGCAGCGTACCGACGCGTACGATCGCCTTCTACTGCGTCCCCTCGTCATTCGAAGAATTCCAGTCGACCTGGCATGTGCGCAAGGGCACTGTCGATTGGGCGACGGCTGGTGGAGACCTGGGCCACAAGCACGGCCAGGTCACCGTCACGAACGTCGCTGGATTCGAAAGTCACCATCGACGTGACGGCCATTACGCGGGAAGCGATGCAGGCTTCCTGGCGCTCTACCCGCGTGATGCTCGTCGATGTCGGCTCCACGGCCACGAAGTCTTACCTGTCGTACTCACTCGAACCAGTCGAGCGCCTCGCTCCAGCCGAAGCTGGTGGTGAATTACGGATTCAGGACCGCGCGCCGCCGCCGCCGGATCGAGCCCCGACGACCAATACGACGACGCTGCGCGTTCTGCAGTGGAACGTTCAGCAGGGTCACGCCACCAACGGCAAGTCGAACTACGATCTCGTGGCGAATTGGGTCATCAAGATGAAGGCGGACGTCATCTCCTTCAACGAGATCATGCATTACGCGTCCCCCTCGGCGGACATGGTTAAGATCATTGCCGACAAGCTGACAGCGAAGACCGGTCGCAGGTGGTACTACAAGTGGGTTCAGAAGTGGGGTGCGGCGAGCGGCGAGGGAGAAGCGGTGATGTCGCGGTTCCCGTTTGACAGCACCGCCACACATCTGCTGAACTGTTCGCGCTCGATCGCCGGCGGGACGATCGTCGTGAATGGACGCACCATTAACGTCTTTTCCACGCACTTGGAGGTGAGCAGCAACGACTGCCGCATTGCCGAGATCAGGGAACTCAAACCATGGGCCGGTGCCTTCGCTCAACAGCGAATCATCATGGGCGATTTCAATGTCTGGCAATACGCCTACACCCTGGTCCCGCGCGTCACCGAGATCGCCGAAATGAGCAAGGATTACCGCGACTCCTACGCGGTGGCGTACTCGAAGGGCACCGCCGTCGCCTATCCCGATAATCCGGAGGGGAACACTCGCAACTCGCGAATCGACTATGTGTGGTATTCGACCGGGGCCACTGCCCTGGTCTTGACGAAGGCGCAGGTGTTCGATACGCGTGACGCGAGCGGAAACCGTCCGTCGGACCATAACCCGCTCGTCGCGACGTTCCAGGTGAAGTAGGACACGTCCGGTCTGCCGGCGGATCCGACGGCCCGAGCTAGAAAGGGGCAACGCGCGTGTTGCCCTGCGGGCCTTCGGATTCGTCGGGCAATATGACAACCGGTCGCCGCCGTCGCCAAAGTCCACGGAGGTACTGCGGCACACGCGTGCGGAAATAGCCGGCCAGAAAACGCAGGCGCGTTTCGAAGAAGAACGCGCCCGTCATGTCTCCCCGACACGCCCGCCCCAGCCAGCCGACTAGGTTGCGAATCACCGCGCGATAGGCGTGCGCCGGCACGTCCAACAGCCGGCGACGCTTCGACGCCTCGAACTCCGCTTCCCTCAACAGCGCGAAGTAATGGCCGTGGCCGAGGTGCCAGCGGCGGTGATAATTCCGCGTCATTCGACGTAACGGGACGGTTGCGACGGCGTGCAATTCGGGAATATACATCCCCTTATGGCGCGCGTCCCAGAACCGGATCAGCCATTCGTGATCCTCCATGGACCCGATGCCGTCGTGGACCCGCTGCAGCTCGGTCCCGAACAGCCCGATTTGGTCGAACGTCTCCCGGCGGCAGGCGAAATTGCAGGTCAGGAGGCACTGCCGATTGTCGGTGTTGATGGGACGTGGGGCATCGCCTAAATCGAGCAGCGCGAGCGGAGCCCAGTGATCGCGTGTCAGCCAGGCAGGCGGGGCCCCTTCCCATTCGGGCAACACTCTGCCGCCAATACAATCGAGTTCCGGGCGTTCCTCGAACGTCCGGCAGATCGTTTCAATCCAAACCGTGTCCACCCGCACGTCGTCGTCGACGAACGCCAATATGGGCGCGCGCGCAACCGCAATTCCTGCGTTCCGCGTGTACGAGACGCCTTGGTTGCGTTCGACCAGATGGCGGACCGCTGCGCCTCGAGCGATGGCGCGCTCGACTTCGGCGCTCGTGTCGTCCGTCGAATTGTTGTCGACGACGATGACCTCGAAGCGCCGGAGGGTGCGCTGGCTGAGGACGCTGGCGAGCGTCCGGCGGAGATGGGCGGAGCGGTTATAGGTCGGGATCACGACCGACACGTCCGGAATCGCGTTCAACTCCAGAGGGGCGATTTTCACAGTCGCCCTCGCTCGCACCCGATGTCCGGATGCATGAGCGGTTCGGTAGGTCGCCGATGGCCGGCGCTGTAAAAGTGCTTGCCGTAAATGAATCCGGCGAGCGCCACGACATGCAATTCGCCGGCAAATCGCTCGTCGGCAGGCAGCCGACCGGCAGCTCGCAGCGAGCGGACACCGTCGCGCACGGCCTGACCGAACATATAGCGTGGGATGCCCGCGACGTAGGCGACCGGCTTTGGGTATTCGCGATCGATCACGGCCCGGGAGACACCGCACCAGAAGCACCAGCGGCGGAAATATCGCTTGGTCAACCGTTCGGCAGGGACGAAATGGTGGATCACGAGTTCGGGAAGGTAGCGTCCTTTCGCACCAACTTCCAAAAGTCGGCGATAGAGGTGCTCGTCTTCCGCCCCCATCAGACGCGTGGGGGTTCGGCTGAGCGCGGTGGAGTACGGCCCAGCCTTTCGAATGATCGCCCGTCTGATGACCGCGTTACCGCCGGTGAGGATGCCCGGGAACGTCGGTCCGAAATCGAGCGGCTCGAGGCCGGGCTCGACCCAGCCGATCACCCCCCGATTGTGACTACCCAGCCAGGCCGGGCGCTCAGCGCCCCACCGCGGCAGGCACCGGCCACCGATAAAGTCGACGTCCTTGTCGCGGAAGGCCTGCTCGATGCAGCGATACCAATTACGATCGATTTCCTCATCGTCGTCGATGAGGCCAATCAGGTCGCCATTCGTAGCATCGATCCCCGTATTCAGCGCAAACGGTTTTCCCGGCCGGGGTTCAAAAAGATAGGTGAGCCTGCCCTTGAAGTCGGCCTGACGCGCCCGCACCAACTCGCGAGTACCATCCGTACAGTTGTTGTCGACGACGGTTACGCGGATCGACAGTGACGGGGGAACCTCCGCATTGCGCAGGCTGTCGAGCGCCCGCGCGAGCAGGTGCTCGCGATTGTGCGTCGGCAGAATGACGTCGAGTTGCACTGGGGAACGATTCACGCGGCTACCGTCCTCTCGAACCGCGGGGTTCCGTTCGCGCTGCGCTCGAGTTCGAGCAACGCGTAGAGCTCGTTCGCGGCCCGCTCGGTAGCCGTCCCCGGCCGATGAAACAAATCATTAGCCACTTCGATGCGGGTTGCCGAAAGATGTCTCGGGTCCGCGAGGCTCCGCTCGACCGCGGCAAGCGTGCCCTCGGCATCGGACGTGGACGTGGATGCGCCTCGCAGCAGGTCGACATACTCTGGATTCGTATTCGACTGCTTGAGAAGCTCCGGTACGTGCACCCTTACGAGCGGCCGGTCAAGGAGCAGATACTCAAAGCCGGCCGAACTGTGATCGGTGATCATGACGTCCGCCGCAGCAAGGCACGGGCAGATGTCTGCCCCGGTGGCGAGCCGGGCGTGCGGTCCTTGGAGCATCGGTCCGAGCCTGGCGCCCCAGTCGAGCCCTCCCGAGTAAAACGGCCGCGGGTCGCGCAGCCGGTCGTGCAGTTTCACGATCGTGTTCCACGGCCCGGCCAGCAGCCGCTCGATGAATTCAACTCCCAGCCTGTTGATTGACGATGCGGCCGACCACGTCGGGGCGTAGAGAATCGTCGGGCGAGCGGGATCGAGGCCGAACGCCGCGACGGCACCATCGCGCCTCAGCGAGCCGTCCACGAGACAATCGACCTTCGGCATCCCAATGAGCCTTGCCGCATCGCCTTCCGCGTCGATCGCCCCGGCATCGAGGAAGTTGCGCAGGCGGCGTTGATTCACGAAGAAATGCCGATGCCACAACCGCATCGAGGTGCTTGGCCGATCGTAATCGTGGGCGTACTTCCCGGCGACGCCGTGGAACATCTGAACCCGGCGCGTACCACGCGGGAGCGTCAGCCACAGCAAGTCGGCGGCAACGTACGCGTCGAAGCGCATCAACGACGCCCGGCGCGGATTCACGATTCGCGCATCCGGGCCGGCTTCCCGAAATACGTCGGTTGCTCGTTCCGGCGCCTCGCTCGCGGCGAAATAGAACTCGATCCGCGGATCGGCCGCCATGGACCGGTGGACCGGCGCAAACATGGCGTAGTTCATCGGGGTACGGGCGTTGAACAGGATTCGGCGGCGATCACGGCGCCTGGTGAGCAGCCGATCGAGGGATCGCGCCGCCTCAATCGCGCGCTTGACGGGAGTCGTCATCCCTCACCTCAGGACCGCCACCGCGCGCTGCCGCCCATCGCTTGCGCGGTCGCTGGCAGCGGTACCGGACGTGGCATCAGCTCACGAACCTTGCGAACGTAGAGCCGTCGCTCATTGCGGCCGATGGCCAGGCCGAAGAAGACGGCTTCGTAGAGCATCGCGGCGATGGCGAGTTTCACCGCCAGCGCCATCAGGCTCAGGCCGCCCAGTGGCAGGGCGAGCCGCAGGCAAATGACGATGGTGATGGCAGGCCAGACCGCCGGCCAGACCGCTTTCCTGACTCCTTCGAGGGTCGTCATTCCTACTCGCCAGCAGGCCGTCGGGAACGACGCAAAGATCGACATCGCCGCAACGGGGATCACGGTGCCGAGAGCGACACCGACGAGCCCAAGCGGCTTCACGAGAGCGATGCTGAGCAGCACATTCGCCACACCTGTGACGGCTACGTAGAGGGTGAGCCGCTTGTGCTCGCCAGCTCCTCGCAAGATCGTGTTGGCGGTTGCATTCCCGACCCGCAGCACCACCAGCGCCGCGAGCATCTGCAGCACGGTTCCGGTCTGTGTGAATGTGGGTCCGATCCACACGCGAATCAGCGGTCCCGCGACGAGTGCGACCCCACCTGCGAGCGGAAGGGCGATCGCCAGAGAGAGCCGCGTGCATTGAACAAACGCCGTTCGGAGCTGCTCCGTGCGTTCTGACGCGTGGCTGTCCACGACCATCGGAAACAGCGCATCATTGAGCTGATTCGTCAATCGGGTCAGGAGTTCCGTCAAGCGTTGGGCGGGCGTCCACAACGCGACGGCAGCCGTTCCCATGAACGCTCCCAGCACCATGGTGTCAGTGCTGTAGTTCAGCTTGTTGCCGAAGTCGAGGAACAGCATGTAGATGCTGAATCCGGTCACCTCGCGCAGCCGTCCGCGGCTGAAGGCGCCCGGGTTGATATGAATGGCCGGATAGACACGGTGCGCGTTGAGGCGATACAGGAACAGGCCACCCACCCGCACCAGTGTCGTGGCGGCTACGAGTGTGACCAGGCCGAAGCCCGCGAGCACCACCGCTACGTTGACGACCGCAACGGCGATGCTCATCACGATGCTGACCATGTTGTTGAGGGAGTATCGCTGGAAGCCGACGACAACCCCTCCATAGATCGAAAACACGAATCTCAGCGCGACGTAGGTCGTGATGAGGAGGAAGACGTATCGGGCGGTCGTGACCTGCTCTGGCGCGATGCGAAAAAATGTCGACAGATAAGGACTGAGCAGCAAGCCGCCACAGAGCGTAATCAGGCCGATCGCCGAATACACGACGAAGAGGGTGCTCAGAACCTCGTTGAGGCCATCGCTGTCGCGCAAGGCGCGGTAGCGAGCAATGAAACGGACCGCCGAGCCACCGTAACCAAGGTCCAGCAGCGCGAAGGAGGTGGTGATTGAGGCGGTGAGCATCCACAGCCCGTACATCGGCTTCCCGAGGTAGGCCATATTGATTGGCAGCATCAGAAGGCCGAGTACCGCATCAATGCCATAGGCCAGGTAGCGAGTCGAGACGTTCCGGGCAACGTCGTGGAACGGGCGAGAGTTGTCGCCCCACACTGGATCGGTACCCACAGATGGTTTATTCAACGACGCTCTTTCAGCAACAGCAATGCCAGAGGTCAGCCGTGCACCCTTCCCGCCGGCTGCCGAATGACGGACCGGAATCAAGCAATTTTGGTCGGTGACCGGTAGGCAGCACAAGTGCTTGCTGCAGGTAGCTGGTTGGCAAAAGTGTGAATAGCCGCCACCTCATGAGCTTGAAGCGCGTCCCGTTCGCGGGCGGGCAATCATGGGAAGATCGCGCTGCGACGGTGTAAACCTTGCGTAACTATCAGCACGTCCACCATGTTTACAGCTGAGCCGGAGATCGGGTTCGATGCGGTGCTCGAGCGCCTCCGAGCCGACAGGCTTCTGCACTTGGACGGCACCGGCGTCACGATGGATCGCGGCCGCGTCTTCGTCCGGCAGTTTTCGCAGATCCAGGAGGTACGTATCGACGCAGGGGGCCGGGCAACGACTGCATTCGTGAAGATCCTGAAGCCGCGTGCGGAAGGAAGCGCGGAACTGGAAGCCACGCGCCGCAATATCGCCCGAGAATTCGAGATGATGGCCAGGGTCCACCGGGGTCTCCAGGGAGAGCTGGGTCTCTCGACGGCCAGGCCGATCGCCTGCTATCCCGACCTGCTGGCGATGGTCACCGAGCGGGTCGATGGCGTGGTTCTCGACCGGTTGCTTGCCCGCGGGCACTCGCTTGCGTCAGAACGGGCGCTCGAACGCCTGTCGGCGACCATGCGCAGCGTTGGCGCGTGGCTCAAAGCCTTCCAGTCAATCGATGCTCCCGGGGGGCCGGTGTCCCTGGACCAGATGCGCATCTATCTCGATAAACGTCTTCAGCCGCTGGCGGAAGGAGGCGTGATCAGTCGCGAGGTGCGCGCTGGCCTGCTCAAAAATTTCGACACGCTGGCGGGAAAGGTGTCGGGTTCGGCCCTGGTAGAAGTGCTCGTTCACGCCGACTTCACGCCCGAGAACGTCGTGATTCGGGACCGCGAGGTGGCGGTGCTCGATTTCACGATGGCGAAGCGCGGTCCGCAGTACCTTCGATTTGTCGCACATGTTCATGCACGTCAATCAGTTGAAGGCCCGACCCTGGTTCCGTCCTGCGGTTGTTGATGCCCTGACGAAGGCGCTGGTCGGCGGCTTCGATCCGCACTTGCGTGAAGATCATCCGCTCTTTCAGTTACTGCTTCTGGTCCACGTCACGTGTCACCTCCGACAGGCGCAACTGGATCCTCCGGGACTACCGGCCCGCGTCTACTCTGAGTTCTTGCGCCGGCAGGATCTCAAGTGGCTGCGTGCACGCGCGGCCTCGGATCATTAGTCGCCGACCCGAGGTTCGGTGCTTGCTGACAGGTGCGCGAGCGCGGTGGCCGCAAACGGGGCAGCGTGGGGGCCGAATATCGGACCGTGCGCGCCGTACGCTACGACCCACAACGCCGATCGCGGGATACCGCGGAACAACTCGATTGCCAACTCGAGCGGATACAACGGGTCGCGATCGCCGTGGACGATGAGCGTGCGGGCGGTCACGCTCTGAAGCGTCGCCCGGGTAAACGCCATGTCGTCATGACTCGTGGCGAACGAACGGGTCATCTCGTACAACTGCCGCAACTGTTCGTCGCCGTGGACGTGTCGCTTTCGTAACGCCTCACGCTCGGCGTCAGGCAACCGCGCGAGCGCCTCCTCGGTGAATTGCGAGGCTGCTGCACGGAGTTCCTGCGGAAAGTAAGGCGTCGCGCTGACGAGCACCATTGCCTCGATTCGGTCCGGTTGCGCGGTCGCCATGTGAAGCAGGGTCTTGGCGCCCATGCTCATGCCGATGGCCTTCACCCGCTGCAACTCCAGCCTGTCGAGGAGCGCCAGCATGTCGGCAGCGGACTGGCGGAATGTGAACGCCTTCGCCGGGTTGGTGGAGCGGCCGTGACCGCGCAGGTCCGGCTCGATGACGCGATATCCCTCTGGGTCCTGCGGAAAGATGTACCGCCAATCGCTTCCGATCCCCATGCCGCCGTGCAGGAGCAGCAGCGGCCCGCCGCTTCCGCGGTCTTCGTAATGGAGAAGAAAGCCGTTCAGTTCGACTCCAGGCATGGACAGCAGCCTATCGCCGCTGCTCCACCTTGCTGCAAGCCCGTGATACGCTCGAAAGGTAAGGTCAACTATCCCATCAGTCGCGGGGCATCAGCCGGCGCGCAGCGCGATCAGGGGATCGATTCGTGCCGCCCTGAAGGACGGCAGCAGGCACGCGAGGGTCGCGACCGCCGCGAACAATAGCGTGACAACCCCGTACACGACTGGATCGAGCGGTTGCACGTCGTAGAGCAGCGTCTGAATGACGCGGGCGATCAGGCCGGCCCCCACGAGTCCAATTGTGAGGCCGACGGCAACCAGTCGCAGGCCGCTTCGCATCACCAGGCCGAGCACTTGCGTGGTCTGTGCACCGAGGGCCATGCGGATTCCAATCTCGGTTGTTCGTTGTCCGACCGCGTAAGCCAGAACTGAATACAAGCCGACCGCGGACAGGACCAGCGCGAGCGCGGCGAATGCCACGGTGAGCGACGCGATGATCCGCTGGACGCCCAGGCTCTGGGCGATATTGCTGTCCATGGTTGCGAAGAACGAGATCGCCCGGTCGGAGTCGACTTCTGCCACCGCCGTTCGCAGGATCGCCTGGAGCGCGGTGGGATCGCCGCTCGTCTTGGCCACGACGGTCATCGCCGGCCGTGCGAGTTGACGCATCGGCAGATAGATCTCGTCTGGCGCCGGACTGTTGAGTCCTGTCGATTTCACATCGTGGATGACGCCGACGATCTCGATCCTGACCTCTGCGTCGCGGCCTCGCAGCAGGACCCTTCCAATCGCGGATTCTCCCGGGAACAGCTTCCTGGCCAACGATTCGTTGATGATCCCGACACCGGGCGTGTTCTCGCGATCGTCCGGCGTGAACGCGCGTCCGGCGACCAGCGAGATGTGCATCAGCCTGAAGTAGGTCTCGCTGACAACCGACAATCCCGCGATCGGCCGCTGCGGCAAGGGCAGAATCGTGCGGCCGGCGACGCTGTAGGGCGAACGCGGCGCGAACCCGGTCAGCGGCAATCCGAGCGCAGCTGCCGCGTCGGTCACCTGCGGATGCGCGCGCAGGCGGTCGATCACGTCGTTGAAGAATGTGGCCTGCTGCGCGTTGGTCTTGTACCGCGCCACCGGCACGTTGACGAAGGCGCCGGCAATACCTTTCGATTCGAACCCTGGAGAAGTGCGCTGCAGCTTCAGGAAACTGATCAACAGCAGGCTCGAGCCGACCAGCAGGATTACCGAGAGCGCCACTTCCAAGACGATCAGCGTCGCTCGGAAGCGGGTGCCGCCGGCTCCGGTCGATCCGCGGGCGCTGTCCTTGAGGGCATCCACGATCTCGGACCGCGAGGACTGCACCGCCGGAACGAGCCCGACGAGCAGCGCGCTCGCCATCGTCACCGCGCCGGTAAACGCCAGCGCGCGCCAGTTGAGCGTCAGGACCGCATTTGGCGGCAGCTGCGAGGCGATGAGCGACTGAATCGCCCACAACGCCCAGGTCGCCAGGACCGCGCCGAGCACGCCGGCAATCGCCGAGAACAGAAGGCTCTCGATGAGAAACTGACGGATGACCCGCCCGCGCGTCGCGCCCAGCGACTGCCGCACCGCGACCTCCTTGTCGCGCGCCGCCAGCCGGCCCAGGAAGAGCGACGAGACATTCGCGCAGGCGATCAGCAGCACGAACGTGACGGCGCCGAGCAGGGTATAAAACGTCGGCTGCAGGCCGCTGACGAGGAAATCCACGAACAGTTGCGGCTCGCTCGTGTTGTTGGCATCGAGCCGGGCGGCGAACCGCTGGCGATAGCTCCTGCTGATCGTCGCGAGTTCGTTGGTGGCCTGTTGCAACGACACGCCGGGCTTCAGCCGCGCGATCGGTTGCGCGTACCCTGAACCATTCTGGATCTGCTGTGGCGTCAGCCCGCTCACCTCGAAGACACGCGGCGCGAAAATCTGCACTTGCGCAAAGGGCGGGCTGAGGCGCGCGGGCGTCACGCCGATGACTTCCCACGACTGGCCGTTCAAGACGATCGTTTCGCCGATGATGCGCTCACGCGCGCCGAAGCGGGTCTGCCAGAGCTCGTAGCTGATGATGCAGACGGCCGGACCATTCGGCAGGTCTTCGGCCGCGGTGAAGTTCCTGCCGCGCGTCGGTTCAATCCCGAGCGCCGGCAGGAACGATGCGCTGGCGCGCAGCCCATTCAGTTGTTCCGGCTCGCCGCTGCCTGTGAGGGTGAAACTGTCGAACGCCGAAACCGCGATCGACGCGAAGGATCGCGCGTGATCGCGAATCTCTTCGTATCGGGGCCACGAGACCGCCGGAACCGGCGCCGTCAGCTGCGGATTGTTGTTCACGATCGCCACGAGCGACGACGGTTGCGAAATCGTGACCGGATTCAGGACCAGACGATCGAACACCGAGAAGAGCGCCGTGTTGGCGGCAATCGCGACGGCGATTGTGAGAATGGCGACGAGGAAGAAACCCGGCGCTTTCGCGAGCGCACGCACAGCAATTTTGAGATCGGACATGTCTCGCTCCCTGGTGGCGGGTCGAGGCATGCCAATGACATGCCGGTGATGACCACTGCACGATCCCGGAGGTTTGCCGGTATTCACTGCTGCCGCCTATGGATCATCGCGGTCTCCGTGTTCGCGGACGGCCACCACCGTCCCGAAAACGAACGGGCGGGCCGGACCGGCGCGGTTTTCTCATCACCGTCACGCCGACGCTCGTCCCCCGCCGGAGCCGATTTGCCCCTCGCGTCCACTTCCTTTCGAGCGGCTTTTGAACGAAGATCCGCCGCCATGCGAACCATCGCCTGCATCCTGGCGGTTACGATCGTGGCTCCGGCAATCGGTCAGACGCGGACCCAGGTGGTCCTGCTCGGAACGGGCACGCCGCGCCCGGATCCGGAACGATCGGGACCGGCCACAGCCGTCGTGGTCAACGGCACCGCGTATCTCGTCGACATCGGCCCGGGCATTGTCCGACGCGCGGCTGCCGCGTTCGAGAAAGGCATCCCGGCGCTCGCGCCCGACAAGCTGCAGCGGGCGTTCATCACGCATCTCCATTCCGACCATACCGTCGGCTATCCCGATTTGATCTTTACCACCTGGGTGCAGGGTCGTCGCGGACCGTTGCAGGTCTACGGTCCGGAAGGCACCGAGGACATGACGAGCCACATCATGTCGGCCTGGAAAGCCGACATCGAGATCCGCACACAGGGAATGGAACATCGCAGCATGGCGGGACTGACCGTCGAGGCGCACGACGTGAAGCCCGGCGTCGTCTACGAGGACCCGAACGTGAAGGTCACCGCCTTTCAGAACGCTCACGGGGAATGGCGGCAGACGTTCGGCTATCAATTCAAGACGGCCGATCGGACGATCGTGATCTCGGGCGACACGAACCCGAGCGCTGCGCTCGTCGCGCACTGCCGGCAGTGCGACGTACTGATTCACGAGGTCTACGCGGATGAATACCGGCCAGCGGACGTACCGAACTGGCTGGAATATCGATCCCGGTATCACACGACGACGACCGAGCTCGCCGAGATCGCGAACAAAACGCGGCCGGGACTTCTCATCTTGTATCACCGCGGCGTCGGTCCGCGCGGACGGCAAATCGCTGATGACCGGTATCTGGAGGAGATCGGCCGCACCTATCGCGGCAAGGTGGTCGTGGGGAACGATCTCGATGTCTACTGACCGCTGCCCACAAACCGCGAGGATCGCAAGTCGCCACGCGGTAATCTGGCGTGGTGCGCGCCCTGGTGCTCAACGCTGACGGAAGCCTTTCGCTGCGGGACCGGCCCAAGCCGTCGGCCGGCGACGAATGCCTGATCCGGGTGACGGCGGCCGGTATCTGCGGCACTGATCTCGAATTGATTCGCGGCTATGCCGGCTTTTCCGGCGTGCCCGGTCACGAGTTCGTCGGGGTCGTCGAAGAAGCGCCTGCGGCCGACGCGGAATGGATCGGGCGCCGCGTCGCGGGCGAGATTACCGTCGGCTGCGGACGCTGTGACGGGTGCCGCGCAGCGGGACGTGGACATTGCGACATCCGCACGGTGGTTGGCATTCGCGGCCGCGACGGCGCCTTCGCCGAGTACTTGACTCTTCCGTCATCCAACCTGCATGCGATTCCAGCGTCGCTGGATGATCAATCCGCGGTGTTCGTCGAGCCGACCGCGGCTGCCTGCCGTATTACCGAGCAAGTCACCGTGGAGTCCGGCACGCGCGCGGCGGTAGTAGGCGCCGGCCGGCTTGGCCTGCTCATCGCGCAGGTTTTGCGCGTGCACGGCGCCCTGGTGACCGTGATCGTCCGCAGCGAGATGAGCCGCGCGCTGGCATCAGCGCTCGGTTTCGATACCGCGGCTGCGGATTCGGCTGGCGAATTGCTGGCGCGGCGATTCGACGTTGCAGTCGACGCGACCGGGGAACCGGCTGGCTTCGCCGTGGCAAGCGCGCTCGTTCGACCGCGCGGCACGCTGGTCGTCAAATCAACGTTTCATGGTGAAACGCCGGTGTCGTTCTCTCCGCTGGTGGTCGACGAGATCACGGTTGTCGGATCGCGTTGCGGTCCGTTCGGTCGGGCGATCGAGCTCCTCGATGAGCGGCGGATCGACGTGAAGCGGCTCATCGCCGGGATCTATCCGCTGGAGCAGTTTGGAGAGGCCTTCGAGCGCGCGCAGCGCGGATTGAAGGTCATTCTCGCTCCCGGAAGGTGACCGGCCCTCAATCCTCCGGCGGTTCGCCGCTGGGCGCCATTTTCACCAGCCGCGGTTCGAAACGCGCCAGCGTTTCGACGAGATCGCGTTGGGCGGCCATCACCTCGTCGATGTCCTTGTAAGCCATGGGCACTTCGTCGAGTCCCGCCGAGAGCAGCGTCACTCCACGCTCGCGCAAGAATTTCTGCGTCGCGCTCCACGTGAACATCTTTTTCGCCTGGGTTCGGCTCATCCGGCGGCCGGCGCCGTGGGACGCGGAATTCAAGGACTCGGCGACTCCCTTTCCACGGACAACGTAGCCGGGGGTGCCCATCGAACCGGGGATGATGCCAAGAACCCCGCTCCCTGCGGGAGTGGCGCCCTTGCGATGGACGATGAGGTCTGCTTCGGATCCATCCCGGAGCCGGTGCCGTTCGCGCCAGGCGAAGTTGTGATGATTTTCGATGTCGAGCAAGGTCTGTACGCCAAGCGCCCTCGCGATATGACGGTGAATCACAGCATGATTTGCCGCCGCGTACTTTCCCATCAGCTCCATCGCGGCCCAGGACTCCTGACCCGCTTCACTGGCCAGCTCGAGCCACGCCAGATGGGAGAGCTCCTTTGGGAGTTCCGGATGGAGCTTTCGGGCGAGACGGCTGTAATGCTGCGCGATCTGCGCGCCCGTTCCACGGCTGCCGGAGTGGCTGAGAAGCGCGAGATATTCACCCTGGGGCAATCCGACTGCGTCATCGAGAACCGAGAGTCGTCCGAATTCGACGAAGTGGTTGCCGCTCCCGCTGGTACCGAGTTGCGACCAGGCGCGATCCTTCAAACCCGCGGTCACCGCGGTCACGCGCCAGTCGGCGTCCAGGACGTCGTGCTGGCGCCGCGTTTTGAATGAAGCGCCCATCCCGAAACGAGTCTCGCGCTCGATCGCGTGCTTCAATCGCGATCGATCGTCGGTGAGGGTCGAGACCGGCAGGTCCATGACCGTGAGCTTCATCCTGCACGCGATGTCGACTCCCACCGCATACGGAATCACGGCGTCCGCGGTCGCGAGCACGCCACCAATCGGCAAACCGTAGCCCACGTGTGCGTCTGGCATCAGCGCGCCGGATACGGCAACCGGCAGCGTGCACGCGTTCTTCAGCTGCTGAACGGCAGCGTCCTCGAGATTCTTTCCCCAGATTCGATAGGGCGCGTCGGTAGTGGTCATGCGGCGATGGCCTTTTGAAACCGATGTTAAACGGCAAAAAATTCAGCAGCCTCCGAATAGGGAAATCCGAGCCGCCGTGCGAACCCGCGGTCCTGCGGTCCGCCGCCAACGTAGATGCAGGCCTGCGGATCGAGCCGATGGCGGTGCATGAACAGGACGCCGAGGCCTGGTAGTGGTTTCCGGCACCAGCAGCTCGGCGGCCCCGCCCGGTGCGGGCAGTACTCGACTTCGATGTCGAGGCCCAACAGCTCGCGCATGCGCGCGAACACGGCGTCAGCCCCGGCGGCCGATTGCGTCCTCTCGGCGACCTCCGGCTGCCAGGACATACCCAGCACACGCCAACCTTCCTGGTGGTATCGCCGGAGGATCGTCGCGCAATCAGCAGAGACGGTGACATCGTCAGGGGTCAAGGGCACGCGACGGCCCGAACGGCTGCGGAGCAGGACCCCGTCGCACCACACGATTACCGCACGGTTGACCAACGACGGATCGCTTCGACGTTCGAACGGCACGACCTCGATCCGCGAGAATCCCTCGGAGGGGTCGGGCGGTTCGAGCTCGCGCTGATAGCGGAACTGCACGATCGGCAGCATCGCCGCAACGTCTGTCTTTCGTAGCGATTTGAGCTCTCCCTCCTCCGGGAGCCTCCCGTAGCGCGACACGATTCGCCAGGCGGCATTGGTCTGCGCGTCCTCGACGCTGGTCGAGAGCCAGATGCAACGGACCGGGACGCCGTGAGCGGATGCGGCCCGCATGACTTCTCCACGTGACTTGCGCGAAACGTAGGTGTTGTCGAGAACAATGCGCGAGGCGCCCGACGCCAGCGCGGTGTCGAGCGCCGGCAGCAAGTCGCGCAAGGTGCCGCCAGCGTCGTCGCGGTTGAGGCGAAGGTAGCCCTGGCCGGTCAGCTTCTCGGCAAACGTGCTCTTACCGGCTCCCGGCAGCCCCATCACGAGCACGACTTCGGTCTCACGCATCGACGGCGAGTGTCGGCGCGACCTGTCCGGCTGCTGTCGAAGCAGGAGACCGGCAGGAAAGCGGCGGTCCAGTTGCGCACGATCGTCGTCGGTCAGGGCGATCAGAGCCGCGCCGGCGCTCGACCGCGCTGTCTCGACGCGCGTTGCGCCAGGCAGCGGCACGATGAGATCCGACAAGTCCACCAGCCACGCGATGGCAATATCGAAAGGCGATGCGCCATGGCGCGCGGCGATCTCGGCGAGTGTCGGGTCTGCCAGCGTGCGCTGACGCCGCGTCGTTCCGCCGAGAGGACGATAGGCCAGCAAACGCAACCTGTTTCTGAAGCAGTACTCGACCACGCCGCTGAGGAAATGTTCGTCGTGCCAGACGCTCAACTCGACCTGGATTGACTCGATATCGACCATGCGTCTGGCTTCCTCGATCTGGCCCACGGTGACGTTGCAGAGGCCAATCGCGTCAACCAGGCCGTTACGTTGCAGTGCGGACAACGCTCGAACGCTGGTCGAGAATGGCGTGCGCGGGTCCGGGGCGTGCAGCTGATACAGAGCGATGCGATCGACGCCGAGCGCGCGACGGCTGCTCTCGCACGCCGCGGCGAGATGCTTGGCCCGGCCGTCCGGCTCCCAGCGTCCGTTCGGTCGCGTCAGTCCGCCTTTGGTCGCAATCTGCACGCGCGATCGATCGCCGTGCCACGTCGAGAGCGCCCGCGCGATCAGCCGTTCGTTGTGACCCCGCTCGGTCTCGTCCCAGCAATACGAATCGGCGGTATCCAGAAGGGTGATGCCGGCATCGAACGCGGCGTGCAGCACGGCGATTGCACTGCTGTCGTCGCGAGAGCGCTCGGTCGACAGCCGCATACATCCCATGCCCGGTCGCAAAGAGGAAGAGGTTGTCATCTCGGTCGGGTGGTACGCTAGAATCCGGCCCGCTCTTGCGCCTATGTGCGGCGCCCCTTCCTATCGTGACATCACCGTCGGCAGCCTGCTGACCAACCTCGCCCAAGCCCTGCCGGCGCGGCCGGCACTCGTGTACGAAGACGGCCCGCGTTACACCTTCGCCGAGCTCGAAACCGAGGCACGTCTTGTCGCACGGGGCCTGATCGCGCTCGGCGTCGAGCGGGGAGAACGCGTGGTGGTTTGGGCCACCAACGTGCCTGAATGGATCGTGCTGCAGTTTGCGCTCGCCAAGATCGGCGCCATTCTCGTCACCGCCAATACCTCGCTGCGCGCCAGCGACATCGACTACCTGCTGCGGCAGAGCGAAGCCGCCACGCTCGTCACGATCCGCGGGTTCCGGGACGTCGACTACGTCGCGCGCTGGACGAGATCGGGGCGACCCGTGGCGCGATTCCGGGGCTCCGGCGATTGTTCTTCATCAGGCGCGGCGACGAAGCCGGCCACCCGGATTCACCCCGTACGACCAGCTTCGCACCGACGCGTCCGCTATCGGCGAGGACACGCTCGACGCCCGCGACGCCGCGATCGGCATCGACGACGTGATCAACATGCAATACACGTCGGGCACGACCGGCTTTCCCAAAGGGCGTGATGCTCTCCAGCCGCAACATCGTCAACAACGGCGAGGCGCTCGGCGCGGCGCTCGGCTACACGCCAGACGATCGGCTGTGCCTGTGCGTGCCGCTGTTTCATTGTTTCGGCTGCGTCATCGGCGTGCTCGGCGCGTATCACCCATGGCGCCTGCCTCTGTCCGCGTCGAATGCGTTCGATCCCGGCGGGTGCTCGACACGATCGAACGCGAACGCTGCACGGCGCTCTACGGCGTGCCGACGATGTTCATCGCGGAGCTCGAGCATCCGGACTTCGCGCGCTTCGACCTGACGTCGCTCAGCACCGGCGTGATGGCCGGTGCGCTGTGCCCCGAGCCGCTGATGCGGCGCGTGATGACGCGACATGCACCTGCCGGAAATCACCATCGCGTACGGCATGACCGAAGCCTCGCCGGGCATCACCATGACGCCGCGCGACGCGTCGGTCGCCGCACCGTTCGCAGACGGTCGGCGTGGTGCTGCCGGAACTGCGAAGTGAAGATCGTCGATCCGGCGACCGGCGCGACCGTGCGACAGCCGAACGCGGCGAGCTGTGCTGTCCGCGGCTACAACGTGATGAAGGGGTACTACAACAACCCGGAGGCCACGCGCGCGGCGATCGACGCCGACGGCTGGCTGCACACCGGCGACGAGGCAGCCATGGACGCGCGACGGCCTGGTCCGGATCACCGGCCGGATCAAGGATTTGATCATCCGCGGCGGCGAAAACATCGCGCCGAAAGAGATCGAGGATCGCCTGCGCGAGCATCCGGCGGTTGCCGACGCCTACGTCTACGGCCTGCCGGACGCGTTCTTCGGGGAAATCGTCGCCGCGAGCGTTCGGCTGGGGCAAGTGCCGGCCGGTCGCCAGGACCTCGACCTCGGTGCCGGCCGAGGGGCCGAGGAACTCAGTCTCTGGTGCAGCGAGCGTCTCGCGCGCTTCAAGATTCCCAAGCACATCCGATTCGTGACCGACTTCCCGATGACCGCATCAGGAAAGATTCAGAAATTCAGACTGCGCGAACAGCATCAGGCGGAACTGCAGGTTTGACTCGACCGGGATCCAGATAGACCGGCGACGGGTCTCACATCGAAGGAGGAGACAAGGAGGTTAGATTGAGTGCCATAAAAACCATTGGATTCGTTGGTGCCGGCAACATCGGCAGCCAGGTCGCGCGACTCGCGATTGCGAAAGGCTACAACGTCGTGGTCGCCAATTCCAGGGGGCCTGAGACGCTGGCGTCGCTCGTCGCCGAGCTTGGGCCGAAAGCGCGCGCCGCGACGCCTGCCGACGCAGCCAAGGCCGGCGACATTGTCGTGGTCTCCGTCCCTCTGAAGAACTATCGTGCTGTTCCGGTCGAGCCGCTCCAGAACAAGATCGTGATCGACACGAACAACTACTACCCGCAACGTGACGGCCACATTCCTGAGCTCGACAACGAGTCGACGACCACCGCGGAGCTTCTGCAGGGACACCTGCCGACCTCAAAGGTGGTGAAAGCCTTCAACCACATCTACGCCGCGCAGCTGACCACCGACGGACGCCCCGCCGGCACTCCGAATCGCCGCGCGCTGGTGATCGCGGGCGACGACAGCGACGCGAAGGCTGTCGTCACGCGTCTGCTCGATCAGTTCGGGTTCGATACGGTCGACGCGGGGCCATTGAAGGAAGGGTGGCGTATCCAGCGCGATACACCGGGCTACGGACCGCGCCGGAACGCGCAGGAGCTGCGCAAGGATCTCGCAGCGGCAACTCGATACGCCCATCAGTCCTAACCGCGAGGCCTTCGGCACCGCGCGACGTGGCTCGGTGCTCGCCCCGTCGCGTTCGAGGCGGAAGGCCCTCGCGACGCACATTCATTTCCGGCAGCGCAGTGATCGAGCGACGTCGCTGCGCTGCTGGAGCGGCCGATCTAGGCGCCGGGTTGCGCCACGATTCGGAGATACTGCCTGGGTGCGGTCCACCCCTGCGGGTATGTCTTCCTTGCCTCTTCGTCTGAGACCGATCCCGCAATGATCACGTCGTCGCCTGGCTTCCAGTTCACCGGAGTGGCGACCTTGTGCTTCGCGGTCAACTGCAGCGAATCGATCACGCGCAAGACCTCGTCGAAGTTCCGCCCGGTGGTCATCGGGTAGACGATCAGCAGCTTGACCTTCTTGTCCGGGCCGATGACGAAGACGTTGCGCACGGTCTGGTTGTCGGCTGCCGTCCGGCCGTCGCAGGTTCCTTCCAGGGCGGCGGGCAGCATCCCATACAGCTTGGCAACCTTCAGATCGGTGTCCCCGATCATCGGATAGTTCGGCGCCTGGCCCTGAGTTTCCTTGATGTCGTTGGCCCACCGTTGGTGGTGTTCCACCGGGTCGACACTGAGGCCGATGATCTTGGTCGACCGTTTGTCGAACTCCGGCTTCATCCTGGCCATGTATCCGAGTTCCGTGGTGCAAACGGGGGTGAAATCCTTTGGGTGTGAAAACAGGACCGCCCACGAGTTGCCGAGCCACTCGTGAAAACGGATGCGACCCTCGGTCGTCTCAGCCTCAAAATCCGGAGCCACATCGCCAATGTGAAGCGTCATTTCGGACCTCCTTCAAACTGCAATTACAAGGTTGCGGTGCGCCTGTTCTCCCAGGCGGCGATTCCTCCAGCCAGCTCGGTCACGCGGGTGAAGCCGTGGCGCTCGAGCAGGCTGGTGGCGATCGACGAGCGGTATCCGCTCGCGCAGTGCACCACCATCTGCCGGTCGCGCGGCAATTCCGAGAACCGTGCGAGAAGTTGCGTCAGCGGCACGTTGATGCTCTCGTCGATGCGTTTGCTCTGCCACTCCCGTGCGGATCGCACGTCCAGGACGAGTGGCGGCGTGTCCGACACCAGGTCCTGCGCGATCCCGTCGGCGGTTGCGCGCTCGGTCCGGGCCACGAGCTCTGGCCGATCCTTCAGCCGCTCGATTCCCCCGTCGAGGTATCCCGCGACGTTGTCGAAACCAATGCGCCCGAGTCTCATTGCCGCCTCCTCCTCCCGGCCGGTTGCTGCGATGATGACGATCGGCAACTCCCGGGACAGCACCGTGCCGGCCCACGTCGCGTACTGCCCGCCGAGCCCGATATTGATGCTGCCCTTCAGGTGACGTTCGGCAAAATCGTCGGGTTCACGGGTGTCGAGCATTTGAGCCCCTGCCTGGTGAAGCTCGAGGACCTCTTCGAGCGGCAACGGATTGAGCTCGCCTCGCAGGACGCGATCGAGGGTTGGCCGTTCCTTCGAGTTCAGAACCGCGTCATACGTGAAGTAGGGCGGCGCATCGGGCTGGTCGGCGGTGACAATCGCGACGAACTCGTCGCGAGACATCGGTTGCAGCGCGTAGTTCGATCGTCGCTGTTCGCCAATCGTCGAGATCGTTTCCTTGCCAATACTCTTCCCGCAGAGCGACCCGGCGCCGTGCGCGGGATAAACCCAGGTGTCGTCCGGCAGGGGCAGAAGCTTCGTCTGCACCGAGTCGTACAACAGCCGTCCGAGATCGGTTGCCGACCATCCGAGCGAGGCGCGGAGATCCGGCCGTCCGACGTCACCAACGAAGAGTGTGTCGCCGGTGAGCACTCCGTACGGGCGGGTCGGGTCTCGTTCCAGATCGAAGATCACGATCGAGATTGATTCCGGGGTGTGACCAGGCGTCGCCAGCACTTGCAGACGCACCTGACCGAATTCAAGAGCGTCCCCGTCCTTCATTGGTGTGAAGGCATAGTCGGCGCGAGCCGACGCGCCCAGATAGATTGCCGCGCCGGTTCGCTCGCGAAGTTCGAGATGCCCGGCGACGAAGTCGGCGTGGAAATGAGTCAGGAACACGTGACGGATGCGCAGCCCCTGCCGTTCGGCCTCTTCCAGGTACGGCTCGACATCCCGCCGCGGATCGACGATGGCTGCGGTTCCGGTCTGCTGGTCGCCAATGAGATACGAGGCGTGCGCCAGGCAATTCAGGTAGAACTGTTTGACGATCATCGCGAAGACCTCTCGTTTCTTGTCCACACACATCTACGCCGATCCATGCGCGAATGCCATGGACGCGACCTGATTTCTCGCTGAGTTTCTTCTGATTGGCCGGCCGCTTCACCGTTCGGCGAAGAGCGCAACTGCCGATGGCTGAAGCACTTGCCGGATGCGGCCGATGGGTCATAATGGACCGCGCCTAGCCGAGGCCCCAGCTGCCGCCGTGGACGTGCCGACGCCCAATACTACCGTCGTTCGCTTTGGACCGTTCGATCTCGATTCGAAGAGCGGAGAACTGCGCAAGGGCGGCGACGTCGTCAAGCTGCCACCGCAACCGCTGAAGGTGCTCGCGCTCCTGGTCCGCCGGAGCGGCGAGGTCGTCACCCGCGACGAGATCCGGCAACATGTCTGGACCGGAGACACGTTCGTCGACTTCAGCCAGAGTCTGAACACCTGTATGCGCCAGATTCGCGAGGCGCTGGGAGACGATGCCGAGACACCTCGGTACATTCAGACCCTGCCACGGCGCGGCTATCGATTCCTCCTCCCGATCGAGCCGTCGCAGGCAACTCCAGCGGACCCGGTCACCAGGCTCATCGTTCTGCCGTTCAGGATCCTGCGTCCCGATCCTGACACCGACTTCCTGGCGTTCAGCCTGCCGGACGCCGTCACCAGTTCGTTGTCAGGTCTCGATGCGCTGGTGGTGCGCTCGAGCATCGTCGCGTCGCGATTCGGTAGCGGGCCGCTCGACCCGAAGGTGATCGCCGCCGAAGCCGACGTCGATTTCGTGTTGACCGGTTCGTTGCTGCGCTCAGCGGAGCAGCTTCGGGTGAGCACGCAGCTGACCGAAGTGCCGTCGGGTACGCTGCGATGGTCGCACTCCTCTCAAGTGTCGCTCGGCGACATCTTCTCCGTGCAGGACGAACTCGCGACTCGCATCGTCGACTCTCTTTCGGTCCCGCTGACAACCCGGGAACACGGGATGCTGAAGCGTGACGTTCCGTCGAGCGCGAGAGCCTACGAGTATTATCTCCGCGGCAATCAACTCAGTCTCGACTCGAAGCAGTGGAGCGTCGCTCAGGATCTGTATCTGCGATGCGTGGAAGCAGATCCGCGGTACGCTCCGGCGTGGGCCCGCCTCGGGCGCACCTATCACGTCATCGGCAAGTACGTCGACTCGGACGCTCGCGAAAGCATGGATCGCGCGGAGATGGCCTTCACTCGCGCGCTCGACCTCAATCCGGAGCTGCCGCTGGCCCACAAGCTCTACGCGCAGCTCGAAGTCGATCTCGGCCGCGCCGAGCACGCCATGGCGCGGCTGCTCAAACGGGCGCCGGCGGCCGATTCGGAACTGTTCGCGGGACTGGTCAGCGCCTGTCAGGTCCTGCGGACTGCTCGAAGCCTCGATCGCCGCCGATTCGCACGCTCGACGTCTCGAACCGCGAGTCCGCACGAGCGTCGTCCACACCTGGTTTCTCCTCGAGGATTACGACCGTATCGCCAACACCAGGCTCGAGGAGAACCCGTACATCGTGGCTCTGTCGCTCGATGCGCTCGGCCGATCCGCGGAAGCGATCGCCCAGTTGCGACAACTGGAGGACAAGACGCGGACCCGAATGCGCGATTTCATGATTGCGGCCCGCACGATGATGGAAGGAGACGGCGTTGCAAGTGTCGCCGCGATCGGCCGCATCGTGGCGTCGGATTTTCGCGATCCCGAGGGACTGTTCTACCTCACCCGGCATCTGGCCCGCTTGAACGAGACCGACCGCGCTCTCGATCTGTTGCGACGCGTCGTCGAGGGAGGCTTCTTCTGCTTTCCCGTAATGGCCAACGATCCCTGGCTCGATCCGCTGCGTGGAGCGTCCGAGTTTGCCACGCTGTTGAGTCGTGCGCAGGCACGGCACCAGGAAGCGGCAGCGACCTTTGCAAGAGTCGGCGGAGACCTGATTCTCGGAACCCGCGTAGGTGCAGCATCAGGCTGACGCCGCCGCCGAGCGACGCGCAGGTCGGAGCCGAAGGTCGATCCTACGACTAAGGTGTAGGCCGGGTCTTTGGCCCTCGCGCGAAGCGCTCCAGCAACCACCGTAGCCTTGACGGAGGCTGGGTAGACCCGGCAACTTTAGCCGTTGAGGCTGGCGCGGCGGTCTGACCGGCCACTCAATCCTGCGACGACGGCGGCCAGGACGCAGAATGCCCCGAGCAACGTTCCGCCCGGAAGGCGTTCGCCGAAGACCACCGCTCCGAGAATCACCGCGACAGGGATTTCAGCAACCCCCATCAGCAGCATCGCCGACGCGTCCATTCGCGCGAGCAACCAGTAATTCAGCCAGAACGCGAGCACCGAGGCAAAGAGCGCGAGGTACAGAAGGGCGATCCACGACGCCAAAGCCCACTGCGATGGCAGCGGTCCGCCTTCGAGCCACAACCCAGCCAGCAGCAATGGCACGAGGCCGGCACACGACTGGAGGGTGGTCACTGAGGTCCGATGCAGATGCTGGCCGTATGTCTTCAGCCAGACGTAGGCGAAGGCCACGCACGTAGAACCGCAAAAGACCGCGAGCGACCCGAGAATCGCGTGTGGCCCCGACACGCGCGCCTGAGAACCGAAGATGATCGTGACTCCCACGAGGCCGACGGTTACGGCGACGATTTTGCGCGCGTTGACGTGTTCGGATCCAAAAGCCCACCCGAACGCGAGCGCAATGACCGGCGTGCCGGATTGCAGGATTGCCACCAGGCCGGACGGCACGAACTGGGCACCCCAGAAGATCAGCCCGTAGTTGATGCCGAGAAGCACCACGCCCGTGCCGGCGACGTGCGCGACATCGCGTAACGTGAACGTGCGCCAGCGCCCGCGAGCGATCGTCAGCGGCACCAGAATCGCCACCGCGACGGCCAGGCGTAACCAGGCAAACGTGAACGGGGGAATATCCCTGAGGCCCAGCTTGATGAACAGAAACGTGCTGCTCCAGAGCACGCAGGTAGCGATCCAGACAGCGATGGTGATCACGTTGGTGGTCGATCCACTCCGCAGGATACCTTCATCGACCCCATCCATGCGCAGTGCAAATTTCAGCGACTACGGTGAGCATCGCGCGGATGTAGGATGGGACCCCTCGAGAGGCACACATGCGCACGATCGTGTCCAGATTCGTTCTGTACGCTTCCGCTCTCACGACGCTCGCCGTTCCAATCCGCGTCGCGGCTCAGACCACACAGGAGGACGTCCTCCGGGAACTGACTGCACTTCGGGCGGAGGTCCGCCAGCTGCGAGAAGAGCTCGACGCCCTCAAGGCGCGTGAACCATCCGGCGAAATCGTACAGGCCCAGCTCGCCGAGCTCGCGCAGACGAAGGTTCAATCGACGACCCGGTTTCCGCTGAAGATCTTCGGGACCATTCACGCGCACGCCTTCAGCAACGGCGATACGCCGAACTGGCTCGACATTCCCAATCTCGTCACCCCGCCGGTCGCAAGTCCCGGGACCTTCAGCATGGCGCTTCGTCAGAGCCGTATTGGATTTGCCGCTGATGGGCCGACGCTCGGCACCGTGCGAACGAGCGGGATCGTCGCGCTCGATTTCTTTGGCGGCATTCCTGGTTTTCAGACCGGGCAGGTAATGGGACTTCCGCGACTCCTCGTCGGTTACATTCGATTCGATGGCAAGCGTGCGGCGGCCGAGATCGGACAGGATCACACCCTGCTCGCACCGCGCGATCCGACGTCGCTCGCAGGTTTTTCCTTCCCGCTTCTCTTCAGGTCCGGCAATCTCTACCTGCGGGCGCCGCAGGCCCGCCTGGATACTCGGTTGCACCACTCTTGAGAGTGGCGGGTGGCATCATGGCGCCAATCGGCGGCGATCTGGTCGATCTCGATTACCGGTTCGTGCCGCCGGCGCTCGGCGGCGAGCGATCGCGGCGTCCCGCGTTTCAGGCGCGCATTGAATTTGGAACTGCCGATCCCGAAGCCACCCGGCGCGCCTCGATCGGCGCAGCGGGTCATTACGGGTGGGAACGTCGTGCGAACGGTCTGGTCAATGGCTGGGTGTCGGCAGTGGACTTCGCCGCGCGGCGCGACATGTTCGGCGTTGCCGGGGAAGTGTTCGTCGGCGACAACATGGATGCTTTCGGCGGCGCGCTCGGTCTCGATGCACACGGCTCCGGCGGGTGGGCGGAACTTCAACTGATCCCCACCAACCGGGTGGCCTTCAACGCGGGCGCTGGGATCGACGACATCAACGACGCGGCTCGCGCGCTGCTTCCGCGGCGTCGCAACCGCAGCGCCTACGGCAACGTCATCGTGTCGCTCACGCCGGAGATCCAGACCTCCTTCGAATACCGGTGGCTGGCGACGCTTCCGACCGGACCTGCCGAGCTCAAGAATCACCATTTCGACTGGGTCCTCGCGTATAAGTTCTGAGGTGATCGATGTTGCGCCGGTTCTTCACGCTCATCGCAGCCATTACCACCGTGCCGTCGATCGGCATTGCAGGACCAGTGTCGGGGATCGTCCGCACCGTCACGCGTTCGGGCCTGGCCCCGGCGACCGCGGTGGTGTTCGCAGAACCTCTCGACGCCGCGGCGCCGCACGCCACGACCCAGCTAACGCTGGTTCAGAAGAACAAGGCGTTTCAGCCGCATATCCTCGCCGTGTCGATCGGCTCAACGGTGAGTTTTCCGAACGAGGACGCCATCTTCCACAACGTCTTCTCGATGTCGGCGCCGCAGCCGTTCGATCTCGGGCTGTATCGGAGCGGCGAAACGCGAACCCGGACCTTCAGCAGCGCCGGCACCTATCGGGTCTTCTGCAACATCCATCCGCAGATGTCGGCGCTGGTCGTGGTTGTCTCGACGCCGCACATCACGACCGCCGGCGCCGATGGCAGGTTCACGCTGACGCTGCCGCCGGGGCGTTATCGCGTGACGGCGCTTTCGGAGCGCGCCGGTCCGGTGAGTGTGGAGGTGACGAGCGCGGCCGGCGCGGTCACCGCGCCCGATCTGACGCTCGACGAATCCGCCTGGAACATCGTCCAGCACAAGAACAAGTTCGGACAGGAATACCCGGCGGCGGCCTATACGAAGTGATCGTCAGTTGGGTTTGGCAATCGCGTTGGTCGCGCCACGAGCGATCCAGTATGCGCCTCCGACCGCCAGCGCAATCCCGATGAGTGCGATGAGCACAAGCCCGTTCTGTATCCGCCGGAATGGAGCAGCCGCATCGTCGCGGGATTTCGCCACGATGGCGGCCAGCGGGGGTTGCGCACTGAGCGCGATCTCCTGCGCATCGTACTGCCGCGCGCCGATGTCCACCTCCATCGTGCGATCGGTTTGCCCGCCGGCGGCACGCCAATCCTGCAGCGATCGCCACGGCGTCTCCGAAGCGCGCAGCGTCGAGGCGACGACGCTGTCGGCGAGAAGCACCACTTCCTCCTGCGTCGCGTCGCTCAGGGCGCGCGCGAATTGCTGGTCGACTGGAAGCGCGGCGACGACGTAACCGAAGGTGTTGCCGCCGGCGTCCGATGCGGCGCTTGCCGCGTGATGGAGACGTCCGTCGATGGTGACCACAGCCGGCCCGGCATTTTTCGTGACCAAGGTGTCTATCCATGTGTCACCGGGTGCGGGCGGGGCCGGGCTGGCGCTGTCAGTGCGGGCCAGTACGCGGCCATCGGGCAGAAGTGCCGCGAGCTGTGGCGTTCCA
Source organism: uncultured Acidobacteriota bacterium (assembly GCA_963755695.1). GTDB lineage: Bacteria > Acidobacteriota > Vicinamibacteria > Vicinamibacterales > 2-12-FULL-66-21 > QHWT01. Next base: position 2,932,388 of record CAVWLB010000010.1, on the reverse strand, counting down.
GGAACACGCGCCTGGTGGGTCATCAGGAAGTCGCGGATGGTAGCCCCATCCGTTGCGAAGAGAGCCTGCGATGCCGGGAACGACGCCATCAAATCCGCGGTGAGCGCCAGATGCGAGAGCCGTTCGTTCTGCACCCGCAGCACGAGTCGCTGGGCGCGGGCCAGGTCCGTCGTCAAGGCGCCGGTGACGACCCGTTGCGCCATCCACCCGGCGTACCCCCACGTGAGCGCGACGATGAGCAGGGCGGTTGCGACCGAGGCCCCGAAGACGCGTCGCTTCAAGAGGCGCGCAACCCGTGGCTGTGTCTGGAGCGCCGCATCCGAGAGCACGTCGGGCGCCGTCGACAGTGCGTCGAGGTAGAACGCGAGATCCCGGGCAGACTCTGGCCGGTCGGATGGCGCCTTCTCCAGGCACCGCGCGAGAAGCCGCGCGACGCCTGGCGGCAGGCTGGCAACCCCGCGTCCGAGCGGCGCGGGATCGTCGCGCAGGATCGCCGCAATCATCTCGTTCACCGTATCGCGTTTGAACGGGTGCACGCCCGTCAGCAGCTCGTGCGCCACCAGCCCGTAGGCGAACAGATCCGAGCGGGCGGTCGCAGGGGCCGTCCCCAGTTGTTCGGGCGCCATGTAGGTCGGTGTGCCAATCACGGTTCCAGGCTGCGTGAGCTGCGGCCTGGAGAGCTCCGTTGTCGCATTCGAGTCGATGTGGGTTGCGATCCCGAAGTCGAGGATCTTGACGCGCCCGTCGCGGGTGAGAAAGAGATTCTCAGGCTTGATGTCTCGATGGACGATGCCGCGTTCGTGCGCGGCGCCGAGTCCCCGCGCCACTTGTGCGAGGACATCGAGCGCGCGGCGCGGGGGCATCGGACCCTCCGCGATGGCTTCCCGCAGCGTTTCACCTTCGAGAAGCTCCGTGACGGCATAGGTGACGGATTCGATCGCGCCCCACATCGTGCAGAGCCAGGATATTCGGATGGCTCAGCGCGGCAACCGCGCGCGCCTCCCGCTCGAACCGGACCAGTGCATCGGAGGAATCGATGAGGTGAGGCGGGAGCACCTTGACGGCCACGTCCCGTTCGAGGCGCGTATCGCGTCCACGATAGACGGCACCCATGCCTCCTGCGCCTAAGGGTGCCACGATTTCGTAGGGGCCGAGGCGGGTGCCAACGAGTGCCGCCATGGCCGTACAGCTTAGTGCGTCCGGGCTGACTCGCGCGAGTCGCCCGGACGTTCGTTCCTTGCTGAACGGAGCGGAGATTCAGGCCGGCGGCGAGTGGCGTTCAGATAACGGCTGCCCCCAGATCCGCCTGGTTCGTGACCCTCCCGACGGTGGTCGCTTCCGGCACTTCCACGAGTCGACCGCTCGTGACGTCGTAGATGTAGCCATAGATGGCAATTCCGGCTGGCACGAGCGGGTGGGTTCGAATCCTTGTCACGTCGTCGACCACGCTCTGCGCCTGGTTGGAAACGGTCAGCCATTCGATGAACTCGCCAGCTCGCGAGCCTGGACCGGTGCCCACGTCCACCCAGCGGCCATCGTTCAGCGCCGCGGTATCGAGGCTGTGAGCGAGCAACTCCCGGATGACGTCGTTGGTGAAGAACTCCATGCCGCAGTTGGTGTGGTGAATGACGAACCACTCGCGCGTACCCAGCAGCTTGTGAGAGATCACCAGCGAACGAACCGCATCGTCGCTGGCGCGGCCGCCGGCGTTGCGGATCACGTGCGCGTCTCCTTCTGCCAGGCCGGCGAATTTCGCCGGGTCGAGCCGCGCGTCCATACAAGTGAGGATGGCGAATCGGCGCGCCGGTGGCATCGCAAGGGACGCCTTCGCGCCAAAGCTGTCCGCATACCGCTCGTTCGCCTCGAGGACTTCGTGTAGGACTTTGCTCATGGGGGTGCTCCTCATTCGTTCATGAATCGACGGGCAAGATGCCGAAACGCGTTGCACGCGTGAGTGAGGTTGACGGGCTCTGGTGATGAGATGCCGGGCGTGATCCGCCCGCCAGCGACGAAGGAATGATCTCCTGCGAGCGACGAACTGTCGCAGGAGACTATCTACAGATGCAGTGACGACAGTAGGGAACTGCCGGGCACCCGATCGTGCGATGCGCTTCCGCAAGCGACCAGGCTTGCAGGGTCATGAGCGGAATCGTAGCACAAGAACAAGAAGATGTAGGCAGTTCGCGGTTGGCCGTTCGCGGTTCGCGGTTCTCGCGGGCTCACCGGAACCGTCAACCGTAAGACCGCCAACCCCAAACCGCAAGCCGCGTGTTCATTGACTAGCGCGCCGCCGACGCTGGCGGGTTCGCGCCGCCCGGCGTGCAGCCTGGCTTCGCGCCGAGGCCGATCTCCGCCGCGCCGCGCTCTTGGCCTGTCGAGAGAGCGCCTTGCGCGAGGCGGCGCGGCGCCCCTCCCGTTTGAGGGCGCGGCGGGTGGCGCGCGAGCGGGTTGGGGATGGGCGTTTCCCTGCCCGACTACCTGCCCGGCTGGCGGCAGCCGCACTCTGCTTCGTGCTGCGCTTGGCGCTCGCCGGTGGCCGCGGCAGCTTCACACCCGAGCGTCGAGCCTTCGAGAGACCGATCGCGATGGCCTGCTTCGTTGACGCGGCTCCGTGCTTGCCTTCGCGGATGTGGTGCATCTCCTCGCGAACGAACTCACCGGCCTGCGTGCTCGGCGACTTGCCCTGCCGTTTGTCGCGGCGCGCACGCCTCAACGTTTCCTGTTCCGGCATTTGATCCCTCCGTTGACTGGCGTGCATTCGGCGTTCCAGAACCAACAGAAATGTCGAGCCGTCGAGCGCGATCAACATTTGTGTTCATGCCGGCGGTGTCGGGTCGCCGCAGGCTCGAGTGCGGCCGGCGTCCTCGGGCGCCGGCAGGAAAGCCGCGAGCGGTTCTTCGTCGCGCAGACGGCGGAGGTCACGAGCCGGTTCGGACATCCATGTTGATTTGGCGATGTCGATCGACATTTTTGTCGCTCCTGCGGCGTCGCAGGTTTTGCCAGCATCCACTCCATATCGCCAGCATTCATGCGGCAATTCGTGGGCTCGTGCCGCGGTTCCCGTGGGGGCGTCCGTCTTGCTCCGTGCCAAGGGCGGAGGGGACCCGCATGAAACATGTGATGTCGAAATCGCTTTGCGTACTCAGTGCCTCGTTCATGCTCTGCATCAGCGCACCGCTGCTGCACGCACAGGAGCCTGCGGGCCCTGGACCGTCCGACGCTTCCACGCCAGCGCCCCCGGATCCTCCTCCCGCCGACGCGCAGGAAAGCTTCTTTCGCAGCACTGAAATCGGCGGTTTGGTCGACGCCTATTACGACTACTACTCGACCAAGCCGTCCGGTAACGCGCAGTACCGCAACTTCGACAGCAAGCACAATCAGTTCGCCTTCAGCATGGCGCAGGTGTGGCTCGCGAAACCCGCGACCGCCGATTCCCGCGCCGGCTTCAAGGTGAAGTTCAACTTCGGGCCCGCCTCCACGCTGATCAACGCGTTCGAGCCAGGCGAGAACGACTTCATCCAGAACGTCGAAGAGGGCTACCTCACTTATCTGGCGCCTCTCGGAAAGGGACTGCAGGTCGACGTGGGCAAATTCGTCACCCCGAACGGCGCCGAAGTGATCGAAGCCAAGGACAACTGGAACTACTCGCGGTCGCTGCTGTTTTCGCTGGCGATCCCCTACTATCATTCCGGCGTTCGGCTGACCTATCCGCTCAACGACAAGGTCAGTGTCATGGGCACCATCGTGAATGGATGGAACAACGTCGTCGAGAACAATTCCGGCAAGACGTTTGGCGCACAGGTCGCGGTCAAACCTGTGGCCGAGCTGTCGATCGTTCAGAACTACATGGCCGGCCCGGAACAGGAGTCGAACAACCACGACTGGCGCCAGCTTTCCGACACGATTGCGACGTGGACGGTGACTCCGGCCTTCAGCGTGATGGCCAACTATGACTACGGCAAGGACACGGCGGCCGGCCTGCCGGTGCATTGGCAGGGAATTGCCGGCTATGCGAAGCTGCAGGCGCTCAAGTGGCTCGCGGTGTCGCCGCGGTTCGAGTGGTACGATGACCCGTCCGGGTTCACGACCGGCGCCGCGCAGACACTGAAGGAAGTGACCGGCACGTTCGAATTGAAACCCACGGACGCCCTCATCTGGCGCGTCGAGTACCGGCACGAGTTCTCGGATTCGCCGGTATTCGAGACCGGGTCCGGTGCGTTCAAGAAGACGCAATCCTCGATTGGTTTCGGAGTGCTGTATTCGTTCAGCACCAAAGGCTAGCTCGCGTCTGGAAGAAGCCCGGCAGGATGTCGGCGACGACATCCTGCGTGGCGCGGGCGGAGCTGCGACGCTCGAGCGTTACACCGCTCACATCGACAGCGATCTTCGCGGCCTGGCAGACCGGGCGCCGCAGCCATCCACGGCGTTCGCGCTGATTGCACTGGGCGGCTACGGACGCCGGCACCTCTGTCTGTATTCCGATCATCGACATCCTGGTCCTGTTCGGCGGGGGGATCGGTGACGCCGAGGAGCAATGTCTGCGCGCGATCCTGCATCCGCTGTGGGATGCGGGACTGGTCGTCGGCCATCAGGTCCGCGAGATCGACGAGCTCGCCCAGCTCGAAGTCGACAACCCGGAGTTCCTGCTGGCGCTCTCGGACGCGCGCCTGGTGGCGGCGATCCGAGGCTGTTCGATCGGTTCCGCGCGGCATTTCATGTGCCGGAGACGCACGCGCACATCCTCGGCGCGCTGACCGAGTTGATCGACGAGCGCCACGCGCAGTTCAACGGCACGCTCTATCAGCTCGAGCCGGACGTGAAGGACGCGCCTGGCGGCGCTGCGCGATCTGTCGGCGGTCGCACGATCGCGACGCTCACCGATCCCGCGCTGCTCCGGCGGGCCGGCCGATCGCGGCGCGGCTCGACGACGCGGAGGACTTCCTGCTGCGCGTTCGCGTCGATGCTGCACCTCGAGCAGCAGCCGCAACCAGAACGTGCTGAGCCACGAGCTGCAGGAACGGCTGGCGGACGCTGCTCGGCTATCCCGGGCGAGTCCGCGCGCAGCGCGTCGAGCGGCTGATGAGCGACTACTTCCGCCACGCGCGCATCGTCAGCCGCGCTCGCTGGATTGGGCGCGCCGGACCGCGCCGGTGCCGGTCGGCGTCGAATCTCGGGCGCACGCGCGACGGCATCCGCTTCGTCGACGCGCGCAAGGCGCGCGATCCAGCCGGCGACCTGGCTGGCGGCGTTTCAGGCGGCGCTCGACGGCGACATGCCGGTGTCCGACGAGGCGCTCGCGCTGATCCAGCAGCACGTCGGATCGCTTCCGCGCCGAGGACTTCTTCCCGACGCCGGCGCATCGCGCGGCGCTGCTGCGCGTTCCTGAAGCCGCGGCCCGGACTCTACGCGCGGCTCTCGGAGATGCACGACTGCGGGCTGCTCGGGCGGATGTTCCCGGAGTTCCAGGCGATCTCGTGCCGCGTGGTGCGCGACTTCTACCACAAGTACACCGTCGACGAGCACACGCTGCTGACGATCCGCAACCTCGAGCGGCTGGCCGACGACGGCGCCGGAGCGCGCAGCGCTTCGCGTCGCTGCTCGGCGACCTCGCGGCGCCGGAGCTGCTGGTGCTCGCGCTGCTGCTCCACGACGTCGGCAAGTGGCGCGACGACGACCACGCGCCGAGAGCGTGCGGATGGCGCGAGCAGCGTGCTCGAGCGGCTGCAGCCTCGCCGGCGACGCAGCGCGAGACCGTCGCTGTTCCTGATTCGCCACCACCTCCGGATGTCGCTGGTCGCGTTCCGGCGCGACACCGAGGATCCGGAGATCGTCCGGCAGTTCGCCGCGCTGGTCGGCATCGAAGAGCGGCTGAAGATGCTGTGCCTGTGACGCTCGCCGACGTCGAGGCGGTCAGCCCGGAGACGCTGACGCCGTGGAAAGAGGAGCTGCTCTGGCGGCTCTACGTCGACACCTACAACCACCTGACGCTGCGGCTACGGCGACGAGCTGATCGAGCGCACGCAGGCCGGCGTCGACCGACTGCGTCGGCGCGGCGGCCGCCGGATCTCGACCGCGGCCGAGATCGCCGCGTTTCCTCGAAGGGCTGCCGCGCCGCTACCTGCAGCTCGTTCGCGCGCGACGCGATCTACCGGCACGTCCGGCTGGCGCGCGACATCGAGCCCGACGAAGTGCACCTGTCGCTCGAGCAGGCGGAGACCGCGTGGGAGCTCACCGTCGTCACGCTCGACAAGCCGTTCCTGTTCTCGAACATCTGCGGCGTGCTGTCGTCGTTCGGCATGGACATCCTGCGCGGCCATGCGCTGACCAACCCGAACGGCCTGGTGCTCGACGTGTTCCAGTTCACCGACGACGAGCGGTTCCTCGAGCTGAACCCGGACGCGCCAGACGCAGCTCCTGCACGCGCTCGAGGACGTCGTCGCCGGGCGCGCCGACGTGCACGGCTCGGCTGCGCGGCCGCGAGCGCAGCGTGCTGCAGCCGGCAGCGCGCGCACGCGTCGCGCCGGTCGTCCACTGCGACAACGAGTCGTCGCAGCGGTACACGATCCTCGACATCGTCGCCGACAACGCGCTCGGGCTGCTGTACCGCATCAGCCGCGTATCTCGCAGCACGGCTGCGACGTCGACCTCGTGCTGATCGCCACCGAAGGCGCGAAGGCGATCGACGTGTTTCACATCACGAAGGCGGGGCGCGAAACTGTCCGATGCGGAGCAGCGACGCGCTGACCGTCGGACCTGCAACGCATGCTGGAGGAGACTGATGAAGCTGATCAAGGCCATCGTCCGGCCGAACAAGGTGGACGAAGTGAAGGACGCGCTGGCGAAGCTGAACATCTCGGGCATGACGGTGACCGAGGTCCGCGGCCACGGCAAGCAGAAAGGGCACACGGCGATCTATCGCGGCAAGGAATACAACGTCAGCCTGCTGCCGAAGATGGAGATCGAAGTCGTCGTCGCCGACAACGTCGTCGACGACGCGATCAAGGCGATCATCGAGGCGGCGCGCACCGGCGAGATCGGCGACGGCCGCGTGTTCGTGATGCCGGTCGAGCAGACCTATCGCATCCGCACCGGAGAAAGGGATCTGTAGCGGCGCCCGCTGCTGACGCATGCCCCACATGCGGAATGCGCATGCGAAGTCTGCCGAATGAGCCCCACCCATCTCATCGCGGTATGACTCCGATGTGATCATTCTATTTGGTACTGGCGTGCCCGGTCTGCGATAAACGCAGGCACAGGTACGCTATGCCCCACACCGAACCTCCCCAGGCCTCCGGACTCTACGATCCCGCGTACGAGCATGATGCGTGCGGCGTGGGATTCGTCGTCGATATCGCTGGGCGTCGATCGCACGACGTCATCGCTCGCGGATTGAAGGTGCTGATCAATTTGCAGCACCGGGGCGCGTGCGGCTGCGAAGCGAACACTGGGGACGGCGCCGGCATCCTGATTCAGACGCCGGATGCGTTTCTGCGCAAGGTGACAGCGCCGCTCGACATCGAACTGCCGGACGCCGGCCACTACGCGGCCGGCGTCGTCTTTCTCCCCACCGATCCGGAGACCCGCGACGCAGTGCGAGCGGTGGTTGCGCACATCGTGGCTGAAGAGGGGCAGGCACTGCTCGGCTGGCGCACCGTGCCGGTCGACGTCAGCAATCTTGGTGGATCCGCGGTTGCTGCCAGTCCCGTCATCGAACAGGTCTTCATCGCCGCGGGATCGCCGATTGCCTCCGCGCTGGCCAGCGACGCGCAGGCGTTCGAGCGGAAGTTGTATGTCATCCGGAAGCGCATCGAGCACGCGATCGATCAGCTCTCATTGCCCGATCGACAGCGGTTCTACATCGTCAGCCTGTCGTCGCGCACCTTGATCTACAAGGGAATGCTGACCGCCGACCAGATCGCGCCGACATTTCCGGATTTGCTGGATCAGGATATGGCGTCGGCGCTGGCGCTCGTGCACCAGCGCTTCAGTACCAATACCTTTCCGTCCTGGCCGCTGGCGCATCCCTACCGCCTGATTGCCCATAACGGCGAGATCAACACACTGCGCGGGAACATCAACTGGATGAAGGCGCGCGAGAGCCTGCTGCGGTCGCCGCTATTCGGTGACGACCTGCGCAAACTCCTGCCGATCATCCGCGAGGGAGGCAGCGACACCGCGACCTTCGACAACGTGCTCGAGCTGCTGGTCATGGCCGGACGATCGCTACCGCATGCCATCCTGATGATGATCCCCGAGCCATGGTCCGAGCACGACAGCATGAGCCCGGAATTGAAGGCGTTCTACGAGTACCACTCGGCCTTGATGGAACCGTGGGATGGCCCGGCGTGCATCGCGTTTACCGACGGAACCGTCATTGGCGCGGTGCTCGATCGTAACGGCCTTCGCCCTTCCCGCTACTACGTCACTCGCGACGGTCTCGTCGTGATGGCGTCCGAAGTCGGCGTCCTCGACCTTTCGCCCGAAGACATCGTCCTGAAGGAACGCCTTCATCCCGGTCGCATCTTCCTCGTGGACACGGCCCAGGGGCGCATCATCTCCGACGAGGAGATCAAGCGAGAACTCGCGGCCGCGCAACCCTATGGACGCTGGGTCGCGGAAAGTCTCGTCGATATCAATGACCTGCCCACGCCGCCGTACCTGCCGCGGCCGAGCGCGGAGGCGGTGCTGCTGCGGCAGCAGATGTTCGGCTACACGGAAGAGGATCTCGGGGTGCTGCTCGCGCCAATGGCGACGACCGGCGAGGAGCCGATCGGATCGATGGGTTCCGATTCCGCGCTTGCCGTGCTGTCCGGGCGGTCGCGGCTCCTCTACGATTATTTCAAGCAGGCCTTCGCGCAGGTCACCAACCCCCCACTGGACGCGATCCGCGAGCAGCTCGTGACGACGATGGAGTCGACGGTGGGTCCGGAGGGCAACCTGCTCGATCCACGGCCGGAGTCCTGTCGCCAGATCAAGATCAAGTATCCGGTCATCGACAACCACCAGCTCGCTCGCCTCAGGCACGTGTACGAGCCGGCGTTTCGGGCGACCACTCTCTCGGCGGTCTTCGATCCCTCGAAAGGGGGAGCCGGGCTCGAGCGCGCGCTCGAGGAGTTGAAGCAGCGCGCCAGCGACGCGGTCGCAGCCGGCTACACCATCATCATCCTTTCGGATCGCGCCGTGGATCGGGACCGTGCCCCGATCCCGAGCCTGCTAGCGACGTCAGCGGTCCACCATCACCTCGTGCGCAAAGGCACGCGCACCCGCTGCGGCCTGGTCGTCGAATCGGGCGACGCGCGGGAAGTGCATCACTGCGCGCTGCTGCTCGGCTACGGCGCCGGGGTCGTGAATCCCTACCTGGCTTTTGAGTCGCTCGACGAGATGATTCGTGAAGGGCAGCTGGTCGGCGTCACCCACGATCAAGCCGACAGCCGCTACATTCACGCGTTGAACAAGGGCATCCTCAAGGTCATGTCGAAGATGGGGATCTCGACGCTGCAGAGTTATTGCGGCGCGCAGATCTTCGAAGCGATCGGCCTCGAGCACACGCTCGTCAATCGCTACTTCAGCGGTACCTCGTCGCGGATCGGCGGCATCGGGCTGGAAGGCATCGCCCGGGAAGCGATCGATCGTCACCGGCGCGCCTACCGCCATCGCCCGCGCGGGACCTCGGAGCTGCCGGTTGGCGGCGAATACCAGTGGCGTCGTGAGGGCGAGCATCACCTGTTCACGCCCGAGACCGTCTTCAAGTTGCAGCACGCGACGCGAAGCGGGCAGTACACGATCTTCAAGGACTACACCCGCCTGGTCGACGATCAATCGCGGAAGCTGGCGACGCTGCGCGGCCTGCTCCAGCTCCGTCCTGGTGTCACACCAGTCCCGATCGATGAAGTGGAGCCGGTCGAGCAGATCGTCAAGCGCTTTGCGACCGGCGCCATGTCCTACGGCTCGATCAGCGAGGAAGCGCATACGACGCTGGCGATTGCGATGAATCGCCTTGGCGCGAAATCGAATACCGGTGAAGGCGGGGAGGATCCCGCGCGGTTCCGCCGCGACCCCAACGGCGACTGGCGGCGGAGCGCCGTCAAGCAGGTGGCATCTGGCCGCTTCGGCGTGACCAGCGAATATCTCGTCAACGCCGACGAGCTGCAGATCAAGATGGCGCAGGGCGCCAAGCCAGGCGAAGGCGGCCAGCTTCCGGGATCAAAGGTCTATCCGTGGATCGCGAAGGTCCGGCATGCGACGCCCGGAGTCGGCCTCATTTCGCCGCCGCCGCACCACGATATCTACTCGATCGAGGATCTGGCGCAGCTGATCTTCGACCTGAAGAACTCCAATCCTCAGGCGCGCATCTCCGTAAAGCTGGTGGCTATCGCCGGCGTCGGCACGATCGCGGCCGGTGTCGCCAAGGCGCACGCGGATGTCGTGCTCATCTCCGGTCACGACGGGGGCACCGGCGCCGCACCGCAAACGAGCATCAAGCACGCCGGCGTGCCCTGGGAACTCGGCCTCGCCGAGACCCAACAGGTCCTGCGGCTCAACGGGCTTCGGAGTCGCATCACGGTGCAGGTCGATGGACAACTGAAGACCGGACGCGATGTGGTGATTGCGGCGCTTCTCGGCGCCGAGGAATTCGGCTTTGCGACGGCGCCGCTAGTCGTGTCCGGCTGCGTGATGATGCGCGTGTGCCATTTGAACACCTGCCCGGTCGGCATCGCGACGCAGGATCCCGAGCTCCGCAAGCGCTTCACTGGAGATCCGCAGTTCGTCGTCAATTTCTTCCGGTTCATCGCCGAAGAAGTGCGCGAGCACATGGCGGCGCTCGGTTTCCGGACCCTCGACGAGATGATCGGACGCGTCGATTGCCTCGACGTCCGGCCCGCGATCGATCACTGGAAGGCGCGCGGCCTCGACTTCTCGACGATCCTGCACGTGCCCGTGCTCGCCGAGGACTCGCCACGGCGCAAGGTGCAGGCGCAGGACCACGGGATTGCCAGCGTGCTGGACGTCGACTTGATCGAAACCTGCCGCGACGCGCTCGTCCACCGTCAGCCAATCGCCGTCCATCGGGCGGTCCGCAATACGGATCGAACCGTTGGGACGATGCTGGGCTCGGAAGTGACACGACGGTGGGGCGGTGAAGGCCTGCCCGATGACACGATTCGTGTGAACTGCGTCGGTTCGGCTGGCCAGAGCTTCGGCGCGTTTCTGCCGCATGGAATCACCCTGGCGCTGGAGGGCGACGCCAACGATTACGTCGGCAAGGGGCTCTCGGGCGGGCGGATCATCGCGTATCCACCGCGTCATGCGACGTTTCGCGCGGAGGAGAACATCATTTTCGGCAACGTGGTGCTCTACGGCGCGACCGGCGGCGAAGCCTACATCCGTGGCATCGCCGGCGAGCGGTTTGCCGTCCGTAACAGCGGCGCCATCGCGGTCGTGGAGGGGGTTGGCGATCACGGCTGCGAGTACATGACCGGCGGACGCGTCGTGGTGATCGGCCGCACCGGACGCAATTTCGCCGCAGGCATGAGCGGCGGCATCGGCTACGTGCTCGATCCGGACAGAACCTTCAAGCGTCGCTGCAACGGGCAACTGGTGGACCTCGAACCGCTCGACGCCGGCGAAGACGAGCCGGTCGTGCGCGAATTGCTCGAGCGGCACGCCGAGTACACCGGCAGCACCGTGGCGGAGCGGCTCCTGGCGAACTGGTCACGGACCATCGACGACTTCGTCAAGGTCATGCCGCGTGATTACAAGCGTGCGCTGCTCGCCGGCGCCCCGTCGCAGCCGAAGGTGGCCAGCATCGCCAAGTACGCCGAGGTGGCCAATGGGTAAGGTCACCGGCTTCCTCGAGGTCCAGCGGCAGAAGCAGCCGACGCGTCCGATCGTCGAACGGATCAGGGACTGGCGGGAAGTGTATCTGCCGTACGACCGGCAGGCGCTCAAGGAACAGGCGGGGCGCTGCATGGACTGCGGCATTCCGTTTTGCCATCAGGGATGTCCGCTCGGTAACCTGATCCCGAGCTGGAACGATCTGGTGTATCGCGATCGGTGGCGCTCCGCGATCGATCAGCTGCACGCGACGAACAACTTTCCCGAGTGGACCGGCCGGCTGTGTCCTGCGCCTTGCGAAGGCTCGTGCGTGCTCGGCCTGAACGATGCACCGGTCACGATCAAGGCTGCCGAAGTCGCGATCATCGATCGCGCGTTTGCCGAAGGATGGGTCACGGCGAGGCCCCCGGCGCGGCGGACCGGAAAACACGTCGTGGTCGTCGGCTCCGGCCCGTCGGGCCTGGCGGCCGCCGATCAGTTGAACCGGGCAGGTCACAGTGTCACGGTCCTCGAGCGCGCGGATCGGATCGGAGGCCTGCTTCGCTACGGTATTCCCGAGTTCAAGTTCGAAAAGCGCGTGCTGGAACGCCGGCTCGAGCTGATGCGCCGGGAAGGGATCGAATTCCAGACCGGCTGCAACGTCGGAATCGACGTGTCAGCGGAGGATCTGCTCGAGGAGTTCGATGCGATCGTGCTTGCCGGCGGAGCCACTCAGCCGCGAGATCTGCCGGTGCCCGGGCGCGAGCTGAACGGTGTGCACTTCGCGATGGAGTACCTCACCGCGCAGAACCGCCGCTGCGAAGGAGACGATCTTCCGGACTCACAATTCATCTCGGCCGAGGGCAAGCACGTGGTGATCATCGGCGGGGGTGATACCGGCGCCGACTGTCTGGGGACCGCTATCCGGCAAGGGGCGCGAAGCATTCGTCAGCTCGAGTTGCTTCCCCAGCCGCCGCAGGAGCGGGCGGCCGACAATCCCTGGCCGATGTGGCCGAATATCTTCCGGGTGTCGAGCGCGCACGAAGAAGGTGGGGAGCGCATCTACTCGGTATCGACCCAGCGATTCAGCGGTGATGCGGACGGTCGTGTGGCCGCGTTGCACGCCGCCGGTGTGGAGTCGGCGATGGTGTCGGGGCGGGCGACATTCAAGCCGGTTCAGGGGTCGGAGTTCGAGCTACCCGCCGAGCTCGTGCTGCTCGCGATGGGCTTTACCGGGCCGGAGCGTGGCGGCATGCTTGATCAACTTGGGGTGCGCTGGACCGACCGCGGCACGGTGTGGCGCGACGAGAAATGGATGACGAGCGTTCCTGGCGTGTTCACCGCCGGCGACATGCAGCGCGGTCAGTCGCTCATCGTGTGGGCGATCGCAGAAGGGCGCAGCTGTGCGCGGGGAGTGGACGCCTATTTGATGGGAGATTCGGATCTGCCGGCGCCTCTGTCTTGATTGGTTTCGGTCCGCGGGAGGCGGGCGGCACGGGAGTGCAACCGGAGCCTCGAGCCGGAGAGTTCCCGTGGTCCGCCTTCAGCCCGAAGACAGCTGCGTCGCCAGTTGATGCAGAAATAATCCCACGTCGGTGACCAGGCCAATCGTTTGCGACGACCCTCGGTCGGCCAGTTTCGTCACGACCGCGGGATTGATATCGACACAGATCACCGGCACCCATGCGGGCAGCATGTTGCCGACGCCGATTCCATGCAGCATCGTCGACAACACGATCACCATGCCCACATCGGCCAGCGCCGCCGTGTAGCGGTCCTGCGCCTCGACGATGTCGCTGATCGTATCGGTGAGGGGCCCATCGTCGCGGATGCTGCCGGCGAGGATGTAGTCGACGCCGGCGCGCACGCATTCGACCATCAGCCCGGTCTTCAGCACCCCTTGTTCCACCGCCGGCTTGATTCCGCCGGCGCGATTGATTGCGTTGATCGCCCGCATATGGTGACGGTGGCCGCCCGAAACCGGCGTTCCGGCCTCCAGATCCATGCCCAGCGACGTCCCGAACAGCGAGAGCTCCGCGTCGTGCACCGCGATGGCGTTCCCTGCCAGCAGCACGTCCACGTAACCGCCGCGGATCAACCGGGTGAAATAGCTTGCGCCACCGGTATGCACGACGACGGGGCCGGCGACGAACGCGATCCGGCGTCCCCGCGCCTTCGTGTCGCGCATCATCCGTGCGATTCTGGCAACGCTGACCTCGACCCGCCGCTCCGACGAGACGTCGTTGGCCATGAACGTGAAGTCGGCCCGATCGCGATCGCGGAACTCTGGGGTGACGCGAAGGCCTTCGAGGCCGCAGATGACCTGGTCGCCCGTGCGCACGTCGCGCAGCTTCCGGCACTCGGCTCCCGCACCGTCGACGACGATCACCGCGTCCATCCGTTGTCGCGCGACGTCGACCCAGCGGCCGCTGAGTCGCACCTGGGTCCGCTGATTCGTGGTCGAATAGAAGTCATCGGGGACGCAGCCGTCACGGTCCGCGATTCGGATGAGCGCGTCATGTTCCTCGGCGACATGACAGCCGAGCGGGATCAGCGTCTCGAGCAGGGCCGCCAGCCCCTGCGCGGTCGGCGTCGAGACTTTGAGCGTCAGACGCGAGAAATCCTGGTTGGTGCGTCCGATCTCGAAATGCAGCACTTCGAATGCGCCGCCGCGCTCGATCACCGTGTCGAAGATCGCGTTCAAGAGCTGCGAATCGATCAGGTGCCCGGCGGCCGCGACGATGGCAGTGTGAGACTGTATACCGGTCACGTTGTTGGGATTATAGGCGGAAGAAACCATTACTCCGATGTTGTTTGAAGACCCCCACAAGCCGCTTCGGGATGACGTGCGGCTGCTCGGAACACTGCTCGGCGAGACCCTGCGGCGGCAGGAGGGAGATGCGCTGTTCGAGCGGGTGGAGCGCGTCCGCGGCCTGGCCAAACGCGCGAGACGTGGCGATTCCGAGCAGTCGCGCCATACCTTCGACGAGCTCGCGAGCGAGCTGGCCGACATGCCGGTCGACGCGGCGCTGCCGATCGCACGTGCCTTTGCCCACTTTCTGAACCTGGCGAATGTCGCCGAGCAGCATCATCGCGTCCGCCGGAGGCGCGCCTACCAGCGCAATCCCCACGCCCATGCCCAGCCGGCCTCGATCGAGGAAGCGCTTCCGCGCCTGGTCGGGGCGGGCGTCCCCCGCGACGTGCTGTACGAGGCGGTCTGCAGTCTTCGCGTCGAGCTGGTGATCACCGCGCACCCGACGGAGATCATGCGCCGGACGCTGCAGATCAAATACAACGGCGTGGCGGACGCGCTCGCCGGCCTCGATCGACTCGATGCGACCCCGCTCGAGCGCGAGACCCTGGTCGAAACCCTGCGGCGGGAAATCACCGCCGCGTGGGAGACCGAGGAGATTCGCCGGGGCCGGCCGTCGCCGCTCGACGAAGTCCGATCGGCGCTGGCGATCTTCGACCAGACGCTCTGGAACGCGGTCCCGGAGTACCTGCGATCGCTCGACCGCACGCTTCACGTCGTGACCGGCCGAGGACTTCCGATCGAGGCCACGCCGATCAGATTCGGCTCGTGGATTGGCGGAGATCGTGACGGCAACCCCGCCGTCACGCCGGAAGTGACGCGGCGCGCCTGCCTCTTCTCCCGGTGGACGGCGTTGTCGCTGTACGCACGGGAAATCGAGAAGCTCCGCGAAGAGCTGTCGATGAACGACGCGAGCGATGCACTGCGGGCGCGCGTGGGCGACGCCCACGAGCCTTACCGGGCGCTGCTCCGTGACGTGCAGCGGGGCGTCGATCAGGCGCGACGGCAGGTTGAAGATCAACTGTCGTTGCGGGGCAGACGCTCGGGCTCGCGCGTGGAGGAAGGCTATTCGACCGCCGCGCAGCTGGCCGAACCGCTGCGTCTCTGTTTCGATTCGCTGAACGCCACTGGAAACAGCCTCATTGCCAATGGCCGGCTTGCCGACGTGCTGCGGCGCTTGTCAGCGTTTGGCCTGACCCTGGTGCGGCTCGACGTGCGGCAGGAAGCTGCGCGTCACACCGAAGTGATCGATCTCATCGCGCGACAGTTGGGCCGGGCCGGCTACACGGACTGGTCGGAAGACGAGCGGATCGAGTTCCTGACCAGCGCGCTGGCGGATCCAGGCAGGCTGCCGGCGGAGCTGCCGCACAATCCGCGGACGTCCGAGGTTCTCCAGACCTTTGACGCGCTTGCGTCGATGCCTTCCGAATCGCTCGGCGCCTACGTCATCACCATGGCGTCTCGGCCCTCCGACGTGCTCGCCGTCGAATTGCTGCAACGACGGGCCGGCGTGACTCCGCCGCTCCGGGTCGTGCCGCTCTTCGAAACGGCGCGCGACCTTCGAGCAAGCGGCGGGGTCATCGACGTGTTGCTGCTGATTCCGTGGTATCGCGAGCGCATTCGGCAGGCGGGCGATCGCCAGGAAGTGATGATCGGGTACTCCGATTCGGCCAAGGAACTCGGACGCGTCGCCGCAGCTTGGGAGCTATACAAGGCCCAAGAGTCGATCGTGGGTGCCTGCGCCGCGCACGGCGTCGCCGTCACCCTGTTTCATGGTCGGGGGGGAGCGTTGGTCGAGGCGGCGGACCCACTTATCTTGCGATTCAGTCGCAGCCACCCGGATCGGTGGATGGGACGCTGCGGGTGACCGAACAAGGAGAAATGATCCAGGCGAAATTCGGCCTGCCCGGGATCGCCGTTCGTACGCTCGAGGTCTATACGACGGCGACACTCGAAGCTTCTCTTGCCAAGCCGGCGGCGATCGATGCCCGCTGGCGCGAGGTGATGGAACGGCTTGCGAACTCTGCTCATGCCGCATTCCGTCAGGTCGTTCACGAAGACCCGCGGTTTCCAGCCTACTTCCGTACGGCGACGCCTGAGGCGGAGCTCGACGCGTTGCACATCGGCAGCCGGCCCGCACGGCGTCCTGGTGGCGGCCTTTCGGCGCTCCGCGCGATTCCCTGGCAGTTTGCCTGGACGCAGACACGGCTGCTGCTCGCCTCATGGCTTGGCGCGGAGGTGATGCGGCCATCGGGCGACGAGGAGCTGACCGCTTATCGGGAGATGTATCGCGACTGGCCATTCTTCCGCTCGATGATCGATTTGCTGCAGATGGCGCTCGCGAAGGCCGACCAGGGCATTGCCGCGCACTACGATCGCCACCTCGCGCCCGAGGACCTGCAGCCGCTCGCCGCGTCGCTGCGGGCGCGCCTGCAGCGGGCGACCGAGGCGGTGCTGGCCATTACCGGCACCGATCGCTTGCTCGCCGACGCCGTCGTCCTGCGGCGGTCGATCGATGTGCGCAATCCGTACGTCGACCCCATCAATCTCGTCCAGGTCGAGCTGTTGCGGCGGCTTGCGGCGTTGCGATCGGCTGCCGAGACTGAGGATCCCGCGGCTGAGGAGTCGCGGGGGCGGGATATCGAAGCGCTCCGTGCCGCGTTGATGGTCACGATCAACGGCATTGCCGCGGGCATGCGGAATACCGGATAAGGAACATTCAGCGGGGGACTACCATGGCAGGATCGATGAGCGCGATGGAGAAGGCTGGCGGTACGAGCGCGGGTCACGTGGATGTCGGCGTGCGCCAGTCCGGGGAGATCCGCAAGCTGACATCGCTGGTCGAGATCAGCCAGGCGCTCTCGAGCGCGATCAATTTCAAGGCGGCGCTGCATCGAGTGCTCGAAATCCTCGAGAAGTCGCACGACGCGGTACGGAGCGCGGTGGCGCTCGCTTCCGACGACAAGGTGCGGCTCCAGGTGGCGGCCGCGGTCGGCACCGGCCACGATCGCGGATGGCATACCGGCATTCCCGGCGGTCCACTCGCCGTGCAGGTGCTCGCCAGCGGCCGTCCGCTGGTCGTTCCTCGCGTCAGCCGGGAGCCGGCGCTTGCCGACCGTCACCCGGACGAGGACGAGCGCACGTTCGTCTGTGTGCCGTTGCTGCTGCACCGGCGGGCGGCGGGGGTGCTGGCGCTCGAGCTCAGGTTCAAGCCGGATCGCAACTACGAGCGAACGGCGAAGTTCTTCGGGGTCGTCGCCTCGATGATTGCGCAGGCGATCAAGGTGCAGCGCTTGATCGAAGCGGACCGCGAACGGCTGGTGCAGGAAAACGTGCGGCTGCAAGGGGAGCTGCGCGAGCGCTACGACTTCTCGCAGATCCTCGGCACCAGCCGGCTGATGCACGACGTGTGCGAGCAGATGACCCAGGTCGCCCGCACCAACACCACGGTCATGATTCGTGGCGAGTCGGGCACCGGCAAGGAGCTCATTGCCCAGGCGATTCACTACAACTCCCAGCGTGCGTCGAAGCCGTTCATCAAGGTCAGCTGCGCGGCGCTCCCCGACACGCTGATCGAGTCGGAGTTGTTCGGCTACGAAAAGGGAGCCTTCACCGGCGCGATCAACCGCAAGCAGGGACGCTTCGAGCGCGCGGACGGCGGCACGCTGTTTCTCGACGAGATCGGCGAGGTGAACACCGCCGTCCAGGTCAAGCTGCTGCGCGTCCTGCAGGAGCGCGAATTCGAGCGGCTGGGCGGCGTCGATCCCGTCAAGGTGAACGTCCGCTTGATTGCCGCCACCAACAAGAATCTGGAAGACGCGATTGCTGCCGGCAGCTTCCGCGAAGACTTGCTGTATCGCCTGAACGTGTTCAGCATCTACGTGCCGCCGCTGCGTGAACGCAAGACCGACGTCCTGCTGCTGGCCGATCACTTCCTCGAGCGCCTGGCCTCGGATCATCGCAAGCGGATCCGCCGTATCTCGACGCCGGCAATCGACATGCTGATGGCCTACCACTGGCCGGGCAATGTTCGCGAGCTGCAGAACGTGATGGAGCGCGCAGTGCTCGTCTGCGACGGTGAAGTTCTCCACGCACACCACCTGCCGCCGACGCTGCAGATGGCGGACACGACCGATGCGTCCTCGATGCGCTCGCTGGCCGCCTCGCTTGGAGCGTTCGAGAAGGATTTGATCCAGGACGCGCTGAAGATGGCCCGTGGAAATCGCGCCAAGGCCGCGCGCCTGCTGCAGGCCACGCCCCGGATCGTCAACTACAAGATCCGCAAATACCGGATCGACTGGCGGCGCTTCCAGCAGTAGCTGGCGATCCCTCTCGACACCTCCCGCCGGACTCCTCGGCGACTCGCTTAGCCGCGGATGCTTCGTGCCGATCGATCGGCGTGAGCCCTCCGCCCACAGCGCTGGAGTTGTGCATCAACTGCGCTGGAGTTGTTCAGGCAATAGACGAGATAACAATTACCGTTGACTTTGATCCGCGTCACGCCATACACATCTTTTTGATCTCTCTTGAGATTTTTATTCGAGGCTCGAACGTGCCCCCAGGTTCGGGTCTGTCCGTAGGTCAGGGAGGAGAAGAGGAGAAGAACAGCGAGCTGGAAGGAGGCGTGGTTATGTCGCAGTTGCGAGGCTTCAACGGAGCGTTGGCTCTGGTGCTTGTGGCCTCTGTCGTTGGCGTTCATCCGACGATCGCTCGAGCCCAGACGACGAGCGCATCCGTCTCGGGAACCATCCAGGATTCACAAGGCTTGGTCCTGCCGGGCGTCACGGTTACGATTACCAGCCGCACGCAGGGAAACGTGCTCACCGCACAGACCGACGAGGGTGGACGCTTTGTCTTCCCGATTGTCCGTCCAGATACATATTCACTCCAGGCTACTCTTCAGGGGTTCAAGACACTCGAACGCAGCAACCTTGTGGTGAACGCGAACGACAAGTTGTCGACAGGGGCGCTCACCCTGGAAGTCGGCAACATGACCGAGGAGGTCACCGTCTCGAGCCGGGTTGCCGAAGTGCAGTCGAACAGCGGCGAGCGCTCGTTCACGCTGGAAAGCCAGGCGCTCGAGAACATCGCCAGCAACGGCCGGATGCTGTTCAACTTCGCGACCCTGGTGCCCGGAGTGTTGTCCGGGAGTTCGGCCGGCACGGAAATCGGAACGGTCGACGGCTTCACCGTAAACGGCCAGCGGCCGGAATCCAACAACATCACGATTGACGGCGTGGCCAACATCGACACCGGCAACAACGGCGGCAACATGGTGACCACGAACATCGATTCGGTCGCCGAGTTCAAGATCCTCACCAACTCGTACCAGGCGGAGTATGGGCGCGCCGTCGGTGGCCAGATGCAGGTGGTCACCAAGAGCGGCACGCAGAACTTCCACGGGTCAGGTTACTGGTATGGGCGGCGTTCGGCGTGGGACGCGAACACTTGGCTGAACGACCGGAACACTCCGGCGATCCCGAAACCTGACACCTCGCGCAACGATTCCGGCTACACGATTGGCGGGCCAGTGAGCTTCCCGGGATTCAACTCGGGCAAGACGAAGCTGTTTTTCTTCTGGAGCCAGGAGTGGCAGCGGCGGACCGACCCACCAACCTTGCATCAGGCGACGGTACCGACCGCGCTCGAGCGGCAGGGTGACTTCTCACAGAGCGTCGACAGCAGCGGCCATCCATATCCGTTCATTCGGGACTTCAGCACCGGTCTGCCGTGCGGTCCCGGCAACACCAGCGGGTGTTTCCAGGATGGCGGCGTGCTCGGCAGGATTCCGGCGAACCGGCTCTACGGACCCGGGCTCGCGGCGTTGAACATTTACCCGTTGCCGAACTTTTCGGGAGGCAGCGGCCTGAATTTCACCAGCCAGGTTCCCGATAGCTCACCGCGCCGCGAGGATCTGCTCAGGATGGACTTCCAGGCAAGCGCCAGCTGGCGCGTCACCGGCCGCTACATGAAGAACAAGGAAGACATCACGCAGGCGTATGGCACGACCTGGGCCGGCAACGGAAGCGATCAGCTTCCGACGCCGGTGCTGTTCCTGCATCCGGGTTCGAACTACATGCTGTCGGCGACCGGCACGTTGAACCACACGACCTCCGTCGAACTGAGTTGGGGCAGAGCGGCGAACTCGTTGAACTATCAGCTTCAGCTGCAGCCGTTGTTCCGGTCGAATGCGGGAGTGTCGTCGCTGCCGCTGCTCTTTCCCGATGCCGTTCAGGCGGACTACGTCCCGTGGTTCGTCTTCCGCGGCGGACGGACCGGCAACGCCGGTCAATATCAGACGGATCGTGGTCCGTTCACCAACGAAAACGTGACCCACGACGTGATCGCGAACATCACCAAGGTCTGGGGCTCTCATGCGTCGAAAGCCGGTTTCTATTACCAGAACAGCTTCAAGCCTCAGAGCATCTTCGCCAGCTTCAACAGTCAGATCGACTTTACCGACAATTCCAGCAACCCCTTCGACACGGGGTACAGCTACGCGAACGCGGCGACCGGCGTGTTCAACAGCTACACGCAGGCATCCAAGTACGCGCTGCCGGAGTGGCGGTACCGCAACTTCGAGTGGTACGCGCAGGACAACTGGAAGCCGAGCAACCGGCTGACGTTCGACTATGGCCTGCGCTTCTACTATCTGACGCCGCAGTGGGACACGACGCTGCAGGCCTCGAATTTCCTGCCGGATCGATTCGATACGAACGCGGCCGCGACGCTGTTTACACCGGTCTGCGTCGGCGCGTCCCCCTGCTCGGACGCCAACCGGCGCGGGATGGACCCCGCGCTGATTGCCGCAGGTGTCGCGCCGACGCTGGCCAACACGGTCGATGCCCGGTTCATCGGCCGGCTCACGCCTGAATCGAACCGGTTCAACGGCGCGTTCCAGGCTGGGCAGGGCATCGACGACCAGCTCCAGAACGGAAACGCTTTCAGGGTCTCGCCTCGCATTGGCGGCGTGTACGACCTGACCGGCAAAGGCGAGACGATTGTCCGAGGCGGCTTTGGCATTTTCTACGACCGTCCACAGGGGAACATGGTCTTCGACATGATCTCCAACGCGCCGGGTGTGCTGAACTCGGCGCTGACCTGGGGGCGGCTGCAGGATCTGACCGCGGCTGGTGGAGACCCCAACCCGACTCTGTCGCTCAATCCCACCGCCTTCGACTTCAAGCCGCCCGCGCGTCAATCAATGGAACGTCGGCGTGCAGCACAAGGTGTGGAACGACATCATTGTTGACCTCGCCTATGTCGGCTCGAAGTCGACCGACCTGCTGCGGCAGGTGCACATCAATGCGCTCCCGTTCGGGGCAACCTTCCAACCGCAAAACCAGGACCAGACACGGGCTCCGAGCGCGCAGCTGGGATCGTCGGCGCTGCCGAACGACTTCCTTCGTCCATTCGTCGGCTACGGCGACATCCGGCTCTGGGACTACAGCGGGTACGCCAACTACAACGGTTTGCAGACGTCGGTGAGCCGGCGGTTCGACCGGGGGTTCATGTTCTCCGGCTTCTGGGTCTGGAGCAAGGCGCTCGGCATCAACAGCACTGACTTCGACGCAGGGGTGCCGAACCTCACCAAAGAGCAGACGAAGCAGCTCGACTACTCGCTACTGGGCTACGACCGGACGCACAACGTCGTGCTCAATGCGATTTATCAGACGCCGACCCTGACGCACAGCAAAGTACTCGGCGTGGCAGTGAACAACTGGCAGGTCTCCGGGGTCTACCGGTGGTCGAGCGGCCAGCCATATGCCGTCGGCTTTTCGATCCCCGACATCGGCTCGCAGAATCTCACCGGCACCGACACTCCGAACGCGCGCGTGGTTGTGACATGCAACCCGGGAGGCGGTTACGGCGACAATCCGTACCAACAGATCAACACCACGTGCTTTGCGCCGCCGCAGCCCGGGAGCCGCGGCGACGAGTCGGCCCGGTTGTTCCTGCGCAATCCGCCTACCAACAACCTCGACATGTCGCTTTCGAAGAACTTCGCACTGGTGAGAAACATGAAGTTCGAGTTCCGCGTCGACATGTTCAACGCGTTGAACCACCCGCAGTTCACGGGCGTCAACGCGACGGCCAACTTCGCCAGCCTGACCGACAAGACCATCACCAACCTGCCGTACGACGCGAACGGCAATCTGGTGCAGCCAAATGGCTTCGGGACCATCAACGGCGTGGCGCCGCCGCGGACGTTGCAACTCGTCACCCGCGTGACGTTCTGACATGGATGCATGAGGCTCGAGAGTGCCCGCTCTCGAGCCTCAGCAGGTGACGGCAGCCCTCCGAAATCTCACCTGCATCGGGTTGCGTCTATTTCAGCTCCTTCCAGATGAATTCCGCGTTCTGGCGCATCCGCGTGGCATTCTGGTCCTTGGCGCTGGATGACGGCTGGGCATAACCCGCTTCCAGAAACCGGCTCGGCACCTTCCAGGAGCTGACGACGTCGTCGAGCGTTCGTCCGTCGTTCTTTCCTGATTTCACTGCCTCGACGAAAATTTCGATGAACTCCGTGAACGTTTTCAGGTCGCCCATCGTGAGCGTCGTCGCGTTGTGGCCCTGTGATCACGACGTCGATATTCTCTAGCGCGGCTGCCTTGCCGAGCGTGGTCGGGTACTCGATCCCGCTGCCGCCGTTGTTGGCATCCATGATCGGCATCCCTTTGACCGGGAAGACGTCGCCCACGTGCATCACGCGAAGGGTGGGAAAGACCACGAATGCATCGCCGCCGGTGTGGGCTCGGCCGAAGTAGTGGAGCTCCACGCGATCGTTGCCGCTGCCGAGCGTCATCTCATCCTTGAAGGTGCGCTTGGGTAGCCCGACTCCGTTGCTGTCTTCGAACATCTTTCTCGGCGCGTCAGGATAACCTACCGGCGGTTGCATCTCCCGCATCAGTCTGGCGGTGTTCTCGTGGGTGACGATGTCGACGGTCGGTGGAAAGTCGACATTGCCGCTGACGTGATCGAAGTGCGTGTGAGTGTTGATGATCGTCGTGACCGGCTTGTCGGTGAGCTGTTTGATCTTTTCGAGAATCGGCTTTCCCCACCCGGGCAGCTTGGTGTCGACGAGTATGACGCCGCTGGCAGAGATGAATACCGCGCTGTTTCCGCCGCCACCTCGGAGCACGTACAGGTTGTCCTTGATCTTGTCGACCTGAAGGGCACTCGCGGATGGCTGTTGGCCGGCGCCCTGCCGTGCGGGTTCGATCGCACTCAGGGCCGCCGAGAGCCCTCCCAGGATCACCAGGGCGCCGAGAACGAATTCACGTTTCATGTGTGCTCCTAGCAGTCGGTACAGCGGCGTCCGGCTAATCGGGGCACACTATAGCCCAGCTCACCTCGAGACAGCTCGGTCCATCCACGGGGATGGACCGAGGTTGATTCTGCGTTTTGTGTGGCGTCGTCTACTGCACGTTGGCGTTGACTGTGGCGGCGCCGTTCAAGGTGAAGGTGCATCTCGCGGTCTTGCTGCCACCGCTCGAGCAGGCACCGGACCAGATTGCGGAGCGGCCGTTGGTCACCGACAAGGTCACCGACGTGCCGATGTTGAACGAGGCCGATCCGCTGCTTCCGGTCGCGACATTGATGCCTGCCGGGCTCGAGGTCACCCGTTCGCCGCTTCGACCGCCGGCGCTGACGGTCAGCGTAGCAGTCTGTGGTGGCGGGGGCGGTGGCGGCGAGCCCGATGTGACCGTCAGGGGCGCGGTCTTCGTAACCGCATTCAATGTTGCAGAGATCGTGACCTGCGTCTGTGTGGTCACGCCGGTCGTCGTGATGTTGAACACCGCACTTTGAGAGCCGGTGGGAACCGTGACGCTCGCCGGGACGGCGGCTACGTTCGTATTGCTGCTCGACAATGTAATCGTCGTCGCCGTGGTCGCCGCAGCGGAGAGGACGACCGCGCCCTGCGCGCTCGAGCCGCCGGACACGCTCGTCGGACTGAGGGCAAGGTTTGAGAGCGTGCTCGTCGACGAGCCGGGAGGATTGACAGTCAGGCTACCCGTTCGGGTCGTTCCATTGTAGGTCGCGGTGATAGTAACCACCGTGGACGCCGACACGGCGGCGGTGTTGATCGTGAAGCTCGCCGTAAAGCTGTTCGCCGGAGCAGTCGTCGATTGCGGGACGCCCGCCACGGCAGGATTGCTGCTGGACAGCGAGATGAGTGCCCCTCCATCCGGCGCACCCGAGCTGAGGACCACGGTTCCACTCGACTGATCGCCGCCGATCACAACATTCGGATTGATATCGATCGAGCCCAGAACCGGTGGCGGCGGAGCCTGCTGCGGTGTGAAACTGCGCACGGCCGACCAGGGTCCCGCGACGCCCGCGCTGTTTACGCCTCGCACGCGCCAGAAGTGAGTTGTTGTCGCCAGACCGCTGGTGGCGTACATCGAGTCGGTCACCGACGCCTCGCGCACCAGCGGCGCGGTGAACGTGCTCGAATCGTCGATCTGAATCGTGTACGAGACCGCGCTGGTCACGTTGGTCCAGTCGAAGGTGATCGGCTGCGGAGGCGTGTCCGCGTTGGCCGGCGCGAGAAGACTTGGCGTGCCGGGCGTTGCTGGTGGCGCCACCGGCGCGTTGGTTGTGGCGCTGACGTCGATCTTGGTCACGAACGCGTCCCCCCAGAAGACCGAGAGGTCTCCCGCGAAGACCGTGTCGAACGCTCCGACGGTGGCCGGGAAGTCCAGCGACATGGTGTGGCCGGTTACGTAGACGTCACCGATGTTGTCGACCGCCACGTCGTTGCCGCCATCCGATTGTGAGCCTCCTTGCAGCGTTGAATACGGAAGCGCGGAACCGTTCGGATTCAATTCCGAGATGAACGCGTCGGCGCCGCCGTTCAACGATCGATCGGCAGCATTGGCCGTGGTCGGATAATTCGTGGACGTCGTGATGCCGGTGATCCACGCGTTTCCCGCCGAATCGAGATCGATTCCGTTGGCGCCTTCGCTCGCGGTGCCACCGAACAGGGCGGAATACACGAGCGCCGAACCGGCGGCGTTGAACTTCGTCACGAAGTTGTCGCTGCCGTCAGGCGGGGTGTGGAACGCACCAGCCGTTGTGGGAAAGTCCAGTGATCCCGTGCCGCCACTGACATATGCCTCGCCGGCATCGTTGACGACGAGGCCCCCGCCAGTGTCAGAGCCCTGCCCTCCAAGGTAGGTGGAGTAGACCAGGCCTGATCCAGGGGGATTGACCTTGGTCAAGGTCACGTCGAAGCCGCCGTGGTTCGTGGTCGCGAAGGCGCCGGGCGTCGTAGGAAAGTCGGTCGAGCTCGAGAAACCCATGACGTAGGCGTTACCGGCGGCATCGACCGCAACCCGTTCTCCGTTGTCCACCTGCGTGCCGCCGAGGAAGGTCGAGTAGGCGAGCGCGGATCCCGCCGCATTCAGCTTCGTCACGAAGATGTCGTAATTGCCACTGTAGGTCCTGCGGAAGGCCGCCGCTGTCGTGGGAAAGTCCGCAGACAGCGTTTCACCGCTGACGTACGCGTTGCCGCCGGCGTCGACGGCGATTCCGCGTGGGCTGTCGTAGTCGGTTCCGCCCAGATACGTCGAATACACGAGCGCCGACCCGCTCGCATTGAGCTTGGTCACGAATCCGTCGGTGTTGTCGGTGGCGCAGCGCGGGCAATTCTGCGGGATGTTGAGGGTTCTGTCGAAAGCGTTGGCGGTGACGGGGAAGTTCGAAGACTTGGTCTGTCCGGTGATGTAGGCGTTGCCCGCCGCGTCGATGGCGATCCGGCGACCGAACTCCATGTCGCTGCCGCCGATGAACGTGGAGTAGACCAGCGCGGTTCCCGATGCGTTCAGCTTGCTGACGAACGCCTCCGCGAAATTGTTGGTGGCGCCGGTTCGCTTGAACGCCCCGACCGTGGTCGGAAAATCCGGCGACTGCGTGGTGCCGCCGATGTAGGCGTTGCCAGACGCATCCACGGCGATTCCCGCACCGACCTCGTCGCTCCCCCCTCCAATGAACGTCGTGTACTGGATCCCCGGATCGATGATCAGCTCGCGAGTGCGATCGTAGGTGTCGCTGACGGCAAACGCGAAGCGGTGCCTCGCATCCGTTCCATTGAGCGAATATCGGCTCTGCACCTCTACGCGCCCGAGGCCGGACTCCTGATATGCGATCGGCGCCGCGTCCCGTAACTCGCCCGCTCCGGTATGGATCAGCAGCGCTCCAGATTCATCGAGCGAGAGCTGGGTGGCGCCCGCGTAAGCGAGGCGGACGTCCGATGGCCGGGCACCAGGCTTGAGGTGAAACTCGTACTTGAGAACTCCCGACTGTTCATACAGGTGCAAATCGATTCCTGGCCAGAGCTCATGATAGATGGCCGTCGCATAGCGCGGCACGTGGGTGTGCCACGCGGCCGGATCGTTGCCTTGGAGATAGTTGACTTCGCCGGGCGCCCGGTCTCCGCCTTCGATCTCGACATGGGGATTGGCGCCAATGAATTGCAGCGCGAGCGCAGTGCCTGCCCCGGCGTCCTTACCGGCGAACGCGAGCATCACTTCTCGCTGCGTGAGGTAAAAACCGAACCGATTTCCTTGCGCGTAGTAGCGCACGCGGTGATCGGTCTGGCCGATGTTCTGGACGAAGGCGAGTGGAAGTCGTCCGTAATTGTTCAGTGCGCGCGATTCATCAACGCTCAGAGCCTGAGTGGTGTGTCCAGTAACGGCCTGAGCAACTGTGCCCTGTCGTTCCGAACGAATCGCTGAAGCTGGTGAGTTTCCAATCGCGATCACTATCACGAACGCGATAAGGCTGAGGCCCCGCTTGGTGCCTGGGATTTTCCTGGTATTACGCATCACTAGACTTCTCCCTGGTGGCGCCACCCCGGATGAGCGGCGTCGCAACAGTGCGGTCACCGCGGAGCAAGGAAGCCGCCACCATCGACGGCAAGTGAAACCTTGCACCGTCGTTTACGCTTTCGGCGATCGCCTGAGCGGTACTTTTCGTCCTCCGTAACGGGCGATACGCTGCACGTAATCGATCGTGACTGGCTGTATTCGCGAAGGAGGGGTTCTAGGGTGGAATGGCCGCGCTCGCGCGCACTAACAGAGTAGGCTGACGCTGGGCCGTATTCAAGACTCGGCCGCTAAGTAGGTCTGACGACCTCAAGTAGCGGCTGGATGGGCTGCCGACGTGTATAGTAACGACCGTGCGAATTGCTTTTCAGGGTGAGCCGGGCGCCTACAGCGAGGCAGCGGCATTGCGCTTTGCGCCCAAGGCCGATGTCCTGCCGTGCCGCGGCTTCGAGGACGTGTTTTCAGCGGTCACCGAAGGGCGGGCAACCCACGGCATTCTGCCGATGGAAAACTCCATCGGCGGCAGCATTCATCGCAATTACGACCTGCTCGTCGAGCATGAGTTGCCAATCGTGGGGGAAGTGGAACTTCGCGTGGACCACTGCCTCCTCGCGCTCCCGGGCACGCCGATGAATGCCGTACGGGTCGTCTACTCGCACCCCCAGGCGCTCGCCCAGTGCGAGGATTTCCTCCAGCAACTCGCCGGTGTCGAGATTGTGGCCGTCTACGACACGGCCGGCGCCGCCAAGATGGTCCGTGAGAGTGGCCGCGACGATGCGGCAGCGGTGGCGTCGAGACGAGCAGCGGAGGTGTTCAACCTGGAGGTGCTGCGGGAATCGATCCAGGACTTCGAGGGGAACATCACGCGGTTCTTCGTCATCGCGCGGAGCGGGAGGGACGTGCCCGAGGCGAACAAGACGTCGATCGTGTTCGCGCTGCAGAGCAAACCCGGAACGTTGTTCAAGGCGCTCGCCGGTTTCGCGCTGCGCGACATCAACCTGACGAAGCTGGAGTCGCGACCGATTCGCGGCCGCCCCTGGGAGTACATGTTCTATGTCGACGTGGACGTCGCCCGCGACTCGCTCGCGTGCGGGCGGGCCCTCGCGGATCTCGGCGAGTTCACCCAATGGGTCCGGACCCTAGGCAGTTACAAGTCCGGAAAGGAAGACGTCTGAAACGGATTCGCCGTTGACGTGTCCGGTCGTGGCGCGGTAAGATTCCGGGAGAAATGACGAGCACTACCTGCTTCACCACTCGAAAGCGGGCCAAGCGAATTTGCTGGCCGGTGGTGAAGGTGTCGCTCGTGATCTGAAGACGATCAGCTCGCAGCAGAAATCCAGCAACCGCCGGCCCCACGTGGCGCCGGCGGTTTTTTTTTGCTCGAGCTCTGGAGGCGCGGACCATGCAGGCAGGACGCAAGCGAATCGACGTTGGAGTCCTCGGCGCGACGGGGATGGTGGGTCAGCAGTTCGTGCGGCAGCTCGCCCGGCATCCCTGGTTTCGGCCGGCATGGCTGGCTGCCAGCGAGCGGTCCGAAGGGCGTACCTACGAGGACGCCGCGCCGTGGCGGCTGGGTGACGCGCCGCCGGAAGAACTGCGCGGCTCGCGCGTCGAGGGCTGCGTCCCGGGAAAGGGCCCGCGGCTGGTGTTCTCGGCGCTGGATGCCACCGCGGCAAAGGATATCGAGCCTGCCTTCGCGGCCGCCGGCCACCTCGTCGTCAGCAACGCACGTTGTTATCGGATGGATGCCGACGTGCCTCTACTCATTCCCGAAGTCAACGCGGAGCATCTGGCGCTGCTCGATCGCCAACGGCAGACACGAGGATGGCGTGGCGCCATCGTGACCAATCCAAACTGTTCAACCGTGGTCCTCGCGATGGTGCTGGCGCCACTGCGGCGTTTCGGCCTCGAATCGGTGCTGGTGACGACGATGCAGGCGGTGTCTGGCGCAGGCTATCCGGGCGTTCCCTCGGTGGATATTCTCGGCAACGTCGTCCCCTACATCGCCAATGAAGAAGAAAAGATGGAGAGCGAGACCTGCAAGATCCTGGGTGATATCGTGGACGGTGCTGTCACCCCGCACGCCGTTACCGTCAGCGCGCACACCAACCGGGTTCCGGTCATCGATGGACACACGGAGACGATCTCGATCGGTCTGAAGGCACGCCCCTCCCTCGAGGAGGTCGGTGCTGCGCTCGCGTCCTTCAAAGGACAGCCACAGGCGCTCAACCTGCCGACCGCACCACCACATCCAATCGTGGTCAGCACTGCGCCAGATCGGCCACAGCCGCGACGCGACGTCGACCGCGACGGCGGGATGACCGTGAGCGTGGGTCGCATCCGTCGCTGTCCGATACTTGGCGTCAAGATGGTTGCGCTCGGGCATAACACGGTTCGCGGCGCCGCCGGTGCCGCGGTACTGAATGCAGAGCTCATGCTCGCGACCGGGCTGATTGGGGAAGACTGATGCGCGCCGTGGTCATGAAGTTTGGCGGGACGTCGGTGGCCGATGCCGCCGCGATTGCCCGGCTGGCCTCGATCGTGCGGCGCGTGGTCGATTCAGGCGCCGTGCCGGTCGTTATCGTGTCTGCGATGTCCGGTGTGACGGATCGTCTACTCGGCCTGGCGGAGGCGGCAAGCGCCGGGCGAACCGACGTGGTACATGCCGGACTCGACGAGCTGTCGCGTCGCCATGGAGACGCCGCTCTCAGCCTTACTGGCGCTTCGAACGGTACTCTCGCGCGTGAGATCGAGCTCGAACTCGCCGAGCTCGGAGCGGTGTTGCAGGCGATCGACGTCTTGCGCCACGCGCATCCGCGGGCAATCGACCGGGTCGCGGCGAGTGGCGAGCTGCTCAGCAGCCGGCTCGTGGCAGCCGCGCTCGGCGAACACGGTCTCGGGGCTGAATTCGTCGACGCGAGATCAGTGCTGATGACCGATGCGACTCACGGTCACGCCGCGCCGCTTGCCGATGCCACGAAACAGGCTGCTGGCGAGGTTGTTGTCCCGCTGCTCGAGTCGGGTCGCATTCCCGTGATCGGCGGGTTCATCGGCCGGGCGCCCGACGGTGGCACCACGACCTTGGGGCGCGGCGGATCGGATTACTCGGCGGCGTTCATCGGCGCGGCAATCGACGCATCCGAAATCCAAATCTGGACCGATGTCGACGGCATGTTGACGGCCGATCCTCGAATTGTCGAAGAGCCGCGGTTGGTGCGGCAACTCTCGTTCGGCGAAGCGTCCGAGCTCGCGTATTTCGGCGCGAAGGTGCTGCACCCGAGCACCATTCTGCCGGCCGTCGCACGCGACATCCCGGTGCGCATCCTCAACAGCCGGCGGCCCGAGATCGAGGGAACGCTGATCACCGCCTCGCCGGCCGACGACGGGCGACCGGTTGCGGCGATCGCCTGCAAGCGTGGAATCACGGTCGTCGACGTCACGTCGACGCGGATGTTGATGGCATATGGATTCCTGCGGCGCGTGTTCGAAACCTTCGAGCACTACCGCACACCGGTCGACGTGGTCACCACGTCGGAGGTGAGCGTATCGGTGACGGTGGACGATCGTCGCCGGGTGCCCGAAATCGTCGCCGCCTTGCGCGAGTTCGCCGACGTCAGCGTCGAGGAAGACATGGCGATCCTGTGCGTGGTCGGCGAAAATCTCCGTCGACGATCCGATACCGCGTCGCGGGTGATTGGCGCGCTGGCGACGTTCCCTTTGCGGATGGTGTCGCAGGCTGCATCGCGCAGGAATCTGACCATGGTGCTGAACGATGCCGCTGCCGTTGACGCGATGAAACACCTCCATGACGAGCTGTTCGAGACGGTGGGATGCGCTGAGTAATGGCCCGCCTGCTCCTGATCGGGCACGGTCGAATGGGACGCCTCGTCGAGACGCTGGCGCCCGAATATGGATTCGAAGTCGAAGCCGCGATCGCACGCGGAAATGCCGGCGCGGCCTGGCCCGACGCGGACGTCGCAATTGATTTTTCTACCGCCGAGGCCGTATCGAGTACCGGTGGCAAAGCTCGCCCCGCGGGGCACGCCGCTGGTGATTGGCACGACCGGATGGCAGGCGCGCGAGCGGGAGATCCGCGATGCTGCTGGGCAGCATGGCATCGGCGTTGTATCGGCTCCGAACTTCGCGATCGGCGTCAATCTGTTCCTCGCACTGATCGAGCGCGCCGGCGCGTTGATGGCGTCGCAACCGGCGTTCGGCGCATGGATTCATGAGCTGCACCACGCGGCAAAGAAAGACGCGCCATCGGGCACCGCGCTCGCCATGGAGCGTGCCCTGCGCCAGGCCGGCTTTTCAGCCGAGGTGCCGATCGCGTCCACGCGCGCCGGCGCCATCCCCGGAACGCACACCTTGGGCTTCGACGCCGCCTCCGAAACGATTACCATCATCCATATCGCACGGGATCGCGCGGCATTCGCACGCGGTGCCCTCGAAGCCGCACGATGGATTCAGGGACGCCAGGGGTGGTTCACGATGAAAGATGTGCTTGGGCTGTAGGCTAAGAGTGCTAGGTGCAAGGTGCTAAGTGCTGCGTGCTAGGTGCATCAAGGGTGCAAGGGCTAAGTGCCGGGTGTTCCCAACCAGCACGTAGCATCCAGCACCTAGCCCCTTGCACGTAGCACCCTTGATGCACCTAGCCCCTTGCACGTGGCACCGATAGCCGACAGGAGGACTAATGCAGCCATTCACCGGTTGCGGGACTGCTCTCGTCACGCCGTTCAGGCATGACGGATCGCTGGACGAAGCGGGCGTATCGAGTCTGGCGAAGCGCCAGATCGACGCCGGCATTCACTTCCTCGTGCCGTGCGGTACGACGGGTGAGAGCCCGACCCTCACGGAAGACGAACGTACGCGGGTCGTCGAGCTCGTGGTCGAGCAGGCCAAGGGGCGCGTACCGGTGCTCGCAGGGGCCGGCGGCTACAACACGCAAGAGGTCATTCACGCGGCAAAGCGCATGCGGCGCGCCGGGGCTGACGGCATTCTGTCGGTGACGCCGTATTACAACAAGCCGACGCCGGACGGGCTGGTTGCGCACTACCGCGCGATCGCCGAGGCCATTGAACTGCCCATCATTCTCTACAACGTGCCTGGCCGAACCGGCTGCAATATCGATCCCGCCACTCTCGTTCGTCTCGCCTCGATCCCAAACATCGCGGGCGTGAAGGAAGCCTCGGGCAACATGACGCAGATCTGCGAGGTCTGCGCTTCGGTGCCCGACACCTTCATCGTGCTGTCGGGCGACGATGCGCTGACCCTGCCACTGATGGCCGTCGGCGGACGAGGCATCGTGTCGGTGGCGTCGAACGAGATTCCCGGCGAGATGA
Organism: uncultured Acidobacteriota bacterium; assembly: GCA_963755695.1. Classification (GTDB taxonomy): domain Bacteria; phylum Acidobacteriota; class Vicinamibacteria; order Vicinamibacterales; family 2-12-FULL-66-21; genus QHWT01. Next base: position 2,899,590 of record CAVWLB010000010.1, on the reverse strand, counting down.
GCAGGCTCGCCGAACTGGCGGCCAACGGCGACTTCGCAACCGCGCGCCAGCTGCACCAGCGGCTGATGCCGCTGCTGCAGGTGAACTTCATCGAGTCGAATCCCATTCCGGTCAAGAGCGCGATGGCCATGCTCGGCCTGCTGGAAGAAACCTACCGGCTTCCAATGGTGCCGCCGCGGCCCGCGTCGCGCGAACGGATCGCGACGGTGCTGCGATCGCTGGGGCTGGCCGTGGCGATTCCCGCATGACGACCGCTGTCCTGGCCGAAACGATCGACCGTCTTTCCGCAGCGGCTGGCGATGCGCCGCGCGAGGAAGCACGCGAAGCATTTGCCGCGTTACGTACTGCGCTGTCTCAGGGAACCGTGCGCGCCGCTGAACCCGACGCTGCCTCTCCGTCAGGATGGAAGGTGAATGCGTGGGTCAAGCGCGGAATCCTGCTGGGTTTCCGCTTCGGTGCAATCGCGGACGCATCTGCAGATCATGGCCGCTGGCCGTTCATCGATAAGGATACGCTGCCGCTGAAGAAGCTCGACGTGTCCGCCGGCATCCGCATCGTCCCTGGCGGATCCAGCGTGCGCGACGGCGCGTTCCTCGGCCGCGGTGTCATCTGCATGCCGCCGATGTACGTGAATATCGGCGCATACGTCGACGAGGAAACCCTCGTGGATTCGCACGCGCTCGTCGGGTCGTGCGCGCAGATCGGCAAGCGTGTCCACCTGAGCGCCGCTGCCCAGATCGGCGGCGTGCTCGAGCCGGTCGGCGCCTTGCCGGTGATCATCGAGGACGAAGTGCTCGTGGGTGGCAACTGTGGCGTGTACGAGGGAACCGTGGTGAAGCGCCTGGCAGTGCTCGCAGCCGGTGTCGTGCTCACCGGATCGACCCCCATCTTTGACATTCCGAACAATCGCATCATCGAGCCGTCTGCCGGCAAACCGCTCGTCGTTCCAGAAGGGGCAGTGGTCGTCCCGGGCACGCGTCCATTTTCGGGTGGTCCAGGACGCGATTGGGGGCTTGCGCTTGCCACCCCGGTGATCGTGAAGTATCGCGACGAGCGCACCAGCGCACGCACCGCCCTCGAGCAATGGATTCGCTAGTGTCACTAGACCTCATTGCATTCGTCCGCGCACTCATCGACATCGACTCGACGACCGGCCGGGAGCAGGCGGCGGCGGAATGGCTGGCCACCCAGCTGTCACAGCTTGGCTATACCGTCGAACGGCAGCCGGTTGCGGATGGCCGGTTCAACGTCTATGCGCGTCTTGACGATCCTCGAGTGGTGCTCTCGACACACTTCGACTGTGTGCCGCCATTCTTTCCAAGCGATGTGCGCGACGGGCGGCTGGTCGGCCGCGGCTCGTGTGACGCGAAGGGCATCCTCGCCGCACAGCTGGCGGCAGTGGAACGGTTGCGGGCGTCCGGTGAACGGCGCGTCGCCCTGCTGTTCGTCGTCGGCGAGGAACGCGGGAGCGACGGCGCCATGATCGCAAATGCCGCGGCGGCGCCGACCAGGTTCCTGATCAACGGTGAACCCACGGACAGCACGCTCGCGGTGGCGACGCGAGGCATGTTGCGGGTGCGGCTCGATGCGCGGGGGCGCGCGGCACACTCCTCCACGCCGGAACACGGCGAGTCGGCAATCGACAAGCTCGTCGATGTGCTCGTGCGTCTGCGCGGGATGCGGTGGCCATCCAATCCCGAACTCGGCGAGACGTTCTATTCAGTTGGACTGATCGAAGGAGGAATTGCCCCGAACGTGATCTCGCCGTCCGCGTCAGCTGAGCTGATGTTTCGGATTGTCGGCCCGGCCGACGATGTCCTCGCCAAGACGCGTGAAGTGGAACCGGATGTCACCGTAACCGAAATTCTGCGCGTTCCACTCGTGCGGTTCCACACGGTTCGTGGCGTGCCCACAGCCGTGTTTCCATTCACGACCGACGCGGCCCTGCTCGATCGATGGGGCACCCCTCTCCTGTTCGGGCCCGGTTCGATTCTGGTGGCGCACACGCAGGATGAATTCGTCCGCCTCGATGAGATTAACGAGGCGATTGGCACCTACGTCAAGCTCGCCACGAACTGCTTAGCGGCAGCCTGATCGGCCAGTTTTCTGCCTTTCCGCGGAATTCTACCCTCATGACCGAATCAGATGGCTGGGATGCGGCAATTCTATTTAGGGGTCTGGCATCTGCCGAACTACGATGACTGGGACAGGAGGAGCGGCGAATGGACAAGGGATCTAGCCGATTCATCGCGATCACGCTGACGGAGTCAGAGTGGCAGGCGCTGCGCGCCATCAAGCCGAATCCGTCGGACTGGTTGAAGCAGGAAATCAATCGCACGCTCGAGGAAGCCGGCTATTCCCGGTCCGAGGAAGAAGAAGACGACTCGCCCTTTCTCGAGGCGCGGGCCTAGTCCAAGCGACGACTAGCAGCGAAACCGCTCCAACCGAAGCGGCAGTACTTTCCACGCGTCCCGGACGGTGCGATCGAGCGACTGCCAGTCATTTCCCAAAGCGCGCAAGAACACCTGCCCGGGATTGGACTGCCCAAACGCAACCAGGTCGGCGGAGGGGAACGGCTCTCTGATCTACGCGGACACGACGCTGCTCGAGCACCCGCACGAAAATGTGGCTAAGCAGACGACGGAAACGGAGATATTCGTCGCGAGCACGTCGCTGATCCACGTCGGGAGAACCTCAGCCGCGCGCCGCCGGAGAGGCCGCATTCGGGGTCAGACCCCACGTTTTCGCGGGCAAGCTGACGCATCGAGTCCGTTCAGTGAGCAGTGACGGCTAGCTTCGCGGCGCAAATCGGGGTCAGACCCCGGATTCAAGCGGTTCGAACAGGACGTCGTGCTGGATCCACGAGATCACCTGATCGAGACCTTCACCAGTTTTCAGATTCGTGAACACAATCGGCTTCCCGCCCCGGATGGCGGCCGCGTCGAGCTGCATGACGTCCAGATCGGCACCCACGTACGGCGCCAGATCCATCTTGTTGATCACCAGCAGGTCGCTCCGCGCCACTCCCGGCCCACCCTTGCGCGGCACCTTGTCTCCACCCGCGACATCGACAACGTAGATGCTCACGTCGACCAGCTCAGGGCTGAACGACGCCGCGAGGTTGTCTCCACCGGACTCCAGGAACACGATCTGCACGTCGGGGAAGTTGCGAATCATCTCTTCGATCGCTTCGTGATTGATCGACGTGTCCTCGCGGATGGCGGTATGCGGGCAGCCGCCGGTCTGGACGCCGCGAATCCGCTCGAGGGGAAGCGCGCCGGAGCGCATCAGGAACTCGGCGTCATCGTAGGTGTAGATGTCGTTGGTAATCACTGCGAGACTATAACGGTCGCGTAACTGCTTGCAGAGGCCGTCGAGCAGCGCCGTCTTGCCGGATCCCACCGGACCGCCGACGCCGATAATCACGCGTGCCACGTCACCTTCCTCATGATTGGAACAGGCGGGTGTGCAGGAAGGCCTGTTGATGTGCGCGGATGTCGAGGTCGTGGTTCTCCACGAGCAGCCTCTGTGCCTGCGCCGGGCTGACCGGCATGCACCGTGTCGCAGCGCCCAGCGTACCGGCCGCCAGACTCTGCGCAAAGGCGATCAAAAGCGGCGTCAGGTCGACATCCAGGCGGCGACCCACAGCGCCGATCACGACAGCGTGATGCGCGGGCTGCACCTCGAGGTTCGAGACGGCATCCGGATACAGGCGGCGAACCAGCGCCAGAGTGCGATGTCCAATCCGGACGCTCGTGTCCCTCGCGGCGGGAATCATTTTGAGCGCGTGGACCCGCGCCGAGAGATCGTTCAACGCGCGAAGCGACACTGCTTCGACGCCCGCGCGCCACGCCAGGTACGCCGCCGCGAGCTCGCTCCGTCCCCAACCGAGCTCGATCTGGTTCCGGAGGACTTTCGGCGAGCACCGGAAGCTCCGCCCCCTCGGCTGCGTAGGTTTCAAGACCACCGGAATGTGCGAAGGCGCCGACCGGAAACTGTGAATCGAACAGTTGCAACAGGCGCAGCAACCTAACGGCGTCCATCAGTGCGAGTGCTCCCCTGGCGCGCGCCCCTGAAACGGACGGCGTGAACGCTCGAACGGGACTCCGGCACGCGTGAGCCGATCGGCGAGTGCCGCGTCGGCCAGCGCGATCAGATCGCCTCCTCGCACCTCGATGTCGCGATGGAGATTGCCAATCAGATGTCCGATGCGTGCGGCTTCTTCGAGGCTGCGCGGCCGCACGACGAGCACGTCTTCCGGCGCCGCCGCGACGATGTACTCACGGATCTCGCTTCGGTGCAGCACCTGCCCAGGGTGGAGGACGGTGCCGGTAGCGAGCTCGAGCGCCAGCTTCGTGCCGTCGGTCGCCTCGACGATGCGGCGTACACGCCGCCGATCCTCCGCGGTCATCGGGACTTCGACGATGTCGGCGTCGCTGGCGTGGGGATGATGGTCTTCCGGGAGCGCTCGGATGGAAACAACCGTGTCTGGTGCGGGCATGGTCAAAAGAGAAAATAGCGTTGTGCCATCGGAAGTGTCGCGGCCGGTTGCGGCACAATTGCCTCCCCGTCGACGACAACGGTGTAGCGTTCAGGGTCGATGTCGATTCGCGGTACTCGGTCGTTGAGGATCATGTCGCGTTTCCCGAGGGTCCGGATCGTGCACCGTCACGAGCTTGGTGCCGTCGGGAAACGTGCCCTCGACCTGGATTTCCGGAATCATCTCGGCGACTCCTTCCATCACGTCGTCGCGAGTGAGAATTCCCGCGACGTATGTCATGAGCTCGGCGACGCTGCGGCCGTCGCGGATGCCTTCCACCTCCGCCTCCGCGGTGATGAGCGCGATCGCTTCGGGGTGATTGAGCTTCAGTCCGCGCGCGCGACGGCGTCGGGCGACGTCGGCAGCCGTAAAGACGAGCAGCTTGTCGATTTCGCGTTCGGTGAGACGCATGACACCGGCATTATCCGCTTTTCTGGCGGCGGCGTGCGGCAATCGCCGGTTCAGCGTCGAGGGCGGGCCGGCTGTCGGCCGAGAGCTGCAGCTGCGGCGCGATGCGCGTCAACATTGCCATCATTTCCTGTACGACGCGTGGCACGCGCTCACCCGTCCGGTAGACCCAGCCGGTCTCCCGCACGAGCTGTGGGCCACGGATCCGGCCGACCGACAGCGTGCCGCTCCGCGTCTCCTGTGCGACCGACTGAAACGGGACGATGCTGATGCCAAGGCCGCTGGCGACCATGGCCTTCATGATCTCGACGTTCTCCGTTTCGGTGACCACCTTTGGGGTGATCTGTTCGCGAAGGAAGAAGTCGTCGATGGCCCGGCGCGTGTTGGAGCCCGCCTCGAAGATGATGAACGGCTCCCCGACGAGCACGGCCGGATCCAGGGGATGCTTCACGCGTTCGAGCGCGTGTCCTGGCGGCATGACGAGCAGCAGCTCTTCGCGAAGCACGGGCACGGTGGTGAGGCCAGGCTCGTTGACGGGCAGCGTCAGCAGCGCCAGATCCGCGCGCCCGGACCGAAGGCGGCGCAGCAGTCGCGGCATCCCGCCGGTGGCAATCTTGATTTCGACGTCGGGATGGTGGCGGCGGAATTCCTTCAGCAGCCGCGGAAAGAGATAAAGGCACACCGTCATCCCGCCGACCAGGTTGAGGGTGCCGCTCAAATGCTTTTGCTGGTCGACGATGGTCGCGCACGTTTCGCGAATGTCCGCAAACATCCGGTTGCTGAGCTGCAAGAGCGCTTCGCCGGCGGGCGTAATCTGCACCTGACGCCCGAATCGCAGGAATAGCGGTTCGTTCAGCTCCTCTTCGAGAAGCAAGATCTGCCGGCTGATGGCCGACTGCGAGACGTGGAGCCGTGCTCCGGCTCTGGTGAAGGAGCCCGTGTCGGCGATCGCCCGGATGATTTCCAGTTGCCTGAGATCCACGGTCGTCACGCCCTCAGGATTTTCGCGCCCGCCTCGTCGTCGAGTGGCAGCACCGGCTCGAGCCATTCGGGCGAGCGATGGTGCTCGCCGCGGACCGTCTGACGGAATGCCTGCTGCACCGCACGGGTGATCGGACCGATCGACCCCGATCCGACCGTTCGGAAATCCACCTCGCACACGCCAATGACTTCAGCCGCGGTCCCAGAGAGAAAGACTTCGTCGGCGTCGTAGAGGCGATCGCGCACGATCCGTTCTTCGACGACGGTATAGCCGGCGTCGCGGGCGAGCGTGATCACCGTGTCGCGGGTAATGCCTTCGAGGATGCCGGCCAGCGGTGGCGTGAGGATCCGCCCGCGGGTCACGACGAACAGGTTTTCACCCGTGCACTCTGCGACGTAACCGTCCGGATCCAGCAGCACCGCATCGTCGAACCCGAGTCGAACGGATTCGGTCTTCGCGAGGAACGAGTTGGCGTAGTTCCCGGCGATCTTGGCCCGGGTCATCATGACGTTCGGGTGGTGGCGCGTGTAGGACGAGACGTTGACCCGGATGCCCCGGTCGAGGCTGCCTTCGCCATGGAATTCCTTCCACGGCCACACCGCGATCCCGACGTGAGGGCGCCCGGTGTCGAGATTGAGGTTCATGCCCCCTTCGGCGAGAAAGATCAGCGGCCGGATGTAGCACGCACTGAGCGCGTTGGCGCTGATCGTCTCGTGGATGGCGGCGGTGATTGCCCCCTCGTCATACGGCAGCTCACGAAACCCGAGGGTCTTCGCGGAGTTGACCAGGCGCGCCACGTGATCGCGCAGCCGGAACACCGCCGGTCCGTCGGCGGTGTCGTAGCACCGGATGCCTTCGAACACTCCGATGCCGTAGTGAAGGCCGGCGGTCAAGAACGGCACCGTCGCCTCCGACTCCGGCACCAGCCGCCCGTTCATCCAGGTCAGTCGAGACATGTGTGCGCCCAGCTGTTCAGATCCGGCTCTAGCCGGAGACCACGAAAATCTGAGAGACAGTTGCGGCTTCCACCCTCGGGTGGAAGCCACATGCTCAGGCGACGCCCGCCGGCTCCGGGGCCTTCTTCGGCTTCAGGAACGGCATCATCTCCCGGAGCTTCGCGCCAACCTGCTCGATCTGGTGCTGACGCTCACGAGCGCGCGTCTCGTTGAACCACGGGCGACCCTTCTTGTCCTCGTCGATCCACTTGCGCGCATAGGTGCCGTTCTGGATCTCTTCGAGCATCTTGCGCATCTCCTGGCGCGTCTGCTCGTTGATCAGGCGCGGGCCGCCGGTGTAATCGCCGTGTTCCGCCGTGTCGCTGACGGAGTAGCGCATGTAGTTCAGGCCGCCCTGATACATCAGATCGACGATCAGCTTCAGCTCGTGGAGACATTCGAAGTACGCGACCTCCGGCTGGTATCCGGCTTCGACCAGGGTTTCGAAACCGGCCTTCACCAGCGCGCTGACGCCGCCGCACAGCACGGCCTGTTCGCCGAACAGATCGGTCTCGGTCTCTTCAGCGAATGTCGTTTCGATGACGCCCGCCCGGGTGACGCCGATGCCCTTCCCGTACGACAGAGCGAAATCGCGCGCCTTGCCGCTCGCATCCTGGTGCACCGCGACGAGGGCGGGTGTACCCGCATTTTCCTGATACAACTCGCGCACGCGATGGCCCGGCGATTTCGGAGCGATCATCGAAACGTCGATGTCTTTCGGCAGGTCGAGCGTGCCGAAGCGGACGTTGAAGCCGTGCGCGAACATCAGCGTCTTACCCTTGGCAAGGTTCGGCTTGATCGCGTCGCGGTACAGAGCGGCCTGCGCGGTGTCCGGCACCAGAACCATGATCACGTCCGCCCACGCGCAGGCGGCAGCAGGCTCGAGCACGGTGAGTCCATCCGCCTGCGCCTTCGCGCGGGATCCGCTCGACGCGGGGAGCCCCACCCGAACCTCGACACCGCTGTCGCGCAGGTTGAGCGCGTGGGCATGCCCCTGCGATCCATATCCGAGCACTGCCACCTTGCGGCCTTTGACCAGCGACAGGTCCGCATCCGCATCGTAGTACACCTTCGGCATTTTCTCCCTCCAAACTTAGATGGGGCTCCGCCCCATACCCGGCTCGTCGCTCGCGGGGACCCCTCCGCCCCGCTCCGCGCCTCGCAGGCGCGCCGTGCGCGCCTGAGCCACATCGGCCTCCGCCGCATATCCCGGCTCGTCGCTCGCGGGGACCCCTCCGCCCCGCTCCGCGCCTCGCAGGCGCGCCGTGCGCGCCTAAGCCACATCGGCCTCGCCGCATATCCCGGCTCGTCGCTCGCGGGGACCCCTCCGCCCCGCTCCGCGCCTCGCAGGCGCGCCGTGCGCGCCTAAGCCACATCGGCCTCCGCCGCATATCCCGGCTCGTCGCTCGCGGTCAGACGCTGTAAGAAAACCCCTCTTCGGCCTCAGTCTGAAACCGCCTGACGCCGCTTGCGACGCCAGCACCGGATCCTCGAGCCATTGCCACGCGCCCGGTGCGCACCATCTCAAGCACACCGTAGGGCTGCAGCACTTCCAGCAAGCCGTCGATCTTGGCCTCCGATCCCACCATCTCCACGATCAGCGATTCGGAAGCGACATCGACCACTCGCGCGTGGAACACGTTGGCGAGCTGCATCACCGCGGCCCGGTTCTGGTGATTGGCGCTCACCTTGATCAGAGCCAGGTCGCGGATGACCGAGGCCCGCTCGGTGATGTCCTCTACACGGACGACATTGATCAGTTTGTAGACGTGCGCCTTGATACGCGCCGCGCCCCCTTCGTCGGTTTCCACCACGACGGTCATGCGCGAGACGCCAGGGGTCTCACTGTGGCCGACGCTCAACGACTCGATGTTGAACCCGCGACGCCGGAAGAGCGACGCCACGCGGTTGAGCACTCCGGGCCGATCCTCGACGTAGACGGTGAATGTATGCAGCTTCACGATCAGTCTCCCTGCAGTTAGTCCGCCGCGGTCTCGACGATGGGGTTCGGCCTGCGGATCATCGCGTGCAGATCAGCGCCGGCGGGAACCATCGGATACACGGTGTCTTCCTGTTCCACCCGGAAGTCGATGACGACGGGACCTTCGTGCGAAGTGGCATCGGCAATTGCCGGGAGCACATCAGCCCGCACCGACACCGCGCGGCTGCGGATCCCGAACGCCTCGCCCAGCTTCGCGAAGTCCGGTCCGGACAATGGCGTCGCGGCGTAGCGTCGCTCGTAGAAGAACTCCTGCCACTGCCGCACCATGCCGAGGTAACCGTTGTTGATGATGGCGATCTTGATGTTGATGCCGTCCTGAACCGCAGTCGCCAGCTCGCACATCGTCATCTGGAACCCGCCGTCGCCGACCACCGCCCAGACTTCCGCTTCCGGCCGCGCGCGCTTGGCGCCAATTGCCGCCGGCACCGCGAATCCCATCGTCCCGAGACCGCCCGACGTGATGAGCGAGCGGGGCGTGTCGTGGTGGTAGTACTGCGCCTCCCACATCTGGTGCTGCCCGACGTCGGTAACGACGATGGTGTCCTGATTGCGGGTCGCGCGCCACAGGTCGTTGATGACATGCGCGGCATACAGGTGACCGTCGTCGGGCAGCGACTGAATGTCGCGGACCGCGGAGTCTCCCTTGTAGCCGGCGATCCGATCGAACCACGCTCTGCGATCGCCCGACTCGGTCAACGGGAGGAGACGCTCCAGGACGGCTCGCAGATCGGCGACCAGCGCCACGTCGACCTGGACGTTCTTGTTGATTTCCGAGGGGTCGATCTCGATATGAATCTTCTTGGCGTTCGGAGCGTAGGTCTTGAGGTTGCCGGTCACGCGATCGTCGAAGCGCATGCCGCAGGCGATCAACAGATCCGCTTCCTGAATCGCCAGGTTGACCCAGGCCTCGCCGTGCATGCCCATCATCCCGAGATTCAACGGGTGCGAAGCGGGGAAGCCTCCGATACCGAGGAGCGTCGCGGCGATTGGGATGTTGGTCTGCTCGGCGAACGAGCGCAGCGCCTGCTCGGCGCCCGAGATGGTGACGCCGTGTCCAGCGAGGATGACCGGCCGCTCGGCTGCCTTGATCAATTCGGCCGCGCGCGCGAGCTCGCTGCGGGCAAACGGCGGCGCTTCACGCCAGCCAGGCACGACCGGTGCTGCCGCTTCCCACTCGAATTCGCACGAGGCCTGCTGGGCATCCTTGGTGATATCGATGAGCACCGGACCAGGCCGTCCGGACTTCGCGATCATGAACGCCTCGCGCACGGTGCGGGCGACGTCCTGTGCCGTCGTCACCAGGTAGTTGTGCTTGGTGATCGGCAGCGTGATGCCGGTGATGTCGATCTCCTGGAAGCCATCGGTGCCAATCAGCCGGCTCCCGACCTGTCCGGTGATGCAGACGATCGGCGAGGAGTCCATCATCGCCGTCGCAATCCCGGTGACCATATTGGTCGCGCCCGGACCGGAGGTCGCGATCGCCACGCCCACCTTCCCGCTCGCGCGTGCGTAGCCGTCGGCCATGTGCGTGGCGCCCTGCTCATGCCGCACCAGCGTGTGCCGGATTGGATAATCGAGCATCGCGTCGTATGCGGGCAGAATGGCGCCTCCCGGATAACCGAACACCTCGGTCACCCCTTCGCGCACCAGACATTCCCAGAGAATCTGCGCTCCTGTACGTTTCATCGGTCGCATCCGTCTGAATTCATGTATCGAGTCCCAGTATCTACTTGGTTCCTACCGTGGAGCGTTGCTCCGGCGATTCCTGCACCGCGTGGGCGCTGGTGACGGCACCGCTCGCGGCGGATCCCACGAGCCGCGCGTACTTGCCCATGACGCCGCCGGCGTATCGTGGTGCGGGTGGCGTCCACCGGGCGAGGCGCGACGCCAATTCGCTCTCGCTGATTTCGACCCGAATGCCACGTCCCTTCAGATCGAACGTAATCACGTCGCCGTCGCGCAACGCGGCGATCGGTCCGCCGCTGGCGGCCTCCGGCGCGACGTGGCCGGCCATCAATCCGCGTGTCGCTCCCGAGAAGCGGCCATCCGTGACCAGCGCGACCGAGTCGCCTAGTCCTGCGCCCACGATGGCTGCGGTGACAGCCAGCATCTCGCGCATGCCGGGACCGCCGCGCGGCCCTTCGTAGCGGATCACCACGACGTCACCGTGCTTGATCCGTCCCGACTGCACGGCGGCGAAGGCCTCCTCCTCGGAGTCGAATACCCGGGCCGGTCCCTGATGCATGATGTGGTCATGGCCTGCAACCTTGACGACGCAGCCGTCAGGGGCGAGATTGCCGTGCAGGATCACCAGACCGCCGGTTGGCTTGAGCGGCGCATTGACGGGACGGACCACTTCCTGGCCGCGAGTTTCCGACGCAGTCGCCGCTTCCTCGCGCAGCGTGCGGCCGGTAACGGTCGGTGCGTCAGGATGCAAGGCCCTTGCTTCGATGAGCCGCTTTGCCAGCAGCCTCGTACCGCCGGCCGCGTGCAGGTCCGCCGCGACGAATCGTCCGCCCGGCTTGAGATCCGCGATGAGCGGCACGCGGCCGCTGATTCGATCGAAGTCGTCGATCTCGAGCGGTAAACCGGCCTCGTTGGCGATGGCCAGCAAGTGGAGCACGGCGTTGGTCGATCCACCGGTCGCGACGACCGAGACGATGGCGTTCTCGAGCGCTTCTCGCGTGACGATCCGCGACGGACGCCGATCGTTGTGGAGCACTTCCATCACCAGCTGTCCGGTACGCAGCGCCACCTGTCGCTTGTCAGGATCGGTGGCCGGCACATCGCCGCTGCCGATGGCCGCAAGACCCAGGAACTCGCAGGCGGTGGCCATCGTGTTTGCAGTGAACTGCCCACCGCAGGCTCCGGCGCCCGGACACGCACGATCCTCCATCTCGCAAAGGCCGGCATCGGAGAGACGACCCGCGGCGTGCGCGCCCACGGCTTCGAACACGTCCTGAATCGTGACGTCGCGCCCCTGCACGCGACCCGGCGCAATCGAGCCACCGTAAAGAAGCACGCCGGGAATGTCGAGACGGGCGAGCGCCATGGCGCCTGCCGGAATGGTCTTGTCGCAGCCGACCAGGACGACCAGCGCATCGAAGAGGTTGCCGCGCGCGACGAGCTCGATTGAATCGGTGATGATCTCGCGGCTCACCAGCGACGCGCGCATGCCCGGCGAGCCCATGGTGATCCCGTCGGAGATCGACACGGTGTTGAACTCCATCGGCGTGCCGCCGGCCGCGCGAATGCCTTCCTTGATCGAGACCGCAAGGTCGCGCAGGTGGTAGTTGCACGGCCCGATCTCGGTCCAGGTATTCGCGATGCCGACGATGGGACGGGCCAGGGCGTCCCGATCGAACCCGGACGCGCGGAGCATGGCCCGGGCCGGCGCCCGGCTGGGCCCGTCGGTAATCGCGCCGCTCTGCCATTTGTCTTTGTGGTCCGCCACGTCTGCTCCCGTACGGTCTGAAGACCCGCCTAGCCGCACTGTCCAATTCGGGTTGACGGCTTTCGGGTCACGAAGTTGTAAACCCAACCGTGACCGCGGTCACCCAGTGCTGACCTTGACCAACAAAAAAGGCCGTCATCCCTGCTGGATGACGGCCCCGTACTGTCTGTCGTCTGAATCGGGGGGCGTCATCCGGCCCTGAGGACCGTAACTCCAATAAGTCGAATGACGAGCGACACCCGGGCGCAAAGCCTCATGGTCCCCATGATCGGTCTGCATGGGCCCAGGAGTCAAACTTATAATCTTTCTGAGATGATAATTGAGGCTTATATGACACGAACGTGCCCTCTTGACGCCGGATCGGCGCGGTGCCTATACTCGCCTTCAATGGGCTGCTGCTGCTGTACCTGCATCGCCACCAATACCAGCATGCGAAATCGCATCATGCGAATTTGCGTGTCCGGTGGCGTTTGCTGCGTATCCGCACCCTGATCGTTTCAGACTGCGTGCACAGAGACACCCGCCGGACTTCAAGTCGGCGGGTTTTTTGTTTTTGGGCGCGTGTTGATTTGCAGCCTGGTGCAGCCGTTACGGCTGCCGGAGGGAACGGGAGAGCGGCAATGCTGGTGCTCAAGTTTGGAGGAACGTCGGTCACGGATGCGGACGCCATCCGTCGCGCCGGCGCCATCGTCAGTACGCGCTCCGGCCCGCGCGTGGTGGTGGTTTCGGCGCTGGCTGGCGTCACCGACGCGCTCCTCCAAGTCGGCGAGCTTGCCTGCACCGACGAAGCGGCCGCGTGTCGTGCACTGGATCGCCTGACCGCCTTGCATCATGACGTCGCGCGCGCGGTCCGCCACGGTGAACGTCGTCGGGTGCTTTCGGTCGGCATCGACGGGCTGTCGCGGTCGGCGCGACGCACGGTCGCGGCGATTCGCGCTGCAGGACGGACGAGACCGTCACCCGCCTCCTCGGATCGTCTCGTCTCGACGGGGGAGCAGTGGAGCAGCCGCCTGGTTGCCGCGCTGTTCGAGGACGGGGGCCTGCCTTCACGGTGGCTCGATTCCCGCGAGGTGGTGCGGACCGACGCGCGTTATCAAGCCGCCACGCCCGACCTCGCTTCAACCGCTCAAGCCGTAGACCGGTTCGTTCGTCCACTGCTCGCCTCGGATCGGGTGGTGGTGATCGGCGGATTCATCGGTTCGGCACCAGACGGATCGACGACCACACTCGGGCGGGGCGGATCCGACTATTCCGCGGCGCTTCTCGGCGCGTGTCTCTCGGCCGATGAAATCCAGATCTGGACAGACGTCGACGGCATCCTCACCGCCGATCCGCGCGTGGTCGCACATGCCCGACTCGTCGAGCGGCTGTCGTACGCCGAAGCACACGACCTGGCGACGTTCGGCGCGAAGGTGCTGCATCCGGGAACCATTCATCCAGCCGAGGCACGCAACATTCCGGTCCGGGTGCTCAATTCGCGGCGGCCCGAGGCCGGTGGAACGATCATCGGATCGTCGACCGATGTCGATGTCGATCCACGGTTGACGGCGGTGGCCTTCCGCGGTGTGACGCTCGTCGACGTGACATCCCGGGACACCCGTGCGCCCGAGCCATTTGCGGCCAAGGTCTTCCGCGAGCTGGCGCACACGGGCACCCCGGTCGTGCTCGCGGATCTGTGCGGCAACTGCCTCTCGGTCGCGGTCGATGAGTCGGCCGATCTGGACGGCTTCCGCAGGAACGTCGGAGGGTTCGCCGAGGTGCGGCTGCGGCGCGGTCTGGCGGCGGTCTGCGCTGTCGGACGCGGCTGGTCTCCGGAGCCGCGACTCATTCGTGACGCGCTGGTCGCGCTTGGTGATACGCCGGTGCACATCGTCGCGCGGCCGTCCGAGAGTTCAGTGCTGGCCTTCGTCGTCAACAAGGCCGACGCCGAATCGGCGATGACGCGGCTGCACGATGCCTTCCTGTTCGAGTCGAGCGCAGCGGCCGCCAGCGGCTTCCCGATGGCGGTGAACCAATGACTGTTCCGTCTGTCGTCCCTGGTCTCGAGCCCCAGACGGCCACTCCCGTCGCGACCGATGTTGGAACGCGATGCCGTGTGGCGATCGCGGGCTTTGGCACGGTCGGGCGCTCGGTGGCCCGTCTGCTGCACGACGCGTCAGGCGAAGTGGAGCTGGTCGCGATTCTCAATCGAGACGTCGATCGCAAGCGCGTCGACTGGGTAGACGGTGGGGTGCAGTGGACCGATTCGATCGACGACCTCCTCGAGCGTCCAATCGAGGTGTTCATCGAACTCATCGGCGGCCGATCGCCGGCGGAGGACTGGATCCGCCGCACCCTCACGCAAGGCATTTCCGTCGTGACCGCCAACAAGCAGGTCATCGCGCATGAGGGGCCGTCGCTGCTGGGCCTCGCCGAGGCGCACGATTGTCACCTGCGGTTCGAGGCGGCTGTCGCGGGTGGCGTGCCGGTGATTCGTGCCATCGAGAGTGGTCTTGCCGGCGATCGGCTCACGCGGGTCGCGGGAATTCTGAACGGCACCTGCAACTACATCCTCACCAAGATGGAGCGCGAGGGGACGGCGTTTGCCGACGCGCTGCGGGAGGCGCAGGCGCTTGGCTTCGCCGAGGCCAATCCGTCGCAGGACATCGACGGGCTCGACGCTCAAGCCAAGCTCGCGATCCTGGCGATGGTCGCGTTGGGAATCCAGGCAACGCCCGGCGCCATCGCGACCCGATCGATTGGCGCGGTTGACGCCGTCGACTTCCGGTATGCGCGGCGTCTCGGGTGCACGATCCGACAGGTTGCGTGGGCCGAGCGCCACGGCGATTTCGAACTGAGCACCGGCGTCGGCCCGACGCTGGTTCCGGTGGACTCGCCGCTCGCGGCAGTCAATGGCAGCGAGAACCTGGTCTCGATTCAAGGCCGGTTTGGCGGTGAAACGACGTTTGGCGGCCGCGGCGCCGGCGGAGATCCCACCGCGGTGGCCGTTCTGTCGGATGTCTTGACGATTGCCCGCGGCGCGCGCCCCGCCGTGCGGGCACGGGCGGTCCAAGCCACCCGGGTCTCGTCCGATCGCGCGACCCCGTATTACGTGCGCTTCACCGTCGTCGATCGGCCCGGCATCATTGCGGCGCTCGCGTCGGTCTTCGCGAAGCACGACATCAACATCGACGCCATCCTCCAGGAACCGGGGTTCCCGGCGAGCCACCGGCCGTTCATCGTGAGTCTCGATGCCGCACCGTCGGAAGCCGTCAGCGCGGCGCTCGCGGAGATCGCGGCGTTCGACTTTCACATCGAACCGATGCTGGCGATGCCGGTTCTCTACGGCGGCGCACAAGCGGCGGAGGGGTCAGCCTGATGTATCGCGCGACCCTCCAGTGCACGGCGGGCTGCCACGGTGCGTATGCGCTGGACGAGGTGCTGTACCGCTGCCCGAAGTGCGGCGAGCTGCTCGAGGTCGTCCACGATCTCGATGCGCTTCGCGATCGCCAGGCGGAGGAGTGGAAGCGGCTGTTCGACGATCGCTACAAGCGCACCGCCTGGCCGTACGGGTCGAGTGTGTGGGGCAAGAAGGAATGGGTCGCTCCATCCGTTCGCGACGAAAACGTGGTGTCGATGGATGAAGGCGGCACCAACCTCTTTTACGCGCAGCGGTTCGGCAACGAGATCGGCCTGAACGATCTGTGGGTGAAGCTGTGCGGCAACTCGCACACCGGGTCGTTCAAGGACCTCGGGATGACGGTGCTGGTCTCGACGGTGCGCCAGATGATTGCCGACGGCCGGCACATCCGGGCAGTGGGGTGCGCGTCGACCGGCGATACGTCCGCGTCGCTCGCAGCCTATGCAGCGGCGGCCGGTATTCCCGCGATCGTGATTCTTCCGCGTCAGAAGGTCACCGCCGCGCAACTGGTGCAGCCGCTTGCCAACGGCGCGCTGGTGCTTGCGCTCGACACCGATTTCGATGGATGCATGGCGGTGATCGAGCGGCTCGCGGCGGAAGAAGGCATGTATCTCGCGAACTCGATGAACAGCCTGCGCCTCGAGGGTCAGAAGACCGTCGCCATTGAAATCGCGCAGCAGTTCGATTGGGAAGTGCCGGACGTCGTGGTGGTGCCCAGCGGCAACCTGGGAAACATCAGCGCGATTGCCGCCGGGTTCGAGATGATGCGCGCCCTCGGCCTGACGACCCGCTCCCCGCGGCTTGTCGCGGCGCAGGCGGAGGCTGCCAACCCCTTGTACCGTGCCTACTGCAACCAGTGGCACTACGAACCAATCGCCGCGAAGACGACGCTCGCCTCGGCGATTCAGATTGGCAATCCCGTTTCAATCAAGAAGGCGATTCGCGCATTGAAGCGTTGCGAGGGGATCGTCGAGCAGGCGAGCGAGGCGGAGCTGGCCGAGGCGGCGGCGCGGGCGGATTGCACCGGGATGTTCAATTGCCCGCATACCGGAGTCGCGCTCGCCGCGCTGATCAAACTTGTCGGGCGCGGAGAGATCGGACCGAACGACCGGGTCGTCGTCTTGTCGACGGCAAACGGTTTGAAGTTCACCGATTTCAAGGTCGGCTATCACGAAGGAACGTTGAAGGAGATCGGCCGGACTTGCGGCAACAAGCCGGTTGAATTACCCGACGACTACGACGCCGTGCGTAGGGCACTGGATCGGGCGGTCCCGGCGTGATGAGACCGGTAGCGAGATCGAGGCACGGCAGGACGGGTCTTCCGCCTTCGCGCGAAGCGCTTCGGCGGACCGCCGTAGCCTTGGCGGAGGCTGGTTGGACCCGGAAGTATGAGGACACATGGCTCTGTTTCCCACGTTCCTGAAACTCGAGGGTCGTCAGGTGCTGATCGTCGGCGGCGGGCCGGTCGCGGCGTCGAAGGTTGCGGCGCTGCAGCGTGCCGGTGCCGAGATTCGGGTGGTGGCGCCGGACGTCTGTGACGCGATCGTGGCAACGGTCGACAACATCGCCCGGCGTCCATTCGTGCCAGAGGATCTGGACGATGTGTGGTTCGTGGTGGCGGCGGGCCCGTCCGATGTGAACCAGCTGGTAGCGCGCGAGGCCGAGCTCCGGCGAGTGTTCGTGAATGCCGTCGACGATCCGGCAAACGCGAGCGCCTACCTCGGAGGCGTCGTCGAGCGTGGCGGGGCAACGATCGCGATCTCGACGGACGGGGCCGCACCGGCGCTGGCCGGGCTGCTCCGGCAGGCGCTCGATGCGGTGCTGCCCAGCGGTGACGAGATGAACGCGTGGCTCGCGCGCGCGCGAGAGATGCGCCGGAGCTGGCGCGCGCAGGGCACGCCGATGCTGTCGCGGCGTCCGCAGCTGCTGGACGCGCTGAACGCTCTATACGACCAGACCGCAACGGGAGCAGGACAATGAGCACCGCGTTGGTATCGCTGGTTGGTGCAGGGCCAGGAGATCCCGAGCTGCTGACACTGAAGGCGGTGCGTCGGCTCGCGGAGGCGGACCTCGTGTTGTACGACGCGCTGGTCTCGACCGAGACGCTGGCATTTGCCAGTCGTGCGCGTCGATGTTTCGTCGGCAAGCGCGCCGGAGAGCCGGCGATCTCGCAGGAAGAGATCAATCGGCGGATGATCCGCGCTGCGCAAAGCGGTCAGCGAGTGGTTCGCCTGAAATGCGGCGACCCGTTCGTGTTCGGCCGCGGCGGGGAAGAAGTGCTGGCGCTGGCGGCCGCCGGGATTCTCTGCGAGGTGGTGCCCGGAATCACCACCGCCGTGGCGGCACCGCTCCTGGCCGGCATCCCAGTCACGCATCGTGGCGTCGCGTCGGCATTCGTCGTCGTTTCCGGTCACGCCGCCTCGGCGTTCGAACCGGTGCTTCGCTCGCTCGAGCCGGGCAGCGCCACCATCGTCGTGATGATGGGGCTGGCCAATCGCGCCGAGATCGCTCGCGCGCTCATGACTGCAGGCTGGTCCCGCTCCACGCCGGCAGCCATCGTCTGCGACGCATCACATCCCGACGAACACGTGTGGCGCGGGACGCTGGACGGACTTCGCCGCGGCGACCGGGACATCACCAGACACGCGGCGGGAACGCTGGTGATCGGCGAGGTCGTCGACGTTCTCGCGATCACCACATCACCAGATCACCACATCACCAATTCGGTCGAGGCCTTATGTCTGTCCTAGACGATCCCCTCACCGCCGGGAGAGCGCGGCTTTCGTTTGCTGAACCTGCCGAGATCGACGAGTTCGTCGAGACGCTCGGCCGCTTCGAGCGCGGCGAGATCGATGCCGAAGCGTGGCGACGGTTCCGGCTCGTTCGCGGTACTTACGGCCAGCGTCAGGCTGAAGATGCGCAAATGCTTCGGGTGAAGATCCCCCAGGGGTACTGAACGGGGAACAACTGCATGCGCTGGCGGAGGTTGCCGAGCAATATTCCCGGGGCTTCGGGCACATCACGACGCGACAGAACATGCAATTTCACTTCGTGCGGCTGCACGAGGTCGAGCTGGCGATGCGGCGTCTTGCCGATGTGGGCCTGACCACGCGCGAAGCCTGCGGCAACTCGGTCCGAAACATCGTGGCGTGCCCGTATGCGGGCGTGACCCGCGACGAGCTGTTCGATGTGACGCCGTACGCAGAGGCGCTCACCAGATACCTGCTTCGCCATCCGCTCAGCTCGTCGCTCCCGCGCAAATTCAAGATCGCGTTCGAAGGCTGCTCCGAGGATCACGCGGTCACGTCGATTAACGACATCGGTTTCCGGGCCATGCGCGCGCCGGATGGATCGAAACGACGGGGCTTCCGGGTCTTCGTCGGCGGCGGCACGTCGATCATGTGCCGGACCGGTGCGGAGTTCTCCGACTTCGTGCCCGCCGGAGAGATTTTCGCGGTCGCCGAAGCGGTGATTCGCGTGTTCCATGCCAACGGCGATTTCGAACACAAGCACCGAAACCGGCTGAAGTTCCTGATCAAGAACATGGGATGGGACGCGTTCCGGGATGCGGTCGCGGGCGAGCTCGAAGCGATCCGCGGCGAAGGGATGCCGCCGCTTCCGTTCGACCCCGAGGACCCGCCCGAGGAAGAAGCGCCTTCGTGGACACGATCCGACGTTCCGTCGGTCGAAGCGATTTCCGAGCTGGCGGAAAGGGTGCAGACGCACGGGCCGGGCATCCATCCGGCGGCGGGCGCTCAAGACGGCGGTCCGGGCGGCGAGCGCACGGCCTGGCTGACGAGCAACGTGCGGCCGCAGAAGCAGCCCGGACACTCGATCGTCACCGTCACCTTGCCGCTGGGTGATTTGACGGCAGGCCAGTTGCGCGTGCTTGCGCTGCTCACGGAATCCTACGGCGACGGCCTGGTGCGTACGACTCCAGAGCAAAACGTGATGTTGCGGTGGGTGCGCAGCGGCCAATTGCCCGCGCTCTATCGCCGCCTGGCGGTTGCCGGTCTCGGCACTCCCGGGGCAGCATCGATCGAAGACGTCACGAGTTGCCCGGGCGCCGAGTCGTGCCGCCTCGCCGTCACCCAATCGCGCGGCATCGCGCGGCTGATCCAGGAGAATCTCGGCGCGTCGCCCTCTCTCGTTCAAGCGGCACGCGATCTGCGCATCAAGATCAGCGGCTGCCCGAACGGCTGCGGGCAACATCACATCGCCGGGATCGGCCTGCAGGGCAGCATTCGTAAGCTTGGGGATCGTGTGCTGCCACAGTACTTCCTCATGGTGGGCGGCGACACGCGAGGCGAGCAGGCGGCCTTCGGGCGTCTCGCCGCGAAGATTCCCGCGCGACGGGTACCGGAGGCGATTGATCGCCTCGTCAGCCTGTACGAACGCGAACGTCAACCCCGCGAAACCGCGATTGCGTTTTTCGCGCGACTTGATACGGCTCGCGCCCGTGCCGCGCTGGTGGATCTCGAGCAGATGACGGCGGAGCAGGCAACCCCGGAGGATTTCATCGATCCTGGCGAAGATCAGGCGTTCGTCCCGGATGTGCAGGACGGTGAATGCAGCGCGTGACGCGCGACATCAGGGTTCCGGGATCGGTCGGCAATGTCGGCCCGGGATTCGACACGCTTGGCCTTGCGGTCACGCTGTATCTGAGGGTTCGTGTGAGGGAGATTATCAACGACGGGCGCGGCCGCCTGGTGTGCCGGTTCATCGGCGGCGCCCCGCGAGGGCAGAACCGAATCGAGCAGGCGTTCCATGCGCTGGCGCGAAGACGCGTACGGCGGGCGTCGATCGCAGTCGACGTCCGCAACGACATTCCGCAGGAGGCGGGTCTTGGCAGCAGCGCTGCCGCGACAATCGCCGGGTTACGCCTTCGTGAATTGAGCGACGGCCACCGTTCCGACGACGAACTCATACGGGCGGCGTCGGAGATCGAGGGGCATCCTGATAACGCGGCGGCATCGCTGTTTGGCGGTTTGACGAGCAGTTGCATCACAGACACCGGAGACGTGAGGGTCGTGCGCTGGAACTGGCCCCGTGGCTGGCGCGTCGTAGTAGCGACACCTGATATGCCACTGGCCACCTCAGCCTCGCGTCGCGTCTTACCAAAACGCACTCCGCTGGAAGATGGCGTGTTCAACCTCCAGCATGTGGCGCTCTTGCTGGCCGCCGTGCGCGACCATGACGCCGACGCGATGTCGGAAGCGCTGCGCGACCGATTGCATCAGCCTTACCGTCAACCGCTCGTCCCTCAGTTGCGTCTCGCCCTCGAACTGCAGCATCCTGATCTGCTTGGAGTCTGCCTGGGCGGGGCAGGCCCATCCGTCGTCGCGATTGTGCGGCGTCGTCCAGCGGACGTGGCTCGCGCGCTGGGCGCGCTCTATCGGCGCGCGCGTGTGGCATGCACGGTTCGCGCTTTGACGGTTCACCAGGGGAACAACCGATGACAACCTTGCTCGGCCTGAAATGTCACCTGTGCGGCGCGAAGTACCCGGCAGAGGCGCTGTGGGTCTGTCGTGAGTGTCTCGGGCCGCTCGAGGCGGTCTACGACTATTCACTCGTGCGGCAGCAGCTGACACGAGATGTCGTCGAGAGCCGGCCGCGAAACCTGTGGCGCTATCGCGAGCTTCTGCCGATCACCGGGGAGCCGCGGACCGGCTTCAACTCCGGCTTCACGCCGCTGGTTCGCGCCACGCGCCTCGCCGCCACCCTCGGGGTCGACGAACTGTACATAAAGGATGATTCCGTCAACCACCCGACGCTCTCCTATAAGGACCGCGTCGTGTCGATTGCAGCAACCCGCGCAATCGAGCTCGGGTTCGACGTCTTCGGTTGCGCGTCGACGGGCAATCTCGCCAACAGTGTGTCATCACACGCGGCGCGGCTTGGTCTCGAGTGCTTCGTCTTCATTCCCAACGATCTCGAGGTTGGAAAGGTTCTCGGCTCAGCGGTCTTCCATCCGCATATCGTCGGCGTGCGCGGCAACTACGACGATGTGAATCGCCTGTGCACGCAGATCGCCGACCGTCTGGGATGGGGCTTCGCGAACATCAACCTCCGCGCCTATTACGCGGAAGGTGCGAAGACAATGGGCTTCGAAATCGCCGAGCAGCTGGGATGGCGTTTTCCTGACCACGTCGTATCACCCGTCGCGGGAGGCACGCTGCTGCCGCGGATTGCCCGCGGCCTGCGCGAGTTGAAGGAGATCGGCCTGGTGGACGGCGAGCTGCCGAGGATCCACGCGGCGCAGGCCGCCGGATGTGCGCCGGTCGTCCGCGCGCTCGAAGAGGGTCTGGAGTTTCCGGAGCCCGTGAAGCCGTCGACGATCGCCAAGTCGATTGCGATCGGCAACCCGGCCGATGGCTTCCAGGTCGTGCGCACGGTGCACTCGACCGGCGGGACCGGAGTCGCGTCGACCGATGAAGAAATTCTCCAGGCGATCCAGCTGCTCGCCGAAACCGAAGGGATCTTCACCGAGCCTGCTGGCGGCGCAACGCTTGCCGGCGCCGTTTCGTTGATCCGGCGCGGCGTGATTGCAGCCGATGAATCCCTGGTCGTGTGCATCACCGGTAACGGCTACAAAACTGCCACCGAAACGATTGGCGGGCGCGTGCAGAAGCCTGTCGAGATTGGCCGCTCGCTCGACGAGTTCGAAGCCTACCTGCGAAGCGAGGGATTGACCGCCGGTGCGGCGTCCGGCGCCGCCGTCCGTTCGTGATGATGCTGGACGGCTCCGCGATCGGTGCGATTCGCCGGCACGCGTCGGCCGCCTATCCCGAGGAGTGCTGTGGCGCGATCGTCGGGCGCTCGGATGGTCGGTCGCGGGTCGCGACCGAGGCGTGGCCGCTGGCCAACACCTCGCTCGAGGATCACGCGCGACGATTTGCGATCGGTCCTGCGGATTATCTGAGCGTGGAGGCGCGTGCGCAGAACGAAGGATTGGCGCTGCTCGGGTTCTACCATTCGCACCCCGACGCGCCGGCCGAGCCATCGCAGCACGACCTCTTGCACGCGTGGCCGAATATCGACTACATCATCGTGTCTGTGGTTCGCGCCGCCGCTGCCGATGTCACCTGCTGGCGGCTCCGTGACGATCGTGCCGCGTTTGCGCGCGAGGAGATTGAATGGCAACCCGAATCCTGATTCCGACCCCTCTCCGTCCGTTCACCGGCGGCAACGATACCGTTGAACTCGAAGGCGCCACGATTGGGGATCTCCTGAAGGCGCTGATCGCGCGGCACGGGGATTTGCGGCGTCACCTGTACTCCGATGAAGGCAAGCTCCGCAACTTCGTCAATATCTATGTGAACGACGAAGACATCCGTCACCTGCAGCGCGAGTCGACGCCGGTGTCCGCGAAGGACACGGTCACGATCGTGCCGTCAGTGGCCGGCGGGAGCACGACGGTCGAGCGTGAAACGCCGGAACTGACCCGCGAGGAGATCCAGCGCTACAGCCGGCATCTGATCATGCCGGAGGTCGGCGTCGACGGCCAGCGCAAGCTGAAGGCGGCGCGCGTGCTGTGTGTGGGCGCCGGCGGTCTTGGATCGCCAGCCACGATGTACCTCGCCGCTGCCGGCGTCGGCACGATCGGTCTGGTCGACTTCGACACCGTCGACGCGAGCAACCTGCACCGGCAGATTATCTACGGCGCGCCGGATGTCGGACGCCGGAAGCTCGATGCCTCGAAGGAACGGCTGCAGGCGATCAACCCGAGCCTGAACGTCGTCACCCACGAAGTCGCGCTGACGTCGAAGAACGCGCTCGAGATCCTTCGTGATTACGATCTCGTGGTCGACGGCACCGACAATTTTCAAACCCGCTATCTGGTCAACGACGCGTGCGTGCTGCTCGGCAAGCCGAACGTCTACGGCAGCATCTTCCGCTTCGACGGCCAGGCGGCGGTGTTCGCGATGCCGGGCGGTCCCTGCTATCGCTGCCTCTATCCGGAGCCGCCGCCCCCCGGTCTCGTTCCCAGTTGCGCGGAAGGCGGGGTCCTGGGTGTGCTGCCGGGCATCATCGGCGTGATCCAGGCGACCGAAGCGGTGAAACTGATTCTGGGAGCAGGGCAGCCGCTCGTTGGCCGCTTGCTCCTGTACGACGCCCTGTCAATGAAGTTCCGGGAACTGAAACTGCGCCGGGATCCCGACTGCCCGGTTTGCGGCGATCATCCAACGATCAAGACCTTGATCGATTACGACGCGTTCTGCGGCATCGCGCCGGCGAAAGCCGCAACTACTGGCTCGTCGGTACCGGAAATCACCGTCGAGGAATTGAAGGCCAAGTACGATCGCGGCGAGGACGTCTACCTGCTGGACGTGCGCGAGCCGAACGAATATCAGATCTGCCGGATCCAGGGCTCGAAATTGATCCCGCTCGGCCAGGTCGCGGCCCGCGCCGGAGAACTCGATCCGTCGCGCGAGCTGATCGTCCATTGCAAGATGGGCGGCCGCAGCGCGAAGGCGGTTGGCCTGCTGCAGGAGCGCGGGTTCAAGAACGTCTTCAACCTGAAAGGCGGGATCCTCGCCTGGATCGATCGGATCGATCCGTCTCAGCCGAAGGTACTGAGACAGGTTCTCGGGTTCTCGGTTCTCGGGTTCTCTGGTTCTCCGGTTCTACAGGTTCTAGGGATCGATGGTTCAAGCGCGAGCGGAGCGAACCCTGAAAACCCCAGAACCTGTGAACCCGAGAACCCGAGAACCCGAGAACCCGAGAACCCGAGAACCCGAGAACCCGTACGCTACCCTGGCGGCATGCTCGTCGTCGTTGTGCCGCCCGATAACCCCATCTGCCACAGGGCGAACGCGTAAGTGAACGCCGTTTCGTGGAGCGCGTCGTAGCGGCCCGACGACCCGCCATGTCCCGCGCCCATGTTCGCCTTCAGGATCAGCGGATTCTTGTCGGTTTTCAGCGCGCGAAGCTTCGCGGTGAACTTGGTCCCCTCCCAGTACGGCACCTGACTGTCGTTGAGCGAGACCTGCACGAGCATCGCCGGATAGTTCTGCGCCTTGACGTTGTCGTAGGGCGAGTACTTGATCATGTACTCGAATTCCTCGATGTTGTTCGGGTTGCCCCACTCGATCCACTCGCTGGTGGTCAACGGCAACGACGCGTCCATCATCGTGTTCATCACGTCGACGAAGGGCACCTGCGCCACGACCGCCTTGAACAGATCCGGACGCATGTTGACCACGGCGCCCATCAGCAGTCCGCCGGCGCTCCCGCCCTGAATCACCAGGCGGTCGGATGACGTGTATTTCTGTTTGACCAGATAATCGGCGCAGTCGATGAAGTCGGTGAACGTGTTCATCTTCTTCATCATCCGCCCCTGTTCGCGCCAGTCCTCGCCGAGCTCCCCACCGCCGCGAATGTAGGCCAGGGCGTAGATCGACGCCGCGATCGAGCAGACTCAATCGGTTCGACGAAAACGTCGGCGCCATGGATGCGCCGTACGAGCCGTACGCGGTAGAGCAGCAGCGGCGCCTTTCCATCCAGCTTCACGCCTTTCTTCGAGACCACCGAGATCGGCACCTTGGTGCCGTCACGCGCCACTGCCCAGACGCGGCGCGCTTCGTACTGCCGCGGATCGTAGCCGCCCAGCACTTCCTGCTGCTTGAGCAGCTTTTGCTGCTTCGTGCTCAGGTCGTACTCGAACGTCGACGAGGGGGTCACCATCGATTGGTAGATGAAGCGGACCGTCGTCGTGTCGAACTCGGGGTTGTTGCCAAGCGACATCGTGTAGTCCGGCTCGGTCGTCGCGATTCGGTGCGACGCCTTCGTCTTCATGTCGATCACCCGCAGGTAATCCAGTCCGCCTTCACGCTCGGAGACAACGATGTGGTTGGCGAAAAAGGACAGGCTATCGATCTTCACCGCCGGGTTGTGATCGATGAACGGCTTCCAGTTCGCCTCCGAGGGATCCGCGATCGGCGCCGTGACCACGCGGAAGTTCTTGCGCCTTCCGGTTGGTGGTGATGTAGAAGAGGCCGTTGTAATGATCGACGTCGTACTCGTGACCTTCCTGGCGCGGGAGCACGATCTTGAAATCGCCGGTGGGATTGTCGGCGGGCAGGTAACGCGCCTCGCGTGACGTCTTCGCATACGAGGTCAGGAAGATCATCTTCTTGTCGAGCGAACGCCCGGCTCCCAGGTCGAACAGCTCGTCCTTTTCCTCGAAAAGGAGCTCGCTCTCGTCGCTCCCGACGACGTGTCGGTAGAACTTGTCCGATCGCTTCGAGACGGCGTCTTCAGTCGTATAGAAGAGCGTCTTGTTGTCGGTGGCCCACACAACCGAGCCGGTCCGTTCGATGGCTTCCTTCGACGTCTGACCGGTGCGCAGGTCCTTCACGTGCAACGTGTACTGCCGGTAACCGGTGGTGTCGGTCGAATACGCCAGCAGATTCCCGTCGTCGCTGACAGTGAACGCTCCGAGACCGAGGAAGGTATTGCCTTCGGCGAGCTGGTTCAGGTCGAGGAGGATCTCCTCCGGGCCGTTCATGCTGCCTTTGCGCCGGCAGCGATAGGGATACTGTTTCCCTTCTTCGGTGCGGGAGTAATAGAAGTACTCGCCGATGCGCGCGGGCACGCTGAGATCGGTCTGCTTGATGCGACCGAGCATCTCCTTATAAAGGCTCTCCTGCAGCCCCTTGGTGGGCGCCATCACCTCTTCGGTATAGGCGTTTTCTGACTCGAGGTATTTGATGACCTCGGGATTCGATTTCTCCCGGATCCAGAAATAGTTGTCCTCGAGCGTGCGCCCGTGGATCGTCGTCTGATGGGACACCTTCTTGGCGACCGGCGGCTGCGCCGACACACTGCTGACCTGAGCGAACGTCTCAGGGCCGAGCAGGGCGGCAACGATGGGGGCCGCGAGCAGGCGTGCGGCGGAATGAATTTTCATCGCGGGATTCTCCGCCGGGATCATACACTGTCGGTCGTAGACCCTTCGGCCCGCATCTTGCGAAGATTGGTGAAGATGTCCCTTCGTAATCGCCTGTCGAGCTTGCGTCTGTTGAGCTCGGGGCGCGCCTGGTTGGGTGGAAAACCTCACGTTCTTGCCGGCGCGATCATCGCGATCGCGCTGATTCTCTTGGTCAGTGCCACCGGTATCGTCTGGTTTGCCTATGACGTCACCGCGGGCCTCCCCGATCGCAGTGCCATTCGCGGCCTGGGAGACATGGCGCAGGCGACCACCATCCTCGATGCGCGTGACACCCCGGTATTCACAATCTTCAAAGAACAGCGGATAGATGTTCCGCTCAAGGAGATCTCACCGAACCTCATCAAAGCGGTCGTCTCGGTGGAGGACCAGCGTTTCTACGAGCACAGCGGCGTCGATTTCGTCCGCGTGGCCGCTGCCTTCGTCCGTAACGTCCAGGAAGGTCGCCGCGCAGAAGGGGGCAGCACGATCACCCAGCAGCTTGCACGTCAAAGCTTCCTGAGCCGGGACAAGACGCTCCGCCGAAAGATGAAAGAGGTCGTGCTCGCTGCGCACATCGAGCACGAATATTCCAAGGACGAGATCCTCGAACTCTACCTGAACAAGGTGTACCTCGGCGACGGCTTCTACGGTGTCGAAGCGGCCTCGCGCGGCTACTTCGGAAAGCCTGCCATCAAGCTCACCGTCGCCGAGGCGGCGTTGCTGGCCGGACTGATTCAATCACCCTCCAGCTACGCGCCGACCGGCAATCTCGATCGAGCGGTCGCTCGCCGCAATATCGTGCTGCAGACGATGGTGATGTCCGGAGCGATCGATCAGAAGCAGTACGAGCAAGCGAAGGCGGCACGCGTCGAGCTCTCCAACGGTCTGGAGATGCGGGAGAGCTTCGGCCTCTATTTCAAGGAGCAGGTTCGAAAAGAGCTCGTCGAGAGGTTCGGATGGCCCAGGGTCGCGCAGGGTGGCCTCAGGGTTTACACCACGATTGACACGCAACTTCAGCAGGCAGCGGAGAAGATGCTGGAGGAGGGGCTCGAGTCCATCGAGAAGCGCCGTGGCTATCCGCATCCTTCTCGTCTCGTCGGCAACGGCCAGCAGTCGTCCGACTATCTGCAGGGCGCGCTCGTTGCCATGGATCCGACGACGGGTGCCGTGCGTGTGCTGGTCGGCGGCAGGGACTTTCTCCAGAGCCGCTTCAATCGCGCCATGCAGGCCAAGCGACAGGCTGGTTCGGCGTTCAAGCCGTTCGTGTATGCCGCGGCGCTCGACCAGGGATACTCGCCGGCATCACTGATCACGAATCTCAGCGATCCGACGCTGACGCCGCAGGGAGATTGGGTGCCGGAGGACGAGCACTCGACCGCCGACGAGATGACGCTCCGGAGCGCCTTGCGCACGTCGAGCAATCGTGCGGCAGTGCAGGTCCTGAACCAGATCGGGATCCCGCAGGCGGTGTCGTACGCGCAGAAGCTGAACGTCGGTACGCCGCCGAGCGTGCCCTCACTGGCACTGGGCGCCGGCGACGTGACACTGCTTTCGCTGACCGCGGCGTATGGCGCATTCGCGGACACGGGCATCGTCCATACCCCGGTATTCATTCGCCGCGTCGAGGACAGCGACGGCAAGGTGCTTTACGTGGACCCTGCCAAGTCACAGCGCGCGATCAGCGAGAGCACCGCATTCCTGATGTCGAGCATGCTCGCCGACGTCATCAACGCGGGCACCGCCTACAGGGCGCGGCAGTCCGGCTTCACGCTGCCAGCCGCCGGCAAGACCGGCACCACCAACGAGTACGTGGATGCCTGGTTCGTCGGGTTCACGCCGCACGTCGTGGCCGGCGTGTGGCTCGGATTCGATCAGCCGAAAACGATCGTTTCGAACGGCTACGCCGGTGATCTCGCGGTGCCGATCTGGGCGACGTTCATGAAGGCGGCGACCAAGGGAGACAAGCCCGATTGGTTCGATCGGCCGTCGAATGTCGTTGGCGTGAACGTCTGCCGGATGTCGGGCAAGTTGCCGAATACAGGTTGCGGCAACGTGCTGGTCACCAACCGGGACGGCAACCTCGAGACGCGGTCGATGATCTATACCGACTACTTCGTCAAGGGCACTCAGCCGACGACGGTCTGTCCGCTTCACGACCAGAATCTGATCGATGCCCTCGCGGGCGCCTCCGGTGGCCAGGTCGGTGCGCCCGTATCGGCCGAGCAGGCCGCGCTCCCCCCTCCTCCGCCGACGAGCACCAGCGGCAGCGCCGCCACCGAGTCGGCCGAATCTGCGACGAGCGGCGGCACCGTCGAGCAGCCGCAGAAAAAGAAGCGAGGATTCTGGGGGCGGCTGTTCGGCGGCGGTGGCGACGACAAAGACAAGAAAAAGAAAGACGAGAAGCCCCCAAAGAAGCCGGACGGCGGGTGATTTGGTGAATTGGTGATTTGGTGAATTGGTGATTTGGTGATTGAGCATCTTCAAGAGCACGCGCGGTAGCGTGTGCAGGCTAAATCACCAGATCACCAAATTGCGGAATCACTGATTCGCGCCGTGGTAGGATGCTCCCCGGATTCCATGGCTTTTCCCGCGATTTCCGGCCAACGGTCGCTGCTTGCGCTTCTGGCACATGCCACCGCGCGCGGGTCGCTTCCGCCCAGCCTGATCTTTTCGGGTCCTGACGGCGTCGGCAAGCGCATGACCGCCGTAGCGCTGGCGCAGGCGTTGAATTGCGAGAGGCCGATTTCCTGGCCGGACGAGTCGGGCATCAGCGCATGCGGAGAGTGCGGCCCCTGCCGGCGCATCGCGCGCGGCGTCCACGCCGACGTGGTGCTCGTCGCGCCGGGCGAGACCGGGTGGATCAGCGTCGACCAGGTACGCGAGGCAATTGATCGCACTGGCTATCGGCCGTTCGAGGGGCGCAAGCGTGTGGTAATCGTCGACCAGGCCGACGCGCTCCTGCCGCCGGCACAGAACGCGCTGCTCAAGACGCTCGAGGAACCGCCCCCGACCTCAGTCTTCGTGCTGGTGACGGCGCCGCCCCGACATCCTGCTGCCAACCGTGCGTTCGCGTTGTCAACAGCTGCGGTTTGGTCCCCTGTCGCCGGCTGACGTTGCCACGGTCCTGATGCGCGAGCATGGCGTCGCGTCTGAAGAGGCGCATGCCGCCGCGGCGGTATCGGACGGCAGCATCGGCCGCGCGCTCGACGGCGGGGCCGAGGAGATCGTCGAAACACGGGAGGCCGCCGCGCGTCTGCTGCAGACAGCCGCCAGCAGTGCGGATCCCCGGCGCCGGCTGGACGGGGCCAGAATGCTGACCGGTGGCGCCGCCGACCGTGAAGATCTGGCGCGCCGGCTCCGCGCCGTCGCCGCGCTTCTGAGAGACCTTGCTGTCCTGCTTTCCCGCGCGGATCCTGGCGCAATTGCCAACGCCGACCTCACGCCGCAGCTTCAATCGCTGCTCCGGTCGTTCGATGGCGATCGCGCGCTCCGCGCGTTTTCGGCCGTGGATCGGGCGTTGTCGGCTCTGGAGCGCAACGCCAGTCCGAAGATCGTCGCGGACTGGGTAGCGCTGCAGATCTGAATCGCCGCACGGCCGTCTCGCGTCATGCGCTCCGCGCTGGTTGGCGATGGAGTTGACGTGGCGCCTGAGTGCACGGCGCGCTTTGCGAAGAGAGCGGTCCTGGGGCCGCCGCGAGCGACGAGCCGGGGTTCCGGGGCAACGCCCCGTTCATATATAGGGGTGCGGGATGAGCGAAGGGCCGCGACGCCCGTTCGTCAGCGTGAAGTTTTCTCCGGTAGGGCGCACGTACTCCTTCCTGTTGCCGGATCTCGCTTTCGACGCTGACGAACCCGACTCGACGCAAGCACCTCTCACGCCAGCGCCGGGCGATGCGCTCGTCGTCGACACGGCCGACGGACGCGCGGTCGCGACCATGACCCGGATCCCGGCGGCGCTGTCGGAACGGCGTCAACCCGCCGCTGACTCCCCGAATGTTGTCGTCCGCCGGGCGACCCGCGACGACGTCCTTCAGAAACTGAAGCAGGAACAGCGCGAACAGGAAGCCAAGCGGGTTGCCCAGCTCAAGATTCGCGAGCGCGGCCTGCCGATGAAGCTGACCCGTGTCGAGTACCTGCTCGACGGCTCGCGGGTCATCTTCTACTACACCTCGGATTCACGGGTGGATTTCCGCGAGCTCGTTCGTGACCTTGCCGCCCACTTCCGCACGCGGATCGAGATGCGGCAGATCGGCGTGCGCGACGAAGCGAAGATGCTCGGCGGCTACGGCCCCTGCGGCCGGCCGCTCTGCTGCACGACCTGGTTGAAGAGCTTCGAGCCGGTGTCGATCAAGATGGCCAAGCAGCAGCAACTGAGCCTGAATCCTTCGAAGCTGTCGGGCATGTGCGGTCGGCTCAAGTGCTGCCTGCGTTACGAGCTTCCCAACGGCAACGGCGTGAAGCACGCCGGCTGCGCCGACCACGGCAGCTGCTCCAATCCAACCGGCTGCGGCAGCTGTGCCACTGGCGGCGGATGCGGGTCGTGCGGCCACCACGCGTAGCCATCACTGTCGGGGATCCCGCAGGCATCGGACCGGAGATCGCGGCGAAGGCAGCCGCGGACCCTCGCGTGCGCGACGTCTGCGAGCCAATCCTCTACGGCCCCCATGACGACCGCGCGCTGAAACCCTTCCCGCCCGGAACGCTTTCGGCCGACGCAGGACGCGCGGCGTACGAGGCGATCGTCGCGGCCGTCGGCGACGCCTGCAGCGGCGCAGTCGACGCGATCGCTACCGCGCCCGTCAACAAGGAAGCGTTCGCTCTGGCTGGGCTTCGGTGGAAGGGGCACACCGATCTCCTGGCCCACCTCACCGGCGCGCCACGCGTGGCGATGATGTTTTACGCCGAAGCGCTCCGGGTGGTGCTGGCCACGATTCATGTACCGCTCAAGGATGTCCCGCGCCTGCTCACGCAGGATCTGCTCGAATCGGTGATTGCGCTGTCCGCCCGGGAACTTCCGCGCTTTGGCTACGCGACACCCTCCCTTGCGCTGGCCGGACTCAATCCGCATGCGGGCGAGCACGGGGTCATTGGCAGCGAAGAAGATGCCGTGCTTGGCCCGGCCGTCGCGGCGTGCCGGGCGCGCGGCGTCAACGTCACCGGGCCGTGGCCCGCGGACACGATCTTCGTGCGGGCCTCACGCGGCGAGTTCGACGCGGTAATCGCCTGCTACCACGACCAGGGACTGATTCCGGTGAAGCTCTTGGCCTTTGGCCGCGCGGTAAACGTGACGCTCGGTCTGCCAATCATTCGCACCTCGGTGGATCACGGGACCGCGTTCGATATCGCCGGACGCGGACGAGCGGACCATGCCAGCCTGGTCGAAGCCGTGCGTCTTGCGGCGAGGCTGGCGGCCGGCGCCACGATCCACAAGCCATGAGTCGTCATGGGTGCTCAGTGAGCTCGAGTCCTGAGCCATGAGCCATGAGCCACGGAACACCCGCCTGATCTTCGGCGGCATCGCGCTCTTCTACGCGGTGCTCGGTCTTTGGATCCTCACACCCGACGCGGTGTATTCGGGCGATGTCGGCGTGAAGTTCGTGCAGGCCCGCGCGCTGGCTGCGCATCATTTCACCTCGCTCGACGTTGCGTATCCGGGCCTGTTTCTCGATCCGGAGCGCCGTTTCTTTGCCTTGCGTCCGCCGTTCGTGATGACAGTGGGGCACGAAACACAGGCCATCTTTCCGACCGCGTCCGCCGCAATCCAGGCAGCGGCGGTGACGGCTGTCGGCATCCGCGGAATGATTGTCGTCACGCTGATTGCCGGACTCGCCGTTGTCTGGGCGACCATGAAGATGGCGGAACCGTCGCTCCGTCCCGCGGTGCTGATCGCCATCGGCCTCGCCGGCCCACTGTGGTTCTACGCGATCAGCGGTCTGGAGCACGCGCCGGCGGTCGCGTGCGGTGCCGGTGCCTTCGCATGCGCGCTGCGGCTCAATGAGCCGAAGGGCGCGCTGCTCGCGGGCGCACTGATCGGGCTTGGGGCAATCCAGCGTGACGAAATCCTGCTGCTGACGCCGGGACTCCTTCTGGTTCTGTGGCTGCGCACACGAGAGTGGCAGCCGATGCTGCGGGCGATCGTCGCGACCGCGCTGGTGGTGATCGCGGCGGCGTGCCTTGATGCCTGGTGGTTTGGCCGTCCCCCGGCGGCGCACCTTCGGCATGCCGTGCACCTGCTCCATGGATCGTGGCTGGGCGCCGAGCCGGGTTCGGATCTGCCATCGCTGAAGCCGTTCACGATGCGCGAGCGGTACCAGACCGTAATCCAGTATTGGCTGCTCGGTTATGGCAACGACCGCTTGATTGCGCTCTATGTCAGCGGTCTCGCCGCGGCGCTGCTCTTGTGGCGCATGCGCCGGACCTCGATCGCCCTGCTGGCGTGGCTGGTCGCGATTGTGGCGCTGGCGGCGCTCGATCTGCACGAGGTCGTGACCGCGCCGAAATGGCTGGCCGGCATGCAGCGCGTGTCGCCGTACTTCGTGTTCGCGCTTCTGCCGGGACCGGTGGACGGTCACCGAACCGGATGGACGCGTGGAGCAATGCTGCTGACCGCAGCGGGCTTTCTCGCGCTCGCCTACGTCGGCGTCGATACAACGGGCGGCAAGTCGCTCGGACCGCGACTGCTGCTGCCGTTGTTTCCCCCGCTGGCGGTGGCGTCGGTGGCCTCGATCCGTCACTACCTCGGGGCCATCGCCCGGACCGACCGCTGGATCGGCTACGCTGGCGTCCTGCTGGTGATGATGACTCTCGTCATTCACCTCGGCGGTACCGTTCCAGCCTACATTGCCCGCAATCGAGGCGACGGGGCGGCGCTGACGGCGGTGGCCTCCTCGCCGGAGCGGATCGTCATTGCCGATGACATGTTCACCGCACAGTTGCTCATGCCGCTCTATTTCCGCAAAATCATCCTTCTGGCCGACACGGCGCCACTTGCGAGCCAGCTCGGTGAACGGCTCGAGGAGCAGCGCATCGGCGGCGCGATGCTGGTCGCGCGCGGCGACCGGCCGTCGGTGATGCTTTCGCCTCTGCGTCCGGCAGGCGTCGAGCACAAGGGCCGATTCACCATCCAGCATTGGACCCGCTGACTGCTGCGGCTGACCGGCGACGGAGAGCATGTCGATGAAGACCGAGCGAGAGCAGGCGCAGAAGATCATCGCCGACAACCGCAAGGCGCACCACGACTACCACCTGCTCGACACGTTCGAGGCGGGCATTGCCCTGCTCGGCACCGAAGTGAAGTCGATTCGCGAGGGCGGAGCCAACCTGCGCGACAGCTTCGCGCGGATCGAGGCGGGTGAGGTGTGGATTTACAACGTGCACATCAGTGCGTATCGCAATCGCGGCTACAGCGATCACGATCCCACGCGCCGCCGCAAGCTGCTGCTGCACCGGCAGGAGATCAAGAAGCTGATCGGCAAGACCACCGAGCGGGGCATGACCATCGTGCCGGTGCGAATCTACCTGAAGAACGGCCGGGTGAAAGTGGCGATCAGCCTGGCCAAGGGCAAGAAGGCACACGACAAGCGCGAGACCATCAAACGCCGCGAGACCGATCGCGAAACCCGCGCGGCGATCAAGGAACGAAGACGGTGACTGTGGTACATTGACCCTTTTGTGGAGGAAGTGGCAGCGCCATGAAGGGGAATCGTGCGGTTCTCACCGCCAGCGTCATTCTGGTCGTCATCGTGGTTGGCTGGTGGTTGTTTCACCGCGAGCGCGGACATCCGATTGATCTGCTGACGCAGTACGACCAGGCGCAGAAAGATGGCCAGCCATTCGCGCTGGAAGACGTGGTGTTGGGAACCGAGACCAAACGGGCGATTTCCGCTCCTCCCAATGGGCGCCTGCACTTCCACGTCCGCGTGCCCAACGACGGATGGCTGAAGGTGGCGCTCGGGCTCAAGCCTGAAGCGTGGGAGAAGGAAGGCAACGGCGTGTACTTCTTCGTCGGTGTGTCCGACGGCCATGCCTACGAAGACCTGTTCACTCAGACGGTCAACCCATTCCGGAACCCTTCAGAGCGGCGCTGGATTCCCGTCATGGTCGATCTCTCCGCGTATGCCGGACAGGACATGGAAATCATCTTCAACACGCGCGCGAGCGGACCGGGCCAGGGGGCGGACCCCCGCCACGATCTGCCGCTCTGGGGCGCGCCGGAAATCGTGACCCGGTAGTCGCATGCGCGTGCCGCTGCTCGATCTACAGGGGCAGTACGCGCCCCTCCGCGCCGATCTGCTCGCTGCCATCACGCGTGTCTGCGACAGCCAGCGGTTCATTGGCGGGCCCGAGGTCGAGGCGCTCGAGCGTGAGCTTGCGGCCTATCTCGGCGTTCGCCACGCGATTGGCGTGTCGTCGGGCACCGACGCGTTACTCGTCGCGATGATGGCGCTCGGCATCGGTCCTGGCGACGAGGTCATCACCTCGACGTTCTCCTTCTTTGCCACCGCTGGCGGTATCGTCCGTCTCGGGGCGACGCCGAAACTCGTCGACATCGATCCGGTCACCTTCAACATCGATCCGAGGGCAGCGGCTGCGGCATTCACGTCGAAGACCCGCGCGGTGGTCCCGGTGCATCTCTACGGCCTGTGCGCGGACATGGATCCGATTCTCGAGGAGGCGCGGCGAGCCGGCGTCGCGGTGATCGAGGACGCGGCACAGGCGATTGGCGCGACCTACAAACGGCGTTCAGCCGGATCGATGGGTACGCTTGGATGCTTTTCGTTCTTCCCGAGCAAGAACCTGGGTGCCTTCGGCGACGGCGGGTTTGTCACTACCAACGACGACCCGCTGGCGCACGAGATCAGATTGCTGCGCAACCACGGCGCCGAACCGAGATACTTTCACCAGCGCGTCGGCGGCAACTTCCGCCTCGATGCGATTCAGGCCGCGGTGTTGCGCGTGAAACTGCCGCACCTGGCGCAATGGACCGCCATGCGGCGACGGAATGCGGAACGCTATCAGCGGCTGTTCACCGCCGCCGGCCTTTCAGGCATTGTCACCTTGCCGACATGGCCTGCCGAACGCGAGCACATTTTCAATCAGTACGCGGTCCGCATTCCAGGACGCGACCGGGTCCGGGCGCGGCTCGACGAGGCGGGCGTGGGGACCGAAATCTACTACCCGGTCCCGTTTCATCTGCAAGAGTGTTTTGCCTCGCTCAGATATCGTGCCGGCGATTTCCCTCACGCCGAAGCGGCGGCGGCCGAGGCGCTGGCGCTGCCGATCTATGGCGAGCTGACCGAAGAGCAGCAGCGACTGGTCGTCGACGTCATCGGCAGCGCGGTAACTTAGATCGATGCGAATTCTGGTCACAGGTGCGGGCGGACAGCTCGGTGCAACGGTCACCGGGCGGTTCGCGTCGCGCGCCGACGTGCGCGGTTTCAGCCGTGCGATGCTCGATATCGCTGATGCCGATGCAGTCACCCGCGTAATCGAGGCGGAGCGTCCGGACGCGATCATCAATTGCGCCGCCTACAATGACGTCGACG
Organism: uncultured Acidobacteriota bacterium; assembly: GCA_963755695.1. Lineage (GTDB taxonomy): Bacteria > Acidobacteriota > Vicinamibacteria > Vicinamibacterales > 2-12-FULL-66-21 > QHWT01. Next base: position 2,863,331 of record CAVWLB010000010.1, on the reverse strand, counting down.
GCGCCGAGGACCATGCAATGGACGCGCTCGCTGGCAACAGCTTCGGCGTCCTCGCACTGGCGCGGGCCGCCGCGAGAGCGGGTGCGACCCTGGTCCATTACGGCACCGACTTCGTCTTCGATGGAATGGCAACGACGCCGTACACTGAAGAAGACGCACCGAGTCCGCAGAGCGTTTACGCCTCGTCGAAGCTGCTGGGGGAGTGGTTCGCCGCTGAAGCCCCTGCCCACTACGTGCTCCGCGTCGAAAGCCTGTTCGGTGGGGAGCGACGCCGCAGCAGCATCGATCGGATTGTCGGGTCGATGCGCGAAGGCACTCCGGCACGGGTATTCATCGATCGTACCGGTGACGCCGAGTTACGTGGTCGATGTCGCCGAGGCGACGTGGCGACTGTTGACGACCAGCGGGCGGTACGGCGTGTATCACGCCGTCAACAGTGGCGCCACGACGTGGCAGGCGCTGGCGCAGGAGGCCGCACGGATTCTCGGCGTGGACGCAGAGCTCGTGCCGGTTCGGGTCCGAGATGTGCAGCTGCGCGCCCGCCGCCCGCAGTATTGCGCGCTGTCCAATGAAAAACTCGCCAAGGCGGGCTTCGCGATGCCTCGGTGGGAAGATGCCTTGCGGCGATACCTAGAGCCGTTCGCTAACCAGCTCCGCGACCGTCCCGCCAATCGCGAGGCATGAAGTCAGACCCGGAGAATCGATGCCCACCGCGTGGATCAGGCGTGGGGCCTGTGTGTCGGCCCGAATCATGAAATCGGCAAACGGCTGTTCCGGTCCGCATAGCTTCGGGCGGATTCCGCTGCCGCCGTACTGCAGGTCCGCGAGCTCAATCGTCGGCAGCAGGCTACGCGTGGGCTCGACGTAGGCTTCGAGCGGCAACCGGTCGCTCTCGTAGTCGTCCTTGCGTTCCTGATAGTGAGCCGTCGGACCGACCAGCACGTTGCCCGACGGTGTTCGAGTCAGGTGGACACCCAGGCTGTGTCCTCGTGCATGCGGCAGGGGGTAGACGAGACCGTTGACCAAGTTCTGCTTCGAGGGGCGCAGTTCCGCGTACTCTCCGCGGCACGGGTAAATCCGAAACGACTCGCCTCCGAAGGCGGTCGATACCTCGTCGGCGTACAGGCCCGCGGCATTCACGACCACTCGCGCCATGACGCGCTCGTCCCCCAGGCGTACTGTCAAACCGTCCCGGGAGCCAGCGCCTCCATGCACCGGCGTTCCATTCACGAGCATCACGCCCTCCGCCTCCGCAACCCGGCGCAGCGCGAGAACGAGCGCGGAGGGGTCGAGCCGGCCCGTCTCGGGAGACCAGAATCGCTGCAACGGCGCGCACGTTCGGTTCGCGTGTCTTGACGAACGCCGCATCGACCAGCTCCAGGCCCGGCACACCATTGCCCAGGCCGGTCGCGAGCAGCGCCTCAAGCGTCGCGAGTTCCTCATTGGAGCTCACCACGATCACCTTGCCGCACTTCTCGTGAGGCACTCCGTGCCGGGCGCAGAAAGAGAACAACTGCTGCGCCCCCGAGACGCAGAGCCGCGCCTTCAGCGTGCCGGCGGGATAGTAGATACCGGCATGAATCACGCCGCTGTTGTGCGTGCTGGTTTCCATCCCCGGACGGGGATGTCGTTCCACGAGCGCGACCGTGTGGCCCTGTCGCGCGACTTCCGCTGCGACCGCCAGACCGACAACCCCTGCGCCGATGACAGCGACGTCGACGTCGTGGGTCATCCGGTCTGGGCCGCCATCTCCCGTCTGGCGCGCATGCGCACGACCCGCCGCATCATGTTCAGCCTGAGTCGCAGCGCGATCCAGACGAGGGGCCGCATCACCTGCAACGGCTTCGACGCATGTTTCGTGAAAAGGCGGTAGGCGCTGCGATGAAAGGCTGCCAGCGCCAGGTCGGACGCGTGCCGGCTGCTCGCTGCTCCCGTGTGCATGGCCCCTTCGATCGGCAGATAGACGGTCTGCCAGCCCTCGGCGGCTGCGCGCCGGCAGAAGTCGGCATCCTCCCAATAGAGGAAGAACCCGGGATCCATGCCCTCGACCGCCTCGAATGTCCGGCGCCTGATCAGCATGCACGCGCCCGACACCCAGTCGATTGGCGTCGGCGCACGCGGGAGTGTTATCGCACACGGAAGATTGTGGCGTGAAAGCGGATTGCCTGGCAGCACCCGTGTCAGCCAGGAACTGCGCCCGGCAATCGCCGTCGTCAGATCCGGGAACCGCCGGGCGGATGCCTGAATGCTCCCGTCGGGATCGCGAATGATCGGACCGGCAATTCCGACCGCGGGATGCGCATCCATCCAGTCCACGGCTCGTGAGACGAAGCCGGGTTCGATCACGCAGTCCGGGTTGAGCAGCAGCAGATAGTCCGCGTCGGTCTGCGTGGCGCCACGATTGACGCCGGCCGCGAACCCTTCATTCGAGGCCAGCGCCACGATCCGCGCCCAAGCATACTCCCGGACGATCGCGGCAACGGCCGAAGGGGTGCTCTCATGATCGACGATGACGCACTGCCTCAATGAGGCGTCCCGCTCGATTGACGCGAGGCACCGCCGCAGCTCGGCGTAGCTGCGATACATGACGATGACGATCGCGGCGCGCGCACGATCAGAACCGGGCACGCGCCCAATGATATCAAACGAGTCCGGCTACCGAACCTTGATGCTTCGCACGGTCGGACTCTCGAATGTACCAGTAATGCTGCTGTGCGGATACAAGACGAGAGCGTAGTCGCCCGGCTCGAGCCGGGACACCGCGAGGAAATACCCCGCGGTCGCGTATCGAGCGCCGAACGCAGCGCCGACGTCAGGTCGCGAGACGTTCATCGTGGCCGAGCCCGCAAAGGTCGGCGGCGTACCGGATCCGGGGTTCTTGTAAGCCCACACGTGCACCGCATCGATGCCCGTATTGGTCGTTGAATGGAAATCGAGCACCCAACCCTGGATTGTGAACCCGCCGGCCGGCTCGATTGCATTCGGCCGAGGCGTGTCAACCATCAGAGCCACCGACGGCGCCACCGTGATACGACGGACTCGCGAGGTGTCCCAGCCGCCGGTCGTCTTGCTCAATGCCATCGCCACGATGTCGTAAGTGCCTGCCGAGAGGTTGGCGATCGTGGCCCCGTAGCCCGACGGCGTGAACCGTGCGCCAAAAACTCCGCCAACGTCGGGGCGCGGTACGCCGTACTGTGCGGTGCCCAGGAAAATCGGCATCCGCCCGGAACCGGGCGATGGGTATGCCCACAGGTCGACGCGGCTGACGCCGGTCCCGGTCTTCGAGCGAAGATCGAGCGCCCAGCCTCCGACAAACAGCGCACCGGTGATCGGCGCATTCGGCCCGGGCACGTCAATCGACAGCATCGTTCCGCCGTAGGGAGGTGCTGCGGTTGGCAACACTCGGACTCTGACCGCCTGCGCGATATTGAATGCGTTGGCAACGGTGCTGTGCGCGTAGGCGACGAGATCGTAGGTGCCCGGCGCGAGGGCGGCAACCGGCAACGAATACCCCGAGTTCATGGTTCGCGAGCCAAAAACCGCCGCCACGTCGCCGCGAGCGCTGCCGTAGGCTGCCGGACCCAGGAAGATCGGCGGCGCGCCCGATCCTGGATTCGGGTAGGCATAGACGTGAACCGCGTCGATTCCCGAATTGCCCGTCGCGCCAAGATCCGCGGCCCATCCAGAGAAAAGGAAATCGGGTGGCAGTAATTGCGACGACCTGGGGGTATCGATGGCCATCCGCGGTTGAGCGATCGCATTGGTGACGACCGTCGAGACTTCCGCAGCGGGACCGCTGATGCCGGCATCGCTATAGGCCAGAACCGTGAAAAAGTACGTCTTGCTCCCCGGCGTTGTCAGGGTCACCGTGTACGTGGTGTTGTTGCCGACATCCACGCTCTGCGTGTAAACGTGGCTCGACGTGCCCCATTTCACCAGGTATCCGCGAAGGTCAGGTTCGGTATTGCGATCCCATTGGAGGGTGACCGTTGCCGCAAATAGAGTCTGCGGCAGCAGGAGCAGGCACGCTCCACAGATGAATGCCCGGAGACCGAGACAAGTTCTGGCCATGTCCTCCGCAGCGCAAACCGAGTACCCGAGGATGATACCGCTGAAAATTGAGGAAATCCGTGGAAAGACGAGAGTCAACCGGTCCTGTTCGACGCAGTTTTGTCAGCTACCTTACGAAATCGGCCGCCCGGCGGTTTTCGCTCGTGGCGTCAACAGAGGTGGCTCGCTCTGGAGAATCCCCTCGGCGCCACTGAAGAGGCGCCCTACACCCTCAGCTTTCCAGCAACCTGCTAAAGTGCACCTCGTGCGGGGGGACTCGCTGTCCGGCGTGAGCGTGCTAGCATTCGATTCCCCGTGCGAGAGCCATGAGCAAACGGGCGCTGTTGTCCGGCATCACCGGTCAGGACGGATCGTACCTCGCCGAGCTGTTGCTCGAGAAGGGCTACGACGTCTACGCGATCGTTCGGCGAGCGAGCACGACGAATTACTGGCGGATCGAGCACCTCCTGAGTCGCATTCACCTCCTGCCGGCCGACCTTCTCGATCAGTTGTCGCTCATCCGGGTGATCGAGGCAGTCCGTCCGCACGAGTTCTACAACCTTGCCGCGATGTCATTCGTGCCCGCCTCGTGGGATCAGCCATTGCTGACCGGCGAGTACAACGCGCAGGGGGTCACTCGCATCCTCGAAGCGGTCCGCCACGTCGACCCGACGATTCGCGTTTACCAGGCCTCGTCTTCGGAGATGTTCGGCAAGGTGCGCGAAGTGCCGCAGACCGAGCTCACGCCGTTCTACCCGCGCAGTCCATATGGCGTGTCGAAGGTGTTCGCCCACTACATCACCGTCAACTACCGGGAAAGCTACGACCTGTTCGCCGTATCGGGCATTCTCTTCAATCACGAATCGCCGCGCCGCGGCCTGGAGTTCGTGACCCGCAAAGTGACCGACGGAGCGGCACGCATCAAGCTCGGACTTGCCGATCGCCTCACTCTCGGAAATCTCGATGCGCGACGCGATTGGGGGTTCGCTGGCGATTACGTGCGGGCGATGTGGCTCATGCTGCAGCAGGATCACGCCGACGACTACGTGATCGCGACCGGAGTGAGCCATTCGGTGCGGGACCTGGTGGAGATCGCCTTCGGTCATCTCGGGCTCGACTGGTCGCGGCATGTGACGCTCGATCCAAAACTGCTGCGACCGGCGGAAGTAGATCACCTGATCGGCGACTCGTCGAAGGCCCGTCGCGCGCTTGACTGGGCGCCAGAGATCGACTTCCCGCAACTCGTGCGAATGATGACCGATGCCGATCTCCAGCGACTCGACACGTCGTCAGCGGTGACCAGGTAGCCGTCGGCTGTGTGCAAATTTGCAGTTTGCAGTCTGTGGTCAGCGGTTTCCGGTTAGCAGTAAGCAGTTTGCGCATAACCGCCACCCGCGAACCGCGGGCCAGATCAGAAGACGACGAGGTTGATTGCCTGCGAGATGCTGAAGGTCCCGGTCACGCTCGAGTGGGCGTACACGACGAGCTGATAGTGGCCCGGGGGAAGTCCCGAAACGGCAAGGTTGAACCCAGCATCTTCGAACTGCTCTCCGAATGCGGTCGCGATGTCTGGCCGCGCCGATCCGTACGTTGCGACACCTGCGAACACACCCGGCCCGCCGCTGCTCGGAAATGCCCAGACGTGGATCGCATCAATCCCGGTCCCCGTCGCTGCGTCGAAATCGACGGCCCACCCTCCGATAAGAAACGGTTGTTGGACGACGGCCCCTGGCTTCGGCGTGTCGATCCGCAGCGACGGATTGCCGGGCGGTCGCACGGTGATCGCGCGAGCGATGCTGGAAAAAGTCCCTGAGACGACGCTTCTGGCGAAGACGACGAGGGTGTAGGTTCCCGGCTGGAGCCCCTTTACCTCGAGGGCATAACCGCTATTGGTGAACTGCGCGCCGAACGCTCGGCCGACGTCCGCGCGGGCCTGACCATATTGCGCGGCGCCGAGGAAGATGGGAGTGGCACTGTCGGCTGGATACGCGTAGACATGAACGGCGTCCACGCCCGTTCCACCCGTCTCGGCGCGATCGATCGCCCAGCCGGCAACAGCAAAGTCGGATCGCACCACCGCGTGTTCTGCCGGAGTGTCAATCGCGCCCTTCGGCTGTGCTGCCGCGACGGTGATCACGACGCTGCGTGAAATCTCGAAGGTGAGCGTGAGGGAGCTCCGCGCATAAGCGACGATGGTGTAGGTTCCAGATGTCAGCGGCGGCGCGGACAACGTGAATCCAGATTCCAGGAACTCGTCACCGTACACATGACTGACGTCGGGGCGCGACTGACCGAGCCTAGCGGCGCCGAGGAAAATCGGCGCGCTTCCGGTTGTCGGGACCGCGTAAACGTGAACCATGTCGATCCCGGAGCCTGATGACGCCGCCTGGTCGAGCGCCCATCCCGAAACGGTGAACGGCCCGTGCTTGATGACCCCACCGGCAGGCGAATCGAGCGACATCGCCGGCCGTGGCAGTCTGTCGAGCGCGCGATCGACTCGAATTCGGGGGTACTCCAGACCGGAGAAGCCGTCGACGACGGAGACGCCCGTCTCTCGAAAGGCTGCAAGAATCGCAGAGACGCTCGCGGTGGCATTCTTCGAGCGCACGATCGCCCACGCTCCGGTCACGTGCGGCGCCGCCATTGACGTGCCGCTCATTTCGGCGAATCCACCGCCCGGTACCGACGACGTGATGTCGTCCCCCGGTGCGAGGAGGCTCATGAACGACGCGGCGTTCGAAAACCCCGAAATCAGATCGGTCTTCGTCGTCGATCCGACGCTGATGGCCGACGAGATGCACGCCGGCGCCGACAGCGCGTCGAAAAAGCCGTCATTGCCGGCCGCCACGACCGTCGCGATGCCCACCGATCGCAACATGTCGATGGCGGCTTTCGTCGAGGCATTCGCCGCGTCGCAGCTGGCCTGATCGGTGAACCGACCGCTGCCGAGACTCAGGTTGACGGCGGCAATGTGGTAGGTATCGCGCAATGCGTAGATATGCTCGAGCGCCGCAATCTGGTCCGATGCGTAGGCGAGAACGCACGGATCGGGTCCGCACTGCTCGCCGGCTCTGAATCCGGTGAATACCTGGATCGCAATGATCTTTGCGTCCGGCGCTACTCCGGAAAAGCTGCCGCCGACCCCCGCCGCGACGCCAGCGACGTGCGTTCCATGATCGCAGCCATTGACGGGGCAATTGACGCCGGATCCTGGCAACGTTGAGGAAGGCATGCCACCGGGGCACAAACTGGTCTGGCCCCCGTCCCCTCCGGCATTCGAATAACACGCTTCTTCGATCACCTTGCCGGCCAGGAACGGATGGCTCGAGTCGACTCCCGTATCGAGTATGGCCACGGTCCATTCCGCCCCGGTTGCTCCTTCGGCCCACGCAGCGGGAGCGCCGATGAGCGGCACGCTCTCGGCGAGCGTCGGCGGCATGGGAACGTCCTCCTCAATCGACGCCACATCGGGATCGCTCGCGAGTGCGTCCAGCGCGTCACGGCTGATCTCCATGGCGACAAATGGGATGGAAGCAAATCGTCGCGCGTGTGCACCGGCCGGGACAACGGAGAGCACGCCATCGACACGCCGTCGAATCTCGTCACGTTGTGCGCGCGCTTCGTCGAATCGCAGGTGTCCCTCAGCGCGATAGGCCCCGCGGAGTCCAATGATCACCCGGATTGGCCGGCCACCACGTGGACTGGCGCGCAAGGAATTCGGGATACGCGGCAGGTGGGGTTCCTGCGCAGAGGCAGGCGCAGCGATGGCGAGGCAGCACAGGAATAACCCGAGCGCGATGGTTCTCGCGCCGGTCAGATAAACAATCGACGCCGGTGGCCTACGCTCGCACGTCTTCACTTGCGCGTCTTGGGGGAGCGAGAATCCTATCCCACTCTGGCGCTTCCGCCAAGTAGCACGAGCATTCGCAGGCTGACGTCCTCTCGCGCTCGATCAGTTCGATCTGCGCGGCGATGCTACTATTTCGAGCGTGCCGGGGTTGGTCACTCAGCTACGCTCCGTATGCGAGCGCATTTTTTTTCGGCGCACTCCACTCGATCACCTGCTGCAGGCTGAACCCGACGTCGAGGTGCCGGAGCATGGGCCGTATTCCGGGGCGATTTCGACCCGCATTGGCCAGAGCGTGAAGGCCGAGACACGAAGCCCTCCTGACGCGCGATTCATTGTGGAAATCAGCACCGTCGGCCCGTCCCAGAGCCGCGCCCGGTGCGAGCTTGTGCTGCGCGGCGACACTCTTCGACGCCGCTCCATTGATCTCGAACCTGCTCACGCATGGACCCGAATCGCCATCGATGTTCCGGCCGAGACCGGAGGGAACCTGCACGTCGAAATGCGGGCCGACGCGATCCAGGGAGAAAGATCGCCTGAATTCGTCTGCTGGCGCGGCGCCGCATTGCGATGGCGGCGTCCGTGGGGGGAGATCCGCCGCTCGCTGACCGAAGCTGTCACGCCCCGCGGCTTTCGTCGCAGCCTCGATCGACTGCTCGCCGGTGCCGGTGATCCTTCGAGCCCGACGCTGGATCGCTGGCTGCAGCACCACCTTCCCGATCAGGACGCCTTGGAGATACTGCGAACGCGCCTGTCGCGCGAGGACGAGGGAACATCTTTCTCAATACTGATAGTGCCGGGTGCGTTGGACCCCGATGCCCGGGAGCGCTCGTTGCGCTCCATCCGTACCCAGGTATATCCCCGCTGCACGACGATAATCTGCGATCGGATCGTTGAGGGCGACGGCGAGACTTCTGGTGCCGGGATCGAGGACCAATCCGCGGCGCGCAATGCCGCGCTTGCCGCGAGTCAGGACACCTTCATCGTCACCGTGCGCGCCGGAGACGAGCTGACGCCAGATGCACTGGCCGAAGTGGCGCGCGCGGCGATGAACAGCCCGAACGCCGACGTCTTCTACTCTGACGAAGCCGTTACCGATGGCGCGAGGGTGCTGGCCCTGCGTCTGAAGCCGGGCTGGTCGCCGGATTACCTCATGGCGCGGATGTACGTTGGACGGCTGCTCGCCATCAGGCGCACGACACTCCTCGCCGCCGGCGGTTATCGATCGGGCTATGGCGAGGCCATTGATTTCGACGCCCTTCTTCGTCTGTCGCTTGGCCGTGCCGGCGGAGCGCCGCTGCGAGTCGAGCACGTCCCGCGCGTCTTGTACAAGGGAACGCCCGCGCCGGTTGCCGACGGGGAGCGGCGGGTGCTCGAGGACTACTGTCGTGCGGCGGGAGTTGCCGCAGATGTGTGCCCCGGAGCGCTCGCAGGGACCTGGCGAGTGAAGCGGAAAGTGCGTCATCCACCGGCGGTCACGATCGTCATCCCCACGGCCGGCTCTCCGGGCGACACCCCGACGGGCCGTCAGCCGCTCATCGTCAACTGCCTGCGAACGGTGCTGGAACGCACCGACTACGGTCCGCTCGAGATTGTCGTGGCCGACGACGGGCCGCTGCCATCGGAAACTGAGTCGGGGCTCGCCTCGTTGCCGCATCGCCGGATTACCTGCCGTGCGAACGGTCCGTTCAATTTTTCAAGGAAAATCAATTTCGGGGTAGCGGCAACCTCGACGCCGATTGTCGTCCTGCTCAACGACGATGTCGAGCCGATCGACCGCCACTGGTTGAGCGCGATGCTGGAATACGCACAGGACGAGGCGATCGGTGCCGTCGGCGCACAGCTCCTCTATCCGGACGGGCGGCTCCAGCACGTGGGCCTCGTGACCGGCGTCGCCGGGGTTGCCGCGCATCTGCTCCATCAAGCGCCGGGCGGAAGTCTCGCCTGTGACGGCAGTGCGAAGGTGGTGCGTAACTGCGCTGCCGTGACCGGTGCCTGCCTGATGACTCGGCGCGCCGCCTACGACAGCGTCGGCGGATTCAACGAGCGGCTGCTCGTCGACTTCAACGACGTCGACTTCTGTTTGAAGCTCCGGCAGCGAGGGCTCAGGATCGTCTACACACCGTACGCGCGGCTCTATCATCACGAGTCCGCTTCGTTCGGCCTTCGACGTCAGCGGCGCGAAGACATCCTGGAGATGCAACGTGTCTGGGGTGACGCGCTAATGCACGATCCCTACTACAACCCGAATCTCAGCGCGCCTCTCCGGACTGCCTGGCCGTGCGTTGATTCTGACGCTGAAGAAGAGTCCGGTTCGTAATCAGCGGCGCGGTCGAACCCACAACTGGCAGGGGATCTCTGCCCGTGCCACAATCTTTGGTTGAACACTCCCGCATCCATGCCAAAGGTAATGACGCGATCAAAGCCGGCCCCTGATTCGAGTCGGATAATTGCCAATCTGTTTACCACCGTTCCGCGCTCCTGCTGGCTGCTGATCATTGTTGCGGCGATGTTCATGGTTGCGTGGTCGCGTGCCGTTCCCGTCTTCGAAGCGCCAGACGAGCCCGCTCACTGGCAGGTGGCGCGGTACGTGTTCGACCACCAGAAACTTCCGCTGTACGACGCCACCATGGTCGAGGCGAATCAGCCGCCGATGTATTACATGCTGATTGCGCCCTTCGCGCGGCCGAGCGATGAACCAACCCGGGCCGCATGGATCGACGGCGACGACACGATGCGGCAGACGTTCCCGCCTCGCTGTATCTGAACACGAGTGACGACCTGTTCCGATATCGTCCTATTCGTGTCGCCCGTCTGGTCACGGTCTTCATGGCGGCCGCTGCCCTGATCTTTGTCTATCTTTCGGCGTCGAAGCGACCGGGAATCATCGTGTCGGCCTTCTCGCCGTGGGCTTGGTAGGGTTTCTGCCGGAGTTCACCTTTCGGTCCCGCACATCAGCAACGACACACTCCTCGTGACGTTCAGTGCCGTCGCCACATGGCTGACGATCCGTATCGTTCGACGTGGCTTCTCGTGGCGGTGGGGAGCCGCGGCGGCAGCGGCTTTTGGATTCGCCTACCTGACCAAGGTCAACGCCATCTGCCTGACCTCCGCTGCTCTTGCCATCCTGCTGGATCGTGTCCCGATCGTTCAGCGGCTGCGACACCTTGCGGTCTTTGCCGTGACCTCTCTCGTTGTTGCTCCCTGGAGTCTCCGAAACATCTATCTCTATGGCGACGCGTTTGCCAGCAGCGCAATGACACCGCGGTGACGGTCTATTCATACCAAGCCAATCACCGCTCCCTGGTTGTGGACCTATTTTCCCTACGCGGTCTCTCGTTCGTTCGTTGGCGTGTTCGGATGATGAACGTCTGGATGCCTCATCGATCTACAGCGGTACTCCTCGGAATGCTGGCGGCATTCGCACTACTCACTATCGGTTCGCACGCGTGGTCGCATGCCGGTCAAGCGGTCCTCTCGACAATGGTCATCTGAGCGTGGCGGTGGTCGTCCACATCAATCTCTCTTTCGATCAGCCGCAGGCCGGTATTTGTTTCCCGCGCTTCCCGCCGTCGGCGTGCTGGTCGCGATCGGCTCGCGTCCCTACCCGTCGCGTGATTCCCAAGCGCGCGCTGTCCGCGCCTATCCGGATTGCTGCCCAGAATTCCGTTAAGCGTTGCTTGTCAGGTCGCTCACTGAATCACGAGCCGTCGTCGTCATGTCACAGCGATCACCGTGGACCCAGACGGCGTGCGGGGAGTCAGGTGGCCGGATTAGGTGATCTCTTCTGCGTCGAGGCGGAGTCGATAGTCCAGCGAGGAACGCGTGAGATTGACATTGTAGAAGGGATCCGCCGCGATCACTGATCCCCATCGTTCGCTGAGCGCACTCACTTCCGCGGGGTTGACCACGTGCTCGCGGCTGCCGAAGCTCGCCCCTTCATAGTGATAGAGCTGGGCGAAGGGGGTCGACACGATTCGATAGCCGTGCGCGCGCACGCGCAAGCAGTAATCGACGTCGTTGAAGTCGGTGGCGAAGCGCTCGTCGAATCCGCCGAGCTCCTCGAACACGTCTCGGCGCGTCATGCAGCACGCGGCCGTCACCGCCGAATAGTTTCTGATCACCAGCGCGCTGCCGAAGTAGCCCGCGGAGTTGGCCGGCTGCCCGTTGAGAACGTGGCACGCGCCGCCGCCGATCCCCAGGACGACCCCGACGTGCTGCAGGCTGCCATCGGGATAGAGAAGCTTGGCGCCCACTGCGCCGATGTCGCGCTGCTGCGAGAACTCGAGCATTGCCGTCAGCCATTCCCCGGAGATCACCTCAGTGTCGTCATTGAGGAGCAGCAAATGTTGGCCGCTCGCGTGACGGCAGGAGAAATTGATCTTGGCGGCGAAATTGAACGACGCCGTCGGCGCATACACGATGCGCCGGTGCGGAACCGTGCCGAGGTATTCCAGCAGCTCACTCGACAGCCACCCGTCGTCGACGACGACCAGCTCGTAGTTGCGGTAGGCCGTTCGCTCGACGATGCTGCGGATACACGCCAGCGGCATGTCACGCATCCGTCCCCCGATGCGGGTAATGCGACCGGCCGTCGGGATGATGATCGAGACCAGCGGTTCTCCCACGATGTCGTACTTGACCCGCCAGAGCCCGTTGCCGGGGTCTTCATGAACCGTCGCCCGAATCGGCAGCCGCCCCACGTGATCCCTCAATGCACGCCGCGCGGCATTGATTCCCCACGGTTTTGCGTCGACCTGCCCTGCCGCGGACCCGGGGATCTTTCGCCAGTGATACAGGATCTTCGGAATGTGGTGAATGCGATCGGTTCGCTCCGTCACGCGCAGCGCGAGGTCGTAATCCTGGGATCCGTCGAACTCCGGACGGAACCTGCCCGCCTCTTCGACAATCGATCGTCGATACGCTGTGAGATGGCCGATGTACATCGACGAGCGGAGATAGTCCGGCGACCAGTCGGGCTTGAAGAACGGCTCGACGTGCCTGCCATCCAACTCCAGTTTGTCCTCATCGGAGTAGACGACATCGGCATCGGGATGGGCGTCGAGCATCCGGGCGACTTCGAGCAGGGCGTTTGGCGCGAGCTCGTCGTCGTGATCGAGCAGCGCGACGAACTCTCCGGTGGCGCGATCGAGCGCGGCGTTCGAGGCGGCCGAGATCCCGCCGTTCCGGGCGTTGCGCACCACCGTGATGCGCCCGTCCAGCGCTTCGACTTCATCCAGCGCCTCGCGGGTATCCGCTCTCGTCGAACCGTCGTCCGCCAGGCAGAGCTGCCAGTGGGGATAGGTCTGTGCACGGACCGATGCGACCGTGCGCCTGAGCCACACCGGTTCAGTGTTGTAGACCGGCGTGATGACGCTGATGCGCGGCTGTCGTTTCAGCGAGCGCAGGTACTGCCTCGACATGGGACGCTTCGGATGCGGCACGCAGCCGTTGCTGAATCCAGGCATCGTAGACGATGTCGAGATGGGTACCCTGCCCCCGCAGCAGGTGGTTGTACCGCGCGAGTGCCCCCTTCACGCCAAGATCTCTGAGGAGATGCCACTCCTTGTCGATCACTGTTCTCATCGAGCGCCGTTCCAGGATCGCCGGATCTCCCCAGAGCGCCCAGGCATGGGCTGGCTTGCCCCCCGGCGGGAGCATGGTGGCGAGCGTCAGTTCCACCTGCTGTCCGGCGAAGCGGCTCAGCGGGAGGCTCACGGGTACCCACCGCCGATGACGCACAATCCGGTGCGGGTTGATCGTCCACTGGCGCGTCCGGGTCCTTCCGTTCGCGACCGTGACGCGGAATGACGCGCCCGTCTTGTTCTTGTCCCAGACATCGGGCTGCAAGGCCAGCCATGCGTGGAATCGCCCGTGGGGCGGCACCGTGACCAGGAAGGTTCGGCTGGCGACCGGATGCATGAACAACGCAATCCGGAATTCACCGGCGATCGTGACGCCGTCGATCCACCGGATTGACTCAGTCGCCGTCGCATCCAGGGTGTGTTTGACGTCGAGCGCCTGGAAGGATCGCCGCTTCCAGATGGAGCCGCGCACCACGTTGACGCCGCGCGTGGTCACCCGGATCACGCGGTTGACGGCTCTGGCGCCGCGCGTGTGAGACAGCCAGCGCGTCGGGGCCAACTGCTGCGTTCTCGGGCAATAGGGGTCGTGCCAGAGCAGACGCCCGATGACGGCGCGCAGCTGTTTACCTTCTGCGTCGGCGACGCCGGGCGCGCGGCTCGCCGATTCGTGATGGTTCAACACCGCATAGGGCGTATAGACGTGGCGATATCCACACCGGCGTAGGCGTACGCAGAACTCGACGTCGTTGTAGGCTACCGGGAAGCTTTCGTCGAAACCGCCCACGCTGAGAAAGAGCTCCCGGCGGATCATCAGGCAGGCAGCGGTCACCGCGCTGAAATTCCGCACCAGCTCGATGTCGAACCAGTTGGCCATGCCAACGCGCATCCCGTATCCGTTGTGGTACGCGGAGCCGTCGTGGAGGACCACACCGGCATGCTGCACACGGCCGTCGCCAAAGAGCAGTTTGGCGCCAACGCAGGCGATCGCCGGCTGGTGCGCCCACTCGATCATCGCCTCGAGCCAGTCGGGCGTGATCACCTCCGTGTCGTTGTTGAGGAACACGACGAATTCGCCGGATGCCTCACGCGCCCCGACGTTGTTGATCCGCGAGAAATTGAATGGCCCTGCACATCGCACCACCTGATGACCGCATTTCTCGAGGTAGTCGAGCGTGTCCGGCTCGACGCTGCCATTGTCGACAATGACGATCTCGTACCGCCGGTATTGCGTGCGCGCCTCGATACTCTCAATGCACGTCCGCAGCAGATTCAGCCGATCGCGCGTCGCAATCACAATGCTGACCAGTGGAGCGGTCTCGTGCGACCATCGCACTCGAAGACCGGCGGGTCCTTCTTCGGCTGCCACGCTCCCGCTCGCGCCAGCCGCGGCGAAATGCGCTTCGAGTGCAGTCGTTCTCGCTTTGAGAGCCGCTTCAGACCGCATCAGCGTGGCGAGCGGCCTTGCGCGGCGATAGAGCGTGTGCATCACACGTCCGATGCGGAGGTTATGCCGGCCAGCCGCCAGCACCAGTTCATAGTCTTCCGCGGCAAGCGTCGAGGAACGCCAGCCTCCGAGCTGACCGACGATCCCGGTCCGGAACAAGCAGAGTCGTCCGGTATAGGGGTAGGCGAGCAGCAGTTCGGGCGACCAGTCTGGCTTTGCGATCACGCTGGCGGGGGAGTCGATCGTCGGCCGCGCCTCTTCATCGGAGTAGACAACGTCAACACGCCGGCCATTGGTCGCGCGACGCATCGTTTTCAACGCGTCAGGCGTGAGCTCGTCGCCAGCCGCTAAGACGCCGACAAACACGCCGCGCGCGCGGTTCAGCGCCGCGTTCAGGCGCGCCGCGCCGTCGCCGCCCCCCGCAGGCATCACCAGTACTCGTGGATCGGCGGGGAGAATGTCGCGGACGTCCGCCGTTGGCGGCCCCGTCAGAATCAGCTGCCAGCCACGATCTGATTGATGCAGCACCGAGCGAATCGTGAGGATTAGTTCGTCGGAGGCGGCGTCGTCAACGGGCAGCAGAAGGCTGAAGCGCACTCGGTTCACGAGACGGGCGCGGCGACCCTCGCGCAGCCGCCGGAAAGCGAAGCTGACCGCACGCCCACGGATCGTTCCGGGAGGAGCTGCGCGATAGCTGGTATCCCGAATCCGTTCGACGATCCGAAAGGTGGCACTCGAAGTGAGCCGGGCAAGCTCGCGCCGCGCCGTCACGGCATCCCGTTCGAGGTCTCGCGCGTGCTGTTGTAATTCGTCGATGACCAAGTCCTGCCGGACCGCCGGCTGACGCCCGCCGGAAACCTCTCGCTCAATCTGCGAGGCGCGCTGAAATGCGATCGTGGCGGCACGAGCGGCCTCCACGAGTGGCTTCGAGAGCTGCTCCGCTCCGTGTTCTCTGCTGAGCACCGGGTAGAACAGTCTCGTGATTGGATCGATTGTGTCAGCGTTCAGCGCGCCCTCTACCGTTGCAACGGTTTCCGGTCGGTTCTCCTCGAGCCTTCCCATCATGTTTGCGGCGTCCACCGGCACGCGCAGTTGTGCGAACCGCGCACAGCGCTCGATCGTTTGCTGTGTATTCGACAGAAAGTCTTCGTGCCAAATCACAAGGTGCCTGCGGCCGGCGCTCCCGGCAATGGCTGCGGCTGAATAGGCCAGCCACAGCGCCGTTGCCTTTGCCGGGCCGAATCCGCGGGATCGGTGAAGTGCGGCGGCGACGTCAACCGGATTCCGAATCCAGACCAGGAAGGACATCTCCGGGAGCAGTGCCTGCCAGAATGGCAGCGTCAGCGCGACGCGCGGGTCATCCAAACACCACGGCCGTGCGTGACCAGACTCGCGAAGAATCAGCGCTGACGCTTCGGATCGGAGGTCGTCCATCTCCGGCCGCAGCTGCCAGCCCTCGGGAAACACCGGCGGTTCGTGCCAGGAGCCGCCAAGTCGGCCAAGAATCGCGTCGTTGATGCGCGTCAGCGGATCCGTCTGCTCCGGCCGTACTGCCTCTTTCGTAGGAGCGTCAGACGGAATGCGGGACAGAGGGGGGGAGCCGCTGCCGAACAGCACCTGCGTGACGGCCGAGCTCCCGCCGGCGGGCGTGTCGAGCACGCACAGGACACGTTGGCCTGTTTCAGATGGTTCTCTGCTGATCACCGACAATCCAGGTGTGACGCGTCGATCGGCGTATTCCAGAGCAACGCGGCGCTTTCAAATCTTACACGACGGCTCTCGCTCGGAGGCCGGATCGATGTGGTCAGGTCGCGTGAGGCACGAGCCAGTTGACATATAATCTTTAGTTTTACGCCCTTCGGTGCAGCCTCACATTCCACGCATGCACGACGCGACCGTAATGGAGCCGACGGAAGACCGAACGGCGAGCTCCCACCCTCAATCACGACTCGACCTCTCCGTCGTGATTCCCGCTCTGAACGAAGCGGAGAATCTGGCAGTCCTGCTTCCCCAGCTCCGGGACCTTCTTCGCGTGCTCGGCATCGACGGCGAGATCCTCGTCGTCACCCGCGGCGCCGACGAGCGGTCGCGGGCCGTGGCTGCTGAAGCCGGGGCGACGATTATCGAGCAGTCCGAACCTGGATACGGCGGAGCGCTGATTGCCGGATTCGCCCGCGCGCGCGGCGATTTCATCCTGACGATGGACGCGGATACGTCGCATCCACCGGACGTGGTCGAGAATCTCTGGAAAAGCCGTCAGAACGCCGACGTCACCATTGCCTCGCGATACGTGCGCGGCGGACGCGCTCACATGCCTTTCTCGCGGTATGCATTGAGCCGGGTGCTGAACTGGTTCTTCAGCGTCGGGCTCGATGTCCCGATCCGCGACTTGTCGAGCGGTTTTCGTCTCTATAAGCGAGCCGTCGTCACCGGGCAGACGTTCTCGGCGCGCGATTTCGACATCCTGCAGCAAATCGTGGTCAGGGCCTACGCCGAGGGGTGGCAGGTCCAGGAAGTACCCTTTACCTACGAGCCGCGTCAGCATGGAAGCTCGCACGCGCGGGTCATGCGCGTCGGTCGGGCCTGCCTCAGGACGTTCAGCAGCCTGTGGAAGCTGCGCAATTCAATACTCGCCGCTGATTACGACGATCGCGCGCACGATAGCCGGATTCCGCTTCAGCGCTTCTGGCAGCGAAGCCGGTTTCGCTATGTGACGGAGCTCGTGGCAGGGCAGGGTCCGGTGCTGGACGTGGGCTGCGGATCGAGCCGGATCATCGGCGCGCTGCCGCGCGGCAGCGTGGCGGTTGACATTCTCCTCCGCAAGTTACGATATGCGCGCCGGTTCAATCGGCCGCTGGTTCACGCGTCGGGCTTCAGCCTGCCGTTTCCCGACGAATCGTTTCCCTGCGTGCTCTGCTCACAGGTGATCGAGCACGTCCCGAAGACCTCGCTGATTCTCTCTGAACTCGTTCGCGTGCTGGCGCCTGGCGGACGGCTCGTGTTGGGTACGCCCGACTACGATCACTGGGAATGGGTCGCGATGGAAAGACTGTACGGCATGGTTCCTGGCGGTTATGCCGACGAGCACATCGCGCACTACACCTACGACGAGCTGAGGGCGCTCTTCGAAGGCAAGGGATTCACGTTCGAAGACGCGCGTTACATCCTCAGAGGCGAACTGATCATGGCGTTTCGCAAGCCACGTCGGGCTCCAGCACCAGCGCAAGCCTGAAGCGCTTCTCGATCTCACCCTCGCTACGGTACGGTGATCCGCACGACTCGGGGAGCGCCGAACGCGCCTGAGACGGTAACTGTGCGCAAACACGGCAACGTCGTAGGTGCCGCCAGTAAGATTGGTCACGTTCAGGGTGTAGCCGCTGGCCGAGTACCTGTGCGCCAAACGCAGCGCCCACGTCCGTTCGGGCCAGTCCATAGTTCGCGGCTCCCAGGAACATCGCCGGCAATCCCGATCCTGGATTCGGGTAGGCCCAAACGTGGACGGCGTCGATGCCCGTGCCGGAGGCCGCCGCGAAGTCCAATGCCCAGCCAGCAATGAGGAACGGCGGGGTCCGCGACGAATTCGCGGCCGGTGCGTCGACCGAGACTGACACGGCGTTGGCAACGTTCAACACCCGGCTTTGAGTGGTCCGGAAAGTGCCGGTGGCCGTGCTGTGAAGGTAGACCGTGAACTGATACGTTCCAGGCGCGAGCCCCTTGACGTTGAGCCGGTAGCCCGAGTTCGTGAAGCGGCTGCCGTACGCCGCGCCAACATCCGGCCGTGGAATTCCGTACTGCGCCGCGCCCACGAAGATTCCCGCAGCGCCCGATCCCGGGTTCGGGTACGCCCACACGTGAAGGGTATCCACGCCGGTGCCGGACGGCGCTTGCATGTCGAGAGCCCAACCCGACAAGGCGAATGGTTGCGCGACGCTGCTGCCGGCGGCCGGTGTGTCGATCGCCATCAGGGTGCCGGGCTGGACGGTGATCGTTCGGGTCGCCTGCTGGAATATGCCGCTCACCGTGCTGTGCGCGTTGACCACGAGCAGATAAGGACCGGGCGCGAGGGAATTCACCGTCATCGAGTAGCCGGATGCGGTGAACTGCGCTCCGAACGCCGAAGCGATATCCGATCGGCTGATCCCGTAGCTCGCGGCGCCGAGGAAGATCGGCGCCTGGCCCGAGCCCGGGTTCGGGTACGCATAGATGTGAACGGCATCGACGCCCGAGCCCGATTCTGCGCCAAGGTCGGCAGCCCATCCCGCGATCGTAAACGTCGGGAACACGTTGCCGTTGGCCGGTGCGTCCACGTTCATCTGCGGATTCGGGACCGGCCCGCTGTGCGTGACGCGCACCTGGCCCGACGCATATCCGCCGGTGGTGTTCCGCCCGTCGGTGATGTTCGCGTAGATGTAGTAGAGGCCGTCGGGTACCGCGGCCGTGTTCCAGACGAACTGGCGTTACCTGCCGGGATGCTGGCAATCTGCGTCAGTCCGCTTGCCGGTTAGCGTTCGGTGGCGTAAAAGAGATTCACGACCGGCGCGTCGCTGACATCGGGATCGGATCCCGGTGAACCTGATGGTGAAGCTGTTGTTCACCGTCTCCGGAATCGCCGCCAGCTTGACCGAGTCAACGTGGAAATCCACCTGCTGCGCAAACTCGAACGGGTCGATTCGGAAGTGGCGCACGTTGGCTGCGGTCCACGGCGTCGCATTCCCCGTTTCCAGGCCGCCATTCGTCGTCGAGAGGCTCGCGAGATCGATCGTGTAGGAGTTCATGCCGGGCCACACGATGATGTCCTTCGACGTCGTGAGCTTGTACGGCGAGCCGGGACCGGTCTGCGAACCCCAGAAGACGCGTGCGACCGAACCGCGACCGAGGTCGTACGGGTGGTCGACCTGCAGCCGGTAGGTCAGATAGCGATATCGCTTCGTGTCGATCACGCCGTTGTTGGACAGCACATACAACTGAGGATCGCCGACCGGTATCCCTTGCGGCGTCGTCGCAACCGACACGCCATCGCTCGTGCCAAGGAACTGACCGCCACTGAAGCTGCGCGAGATCAGGTGATCTCTAATCGTCGCGCCGCCGTCATATCGGTTGTCGGCGCTGTCGCTCATGTCCCAGGCATTTCCGAGCACCGCCGTCGCGAAGTCCTCGCCGCCGGTTTCATCCGGCGATGTCACCTTGATCGTAGGAGGTGCGTTGATCGTGAAGCTGCTGTCGTGGCGGACGCTCCGCCGCACGTCACCGTCAGCGTGTAGGTTCCCGGTGGAAGGTAGCCGTACTTCCACGAGAATGAGGTTCCGGCAACGCCCTTCGCCACGCGGAACGTGGTGCCGGCGGCGTCGGTCACATCGATATCCGCATTGCCGCTGCAACCCGACCACGGTAATCTGCTGCGTCGGCGACGCGGCGTTCGCGTCGGCCGTCGTCAGCCGAATCCAGTCGAACGAGACCTGGTAGCCGACGGCACTGCTGTTTGGGTAGAGGCTCAAGCCCTTGACGAGTCGCGCCTGCCAGGGGGAGCCGCCGCCAAGCGACTGAGTGAGATCGACCACGAAGATGTGGTCACCGGACGGAGTCGGCAAGAACGGGATCGACGTAGCGCCAGCCCGGCGTATCTCCAGGTTCGCCAAGATCCTGTTGGAACCAGTACACGCGCGGCGCTGGTCGCCTCGCGTGGAGCTCATCTTGAATGAGAGCTTCGTGTAGACCGCTGAATTGATCGGATAGCGCTGTCCCGTACGCCCTGGATTGATGATGTTCCAGTAGGCGCGTGCCAGTGGCTGGATGCGCGACCCGTTGTTGATCGTGCCGTTGATGAGCGCAGTCGTTCCGCCAAGCCTGCCGCCGGAAAACGCGAGCCCCGTCCAGCCCTGGCTCTGAGCCGGATCGATGGCGTTGTCTTCCACGTTGTTCATGTCCCAGGGATCGCCGAGCGCATCGGTCGCGAAATCCGGTCCTGCCGGGAGAATCGCCCCGTCGGCGGGAAACGTGATCGACACGCTCCTCCCCGAGCTGCGACATGTCTCCCTGCCAGGATCCAGATCGATCCCGCAACCAAAAGCGGTATGAACAGACGAAGCGCCGGGCGATGCGGTCTAGGCATAAGCGTGTGGGGACCCGAGCAGCAAAGGAAGTACCGTGGCTGGAAGTGGCGAATATCCCGCTCTACGCCCGGCCCGCCTGTCTCAAAACGCCTCCATCGTTACTGTTCTGCAATTGATTTCAACAATGTCATGAAGCGATGATGGACGTGATCCTCTCTCGGCCTCGCGGACGATGTATCCACGAAACTCCACGCTGGCGCAAGCGTAGAGTGACTCGTCAGAGACGCTCACGCAACGGCGCAACGGCGCAAAGATCAAACAACGATCATCTGGTCGCCGACAGGCCCGATTTGCACCGTACATGCGTGCGGAGAAGACAACTAAATAGGCGGCTGCCGCTGACGCATTCGCCGCCGCGCTCCGCGCGGCAGGAGGTCGCTCGAGACTACGAATGCGAGCGGCGCATGCAAACGGAAGCCGCTTGTATTCGCATCTCGAGTGACCTCCTTGACGCCCGCCTCAGGCGGGCGCGGCGAATGCGTGGTGCCGGCAACATGCTTGGCGCCTTTGCGCCCTTGCGTGAGCATCTGTAGCGAGTGTCCCTGGTTGCTGGTTCTTTCGCTCTCTGTTCCGCACGCACGTTGCTTTGCCATCGAATCAGGAATCAGATTGAGCCGGGCTTCGTTCCTGCACCTACCTGGGGTCCAATCACGTGAGTCGCGCTCGTGAGTTGCGGCGGACCTGCGGCCGCCGGGTCGGGACCCTGCAGTGGGGCGTGTTGAATCAGGCGGTGATAGGCATCGAGACCACCATCGACGTCGCCGTCGTAGAGCAGCTCGCCGTGTTCGAGCAGGCAGACACGACGACAGACCTCGCGAACCGACGTCGCCGAGTGAGAGACGAACAGGATGGTCTTGCCGGCCGCGAGGAACTGGTCGAGCGTGCGGCGGCATTGCTTCTGGAACTCTTCATCACCGACGGCAAAGATTTCATCGAGCAGCAGCACGTCGGGATCCAGATTTGCCGCGACCGCAAACCCCAGGCGCATCTGCATGCCGGACGAGTAGTTCTTCAACGGCACTTCCATGAAATCGCGCAGGCCGGAGTACTCGACAATCGCCGGATACACTTCCTCGATCGCGCTCAGATTCAGACCGTGGATCGCGGCGTTGAGGTAGACGTTCTCGCGGCCGCTCAGTTCCGGGTGAAAGCCGACCCCCAGCTCGATCAGCGTTCCCACCTGCAGGCCCCGCGCGACCAGAACCCGTCCGCTGGTGGGCCGGTGGATTCCGGCCACCAGCTTGAGCAGCGTGCTCTTGCCAGAACCATTGCGACCGATGAGGCCCACCGATTCTCCCTTGCCGACCGTGAAGGACACGTTACGCAGGGCCCACAGTTCGTCGCGTATCTCGCGCCGCTCCTTGTGCAGGAGTCCCAGAAACCGTACCTTGAGCTCGCCGGACCGGTTCTTACGCAGCCAGTACCGCTTGGAGACGTTGCGCAGGTCGATGAGAGGGGTCATCAGATCTGCTCGAGGAACTCGTGCTGGTGGCGCATGAACAGCGCGAAGCCGCCGACGAACGCAATGACCGCGTAGGTCACTCCGACGGCGCAGACGGCCGGCTCGGGCCACCGGCCGTAATAGAAGATCTCCTGGTAGGCCAGAACGAACGGCGACAGCGGGCTGAGAAGGATCGGCCAGCGCCATGCGGCGGGCACTGCCTGATAGTCGTAGATGATCGGGGTGGTCCAGAACATCAGCATCAACGCGATCTCGAGCAGGTGGCGAATGTCGCGGAAGAACGCGGTGCCGGCGGCCAGCGCCAGCGCAATGCCGATCGTCATGGCGAGCTGAAACAAGAGGATGACGGGGAACAGCAGCATCGGCAGCTTCGGCGGCACGCGGTAGATGACCATCATCAGAGGCAGGAACACGGCGATCGTGAGCAGATACTGAGCCAGGTTGAACAGCACCGTCGAGATCGGCAGCACCGCGCGAGGGAAATAGACGGTCTTGATCAACCCTCCGTTGTCGACGATCCCTCCGGCTCCCATCACCGCCGAGCTCGCGAAGAATGTCCACGCGAGAATCCCGAGCAACAGCAGAAACACGAACCCTTCGCCTCGTACCGCCATGATGTATTTGAACGCGACCAGGTATACCAGAATCATCACGAGCGGATTGACGAGCGACCAGAGAAATCCGAAGAACGATCCCCGGTATTTCAGCTTCAGGTCCTTGAAGACCAGGTTTCGTATCAGCTCGCGGTACTGGATCAGTGATGCAATCGATCTGCTCAAGGCCCGGTCTTCCGTGCCGGCGTCGACGAGGTCCCCTTCCGGCGGCGCCTCCGGCTGAATCGCCGTCCAATACGACAACGCAACGAAACTGAGCGCGAGCAGCGCCTCGAAGCCCATCGCGACGTGCGAGACACCCTGCAGGGTTCTGATCAACGAAAACGCGAACGCATGACCGGCCAGCGTGCCGAGGGCGAGGCCGGCAACCGCATGGGTACGGCTGCGCGTGGAGTATCGTCCGAAGAGGGCGAGCCCGGCCAGCTGTCCACCGATCAGCGGAGCTGCCCAGCGCGCCGCGCCGGGGAGCATCTCGAACAATTCGTGCGACGGGAACCTGAGCGCGTACGCGGCGGCATACGCCGAGAGCAGCATGAGAACATCCGTGACGAATAGGCGGGCCCGTCGTCGGCCCCCCGGCGGTCCGCTCTCAGCGCTCATGTCTGACAACCGACGCGAGGCCTCGAACGTCGTCGATGCTGAATCGCATCCGTCTGAGGGTGACGCCAATTCGAGCGCAGTCCTCGAGCAGCGTTGGCACCCGCGAGCTGTCGAGATCGCGGATGCTGATCAGGACTTCCGTGATGCCCCGCGTGCGCTGTACTGCAGGCAGGTCGTGCCACGTCCCGAGAACCGGCAAGCCTTCGATCCGCAGCCGTTGTTTGGTCGGGTCGTCGTCGAGAAATCCGATCGGCATGGTTTCCAGATCGCTGTTCTGCAGCAGCTCGCGGACGAGCAGCGTGCCGCCGCGGCCGGCGCCGTAAATCACGGCGGCTCGCCCGGTCGCCCGCTTCTTCCGCAGGTACTCGTCGATGCTGCTGATCACCGCCCGGGCGCCGACCAGCAGGAAGCCGGCAATGATCGTGTCGAGGAGGAACACACCGCGCGAGAACTTCTCGAACCGATAGAGCATCAGGAGGAGCAGCAGGGCGACGGCCACGCCGCCCAGCAAGGCGCGCAGCATCAGGATCAGTTCCGCGCTGCCCAGCGTCCGCCACACCTGCCGATACTTGCCTGCCGCATACAACGCGGCGAGCTGCGAAACGATGACGATGGGGAAGGCCCGGGCAAAGGGAGGAAAGAAAACCGAGACGTCCGGTCCGGTGAAGCGCAAGCGAAACGCCGCGTAATACGCAAAGGAGAGCAGCGCTCCGTCCACGAGCATCTCGAACAGCCGCCATTTGTAGGCGACCTCGGAGACCAGCGGCGCCGGCGGGGCTTCGACGGCCGGCAGATGGACTCCGACGTGCCCGAGCACCACACCAGTGGCGACGACCGCTACCGCGTAAAGTCCGATGACGGCAAAGGCCGACAGGATTGACAATTGTGCCAGGCCGATCGCGATCGCGCTTCCCGCGGCGGCGATGGCATAGAGGCACAGAACGGACGCCCGCTCCGGCACGCCGAGGGCCACGAGCCGATGGGACGTGTGATCCTTGCCACCGTGCCAGGGGCGGCGCCGCGACAGATAACGTGTGACGGTCACGAACGCCGTATCGAAAATCGGCACCGCCAGCACCAGCAGCGGCACGATCATCACCGAAACCGCCGTCGCATGAAGACTGGAAATCGAGTAGAGGCTGACCGAGGCGAGAAAGGCGCCGATCAGGAAGCTGCCGCAGTCGCCCATGAAAATCGATGCGGGCGGGAAGTTGAAGATCAGGAACCCCAGGGCTCCTCCGGCGAACGCGGCAAGGCACAGGGAAAGGGCCGGCGCGCCGTTTCCGGCGAGCAGCGCCAGGTACGATATCGAGGCCAGGATGGCCAGACCGGCCGAGAGCCCGTCGATGTTGTCCACCAGGTTGAACGCGTTGGTGATGCCCACGATCCAGACGAAAGCGAGGAACTGATCGAGCAGCAGGCCGCCGGTGATCGTGATGGGCGGGCCGACGGACAGCACGAGACCCGCAATCGACATCTGGCACACGAGCTTCGTGAGCGGGCGAATCTTCCAGATGTCGTCCACGGCGCCGAGTCCGAACATCAGCGTCGTGCACAGCAGGACCGGCGCGAATTCGTCGGTGTGTCGTACACCGAGCAGTCCGGCGGCAAATCCGGTAGCGATCGCCAGACCACCCAGCAGCGGAACCGGCTTCCGGTGCCATCGATCCCCGACGGGCATTGCGAAAAGGCCGTATCGGACCGCGAAGCGCCGCACGATGGCGGTCGCGGCGACGGAACATGCCAACGCCAGGGCGAATGAACTGATGAGAGAAGGCTGCACTACGATTCGATCGCGCGCGGTGGCTTGATGTGCCTGAGCCGACACAGTTTACATCAAAACAGCGCAACCAGATGACGTTGATCGCGGCGGTTCAGCTCGCTCACGATCCACGAATTCTCGTTTGTCGAGCTGTTCGGATCGGCTCCGATCAGCACTCCTTCCGCTGCGCGTCGTCGCGCGGGCTCACCTTCAAGCTGTGACGAGGTCTGCGTTGCTGCGAATCGGGTTCGATGGGCGTGCGCTGACCTCGGTTGCTGCCGGCGTGAGGCGGTACACGTGGGAGTTGTTCGGTGCGATGGCCGCGCAGCATGGGGGTGAGATTCTCGCGATCGGCGTGCCGCCCGGGACCCCCTTACCTGGTGGCGTGAAAGCCGGCCCGAATACGCGGTCGATTCCAACCAACCTGGGCTGGATGGTGACCGGGCTTCCCCGCGCTGCGCGGCGCGCAATGGTCGATGTGCTCCACGTAACCTCATACACCGCCCCGCTTGCCCCACCGCGGCCGCTGGTGCTGACGATCCATGACGTCAGCTACGAGCGGCACCCGGAGTGGTACCCGTATAGACGCGATCCGGTGCGTCGGGCCTTTTACCGCTGGAGCGCACGATCGGCGGATGCCATCATCACCGATTCGACATTCTCGCGTGACGAGATCTGTCAGGCGTATGCACTGGATCCTTCGCGAGTTCACGTCATTCCGCTCGCCGCTGCCGCCCGATTCACGCCTGGTCCGCCATCGGAGATACCCGAAGCTCAGTCGCCGTATGTCCTGCACGTCGGCGACATGCACCGGCGCAGGAATCTCGAGATGCTTGCCAGGGCCGTTCATCAGGCGAACGCCGGACGCACAGAGCGCCGCATCACTTTGGTGCTGGCAGGAAAAACGGACGGGGCTGAAACACAGCTGCCGCCCGGTGCTTCTCGGTTCGTGCGGACGGTATCGGCCCCTACCGATGAGCAACTGCTCGCGCTCTACCGCGGCGCTGCCGTGCTCGCCTATCCTTCGCGTTACGAAGGTTTCGGTCTTCCGCTGGTCGAAGCGATGGCGTGCGGAACTCCGGTCGTCGCCGCCCGCTGCGCGTCGATCCCGGAAGTGGTTGGCGACGCGGGTCCGCTACTCGATCCCGACGATGTCGAGGGGTTTGCCAGGACGATTGCCGCGCTCGTGGACGACCCGTCGGCGGCGGCCGCCGCGCGGCAACGTTCGCGCGCGCGCGCGCACGCTTTCTCCTGGCAGCGCACGGCCAGCGCCACGCTGCGGGTTTACGAACAGCTCGCCAGGCGATGATGCCCGCCGTGTGTCTCAACGTACCGTGACACTCACGGCCCTCGATTGTGTGAAGAGTCCTTCGAAGCGGCTGTGCGCATACGCGACGATCGTGTATGCGCCCGGTGCAAGGCCGCTGACCGCCAGGCTGAATCCGGACGAGGCAAAGCTGCCCCCGAAGATGCCGCCGACATCATCGCGGCGAAGGCCGTATGGCGCCGTCCCCAGGAACACCGGCGGATGCCCAGCTGGAAATGCCCACACATGAATGGCGTCAACGCCCGTGCCAGACGGTGCACTCGCGTCGATAGCCCAGCCTGAGACGAGGAAGGACCGCTCAACGGCTCCCGTCCTTGGGAGATCGAGTGACATGGCCGGCGTTCCGTGGATCGTGACGTTGACCACAGCGAGGTTTGCGAAGGTGCCGGTCCCGATGCTGTGTGCGAACACGGCGAACTGCCAGATGCCAGGCGGAAGACTCCCGACCAGCAAGTCGTAGCCGCTCAAAAGGAAAGGCTCTCCGAACGCCCTCGCGACGTCTGGACGATTACGGCCGTAGGGCGCGACACCAACGAAAACCGGGGGCTGGCCGGAACCTGGATTCGGGTAAGCCCACACGTGGACGACGTCGACACCGGTTCCCGAAGGCGCCGTCAGTTCGGCCGCCCAGCCCGCCAGATGGAACGGCTCTGCTATCGACGCGCCGTTGCGCGGGGTGTCGATCGCGACCACCGGCTTGTCCCGGACGATGACGTCCACGGTTTCGACACCGCTGAACTGTCCGGTGACGGTGCTGTGCGCGAACACTGTGAGCCGGTTCGGTCCCGGGGGCAGGCCATTGACCGAGAGCTGGAATCCCGATGAAGTGAATTGGCTTCCAAACACCCCGCCAACGTCGTTGCGTGCGGTTCCGTACGACGCAACGCCGGCAAACACGGGCGGTTTACCCGAACCCGGGTTCGGATAGCTCCACACATGGATCGCGTCCACCCCAGTTCCCGCGGCGGCCGCAGGATCGATCGCCCAACCTGCGATTGAAAACGGCTGAAGGACGGTCGTGCCCGCCGATGGCAGATCGATCGCCATCGCAGGGCGCGAGAGTGACGTGATTCGCCACAAAGTGCCAGTGCTGTAGCCGAGGATGTACAGCTCGCCCGCGAGGTCCTGGCCCATCGAGCTGATCGCCCCGATGTTTGCGGTGCCGCCGAATTCATCGGTGTGTTCGACGAGATCCGACGCGGTCGCTCCGCCCGGGCCACCGAGCGTCAGACCAAGAGACCAGACCCTGCCCGTCAGGTCTGCGAAGAAATATCGGCCTCGGAACGATGTCGGAAGCTCCGAGCCGCGATACACGTATCCGCCGGTGATTGAAATTCCAACCGCGTGCGAGTACTCGAAGACTGGATCGGTCAGCGGCGTGTAGGCGGGAGGCAGGTTCGTGACGTTGTCGTGCTTGCCTTCACGGTTGCGCCAGCCATAGTTCCGACCGCCGAGGCCTGCCGGTTGGTAATCAATCTCTTCCCAGGCGCCCTGTCCGACGTCGCCGATGACCATCGCGCCAGTGCCGCGATCGAAGCTGAACTTCCATGGATTGCGCAACCCGAAGGCCCAGATCTCTCCGAGCGCTCCTGCGACAGTTGGCGGGCTCGCCGCTACCGGCAGCCGGTAGCCTTTCGCGTCTCCGAGCGGCACGTTCACGTCGATGCGCAACATCTTCCCGAGCAGCTCCGTCGGATTCTGTGCGCGATGCTGAGGATCGTTGGCGCTGCCGCCGTCGCCCATGCCGATATAGAGAAATCCATCAGGCCCGAAGGCGAGATGGCCGCCATTGTGGTTGGCAAAAGGCTGCGCGATGAATCGCTGTCCACCTGGCCACTGCAAATCAAGTCGTGACGCGAGCGAAACGCTGGTCGGACCGTTGCGGAGGAAACGCGTGACGACGGTGTGGCCGGCCGGATTGGTGAAGTTGACGTAGACTCTGCCGCTCGAGGCGTAGTCTGGGGCAAATGCGAGTCCGAGCAATCCGCGCTCACCGCCGCTGCTGATGAATCCCCGAAGATCCAGAAAATCAGAGTCGAGCAATACACCGGACCGAATCACCCGGACGCGGCCCGCCTGTTCCAGTACATAAAGGACGCTGGCGTCCAACGGATCCGGCACGAATTCCACCGGATTCGTCAGGCCTGCCACGACTTGCTGGACCCGGAGCTGTGCCTCGGCGGCAGGAGACGCGAGAAGAAGGGCGAGCACGC
Organism: uncultured Acidobacteriota bacterium; assembly: GCA_963755695.1. Lineage (GTDB taxonomy): Bacteria > Acidobacteriota > Vicinamibacteria > Vicinamibacterales > 2-12-FULL-66-21 > QHWT01. Next base: position 2,834,317 of record CAVWLB010000010.1, on the reverse strand, counting down.
CGATGGCGGCTGCTGAACGGATCTGGCGCATGCGCCGCGTCCTGCACGATCGGTTCCACCGGTCGATCTTCGAGCGCTGACGTAAGATCACCGGCGGTGCTGACTCCGATCATCTCGGTCGTTGTTCTGAATTTCAACGGTCACGAGTGGCTGCCTGGATGTCTCGACGCGGTGTTCGGGCAAGCCTGTGGACAACCATTCGAGGTGCTGCTCGTCGATAACGGGTCCCGCGATGGCTCTCCCGCGCACGCCTCGGAACGCCACACCGCGCTTCGGGTGATCTTGAACGGCGAGAACCTGGGCTTTGCGGCAGGGAACAACCGAGGTGCCGCTGCCGCGCGTGGCGATTGGCTGGTGTTCCTCAACAACGACACACGTGCCGAGCCAGAGTGGCTGGAGCGCCTGTATACGGCCGCCATGGCGCATCCCGACTTCGCGCTGTTCACGTCCCGGATTGTCTTTCTCTACGATCCCTCCGTCGTGGACAGCGCCGGCGACGGCTACCTCCGCGCAGGCGGCGCGTTCAAGCGCGGTCATGGCGCGGAAGCGACGGCGTTCACGACGCCATGCGAAGTGTTTGGGGCGTGCGGGGGCGCCTTCATGATCCGGCGCCGGACATTCGAGATGCTCGGCGGCTTCGATCCGCGATTCTTCATGGTCCACGAAGACGTGGACCTGTCGTACCGTGCGCGGCTGCGAGGCTTTCGTTGCCGGTACGTGGCCGATGCCGTCGTCCGCCACGTCGGCAGCGGTTCGCTCGGGGTTGCGAGTCCGTCGGCGGTCTTCTACGGCCAACGCAATCTCGAATGGGCATGGGTGAAGAACACACCGCGCGAACTGCTGCTGTCGACCGCGGTTTCCCACGTCGCCTACTCGATGGCAGGGCTCGTGCACTACGCGCGTGTGGGGATGGCGCGCGCCGCGTTGAAGGGCAAGTGGGCGGCGTTGCGCGAGCTTCGGATGGTGCTTCGGGACCGCGCGCGCATCCAGGCCTCGCGTACGGCCAGCGTCGCCGACATCGAACGCCTCATGGAGCCGCACTGGCTTCGGACGAAGCGCCGTGAGAAGTCCTTCGCGACGTCGCGGGTTGGGCCCTCGGTACGACCTTCGTAATCCGCATCGTGACGGGCTTGTCGGGCACCGTGTCCAGGCGCAAGTCGAGCCGCGAAAAGCGCGACTCCGGCCGTTCGCCCCGCCGGAGGACGCGGATGTCGTTCCATTGGTTCGGCACGAGGATGATGATATCGGCGACACGTCCATCGAGTCGCAGCTCCAGCGGGATCGGGTGGTCGGTCAGGGGCTTGACGCGAAGACCGAACCCTTGGTCGGCGGGGACGAACAGCGTGGCATGGTCGACAGCCGCGCGATACCGCTCGGTGTCGTCGAAACCGGTCCAGCCGCTGACCCCGAATCCGACGTGCTCTAGGTCCGTCTCACGGAGCATCGTGCGCATGCGCCATGGCAGCGTGACGGCGATGACGAGCAGCGCGACCGCGACGAGCGATCGCCGGCGTGGAACTCCTTCAGGCGGTGACTGTTCGGTGATCATGCCTCCGGCGAGCGCACCCGCCGCGATCCAGAACGGGAAGGCAATGTCGGGGATCAGCAACGGGTGTCCGCCGAGCCAGGTGATGATGAATCCCGCGATCGCGGCCGCCCTCAGAGTATCGGCGGTCTTGCCCGTTCGAGCCGCTCCGCGAAGGGCGAGGGTGAGGATAGCGGCGACCAGCCATGCGAACGTCAAGCCCCCAACTAGGCCCAGTTCCGCGGCGACCTGCAGAAAATTGTTGTGCGCATTCTCGTGCACCGCCGGAGGAAAGAGCTGAACGAGCTCCGGCGAGCTGAATTCGCCTGAACGCTGGTAGAACTCGCCGAGACCGATGCCGAATATCGGACGGCTCGCGATCATTCGTGCGCTGGCCTGCGCCAGACCAACCCGCACGTCGACGGCCGTGAAGGTCGATTTCTGATTGCCGCGTTTCGGGAGCGCGATCGTCAGGCCGACTCCAACCATGCACGCGACGGCTGCGAGCGCCGCCGCGCGACGAACATGCCTCGATCCCGCGCGAGCCAACTGGACGATCGCGAACGTCATCGCAACGCCGAGAATCCCGGCGAGCAGCGCGGCGCGCGATCCGGTCAGCCACAACGCGGCGAAGACGAGCACCGCCGCAGCCGCCCACGACACACGGCGGACGCCGGTGGCGGCCGCCGCCGCCGCTGAAACGAGCAGCGCACCCATCAAAAAGCAGGACCCGGCGGCATTGACGTCGGCGTACGGCACGCTCCACCTCAGCGTGGAGGCATATCTCGCGAGCGCCGACCAGAAGTCGTCACCCCGGGCCGCTGCTCTCGCGAGCGTGAACACGTTGATTGCGGCTGCGAAGAGGGCTCCCACGCCGGACGCCCTCATCACCTGAGGCATCAGCGCCGGTCTCGCCTGGCATTCGCGCGCCGCCACCGCGAAGAGAACCAGTCCTTCGAGCAGCAGCAAGCCGGCATGGAGCGCCGGAAAGCTGCGCGCATCGAAGAAATGACTGCGTGTCAGATACGACACGACCACGTCGCCGAAGGCCGGACCAAAGCGCAACCGCATGACCGCCAGGTGAGCAACCATCGATGCGATCACCAGTGCGCCGAACAGGATTGCCGGGACAGCCAGGGTCGAGTGCAGGTGACGCCCGCGAGCCCGCGGGGTGAGCGAGTGCAGGCTGAATCCGGTCAAACCCGCCACAACCAGTACGTCCGACCACGCCACCGCAGGATTCGCGTATCTGGAGACGACGAACGCGGCGATCGGAGCGATCGCCGCCAGGAGCGGCAGCGCGGCGGCGGGCGACACCACGGCGAGCGCCGCCACAAGCAGCACCGCGATCTCGATTCCCGCACCGACGTGGTCGATGCGAACGACCGCAACGAACAGGCTGGTAAAGAAGATTGCCGCCAGGGTCCACGCGATCGCGCCTGTGGACGGGCGGAGCATGCGCTCAGCGCCGCCCGACGATGGCGTAATCGAGGTAGGTGAACATGCGCGCGTTCAGCTTCTCGACGTTCGCGTTGAACGTCTCGATGAGATCGGCGATGGGGGAGTCTGGCACCGCGGCGATCGGCTGCAGCTTGTCCTGTGGCGGAACCGGCGAGCGGAACTGGATCTCGGCCCGCCCGAAGCCGCTCGCCAGGACCAGATACCGCAGCGTCTCGGGGTGAAGAGGCCAGACGTGCGTGATGTCGCGAATGAAGCTCTCGAAGAAGGCGACCCAGCACGCCGGGTTCAGCGTCTCGAGGACGATCGGCGCGCCGGCACGAAGCTTGTGGTGCGCGAGTTCCAGAAGTCTCAGGAGATACGCCGGCTGGAGGTGTTCGACCACTTGCGCGGCGAACAACCCGCCCAGCGATCCGTCGGGGAGTCGGTCGAGGTACGAGACGGCGTCGGCTTCGGTGACATCGAGGCCGCGCGCGCGGCAGACCTCGGTCATTTCGTGATTGAGATCGAGGCCGCGGGCCGAGATGCCACGCATCCCGAGAAGATCGAGGAACTCGCCGCGTCCGCAGCCGACGTCGAGCACGTCCGACGACCCGTCGAAGTACGGCAGATAGCTTTCGAGGCGCTCCCGGATCAGTTCCTGAGAGCCACGGAATTGGTTCTCGAACCCCACGTATTTGTAGGCGTCGAGCGGACCAGTGAGTCCGACCGTGGTGTCGGGGATACTGGTAGTACCGGCGCCAGCCTTCGCGGTCGAGTCAGGTCGCCCGCCGCCGACCATCCGTTCCAGCTCCCGCTTCATCGCCAGCGCCGCCTGCTGCGAGACGCCGACCAGCGTTCGCAGTTCGTCGTGGGAAGCGGTCAGCGCCGATACCTTGGCATTGAAGCGCTGCTCCCGCACCACCATCGATTCCCACCGTTTCGCGAGCTCGTCGGCCACGCCGTTCACTGCGGCGTTGACCACCAACGCCTGACCGCCGGTCGAGCGATCCTTCGTGTCGACGTAGGCGGTCACCTGCTGCAAGTACTCAATCAGCCGCGTCTGAAAGGCGAGCAGAGCGAACAGCTGATCGCGCACGAGGGCGATCGTTCCATCGATGGCGCGCTGGGCCTCGCGATGCGCGGTGACGTTACGGTTCAGATGATCGACCAGTCGCGAGTTGAACGCAGCCTGCTTCTGGAGGCTCGGCGCCATGAGGCGCCATACGAGCGCGGCAACCCGTCCTTTCACGCCGATTGACGACGGCGGGGCGGACACATCCCAGGATTGGTTCAGCGCCGTGATTTGATGATCGTCGTAGGCGCGCGGCGGGTGCGGCAGGTCGGGCACGCGCATGACGGCGTGGTCGAGCGCCGTCAGCGCGTCGTTGTAGCGGCGATCCGCCTCGTCGCGCTCCTGCTTCAGGCGTCGCAGCGTGTCTTCGAGGCGCTCGTGTTCCATTACCCGCGTGCCAGTGCCGCGGGCGCGATCGTGCCATCGAGCGGACTACTGGCCGAGGCGTAGGCCTTGCGCGGAATACGCCCCGCTCGATAGGCGAGCCGGCCGGCTTCGACGCCGAGCCGCATCGCGCGCGCCATCGCCACCGGATCCTGCGCCAGCGCGATGGCGGTGTTCATCAGAACGGCATCCGCGCCAAGTTCCATCGCGACAGTCGCGTCGGAGGCAGTACCCACCCCCGCGTCGACAATGACGGGCACGCCCGCCTGCTCCTTGATGATCCTGATGTTGTTCGCGTTCTGGATCCCGAGGCCGGATCCGATCGGCGCACCCAGCGGCATCACCGCCGCTGCGCCGGCGTCTTCCAGCTTGCGGCAGATCACCGGGTCGTCGTTGGTGTAGGGCAGGACCACGAAGCCCTCCTTCACGAGCACCCGCGTGGCCTCGAGCAGCGCTTCGTTGTCGGGAAACAGGGTTTTCTCGTCCCCGATTACTTCGAGCTTGACCCAGTGCGACAAGCCCGCTTCGCGCGCCAGCCGCGCGGTGCGAATCGCATCGTCGGCGGTGTAGCACGCGGCGGTATTGGGCAGGAGAAAGTAGCGCTTCGGATCGATGTAATCCAGCAGCGATTCCTTGCTGCGGTCGGTGACGTTCACGCGGCGAACTGCCACCGTGACGATCTCGGCCCCCGAGGCCTCGTGCGCGGCAGCCATGATCTGATTCGAAGGGTACTTACCAGTACCGATCAGGAGTCGGGAGGTAAAGGTGCGGCCGGCGATAATCAGATGATCCATGGAATTTGGTGATCTGGTGATTCAGTGATTTGGTAATCTGATGATCTGGTAATCTGATGATCTGGTGATCTGGTGATCTGGTGATCTCGTAATTGTGTGATTCGGTGATTCGCCTGTCGCACGAATCAAATCCTGATCGATCACCAATTCACCAAATCCCTAAATCACCAAATCCATCAGCCTCCACCTACGAAGTTCACGATCTCGATCTCGTCACCCTCGACGATCTCGGTGGTGTCGTAGGCGGCTCGCTTCACCACCGCGATATTGCGCTCCACGGCGACCCGACGCGGATCGATCTCGAGCCTGGCAAGAAGGTCCGTAATCGTGAGGGACTCGGGGACGGAGAACGGCTCGCCGTTCAACGTGATCGTCACTGAAATCGCAGAGTACAATTGCGCTCGATGCCATGTCAATTGAACCTGAGACCGATCCCGCTATCGAGCGCAGCGGTCGTCGGCCTCGCCATGGCGCTGGCTTCACAGGCATGCGCGCCGTCGGGCCCGAGCGTCGCCCGAGTGGTGGGGCGCCAGCCCGACATCATCCTGATAACCATTGATGCCCTGAGGGCTGATCATCTGGGCATCTACGGCTACGATCGCCCGACGTCGCCCTCCATCGACGCGTTCGCACGCGGCGCCGTCGTCGTCCGCGACCACATCTCGCAGGCCCCGTATACCAAGGCGTCGATGGCGTCGCTCTTCACCGGGTTGTTTCCGACCGCTCACAAGGTCGTGACGTCTTCCGTGACGTTTGCGTCGGCGATGACTGGACATGTCTCGAGCGCCGTTCCGACTACCGATGTGCTCGACTCCGAGGTCAGCACGCTTGCTGAGGAACTCGCGGCCGCTGGCTACCAGACGGTTGGACTCGACACGAATCCCTTCTTGCTGCGCGAGTTCGGCTTCGCCCAGGGCTTTGGCGAATACGAGTTCTTGTCTGACGAAGGTACGGTCGTCAGCAGCGCCGCCGACGTGACCGCGCGCGCCCTTCAAGTGATTGATGCCCGCGACCGCGCGCGCCCGCTCTTCATCTGGTTCCACGTGATGGAACCTCATAGCCCTTACACGCCGGCGGAACCCTTCCGGCACATGTTCCCTCCCCGGTCGCCGCCACTCATCGTCCCCTCGGATACCATCCCACCCTGGCTCATGGTCCAGGGTTCAAGGGACGCGCGGGTGTACGAAGCACTTTACGATGCCGAAGTCCGGGAAGCCGACGACGCCCTCGGCAGATTTTTCAGCGGCCTGGGTGAGCGTCACATGATCGGGACCAGCATCGTCGTATTGACGGCCGATCATGGGGAGGAGTTCTTCGATCACGGCGGGTTCGAACACAACCGGACGCTCTTCGACGAGATGATTCGCGTGCCGCTCATCGTGGCGGCGCCAGGCCTCACGCCAGGGATTCGTGAAGCGCAAACCCAGGAGGTCGACTTGATGCCGACCCTGGCGGCGCAGGCAGGCGCTCACGTGCCGGAGGGTCTGCATGGCGCCGACATCTGGCCCGTTCTGGAAGGGAAGAGCAAAGGCGAACGCTACGCCTACTCGGAGAATCCGGGCAGCCTGTACTCGCTCAGGACGCGCGAGTGGAAGTTCATTTCGACTCTGCAGGGCGGCCATCACCTCTACCGGATCGACATCGACCCACGCGAACGTGAGGACCTCGTCGGGACACACCCTGAGGAGACCGAACGCTATCGCGATTTACTGGTGAAGATTCTGGCATCCGCCGCGACCGCGGGAAAACGGCTGCGGGGGCAGGCAGCTCCGATCCAGCCCCGCGTGCTGCAGCGGCTCAAGGCGCTGGGATACGTGCAGTGACACTCGGCCCGAACGGCTCGATCAGACCTCGAAGCGTGCGCTCGCCGTCATCGCGCAAATGGATCGGTAACTCGACAGACGGCGCGGGACGCTCGACCGCGCGAGCCATCGCCCAGACATAGTCCTCCACCATCACGTCGACTGAGTGCTCGCGCGCCCACCACGCGCGCGCGGCCCGTCCCAGCCTCGCGCGCAGGTCGGCATCGGTGGCCAGTCGCCGCATCGCGAGGCGCAGCGAGTGAGCTTCGTCGAGGATGTCGATCGCCACACAGACAGCTTCCGGCTCCGGGCTCCGGGCCTCAGAGCGTTGCGAGGCTGCTCCTAAAGCCTGAAGCCCGACTCCCGAAGCCTGATTCACCGTCCAGGTCCGCGGGTCGAGCGAAACCAGCCCGCCCATGTGGGCGAGGTCGGTGATGATCGTGGGGCGGCCGGCCGCGAGTGCGCGCAGCCACGGACCCGAGGTCTCACGCGCGGTGGGCCAGCGCAGGTTGAGCGTCACGTCGCACGCCGCAAGGTGCGCCGTCACCTCCGCGTCCGACTCGAGATATCCAGTGATGACGACGTGATCCTCGAGGCGATGCGCGGCGACGTCGGCGCGGACATCGTAATGATCCGCCGGTGCTCCCGCGAGCAGCAGCCGGGCGTGAGGCGCATGCGGCAGGACGGCGGCAAGCGCCCGGAGGGCCTGGCTGATGCGCTTCTCAGGGGTCAATCCTCCAACGATTCCAAACACGATTGCGGCGTCAGCGAGCCCGAGCGCGGTGCGCACGCGCCGCCGGCACGCTTCGGCCACCTCGTCGCTGAGCGCCTCACCTTCGCCCAGTCGAATGGAGACGATCTGGTCCGGTTTCGAGGGTTGCGGGTCGAGTGAGTGCAACAGGTCCGCCCGTGCGCCCTCGCCATGCACCGCGACCAGACGCGAGGTTTCGACGAGAGTCCGCACCATCGGCCACTGGTAGTAGAGCGCGCTGTCGAGACCGGCGATGGCGATCTCGGCGAGGTCCGGACTCGCGTGCGGGTGATTCCAGGTGAATTCAGTACGGTAGTCAGAGACGCGCTTCCCGCGCAGGAGTAATGCGGCGCGCGCATGGTGGATATGCGTATCGTGCAAGACCACCAGGCCGGGATACCTGAATGCATACGGCCACGCGTAGTCGTGGTGCGACGAATTTCCGAACTGAAAGAGTGTGAGGTCGTAGGGCTGCTGCCGGTGACGCCAGATGAAATGGTGCGCCGAATGTCCGTCGGGTGCCATTCGTGCGACCGGTTCGTCAAGGTACACGTCGATAGTAATGCCGCGGCGTCGCAGTGCTGCGATAAGCTCAGCACTCCGTCCGGCGATCCCCGAGCGAACCGGCGGAAGCGGGCTAAACCACGCTACTCTCATGGCGAAGCGATTGTGATAGCATCCGGGGTTGAACGGTTGAGAAAAGATTCACAAGCGGACCGACCAGCCTAGAACAGATGCACGACTGGCTCCCTATCCTTATTATGCTCGGCTTGGCGACCGGGTTCGGCGCCTTCAACGTCGGCGTGTCGAAGCTGGTTGGTCCAAAGCATCCGACGCCGGAGAAGCTCGCGCCATACGAGTGCGGCATGCCGCCCGTCGGCGACGCCCGGGAACGCCATCCCGTCAAGTTCTACCTGGTGGCGATGATCTTCCTGCTCTTCGACATAGAGGTGGCATTCCTTTATCCCTGGGCGATGGCGCTGCGTGAGTTGAAGTGGATGGGGTTCATGCAGCTGGTCGTGTTCTTCGCCATCCTGCTTTCCGGCTACGTCTACGTATGGCGCAAGGGCGTGCTCGACTGGGGCCGCGAACGCGATTAGCAACCGCCGGGTCCGAACACCGGCGTCCAGGTGACGAACACGTACCCGAGATCATATGGCTGACTTTCCGGACATACCCGTTCTGACGACTACCGTCGAGAAGATGACCAACTGGGCGCGCCGATCGTCGATCTGGCCGGTCACGTTCGGTCTGGCGTGCTGCGCGATCGAAATGATGGCGATGAGCGCGTCGCGTTACGACATCGCGCGCTTCGGCGCCGAGGTCTTTCGTGGATCGCCGCGGCAGTCGGATCTGATGATCGTTGCCGGCCGCCTGTCCCGCAAGATGGCGCCGGTGCTGCGGCGCATCTACGACCAGATGCCCGAACCGAAGTACGTAATCTCGATGGGCGCATGTGCGTCGGTCGGCGGTGTGTTCGATAACTACGCGCTCGTGCAGGGCGTCGACCAGGTCGTTCCGGTCGACGTCTTCGTACCCGGCTGCCCGCCGCGACCCGAATCGCTCATTTACGGCATCGTCCAGCTCCAGAAGAAGATCGATCAGATGAAGCTGACAGCGTGAATGGCTCATGGCTCACGGCTGATGCCGGCTTAAGCCCTGAGCCAGCCTGAGCCTTGAGTCATAAGCTCTGAGCCATGCATACGCAAGCGATTATCGACGCCCTCAAAGGCCTCGTCCCCGACGGATCGGTCGAACCCGCGGCCGCCGCTGACGGAATGGCGGCGATCTACATTGCACGTGAACACGTGGTCGACGTGTGCCGCGCGCTGCGCGACACGCCATCGCTGGGCTTCGCCTTCGTTCCCGACATGACCGCGGTCGACTACATGCCCCGCGAGCCGCGCTTCGAGGTGGTCCTTCACCTGGCGTCGCTGGGGGTCGCCGGCTTCGGCGACACGGCGAAGCGTCTGCGCGTGAAGGTGCGGGTGCCCGGAAGCGATCCGCGGATGCCGACGCTCTCTGGGCTGTGGCCGGCGATGAACTGGGCGGAACGAGAGGTCTGGGATCTTTTTGGCATCTTGTTCGACGGGCACCCGGATCTGCGGCGCCTGCTCATGCCCGACGACTGGGAGGGTTTCCCGGCGCGAAAGGATTACCCCGTTCAGATCAAGATGACGCCGAAGATTTACGAGGCGCTGCAGCTCACGCCCGAGCAATTCGCGGCGAACCTGCGGGCCGACCGCGAGCGGGCGCGGCAGGACTGACGTGACGGCGCAGGATGGCGGACCGCTCGCCGAGGCCGCGTTTGCGGCAACCATCGCGCTGCACGATCGCGTTCGCCGCAACATCGGGCCGACGCTGATGGCGGTGCAGGCCATCGACGAGGCGCTCTCGGCCGGTGGGAAAGTGCTTGCGTTTGGCAATGGCGGCAGCGCAACGGACGCCCAGCACCTGGCGGCGGAGCTGGTCGGCCGCTTCATGCGTGAGCGCGCGGCGCTTCCGGCGATAGCGCTGACGGCCGACACCGCGATTCTGACGAGTGTGGCCAACGACTACTCATTCAAGCAGGTGTTCGTTCGGCAGATCGAGGCCCTCGGCCGCCCCGGAGACGTGGCCTTCGGGATCTCGACGAGCGGGGAGTCTCCAAATGTCCTCGCCGCGTTGCAGTTCGCGCGGGAGCGGGGCCTGAAGACGATTGCTTTGACGGGACGCGACGGCGGATCCGTTGGCGCCTCGGCCGAGATCCACGTCAACGTGCCGGATCAAAGTCCGGCCCGCGTGCAGGAGGTCCACCGGACGCTGCTGCACGTGATGTGTGAACTGATCGAGAACGGCTTGGGGCTCAGGACTTAGGGCTCGAGCCGGTTCGAGGTAGAGAACGGCTGACGGCTCGAGGCGGTTCGAGGTGTGAGGGTCGTGCGACTGAAGCCTCTCGAGCCCTGAGCCAGAAGCCATGAGCCCCATGAGTCGTGAGGCATGAGCCATAAGCCATAAGTTATGAGCCCGGAACTACGAAGCGAAACGATGACCGTCAACATGGGGCCGCAGCACCCCAGCACGCACGGCGTGCTGCGCCTCATCCTCGAGTTGTCTGGCGAGACGGTCGTCAGCGCAGACGCCACGATCGGGTTTCTTCACACCGGCATTGAGAAGACCGCCGAGCAGAAGAAGTGGCAGCAGGTCATCCCGCTCGTCGAGCGGATGGACTACCTCGGCCCGCAATCCAACTCGCTCGGCTTCATCCTCGCGGTCGAGCGGCTCATGGGGATCGAATCGAAAATTCCGGAGCGGGTGAAACACATCCGCGTGCTGATCGCCGAACTTCAGCGGATCAGCAGCCACCTGGTGTGGCTCGCCACGCATGCGCTCGAGATCGGCGCGGTCTCGGTGATGATGTACTGCTTCCGCGAACGCGAGCTGCTGCTGAACGTCAACGAGATGCTCGCCGGCTTCCGGATGTTCCCGAGTTACCTCCGAATCGGCGGATTGCGCGAGGACCTGCCCCCGAACTTCCACGAAGCCGTCAACGCGTTCCTCGATCGGTTTCCGTCGAAGTTGACCGAGTACGAGGACCTGCTGACGAAGAACCAGATCTGGATCAAGCGCACCCGCGGCGTTGGAGTGCTGACCAAGGAAGAAACCATCGCCTACAGCCTCGTCGGTCCGCTCGCGCGTGCGGTCGGCATTCCTTATGACGTGCGCAGAGCGTTTCCGTATTGCGGCTACGAGACCTACGAGTTCGATGTGCCGACCCGCCCCAACGGCGACGTCTACGATCGATATCTCGTGCGCATCGAGGAGATGCGCCAAAGCGTGCGGATCGCCAAGCAGGCGATCCAGCGGATTACGCCGCGCGGTGTCTTCGACATCCAGGACTACCGCATCGTCCCGCCGCCGAAGGACAAGGTCTACACCGAGATGGAAGCGCTGATTCAGCACTTCCTGATCTATTCGCAGGGGTTCACCGTGCCGCCGGGTGAAGCCTACGTGCCCATCGAGGGTCCCCGCGGCGAGCATGGCTTTTACATCGTGTCGGATGGATCGAACCGGCCGTACCGGATCAAGTCACGGCCGCCCGGTCTCTACGCCTGCCAGGCGGTGCCGAAAATGATTAAAGGCGGCATGATTGCCGACGTCATCGCCGTCATCGGCTCGACCGATGTGGTCATGGGAGACGTGGATCGATGAGTTTCCATCCGGTGATGCCGTACGGCGGCGAAGGATTCCAGAAGTCGGAGCGGACGCTGATGGCGCGCGGAGAACCGTTCGCGTTTACTCCGGAGCGCGCGGCCCAGCTGGAAGAGATCTGCAGCAAGTATCCGCCCGATCGCCGCAAGTCGGCGGTCCTGGCGGCGCTCTATCTGGTGCAGGAGCAGCAGCAATACATCACCGCCAGCGCGATGCGGCACGTCGCCGAATTCCTGCGTATCACCCCGGCGGACGTCGAGGACGTCGCGACCTACTACGTGATGTTTTTCAAGGCGCCGGTCGGCAAGTACGTGTTGCAGGTCTGCCGGACGCTGTCGTGCGCCCTGGCCGGCGCCGAACGGGTCACCGAGGCGCTCAGCGAGAAACTCGGGATTGGTCTCGGCGAGACCGACCCGTCCGGGATGTTCACGCTGGTGGAGTTCGAATGCCTCGGTGCCTGCGATCGTGCTCCGGTGGTGATGGTGAACAACGAGCACTGGCACGAGAAGGCGACTCCGGAAACGTGTGCCAAGCTGGTCGACGACCTGAAAGCGCGCGGCCTATCCGCCCTTTCTGGCTGTCATCTCTGCGTCGAGCGATAAATGGAACCGATTCTTACCAAATACGTTCGCGAACCCAACGGCTTCACGCTCGACTTCTTCCTGAAGCACGAGGGGTACCAGGGCCTGAAAAAGGCGCTGGCGACCGAGCCGAACGATGTCATCGAACTGGTGAAGGCATCGGGACTGCGGGGGCGCGGCGGCGCGGGCTTTCCGACGGGGATGAAATTTCAGTTCGTCGACAAGAAGACGCCCAAGCCGAAATACATCGCCTGCAACGCGGACGAGAGCGAGCCGGGCACGTTCAAGGATCACGTGCTCATGGAGCGCAATCCGCACCTGCTCTTCGAAGGGTGCCTCATCGGCTGCTGGGCCATCGGCGCAAAGGTCGCCTACATCTACATCCGCGGCGAGTTCTATCACGTCCAGAGAGTGCTGGAATCGGAGCTGGCGAAGGCGTACGCGCAAGGTTACGCCGGCAAGAACATCATGGGCAGCGGATGGGATTGCGACATCGTGGTCCACCGCGGCGCCGGCGCTTACGAGGCGGGGGAAGAAACCGCGCTCATCGAGTCGCTCGAAGGCAAGCGCGCCCAGCCGCGGATCAAGCCGCCGTTCCCGGCGGTGCAGGGACTCTACGACTGCCCGACGGCGGTCAACAACGTGGAAACCCTCTGCAACCTGCCGTCGATCGTGATGAACGGCGCCGAATGGTTCGCGAAGCTCGGTCCCGAGAAGAACGGCGGTCCGAAGCTGTTCTGCATCAGCGGGCACGTGAAGAAGCCCGGCGTCTACGAAGCCTCGATGAACACCACGATCAAAGAACTGATCTTCGATCGCGCCGGCGGCATCCGCGAGGGGCATCAGCTCAAGGCGGTCATTCCCGGCGGATCATCGGTTCCGATCCTGATGCCGGATCAACTCGACATTCCCGCCAGCTTCGACAGCGTGCAGAAGGCCGGCTCGATGCTCGGCTCCGCCGGGATGATCGTGATGGATGAGACGACCTGCATGGTGTGGGCGGCCATGAACCTGATGCACTTCTACAAGCACGAGTCGTGCGGCAAGTGCACGCCTTGCCGCGAAGGTGGCGACTGGCTCCACAAGATCCTCGCGCGCATCGAGCGTGGCGAAGGGCAGATGCGCGACCTCGACCTGCTCACCAGCGTGTCGAACAACATCGCCGGCAAGACGTTGTGTGCCTTCGGTGACGCCGAGGCCACCCCACCGCTGACCACGCTGAAGTATTTCCGCGCCGAGTACGAGGCGCACATCCGCGAAGGCCGCTGCACCGTGCCTGCCGACTGGCGGGCCAAGAGTGCGATTGCGCTGGCTCACTGACGATGCCGTCATTCATCAATCCGAACGTCGTCGCGCATTTGGTGCTCATCTTCGTGGTGATGAACATGCTGGTACTGTCATCAGCGTTCATGGTGTGGATGGAGCGGAAGGTCTGCGCCTACATCCAGGACCGGGTGGGCCCCAACCGCGTCGGCTTCGAAGGGTTGCTGCAGCCGTTCGCCGACGTATTCAAGTTGCTGTTGAAAGAGGAGCTGATGCCAAAGGCGGCAGACAAGCTCCTCTTCCTGATCGCGCCGGTCATCTCGGTCGCCGCCGCCCTGACGGCGTTCTCGGTCGTGCCGTTCGGCACGCAGATCACCCTGTTCGGGCTGCTGGACCCGCCGCTGCGCCTGGAAGTGACGGACGTCAACGTCGGCATCCTGGTCGTGTTCGCGATCACCTCGATGGGGGTTTACGGGATCGTGCTCGCCGGGTGGAGCTCCAACAGCAAGTATTCGCTGCTGGGCGGCCTGCGCTCGGCGGCGCAGATGATCAGCTACGAGATCTCGTACGGCTTGGCGCTGGCGGCAGTCGTGATGATGGCCGGGTCGCTGTCGTTGCGGGAGATCGTCCTGAACCAGACCGGCTACTGGTGGCACGTGATCCCGCGCTGGTATGTGTTCCTGCAGCCGCTCGGCTTCCTGATTTTCTTCACCGCCGGCGTCGCTGAAACCAACCGTGCGCCGTTCGATTTCCCGGAAGCGGAGCAGGAGCTGGTGGCGGGCTATCACACCGAATACAGCAGCATGAGTTTCGGCCTGTTCTTCCTCGCCGAGTACGTGAACATGGTCACGGTCTCGGCGGTGGCCACCAGCCTGTATCTCGGAGGGTGGCTGGGCCCATTCCTGCCCGATTGGCTGGGATGGATCTGGTTCCTGATCAAGACGCTCGCGCTGCTGTTCTTTTATGTCTGGATGCGGTGGACGCTGCCGCGCTATCGCTATGACCAGTTGATGGAATTCGGCTGGAAGTACTTGCTGCCGGTGGCGATTGTCAATCTCGTGGTCACCGCGGCACTGGTGGTCTGGCTGGGGTGAGCGCGGACTGGTTGCGGATTTGAGGCTCGTCTGACCTGAAGGTCGGCCTACTGGCGTATGGATCAGATCACGTTCTACGTTTTTGCCGCCATTGCGGTGGTCGCGTCCCTGCTGGTCATCGGACAGCGCAACCCGATGCACAGCGTGATGCTGCTGATCGTGTCGTTTGGCGCGCTGTCGGGCCTCTACGTCCTTCTCGATGCACCGTTCACGGCGGTGACCCAGATCATCGTCTACGCCGGCGCCATCATGGTGCTCTTTCTCTTTGTCGTCATGCTGCTGAACGCCCATACCGAGGACGAGGTGGTGCCGCCGACGCTGGGGCCGCACGCGATGAAGATCGCGGTGGTGCTGTCGCTGGCGCTCGCGGCCGAGGGCATCTGGGCCTTCTCCCGGATCAGCCGCACCGCGTTCAGCGCGAGCGCCGGGTCGATCAGTTCGGTGGCGGCGATTGGCGCCGGGATCTTCACCACTCACGCCTTCGCGTTCGAAGTGACTTCGGTTCTCATCCTGGTCGCGATGGTCGGGGCGGTGGTCATCGCCCGCAAGGAGCCGTGACGTGTTGCTGCTGAATCACTTTCTGGTGCTCTCGGGCATCCTTTTCGCCATCGGCACCGCAGGCGTGTTCCTGCGCCGCAACCTGATCACCATCCTGCTGTCGATCGAGATCATGCTGAACGCGGTCAACCTGACCTTTGTCGCGGTGGGCCGCTATCTGGGGACGGTCGACGGGCAGATCATTACCTTCTTCGTTATGACCGTTGCGGCCGCGGAGGCCGCCGTCGGCCTGGCGCTGGTGATCTCCTTGTTCCGGCATCGAGAGACGCTGAGCCCGGATGCCTTTACTACGCTGAAATGGTAATCGACGCCGAGGCCCGAGGATCGAGTTCGAGGTCCGCTGAACATGTTGCTGCTGATTCCGCTCCTGCCCCTGGTGGGCTTCCTCATCAACGCCTCTCTCGGCCGGCGTTTGCCGAAGCTCGTTTCCGGCGGTATCGCCTGCCTGACGATGATCGTCTCGTTCGTCGTCTCGGTGGTGTCGGCGCTGGCCGCGTCGCACGCCGCCGATCACGCGATCCAGCAGACGGTGTTTACCTGGATCCCGTCGGGTGATTTCCAGATCCCGTTCGCCCTGCGCGTCGATCCGCTCGCATCGGTGATGATCCTGGTGATTACCGGGATCGGCTCGCTGATCCACATTTATTCGACCGCCTACATGCACGAGGAGACCGATAGCGAGTACGCGCGCTACTTCTCCTACCTCAATCTCTTCGCCGCCTTCATGCTGGTGCTCGTGCTCGGGGCGAACTTCCCGGTGATGTTCGTCGGCTGGGAAGGGGTCGGGCTCTGCTCATATCTGTTGATTGGTTTCTGGTTCCGTAAGAAGTCCGCCGCCGACGCGGGGAAGAAGGCCTTCGTCGTCAACCGCATCGGCGATTTCGGGTTCATCCTGGGGATGCTGCTGCTCTTTGCCACGTTCAGCACGCTCGATTTCCAGGAAGTCGCGTCGAAGGTTGCGGCCACGACGCCCGAAACCGGTTGGGGCGTGCTGACCATTGCCACGCTGCTGCTGTTTCTCGGCGCAACCGGCAAGTCGGCACAGATTCCGCTCTATGTGTGGCTGCCCGACGCGATGGAAGGGCCGACGCCGGTCTCCGCGCTGATTCACGCCGCGACCATGGTCACCGCCGGCGTCTACATGATCGGCCGTAATGCGGTGCTGTTCAGCCACGCGCCTCACACGCTGGCCATCGTGGCGGGGATAGGTGTCGCCACCGCCCTGATGGCCGGCACGATCGGCCTCGTGCAGAACGACATCAAGCGGGTGCTCGCGTATTCAACGGTGTCGCAGCTCGGCTACATGTTCCTGGCGATGGGCGTTGGCGCGTACGCCGCCGGTATCTTCCATCTCTACACCCACGCGTTCTTCAAGGCGTTGCTGTTCCTCGGATCGGGCGCGGTGATTCACGCGCTTGCCGGCGAACAGGACCTGCGCAACATGGGCGGGTTGAAGAAGGGGCTGCCGATCACGTACTGGACGTTCCTCATCGGCGCGCTGGCGATTGCCGGTATCTTTCCGCTCTCCGGATTCTTCAGCAAGGACGAGATCCTGTTCCGGACCTTCTCCGCGGGCAGAACCGTCATGTGGGCTGTCGGCCTGCTGACCGCCTTCCTGACCGCGACCTACATGTTCCGTCTCGTGTTTCTCGCGTTCCACGGCGAGCGCCGGCACGATGCGCCCCCGGAGCACCCGGAGGAAGAGGAGCCTGCCACCCACGGAGCCGCGGGCGGCATGCACCGGGCACACCCGGCAAGTCCCGCACACGCCGCACCTGGCACCTCGAACCTCGGATCTCGGACCTCGGACCCCGTGAGCCACAGCCATGGCCATGGCGCCCATCTCCATGATGCTCCGCCGGCAATGGCCTTTGCGCTGATCGTTCTGGCGATTGGATCGGTCGTAGCGGGCGTCGTTGGCATTCCGCACGCGATTGGGGGGAGCAACGAGATCGAGGCGTTCCTCGAACCTTCCTTCGAGGCGCACGCGAGCGCGCCCGCCAATCCCGAGTTTCAGATTGCGCCTCCTCCTGGCGAAACCGCGCCCGCGGCGGGCGAAGCCGCACACCCTGAGGCGAGCGCCGAGGAGTCGACCGAACTCATGCTGATGGCGGTCTCGCTCGGCGTCGCGGTCGCGGGAATCGGATTGGCGGTGTACTTCTGGCTGCGCAATCGCGCGGCGGCCGCCCGGCTCGCACGATCGACGGAACCGCTCTACCGGCTGCTGCTGAACAAGTATTACGTCGACGAAATCTACGACGCGGTTGTCGTGCAGCCGATCAAGCAGGCCTCCACCCTCCTCCTGTGGAAGGGGGCGGACGCGGGACTGATCGACGGCGCCGTCAATGGCGTGGGCACCACAGTGCGTGGTCTCAGCGGCGGCCTGCGTCGATTGCAGACCGGCTCGATCCGCGCGTACGCGGCGTCGTTGTTCCTCGGGGTCGTGTTGATTCTGGGGTGGTATCTGATGCGATGACGTCGAGGTCCAAGGTCCGAGGTCCGAACGGACGATGAACCTGAGTATGGTGTTTGGCACTTCGCCGGACCTCGCGCCTCCGGCCTTGGGCCTCCGCACCGACAGATAGGAATCGATGCTTTCGACGATTGTTTTCATACCGCTCGTGGGCGCCGTGCTCGTGCTGCTGCTCGGCGGCCGCGGAGATCGTGCCGACCGCGAGCCGATTGTGCGCTACGCGGCGCTTGCCGTTTCCCTCGCCTCGTTCGTCTCGACGCTCTGGCTCTGGATGCGGTTCAACCCGGCGACGGCCGACTTCCAGTTCGTCGAGCAACATCCGTGGCTCCCGCAGTTCGGCATCTCGTACCACCTGGGCGTGGACGGAATCAGCCTGTTTCTCATCGTGTTGACCGGCTTCCTGACCCCGCTGGCGCTGCTGGCGTCCTGGCAGTCGGTCCACAAGAACGTGAAGCTGTTCTCGTTCTTCATGCTCGCGCTCGAGACCGCCATGCTCGGCGTGTTCGTCTCGCTCGACCTGTTCCTCTTCTACATCTTCTGGGATGCCGTGCTCATCCCGATGTACTTCCTGATTGGCATCTGGGGCTACGACCGGCGGATCTACGCTGCGGTGAAGTTCATCCTCTACACGCTGGTCGGCAGCATCCTGATGCTCGTGGCGATCATCGGGCTTGGCTACGCGCATGCCGCCTCCAGTGGGACGCTCACCTTCGATCTGCTGTCGCTCTACGGCACGGCGCTGTCGCGCACGATGGAGACGTGGTTCTTCCTCGCGTTCACGCTCGCCTTCGTGATCAAGGTGCCGCTCTTCCCGTTCCACACCTGGCTGCCGGACGCGCACGTCGAGGCGCCCACCGCCGGATCGGTGATCCTGGCGGGCGTGATGCTGAAGATGGGCACCTACGGGCTGCTCCGCTTCGCGTTCCCGCTCTTTCCGAACGCCGCCGCCGAGTTCGCGCCGTATATCGCGGTACTGGCGGTCGTCGGGATTGTCTACGGGGCGCTCGTGGCGATGGTGCAGCCGGACATGAAGAAGCTGGTGGCCTATTCGAGCGTCAGCCACCTGGGATTTGTCGTGCTCGGCCTGTGCGCCGTCAACGTCAACGGGGTGCAGGGTGCCGTTTACCAGATGCTGAATCACGGCGTCAGCACCGGCGGCCTGTTCATCATCGTCGGCATGCTGTCGGATCGCCGGCACACGCGTCTCATCTCCGAGTACGGCGGCCTCAAAGCGGTGATGCCGCAGCTGGTGGCCGCGTTCCTGCTGATCACCCTGTCGTCGGTGGCGCTGCCTGGCATGAACGGCTTCATCGGAGAGTTCCTGATTCTTCTTGGCGCATTCCGCTGGCACCCGAAACTGGCGGCGGTGGCGGCAACCGGCGTGATTCTGTCGGCCGTCTACATGCTCTGGATGTTCCAGCGGGTCAACTACGGAACGATCACCAATGAAAAGAACCGGCGGCTGCCCGACCTCTCGCCGCGGGAGTGGGTGATCATGATCCCGACGGTTGCGACGGCCGTCGCCATGGGCATCTTCCCGGGCGTGTTTCTCAAGACCATGGAGCCGGCCGTGGTCCGCGTCGTCGATCGGATTCACGGCACATTGCCGGCCGTCGGTCGAACCCACCCGCCAAGTCGAGCCACGACGGTCGCTGATTCCAACTCGCCCGACCCGCAGGCCGGGGCGACCGGCGGCTCAGCGCAGCCCGTGCGCAGCACTTCGAATCCCGGCACGCGTGAGAGAGCACATGAATAGTTTCGCCGCCATCATTCCGATGCTGATCGTCGTCTTGTCGGCGGTTGCCGCCATGCTGGCAGAGGCGTTCCGCCAGCCGGGGGAGCGGATGCCGATCGCGGGTCTCGGTCTCATCGGGCTGATCGGCGCGGGTGTCGCCTCGTACGAGCTCTGGAATACCGACGCCCAGAGCTTCGGCGTCGTGCACGCCGACAACTTCGCGCTGTTCATCAACATCATCCTCTGCATCATCGGCGTGTTGACCATGGTGTTTTCGCATGACGTGGTGGAGCGCGAAGACATTCCCAGCGGTGAGTACTACGCGCTGACCCTGTTTGCGATCAGCGGGATGATGCTGATGGCCTCGGCCACCGATCTGCTGGTCATCTTTCTGGCGCTCGAAGTGCTGTCGCTTGCAGTCTACGTACTGACCGGGATTCGGCGCGAAAGCGCCGAGGGGGCCGAGGCGGCGTTCAAGTACTTCCTGCTCGGCGCGTTTTCCAGCGCGTTTTTTCTTTACGGGATTGCCTTCGCGTTCACCATTGCGGGCTCGACGCGGCTCGACCAGATCGGCACCGCGATGGCGTCGGCGCCGCATGCCACGCTGGCCATGCTGGCTGTCGCCCTTCTGGCGGTAGGGTTCGCGTTCAAGGTTTCGGCCGTGCCGTTCCACATGTGGACGCCCGACGCCTACGAAGGAGCGCCGACGATTGTCACCGCATTCATGTCGACCGGCGTGAAGGCTGCGGCATTCGGAGCGTTCGTGCGCGTTTTTCTCTCGACGCTGCAGCCGCTGCAGGGACAGTGGGTGCCCGTGTTGTCGGTGATTGCCGGCGCCACGATGATCGTTGGCACCGTCGTCGGCGTGCTGCAGACCAACGTCAAGCGCATGCTGGCATACTCCAGCATCGCGCACGCCGGTTACCTGCTCCTCGGGATCGTCGCCGCCAACGAGGAGGGCAAGGCCGCGGTCCTCTTCTATCTGCTCGCCTACGCCGTTGCCAACATCGGCGCGCTCGGGATCGTCGCGCTGCTTGGCACGGCGGAACATCCGCACGATCAACTGCGCGACTTTGCCGGCCTCTGGCGGACGCGCCCAGGACTGGCGGGACTGATGACGGTGTTTCTCCTGTCGCTCGGCGGCTTTCCCCCGACCGCCGGCTTCATCGGGAAGTGGTACATTTTCGCCGCCGCGGTTCGTGAAGGGTACTACTGGCTGGCGATCATCGGCGTGCTCTCGAGCGTAGTCTCGGTGTTCTTCTACCTGCGGATCGTCGTGATGATGTACATGACCGAGGAGGCGGCCGCTCCGGCGCGGCCGCGGGTCAGCCTCCCGGCCATGACCGCCCTCGCCCTCGCCATGCTGGCGACCTTCTATCTGGGTGTGCTTCCCACGCGGGTCATCGAATACGCGGTCGACTCGGTCAAGTCAATCTTTTGAACCGGTGAATCGGTGATTTCGGCCAAATCACCAAATCACTGAATCACCAATTCACCAATTCACCAGAACACCGTGCTCGTCGCGCTGACCCGCAGCGTTCCCGAAAGTATCGTGAGATGCGAGTTGACCCATCTCGCACGCGAGCCCATCGATCCCGTCCGGGCCGTCGAGCAACATTCCGCCTACGAGCAGGCGCTGAGGCGCCTCGGGTGCCGCGTCGAACGTCTCCCCGATCGTCCTGAACTCCCTGACTCGGTTTTCGTCGAGGACGCGGCAGTTGTCTTCGACGGTATCGCGATCGTCGCGCGGCCAGGGGCCGAGTCGCGCCGTGACGAGGTGACCTCGGTTGCGACCGCGCTAAAGGCATACCGCGACCTCGGGTTCATCGAGGCGCCAGGCACCCTCGACGGCGGCGACGTGCTGGTGGTCGGACGACGTGTCTACGTCGGGGCGTCCGGTCGGACGAATCCGGATGCTGCGCGCCAGCTCGCGACGCTGCTTGCACCCTACGATTACGCTGTCGTCACCGTTCCGGTCCGTGGCTGCTTACACCTCAAATCCGCGGCCACGCTCGCAGACGACCACACGCTCATCCTGAATCCAGATTGGGTCGATCCCGCGACGTTTGCCGACGCTCAGGTAATCGACGTTGACGCTCTGGAGCCGATGGCCGCCAATGTCCTGCGGGTTGGCGACGTCACGCTGTGCGCGACCGCCTTCCCCCGCACGCGCGCACGGCTCGAGGCGCGGGGGATCCGGACTGAAGCGCTGGACGTCACCGAGATTGCCAAGGCCGAAGGGGCGCTGACGTGCTGCAGCCTGATCCTCAGGCCTGACGAGGAATCGAAGAGGCCCGGGTAATCAACCTGACATCCGGCCGCACCACGGGCGAGCGAGAGACTCAAATGACCAGCGCGGCCAGCTGCTGGTCCTGTTCAGGCAGCACCGTCCGAAGATCCAGCACGACATGGTGATCCTGAATACGCGCGACGATCGGCGGGTCGGAGGCGCGCAGTCGACGTTCGATTTCATCGGCGGACAACCCGCCGCGTTCGAGCTGCACGAGACGCGTGGGGAGCTCTGCGCCGCTTGCGCTGCCGCCGCCGATGGTGGAGATGCCGTCGATGACCCGCGTCGTCCAGCCGTTGCCGGCCATCGACGCGGCGACAGCCTTCGCGCGCCGGCCGATCTCCTCGACGGCCGATCCCAGCATGCGAATCACCGGCACCGTTTCGCGCCGGCCAATCGCGTGCGCCTCGAGCGTCGCCTCGAGCGCTGCATACGTCAGCTTGTCGACGCGCAGCGCGCGCATCAACGGATGCCGCGCGATCGTTGCGATGGCTTCAGCTTCTCCGGCGATGATCCCCGCTTGCGGCCCGCCCAACAGCTTGTCACCGCTGAAGCAGACGAGATCGGCGCCGGCCTCGATACTCTCCGCGACAATCGGCTCGTCGCCGAGCGCCGCCGCGAGATCTGCCCGCTCAGGCCACCCGAGCCAGCCGCTCCCGAGATCCTCGGCAACCGGCACTCTGAAGCGGCGTCCCAGGGCCACGAGATCTTTCAGCGAGGGACGTTCGGTGAATCCCTCGATGCGGAAGTTCGACGGGTGCACCCGCAGGATGAGCGCCGTCTGCTCGCCGATTGCCGCCGCGTAATCCGCGATTCGCGTCCGGTTGGTCGTCCCGACCTCGCGAAGAATCGCGCCGGATTGCGCCATCACATCGGGCACCCGGAAGCCGCCGCCGATTTCAACCAGCTCCCCGCGCGAGATGAGCACCTCGCGGCCATTCGCGAGCGCCGCGAGCAGCAGCAACGTCGCGGCGGCATTGTTGTTGACGACGACGGCGGCGTCGGCGCCGGTCAGGCGGGTGAGGAGATGGGTGGCATGTACGTCGCGCCGGCCGCGCGCGCCGCGATCCAGATCGTATTCGAGGTTGGTGTAACCCGCGGCAATCTCGGCCACGCGCGCCACGGCTGCCCGCGACAGCGGCGCACGCCCCAGATTGGTGTGAATGATTACGCCGGTCGCGTTGATGAGCCCGACGAGCGACGGACGCATGGCTGCGCGAAGGCGCGCGTCCGTCCCGCGCTCGATCGCCTCGACGGCTTCGGCGACGGTGACCGCAGCAACCTGACCCGAACCCAGGTGATCGCGGAGCGCGGCGGTCTCGGCCCGCAACGCATCGACCAGGGCCGTCCGGCCGTACCGGGTCTCCAGGGCCCGCATCGCGTCACGCTGGCGCAACTGTTCGATGGATGGAATGACACGGAGGTGGGTCATGTCCCAGGTGTCTTGCCGCTCATCACCGTTCAGGATACCATCACGATTCCCGCATCAGTGATGGCTTCAGATCCCAACACTCCGCCGTCGGTTCCGGTTCCCGACTACCGGCCGGTCGAGCGTTTCTGGCCGTACGTCGATCTGCCGGAGCAGCCGGCGGACGAGGAGCTTGCTGCGCTGAGCCCCGAGCTGAGCGAAGCGCTATTCGGCACGCCGAGGCTTCCGTTCTCGGTCACGATCGAGTTTTCCCCATTCGACGGTGCGGACTACACGCGGGCCGTGGAGATGGCGCGCGCATCCGCGGAATATCGTGAGCTCGGCAGCGGCGATCGCCTGCGTCACCGCGCCCGCTTCTATCCGAAGGATGCAGTCCGGCTGCGCGACCTGTTCGAGATCGTCGGGCGGTACGACACGACCGACGTGTTGATCGACGATCGGCCGCTGCCGTACGCGCGCGAATTGTGGCTGCCGTTGATCTGGTTTCTGATTCGATGAAACCAGAGCTGCAGGCCGCAGAACGCCGATCCCTGACTCGTTGCTTCCGTCGCCCGGCTCTCTGACGATGCCCGAGCCCACAGACGTTCAGAAGGATTTGCAGACGCTCGAGGCGGAGCTGAAAAGGCTCGAGGCCGAGTACAACATGTTCTTCTCCGGGCGGCTGCCGCGTCCGCCCTGGGAAACTCGTGGACGCGTCGACGCCCTGATCAAGCGCTGGGGACGCACGCACATTCAGGCGGCCGTCGATCGGTTCCGCTTCGACATGTTGTCGACCCGCTACCAGAAATTCGTGGATCTGTGGGATCGGGGTCTGAGGGCGCGCGAGGAAGGACGCCCGGGTCCATTCAGACAGCCGCCTGCGAAAGAGGTTCAGAAACCAAAAGCCCCGGCCGACGCAAAGGTTCTACACGTGACGGCGTTCAAGGATCCCATGCGCGAGATGGACAAACTCCATTCGCTGTACGATTCCCTGATGGATGCGCGCCGCGAAAGCGGGGAAGAGGTCGTGCCGTTTCACCGCTTTGCCGCCCTCGTCAAGGATCAGGTCGGAAAACTGCGCGAGGCCGGAAACCCCGAGGTGGCGTTCCGTGTGGCGGTGAAGGACGGGAAGGTGAACTTTACGGTGAAGGGGATGAAGGGGGCGAAGGACGAATGACGTCCCTCGCCCATCCATGGACTAGCTGGCTTTGGTGACGTTGCCGGCCTGCGGGCCCTTGGGGCCGTCAACGATCTCGAATTCGACCGCCTGGCCTTCTTCGAGCGTCCGGAAACCATTGCCTTGCACTGCCGAGAAGTGAACGAAGACGTCGCTCCCGCCGTCGCGCTCAATGAAACCGTAACCCTTGGCGTTGTTGAACCACTTGACCTTGCCTGTGATACGCATCGTACTGTTCCTGCCTGTTGCAATGGGTTGGAGCCGGGCGCGTGCCGACGCAGCCATGACCCCCGGACATAAAAAAAGACCGCGAGAGCGCGGCCTCGGCTTACGACGCTGGCCCGCCAGCGCCGATGGCATAGTAAGGGGCTGGAGCCGCTAAGTCAAGCAAATCCCACAATATGCGCGCAATTCTGAGTGTTTCGGACAAAACTGGGCTGGTCGAACTGGCTCGTGGACTGGTCACACGGGGCGTCCAGCTCATCTCGACGGGTGGCACCGCGAGATCGCTTGCCGAGGCGGGTCTGCCGGTGACGAACGTGTCGGAGGTTACCGGATTTCCCGAAATGATGGACGGGCGCGTCAAGACGCTGCACCCGAAAATCCACGGCGGCATCCTCGCGCGTCGCAATCGGGCAGATGACCTCAAAGCGATTGCCTCTCAGGGCATCGAACCGGTGGATCTCGTCGTCGTGAACCTTTATCCATTTGCGAGAGCGGCGGAGGACTCCGGGACCTCCTTCGACGAGCTGGTCGAACAGATCGATATCGGCGGACCGTCACTGCTGCGGGCTGCGGGGAAGAACTTCCGCGACGTAATGGTCGTGGTCGATCCCGCCGATTATGGAAGAGTGATCGAGGAACTGGCGCGAAACGGTGGACCGTCGCTCGAGTTCAGGTTCGAGCTGATGAAGAAGGCCTTCGCACATACGGCCGAGTTCGACGCCTTGATCGCGAAGACGCTGCAGCACATCGCCGTTCAGGACGGGCAGTTCCACCGCGTGCCGCAAGTCCAGGAGCGCAAGAGCCTTCGCTACGGCGAAAATCCGCATCAGGCCGCCGAGTGGAATAGTGCAGGACCGAGCGAAGCGGCCTGGCAGGTGCACCAGGGCAAGGAGTTGTCGTACACCAACCTGCTGGATCTCGATGCCGCCCTTCGTATCGCGCTGGAATTCACGGAACCCGCGGCAGTCGTCATCAAGCACACGAATCCGTGCGGCGTGGCGACGGGATCGAGCGCGATGGACGCATATATTCGCGCCCGGGAGGCAGATCCGCTGTCCGCGTTCGGCGGCATCGTCGGCGTCAACCGGCCGATTGACGCCGACACGGCGCGAGCGATCGTGACGACGTTCATCGAGGCGGTGATGGCGCCTGGAATTACGGACGATGCACGGCCCATTCTTGCAACCAAAGCCAACATGCGCGTCGTCACCACGGCGTTTGAACTGCCCGGGCACCAGACCTGGTTCGATGTGCGGTCGATTCTCGGGGGTATTTTGAGCCAGCAGTCCGATCGCGTTACGGAAGCGCGCGATCCGTGGCCGCATGACGGTATGCCGAAGGTCGTGACCAAGCGTCAGCCGACACCGGATGAATGGACGGCGCTCAGGTTCGCGTGGCGGGTCTCGGCACATGTCAAGTCGAACGCCGTGATCTTTACCGCGGCCGATCGCACGCTTGCGGTCGGCGCAGGCCAGATGAGCCGCGTCGACGCGGTCAAGGTGGCCGTGATGAAGGCGGGCGGCACCGGATCGCTCGAGGGATCGGTGGCTGCGTCGGATGCGTTTTTTCCATTCCGCGATGGTCTCGACGCGATTGCCGAGGCGGGCGCGACTGCCATCGTGCAACCGGGCGGATCGGTTCGAGACGCCGAGGTGATCGCCGCCGCCGACGAGCACGGCCTGGCCATGGTCTTTACGGGGCGACGCCATTTCCGCCACTAATTCCTCCCCGGTCACGCGGCGCGAGCGCCCCCAGGCCGAAGCCGAGCCGAAGGCCGGCGCTGGAACGGCCCTGCGCCGATTCGCGCTGCCCGGCCTGCTCGCGGCTGCCGCGGCGATCTATTTCATCCATCTCGGCGCCGAATCAATCTGGGACGCGAACGAAGCGTTCTACGTCGAAACGCCGCGGGAGATGCTGGAGTCGCACGACTTCATCAACCCGACCTTCAACTATCTGCCACGGTTCAACAAACCGGTCCTGAGCTACTGGATCGTGGCAGTGTTCTACCGGCTGTTCGGTGTATCGGTGACCGCGCAACGGGTTGCGATGGCCATCGGTGCGATGATCATCATTGGATGCGCGTACCTGTTGGGGCGGCTGGCCGCCGATGCGCGAGGTGCGAGGAGTGATGCGCGATCGGTGCGGGACGGAGAATCCACGCTTCGCCTCGGTCGCAGCGCCGGCCTGTGGGCCGCCGTGGGTCTCGCGGCGGCGCCGCGGCTGGTGATGTTCGCGCGGCGCATCTTCATCGACATCTGGATTACCGCCTTCATGTCGCTGACGCTCGCGTGCTTCGCGCTCAGCGAACGCTACCCGGAGCGGCGGCGGCTGTTCCTGGCATTGATGTACGTTGCGGTCGGCCTGGGAGTACTCACCAAAGGGCCGGTGGCGGTCGTTCTGCCAGGGCTCGCGTTCTTCCTCTACCTTGCCGTCCATCGTGAGCTGGGTCGCATCCGCGAGATGATGCTGCCGATCGGTATCGTCATCGTGGCGATGATCGTGGTGCCATGGTACGCGGCGCTTCATCACGAGCACGGGTGGATGTACATCCGTTCGTTCGTCATCAGTGAGAACTTCGAACGCTACACCTCCGGGTTCGGCGTCCGGCAGCATCGCGGCGCGTGGTTTTATCTGCCGGTGGTGCTGAGCGATTCGTTTCCGTTGTCTGCTTTCCTCCTTGCCGCCGCGCGATGGACCTACTGCGAGAAGGATCGGACAGCGAGGCTGCTCTGGTGCTGGATCGGCGCGGTCGTGGGTTTCTTCTCGTTCTCCGCCGGCAAGCAGGACCTCTACATCTTTCCAATCGTTTCCGCAGTCGCCGCGCTCGGTGGGGCGGTCATCGCATCGGGGATTTCGGATCCACGCTGGCGGGGCTGGCTCCGCGCCAGCCTGCTCGGTGCCGCGATGCTGTTGACGCTGACCAGCACGGCGGTGCTGTGGCTGTTCGAGACCGCGGGGCGCGTCTACGCGTTACACGGATCGCTCGTTGTCGGTCTCTGCGGGCTGGCCGGCGGTGTGCTGGCGCTGACGCTGGCACTGGTGCGCAAGCCCGCGGCGTCAGCGCTGACGCTCCTTGCCGCGATGGTGGTCATCGACTGGGCATTCGTCGTTCGCGTTCTTCCCGACTTCGAGCGCTACAAGCCGGTCCCCGCGATCAGCCACGTGCTCGAGCAGCGGCTGCAACCTGGCGACGTGGTGGCGCATTACCAGGTGGCGCTACCCAGCATGGTCTATTACCTGCAGCGGCACGTGGATCAGTACTTCGAGGAGCAGCCGTTCGTGAATGCGGTCTTGTCGGACCACCGCGTGTATGCGGTGCTCTCGGCAGACGACTACAGCGCTCTTCAGTCCACCTTGGGCGCCCGGACCTGCGTCATCGAGCGGTATCAGACCTTCGACGTGAAGCTCCGTACCATCATCGCCCGGCAACCGCTTCCGGAGCTCCTGTTGATAACCAACAGATGCAAATGATTTGGTGATTTGGTCATGGTGATCTGGTGATCGTGATTTAGTGATTGGCGTTCGCGCGGACGCCGGGGAAGACAATCACTAAATCACCAATCACGAATCACGAAATCACCAGATCCAACCCATGCTCCGTTACGTTACCCTCGCCTACGGCGATGCCTCCGGTGTGTATCGGCAGTCGCTGATGCTGCTGCTCTCGCTGGTGGCCTACGCGCCCGAGCCGTACGAGATCGTCGTGGCGACCGATCGGCCCGAGTATTTCGTGTGGTTTGGCACTCGCATCGAGATTGCCTATCTCGATCGGGCGTTGCTCGACGCGTGGCGCGGCGCGGACCCATTCTCGATGCGTCAGAAGCTGGCGCTGATGCGGACGGCGTGGCCGGAGGCGGGCGCGATTGCGTTTCTCGATTGCGACGTGCTCGCGCGTCAACACCTTGGCTCGTTCGTCGAAAGGCTGCAGGGCGGAGATCTCTTCATGCACAAGCATGAATACGATCTCGGCCGCAGTCCGCGGCGCGGGAATCGCGAGTTGTGGGAGCAACTCCGCGGCCGCACCTTCGGCCCGTGGGAGGTGCGCGAGGGAGACGCCATGTGGAATTCCGGCGTGCTCGCGGCCCCGGCGGTCGATCGACCGTTGTTCGACCGGGCCCTGCAGCTGTACGACGACATGGCCGCTGCCGGGGTCCGTCATTTTGCGACGGAGCAGCTCGTCGAGGGGGTGGTGCTGGGACGTACCGAACGCCTTCGTGCCGCCGACCCGTGGTTCGTGCACTACTGGGGCAACAAGGCCGGCTACGACGCCGAGATCTCGCGTCGCCTGGCCGACGCATTCATCGAAGGCCTGTCGGTGAAAGAGGCCGCGGCGCGGTATCGCGCGCAGCCAATCGATCTTCCCGCCGAGGTCCGTCCCACGCGCATCGAGAAAATCGCCCGCTGGCTGGACAAGTCCGGCTGAGAGTGGACGTTCAGAGCGCCGACCGGAGTTCTTCTGCGGTGATCGCGGCCGGGCCGAACCTGCTGACGGCGAGTCCCGCGGCGCGATTGGCGAGGCGCGCCGCGTCCTGGAGCGATCCACCCGCCGCCAGGCCGAGGGCGATTGCGGCAATAACGGTGTCTCCGGCGCCCGTCACATCCGAGACTTCCCGTGCTTCGGCCGGCAGATCGAATTCGCCGTCGGGGCCGAGGAGCCACATGCCGTACTCGCCGCGGGTGATGAGCACGCTCTCGCACTGGGCGCGTTCGCGGAAGCGCTGCGCAGCCACGCGCGCGTCTTCAGTGTGGCGGATCCGCATCAGCGTCATCGCTTCCGCTTCGTGATGGTTCGGGGTGATCAGCGAGGCCCCCCGGTAGTAGTCGATGTGGGGAACCTTGGGATCGACGAGGGAGGGAATCCCTTTCGCCCGCGCGCAGTCGATAGCGGTCTCGGCCACGAGGCGCGTAACAACCCCTTTCTGGTAGTCCGAGATCAGCACGATTGCCGCGCGTGAGATCGCCTCGCGCACCTTCCTCACCACGACGTCCTCGAGGGCGCCGGTCATCTCGCCGTCGCACTCGTAGTCCACTCGGGCCACCTGCTGGTTTCTCGTCGTGACCACGCGCAGCTTGCGGGTCGTGCAGCGCGACGGGTCGATCACGATTGACGTGGTATCGATGCCCACTCGCGCCAGGTCTGCCAGGAGCCGCGCGGCAGGCTCGTCCGATCCCACGAGGCCTGCGATCTCCACATGGCCGCCGAGCGCAGAGACGTTGTGCGCGACGTTTGCCGCGCCCCCCAGCCGGTACTCCTCATGATCGAACTGGACCACCGGGACCGGGGCCTCCGGCGAGATCCGCTCGACCCGTCCGATGACGAAATGATCGAGCATCAGATCGCCAACGATGAGCACCGCGCGCCCGTGCGCGCGATCGAGCAGTCTGGACAGATCAGCCGGCGCGCCGGGCATGGACGATCGGGGCGGCGGCAACGCGTGGGGCGCGCTCTGCAGCGTAGGGCAGCGTCACGAGGACCAGGAACAGCATCAGAAACTCGGAGTCGCCGAAATTGTATTCGAACAATCCGGCGGCGAGCATGGCCGCTATGACCGCGATCCCGGCGTTCGAGAGTGACGGGAACGGCTCGCGCCGGCGCCGGATGAAATCCCGCAGCAGCGATGCGATGAACCAGACCCACACGGCAAGCGCCGGCAGCCCTCGCTCGGCAGCGATCTGCAGCGGCACGTTGTGGAGGTGGGGGTTCAGTTGGTTGACCGCCGTCTTGTCCCGATAGTGCGGATACACCTGAATGATCATGTCGGGTCCGACCCCGGTCAGCGGGTCGTCCTCGATGATCCGGAACCCCGACTTCATCATCGCGACGCGGTCGATGTTCGACGGATCGGTCAGGCTGAAGGTCGAGTAGAACCGGGCGGTGAGCTTGGCCGGGGCGACCGCGAGGAAGAGGCCAAACGCCACCGGTAGAAGCGCAATCAGCCGGAAGTCCCGCAACAGGAATAGCAGACCGACACCCACGCACGCCCCCACCCATGCGCTTCGGGTGAACGTGAATGCGAGCGCGAGCACCAGCGCGGGCATGACCAGCGCCGCCCACTGGCGGTGATGGCTGGCGAACAGGAGCCGCGCGACGGCCGAGCACGTCACCAGCATCAGGAGTCCCGAATAAGTCATGTACAGCCCGAGGGATCCCTGCGGCCGGCGTCCGAGATCGTCGTAATTGAGGATCAGGTACTGGACGATTCCGTAGGTTGCGCTCAGCGCGCCGATGGTGATCACCACGTCGACTGCCGTCAGGCTCAACTTTCCCGGCAACAGCCGGTAAATGATCGGCACGATGATCAGCAGGACGAGCTGCTTGGAGTCGATCAGGCTGACCCGGGGATCGACCGAAAAGATGGCGGCGACCAGCGTGGCCGCGGCGTACGCGGCCAGCGGCCAGAACATGCTCGGCACATGGATCCGCTCGTGGTTCCGGATCACCACAGCGATCCAGAGAATGGCGGCGATCGTCAGCAGGATGTCGGCGGCCGCGATTGAAACCTGCATCGCGCCGGCGAACGCAAGCAGCGCCAGGCACGCGACCCGCTCGAGCGGATCCGAGGGCAGGACGGATTCACCGGAGGTATCCGGCTTTCCCGCGCTCAACGCTTTCGAGGGCACCGGCCACACTTTCTCGCCGTTCATGCGAGCGCGCGCTCGGCCGCGGCGATTACCGTATCCGCCGTCAATGTTGTCAGGCATCGAAAGTCGCCCGGCGCGCACGTCCGCTGATCGCACGGTCGGCACGGCAGGTCCTGCTTCTCCACGGAAATCGTGCGCGCCGCCGGGGTTCGCCACGGCGCCGAGCGCGCCGCAAGCGTCGGTCCATATATCCCGACGATCGGCGTGGGCGTCGACGCGGCAATGTGCAGCGGCCCGGTATCGCCGCCGATGAACAGACGGCTGAGGCCGACCAGCGCGCGCAACTCCTGCAAATCGAACTCTCCGAGATCGAGGATCCGGTCGCTCAGCGGACCAAGCCGGGCGCGTGCGGCGGCCGCAATCCTGCCGGCCGCCTCGCGGTCCGACGGACCTGAGCTGAGCACGATCCGTCGTGAACTTCCCTGGGTCGCCAGACTCGTCACCAGGTCGGCGAAAAACGACTCCGGCCATCGCCGGAAGGGGTTCCCGGCGCTCACGTGCACGACGATCACGTCGTCGCCGCCGGCCACGCCGGCGCGTGCCAGGCGCGTGCGCATCCGTTCGTCGGCGCCGCCATCGAGCGCCATCTCTACCGCGTCGCGCTCGGGATCCGCCGGCTCGCGCGGCCAGTCCGGTATCGCGTCGAGCAGATCCCACTGGTTCAACACCGAGTGCCGCGGCCGCAGATCGCGGGCGCGGGGCACGATCCGCGTGTACATCCAGGCCCGTCCTCGAATGTCGTAGCCGATCCGTTCCCTCGCGCCTGTCGCCCACGTCAGCCAGCCGCTGCGCGGGCCCCCGTGCATGTCGATTGCGACATCGAAGCGCTCGCGTCTGAGGCGGCGGGCGAGCGCCAGGTCGCTCCATATCCGTCGCGCGCCGCGGACCCGCGGCGCGACGATGACCTCGTCGAGGTGCGGGTTGTTGATCACGACCGGAGCGGCGTCCGGCTCCACGAGATAGGCGAGGTGCCCGCCGGGATACGTCCGCCGCAACGCGCGGATGACTGGGGTCGTGAATACCACGTCGCCGATCAGCCGCAGTCTGAGCAACAGGATCTTCACTCGCGACGCTCGTGAAGAACGTTCAGTTGACGCTGCTCAATGCACGACCTCTGAACCAGCTCGCCTCGAACCTCGAGCAGCGGACGGTGAGCATTGAACATTGACGCCCGATCAATTCTCGATCGTGGCTTCGTCGATGAGCATTACCGGGATGTCGTCCTTGATCGGATAGACGCGCCGGCACTGTGGACACTTGAGTGCGTTGCCCCCCTTCACAAGTTCGACCTTGGTCTTGCAGTTGGGGCACGCGAGGATCTCGAGAAGCTCCGGGTCAACGGCCATCGGGACTATTATAGTCAGTAGGAATGCCGATACCTCTGCCTCTTCTGCTCTGTCTGACGCTGCCGAGCGTGGCACCTCCCCAGCGTCCGGTGGCGGGGGCCCAGTCCGCCGCAGCCGCCGATCGATCGAGCGAGACGTCCGATCCAAGCTATTACTTCCTGCTCGCGCGGTTCTACGAAGGCGAAGGTAAGATCGAGGACGCGGTCGACGCCCTGAAGCAGGCGATCGCGATGGCGCCGAAGAGCGCCGAGGTGCGCGCCGAGCTGGCGGCGCTCTACGCGCGTCAGGATCGGGCGCGCGAGGCAGTGGAAGCGGCCGAACAGGCGCTGACGATCGATCCGAAGAACCGCGAAGCCAATCGGATTCTTGGAACGGTGCTCGCCGCAAGCGTGGATCAGAAGAAGATTCTCCGGCCCGGCGACGATCTCGCGTCGTATCCAAGCAAGGCCATCGCCGCCCTCGAAATCGCACGCGGCGATGGCGGCGGCGAACTCTCCCTCGACCTCGCGCTGGCCCGTCTCTACATCGATCGCGATCGGCCGGGCGACGCGGTTCCGCTGCTGCGCCGCATCGTCGACGAGCAGCCAAGCTATGCCGAGGGCTGGTTGCTGCTGGCTGACGCCCAGGCAGCGGCGGGGAACGGCGACGATGCCGCCGCAACCTTGAAGGACGTCCTGGAGAACGAGCCCGATTCGTTCCGGGCGCGTGCGCGTCTTGCGGAAGTCTACGACCGCCAGCGCAAGTTCCACGAAGCGGCCGAGGCCTGGGGCGAGGCGCAGAAGCTGAATCCGCGCAACCCGGAACTCATTGCCCGTCGCGGCTTCTCGCTCTTGAACGCGCGCGATCTCGATGCGGCCGAGGGTGCCGCCCGCGAGCTGCGGTCGGCGAGTCCTGACGATGTCCGCGGGATTTACTTGCAGGCGCAGGTACTGTTGGCCCGCGAGCGCTATCAGGATGCGCTCGATTTGCTCAAACCGGAGATCGAACGGCTGCGCGACGCAGGACCGTCGAAGGCCAGCCAGACCGCGTTGTTGCTCGGAGTCCAGGGAAGTGCGCTCCTGCAGCTCAATCGCAACGACGAAGCGGTTGCCGCGCTGAAAGACGCGTCGAGCCGCGCGCCCGAGAACACGACCGTCAAGTATCAGCTGGGCGCGGCGCTCGATAGATCCGGCCGTCAGGCCGAAGCCGAGCGCATGTTCCGGGATCTCCTGACGAAAGATCCGCTGGACGCGAACACCCTTAACTATCTCGGGTACATGCTTGCCGAGCGGGGAACGCAGCTCGACGAGGCGGTGTCGCTGATTCAGCGCGCGCTCAAGGTGGAGCCCGACAATCCGTCATATCTGGACAGCCTGGGATGGGCCTACGTGCAGCAGGGAAAGCTCGATCTCGCCGACTCCCCCTTGACGAAAGCGGCGGCCGGCCTGCCGAACAATTCCGTGATTCAGGATCATCTCGGCGACCTGCGCCTCAAACAGAACCGGCGGAACGACGCCATCACCGCCTGGCAGGCCGCGCTTGCCGGCGACGGCGATTCGATCGATCGCGCCAAGATTCAGAAGAAGATCGACGCTGCCCGTAAAGCATCCAAATAGTGCCGCCCGGAACCCGCATGCCGAGGCCACGGTTCACGCCGTTCGATACGGATCTGAAAAATTGGTCCGTGTGATCCGTGAAGCACAGGATCCGTCCCGCCGGCGATGGACGGTAGGCGGATGTGTGCTCGGGTCATGTTTGGCGGTCGCCTGCGCACCGCCACGCGCGCCGGTTTTTCCAACGACCGGCGGAACAGCCTTTCCCGATTTCGCGTCCGCATACCAGCAGGCGACGGCGCCGTGCGCCGCGGTCACGACCTTCACCGCCTCGATGTCGCTGTCTGGCAAGGCGGCCAACACGAAGCTGCGCGGCCGGATCGACGCCGGGTTCGCGGCGCCGGCGAAAGCGCGCCTCGAAGGGATCGCGCCGTTCGGCCGTCCGGTCTTCGTCCTGACGGCCGACGGCAACCGCGGCACGCTCGTCCTCCCACGCGAGGATCGCGTGCTCGCCGATGCGCCGCCCGATCAGATTGTCGAAGCGCTGGCCGGCGTGCCGCTGGGGCCCGACGCGCTGCGACGTGCCGTCAGCGGGTGCGGCCTCTCTTCTGGTGAGCCGGCCGGCGGCCAACGGCACGCCAACAATCTCGCCTCGGTTGCGCTCGCCGACAGCACCGCGTTTCTGCAGCAGTCTGATGGCGCCTGGAAGATGGCCGGCGCGACCGGCGGCCCGCTGACCGTCGCCTATGCGGACTACGCCAACGGCCGTCCGTCGACAATCCATTTGCGGGCCGAGTCCGGTGGGCGGCGTGTCGGCCGATCTCACGCTGCGATTGTCGCAGGTGGAGATCAACACCACCCTCGACGCGAAGGCCTTTCAGGCGGAGATCCCGGAGCGCGCAGCGCCGCTCACTCTCGAGGACCTGAGAAAGGCCGGCCCGCTCGGGGGGAGCTGAGGCCCGGCATGGGACGAAGCAGAGAAGACGACACGCATGTCCGCTAAATGAAGCGCGCGCCCAAACTCACCGTCCGCGCCCATGCCAAGGTCAACCTCGATCTTCGCGTGCTCGGCGTTCGACCAGACGGCTACCACGAGCTCCGCACGGTGTTTCAGACGATCGAGCTCCACGACACGCTGGTGTGTGCCGAGACTCCAGGTCCATTCACGTTGAAGTGCCGCACCGCCGCGGTACCGCTCGATGCGAGCAATTTGATCTGGAAGGCCGCGACGGCTCTCTGGACGGCGCTCGGACGTGCCGGTGACGTGCGTGACACGACGATCGCGATCGACAAGAAGATTCCGCTCGAGGCCGGACTCGGCGGCGGGAGCGCGGACGCTGCGGCCGCGCTCGTCGCCCTGGCGCGCCTGTGGGGCGGCGCTCCGATCACGCTGCTTCGAGAAGTGGGCGCGACGATTGGCTCTGACGTACCGTTCTTCCTCTCCGGCGGCACGGCCCTCGGTCTCGGCCGGGGCGAAGAGATCTACCCGCTCGTCGACATGCCGCCGCACTTCCTGGTGATCGTTCGTCCGCCGTTTGGCGTGTCCACCGCCGAAGCTTATGCCTGGTACGACGAGGACCGCGCCGCAGGGTTGCGTGAGGTGCGCGAGCTCCAGCTGCTGCCGGTTCCCTGGCCGAGCCGTGCGGCGCAGATGATCAATGATCTCGAACCGCCGGTGGTCCGAAGGCACCCGGAGATTTCCGCCCTTAAGGCCCAGCTCAAGGAGCTGGGGACGGTCGCTGCCGCGATGTCGGGGAGCGGATCAGCCGTCTTCGGTCTGTTCAGAAGCCGGGCCGCGGCGGAACGGGCCATCCGGCCGCTCTCGAAGGGGGGCGTGCGGGTCCTCGTGACCCGGACGCTGACCCGCGCCGAGCACGAGCGTCGCGCCCGGCCCGTGGCGGTCCGTCAGGTTGCCCGGCGAGCTTGAGTCCTGCTACACTAAATCCTTTGCGGATGTGGCCGCGGGTCATGCCTTGGTGTGTCCCTATCCCAATTCAGGCTAAAACAATTGGGCCAGCGGTAGCCCCGCCGGCCGGATGTTGGGGCGTGGCCAAGCGGTAAGGCGCGGGACTTTGGATCCCGTATTCGGAGGTTCGAATCCTCCCGCCCCAACCACATCGAACCGCGGACGACCCGGCGGCTGGGTGGAATGATCGACTGATGTCACAGCAGACGGTTTCACCAACACATCAGCGCGGCCATCCGCTAACAACCGGAGCCACAGCGCGCATGAACGGCGGGCAGCTCAAGATCTTCTCCGGCAGCGCACACCGCGCGCTGACCGAAGAGATCGCGGAATTCCTGCAGGTTCCGCTCGGCCATGCACGCCTGCAGCGGTTTCCCGACACGGAAGTCTCGTTCCAGATCGACGAGAACATCCGCGGGACCGACGTCTTCATCGTGCAGCCGACCTGCGCCGACGTCGACCGCCACATCGTCGAGTTGTGCGTGATGATCGATGCGTTCCGCCGTTCGTCGGCTTCGCGCATCACGGCCGTGATTCCGTATTACGGCTACGCCCGGCAGGACCGCAAGGACAAGCCGCGCGTGCCGATCTCGGCCAAGCTGATGGCCAACCTGCTGAGCGCGGCAGGCGCCAACCGGGTGTTGACGATGGATTTGCACAAGGCGCAGATCCAGGGTTTCTTCGACATCCCGGTCGATCACCTGTTTGCGGCGCCGGTGATCATCGATTACCTGTCGCGGCTCGACGCGGAGGATCTGACGATCGTGTCGCCGGACGCCGGAGGGGCCGAGCGCGCACGCGCCTATGCGAAACGCCTGGATGCTGAACTGGCGATTATCGACAAGCGGCGTACGGAAGACGGGACCGCGGAAGTGATGAACGTGATCGGCGACGTCGGCGGCAGGACCTGCATCCTGCAGGACGACATCATCGACACGGCGGGAACGATCGTGAAGGCGGCCAACGCGTTGAAGGCCAACGGCGCGGCGCGGGTCTTCGCCTGCGCCGTGCACGGGGTGCTGTCCGGCCCGGCGATCGAGCGCCTGGAGGCGGCACCGCTCGATCAGGTGATCATCACCAACACGATCCCGTTGACCACCGAGAAGGCCAAGTGCTGCAAGAAGATCAAGCAGCTCTCGGTGGCGCGCCTGCTGGGTCAGGCGATTCGGAGTATTCACGAAGAGACATCGGTTTCTTCGTTGTTCGTTTAGCGAACGGACTGAGAGAACAGTAGGAACATGGAAGCCACACTGCAAGCTGAGAAACGTGAAGGCCGCGGCAAGAATGAGGCGCGCCGGCTGCGGGCATCCGGACGGATCCCGGCGGTGGTCTACGGCGCACAGAAGAACACCGCGGTCGAGATCGCGGTCGATCCGAAGGTTCTGTTGCGCATCCTGCACTCCGAGTCGGGCGTCAACACGCTCATCGGCCTGCAGGGAGTCGATCTGGCGGGTGGCAAGGTGCTCGTGAAGGAGTACCAGCTCGATCCGATCGATCACAAGCTGCTGCATGCCGACTTCTACGCCGTCGCCATGGACAAGTCGATCACCGTGACGGTGCCGATCGTCCTCAAGGGCGAGCCCAAGGGCGTCAAGCAGCAGGGAGGCATCGTCGATTTCGTGAACCGCGAGCTCGAGCTCGAGTGTCTGCCCGGCGACATCCCCGAGCACATCGATGTCGATGTCAGCGAGTTGATGATGCACCAGGGTCTTCGCGTGCGCGACCTGCAGGCTGATGCGAAGTGGAAGGCGATCAGCGACCCCGACACGATGATCGTGCACGTCGTCGCCGTGAAGGCCGAGGAGCCGGCGCCGGCTGAAGCCGCGGCTGCGGCGGCGGCCGCACCGGCGACAACCACGGAGCCCGAGGTCATCAAGAAGGGCAAGAAGGAAGAAGAAGAGAAATAGACTGCCGATTGGCGATTGGCGATTGCCGATTGGCCCATTGCCGATTGGTGATTGTTGATTGGAATTGCCGATTGTCGATTGGTGGCCTGTGAAGCTGATAGTAGGCCTGGGTAATCCAGGCAGGAAATACGACCACACGCGGCACAACGTCGGCTTCGCGGCCGTCGACGTGGTGGCCGAGCGGCACCACCTGACGTGGCAGTCGGCGCCGCGCGGCATCGACGCGGTGTCGGCGAAGTGGCAGAGCGGCGGCGCGGTGTTCGCCAAGCCACTGACGTTCATGAACCTGAGCGGCCAGGCGGTTGTCGGGCTGCTGCAGTTCTACAAGGTCGAAGTGCCGGACCTGCTGGTGATCGTCGACGAAGCGCAGCTCGAAACCGGCCGGCTGCGCGCGCGTCCCTCGGGATCGGCCGGCGGTCACAACGGATTGAAGTCGATCATTGCGTCGCTCGGAACAGAGGCGTTCCCACGGCTCAGGATCGGCGTCGGGCGCGGAGATGCGAGGCGCGACCTCGGGGATCACGTGCTCGGGCAGATCGAGGCGGCCCACCGGCCGACCATCGAGGAGGCGGTCAGGCGCGCAGCCGATGCCGCCGAGATGTTCATCACCGAGGGGATCCTCGCGGTGATGAATACGTTCAACAGGAAAGACGATAGGGCGACCGAAAGCGAAAGTACTTCCTAACGGCCAACCGATTGTCTCCTTGAGACGATGGAGTTGGTGATTTGGTGAGTTGGTGAGTTGGTGAATTAGTGATTTTGCGCCTTTAAAGCACGCGCGGGAGCGCGTGCGATGCCAAATCACCAACTCACCAACTCACCAACTCACCAAATCACCAACTCGGACGTCTCCGCTTAGTCCATAAGGAGAGCCATGAGTCAGAACAGATTGTACGAGCTCGTCTACATCGTTGCGCCGGAGGCGAGCGAACAGGAGGTTTCCGACCTGCACACCCAGGTCGAGCAAATCGTCCAGCGCTTCAGCGGAACCCTCGACAAGACCGAGAACTGGGGACGGCGAAAGCTGGCCTACGAGATCGGCCATCACCGCGAGGGGACGTATGTCGTCGAGACCATCACCGGGTCCGGCGAATTGATGAAGGAAATCGATCGCCGCCTGCGGGTGACCGACGCGGTGATCCGTCACCTGACGGTGCGAGTCGACGAGGACCTGCGCGTTGCCGACCGGCTGCGCGAGGAGCGCAAGGCAACCCAGGCACGCCGGCGCGTCGCACGCGGGCTGCCGCCAGAGCCATCGCCGTCCGAGCGACGCGGCGAGCCGCACGACGACCAGGATGAAGATCGGATCGGCATGGAAGGGGTGGAGGTCCAGCGATGAGCGAAGAACGTGGAGGCCGTGGCGGCCGCGGTGGCGCAAAAGGCGCCGACAAGGGCAAGGGCGAAGGACGTCCGCGCGGCGGGTTCTTCCGCCGGCGCCGTGTCTGCAAGTTCTGCGCG
Source organism: uncultured Acidobacteriota bacterium (assembly GCA_963755695.1). Classification (GTDB taxonomy): domain Bacteria; phylum Acidobacteriota; class Vicinamibacteria; order Vicinamibacterales; family 2-12-FULL-66-21; genus QHWT01. Next base: position 2,794,703 of record CAVWLB010000010.1, on the reverse strand, counting down.
GACAAGATCGACTACGTCAATTACAAGGACGTTCGGCTACTGATGCCGTTCATCCCTGAGCGCGGCAAGATCCAGCCGCGCCGGATCTCCGGCACCTGTGCGAAGCATCAGCGAGCGTTGCAGACGGCCATTTCCCGGGCGCGTCAGCTCGCGCTGATTCCGTACGTCACGGACTAGTTCGCGGTTCGGGCTGGCGGTTCGCGGTTTGCGGTTCGCGATTTGCGAACAGTCAACCGTGGACCGCCGACCTAGCCGGCAAGCGCCAACTGCCAACTGCGAATTGCAACCACACGAGGCACCATGGAAGTCATTCTGAGAGAACACGTCGACAATCTGGGCCGCCGCGGCGACGTGGTGAAGGTAGCCCAGGGCTACGCGCGCAACTATCTTTTGCCGCGCAAGCTCGCGCTTGCCGTCACCGAGAACAACAAGCGCCAGATCGAGCGCGAGAAGAAGCTCGCCGAAGCGCGAGACGCCGAGGAAAAATCGCAGGCAGACGCGATCGCTGCGCGTCTTGGACAATTCGAGGTTGAGATCGTACGCCGGGTCGGCGAGCACAACACCCTCTACGGGTCGGTCACGTCCGCCGATATCGCGCATGCGTTGCAAGCGAAGGGATTCGACATCGACAAGCGCAAAATCCAGCTGCCCGATCCGCTGAAGGCGCTGGGCGAGACGAGCGTCCCGGTGAAGATCCATCGCGACGTGACCGCGCAGGTCAAGGTGAAGGTCATCGCCGAACAAAGCTGACGACCGATCGGAAAATCTTGCGATTTAGTGGTTTGGTGATTGGTGGTTTGGTGATTTGATGATCCGGCGCTTTGGTGATCGTGTATCCTCGATCATCAAAGCCCGACGTCACTGAGTTACCGAAATCCCGCAAATCACCAACTCAATTCCGGTCGAATGCCCGAAGTCGCCACAGCTCCCGAGCGCACCCTCCCTCACAATCTCGAAGCCGAGAAATCCGTGCTCGGGGCGGTTCTGATCCACAACGAGGCGTTCAACAATGCCGCCGAGCTGATCGACGCCCGCGACTTCTTTCGCGACGCGCACCGGCGGATCTTCGACAAGATGGTCACGCTTAGCGAGCGTGGCGATGCCATCGATTTAGTCACCCTCAAGGAAGAATTACAGCGCGCCGGCGAGCTCGACGAAGTGGGCGGACCGGCCTATATCGCATCGCTCACCGACGGCGTGCCCCGTAGTGCCAATGTTGAACACTACGCCCGGATCGTCAAGGAGAAGGCCACTCTCCGGAACCTGATTCATTCCGCGAACCGGATCCTCTCCGAGGCCTATCAGGCGGAGGACGATGCGGACCTGATTCTCGATGGCGCCGAAAAGGCGATCTTCGAGATCGCCGAGGGCCGGATCAGCGCGGGATTCATTCCGCTCCGCGACCTGGTGCAGAGCAGTTTCGCGACGATCGAGAAGCTGCAGGAGCAGCGGAACGCGATTACTGGCGTTCCAAGCGGATTCCAGGACCTCGATGGGATGACCGCGGGGTTCCAGCCGTCCGACATGATCATCCTTGCCGCTCGCCCCGCGATGGGGAAGACCAGCTTCGTCCTCAACGTCGCGCAGAACGCCGGCAAGAAGGGGAAGACGGTTGGCGTCTTCAGTCTCGAGATGTCGAAGGAGCAGTTGTTCCTGCGCCTGCTCACGTCCGAGGCGATGATCGACGCGCACAAGTTCCGCACCGGCTACCTGACCGAGAAAGACTACGGGAAGCTCTCGCACGCGCTCGGCACGCTGGCGGAGTTGCCGATCTACATCGACGACACTCCCGGGATCGGGCTGCTGGAAATGCGGGCGAAATGCCGTCGGCTTGCCGCCGCGCACACGCTCGACCTGGTGATCATCGACTACATCCAGTTGATGCAGGGCCGTGGCCGCTTCGAGAGCCGTCAGCAGGAACTGACGTCGATCTCGCGTTCGGTGAAGATCCTGGCGAAGGAGCTGAACGTGCCGATTATCGCGCTCTCACAGTTGAGCCGCGCGCCGGAGTCGCGCACCGACCACCGCCCGCAGCTCTCCGATCTCCGCGAATCGGGAGCGCTGGAACAGGACGCCGATCTCGTCATGTTCATCTATCGGGCGGAGGTCTACGACAAGGAAGAGACCAAGCCGGAGGAGCTGGGGACCGCCGAGATCATCATCGGCAAGCACCGCAACGGCCCGATCGGCAGCGTGCGACTGACGTTCCTGAATCAGTTCACGAAATTCGAAAACCACCAGGCGATGTGACGCTTGCGAGCGAGTCACCGGAGCGGAGCGGGGGCACCGGGTCCCCGCGAGCGACGGTGTAAGGGAGTTCGGGGGACGAAGTCCTCCGGTTGATGACGTGGTCCGTCCTACCCGCGCGATCGTCGATCTCGGCGCCATTGAGGCAAACCTGCGGGCGATCATGGGATTTGTCACCGAGATCCGAGGCCCGAGTGCCGAGTCCCGGACGTCGCAGCTCTCGAATCAGTCTCTGACTTCGAACCTCGAACCTCGGACCCCGCACCTCGGCCCTCGGACCTCGGACCTCGGACCCCGGCCCTCGGGCCTCAGCCCTCGAGTCATCGCCGTCGTCAAAGCGAACGCCTACGGCCACGGTGCGAGCGAGGTTGGCCTCGCGCTGGAGCGCGCCGGCGCCCAGATACTCGCGTGCGCGGACATCGAAGAGGGCATCGTCCTGCGCAAGGCCGGCGTGCGGATTCCCATCCTGGTGTTCGGTGCGCTCGGGATCAGCGATCTCCACGGCGTGTTCGAGCACGATCTGACGCCAACGATCTCCACGCCGTCAGCCGCGGTGGCATTGGCCGTTGCCGCCAGGAACCACGACCGCCCGCTCCACTGCCATCTCAAGATCGATACCGGCATGAACCGACTCGGATTCCGGCACGACAATCTCGAGCGGACGCTGCCGGACATCGCCGCGAGCCCGCAGCTGGTGATCGACGCGGTCTACACCCATTTCGCGACCGCCGACGAGCCCGAGCATCCGGCGTTTGCCAAACAGCGCGAGCGATTCGAGAATGCGTGTGAGACGATCGCGGCACTCGGGATCCGTCCCAGGTGGCGGCACGCGGCCAACAGCGCGGCACTGCTTCGCGACGAGCGCGTCTGGTACGATTTTGTTCGTCCGGGACTGCTGCTTTACGGCATCGTCCCCCCGCCGCTCTCGTCCACGCTGGCGCTGCGACCTGCCCTGTCACTCCACAGTCGTATCGTGCACGTGAAGGGCATGCGCTCCGGCGAAGGCACCGGTTACGGGCTGAAAACAGTGGCCGATCGGCCATCCACGATCGCCATCGTGCCTGCGGGCTATGCCGACGGTCTGGACCGTCGCCTGGCTGGACGCGGCTACATGCTCGTCCGCGGACGGCGGGTGCGGATCGTCGGCTCCGTGTGCATGGACATGACAACGCTCGACGTCACCGGGTTGGACGTGTCGACGGGCGACGAAGTGGTGATTGTCGGAGAGCAGGGAAGCGAGTCGATTGACGTGCGCGAGATCGCGGCAGCGATTGGAACGATCCCGTACGAGCTCTTGTGCCGCGTCGGCACACGCATTGAGCGCATCTACAGCCCTGAGCCGTGAGCCAGCGAAACTTGAAACAGCCATGAGTCAAGAGTCCTAAGCCATGAGCCGCAAGTCAGTCACCGTCTTCTCCTGCCAGGAATGCGGAGCGCAAAGTTCGAAATGGCTCGGGCGCTGCGCGGAGTGCGGTGCCTGGAACTCGCTCGTGGAGGAGCGCCCGGTGCCGGCGATAGCCGGCGCAGGAGCGGCAGCCGCAAGCGCCGGTTCGCGGTACTCACTGGCTGCCACCGCGGGCCCGCGTCTCTACGAAGAAATTGACACCGTCGTGTCGGAGCGGCTCTCGACCGGGATCGGCGAGTTCGATCGCGTGCTCGGCGGAGGCCTGGTGCCGGGATCGCTGGTCTTGATCGGCGGTGAACCAGGGATCGGCAAATCCACGCTGCTGCTCCAGGCGGCCGCGCACTTTGCGAACACGACGGGCACGGTCCTCTACAGCTCGGGCGAGGAATCCGAACATCAGATCAAATCACGTGGCGAACGCCTCGGGGTTGGCCGGTCAGCACTTTATCTCCTTGCCGAGACCTGCCTCGAACGGATCCTCGAAGAGATCGCACGCCTGCGCCCCGCGCTGATTATCGTCGACTCGGTGCAGACCGTCTTTTCGCTGAAGTTCCAGTCGGCGCCCGGAAGCATCGGGCAGGTCCGGGAGGCGGCGACCCAGCTTCTGTTTGCCGCAAAGGGACAGAACATTCCGACGTTTCTCGTCGGTCACGTGACGAAGGACGGCAACCTCGCCGGTCCCAAGGCTCTCGAGCACATCGTCGACACGGTGCTGTACTTCGAGGGTGAGAAGCACCACTCGCACCGGGTGGTCCGGGCGGTGAAGAACCGGTTCGGCGCGGTCAGCGAGCTGGGTGTCTTTGAGATGACGGGCAAGGGTCTCAAGGCGGTGCCGAATCCATCAGCGTTGTTTCTCGCCGAGCGTCCGGCGAACGCCCCCGGATCGGCCGTCTTGTGCTGTATGGAGGGGTCGCGGCCGCTCCTTGTGGAGGTGCAGGCGCTCGTCAGCACCAGCTCGTATGGCAATGCGCGCCGCATGGCCAGCGGGATCGATCAGAATCGCCTCTCGCTGCTGCTCGCCGTTCTCGAGAAGCGCGCCGGCCTCAACCTGATGGGCGAGGACGTCTTCATCAATGTCGCCGGCGGAATGACCATCGACGAGCCGGCTGCCGACCTCGCCGTTGTCGCCGCGATCGCATCGAGCATGCGCAATCGTCCGATCAGGGAGGGGACCGCCGTGTTCGGTGAGGTCGGGCTTGCGGGCGAGATTCGAGGGACCAGCCAGGGCGCGTTGCGGTTGCGTGAAGCGGCGCAGATGGGATTCACGCGTGTGATCGTCCCATTCGGAAACTGCGCTCCCGACGAAGCGCCCGAAGGCTGCGAGGTGGTTCCGGTCAAAACCGTCGGCGAAGCGCTCGATCAATTGATGGATTGGTAGCCTTCAATCGGAAAGCCGACATGATCCGAGGGGCGCGGAGGAATCGGCTAACCGCACCCATGCTCTTGGCGCGTCAAGGCCATCAGCGAGTCAGCGCGGCCACCTTCTTCACTGCTCCCTGCGGCGGCAACGGGCGGCCATCGGCGGCCCCGATCGCCCATCCCGACCGCTTGTTCACGTCGTCGACCATCGACAAGCCGCCGTTGACGTCGGCCATGAGCATCTCGAGGCTCTTCGCCGCGCCGGCGTCGCCGAGCTTCTCGCAGATCATCAGCAGCAGCCGCGCCTCGACGCCCAGGTAGCCCTCGAACGGGCGCACGAGGTCCGGCGGCTTGCCGGGATCGGCGGCGGCAAAAGTCGCCGCGTTCATTTCCGAGAGAGTCTGGAAATACTGAATCGTGCTGCGCGGCCCTTTGCTCCATCTGCCGGCGGCGAGCAGATACGGCGCCTGACGCTCGTGGTCCCGCGGCCACTCAGGGTGCGTGAACAGTTGGAGCTGCAAGCGGGCGATGCGGTTGCGGATGTTCTTGCCCGCGCTGGCAAAGTTGTGCGTTGGCGTTACCTGTCCGTGCTGCATCACGCGGTCGACCGCCCACGCCACGTAGCTCTGCTCCCACAGCGAGATCCACATGTAGGGCTGGTAGCGGAGGTTGTCGTCCTCCGGCCGGCGCGACGGAAACAGCGTCTGAAGCGGCCCCGAGCTGTGGCTCTGTGCGTAAGCGTCGAGGTTCATCAGGTTATTCAGCGTCTTGTCGGCGAAATAGCGCTTCATCGGATCGACGTCGGGGAGATACGCCGCGGCGTCGCCGATGTTGCGCAGCCCCCATCCGATGCCGCGCACCTCGTTGCCGATGAGCAGTCCCTGCTTTCCCTTGCGGTTGTAGTCGTTGGCGTAGGAGCCGATCAGACAGTAGTTCGCCCAGAACGCCATCTCGTCGGCGAAGAAGCGATCGCCGGTGACTAGATAAGGCACGAACGCCAGCGACGGCTGGTGCGCGATGTCGCCAGGCTCGGCCTGGCCCGGGATGACGTCGCCACCATCGGCATTGCGCCGGACGCTTCGCGGACCCTGCAGCGGTGTCTCGTTGCGCCAGCGCGGATCGAGCCAGTAGTAAGGGTACTCATCGATGGTCGGCATCTTACCGTCCGGCTCGCGGACGTGGATGCCCCAGCTGCCAGCGAGCTCGCCGTGCCGCAGCATGTAGGCGCGCTGATCCGCCTTCCGGTGAACGAGATACTGCGCGGTCCAGTCGGGATAGGGCGCGATCTCGGGCCGGCCGCCGTGCGCGTTCATCGGCCGAATCAGTGCGCCGAAGCCGAGAAGTCCGAACTCGCCGCCTGAGATCGTGCGCGTCGGGCTGGCAACCGTCGACAGATAGGCTGGCAGCGCGCGGGCCGCGACGAACGGCGCGAAGTCCGGAGTGACCGCCGATTCCTGCAGTCCTCCGGTCACGAACGTCTTGCGCCAGCGCGCCAGATATTTGTGGTTGACGCCGGCCTTGGTGAACACCGCGGCGCCGCCGATGTTCACCGCAACGTCGTAGGTCAGTTCGTCGGCACCGGCCACGTCGAGACAGTTTTCAACCGCGACATCGATGCGGTGGCCGCCGCTCGCATACGAGCGGACGTCGAATATCACCCGCAGGAACGGATGCGACGACGGGGCGACGACGGCGCGTCCCTCGGAGACGAGGGGACCGCGCAGCCAGTAGTCGCTCAGCGTCGCTGGCAGTGCGGCGACGAGCGGCATATTGCCGATCCTGAATGTGACAGAGGCTTTCGGCAGTATCGGAACGAAGGTGCCTTGCAGCGGCTGCGCCGGGGTAATTGCGTAGCTGCCGGCCTTCGCGCCGGCCTTCGCCGTGACGACCGCGAACCGAATCGAATCGTCCGGCCAACGCACCTTCACGTCGGTCTGCGTCGGCAACGAGCCGACCTGCACCGCCTTCGCCGCACCCTGCGGCAGCGCGAGGCCGAAGGTCGCCCAACCCGGACTCAGAGCGTAGGTCGCGAGCGGCGGATTGCCCGCAAGTACGGGCTGGCCATACGTGGGGGCGAGCGAAAGCGTGACAGTACACAGAGCGCGGACGACACGCAGTGCGCGACGCGTCAAAGCCGGAACCCTCCTGGTTCGAATGCTCCGAAAGGAGCAAGAGACGTACCCCCGGCATGACTCGAATCGGCGTCGACTCCCTCGTAGGCAGGACCGGTTCTGTGCTGCCGGGCGGGGTTTAGTCGCCGCTCCGGCAGACTTCGTTCGGCCTACGCTGCGGCGCCGGGATTTGTTGCTCCGGGAGTAACGGGAACCCCGCCGTGCGGTCCATGGCGAGCCGCTTGCTGAAGCTCAGCCGAGGAGACATCACCATGATGGAATCAGGCGAGACCGGCAGCCGACTGAAATCGACCCTTCTCCGCGGAGGGCCGTACTACTCTGCGCTCTATGTCATGCGGGGCATCGTCGATCGCATTCGCGATCGCATGGACGACGGGCTTACCGCGGTCGAGCGCAAGAAGCGGCTGATCGACCCGTGGACCATCTCGGCGCGGCGCTATACGGCCGCCGACAACCGCACGCTCTGGAACAGCTACGATTGGTCGAACCGCGGCGACGAGTGGACCAAGGGGCTCGATGCCGAGGCGGCCGCGCGCTGGAAGCAGCGCATCATCGACGACCTGATCACCACCAACATCCCGCGTGACGGCGTCGTCCTCGAAGTCGGACCCGGCGGCGGCCGCTGGACCGACATCCTGCGGACGATGGCAAAGAAGCTCTACGTCGTCGACGTGTCGGACAAGGCATTGAAGCTGTGCCGCGAGCGCTTCCAAGCAAGCTCGAACATCGACTATCTGCTGTCGGACGGGCGGACGCTCGCCGTGCCCGACCGAGCGATCGATGCGATCTGGTCGTTCGATGTCTTCGTGCACATCAACCCGCAGGACACGCGCGGCTACTTCCGCGAGTTCTCGCGCGTGCTGAAGCCTGGCGGACGCGCCGTCATCCACCACCCGGGTGCGGCGTCGGCGGGACGGTCGTCGGCGTGGCGCGCCGACACGACCGATGAAATGATCCTGGAGTTCTGCCGTGAGAACGGCCTGCGCGTGGTCAACCAGTCGACCGAACTCGTGAACCAGGGCGACGTCCTCTCGATCATCGACAAGGTCGTCTGAACGGTTCGTCGTCTCTCGCGGGCGGATGGCGTGAAGTAAACGGGGCACCCGTTGGAGGGGTGCCTCCGCACGCCCGTCGTTGCCAATCGATCCCGATCGAATCGTGTCTCGCATCCTGGACCCCACATTCTGATCCAGAATCACTCTCGTCTAGTGATTGGGATTCCAGGATCCAGGACTGCGGATGAAGGAGACAAGATCAGGTATCACAGAGGGCCGGTTGCCGTGGCTGGTTCGCGGAGACATCGACGGCTTCTTCGGCCTCGCCATCGACAATCTGGTTCAACTGCTGTTGATCGATGCGCTGTGTCGGGGCGTGCTCGGATTTCCCGGCGATCTCGTCTACGGCCGCATCCTGCCGGGGGCTGCGATATCGATCCTGCTCGGGAATGTCGCTTATGCGCTCCAGGCAAAGGGCCTGGCGGATCGCACCGGACGCACCGACGTCTGCGCCTTGCCCTACGGGATCAACACGGTATCGCTGTTTGCCCACGTGTTCCTGGTCATGTTGCCGGCCAAGGCGCTTGCCTCGGCGGCGGGTGCCGCCGATCCGGCGCGGGTCGCATGGCAGGCAGGTCTCTTCGCCACCTTGTGTTCCGGCGTCATCGAGCTGGCTTGCGCGCCCGTCGCCGAGCGCGTGCGCAAGGCGACGCCGCGCGCCGCGCTGCTCTCCACGCTGGCTGGCATCGCTCTGAGTTTCATCTCGCTCGGATTTCTCTTTCGCACGTTCGCGCGGCCGATCGTCGGGCTTACGACGCTTGCGATCGTCATGCTCACCTACTTCGGTCGGGTACGCTTCAAGGGACGCCTTCCCGGCGGAGTGCTGGCCGTCGCGCTCGGCACCTTGTTGTCGTGGCTTACAGGTATCGCGCCCGTCGGCGGACGACCCTCCGGCGCCGCGCTGCACGTGCCGGTGCCGATCGTCGGCGATCTTCTCGCCTCGATCGGTGGCGGACACCTGTGGCCGTATGTCTCCGTGATCGTCGCGATGGGCCTGTTCAACGTTCTGGGTTCGCTTCAGAACATCGAATCCGCTGAAGCTGCGGGGGACCCGTACGACACCCAACGGTCGCTGACGATCAATGGTTTTGGCAGCATCGCCGCGGCGCTTTTTGGATCGGCGTTTCCGACCACCATCTATATCGGCCATCCCGGTTGGAAGGCGCTGGGTGCCCGCGCGGGGTACTCGATGTTGAACGGCGCCTTCGTCACCGCGATTTGCCTCACCGGCACGCTCGCCTGGATCGCGTGGGCGATCCCGATCGATGCAGGCATGGCGATCGTGCTGTGGATCGGGATGATGATTGTGGCCCAGGCGTTCGAGGCGACGCCGAGAGCTCACACGCCAGCGGTTGTCGTGGGTTTGCTGCCTGGCATCGGCGCATGGGGCGCGTTGCTCGCGAAAAACGGCCTGCGGGCGGCAGGCCTTGGCGGATCCGCGGGCGGATTCACCGAGGCGCTGGTCGGTGAATTCCAGAAGAATGACGTGTGGATTTCGGGTGCGTTTGCAATCGAGCAGGGGTTTCTCTTTACCGCGATGCTGTTGTCGGCTGCGGTGGTCGGCGTCATCGAGCGGCGGTGGACGATAGCGGCCGCGTGGTGCCTGTGCGCGGCCGTGCTCTCAGCGACCGGATTGATGCATTCGTATCAGTGGTCGTTCGCGGACACGACGCTCAAGCTCTCTCCCGCGTGGCCGTTCGTGTTCGGCTACCTGGCCATGGCGCTGTTGTTCTTCACGGCAAGGTGGACGACTGAAGAAGGCGGGGAACACTAGTCCTTTTTCTTCACCTTCACGACCAGCGCGATGATCGGCTCGTCGTCGGACGGTTCGAAACCTGTTACGCTGACCTTGGCGTTCTCGCGGAGGTTCTCGCAAGAACCCTCCGTATAACGCGTATCACCGGTTGTCTGCACTTGGTGGCGCTCGACTCGGAAGGTGACAGCTGGGCACGTGCCCTCGAGTTTGTCGATCTTTCCGTCCAGATCGATATGACGCTGGCTGGTCCCTTCCTGCCGGATGGTGATGATTACCCCGTCGACGTCCACGGTGCCGGTTCTGTCGCTTTCCTGATTCGGTTCCACGCGCAGTCGTATGTCCCCGTTACCCGAGCCGCTCGCGTCGCCGGCGATTGAAATCCACTCGGCGTGACTTGACGCGTCCCACGAACAGCTTCCGGCGGTGCGAATCTTGACCCGCACGTCGCCGCCGCCGGCGCCGATGTCTGCGTCGGTCCGGTCCAATTCGATCGTGCATGCCTCGGGTGACGCGTCTTGCGCAATCGAGACCTGGCGCCCGGCAACAATCATCGCGCCGCTGCGCGCCTTCAGATCGGTGTTCGGCGCGACGTGATACCGGAGGTCGGCCGAGCCCTTCCCTGAACTACTCGAAGTAATCGCAATCCACGACTGCTGGCTGACTGCGGTCCACCCGCAGGCGTCCGTGGTGCGCACTCCAACCAGTCCATCTCCGCCGTCGGAGCCAAACCTGCCGTCGGGTGGAGCGACGTCGAACGCGCACGGAGTCACCGGCGCGGGTGGTGCGGCCTCCTGGAAAATGTCGAGCGTCTTGGTTCCAATTGCGACAGTTCCGCTGCGGGTCCCGCCGGGATTGGCGGTAACCCGCAGCAGGAGGTTGGCGTTACCGTTGCGGTTCGCGTCGCCAGCGATCGTGATCCAGGGCACGGGGCTCGAGGCGTGCCAACGGCACCCTGACGGAGCGCGGACCTTGACGTTCACGTCTCCACCGTCGGCGCTGACCGAACGTTGCGTGGCGTCGAGCTCAACGGTGCATGGAGGTGGCTCGGGGGTTGGACTAGGCGTCGGCTCGGGCGACGGCGGCGTCGGCGTCGGCGATGGGGGGCCCGGTGTTGGAGTCGGACTCGGGGCCGGTGTCGTCGGCGACGGAGGCGCCGGTTGCGCTGAGGGAGGCGCGGCAGCCTGGACGATGGGTTGCCCCGCTCCGCTGACGGCTACCATCGCGATTCGCTCGTCGCCATTGTTGGGAGCGGCTTGGAAGCGCACCTGGCCGTCGCCAGACCCCGATACCGGATCGCGGAGCACGATCCACGAGGCAGTCGTGCTCGCCGACCATGCGCAACCGGCGAGTGTCGATACGGAGACGGCGCCATCGCCGCCGAGATACGGCAGATTGTTCGCGGGTCCACTGAGTTGGATCCGGCACGGCGCCCCATCCTGCGAGAGGTCTAGCCGGCGATCGTTGACGGCAATCGTGGCCACGCGAGCTCTCGCCTGATCGTTGCGGCTCAGCGTGAACTCAATCGTGCCCTGACCCGCGCCGGTCGTCGGCTTCAGCAAGATCCACGACCCATTCGAGGCGGCATCCCACTGACACTCGCGTGCGGCCTCGACGCTGAGCTGGCCGGATCCTCCGTCAGGTCCGAACCTGCTGCCGCTTGCGGTGACCGTGACCGAGCACTTGGACAGGCCTGAGGGACCAACGCTGTTCGTCGAAGTTGTCGACCCGCCGCATCCGCCGCTCAGAAGCGCAGCGAGCGCGCACACAACCAGGGTGTGCGACCAAATCGATTGCGCCACATCGATGAAGTTGGTCGGAACCGCTTTCACGCCTCGAGGCGCATTGCACAGTTGTCGCCAGCGGGCGGGTGGTCTCTCTCGGCGATCTACGCCGCAATCCGCCATGACCCGCGTCAACCAGTCAACTCGCCTGTTTCAACGTCATACACCCAGCGACGACGAACCATCACTCAGTCCAGGTAATTTCCGAGCACGTGCCGTCGTGATGGCTGATTCTTTCAGTGCGGGGAACGAACTGGTCGGAGACATCCACGCGCGGGCGTGAGGTGCGTGCGGACTTTGTGCCGGACTTCGCGAATTACCACGGAATGTCGTGGAATGTTCGGATGACGTGGTGATCGTGCGACGGCGTTACGGCGTTGTCCGGCCGGTCGGACAGGATCGTCTGCATTCCCGACGTCCGGGCCGCGTCGAGCTCGCCGACGATGTCCGACACGAAAAGAATGTCCGGCGACGCCACACCAACAGCGGACGCGATCCGCGCGTAGCTTGACGGCTCTCGCTTCGATCCGATTGCCGTATCGAAGTGCCACCTCAAAAACGGTCTGAGGTCGCCGGCAGAGGAGTGTTGGAAGAGCAGCCGCTGCGCGAGCACGCTGCCGGAAGAAAAAATTCCCGCAGGGATGCCCGCCAGCCGCCAGCGGTGGAGCGCGTCAGGAACATCGGAGAACACCTGCCCGATCAACTCACCGTCGCGGTAACCATCCTCCCATATCCGGCCTTGGAGATCTTTCAGGGCGGGCGATTTGCGATCGCGGTCCATCAGCCACTCGACGTACGCGATCGCCGTTGGCACGCGGGAGTCGTCGGACCACGGTGGGGCGGAAGCATCCGATTCCTGCTGACGCTCCGCGCCCAATCGATCGAGCAAGTCGGCGCAGGCGGCCTCGTGAGTGTTCAGGTACGAGTGGAGATGGGCCCGGGCGTACGGAAACAGTGTTCCGGTAACGAACGCGATCGGCGTAGTCGTGCCTTCGATGTCGAGAATAATCGCGCGGACGGTCGGCGCGTTCACATCTTCGCTGGGGATCCCGCCGACACGTACGCCGGGCCGAAGCACAGGGGCTGAAAGCCCTTGTCGACACCGCTGTCGGTGTAATGCGGTGTCCATCCCGACACATCCTGGAACAGGCGGATCGCGCGGATCCGCCGGTCGGCGCACAGATCGAACCAGTGGTGGGTGCCGCGCGGCACGCGGATCAGATCGCCCGCTTCCACTTCGATAGCGAACACCGGTCCGGTCCGCGGGTGGATGTGGAACAGGCCGCGTCCTTCGATGATGAACCGCACCTCGTCCTCGTCGTGGAAGTGCTCGCGGCTGAACTTTGCGAGCATCATGTCGAGGTTGGGCGTGTCCGGCTTCACGTCGATCACGTCGGCGGTGACGTAGCCGCCGCGCGCTTTCAGCCTGTCGATCTCACTCCCGTACGCGGCGAGGAGCGCATCGGACGAAGCGTCGGCGGCCACCGGATGTTCGGGCACCCATCGCTCGTACTCGATCCCGTGCGACGCGAGAAACGCGGTCACGTCGGCGTCTTCGCGAACCGTCACATTTTCAGCCGGGATTTTCACGATCGCCATGGTGCAACCTCCTCTGACCTCGCCTGGCCGCTGTATTCAGCGCGTCCCACGCTTTCGAGCAGGAACTCGACGATCTCCACGTGGCGAATCGCCTCCTGCAGCGTCGCTCCCCAAGTGTACAACCCGTGGCGCCGAAGGAGGAAGGCGTGACAGTCGGGCCAGCCCGCCAATAGCTCCCGCACGACCCCTCCCAGCCTCGCCATGTTCTGATCGTTGTCGAGCACCGGAATCCACTCACGATGCTCGTGCGTGAGGACTCCGGACAACCCCTTCAACATCTCGTAGCCTTCGATGGCAACGCCGCCGCGATCGGCGCACCGATCCGATAGGAACGTGCTCCAAATCGAATGGGTGTGGAGCACGGCACCGGCATGTCGGACGGAGACGATTTCGAGATGGAGTCGCGTCTCGGCCGACGGAACGCCTGCGCCCCTGACGACGATCCCCTCGTCGGCAATCTCGAGAATGTCGGCGGCGGTCAGCTCTCCCTTGTGCGTTCCGCTTCGCGTGATCGCAATCCGCAGCGGCGCGCGGCCGAGCACCGCGCTGAAGTTCCCGCTGGTGCCGAGCACCCATCCACGCGCATCGAATCGGCGCCCGACTTCCGCCAGGTGCTGGGCTGTTTCGTTGAAGGAGGTACTCATCACAAAAGCGGCAGATCGGCGGGTCTAAAGACCCGCCCTACACAAACGCGCATTGTAGGCCGGATCTTCGGACCCGGCTCGAGTCTGTAAACCCAGCTTAGACTATCTTCGTCACGGAGGTTTGATGCGGCCCTCGAACTATTGGTTGATGCTCGGAGTCTCGCTGTTACTCGCCGGTGCTGCGCTGGTCGCCCAGCCGCCTCAGGGTTCTTCGGCACAAGGCGATGGTCGTGGTCAAGGCGGCGGACGAGGCGGACAGCAAGGCACTCCGATCGAGGAGGGTCAGGAATGTCCGCCCGGGATGATCGAGTTTCGCCACCTCCGCTGCATGGCGCCCGCGACCCCTGCCCCAAGCATCGTCGACTACCGGCCCCGGTCAACCGTCGTCGCGCAGGAGCACCTGGTGCCGCGGGCGAAATTCCCCGTGGTCGATGTGCACACACACGGCACGTCGCGCGTCGACGGAATGGAAGAGCGCGTGAAGCAAATGGATGCGCTCAACCTTCGGGTGCTGGTCGATTTGTCGGGAGGATCCGATCCCGCCCAGATCAAGCAGAAGGTCGACGGGATCACCAGCGGTCCGTTCAAGGATCGCTTCCGCGTCTTTGCGAACGTGAACTGGGATGGGGCGGGCGGCCCGGGGTGGAAGGAGAAGGCGCTCGCGGATCTGGAGCAGTGCGTCAAGAATGGAGCCATCGGATTGAAGGTGTTCAAGGAGCTTGGCCTCCGCAACAGGAAGGCGGACGGCTCGCGGCTCGCCGTCGACGATCCCGACCTCGACCCGGTCTGGGATCTCGCCGGGAAGCTGAACATCCCGGTGATCATTCACACCGCGGAGCCCCAGGAATTCTTCTCGCCGGTGGACAACCACAATGAGCGCTGGCTCGAATTGAACATCTTCCCGAACCGCCAGAGTCCGCCGAGCCGGTATCCGAGCTTCGAGCAGCTCATGAAGGAACGCGACCACATGTTCGCGAAGCATCCGAACACGCGGTTCATCGCTGCGCACTTTGCGTGGTATGCCAACGATCTCCAGCGCGCCGCGAAGCTGCTGGATACGTTGCCGAACCTGTATCTGGACGTCGCTGCCGTGCTCTACGAGTTCGGTCGTCAGCCCAGAGGCTCTGCCGATTTCTTCACGAAGTATCAGAACCGCATCATGTTCGGAAAGGATACGTACGAACCCTCGGAGTATCCCTATTACTGGCGCGTCTTCGAGACCAGGGACGAGTACTTCGACTACTACCGCAGCTATCACGCCTTCTGGAAGATGTACGGCATGAGCCTGACCGACGACGTTCTCAAGAAGCTGTATTACCAGAACGCGCTGAAGGTGGAACCAGGGCTGCCACAGGACGGGTGGCCGCGATAACGGTCAGGGTATCGGGCTAAAAGCCGGACACCACAGGGTATGATGGTCTTTTCATACCCGGAGCCCCCATGCCCTGGAACATCGTCGCTCGTGCGCTGTTTGTCGCCGCCGTCGCCTGGGCGGCGGCGCTGCTGCGCCCGTTCCATCCGCTAGCTCCCGTCAACGGTACGATCGGCGCGCTGCTCGGCATGATCGTCGTTCTGATCGAAACCCGCCTGCGCGAGACGGAGGTCACCGACCTGCTCGGCGCGCTCATCGGCGGCGCGATCGGCCTCGGCCTCGCCAAGACGATCGGTGCCGCGCTCTTCTGGGCCGACGCGTCCGACCGCCGGGTCGGCTTTCTCCACAGCTTCATCCTCCTGGTGTTCCCGTATCTCGGGATCGTAATGGGAGCGCGCAAGGGGGAGTGGCTGCAGCCGCAACGACTGGCTGGCCTGTTTCGCGATACCGGGCCGCAGAAGCGCTACCGCATTCTCGACACCAGCGTGATCATCGACGGAAGAATCGCCGACGTGTGCGAGACGGGGTTTCTCGACGGCACGCTGGTCATTCCTCAGTTCGTGCTCAAGGAACTGCAGCTGGTCGCGGATTCCGGCGACTCGCTCAAGCGCAACCGCGGGCGGCGTGGGCTGGATATCCTGCAGAAGATCCAGAAGATGACCGGCGTCGACGTCATGATCTCGGATATCGATTTCCCTGAAGTGCGGGAGGTCGATCTCAAGCTGATCGAGCTCGGTCGTTCACTCCAGGGAAAGATCGTTACCAACGATTTCAACCTGAACAAGGTGGCGCAGCTTCGCGGCGTGAGCGTGCTGAACATCAACGAGCTCGCGAACGCGCTGAAGCCGGTCGTTCTCCCCGGCGAGTTCATGAAGGTGTTCATCCTCAAGGAAGGCAAGGAATACAACCAGGGCGTGGCCTACCTCGACGATGGGACGATGGTCGTGGTGGACAACGCCCGACGGATGATCAGCAAGAACATCGACATCGTCGTCACCAGCGTGCTGCAGACCACGGCGGGAAAGATGATCTTCGGGCGTTACATCGAAGCGCCGTCGCAAACCACGGTTGCTGCGGTGCCGACCGCGCCAGCCGCGTCGGGCGGAGCGGCGGCCAAGATGCAGAACGCGAAGTAGTAAATGTCCGGTGCCGTCTCAATCGAACACTCGAGCATCGAGCATTGAACATTGCCGCGTTATCACTGGTGGCGGACCGTCTTCTACCTCATACCCGCGGTCAGTTTGTACACAATCGCACTCGGAACCGTTTCGCTCGCCTCGACGATCTTCGATCCCCGCGGTGATTTCGGTCACAAGTGCGCGCGCGCGTGGGCCCGCCTGATTCTGAAGACGACGGGCGTCCGGGTCGAGGTCAGCGGCCTCGAGCGTCTCGATCCAGCCCGAAGCTACGTGTTCGCCGCGAATCACCAGAGCATTTACGACATTCCGATCGTGTTCACGGCGCTGCCGTTCCAGTTGCGAATCGTCGCGAAGGAATCACTGGGAAAGATACCCTTTCTGGGATGGCACCTGCAGCGGACGGGGCACCTGCTCGTCGATCGATCGAGGCCTGGAGCGGGCATCGTGAAGAAGATGGCGAGGCTGGTCGGTGAGCATCACTCGCTCATTGTCTTCCCCGAAGGGACGCGGAGCGTGGACGGAACCGTGGCGCGTTTCAAGGGAGGGCCGTTCGTGCTCGCGCTCGAGGCGCACGTGCCGATCGTGCCGGTCAGCATCGCTGGGAGCCGCTACGTGATGAAGAAGGGGCGGCTGATGGTCTGTCCAGGAGAGGTATCCGTCACCGTTCACGAGCCGATCGAGACCTCTGGCGTGTCGCGGTCTGCGGTCCGCGAACTGGTGGACCGCGTCCGCAAGAACGTCCGCACGTCGGTCGACGAACCCGCGAGCGCGGACTCTTCCGCGTAGCCGCTGCGCCGACGCTTCATGTGTCTTCGACTGCCGAACGATCAGCATCCAGTGTCTTGCCCGACGGCCGGATTTCGGACGTCCGACTATAATCGTCATCTCTGACATGCATGTGACCGCCATCATTGCCGCTGCCGGCTCAGGTTCCCGCCTGGGATCGGCGGTTCCGAAGCAGTTGCTGGATGTGGGCGGCCGTTCCATGCTGTCCCGCAGCATCGCCGCGTTCGACACCCACCCGGCCATCTCGGAGGTGATCGTCGTAATGCCGGCGTCGCTGGTCGATGGGGGCGCGATGGATTACATCGGGCCGACAAAGCACGACCTGCGGCTGGTGACTGGTGGCGAACGGCGGCAGGACTCAGTCGCCAACGCGTTCGACCGGGTGCCCGACGTGGCAGACGTCGTGCTGATTCACGACGCCGCCCGGCCGTTTGTCAGCGCCGACACGATTTCGCGAACGATTGATGCGGCCGCCCGCCATGGCGCGGCGATCGCGGCCCTCGAGGTGCGCGACACCGTCAAGCGCGTCGAGCGTGACGTCATCGTCGAGACGGTGCCGCGTGAATCCATCTTCCTGGCGCAGACGCCGCAGGGTTTCCGCCGCGACGTGCTCGCCGCCGCGATCGCCATGGGACGATCCGGCATCGAGGCGACAGATGAAGCGGCGCTCGCCGAGCGGGCCGGCCATCCCGTCCACGTGGTACGCGGCGACACGGCGAATGTGAAGATCACGACCGACGAAGATCTCGCGGCCGCGCGCCGTCACGCCGGCGCCGGTACTGCCGGGCGAGTTGGAACCGGTTACGATCTGCATCGGCTGGTCGATGGACGGCGGCTGGTGCTGGCCGGGGTGACCATCCCTTCGAGTCGCGGCGCGCTGGGGCATTCGGACGCGGATGTCGTGTGCCATGCCGTGACCGACGCGGTTCTCGGCGCGGCCAATCTCGGCGACATCGGTCGGCATTTTCCAGATACCGATCCCAGATGGAAGGGAGCGTCGAGCATCGCACTTCTGCGACATGCCGTTGGGCTCGTTGGCGCGGAGCGATTCGAGATCGCCAACGTCGACGTGACCGTGGTCCTGGAATCCCCGAAGATCAAGGACTACATCGAGGCGATGCGCGTCGGCCTCGCCGGCGGGCTGGGCATCGAGCCCGCGCGCGTGAGCATCAAGGGAAAGACCAACGAGGGTGTCGATGCAGTGGGGCGCGGCGAAGCAATCGCCGCGCATGCCGTCGCTCTCCTCAGAGATACGAGATGAGGCATTCCGCATTGGAACAGCGGCGCGACGGGGCGGGCCCGAGCGGCGAATCGAGCGACCGGAGCGGAGCGAGCAGCGAGGTGCGACCCGCCTTCGCAACCGATGAACAAGTCCGATTGCTTCGGCGGGGCGGGGCTCCGCGACCGGAACGAAGCGAGCGGCGAAGCGCGAGCGTAGTGAAGTGAGCCTAAGCGAGGGACCGGAGGGAACCGCCGCGAATGCGGCGGGCCCGAGCGCCAAAGGAGGACGGGCCGGAGGGAACCGCCGCGAAGCGGCGGCCCCGAGCGCCAAATGATGCGAGTCAGATTTGCGCCGAGTCCTACCGGGCAGCTTCACGTCGGCAACGCACGGACGGCTCTCTTCAACTGGCTGCTTTCGCACGGCCACGAAGGCACGTTCATTCTTCGGATCGAGGACACGGATGCCGAGCGGTCGACCAGGGAATCCGAGGCCAGCATCCTCGAAGACGTGCGCTGGCTCGGTCTCGAGTGGGACGAAGGCCCTGATATCGGCGGCATGCATGGCCCCTATCGGCAATCGGAGCGGCTCCACCTGTATTCGTCGTATGCCAACGAGCTGATCGGCACCGGGCACGCCTACTTCTGTTTCTGTTCGCCGCAGAAGCTCGAATCGGATCGCAAGGGGGATCTCGCCGCCGGTCGCCCGCCCCGCTACCACGGCACCTGCCGGTCGCTCCCCGCCGAGGAGGTGCACGCCCGTCTCGACGCGGGAGAAAGGCCGGTGATTCGGTTCAAGGTTCCCGAGCGCACCGAGGTGACGTTCCAGGATCTGGTGCGGGGCGACGTGACGTTCAACACGGAGGTGATCGGCGATCCGGTGCTCGTTCGTTCAGACGGACGTCCCGCCTACAACTTTGCCGTCGTGGTGGACGATGCGCTGATGGAGATCACCCATGTGATCCGCGGCGAGGACCATATCTCGAACACGCCGCGGCAGGTGCTGTTGTACCGCGCTCTCGGATTCACGCCGCCCAAGTTCGCGCATCTGGCGCTGGTCATGGGACCGGATCACACCCCGCTTTCAAAGCGCCATGGGGCAACCTCGGTGTCTGAATTCCGCGAGCGCGGATATCTTCCCGAGGCGCTGACCAATTGCCTCGCCCTGATCGGCTGGTCTCCGCGCAGCGATGCGGGGAGTGCCGGCACGACGGACGAACTCCTGCCGCTCGAGGAACTCGCCCGCCGTTTCGAGCTGGAAAAGGTCGGTCACAGCGCCGGCGTCTTCGATCCGGACAAGCTGGCGTGGATGAACCGTCACTACATGAAGGCGGCCGCGCCTTCGCGGATTGCCGCGGAGTCGGCGCGCTACTTCCAGGCGCGCGGCTTCATCCGGCGAAAATCGGATCCCGCGCTCGCCTACATCGAATCGATCCTGCCGATGGCCGTGGGATCGGTGGATCGGCTGGAGGAGATACCCGACCGCGTGGCATTCCTCTTTGCCTACGATGCCCGCGCTGCCATCGTTCGTCCCGACGTGGCCGACGTGCTCCACGAGCCGGGCGCCCGCGAGGTCATTGCGGCCCTTGCGGAGGTCGTGGAGGGCCCGCTTCTGGACCGTGACGCGTTTCGCGCGATGGCGAACCGGGTGAAGGAAAAGACCGGACGAAAGGGAAAGGCGTTGTTTCACCCGATACGCGTGGCGCTGACCGGGGAAAGCGGCGGGCCCGAACTCGATCTCGCCGTTCCGGCGATGGACCGCGGGGCCGGGCTTTCGCCCGATGCCGGGGTTGCGAGGATCATGAGCGCCGCCGAGCGGGCGAAGGGGTTCGCGACTGCAGTGAACGGCTCATGACATCGGGCTCGAGGCTCATGCTGGCTCAGGCCCTGAGCGTTTGAGTCCTGTGCCTGAGCCCTGAGCCGGCCTGAGCTCTGAGACCTGTGCCTGAGCCAGCGCATGATCATCTACGGCATCAATCCGGTCCTCGAGGCCCTTCGCGCGGGGCGGGTCACGCGGCTCAGGGTCAGCTCACGCCACGACAGGCGCATCGACGAGGTGCTCGCACTGGCGGCCGCGCAGCAGGTTGCGACCGAGCGTGTGGACACGCAGACACTCGAACGGGCAAGCCGGGGAGGCGTGCACCAGGGAGTCGTCGCCGAGCTCGACGAGGCGCCGGAGTACAGCGTCCTGGATCTGGTTCGTCCTCCCGAGGGCAGAGGCCAGCCAGCCGTTCCTTTGATCATCGTGCTCGATGGCATCGAGGATCCGCACAATGTGGGCGCGATTCTCCGGACCGCCGATGCCGCCGGCGCCACCGGCATTGTCCGGCAGGCTCGTCACTCCGCGGCTCTCGACGGGGTGGTCGGAAAAGCATCGGCAGGCGCGCTCGCCGTCGCGCGCATCGCGACGGTGGTCAACATTGCGCGGGCGATCGACGAGCTGAAGGCGGCAAACGTCTGGACGGTTGGCATGGCCGGCGACGCGGGCGAGCTCTACACCGCCGTCGATTGGACGCTGCCGACCGCCATCGTGCTGGGGGCTGAAGGGACAGGGCTGCGGCGGTTGGTCCGCGAGCGGTGCGATCGGCTGGTGCGGCTGCCGATGCTGGGTTCGGTCGAGAGCCTCAACGTGTCGGTCGCGGGAGGTGTGGTATTATATGAGGCTGTTCGCCAAAGAAAATTGCTGGAGGGTAGGTAGCTCTCGTTGAAGACGTTGTGAAGGCGATAAGCTCGTCCGTTTCGACCGGTGGCCCAGCACTCGGCAGCATTCACTTTGGCCATGGCCTTGCACTGCTGGCATGGCCCATGCTATTAATACTCTTTTGTCTGGGCTGGCGTAGCTCAGTCCGGTAGAGCAGCTGATTTGTAATCAGCCGGTCGGGGGTTCAAATCCCTTCGCCAGCTCCATCAGCTTCCGCATTGCTACCGAAGCTACGGCGGACAAAGTTTTGAGCTGGCGGGCCCAATCCAAACAACGCATCGGCGAGGTAGCGAAGCGGTCAAACGCAGCAGACTGTAAATCTGTCGGCCCAGCGCCTTCGAAGGTTCGAGTCCTTCCCTCGCCACCAACCTTCGCTCGCTGCGCGAGCTACGGTTGTCAAGTAAGCCCGCCCGCTTCGGCGAAGTGAGTTGCGGCAAAGGCGGAGCGCGACAGGCCACCACAGAATAATGCGGGCAGAAGGCCATCGCGCGCTCCGATACGAGTTTGGACGTTGGATGAGATGCGGCGGGCTTGCCCACCGTAGCGCGGCGCGGCGAAGTGAGGCCGCGCGAAGGCGGGAGTAACTCAGTGGTAGAGTCACAGCCTTCCAAGCTGTTGGTCGCGGGTTCGATCCCCGTCTCCCGCTCCAGGTTTTTCCGAGGGGCTAGCGTCCCTCGGACTCCCTCACGTCGTCGCTCGCTCGGCCTAGGGGCTCCGCTCCGTCGGGGCGCGCGCACTGTTCGCGCCTCCGAGAGAGTACGGATGAACGCGGTCGGAAGGCGTGTGAATACGGGATGTTGGTCTGAGCAGCACGCGAGCGAACGCCAGTGAGCGAGCCACACGAACGGAGCGAGCCGTCAAAGCGGCGAGCGAGTGAGTGTGTAGGGGAGTCCGAGGGGCGAAGCCCCTCGGTGAAAGCCGATGTAGCTCAGTTGGCAGAGCGCGTCCTTGGTAAGGACGAGGTCACCAGTTCGATCCTGGTCATCGGCTCCAGATTTCGCTCACCGGCTGCGCCGGCGAGCTAGTCAGGCAGGCGAGCGGGGCAGCCCGGGCGCGACGTTTGTCTCGCCGAAGCCGCGAAGCGGCGAAGGGGACTTCAGAGGCGACCGCACTGCTTTTGAGATTTCGATAACGGGCACGAAATAACGCGAGGACGGTACTAACGACATGGCTAAAGAGAAATTCGATCGCTCGAAACCGCACGTGAACGTGGGCACCATCGGCCACATCGACCACGGCAAGACGACCCTGACCGCCGCGCTGACCAAGGTCGCCGCGGACAAGGGCTGGGCCAAGTTCGTGCCGTACGACGAGGTCGCGAAGGCGTCCGAGTCGCAGGGCCGCCGCGACGCGACGAAAATCCTGACCATCGCGACCAGCCACGTCGAGTATGCGACGCCGAACCGTCACTATGCCCACGTCGATTGCCCGGGCCACGCCGATTACATCAAGAACATGATCACCGGCGCGGCGCAGATGGACGGCG
The DNA here is from genome assembly GCA_963755695.1 of uncultured Acidobacteriota bacterium. GTDB lineage: Bacteria > Acidobacteriota > Vicinamibacteria > Vicinamibacterales > 2-12-FULL-66-21 > QHWT01. The sequence continues at coordinate 2,772,023 of CAVWLB010000010.1, read as the reverse complement.
CGATCCTCGTCGTCAGCGCTGTTGACGGCCCGATGCCGCAGACGCGCGAGCACGTCCTCCTCGCCAAGCAGGTCAACGTGCCGTACATGGTCGTGGCCCTGAACAAGGTGGACGCGGTGGACGACCCCGAACTGGTGGACCTCGTCGAGCTCGAAGTGCGCGAGCTCCTGAGCTCCTATGGCTTCCCCGGCAACGACATCCCCGTCGTCCGCGTGTCGGCGCTCAAGGCGCTGAACGGCGATCAGGAGGGCGTCGATTCCGTCCTGAAGCTGATGGAGGCGCTCGACAGCTACATCCCGCTCCCGCAGCGCGAGATCGACAAGCCGTTCCTGATGCCGATCGAAGACGTGTTCTCGATCTCCGGCCGCGGCACCGTCGTGACCGGCCGGGTCGAGCGCGGCACAGGTGAAGGTCGGCGAGGAAATCGAGATCGTCGGGTTCAAGCCGACCGAGAAGAAGGTCGTCACCGGCGTCGAGATGTTCCGCAAGCTGCTCGACTCGGGCGTCGCGGGCGACAACATCGGCGTGCTGCTGCGCGGCGTGGAAAAGACCGACGTCGAGCGCGGCCAGGTGCTCGCCAAGCCCGGCTCGATCACGCCGCACACGAAGTTCAAGGGTGAGGTCTACATCCTCTCGAAGGAAGAGGGCGGCCGTCACACGCCGTTCTTCAACGGCTACCGTCCGCAGTTCTACATCCGGACGACCGACGTCACCGGCTCGCTGAAGCTGCCGGAGGGCGTGGAGATGGTGATGCCGGGGGACAACACCTCGATCACCGCGGAACTGCACGTGCCGGTCGCGCTCGAGAAGGGCGCGCGGTTCGCGATTCGTGAAGGCGGCCGCACCGTCGGCGCCGGCACGATCACGGAGATCGTGGAATAGGCTCCGGACTGCAGGCTTCGGGCTTCAGGAAAGTCTGAAGCCCGGGCCCCGAAGCCAGAAGCCCGGATTTGAGCAATGAGAGACATCATTTCGCTGGCGTGCACTGAGTGTAAACGTCGCAACTACAGCACGACCAAGAACAAGAAGAAGACCAGCGAGCGGCTCGAGTTCAGCAAGTACTGCCGATTCTGCCGCAAGCACACCGGCCATCGCGAAACGAAGTAGGTTTGCGCGACGGCTGAAATTCGTGCGAGCAGGTTTGCCGCAAGGTCATGGCAAAGGGCCGCAGTAGGCCGCTCGCGAGACAAGAAGGACAGTAGCTCAATTGGCAGAGCACCGGTCTCCAAAACCGGGGGTTGGGGGTTCGATTCCCTCCTGTCCTGCCAGTTGGTGAGAAGCAGGCAGGGCGCTGGGAGCGACCGAAGCGGAGCGAGCGACGAAGCGAAGTCGGCGCGAAGCGCCGACCGCGAGCGCCAAGGGATGAGCACCTTTGTCCTGCCAATTCCGAGGACCGAGGATCGAGGTCCGAGGTCCGGTGGTTCGGCGAAGAATTTTGGTTTTCGGTCCTCGGCCCTCGGGCCTCGGGACCTCGGACATAAGCGATGAAAACCGTGACAGCGGACGAGCAGGACTCTTTTAGTGGCCGTGCCCGCGAGAGCGTGACGGGATGGTGGGGGCGCTCGCGTCGCTTCCTCTCCGAGGTCCGCAACGAGATGGGCCGCGTCACGTGGCCCAGCCAGAAGGAAGTGTACGCCACCACGGTGGTCGTGATCCTGACCTCCATCTTCTTCGGCGTATATCTCTGGCTGGTCGACCTCGGGCTGAGCAAGGTCCTCACGTGGCTGTACCACGCGTTCGGAGCGGCGTAAGGCATGAGCACGACGACCGACGATCGCACCAAGCAGTGGTACATCGTCCATACGTACTCGGGCTTCGAGAACAAGGTCAAGGAATCGCTCGAGCAGCGCGTTAACGCGTACGGACTGCAGAACGAAATCGGCGAAATCCTGATCCCGACCGAGCAGGTCGCGGAGATGCGCGGCGGCAAGAAGGTCGTCAGCTCGAAGCGGTTCTTCCCCGGCTACATCCTGGTCGAGATGCACATGTCCGACCACGCGTGGCACGTGGTGAAGAACACGCCGAAGGTCACCGGGTTTGTCGGCGCCGGCGCCAAGCCGACGCCGCTCACGCGTGAAGAGGTCGACCAGATCCTGAACCAGGTGACCGAGGCGGCGGAGAAGCCGAAGCCGAAGTACTCGTTCGAGAAGGGCGACCAGGTGCGGATCAACGAGGGGCCGTTCACGAGCTTCAACGGCGTGGTGGACGAGGTCAACAACGAGCGCAACACGCTCAAGGTCATGGTGACGATCTTCGGCCGCTCGACGCCGGTCGAATTGGACTTTTTGCAGGTGGAGAAACTGTAGCTGACAGCCGCCAGCTCATAAGGAAGCCGGTCTTCCTCAATAGAGCTGGGAGCTGGAGGCTGACAGCGAGCCCGAGAATCTATGGCGAAGAAAGTACAGGCAATGGTGAAGCTCCAGATCGCGGCGGGGAAGGCGACCCCGGCGCCGCCGGTCGGGACCGCGCTCGGTCCTCACGGCGTCAATATCATGGACTTCTGCAAGAACTTCAACGCGAAGACGTCCAAGGACGAGGGGCTGATCATCCCAGTCGTCGTCACCGTCTACGCGGACCGGTCCTACTCGTTCATCACGAAGACGCCGCCGGCGTCGATCCTGCTGAAGCGCGCCGCGAACCTGGCCAAGGGATCGGCCGAGCCGAACAAGAACAAGGTCGGCACCGTGACGAAGAAGCAGGTCGAGGACATCGCGAAGACCAAGATGCCCGACCTGAACTGCGAGTCGCTCGAATCCGCCGTCAAGTCGGTCGCCGGCACGGCGCGGTCGATGGGAATCGAAGTGATTGGGTGAGTGCGGGATTTGGTGATCGGGAGATTTTGCTTGATCGGGCAACGCTCAGATCACCAAATCCCTGAATCACGAAATTACGAAATCAAGAGTGGGAGGCCGCCGAGCGGCCGCTTGGACCACGAGAGGTACACATGCCAAAGAGCGGAAAGAAATTCGCCGCCGCGCGCGCGGCGGTGCCCGAGCGTCCGCACACGATCGAAGAAGCCGTTCCCCTGATGCAGAAGGTGAAGTTCGCGAAGTTCGACGAGACCGTCGAGCTGGCGCTTCGCCTCGGCGTCGATCCGAAGCACGCCGACCAGATGGTCCGCGGCACGGTCGTGCTCCCGCACGGGCTCGGCAAGAGCAAGAAGGTGCTCGCCATCGCCGGCGGCGACAAGCAGAGGGAAGCGCACCGAGGCCGGCGCCGATCACGTCGGCGGCGAGGAGATGGTCGAGAAGATCCAGGGCGGCTTCATGGACTTCGACGCCGTCGTCGCCACGCCCGACATGATGCGCGCCGTCGGCAAGCTCGGAAAGGTGCTCGGCCCGCGCGGCCTGATGCCGAACCCGAAGACCGGCACCGTCACGATGGACATCGCCAAGGCGGTGCGCGAGATCAAGGCCGGCAAGGTGGAGTTCCGCGTCGACAAGACCGGCATCATCCACGCGCCGGTCGGCAAGGTGTCGTTCCCGCCGCAGAACCTGATCGAGAACGCGCACGCGCTGGTCGACAGCGTCGTCAAGGCCAAGCCGTCGGCGGCGAAGGGCAAGTACCTCAAGAGCGTGACGATGTCGTCGACGATGGGCCCGGGCATCACGATCGACACGACGCACGTGACCGAGACGGTGAAGCACTAATGGCTGTCACGAGAGCAACGAAGGAAGAAGAGCTCCAGGACCTCGAAGCGGCGTTCAAGGGCACCGAGAGCGCCGTCGTGGTCGACTATCAAGGGCCTGAAGGTCCCCGAGGTCACCGAGCTGCGGCGCCAGGTGCGCGGCGCGAAGGGCGAGCTACAAGGTCGTCAAGAACACGCTCGCCAAGCGCGCGCTCAAGGGCACGCCGTTCGAGCCGCTGGCGGAGCACTTCGTCGGCACGACCGCCGTCGCCTACGCCGGCGAGGATCCGGTCGCGCTCGCGAAGGTGCTGACGACGTTCGCGAAGGACAACGCCGGCGCTGCAGATCAAGGCGGCGGTGGTGCAGGGCCGGGCGATCAAGGCGGCGGAAGTCACCGACCTGGCGTCGCTCCCGGGCAAGCCGGAGCTCTACGCGAAGCTGCTCTTCCTGCTGCAGGCGCCGATGGTGCAGCTGGTCAGCGTGCTGAACGCCGCGCCGCGCGATCTGATGAGCGTGCTGGTGCAGGCCGAGAAGAAGCAAACGGAGGCAGGCGCATAGCCGGCGGGTCTAAAGCGCCCTACAGCAGACAGACTCGCAGATCCAAGCAGCTCGTTGTTACGAGTCAAGATCGCGAGCGTAAGCGAGCGCATGCGTTGGGGGTGGGGCCCCAACGGCCCTTAATGAATGAATGCAGATACAGACAGAGACAGCGACGGCGGAATCATAGAAAAAGTCGTAGGGCGAATCGCAGATTCGCCGATCACCCGGCGCGTCTGAAGACGCGCCCTATCACAGCAGGGAGAATCGAAAGTGGCCGAACTGAATCAGCAGCAGGTTGTCGACTACATCAAGGGGATCTCGGTCCTCGAGCTGTCGCAGCTCGTGAAGGCGCTCGAGCAGGAGCTCGGCGTGTCGGCGGCGGCGGCGATGCCGATGGCGATGCCGGCCGGCGGCGGCGCGGCGGCGGGCGCGGCGGCCCCGGCGGAAGAGAAGACCGAGTTCACCGCGATCGCTGACCGAAGTGGGCACCAACAAGATCAACGTGATCAAGGTCGTCCGCGAAGTCACCAGCCTCGGACTGAAGGAAGCGAAGGACCTCGTCGAGGGAGCGCCCAAGCCGATCAAGGAAGGCATCCCCAAGGACGAAGCGGCCGCGATTCAGAAGAAGTTCGCGGACGTCGGCGCGAAGGTCGAGATCAAGTAGCAGCGGCTGGCGTCTGACAGACCCGCCCTCCATGTGCAGGCCGCGTCGTCAGACGCGGCGGTATGGCCGGGTCTGAAGATCCGCCGCTACATCTTTTTGTATCGACCGCCCCGAGGTTTTCATCAGCATGTACAGCCTTCCCAAGAACGTCTACCGCGAACGCATCGACTTCTCGAAAATCAAGACCACGGTTCCGATTCCGAACCTGATCGAGATCCAGAAGAAGTCGTACGAGCGCTTCCTGCAGATGAACCGGCTGCCCTCCGAGCGCGAGGACGCCGGCCTGCAGTCAGTGTTCAAGTCGGTCTTCCCGATCAGCGACTTCCGCGAGAACTCGTCGCTCGAGTTCATCGAGTATTCGATCGGGAACTGGGAGTGCAAGTGCGGCCGGCTGTCCGGCCTGCACCACCTGCGGAAGCCGTGCACGAACTGCGGCCACACGCTCATCGCCGATCCCTACGGCGAGCACGAGGTGCTGTGCCCGCGCTGCGGCAAGCCGAACGAGGCGCGCGGCGACGTCTGCGACATCTGCGGCAACACCGTCGGCCTGAAGCTGAAGTACGACGTCGACGAGTGCCAGGAGCGCGGCATGACCTACGCCGTGCCGCTCAAGGTCACGATCCGTCTCGTGGTCTGGAACAAGGACCCCGAGACCGGCGTCAAGACCATCCGCGACATCAAGGAGCAGGAGGTCTACTACGGCGACATCCCGCTGATGACCGACAACGGCACGTTCATCATCAACGGCACCGAGCGGGTCATCGTCAGCGCAGCTCCACCGCTCGCCGGGCGCCTTCTTCCACTCGGAAGACAAGACGCTCTACATCGCGCAGATCATCCCGTACCGCGGCTCGTGGGTGGAGTTCGAGTACGACGCGAAGAACCTGCTCTACGTCCGCATCGACCGCAAGCGCAAGTTCCTGGCGACCGTCTTCCTGCGCGCCCTCGGCCTGCGCGGCGCCGACGAGATCATCCGGAGCTTCTACACCGTCGACCGGCTGACGCTGCAAGAACGGCGCCGATCCAGTGGGCGGTCGGCGACAGCCTCGTCGGCCTGCGCGCGGCGAAGGACCTGAAGGCGGGCAGCGATACCGTCACCGCGCGCCGGCAAGAAGATCAACGCGAGCGCGATTGCCGCGCTGAAGAAGGCGGGCGTCGAGGTCGGTCGAAGTCGCCGACGCCGAGCTCGAAGGTGCGTTCGCCGCCACCGGACGTCGTCGATCCGTCGACCGGCGAGGTCATCCTCGAGGCGAACGAGCCGCTCGAGCCGCGCGTCATCTCGATGGCGCAGGAGAAGAACGTCGAGAAGATCGAGATCTTCTTCCCCGAGAAGGACGAGATCGGCAACGTGCTCTCCGCCGACGCTGAAGAAGGATCCGATCCACACCCACGAAGAGGCGCTGATCGAGATCTACCGCCGCCTGCGGCCGGGCGATCCCGCCGACGCTCGACAGCTCGCGGTCGCTCTTCGAGAACATGTTCTTCAACCCGCAGAAGTACGACTTCTCGCGCGTCGGCCGGCTGAAGCTGAACACCAAGCTGAAGCTGAACACGCCGCTCGACGAGAAGATCCTGCACCCGCAGGACTTCTACGAGGTGATCAAGTACCTGCTGAAGCTGCGCCGGTATCCCGGCCAACGTCGACGACATCGATCACCTCGGCAACCGCCGCGTGCGGTCGGTCGGCGAGCTCCTCGAGAACCAGTTCCGCATCGGGCTGGTCCGCATGGAGCGCGCGATCAAGGAAAAGATGTCGGTCTACCAGGAAATGGCGACCGCCATGCCGCACGACCTGATCAACGCGAAGCCGGTCATGGCCGCGATTCGCGAGTTCTTCGGGTCGTCGCAGCTGTCGCAGTTCATGGACCAGACCAACCCGCTCTCGGAAGTCACGCACAAGCGCCGTCTGTCGGCGCTCGGGCCCGGCGGTCTGTCGCGCGAGCGCGCCGGGTTCGAGGTCCGCGACGTGCACCCGACGCACTACGGCCGCATCTGCCCGATTGAGACGCCTGAAGGTCCGAACATCGGCCTGATCTCGTCGCTGTCGTGCTACGCGCGGATCAACGAGTTCGGCTTCATCGAGTCGCCGTACCGCAAGGTCAAGGACGGCCGCGTCGTCGACTACGTGATCATCACCAACGCCGGCGGCAACACGAAGTACAAGGTCGGCGACATCGTCGAAGCCGTGGGACGTCGGCGCCGACAAGGGACGAGCCGGGCGCGGGCGGACGGCGCCGCCGCCGCGGCCTCGAGTACGAGCCGTACTCCTACTACCTGTCGGCGTGGGAAGAGGACCAGTACATCATCGCGCAGGCCAACGCCGCAGGTCGACGAGAACGGCCGGTTCACGACCGACCGCGTCAACGCGCGCCAGGCGGGCAACTTCATCCTGCCGCCGAGCGACAAGGTCGACTTCATCGACGTCTCGCCGAAGCAGCTCGTGTCCGTCGCCGCCTCGCTCATCCCGTTCCTCGAGAACGACGACGCGAACCGCGCGCTGATGGGATCGAACATGCAGCGCCAGGCGGTGCCGCTGCTGCGCGCGCGCGCGCCGTACGTCGGCACCGGCATGGAGTACATCACCGCGCGCGACTCGGGGGCCGTGCATCGTGGCGCGCCGCTCGGGCACGGTGGACTACGTCGACTGCCAGCGCATCGTCGTGCGCGTCGAGGGAGAGAGCGAGTCGATGTCGCGCGAGATGGGCGCCGACATCTACCCGATGACGAAGTTCAAGCGGTCGAACCAGAACACCTGCATCAACCAGAAGCCGATCGTCCGCGTGGGCCAGAAGGTCCACAAGGGGCAGATCCTGGCGGACGGTCCGTGCACGGAGCTGGGCGAGCTCGCGCTCGGGCGGAACGTGCTGGTCGCGTTCATGCCGTGGCGCGGCTACAACTTCGAGGACGCGATCCTCGTCTCCGAGACGCATGGTGAAGGAGGACGCCTACACGTCCATCCACATCGAGGAGTTCGAGATCGAGGCGCGCGACACCAAGCTCGGGCCGGAGGAAATCACCCGCGACATCCCGAACGTCGGCGAGGGCTACCTCGCGGACCTCGACGAGAGCGGCATCATCCGCATCGGCGCCTCGGTCAAGCCGGGCGACATCCTGGTCGGCAAGGTCACGCCGAAGGGCGAGACCCAGCTGACGCCGGAAGAGAAGCTGCTCCGCGCGATCTTCGGCGAGAAGGCCGGCGACGTGCGCGACGCGTCGCTCGTCTGCCCGCCGGGCATCGAGGGGATCATCGTCGGCGTGAAGATCTTCTCGCGCAAGGGCATCGAGAAGGACGACCGCGCCAAGGCCATCGAGAACGAAGAGCTCGAGATGATGGAGAAGAACCTGCAGGACGAGATCCGCATCCTTCACGACGAAGTGAAGAAGCGCGTGATCGGCATGCTGCAGGGCCAGGAGTCGCGCGCCGACCTCTACGACGAGCACGGCCGCGAGCGGCTGCTCAAGAAGGGCACGGACGCTGACGGCGGACGTGCTGCAGGGCCTGCCCTACGAAGCGATCGTCCGCCTCAAGGTCAACGACCGACGATCCGCGGCTCGAGGAGGATCTCCGCGAGCTCGAGGAGCGCACCGAGCGCCAGGTCGAAGTCATCCGCAACCAGTTCGAGGAGAAGAAGGAGAAGGTTCGTCGCGGCGACGAGCTGCCTCCGGGCGTCATCAAGCTGGTCAAGGTCTACGTCGCGATGAAGCGCAAGCTGTCGGTCGGCGACAAGATGGCCGGCCGCCACGGCAACAAGGGCGTCATCGCGCGCATCCTGCCGGAAGAGGACATGCCGTATCTGCCGGACGGCACGCCGGTGGAGATCGTGCTCAATCCGCTCGGCGTTCCGTCGCGTATGAACGTCGGCCAGATTCTCGAGACCCACCTCGGGTGGGCCGCGCACGCGCTCGGCCTCTACTTCGCGACGCCGGTCTTCGACGGCGCGACCGAGACCGAGATCAAGCACTGGCTCGAGGAGGCCGGGCTGCCGAAGAGCGGCAAGACGCGAGCTCTACGACGGCATGACCGGCATGGAGTTCGAGCAGGACGTGACGGTCGGCTACATCTACATGCTGAAGCTGTCGCACCTGGTCGACGACAAGATCCACGCGCGCTCGATCGGGCCGTACTCGCTCATCACCCAGCAGCCGCTGGGCGGCAAGGCGCAGTTCGGCGGCCAGCGGTTCGGAGAAATGGAGGTCTGGGCGCTCGAGGCCTACGGCGCGGCGCACATCCTCCAGGAGCTCCTCACCGCGAAGTCGGACGACGTGACCGGCCGCGCGAAGATCTACGAAGCGATCGTCAAGGGCGACGCGTCGTTCCAGCCGGGCCTGCCGGAGTCGTTCAACGTCCTCATCCGCGAGCTCCAGGCGCTGTGCCTGGACGTCGAGCTGATGAAGACGAAGAACGAAGCTGGTCGGAACCGGAAGCGCCCGACCGACCGACCGAAGGCGAACCTGTATCTGGCGGAGAGCTAAGTAAATGAGACCAAGTCCTTCGATACCCGCGGCTCTCTGACGACCGACTTCGACGCGATCCGCATCAGCCTCGCGTCGCCGGAGAAGATCCTCTCCTGGTCGCACGGCGAGGTGACCAAGCCGGAGACGATCAACTACCGCACGTTCAAGCCGGAGCGGGACGGGCTCTTCTGCGCGAAGATCTTCGGCCCGGTCACCGACTGGGAGTGCCTGTGCGGCAAGTACAAGCGGATGAAGCACCGCGGCGTGATCTGCGACAAGTGCGGCGTCGAGGTCACGCAGGCCAAGGTGCGGCGCGAGCGCCTCGGCCACATCACGCTGGCCACGCCGGTCAGCCACGTGTGGTTCTTCAAGGGGCTGCCGAGCCGCATCGGCCACCTGCTCGACATCTCGCTGCGCGATCTCGAGCGCATCCTCTACTTCGAGGCCTACGTCGTCATCGAGCCGGGCGACACCGACCTCAAGCAGAACCAGCTGCTGAACGAGGATCAGTTCCGCAAGGCGCGCGAGGACTACGGCCAGAAGTTCCGCGCGCAGATGGGCGCCGAAGCGATCAAGGAGCTGCTCAAGCGGGTCAACGTCGAGAACGGCTGGCCGGCGAGCTGCGCGACAAGATGCGCGCGGAGAACTCGGTCCAGAAGAAGCTGAAGTACGCCAAGCGGCTGAAGGTCGTCGACTCGTTCCGGAAGTCCACCAACAAGCCGGAGTGGATGATCCTCGACGTCATCCCGGTCATTCCGCCCGAGCTGCGTCCGCTGGTGCCGCTCGACGGCGGCCGGTTCGCGACCTCGGACCTGAACGACCTCTATCGCCGCGTCATCAACCGCAACAACCGGTTGAAGAAGCTGATCGAGCTGAAGGCGCCGGACGTCATCATCCGCAACGAAAAGCGCATGCTGCAGGAAGCGGTCGATGCGCTGTTCGACAACGGCCGCCGCGGCCGCGTGCTGCGCGGCGCCAACAACCGTCCGCTGAAGTCGCTGTCCGACACGCTCAAGGGCAAGCAGGGCCGCTTCCGCCAGAACCTGCTCGGCAAGCGCGTCGACTACTCCGGCCGTTCGGTCATCGTCGTCGGCCCGGAGCTGAAGCTGCACCAGTGCGGGCTGCCGAAGAAGATGGCGCTCGAGCTGTTCAAGCCGTTCATCTACAACAAGCTCGAAGAGCGCGGTCTCGTCGCCACGATCAAGCAGGCGAAGGAGATGGTCGAGCAGCAGCGGCCGGAAGTGTGGGACATCCTCGAGGAGGTCATCCGCGAGCATCCGGTCCTGCTGAACCGCGCGCCGACGCTGCATCGCCTGGGCATCCAGGCGTTCGAGCCGGTGCTGGTCGAAGGCAAGGCGATCCGCATCCACCCGCTCGTCTGCACCGCGTTCAACGCCGACTTCGACGGCGACCAGATGGCCGTGCACATTCCGCTGGCGCCGGAAGCGCAGATCGAGGCATCGGTCCTGATGATGTCCTCGAACAACATCCTGTCGCCGGCGAGCGGCCAGCCGATCGCGATTCCGTCGCAGGACATCGTGCTCGGCTGCTACTACCTGACCAAGGCCAAGCCGGGCGCCAAGGGCGAAGGCCGCGCGTTCGGCACGCCGGACGACGTGGTGCTCGCGCTCGAAGCGGGCGAGCTCGAGACGCTGACGCCGATCCGCCTGCGCATCAGCGGCGAGCTGATCGACCTGACCGTCGCGCGCGACGACCAGGGCGTGCAGTACGCGGAGGTGCAGAACGTCACCAACAAGATCATCAACACGACGGTCGGCCGCGTGATCCTCAACACGGCGCTGCCGAAGGCGATGCCGTACGTGAACGGCCTGCTGAAGAAGAAGGGGCTGCAGCAGCTGGTGCAGTACTGCTACCTGCGCTTCGGCCTCGAGAAGACCGTCGAGATGCTCGACTGGCTGAAGAACCTCGGCTTCACCTACGCGACCCGCTCGGGCCTGTCGATCGGCATCGACGACCTCGTCATCCCGTCGGAGAAGGCGGCGCTCGTCGAGCGCGCGCGCGACGAAGTGATCAAGGTCGAAGGGCAGTACCTCGAAGGCGCGATCACCAACGGCGAGCGCTACAACAAGGTCATCGCCGTGTGGTCGGACGTCACCGAGAAGATCGCCGACGAGATGTTCTCGGAGATGGAGGAGCTCGATCACTCCGGGCGCAACTTCAACCCGGTCTACATCATGGCCGACTCGGGCGCCCGCGGCTCGAAGCAGCAGATCCGCCAGCTGGCGGGCATGCGCGGCCTGATGGCGAAGCCGTCGGGCGAAATCATCGAGACGCCGATCACCTCGAACTTCCGTGAAGGGCTGACGGTTCTGCAGTACTTCATCTCCACGCACGGCGCCCGCAAGGGTCTCGCCGACACGGCGCTGAAGACGGCGGACTCGGGCTACCTCACGCGTCGACTGGTCGACGTCGCGCAGGACGTCATCATCCACGAGATCGATTGCGGGACGATGGACGGCATCGATGCGCGGGCGATCGTGGAGTCGGGCGAGATCATCGAGCCGCTGCGCGACCGGATCATCGGCCGCGTCACCCTCGAGCGCATCGTCGATCCGTTCACCGGCGACGTGATCATCGACCAGAACGAGGAGATCGACGAAGAGAAGGCGACCGACATCCAGGAAGCGGGCATCGAGAAGGTCCGCATCCGTTCGGTGCTGACCTGCGCCAGCCGACGCGGCTGCTGCGCGAAGTGCTACGGCCGCGACCTGGCGACCGGACGCCTGGTCGAGCTCGGCCTCGCGGTCGGCGTCATCGCGGCGCAGTCGATTGGCGAGCCGGGAACGCAGCTGACGATGCGCACGTTCCACATCGGCGGCACGGCGTCGCGCGTGTCCGAGCAGTCGACGCTCGACGCGAAGCACGCCGGCACGGTCCGGTATCAGGGCCTGCAGGTCGTCGAGACCAAGGGGGCCGGCGGCGATCAGGCGAAGGGCGAGCTCGTCGTCATGAACCGCACCGGGTCGGTCGTGATCCAGGACGCCAAGGGACGCGATCGCGAGCGCTACCCGATCGTCTACGGCGCGCGCCTCAAGGTGCGCGACGGTCAGCAGGTCGAGCAGGGCACCGTGCTGGTCGAGTGGGATCCTTACACCTTCTCGATCCTCACCGAGGATGCGGGCTCGACGAAGTACAAGGACCTCATCACCGACGTCACGTTCCATGAAGAAGTCGACGAGGTCACCGGCCTCTCGCGGAAGATCGTCGTGGACAGCCCCGACGAGAAGAAGCAGCCGATGATCGAGATTCGCGACAAGGCGGGCAAGGTGACGCGCAAGTACCACATGCCGTCGCACGCCCACCTCATGGTCGAGGACGGCGACACGGTCTACGCCGGCCAGGTGCTCGCGAAGATCCCGCGCGAGACCACCAAGACCAAGGACATCACCGGCGGTCTGCCGCGCGTGGTCGAGCTGTTCGAAGCGCGCAAGCCGCGCGAGACCGCCGTCATCTCGGAGATCGACGGCGTGGTGCGACACGGCGGCATCGTCAAGGGTCAGCGGAAGATCATCATCGTTCCGGAAGAGGGTGGCGGCGAGCCGCGTGAGTACTCGCTGCCGCGCGGCGTGCATGTGAACGTCCAGGAAAGCGATCGCGTCCGCGCCGGTGAGCCGCTGATGGACGGGCCGAGCAACCCGCACGACATCCTGTCGGTCCTCGGCGAGAAGGCGCTGCACGCGTATCTGGTCAACGAGATCCAGGAGGTCTACCGGCTGCAGGGCGTGAACATCAACGACAAGCACATCGAGGTCATCGTCCGCCAGATGATGCGGTGGGTGAAGATCGAGGATGTCGGCGATACCGAGTTCCTGATCGAGGAGCAGGTGGACCGCTTCCGGTTCATGGAAGAGAACGAGCGGGTGATCGCCAGCGGCGGCCGTCCGGCGCAGGGCCGGCCGCTGCTGCTCGGCATCACCAAGGCGTCGCTTTCGACCGACTCGTTCATCTCGGCGGCGTCGTTCCAGGAAACGACGCGCGTGCTCACCGAGGCGTCGATCTCGGGCAAAGTGGATCACCTCCGCGGCCTGAAGGAGAATGTCACGATGGGCCGGCTGATCCCGGCCGGCACGGGCTTCGAGTACTACCGGAACGTGCGAATCCCGGCGGACGAACCCCCACCGCCGCCGCCGCCGTCACCGGAGGAGCTCGAACTCGAGCGAGAGATGGAGTACTTCGTCGAACCCGAGGAGGCGTTTACGAGGGATGAAGTCGAGTAGAGCTTCCCAGGTGCAGGGCGCGCCTTAAAGCGCGCCGCAGTGTAGGGCGCGTCTTTAGACGCGCCGCTGATGTAGCTCGGGTCTTCAGACCCAGCGTAGAGGGCGGTAATGCTTCGAGCGTTGCCGCCCTTTGTTGCGACTGACCTGCCCGACAACTCATATCCTCCGCACCCCTGCAGAGGTGCCCTACAGACTTTTTCCTCCGCGAAAGAGGCGACCTAGACCTTCACTTCTCAGCAACCTTCCATCGAATGTGACGAATGGCTTGTGTAGGCATGTTCGAGCTCGCTGCTAGCCACGGAACCGCTTGACATTCCGGCGCCATGCGACCACATTCAACCTGTCTCGGGGCGAGCGGAGAGGTCCATGCCGGTGCGCCTGCCGAATCTGAACGTTCGGGTTCTGACCGCGACGCTGCTCGTCGCCGTCCCGGTACTCCTCATCGGGGCCGCCCTGGTGATCGGCAGCGGCCAGAAGCGGCTCGAAGACGCCGAAAAGGTACGCCTCGGCCAAATGGCGGCTTCCACCGCTTCGTCAGTGGATGGCTACCTGTTTCGCCGCATTCTCGATATCGCGCTCCTGGGCCGGGTTCCGGAACTGAGACGAGTCGCGGCTGCTGGAAATGGCCAAGCTCAGGAAGTTCAGCGCACAGCCGAGCTGGATCGGGAATGGCAGAAAGACGGCGCCGCGGTAGCAGCGCGGCTCGGGATTCTCAACTCCCCGGCGTCCCAATTCCTGGCGGATCTCGTCAAAAACGACTCGACCTATCGTGAAGTCCTGGTCACGGACCGCTACGGACGTCTCGTCGCCGCCTCCAATGTCACGTCTGACTACTTCCAGGGTGATGAGGACTGGTGGAAGAGAGCGTTCGACAGCGGCCGCGGTCGTATCAGCGTCTCGGACGTCAATCGGGACGAGAGCGCGAATGTGTACGCGTTCGAGATTGCCGTCCCGGTGCTGAATCCGCAGGGCAACGACGTCGCCGGAATCATGAAGGTGGTGGCAGACAGCCGCGAGATGCTGGTCGGTATCGCCGGCCTCGAACTCGGCTCCACGGGTGAGGCCATGCTCGTTCGCCCTGACGGCTCGATCGTGTTCAGCCGCCGGCCCTATCGCCAGGGGGATCGATTCTTCGGATCGGGGTTGCTCACGCAGATCCTCGATGAACGGTCACGCCGGAAGGAGCCACCCGGAACATTCACCTACGAGGCGCAGGCGGAGAACCGCAGCCTGCGCATCATCGCCGTTGCCTCGAGTCAGCTGCCGCAAAGCTATCCGCAGCTGGCCTGGATGACGGTCGTTTCCATGGACAAGGACGAGTTGCGCGCCCCGTTCCGGTCGTTGATCTGGTACCTTCTCCTCGTCATCGCGCTCACCGCCGTCGCGGTCCTGGCACTTGGGCTCTGGCTGTCGTTGCGGCTCGCGGCGCCCGCCATCGATCCGACCATCGACATGCATCTCGTCGATCATGCGCCGATGCGCGGTTTCGACGAAGAACGTGTCCAGCACTGACGAAATAGACGTTGCAAGATCGTTGCGCGTCCCGGCCCGGGTCCGACTCGCGCGTCAAGCGTGGCGACGAAGGCCGAGCGCCGCGCAAAGCCACGCGACCGCCAGGCATCCGAAGGCAACGAAGAGCGGCACGAGCGATTCGGACAGGCCGACCGCGATCAGTTTGAACGGGACCGCGGCGTCGGCCGTCCAGATCGCGCGGAGCGTGCTCATCACTCCCGCCAGGAAGCCGGCCAGGCCCGCGAACATCCCGGCCAGGGAGATCGGGCGCAGGAGCGCGAGCCGGGCTTCTGTCGGCCGGACCGCGTAGGCGACGCCGGCAGCGAGCGGCAGAAGGGCGATCATCAGGCTCAGCAACGCGAGGACACCGGCCTGTCTCAGGATCGTGAGCAACTCCATGTGCGACTCCTTCCCTGCGATCGGTAGAACGCTGATCTCCCGGAAGCGTGACCGCCGTCACGATTCGGGCCGGTGCGCGTTCTGACTTGTATGGACCGGGACTGCGAGCTGGCGCTGGTCGCGCGTCTGCGGGCGGGAGACGCCGCGGCGTTCGATGCCGTGCTCGAGCATTTCCACACGCCGCTGTTCAACTTCCTCGCGCGGCTCTCGCGGCGAAGGGATCTCGCGGAGGATCTCCTCGAGGAAACGTGGCTGCGGCTGGTCGGCCGCGCGCCGGCGCTCCGCGAGGATACCCGGCTCGGGCCGTGGCTGTTCACCGTTGCCCGCAACCTCTATGTCAGCTATTGCCGGTCGCGCCTGGTGGAAGACTCGCACGTCGCGAGCTTGATCGGACTGTGGCCCTGTGGAACCCGGCAACCTTCGCCGTTCGAGTCGACCGCGGCCACCGAAAGCGAGCGGCGCATCGAGGCGGCGCTGGCCGCGCTTCCGGTGCTGTATCGCGAAGCGTTGCTGCTGGTCGGCGTCCAGGGGTTGAGCATCGCGGAATCGTGCGAGGTGTGTGGCATTTCACCGGAAGCCATGCGCCAGCGGGTGAGCCGTGCGCGCTCGCTGCTGACGCGACGGCTCGATGAGGCCGCCGCGCCGAAACTCGCCGGCCTCCGCGAGGTGGAGACATGAAAATGCACGAAGCCGATGATGCGCAGCTGCGGACGCTTGGTTACCTGCGAGTGATGGAGCCGGACGCCCCGCGCTTCGACCGTGTTCGTGCGCGCTGTCACGCCACCCTGGTGCGGCGCCAGCAGCAGGCCGAGCGCCGGAGGCGTCGCGACGAGTTTAGATCGCGCGTGCTCGAGCCGGCGCTCGTGGGCGGACTCTCGGCGACTTATCTCCTGATGATGGTGTTCGTCCTGCTCCGGCTGCATGGGATTCTCTAGCTGAAAGACCCTCGATCTAGAGCCGGCTGCCCTTCAACTTCGCGATCTTCTGCTCGGCGCTGGCGCGAATGGCCTTCTTGAAGTCGTCTGGCGCCTTGTCGCCGGCCAGCGTGTCGATTGCCTTCTGCGATGCCTGCAGCGCCAGGTCGTTCTGCCCGTCGGCAAGATAGGCATCACCCAGACTGTCGTAGGTGTTCGCGGACGTGGGATACGCTTCCGTGTTCAGCTTGAACAGCTCGATGGCTTCCTTGGTCCTTCCAGCCTGCAGGTGCTGATAGCCGAGCAGGTTGAGTGCGGGTTCCGGGAACAGCATCACGTGCGGATCGCCCGTGCGCGCATCGTGAAACATCTTCACCGCCGCAGACACGCCCTCCGGGGTCTCCGCCTTCTGCCAGAATTCCCGCATCGGCGTGCTCTGCGGCGTCACCGTCGCCGTGGGATCCGCGGGGCTCTTGATCAGCGTGTCCGAGTACCACTTCACAATCTGCGTCGGCAGTTCAGGATGCGGACCGAAGATCTCCGTGCCGTGTTTCCCGTCCTTGAAACCGGAAAACGTGTTGCGCGGATTTCCGGATATGGCGAGGATCCACTGCATCAGCGCCGGTGCGTTTCCATCGTATTGATCGTCAGCGGCGGCGGCCGCGAAGATCGGCAGCCAGGTCGTGGTTTCGAGGAACTTCAGACCTTCAGGGTCGAGCGGGCCTGCCAGCAACACCGCCGATCTGACCTCGGGATGTCGCTGCGCGACGTGCACCGCCTGGGTGACGCCGCAGCTCCCGCCGCCTATGCCGACGCGCGTCTTGTCCACGCCGGGCTGCGCGAGAAGGAATACGTAGGCTGCGTCGATATCGCCCGGCCACTTGTCGGTAACGATCTTCTGCGCGTCCGGCGGCGGCATCGCGTCATACCGATCCCCGCCGCTTTCGCCGAAACCTCGATAATCCATCGTCAACGTGTTGATGCCGGCAGCGGCGAGCTGTGGCGCAAGCGGCTGCCACGATTTTCGGGTGGTGTTGCACATGTGCAGGAGCAGCACCGCTGGGCCGGGCTTCACCGCGGGGTAGTACGTGGCCTGCAGCTTCGTGCCGTCGGCCGCCGCCAGAGAGACGTCCCGAGAGGAGGGTGGATCCTGAGCGAATCCTGATGCACTATCCAGGAGAAGCAAGAGAGCGAGCGCGCGGGCAAAGACCATGACCCCTCCTCTCGTGTGGAGACCTGACATTTCATACGATCGGCTGACGGGATGGAAGAGGAGATTTCTTTGTACCGAAGCGGTTGAAGTCGGATCGACGAATCGGCGATTCTGTTAACTCGGGGCGGGGAACCGACGATGACCAAATCCAAGCACGTAGGAATCGTTGCCGTCAGTGCGGAGGGTGCGGCACTGTGCTACCGGACCATCTGCGGTGAGGGAGCGGCGCTGTTCGGTACTTACGGCCATCCCCAGATCACGATGCACACCCACCCTCTCGCCGAGTATATGCGCCACATCGAAGACAATCGCTGGGATGAAGTTGGCCGGTTGTTGCTTTCTTCCGCAACGAATCTGATCAAAGCAGGCGCGGAGTTCCTGGTGTGCCCTGACAATACCGTTCATCAGGCCCTGAACCTGGTCCGCACCGAGTCGCCGGCGCCGTGGCTGCACATTGCCGAAGAGGTCGCGGCCGTTGCAGCAAAACGCCGTTTCCGGCAGCTCGGAATTCTTGGTACTCGCTATCTGATGGAAGGTCCGGTGTATCCGGCGACACTCGCCGACCGGGAGATCGCATGTGAGATCCCTGATCCTGCCGATCGCGAGCGTATCAACGCCATCATCTTCGATGAGCTGGTTCAAGGCGAGCTCAAAGGGTCCTCTCGAAAGTACCTGCAGGACGTCATCAGGGAGCTCGGGACCCGTGGCTGCGACGCGATCGTTCTCGGCTGCACCGAAATCCCTCTGCTCATTTCGGAAAGCGATTCACCTGTGCCGGTGATCGACTCGACGCGAACGCTTGCCCGTGCCGCGCTCCGGGAGGCCACGTTGAGCGTCACACCTCAGATGTAGGCCGGGTCTGCGGGCGCGGCGTGCTACCGCTGACAGACAGGACAAAAGAACGTCGAGCGGCCGGCTTGCGTGCGGCGTCTGATCGTCCCAGTGCAACCTGCGCGGCGGCATCGTTGCCCCTCTCGATCGTAGACGCGAAATCTCGATGCGCGGTACGCAGCCCTCGACTGCCGCTGGATGGCCTCGTTCAGCACCTGCTTGATTGCCGCAACCAGACGACGGGCCGAATCGCGCGGGACGCCGGACGGCGTGGCGATCGTCGATGTCCGGCGGAACGGTGACAATCGCGCGACGTGCATCGCTTCGGCAGCGTAGATGTTTCCGAGACCGGCCACTAGCCGTTGATCCAGCAGCGCGATCTTCAGCGGCGTCTTCCTGCCGCTGCACGCTTGCGCCAGAGCAGATGCACTGAAGTCCGGTGACAACGGCTCGGGGCCAAGTCCGCTGAGCGCCGGGTGAGCCAGCAACCCGGCCGGCGACAGGAGGTCCATGACGCCAAATCGCCGCGGGTCGTTGAACGTAACGATGGCCCCGGACGACATCTGGAATACGACGTGATCGTGCCGGTCAGCGTCACCCGCGACGCGATGCCGATCGACCCGGAACGAACCCGACATGCCGAGGTGCATGAGAAGCGTGTCCCCTGATGACAGCGGCACCAGCAGGTACTTCGCCCGCCGACGGACCGCCAGCGCGGTTTGAGCTGTGACCCGAGCGCTGAACCTCGCCGGGAAGGGAAGGCGCAGATCGGGCCGGCGGACGGAGACGCGCGTGAAACGCTTGCCGGCCATGACGGGTTCGAGAAGCTGTCGCACGGATTCGACTTCGGGAAGCTCGGGCACGGTTCCTTCAGCATGACATGCTCGCCGTCACTGGCGATCCATCGAGCGGTGGGCGGTCTGCTCGCCGCATCGGCCCCTGATGGTGCTATGGTCGTTCGGTCTCGAATGGCGCAACGCCCAGGCGTGCAGACAGAGTCTAGCAGTGCGTTCGCGCGTCGCGTCGTGGTCCTGACCCCGCGGATCTGACAGGCTCGATCAGCATGGCGAATCAGACCGCTCTCGTCACCGGCGGCTCCTCAGGAATCGGCCGTGAGCTGGCTCGCCAGTTCGCCGCCGACGGCTACGACCTCGTCGTGGTTGCGCGAAGGATGGATGCCCTCGAGGAATTGGTCCAGGAGCTGAGGCGTGTGCATCGGGTGCAGGCCAGAGCGATATCGGTTGATCTTGCGGATCGCACGGCCGCTCGTCGGATCTACGAAGATCTCCAGCAGCGCAACACGGTAATTGACGTGGTCGTCAACAATGCGGGGTTCGGATCGCGGGGAGCGTTGGCGGAGCTCTCGCTGGAGCGGCAGCTCGAGATGATTCAGGTCAACGTCACGGTCCTCACCGAGCTGACGCGCCTGTTTCTGCCAGGGATGCTGTTGCGCAATCAAGGTGGGATCTTGAATGTGGGCTCAACCGCCGGCTTCCAGCCGGGTCCGTTCATGACGGTTTACTACGCCACCAAGGCCTACGTTCTCTCGTTCACTGAAGGCCTTGCCGAAGAACTCGCCGGGTCCGCGCTGCGCATCAGCTGCGTGGCTCCGGGCCCGACCGCGACACAATTTGCCGAACATGCCGGCACGACACACACGCGGTTGTCGCGGCTGGAGAAAATGAGTGCGGCTGACGTCGCGCGAATCGCTTACCGGAGATGGAAGAGGGGGAACGTCGTTGTCGTGCCGGGCGCGACCAATCGGCTGGGCGCGGCTCTGGTACGCGTGTCGCCGCGACCGCTCGTGCGGAAACTCGTCAAGCGACTCAATACGTGACGAAGGGCTGCGCCTTTCTTCGCGGCTTCAAAACGGCTTGAAGCCGGGAGAGCCGAACCGGGGATGGGCGAGCAGCTGCAGCAGCGGGTAACCGTACGCCGCAACGACCAGCAGAATGGCGATGATCGTCCAGAGTCCGAAGCGATCCCACACCCCGAGTGTCGCCGGGCGGACGAGCGGTACGGCGAACTCGAACGCCGGCGCCTGGATTCGGCGCCCTGCCAGCCACGTGGCAAATACGACGGTGACGAAGATGATCGCGCTCAAAAAGAGCATCACGGCGCCGACGGCGGCGACCTGAGTCAGGCCATGCCACGCCGCGCCCTGGTCCCCTGCGAGTGCTGCGCTGTAGACGCGGCGCGGCAGTCCGCGCAGGCCGGCGATGTGATAGCTGACGCTAAAGAAAGTCATCCCGGCGAACCACAGGTATGGCTGGATTCGCGCCAGCGCCATGAACCGCACGTCTCGTGCGAGCAGCCGCGGCAGCAGCCAATAGGTTGCGCCCATGTAGGTGAGCGCGACCGTGGTGCCCAGAGTGACGTGGAAATGTCCCATGATCCACGCCGTGTTGTGCACCATTCCATTCATCGCATAGGCCGCGTTGATCGCGCCGCCGAAGCCGCCGAACGTGAAGGCGATCATTCCCAGCGCTACCGATGAGAAGACCGGGTCGGACCATGGCAGCCGACCGATCCAGTTGAACAGTCCCTTGGCGCCCTTCAGCCGGCCGGCAACCTCCAACGAAGCGATCACCGTGAACGCCGTCACAAAGCTTGGATACATGACGGCGTAGGTCAGAACGGTGTGCGCGAGCTTCCACCCGGCAGTGATTCCCGGGTCCGCGAACTGGTGATGGAATCCCACCGGCGTGGACAGCACGACGAACAGGATGAACGCCATCCTGGCGAGCGGATCGCTGAACAGGCGGCCTCCCGCGACCTGGGGAAGCACGTAGTACCAGACCACGTATGCGGGCAGCAGCCAGAAGTACACGAGCGGATGTCCGAACCACCAGAAGAACGTCCTCGCCACCAGCGGATCGATCTTGTCGACGAGGCCCAGCGACCAGGGGATCAGCATCACGACGACTTCCACGGCGAGCCCTGACGAGGCGAGATACCAGACGATGATTGCCGCCAGCATGCCGTGAATGGAGAGGGGAGCGGGCACGCCCGGATGGTCTCGCCGCCAGGTCCGGTAGCTCGCGATGATCACCCCGCCCCACATCCACGAACCGACAACCAAGAGGGTCGCGCCGATGTAGAAGAGCGGATGCGCCTGCAGCGGTGGATAGAAGGTATAGAGGACCGTACTCTGCCCACGCAGGATGGTGACCGCCGCCATGACCGATCCGAGCGCGGCGATCCAGAAGGCGATCCAGCCAATGGACCGGCCGGTAATCCGACCGAGGCTTTCAGCCGCGAAGACGTAACCGAGCCCCATGATGAAGAAGGTCGTGAAGACCAGCGCCATCAGCACACCGTGCGCGGTGACTGCCAGGTAGTAGAGCGACTCGCTTCGCAGTGGAAACGGGACGTCGGCGATGGAGAGAGCCTGGAGGGCGCCCATTGCCGACGCCACGCCGAATGCGGCGACGGCGACGCCGATGTGTGCAATCGCGAGGCTGTGGCCCGCGGCCGATCGATCCGTCACCGATCGCTCCTCATTTGACGATGACCTTGCCAACCATGGCGTGATGCATCAGGCCGCAGTATTCGTTGCAGGCAACCGTGTACTCGCCGGGTTGCGGGAAGGTGATGGTGAACTGGCTGACATAGCCGGGGAGCGCTGTCGCGTTTGCGTTGGTGCCCACTATCTGGAAGCCGTGCAGCACGTCAGTGCTGGTGACCCGGAAGGTGACGGCAACGTTCGCCGGCACTTCGATTGGGTCCGGCGCGAACGCGTACATCGAGGTCACCACCGGAACAATCACACTCCCGTCCGGTCGTGTGGTCACGGCGGGCTGCGCGAACTCAGGATTGGTTGCGAGCGCCGCCGGGTCGACGGTCTCCACATGGCTCGGCGGTTCAATGGCCTGCACCGCCGTCGTCACGACGATGGCGCCGAGGAAAAGCGCGATCAGAACCGCAGCGGCCCACATCCAGATCCGTTCGTACAGCTCGACGTGCATGGGATGGCTCTCAGTGATGAGGCGCGCCGCGCTCGATGAAGATGAAGAGGTACGTGGCGAACCAGCCGATCGCGAACAGGAGCCCGAACACCGCGACGATCGCGAGCGTGCCTCGAGGATGGCCGAGATTCTCGAGAGCCTCGAGGTCTTCCTCGTGGGGCGGAGGTGCAATGGCCATCGGCTCGCGCATATCCTAGCGGCCCGGCGGTCCGCCGTCAAAGAGGGGCAGTATGCCTTGACGTGGCGACGCGCCAGCGGTCCGCTGACCTGATCTGCCTCGTCCCTGCGACTCAGGGTCGGCGGCCGCGACGGCTGACTGACCGCTTCGAGACCGATGCGCTCACGAAGCGCCACGAAGCATGGAGCAGGTCTTTCAGCGCCTCACGATCGATTCGCGACAGACGGACGAGTACCGTCTGGTAGCCGACGTAGTGGGGCTTCAAGTAATAGGTTTCGGGGCTGTCAACGATCATTGCATCCCGCTGATCGAAGCCGAGACGGACCACCAGGGTGTTCGGCTCGGCGGACTTGTGCGAAGCCATACACACGAGGAGCTTGCCCCGGAGCTTCAGCGCGGGTACACCCCACGCGGTGCCCTCTTCTACGTCAGGCAGTTCCGCGGCGATCTTGCGGACGTCTTCGAAGGTGAGGCCGGTCGGCCGTCGCGGCATGACGGTATCCTACGCTGGTGAACCGCCTTCCACGCGTCATCCGCAGACGTTCGCGAATTTCCGGCTGGGGCGTCTATGCCGCGCAGCCAATCGAGGAAGACACGAAGATCGTCGAGTACAAGGGAGAACTGGTTTCGCAGGCGGAGGCGTGGCGACGTGAGCTCCGTTACCTGCCCAGAAAGCGGATCTGGCTCTTCAACATCAACGCGCGCTGGGCGCGCGACGCGGCGATCGGCGGCAACCTTGCCCGCTACATCAATCACGGGTGCCACCCCAATTGCTATGCGGACATCATCGGCAGGCACATCTGGATCCGGGCATCGCGCGCGATCCGCTCAGGCGAGGAGCTTACCTACGACTACAACACGGATGGTATTGCCGGCATTGCGTGTCGGTGCCGGGCCGGGTGTCGGCGGGTTCTCTGATAATCGCCGTGGCTCAAGGCTCATGCGGGGCTAAGGAGTCGCTTGTCACAGGAGCTTCACGCAAGGGCGCAGAGGCGCAAGCCGGAAAGACAGAATCGAGCCAACTTCACTCAGTGGTTTCGACGTCGCTCGCCGGCGGAGAAGACAACCAGCGATGAACGGCTGCGCCTGTCGCCTTCGCCGCCGCGCTTCGCGCGGCAGGAGGTCGCGGGAGCCGCAGCCCCCTGGCGCCTTTGCGCCATCGCGTGAGATCGTCTTTTCCGCACGCGAACTACGCTTCGGCGCTGCCGATCACATGGTGTTCCCTCACTTGTGGTCGTAACTCAGGGCACGCGTCACTTGCCATCGTCCGTCTTTCTGATGCCAGACGAGAACGAACTTGAACTGGCCGCATTCGTCGTGCCCGTTCTCCACGTGACAGAATCGGTGTGACCCGGCTTCGATTGCGCCATAGTCCTTGATCGGATAAACCTCGAAACTGTCCTTCATCAGTTCGCGCTTGATGCCGTTGTTCTGCGCGAACAGCTTCCGGAACCCTTCCATCACCTGCGCATACGACAGCGCCCCGTCCTTGTCGTGGTAGAACTCGAGCTCCGGCGCAAACCATCGTCCTGTCTCGTCGAGGTCGTGGGCATTGAACGCGTCGAACATCGCGGCATCGGCGCGCGCGATTTCGTCCCGCAGGCCCGCTGAGGCCGTTGATGGCGTTTGTGCGCTGGAGTGGACATTCGACACGCAGAACATGAATGCGCACGTCAGCAGACAAAGAATGGTCGTGTGACGCATTTTTCTCGCTCTCCCCTTCACCTCGTCCAACGGTCATACGGGTTCGAACGAGAAAAGTTCGCCCCGGCGAGAATCCAAAGCCGAACTGGCGATTTTTCTTTGTTCATGGCTCCGGATACCATCACGAGCGGTCAGGAACGAACAGCTTCAACGGGGCAACACGAAGGTCTGATGACGCTCGGACAAGGTCGGATCAGAGGATACGAGGGGTGAAGACACTCGGGCTGGTCGGTGGACTGGGGCCGGAGTCCACAATCGACTACTACCGGCGCATTCTGGACGCCTGCGCGCAGGCGAACCCGTCGGGTGCTCCCGCCATCGTGATCGATAGTCTCGATGTCCGGTGCGCTCTGCACCTCGTCGACCAGAACCGACCGGGGCTGATCCAGTACTTGTTGACGTCGCTCCGCCGACTGACGTCTGCTGGTGTGGACTTCGTCGCGATCACCGCCAATACGCCGCATATCGTGTTCGACGAGCTGGCCGCGCGATCGCCGGTTCCGATCCTCAGCATTGTCGAGGTCTGCGCAGCGGAAGCGCAACGCCGCAACCTCCGTTCTCTAGCCCTGCTCGGTACGCGCTTTACGATGGAAGCCCCTTTCTACCCGCAGGTCTGCGCCCGGAAGGGCATCACAGTTGTCATACCGAAAGCGGCGGATCGAACGTGGATTCACGATCGCTACGTGGGAGAGCTCCTGAAAGGGGAGTTCCGTGACGAGACGCGGCAGCAGTTCATGTCGCTCGCAAGCCGCCTTCGGCATGAACAGAACATAGGCGGCATCATTCTCGGCGGCACCGAGCTGCCGCTGCTCTTGTCTGCGCCAGAGATTGCCGGTGTTCCACTGCTCGATACGACGGCGTTACATGTCGCCGCGATCGTCGAGCGATTGCTGTCAGGCTGACCTTTCTTCAGCGCTTGCGCCCTGATCCCACCAACAAGGCGATCCCGCCGGCGATCGCGGCGATGCCCAACACGGGTGGCAGCGGGATCGTCTCCCTCGTCTTCGTCGTCGCCTCGATCGGGCCGAGGTCGATCACCTTCTTTTCCCGGGTGTAGCTGATCCCGCCATAGGCGAGCGCAATCACGCCAACGACGATCAGGACGATTGCCGCAATCTTCATGACCGCATACTACCCCGATTCGACAGGTTGGTCCGATCCCGCTGAAGACGTATGCTGGAGCCGCAGGTTGACGACGTGACGAATCGGCAATTCGAGGAGCGGTTGCGCGGCTTCGGGCCGGTTGGCTTGCTGGCCGCGGTGATCATTCTCGCCGGCAACCTCGTTGTCGTTCCGCTCAGCGCCGTTCTGGTTCTCGTGTGGGCACAGCTGTCCCGAACACCGCTGCGAACGCTCGGCTTCGGGGTCCCGCAAAGCTGGTCCCGCGTGTTTGCGATCGGCATACCTTGCGGTGTGGCCTTCAAGCTGGCGATGAAGGCGCTGATCATGCCTCTATTCGGGGCGCCCGCGATCAATCCGCGGTACCACTATCTCGCCGGCAATACGGCGGCGTTGCCCGCGATGCTGTATGCGGTGGTGGTGGGCGCCGGGTTCGGCGAAGAGACCGTGTTTCGCGGCTTCCTCTTCGAGCGCTTCGGAAGACTGCTCGGTTCGCGAGCGGCGGCGCGACTGTTCATCGTGCTGATCACGTCAGCGCTTTTCGCTGTCGCCCACTACCCCGACCAGGCTCTTCCTGGCGTCGAGCAGGCGGCAGTGGCCGGTCTGGTGTTCGGCACAATCTACGCCATGACGAACCAGCTATGGCTTCCGATGGTGATGCACGCAGCCTTCGACGTGGCGGCGGTGGCGCTGATCTATTGGAAGTGGGAATCGATTGTCGCGCACCTCGTCTTTCCGTAGCAGTGGGGATGCTGCAATACGGCGCACTTGCGGCGGTGGCAACACGTGGCGCGGTGACCTGGTCACCCGCGCCACGTCCATCGCTACCGCATCAGGTTGCCCCAGACGACGGTTGTCGGGCCCACGGTGTTCCAGTCGACGCTGCCGTCAGCAGACGCCCCCCCAACTCGAGTAGTCCGTTTCCCCACACCACGACGTTCGCCCAGCTTTGCGGATCATCCCAGACGACATCGGTCTGATTTCCCCAGACCACCACGTTGCCCCAGACCACCACGTCACCCCAGACGGTGTTGAGCGCCCACGCATCGAGGTTGTAGTAGGCGGTGCTTCCCCAGACCACGACGTTGCCCCAGACAACCACCTGTCCCCACGACAGCGTCGCGCCGTCAATCGTCGTCTGCGGCTCGATGCCCGTTGTCAGCCACCACGAACCTGACGGCGATGCAGCGTCCGCCGACTCGGCCAGCGCGATCGCGCCGGCCGCATTCACGCTGCCTGCGCCTTGGGTGAGGTAATCCACGCCGGGGAGCGGAATCGCGGAAAACTCCAGCAGCGCCTTGACGGCATTGGGCGTCAGCGGTTCCTTGAAGTGCTCCCTGTGCGCTTCGATCATCAGCGCGACGACGCCGCTCGTGACCGCGGCCGCCATGCTGGTGCCGCTCAGCATCAGGTACTGCGCCTTCCTGTTTCCCCAGCCGACCCGGCGATTGGGTTGCTCGGCGTACAGAGAGCTTCGAAGCGCCGCGGCGGCAACAAGCCGATGCCCGGGCGCGACGACATCTGGTTTTGCGGTTGCGTCGTACCACGTCGGTCCACGCGAGCTGTACGAGGCGATCCGATCGTCGAGCCGAGAAACGGTGCCGGCCGTGTCGACAGCGCCGACGGTAATTGCCGACGGTGCGTTTCCGGGTGAGGTGATCCCAGCGTACCCTTGGACGCCGGTGTTGGGATTTCGCCCGAAATTGCCCGCAGAGGCGACGACCACGATGCCCGACCGTACGGCCGCTTCAACCGCCTGAACGAGCGGATCGGTGGCTTGGGACTCGTAGATCGGATGGCCGAGCGAGAGATTGATGACGTCGATCTTCAGCCGCTCGCGATTTGCGACGGCAAACTCGATCGCATCAATCACGTCGCTGGTCAGGCCGCCACCGGCGCTGTTCAGGACCTTGAGGCTGATGGTGCGGGCACCCGGCGCGACCCCCTGGTAGACGCGCACCTTGAACCGATGACGCTTGCCGTCCCGTCCAATCTCGTCGCAGTCTCCCTCCGACGACTTGCCCGAGCCGCTAATCAGACCGGAGACGTGTGTGCCATGGCCATAGTCGTCGTATGGCGCAACATGCCGGAACCCGCCGGCGAAATCGTATTGCTGGTCGTGTTCCCCGCCATCCAGATCGGTGCCGCGTTCCAATCCGGAATCGATGACCGCAATGCCGACACCTCTCCCCGAGGGGCCGGTGTCGCCGATGTTGTCCAGGCCGAGCGTTCCGAGCAGCGTGCTCGGAATTGCCTTGTTGACCGAATCGGTCGCAGCGTCAGACGTGACCACGGCGTCGACCGAGACGTTGGCGACGTCTGGATCGGCCTCGAGCCGATCGAGATCGTTGGCATCCACTTCGACCGAAAACGCATCAACTATCGTGTGCTCTGACAGGATGGCGTCGCCATGGGCGCGATGCTTGTTCACTGCCGCATCGTGATGGCCCGGAACGGGCGTGACAATGACGCGCACAGGTCCATCGAGGTGACTCCGCAGCACGCGCTGCAGGTCGAGATCGAGTTTCGAGCCGCGTTTCGTTTTGTTCGAATCGCGCTCACCCGGGTGCTTCGGTCGAGATGTGCCTGCCGTAACCGGAACGGTGAGCAACACCAAACCGACTGCTATCCTGAAAACCGTGGCCCTTATGTTCATTAAGGACACCATCACCGTCGTCACCTCACTCAGCTCTGCGTCACAGCAAGGGACCGGCCATGTGACCTGTTTCCGAGCAGGCTGCCGCAACCAGTAGAAAACGCAGGGTCATGCGCATGCTGCACCTGCGATGAATGGAAGGAAACAGAGGGTCGTCGCGCCGAAACGGAACACCGAGGTGTTCGAAGATAGGTCTCGAACGGCAGCTGAAGAAAGCTTTCCTCGAAACGCTCCAGAAATGGCGGTTGCGGGGTGTGAGATCCTGAGACACCGTCAGTTTCAAAGCGATCAACGCCGAGCCGAAACCGACATTCCGGTGACAGCTTCGTAAGCTCGCCAGACCGGCATCGAGATCTGGGTACGTTGGATCTCGTGTATTTACGAAGCTTTGTCCGGCGTGTGGCGAGGCACCTTGCGGGCACGGCCGTTGCCGCTAGCTCCGTAACCCGCCGTGTATCACGACGGAACCGAGGCAGGTCCACTTTGAAGCGTTGTCCGGAATGTGCCCGCGAGATTCAAGAGTCGGCGACAACCTGCGATACGTGTGCGCAGTGGGCCGCGACATTGGTTGGTCCGTCTACCGATACCGCCGATGCGCCAGTCGAAGATCAATCGATGCCTGCGCCCCCGGTCGCACCAGATGCATCGACCCCACGCAAGCCTCGTCGTGAGCTGTTGATCGCCGGCGTTGCCGTCGCCGCCGGCGCGCTCGTGACGGTCGCGTTGCTGATGGGACGGGGCGGGCCTTCGTCGAATGTGGTCGCTGCCGCGCCAGCTCCGGCGACGACGCCGCGACAACCGGCACCGCCAGAGCGGTCTGCAGTCACCTATACCCAGAAGTGGACTACCGCCACTCGCGCTTATTGGCTTGGAAACGAGCGGCGCGGCGCTGCCTTTGAATTGCCCGCAGAGAACATCGTGCACACGTGGTTCGGCCCGGTGCGTCCGTCACTGGTCGTGCGATGCTCGGCACGAACGACGCAGGCCTTCGTCTACACCGGTTCACCCATGAAAATCGAGCCGCAGGCGGAAGGCAAGACCGTCACCGTCGGCCTGGACGCCGAACCGGTGAAGACGGAGCGATGGCCCGACTCCGACGATCACGACGCGCTGTTTGCGCCCGACGGCGCCGCCTTTGCCGATCGCCTGGTTCATGCGCAGACGCTCCGGTTCGGCTACAGTCCGCACAACGCCAGTGACGTAGTCGCGCAATTTCATGTGAGTGGCCTCGCCGCGCTGATCGAGCCGGTCGCGAAAGAGTGTGGCTGGACGAAGTAGCAAGGGGTCCTGCGGTCGCCGCCTCTGGTTCCCTCCTCTGAGCTGACAACTCCAACGGCAAGCAGTCGTCGCGGATTCCGGGTACGCACGTCATCGCCACGGAATTGCCGCACTCCATCAATCGCCGCGCGCAATAATGAACCATGATCAAACTGGTGTACTGCTTCGCCAGGAAGGCCGACATCAGCCTTGACGAGTTCTCGCGCTATTGGCGCGAGGTGCATGGGCCAATCGGACTGCGGATTCCCGGGCTTCGCCGCCTCGTGCAAAGCGTGGCCATCCACGATCCGAGAGACCTTCACGTGCCTTCATTCGACGGGATGGTCGAGCTCTGGTTCGATGACATCGAGGCCGTTCTCAGAGCCCGTTCCAGCCCGGCGTGGCAGGCTTCGACGGAAGACGAACGTCACTTCATCGATCACAGCCGGACCGCTTACTTTCTGAGTCACGAGCGAACGCTCCAGTGATCTCTTCCACCGTGCGCCGCCGCACGGGGATCGGAACCGAGGTGACGCTGCTTGAAGGCTCCAACTCACATCGCAACCGCTCGACTCACGCTGTCGCCGCCGTCGGTCAGCGACGCAACCGCAATTTTTGAGCGATACGCGAGCGATCCTGATGTCACCAGATATCTGGGATGGCCACGGCATCAATCGGTTGCCGACACGGACAGCTTTCTCAGATTCAGCGCGGCGGAATGGGAACAGCGGCCGGCTGGTCCTTACCTTATCCGGGCGCGTTCCGACGATCGGTTGCTCGGGAGTACAGGCCTCGGGTTTGAAGGCGGCCATCTCACAGAGGCCGTGACCGGCTACGTGCTGGCGAAGGATTCGTGGGGAATGGGGTACGCCACTGAAGCCCTGCGTGCCATGATCGACGTCGCACAGCAGATCGACGTGGCGCGCCTGTACGCACTATGCCACTCCGAGCATCGGGCATCGTGGCGCGTCCTCGAGAAATGCGGGTTCGCACAGGACAAAAGCTGGACCAGGCAGGCGGAGTTCCCCAACCTCGCGCCAGGAGTTCGACAAAACGTGGTCTGTTACGCGCTGACGGTGCACCGCTCTTACGTGGCGTGAGCACGACGTCTGTGGAGAGTGGCTCGGCAGCACATTTGCCGATTGCAACCCGCAGCGGCCCCGAATGACAATGCCGCCAAGGAGCACTCCGTGAGAGCCTACCTCGCGACCACCGGTTTTCTGTTCGCACTGCTGGCGGTTGCCCATCTCCTGCGAACGATTGCCGAATCCTCGCGTCTGAGCACCGACCCCTGGTTCATCTTCGAGGGTCCCGGGATCGGCATTATCGCGGCAGCGATCTGCGTCTGGGCCTGGCGTCTGTTTCGGGTTCAGGTGGGCTCACGGTAGGTCTCGCATGATCCGAAAGCTCGCCTCCGGCAAGTACCGCCTCTATTCGCGCAAGAAGCATCCCAAAACCGGCAAGCGCCGCAATCTCGGAACCTTTGCGACTCGCGCGGCCGCCGAGCGTCACGAGCGCGCGGTCCAATACTTCAAGCGGCATTGATCCGGCCGTCTCAATCCCGTCAAGAGGACCGTATGCACATCGCTATGAAGCGTGCCTACGACGGAGCGTGAAGCCCGGTCGCTCGGTCCACGGCATCAGTGGCGTCGGACGATGACTGAGTCCCGTCGCCTGCTGCAGCACTTTCTTGCCGCACTGGCCTATCGCGCGCAGAAGGCCTTGCGCGATGCGCCGCAGTGGTTCGGGGATTTTCGTGCCGGGACCCACGTCCGCACGCCGCACGAGCTGCTGTGGCACATGACCGGCGTGATTGGCTACGCGCGGACGATGCTCCGCGGCGGCGACTTTGCGCCGCAGCAACTGCCCACGTTCGACGCCGAAATCGTGAGGTTTCACGAAACGCTGGCCGCCCTCAGCGCTGACTTCGCCGATTCAGCTCTCGCCGCGCGGATTTCTGACGAGCGGTTCCTCCAGGGCCCTCTCAGCGATGCCATGACGCACGCGGGTCAGCTCGCCATGCTCCGGCGGCTGGCGGGTTCGCCGGTGGCGTCCGAGGATTTCATCTTCGCCGATATTCGCGCCGACAACGTCAGCGCTGCGCAGGCGATGCCGGCGGCGCCCGACGCGTGGTGGCGTCCCGATCGTCCGCCTCCCGCGCCGCGGCCGGGTAATCCCTACGACGACGAAGACTGAGTGACTGCGGCTGATGCGAATCGATGCCATCGCAACCGAACTGCTGGCGGCGCTGGATGAAAGCCGTACGCTCGAACCGATCAGCGCGCGGGATCCCGGCTTCGGTTTCGAGGCAGCATATTCGGTGAGCGCGGAGATTCTCGGTCGCCGCCGCGTCCGCGGCGAGAGGCCGATCGGACGCAAGATTGGTTTTACGAACCGTGGCATCTGGGCCGAATACGGCGTCTCGGCGCCGATGTGGGCGCACGTGTACGACAGCACGGTGACGTACCTCGATCGGCCTGTCGGGGTGCTGTCGATCGGTCATCTGGTACAGCCGCGTCTGGAGCCTGAGATCGTTCTGCACTTCGCCGACACGCCTCGTCCGGCGGCCGACGAGGCGGAGCTGCTGTCGGCCATCGACTGGATTGCCCACGGATACGAGATCGTCCAGAGTCATTTCCCGAATTGGAAGTTCACGTTGCCCGACACTATTGCCGCATTCGGGCTTCACGGCGCGCTGGTGGTCGGGCCGAGGCGAGCTGTTGCCGATCTGGGCGATGATCTGCCGGGCAAGCTGCGCCGGTTCACCGTTACGCTTGCCGACGCAAGCAGCGTGAAAGCACAGGGCACGGGGAGTAACGTGCTCGGTAGCCCACTTGCCGCCGCCATGCACTTGCTGCGCGTCCTGAAGGACCAGCATCAATTCGAGCCTGTACAAGCCGGCGAGATCGTCACTACCGGCACGCTGCTGCCCCCGCCGGCGATCCGTGGGGGTGAGACGTGGCGCACGGAGATTTTTGGGATAGATTTGCCAGGGCTTTCTCTCCATGTCGTGTAGGTCGCGGGAGGATCGATGAGCACACAGAGCGCCACGGGAGCCTCCGTGGCATGTTCGATTGCGCCCATGCTTTCGGTGCGGAATGGCGCCCGCGCGGTGGAGTTCTACAAGGCGGCATTCGGAGCCATCGAGATCTTTCGCGTGGAGGACGGCGCCGGGGCGGTGGTGTGTCGTCTGTCCGTCGAGGGCGCGGAATTCTGGGTGGCTGATGAATCCCCAGAGCACGCCAACTTCAGCCCGGAATCGCTGGGTGGCGGGTCGGTGCGGATGATTCTCACCGTCCCGGATCCCGATGCGACGTTTGCCAAGGCCGTCGCAGCCGGCGCGAGCGATGTGGTCCCGGTGAAGGACGACTACGGCTGGCGGCTGGGTCGCGTGGTCGATCCGTTCGGTCATCACTGGGAGATTGGCCATCCGCTGCAGTCTTAGCCGGTGACCGCTTCTGAAACAAATGCTGTTCATGGTAATCGAGCACTTTCGGGCTGGCCGGGCGCCTGAGGTGTATCGCCGCTTCCGCGACCGCGGGCGCATGGCGCCGGACGGTTTGCACTACGTGGCCAGCTGGGTGGACCTGAAGTTCGAGCGCTGCTTTCAGATCATGGAAACCGACGATGAAGCGCTCCTGGACGACTGGACCGCAAACTGGACGGATTTAATCGACTTCGAGATCGTCCCGGTGCGGACATCGGCGCAGGCCGCGGCCGCAATCGATTCGGTGAGAGGCAACCTGTGATGAATGTTCGAACGGCGCTGCTGTGGATGATTCTGCTGCTGGCCTCGGTTGGGCTGGTGGCGCGTCGAGCCGCTGACGCGCAGGCGGTCCCGGCCGCCAGTACGGTCGGGCCGCATACCACCTGGAGCGACTATGGAGGCGGATCGGACTCGTCGCAGTATTCCGCGTTGACCCAGATCAACCGCACCAACGTCAGCACCCTGCGCGTGGCGTGGACCTATCCGACCGGCGACGCCGTCAACTACCTGTTCAATCCGATCGTCGTCGATGAGGTGATGTACGTCCTCGCCAAGGACAACGCGATCGTCGCGCTGGATGCCGGGAGCGGGAAGCCGATCTGGGTTCACGAGAACGGGCGCGGGCGGATCACCACGCGCGGGATCAACTACTGGGAAAGTAAGGATCGATCCGATCGACGCCTGCTCTATTCCTTCGAGGACCGGCTGCTGGCGATCGACGCGCGAACCGGCAAGTCGATCGCGTCGTTCGGCACCAACGGCTCCGTCGATCTGCGCGAAGGGCTCGGCCGCGAGCCCGCCGACATCTCGGTCCAGTCGGGGACGCCGGGCCGCGTCTTCGAGAACCTCGTCATCCTCGGATCCGCGACCAACCAGGAATACGACTCGGCGCCGGGCGACGTTCGGGCGTACGATGCGCGCTCGGGTCAACTGGTCTGGACGTTCCACACGATTCCCCATGCCGGCGAATTCGGGTATGACACATGGCCGAAGGACGCCTGGAAGACGGTGGGTGGCGCCAACGCCTGGGCCGAGATGTCAATCGACGAGAAGCGGGGCGTTCTCTACGTGCCGACCGCGAGCCCCAAGTACAACTTCTATGGCGCGAATCGCAAGGGCGCGAACCTGTTCGGCGACAGCCTCATTGCGCTCGACGCCAGGACGGGCAAGCGGATCTGGCACTTTCAGATGGTTCATCACGACATCTGGGACTATGACAACGCCACCGCACCCAAGCTGCTGACCGTCCGTCACGACGGCAAGATGGTCGACATCGTCGCCCAAGCCGGCAAGACCGGGTTCCTGTACGTCTTCGATCGGACAACCGGCGAGCCGCTCTGGCCGATTGAAGAACGGCCGGTTCCGCGCTCCGAGATGCCTGGCGAGGAGACCTGGCCGACGCAGCCGTTCCCGACCGCGCCAAAACCATTCGCCCGGCAGGCGTTCACCGAGAAGGATCTGAGCCCGTTCATCGACGATCCCGCGGAGCGCACGCAGCTGCTCGAGGACATTCGCGGGGCCCGGAACGAAGGGATGTTCACGCCGCCGGGGATCCGGCCGACGATTCAGATGCCCGGCAACAACGGCGGATCCAACTTCGCCGGCGCGGCGATTGACCCGGAGCACGGCACCATGTTCGTCGTGTCCAAGGATTTTCCGGCGATGCTGAAGCTCGAGATCGGTGGCGCGAGCGCGTCGACCTGGAGAGGTGCGCCCCCTACGCCGGTTCCTCCGCCGTCCACTCCGCCGGATCCGATCACCGCGAGATACAAGAGCGGCTTTGGATTCATCATTACGAGCAGCGGCCTTTCCGCGATTGCGCCACCCTGGACGACATTGACCGCCTACGATCTCAACACTGGCGCCATCAAGTGGCAGAAGCCCCTGGGCGAGGTTCCGGAACTGGCGTCACGGGGCTTCAAGGACACGGGCAGCCACATGCCGAAGGTGGGTCCGGTGGTCACCGCCGGCGGACTGATCTTTACCGGCACGCGCGACCGGATGATCCGAGCGCTCGACGTCGATACCGGCCGCGTTCTGTGGCAGACCGAAGTGGACGCTGGAATCGAAGGAATTCCGGCTGTCTTTCAGGTGAAGGGCAGGCAGTACATCGTGTATTGCGCCGCCGCGCGAGCGACCACGCACACGCATGGGTTGCCAGGACATCCCTCGTCGACCGCGGCGATCGCCGGCGCCTACGTGGCATTTGCGCTGCCCGACGACGCGACGCGATGATGGCGGCGGTCAGGGTTCTCGCGCTGGCGTTCGCGCGGGCGACAGCCTCCGTTCACGGCGACTGCCAGCCGGTCGGCGGCGCGGGGACGGTCGTTATCCACAGCGGGAAACTCGAGCTGCGGGGGCTGCTTTGGCGTCCACCAGGGAACGGCCCGTTTCCGGCCCTGCTCTTCAACCATGTCAGCGGCGCGACCACATGTCACAACCGGAAGTCTGGCTTCGTGGACCACTTGGCGACATCCCTTCGCTGCTGCAGCCGGTGGCCCACAGCCTCCTCCAGTCTCGCGAGGAGTTGACGTCGTATCTCGCCGGATTGTCGCCCGATCAAATCTGGCAGCCGCGCTCCGGTGCCGCATCGGTCGGTTACCATGTGCGCCACGCCGGCGGCAGCCTCGACCGCCTCTTCACCTACGCAAGAGGCGAACAGCTGTCCGCCGCGCAACGCGAGGCATTGCTTGCCGAAGGCGAGCCCGCTGAAAAGCCAGCGGCGGCGGAACTGCTTGCCGCTTTCAGCCAGGCGGTCGAACGTGCGCTGACACAGCTGCGTGCAACCGACGAACACACGCTCACCTCGCCGCGATTCGTCGGACGGGCGAAGCTGCCCTCCACGGTGCTCGGGCTGCTGTTCCACGCTGCCGAGCACACGCAGCGGCACGCGGGACAGATCGTGACGACAATCAAACTGCTGCCCGACGCGGCGCCGTAATCGAGCTGCCAACCGCCAGGCCTTCATGCCTGGAGTAGAATCCGGCAGCAATGGCCAAAAAACGCGTCGTCCGGCGCCGCAAGAAGGTAGGCGCCAAGTCGGTCGGGCTGAGCGCCAGCGAGACGGCACAGGTTGACGATCGGGCCGCCCGCGCCCTCGCCGAGCAGATCGCGGAAGACGAGGGGGCCGTGCTGGCCACCTACCGCGAACCATTCGGCGGCACGCCGGTGCTGCTTGCGACCTTGCCGATCGATCGCGTCGAGCCGACGCCATATCAGCGCGACCCGTCACAACCGCACGTGAAGCGCTTGATGAACGTGGTCGAGACGCTCGGACGGTTTCTGGATCCCATCATCACCATTCGCCAGGACGACGGCTATTGGACGCCAAACGGCAATCACCGGCTGCAGGCGATGCGGAAGCTTGGCGCCAAGTCGGTTGTCGCCCTCGTGATTCCGGATCAGGAAGTGGCCTTCAAGATTCTTGCGCTGAACACCGAGAAGGCTCACAACCTGAAAGAGAAGTCGCTCGAAACGATTCGCATGCTCCGGGCGCTGGCCGACTCGCAAAGCTCTCGGACCGAGCGGGAGTTCGTCTTCGAGTTCGACCAGCCGGCATTTCTCACGCTCGGGGCGGGATACGAGCAGCGGCCACGCCTCAGCGGCGGCGCCTATCACTCACTGCTCAGGCGGATCGACGATTTCCTGGACGAACGGCTCCCGCGTGCGCTCAAGGAACGCGAGCGCCGAGCGGCGCAGGTGCTTTCAATAGACGACGAGGTTGGACGGATCGTCGACAAGCTGAAAAAGCGAGGCCTGACGAGCCCCTATCTTCGGCCGTTCGTCGTCGCACGCGTCAATCCGATTCGCTTCTCGACGTCGACCGAATTCGATTTCGACGACGTGCTCCGGCGAATGGAGAAGAACGCGAACAAGTTCAACGTCGACAAGATCCGCCAGGAGGACGTCGTGCGGGTCGGCGGTGGCCCGGTCGAGGAGGAGGAGTAGGTCCACGTGACGAGCCGGCGTCTCTCGAGCCCGTTGGTTGCAGCGATTGATGAAAGCAAGATCCTCGGCGTCCGCGCTGGAAACCGGTCCGATCATCGGTTCATCGGAATCTGGGCGGTCGTGGTGAACGGCCGGGTCTTTGCTCGTTCGTGGAGCCAGAAGGCTGACGGTTGGTACCGCACGTTCCTCGAGGATCCGCTTGGCACCATCCAGGTAGGAAAGCGGAGGGTCCGGATTCGCGCGGCTCGCGCGCAGGGAGAACGCCTGCGCAACGCCGTCGAGCGCGCATACGCGAAAAAATATCCGACCCCTGGCTCCGCAAAGTTCGTGCGCGGCTTTCGCACGAAAGCACGGCGCGACACGACGCTGGAGTTCCTCCCGCGGTAGAGCGTTGGCGATCCTTGATAGCATCAGCTGGATGATTCGCGTACGGTCCGTCAGGCCGGAGGACGCCGCTG
The DNA here is from genome assembly GCA_963755695.1 of uncultured Acidobacteriota bacterium. Lineage (GTDB taxonomy): Bacteria > Acidobacteriota > Vicinamibacteria > Vicinamibacterales > 2-12-FULL-66-21 > QHWT01. The sequence goes on along the minus strand of CAVWLB010000010.1, from coordinate 2,734,854 downwards.
TCTGGCTGCGGATGCGGCAAGCGCTCTGGCCGGATGACACCAACGGCCACGCAAACGAAATTGAACAGTACTTCGCCGGGACGCTTCGGATGCCGCTCGAGGTTCTGCTCGCCGTCGACGAGAGAAACGCCGTCGTGGGATTTGCGGAGTTGTCGATTCGTCCGTATGCCGAGGACTGCGTCACGGATCGCATTGCGTATCTCGAGGGATGGTATGTCGATCCGGGTTGCAGGCGGCGCGGCGCAGGCCGGGCGCTGGTTGCGGCAGCTGAAGCGTGGGGACGGTCGCAAGGATGCACTGAATTCGCATCGGACGCGCTGATTGACAACGAGGTCAGCGCCACTGCGCATCGGGCCCTCGGGTTCGTCGAGACCGTTCAATTGCGCTGTTTTCGAAAACCGCTCTAGCGAGGAATCGCGGCTACTGGAGGTCGATGTGTCGACATTCACCGAGTGGGAGAGCTTCTACGTCATCGTCGGCTCTTCCGCTGCGGCGTTGACGGGACTGCAGTTCGTCGTCATTGCCCTGACCGCCGATCTGCGCCGGAGCAGCACGCGGGAGATCGACGCGTTCGCCACGCCGACGATCATCCATTTCGGCGTCGTCCTGCTGATCGCTGGCATTCTGAGCGCGCCGTGGCACGGACTCGGAGTCCCTTCCATCTTGATGTCGGCTTCCGGATTCATCGGGTTGGCGTATTCAATTCTGATCGTCCGGCGGGCCCGAAAGCAGACCAGCTACAGCCTCGTCCTCGAGGACTGGCTCTTTCATATCGCGCTTCCCTCGGTCGCGTACGGGCTGCTTGCCTTTGCGTCGCTGACGCTTCGGGCCGCGCCTCATGGGTCGCTGTTCGTCATCGCCGCCGCTGTGCTCCTGCTGCTGTTCATTGGAATCCACAACGCGTGGGACACCGCGACCTACCTGGTGACGCGTGACGACGAGAAGCCGGACGATACGAAAAAGGCGCCGGCAGATGGAGCGACGCCGCCTTCACAGGCTGAGTTCACTGAAGATCGCCGGTGACCTCATTGCGGACTGCCTGGCACGACATCACTGAGTCGGGTCCGAGGCGATGAGCGGACTGAGCTGGTTCTGGATCGGATTGCAATTGGCCATGCCGCCGGCGGTCGGCTGGCTCATTGCCTGGCTCTTCTGGCGAATCGACCAACCGATCTTCGGGAATCTCGCCGGAAGCGGGGTTCTGTTCGGATCGGCCTTCGCGCTCATCATGCGCGAACATGTCGAGATCGATCGCGCCGTCCGCCAATGTCTCGACCAGGGCTTCACCTGCTGGCCGGAACCGAGCGCGTTCACGCGGTTCGCGATTTACGCTTCTATTGGCATGCTGGAAGTCATTGCGCTCTTCGCATCCAGCCTGAGCGTTGAAGCGAAGCGGCGGCGTCGTGGATACGATCCACAGTGGCGGTGACGCTCACATGGGCGATCTTTGTCGCAGCGCTCCTGCTAGCGCTGCCGCAGCCTCCTCGACCCGCCCTCGTGATGACGGGAGCCGGGTTGGGTCTTGTGTTGGTCTTGGCCGGTTCCAGTGCCGCGTCTCGGTGTCGGCCCGCTCATCCGCGAACCTCATGGGATTGGGTGATCGAGACCGTCTGGTCGGTGCTGCTGGGTGCGCTGCTCGGCGCCGTGCTTCTGGGCGCGCTCTTCTGGCTCGCTCGCTTGGAACCTGCGCTGCACGCCAGGTTCACACACCGAGAGCATGAACCGCTCTGGCGTCCGCTGGCGCTGGCGTTCGAGTCGTCAATCCTCGAAGAGATCACTTTCCGCCTGTTTGCATTGAGCGCCCTCGCGTGGATCGCCAGTCGTCTCACGAACCGTCAAGTGTTGGCGTTTCGCGTCGGCTGGCTGGGGTCGACGCTGCTGTTCGGGCTCGCCCATATCCCCGCCTGGTTCAGCGCGACAAACGCCGGGGCGTTGTTGTTTGCACTCGTTCTGCTCCTAAACGGCGCCGGCGGGCTGCTCCTGGGCTGGGTATTCTGGCGATGGGGACTGGTGCAGGCGATCTGCTGCCATTTTGCTGGAGATTTCGTGGTGCAAGCGCTCGGTCCGCGCGTTCTGTAAAATTCTCACCATGTCCGATTTTTCTGAGCGCCGTCGCGTATTCCGTCACCTTCATGAGAGCGGTTGTTTCGTCATACCCAACCCATGGGATCTCGGCAGCGCGCGTACCCTCGTGCGTCTGGGATTCCAGGCGCTCGCGACGACGAGCTCGGGCTTTGCGTGGTCCACGGGGCGCAAGGACAATCACGTTCCGCTTGACGAGGCGCTTGCCCACTTTCAACTGCTGGCGAACGGTGTGCCCGTGCCGGTCAGCGGCGATTTCGAGGGAGGATTCGCGATAGAGCCGGAGGGCGTGCACGCCAACGTGTCGCTCGCAGCGACGACCGGCCTCGCCGGACTTTCGATCGAGGACTCGACGGGCGATGCAGCGAACCCGCTGTTCGATTTCACGCTTGCCGTCGAACGGATCCGCGCCGCTAGGCGCGCGCTCGACGAGAGCGGCACGGGGATCCTGCTCGTCGGCCGCTCTGAAGGCTTCATCGTCGGTCGACCGGATCTCCAGGAGACCATCCGCCGGCTTGCGGCATACGCGGACGCGGGGGCCGACTGCCTCTACGCTCCGGGGATCCGGACGCCTGCCGAGATTACGGCGGTCGTGAAGGCCGTCGCACCGAAGGCGGTGAACGTGGGCGTCGGCAGCGACTTCACGACGGTCGGGGACCTTGCAGCGATGGGCGTGCGGCGCATCAGCGTCGGCGGCGCGCTCGCGCGGACGGCCTGGACCGGATTTCTCCGTGCCGCAGCCGAAATCGCCGAGCAGGGGACCTTCACGAATCTGGCGCGTGCCGTGTCGGGCGCGGTGATGAACGAGTCATTCGACGGCCCGGACGATCTGCGCTCGTAACCGGCGGAAGACACGAGCTGGTCGTGTGAATGGGGGATGCGCGGCAATGAGTCGATATGACTTCCTGGTTGAAACCTACCGCACCGAACGGCTCAAGACGCTAGGCGTCTGGTCGCAGATTCCAAGCCCGCGACTCGACTGGCGGCCCGAGCCGCGGGCCCGTTCACCACTCGAACACATGGTCCATCAGTGCATGAGCGAAGACGCCTGGATGCGCACCATGCTCGGGATTGCGATCGATCGTCCGGCGCTGCCGCTCGAGGAAAGCCGACGCGCATTCCTGGAGCACTATGCAGCTTGTTCGGCAGAGCGGCTGGCGGCGCTGGTGAAGCAGCCGGAAGGCTGGTTTGAAGAGGAGACCGACTTCTTCGACGTGCGGCGCAGCCGTGCCTGGGTCTTGACGCGGCGCATCGCGCATACCGCGCACCATCGCGGTCAATTGACGATGTACATCCGGGCGTGGGGATTGCCGCTGTATTCAACCTACGGCCCGACGGCCGATACCGGCGGACTGCCAAAGCATGGCGCACGGGTCGTCTATCGAAACACGGCAGGTGATGGTCTTCCTTCGGATTCGGAGGACGCACCTGGTCCGCTGCTCCCGGGGCCCGGCGACCAGCCCGTCACCGAACGTCCGGGCACGACGGTTGGATGACCGATGCCCCCGAGCGATGCCTTGAAGCCGCTGTGGGCAAAGCAGGAGTCGGTCGAGGTAGGCGCCGAGCCCGCCTTTGCGTTCCGATATCTGGCCAGCATCGAGAACATGGCCGCGGATCCCGGAATCGAGCGAGTCGAAGCTGACGGCTTGTCCAGGGATCGTCCCGGGATGCGTGGCAAGACCCATCTGGTTGGTGGAGGAAGCATCGATTGGGTCGTCGCCGACGCGGAAGCGGGTCGGCAAATGGTCATCGACCTGATGCTGCGCGACGCGTGCGTACGATTCGAGCTGCGTTTCGAACCGGGCGAGGGAGGCGGTACGATCTTCACCCAGCGTATCAGTCTCTTCGGACCAAACGCTGCCGATCATCTCGAGGGAGTGGAAGCCGGTTTCGCAACCAGCCTCAGGGACGGCATGCTCGCCGTGCGAGATCGCATCGACGCCGCCGCCGCGGAGCGGTGACCACCATGCTGGACTATTGGATCCGGGGACGGACGCGCGCTGGCTTCGCCAGCTTCTCACCCGCGACTTCGACGGTTACCAGGTAGTCTCCGGCGTTCAGCGGCACCACGTCCACACTTCCATCACGCCCCCGGCGGCTGCCGGCGAGCGGAACGAGCGTGCGATTCAGACCGCGCTTCGCCGGCGTCGAGAATTGACGGATTGCCTTGCCCGATGATTCCGCGACCGTGATCTTCGCTTCCGCTGTGACATCCTCCTTCAGGTAGTAGTTGACGACGAGCGCTTCGGGCTCGTTCGGCACGTCGACGTAGGCATCGCCAAACAGGTGATAGTTCATTCCCTGAGTACTGAAGTCGTAGCGTGCCCGCGGCTCGATGTCGAACAGGTGAGCGGCCTGCTCGAGCACGTCAGGGGAGAGTTCCTGTAGCGGGGTGATGTCGCCGGCCCAGAAGGCGCGGCCGTAGGTTGCGATTGCGAGGTCGTTCTCGCGAGGATGAATCGTGAGGTCGTGAACCGCCACCGTCGGCAGGTTCGCTTTCATCTGAACCCAGCGATCGCCGGAATCGATCGACACGTAGACGCCGAGATCGTTGCCGGCAATCAGAAGCTGCGCGTTCCGCCGATCCTGCACGATCACATTCAGCGGAGACTTCGGCAGGTCGCCACTGATCGACGTCCATGTCTTGCCGGAGTCGGTGGTTCGATAGAGGTAGGCGCTGAAATCGTCGTTGCGAAATCCGTTCTTGGCGACGAATGCGGTAGCCGGATCGTGCGGCGACGCGAACACGCGGCTCACCCAGCGCTCCGAGGGTGCTCCGGCCCGGACGAGCGCAGGCGTCATATCGGTCCACGCGCCGCCATGATTCTGGGTGAGATGGACCTTCCCGTCGTCGGTCCCCACCCAGATGGTGCCGGCCTTCAGCGGCGACTCCGAGATCGTCGTAATCGTGCAGTACGGAACATTGAGGCCGATCTTCGAGGGGTCGTTGGTCGTGAGGTCGGGGCTGATCTCTTCCCAGGTGTCGCCGCGATTGAGCGACCTGAAGAGAACCTGTGCGCCGGCGTAGACGATCTCGGGATTGAACGGCGACATTGCAATCGGCGCGATCCAGTTGAAGCGGAGCCGTGGCTGGCCCTCCGGTCGCGTCGGCGCGACATTGGTGCGAACGCCGGTCTGCTGATCCAGACGTCCCATCTGGTTCAGTTCGCGGGTGTTGTAGACCCACCGGCTGTCCGTTGGATCGACCAGGTTGTACATGCCATCGCCAGGGCCGACCGTCACCCAGTTCTCCAGCGTGATACGTCCGGTGCGACCGTTGCTCGGGCCCTTCCAGGAGTCGTGATCCTGCAGGCCGCCGTAGACGTTGTAGGGATCCTCCATGTCGACGGCGACTGAATAAGCCTCTCCGATTTTCATGTTCGGGAAGTAGGCCGCGGTCTTTCCGCCGTCGTAGGACACGCTGACCCCGCCGTCACTGCCGAGGATGATACGGTCCTTGTCCGCGGGGTCCCACCACATCGCCCGGAAGTCGCCGAACACGTTGCTGAAGAAATCCGTCTTCCACGTTTTTCCACCATCGCGCGAGATGAACATCGTGTCGCCGGTGACGATCACCGTCTGGTCGTCGTCCGGGTTGATCCGAATCTGATTGAAGGAATACGGTGCCTTTCCTCCGGCGACATTGACGTCGGTGACCCTGCGCCAGGCTCTGCCCTCGTCGTCGGTGCGATACAGCTCGTTGCCGATGATGCCTTCAGCGAGCGGCTTGATCGCGCTCACGCCTGACGCCGAGGCACCGGACTTCGGGTTCTGATTCTCGATGAGCGCGTAGAGTACCCTGGGGATTCTTCTGGTAGAGATCGAGGCCGATGCGGCCAATCTTGCCGGTCGGCAGGCCGCCGGTGAGCCGCGTCCATTTGTCACCGCCGTCATCGGTTCGATAGATCGCGCTCTCGGGCCCGCTCTCGACAATCTGCCACGGGCGCCGCTCCTTGTCGTACATCGCGGCATACAACACGTCTGGCGTCCGACGATTCATCACGAGATCGATGGCGCCAACGCCGTCGGTCGCGTAGAGGACCTTCTGCCATGATTTGCCGCCGTCAGTCGAGCGGAAGACTCCCCTCTCGCCATTACGGGAGAAGAGGTGTCCCATCGCGGCCACGTAGACGACGTCAGGATTGGTTGGATGGATGACGATCCTGGCAATGTGATGCGAATCAGGCAGGCCCGCAAACTGCCAGGTGATGCCGCCATCGACGGACTTATACAGGCCCCTACCCGAATAGGACGAGCGTGCGTTGGCCTGGTCGCCGGTTCCCATCCAGACGATGTCGGGGTTAGAGGGGGCAACAGCGACCGCGCCGACCGCGGCAGCGCCGACGGTGTCGGAAACAGGCATCCACGTCGTGCCACTGTTCGTCGTCTTCCAGAGCCCGCCGCTGCGCGTTGCGGCATAAATCGTATAGAGATGTTCGTGAGCCGGTGTCTCGGGCACCGCGATGTCGGTGACCCACGCCGCCGTGCGAAAGGGTCCGATGTTGCGGAATGTCAGGGCATTGACGACGGCTTCGAGCGCCCCGGCCTGTTCTCCGCGCGTTGGCGGCGACGTGACGGCGAGAGCGAAAGCCAGGGGAAACGCGAGCCAGCGAGCACTCATGGCCGTCATTATCGCTGAGGCCTGCCGTGCGAATGCGATCGCAGGCCACGCCATGTTGTAGATTGAAGCGGAATGAGACGGGCGGGCCCTGACCGCGAAAGCATCCACATCGACGACCGTGCCCACCGTTCGAAGGATGATTGTGTTCGGCTGCGCTGACCCAGAGTAACGTGCCGGCTGTGACCCGCGGGCTGATTCTCGGCACGTTCCTCCCGTATCATCTGGGCCACGGACACCTGATTCGAACCGCGCGCGCGCAGGTCGATGAACTGACGGTGCTCGTATGCTCGAGTGATGCGGATCCGATTCCGGGTGGACTCCGCTACCAGTGGGTGCGCGCCGCACACCCGGACTGTCACGTTGTATGGATCGATGAGGAAGTGCCGCCTGTCCCGCCGGGCGAACCGGCATCGTGGCCGATTGGGATCGAACTGATCGGCCGACGCGCGGGTCAGGTCGACTGCGTGTTCACCTCCGAGGCCTACGGCGATGAACTCGCGCGCCGCCTCGGAGCACAACACGTTCGGGTCGACCCGGCTGGTTCGCCGGTACTGATCTCGGCATCGGCAATCCGGGGCGATCCCATGAGCCATTGGGACTTCATTCCCTCGCACGTGCGACCGTATTTCGTGCGCCGAGTCGCTTTCCTCGGCGCCGAGTCCACCGGCAAGTCGACCCTCTGCGAGCGCCTTGCCGCCGAATTCTCAACTGAGTGGGTCGCTGAGTACGGGCGGCTGTACTGCGAACAGGGACGGCCGGCTCTGGATCTCACACGCGTCGATCTCGAGGCAATCGCGTGGGGCCAGGCGACGTGGGAGGATGAGGCGGCGGTCTCGGCCAACCGGATTCTCCTCTGCGATACCGAGCTGCATACGACAGCGACGTGGAGCGACATCACCATCGGCTATCGTCCCGAGTGGATGACCGAGGCGGCGCGGGCGCGCCGTTACGATCTGATGATCCTGCTCGACGCCGACGTGCCGTGGGTGGGGGATGGGACACGCGTGCTGCAAGATCGTCGCGTCGAGCACACCCGGCGGATCCGCGAAGAGCTCGACAGTGCCGGGCGGGACTATGTCACGCTATCGGGATCGTTCGACGAGCGCGCCAGCGCGGCGCGGCGGCTCGTCGGCGCGCTGGTGCGATATGAATAGTGACGAACAAGCGATACGTTCCCTGGTCGACACCTGGATGCGGGCGAGCCTCGCCGGTGACCTGGATCGGGTACTCGACCTGATGGCCGAGGATGTCGTGTTCCTGGGTCCCGGGAGGCCGCCGATGCGAGGAAGAGAGGCCTTTGCCGCGACGTCGCGCGCCATGGAAGGCAAGGTGACGTTCGATGGCAGGGCCGAGATCCAGGAAGTGCGCGTGTTCGGCGACTGGGCGTACTGCTGGAACCAGTTGACGATCGCCATGTATCCGACCGATGGCAGCGAGCCGACCGTCCGGACCGGTCCGGCGCTGTCGGTCCTCCGCCGGAATCCCGACGGTCGATGGGTCATTTTCCGTGACGCGAACATGGTCGCGCCGGCGAAATAGAGGCACCCGAATGGTACAAAGAATCGTTCGCGCCGCATGCGTCGCGCTGGTGATGGTCTGGATGCTCCGTGCCGAGGTGCCCGCCTTCCAGGCGGATCCATGGGCGAAGGAGATGGCGGCATTCACCGAGCAGGACCAGAAGGCGCCGGCCATCGGCGGCGTGGTTTTCGTTGGCAGTTCGAGCATTCGTCTCTGGGATCTCGCGAAATACTTTCCGAGCCTGCCCGCAATCAATCGCGGCTTCGGCGGGTCGCAGATGATCGATTCGGTCAACCACGCGGATCTGCTGGTCATCCGCCACAAACCGCGCACCGTGATCGTGTATGCCGGCGACAACGATCTCGCCGCCGGCAAGAGCCCGGAGCAGGTGAGCGACGACTTCAAGGCGTTCGTGGCAAAGATCCGATCGGCGCTGCCCGAAACCCGTGTGGCCTACATCGGCATCAAGCCCAGCATTCAGCGCTGGGCGATCGTTGCCAAAGTACGGCAGACCAACGCCCTGATTCGCGGGTATTGCGATACCGACGACCGCCTGGGGTTCATCGACGTCGACGGTACGATGCTCGGGTGGGACGGCAAGCCGCGCAAGGATCTCTTCATCGAAGACGGCCTGCACCTTTCGCCGAAGGGCTACGCGTTGTGGACGGTGCTGGTGCAGCCCTTCGTCGAGGACCAGCGGCACTGATGACGCCCCGCATCAAAGCACTCGTCGAGCGGGTCTGGAACTATCACCGGCTGGATCATCAGATCTCGCGCGCCGACGTGATTCTCGTCCTCTGCAGCCACGACACGATCGTGGCCGAGCGGGGCGCACAGTTGTTTCTCGAAGGATGGGCCCCGTTGCTGATCTTCTCCGGCGGTCTGGGCGCGATCACCAGGCAGTTCTGGAGCGAACCCGAGGCCGACCAGTTCGCCAGCATCGCGGTTGGCATGGGGATCCCCCGCGAACGCATCCTGATCGAGAATCGCTCCACCAACACCGGGGAGAACGTTCGGTTCACGAAGCGGCTGCTGGCCGAGAAGGGCCTGGATCCACAGACGTTCATCGTGGTGCAGAAACCCTACATGGAACGCCGCAGCTACGCGACCTTCAAGAAAGTGTGGCCCGAGAAGGACGTGATCGTGACCTCGCCGCCGCTGTCGCTCGACGAGTATCTCGAACGCTACTCCCACGAGACGCTGTCGAAAGACGACGTGATCAGCATCATGATTGGCGATCTGCAACGCATCCGTCTGTATCCGGAAAAGGGGTTCCAGATTCACCAGGACATACCGGCCGATGTCTGGCACGCGTTCGACGAGCTGGTCAAGGCCGGATACGACAAGCACTTGATCCGCGCAAACGAGAGGTAACCCCATGCTGATTGCTTGCCTGCTGGCTGCCGCATCGATCGCGGCCACCACGACGACCGTCGCGCAGGAATCCGCGCCGCCGCCGATTCTCGGGCGATGGGATTTGACGATCCACACGTCACACGGCGACCGGAGCGGCTGGCTCGAGGTCCGCCATTCCGGCCTTCAGACCCTGGTCGGCCAGTTCGTTGGAACATCCGGCAGTGCCCGCCCGATCTCGCAGGTGGAATTCAAGGACAACGAACTGCGCTTCTCGATTCCGCCGCAGTGGGATCGCGTGGATGGCAATCTCGTCGTGACCGGCCGGCTCGACGGCGATCGGCTGAGCGGAACAATGACGCTGGCGGGCGGTCCGCCCGACAAATGGGACGGCGTCCGGGCTCCCTGGTTACGCCGCTCGGAAGAGCCGAAGTGGGGCGAACCCCTGCGCCTGCTGCAGGCGAGCAGTCTCGACGGCTGGCATGCGATCGGGGCGAACGAGTGGGAAGTCGACGGCGGCGTGTTGAAGAATCGCAAGTCGGGCGGCAACCTGGTTACCGACCAGACCTTCACGGATTTCAAGCTGCACCTCGAGTTTCGCTACCCGGCGGGGAGCAACAGCGGCGTCTACCTGCGCGGCCGCTACGAAGTGCAGATTGCCGACCTTCCTGACGCGGAACCGGAGCCCGGGATGCTTGGCGCGATCTACGGATTCATTTCGCCGAGCGAAAACGCCTCGCGCAAGGCAGGCGAATGGCAGTCGTACGACATCACGCTCGCTGGCCGCATGGTCACCGTCGTGCTCAACGACAAGACGGTCATCTGCAACCAGGCGATCCCCGGGATCACCGGCGCTGCTCTGGATAGCGACGAAGGCAAGCCGGGCCCGCTGCTGCTGCAGGGAGATCACGGCCCAATCGAGTTCCGCAACATCGTCCTGACGCCAGCGAGGTGATGTGCCATGACTTCGACGCCGAACAATCGTCGCGGATTCCTGCAGCGCCTCCTCGCCGTCGGCACCGTGGCTGCCGCGGTGCCGGCGCGAACCGAAGCCCAGGGCGCCACCGACGGGGTTCCGTTCCTGCCATCCTACGCGCGGGCTCAGAACTACAAGTCGCTAAAACAATCGAGCTTCGACAAGACCGGCGGGAACAGCGATCGATGGCCGATCGCGCCCGGGGGAACGCAGGAAGTGTTCAAGGCCAGTGGTCCGGGCGTCATCACCCACATCTGGTTCACGATTGCGGCACAGAGCAACGATCATCTGAAGGAAATCGTCCTCAGAGGCTATTGGGACGATAACGCGAAGCCCAGCGTCGAGGTTCCGGTCGGCGATTTCTTCGGACTCAATCTCGGGAGCTATCAGATCTATCAGTCGCAGTACCTCGCGTGTTCACCGGGACGATCGCTGAACTGCTACTTCGCGATGCCGTTCAAGCGTGCGGCGCGTTTCACCGTCACCAACGAGGGCAGCCGCGAGATCGGTGCGTTCTACTCGAACATCGACTACATCAGCGTGGCCAGCCTGCCCGAAGACACCTTGTACTTCCACGCGCAATACCGGCAGAGTGCGCCGTCCACACCGGTCACCGGCAGCAGTCCGTTGTTGAACCCGGACGGCAAGCAGAATTACGTCTACATGGAGACGCGCGGACGCGGTCACTTGATGGGCGTCACCCTCGGCGTGCTGCAGAACACCAATGGCTGGTGGGGCGAAGGCGACGACATGATCTTCGTCGACGACGAGGCAAAGCCGACGATTGTGGGAACCGGAAGCGAGGACTATTTCCTTGGCAGCTGGAACTTCGGCGGCCGTGATGGGGCAGTACCGTTCGGTCACTCGATGTATGGCGCACCGCTGATCGTCAACCCCGAACGAGTCGGCGGGAGGTACTGCTGCTACCGGTGGCACGGCGACAACCCGGTGACCTTCGAACGTACGCTGAAACACACGATGGAGCACGGTCACGCAAACGATCGCGGCGACAACTTCTTCTCGGCGGCTTACTGGTACCAGACGACCCCATACACCGACTTCCCGGCGCTGCCTCCGGTTGCGGAGCGCATTCCGCGGGTGAAAACGCCAGCCTGACTCGGTCGACGATTCATCGGGCAACCCGGCGGTGCAGCCATATGCTGTCGACGAGTGGAGCGGGCGCGTTGCGGACGGTCGCGATGACCGCCTGACGCGACTGTTCGAATGGCAGGCCGAGCGCTGTCGTCAGTTCTCGGACCAGCGGGCGCGGTTCGTTGTGGAGGAACAGTCCGCCGGGCGCCAGCATCGCCGAGATGTTGCCGAGAGCCAGCAGCAACTCGACATCGTCGAAGTAAGGAAGGATGTTGGTCGCGATCACCAGATCGAATGCCGGCCTGTCGACGCGTTCGGTCACGACGTCGAGGGCTGCGGTGCTGAGCGCCGCGGCAGCGGTCTGACGGATTCGCACGGTCTTGCGGAGATGGCCGTTCGCGCCGTCAGCGTCGTTCGCCGCATCGCCAACGGCTCGCCCGAGCCGGGCAAAATAGTCGCGGTATTCTGCCGTCAGCTGCACATTCTCGTTTTCTCGAATCCCGCTGACGACCGTCAACGTAGGCGGCGTGGAATGGACGCGACGAAGGTGCTCGACGACCCGAGGGTTGATGTCGGCGCCGAGGACATCGAGATCGTCCGCAGGTGACAGGCCAAGCGCGAGCAGCGCATCGATCACCGCCCACGGTTGATAACTCTCGGGAGGGCCGGCTTCGAGCAGCCCGGTTCTCGGCGCGAGATCGAGTCCGGGCCCGACGATCAGCACCCGTCGGATCTGCCGATCGGGTTCGAGCGACTTGATGATTCCCAGGCCGAGGTACACGAGGTAGCCGGCTTCGATGGCAGTGTCGGTGCTGAGGCCGCGGTTTTGGTACAGCTCTTCAACCGCATCAACGGGACGGGCCGAATGCTGCGCCACGAACTCCTTCTCATAGAGAAAGCGCATCGCGCGAAGATATTCATCGAGAAGCCGCGGTTCCCGGCTGCCGGGCGGGTGGAACGTGGTCTTCACGAGCGCGCGGAAGTAGGTGATGCGCGCATCCGCCGGGGACGAGTCCAGGGCCCGGCCGAATGCCGCGAAGCGCGCCAGCACCGGCGCAGGAATTCGCGCACGCGGGGCCTCCGCGGTCCGCAGAAAGGTCGTCCGCTCTACGGCCGACAGGCTGTCGACCAGCGCCTTTGCGCTCAGCGCCGGCTCGATGGGCGGGAGCGTGGTAAACCGCGTCGATTGCAGAGCGTAAAAGACCAGATGATCGAAGTCTCCCTCGCGCACACGGCGAACGTTGGATCGGTGCACACGATCGACGAACGACGGAAACTTCGAAGCGGTAATGCCGCGGGCTTCGAGGCGTGTGCGCAACGCCGGCGCGAGGTCGGCCCAGGCGATACGTTTTGCGCCTGATGCCGTTTGCGCGCCAACGACGGCGCAGCCCGGGACCAGGGCTGCGCCGACCGTGAGAACGGAAGCGCCTGCGGCCAGCGCGAGGCGACGGAGTGAACCGGCGCGAAGCGGCCGCGCCGAGCGCGTGGGGGTGGGGCCCCACGCGCAGGGAACGGAAGCGCCTGCGGCCAGCGCGAGGCGACGGAGTGAACCGGCGCGAAGCGCCGGCGCCGAGCGCGAGCGCGTGGGGGGGGCCCCACGCGCAAGGAGGAAAGGACCGCGGCGTCAGAAGATCAGTCGGAATCCGAGCTGGACGAATCGCTGGAAGTTCGATTGCCCAACCGTGTTGCGATTGATGCGGCCGAAGTCCGCCGAGTTGGTGTTGCGCTCGTAGTCGCGCTCGTCGTACATCGGGCTGTTGAAGATGTTGAACGCTTCGATGCGCAGCTGGAAGCGCACCCGGTCGGTGATTGGCGTCGTCTTCGCGAAGTTGAGATCCAGTTCCCAGTACGACGGGCGGCGCAGCTCGTCGACCATGAACCCGGTCGTTCTTCGCTGGAACGGCTCGCGGATCAGGAAGGACGGTTCGGTGCATCCGTAGGCCACCGAGTACGCGAGCAGCTCGTATTGTCCGGTCGCGTTGTTGCGCTGTCCCACACACGGCTGCATGCCGTATATGAACTGCCCGGTCTTCTCCACGGCGATCGAGGGATCGCCGACGACGTCCACGTTCGTCGGGATGCGCCAGGGCTGCCCGGACTGATACACGAACATCGGCGCGACCGACCAGCCCTTCAGCAGCGCGCCGGTGAGGCCTCCGCGATCGCGGCCGAATGGGAATTCGTAAACTCCCGACGCGGTCAGGCGGTGCCTGCGGTGTGTGAAGTACGGACCGACGTAGAGCTGCTGGGTCGAGTTGTCGATGTACGCGTTGAAGTCCCCCTGCTCGCGCGGACCCTGCGTGAACCCCGCGGCCGAACCGGTCTGTTCGAACCGCGGCACCCACGTATAGTTCACGTTTACCGTGAACCCGCGCGACCAGCGCTTGTTGCCGACAATCTGCAGCGAGTCGTAGTCGATCTTGCCGTCGGTGCGCCATGCCTCCGTGATCTGACCGAACTGCGGGAATGGCCGGCTCAACTCGAAACGCGACAGCGTCGCACTGGTGAAGCGATTGGTGCCCTCGAACCCCGGGACCTGGAAGAACGGGTTCGCCAACTGCTGATCGCAGAAGGCGCGACTTCCGCCGAGCGTGACGTCGCACTGATCCTGCAGCGCGCGGGACGGTTCGTTGATGCCGCGGAACTCCGTCTCCTGTTTCCGCGAACGGCTGCCCGCGTAGCTCACCTCCGCGACCACGCCCCACCGCAGCTCCTGCTGCACGCCGATCGAGAACTGGTCGACGTACGGCACCACGAAGTTCGGGTTCGTCGTACGAAATGTCACGACCCAGGAACGTCTTCGGGCCGAGCGAACTGCCCGGAGCCTGCAGGACGCCGGAGGGGAACGGGTCGGCAAGGTTGTAGAGCGGATTCTGATCGCTGTCATTCGAGCCGATGAGCGGCGTCTGAATGCTGAAGCCCTGGGTCAGGATCCCGGTGCCAGCCACGCCCGAGGGATCGCGGGCGGGGTTGAGGAAGTAGCGCCCGTAGCCGCCCCGCAACACCGTCTTCTCGGCGAGCTGATAGGCGAAGCCGCCACGCAACTGGAAATTGTTGTTGTCGCTCTTCCACGGGCGATCGGGATTGCCGTCGACGGCGACGAAGGTCAGGCCGCCGGTCACCGGGAACGGCGGCCGAAACCGGAACCGACAACCGTCGGATCGAAGGCGTAGTTCAGCCGGTTGTCCGCTTCACCCAACGGGCGGTTGAAGTCCCAGCGGAAGCCGGCGTTGACCGTCAGCTTGGTGCTGATCTTCCAATCGTCCTGTACCCACGGGGCCCAGTAGGCCCAGTTGAAGTCGGGCAGGACGTTGTTGTCGATTTCGCCGCCGAATGGCGCGCCGAGGAGCAGCGACGCGAACGAGCTCCCGGACAGCGCGTCGCCGCGGCTGAAATCGGCCTGCGTGTAGCGGCGATCGAAGCGTATCCGCATCGCGGCGTTGCCGATGGTCCGCGCTTCGACGACCGTAGTCCGGACATCGAGTCCGGCTCGGACGTTGTGCTTTCCTTGGGTGAGCGACACGTTGGGCTGCAGCGACCAGACCTTGCTCGTATTCTGGTTGCCGCCGCGGGAGAGGCTCACGTATTCGGCCGTTTCGATCCGGGGAAAGAGCTTCGCGGGAAGCTGTGAGGCGAGACTGCCCGGGAACCCCAGCGTGGCGGAGTCGAATCCAAGTCCTTCATCGGACCGGCTCAGTTCGAGGAAGTTGCTGTAGCCGCCGCGCAGGTTGAACACCGCACCGGCCCCGAAGACGTGCACCCAGTCGCCGACGACCGCGTCGTTCGACCGGATCAGCGGCAACTGTCCGTCCTGCGCCGGGCCGGTCCGGATCGCGCTCGTGTTCCGGATCTCGTTGCGCTCGTTCTTGCCCCACCGGGCAAAGAAGCGATCGTTCGGGCCGAAGTTCTGGTCGACCTTGGCGACCCAGTTCCAGAACACGTCCTTGTTGAAATGTTCCGGATAAGCGAGGTTGTTCTGCCACGCGGCGACCGCAGGATCCCGGTTGTTAGGCAGGGGATAGTACCTGTAGCAGCGCCTGCGCAACCGGATTGATGCGATCGGCGGGAATCTGGTTGTTGGGAAACGGATCCCGCACCCAGGCGCCATTCTCGAGCCGGCCGGTCGCCGGATCGAAGATGGTGATGAGATTGCCTGCAGTGTCTCGATAGTCGCTGAAATCTCCGCGACGCATCGCTTCGGTCGGTACCGGTACTGAACTGCGGTGCCGGCGTGCCTTCACGGTACTTTTCACCAGTGAACAGGAAGAAGGTCTTGTTCTTGCCGTTGTACAGTCCCGGAATCAGCACTGGACCATCGACGCTGAAGCCGTACTGATCCAGATAGTGATCCGTCTTTGGCGAGTCGCGGGAATTCAGCAGGAACGAGTTGGCGTCGAGCCACTTGCGCCGGTAGAACTCATAACCGACACCGTGCAGCGTATTGGTGCCCGATTTGAGTGACATGTTCACGACGCCGCCGGCGGTGCGCCCGTACTGCGCGTCGTAGGAGTTGGTGGCGATTTTGAATTCCTGGACCGCTTCGGCCGGCGGTACGTAGGCGATGTTGTTGCCGCCAATGGTCGCGTTGTTCGGCACGCCATCGAGCAGGAAATCGTTGTTGCGATTGGCGCCGCCATTCATCGACCAGTCGGCGAGCGCGCCGTTGTCGAACGGCCGGAGATAAATCGCCTGGGCGTTGTAGTTGACGCCGGCGACGAGCGTGGCAAGCGCCATCGGACTCCGCGATTGCAGCGGCAGTTCGGCGATCCGGTGACTGTCGATGACCGTGCCCCGATCCGCGTTGCTCGTATCGAGCAGCGGCGACTCGGAGACGACGTTGACCTGCTCGGAGACGCCGGCGACGCCGAGTTGGGCGTTGACGGTTGCGGTCTGCCCGACTTCGAGCGTCATGTCCTTCCGGGTGTGCGTCTGGAAGCCGCTCATTTCCACGGTGAGGGTATAGGCGCCCGGCTTCAAGAAGGGGATCGTGTAGTTCCCTTCCGCATTGGTCGTGGCGGTTGCCACTTCGTTGGTTTCCTGGTTGCGGACGTTGACGGTCGCGCCGGGCAGGGCTGCCTGGCTCGAATCAACGACCTGTCCTTTGACGGTTGCGCGAAATTCCTGGGCCGTCACTCTGGCGCCGGCGAGCAGCAGCAAGGCGCAGAGCACGCTGCAGTACACCACCGGTCTTCTCATCATGAGCTCCTCCCGTGAGTCTCCCAATCAGAAACGGTGTGAATCTGGAGCTGGGCTACAGTAGATTCATCGAGCCCTTATACAACTGGCATGGCTGTAGTGACAACCGTCTTTGTTACC
Organism: uncultured Acidobacteriota bacterium; assembly: GCA_963755695.1. Taxonomy (GTDB): domain Bacteria; phylum Acidobacteriota; class Vicinamibacteria; order Vicinamibacterales; family 2-12-FULL-66-21; genus QHWT01. The sequence goes on along the minus strand of CAVWLB010000010.1, from coordinate 2,717,896 downwards.
TGGACTTTGGCGGAGGGACAAGACTCGGGTTGAGTTGCCGCGCCCGGGCAAATGCTACACGCGCAGCGTCAGGCTGACCAAGCTGGTCGAGCGCTCGTCCAAGCTGATAGTGCGCGGGCGCGTAGGCCTCGAAGATGGTGGTGGCGCGACGGAAGCAATCGATCGCTTCTAGGAATTCGCGGCGGTCGAGCTTTTGCGTTCCGACCGATGTCCAGACGCCCGCTTCCTGAACGAGCGCCGCCTGGGTGCGAAGTCGATCAGCTTCGGCGAAGTGCTTTCGCGCGCCTCCGGCATCGCCGCTGAGTTCGAGTACCTGCGCGAGAGTATAGTGAGCAGCCGACAGGTCCGGCTGCAGCGCAATCGCGCGACTGAGCGCGTCGGCGGCCCCTGCCCAATCCCGCCTGGCTTTCAACAGCGCCCCGAGCGTGTAGTGGGCATCCGCATAACGCGGTTGCGCGGCAATCGCCGCCCGCAGCGCGCGCACAGCACCATCGAGATCGCCCCGATGCCAGTAGATGACCCCGAGCTGATAGTGCGCTTCGGGACGCGGTTCGATGGCGATCGTCCGTTCGAGTTCCTGCGCGGCTTCGACCTGCCGGTCGGCGCGATTGAGAACCAGCGCAAGATTGTAGCGGGCCAGCGCGTGCCGCGGCGCGAGCTCCAGCGCGCGACGAAAACTGCGGATCGCTTCCGCGTAATCCTGCTCGGACAGCGCCAGTCCCAGCGTGAAGTGCGCGTCAGGATCGCTCGGAGAGTCGGTGACGACTTTGCGGGCTCGCTCGGCGGCTTCCGGTCCTCTGCCGACTTTCACCAGCGCGAGGATGAGATTGTTGGATGCTTTCTTGAAGGAAGGCCGCTCCGTGGTCGCGGTTCGAAAAGCATCGACGGCGGCGTCGAGCGCCCCGATTCGTTCGAGCGCTTCGCCGAGACGGTTCTGGATGTCTGCGTCGTGCGGGGCAAGTCCCGCGGCTTCCCACAGTAACGAGAGTGCGGCCGCATTGTTGCCCTTGGCTTCGAGCTCGACGGCGTGCGCGTACGTCTCTCTCGCCCGCGTCGTGGGATCCTGCGCCCCGCCGACGGAGCGCGACAGCAGCAGCCCGACAACGATTGCCACGAACCGGCTGCGGTTCATCGACTGGAATTATGGCACCCGGTACCGGGTCTGATACGATTCGCGTCCTGCTCGACGCGGCATGAACCCGCAACGTCCGCTGACGGACTGGCGGACGACCCCCGAGGAGTGAACAATGGCTTCGACCGATCCGATCTTTGCGCCGATGAAGGGAGCCGATCACCGTGAGGTGGGCGGGGTGCAGCTCGACATCGCGCGCGCCGGCACGGCGCGCGTCAAGCGCGTCATCTACCAACCGGGATTCCGCTGGTCGACGCACATGAAACAGGTCGTCGGCACCGACCTGTGCATGCACGCGCACGTCGGGTTCCTCGCGCGCGGTCAGATTCACATCCAATATGCGGATGGATGCGCGATGGAGTTTGCGGCTCCCGAGGCACTCGTGATCGAGCCGGGCCATGACGGCTGGGTCGTCGGCGACGAGCCCGCCGTGGTCATTGAAGTGGACTTCGAAGGGGAGACTGCGCGTCGATTCGGCATGCCCGAGAGTCACCGACATGCCGGGGCGCCCGCCCCGCTGACCTCGCGCGTCGGACGCGGATGGTCGTCAGCGAGACGCCCCGGCTGACGTTGCGCCGCATGAACACCAGTGACACCGGGTTCATGGTGACGCTCTTGAACGAGCCATCGTTCATCCGCAACATTGGCGATCGCGGCGTACGAACGACAGCCGATGCCGAGTCGTACATCACCGCCGGACCACTGGCGAGCTACGCTCGATTCGGATTTGGCCTGTACGTGGTCGAGTTGAATGCGACCGGTTCCCCAATCGGCATCTGCGGTCTCCTGAAGCGCGACACGCTTCCCGATGTCGACATCGGCTTCGCGTTCCTGCCGCAATTCTGGTCGCAGGGCTACGCGGTCGAGTCGGCGTCGGCAGTGAAAGAACATGCGTGGCAAGACGTCGGACTGCGGCGTCTCGTCGCGATCGTGGATCCGGTCAACGCGGCGTCGATTCGCGTGCTCGGAAAGCTGGGCTTCGCGTTCGAAAGACTGGTCAGGCTCGGCGACGATGAAAAGGAGCTGAAGCTGTTCGGGTGCGATCTGTCACGATCCTGAAGAATGCAGTATCTTGCGCGACCGCATCATCGCGCCCAGTTGCCTGGAGCAGTCGCGACAGTCGGGTCGAGCCAGTCAGCGGGGAGATCGATGTAGGAGCGATTCAACTCGGCCACCGAGGCGCAGCCGAGCAGCTTCAGCGTCCGGACGATGTCCGCGCGCAGGATGTCGACGGTGCGGGTGACGCCGGGACCGCCGCCAGCGCCCAGGCCATAGGCGTAGGCGCGGCCAATGAGCACGGCGCGCGCACCGAGACACAACGCCTTCACGACGTCGCTCCCGCGGCGAATGCCGCCGTCGAGCAGTACCTCGGCCCGGCCGTTCACGGCAGCGAGCACTTCGGGAAGCACGCGCAGCGTCGGCGCGACGCCATCGAGCTGTCGTCCGCCGTGATTTGACACCACGACCGCGCTGGCGCCCGCCTCGAGCGCACGCCGCGCGTCCTCACCCGTGTGAATTCCCTTGACCACGATCGGGCCCCGCCAGAGATCCCGGATCCAGTCGAGGTCCCGCCAGGTCACGGTGGATTGCTCGAGGGCCGCCGCGACATCCGCATAAGGCATCGGCCCGTCGGGCAGCATGACGTTGGGGAACGACATGAGGCCACCGTCCGCGAGGAACTGAGCGAGCCAGCGCGGCCTCGCGATGAACTGCCCGACGTGGGGCAGCATCGGCCAGGGCCGCCGGGTGAGGAGTTCCTTCGTGCCGTTCCGGAAATCGCGTTCGCGAAGTCCGGCCACGGGGGTGTCGATCGTGACGACGAGCGCCGAGAAACCCGCGTCGCGCGCGCGTCCGATCGTTTTCGAGGCGATCTCGCGGCCTCCGCAGAGGTAGACCTGATACCAGGCGTGACCCGGCGTCGCCTTCTTGACCTCTTCGAGACGACAGCCCGACAAGGTCGACAGGATATAGATGGTGCCCGCCTTTCCCGCTACCCGCGCCGCGACCTCCTCGCCGCGCGGATAGAACATGCGCGAGCTTCCGACCGGTGCGAATAAAAACGGGAGCGACACCGGCAGGCCGAGTACTGATGTGCGGAGGTCCGGCGGCGGAACCTCGACGGCGAATCGCGGCCGAAAGGTGACCGTCTCGAATGCGCGGCAGTTCTCGCGCAGCGTAACCTCGCCGTCGGCGCCACCGTCGATGTAGTCAAACACGACGCGAGGCAAGCGCCGCCGCGCGGCGCGGCGCAAGTCCTCGACGTTGACGGCGCGTGACACGGCTCCGGGCATCGGTTCATCCTATGACGATTTGCCCGGCCGTCTGCAATTCGTCAACGGCTTCCCGCTGCTGCCGGGGCTTCGAGCTCACGTACCCAGATATTGCGGAAGCTGATCGGCTGGCTCGGGTCGCCGTGCGCCTGCAGCTTGATCGGCGCCTCGTCGTACTTCTTGTATTGGGGCTTGCCGATGTAAACCGTTTCCCCTTTCACCTCCGAATGGTTCTGGATCAGGACGCCGTTGTGGAATGCGGTCACGTATGCCGGGGTCTTCACCGATCCGTCCGCGTTGAACGTGGGCATGGTCCAGACGACGTCGTAGGTCTGCCATTCGCCGGGCTTGCGCATGGCGTTCACCAGCGGCGGATACTGCTTGTAGACGCTGCCGGCCTGCCCGTTCACATAGGTCTTGTTGTTGTAGGAGTCGAGGATCTGCAGCTCGTAGCCGCCGTCGCCGCTGCCGGTTGACGCGAGGAACAGGCCGCTGTTGCCGCGCGCCTGATCGGTGCCGGTGATGTCGGGCGGAATGCGCCACTCGAGGTGCAGTTGATAGTTCTTGAAGCTCCGCTTCGTCTCGATGTTGCCGGCCTGCTTGTTGACGGTCAGCACGCCATCAGCGACCGTCCATCCGGCCGGCGACTTGTCCTTCACCGATACCCACTGATCGAGGTTGCTGCCGTCGAACAACACGATTGCATCCGACGGCGGCGCACCGTCGGTGGCGGGCGGGGTGATCACCTTGGGCACCGGCTCCCAGACTTCCGTATCCTTCGGATTCCCTTTCGGCGGGGTCTGCGCAGCCGGTTGCGCAGCCGGCGTCTGGGTTGGAGGTGGTTGTTGCGCGAAAACCGGGATGGCAATCAGAGCAAGAGCGCTTAGCGTGACCGACAGGTGAGTTCGCATGACGAAGGCCTCGTGTGAGTAGAGATCGGGCGATTCTGTGGCGCGGTTGCTCTCGCTGTCAACAGCGGCGGGTCTAAAGACCCGCCCTCCCGCGAACCGCGAACCGCGAACCGCGAACCGCGAACCGCGAACCGCGAACCGCGAACCGTGAAGCGCTAACCGCCAACCGCGAACCGCATTCGTGCGATCATTTCCCATGCCCGACCCGTTCATGCAGGCGGCGATTGAGGAGGCGCAAACCGGCGCCAGGGAAGGCGGAATTCCCATCGGCTCCGTCCTGGTGCACCAGGGACGCATCGTCGGTCGCGGTCACAACCGGCGGGTTCAGCAGGCGAGCGCCGTGCTGCATGGCGAGATGGACGCGCTCGAGAACGCCGGGCGCCAGCCTGCCAGCCTCTACCGGGCGTCGATTCTCTACACGACGCTGTCCCCCTGTGCCATGTGCAGCGGCGCGATCCTCCTTTATGGAATCCCCACCGTGGTTGTCGGCGAGAACCAGACGTTCATGGGAGAAGAAGCGCTCTTGCGATCGCGTGGCGTGAGGGTGACGGTGCTTCAGGATGCCAGCTGCATCCGGCTGATGAGCGACTTCATTCACGCGCACCCGGAACTGTGGCGTGAGGATATTGGAGCCTAGATCGATGATGCGCGATCTGTCCATGCGCCCGGACCTGTCGGCGGTCGTGACGATCGCGATTGGCTGGCTTGCCGCAATCGGTGCGGCAGGGCAGACCGCCTTGCCATCGGGGTCATTGACCTTTGGCGCCTTCGCCGCACGATTCAATCCCGATCACACGTTTGCTCTGGAGGGGAAGGGTTGGCCGCCACTCAGGGGGACCTGGTCGATTGATGGCGCCGAGATCGAGCTGGCGACTCCCGACGTTCCGGATGGCTGCGACAAACCCGGCCGCTATCGGTTCACCGTTGAGCGAGACCGCGTGCATTTCGATCTCGTCGCCGACGCGTGCACAGTACGACGGATGATCATCGACCGCAGCACGTGGAGGCCCGCCGATGCGAAAGAGCCGCCACCTGTCCGTCGTATCGTGCGAACGGTCGTCGACGCCGGTCCGCGATCGAACGCCGTGAACTCGTCTGGCAGCTGGCCCTCGTTCCGTGGCCCCGGTGCATCCGGAATCGCGGAGCAACAGAACCTGCCCGATACATGGAACGCCAAGACCGGTGAACACGTTCTCTGGCGCACGCCCATTCCGGGTCTTGCGCACTCGAGCCCGATTGTCTGGGGCGACCGCGTGTTCGTCACCAGCGCTGTCAGCACCGATCCAGATGCGACGTTTCGCCCCGGCCTGTATGGCGACGGTGACGCCTCGAACGATCGATCGCCGCAGCGCTGGATGCTCTATGCAATCGACAAGGCCAGCGGGCGGATCCTCTGGGAACGGGTCGCCGCGGAAGGTGTGCCGATCGACAAGCGACATGTGAAGTCGACTTACGCGAGCGCCACGCCGGCCACCGATGGTCGCATCGTCGTCGCGTCGTTCGGATCGAAGGGCGTGTACGCCTACGATCTCAGCGGTCGGCTTCTGTGGAAAGTCGACCTGGGGCGTCTCGATCTCGGAGCGTACGACATCCCGACTTACGAGTGGGGCCCGGCAAGCTCACCGATCATCTGGAATGGCCTGGTCATCCTGCAGTGCGACACGCAGGCGGATTCGTTTCTGATCGCGCTGAATGCCGAAACCGGCGAGACCGTCTGGAAGACCGATCGCGACGAGATCCCGTCCTGGGGCACGCCCACAGCCGGGACCACCGACGATGGCCCGGTGCTGGTGGCCAATGGGTCGAACTTCATCCGAGGCTACGATCCACGCACCGGCAAGGAACGATGGCGGCTGGGCGGCAGCTCCAAGATCACTGCGCCGACGCCGGTCTTTGCCGATGGCCTGGTCGTAGTCGCCAGCGGTCGCGGCCCCGAACGCCCGATCTTCGTCGTACGCCCCGGCGCGCTCGGTGATCTGACGCTGGCCGGTGGAAAAACGAGCAGCGACTCCATAGTGTGGAGCCGCACCGCACGCGGTCCCTACATGCCGTCGCCACTGGTGTACAGAGGTCAACTCTACGTGCTGGCGAACAACGGGTTGTTCGATGCTTACAACCTGCGCACCGGCGAGGAGATCTACAGGAAGCGACTCGATCCAATCGGCAGCGGCTTCAGCGCGTCGCCGGTAGCCGCCGATGGCAAGATCTACCTCTCGAATGAGGACGGCGAGATGCTGGTCATCGCAGCCGGTCCTGAGTTCACTCAGATTGCCACCAATTCCATCGGTGAGTTGTTGATGGCCACCCCGGCATTGTCGCAGGGCGTGATGTATGTGCGATCGCTTCGCACGCTCACCGCGATTGGCGCCGAGCGCTAATCGCGCGTGGCAGCGTTTCAAGAAGAGGAGGTTGATCGAATGACGATGAGACCCGTGGGGTTCAAGGAGACACCATGCGGGTGATCCTGACAACGGCAGGGCTGTTGACTTGTTCTAACGTGTTCATGACCTTTGCCTGGTATGCGCACCTGAGAGATCTTCGTAACAAGGCGTGGTACGTGGCGGCAATCGTGAGCTGGTCGATCGCACTCTTTGAATATTTGATCCAGGTTCCCGCCAATCGCACCGGCTATGCGACGTTGAGCTTGTCGCAGCTCAAAGTCCTGCAGGAAGCGATCACGCTCGGCGTGTTCGTCCCGTTCGCGGTTCTTTACATGAAGCAGCCGATCAAACTGGACTTTCTGTGGGCCGGATTGTGCCTGCTGGGTGCCGTTTATTTCATGTTTCGCGGGTGAGGCCTGAGCCCGGACCGAAACATCAGATGGTGACCAGGCCGCGACGGAGCGCAATCCGAACGGCTTCGGTGCGGTTCGAAGCGCCCAGCTTTCCGCAAATCGAGGCGACGTGAAATTTCGCCGTCTGATCGCTGATCCCGAGGCGTGCGGCGATGACTTTGTTCGGCAGCCCTTCCGCGAGCAGGGCCAGCACCTCTCGCTCTCGTGGCGTCAGCGGCTCGGGTGGCATCTCCGTCGATGAATCGCGTCGGCGCGAAGGAGCGAGCAGCCACGCGTCAGCGCCATGGTCATCGCTCCGCGCTTCGGCGAGCGTCGAGGCTTCGCCGGCAATGACGACTTCGTCAGGAAGGAGCGCGCGCAGTTGCGCGCGCTCCTCATCCGATCCAATCAGCACAACGTGCATCAGTCATGAGGCCGTTCGCTCGGCGACGGTCACGCTGACGTCGCGCGAGGCGCCTGCGCGCAGGACTTTCACGTTCAGCGCGCGACCCACGCGGTCGGCGGTCAGCAAATCCAGCAGGTCCTCGGGAGCCGAGACCGGTTGTCCGTCGAATTCGATCAAGATGTCGCCAATCAACAGTCCCGCAGCGTCGGCCGGCCCGCCCGGGGTAATCCCGACAATCAGCAAGCCACGGTCGCGGGCGGCGCCCCCCTGCTGGCGTTCAGCAAGCTGCACCGGTTGCCCCGCAATACCAAGATAGCCTCGCTGCGGCCTGCCGTGCTTCAGTACATCTGACGCCGCGCGCCAGGCGATGGATGCCGGAATCACGACGCCGAAGCCCCGAATGGCGCTCGCGGTGGTGATGCCGGCCACGCCCCCGGACGCGTCGAGAAACGCGCCGCCGGCAAAGCCATCGTGCATCGGGGCCGTCGTGCGGAGCACCTGCTCGATCGATCGGCGACGGCCGGTGGCCAGCGGCCCGCCGATCACTGCAACGATGCCGGCGCTGGCGGTTACGGCGTTGCTCCACGATCGTGCGACCGCAACCGCGATGTGCCCGACGCGCGGGGTGGTTGTTGACTGATGCGCCGGCTCGACGCCGAGTCCGGTGACGCCGAGCACGGCAAGGCCGGTGGACGGATCCCATCCCGCCAGTTCTGCATCCAGGGTTTCCCCATCGTGCCGTCGCACGCGAACTCCGTTTTCGCGGCCAAGCGCCCGCACCGTCGTCAGCACCGAGTCGTGAGAGAAGATCACGCCGCTTGCGGGACGCCGACGTCCCTGCACCTGCACCACCGACGGAGCCGCGGCCTCGACCAATGCCGCGAACGCCTCGGAAAGAGTGGAAAGAGCTGTGTTGGTCATGACGCGATTGTCGCGCCGCGCCCGAGTGTCACACATCACCCAAACGGGCAGGAAGCCGAAGATCTCGCACCTCGGACCTCGGACTTCGGACCTCGAACCCCGCACCCTCGCGGCGAGGAGCCGTGCTAGGATTCCGCGGATGAGGAGACACATCATGGCACGCTCGACAATCGCACGAGTTGGACTGGCAGCGGCATTGGTCCTCGTCTATGTCAGCAGCGTCACCATTGGCTCCGAAAAATCTGCCTCCGCGATGGCCACTGCCGCCAAGCGCTGGCTGGCCTCGCTAACCGCCGAGCAACGCGATCAGGCCGTGCTGGCGTTCGACGCAGCCGACCGGACGGCGTGGCATTACGTGCCAAACGAGATGTTCCCGCGCAAGGGGGTCACGCTGGGCAAGATGACGGACGAGCAGCGGGCGCTCGCGCGCGATCTGCTCAAGACCGGCCTGAGCCAGCGAGGTTTCATGACCACCGAGCAGATCATGGAACTCGAGAAGGTGCTCCAGGTGATCGAAGGAGACAACCGCAAATTCCCGCGCGACCCCGGTGCGTATGCGATGGCGGTTTTCGGGACACCTGGTGAGACTGCCCCGTGGGGCTGGCGCTTCGTGGGGCACCACATTTCCTTCCACTTCACCATCGTCGGCGGCCGTCTGGTCGGCAACACTCCGACCTTCCTCGGCTCGAATCCGGCGGAAGTGCGCGAAGGCCCGCAGAAGGGACAGCGGACGCTCGGCAGCGAGGAGGACGCCGCGCGCGCGCTGCTCGACGCGCTGGATCCGTCGGAGCGCTCGGTTGCGATCGTGCAGACCACGGCGCCGAATGAGATGCTGACCGAGAACCGAACCGCCGTCGATCCACTGTCGCCGATTGGACTCAAGGCATCCGCCATGACCTCTCCGCAGCGCGACCTCCTGATGAAGCTGATCGACGTCTACACCGGTGTCATGACTGCCGACATCGCGTCGGAGCGCATGGAGAAGCTTCGCAAGGCTGGCCTGGAGAACATCGCATTTGCCTGGGCGGGTGAGACCGAGCGCGGCAAAAAGCACTACTACCGCATTCAGGGGCCGACCTTCCTCGTCGAGTACGACAACTCGCAGAACGACGGTAACCACATTCACTCGGTCTGGCGCGATTTCAACGGCGACTTCGGACGCGATCTGCTGCGCGAACACCTGCAGGCGTTCCCGCACTGAGGGTGTCGATGCGCGCTGCGCTCCTGGCGATCGCCGTCCTGCTGTGCTCCGCGATCGGATGGGCGCATCCGGCTCCGTTCAGCTACGCGGATCTCTATCTCGCGGACGATGGGATTGACGGCGCGATTGTGCTTCACGTCTACGATGCCGCGCACGACCTTGGCATCGATCCCGCCGAACGCCTGCTGGACGTGGCGACCGCGCAGGCCCAGCGCGCGGCGCTCGAAGCGTTGGTCCGCGCACGCGTCCAGTTGACGGCCGACGGAACAGCGCTCAGCCCGATCTTCGGCGGTATCGAGGTGCTGCCGGATCGCAGCTCGCTTCGAGTTCAAATCAGATGGCCGCTCGGACGCGCCCCTGGGCGGTTGACGTTCACCGCATCGCTGTTTCCCTACGATCCCACTCACCAGACGTTCGTCAACGTGTACGAGCGCGGGCACCTGACCTCGCAGGCAATTCTCGATGTGCATCGCACCTCGTACGACTACTTCGCCGGGTCGCGGCAGGGCACATGGGCAGTGGTCCGGAAGTTCCTCGCGGCCGGCATCCATCACATCCTGATCGGCCCGGATCACCTGTTGTTTCTCGTCGGGCTTCTCCTTCTTGGCGGGCGCCTGCGGCAACTGGCCTTCATCGTGACCGCCTTCACCGCTGCCCACAGCGTAACGCTCGCGCTGGCCGTACTCAACATCGTCAATCCACCCGCGCGTTTGATCGAACCTGCCATCGCGTTGAGCATCGTCTATGTGGGTGCCGACAACCTGCTGACCGGGCAAGGACGCGACTTGCGGGCGGTCGTCGCGTTCGTGTTCGGACTCATCCATGGCTTCGGCTTCGCGAACGTGTTGCGCGAGATGGATCTTCCGGCGCGGGCTCTCGGCTGGTCGCTCGTGTCGTTCAACGTCGGCGTGGAGATTGGACAGCTGGCGGTTGTGGTCGTGGTGGCGTCGGCGCTCGCACTGGTGCGATCGCGTCACGAGGCGGCCGGCCGCCGACTGGCCTTTGCCGGCTCGATCGCCGTGATTGTCGCGGGCAGCTACTGGTTCATCCAGCGCGTCTTCTTTCCTGGAGGATTTTCATGAAGCGGGCCGTCGTGTTGACGCTGTTGTTTGCTGCGGGAACCCTGTCGGTCGTGCTTCGGGCCGGGCAAGCGCCGCCGGGAGGGCAGGCCGGCCAGCCGAAGGTCGTCGAAGTCGAAAAGATCAAGGACAACCTGTACATGCTCAAAGGCGGGGGTGGCAATACCGCCGTCTATGTCGCCGACGCCGGCGTCGTCATCGTCGACACCAAGCTGGCCGGCTGGGGTCCGGCGATTCTCGAAAAGATCAAGACGATTACCGACAAGCCGGTCACGACGATCATCAATACCCACACCCACGGGGATCATACGGGGAGCAACGAGGCGTTCCCGGCGTCGGTCGAGATCGTGGCCCACGAGAACACGAAGGCCAACATGGAGCAGATGGACGCGTTCAAGGGGGAGAAGGCCGCATTCCTGCCGAAGAAGACCTTCAAGGACAAGCTGTCGCTTCTGGATGGGAAGGACCAGATCGACGTGTATTACTTCGGACCGGGCCATACGAATGGCGACGCGTGGATCGTGTTCACGACGGCGAAGGTCGTGCATGCCGGCGACATCTTCTCCGGGAAGAACTTCCCGCTGATCGACGTCAAAAACGGCGGCTCCGCTACCGAGTATCCTCGGACGCTGACCAATGCGTGGACCGGCCTGAAGGACGTCGACACGATCATCACCGGGCACAGCACGACGCTGCCGTTCACCGATCTCAAGGAGTACGCCGCATTCAACCAGGAGTTCCTGACCTGGGCGGAGGGTCAGCAGAAGGCCGGGAAGAGCGTCGAACAGGCGGTTACCGACTTCAAGCCTTCGTCACAGTTTGCAAGGTACACGCTGCAGCCCGACCGACTGAAGTCGAACCTTCAGACGGTTTACGACGAATCGAAGAAATGATGTTCGGGAGAACGCTGCTCGCGGTGATGTTATCGGCGGCGGTACAGTCGCCGCCGGCGCCGGGTGCGCCCAAGCCGAGCCAGCACGGGTCGGTGTCTCAACACGTCGCCAACACTGTGATTACGATTGAGTACAACCGGCCCGTGGCGCGCGGCCGAGAGCTGTTCGGTGCGCTGGTGCCGTGGGGCAAGGTGTGGACCCCTGGAGCCGACAACGCGACCACGATCGAGGTGTCGACCGAGGTCAAGGTCGAGGGGCGGGAGCTGCCTGCCGGAACTTATTCGCTGTGGACCGAGCCGCAACAGGACCACTGGACGGTGATCTTCAACCGTGTGCAGCCGGTCTTTCACACCAGATATCCCGCCGGTCAGGACGTTTTGCGCGTCACCAGCACACCACACGAGGGCATGCACATGGAGACGCTCGCCTTCTATTTCCCAAAGGTCGACGGCAAACACGCCGAGCTGGCGCTCCACTGGGGAAAGACGATCGTTCCGCTGGAGATCGAGGTGCCGTGATCCGGATTCGCGCCATTGGCCCGCTCCGAACCCTTCTCCTCGCTTGCGCGATCGTCTGTGCCGCGCCCGCCGGTCACGCGGCGCAAGGGCAGGCGAGCTTCGCCGCCCAGGTCGCCGGGCTTTCGGAGGCCGGTGGATACTTCGATACCGACAACCTGATCTCCAACGAATCGTCGTACCTCCAGGTCATACCGGAACTGCAGCAAAAGAGAGTGCACGGCGGCGCTTACATCGGCGTTGGACCGGATCAGAACTTCACCTACATCGCGGAAGTCCGGCCCACGATCGCGTTCATCATCGACATTCGCCGCGACAACCTCCTGTTGCATCTGTTTTTCAAAGCCTTGTTCCAGCTGGCACGCACGCGGGAGGACTATCTCTCGATGCTCTTCGGCCGTCGGCTCCCGGCGGTTGCCGGACGCTCGGCCAGGGAGGCGGCAATCGAGGATCTCGTAAAGGAGATCGACACCCGCACCGTGGATCCGGCCGATGTCGCCGCCGTCCGCACGCGTGCGTTCTCTGTGCTGAAGAAGACGGGCGTGCCGCTCTCGGCCGAAGACATCGCAACCATCACGAGATTCCACGCACGGTTCGTCGATGCCGGGCTGTCGCTGCGCTTCCAGAGCACCGGCCGGCCGCCGCAGAGTCACTATCCAACCTACCGCCAGTTGCTCCTCGACACGGATCCGAGCGGGCGCCGCACGAACTTTCTCGCCTCCGAAGAATCGTTTCAGTTCGTGAAGTCGCTGCAGGCTCAGGATCGCGTGATCCCCGTCGTCGGCGATCTGAGCGGTCCGTCGGCGCTGGCGGCCATTGGCCGCGCGCTCGGCCTGCGACGCGAACTGGTGTCGGCTTTCTACGTCTCGAACGTGGAGTTCTATCTGTTCCGGGAGGGCACCTTCGCCAGGTTCATTGCGAACCTCGGGCGCGTGCCGCATCAAAAGAACAGCGTCTTGATTCGATCGATCTTCGACTACGCGATCTCGCGCGCGCGTCCCGGCGATGGAAGCACCTCGCGCCTGCATACGATCGACGACCTGCTCAACAGCTATTCGGCCGGCCGCATTCAGCGGTATGGCGATCTGATCTCACCGTAGAGTCCGAGGTCCGAGGTCCGAGGTCCGGGGGTTCGAGGTTCGAAGTCCGGCGGTTCGAGATCCGACTTGCCTGAGCCTCGGCCGGGAGATTGGGTCCGGGCCTCGGATCTTGGACCTCGGTCCTCGGCGTCCCTATCCCTCCCACCCGTTGATAATCGTCTCCCGCAGATCGAACCCGAACGCGCGTTCGCTGACGACGACGATCGGTGGCCCCTGGAGCCGTTTGTAGACGGAACGCCGCAGCCGGCGGTAACTGTCGTAGACGATCGTTCGAAAAGTCTCCGGTGTGTACTTGTCGTAGACGGTGAGCCCCTGGTCGTCAGGGCGGAAACGGGTCGGGTCGAGCGCGCGCTGCTCGAAGAGCCGGATCAGGTCTGCCGGGCTGGTCCGGTGTTCAGCAAATTCTCCGACGATGGGAGAGACGACCGCGTAATCGAACGGATCGAATTGTCCGGATGCCAGCTCCGCGGACGGCTTGATGCGGAACGTCTCCTCCGGAATCATTTCGCGTCCGTGCTTCCGATTGACATAGCGCGCCACGCTGTACACATCCATCTTCGACAGATCGCCGATGAGCGAGATCCCGCCGCACATGTCGCCGTACAGCGTCGCATAGCCGAGCGCGATCTCGGTCTCGTTGCCGCACGAGATGAGCAGCGCACCGGTATCGTTGGATTCCGCCATCATCAGCAGACCGCGGATGCGAGCGTGCAGGTTCTCGCGGGTGAGATTCTGGGAAATCGGGTGGGCGTGCTGCTCGAATACCCTGCGGACCGTCTCATCGATTTCGTGGATCGGGACAATGCCGTACTGGATACCGAACGCGGCAGCCAGCCGGGCGGCGATGCCTCTCGTCGTTTCCGTGTTGTAGCGCGAGGGCAGGTTGTAGGCGAGCACCCCGTCCGGGCCCAGCACTTCTACGGCAATGGCCAACGCCAGGGCGGAGTCGATGCCACCGGAGACCGGAACGATTGCCCGGCTGAAGCCGGTCTTGCGCATGTAGTCGCGCAGGGTCATCACCAGCGCGTCGTGCAGTTCGCGATCGCGATCGTCACGCGGGAGCTCCAATTCGGGCAGCGGCGCCTTGGCCGGGTCCAGATCGACGACGAGCAGCTGCTCGTCGAACTGGCGGCCGAGTGCGACCAGCCGTCCCGCGGCGTCGTAGGCCAGGCTTTCGCCGTCGAACGGGATGATGTTCTTCCCGGTGTCCGCGGCGCCTACCGTATTCACATAGACAACCGGCCGATGCACCTCCGCAATGTGCTCGCGGATCAATCGCTCGCGGGTGCGGCGCTTGCCCGGATGAAACGGGGACGCGTTCAGGTTGAGGATCACGCTGGCGCCCTTCGCCGCCAGCTCCGGCAACGGCTTGATGTCGTAGAACTGGTCCCACATGTCTTCGCAGATCGAAACCCCGATCCGCGCGCAGCCGGAACCGGTGGCGACATCCACCGGATCGCGACGTTCGCCTGGCGTGAAGAACCGCTTGTCGTCGAAATAGCGGTAGTTGGGGAGCAGCGACTTGCGCGCGCGCTGCAGCACACGACCGTCGCGGACGACCGCGGCAGCGTTGTACTTGCGGATTGTGCCGTTGTCGTTCCGCGCGTTGAGATCGAAGTCGACGAAGCCGACAACGGCGGTAATGCCCCGTGCCGCGTGCGCGATCTCCCGCATCGCTCGCTCGTTGGCCTCGAGAAACGCCACGTCCTCGACCAGGTCGCCGATGCAGTACCCCGGAAGCGCCATTTCCGGAACCACGACCAGGTCAGCGCGCTCGCTCGCTGCCGCAGTCACCGCGTCGATGATCAGCGCGGTGTTGCGGCCGATGTCGCCGCTGGTTGGATTGATTTGCGCCAGCGCTATCCGCATGGTTCGAGGACCATCGTATCCCACCAGTGGCCTGCGGCAGATTCGTGGCGCGTGTGAAAAGACCAAGGCCGCGCTGCAGTTGGTGTGCTGCGGTCCTACACTGGAACCCTGCCTGACCGGAGAGGATCACGACAGCTATGAAGAGGAATGCAAAGAGGGACGTGACCCGGCGCGACATGCTGGGTGCTTTTACCGCCGCTGTCGGCGCGGCGCTTCTTGGATGCGGATCGAGTCCAACCAGTCCGAGTGCGAGCAGTGGCACCGCGACCTCAACGGATGGAACGGCCTCCGGCGCCTGTGCGGTGACGCCGTCGGAGACGGCGGGTCCGTACCCCGATCGCACCGGGATGATCAATGGCACGACCTACTATCGGCAGGACGTGACCGAGGGCAAAACTGGGCTCCCGTTGACGCTGGCGTTGACGGTGGTCAGCGCCAACAACGGATGCAGTCCGATCGCGAACGCGACGGTGGAGGTCTGGCACTGCGACCCGGCCGGCAACTACTCGGAGTACGGCAACTCCACCGGGCAGACCTTCCTTCGCGGTCTGCAGCGTTCCGATGCCGACGGCAAGGTCACGTTCAACACGATCTTCCCGGGTTGGTATCAGGGGCGCGCCACGCACATTCACCTCGAAGTATTCGTCAATGGGACGAGCGTGAAGACCACGCAGATGGCGTTCCCCGATGACATCACGGCCGCGGTGTATGCGACCGGTGTCTATGCGTCGCGCGGCAACAATCCGACTCGCACCAGCTCGGACGGCATCTTCGCCGACGGCACGACGAACGAGATGGCCACGCTGAACGGAAATACCACCAGCGGCTATAAGGCGACGCTGGAGCTGGCGGTTGCGATCTAAGAGGCTTCAGGCTTCAGGCTTCGGGCTTCGGGCTTCGGGCTTCGGGCTTCGGGGGTATGCTTCACGTCTGCAGCGGCGCTCAGCCAGTATCCGCAGGGGAATGCTGGCTGCGTGCGGATATTGGAGGCATCAGAGATGAGCGAAGCCACTGGGAGGACCGATGGACGCGATTTCTTGCGCCATACCGTAGCAACGCTGGCATACCGATCCCGAAAGATCCTTGCTGACGTACCGACCGATTTCTCGTCGTTCCGCGCGTGCGAGGGAAGCCGCAGCGCCGGCGAGATTCTGTCACACGTGTGTGATCTGTTCGACTGGGGTACTGCGTTGGCGAGAGGCGAGCACATCTGGCGCGAGACGAACCCGCAGGCCTGGGACGCCGATGTCGCCCGCTTCTTCGACGGGTTGGCGCGGTTCGATGCCGCGCTCGCTGCAGATTCGCCTCTCGGAAGCAGTGCGGAGCGGCTGTTTCAGGGGCCTGTCGCCGATGCGCTGGCGCACATGGGCCAGCTGGCCATAATGCGCCGCGCCGGAGGCGCGCCGATTCGCGCCGAAAACTACTTCAAAGCCGAAATCACTGCCGGCCGCGTCGGACAGGATCAGGCATTGCCGCGAGCCGAGTTCTGACACGTCCCTTCTGAAGCCTGAAGCCTGAAGCCTGAAGCCTGAAGCCTGGAGCCTGGAGCCTGGAGCCCGAAGCCTCTTAGTAAAATGCCGCGGATGAAGCGAACCATCAGCTGCCTTGCGGCCTCGGTGCTGGCCGCCCTCTCGATCGCACCGGTCGCAGCACAGACGCCCAACGGGGATTTCAAGGCGCCCCCGCCGGCGTTTGCGGACGCGCAACGGCGCACCCGTCTGGAGGCGGCGTTTCCCGACATCGATCGCATCTTCAAGGCATTCACCGAGCAGTCGCACGTGCCCGGCGCCAGCTGGGGCATCGTCATCGACGGCGAGCTCGCGCACGCAGGTGCGACCGGTCTTCGCGACGTTCGGTCGAAGGCGCCGGTCGAACGCGACACGGTGTTTCGCATCGCCTCGATGACCAAGAGCTTTACGGCGGTCGCCATCCTGAAGCTGCGCGACGAGGGAAAATTGTCGCTCGACGACCCGGCGGAACGATACGTCCCAGAGCTTGCGAATCTCGAGTACCCAACCGCCGACTCGCCGCGCATCACGATCAGGCACCTCCTCTCGCACGCCGAAGGCTTTCCCGAGGACAACCCCTGGGGCGATCGACAGCTCGCCGACACCGACGCGCAGTTCACCGAGATGCTGCGTAGCGGCATTCCGTTCTCGAACGCGCCCGGCGTTGCGTACGAGTACTCGAACTACGGATTCGCGATCCTCGGACGGATTGTCGCCCGTGTCTCCGGCCGGCCGTATGCCGACTACATCGCGTCGACGATTCTGCGGCCGCTCGGGATGACGTCAACCACCCTCGAGCCGGGAGAAGTGCCGCGCGCGAAACTTGCCCTCGGCTATCGATGGGAAGACGACGCCTGGAAGGAAGAGCCGATTCTCGCGCACGGCTCGTTCGGTTCGATGGGCGGCATGCTGACGACGGTTCCGGATCTGGCCAAGTACGTTTCGGCATTTCTTTCGGCGTGGCCGCCGCGCGACGGGGCGGAGACGGCTCCCATTCGGCGCGCGTCCCTCCGCGAGATGCAGCAAGTGTGGCGTCCCGCACCCGGCGCGGTAACCCGCGACGCTTCCGGTCGGCTGCAGATGAACGTTGGCGGATACGCGTTCGGGCTTCGCGTGTGGCAGACCTGCGCGTTTCAGCGCGTCGTCGCGCACGGCGGCGGCCTCCCCGGATACGGATCGCAGATGCGCTGGTTGCCTGAATACGGAATCGGGATCATCGCATTTGGCAACCTGCGCTACACCGGTTGGTCAAAGGCAGTCGACGATGCGCTCGAGGCGCTGGCGCGGACCGGCGCGCTCCAGCCGCGCGTGGCACAGCCGTCGCCCGCGCTGGTGAGCGCCCGTGACGCCGTGTCGCGTCTGGTCGTCAACTGGGACGATGCGCTGGCCACCAGGATTGCCGCCGATAATCTCTTCCTCGACGAGAGTGCCGAACGGCGACGTGCCGAGCTCCAGCGGCTTCGATCGCAGGTGGGGGTGTGCACCGCGCCGTCGTCGTTCGATCACGTCGAGAACGCGCTGCGCGGCGACTGGACGATGAGCTGCGAGCGCGGATGGTTGCAGGTCACGATCACGCTCGCCCCCACGCTGCCGCCGAAGGTGCAGTATCTCTCTGTGGCCCAACGGTCGACAGAGCATCCCTTCGACGAGGTCGGCGCGTGCCCGCGCCAGTAGCCGCTCGCGGTTCCTGGCGTCCGGTCTCCTGACGTCTCGGTACCAGCGACGCCGCCGCGGCGATCGAGCGTTCCGGGGCGGATTTCGGCGCGCTCGCATGAACGGATGCCGAAATTCTGTGTTACGCTTCGGGCACGGATATCGAGCGTGGTGTCAGGCCCGAGAGCGGGCACCACACCGGCAAATTCTCGAAGGAGACGAGATGGCCAAGAAGTCGACCGCGAAGAAGTCCGCACGCAAGCCGAATGCGGCATTCATGAAGCCCATGACGCCAGACGCGTCGCTCGCCGAGGTCGTCGGCTCCAAGCCCATTCCGCGGACCGAGGTCACGAAGAAGCTCTGGGCCTACATCAAGAAGAACGGCCTTCAGGACAAGAAGAACAGGCGGATGATCAAGGCCGACGATGCGCTGAAGCCGGTGTTCGGTGGTAAGGCGCAGGTGAACATGTTCGAGATGACCAAACTGGTGAACAAGCACCTGAAGGCCTGACGATCAGGCTGCCAAGACGCCAGCCTGCACGCCCCACCCTTCAATGTTCAGTGCGCAATGGTCAGTCTGAAGGTCCTTCCGGACGTTTCAACACTCGACATTGAGCACTGAACATTGAGCATTGAACTTTTGATACGCCCGGTCGTCATTCCCTAGCGACCGGCCCTTCCTCGCCGTTTCCGTTTCTCAATTGTGGGCCGGTGTATAGTCGCCCATCCCATGACCATCCCCGGCTCCGCACCGGCGCCAATGACATTCAGGGACGTCCTCCGCCTGACCGTCATGCGGCGCGTGTGGTACGCCCAGGTCGTCAGCCTGCTCGGCGACTTCCTCGCGCTGTTCGCAGTCATCAGCGTGGTCTCGTTCCGACTGCACGGCACGCCAGCGCAGGTGACCGGCGTGCAGATCGCCTACATGCTGCCGCTCGCCGTACTCGGGCCGCTGGCGGGCGTGTTCGTGGATAGATGGCGGCTGAAGCCGACGCTGGTCGGAAGCGATCTGATTCGCGCGGGGCTGGTCGGGCTGTTGTTCGTAGCGACGGCGCTCTGGCAGATTTATCTGGTGCTGGCCGCCCTGAGCTGCGTGTCCAGCTTCTTCGCGCCGGCGCAGTCGGTGACGATTCGCAGCTACGTGCCTCGTCACGGCCTCATTTCCGCCAACGCTCTGATGCAGATGGCGATGATGGGCGTGCGCATCATCGGTCCGGCCGGGGCCGGCGCGCTCGTGGCCGCGTTCGGCCCCAACATCTGCTACGCCGTCGATGTCGCGAGCTTCATGGCCTCGGCCGCACTGATTGGCTCGGTGGCCATCGTGCGGCCGCCTGCCGAACCGAAAGACGGCAGCGCCAAAGGCGGCGTTCACGCCGTTCTTCACGAAATGGGCGAGGGTATGCGCTTCATCGTCCATCACGCGGCGCTTTCGTTTGTCGTGCTCGCGATGGCGGCGGGCCTGTTCACAATCGGCTGCTTCGGTCCGCTGATCGCGGTGTATGTCCGGGAATGGTTGCACGCCAGCTCCGGCACGTTCGGTGTCGTGAGCGCGATGGTGGGCGTTGGCATGCTCGTGGGCATGCCGGTCGTGCGCCGGCTCTCGGCGCAGGCGTCCAACAGCGTCCTGGTGCTGTCGGGACTCGCCGGCGTCGGCCTGGGCGCGCTGCTGCTCGGTGCGTTCGCGTTCGTTCCGGCGGCACTGCTCGCGACCTTCACGCTGGGCTTCGCATTTGCCGGGATCATCGTGCCGGCTCAGACGTTGATGCAGCAGGAGACGCCCCATGCGCTGATGGGGCGGATCTCGAGCACGGTCATGTCGGTGGTCTTCTTTGCGCAGCTGCTTGGCCTGGTCTTGTCGGGCGTCTTCGCACAACTCGTGGGTGTGCGCGCGGTGTTCTTCCTGTGCGCGGTGATTGCGTGGGTGCTCACGGCATGCGGCCGGCTGCTTCTCGGCGGACGCGCAGCCGCTACGCAGCCAGCCTGACGCGGACCCATCGCGCCGGATTTCATCGCCGCACGACCAGGATGGCGTCCTCTTCTCCGCGTGATCAGCCCGTGACCCGCACGCCAGTGCGGGGTCGAAGCCCGCGCCAACGATGGTCATTCATGATATTTTCACGCGGACTTCTCGAGGAGGGTCGATGATTTCCACGTCCAACAAGTGCCGTCTTTTCGGAGTGCTGTGTGGAGTGATTGCGCTCGCGTCGATAGACACGTCCGCACAGCAGCGGAGCGCGTCGTCCTCTGCCGACCCGGCGATCGCCAAGCTGCGAACCGCCTACCAGGCCGCCGCCAACGCACAGGACGCCGCCGGGATTGCCAAGTTGTTCACGGCCGACGGGACCGAGATGCCGCCGAACGCGCCGGCGCAGAAAGGCCGCGCGGCGATTGAGGCCTATCACAAGCAGGTTGCCAGCCAGATGATGGTCCACAACCTGCTGATCAAGCCGACCGAAACGCACGTGATGGGCGACCAGGCGTACCAGGTCGGTACCTACTCGCAATCGCTGATGCCGATGAGTGGTGGCGGCAAGATGATCGACGACAAGGGCAAGTACGTGGTGCTCATGAAGAAGGACGCCGCTGGAACGTGGCTGGTTGCTCACTCGATCTACAACAGCGACATCCCGCTGCCGGCGCCAGGCGCAGCGAAATAGCGTGACGGCGGCGGTCAAGGTCCGTGACGGTAGCGCCGCGGATCGCGACTTCGTGATTGCTACGGCCCAACGATTCGCCGAGTTCGGGCCTCCGCCGTGGCGATCGGCCGACGAAGTCGTGGCCGGTGAGGTGCGATATCTCCAGGATTTCTTCGACGGCCACCTGAAGGGTCCCCTGCTGCTGGTGGCGACGTCCGAGGATGGGCGAAGGCCGCTCGGTTTCGCCCTGCTCGAACCGGCGGTCGACTATTTTTCCGGCGAGTCGCACGCGCATCTCGGCATGCTCGCGGTCGTGGAGGCAGCCCAGGGACATGGCGTGTCGGCTGCGCTGATGAGCGCCGTCGAGACACGCGCGCGAGCCCAGGGGTTCACGAAGATCACGCTGAACGTGTTCGAAGCCAATGCGCGGGCCCGCCGCCTGTACGAGCGGCTTGGCTTTAATCTCGAGATCGTCCGCTACATGAAATCCCTGACGTAGCTCGAGGTCCGAGGCCCGGCGCCCGAGGTCCGAGGTCCGAAGTCTCAGATCGGGGCGCAAGGTCCGAGGAGCGCCGACCGGACATCCAGATTTCATCCATTCGATCCGCTATCAGAGTCCCGCGCAGTCGCGCCGAAGCCGCGACTCAGCGACGGCCCGCACCCGCGATAAGATTGCCAGATGCTTCGGTGGTTCGCGATTGGCCTCGCCATCATGTCCATGCAAGCGTCGCCTCCCGAACGTGCGGTCAGCAGCTTCATCGATGCGCACAATGCCGAGGCGCTGGCGTTATTGGAAAAGGTCGTCAACATCAACAGCGGATCGATGAACCTTCCCGGTGTGCGGTCGGTAGGCGACGTCTTCCGTGCGGAATTCGATGCGCTTGGCTTCAAGACGACCTGGGTCGATGGCGCTCCGTTCAAACGGGCAGGCCACCTCGTCGCGGATCACCCGGGACACGGTCCGCGCATCCTTTTGATCGGGCATCTCGACACGGTCTTCGAGCCCGACAGTCCGTTTCAGAAATTCGAGCACATCGACGACAAGACGGCAAAGGGTCCCGGCATCATCGACATGAAGGGGGGCGACGTCATCATCGTCCAGGCGCTGAAAGCGTTGAAAGCCGCAGGTATCGACGATATGAACGTCGTCGTCGTCATGACGGGCGACGAGGAAGACACCGGAGAGCCGCAGAGTCTCGCGCGCGCGGCCCTGATCAACGCGGCAAAAGGCGCCGAGTACGCCCTCGGCTTCGAGGACGGACCTGGAGACCCGCGTTACGCGGTGACGGCGCGGCGGGGAACGTCCAGCTGGAAGCTGGAAGTAAAAGGGGATCCAGCGCACTCGTCGCAGATTTTTCGATCCGATGTCGGATACGGGGCAATTTACGAACTGTCGCGGGTCCTCGACGGCTTCCGCCAGCGTCTTGCAGGCGAGGAGTTCCTGACGTTCAATCCGGGAGTCGCGCTGGGCGGAACGGCGGTGGATGTGGACGTGGCTCAGAGCCGCGGCAGCGCGTCCGGCAAGACGAACGTGGTTGCCGAACGCGCCGTCGCAATCGGCGATCTGCGCACGTTGTCGAAAGAGCAGCTCGAACGTGCCCGCTCGGTGATGAAAGAGGTTGCGGCTGCCTCGCTCGGTCACACCCAATCGACCCTGACGTTCGAAGACGGCTACCCGTCGCTGTCGCCGACCCAGGGAAACGCCAGGCTGCTCGCGCTCTACGACCGGGCGAGCCAGGATCTCGGCTTTGGTCCGGTGGCCGCAGTGAGTCCAGCCCGCGCCGGAGCGGCCGACGTTTCATTCGTGGCAGGCGAAGTGTCAAGCATCATCGACGGCATCGGCCTGATGGGTCATGACGATCACACCCCTGGGGAAACCGCCGACCTGTCGACCCTTCCAAGCCAGACGAAACGTGCGGCGATCCTCATGTATCGCCTGAGGAGTGGCTCATGACACGTACCGTGGTCGTTACTGGCGCCAGCAGCGGGATCGGCGCGGCGGTTGCCCGGCAGCTCGGCAGCCGCGGAGATCGAGTCGTGCTTGCGGCCCGGCGCGAAACGGAGTTGAAACGGTTGGCGGATGAAGTCGGCAAGGGCGCGGTTTCGGTCGTGACCGACGTCACCCGGCGCCGCGACGTGGAGGCCCTGCGCGATCGCGCGATCGAGGCCTTCGGCTCGATCGACGTGTGGATCAACAACGCGGGCCGCGGCGTCTCAAAGAATGTGCTCGATCTGACGGATCAGGAACTCGACGAGATGATGACGGTGAACCTGAAGTCGGCGCTCTATGGGATGCAGGTCGCGGTTCCACACTTCATCGGGCTCCGGCGTGGGCACGTCATCAATGTCTCATCGTTTCTGAGCCGCGTTCCCATGGCCACCATCCGCTCGGCCTACAGCGCGTCCAAGGCGGCGCTCAACTCGCTGACAGCGAACCTTCGCATGGATCTCGCCGGCGCCCATCCCGACATCCATGTCACGCTCGTCATGCCCGGCCTCGTCGCCACGGAGTTTGCCAAGCACGCGCTCCACGGCACGCCACCGATGAGTCCGGCCGCCGCTGCTGGTGCGCAGACCGCGGACGAGGTCGCCGCCGTCATTGTCGGAGTGATCGATCGGCCGGTGGCGGAGGTTTACACCAATCCGCAGCAGCTGGCGCCCGTCGCACGGCGCTACTTTGAAGACGTCGGCGCGTTCGAGCGATCGATGGCGGCATCGCGCTAGGCTAGAGCAGTGAAGAAAATTGCCGCCAACATCCTCGAGGTCATCGGCCACACGCCCTTGGTCCGCCTCAACCGGATCGCGAAAGGCGTGAACGGTACGGTGCTCGCCAAGCTCGAGACCTTCAACCCAGGGAATTCGATCAAGGACCGCATGGCCGTGCGGATGATCGAGGACGCGGAGCGCGCCGGCAAGCTGAAACCGGGCGGAACGATCATCGAAGGCACTTCCGGCAATACGGGCATGGGCCTGGCGATTGCCGCGGTCGTGAAAGGTTATAAGTGCATCTTCACGACGACCGACAAGCAGTCCAAGGAGAAGGTGGACGCTCTCAAAGCCTTCGGCGCCGAGGTCATCGTCTGCCCGACCAACGTCGACCCGGAAGATCCCCGCTCTTACTACTCGGTGTCGTCGCGACTCGAGAAGGAGGTGCCGAACTCGTGGAAGGCGAACCAGTACGACAATCTCTCCAACTCCGCCGCGCATTACGAGCAGACCGGCCCTGAAATCTGGGACCAGACGGACGGCCGCGTCACGCACCTCGTCGTCGGTGTCGGCACCGGCGGGACCGTCAGTGGCGTCGGGCGCTTCCTGAAGGAGAAAAATCCGAAGATCAAGGTCTGGGGCATCGACACGTACGGATCGGTGTTCAAGAAATACAAAGAGACGGGAATCTTCGACAAGAACGAGATCTATCCCTACATCACCGAAGGAATCGGCGAAGACTTCCTGCCGAAGAACGTCGACTTCGCGGTGATCGACTATTTCGAGAAGGTCACCGACAAGGACGCCGCGTTGATGACCCGCCGGATTGCGCGTGAAGAAGGCATCTTTGCCGGCAACTCGGCGGGCTCGGCGATGGCGGGACTGCTGCAGCTCAAGGATCACTTCAAGAAAGACGACGTGATCGTCGTGATCTTTCACGATCACGGGTCGCGCTATCTGGGAAAGATGTTCAACGACGAGTGGATGCGCGAGAAGGGATTTTTCGAGAAGACCGGGATGACCGCGCGCGACCTGGTGGCATCGGGCGTTTCGGGCGAACTGCTGTCGATCGAAAGTTGCGAGCCGGTGGCAGCAGCGGTAAAGCTGATGAGCGCGCACGACTTCTCGCAGATCTCGATCACGCGGGATGCCCGTCTGGTGGGGTCGCTCAATGAGACCCACTTGTACGCCCAGCTCGTGAGCGACCCGTCGGCGAAGGATCAATCCCTCGAATCCATCATGCAGCCGGCCTTTCCCTTCGTCGACATCTCGACCCCAGTGGATCTGCTGGCAACGATGATTACGCCGGCGACCCCGGCCGTGCTGGTTCGCGATTTCAAGACCGACAAGACCTTCATCATCACCCGCTCCGACATCATCCGCGTGCTCGTCTAACAGCGATCTCAGAGGATCCCCTCAGCCGGTCTCGAACTCGGTTCGGCAAAGAAGAGCTGCCTGCGGCACAGATGATGCTCTCCAGAACTACGGCCCTGCTTGGAGCGCGGGTAGTCATAGCGCGGTCCTCAGGACCGCAGGGGAGTCGAGAACATGTTGAAGAGGCTGGCCGTCTTGATGTGCGGGTTCGGCGTCATTGTGATGTCGTGGACCGCGGCGTCGGCGCAGACGGTGGACACGGCGAAAGAGAAAACCGAGGCAGCGGCAAGCAAGACCGGACAGGTTCTGAGCGATGCGGAGATCACCACGGCCGTGAAGACCAAGCTTCTCGCAGACAAAACCGTCGGCGGCTTGAAGATTGACGTGGATACGAAGGACGGCGTCGTGACGCTGAGCGGCGCGGTGAAGAGCGCCACCGAGCGCAACGAGGCGTTGCGACTCGCGCGCGAAACCAAAGGCGTCAAGCACGTCACGAACAAGCTGACCCTCGAATCCGCTGCCGGGACCGGAACGACCGAGCCTCATGCCAAGGTGAAGGACACGACCAAGGATGACGACGATGTGAAGGCGAAGGTGATAGTCAAGGACGACACGACGCCGATGGTGAAGGCGGCTGGACGAAAGATCGCGGACGCCGAGATCACCACCTCCGTCAAGACCAAGCTGCTCGGCGTCAAGGAGGTGATCGCCAATGACATCAACGTCGACACCGATGAGGGCGTGGTCACCCTGAAGGGCAGCGTGCCGACCGAGGCCCAGAAAACCCGCGCGGCCGAGATCGCCCGCAACACGGCCGGCGTCAGGAGCGTCGTGAATGAACTGACGGTGCAGAAATAGGCTTCGGGCTTCAGGCTTCGGGCTTCAGGGCTTGAGGTATCCCTGAAGCTCGGAGCCTGGAGCCTGGAGCCTGGAGCCTGGAGCCTGGAGCCTGGAGCCTGGAGCCTGGAGCCTGGAGCCTGGAGCCTGGAGCCTGGAGCCTGGAGCCTGGAGCCTGGAGCCTGGAGCCTGGAGCCTGAAGCCTGAAGCCCGAGCCCCGTGCCTCACTCGTCCCGATGCACCGTGGTGGGCGAGAAGGCCGGCAGGCACACCGCGACGTATTCCGCGCCTGCGAGATCCGGCGTGCTGTAGCGCACCCACTCGCCGGGGCTGGTAACCACCGCTTGTCCCGCGTGCACGTCCAGTACGCCCTTTTCGTACTCGACCCGCAGCGTGCCTTTCAGCACGACCGTGATCTCCTCGAACTCGGGACGCTGGCCGGGTTCTTCCCATCCGCTCGGAGAAATCATCCTCGCTACGCTTACCCCCGCATGGCCGGAGTTCACGCGGCCGGCGAATTCCTGGATCTGCTTCGGCTTCGTGCCGACGCAATCGATGATGGTTGGTCGCTCGATCAACTTAGGCATGCTTAGAACCCACCTTGGCGTTGCGGAGGGGCGGGCGGCATATCGGTAGAAGCAAAGCGCGGCAGCATCGCGTCGCGATTGGCGAGCTGATACAGCGTACCCGCGACGACCACGGCGGCGTCGCGAACATCCGCTTCGATCACCCGCTCGTAGGTGTCGAGGTTCGTGTGGTGCGTGTGCGTGTTGTACTCGATCGTGTCCTGGGTGAAGCCGATTCCTGGCAGCCCGGCATTGTTGAACGACGTGCTGTCGGTGCCGCCCATCGCGCGGCTCGAGGTGTCGGTCGCGCCATACATCTTCAGGTCCTTGAACGGCGCAAGAATGTCCCCAAGAATCCGTGCGGCTTCTGGCGGGCCGAAGATCGACGCGCCGCGCAGGCGACCGGTGCCGGTATCGACGTTCAGGTAGCCGTTGAACTTGGCCAATTCCGGCTTCGCCGCTTCGGCGGATCCGAAGTGCTCCTTCACGTAAGCCTGCGAGCCGAGCAGGCCTTCCTCCTCGCCGCTCCACAGCGCGATGCGAATCGTCCGCCGCGGCTGGGCGTTGATTGATTTCAGGATCCGCGCCGCCTCCATCATGATCGCGCAGCCGATCGCGTTGTCGGTGGCGCCCGTGGCCGAGTGCCACGAATCGAGGTGCCCGCCAGCCATGACGACCTCGTCCTTCAAGTCGCTCCCCGCGATCTCCGCGATGGCGTTGTATGACGTCCGTCCCTCCGGATACGTCTGATTGACGATGGCCGCTTCCACTTCGACCGGCGTGCCGTCGGCCATGATGCGGGAAAGCCGCCCGTAATCTTCGTTGCGCATCACCACCGTCGGCACCGCTTTGGTGACGTCGTACGTGCGGTTGTTGAAGGCAATGATTTGCCCGTGCGCACGTCCGGCGTCATTGATCCGCAGCACTGCGCCGTTGGCGACCAGGAACTCGTCGATCCGCTGGTCGATCTGGCGCTGGGTGAGCCGGCCGTCAGCTGGTGGCTGTCCACGGCCCGGACCGAACCCGCCGCGGCCGCGGGCCATGCCCTCACACTCCGGCGCGTTCACCATGTTCGGATCGAAACGGCAACGTGCCTGTTCGTCCGTCAGGCGGCCCGGCAGCGGGATGAGATTGACCGGCACCGATACAGATTTCCCGACCATCACCGCGGCGCCGCGCACCTTGTCCTTGACCAGCGCCAGATAGGCGTCGAGTTCCGCCTGCGTCAGACCCGGTCGCGGCGCTCCTCTGCCACCGGCCGCGGGCGGTTCGCCGGCAGCGCCGGGCGCCGAGGGTGCGCCCGGACTGGAGGGGGCAGCGGGACTGGGTGGCGCAGTCGGATTGCCGCGACCGGCCATCGGCGGTACCGCCGCCGGTTCCGGACTTTCCGGGAGGACCATCTGAAACGTCTTTGCCGTGACGGTGCCGTTCGTGCCCGGTGTCCAGGCAAGCGCCTCCACGACGAGCGCATCCTTGATTGGTGAGACGACGTGCACCGACAGGCGCTCGTTGACCCATCCAGGATGTCCGAAGTCCCACGGCTCCAGGTGTCCGTTGGTCATCCCCCAACCGGTCATCTGCTTGACTGCCCATTCTGCTGCCGCCTTGTGATTCGGCGATCCGGTCAACCGCGGGCCATACACGTCGGCGAGATAGTGCAGCGTCCGCATCACCTGCGATCGGATGGCTTCGTCCTGCCGGATTTTGCTGTTGATGGCGGGATCGAGCGAATCCTGGGAGGCCAGCGGCAGTGCCGCCGTCAGCGCGACGACCAGCGATGCGCCGGCAAAGGTCCTGGAGTGCATCATGGCGGCAATTATATGCGGTACGATCGGGGGCCGTGGTGAGCGGGCGCAGTCGCAGAGTGCTGCGGTGGATCCGTCGCGCGTTGATCGCGGTGTTGTTGCTGCTCTTTCTGGTAACGTCCGCGTACGTCCGCTTCGCGTTCCAGCCGGTTGGCGTCGACGCGGACCTGTCGAGCGACGCGGGCGTGCAGGTGAAGGATCGCCCGGATGCCCTCGTCTTCCAGCCGGTACACGATCGGGGAGATACGGGGTTGATTTTCTATCCCGGCTGTCCGGTTCCGCCCGAAGCGTACGCGGTCCTTGGGCACCGGATTGCGGAAAAGGGATACCCGGTCTTCGTGATGCACGTGGCGTATCTGTGCGCCACAGCCGACGATCAACAGCAACAACTCTTCGCCGCCACTCGGGCCGTGATGACTTCGTCGCACCGGCACTGGGTGCTGGCCGGACACTCGCGTGGCGCCGTTCACGCCTCCCGCCTGCTGTCCGAACAACCGCATGTGGTGGACGGTCTGGTGCTCATCGGCACCACACATCCACGGGAGGTCAATCTCTCGTCGCTCTCAATCCCGGTGACGAAGATATATGCCACCCTCGACGGCGTGGCGCCAGAGGACGAGGTGAAGGCCAATGCCTACCGCCTGCCGCCGTCGACACGGTGGGTGCGCATCGAAGGGGGCAACCATCGGCAGTTTGGTTCCTACCGCTATCAGGTCTTCGATCCGAGTGCCACCATCTCCCGGGAGGCGCAGCAAGAGCAGACGATCGCTCCCATTCTTGAAATGCTGAGCCGCGCGGGAAGCCATGAGCCGTAGGTTTTTAGAGGTCTTCCGTATTTATGGCTGACGCACCGGATATTGAAAGTCTTCTTGCCAGGAGGCACCGCATGAATCGCGACGAGCTCGAGGGCAAGACTGAAAAGGTGAAGGGCCGTGCCAAACAGGCATGGGGAGATGTAACCAACGACGAGCAGCTGAAGGACGAAGGGGTAGCTGATGAGGCTGCCGGCGGCGTTCAAGAAGGATTCGGGAAGGCCCGGCGCAAGGTCGGAGAGGCGCTGGACGACGTAGCCGATAAGATCAAGGACTAGCGAGCTACCCAAGGCTCGGCAGTAAGTGTCCCCCCGTCCGCTTGCATCGCGGGCGGGGGTTTGCTATATTCGCAAGGTTCTGGTCGGCACTAGGACACCCTATCTAGAGCCGAGTCCCAAACAGGCGCCCTCAGTAAGCGCTTTCGACGCATCCAGGACGGGTGCATGCGGGGCCGCAAGCCCTGCGCTATTTTAAACCTTATAGGGTAAGTCAGCTTCAGGTGCCGGGCTGCTGCGCAGTCCCTAGGCTTGGAGCAACCAACCGAATCGCGCGCGGCGCCGATCAGGCCCCGCGTGGTTGGCGTGCTGTTTCGGTTTGGGGGCCGGATCCCCCCGTGGAGTCACTGTGCCGACGATCAGCCAGCTGGTGCGCAAGGGGCGCGAGAAGGTCCTGACCAAGACGAAGAGCCCTGCGTTGCAGGACAGTCCGCAGAAGCGCGGGGTGTGCGTCCGCGTGTTCACGCAGACGCCGAAGAAGCCGAACTCCGCGCTGCGCAAGGTCGCGCGTGTGCGCCTGACGAACGGAATCGAGGTCACGACCTACATTCCGGGCGTCGGCCACAATTTGCAGGAGCACTCCCTGGTGCTCATCCGCGGCGGCCGTGTCAAGGATCTCCCGGGCGTCCGCTACCACGTCGTCCGAGGCACGCTCGACGCCGTCGGCGTGCAGGGGCGCAAGCAGGGACGTTCGAAGTACGGAGCGAAGAGGCCGAAACAATAACCCTTGTAGGGCGCACCTTCAGGGGCGCCGGCACGGCGGGTCTAAAGACCCGTCCCTACACGAGATAAATCGACATGCCACGACGCAGAGAAATTCCAAAGCGCGAAGTTCCCCTCGATCCGCTGTACAGCAGTTCGCTGGTGACGAAATTCATCAGCACGCTGATGCGCGACGGCAAGCGCAGCACCGCGGAGCAGATCATGTACGGTTCGCTCTCCTCGATTCAGGAGAAGACCGGCGACGACCCGCTGAAGGTGTTCAAGAAGGCGGTCGAGAACGTCAAGCCGGCGCTCGAAGTGAAGTCGCGCAGGGTCGGCGGCTCGAACTATCAGGTGCCGGTCGAAGTGAATCCGAATCGCCGTCTGTCGCTGAGCATCCGCTGGCTCGTCGGCTACGCACGCCAGCGCGGCGACGGCAAGACGATGACCGAGAGGCTCGCCAACGAACTGCTCGACGCGGCGAACCTTCGCGGCGGTGCCGTGAAGAAGCGTGAAGACACGCACCGCATGGCGGAAGCGAACAAGGCTTTCGCGCACTATCGCTGGTAGGAAAGCCGCCAGCCACCAGCCGCCAGCAGCGAGCTGGTAGCAGGCAGCTGGTCGCTGAAGCTGGTAGCTGGTTATGCCAAGAGAAACACCGCTCGCTCGAACGCGCAACATCGGCATCATGGCCCACATCGATGCCGGCAAGACCACTACGACGGAACGGATCCTGTTCTACACGGGCATCACCTACAAGATCGGTGAGGTCCACGAGGGCACGGCCGTCATGGACTGGATGGAGCAGGAACAGGAGCGCGGCATCACGATCACGTCTGCCGCGACGACCTGCTTCTGGCGCGAGCACCGCATCAACATCATCGATACGCCCGGCCACGTCGACTTCACCGCCGAAGTGGAGCGCTCGCTGCGCGTGCTCGACGGCGCCGTCGCGGTGTTCGACTCCGTCGCCGGCGTCGAGCCGCAGTCGGAGACCGTCTGGCGCCAGGCCGACAAGTACCGCGTGCCGCGGATCTGCTTCGTCAACAAGATGGACCGCATCGGGGCGAACTTCAAGCGGACGTTCGAGCAGATCGTGACCAAGCTCGGTGGCAATCCGGTGGCGGTTCAGCTTCCGATCGGCGCGGAAGACAAGTTCGTCGGCGTGGTCGACCTGGTGAAGATGAAGTCGATCACCTACAAGGACGAAACGATGGGCGCCGACTACGTGCTTGGCGAGATCCCCGCCGACATGGTCGAGGAAGCGAAGCAATTCCGCGAGCAGTTGATCGAGAAGGTCTCCGAGGCCGACGACAAGATCCTCGAGAAGTACCTGCACGGCGAGGAGATCAGCGAAGCCGAGATCAAGGCAGCGCTGCGCAAGCGGGTCATCACCTCGGTCCACACCGAAGGGGACAAAGCGGAGCCGGCGTTCGTACCGGTGATCTGCGGATCGGCGTTCAAGAACAAGGGCGTGCAGCCGCTGCTCGACGCGGTGGTCGACTACCTGCCCTCGCCGGTGGACGTGCCGCCGATCAAGGGCTTCGATCCGAACAAGGGGCCCGACACGATCGTCGAGCGTCCGGCGGCCGACGATCGGCCGTTTTCAGCGCTGGCGTTCAAGATCATGACCGACCCGTTCGTCGGTCAGCTCACGTTCATCCGCGTGTATTCCGGGGTCATGACGTCCGGTTCGTCGGTGTTCAACTCGACCAAGGGCAAGACCGAACGTCTCGGCCGCCTGCTCAAGATGCACGCGAACAAGCGGGAAGAGATCAAGGAAGTCTACGCCGGCGACATTGCCGCGGCGGTGGGCTTGAAGAGCGTGTCGACGGGCGACACCATCTGTGACGAGAAGAAACCGGTCGTCCTCGAGTCGATGGACTTCCCGGAGCCGGTCATTTCGCTGTCGATCGAGCCGAAGACCAAGGCCGACCAGGAGAAGCTCGGTCAGGGGCTGCAGAAACTGATGGCCGAGGATCCGACCTTCCGGGTGAAGACGGATCAGCAGACCGGCGAGGTCGTCATCGAGGGCATGGGCGAACTCCACCTCGAGATCATCGTCGACCGTCTGAAGCGCGAGTTCAACGTCGAGGCCAGCGTGGGCCGGCCGCAGGTCGCCTACAAGGAGACGCTGACGCGGCCGGCGGACGGCGAGATGAAGTACGCGAAGCAGACCGGTGGTCGCGGCCAGTACGGCCACGCGAAGATCCATCTGTATCCGGGGGAACCGGGCTCGGGCTACGTGTTCGAGAACAAGATCACGGGTGGCGCGATCCCCAAGGAGTTCATCAAGCCGGTCGACGAAGGGATCAAGGAAGCCCTCACCCGCGGCGTGCTCGCCGGCTACCCGGTGGACGATGTTCGGATCGAGTTGTACGACGGCTCGTATCACGACGTCGACTCGTCGGAAATGGCGTTCAAGATCGCCGGCTCGATGGCGTTCCAGGACGCGGCGAAGAAGGCCAAGCCGGTGCTGCTCGAACCGGTGATGCGCGTGGAAGTCGTGGTTCCGAAGGAGCACCTCGGCGACGTGATGGGCAATCTGTCGAGCCGCCGCGGACAGATCCAGTCGCAGGAAGATCGCGGCGGCACGCAGATCGTCAACGCGCGCGTACCGCTCTCCGAGATGTTCGGCTACGCGACGGATCTCCGCTCGCGCACGCAGGGGCGCGCCACCTACTCGATGCACTTCGATCGCTACGAGCAGGCGCCGAACCACGTGAGCGAGGAAGTCGTCGCCCGGGTTCAGGGAAAGACTTAACGCAGGCCTCGGGCTTCAGGCTTCGGGGGCTTCAGGACGTTCCTGAAGCCCGCGAGCCTGGAGCCGCTACAGGAAACAGAGAAACATGGCATCACCATTCAGCGACAAGATCCGCATCCGCCTGAAGGCGTACGACAACCGGGTGCTGGATCAGTCGACGACCGAGATCGTGGATACGGCGCGGCGCACGGGCGCGCGGCTCGCAGGCCCGATTCCCTTGCCGACCGAGAAGAACAAGTGGACGGTGCTGCGTTCGCCGCATGTCGACAAGAAGTCGCGTGAGCAGTTCGAGCTCCGGACCCACAAGCGGTTGATTGACATCTTCGAGCCGACACCGCAGACCGTCGACGCGCTGATGAAGCTCGATCTGCCGGCGGGTGTCGACGTCGAGATCAAGGCGTTCGGGAAAGAGCACAAGTAACCAGGTCCGAGGATCGAGGTCCAAGGTCCGATTGGTGAGTAGCGCACACGACTTATTGGGTCGTGCTGCGATGGCGATGAATCCAGCCGAGGCGATGTATCAGCAGCGCCTGCGGCTGCTGCCGAGCACGAACGTGCGAGGCAGCGCGAGCGGGGGTGGGGCCCCGCGAGCCTTAAAAAAATGGTGACAGGAATCATCGGCAGAAAAGTCGGCATGACCCAGGTGTTCGCGCAGGACGGCACCGTCACGCCCGCAACCATCATTCAAGCGGGGCCGTGCGTCGTGCTGCAGGCCAAGGGTGCACAGACCGACGGCTACGAGGCGGTGCAACTCGGCCTGGTCGAAGAGAAGCCCGCGAAGGTGAACAAGGCACTGTCCGGCCACTACAAGAAGGCCAACGTGCCGCCGACGCGCGTCCGTCGCGAAGTGAAGGTCGCGCCGGGTGGCGACGGCCTGAAGGCGGGCGACCAGGTGCTGGTCAACGGCGTGTTCAAGGGCGGCGACCGGGTGGACGTCATCGGCATCAGCCGCGGCAAGGGGTTCCAGGGGGTGGTCAAACGCCACAATTTCCGCGGTGGCGCGGCAACCCACGGCTCGATGTTCCATCGTGCGCCCGGATCGATTGGCGCATCTTCATTCCCATCGCGGGTCGTGAAAGGCATGCGGGCGGCCGGTCGCATGGGTGGCGACCGGGTGACGACCCGGAACTTGAGGGTGGTACAGGTCGACGGAGACAACAACCTGCTGCTCGTCCGCGGTGCGGTTCCGGGTGCGCCAGGCACTTACATCGTGGTGCGCAAGGCCGTCGCTGCCAAGCCCGAGCCGAAGCCGCAGGTCGAGAAGCCGAGCAAGACGACGGTCGCGAAGAAGACCGCGAAGAAGTAGCCGTCAGCCGCCAGCCACCAGCAGCAAGCTGGAAGCTGGCAGCTGGAAACCGGTAGCTGGACGCTGACCATGAAGATTGACATCGTCAACTCAAACAAAGAAACCGTCGGTTCGCTCGACCTGAAGGACGAAGTGTTCGGCGGGCGCGTGAAGACCGATCTGATCTGGGAAGCCGTGGTGCAGGAGAACGCGGCGGAGCGGCGCGGCACGCATGCGACCAAGAACCGCGCGAACGTCAGCGGCTCCGGGAAAAAGCCGTGGCGCCAGAAGGGCACGGGGCGTGCGCGCGTTGGAGAGATCCGCAACCCGCTGTGGCGGAAGGGGGGCACGGTCTTCGGGCCGCAGCCGCGGAGCTACGAGTACTCGCTCCCGCGCAAGGTGAAGCTCGGCGCGCTCCGCGCGGCCATTGCGCAGAAGCTGAACGACGGCACCCTGGTGGTCGTCGACAAGCTCGAGGCAGCGGACAAGAAGACCAAGGCGACGGTCGAGATGTTCAAGAATCTCGGCGCCACCGGCAAGACGCTGGTGATCGACGTAAAGCACGACGAGGCGTTCACGCTGACGGCCCGTAACATCGCCGGCGTGCGGCTCGTACCGAGCAGCCGGGTCACGGCGCGCGACGTCATGGATACCAATTACGTCGTGGCCACGCGCGAGGCGATCGAAAAACTGCAGGAGATCGTGGCCTAAGCTGTCAGCCGCCAGCCGCCAGCCACGCTGGAAGCTGGTTGCGGGGAGCTGGAAGCTGGGAAGCTGACATGAAACTCACAGACGTTATTCGCCGTCCGGTGATCACCGAGAAGACGACGCTCTTGCGCGAAGACGGGCGGACGCTCGTGTTCGAAGTGGCGCCTGGCGCGACGAAGGTGGATATCAAGCGCGCGGTCGAGAAGCTGCTCGGCTCGAAGGTCGAGACGGTGCGGACCGCAATCGCGCACGGCAAGATGAAGCGCCAGGGGCGCTTCGTCGGACAGCGCTCCGACTGGAAGAAGGCCTTCGTGAAGCTGCGTGAAGGCGAAAAGGTGCCGGAATTTTTGGAGGGCGCGTAACACACGCCGCCAGCGACCAGCTACCAGCGGGAAGCTGGTGGGTGGCAGCTGGGAGCTGACAGCTTCAAGGATCAGAGTTATGCCTATTCGCAAATACAAGCCGACGTCAGCGGGGCGGCGGTTCCAGACGGTGCAGGTGTTCGACGAGATCACCACCCAGGATCCGTACAAGCCGCTCGTCGAGCCGCTGCACAAGTCGGGCGGCCGCAGCAACCACGGCGAGCTCACCTCCTGGTGGCGCGGCGGCGGCCACAAGCGCAACTACCGCCTGATCGACTTCAAACGCGACAAGCGCGGCATCCCCGCAAAGGTTTCGACGATCGAGTACGACCCGAACCGCTCGGCGCGCATCGCGCTGGTCACCTACGCGGACGGCGAAAAGCGATACATCCTGCAGCCGGTCGGCCTGAAGGTCGGCGACACCATTGTCGCCGGGGAGAACGTCGACATCCTCCCGGGGAATTCGCTGCCGCTCAGGAACATCCCGCTCGGCACCCAGGTGCACAACGTGGAGCTGCGTCCGGGTCGCGGCGGCCAGATCGCGCGGAGCGCGGGATCGGGCGTGCAGGTGGTGGCCAAGGAAGGGGATTACGCGTCGGTCAAGATGCCGTCGGGCGAAATCCGCAAGATCAACATCGAGTGTTTCGCGACGATCGGCCAGGTCGGCAACCTCGATCACGAGAACGTTTCGATTGGCAAGGCCGGACGCAGCCGCTGGCTTGGCAAGCGGCCGCACGTTCGCGGGGTGGCGATGAACCCGGTCGATCACCCGCTCGGCGGCGGTGAAGGCAAGACCTCCGGTGGACGCCACCCGGTGTCGCCGTGGGGTGTGCCGACCAAGGGATACAAGACCCGCAATCGCAAGAGCACGGATCGGTTCATCGTGCAGCGGAGAACGAAATAGTTGACGGTTCGCAGTTAGCGGTTCGCCGTCAGCGGTCGCGGGACCGCACACCGCAGACGGCCAACCGTAAACGGGTAACCGCGAACTGCTGACCGCAAACTGCAGACTGCTGGGATGAGAAATGAGTAGATCACTTAAGAAAGGCCCCTTCGTCGACGTCCCCCTCCTCGAGAAGGTCGAGGTCATGAACCGTGGCGGCGAAAAGAAAGTCATCAAGACCTGGTCGCGCCGCTCGACGGTGGTGCCCGAGATGGTCGGGCATACCATCGCGGTGCACAACGGGAAGAAGTTCATCCCGGTGTACGTGACCGAGAACATGGTCGGGCACAAGCTCGGTGAGTTCGCGCCGACGCGCCAGTTCAAGGGACACACGACGAAGGCCGACAAGGCGGCCGCGGTCGCACCGCCGGCGGGGGCCGGCGCTGGCGCCGGCGCCAAGGGAGGCGCGTAATGGCGATCGAAGCGCACGCCACCGCGAAATACGTCCGCACCTCCGCTCAGAAGGCGGGACTGGTCATGGACCTCATTCGCGGCCGCGACGTGAACCACGCGCTGGCGACGTTGAGGTTCGCCCGCAAGGGTATCGCCCGCGACATCGAGAAGGTTCTGCGCTCGGCAATCGCCAACGCGCAGCAGAAGGAAGGCTTTGGCGGCGAGGTCGATCGCCTGTTCGTCACCGCCTGCTACGCGAACCAGGGCCCTTCGCAGAAGCGGATTCGTCCCGCCCCGATGGGGCGGGCGTTCCGGGTCGTGAAACGCACCGCTCACCTCACCGTGCGCGTGGCCGAGCGGCAGCCGCGGGTCGTGGTGGCCGCCAAGGCTCCGGCGGGACAGGCCTCGGCGGCCGGAGAGCCGGCACCGCGGCCGCGACGCGCCGGCGCCAAGCCGAAGGGCAAGACGACCGGATCCACGCGCGCGAAGAAGACGGCCAAGAGCACCTCGGCGCGCGCCAAGACGACGACGAAGAAGACCGCCAAGAGTTAGGACTGAGAGTATTTATGGGTCAGAAAGTCCATCCGCACGGGTTTCGACTCGGCTTCAACAAGACCTGGCGCTCGCGCTGGTTCGCCGACAAGGACTACTCGAAGCTGCTGCACGAAGATCTCAAGCTGCGCGACAGCCTGAAAAAGCGGTTCGCGCACGCGGGGGTCTCGAAGATCGAGATCGAGCGCGCGGCGAACAAGCTGAAGATCGACATCTACACCTCGCGTCCGGGAATCATCATCGGACGCAAGGGGACCGAAGTCGACAAGCTGAAGACCGAGATCCAGAAGCGAACCAACCGCGAGGTCTTCATCAACATTCAGGAGATCCAGAAGCCGGAGCTCGACGCGCAGCTGATTGGAGAATCGGTGGCGATGCAGCTCGAGAAGCGCGTGGCGTTCCGCCGCGCGATGCGCAAGGCGGTCGAGTCGGCGCTGCGCTTCGGCGCGCGTGGAATCAAGGTGCGCGTGTCGGGCCGGTTGAACGGCGCCGAAATCGCGCGCTCGGAATGGTATCTGCACGGCCAGCTTCCGCTGCAGACGCTCCGTGCCGATATCGACTACGGCTTCGCGCAGGCGTTCACCACCTACGGCGCCATCGGCGTCAAGGTGTGGCTCTACAAGGGGGAGCGGTTGGCGCCGCGGATCGGCCGCGAAGAAGATTACCGCACGCCTCGGCGTGCCGCGGGAGCGCGGGGATAAAGGGCTCAAGGCTCAGGGCTCAGGGCGGCTTAGGCCAACGCGGCTTACGCCGTAAGCCAGCTTGAGCCCTAAGCCCGAAATCCTAAGCCGTAAGGGTTACGACTATGTTGATGCCGAAGAAGGTCAAGTACCGGAAACAGCAGCGCGGGCGGATGGCGGGCAAGGCCTGGCGTGGGTCGGACGTGTCGTTTGGCAATTACGGCCTGAAGGCGCTGGAGCCAGCCTGGATCACCGACCGTCAGATTGAAGCGGCGCGCGTCGCAATGACCCGCTTCATCAAGCGCGGCGGCAAGATCTGGATCCGCGTGTTCCCGGACAAGCCGATCACCAAGAAGCCGCAGGAAACACGAATGGGCAAAGGCAAGGGCGCGCCCGAGCAGTGGGTCTGCGTCGTCCGCCCCGGACGGATCCTTTTCGAGATGGAAGGGGTCAACGAGACCGAAGCGCGACAGGCGATGCGGCTTGCCGCCGCCAAGCTGCCCATCAAGACGAAGTTCGCGACCCGGTTCGCGGAGGAGAAAGCGTCATGAAGATCGGGGAGTTCCGCGATCTGGCGGCCGACGAACTGAGACAGCGCGAAAAGGATCTCGACGACCAGTTGTTCCGGCTCCGGATCCAGAAGTCGATGGGGCAGCTCGAAGCGGCCCACAAGCTGAAGTCGCTGCGCCGCGACCTGGCGCGGGTGAAGACCGTGCTGCGCGAGAAGGAGACGGTGTAAGTCATGGCCACCAAGGCAGTCGTCACTGGCGTTGTCGTCAGCGACAAGATGCAGAAGACCGTGAAGGTCGCAATCGAGCGCCAGGTGCGGGACCCGTTGTACGGCAAGACCCAGCGCCGCACCTCGACCTTCCTTGCCCACGACGAGAAGAACGAGGCGAAGCTCGGTGACAAGGTCGCGATCACCGAGACCCGTCCGCTCAGCCGCCGCAAGCGCTGGGTCGTGACCTCGATCGTCGAGAAGGCCAAGGAGATCTAGCCATGATCCAGATGCGTTCGATTCTCGACGTCGCCGACAACTCGGGCGCGCGCAAGATCGCCGTGATCAACCCGATCGGCGGATCCACGGGCCGCTACGCCCGGCTTGGCGACATCATCACCGCGTCGGTCAAGGAAGCCACCCCGGACGGCAACGTCAAGAAGGGGCAGGTGGTGAAGGCGGTGATCGTGCGGACGCGCAAGGAGCAGCGCCGCAAGGACGGCAGCTACATCCGATTCGACCGCAATGCGGCGGTGCTGGTGAACGACCAGGGGGAGCCGATCGGCACCCGCGTGTTCGGCCCGGTCGCGCGCGAGCTGCGCGAGCGCCGGTTCATGAAGATCATTTCGCTGGCTCCGGAGGTCCTATAGCGCAGCTGCCAGCCGCCAGCCTCCAGCAGCGAGCTGGGAGCTGGGAGCTGGAAGCTGGAAGCTGGAAGCTGACATGTCGAGATTACAAACACCCGTTCGCCGGAACGACAACGTGATCGTCACCACCGGCAAGGATCGCGGCAAGCGCGGGCGCGTGCTGAAGGTCCTGCCGGAGAAGAACCGGCTGATCGTCGAAGGCGTGAACATCATCAAGCGTCACACCAAGCCGAACCCGAGCCGTCAGATCAAGGGCGGCCTGGTCGAGCGCGAGGCGCCACTGCACGCCTCGAACGTGCAGATCGTGTGCCCGGAATGCGGCAAGGCGACGCGCATCGGCCGCAGGATCCTCGGCGACGGGCGCAAGGTCCGGATCTGCCGGAAGTGCGAGGGAGTGGTAGACAAATGAGCCGCCTGAGGGACCGTTACACCAAGGACGTGGCGCCGACGCTCAAGAAGGAGTTCGGCTACAAGAACGTGATGGCCATCCCCAAGATTGAGAAGGTGGTGGTCAACATGGGTCTCGGCGAGGCCACCCAGAACGCGAAGATTGTCGACGCCGGCGCCGACGAGCTCTCCCGCGTCACCGGCCAGAAGCCGGTGATTACGCGCGCGAAGAAGTCGATCGCCCAGTTCAAGGTCAGAAAGGGCATGCCGATCGGCACCATGGTGACCCTGCGCGGCGAGCGCATGTGGGAGTTCCTCGATCGGCTGATCTCGGTGGCCTTGCCGCGGGTGCGCGACTTCCGCGGCGTGTCGCCACGCGGATTCGACGGCCGGGGCAACTACACGCTCGGCCTCAAGGACCAGCTGCTGTTCCCCGAGATCGACTACATGAAGGTCGACAAGGCGCGGGGCATGAACATCTCGGTCGTCACGACGGCGAAGACCGACGAGGAGTCGCGCAAGATGCTCCAGCTCCTTGGCATGCCGTTCAGGACTAATTGATGGCTACTACTGCGAAGATCGCGAAAGAGACCAAGTCGCCGAAGTTCAAGATCCGGTTGCGCAACCGCTGCCGCCGCTGCGGGCGCCCGCGCGCCTACATCCGCAAGTTTGCGCTGTGCCGCCTGTGCTTCCGTCAGCTCGCGCTGGAGGGAGACATTACTGGAGTGACCAAAAGCAGCTGGTGACAGTGCGAGCGTGCTATGTGCCACGTGTCCGGTGCACAGGCACCTGGCACCAAAGGCACCTGGCACGCAGCACGTAGCATCCTAGCACTTAGCACCGACAAGGTTCAAGATTTATGACAGATCCTATTGCAGACATGCTCTCCCGGATCCGCAACGCGACTCAGTCGCGGCATCCCCGCGTGGACATGCCCTCGTCTCGTCTGAAGGTGGAGATCGCGCGAATCCTGGAGAACGAAGGCTACATCCAGGGCTCGAAGGTCGTGGAGCCGCAGAACGGCGAGCCGCAGGCCACGCTCCGGATCTTCCTGAAGTACGGACCGCGTGGTGAACGGGTGATCACCGGCATCCAGCGGGTGAGCCGTCCGGGGCGCCGTGTCTACTTCGGACGCGACGAAGTGCCCGACGTGCTCGCCGGCCTCGGCACGAGCATCCTTACGACGTCGCGCGGCGTCATGACCGGCCGCGAGGCGGTCAAGGCGGGCGTCGGCGGCGAAGTCCTCTGCAACGTCTGGTAGCCGGGTAACTGACCATGTCTCGAATTGGAAAGAAAGTCATTGCGATTCCGAAGGGCGTGAAAGTCGACGTCAAGCCGGACGCCGTCGAGATCCAGGGGCCGAAAGGCAAGCTGAGGCAGACGCTGCCCTCGGGCATCGGCTTCGAGGTCAATGGCGATCACCTGCAGGCAAAAACGCTTCACGACAATCCCGAACTCGGCAAGTTTCACGGTCTGGCGCGCAGCCTGGTCGCGAACGCGGTCCGCGGGGTCACCGAAGGTTTCCGCAAGGAACTCGACATCGTCGGCGTCGGCTACCGCGCGGAGGTGAAGGGCAAGCAGGTCCACTTCGCGCTCGGCTACTCGCACCCCGTGGTGTTCGAGATTCCCACCGGGATCGATGTGGCGATCGACAAGCAGACGCACGTTACCGTCACCGGCATCGACCGGCAGCTCGTCGGGCAGGTCGCGGCCGACATTCGCGCGCTGCGCAAGCCCGACCCCTACAAGCAGAAGGGCGTCCGCTACACCGGTGAAGTGCTGAAGAAGAAGGCCGGGAAGACGGGAGCAAAGTAGCCGCCGGCTGGAAGCTGGTCGTTGGAAGCTGGAAGCTGAGTTATGAAGATCAAAACCAACAAGGATCGCCGTCTCCGGATCGCGCTGCGTCAGCGCAAGCGGATCAGCGGCACGGCCGAGCGGCCGCGGCTTCGCGTGTTCCGCAGCGTCTCGCACATTTACGCGCAGGTGATCGACGACATGACCGGAACGACGCTGGCCTCGGCGGCCAGCACGGAGTCGTCCTTGAAGAGCACGTTCACCGGCAAGACGAGCGGCGGGAACGTCACCGGCGCAAAGGCACTGGGCAAGACCATTGCCGACCGGCTGAAGGAAAAGGGAATCACCCGCGTCGTGTTCGACCGTGGCGGATACCTGTACCACGGGCGGATCCGCGCGGTGGCCGAAGCGGCACGCGAAGCGGGTCTGGAATTCTAAGGCAGCCTCCAGCAGCAAGCTGGAAGCTGGTAGCTGGTAACTAACATGTTTGAAACTCGCGAAAAGATTGACGCGTCGCAGCTGGATCTGAAGGACACGGTCGTCAATATCAGCCGCGTCACCAAGGTCGTCAAGGGAGGCAAGAACCTGAGCTTCAGCGCCCTGGTCGTCATCGGCGACGGCCACGGCGTGGTGGGCTTTGGCGTCGGGAAAGCCAAGGAAGTACCCTCGGCGATCAAGAAGGGGATTGAGGCGGCGAAGAAGTCACTCATCCGCGTGCCGCTCAAGGGAACGACGGTGCCGCACCCGGTGCTCGGACGGTTCGGCGCGGGTCAGGTGCTGCTGAAGCCGGCGCCGGACGGCACCGGCATCATTGCCGGCGGCGCGGTCCGCGCGGTGGTCGAATCCGCCGGCATCCAGAACGTGCTGACCAAGTCAATCGGTTCCGCGAACCCGCACAACGTCGTGCGTGCGACGTTCGCGGGGCTGAGTGGATTGAAGGATCCCAGGGCCGTGCTCAAGCTGCGCGGCCGGGAAGAGGAAGAAGAAAAAGGGACTCCCGCCTAAGGGCCGGGATTTACGAAGCGCTGTCGTCGCTTTCGGCGGGAGCCGGAAGATGTGCGTAGCCGCAAGATTCGGAAACGAACATGGCGCAGAAGAAATCAGCGAAGCCGCAGGCGGGTCCGAAGCTGAAGATCACGCTTCGCAAGAGCACGATCGGTTTCAACAAGGACCAGGCAAAGGTCGTCGAGGGCATGGGCCTGCGGCGGATTGGCCATTCGGTGGAGCTGCCGGACACGCCCGCGACGCGGGGGATGATCCTCAAGGTGCGACATCTGGTGGAAGTCGGTTGAACTGGTGAACTGGTGACGTGGTGAATTGGGGATTGAGCATGCCCGCGCTCGCGCGCGGGTCAGCGAATCGCCACATCACCAAATCCCCAAATCCCAAAACGACAGGATCAAGAATCATGGATCTCTCAAATCTGCGGCCTCCCAAGGGGGCGAAGCACGCGAAGAAGCGGGTCGGCCGGGGGCAGGGCTCCGGTCAGGGCGCGCAGGCGGGCCGCGGCCACAAGGGAGCGAAGTCTCGTTCGGGCTTCAAGCACAAGCGCGGATTCGAAGGCGGCCAGATGCCGCTGCATCGCCGCGTGCCGAAGCGCGGGTTCCACAACCCTTTCCGGACGACTTACGAGGTGGTAAACCTCGACGCGATTGCCGAGCGATTCGACGCGGGGACCGAGATCACGCCGGAGCTCCTGCGTGAGCGCGGTTTGGTGGGCCGGTCGGGCAATGTCAAGATTCTGGCACGTGGCGACATCAGCAAGGCGTTCACGGTGAAGGCGCACAAGTTCAGCGGCAAGGCGGCGGAAAAGATCGCGGCGGCTGGCGGCAGGACCGAGGTGTTGGCGTAGTCTTCTGTAGGCCGGGGCTCTCACTTGTCGGGCGGGTCGGGAGATCCGCCGGTAAACACACATGCTGGCTGACAGTCTGAAAAACATCTTCGCGGTGGCGGACCTGCGCAAGCGGGTGCTCTTCACGCTCGGCTTGCTCGCCGTGTATCGCGTGGGCGGTCACATCACCACGCCCGGCGTGAACCACGATGCGCTGGCGCTTCTCGCCGATCAGGCGAAGAACACGATGTTCGGCCTCTACGACATGTTCTCGGGGAAGAACCTGTCGCAGATGACGATCTTCGCGCTCGGCATCATGCCGTATATCAGCGCGTCGATCATCCTCCAGCTGCTGACGGTCGTGTGGCCGTTCCTCGAGCGCCTGTCGAAGGAGGGCGAGCTCGGACGCCGCAAGATCACCCAGTACACACGCTACGGCACGATCATCTTGAGCGTCGTGCAGTCGCTGGGGATCGCGATCTATCTCGAGCACCAGACCAACATCGCGGGCGGTCTGCCGCTGGTGTATCACACCGGCTGGGGTTTCCGGCTGATGACCGTGCTGACGCTGACGACCGGCACGACGTTCATCATGTGGCTCGGCGAACAGATCACCGAGCGCGGCATCGGCAACGGCATGTCGCTCATCATCTACGCCGGCATCGTGGTGAACTTCCCGCACGCGGTGCTGACCACGGTCGAGCAGCTGCGCACCGGCCAGATGGGCCTGATCCGTCTGCTGCTGTTGATCGTGCTGATGGTGCTGGTGGTTGCCGCAATCGTGTTCGTCGAGCGCGGCCACCGTCGGGTCACGGTGCAGTACGCCAAGCGGGTCGTTGGACGCCGGATGTACGGCGGCTCGAGCACGCATATCCCGCTGAAGGTCAACACGGGCGGGGTCATTCCCGTGATCTTCGCCTCTTCGATCCTGGGTTTCCCGCTGACCCTGCAGGGCATGACGCCCGAGGGCTCGGTCCTGCGGCGGGCGATCGATCAGATTGCCTACGGGATGCCGCTGTACAACCTGCTCTATCTGACGGGTATCATTTTCTTCTGCTACTTCTACACGGCGATCATCTTCAATCCGGATGACGTTGCCGAGAACATGCGGAAGTACGGCGGCTTCATCCCGGGCATCCGCCCGGGGAAGCGCACGGCGGAGTACATCGACACGATCCTGACGCGAATCACGCTGGTCGGCGCGGTCTACCTCGCGTGCGTCGCGCTCCTGCCGGAGTTCCTGATCAGCGGCTTCAAGGTGGCGCCGATTCCGTTCATCGGCGAGAAGCTGGACGCGCTGCTGCCGCAGTTCATCACCCAGGGCATGAACGTCCAGTTCTACTTCGGTGGAACGTCGCTGCTGATCATCGTCGGTGTGGCGATGGACACCGTGCAGCAGGTCGAGTCGCAGCTGATCATGCGCCACTACGACGGGTTCATGAAGAAGACCCGCATTCGTGGCCGGCGGGGGCAATAAGTGACCCAGCGTCACCCGGTGGCGCTGAACGTCGTCATGCTCGGGCCGCCGGGGGCGGGCAAGGGCACCCAGGCAGAGCGATTCGCGGCGCGACACCGTCTGCCGAAGGTTTCGACCGGCGACATCCTGCGCGAGGCGGTGCAGGACCGCACCGGGCTCGGACGGATCGCGAAGGCGACGATGGATGCCGGGACCCTGGTGGGCGACGA
Organism: uncultured Acidobacteriota bacterium; assembly: GCA_963755695.1. Taxonomy (GTDB): domain Bacteria; phylum Acidobacteriota; class Vicinamibacteria; order Vicinamibacterales; family 2-12-FULL-66-21; genus QHWT01. The sequence continues at coordinate 2,673,202 of CAVWLB010000010.1, read as the reverse complement.
CGTGATGATCGGGATTGTTTCGGAGCGGCTGAAGCGCCAGGACACGAAGCACGGCTTCGTGCTCGACGGCTTTCCGCGGACCGTGGTGCAGGCGGGAGCGCTCGACCAGATGATGATCGGACGCGGCTCGCTGGTGGTCGTCGACCTGGTGGTGCCGGAAGACGTACTGGTTCGCCGGCTGGCGGCCCGCCGGATCTGTGGGGAATGTGGATCCAACGCGCTGGTCGAGTGGACGACCAACTGCGGCAAATGCAGCGGCGTGCTGGTGCAGCGCACCGATGATGGCGAAGAGATCGTGCGGGAACGATTGAAGGTGTATCACCGCCAGACCAAGCCGCTGGTGGACTATTACTCCGGGAGACCGACCTTCAGGGCGATCGACGGCAACCACCCGCCGGACGTCGTGATGGCGTCGCTCGACAAGGCGATCTGCGAGGCGTCGACGATCGCGAACGGAGCGCGGCTGTGATCGTCTGCAAATCGCCGGCGGAAATCGAGCGGATGCGCGCGGCCAATGCGCTGGTCGCCCAGGTGCTGGGCGAGCTGGCGGCGATGGTGGCGCCTGGCGTGAGCACGTTGGATCTCGACGCGGCCGCCGAGAAGAGCGTCCGGGCGGCGGGCGCAGAGCCGGCGTTCAAAGGCTACCGCGGGTACCCGGCGACGTTGTGCGCCTCGGTCAACGATCAGGTGGTCCACGGCATTCCGTCGAAGCGGCCGCTGGTATCCGGCGACATCGTGTCGCTCGACATGGGCGTTAAGCTCGAGGGTTTCTTCGGGGACTCGGCGGTGACGGTCGCGGTCGGCCAGGTCAGCGAGGACGTCAAGGCGCTGCTCCGCGTCACCGAGGAAGCGCTCGAGCGCGGGATAGTGCAGGTGCGCATCGGCGCCCGGATCTCGGACATCGGTCACGCGATCCAGAAGCACGTCGAGGCGAACGGCTTCAGCGTGGTCCGCGAGTTCGTCGGACATGGCATCGGCGCGGCGCTTCACGAGGAGCCGCAGATTGCCAACTACGGTGAACCGGGCCGGGGCCCGCGGCTCGCCGAGGGCATGACCCTGGCGATCGAGCCGATGGTGAACATGGGGAAGGCGTCGGTGAAGGTGCTCGCGGATGGCTGGACCGCCGTCACCCGCGACGGCAGCCTGTCGGCGCACTTCGAGCATACGGTAGCCGTGACGAAGAACGGTCCGCTGGTGATGACCATGCGGCCGACTCCTGTGGGTTGACCTTCGAATCAACTCCGCGAGTTTCTTCGTGAGTTGAGGGTTCCTTCGAATCTTCGAAGAGTCCTTCGATGCTTCGATTGAGATGACAGAGCTGGACCCGCGCGAGGAAGAGCGCCGCGCGATTACCGTGGAAGGGATCGTGCGTGAGTCGCTGCCTTATGCGCAGTATCGCGTGGAGATCGACGGCTCGCGTCAGGTGACGGCACACACGCCGGGCGGGCCGCGGAAGAATTTCATCCGCGTGCTGGTCGGCGATCGAGTGCGGCTGGAGCTGAGCCCCCGTGACCTGACACGCGGGCGGATCGTTCAGAAGATCGGGTAGGTCAAAACGATGAAGGTACGAGCGTCAGTGAAACGAATTTGTGACAAGTGCAAGGTCATTCGCCGCCGCGGCGTGGTGCGGGTGATCTGCACGAACCAGAAGCACAAGCAGAGGCAAGGATAGCTGCCAGCCTCCAGCCTCCAGCTTTCAGCTGGAAGCTGGGAGCTGGAAGCTGGGAGCGAAGACATATGGCACGTATCGCTGGTATCGATCTCCCGCGCACCAAGCGGGTGGAAGTCGGGCTGACCTACATCTACGGGATTGGCCGGAAGCGTTCGAACGACATCCTGGGCGCAGCGGGCGTCAGCCCGGACGTCCGGGTCAAGGATCTGTCGGAGGATGACGTCCGGAAGATCAGCCGGGTGATTGAAGAGCAGGGCCGCGTCGAGGGCGACCTTCGCAAGGAAGTCTCGATGAACATCAAGCGGCTGATGGAGATCGGCAGCTGGCGCGGGATGCGGCATCGCCGCAACCTGCCGGTGCGCGGTCAGCGCACGCGGACCAATGCGCGCACACGCAAGGGTCCGCGCAAGGGGGCGGTTGCGAAGAAGAAAACGGTCTAACGACTGAAGATTGAAGATTGAAGATTGAAGATTGGGACTGCAGACTGCAGATTGAAGATTGAGATTGAAGATTGCAGATTGCAGATTGGAGACTGAAGCCCGAAGGCTGAAGCCTGAAGCCTGAAGCCTGAACAAGAGAAACAAACATAAACATGGCTAAAAACGAACCGGTTGACGCCTCCGCAACGCCAGGGACCGAAGGCGGAAAGAAGCCCGCGGGACGCCCGGCGAAGAAGAAGACGTTCAAGAAGCGCGGCGAGAAGCGCATCATCCACCACGGACTCGCGCACATCCACGCGTCCTTCAACAACACGACCGTGACGATTACCGATCCCGACGGGAACGTGGTGGCGTGGTCGAGCGCCGGTGGCATCGGCTTCAAGGGATCGCGCAAGGGAACGCCGTTTGCGGCGACGCAGGCGGCAATTGCGGCAGGAAATGCCGCGAAGACCTTCGGGATGCGGACGCTCGAAGTGCGGGTGAAGGGGCCGGGCGCGGGCCGCGAGTCGGCGATCCGCGCGCTGCAGACGATTGGTCTCGACGTGAAATCGATCCGCGACGTCACGCCGATTCCGCACAACGGTTGCCGTCCGCCGAAACGGCGGCGCGTGTAGAAGAGCCGCCTGCGGGCGGAATGTTCAGGCCCGATGGTTCGACCTCCGGCACTGAGCATTGAGCATTGACCAGTAATACAGAGGACTAAATGGCCCGTTACATTGGACCTGTTTGTCGGCTGTGCCGGCGCGAAGGCATGAAGCTCTTCCTGAAGGGGGAGCGCTGCTACACCGAGAAGTGTGCGATCGAGAAGCGCAACCTGCCGCCGGGGCAGCATGGAAAGCTGCGCAAGGCGAAGCTGGTGGGCTACGGCCTGCAGCTGCGCGAGAAGCAGAAGGTGAAGCGCATCTACGGCGTCCTCGAGAACCAGTTCCGCCGCTACTTCGAGATGGCGGAGCGCACTCGCGGTATCACCGGCGAGACGCTGCTCCAGCTGCTGGAGCGCCGCCTCGACAACGTGGTCTACCGCCTGGGGCTGTCGACATCGCGTCCGCAGGCGCGCCAGCTGGTTCGACACGGCCACTTCACCGTCAACGACCGCAAGGTCGACATTCCCTCGTACTCGGTGAAGGCCGGCGACGTGATCGCCGTGCGCGGCACCAGCGCGCAGAACGCGTCGATCCAGCACGCGATGGAAGAAGTGAAGGGCCGCGGCATCCCCGAGTGGCTGTCGTTCGATGCCGGCACGATGACCGGCCGAATCGCCTCGCTCCCGACCCGCGAGCAGATCAATCTGCCGGTCCAGGAGCAGCTGATCGTGGAGTTGTATAGCAAATAAGAGAGAGGGAACCCTCTCTCAGATCGTAAATCGTAGCTCCCCGCCCGCAGCCTTTCCGGACCTGCGGTGGGAGGCGGGGAGCGAAACGGCAGGTCCGGCCACGCGCCACTGAGGGCGCGCGGTAGACGGCCGTGGAAGCCGCAGAGGAAATCGGCCACAGAAAAACACTGAAGAACACACACCAGGAGCTGTCAGGGAGCCGTGTTGTTCTGTGTTCTTCTGTGGCCGATCGAAACGGTGGCGTGCCACGCCCGAAAGGAACAAAGCAATGTTGTGGAAAGGTTTTCAGCGTCCGAAGCGGCTCGAGTTCGAGCGGGAAACACTGACCGATCGGTTCGGGCGATTTTACGCGCAGCCGTTCGAGCGCGGGTTTGGCACGACCGTCGGCAATGCGCTGCGCCGCGTGCTGCTGTCGTCGATTGAAGGTGCGGCGGTGACGGCGGTGAAGATTGACGGCGTGCTGCACGAGTTCTCGCCGATTCCGGGAGTGGTCGAGGACGCCACCGACATCATTCTCAATCTCAAGCAGATTCCGCTCAAGATGCACGTCGACACGACCAAGACGCTGTATCTGCGCGTCGACAAGGCGGGCGAGGTGCGCGCGCGCGACATCGAGGGAGACGCCGACATCGAGATCCTCGAGCCCGACGCCCATATCGCGACTGTGGCCGAGCACGGCAAGCTGCACATGGAGCTGCGGGTGAAGCGCGGCCGCGGCTACGTCTCGGCGGACAAGAACTTCGACGAGGATCTCGGCATCGGCTGGATCCCGGTCGACTCGGTTCACTCGCCGATCAAGAAGGTCAACTACCTCGTCGAAGCGGCGCGCATCGGCCAGGCGACCGACTACGACAAGCTGACGGTGGACGTCTGGACCAACGGCTCGGTCACGCCCCGCGATGCGGTGTCGCTCTCGGCCAAGCTGATTCGCGATCACCTGAACATCTTCATCAACCTCGAGGACGCCGGAGAGATGCAGAGCGAGGCTGCGGGCGACACGCCGCGCGCGGCTTCGAACGAGAATCTCGACAAGAGCGTCGAGGAGCTCGAGCTCTCGGTTCGCTCCTACAACTGCCTGAAGAACGCGAATATCCGGACCATCCGCGAGCTCGTGCAGAAGACCGAAGGCGAGATGCTGAAGACCAAGAACTTCGGCCGCAAGTCGCTGAACGAGATCAAGGAGATCCTCTCCGGCATGGGCCTGAGCCTCGGCATGCGTCTCGACCAGCCGGCGACGGCGGCACAAGAGTAAGGGCTTCAGGCTTCAGGCTTCGGGCTTCAGGTGCATCGGGGTTTATCGAATCCCGGAGCCTGGAGCCTGAGGCCCGAAGCCGACAAGGATCACAAGCCATGCGTCACAGAGTAGGACATCGGAAGCTAGGGCGGGTCACGGAGCACCGCATCGCGATGCTGCGCAACCAGGCGGAGGCGCTGATCCGTCACGAGCACATCGAGACGACGGTGCCGAAGGCGAAGGAGCTCAGGCCGTTCGTCGAGCGGATTATTACCATTGCCAAGCGCGGGATCGCCGGCGGCGATGCCGACGGCCGCGCGCTGCACGCGCGCCGCACGGTGCTGAAGGACATCCCGAACCGCGACGTCGTGGCGAAGCTGTTCGACACGATCGCGCCGCGCTTCGAGACGCGGCCGGGCGGGTACACCCGGATCCTCAGGCTCGGCCACCGGCGCGGCGACAGTGCGGAGGTCGCCCGCATCGAACTCGTCGGGAGCGAGTACAACCCGAACGCCGAGACCGAGAAGAAGGAAGCGGCGGAGAAGAAGAAGCCCAAGGGCGTCGGCGGCCGTTTGCGCGCCGCAGCCGAACGGCTGCGCGCGAAGAAGGCCGAAGGGGAAGAAGGTGATTCGACGGCCGAGCCGAAGAAAACCCGGACGCCCCGTGCGAAGGGCGGCGGCGCCAAGGCCGACACGCGTGGCAAGGGAGCCAAGACGTCGACCCCGCGGAAGGCCGGGGGGTCGTAAGGCTTCCGGCTCCAGGCCTCAGGCTTCAGACATGAGCCGGATGCGCGACCGCGCGTCCGGCTTCTTTATTTCTGAAGCCCGGAGCCCGAAGGCTGAAGCCCGAAGCCGGACGGCGTCAGACCTCTTCCGTCGCCTCCGCCCCCCGTTCCGCCTTGGATGCGGCGATGATCTTGCCGTGCAGGTGTGGCGGAACCTCCTCGTAGTGCGAGAACTCCATATGGTATGAGCCACGCCCGCCGGTTGCCGACGTGAGGTGCTGCTCGTAGGTGAGCATCTCCGCCATCGGCACCTTGGCCCGGATGATCGTCGACGCACCGCGGGTATCCATCCCGCCGATCCGGCCGCGACGGCTGTTCAGATCACCCATCAGATCTCCGGCGAAGTCGTTCGGCGCGTAGACCTCGACATTCATCACCGGTTCGAGCAGCGTCGGCCGCGCCCGCGACATCCCATCCTTGAACGCGAGTGAGCCCGCGAGCTTGAACGACAGCTCGTTCGAATCGACCGGATGGAAGGATCCGTCGAAGACCGTCGCCCTGAAGTCGACCATCGGATAGCCGGCCAGGAACCCGCGCATCCGGGCGTCCTGGATGCCTTTCTCGACCGCCGGCACGAACTGCCGCGGAATCGCCCCGCCGAAGATGTCGTCCACGAACTCGAAGTCGCTGCCACGCGCGAGCGGCTCGAACTTCACCTTGCAGTCGCCGAACTGGCCGTGACCGCCGGTCTGCTTCTTGTGCCGGCCGTGCGCCTCGGTGGCCGCGGTGATGGTCTCGCGATACGGGATCCGCGGCGGACGCAGCGTGACCTCGACGCCGAATCGGCGCTTCAGCTTCGCGACCGTTACCTCGATGTGTGACTGACCCTGACCCGCGAGCAAGAGCTCTTTCGTCTGGGGATCGCGGTTGTAGCTGATCGTCGGGTCCTCTTCCTGGAGCCGGTGAAGCGCAGTGCTGATCTTGTCTTCGTCGCCGCGGCTCTTCGGCTCGATCGCATAGGAGATCACCGGTTCCGGGAACTTGATCGGCGGCACCGAGGCCGACTGATTCTTGTCGCCGAGGATGTCGCTGGTCTGCGTCTCCTTCAGCTTGGCCACCGCGCCGATGTCCCCCGCCCGAAGTTCCGGGACGGTCGTCTGGGTCTTTCCCTGCAGGAGCACGAGATGGCCGAGCCGCTCCGACACGTCTTTCGACAGGTTGTGCACCGTCGAATCCGCCTTCAGAGCGCCCGAGATCACGCGAAACATCGTGATCCGTCCGGCAAACGGGTCGGCAACGGTCTTCCAGACGAACGCTGCGGCCGCGCCGGATTCAGCCGTCGGCACCTCGACATCCTCGCCCTCGGCGGTCCGCGCCTTCAACGGCCGCTCGAGCGGCGACGGCGCGTAGGTGACGATCGCATCGAGAATCGATGGGACGGCGATGTTGCTCGACGCGGACGCACACATCACAGGGAACACCCGGCCCGCGGCGATACCACGCTTCAGGCCGCCGCCGAGTTCCTCCTGGGTCAGCGTGCCGGCGTCGAAGAACTTCTCCATCAGCGCATCGTCGGCCTCGGCGACCATTTCGATGAGCGCTTCGCGCGCGGCGCCAGCAGCATCCGCCAGGTCGGCCGGCACGTCTCCTTCCGTCGCCTTGCCGCTGCCGTCGGTGCCAAACGTCCAGGCCCGCATCGTCACGAGATCGACGATGCCTTTGAAATTCTTCTCCTCGCCGATTGGCAGATGGATTGGAATGACGGTGCGGCCGAAGACGCCGCGCAGCGACTCGAGCGAGCGATCGAGGCTGGCGCGCTCGCGATCGAACCGGTTCAGCACGATCAGCCGCGGAACGCCAAGCTCCGCCGCGACCTCCCACACCTTTTCCGTCGACACTTCCACGCCGGCCACCGCATCGACGATGACCAGCGCCGCGTCCGCCACGCGAAGGGCCGCGCGGGCATCGCTCAGGAAGTTGGCCATCCCGGGCGTGTCGATGAAGTTGATCTTGTGCTTGTTCCACTCGGCGTAGGCGAGACTGGCGGAGAGCGTGTGCTTGCGGGCGATTTCTTCCTCGTCGTAATCCGTAACCGTGCTGCCCTCGTCGACGCGACCGAGGCGGTTGACCGCCCCGGCATCGAAGAGCAGGGCGGACACGAGCTGCGTCTTGCCAGAACCGGAGTGCCCGACCAGGGCCACGTTCCGGATACTGGCGGCATCATAAACCTTCATAGGCGGGTACCCTCCGCAGGCGGCTGCCGGCTGTCAGCTACCAGCTTCCAGCCGCCAGCTTCCAGCCGCCAGCCTTTGATGACCCCAATCACGTCGTCTGTCGGGTCCAGTCGTCAGCCGCCAGCGCTTGATGATCGCGATTTACGTCGTCATGCTCTGGGTCAGCCCGACCAACATGCGCCTGACCTCTTGGAGCCGGCCTGTCAGCCGCGTGTGCAGGTCAGCTGGCCAAACCTTCAGGTCACGCGCAAGAAGCAAATCATACTCAAGTTCGTTACCGGAACCCAATCAGTGTCAAAGACCCCGGCGAAAACCGTTCGGAGCCTCGTCCACGCCCTCCTGCGAGGTTGGACGGCCTCGAAATGGCCGCTCGGAGCACCTGATCCTGTAAAGGCCACCCTTCAGGTTTCTGCAGGTACGGAGACACGTCGTACGTTGAAGCTGGAAACTGGAGGCTGGCGCCTACTCGTATCTGAGCGCCTCAATCGGATCCAGCCGTGAGGCCTTGAACGCCGGGAACAAGCCGAAAAAGATTCCGACGCTTGCCGAGAACCCGATCCCGAGCGCGAACGACCACCAGGGCAGCGAGACAGGGAAGCCTGAGAACGCGTGGACGGCAAGGCCGATGCTGCTGCCGAACAGTATTCCCAGAAGACCGCCAACTGACGTGAGGAACACCGCCTCGACGAGGAACTGCCAGAGAATCTCGCGGCGCCGGGCGCCGAGCGCCTTTCTCACGCCGATCTCGCGCGTCCGTTCGGTCACCGAGATCATCATGATCGCCATCACCCCGATGCCGCCGACCATCAGCGCGATCGACGAGATGACGACGAGTCCAAGGAATGTCGCGCGGCTGATCTGGTCCCAGACACCCAGGACGGCGTCCTGCGTGGCCAGATCGAAATCGTTCGGCTGATCGAGCTTCAGGTTGTGACGGATGCGCATCAGCGCCTCGACCTCCGCCATCGCAGCATCACGCATTCCCTCCCGGGGCACAACCGCAATCATCGCGGTGCGGAACACCGCGGGATTGAAACTGCTCGCGGTGATCTTCGCCGATCCCTTCAGGACCTTACCGAACAGTTTTTCATGTGTGCCGTAGGGAATGATCGCGAAGTCGTCCACGCCGGTCTGGAAGCCACCAGGACTCGGCCGTGGACCGAGCACGCCGATCACCGTGAACGGCGTTGCACCGATGCGGACCGTCTTGCCGATCGGGTCGACGTTGGGAAAGAGCGACTTCCACGGGGTGTTGCCGAGCAGCACGACCTGGCGTCGGTGTTCGACCTCGGCGGGAATGAAGAGGCGCCCATACTCCAGCTTCGCGAAGCTCACCGCGGACCAGTTCTCGGTGGCGCCCAGAATCCCGAGCTGCTTCGTCTTCTCGTGCCCGAAGTAAATTCGCGACTGGTTGAATCCGGTCGCGCCGAGCCACACGTCGACGATCGCGACCGACGGGCAGTTGCGCTCGATGGCGCGCGCATCCTCCAAGGTCAGGTTCGGACGGCGGGCGACCTCGAGAAAGCTCTTGCCCGCCCCGAAGCTGAGCGCGCCCCACTTCTGCACCATCAGGGTGTTCGGCCCGAGCTGCCGGAACAGGTCGCGCAAGGACTGGTCGAAACCGCGAATCAGCGAGGTCATCCCCACGATCGACGTGATGCCGATGACCACGCCGAGCACTGTCAGCGCCGAGCGCATCTTGCTCGCACGCAGGGTGTCGATCGACATGACGATGATCTCGGACAGGAGTCCCGTGCGAACCGTCTTCATGTCATTCGCGCCTCAAGGCCTCGATCGGATCGAGCTTCGCCGCACGCATCGCCGGGTAGAGCCCGAAGAACAGTCCCACGACCGCGGTGATGCCGATGCCGAGCGCGACCGACCACACCTGCACCGCCGCCGGCAGCGGTGACAGTTTGCTGATGATCGTCGCGAGGATGAAGCCGAAGCCGGTGCCGAGCACGCCGCCGAAGGTCGAGAGCGTGACCGACTCGGTGAGGATCTGCCAGATGATATCGCGGCGGCGCGCGCCGAGGGCCTTTCTCAGCCCGATCTCGCGGGTGCGCTCGCTCACCACCATCAGCATGATGTTCATGATCACGATGCCGCCGACCACGAGCGACAACGAGACCACGCCGATCAGCACCGCGAAGATGCCCTTGGTGGCAGTTTCGTAGATGCCGAGCAGCGTGTCCGAGGTGAACATCCCGAAGTTGTCGCGCTCGGCGGGGCGCAACCTGCGTTCGATCCGCATCGCGACGGTCGCATCGTCCATTGCGATTTTCACGAGATCGGGCGTCTTCGGCCTGACGATCAACTGCAGGCTTCGCATTCGCGCGCCGAACAGTTTCTGGAACGCCCCGAGCGGAATGATCGCGAAGTTGTCCTGCGAATTCCCGAACGACGAGCCCTTCTTCTTGGCGATGCCGACCACCCGGAAGTGCGCGTTGCCGATGGTCATCATCTTGTCCAGAGGATCGACCGGGCCGAACAGCTTGTCGGCCACTTCCCAGCCGATGACCGTGACCGGACGGACCGTGTCGACCTCCACCGGACTAATCAGACGTCCGCGCTCGACGTCGAAGGTGGAGAAGTAGATGTAGTCGCGCGACACGCCCCTGACCTCCGCGCCGTCGACCGACTCACCGCGGTAGGACATCAGAGACCGCGAGTTGGCCTGTCCCGCGACCGCGCCGATGTTGTCGCTGAACTTGCGGACCGCGGCGGCCTCGACCATGGTGATTGCCGGATTGTTGCGGACCCGCTCTTCGTCTTCCTGCGTCCGCGTCACCGGCACGCGCTGGATGGTGAAGTTGTCGGCGCCGACGTCCGACACGATCGCGTTGGTGACGTACCCGTTCATCCCCTGCACCAGCGACACCACGGCAATGATCGAGGTGACTGCGACGATGTTTCCCAGCACGGTGAGAAACGACCGCAGCTTGTTCGACCAGATCGCGTTGAGCGCGATGAAGGCCGCTTCGAAGAACTGATTCATCGATGTACGGGTCTTGGACCCGGCTTCACGCGGCGCTTCTGACTAAAGAAGCGCACTACACCCCTCCGGCCGGCAGGTTACGTCTTGGCGACTTGCGACCGCTTGGCAGCTTCGATCTTGACCGCTGCGCCGTCTGCCAGCTCCCGCACCGAGCTGAACGGTCCGACAATCACCTGCTCGCCCTCTTTCAGACCCGACAGCACCTCGAAGTACTTCTCGCCGGCGATGCCGGTTTTCGTCGGGACGAACTCCGCCTGATTCTCGCGCACGACGAACACCCCTTCGAGCTCCTTCCTTTCCTGGCCGGGCTTGAGCTCGGAAGCCTGCACGCTGGTGCGGCTGGGACGCTTCTTGTCGTTGCGCGGCTCGCGCACGATCTTGCCTTCCTTATCGATCACCATCTCGCGCACCGTCGTCGCCTGAATGGGGACCGACACCACCGACTTCCGCGTCGCCGTGGTGATCTCCGCGGTGCATGTGAAGCCCGGGCGGACATCCGTGATCTCGCCATCGACGGTGACCTTCACCTTGAAGTTCGTCGCCTGCGTCGTCGCGGAGGTCGCGGCCGCAGCGCCGCCGGCCGCCTGAATCGGACTGTTGCCGATTTCGGTGACCTTTCCGGAGAACGACTTGCCAGGCATCGCGTCGATGGTGATCTTCGCCTTCTGTCCGAGCTGCACGCTCGGGATGTCGGTTTCGTCGACCTCGACTTCCGCCTCGATCACCGACATGTCGGCGACGGTCAGCAGCACGGTGCCGGCGTTGTTCATGGTGCCGACGACGACCGTCTCACCTTCCTCGATGTTGCGCCGGGTGATGATGCCGGTGATCGGCGACTCGATGCGGACCTTGCTCAGGTTGTATTTCGCGTTCTCGAGCGAAGCCTCTTCCTGTTGCATGCGGAGCCGCTGGGTTTCCACCTGTCGCTCGGATGCCGTCGCTTCCGCCTGGCGCATCTTGAGCTGGTTTTCGGCGTTGTCGAGCGCCTCCTTCGTCGTGAGACCCTGCTTCCAGAGCTGCTGCTGGCGGGTGAAGGCGTCCTGCGCCTGCTTCAGCGCGGCCTTGTTGCTTTCCGCAGACACGCGCAGCTGTTCCATCTGCGAGCGCGCGGCGCGCGAGCGACGCCTGCGTCTGGTTGAAGGCGCTCGCCAGGTTGCGCGGATCGATCTGCAGAAGGAAATCTCCCTTCTTGACGCGCTGTCCTTCATCGACCGCGAGATTGGTGACCCGCCCCATCGTGTCCGCGCTGATGTTGACGAGGCGCTGCGGCTGGATCTTGCCCGACGCGGACACGATCGCCTGAAGGTCGCGCTTCTGCACGGTCTCGACATTGACGACGGTGCCTTCCTGGCGCTTGAACTTGATGTTCGCAAACGCCAGCGCGCCGAGGATCACGACGACGCCAACGCCGATCAGAATTTTCTTGCCTCGCGTCATGCCCCCCCCACACGGCTCTTGAACACCGCGATACACAACGCAATCACCGCATAGACGCCAAGCAGCGAGAACGCGATCGGCCGTGTGCGGCGTCGATACAGGACGGCGAGCCCGATTGCCAGGACCAGGACATACCAGACCAGGAACACGTCAATCGTCCCCAGCAGGTTGCCGAGAAACGACTGTTCGGGCAGCATCGGCAGCAGCGCCCCGAGATTGGCGACGCTGCCCGTCCCGCCGCGGAAGTAGTTGATCGTTCCGGAGAAGATCGCGCTCAGCGCGGATACGATGCCGGCGTGCGATATCACCGAGAACACCTGCTTGAACGACGCTTCGCCGCCCATGGCGGCGTTGAAGACCGCGAACAGCAGACCCGCAATGATCAGCCCGAAGATCGGCGATATGACGATGATGCTGGCGGCGGTGGTATACGGGAGACTCGCGGCTCTCCGTTCCATCTGCTCGTACATGCGATCGTCGACCTCCATCCCGAACGACTTCATCGCTGCGACCTGCTGATCGAGCGTGGCCTGACGGCCGGCGTCGGTGGTCATCGGCAGAGCACTGAAGAGCGCCACGACCAGCGTCGTCAGGGTGAACGCGCCGAACCATTTCGGGTACGCCACGATTGCCTGAAAGGCGGCCGTCGGGGACGTCAGCACGCCGACCAGGCGGCCAACGAGAGGCTTGGGCGCAGCGGTGGGCCCTGCCGCCATAGCACTGTTGGTCATAGGGGATGTCGCCTTGAAAATGCGCTGGCAGAAGAGTGTCTGGAACTGTCGATCTTACCACGCTATATACGCTCGGGCCCCCCCTAATGTTTCGCCCGCGCCGGAATAGAAAGCTCACGCACTGTGAGACTTAGGGACGGGCCGTGGGTGGGGTAAGCTTCCTCGATGCGAAACCTCATCTTCACCTTCGCGATCATCTGTACGGCCGCCCCAGCAACCGCGCAATCCGAGGCTCCGGTCGGGGTCCGAGCCGCCGGGATGGCTGGGGCGTTTGTCGCGGTGGCCGACGATGCCTCGGCGGTGTTCTGGAACCCCGCGGGGTTGGCCACGGGATCGTATTTCAGCGTCGCGCTCGACAACAATCTCCTAAAAACTCCAGACGACACCTCGTTTCCCCACCGTCGCTCGGGCTTCCTCATTGCCGTGGGCGCTCCCGCCCTGGGCGTTTCCTACTTCATGACGACCGTAACCCGTGCCGCAGAACCGGTGGCCGAGCCAACTGCTACAGCAGAGCTGGGCGTCGGCCGAAATACTGATGGGCTGATCCGAGTTGAACGACTCGAAGCGCGGCATATCGGCGGCACCGTGGTCCAGTCCATCGGTCGGAACCTGGCGGTTGGGGCAACTCTGAGGCTGGTTCGCGGCTCGGCATCAACCGGGGTGGTCAGCGCCGGCAATGCGGACGAGTTCGACGAAGCTGGTGACCTGTTTCCGAGAAAGGGCACAACCAAGTTCGACACCGATCTCGGCGTTATGTTCTCCAGCACCGTCGCTAAGGCCGGCCTTACTGTGCGCAATTTGTTCGAGCCCGACTTTTCGACGCCGGATGGCGCCCCGATTACTCTCGAGCGCCGCATCCGGGGCGGCGTCTCGTTGTTGATGCTCCAGGCCATCACTCTGGCAGCCGACTTCGATTTTACGAAGACGCCTGCCAGCTTTGGTGAATGGCGGGACGCGGCAGTTGGCGCGGAAGTCCGGCCGGCGCGGCGTGCCTGGGTCCGTGGGGGAATTCACTGGAATACCGCCGGCGGCCGCGCAGGACTCGGTGCCGCACCGGTCGCGAGCGTCGGGGGCAGTTTTGCGGTGTACGGGTCGCTGATGGCAGACGGCCAGTACAGCTTCGGCTCGGAAAACGGGGACCAGGGATGGGGGGTCGGCATTCGGTTTGTCTTCTAGCTTGACAATATTTGTCACCAATGTACCATAGGCTTCTTCCCCGGCAAGTCTATCGGCGCCCCTAGTGTGGACCAGGTGGTGGTCTAAGCGATGCCGGTGCGTATTGGCGAGCTGCTGCTCAAGGAAAAGCGCCTGACACCTGCCCAGTTGCAGGAGGCTCTTACCTATCAAAAGACGAACGGCGGCAAGCTCGGCTACAACCTCGTCAAGCTGGGCTTTGTCAAAGACGAAGAGATCACCGCGCTACTCTCGAAGCAGTACGGCGTGCCTTCGATCAATCTCACGCAGTTCGAGATCGACCCGGCGATCGTCAAACTGATTCCCGCGGAGACCGCGCAGAAATATCAGATCGTTCCGTTGAGCCGCTCCGGCGCGACGCTGACGATCGCGATGACCGATCCGACCAACGTGTTCGCCATGGACGACATCAAGTTCATGACGGGATATAACGTCGAGCCGGTCGTTGCCTCCGAGACCGCCGTCGCCGAAGCGATCGATCGCTATTTTCCGGCCACCCCCGCTACCGCGGCGCGCGTCGACAAGCCCGTTCAGAAAAAAGAGAAGAAGGCCACGCCGCCGCAGCAGGAGGCGAATCTCAACAACGCCGCCACGCTCGAGATGGTCACCAAGGCGCTCGAGGAAACCGCCTCGATCGCCGAAGACGACGTGGAGCTGCTCGAGGAGATCGAGCAGATCGACGTGTCGTCGCTGGAGAGGCAAGGCGGCGAAGCGCCGGTCATCCGGCTGGTGAACCTGATGCTGATGTCCGCGATTCAGAAGGGCGCGAGCGACATCCACATCGAACCATACGAAAAGGAATTCCGCGTCCGCTTCCGCATCGACGGCTTGCTCTACAACGTCATGGCGCCGCCGATGAAGTTCCGCGATGCGATTACCTCGCGCATCAAGATCATGGCGAAGCTCGACATCGCGGAAAAGCGCTTGCCGCAGGACGGCCGCATCAAGATTCGATTCGCCGACGGCGACGGGGGAACCAAGGAGATCGACTTCCGCGTCTCGTGCCTGCCGACGCTCTTCGGCGAAAAGATCGTTCTGCGTCTGCTCGACAAAGACAAGCTGATGCTCGACATGACGAAGCTTGGCTTCGAGTCGCACTCGCTCAGCAGGCTCGAGACGGCGATCGGCAAGCCCTGGGGGATGGTGCTGGTCACCGGCCCGACCGGGAGCGGCAAGACCAACACCCTCTATTCGTCGATCTCGAAGATCAACACGCCGGAGACGAACATCATGACCGCGGAGGACCCGGTCGAGTTCAACCTGGTCGGCGTCAATCAGGTGCAGGTCCGCGAGAACATCGGGCTCAACTTCGCCGCGGCCTTGCGCTCGTTCTTGCGGCAGGATCCCAACATCATCCTGGTCGGCGAAATCCGCGACTTCGAAACCGCGGAAATCGCCGTGAAGGCGTCGCTCACCGGACACCTCGTGCTCTCCACCCTGCACACCAACGACGCCCCGAGCACGATCAGCCGATTGATGAACATGGGCATCGAGCCGTTTCTGGTGGCGAGCTCGGTGAACCTGATTTGCGCGCAGCGCCTCGTGCGTCGCGTCTGCACCGGGTGCAAGCAGGATCACCCGCACCCCCCGCAGGCGCTGGTCGACGCCGGCTTCACTCCCGACGAAGCCGCGAAGGTGGTTCCAAAGAAAGGAACCGGCTGCGAGCGGTGCAACAACACCGGCTACAAGGGACGCGTCGGCCTGTACGAGGTGATGGAAATCAGCGACGAGTTGCGCGAGCTGATCCTCGTCGGCGCCTCGGCGCTCGAACTGCGGAAGAAGGCCGTCGAAGAAGGAATGATCACGCTTCGCCGCAGCGGCCTGCACAAGGTGATGGACGGGGTGACGACGATCGAAGAGGTCGCGAGGGAAACGGTGAAGTAGCCAGGAGGCTGTGGCGAGACAAGATCGCGAGCGTAAGCGCGTGGGGTGGGGCCTCAGCAGTGTCGCAGAAGATCCAGGCGGCTGGTTCTTGCTAGAGAACAGATCGCGAGCGTGAGCGCGTGGGGTGGGGCCTCAGCAGTGTCGCAGAAGATCCAGGCGGCTGGTTCTTGCTAGAGAACAGATCGCGAGCGTGAGCGCGTGGGGTGGGGCCCCAGCAGTGTCGCAGATCCAAGCGGCTGGTTGTGGCGAGACAAGATCGCGAGCGTAAGCGAGCGCAGGCGTTGGGGGTGGGGCCTCAACGCCATTGATAAAGGATCAACATGGTTACGTTGCCCGAACTGTTACAGACGCTGGTCCAGAACAACGGGTCGGACCTCCATATCACCACCAACACGCCGCCGCAGGTCCGCATCCACGGGCATCTGCAGCCGCTCGATCTGCCGCCACTCGATGCCGCGGCGACCAAGGCGCTTGCCTACAGCGTGCTCACCGATCTGCAGAAGAAGCGGTTCGAGGAATCGCTCGAACTGGACTTCTCGTTCGGGATCCGCGGAATCGCGCGTTTCCGCTGCAACGTGTTCAACCAGCGCGGCGCGGTTGCGGCGGTCTACCGGGTGATTCCCGAACAGATCAAAGGCTTCGACGAGCTTGGCCTGCCAGCGGTGCTTGCAGCGTTGGCGGACCGGCCGCGCGGCCTGGTCCTGGTCACCGGGCCCACCGGTTCCGGCAAATCGACGACGCTCGCGGCGATGATCGACAAGATCAACACCGAGCGTCACGAGCACATTCTGACCATCGAAGATCCCATCGAGTTCGTGCACCAGCACAAGGGCTGTCTCGTCAACCAGCGCGAGGTGCACCAGGACACCCAGGGTTTTGCGTTGGCGCTGCGCGCCGCGCTTCGCGAAGACCCCGACATCGTTCTCATCGGCGAGTTGCGCGACCTCGAGACGATCGAGTCGGCACTGCGCATCGCCGAGACCGGCCACTTGACCTTTGCGACGCTGCACACCAACTCGGCGGCGCAGACCATCAACCGCATCATCGACGTGTTCCCGGCGCACCAGCAGGGGCAGATCCGCACGCAGCTCTCGCTGGTGCTCGAAGGCATCGTGTGTCAGGCGCTGCTGCCGCGCGCCGACGGCCACGGGCGCGTCGTCGCGCTCGAGATCATGGTGCCGAACCCGGCGATCAGAAACCTGATTCGCGACGACAAAGTGCACCAGATCTATTCGACGATGCAGACCGGACAGGAAAAGCTCGGCATGCAGACGATGAATCAGTGCCTCGCGACGCTCTATCACAAGCGGCTGATCTCGCTCGAGACGGCGATGAATGCCTCGTCGCTGAAAGACGAGCTCGAGCAGATGATCGCGCGCGGTGCGGGAGTGGTGGCCGGCGCGGGTATGCAACGGCCCGGTGCAGGGCTGGCGAACCGGCCGGCGGGACGTTGAGACAGGGCTCAAGGCTTAGGGCTCAGGGCTCAAGCTGGCTCAAGGGTTAAGGCTCACGGCTCAAGGCCTAAGACGGCTTAGCCGTGAGCCACCATGAACCCTGAGACATGAGCCGATTTGGTTGTAACTAGCGACTAGGGACTTTATGCCAACATTTGCGTACAGCGGACGAACTCGGGGCGGACAGACGGTAACGGGCGAGCGCATCGCGGACACCATGGACGCGGCCATCGCGGCGCTGCGTCGCGAGCAGATCCAGGTGACGCGGATCGATCCGGCCAAGGCGGCGGCCGCGGCGAAAGAGGCGAAACCGAAGAAGGCCACCGGGAAGGCCGCACCGTCGAAGAACCTCGCCATCTTCACGCGGCAGTTCTCCGTCATGATCGACGCCGGCCTGCCGCTCGTGCAGTGCCTCGACATCCTCGGCAAGCAGGAGCCGCACAAGGGATTTGCCGAAGCCATCCTGACCGTGCGATCCGACGTCGAGTCGGGGGCGGCGCTGGCCGACGCGATGAAGAAGCACCCGAAATCCTTCGACGCGCTCTACTCGAACATGATCGCGGCGGGCGAGGCGGGCGGCATCCTCGACACGATTCTCAAGCGGCTGGCGGTCTACATCGAAAAGAGCGTCAAGCTGAAGGGGCAGGTCAAGTCGGCGATGATCTACCCGATCGCGGTCATCATCATCGCCGCCGTCGTCGTCGCGGCGATTCTGTGGAAGGTCATCCCGACGTTCGCCCAGCTGTTCGCCGGCCTCGGCGCCGCAGCTGCCGCTGCCGACCCGCGTGGTCATCGCGATGAGCAACGGCCTGGTCGCCTACGGACCGATCATCGCCATCGTCCTCGGCGGCATCGGCTACGGCGTCAAGCGGTATTACGAGCACGCCCGCCGGGCCGCTACCAGATCGACGCGCTGACCCTGAAGCTGCCGATCCTCGGGCATGATCCTGCGCAAGATCGCGGTGGCGCGTTTCTGCCGCACGCTGTCGACGCTGCTGTCGTCGGGCGTGCCGATTCTCGACGGCCTCGACATCACGGCGCGACCGCCGGCAACGCCATCATCGAGGAAGCGATTCAGAAGACGCGGACGAGCATCGAGCGCGGCGAAACCGTCTCGGCGCCGCTGCGCGAGACCAACGTGTTCCCGTCGATGGTCGTGCAGATGATCAACGTCGGCGAGACGACCGGCGCGCTCGACGCGATGCTCGCGAAGATCGCGGACTTCTACGAAGAGGAAGTCGACACCGCGGTCGCCGGGCCTGCTGACGCTGATGGAGCCGATCATGATCGCGGTCCTCGGCGGCGTCGTCGGCGGCATCGTCATCGCGATGTACATGCCGATCTTCGATCTGATCAGCAAGCTGACGTAGGGCTGATGAGGGTGTCGGTGCTGGGTGCGAGGTGCTGGGTGTTGAGTGCTCGGTGCAGGTGCGACGAGCCAGGTGCTGGGTGCGAATGACGATGACAAGAGCATGACCAAATCGCCAACGCTCCGTCGCAAGCTCCTCTGGCTGATCGGCGGCCGTGCCGCGGTGATCACGGTGTCTGCTCGGCTCGGCGATCCTGATCCAGTTCAGGTCGCCGGGCACGCTGCCGATCGATCCGTTCTTCGTCCTGATCGGCCTGACCTACGGGCTGACGGCGCTCTGGACGCTGACGCTGCGGTTCGTGGACGCCCACCCCTGGCTGTCGACGTGCAGGTTGCGTGCGACGCGCTGATCGTCTCGGCCATCGTCCACCTGACCGGCGGGGTCACGAGCTACTTCTCGTCGCTCTATACGCTGCCGATCATCGCGGCCAGCACGGTGCAGTCGTGGCGCGGCGGGCTGATGGTGAGCGTTCTGAGCTCGCTGATCTACGGCGCGGCTGGTGATCGCGCAGTACCAGGGGGTCGCCGCTGCCGTTCTCGACCGCCGCTCGACGACGCTGCCGCCGGCACGCGATCGCGATCTTCACGGTCGGCCTGAACGTGTTCGGGTTCATGGCGGTCGCAGCGCTGAGCGGGTACCTGGCCGAAGGCCTGCGGCGGACGGGCGAGCAGCTCGAAGAGGCGTCGACGCAGCTCGCGGATCTGCAGGCGTTCAGCCAGCACGTCATCGACAGCCTGACGAGCGGCCTGGCGACCTGCGACATGGAAGGGCGGATGCTGACCTTCAACCGCGCGGCGGAAGCGATCACCGGCAGTGACCAGCCGCGGATGCGCTCGGTCAGCCGATCGCGCGACGTCCTCCAGCTGCCGACATCCGTTCCGGACTGTTCGACGAGCGGACGGCGTGCCGGTCGCTCGCCGCGGATCGAGTACGGCTACACCCGCGGGCGACGGACGCCAGATCGAGCTGGGGATCAGCGCGCGCCGCTGGTCACGCCCCGCGGCGACGCGCGGATTCCTGTTCACCTTCCAGGACGTCACCGAGTCGAAGAAGCAGGAGCGCGAGGCGCGCGTGCAGCAGCGGCTCGCCGCAGTCGGCGAGATGGCCGCCGGCATCGCTCACGAGATTCGCAACCCGCTCGCGTCGATGGCCGGGTCGATCCAGATCCTTCGCGACGAGCTGCCGCTGACGCTCCGAGCAGTCGCAGCTGATGGACATCGTGCTGCGCGAGTCCGAACGGCTGAACGATACGATCCGAAGCTTCCTCGCGTATGCCCGGCCGCAGCGCGCCGCGTTTGTCGACGTCGACGTCCGCCGCGTGCTGACCGACGCGGCGCGCGCTGCTGGAGAACAACGCCGAGGTGGTCGACGGGCATCGCGATCGTGGTCGATGCGTCCCGCCGAGCCCGTCGTGTATCGGGCCGACGAAGCGCAGATACGTCAGATCGTATGGAACCTGGCGACCAACGGCTTGCGGGCGATGCCCAACGGCGGTGAGCTGCGGCTGTCGGTGCGTCGCGAGAACGCCCGACGGCAGCGATCAGGGTCGACGTGGTGATTGGCGTGCACGACGAGGGAGTGGGGATCGCACCGGAGGAGCTGGACGGCATATTCCAGCCGTTCCGCGGCGGCTTCGAACGAGGCACCGGACTCGGCCTGTCGATCGTGCACCGGATTGCCAGCGACTATCGGCGGCGCAGGTGCGAGTGGCGTCGAACAAGGGACACGGCACGACCGTGGAGGTCATCCTGCCGGTGGGTCGCGCTCGAGCGGCGCCCGTGGCCGGCTGAAGCGAACACTGATGGGGTCCGAGGTTCAAACCGTCGATCCGGCGACCGCGCCATCAGCAGCGCGCATCCTCATCGTCGACGACGAGCGCTCGATGCGCGAGATGCTGGCGATCCTGCTGCGTCGTGAAGGGCACGACGTGGCGACCGCGGAGAACGGCCGCCGCGCGCTCGATTATCTGAACCAGCGCCCGTTCGACCTGGTCGTGTCCGATGCGCGGATGCCGGACCTCGACGGGCTCGAGGTGCTGCGCCACGCGCGCAGCATCAATCCGTCGGTGATCGCGATCATGATCACCGCTTACGGTTCGCCGGACCTGATCAAGGGGGTCGAGCAGCTCGGCGTCAACGACTACGTCGAGAAGCCGTTCAACACCGAGGTGCTGAAGTTCCGGATTCGCAAGGAGCTCGATCGGCGGCGGCTGCAGCAGGAGAACGTGCTGCTCAAGCGCGCGATGCACTCGGCGCACCAGTTCTCCAACATCATCGGCAGCAGCAGCGCGATGCTCGCAGGTGTTCGAGCTGGTGGAGACGATCGCCCGACCGGCAGCACCGTCCTGATCACCGGCGAGTCCGGCACCGGCAAGGAACTCATCGCGCGCGCGATTCACGTGCGGTCGCCGCGCAGCGAACGGCCGTTCGTCGCCGTCAACTGCGGCGCGCTCACCGAGACGCTGCTCGACTCGGAGCTGTTCGGCCACATGCGCGGGTCGTTCACCGGCGCCGACGGCAACAAGAAGGGGCTGATCGAAGTCGCCGACAAGGGCACGATCTTCCTCGACGAGATCGGCGAGATGAGCCCGATGCTGCAGGTGAAGGTGCTGCGGGTGCTGCAGGAACGCAAGTTCCGCCGGGTCGGCGGCACCGAGGAAGTCGAGGCCGACATCCGGATCATCGCGGCAACCAATCGCGACCTCGCCAAGATGGTGGCCGACGGGCAGTTCCGCGAGGATCTCGTTCTACCGCATCAACGTCATCCCGGTGCGGCTGCCGCCGCTGCGCGAGCGAGGTCGACGACGTCGCCGCTGCTCGCCGAGCACTTCGTCGCGAAGTTCGCGACCCAGATGAAGAAGGACATCAGCGGGATCTCCGGCGCCGCGATGGCGGGCCTGACGGCGTACGCGTGGCCAGGCAACGTGCGCGAACTGGAGAATGCGATGGAGCGGGCGGTGGCGCTCGAGCGAACGCCGTCAGTTCTCGCCGAGAGCCTGCCCGAGGCGGTGCGGCGCACATGGCGCGACCAACGGCTA
Organism: uncultured Acidobacteriota bacterium; assembly: GCA_963755695.1. GTDB lineage: Bacteria > Acidobacteriota > Vicinamibacteria > Vicinamibacterales > 2-12-FULL-66-21 > QHWT01. The sequence goes on along the minus strand of CAVWLB010000010.1, from coordinate 2,651,460 downwards.
CGTCCGCGGCGCCGCCGCCTTCGGCTCTCCCGGAGACGGGCTTCGATCTCGAGCAGCACGTTCAGCACCTCGAACGCGAATACATCGCCGAGGCGCTGCGACGATCGGGCGGGGTGAAAGTGAAGGCGGCCGAGTTGCTCGGCATGAGTTTCAGATCGTTTCGCTATTACATGAAGAAGTACAACCTGAAATGAGAAGAAAGGCTCACGGCTCAGGACTTATGGCTCATGCGACCGATCACCCAAGGCTCACGACTTACGGCTCATGGCGCAAGCGACCTATGCCTCGCGGCTCATGCCCGAAGCTGGTTACGCCTTGAGCCGGGTTGAGCCCTGAGCCGTGAGCCTTGAGACCTGAGCCATGAGCCGTCACCACCCGTCCAGCGGTTTCACTCTCGTGGAACTATTGATCGTCGTTGCCATCATCGCCGCGATCGCGGCGATGGCGACCCCCGGGTTGCTTCGGGCCCGGATATCCGGCAACGAGGCGTCAGCGATTGCCTCGCTTCGTGCGATCGGCACCGCGCAGGCGACCTTCTCCCGCAGCTGCGCCAACGGTCTGTATGCGGCTGCGCTCGACGTCCTCGGCACGGGACCTTCAGGCGAGGCACCGTTCATCAGTGTCGATCTCGGGGCGGCATCGACCGCCACGAAGAGTGGCTACCAAATTTCGCTGGCCGGTACGGCGGCAACCGGTGCTACGGCCTGCACGGGCACGTCGCTTCTCGCGACCGGCTTTCACTCCTGGGCGGATCCGCTCACATCGACCCTCGGGATCCGTCACTTCGGATCCAATACGACCGGCACCATCTGGCAGGCCACTTCGTCCCTCAACGGCATGAGTGACATCGCGTCGCCGTCGACCGGGACGCCAATCCAATGAGGCAGTCCTGACAATCCGCGGCACCTGCCACTGACAAAATTTGTCGACCGGGCGTTTTTTTGGCAGCCGCACACGCCAACCACAGATTTTTCTTTTCCGCAAACTATTGCATTACAATATGTTGCACACAAAAGTCTGAGCGCTCGACCGTGGCACCGCGGTTGCTGTTCTGTCGGCCGTGCCCTGCAGCCTGTGGCCAGGGGCAAGGGAACTGAGACGCGGCCACATCACATCTCTAGGAGCTACTGTCATGAAGGTTCGTAACCAGAAGGGTTTTACCCTGATCGAGCTGCTGATCGTCGTGGCGATCATCGGCATCATCGCGGCGATCGCGGTCCCCGGCCTGCTGCGGGCGCGCATCTCCGGTAACGAGGCGTCGGCGATCGGTTCGCTGCGCGCCGTCAGCAGCGCGCAGTCGACGTTCTCCGCCAGCTGCGCGAACGGCCTGTATTCGCCGTCGCTGACCACCCTCGGCAGCGGCCCGTCGGGCGGTTCGGCGTTCATCAGCCCCGACCTGGGCGCGTCGACGTCGGCCACCAAGAGCGGCTACACGATCGGCCTTGGCGGGACGAGCGTGACCGGCGACCGCGTGCAACGGAGCGACCTCGCTCTCGTCCGGCTACCACGCGTGGGCGGATCCGGTGTCGACCTCGACCGGCACGCGCTTCTTCGGTTCGCAACACCACCGGCACCATCTGGCAGAATACCTCGACGCTCAGCGGCATGGACGACACCGCGACGCCGTCGGGTGGCAGCCCGATTCAGTAGCAAGCCTGTTGGTCTAGCCGCGTCACGCGAGGGATGTCCGCCCGGACGTCCCTCGCGCTTTTTTGCGCCCGGGTTTCAATCGCCGCCACATGCCCTTTTCACGCGTGACACGAGCGCTCACCCGTCCCACATCGGCATGGCATGAATGGCGCTGGGGCCTGCTGGCGGTAGCGGTCAGCCTGTTTCCGATCAGCAACGTTTTCACGCTTTCGCGGATTTTCTATGTGCGCGATCTGACGCTTGCGTTCAGGCCGCGCTTTCTCTTTCTTCGGCAGTGCCTCGCGTCCGGGACCTGGCCTCTCTGGGATCCGTACCCGGCAAACGGTCAGACGCCAATCAACGACGCACTCTATCAACTGTTTCACTTTCCATCTCTCGCCATCCGGCTGCTGCTGCCCGAGGTGATCGCGTTCAACATCTGGGTGGCGCTGCCGGTGCCGCTCGCCGCCACCGGAGCCTTCCTATACTTCCGGCGACACGTCGCCGCTCCAGCCGCGGCGTTCGGCGCAATCGCCTTTGCCGTGGCGGGTCCGATCGTTTCGACGACGAACTTTCCAAATCTGTCGTGGTCGGTCGTCTGCGTGCCGTTCGTGTTCTGGGCGCTCGACCGGCTGGCCGAGCGCGGCCGCGCCGCGGACGCGGCCCTGCGTTGCCGTGATCGTCGAGCGCGCAGGCACTGGCCGGCGAGCCGGTGACGCTTGCGGCGACGCTGGTGGTTGCGGCTGCGTACGTGGCCTGGCCGCTGGGAGGTCTGCGCAACTGGCGGCTGCTGGCCATGTCCGCGGCCGCCCTGTTGCTGGGAGTGATGCTCGCAGGCATCCAGTTCCTGCCGCTGGCGAAGGCGGGGCATGCCTCGGTCCGCGGCATGATGGAGCCTGACGACTTCTGGGCTTTCCACCCGCTGGCGATGATCGAGCTGGTGGCGCCGCATTTCTTCGGCGACTACTTCAATTCCAACCTGCCGAACTCGAGTGGATGGTCGCGCTCAACAGCGGGCGCGAGCCGTTCTACTACACGATGTACATGGGCGTTCCGGCGTTGCTGGCCGCCGGTGTCGCGGCGTTTTCCGGACGCCGCCGGACAACATTCTGGGCGATCGTCGTGGTGGCCTTTGCGGTCGCGTCGCTGGGCGGGCACACCCCGCTTTATCCGGCACTGCAGTGGGCCGTTCCTGGCCTTCGCGCGTTTCGCTTTCCGGTCAAGTATCTGTCGGTCGTCGCAATCGGCGTCGCGACGCTCGCGGCGTTCACGTGTGACTGGATGATGAAGGGAAGCGTCCCTGCTCGTCCGCGACGGGTGTTGATCGTGTTGGCGCTGGTGCTGGCCGCGCTGGTGTACGCGTTCATTGGCTGGCAGCTCATCGCGCCACGCACCCCAATTTACCTGACGTTCAAGCTCGCGGGGTACGCGCACGTGCGGTCGCCGATTCAGGCGGCGGAGTTCCTGATCTACCGCGCACGTCCCCTGCTCACCGTGCTCTTCCTGAAGGTCATATGCGGCACGTTTCTGCTGGCGGTGGCCTCGTCCCGACGGCCCGAACGGCGGCTGGCCTTCGCCGTCCTGTGGGGATTTGGTACGGTCGATCTGCTGGCGGCCAATTCCAGCGTGAATCCCACCATGACGTTGTCGCAGTTGCACACGCCGGACTGGGTCTCCCGCCTTCCTCCGGATCTCCACGAGCGGGTGTATGTGGGCGGCCGTATCGAGGGGTACGTCCAGGTGACCGACGAGGACGCGCCGAAGTACATCGCGGACATTCCCGGCACCTCGCAGATGGAGCAGCGTTTCGTGACGGTTCACGAGATGATGTTCTATCCGTCCGGCTGGAAGATTCGCGAGGCGCTGTCGTACGACCTGCCGCTGCTCTGGCCGGTGCTCCACACCAAAACCGTCAACCGGTTCAGGACCGCGCCTCGCGAGGATCGGATGCGGTTTCTGAAACGCGTTGGCACGCGCTTCGTCATCCTTCCGGCGCCGGCGCCACCGGGCGTGGAGGCCCTGGCCTCGCTCCGCGGTGTCGAGCAACTGAAGCTGTATGACGCCTACCCGGAGGTGCGGCGCGCGTACGTCGTCCCCGACGCGTTGATCGGCAAGGATCCTGACTGGGCGGTCGAGGGCCTGTTCCAGCCACGGTTCGATCCTGCCGCCGGTGTGCTCGTCAGCGAACCGCCGCCACCCGCCGCCGGGTTCCCTGGCCCGGGCGTCCGGCCCGAGGCCACGTTCGTCGATGACGGCGTGAACCGCGTGGTCATCCATGCGGGCCTGCCGGCGGACGGTTACCTCACGCTGCTGGACTCCTACGATCCAGACTGGCACGTCGAGGTCGATGGCGTCGCCGCGCCGCTCATGCGCGCCAATGGTTTGTTCCGGGCAGTGCACCTGGCATCGGGGCAGCATACGGTGACGTTCACCTACCGGCCCAGGATCCTCTACACTGGCGCTGCCGTGACCGCCGCCGCCGCGTTGACGCTCTCGTTGTGGTGTGCCGTGGACGTGCGCCGCCGGCGCCGCGCGACGCTCGCTGACCTGCACGCGGCGACGGCGTGAGTCGGGTCCCGCCGGGATGGGGATGGCCGTCGCTCGTCGCGACGCTGGCCATCTCGCCGATCGCCGGTGTCTTCACACTCTCGAACATCTTCTCGGTTCGTGACCTGACGTTCTTCTTCTGGTCGCGTCACCTGTGGTTCCGGCACACCGTGTTGTCTGGCGTGTTGCCGTCATGGGACCCGCACGTCGCCGGTGGTCAGTCCGCGATCCCGGACGCACTGAATCAGGGATGGATGCCGATCACGGTCGCCATCCGCCTTCTGCCGTCCGACCTGGTCTCGTTCAATCTGTGGGTCGCTCTTCCGCTGCCACTGGCCGCGCTCGGGATGTATGCGTTTCTGCGCCTGACCAACAGCCAGGCCGCTGCGGCTGTCGGGGCGATTACCTTTGGTTTGTCCGGCCCGATCGTCTCGATGCTCAACGCGCCGAATCTCGCATGGTCGGTCGCGATCATGCCTTACGTGATGCTGGCGACCGCGCGCGTGATCGGTGCACCTTCGGCGCGCACCCTGGCGACGCTGGCGACGATAGCGGCTCTGCAGGCGCTCTGCGGGGAGCCGGTGACGCTGGCGGCGACCGCCGTAATGGCCGTTGCCTTTGCGGTGTGGACGGGTAGCGCCAGGTCCGAGAATCGGCGATACCGTCTCAGGGCGCTGACCTGGACCGCGGCCGGCCTCACCCTTGGAGCGCTGCTGGCCTCTGTGCAGTTGTGGCCGACGATCATTGCCGGCCTCCGCGCGCATCGCGGCAACATGGCGATGCCCGATTTCTGGTCGCTTCATCCAATCGGCACGCTCGAAGTGATTGCGCCGCATCTGTTCGGCAACTACTACAACGCGTACCTGGCCGACATGCCATGGATGTCGCCTCTCAACAGCGGACGCGAACCGTTCTATTACTCGATCTACCTGGGACCGATCGCGCTCGCGCTGGCGGTGGCGGGCCTTGTCGTCCAGCCGCGGCGGAACATGGGGTGGGCGTTGATCGCGGGTCTTTTTCTCATTGCCGCCATGGGAGGCTACACGCCCGTTTATCCGGCTGTCAGGAGGCTGCTGCCGCCGCTCACCTACTTCCGCTTTCCAGTGAAATACCTCGTGGTCACGACGTTCGCGACGGCGGTGCTGGCCGCGGACGGCTGGTCTCGGTTATCGGATCTGTCCATGCGCGCCCGCATCAGGCGCGTAGCGGTCGGCTGTGTCGTGGTGGCCGTCGTCCTGGGGATCGGCATCGGCGTGGCGCTTGCCGCACCGGAGGCATCGGAGCGCGCGCTGGCGGCGGTGGCCAGACGCGTCGCAGTCGACCCATTGAGCGGTGCAGCCTTTCTACTGCGTGTGGGCCCGGCGCTCGCCGCGCGGGCGGCAGCGATCTTCCTCGCCGCGGCCGGGTTGTTCGCGATAGCGATTGCACCGAGCTCGCGCGCTCGTGCTGCGAGCGTCCTGGTGATCGTCGCCATGGCCGCAGATCTCGCGATCACCAACCGGCCGTTGAACCTCACCACTCCGCTGACGAAGCTGACCCCCCCGGCGTGGTATCTGGCGCTTGCGGGCGAGCAGCGTGTCTACATCGGCGGGCGCGTACGAGGCTTCATGAACACGAACGATCCGGACGCGAGTCGGCAGTGGGAGATTCCCGTCGAGAAGACCGCCATCGAGGGACGCATGGAACTGAATGCGGAGCTTCCGATGGCCCCATCGGGCTGGCGCGTGCGCGAGGCGCTGTCGTACGACCTGCCGGTCCTCTGGCCGGCCGAATACGAAGCACTGGTTCGGCGCTTCGAAACCGCGACCGCGGGAGAACGCGACGCGTTCCTCCGCCGGGCCGGCGTGAGGTGGTGTGTTCTGCCGAAGGACTCGCGTCCCGGGCTCCAACCGATTGCGGAGGTGCCGCACTGGAAGATGTCGGTCTTCGACTGCCACCCGACGGCCACCCGCGTGTTCCTGACGTCAACTGTCCACGAGGGCAACGACGCGGTCTGGCAGCAGAACGCGCTCTTCGACACGTCAGCCCCGGACGAGGAACTTCGGGTTGCGAAGGCGCCTCCTGTGGCCGGAGCACCAGGGCTGCCCGCGCCCGGCTCCGTTCGCATCGCCGTCGATGGTGCGAACGAGCTCGAGCTCGACGCGTCGCTCGCCGCTGACGGCTTCGTGGTGCTGCGCGATTCCTACGATCCGGCGTGGACGGTCGACGTCGACGGCGCGCGAGCCGAGATCGCCCGTGCAAACGGCGTCTACCGGGCCGTCCACGTGCCACCCGGACATCACGTGATACGGTTCCGGTTCAGGCCGCGAGACCTGCTCGTTGGTCTAACACTGTCATCGATGACTGCGCTGTTGTTGATCGGCATGTCGTTCAGCCGGACGCGTCCGTCTCGAGGGGAAAGGCTCGAGGGTTCGATTCACGGAACCGGCGCGCGGGAGCGCGGCTTCACGCTCATCGAGTTGATGATCGTGCTGGCCATCATCGGCATCCTCCTCGCGATTGCGTTCGGCCAGTACCCGGAACATCCATGCCAGCGGGAACGAAGCGTCGGCCATTGCCTCGCTCCGGTCGATCGCGGCGGCACAGTGGCAGTTCGCGCAGACATGCGGCAGTCAGAAATACGCGACCACGCTGCCGGCCCTGGGGCAGCCGGTTCCGGCAACCGGACAGGCGTTTCTCAGTCCGGATCTGACCGCCGCGGAACAGGTGGAAAAGTCCGGCTATCAGTTCAAGATCACTGCCAAGCCAATCGAGGGCGCTCCGCCGGCGTGCAACGGCGCTCCCGTGGCCGACGGCTATGCCGCCACGGCGGACCCGATGAAACCCGGCATCGATGGGGATCGGTTTTTTGCGGTGAATTCGGACCGCATCCTGTACGAGGATACCGTCACGTTTACGGAAAAGATGCCGGAGGAGGGGAACCCGGGAAAGGGGTCGGAAATAAAGTAGAATGAAGCCATCCAATGTCAGCGCTCGCGCGTAGGCTCCTGATCGGCTTCGGGCTGCTTGGACTCGTGGCGTCCGGCACGTCGACGTACGTCCATTACAACCTGCTGAAGAATCCGGGCTATACGAGCTTCTGCGACATCAACGCGACAGTCAGCTGCGGCCAGGCATATCTGAGCCGTTACGGCTCGATCGCCGGCGTGCCCGTGGCCATCGGCGGCCTGGCTGTTCTTCCTGCTCGTCCTCATGCTCGTGTGGGGGAGCAGCGGCAAGAGCCGCATCGACGACAGCGCGTCCGCCTACATTTTCGCCATCTCGACGCTGGCGCTCGCAGTAGTGCTCTACCTCGCGTACGCATCGTTCTTCGTGCTGAAGGAAGTCTGCCCGCTGTGCGTGGCGACCTATATCGCGGTCATCGGGATTTTCGTGATTTCCGGAGGAGCCAGTTCCTTGCCCATGTCGAGTCTTCCGAAGCGCGCGTCCGAGACCTCCGCGTGCTGCTGACTACCCCGGTGGCGCTCATCATCGCGCTCCTGTTCCTGGCCGGCGCCGCGTCGGCGGTTGCGCTGTTCCCGCGGGAAGGGGCCCCTCCGATCAAGCCCGAACAAGCGCCGCCCATCTCCGCCGAGCAGCGCAGCGAGTTCGAGAAGTGGTGGGAGATGCAGACGCGCAAGGACGTCCCCTACACCGTCGAAGGCGCGAAGGTGGTCGTTGTGAAGTTCAACGACTACCAGTGCCCGCCGTGCCAGCAGACCTACGACGCGTACGAGCCGATTCTCGCCAAGTACGAGGCGCAGGACGTCAAGTATCATCATGCGGCACTTCCCGCTGAACCCGGCGTGCAACGCCTCGGTCAAGGTGATGGTCCACACCGCGGCGTGCGAGGCGGCAGCCGCGGCGGTCATGGCGAAATCCAAGGGGACGTTCGACAAGCTGACCGACTGGTTCTTTGCACCAGGAGAGCTCAGTCCGGCGACCGTCCGCGAGGCGGCCAAGGCCGTCGGAGGGATCACCGATTTCGATGCGCAGTACGAGAAGGCCATCCAGGAAGTGAAGACCGACGCATCTACCGGCGCAGTGCTCGGCGTCACCTCTACGCCGACCTTCTTCGTCAACGGCCGCATGCTCAAGGGGGGCTTGCCAGCACAGTACTTCGAGGCTGCAATCGAGCTGGAACTGCAGCACGGCAATGCACCAAGTAGGCCTCCGGCTTATGGCTTCTGACTCATGGCTCATGGCGGTTTACGAATCTCCGTCGCAAGGCATGAGCACGCGTGAGTCCTGAGCCGTGAGCCAGCTTGAGCCTTGAGTCCTGAGCCAAAAGCCTGCGTGACTCCCGCGATTCGCACTCGTGAGCTGACGAAAGATTTCCATGTCGGATTCTGGCGTCCGCGGCCGTACCGCGCGCTCGACCGCTTGTCGATCGAGGTCGCGCCGGGCGATGTCTTCGGGTTCCTCGGCCCGAACGGCGCCGGCAAGACGACGACGCTGAAGCTGCTGATGCAGCTGGTGTTTCCGACCAGCGGAGACGCTGAAATCCTCGGGCGGCCGGTGGGCGACGTCAGCGTCCGTCGCCGCATCGGATACCTGCCCGAGAACCCGTACTTCTACGATCACCTGACCGCCGAGGAACTGCTCGATTACTACGCGCGGCTGTTCGGCATGGCGCCAGCCGGGCGGCGGCAGCGCGTCCGCGCGATGCTCGATCGCCTGGGCATTGGCGGCGAGCGTCGCCTGCAGCTGCGGAAATTCTCGAAAGGCATGCTCCAGCGCGTCGGGCTCGCCCAGGCGCTTTTGAACGAGCCCGACGTGATCTGTCCTCGACGAACCGATGTCCGGCCTCGATCCGCTCGGCCGTCGCGACGTGCGCGCGCTGATTCTCGAGTTGCGCGATCAGGGCAAGACGATTTTCTTCAGTTCGCACATCCTCTCGGATGCCGAGGCGCTGTGCAGCCGCGTCGCCATTCTCGCCAAGGGACGGCTGGCGGCCACCGGACGCCTGTCCGATCTGCATGAGTTCGTCGTGCACGGATGGGAGCTGGTGATGACCGGCGTGTCGCCGGAGGTACTCGATCGTCTCCGTCCAGCCGTGCGATCGGTGACGGCAATTACCGGCGATCGATTCGCGATCGACATCGCCGCCGACGGCCATCCCGAACGGCTGCTCGCGGAGCTCGCCGCGACCGGAGCCAGCCTCGTCTCGCTCAATCCCATGCGCGAGACCCTGGAGGATCTGTTCGTCCGTCGCGTCTCCGAAATGGGGGAAGGGGCGCGGCCCGGAGGTGCCGCGTGAATGCCGCGCGGTCGGTCGCGATCGCGGTGTTCCGCGAGTCGGTACGCGACCGCGTCTTCTACAACCTCGTCCTGTTCGCCGTGCTGCTGGTCGGCGCCTCGATTCTCATCGGCCAATTGACGGCTGGGCAGGACGTCAAGATCATCAAGGATCTCGGCCTGTCGGCGACCTCCGTCTTCGGCTTGTTCATCTCGATCTTCGTCGGCATCAATCTGGTGTCGAAGGAAGTCGATCGGCGCAGCGTCTACCCGCTGTTGGCCAAGCCGATCCGCCGCTCCGAGTTCATCGTCGGCAAGTACGCCGGGCTGCTCCTCACGCTGATGGTGAACGTGGTCGTGATGACGCTGGCCCTGTACGCGGTGCTGTTCTGGCTCGCGCGCGGCGTGCCCGCGAACATCCAGGCGGTGTGGGACGCGCCAGCGCTCGATCCCGCGCTGCTCAAGGCGATTGCGCTCATCTATGTGGACCTTGCCGTCGTCACCGCAGTCGCAGTGCTCTTCTCGACTTATTCGAGCCCGATACTCTCGGCGGTGTTCACGCTCTGCATCTATGTGGTGGGGCAGTTCAACGAGGATCTGAAGCGGCTCGATCAGATTGTCGGCGCGCCGGCTGCCGGCATCATCGGCAAGGCCTGCTACTACCTACTGCCCGACTTCGCGAAGTTCGACGTGAAGCTTGCCGTCGTCCACGGCGCTCCCGTCGGCGACGGCTACATGCTGTGGACCACGGCCTATGCCGCGGTCTACATTGCGGCGCTGCTGTTCGGCGCCTGTCTGATCTTCTCGCGAAGGGACTTCAAGTGACTCGCGTCGCCGCGGGCGCTGCCGCCGCCCTTTGCCTGTCGGCCGCGGTCGGCCTCCACGCGGCGCAGGAGACCCGATACCCGCCGCCGTCTGTCGATCGTCCCGGGCTTCTCTACGTCCGGTCGGGCGCAACCATGAAGCGTCTGGCGCTCGGCTACGAAGGGCTGCTTGCCGATGTCTACTGGATTCGTGCGCTGCAGCACTTCGGGGGGAGCGAACCTCGGCACCCAGCCACGTGCGCAACTACTCGTTGCTGTACCCCCTGCTCGATCTGACGACGACCCTCGATCCGAAATTCAATATCGCCTATCGATTCGGCGCGATCTATCTCGGCGAGCCCTATCCTGGCGGCCCGGGGCGTCCCGATCTGGCGATTGTTCTCCTGCGAAAGGGGATTGCGGCGCAACCGCAGAAGTGGCAATACATGCAGGACCTCGGGTTCGTCTATTACTGGCACCTGGACGACTACAAGCGCGCGGCGCACTGGTTCGAGCGCGCCGCCGAAATGCCGCAGGCTCCCAGCTGGCTGCGTCCGCTCGCGGCGGTTACGCTCGCCGAAGGCGGACATCGCAGCGCGTCGCGCGCAATCTTCCGGCAACTGGTGGAATCCGAGGAGCCGTGGTTGCGTGAGGCGTCGGAGCGGCGGCTGCGTCAGCTCGATACGATGGACATGATCGACACGCTGCAGGCGCACGTGTCCGCCTATCAGCAGCGCCACCCCGGCGAACCGGTCACGTGGCAGAAGCTCGTGGCCGCCGGTGTCCTGTCGGCCGTGCCGGTAGATTCGTCGGGCGTGCCCTTTGTGATCACCGCCGCCGGCAAGGTGACAATCGCGCGTGAGTCCGGGCTCTTTCCGCTGCCGGGGCAGAACCCGGAAAACCCATCCTGATGATCGCGCCGGTCGGCCTGGTGTTCGCGCTCGTCATCGCCATCGGCCTCATCGTCGGCAGCTTTTTGAACGTCTGCATCTACCGCATTCCGCTGAAGCAATCGATCGTCTGGCCGGCCTCACGCTGCGCTTCGTGCGAGCGTCCGCTCCAGTGGTTCGAGAACGTTCCGGTGCTCAGTTACGCGGCGCTTCGCGGCCGCTGCCGGACCTGTGGCACCCGCATTTCGATCCGCTATCCGATCGTCGAGCTCGCCACCGGCGCGGCCTTCGCGCTCGATTACCTCGCGTTCGGGATCACCCCGCTGTTCTTCGTCCGCGCGCTGTTCGCCTCCGCAATGATCGTGCTCTTCGCCATCGACTTCGAGCATCAGCTGCTGCCCAACGCGATCACCGTGCCGGGCATCGTCTTCGGTGTTCTGGCCAGCCTGTTCCTGCCGCCTGGCCCCGTTCAGTCGATCGCCGGAATCGCCGCCGGCGGAGGATTGCTGTGGCTGATCATCGAAGTGTGGCTGCGGCTTCGCGGCGTCGAGGCCATGGGCTTCGGCGACGTCAAGATGCTGGCGATGATCGGTGCCTTTCTCGGGCTGAAGCTCACGATTCTGACCTTCATCCTCTCGTCGCTCATGGGCGGCCTGATTGGCCTGTTCGTGATCGTCACGCGCCGCGGCGGAATGGCCACGGCGCTGCCGTATGGGACGATGCTCGCGGTGGCGGCGTTCATTGCCAGCGTCGCGGGAGAGCGGCTGATTGACTGGTATGTGCATTTGTATCTGTAGCACTGGGTCGGCAGTTGGCCGTTTGCGGTCCGCGGTGAACCGCGAACTGCGAACCGCATACCGCGAACCGCGAACTGCAAACGGAGACTACCAACGGCTAACCGCCAACCGTGACCGGCGAACCCATGACTCGTAGCGGCTACCTGTTCCTCGGTCTCACCGCCATCGTCGGCATGCTGGCAGCGGTGCTGGCGTTCGCGGTGCTGCGGCTGTTTGCCGCCGCCCGCGCGGCGGCGAAGGCAGACAAAGTCGAGGGAGCGGAGACCGCCTTCATGGCTGCGGCGATGGAAGACGCCGTGCAGCGGCTGCGCGATCAGGAGCGCGCGATGAAGGCGCGCGCTGAAGCCTCCGAGCGGCTGAGCAGCGAGATCATCGCCAGCATGACATCCGGCCTGCTCGTGGTCAGCGAGGAACGCCATGTCCGCTCGCTGAACCCTGCCGGACGCAAGATGCTCGCGTTGCCGGAAGCGGACTGGTCCGGTGATTTCGGCGAGATGTTCGCCAGCGCCGCGCCGCTCGTCGACATCGTCGAGGAATGTCTCGTCACCGCCCGGCCAATCGTGCGACGGACGATCGCGCTTCCGGGCGGTGCGGGCGCCGCGCATCTGGGCGTGACCGCCTCGCCGATTCGCGACGAGACCGGACGAGCGCACGGCGCGATCTGTCTGTTCAGCGATCTCAGTGAGATCGTCGAGCTGGAAGATCAGCTGCGGCTGAAGGACAGTCTCGCGCGGCTCGGCGAACTGACCGCGGGGATCGCCCACGAATTCCGCAACGGCCTGGCCACGATTCACGGCTACGCGCGGCTGCTGGATCTCGACCGGCTGCCTGCCGATTTCCGCCCTTACGTGCAGGGCATTCGCGACGAGACCGAGGAGCTCGGCCAGGTGGTCACGAACTTCCTGAACTTCGCGCGCCCCACCGAACTGGCGTTAGCACCGGTCGACATGGGCGCCATCCTCGATCGTGCAGCGGAGGAAATCCGCGGGGAGGCGCGCGCGCGGGGCGGCGAAGTGCACCTCCGGGGAGTGTTCGTTCCGGTCGACGGCGATGAAGTGCTCTTGCGTCAGGCGTTCAGCAATTTGTGCCGGAATGCGCTCGAAGCGTGCACCGACGCGGGGATCACACCGGAGATCACGATCGAAGGCGTGCGTGACGAAGCGCAGGAGATCCTTCGCATCTCGGTGATCGACAACGGTCCTGGCATCAGCGAGGACATCGCGCCGAAGATGTTCCAGCCGTTCGTGACGACCAGAGCGCGCGGTACCGGCCTCGGGCTCGCGCTCGTTCAGAAGATCATCGTGACCCACAACGGCCGGGTGACCGCGCAGCCCGAAGAGGGCGGCGGGACCCGTTTCGTCGTCACGCTGCCGGTGGTCGGCGCCACGCTTCCATAAATGTTACGAACCGTAACAAAACCGCGCATCAGACCCACATACGGACCTGTGATCGGGTTTCCAGTCCTGAGCGTAAGCCTCTGTAGCTAAGTATCTTAGCTTCGCGCGGCCGATCCTGGCTCAAGCGCTGGCAGCGCCATTGCTCAGTTTGTGGGCATGCGCCGGATCGTGAACCAGGACGCGCGCGGTTTTTCACTCATCGAGCTGGTGCTCACCCTGGCAGTGGCTGCAACGCTGACCGCTGTCGCGGTGCCCATCCTCACCTCGGTGAGTGAATCCACCAAGCTTTCCAACGCCGTGCAGCAGGTGGAGCGCGAGTTGCAAACCGCGCGAATGAAGTCCGTCTCGAACAACACCACGCTTCGATTCCGCACCAACTGTCCTTCGACTGGCTACTACCGGATCGTCGAGTGGCTCGGCACTGGTGCCGACACGCCGACGACCCGCTGCGACGCTTCGACGTATCGGTGGCCCGCGCCCGACAACGATCTGGCCACGACGCCGAACTTCGACGGACCGCTGCGCGCGATGTTGAACAGCGCGACGGTCACGACTGTCGCCCTTGAATTTCGTCCGGACGGTACCGCGTGGGACGTCTCGACCGGAACGGCGACGGCGCTCGCCTCACCGATCTCGATCACGGTTACGCGCAGCGGCAAAACCAAAACGATTACGGTGAACAGCCTTGGCAAAGTCCTGCTCCAGTGAACGCGGCTTCAGCATCGCGGAAGTAGCCGTCGCGACTGGCATCCTTGCCACCGTGGCGCTCGGCGTCGCGCAGATGTTTGCGCTGTCGACCGAGAAGAATCTCGCCGCGAAGCACCAGGTGTCGACCACGACGATGGCGACCCAGAAGATGGAGCAGCTGCGCGGGTTGACCTTCTCGTACGACGCGGGCGGCCTGGGGTTGCCGGTCACCGACACTACGACGAATCTGACCCTCTGCACTCCCGACGCGACCGGCCACGGCCTCGATCCGTCACCGACGGTTCCGACGGTCAACGCGTCGCTCGAGGCCAACACCCTGGGATTCGTCGACTTTCTCGATGGGCGTGGCAACTGCGTGTCGGCGGCAGGAGGCACCACCGCACCGGCGGGCGCGGTGTATACGCGTCGCTGGGCGATCCAGCCACTGCCGACCAATCCGAACAACTCGCTGGTGCTCACCGTCCTCGTCACGCCGACGGCGAAGGAAAGGCGCCGCGTCAGTACCGCTGACGGGCGTACCCGAATGGTCGAGGACTCGATGCTCGTCAGCGTCCGCACGAGGAAAGCGCCATGAAGCGCGAACAGGGCTACTCGCTCGTCGAACTGCTGGTGTCGATGGCGATCATGACGGTGGTCACCGGCGCCATCTTTCAGCTCGTCAACCCTTCGCAGTCCACCGCGCAGATCCAGCCTGAAGTGCAGGACATGCAGCAGCGGATGCGCGTCGGAACCGACTCGCTGTTCAAGGATCTGGTGATGGCCGGCGCCGGCCCGTATCAGGGCGCGCTGACCGGCTCGTTGATCAACTATTTCGCGCCGATCCTGCCGAGAAAGACCGGGTTCACCGACCCGGACGCCTACAACGTCGCGTCGCCGAGCCGCATCACCATCACCTACGTGCCGAATACGTATACGCAAACCACGTTATCCGCGGCGATGCCACAGCCGTCGGCGGAGTTGAAGGTCGATTTCGATCCGAACCAGCCCGGTTGTCCGAACGACGGGTCGTGCGGGTTCGTGGAAGGGGACGAAGTGCTCATCTTCGACGAGTCGGGGCATTTCGACACCTTCTCCATCACGAACGTGCAGGACTCGGCGAACCACCTGCAGCACCGCGGCCAGGATCTCTCGTATGCGTACGCGCCGCCCAACGCGATGATCCTGAAGGTCAAGTCCTACTCGTTCTATCTCGATACCACGACGAAACAGTTGATGCGTTACGACGGCGGCACTGACGACCCGACGCCGATCGTCGACAACGTCGTGGATCTGAGATTCGAGTACTTCGGCGATCCGAATCCGCCGCTCGCGCCCAAGCCCACGCTGGGCACCGCGAACTGCCTTTACGACACCTTGGGCAACTACACCGCCAGCGGTCTGACCTCGCTGACGACTGGCGGCGGGTCGTTGGCTCCATTACCACTCTCGATGTTCACGGATGGTCCCTTCTGCGGTGGCGGCTCGAATCAGTTCGATGTCGACCTGTTCCGGGTCCGGAAACTCCGCGTGACGTTGCGCATCCAGACGCCGAACGCGGTTCTGCGCGGCCGCGATACCACGCTGTTTGCCAATCCGGGAACCAGCGTCACCGGGCAGAAGTACATCCCGGACATGGTGACGTCATTCGAAGTGACGCCGCGCAACATGAACCTGGGTCGCTGACCATGACGCCCCGACCTGCATCGCTCGATCGGCTCAAGCGCGAAGAAGGCGCCGCGCTCATCATCGCGCTCATGGCGACGATGCTGTTGACCGCGCTTGGAATGGCGCTGGTCCTGACCAGCAATACGGAAACGATGATCTCCGCGAATTACCGCAACAGCCAGGAAGCGTTGTACGCGGCGGATGCGGCGGTCGAGCGCGTGATGCAGGACCTGCTGATGATTCCGCGCTGGAACGACATCCTGGCGGCGAACACGACGGTCGGGCCGACCTGCACCGGCGTGAACCCCTTCTATCCGACGTCGGCAACGCCGTCCGGCTTCATCGACTCGAGCTCGACGGTCAACATTCCCGAGCTCGGGGCAGACAGATCGATCTCCTGAAGGCCACCTGCAACCTGCAGAACGGCACGAATGGCAGCGCCATCTGGGGCGCGAACAATCCGACGTGGCGGCTGTTCGCCTACGGAAAGCTGCAGGACATGCTGCCGAACAACACCATCGACAGCCAGATGTACATGGCGGTCTGGGTCGCCGACGATCCCGCCGACAACGACAACGATCCGCTGACTGACGCCAATGGCACCCTGACCCTCCACGCCGAAGCCTACGGACCGTCGGGAACACGGAAGGTCATCGAGGTCACGGTCGCCAAGACGTCGAGCACGGAAATCGAGCGCGGCCAGATCGCGCAGCGGGGCCAGGACGAACTCAACCAGCGCGCCCGCAAGGCGGCGGTGCAGACCCCGGGCAAGGCGCTGTCAAACATGAAGATGGGAGTCCGCCCGGGCGGATTGGTGCTGCAGTGATGCGACGCTTGCGAGAGTTGCGCGGAGCCAAAGGGATTCTCTCGGCGCTGGCCGTCTTGTGCTGGACGGTCACGGCCTTGGCGCAGCTCGATCCGTTGACGATCCTGCGCCGCGTGCCGCCGACGGTCATTGTCGTCTTCGACACCTCGCTCGAGATGCTGACCGACGGCGCCGACAATTTCTACGATCCAGGATTCTATTCGAGCACCGCGGATCCGTCGGTGATGAACGCGTTTATCACCGCCTCGCCGCCGATCGGATCGGCGAAGACCTATCGTCGCGTCTTCCGCAATTTCCACTATGCGGCGTCGCCCGACAAGTACCACGGCCGATCGGATCGCGCCGGTTGCGGCATCGTGGGATCCCTCGAACTCGCTGACCTCGAACGCGGTTGCCGAACGACTACCTACTTCGCGAACACCCGGTATCAGATCGCGAACAACGGCATCGCGCAGGCGTTGACCGAAAGCAATTCCACCACCGCGCGGTGGGGCCTGCTGCGCCTGCGACAGAAGAATCCGGCGTGGCGCTCGACTCCGGGTGGGGCCCCACCTGGCGGGAACGATTGTGACAAGCCGGTCGGCATCATCGCCGATCCAACGCTGTCGCTCTACGGCGATACGACCCCGTGCAACGCCGGCGGTCTCGGGAAGTACGCGACCTACGCGCCCAAAGTGAACAACGGCGGCGCGTCCGACGCGAGTTACGCGCAGTCGTCGGCCCCGGCGGCACGGTCGATGGTCACCCCGGCGGCCAACACGGCCAGCTCGTCGTCACCGTCGTGAACCGCGTCGCCGGCGATCCCCTCGGCGCCTCATTCCCGCAGCGCGTGGGCGGGGTCGCGGGCGGCGTCCAGTTCGCCGACCGGCCCTCGAGCTATGCCCTCGACGATGCGAAGGCGGCGGCGTTTCGCGTCGATCACGCAGACGCGGCAGCCACGCGCACCTGCCGCAACTGATCGTCGTGCTCGATCACCGGCGGGCAAGGACTCCGGCGACGCGACGTACCTCGCGCGCGAACAACGCCGCCACTCGCGCGATCGCAGTTCACGTCCATCAGCGCGACCGGCGTGACGGGCAAGCACGTGCCGATCCACGTCGATCGGCATCAAGGTCGCCCTCGGCGGAGGAAGCGCAGCTTCAGAGCGTCGCCACCAACAGCGGCGGCGCGTACCACAACGTGACCACCAAAGCCGAGCTGACGCGCTGGGTCAACTACGCCGTGCAGGCCGGCTACGCCCGACAGCGCCGACGTGAACCGGCCAAGCCGAGCGAATACGTCACGGTCAGCCCGGTTGTCGGCACCGTGAACCTGACGGGGGCAGAGGACGCGACGGGTGCGGCGCTGCCGAACGACGTGGTGCACCTGGGCGGCTCGTCGTCGGCCGCCATCCTCCCGCAGCGCAGCAACGTGATGCTGACGGGCAGTTTCGAGCTGCCGGGATTCTACGGCCGCCTGCGCGCGTTCCGCGTCTTCAAGCCGGTCGCCGACTCGACGCAGCCCAGTGGCTACAAGTTCATCAAGGACGGCACACGGCTCTGGCCCGACCTCGACGGCCGGCCATCGCTCGCCGGGCAGGCGCGGACGCCGGCGGATCCGAACACCCGCAACATCTACACCTATGTTCCCGACGGCAGCGGCGGCGGATCGATGATGGCGTTCACGACCGCGAACGCGTCGACGCTGGCCACGCATCTGAATGTGTCGGCGGCCGAGGCGACCACGCTGATCGACCCTCGTTCGCGCGCAGCCCCTGGGAGCGATCATCGGGTCCACGCCTGCGATGATGGACACGCCGTCGCTGGATCCGCCGCCCGACGACGACTATGGCCGCGCGGATGCGACGGGCACCTTCGCAGGAGACCACGCCAATCGCCGCGCGCTCATTTTCGTGGGCTGCCAACGACGGCATGATGCACGCGATCGATGCGCGCACCGGCTACGAGGTCTGGGCCTTCATCCCGTACAACCTGCTGCCGAAGCTTCGCACGCTCTACGACGGCCAGCCCGTGGAGCAGTTCGAGTACTTCGTCGACAGCTCGCCGAAGCTCGCCGGAAGTGAACGATCAATCGAATCCGGCGCTGGCGGCCAGCCTGCTGCTGTTCGGCGAGGGCCCGGGCGGGACGTTCTATCAGTGCTTCGACGTCACTGAAGCGGGCATGGGCGTCGATCCGGCGTTGGACGGTCTCACCGCCGTCACCAGTCTGCTGCAGACGTTCGACACGGCCGGCGAGTCGATCGGCTTCAAGTGGGCCTTCCCGAACTACAACCACTTCGATCCGACGTTCAAGCAGACGTTCACGCTGGCCGACGGCACCGCCGGCGGGAAACTGACGCTCTGGGGCGACGTCAAGTCCTTCGGCGACGTATGCCGAGAAGACCGTGGGCTTCAGCTGGTCCGACCCGGCGATCGGCCCGCTGAACGTGGCACGCACCGTGAACGCCGTGGTCGTCGGGTCCGGGTATTTCCCGGATATCGAGACGGCTGATTCCCAACCGTGGGCGTATCCGGACCGAAAGCCGGAGCCACGCTTTACCTCATCAATGCCAATACCGGGGTGCTGGTGGGAAATTCGACCGGCGCCAGGTGCGGCACCCACGCCGACGGCGCGGCACCGGCTGCCTCTCCGTGGGCGATGTTCAGCAACTCGCGCAAAAACGCGCTCCAGGCGGACCCGACGGCCGCCGGCGAGAGCGGCTCGCCGGTGATCAACAAGGCCTACTTTGGCGACATCGACGGCAAGTACTGGCGCTTCAACTTCACAGCGGCTGGCGCGCTCACGCGCGACTGATGCTCGACACGGCCTCGCCGATCTACGCCTCGTCGGCGCTGTTGTTCATTGGCAGCACAGACGTCTACATGTTCTTTGCCACGGGCAGCGACTCTGCTCCCGCCGTCGACCGCCGGCGGCACCGGCACTTTCAAGTTGTATGGTCTGAAGGACAACGATCCTGCATCGCGGCGCGACGACGAAGTTCGCGCTCAGCCTTGCATCGGTGACCAACACGGGAGGCCTGGCCAACGGCGAGCGCCTTCAACCTCGCCGACCGTCGCCGGCGACATCGTGTTCTACACGACCACTACCGAAACCGCGACCACGCCGTGCGCCGGACTTCATCGCCAATCTTACGCGCTGACCTACACGGGCAGCGCCGCCTACGATGCGAACAACAACGGGCGACTCGACAACAACGAAAGCAACATCGTCATGACGATGACCGGGCCGGGCGACGGCGCCCTTTATCGTCGACCAGCACCTGTACGTCGCGACGTCGGCCGGGAGCGGCGGCGCCGGCAGCGGCAACGGCGGCAGCAGCGGCGATCGGACCGGCGCCAGATCGAGGCGTTCGGCGATCCGGAAGACTTCAACAACGGCGTGGGTCAGGTCGGCGTGCGCATTCTCTCGTGGCGGGAAATCCGGTAGTGGCCGAGGCGATTCTCTGCGCGTCCTGCGGCGCGAAGTTCAGCGCCGATCGTGAGCGATGTCCGCGCTGCCGCGAACGCGTGAAGGTCGTCGACCACGCCGCGGTCGCCGCGCGCAGCCGTCTATTGCAGAAGGTTGGCGGCGGACTCCTGGCGGTGGCCGTGATCGCGGTCGCCGGCGTGTGGCTCCTGGCGCCAAGACCGGCGAGCCCCGCCGTCGCTCCTCCAGCGGCCGGCGATCCGCTTGCTGGTCGGCGCGGGGCAACGCCGCGCCTGCTCCGGAAGCGCCGAAGACCACCGGGCGCCCGATCATGGATCCGAGCGATCGCGCGCACGAGTCGTATCAGGCCGGCAATTTCGAGGCGGCGCTCGAGCACCTGCAACAGGCCATCGAGAAGAATCCACGCGACGCCGAGTCGCTCAGCAACCTGGGCCAGGTCCTGGTGCGGCAGGGTCGAGTCGAAGAGGCGTTGCCGTATTTCAACCGGGCGATCGGACTGAACGGCGATCGATGGGCCTACGTGTTCAATCGCGCGCGTGCCGCAGCGTTGCTCGAGCGGTGGACGGAGAGCATCGAGGGCTACCGTCGCGCTCAGACCCTGTTCCCCAATGACTACGTCACGCCTACAACCTGGCGCTGACGCTCCACAAGTCGGGCAACGAGGAAGCCGCCGTCGCTGAATATCAGAAGGCGATCGCGCTCGCGCCCGAAGACGGTGGATTCCGTCGTGCGCTGGGCATCAGCCTCGAGAAGCTGAACCGCCCTGCTGATGCGGCCGCAGCCTATGCCGACTACCTGAAACTGTCCCCGAACGCCCCTGACGCCGATAAGGTCCGGGAGCGCATCGCACAGTTGACGTCTGGTAAACTGAGCCCCGAGAGTTCCTCATGAAGCGCATGTTTTCGGCCTGTATTACCCTCGTGTTCCTTTCCGGCGCCGTTCCGGCCGGTGCGCAGTCGCTCGCGGACATTGCCAAGAAGGAAGCCGACCGCCGCAAGGCGGCTGGGACGTCATCGCAGCCAGCTGCGAAGAAGGTTTACACGAACGACGATCTGAAGCCCGCACCCCCGCCCTCGCCAGGTGCGATTCCCACGCCGGCGCCGGAAGCCAAGGACGCCTCCAAGGAGGCCGATGCGCAGAAGGATGCGGCGAAGAAGCCCGAGGAGGAAAAGGGGGAGGAATACTGGCGCGAGCGGATGTCACGCGCGCGTGAAGAGCTCCGCCGGAACCAGATGTTCCAGGAGGCGCTGCAGACCCGCATCAACTCGCTGACGAACGATTTCTCCGCGCGCGACGATCCGTATCAGCGCGCGCAGATGGCCGACGATCGCCAGAAGGCGATGGCCGAGATGGCGAGGGTCACCGAGGAGATCGAGTCGCTCAAGAAGCAGATCGCCGATATCGAGGAAGAAGCGCGACACGCCGGCGTCCCTCCGGGCTGGCTGCGCTGAACCCGGTCGTCCGCGTGCCTGCTCCCGCCCAGATTCTCATCGTCGAGGACAAGGACTCGCTGCGCACGATGCTCCGGCACGCGCTGGAGCGGCAGGGACATGCCGTCCTCGAAGCCGCGGACCAGCCGGCCGCGGTCCGTCTGCTGCAGACGGCGCAGCCCGCGGTCGTCCTCTCGGATTTGCGTCTTCCTGAAGGCGACGGCTTTGGCGTGCTGCGCGCCGCCAAGGAAATCGACGCCGATATCCCGGTCATCGTGATGACCGCGTACGGCAGCATCGAGGACGCGGTGGCGGCGATGAAGGAAGGGGCGATGGACTTCCTCGCCAAGCCCGTCGATCCCGATCACCTGCTGCTGCTCGTCGCGCGCGCGCTCGAGCAGCGCCGCATCGTCACCGAAAACCTGCTCATGAAAGAGGAGCTGGCGGTGCGCCGCGGGGCGCCGCAAGCTGGTCGGCGAGGATCCGCCGCTGCGCAAGGTCTTCGCGTCGCTGCAGCGCGCCGCCGCGCACCGACACCACCGTGCTGCTCGAAGGGGAGAGCGGCACCGGCAAGGAGCTCTTCGCGCGCTCGCTGCACGCCCTCAGCCCGCGCGCCGACGCAGCCGTTTGTCGCGATCAACTGCGCCGCGATTCCTGAGACCCTGCTCGAGACCGAGCTCTTCGGCCACGAGAAGGGGGCGTTCACCGGGGCGGTGGCGCGCAAGCCGGGCAAGTTCGAGATGGCGCACCGCGGCACGCTGTTCCTCGACGAGATCGGCGATCTGCCGCTCGCGCTGCAGGCGAAGATTCTGCGCGCGCTCGAGGAGAAGCGGTTCGAGCGCGTCGGCGGCACCGCGCTCAGTCCAGGTCGACGTGCGCCTGGTCGCGGCGACGAACAAGGGGCTGCGTGCGGCCGTGGCGGCGCGCCGCTTCCGAGAGGACCTCTACTTCCGCCTGTCGGTCTTTCCGATCACGGTGCCGCCGCTGCGCGAGCGCCCCGGCGACATCGTCCGTGCTCGCGCGGCACTTCGTCGAGCGGTTCTGCCGCGATCTGAAGAAGAAGCCGCTGATCCTGTCGCCCGGCGCGCTCGAGCAGCTCGCAGACGTACCGCTGGCCAGGCAACGTGCGCGAGCTGCAGAACTGCATCGAGCGCGCGGTCATCCTTGCCGACGGCGACACGATCCTGCCGCGGCATCTGAATCTGTCGTTTGCCGAGCCGTCCGGTCGACGAGGAACCGCCGTATCGCCGTGGTCGCAGATCGACCTGTCGGGCACGCTCGCCGAGGTGACCCGTCGAGTGACCGCCGAAGTCGGAACGGCGCAAAATCGACGAAGTGCTGCGCGAGGCGGGAGGCAACAAGGGGCGCGCGGCGGAACTGCTGCAGGTCGAGCTACAAGACGCTGCTGGCAAAGCTGAAGGAGCACGGGATCGAGTGACCCTGACGCGCCGGCGGCATCAAGCGGCAGTCAGCCCCAGCTTCGCCGAGCGCCCGCAGGATCTCCGTCCTCGGTCACGTCGTCGACCACCTCGCACGTGCCGATCGCTCGTCGGCAGCACGTAGTGCAGCTTGCCGGCCACGACCTTCTTGTCGTGGCCGATCGCTTCCATCACGCCGGCGATCGACAGGTCCGCAATCGCCGGCAGCGGTCCCATCTTGCGCGATCAGCGTCCGCGAGTGCGGCGCGATCCTCCTCGGGCATGGTGCCGCGCGCGACGGCGATGTCCGCCGCCAGCGAGCATCCCGTAGGCGACCGCTTCGCCGTGGCGGAAGCGCCGGTACCTGGTCACCGCTTCGAGGCGTGGCCGGCGGTGTGACCGAAATTCAGCGTCCGCCGCAGCCCCGTTTCGCGCTCGTCCTGTTCCACGACTGACGCCTTGATGCGGCACGACTCGGCGATCACCGGCACGCAGCGCGCCGGCTTCGCGCGCGAAAATCGCGCCGGCATCGATGCCGACAGTCGATCGAACAGCGGCCGGCTGGCGATCACGCCGTACTTGATCACCTCGTACAGGCCGGCGCGGAATTCGCGCCGCGGCAGCGTCGCCAGCAGCGCCGGGTCGATCGCGACGAGCGCCGGCGGATGGAAGGCGCCGATCAGGTTCTTGCCCATGCGCGTGGTTGACGCCCGACCTTGCCGCCGATCGCGCTGTCGACCTGCGCCAGCAGGGTCGTCGGCACCTGCACGACCGGGATGCCGCGCAGGTAGGTGGCGGCGGCAAAGCCCGCAATGTCGCCGACGACGCCGCCGCCAACCGCGACGATCGCGCTCGCGCGGTCGGCGCGCGCGCGGATCAGCGCATCGTAGATGCGCGCGACGGTCTGCAGGTGCTTGAATCGTTCCCCATCCGGAATCAGGATCGGGTCCTCGCCGGAGATGCCGGCGAATGCCGACGCGTGAAAGCGCCAGACGGTCGGGTTCGAGACGATGAATCGGCGCTGCGGCACTCGCAGTTCGTCGAGCAGCGCGGGCAACCGCGCCGAGGACGCGACTGCGATGTGCACGGGGTAGCTGCCGGTGCGGCTGCCGACGTCGAGCCGCACGGGGGCCACCTCTGGAACGGATGGGGACATGCGACGAGTGGATGGTAGGATAACAGGATCGGCACGCGCCGGGGCCTGCCCCGCGTGTTTTCGCGGTGGGGTGGAGCGCGTGGATCTGGACGGCGACTTCCTGATCATCGGCAGCGGCATCGCGGCGCTGCGCGCGGCGGCATCGCTCGGCGGCGCCGGTGATGTGCTCATCCTGACGAAGGCGAGGGCCGCGCGCGGGCAATACCGGCTACGCACAGGGCGGTATCGCGGCGGCCGTCGGTCCGGACGACAGTCCCGCGAGCCATCTTGCGCGACACGCTGGCCGCCGGCGACGGCTTGTGCGACGAACGCGCGGTCGCGGTACTCGTCGAAGAGGGGCCGCGCTACGTGCGCGAGCTGATCGACTGGGGCGCCGCGTTCGATCGCGGCGCCGACGGTTCGCCGGCGCTCGCGCTATCGAGGCGGCGCACAGCGTCGCGTCGCGTGCTTGCACGCGCGCGACGCGACGGGACGCGAAATCGGCCGGGGCTCTGTGGACGCGCGTCTCGCCGATGTCGAACGTCCGGGTGATCGACGCACGCGCGCGCGGTCGGCGTCATCGTCGAGGACGGCCGCTGCGCCGGCGTCAGGTTCCTCGCAGGACGACGGCGCAGTCGCAGTGGCCCGCGCGCGAAGTACGCTGCTGGCGACGGGCGGCGCCGGACAGGTCTATCAGCGAGACGACGAACCCGCCGCGTCGCCACCGGCGACGGTGTCGGCGATCGCGTATCGCGCGGGCGCGGCGGTTGCGGATCTCGAGTTCGTCCAGTTTCACCCGACGGCGCTCGACGTGTCCGGACAGCCCCGATTCCTGCTGTCGGAGGCGCTGCGGGGCGAAGGCGCACGGCTCGTGAACGCAGACGGCGAGCCGTTCATGTCGCGGTACGATCCCGCGGGTGATCTCGCGCCGCGCGATCGCGTCGCGCGCGGCATCGCGCGCGAAGCGCAGCGCACGGGAAAGCCCGTGTATCTCACGCTCGCGCATCTCGACCCGTCGTTCGTCCACGAGCGGTTTCCGCTGATCTCAGCGGCCTGCCGGGCGGCTGGTCTCGATCTCGCGACCGATCCGATTCCGGTTGGTCCCGCGGCGCATTACGTGATGGGGGGCGTCGTGACGGACCTCGATGGCCGCACGACGATTCCGGGCCTTCTGGCCGCCGGAGAAGTGGCGTGCACGGGTGTCCACGGCGCAAACCGTCTTGCGAGCAATTCGCTGCTCGAGGGCCTGGTGTTCGGTGCTCGTGCAGGCGTTGCAATGCGCCGGTCGGCCGAACAGCCGATTGACGCCGCTACAATGCGAGGCTTCGAGGAGGCCGCGGCCGGGCCGGACAGGCAAGGCTCCGAGCCCCTTCGGAAGGGATCGCCTGACCCGGGGGTCACGGTGCGGGATCTGATGTGGCGGCAAGTGGGCCTGTTCCGCGACGCGGACGGCCTGCGCGCGGCCCTCGCCGAGCTGGAGCCGGCGTGGCAGTCGCTGACGCGGCAGCTGGATGACGAGTCGCGGGCCCCTCTGGCTCCGGACGATTGGGAGGCCGCGAGTCTGCTGACGGTGGGCAGGCTGATCGCGCGCGCCGCCTGGCGGCGCGAGGAGAGCCGCGGCGGCCACTTCCGGCTGGATTTTCCGGAGCGCAACGATCGGCACTGGCAGCGACGCATCGTCGACTCCAGGACGGAATTGGTGAATTGGTAATGGTAGTGAAATGGTGAATATGGCCGAGAACGTGGAAACCAAGGGCAGCGTGACGGAGATCACCCCCCAGTCGGAGAATTTCTCCCAGTGGTACCTCGACGTCGTCCGCCGCGCGGAGCTTGCGGACTATACCGAGGTCAAGGGCTGCATGGCCATTCGGCCGTACGGCTATGCGATCTGGGAACTGATTCAGCAAGCGTTCGATCGCCGGTTCAAGGCGACCGGCCACGTCAACGTGTACTTCCCGCTCTTCATTCCTGCCAGCCTGTTGATGAAGGAGAAGGAGCACGTGGAAGGCTTCGCGCCGCAGGTTGCCTGGGTCACCAAGGGAGGGGACGAGGAGCTCGCCGAACCGCTGGTCGTGCGGCCGACTTCGGAAGCGATCATCGGGACGCTCTACGCGAAGTGGATCCAGTCCTGGCGCGATCTCCCTGTCCTCATCAACCAGTGGGCCAACGTCGTTCGCTGGGAAAAAGTCACGCGGCCGTTCCTGCGGACGACGGAGTTCTTGTGGCAGGAAGGACATACGGCGCACGAGACGGCCGATGAAGCGCAGGAAGAAACATTGAAGATCCTGGCGCTGTACAAGGAGTGCGCCGAAACCGAGCTGGCGATGCCCGTCGTCGACGGCCAGAAGAGCGAAAGCGAGAAGTTCGCCGGCGCGTCGCGCACCTATTCGATCGAGGGGCTAATGGGAGATGGCCGCGCGCTGCAGGCGGGCACCTCGCACAACCTCGGACAGAACTTCGCCAAGGCGTTCGGCATCCAGTTCCAGGGGCGCGACCGGACGCTGCAGCACGCCTGGACCACCTCGTGGGGTGTGTCCACACGGCTCATTGGCGGCGTGATCATGACCCATGGCGACGACAACGGCTTGATCCTGCCGCCTCGCATCGCCCCGTATCAGGTGGTCATCGTGCCGATCCCTCGCGGCAACTGGCAGGAGACGGTCCTGCCGAAGGCCCGCGAGATTCGTGACTCGCTCCAGGCCGCCGGCATTCGCGTGATGCTGGACGATCGAGACACATACACACCCGGATGGAAGTTCGCGGAGTGGGAGCTGCGTGGCGTGCCGCTCAGGCTCGAGATCGGCCCGAAGGATATCGAGAAATCCGCCGTCATGGTGGCGCGTCGCGACACGCGCGAGAAGCAGTCGATGGCGACGGCGGGACTGGCGTCCGCCGTTGCGGCGCGGCTCGAAGAGATCCAGGCGGCGCCTCTACGAACGCGCCCGCAAGTTCCGCGAAGAGCACACGACTCGGGTCAGCAGTTACGACGAGTTCAAGAGCATCATGGAAGGGCGTCCCGGGTTCGTCATCGCCGGATGGTGCGGAAGCGAGGAGTGCGAGGCGCAGATCAAGGCCGAGACGCAGGCGACGCTGCGGAACATCCCGTTCGGCGGCGCGCACACCACCGGCCTGTGTGTGAAGTGCGGGAAGCCGTCACCGGCCGAGGCCTGGTTCGCGAAAGCTTACTGACCGTTGTTCAGGGCTCAGGACTCAGGACTCAGGGCGGCTCAAAGCCTCAGCCGGCCCGGGGCATGAGCCGGCGTGAGCCATGAGTCATAAGTCATGAGCCGACCATCCCGCCGTCCCGCGCGCGAGCGAAACGAGCGCCCGGCGAGCGGTACGCCGCGCGCGTTGCGGGTGATCCTCGGTGTGGCAGCCGTCGCCCTGGCGATCGCCGCCTATCTCAACGCGCTCGACAATCCGTTCGTGTACGACGACACGGACACGGTTCTCCTGAACCGATCGCTCGTCGACCTCTCAAACCTCTGGTTCATCCTGCTCTACAGCCCCTTCCGCCCGGTGGTGAACCTGTCGTATGCGATCGACCGTGCGATGTGGGGCTATACGTCGTTCGGCTTCCACGTAACCAACATCGCGCTCCATGCCGTCGTCGTCGGACTGTTCTTTGGATGGTGCACCCGCGCGTTCGCCGACGCCTATCGCTCGGGCGAGACGGCTCGGCCGGAGTGGCCGGCATTCTTCGCGGCATCGACGTTCGCGGTTCATCCGATGCTGACCGAAGGCGCCGGCTACATCTCGGGACGGTCCGAGGTGCTGTGCTCGCTGGGGTTCCTCGGATGCCTGATCTTGGCGCGCCGCGCGATCCGGAAGGGAGGTCTGCTGCCCGCGGCCGGCGCAATCATTTCCGCTCTGTTTGCGCTGGCGTCCAAAGAAACTGCAGTCGCGCTGCCTGTCGTCCTCCTGGCGTATGACGCATGGATCTTGTCGGCGCCGCCGTCGGGAGCCGCCGATGGGCAACCCGGCTGGAAGCGTCGGCTCTGGCGAGTGTACGTGCCCGCGTTTGCCCTGCTTGCCGTCGGCGCGCTGATTCGATTGCGAACGCTGGTCTCGGTGGGCGCCATGATCGGCCGTGGCCCGCTCGATAACCTCCTGACGCAGTCAATCGTCATCTGGCGCTACATCGGACTGCTCGTGATGCCGGTCGGACAGACGATCATGCACGACGTGCGGTTCGTCACGTCGCTCGCCGATCCAGTGGCGCTCGTCGCGCTTGCAGGCCTGGTTGCGCTTGCGGCATTCGCGATTCGCATGCGCTTTCGCGATCCGTTGGTGGCCGTCGGGGTGGTGTGGTTTCTCGCGGCGCTGGCGCCTTCCTCGAGCGTCATACCGCTGCGCGAGGGGATGGCAGAACATCGGGTCTATCTCGCCAGCGGCGGTTTCTTCGTGGCGATTGCCGCGATTGCCGCGGATGCCCTCACCAGGCGGGTCGCGGCGCGGGTGGCTGCGAGCATCGTGGTTGTCGTTTGCGTCTGCCTCACGGCGCGGCGGAACTTCGTCTGGTCCGATGCGGCCAGGCTCTGGGCGGAAGCGGCGGAGCGGGCGCCGGCGACGTGGGAGCCGCATCAGGCCTACGCGGATGCGCTGCGGGAAGCGGGACAGTGCGAGCGGGCCATACCGGAATACCGGGTCGTGTTGAACCTGCGGCCGGCGCATCGCGAGGCCGTCACCAACATGGGAATCTGCCTGGCGCAGACTGGCGACGCCGCCGGCGCGGAACATGCGTTTCGAACCGCCCTCGAGATCGATCCCTCGTGGGCGCGCGGCTACACTAATCTTGGGGCGCTCGCGATCACTCGTGGCGAGCACGAGCAGGCGCGCGACTTCTATCAGGAAGCAATCGCGCACGATCCGAAGAACGTGGTGGCGCGCATGCAGCTGGCCAGACTCTACGAATCGGTCTTTCACCAGTACGGCCACGCCGCCGAAATGTGCGAGCAGGTCCTGCAGATTGATGCGTTGACCCGCGGCGCCGCAGAGTGCGCGGAGCGCAATCGGCGGGCTGCCGGCGGCGGACTCGAGGGAAAATAGCGTGGCCCGCCTGCGGGTGCTGCATGCCATTCACGACTTCCTGCCGCGACACCGCGCCGGGTCGGAGATTTATGCCTACGATCTCGCATCTGCCCTGGCGGCGCGTCACGACGTCTGGGTGCTCTGCGCGGAGTACGACCCTTCGGCGAACCATGGCGCACTGAGGTGGCGCACGGAAGCCACGCTGCCGGTCATCGAGATCGTCAACAACTGGGAGTTCCGGAGCTTCGACGAGACCTACGCCTCGTCACGGCTGAACGATCGCATCACCCACGTCCTCGACGCGGTCCGCCCCGACGTCGTCCACATCCATAACCTGTTGAATCTGTCGCTGGACCTGCCGCGGCTGGCACGCGCGCGCGGCGTGCCGACCGTTGCCACGCTGCACGATTACACGATGGTCTGCATCTCCGGCGGACAACGGCTCCATCGGGCCGAGCAGCACGTCTGCACCACAATCGATGCCGATCGCTGTGCGCGCTGCTTCGGCGAATCGCCGTTCGGCCGGCAGTTGAGCGCCGGTCGGATTGCCGCGATGACCCGTGACAGCCGGATGCTGAAAATGGCTGCCGCCGTGAAGCGCCACCTGCCGGTGCTGGCGACCTCGCTCGGAAATCGGGCGTCGCGCGGGTCAATCGAGCCGGCTGACGTCCGTCGGCGCCTGGCCCACGTGCGACATGTCTTCGACACGATCGATCTCTTCGTCGCCCCTTCGGCGTCGCTGGCCCGCGAGTACATCCGACTCGGGGTTCCCGCGGATCGCATGGTGGTTTCGGAGAACGGCTGCGGCGCCCGGGTCGAGCGTGGAGCGCGTGATCGTCCCGCGTTCCTGAGAATCGGATACGTTGGTTCCATCGTCTGGCACAAAGGAATCCACGTGCTGCTCGATGCCGCCCGCAGGCTTCGCGGTCAATTTCGAATCACGATTCATGGCGACACCACGGTCTCGCCCGATTACACCCGTGAGCTGGAGCGGCAGGCGTCGGGTCTTCCAGTGACCTTTGCCGGTCCGTTCGAACGCCCGGATGCCAGCCGGATCTACCAGGAACTTGACGTTCTGGTCGTCCCATCGCTCTGGCCGGAGAACGCGCCGATCGTGCTCCAGGAGGCCTTCCTGAACGGCGTGACTATCGTCGCCGCCGCAGTGGGCGGCATTCCCGAGACAGTGCACGACGGCGAAAACGGGCGGCTGTTCGATCCCCGGGCGCCCGATTCGCTCCCCACGATCCTGCAAACGTTCATCGACAACCCATCCGCATGCCGGCGGCTGGCACCGGCGACGACGGTCAAATCCATTGCCGCTGATGCGATCGACTGGGAACTGCGCTACGAGGCCGTGCTCGCCGCGGCGCGCGAGTCCCGCGTCGGAACGACAGTATGAGCGTGCCGCCTGCCGTGTCGATCGTGACGGTGACGCGGAACGGCATGGCCACGCTGCCGCGCTGGATCGAGGCAATCGAGTCGCAAGCGTCGATCGGCAAGCATGAAGTCATTGCCGTCGATTCTGGATCCACCGACGGAAGCCGCGAGTTCCTCGAAGTCCGTGGCGTGCGGGTGTTCGCCATCGACCCGTATACCTTCAATCATGGCGCGACGCGAAACTACGCGATCACTCAGACTCGCGGTGACCTGATCGTGCTCATCGTTCAGGACGCGGTGCCGATGGGCAGGAAATGGCTTCAGGCACTGGTCGCGCCCTTCGAGTCCGACGCCTCGCTCGCCGGCACCTTTGCTCGCCAGGTTGCGGTCCGGGACGCCAGCCCGCTGACGCGCTGGAGTCTCGAGCGCTGGCTGGCGTCGGGCGCCGAGCCACGCCGCGTCGGTCCGCTCTCGCGCCCCGAGTTCGCAGCGCTCTCGCCACCGGCACGCTACGAGCGCTGCATCTTCGACAACGTCTGTTCCTGCATCCGTCGAACGACGTGGGAGCGGCATCCCTTTCGCCGGGTGCCCATCGCCGAAGATCTCGAGTGGGCGCGGGACGTGCTGCTCGATGGCTGGAGCCTCGCGTACGTGCCGGACGCCCAGGTGGAGCACTCGCACGATCGCGATCCGTGGTACGAGTTGCAGCGAACCTATCTCGTGCACCGCCGGCTGCAGGAGTTGTTCGAACTCTCTACCGTGCCGACTGCGCCGGCACTGCTCGGCGCGATTGCGCGCACGCTCCCGGCACACCTGCGGGTTGCTCCGGCAACCGCCTGGCCGCGCGCCGCCGCTCTCGGCATCGTCTGGCCTGCAGGGCAGTACTTCGGCGCCCGGGCGGCGCGTCTCAGGCGACCGGCGCCGCGATTCAGGAACGTCTGATGCGCGTCCTGCAGATCGTCCACGGTCTGCCGCCCGCCTCCTCCGGCGGCACGGAGAGCTACGTGATGAACCTGTCGCAGGCGCTTGCACGGCGACCCGACGTGCAAGTGACGATTCTCGCGCGTGACGCAGATCCGCAGCGTCCCGAGCTCGGCATCCGTGACGAGCGCAGAGGCAGCGTCGAGGTCCGCTTCGTCAACAACACGTTCGCCGTCTGCGCGACCTTCGAGGAGACCTATCGCAATCCGGCGCTCTCTCTCGCCGTCGCACCGCTCCTCGACGATCTCGATCCGGACATCGTCCACATTCAGCATCTCACGTGCCTGTCAACCGATCTCGTGGCGATGATGAGGTCGCGACGGATTCCAATGGTCATGACGCTGAACGACTATTGGCCGATCTGTCATCGCGGACAGTTGATCGATCTCGCCGGCGGACGTTGTGACGGCCCCGGAGACCATGGATGCGGGCGTTGCATACCCGCGGGCGTGATCGCGCCTGCGGGCATCTGGCGTCTGGCGCGCCGGATGCGTGAACTCCCGCTGCCACTTCTCAGGAGCGTCCCCGGAGCAGTCGAACGGCTCGCGTCAGCTATCGCTCCCTCGAGCACACAGCACTTGTCCCGCGCTCGCGCGACTCACATGCGCGGCGTGCTCGCCGAAATTGATGTACTGCTGTGTCCGTCGGCGACCTTGCGCGACCAGTACATCAGGTTCGGGGTGGGTCCGGATCGCCTGGAATTGTGCGATCAGGGCATCGATACTCCACGAACCGTCCCGAATCGATCCGAGAGGGACGGTCCCTTGCGCGTCGTGTTCGCCGGAAGCCTGATCCTCTCGAAGGCGCCGCACCTCTTGCTGGACGCAATCGAACAACTGCCGCCAGGCGCCGTTCTGGTCGACTTCCTTGGAAGCGTTGCGCCCTATCACGGCGATCATCGTTACGCCACCGCACTTCAAAGACGGCTCGGTCACCAGGCCATCCGGCGATCCGGTCCGATTCCGCACGGGCGGGTGGCGGCCGCGCTGGCCGACGCCGACCTACTGGTCGTCCCTTCTACCTGGATTGAAAATGCGCCGTTCATCATCCGCGAGGCCTTCGCGTCAGGCCTCCCGGTGGTGACGTCACGGCTCGGCGGAATGGCGGAGATGGTTCGCGACGGCGTGGATGGACTGCTGTTCGAGGCCGGCGACGCCTCGTCGCTTGCGGCATCGATCAGGCGATTCATCGATGACCCGAACCTGCTCGGACGCCTGCGTGCGGGAATCCAGCCGATGCTCACGATTGACGAGGATGCCGCGCGGCTTCATGCGCGCTTTGCGGCACTCGAGCGGTCCGCTGCGTCCCCGCGCGTTTCAACGACCCGGCAAGCGGCACCAGGATCGCCACGCGCGATTACCGCGGTCGTGCTCGACCACCAGACGCCTACTGAGGCGTTTCTCGCCGTCCGCTCGGTCGAGTCGTCGATTCACGCGCGCGCCGATCTGCTGGTCGTCGAAAACGGTGCTGACGAAACAGTCGTGAGCGAGCTTCGTCGGATCCTTCCCCGCGCCGAAACGATCGTTCCCGGTGCGAACCTCGGTTTTTCCGGCGGGTGCAACGTCGGCATTCGGCGGGCGCTCGAACGTGGCGCTGACGCCGTGTTGTTGCTCAATAGCGACGCGGTCCTCCATCCTGTTGCGCTTGCCGAGCTGTCGCGCGCACTGTGGAACGATGAGCGGATTGGGATCGCGGCGGCGGTGAGCGTGTCGCGGGAAGAGCCGCAAATCATTGCCAGCGCGGGCATGCGGTACGACCCGCGCACGGGACGGATGCGCCATATCGCCGCCGGCCGGCGGTTCGCTTCCCTCGGGACCGACCCGGTGCGCAGGGTTGACGGGGCGAGTGGTTGTGCACTCCTCGTCAAGCGCGATGTGTTTGAGCGCATCGGCCTGCTCGACGAAGCCTACTTCTTTTCGTTCGAGGATCTCGAATTCTGTCTTCGCGCGCGCGCAGGGGGATTCGACACCGTGTCAGTCTCGAGTGCGGTCGTCTATCACCAGGGCGCCCGCACCATCGGCACCAGATCGCCACGGCGCGTGTACTACGGCGTCCGGAACCATCTCCGACTCGCCCAGCAGGTCGCGCCGCTCGGACCAGCCAGACGCGTGGCGCGCAGCGCACTCATTGTGGGGCTGAGCACGGCATATGTGGTCCTGTCGCCGGAAGTTCCGCTCGGCGCCGGGCTGACGGCGATGATGCGCGGCACGCTCGATCACGCGCGCGGCCGCTATGGCGCCTGATTGGCTCCACCTCTGTTCGTGGCCCGTGCGCCGCGCACTTCGGCGTCGAGCAATGCCACTTCTTCGACGAGGTGCTCGATCTGTTGCCGCTGGCGCGAAATCACCACCGAGAAATACAGCGACACGACGAACACGGCAAGGATCACCGCGAGCAGCAGCAGCGCCGGTGGGTAATAGATCCCGAGCCACTTGGCGGCAAGATCGAGACCGTTGCGCCAGATAGCCAGTACCAGCAGCCCCAGCGAACCGACGATCCACGCAAACGCATATTCCTCCCGCAGGCGGCCGTCGCGGACGAGCGCGATCACGGTCACCAGCAGGCCCGCACTGACCGTGACGGCTACGGTTTGAACCAGGTCGGTCATCGATCGAGCTCCCGGTCCGGTCGCAGCGTCAGCGCCATGAACGCACACGCGGTCCGGGCGAACGCCACGGCGGCGCGGGCGGGTGTCAGCGAGGTTCTGCCCGCCAGACGCTGCCGCGCCGGAACCGCCACTTCACGAACCACGAGACCGCTTCGCGCCAGCAACAGGTGAATCTCCGGTTCCGGATATCCGCCCGGATGGCGATCGCCCAGCAGGGCGGTCGCCCGCGGACCGAACATCCAGAGGCCGGACGTCGGATCGGTGATCCGCTGCCGGGCGATGGCGCTGAGACACGTGGCCAGCAGCCGCTGGGTCAGCCGGCGGGCCGTCGGGCGATGCGTGCCGCGCAGATACCGCGAGCCCGCAACCGCATCCGCCTGGCCACTGGCGATCGGCTCGAGCAGCCGTGCAAGGTCCCGCGCCTTGTGCTGGCCGTCGCCGTCGACGCGGGCGACTATCTGAAACCCGCGACGGCGCGACCAGCGCAGACCGGCGCGAAGCGCGCCTCCCACACCGAGCCGTTGTGGAAGGGTGAGCCACTCGACGCCAAGGCTCGGCAGGATGTGACGGGTGTCGTCAGTGGACGCATCGTTGATGATCAATACCCGCGCGTCAGGAACGCCGGTACGCAGGTCGGCGATTACGCGCGGCAAATTGGCGGCCTCGTTATACGCCGGGACCAGTACCAGCACGGGTCCATCGGCGAAATCTGCGGTGCAGGTGTTCTAGGCCGCGGCATACTGTGCGCCGGCTTCCGTTCGAGGCACATCACGCGACGCGCTACCCAGACCAGGATGGCCCACGCCCAGACGAGATCGCGCGCGAAGTGGGCGACCGGAAACAGCAGCGTTGCGCGATCGTCCGTCAGCCGCCACGCGCGGATGCCCGCCCATGTGCGTTCCACCGCCAACGAGGCGATCAGCAAACCGGCCGCGACACCAAGCGGGGCAGCGAGAAACCCCAGAACGGCCATCACCAGCGCTGCCAGCGTCAACGGTCCGTGCAGCATCATGAACGTTCGCGACACGGCGTCGCCGGTCAGGCGACGAGGATGAGTCCGCACGACATCAATCCGGCCGTAGCCCACCCCGAATTGCTGTCGGCAAAACCCCGCCAGCGAGTCGCGCCAGTAATGGTCCGCCGTCGCATCGCGACAGAACGCCAGCCGATATCCGCGGTCCACGAGTCGATAACTGATGTCGTTGTCGTATCCGTAGCCGAGCGTTTCATCGAACAATCCGGCCTGGTGCAGCGCGCTGGCCCTATAGGCGGTGTTGCCGGTGCAGACATGGTCGGTGTTCATCGGAAGCCGGGCATAGCGCCACTCGAGATCGCGTCCGGCCATGCGCGACCAGAAGCCGGCGGACGCGGGCACCACATAGCGTCCCTGCGCCGCCGCGACCAGCGGATCCTCCAGCGCCTGGAGCAGCCCCTCGAGCCAGCCTGGCCCGATGACGACATCCTGATCCACCTGGCAGATCATCGGATGGCAGGCTGCTCGAATGCCGGCGTTGATGGCGGCGGCCGCGCCGCGCCGCGGACCGTCGATGATCTTGACGTGCAATCCCGTGGCTTCCGCCGCAACAAAGGCCGCGGCGATCCGCTTGGATCCGTCCGTGCTCCCGTCGTCGACGACGATGATCTCGGCCGAGCGTCCCCCCGCCTCGCGCGCGATTGCGGCCAACACCCGTCGCAGGTGACGACGCCCGTTCAGCACCGGCACCACGAAGCTGACGCCGCTCAGACGGCACATCCTTCCGCCACCTCGCGATAGACATCTTCGAGCTGTGCGCAGACGACGTCGCTGCCAAAGCGCTGGCGGGCACGCATGGCGGCAGTCGCAGCCCGGGCACGCCACAGAGCCGGATCGCCGAGAATCGCCGCGATCGCCTCCGACAGGGTCGTCACGTCGCCGACCGGCACGATGTGGCCGCCGCCGATCTGTCCGATGATCTCGCCGCAGCCGCTGTCGCTGGAGACTACGACCGGCGTGCCGCACAGCAGGGCCTCGATCGGCACCAGGCCGAAGACTTCGTCGCGCGACGGATAGACCACCACGTCGGCTGCCGCGAGCGCGTCGAGCCGATCGGCTCCGCGCAGGAGGCCCACGCGAACGAAGCGTTCGCCAAGGCCGATGTCGCCGGCAAGCGCCGCGACCGCGGCGCCGCATCCCATATCGTTCCCGGCGACGACCAGTCGCGCCGTGGATCCTGCAACCGGTCGAACGCGCGGACCAGGACATCGACCCCTTTGCGCGGCGTGAGCTTGCCGAGGAACAGCACGACCGGGTTGGCGCCAAGCGCGTGCGCCGCGCGAAACCTCCGTGGTTCGGGTGCGATCGCGAACTCCCGTTCGTCGATTGGATTCGGAACCAGCCGCACCCGCGACGGCGGAACGCCTGCCGACTGCAGTTGACGATGTTCCGCGTCGGCTGACCGCGAGCACGCGTGCCGCATCCGGTACGACATGACGTCCAACCGTGAGATCGAAGAGCAGCTTGGCGAACCGGCGACGCTCGATGCGCAAGGCCGTGCCGTTCGGCGACACCACATACGGCACCCGAGCGCGCCGTAGCGCCGATGCCGCGACCACTCCAGGCAGGTTATGGCAGGCATGGAGATGGGCGATGTCGAATTGCGACGCCGACCGCCGCAGGAACCGCGAGAGGCCGACCGGCGTAAAGAACTGCTAGTGATAGGCGAGCCGATTCGAGAGATTGCGAAACATGCGGACGCTGACACCTTCGTAATCCCGTTCGCCTGCACGCGATTGTGCTCGTCTGCGACATCGGTCGTGCAGACCGTGACCTCGTGGCCGCGGCGCGCCAGGCCGCTGGCCAGCGCTGTCGCCAGCCGCGGGATGCCGCCGTACGCCCAGGCCTGTTCGTAGTAAGGCACGACGTGCAGATGCGAAGTGCCGCACCGGTGCCGTATAGTATGTGGCATCCATGTTCCCGCTGTCGCCTGCACGAACGCGGCGTGAGCCGTCGCAGTGGCGCGGCCTGGTCTGGACGCTCGTCCGCACCGATTTCAAGACGCGCTATCACGGCACGATCGGCGGGTTCGTCTGGGCGCTGCTCAAGCCGCTGACGATGTTCCTCGTGCTGCTCGCGGTCTTCTCCTACGTCTTTGCCAGCGAGCCGCAATACAAGCTCGATCTGATCATCGGCCTGTTCCTCTACGAGTTCTTCCAGGAGTCGACCAAGATCGGGCCTGCTGTCGCTTCGCGCCAAGGGCTATCTGCTCACCAAGGCGCGGTTCCCGTCGCTGGGTGCTGGTCGTCTCACGTCGGCGTCGAATGCGGTGATCACGCTCGCGCTGTTCTCGGTCGTGCTGGTCTTGTTCCTGGCGCTCACCGGACGGGCGCCGTCGGTCGCGATCGCGTCGCGCCTGTACGTCGTCTATCAGGCGCACTTCTTCGCGATCGTCGCCGGCTTCTCGCTCGCCGCGAGCGTGCTGTTCATGCGG
This sequence comes from uncultured Acidobacteriota bacterium, assembly GCA_963755695.1. Classification (GTDB taxonomy): domain Bacteria; phylum Acidobacteriota; class Vicinamibacteria; order Vicinamibacterales; family 2-12-FULL-66-21; genus QHWT01. The sequence continues at coordinate 2,614,129 of CAVWLB010000010.1, read as the reverse complement.
TATCGCGATCTGAACCAGGTGTGGGAGGTGGTCACCCAGGCCGGGTTCTTCGTGGCGCCGATCATCTATCCGCTCGGAGTCCTGCCCGGAGCGGCTGCACGTCCTATCTGTATCTCTGGCCGCCGACGCCGATCATCCTGTTCTCGCGCAGCGTGCTCGTCGACGGCCACGCCCCGTCTGCGCTCGCCCACGTGCTGCTGACGGCGGAGACCTGCCGCCATCCTTGCGGCGGGAGCGCTGGTCTATCGCTGGCGCGCGCCGCGCGTCGCAGAGGAGCTCTGATGCGTCGCGTTGTTCTCGAGGTCACGCGGCGTGTCGAAGAGCTTCGCGATTCCGTCAGGGCGCCGCGACACCGTCCGCGAGCACGCGCTCGATCTCTTCCGGCCGCGCGGCAGACCGAGCGGCTGCACGTGCTGCGACGACGTCAGTTTCGAGCTGCGGCGCGGCGAAAGCCTCGGCCTGATGGGACGCAACGGCTGCGGCAAGAGCACGCTGCTGAAGATCGTCGTCCGGCATCTACGCCGCCGATGCCGGCCAGGTGATGTCACGCGCGCCGATCACGCCGATCCTCGAGCTCGGGCGTCGGATGGAATCCCGACCTCGATGCGATCGACAACATCGAGCTGCTCGGCACGGTCATGGGCATGACGCTGCGCGAGCTGCGTCAGGCGACCGCCGAGATCCTGGAGTTCGCCGAGCTCGAACGCTTCGCCCACCTCGAGCTGCGTCACTACTCGAGCGGCATGGCCGCGCGGCTGGCCTACGCGGTCGCCTTCCGGGCGGTGCGCGACGTGCTGATCCTCGACGAGATCTTCGCCGTCGGCGACGCCGGGTTCAAGGAGCGCTGCCAGGCGCGCTACCGCGAGCTGCATCGCGCGGGACACTCGATGCTGCTCGTCAGCCACGAGCCGCGCACGATCGCGGCGTTCTGCGATCGGGCGCTGCTGCTCGAAGGCGGGCGGATCGTCATGGACGGGCCGTCTGCCGACGTGGCCGCCGCGTACCTCCGAACTGCTCACCGACGAGTCCGCGCCACGCGCGATCGTCGCCGGCTATGCCGTGCCGCAGAGTCTCCGTCCTCGTGCCGTGTTTCAATCACGGCGCCTTTCTCGACGAAGCGGTCGACAGCGTCATCGCGCAGACCTTCCAGGACTTCGAGATCATCGTCGTCGACGACGGCTCTACGGACGACGACACGCGGCGCAAGCTGGAGACGTATCACCGGCCGAAGACGCGCGTGCTGCGGACGCGCAACCGCGGCCTGCCCGCGGCCCGCAATGCGGCGGCCGCCGCCGCCTCCGGCAGCGTGTTCTGCGCGCTCGACGCCGACGACCGGCTCGCGCCATCGTGGTTCGAGAAGGCGCCTCGCGGTGCTCGAGCCGACCGCTCAATGGCGTTCGTCTCGCACTGGCTCGAGACGTTCGGCGACGAGCAGTGGACCTGGCGCCCGGAGCGCTGCGACCTGCCGGCGCTGCTCGCGCGAAATGCGGTCAATGGCGCGGCGCTGGTGCGGCGCGAGGCGTTCGAGGCGGTCGGCGGCTACGACGAGCGCATGCGTGACGGCTGCGAAGACTGGGATTTCTGGCTGCGGCTGGTCGAGCGCGGGTTCAAGGGGACGATCGTTCCGGAAGTGCTGTTCCACTACCGCCGGACGGCCGGATCGATGAGCCGGGTGATGCTGGGCGAACTCGAGTACCGCGCGCCGCTTCAGGCGCTGATCGATCGGCATGCCGCCGGCTACCGCGCGCATCTGATCGAGGTGCTCGTGTCGAAAGAAGTCGAGTCGCTGGCGCTGCTGCGCGAGATGCACGGTCTGGAGCGTGACCACCTCGCGTCGACGCTGCCGTCACTGGCCCGCGCGCACGAGGAGCTGGCGGCAGTCGAGAGCGCTGTCGCTCGCGCGCGGCCGCGCGTCGCCGGGCGCGAAGAGCTCGATCGGCTCAGACATGAGACTGCGGAGCTCCGGCGCGAGGCCGCTGACCTTCGGCAGTCGTGGAGCTGGCGGCTGACCTCTCCGCTCCGAGCCATCGTCGGTTGGATTCGCGGAGAGCGCCGATGATCGACGAACGGCGTGCCCGGCAGCCGTGGTCCGTGATCCGCGACGGCGCGACCGTTCTGGTCGTCGAATCCGGATATGAGCTCGTTCCAGATGGCGCACGCCGGCTGCGGAATGCGCTCGAACCCGGCATCCTCGCGAGCGCGGGGGCGGTGCGCATCGAGAGCGAGGACGGCGTGCACGCCGCACGCTGGGAGCCTCATGGTCGAACGGTTGTCGACGTCCTCGCGGATCCCCGATCGGTCCCTCCGGTCTGGGCCGCGCCCGACGAAACGTTCGCGTCGCTGACCATCGATGACAATCTGCCAGGGCTCGAGCTCGCGGACCAGTGGCTTCGAGTTGTCGCCGCCGGGCCGGTGCTGATGCTCGACGCCATCGTCGCGCGGTGCAACGCTGCCAGGCCCACGCGGTGGGAGGGGCTCACCGCCTCCGCCGATTACCCGCAGGCATTCGAGCGCTTTCTACGCAAACATCGTGCACTGGTCGAGGCGCACATGCGTGAGCTGCTGATCGCCCGCGAAGTGGCGTTCGGCGCCTTGCGGACCCGCCATCAAGCGCTTCTCGCTCGTCGCGATGTCGCGCTGACCGAACTCGATCGGGTGCGGGCAGCCGCCGCGCACCACCGCGCCTTCCTCTCGCATCACCACTTCGATGCGATCGACTGGGGCAGCTTTGATCAGCCGGATCCGATTGCCCGTGACTGGGGCTACGCCCGTGGAGGCCCGGTTGACCGGCGCTACATCCGCGCGTTCGTCGCCCGGCATTCATCCGACATTCACGGCCGCGTGCTCGAGATCCAGGAGGACGACCTGACGAGAGCCTTCGGCGGGCGCCGGGTCACGCGCGCAGACGTACTGGACGTCGACGGATCCAACCCGCGCGCCCACCTCATTGCCGACCTGCGGTCAGCGCCCCAGCTTGCCGGCGACACCTACGACTGCATTGTCCTGACGCAGACCGCACACGTCATCGATGATCCCGACCGGGTGCTCGGCGAATGCCATCGCCTCCTCAAACCGGGCGGAGTCCTGCTCGCCACCTTCCCGTCGGTCAGCCGGGTGTGCCTCGAGTACGGACCGCGTGGCGACTTCTGGCGCGTGACGCCTGCCGGCGCGCGTGTGCTCGCGGAGCGCGCGTTTGGATCGCAGGTCGATATCGACCCGTTCGGCAACGTGAAGACGACGATCGCGTTTCTGCACGGTTTGGGAGAAGCGGAGCTCAGCGACGCGGATTACAACGTCGCCGATCCCTACAATCCGATGCTGGTTGGAGTTCGAGCGAGAAAAGTTCCAACACCCGCCGCTCCGGCGGTCAGGCGGAGGTCAGTGGTGCGCGGGCTGATTCTTCTCTATCACCGCATCGAGACCACGGGCCACGATCCTTTCGACCTGTCGGTGCCAGCGGAGTTGTTCGGGCAGCACCTCGAGGTCGTGGCTGAGCAGGGAACGATTGTCGACCTGCACGAGATGCTGACCCTCTCGCCCGAGAATCTCCCGGAGCGTCCCGTCGCGCTCACGTTCGACGATGGGTACAGCGGGCATCTCAGTCACGTCCTTCCTGTGCTGGAGCGACTGAGCCTCCCGGCAACATTCTTCCTTACGTCCGCGGGCTTGGTTCAAGACACCGAGTACTGGTGGGACACACTGGAGCGCGTCCAACCGCCGGCGATGCGCCAGTTGCACGACCAGTGCGTCCATGCGTCGTTGAACGACCGCACCCATCTCCTTTCGCCGTACCTCCGGGCGGCACCGCCGTTCCGGCGGCCGTTGCGGGCCGAGGAAGTGCAGCGTCTTGCGGCCGGGCGCGGCGTCACGATTGGCGCGCATTCGATCAACCACCTGCTCCTGACGTCGCAGTCAGAAGAAGTGCGGCAAGCGGAAATGGCGGACTGCCGGCGCGCGCTCGAAGCCGTCACCGGCCGGCCGGTGACGCTCTTTGCCTATCCTTACGGCGCCGTCGACGAACCCACTGCGCGCGTCGCCCGCGAGCACTTCGACTTCGCGCTCGACTGCACGCCGGAACGGGTGACCGCGTCCTTCGATGCTGCGCGCGTGCCGCGCCTCGATGTGAAACGGTGGACTCGGAAGGAGTTTGCCGACCGCCTCGACGCCCTCTTTGCGCCGGCGGCGCGCGAGGCACGCGTCAGCTTCTTGCCATGAGATCGGCGGTCGCCTCCGGCCAGCGCGCCAGCGCGCGCTTCACCGCCGCGTGGCGCCGGGTCAGGCCGTCGCGATGCACGATCGCCCGGAATGCCTGCGCGACGTGTTCGCGCCACCACGCGTCTCCGCTCCGGGAGGAGGCATCGTAGGCCGCGGCGAGCGGCTCGAGACAGGTCGCGTCGCCGATCTCTTCGAGCGCCGCCAGGAACGCGACCGGCAGACGCTCGGGCTCGAGCAGGCTGTCGCGCAGATCGTACAGCGCCAGCGTACTCCCGCGCGCGGCCAACGCCTGGTGCACCGCGCCGCGAACGGCGCGCCATTCGGCCCGTCGACCGGCGTCGGTCTCGTGCGCTTCGTGCAGACGAATCGCATCCACGACGTGTTGGAGCTCGATCAGCCGGGCCGTTCCTGCGAGCGCGGCGACCGCGCTCTTCAGCATCGCCGGTGACGGCGGGAGCCGCCCTTCGATCGCGTCCCGCCACACGAGAGCGGGCTGACCCGGCTGCTCCGGCGGCGACGACAGCCGTTCGCGCACGATGATGTTCGGATCGCCGGCGAGCCTCTGCTTCATCGGCTCGAGGACCGACGGCGGCAGATCGCGCATCGCATCGAGAGCCGCCGTCCTGACCTCCACCGGCCGCGCCTGATCGAGCGCCACGGTGACCAGCGCGTCGAGCGCATCCCGCGCCACCGAGGGTTGCACCGCGCCGAGAAAGGCGCGCAGCACAGCGATCGTGGCGCTCACGACCTCGGGTGACGAGGCAGGATCGTCGAGCGACCTCCGCGCGAGCGGAACGGCGCGCGGGTCGCCGGACGCTTCGAGGGCCCGCAGCATCCCGGCACGTGCCCTGGGCGTGGCCGACCTGGGATAGTCCTGCAGCAGGTGTTCAACCGCGCGTTGCCCGATGACCGCCAGGCGCGCGACCGCCGTCTCGCGGCGGAGATCGTCCGTCCCCCCGAGCGCGTCGATCAGCTGGCGGATCTCGGCGGAGGAGGATGGACGGATGGGCATGGGCGAGGTCGCGTAATTTGGTGATTTGGTGATTTGGTAATTTGGCGATTCCCGTCCCGGCCGAGGATCTTAAATCACCAAATCAGTTGATCACCAAAATCACCAATTACCAAATTACCAATTATCAAATTACCAATTACCAAATCACCAATTCACGAAATTGCCGATTCACCAAATTACCCCTTCATCACCTGGATGGTGATGACGTCCGTGGCTGTTCCGCCTTTTCCGTCCTTCACGGTGATCGTCACAGGTACCGGACCTTCCTGCGCGGGGGCGGTCCACTGTGTTTCGGCCTGCGTCGGACTCGCCAGCGTGCCTCCGGGCGTTGTCCAGGCGTAGGTGAGCTGATCACCATCCGGGTCCTGGCCGGAGGCGCCAACCGTCGCCGCCTTGCCCATCTGCACAGCGCATGGGGTGCAACGGGCGTGCACCGACGGCGGACGATTCTGGGCCGGCGAGACCGATGGTGCGGAGACCGGAGGGCGCGGGTGACAGGCACTGGCCGCGAGCGCGAGCGTTACGAACCCCGCGAGCGTCATCCCGCGCGCGCGCGCCGCCCTCTTGACCGTGGCGTCAGCGCGTGCGGCTTCCGCTCCGCCTTCGCGCGAAGGCTGGTCAGGCCGAGGAGTCTCACAGGGCTTCGGCCGGCTGCTTCTTGCCGAAGAGGTATGCGATGACGATGCTGATGATGTAGAGGCCCAGCATCGGAACGGCCATGATCACCTGCGACATCATGTCGGTTCCCGGGCTGATCACGGCGGCGACGATGAAGATGATGAGGAAGGCGTACTTGAAGTAACGCAGCAGGAATGCCGCCGGTGACGACGCCCATGCGGGCCAGGAAGAACACCAGCGTCGGCATCTCGAAGATCGCGCCGAAGCCGAGGACCATCTTCGTGTAGAGCGAGAAGGCCTCGTCGATCTTCGGCATGAACACCATGTAGTCGGTGCTGAAGCTGATGAAGAACTTCCACGTCCACGGGGAACGCGACGTAATGCGCGAACAGTCCGCCGGTGACGAAGAAGATCGTCGACAGCAACACGAACGGAATCGCGAACCTCTTCTCGTGGCGTGTAAAGGCCCGGGCGCGATGAACTTCCAGACCTGCCACAGGATCAGCGGCGAGGCGATGAAGATTCCGGCGAGGAAGCCGATCTTCATGTACAGCATGAACGGCTCGGCGCCGGCCGTGTACATCAGCTTGTTGCCGCCGGCGGCAGCATCTCCTGCATCGGCCTCATGATGAAGTCGAAGATGCTTCGATGAAGATGTAGGCGACGAGCGCAGCCGGCGAGGAGCGAGTAGACAGATGTAGATCAGGCGTTTCCGGAGCTCGTCGAGATGCTCCAGAAACGACATCTTTCCGCCGGCGTCTTCGAGGTCGCGGAGGCTCTCGGATCGTCGCCGCGGCGGCGGCGCCGGGGAAGGGCACGAGCGCCATGTCGGCGCTTACGCGCTGCCGTTCTGGCGCGGCACGCTCCGACGTGCTGGTCGTCGGACACCGCTTCGCGGTTCGGCCGGCGGCGGCGTGCGGCGTCGTGCGCGGCTGCGGCCGCTCCGCTGAGCGGACGCTTCTTCGATGCCGGATCTCCTCGTCCAGCGTGTTCTTCAGCTCGTTGGAGGCCCGCTTGAATTCGGCCAGGCTCTTGCCGAGCGACTTGCCGAGTTCCGGCAGCTTCCGCGGCCCGAAAATGATCAGCGCTATGGTGAAAATGATGATCAGTTCGGGGACGCCGACGGAGCCAAACATAGGAGAATTATACACCTCCGGCGGGGACGTCCATATGCGGCCTCTGGCCGGATCTCGTTGCGGCACCTCAACTTGTCTGCTACGATTCATCTATGCGTACTCCCCGGTTTTTCCCCGTGGCGCTCCTGGCCGTCCTCCTGTCGGCCGTGGCGGGTGGCTTCTTCGGCAGCACCGCCCTGGCGACCCAGGACCAGGTGGCGCAGCAATACCGCGATTTTACGGCCGCGCTGGCGGCCATCGACCGGGAGTATGTCGAAGACGTGCCCTCCGATCGGCTGTTTACGGCGCCGATCGGCGGGATGCTGCAGACGCTCGATCCGCATTCGAGCTTCTTCGATCCCAAGCAGTACGCGCAGATGCGCGAGCGCCAGGAAGGGCGCTATTACGGCCTCGGGATCTCCATCCAGGTCATCGACGGCGACATCACCGTGATGTCGCTCTTCGAGGGCTCGCCCGCCTATCGCGCAGGCATCCGCCGCGGCGACGTCATCGCGCGGATCGAAGGGTGAAGACACGAAAGGACTGGACGAGCGACCAGGCCGTCAAGCAGCTGAAGGGCCCGAAGGGGACGAAGGTCAACATCTCGATCCGCCGTCCCGGCTACGACAAGCTGATCGACATGGACGTCGAGCGCGACGAAGTGAACATCATCACCGTGCGCGGCGCGTTCATGATCGACGCGCAGACCGGCTACATCAAGCTCGGTGATTTCTCGCGAGACGTCGGACCGCGAAGTCGGCGACGCGCTCGAGAAGCTGAAGGCCCAGGGAATGAAGCGCCTGGTGTTCGACCTGCGCGACAACCCCGGCGGCCCGCTCGACCAGGCCATCCGCATCGCCAACCGCTTCCTGCCGCGCGGCGACATGATCGTCTACACGCGCGGCCGCATGCCAACGCCGACCAGGACTATCGCGGCACCGACGAGCCCGATTACACCGGGCCGATGATGGTGCTGGTCAACCGCAACAGCGCGAGCGCGTCCGAAATCGTCACCGGCGCGCTGCAGGATCACGACCGCGCGCTCGTCGTCGGCGAGACCACGTTCGGCAAGGCGCTCGTGCAGTCGGTCTATCACGATCAGCGAGGGCGCCGGCCTCGCGCTGACGACCGGCCGCTACTTCACGCCGAGCGGCCGCATGATCCAGCGCCCGTGGGACAACGCCTTCGACGAATACCTCACCTACACGCTGCGCGAGCAGAACCCGGACGCGCGAGCACGCGGCCGCGCAGCTGAAGTACACCGACGCCGGTCGCAAGGTGTACAGCGGCGGCGGCATCGAGCCCGACAAGTTCTTTGCCGGTCCGGTGCAGGGCTTCAATCCTACCCGGTTCGGCCGATCGCTCGTGGCGCGCGCCGCGTTCGCGAACTTCGCCGAGCACTACACCGCCGAAGGCGACACGCGGATGGGCGCGCGCCACCGAAGGGAAGAAGCGCATCGCGCCGCGGCTTCGTCGTGAACGACGCGATGGTCGCCGACTTCAAGAAGTTCGCTGCAGACGGGAAAAGATCAAGATCGACGAAGCGGCCTTCGCAGAAGGACCTCGACTTCATCAAGGCGATGATCCACTACGAGATCGACGTCGCGCTGTTCGGCATCTGCGAAGCGCAGAAGAACCTGATCGCGAAGGATCCGCAAGCGCAGTTCGCGCTGGCGCAGTTTGCCGACGCGGTGAAGCTGACCGAGCTGGCGAAGAACCGCACCGCGACCAAGGGCGGCCACTGAGTCATTAGGGCAGTTGGCCCTATTAGTTGTGGCGTAGTTTGTGCTTGCCCCTAGGTATGGGGGCTTGTTAGACTGACCGCCGTTCACCCGGCCCCAGGGGCCACTCCGCTTTGTGCGGGGTGTTGGGCTGCCGGGAACCAACGGCTGTTGTCCAGTCATCGTATCATTCCGAAAACTCGAATCTGCGGGCCCTTCGAGAGCGAAGCGCCCCCAGCCGCTTCCCGGTTGTGCCTTGCCCGCACGGCCGGCAGCGGCTTTTTTTTGACCGGGCAGGTTTGGTGTAGGGCGGGCCTTTGACCGCCGGGATCAATCCAATATGCGGCTTCATCGTCTCGAAATTGCCGGCTTCAAGAGCTTTCCGGATCGATCCGAGCTCGCCTTCGATCAAGGGCGTTACCGCCATCGTCGGCCCCAACGGCTGCGGCAAGAGCAACGTGGTCGACGCGATCACCTGGGTGCTTGGCGAGCAGAGCGCCAAGAGCCTGCGCGGCGAACACATGCAGGACGTGATCTTCGCAGGGCAGCGACGCGCGCAAGGCGACGGCGGCTGCCGAGGTCCGGCTGCGCCTGAGCGGCGTCGCCTCGCGCGTGCCGGGCAACGGCAAGGTGCGGCCGCAGGACCGCGGTCTCTCGACGGGTGCGTCGGCTGACGCGCTGACCGGCGGTGATGTCGTCGCCGGGGCGGCGGGCGAGCTGCTGGCCGGAGGGGAGGCCGTCGCGCTGCTCGAGGAACCGCCGCTCATCGTGCGCGACGTCGAGCTGTCGCGGCGGCTCTATCGATCGGGTGAGAGCGAATACCTGATCGACGGCGAGGTCGTGCGGCTGAAGGACGTTCAGGACCTGCTGATGGATGCCGGCCTCGGCGTCAAGGCCTACGCGGTCATCGAGCAGGGCAAGATCGGCCAGATCCTCAGCGCCCGTCCGACCGATCGCCGGCAATTGATCGAGGAAGCGGCCGGCGTCACGAAGTACAAGAGCCGCCGGCGCGCCGCGGAGCTGAAGCTCGAGGCGGCGCAGCAGAACCTCACCCGCGTCGACGACATCATTTTCGAAGTCGAGAAGCAGCGCGGCGCGCTGAAGCGCCAGGCGGCGAAGGCGCGGCGCTACAAGCGGCTGCGCGAGGAGCTGCGGCGCTGGGAGAAGGTGCAGTTCGCGCAGCGCTACCGCGTGCTCGGCGAGGCGATCGAAGCTGCGCGACGGCGGCTTGCCGACGCGCGGGCGCGCGAAGCGGCGGCCGCGGCGCACGTCTGGCCGAAGTCGAAACCGCGCTCGAGCGGTTGCGGCTCGAGCTGACCGAAGCGGACGCGCGCGACGACCGCCGCGCGCGAAACGGCGCACGCCCGCGAGCTGTCGATCGGCCGGCTGCAGCAGCAGGTGGCGTTCGACAAGCAGCAGGTGGAGTCGCTGGCCGCGGCGGCGACCGCGATCGACGGCGAAGTCGCGGCGCTCGAAGCGCGGCGCGAGCCGGCCGCGCGACGAGCTCGAGAGCGCCGCAAGGCGGCGGCGGCGCGAGCGGCCGAGGAGCGTCAGCAGGCGGCGGACGCGCTGGCCGCAGGAAGAAGAGACGTACGCCGCTCGCGCATCGCAACATCGAGGGCTCGAAGGCGGACGTCGAGGCGGCGCGCAGCGAGGTCTTCGCCGCGGTCAACGCCGCGACCGCGCTCCGGCACGCCGATGGAGCACGCCGCAGCGGCGCGCGCGCGGATCGGCGAGCAGCTCGCCAAGCTGGACGTCGAGCGGCAGCGACCTCCAGGTCGAAGCGCAGCGCGCGGCCGACGAGCGGACCGCGTGCCGAAGACGCGCTCGCGCCGCGCGCGCGAGGCGATGGAGACGCTGCACGTCGATCGCGCGGCCCGCGAGTCGGAGCTCGCCGTCGCGCGCAGCAGTCGCGACAGCGCTGGCGCGCGAGCTGCGCACCCGCGAGCACGAGCTGGCCGGCATTCGCGCCCGGCTGCAATCGCTCGAGGAGCTCGACGCGGCGCGCGCCGAGTACGGCGAAGGCGCGCGGGCGATCCTGGCCGAGTCCGGCGATGCCGTGCCGCATCTCGGGTCGGTCGCCGACTACCTCGAGGTCGATCAGGCGTTACGAGCGCGCGGTGGAAGCCTGTCTGGGCGATCTGCTGCAGCACGTGGTCGTGCAGACTCGAGCTGATGCAGATGCCGCCCTGGGGCTGGTCACGCGAGCGCGATGCCGGCCGGGTCGGGTTCCTGATCGTCGAGCCGCCACGGCGCCGGACGGATCGCCGGTCGCCGCGGTCGACCTGGAGTGCCGCAGCGGCTCGACCGCGCCGTGCCGGTCTCGGCCATCGCACGCGTCAATGGTCCCGCGGCCGACGCCATCCGCGCCGTCATCGCGGACGCCTGGGTCGTCGACAGTCGCGAGGACGCCTACGTCGCATCGCAGCGGACCATGGCGCCCGTCGCCACGCTCGACGGGGAAGTGTTCCGCGGCGCCCATCGCGTCGAGGGCGGCGTGCGCGGCCGAGGCGCGCAGCATCCTCACGACCAAGCGCGAGATCAAGGAGCTGCGCGAGCGCGCCGAGCTGGACGATACGGCTGCTCGGGCGGATGCGCGAGGAGGCTGCCAGCTCTCGACGTGGCGATCGCCGCTGCCGAGTCGGCGATCGCGTCGCTGCAGGCAGGAGCTGCACCGGCAGGAAAAGGCCATCGTCGGCTTCGAGCTGCAGGTGTCCGCGGCCGCGCGATGCGTCGGATCGCGTGGCGCGCAAGCAGGAGCAGATCGCCGTCGAGCGCCGGACCGCTGACGAGGAGCTCCGCATCGCAGGAGCGGCGCCAGGAGGAGGCGCGCGAATCGATCCAGCGGATCGAGGCGGAGCAGCGCACGGCGGACGAACAGCTCTCCGCGGCGCAGCGCCGGCTTGTTCGAGGCGCGCGAAGCCGCCGAGACCCAGGCCCGCCGCACGGCGGAAGCCAAGGCCGCGCACGCCGCGCTGGTCGAGCGCACCAGCGCGCTGGCGATCGAGGTCCAGCGGCTCGAAGAGGCCGCGCGCGAGCTCGAGGAGCGCGTCGTCACGCGCGCCGCCGAGCTGCAGCGCAACGTCGCGCGGCGCGCAGGAGCTGCGGCGACGCGATCGAACGAGTCGGAGCGCCAGCTCGACGAGGACCTCCGCACGTTCGACGAGCTGCGCGAGCAGGTGCGCGCCGCCGACGAAGCGTCGCAGGTGCTGCGTCGGCAGTTCGAAGCGCAGGAATCGACGATTCGGGAAGCGCGCCAGTCGCTCGAGGGCGATCCGCGACGAAGCCGGTCAGCTCGAAGTGGAGCGCGCGACAGCCGAATCCGACCTCGCGCATCTCGCGTCCTCGTGCGCCGATAGCGTGCAGGCTACGCTCGACGAAGTCGCCGCCGAAGTCGAGCAGATGGAACGCGATGGTCTGCTGGCCAGCCCGCGAGCCGGTGGAGGATGCGCCGGAACCCGCTGAAATCGAGCCGGAAGCGGGGCTGGAAGGCCTCGACCGGACTGAATCCGACGAGCGCGTTGCGGACGCCGCGTCTGCTGCAACCTCAGCCGGCGCGCTGACGCCGGACGAGATGGTCACCGACCTGCGCAGCAAAGATCGAGCGGATGGGCGCCGTCAACATGATGGCGATCGATCAGTTCGACGACCTCGAGTCGCGCCACACCTTCCTGACCGCGCAGCGCAAGGACCTCGTCGACTCGATCGCCGCGACCAACGAGGCCATCAAGAAGATCGACAAGACCACGCGCGAGCGCTTCCAGGACGCGTTCACCGTCATCAACCAGAACTTCGAGGGACACGTTCACGACGCTTGTTCGGCGGCGGCCGCGCCGGCCTGATCCTGCTCGACGAGAGCGATGCGCTCGAGAGCGGCATCGACATCATCGCGCAGCCGCCGGGCAAGCGGCTCCAGAGCGTGCAGCTGCTCTCGGGCGGCGAGAAGGCGCTCACCGCGATGGCGCTGATGTTCGCGATCTTCAAGTACCGTCCGAGCCCGTTCTGCCTGCTCGACGAGATCGACGCGCCGCTCGACGACGCGAACATCGGCCGCTTCGTCGAGATGCTCCAGGGCATGCAGGAGCACACGCAGTTCATCCTCATCACCCACAACCGCAAGACCATGGAGATCGCCGACCGTCTCTACGGCGTGACCATGGAGGAGCCGGGCGTGTCGAAGCTGATTTCCGTCCAGCTCAACTAGGCGCTATGCGGGTACGGGGCGGGGTCCCGGTTCGAAGGCTGCCGTGAACGAGGATCGCGCGTCGCGGTACCACCACCTCCGCCGGCGCGCGGTGATCGCGTCGACGATTGCCGGCGCCGCGTGGCTGATCGTGCTGATCGTCACCGGCGCCTCGGCGGCGCTGGCCGGCGTAATGGCGCGGCCCGCGGCAGCGTTACCGTCACCGGTGGATACCTCGTCGCGATCGTGCTCTTCGTGGCCGTCGTAGTGGCGGGCTACGAGGCCGTCACCTTCCCGTTCACCTATTTTCGTTTCCAGCTCGAACGGAAGTACGGCCTCTCGTCGGAGCCCCTTGGGACCTGGCTTGTCGATCATCTGAAGGCGTTCGCGCTCGGACTGGGTCTGACCTCGGGAGCGGCGGCAATCGTGTTCCTGTCGATCGCGCTGTCCGGGCGCTGGTGGTGGGTCAGCGCCGGCGGCCTATTTTCGCTGGCCGGCCTGGCGCTCGCCAATCTTGCCCCGATCCTGCTGATGCCGTTGTTCTACCGCTTCAAGCCGCTGGCCCGGCACGAGCTGCGCGACCGGCTCCTCACGCTGTCGGATCGCGCCGGCATCAAGGTGCTCGGTGCCTTCGAATGGGGGCTCGGGGCGAAGACCTCGCGGGCCAATGCGGCGCTCGTCGGCCTCGGGCACACCCGCCGCATCCTCGTCTCGGACACGCTTCTCAAGGACTATTCGGACGACGAGATCGAAGTGATCCTCGCACACGAAATCGCGCACCACGTGTATTACGACATTTGGTCCGCCTTGCGATTGAAAGCGCGGTGCTCGTGGTGTCGCTGTTCGCTGCCGATATGGCGGTGCGAACGCTCGGTCCGACCTTCGCAATCGACGGACCGTCGGACCTGGCTGCGCTGCCGCTGCTGGCGATGGTCAGCGGGTTGGTGTCGCTGATCCTGACCCCGATCGGAAACGCGTGGTCCCGGCACAACGAGCGCCGCGCCGATCGCTTTGCGCTGGCGCTCACCCGCCGTCCCGACGCGTTCATCTCGGCGATGCGTCGTCTTGGCGCGCAGAACCTGGCCGAAGAGCGTCCGTCATCGGCGGCCTTCTGGTTCTTCCACACGCATCCGACAATCGACGAGCGGATCGCCGCAGCCAAGCACTTCGCAGAAGGGTAGGCGGGTGCCGTAGGGCGGTCGGTCTAGAATCTTTCCCTGGTATGCGACTTCTCGGCGCGCTCGTTCTCCTTCTCAGCCTCACCGCATCGCCGATCGCGCAATCGCGAACGGGAGTGCCGACGCCGGACTCGGTATTCGGGTTCGAGCCCGGCGCCGACTACAAGCTCGCGACCTACGATCAGTCGATCGAGTACTTCAAGAAGCTCGCGGCGGCGAGCAAGTACATCAAGCTCGTCGAGGCGGGCAAGACCACGCAGGGCCGGACGATGTACTTCGCGCTGATCTCGACGCCGGACAACCTGGCGAAGATCGATCGCTACCGCGAGATCTGCGCGGCGGCTGGCGCATCCGCAGGGCCTGACCGACGCGGAGGCGCGAGCAGCTCGCGCGCGAAGGCAAGGCGTTCGTCCACATCGACGGCGGCCTGCATTCGACCGAAGTCGCCGGCCCGCAGCACACGCCGCTGCTCGCCTACGACCTGCTCAGCACGGCGACACGAGCCCGCGACGCAAGGCGATTCTCGACAACGTCATCCTGATGCTGTGGCCGACGATCAATCCCGACGGCCAGCAGATGGTCGCCGAGTGGTACATGAAGAACGTCGGCACGCCGTACGAGCTGTCGGGACTGCCGCAGCTCTATCAGGAGTACGTCGGCCACGACAACAACCGCGACGCCTACATGCTCAACATGATCGAGTCGCGCGTGATCGAGCACACGTGGCGGCAGTGGGAGCCGCAGATCATCTACGTGCACCACCAGTCGGGCCCGTTCCCGACGCGCATCTGGCTGCCGCCGTTCTCCGAGCCGGTCGGCATCGACGCGCCGTTCGCTGATGTCGCGCGAAGTGAACATGATCGGCATGGCGATCGCGAAGGGGCTCGAGGAGCGCGGGCAGGTCGGCGCGACGCACATGGGCACGGCGTTCGACGCGTGGTATCCCGGCTACATCGACTACGCGCCGAACTTCAAGAACATCGCCGCGTTCTGGACCGAGACGGCGCTCTATCAGTACGCGACGCCGCACGAGTACACGATCGACGACTTTCCCGCAGAACATGCGCGACCTGCGGCCGCAGAGCCTCTACTCGAGCCCGTGGCCGCCGGGCTGGTGGCGGCTGCGCGACGCGGTCGACTACATGGAGACGGCGTCGCTCTGCGGTGCTCGAGTACGCGTCGAAGTACAAAGACTCGCTGCTGCTCAATCGCTACAAGGCGGGGCGCGATCAGATCGCGCTCGGGGCGAAGAAGGCGCCGTACGCCTACTTCATCCCGCAGGAGCAGCGCGATCCGGTCGCCGCGGTCGAGCTGCTGCGCCGCCTCGCGTTCGGCGGCGTGCGCGTCTCGCAGCTGACCGACGCGCGCTGACGCTCGACGGCGTCACCGTATCCGGCGGGCACGTGGGTCGTTCCGACCGACCAGGAATTCGCCGCGATGGCGCGCGAGGTGCTCGACGTCCAGAAGTATCCGGACCTGCGGCAGTATCCCGGCGGTCCGCCCGAGCGTCCGTACGACGCCGCCGGCTGGACGCTGCCGCTGCAGATGGGCGTCCGGTCGTCGCCGTCGACGACGCCGCTGACGCGACGAGATGCGCGCGAAGATGAAGCTGCTCGGCCCGACGCCGGATCTGAAGGTCGAAGCCGTCGCCGTACGCCGCAGCGACAGTCGATGCCGCGCCGTTCGACAGCGTGCCCGGCGCCGGCTTCGACACCGATCCGCTCCGCGGCGGCGATCGTGCCGCCGGCCGGCACGCGTCACCGGCACCGGCCCGCATCTGGCGCTCGATCCCGCGCAGAACAACGCCTTTCGCGCGATCAATCGCGCGTGGAAGCAGGGCGCGCACGGTGCAGCCCTGGCGAACGGCCGCTACGGCGATCGTCGGCCTGCTCGGCGTCGCAGCAGACGGAGCTCGTGAAGTCGCTCGCGCTCGTCGCCGAGCGAACGCAACCGGCGGGACGGCCGATGCAAGAAGCCGCGCATCGGCCTGTTCCAGCCGTGGAGCGGCAGCATGGACGAGGGCTGGACGCGCTGGGTGCTCGAGCAGTACGGCTTCGAGTACGTCACGCTCCGTCCCGCGGATTTCAAGACGCCGCTGGCCGACAAAGTCGACGTCGTGATCCTGGCCGACGATGCGCGCTTGCCGATCGGAGCCGACGTCCACGGCACGTGACCGTCGGCACCGCGGGGCTCAGGGGGCGTCCGAGCCCTCGACCCGGCGCCAGCTCGAGGCAGAACGTTGTGCGTCCCGAGTATGCCGACCGCCTGTCGGCCGACGATCTGGCAGCGTTCGAGCAGTTCGTCCGCGGCGGCGGCACGCTCGTCTGCCTGAACAACGCGAGCAACTTCGCGATCCAGCAGTTCAAGCTGCCGGTGCAGAACGTCGTCGCCGGACTCTGCGCCGCGAGGAGTTCTTCCTGCGCGGGACGATCGTCGAAGTCACGACCGATCCGACGCACCCGGTGATGGCCGGCATGCCGGAGAAGGCCGCGGTGTTCGCCGACGGCAGTCCGGTCTTCGAGACGCTCGACGGCTTCAAGGGACGCGTGCTCGCGCGATACCAGGACTCGGGATCGCCGCTGCTGTCGGGCTATCTCATTGGCGAGAAGTACCTGAACGGCAAGGCGGCGGCGCTCGACGTGCGACCTCGAATCGGGCACGTCGTCCTGCTCGGCTTCCGCCCGGAGTGGCGCGGCCAGCCGTTCGGCACGTTCAAGGTCCTCTTCAACGCAGCAATCAGCGCCGTCGCGGGGAGAGCGGCTCCTTGACGGCTGGGTCTCGCGTCTCTGCGCCCATCACATCGAGCCGAGTTCAGCGAACGAGCACCTGATTCACACGGCGGTAGCGCGGTGCGTGTTCCGTCTTTCCTCACACCAACGGGCCATTGTCAGCCGGGCCGTCCCTGCTACAGTGACCTCGTCCCCCACAGGTAGACCACTCGTATTTCACGTGTCCTGGTTGCCCGGGGTTCCGCGTGCCCGACACGCAAGGACAGATGAAGGCCATCGTTTTCTGGCTCGTCGTTCTATCTGCCACCGCTTCGACGGCACGAGCGGAGCAAGGCCCGGGCGCGTTGTTCAATCGAAGATGCCGTGCGTGCCATACCTTCGGTCACGGCGATCTCATTGGGCCGGATCTGAAGGGCGTCACCGACCGTCACAGCCGCGCCTGGCTCACCGCCTGGATTACCTCGTCGCAGACATTGATTCGGTCCGGCGATCCGGCCGCGAATGCGCTCTTCAAGAAATACCGGCAGATCCCCATGCCCGATCAGATCTTCCCGGCCGGCGAGCTCGCGTCGCTCCTGGACTATTTCGCCGAGGGCGGTCCAGAGGCCGAGGCCATGAGGAATCGCCGGGCAGAGATCGCGACATCAGCGGAGATCGGCCTGGGGCGCGCGTTGTTCATGGGAGAGCGTGCGCTCAGCGATGGCGGCGCATCGTGCGTGTCCTGTCACCGGGTCGGCGACACCATGCTGGGGGGAAGTCTCGGACCGGAACTCACGCACGCATACTCGAAATTCCAGGATAGGCGGCTTGCCGCCTTGCTGTCGCGCGGTTGTTTCCCACGCGTTCCGGACATATCGGTCCGAAGGCCGTTGAGCGACGACGAGTCCTTCGCGCTCAGAGCTTTTCTGCGGGAAGCGGACACGAATTTCCCGGCCGTCTCCCATCTCCAAGACAACGCGCGCAGGTAAGTCACAGTCATGAGGGACGAGATCCTTTTCGTCGTGGTGCCAAGGCTGGCGGCGCTCTGCTGTCTGTCCGCCCTGGTGATGACCTATTTGGGCAGATCGCGTACGAGCGATCGTCAAGAGCCGGTGGTGACGGACAGTAAGTTCGGCCACGGTCTCGCGAGGTGGTGGCGGTATTCGATCGGGCTGGTTCTGGTTGGACACCTCGTGGGATTTGCGTTCCCAGGCGCGGTCATGTTCTGGGATCGGCAGCTCGCGCGCCTGGTGCTGCTCGAATGCCTGGGTGTGACGGCCGGCAGCGTCGCGTTGCTGTCTTTGCTCCTCATTCCGATGCGTCGCTCACGTTCGAGCCGGTCGCCATTCGACATCATCGCGGCGACGCTGATCCTTCTGGAGGTCGGTTCCGGACTGGCCGTGGCAGTGCGCTACCGATGGGCCTCGTCATGGGCCGAGGTGACGCTGACGCCGTACGTGCACTCCCTGCTCGGCCTCAAGCCATCGGTTGTCCTGGTCGCGCAAATGCCCTTCCTCGTGCAGTTGCACGTGTTCTGTGCGTTCGCCATCCTGGCAATCGGGCCGCTCACCACCACGGCCGGTTTCCTGATCAAGTCGACAGGCTCGCGCATTCGGCGAACCAGTGCGGCAGGGTGATGGTCATGTCCGCGCGAGCGAACACGCTGGGGCCGGCGGGACGCACGTTGCTGCTGTCGCTGGCGACCGTCGCAACGGTCGTAGCACTTGTCTACCCCTACGAGCCGCCGGGCGACGAACTGCCCAATCGCATTCCCGAACCCCCGCCATACGTGACGGCCGAGGCGAAGTACATCGCACCGCCATTCGAAGAGTACTGGCAAGAGGCCGATCATCCAGGCCAGTGCCGGAACTGCCACCGCAGGATCTTCGACGAGTGGAACGGCTCGATGATGGGCAACGCCTGGCGCGATCCTGCCTGGCGTGCCGCGTTTCTGCTTTCGGCACGTCAGATCTCCACGCGCGGGAACTGCGACACGCCGTCGCCCCCGGATGGCACGCCGAAGGCCAGGCACAACCCGTTTGCGGCGTCGAGCGGCTGCGAGACGTCGTTCGACATCGGCACCGGGCACCATCGGCTGGCCCGCGCCGGGTCGCTCGTGGACGGCCTGTGCTCCCGTTGCCACATGCCGACCAACTACGTCGACAACGTGCCGCTTCAGAACGTGACCATCGACCGGCCGTCCGGCCTCGAGCACGGCGCGCTCGATCTGAATTTCAACCCGACGTCCGACAACGGCACCGGCGTCGCCTTTGCGACGCTCGCCTCGCAGTGGCGCAACACCGACTCGGGCAAGGACGGTGTCGTGTGCATGGTGTGCCACACCATGGCCGAAACGCGGACCACGCCGTACCACAACCAGATCAGGACGAGCGTGACGGGCTATGCGCCAGCGGTCGGCACTGCCTCGCGCTCCCAACTGGTTTCAGCGCCGCAGCAGGACATCGACGACGTGCCCGATCGTGCGACGGGGAATCTGGGCTACGGCATTGGCGGCGGCGCCTATCGCCTGTCGCCCCACGCAATTGGATTGGCTGAACGATTCGGGCCGCTGCTCTCGCCACGGCGGGGGAACCAGCCCGATCCGTATTTGAGCGCGGTGTTCAAGAGACCGACCGTCTCCGAACCAATGGAGTCACCCAAGCACGAGGGATATCGACAAGTGCTTTCCACGCGGGCGGAGTTCTGCAGCACCTGTCACGACGTTACCAACCAGCTCACGATCAAGAACGCGCTTGGCAAGTGGGTCGGCGGATTCCCCATCGAGCGCACCTACGCCGAGTGGTCGAACAGCCGTTACGCCGATCGGCCCGGAAACCGCAACTTCGATCCAGCGTTCAAACGTGACTGCCAGACCTGCCACATGCAGCAGGACTACGGGCAGCCAGGCACGGCACGCACTCTCTATAACGCAGGCGCGCCAGTCGAGCCGCTGACCGGCCCCGTCGTCAACGGAGGTCCCCCCCGCACCTACTTCAGCCACCACTTCATCGGCGGCAATGCCTATGTGACGCGTCTGGTCGGCGCGAACCTTGACGATTCGGGTGGCATTGAGCCGTACCCGGAGCTGTCGGCCTACAGTTTCTCTTCGGCAGACGAGAAGAGCATCTATCACAACGCTTACTGGATGAACGCCGACCGCCGCGGCGCGATGACCCAGCACGCGCGGCTGGCGTGGGACCGACTGCGCAACGTACTGGACCTCGATCTATCCGGTCCGTCGCGTTCTTCCGTCGGCGTCAATGCGCCAATCCAGGTGTCGGTGACGAACGCCGGCAGCGGCCACAACTTTCCTACCGGGTTTCCGGAAGGACGGATCGCATGGCTGGCGATTTCGGCATTCGATCTCGCAACCGGCCGCGAGATGTCCATTCACGACTCGTTCTGGAACCGGACGTCGAAGGGTGTGGGCCGTTTCACCATGTCAGACATGGTGGATCCGACATTTCCGAAGTGCGGATGGAAGATTCCGGCAGGCTCGCCGGATCCGTACGCGTATCAATTCAAAGCTGTCGCGACTCGTGGTGACGACTGCCCGACGCTGGAGCTGATTTACGCCACTCCTCGGAACCTGGTCACGAACGCTGATGGGTTGCCCATCGACGCCAGCGGGGTAGTCATCGATCGAAGCAACCCGCTCGGCCTTCCGATCTTCCGCGATCTGAACGGCAACGGCGATCGGTTCGACGATGCGTTCCTCCGTGATACGCGCCTGCGGCCGCTGCCGAATCCCGGCGCGCGCGTCGCGCTCGATCGATATTCGGTGGTGATTCCGCCCGGAACCAGAGGTCCCATCGCCGTGACCGCCGCCGTCTACTACCAGTCGCTCGAAGCGATTGTCGCCAAGAAGTTTCTCGGAAATCTCGCCGACACCAACATGGACTCCATTCTCGAGCCGTGCGTGCTGGGCGGACGATGTGACGGACGTCGGCCGCACGGCGAACCTGCGGTCGTGGAAGGAGCGCCGCCCGTGCCCATGACGGTACGGAATTGGGTCATCCGGGTCGACAACGGACCGGAAGACATCGGTGTTCCTACAATCGTTGCCACGTACCCGCCGGACACTGCAGTCGACGTCGCACAGGATGTGGTTCCAAAGGTGTCGTTTTCCGAGCCGGTCACGCGACTGGAAAGCAGCACGTTCACGCTCGTCGACAGCGCGGGAAGGCTCATCCCCGCATGGGTCGACCAGATTGGCGACGGCACATGGGGACTTTTTGCCCACGGCATCTTCCTGACCGCAGGCGAAACGTATACGGCGCGGGTGTCGGCCGGCGTGTGCAGCTATTCGGGCATCTGCACGAACAAATCGATGGCCTGGAGTTTCAGGATTGCCTCGAGAAGAGGTGAAGGTCTCGAGGACACGAGCCTACCTCTCGGGTTTCCCGCGGTCGCTGCGCCGCACGCGGACTCCCGACCAAACCGCGGCCTGCATGCGGAAAGGAACGGTGCCCCATGACCGTCAGACCGTACCACTATTACATCATCGGCGCATTCATCTTCGTCGCATGGACCATGCTGGTGTTTGCCACGCTCGAGACGGTGCTGTACTTCACACAGCAAGGTTAGGCACTGGATCCGCGCGTGCCGCTCGAAAGAGACGGCTCGCGCGCGACCGCGAGGCGCGCCAACGGTTGACGGCGGCACTGCGAATCACGATAATCGCGGCCCCGGTCCGTCAAGGAGGTCACGATGCCAAAGCCCGTGGCCCTGGTCACAGGTTGCAGCAGCGGATTCGGCCGGCTGCTCGTCGAGCCGCTCGCCCGCGCGGGATACCTGGTTTACGCAACCATGCGCGAAATGGATCGTCGCAACGCGTTTGCGGCGGCCGAACTCACCGAATTGAGAACCCGTCAGCAGCTCGACGTTCAGGTGGCGCCGATGGACGTCACCTCGGACGATGAAGTCGGGCAGGCGATCCGGATGATCGAGCGGCAGGCGGAGCGAGTCGACGTACTTGTGAACAACGCGGGGTGCATGGTCGGAGGCATCACCGAGGCGTTCTCGGTGAAGGAGTTCGAGCAGCAGTTCCAGACCAACGTGATCGGCTTGTTCCGCGTGACCCGCGCGGTTCTGCCGATGATGCGCCGTCAGCATTCCGGACTGCTCGTCCACATGTCGGCCGCGGCCGGCCGGATTGCTCCACCCTTCTTTGCCGCGTACAGCGCCACCAAGGCGGCGGTGGATGCGCTGGGTGAATCCTTGCGCTACGAGCTTGCGCCGTTCGGGATTGATTCAGTGATCGTCGAGCCGGCCGTATTTCACACCCGGCTGCTCAGCAGTGCGCAGCGCCCGTCCGACGGCATGCGCGCAATCGAGTACGGCGCGACTGCTGCGATTCCCGGACAGCTGTTTGCCGCGTTCGACCAGATGTTCGACACGCAGCCGGATGAGACCGATCCGCATCACGTGGTCGACGCGATCCTGGACCTGATCGCGATGAAGCCGGGCGAACGGCCGCTCCGCACCGTGGTCGGCGACGCGAACTTCGGTGCCGCGAAGATCAACGAGCTGACGGCGACAATCGGACGCGAGATGCTCACCGCGGTCGGCTTGCAGCATCTCGAGAATGTTGCCACGGCTCGCGTGGGTGTAGTGGTTTGACCGCCGGCGCCGATCGTTGACCCGCGAGGACCGCGGGTCAGGCACGAGCGAAATCGATGAACCCGCGGTGCGGGTCCGTGCTGAGCAGCCGGGCCCGCAGTCGATCGCCGACGTCTAGTCCTTCGGCACCTCGCTCGAGCCGTCCCTCTATCGGCATCTTGTAAAGCCGAACCCACGTTCCCTTCGGACCGGCACCGGTGACCACCGCGTCGAACGTCTCACCAATTCGATCGGACAGAAACAGCGCCGCAGCGGCCTTCTTCGTCAGCCGTTCGACCTTGTTTGCCGCGTCTTCCTGCCGCGTACAGTGCTCGGCCAGCCGGGTCAGCTCGGGTAGCTGATACGGGGTGGGTGATCGTGCAATCGCCGCTTTGAGCAGCCGCTGGGTCACGAGATCGGGAAAACGCCGGTTCGGCGCCGTGGAGTGTGTGTAGCTGGCCGCGGCAAGGGCGAAGTGACTGCTGGACTGGCCCGCCGTGTCTGCGACGTACTCGCCGCGACCGAGCAGTTTGATGACGCTGAGGGACAGCTCGGGGTAGTCATCCGGCGCCGAGCTGCGCTGCAGCTTCAGAAATCCCTGCAGCGCGTGGGCATCCGGCGCGGCCGGCAGGGAGCCGCCATGTCGCGCCGCGAGTTCGACGATACGTGGCCAGCGTTCGGGCGAGCGGACCACGCGTCGAATCGACGCCAGACCCCTTGCGCTCAAGAAGCGCGCGGTGACGCCGTTGGCGGCAACCATGAAATTCTCAATCAGCTCCTTCGCGCGATTCGGCGTGTCGGTGCGGAGCTCACGGACACCGCGGTCATCGACGACGGGCTTGAGCTCGGAGCGATCGAAATCGAGCGCCCCCTCTTCGTCCCTGCGCGCTTGAAGCCGTGTCGCGATCTGATCCTGAAGGCGTAATTGTTGGTCGAGACCCGCGACTCGCTCGACGGCCGCCGGAGGCGCGCCGGAGCCATCCAGCCAGGCAGCCACGGCAGAGTAGGTGAGCTGCGCGTGGTTGCGAACCAGTGCCCGGTATACGTCCGGTTCCAGCAGCTCGCCGTTCGGGCCGACCAGCATCTCGATCACAATCGCTGCGCGATCCTCTCCTTCGTTGAGCGACGTACGATCCGTGGAGAGCTCGAGCGGCAGCATCGGAAAGACGACGGCCGGCGTGTAGACCGAGGTCGTGTTCGTGCCCGCGTGCAGATCGAGCGGCGAGTCCTTTGACACCAGCGAGTCGACGTCGGCAATTGCGACGAGCACCCGCGTCGGCGACCCGGTATCGGCGCATACTTCGAGCTGGTCGAGATCGCGCGAGTCGTCGTTGTCGATTGACGACCAGGGGAGCGAGCGCAGATCGCGAATCGAGTTCACGGTGGGAGCGGCGATGTGCCTCAGTTGCTCGCGTGCTGCAGCGGAGAAGTCCGGTTCGAGTCCGTGCGCGCGCATCGCCTCGCGCGCAATGCTCTCGAGCTCGTGTTTCTGCGAACCATCCATAGGCATCGTGAGACCCGTGGGATCAGCGGTCAGGGTCAGCTATCATACAGCGCGTTCGCCGCGTCTATGCGACCCTCGAGTCTCTTGCTCCTGTTCGTCGTGACCCTCGCGTCACCCGCCGCGCAGGACAGCGTCGTCTTCCGGGACGACGCGGCCGCATCGTTGTTCCGTACCAGTCGAATGAACATCAGCGGACGCGAAGCGACGATCCGCGAACTGCTCGCCTTGCACATGAAGGGAAGAATCCGCATCGCGACGCCGGATGGCGCGACCGAGAGCGGGACGACCGAGATCAAGGTGCTCCTCCCTGATCGATATCTGCGCGTGGACTCGACGGCGAACGTGACGCGATACTCCGGCTTCGACCGGAACGTCCTGCTGAGCGCAATTCGAGCCGGCGGCAGCACGGCGACCGTTCCCGACGCGCTTCGCCGAGCCGCCTTGCAGTCGGAACGTCGCCGCCTGGCCTATTTGCTGCTGGGGGCAACGACATACGTGAGCGCCGACTTGTCGCCGGTGATCTATTCGGCGGGTTACGGCGCCGACGGGCGGGTGGTCGAAGCGATCGACGGCAACCACGATTTCCTGTTCCGGCTGGTGTTTGGCGAGTCGATGTTGCCGACACGTCTCGAGTTTCCCGGCGGAACGATGACCTTCGCCGACCGCCGCGTCGCGGACGGCTTGCAGATGCCGTTCCGCATCACCACGACCGGCGGCAAGGACCGTCTCGTTGACGACATCACGTTCGACACGATCCGGGTCAACGGCGATCTCTCGAGCAACGACTTCAGGATCACCGCGGGGCAGTGATCGGCGGCGGCAGCTTCTGCCGTAAGTCGCGAAGCCATTCGAGCGCGACGACTGCGCGATCCGGCGTGGCCGGACCTTCCGCGATGAGGAGGCGGCCATCCGGGGCCACCCCCAGCGCACGCGCATTGGCCCGTGCGAAGACGATCTCCGGCGGTTCGGTGTTCGGCTGCCGTTCGGGCGTGAATCGCGCCCGCATCAGCCGGGCGTGGTCGCGAAAGTAGATCCACTGTCCATCGTGGCTCCATGAGGGCTGCTGCCCGCCGTCGGTCGAGACCGGCACGCGGTGACCATCGGCAACACGTCGTGCAAACACCTCCCAGCGGCCCGACTCGTCCGACGCATAAGCCAGCCAGTCTCCGTTCCGCGAGAACGACGGTGACGTTTCATCGAAGGGACCATCGGTCACCACACGGGGCTCGCCTCCGGTGGCGCTGACCAGCCCGATGCCCACACGCCCCGATTGCAGCGTCATCGTCACGGCGACGCGGCCGTCACCGGACACGGAAGCAGGGAAGACGTGGACCGCCGGCGCACTCAACACCTGGGACGTGCCTTGTTCATCGAGCTTACGCGTGACCAGATGAAACGGGCCATCGGTGCGCGTCGCGAAGAACAGCCGACGCCCATCCGCGGACCACGCGGGTGAAACGTTCGTGCCGCCGAATGTGGCCCGGGTCAGAGCGCCCGTATCGAGCCGGACGATCCAGATATCCGATGCGTTGCTGTCGCTGATGACGCCGGCGGCGCTGGTCCCGTCAGGGGAGATCGCGATCGAGGAGAGACGCGCCACCGCGTTGAGCACGCGATCGGGATCTCCTTGCCACGCGACGCGGGTCTCGGAGGTGGTCGCAGTTTGGGCGACGAGCGTGCCGCTGGTGCTCACGGCGAACTGGGCCACGCCATCTGCCGCTGCGAGGTCGCCGAGGACCGTGTCGGTTCCTCCGGACAGCCCGAGGGCGCGGTCGTCGAACGAGACCCCTTGCACGTCGTGCGCGCCCGTCAGCAGAAGGTAGCCGCGGCCGGCCGCGACGCCCCGCGTCACTCCCGTGCGCAGCACCCGAAAGGTCGCGGAAGGAGGCGAGAGGATCGCCAACAGTCCCGGCGTGATTCGTTCTGCCGAAGTGGCGATCGTGAAGATCACGTTGCGCCCGTCCGGCAGCCAGGCCGGCCAGATGTGACGCACCTCGCCGCGGTCTACGCGCGGCGTGGTCAGGTGTGTCACCTCGCCCCCCTGATCGGAAGTGATGGAGAGGCCGCCTGCGGGGAGGCCCGCAAAGATGATGCGGCCGTCGGGATTCCACGATCCGCCGCCGGGCGAAGGCGCATCGGCGAGCGCGATCGGTGTGCCACCGGCGATCGCTATCTTCTTCAGTTTGCCGTCCGCGAAAAACCCCAGCCAGCGTCCGTCGGGAGAGAAGAACGGCGCCGTC
This sequence comes from uncultured Acidobacteriota bacterium, assembly GCA_963755695.1. GTDB lineage: Bacteria > Acidobacteriota > Vicinamibacteria > Vicinamibacterales > 2-12-FULL-66-21 > QHWT01. Next base: position 2,588,034 of record CAVWLB010000010.1, on the reverse strand, counting down.
GCTCCGTCGGTGCCGCCGAGCCGCGTCGCGTCGAGGCGCTCGAGCGGGCGGACGTAGAGTGCGCAGACCGCTGTCGTCGTCTGGCAGGCAGACCAGGCGATGGTGCGCCCATCAGGCGAGACATCGAGCGCCGGGGCTCGCTGGTCGAACGCGGTTCCGGCGGCAGGTTGCACTTCGAACCGCGCTGCTGGCGGCGCCGCCGGATGCGGCTGTCGTGCGAGCTGCCACAGCGCGGCACAGGCCAGCGCGGCACAGATCGCGGCCACGCTCCACGGCAGCAACTCACGTCCAATCGACGGGGAAACGATCGGCTCGTGTGCGACCGTGGCAACCGGTTCCTGGATTTTCTCGATCGCGGAATCGGGGGAGACCAGCGGCGCGACGAACCTGTAGCCGCGCCGGTGGACGGTCTGGATGTAGCGCGGGGCCTGCGAATCGTCGCCGAGCGCCTGCCGCAGAAAACTGACCGCCTCGGCAAGCGACGTGTCCGTGACGAAAGCGTCCTTCCAGACGCGATCCATCAGGTCCTGTCGAGAGACGACCTCCCCGGGCCTGGCCACCAGCAGCGCGAGCACGCCAATGACGCGCGGCGGCAGCGGAATCTCGGTTCCCGCGCGTGAGAGGATGCCGTTACGCGCGTCGAACGCGAACGAGCCGAATGTGACTGCCGGTGCCGACGTCCGGTCGAGGGCCTGGCCGGCCTCGGGTCCCATCAGCGGGATCGTAGCAAATCGGCCCGCAGACTGCGGGCTTGAGGAAAACTTCAGGGCTTCTTCGACCGTTTCAGGCGCGATTCAGGACTTTCCGCGGCCGGTTCGCTACGGTTCGACCATGTCTCTCTTTGCCACGAAGTCCATCGAACAGATAAAAGCCGAGCAGATTGGCCACGGAACCGACACCTTGAAGCGCGTGCTCGGGCCGACGCAGCTCGTCATGCTGGGAGTCGGCGCGATCATCGGCACCGGAATCTTCGTTCTGACCGGCCAGGCGGCGGCAGCCAACGCGGGTCCAGCCATCGTCCTCTCGATGGTGGTGGCCGGCCTGACCAGCGTACTCGCCGCGCTCTGCTATTCGGAATTTGCGGCCAGCGTTCCGGTTGCCGGCTCAGCGTATACCTACGCCTACGCGACACTCGGTGAGTTCGTTGCCTGGGTGATCGGCTGGGATCTGATCCTCGAGTATGCGCTCGGCGCCGCGACGGTGGCGGTCGGCTGGTCCGGCAATTTCATCACCCTGCTCCAGCAGCTCGGCCTCAGCTTTCCTGCGGCGATCAGCGCTGCGCCGGGCAGCGTCATCACGGTCCCCGGCGGCGATCCGGTCACGGCTGTCTTCAATGTTCCGGCGGTCGTGATCACCTTCGCCGTCACGCTGCTCCTCATCGTCGGCGTGAGCGAATCGGCCACCGTGAACGCCGTCATTGTCGTGATCAAGGTCGCCGTCGTCCTGATCGTGATTGCTGCGGGAGCATTGTTCATCGACCCGGCGAACTGGCACCCGTTCATCCCGCCAAACAGCGGGACGTTCGGCGAGTACGGATGGAGCGGCGTGTTGCGGGGCGCAGGCGTGATTTTCTTCGCTTACATCGGATTCGACGCCGTGTCGACCTCCGCACAGGAAGCACGCAATCCGCAACGCGACATGCCGCGTGGCATCCTGGGGTCGCTCGCCATCTGCACGATCCTGTTCGTGTTCGTCTCTGGAGTGATGGTCGGGATCGTCCCGTACCGGCAGATGTTGAACCAGCCGGCGCCACTGGTGGTTGCCGTCAATGCCGCGGCGCAGCGGGCCGTCGGGGGACCATGGGAGGCACCGCTCAACGTGGTGAAGGTGCTGGTGACCGTCGGCGCGCTGGCCGCGCTCAGTTCCGTAATGGTCGTCATGATGCTGGCGCAGCCCCGCATCTTCCTCGCGATGTCGAGGGACGGCCTGCTTCCGGAATGGGCCGGCCGGGTCCATCCGCGCTACAAGACGCCGCACCTGTCGACGATCGTTACCGGCGTGGCGGTGGCTCTTGCCGCCGGCCTTACGCCGATCAGCACGCTCGGGCAGCTCGTGAGCATCGGTACGCTGATGGCGTTCGTGATTGTCTCGATTGGCGTGATCGTGCTGCGCCGCACGCGGCCGGATCTGCCGCGTCCCTTCCGGATGCCCATGGTGCCGGTGATGCCGCTGCTCTCCGCGCTGGTCGCGCTGGTTCTGATGCTTGGCTTGCCGCGTGCGACCTGGGAGCGTCTCGTTCTATGGATGGCGCTGGGGGTGGTGTTCTACGGAGTGTATGGCTATCGAAAGAGCCGGCTCAGGGGTCATGACCCAGGGCTCAGGACGCCTCAAGCCCTGAGCCACCATGAGCCATGAGGCTTGACCTAAGCCAGAAATCAGCGCACCACCAGCCGGCCCTTCATGTTCCTGCACCCGTCGTCCTGCGACAGGTTGCAGTAGTAAGTAAACGTGCCCGGCTGGTCGGCGCGGAATTCGAACGTCACCGATTGTCCGACACCGGCGCGCTTCGAGATCCGGTAGCTATCCACGGTAAAGCTGTGGGCAATGTCTTCCGAGGTGAAGCTGATTTTCACCAGGTCGTTGCGATTGACCTCGATCGTCGAGGGCTGGAAGGCGTTATGCGAGCCGACGACCTTGAACTCCCGCCCGGCACCCTGCTCCTGCGCGGCAGCCGCAACGAGGCATACCACAGCCGCCGAAAGGGTGGCGAAGACCGTCCACTGATGACGTGCCATGGTTTTCTCCCTGGGGGTAACGCCACAGAGGACCGTTCAAAACACAGATGAAATACGGATCTGTATTCCTTATCGTCCGTCGGCAGCTATACGTTAGACGCGGCCGGCGGGTAAAAGGTCGCCAGCCGGTCTATTTCGGGACAGGTAGACCGGCTCACTGCCCCCGTCCCTGTTCGCCGCGTCCCGTTACTCCCGCGATGCCGGTTCGCGGTCTCGACGATGGTGGTCGCCGTGACGCGGACCGCGGTGACGATCCCCTCGCGAGCGGTCGCCGTGTGACTCTCCGCCGCCACCCTGGGGCACTTCGGCCCCTTCGGGAGGGGCCAGCAAGGCCTTCCGACTGAGGCGAATCTTACCGGATGGATCGATGTTGATCACCTTCACCATGACCTGATCGCCTTCCTTCATTTCGTCGCGCACGTCCTTGACCCGATAGTGCGCGATTTCCGAGACGTGCAGTAGGCCATCGAGTCCAGGCATGATCTCGACGAACGCGCCGAAATCAGTGATTCGCTGGACCTTGCCCATGTAGGTCTTGTTCAGTTCCGGCGTCGCGGTCAGTTCCTGAATGATACTGATTGCCTTCTGCGCCGACGCCTCGTCGGCCGATGCCACGTTCACCCGACCATCGTCCTCGACGTCGATCTTCACACCGGTGCGTTCGATGATGCTCCGGATCATCTTGCCTCCCGGGCCGATGACGTCGCGGATCTTATCGACCGGTATCCGGATCGTGACGATGCGCGGGGCGTAGGTCGAGACGTTGTCGCGCGCGGTGCCGAGCGTGCTCTGCATCTTGTCGAGGATCTGCATGCGGCCGACGTGCGCCTGTTCGAGCGCCTTGCGCATGATGTCCATCGTGATACCGGACACCTTGATGTCCATCTGGAGGGCGGTGATGCCGCTGGCCGACCCGGCGACCTTGAAGTCCATGTCGCCGTAATGATCCTCGGCGCCGGCGATGTCCGAGAGGATCGGCGTACTTTCCGGTCTGCTCGTCCATGATGAGACCCATGGCGATGCCGGAGACCGGCGACTTCAACGGCACGCCCGCGTCCATCATCGCGAGCGATCCACCGCAGACCGATGCCATCGACGAGGAGCCGTTCGACTCGAGGATGTCGGAAACCACGCGAACGGTGTACGGGAAGTTCTCTTCAGCCGGAATCATCGATCCGAGCGCGCGCTCCGCGAGCGCGCCGTGGCCGATCTCGCGCCTGCCGGGACCGCGCAGGAACGCCACTTCACCCACCGAGAACGGCGGGAAGTTGTAGTGGAGCATGAAGCGCTTCCAGGTTTCGCCGTCGACGGTTTCAACCTTCTGCTGATCTTCGGCGGTGCCCAGCGTCGCGGTGACCAGCGCTTGCGTCTCGCCGCGCTGGAAGACGGCGGAGCCGTGCGTGCGGGGCAGCACCCCGACCTCGATGCTGATCGGCCGAATCTCGTCGAAGCGGCGGCCATCGAGACGACGGCCGCGGTCGAGCGCTTCGTCGCGCATCACCTTTTCTTTCAGCTCTTTGAAGATCGCCTTGGCCTCGGTGCGCCGCTCGACTTCCTCCTCGGGGATCGTGCCCACGAGGTCGGCCAACACCTGATCGACCGTTCCGTAGTTCTCGAGCTTGTCCTTGATGCGCATCGCCTCGGCGAGCGGCATGTAGACCTTCTCTTCGACCTCCCGGTAGAAGTCGTGGCTGATGTCCTTCTTCGCGAACTCGATCTTCTTCTTGCCGGCCTCGCGCGCCAGCGCCTCGATGCCGCTCACGATCTCCCTGATCGCGGCCTGCGCCTGTTCGAATGCCTGGACGACCTCCTCTTCGGAGACCTCCTTGGCGCCCGCTTCCACCATCATGATGGCGTCTTTCGTGCCGGCGACGATTAGGTCGAGACGCGACTGCCTGCGCTGCTCGAAGGTGGGATTGATGATGTAGTCATTACCGACGAGACCCACGCGGACGCCGGCGAGCGTTTTGGTGAAGGGAATGCTCGAGAGCGCCAGCGCGGCTGACGCGCCGGTGATGGCGAGAACGTCGGAGTCGTTCTCCGCATCAGCCGAGAGCAGCAACGCGATGACCTGCGTTTCATGCCGCCAGCCGTTCGGGAAAAGCGGCCGGATCGGCCGATCGATCAGGCGGCTCGTGAGAACTTCTTTTTCGCTTGGTTTGCCTTCGCGCTTGAAGAATCCGCCGGGGATGCGGCCCGATGCGTAGGTGTACTCGCGGTAGTCGACGGTCAGCGGAAGAAAATCGATTCCTTCGCGCGCACCGGCCGCCGCGCACGCGGTGACCAGAACGACGGTATCGCCAGACCTGACCAGGACGGAGCCGTCCGCCTGCTTGGCGAGGCGCCCCGTCTCCAGCGAGATGGTACGTCCGCCAACCGAAATGTTACGTGTGTGCATAGTGAATCTTTCTGTGAGCTGCGCCAGCTTCCTAGGGGGCTTCAGGCTTCAGGCGTCGGGCTTCAGGTACGGACTTCGGGAATTCTCGATGCTCCCGAAGCCTGAGGCCTGAAGCCTGAAGCCTGAAGCCGATTACTTGCGGATCCCGAGGCGCTTGATCAGATCGGCATAGCGATCCGTGTCCTTGCGCTTCAGGTAATCCAGCAGGCGGCGACGCTGCCCGACGAGCTTCAGCAGCCCTCGGCGCGAATGATGATCCTTTGCGTGCGACTTGAAATGTTCGGTGAGGTAATTGATTCGCTCGCTGAGGAGGGCGACCTGGACTTCGGGGGAACCCGTGTCGCCGTCGTGTGTCCGGTAACTGCCGATGACTTCGGTCTTGCGATCCTTACTGAGCACTTGACCTCCACGCACGGCCCAGAAGGCCGACGAATCATTCGCCGCACCAGGCCGCCGTTGTGCCACGGTTTGGTGGCTGTATTTAGAAACGATTCAATATTTTACACCAACACAGTCAAGGGTTGCAAAAGCGCTCCGGCCCGCCGTTCGGCGATGGCCAGAACCGAGCCTGAGCCGTCAAGCAAGCGCACCATGTGCCCAGAATCGACCGTCGGCGCTTCCTCACCGACGATGTGTGTGAGGGAAACCGTGTTGCCGTGAGCCACTCGGCGGGCACCTTCTTCCGACACGGTGATCGCCGGAAGGTGTCCCAGCAGCTCATTGGTCCCAATCCACCGGTCGCTTATGGTGTCGTGGCCCGTCGCGATCGACTCGGCCGTGACGGCGCGATCGATGCCGAAGCGCCCGGCTCGAATCCGCCGCAGCGCCTCGAGGTGGGCGCCGCAGCCGAGCACTTCGCCAAGATCATGTGCGAGCGAGCGGACGTAAAAGCCGGCGGAGCAGACGATCCGCAAGCTAAGGCAGCCACCTGCAAGCGCGAGTTCAAGATCAGGTGTGCAGCTGACCAGTTGCAGCGTCGAAACCGTGACCTCCACGGGCCGCAGTTCCAGGGCCTGCTCGTTCCGTGCGTGCTCGTAGGCGCGCCGGCCGCCGAACTTTCTTTGCTGAGTAGAGCGGGGGAGTCTGAAGGAACGTTCCGCGGAACCCCTCGAGTGCGCGAGCGAGGAAAGCGGGACATTCACCGTTCGTCCCACTTTTCGGGCGGGCCCTGAATGCCCCCTCTTCTGGCAGTGACTGTGCGTCGTAGGTAGGTGTCGAGATGCCGAGGCGCACGTCAGCGAGATATTCCTTCTCGTCGCTCACGAGGTATTGCGCCACCCGCGTGGCGTGTCCGACTAAAAGGATCAGCACGCCGGTCGCCAGTGGATCGAGCGTACCGGTGTGTCCGATACGCGACTCGCCAAGCGCCCGACGTGCGAGCGCCACCATGTCGTGCGACGTTGGTCCTGACGGCTTGTCGACGATCAGCGCGCCACTGAGAGATGGCTCAAGGCTCATGACTCAAGGCTCATGGCCTCAGGGCTCACACAGCTCACGGCTCAGTGGGACTCACTGAATGGCTTAGGGCTCAGGACTCAGAGCTTAGGCCGGCTCAAGGTCTCAATCGGCTCATGCCTTGAGCCATCGAGCCGTTCTATTCGGGCCGCGTCTGGATTCCGAGCTCGATGGCCGTCACGATTTCCTGCAGGATGCCGTCGATCACGGCTTCGAGCGGGCCCCTTGACCGTGAAGCCGGCGGCATTCTTGTGCCCGCCGCCGCCATGACGGCTGGCCACGGCACGGACGTCGACGTCGTACTTCGATCGCATGCTGATCCGGATGTCGCCGTCGGCTCCGAGCTTGAAGAAGACCACCGCCTGGATCTCGCGCGCGGTCAGCGGCAGGTTGATCAGCCCCTCGGTGTCGTTGTAGGTCGTGCCGGTCGCGTTGAGGATGTCGTCGTTGAGGTACATCACCGCGAGGCGTCCCTCGTCGAGCAGATCCATCTCGTCGAGCAGCGCGCCGATCAACTTCAGCTTGCCGAAGCTGTTGCTGTCGAACACCCGCCGCGCCATTGCCGCCGGGTTCACGCCGGCCTCCACCGTCTGCCGGCAGATGTCGAACGTGCTTGGGCGTGATGTTGGAGTGATGGAACGATCCGGTGTCGGTCAGGATCGCCAGGTAGACGTGCGTCGCGATCTCGATCGTCAGCGGCACGCCGAGCGCGCTGGATCAGCTCGAACACCAGCTCGCCGCACGCCGCCGCTGACTCGTCCAGCCAGTTGAGCGTCGCCGTAGTGGGTGTTGCCCTGGTGGTGATCGATGTTGATCGTGAAGCGTCCGTCGAGCCCGTGCACGCCGGTGCGCGCGAGATCTCCCGACTCCATCACGATCAGCGCCTCCGCATCGGTCTCGACCGACCTCGCGGGCGATCTCGATGCGGTCGACGCCGGGGAACTCGAGGTAGTGATCGGGCGCGGGATCGGCGTTGACGATGCGGACTTCCTTGCCCAGCGCGTCGAGCGCGTAGGCCATCGCCAGCTGCGAGCCGATTGAGTCGCCGTCGGGACGCGCGTGTGAGGTGATCAGGAACCGCCGCCGCGCGTGGATCGCGTCGCAGATCTCAGTCGACGCGAACTGCGCTCGCTCGACGTCGGGGTCCATCGGCGTCCGATGCCTGGTTCGTGCCGCTCTGCCTTCAGCTCCTGCAGGATCTGCTCGATGCGATCGTGCTGCGCGATGGATTCGTCGTAGAAGAACTCGCAGCTCCGGCACGCGGCGGAGCCGGATCCGCTGGCCGAGCTGGCGGCGCAGAAACGGCGTCGCCCGCCCGAGCGCCTTGGCGGTCTCGCGCTGCGCCTTCTCGTCGCCCAGCGACGTGTAGTAGACGCGCGCGAGCTGCAGGTCCGGACGTGACCTTGACCTGGGTCAGCGTCAGGAAGCCGACGCCGGGATCGTGCACCTCACGCGCGATGAGCTGCGCGAGCTCGCTCCGAATCTGATCGCCTACGCGGTCTGGCCGGTTTGCCATCTGCAGTCGACGCCGCCTTTCCGCAGCGGTCTATACCGTCGCCGCGACGCGCTCGACGACGAAGGCCTCGATGACGTCGCCGACCTTGATGTCGTTGTACTTCTCGAAGCCGATGCCGCACTCGAAGCCCGGCCTTCACCTCGGACACGTCGTCCTTGAAGCGGCGCAGCGAGCCGATCTTGCCTTCGTGGATGACCACGTTGTCGCGCAGCAGCCGCGCCTGCGTGTCGCCCGAGCGGGTGATGCGCCCTTCGGTGACCATGCAGCCGGCGATCGTGCCGAACTTCGGGCACCTTGAACGTTTCGCGCACTTCGGCGCTGCCGATCCGCACTTCGCGCAGCGTCGGCTCGAGGAGGCCGGTCATCGCCTTCTTCATCTCGTCGACGACGTTGTAGATGACCGAGTGGAGGCGGATGTCGACCTTGTCGCGCTCGGCGACGTCGGCGGCGTTGCGATCGGGCCGCACGTTGAAGCCGATGACGATCGCGTTCGACGCGGCCGCCAGCAGCACGTCCGACTCGTTGATCGCGCCGACGCCGCTGTGGATGATGCGGATCTTCACGCGCTCGTCGCTCAGCTTGGTCAGCGTGTCGGCCAGCACCTCGGCCGAGCCCTGCACGTCGGCCTTGATGATGATCGGCAGCTCCTTCATGCCGCCTTCGGCAATCTGCTGCTGCAGCGATTCGAGCGTGAGCCGGCCGCCCTTGGCGCCGAGCGCCTTGTCCTTGGCCTGCGTCTGCCGGTACATGCGCGATCTGGCGCGCCTTGGCCGCGTCCGCCAGCGCCTGGAACGCGTCGCCCGGCTGCGGCAGCCCGCCGAGACCGAGCACTTCGACCGGCGTCGCCGGCGGCGCGCTCTTGATCGACTTGCCGCGATCGTCGATCAGCGCGCGCACCTTGCCGACGATGGTGCCGGCGATGAACGTGTCGCCGACGCGCAGCGTGCCGTCCTGCACGAGGATCGTGGCCACCGGTCCGCGTCCCTTGTCCAGCTTGGCTTCGAGCACGGTGCCCGATGCGTTGCGCTTCGGGTTCGCCTTCAGCTCGCTCAGCTCGGTGACGAGCAGCACCATCTCGAGCAGCGCGGGAATGTTCTCGCGCTTCTTCGCCGAGACCGGCGACCGTGACGGTCTGACCGCCCCAGTCTTCCGGCACCAGCCCGAGATCCGACAGCTCCTTCTTGACGCGATCGGGGTTGGCGTTCGGCTTGTCGATCTTGTTGATCGCGACGAGGATTGGCACGTTCGCCGCGCGCGCGTGATCGATCGCCTCCCTCGTCTGCGGCATGACGCCGTCGTCGGCCGCGACGACCAGGACGACCACGTCGGTGACCCGGGCGCCGCGCGCGCGCATCATCGTGAAGGCCTCGTGGCCCGGCGTGTCGAGGAACACGACGTTGCGGTCGCCCACCTGCACCGCGTAGGCGCCGATGTGCTGGGTGATGCCGCCGGCTTCGCGCTCGGCGACGCGCGTCTCGCGGATCGCGTCGAGCAGCGTCGTCTTGCCGTGGTCGACGTGGCCCATGACGGTGACGACCGGGCCGCGTGTGACCAGATCCTCGGCGCGCGATTCCTCGGCCTCGACCTGCAGCAGCTCCTCTTCGAACGACTGCATCTTCACGTCCGCGCCGAACTCGCGCGCGATCATGGATGCGGTCTCGGTGTCGAGCGTGCTGTTGATGGTCATCATCATGCGCTTGTCCATCAGCTTCTTCAGGACGTCCTTCGCCTTGACGTCGAGCTTCGCCGCGAGATCGGAAACGGTCATGCCCTCAGCGAGCGTGATGGTGCGGGTGATCGGCGGCGGCGCGGCCGCTCGGCGGGCGCAGCCGGAACCCGCGCGACCGATTCGCGGCGCGGACCCGACGATCGCGGACCCGACGGACGCGGTGGCGGCGGACGATAGCCAGGCATCGGCGGACGCTGGAGGCTGCGTTCGGACGCACCGGCTGCGACGGCAGCGGACGCGGCCCGCCCATCGGAGCCTGCGGCCGTGACGGCGGCGGTCCAACCGGGCGCGGGCCCTGCGGACGCAGCGGGTGTGCCGGGGCCGGGTCCGGGCTTTGCGCCAGGCGGTCGGCTCAGATTGCCGGTTGGTGCCGGCGGCGGCGTGGTCGGCTGCGGCGGACGGACCAGGACGGGCGCCGCGGCGGCGCTGGCGGCGCCTGACCTGTCCGCGGATCTTCGACGCGCAGCCGCAGCGTCGGCGGCACGATCCGGCCGGTCGAGTGTGGTGTCACCGGACGGGCGACCGGCGGCGGCGGAACGCCGACGTGAGACGGCGCGGGCGCCGGTTGGCCAGGAGGCGGCTTCCACGCTGGCGGCAGCGGCTGGCATTTCTGGCGCAGGCGGTGGAACCGCCGGCGGCGGTGCCGGTACCTCGACCGGGTGAGCTTCGGCGCCGGGGCAGACCACAGGCTCGCGGCTCGGGAGTCGGCGGTGCCGGGGCCGGCTTCGACTTCGACTCGAGACTGGCGCCGGCGGTGCGATGGTTTCCGGTGTCAGCGGCGCGGGCTGCCGGAGCCGGTTCGGCCGGAGGAGCCGCGGGCTTGGCCGTCTTGACCAGGCGCGGCGCCGGCATCGCCGGCGCCGCCGGCTTCGGCGGCTCGGGCGCGCGACCGGCGGTCTTCTTCAGGCCGCCGCGGCGCAGGGGCCGGCGCGTCGGCGAACGACGCGTTCGACGGCACCTTGATGCCGCGCTGCCGCGCCAGACGTGCCGACGAACTCCCGCGCCACGACCTCTTCGATCGTGCTCGACGCGCTCTTCACCTCGATGCCGTGGTCCCGCTTCAGCAGCGCGATCACTTCCTGGCTCGTGGTGTTGAGCAGCTCCGCGACTTTGTAGATCCGAACTGTTGCCAAATAAACTACCTCTATGGTTGTTCTGTCCTTCCGCTCTCGCTGGCGTCGCCATCCTGCGGACGAATCGCCTATTCGGTCTTGGCTGGTTCTTCGGTGGCGACCGGTTCGGCCGTCCGGCGGCTCTGCCGCTTCGACGATTTCGGTGGCTCGCGGCCGTGCGCTTCCGTTCCTTCACCTCTCCGCCGGCTCCGACCGCGCTGTCGCTGCCGCCAATCTCGAGCTCGCCGAACTGCTTCTCGACCTCGCGGCGCTTCTCTTCCTCGCTCTTGATGTCGATCTTCCAGCCGGTCAGCTTCGCGGCGAGGCGCACGTTCTGTCCCTTCTTACCAATCGCGAGTGACAGCTGCTTGTCTTCGACGACGACTTCCATCACCTTCTCGGCATCGTCGACGATCGACACGCGCTGCACCTTCGCCGGGCTGATCGCGTTGGTGACGAAGACCGACCGGATCCTCCGACCACTCGACGATGTCGATCTTCTCGCCGCGCAGCTCGCGGATGATCGACTGCACGCGCGTGCCCTTCATGCCGACGCAGGCGCCGACCGGGTCGACGTCGCGCTCGCGCGAGTAGACCGCGACCTTCGCGCGATCGCCCGCTTCGCGGACGGCGCCGCGGATCACCACGGTGCCGTCGTAGATCTCCGGCACTTCCTGCTCGAACAGCTTGATCAGCAGGGCCGGATCGGTGCGCGACAGCACGATCTGCGGTCCCTTGGCGCTGCGGTTGACGCCGCGGATGACCGCGCGGACGCGGTCGCCGACGGCGTAGTTCTCCGCGCGCGACTGTTCCTTGCGCGGCAGCTGCGCCTCGATGCGGCCCAGCTCCATGATGATGTCGCCGTTCTCGAACCGCTTGACGACGCCGTTGACGACCTCGCCGACGCGGTTGCTGTACTCGGCGTAGACGTTCTCGCGCTCGGCCTCGCGCACCTTCTGGAAGATCACCTGCTTGGCGGTCTGCGCGGCGATCCGCCCGAGATCCTCGGTCGGACGCGGGAACTCGATCTCCATGTCGACTTCCGCCTCGTCGCCGTACAGCTGCTGCGCTTCGGCTCAGCGAGATCTGGTTGGGCGGATCGGTCACTTCGTCGACGATCCGCTTGACCGCGCACAGCTCGATCTGGCCGGTTTCGTTATTGAAGCGCGCCCGCAGCGTCTCGTTCTTGTAGCGCTTGCGCGCGGCCGCCTCGATGGCGTCCTGCACGGCGCCGATGATGACCTCGGGCTCGACGCCCTTTTCCTTGGCGATGGCGTCGATCTGCTGTAAGCAGCGGATTCTGCATATCAGTTACCAGCTAACGGCCTGCCAGCGCCCAACTCCCAGCTCGCTGCTGCGAGGCTGGCGCGCTAGAATTCCACGTCCAGGTGCGCGCGCTTGATCTTCGCGAGCGGCACCCGGTGCGTCTTGCGTCCTTCTTCGAGCAGGACGCTGCCGTCCTCGACGCCCGCGATCCGCCCGGCGAACGCCGACTGCCGCTCGATCGGCTCCGTCGTGACGACCTTGGCGAGCCGGCCCGTCGAAGCGCCGGTAATCCGCCTCGTGCCGCAGCGGACGGTCGAGCCCGGGCGACGACACTTCCAGCGTGTAGGTTTCCTCCGAGCTCCTGCTGCCCGAACTCGTCCTCGACGTCGAGCAGCGCGCTCAAGTCCTGGCTGACCCGCTGGCAGTCTTCGATGCCGACGCTGTCCTCGGGTGCTTCCACTCGCGCCGGTCGCCGGGCGATCGATGACGACCCGCAGCACCATCCCGATCGGCTCGCGCCGCAGCTGCACGTCGAAGATCTCGAGGCCGTGGCTGCGCGCCACCCGTTCGGCCGCCTCGCGAAGCTTGGCGAACTGTTCAGGTCTCGCCGTGACGATTGACCCCTGAAAAACAAAAAGTGGGCACCGGCCCACTAGGAAAAACCTCGCAACACGGCACCACATTATACGTATCAGCAGATCCAAACAGGCTGTCGCCAGCGAGGTCATACCCGTCTCGCCCCGACGATTCGGGCCCGGACCGAGGCTGCCGCGGACAGCAAGCTCGACGGGTCGCAATCGGTCAGATAGACCACCGGGTCGATATCCGGGGCCTGACCTTCCAGTCGTCCCTGCAGGACCAGCTCGTGCTCTGCCGACCGACCGTCGATCAGCACGGCCGATTCGGTTCCGACCCGCGACTGCTGAGCCGCCGTCGACGATGCGCTGCTGGCGCTTCATGAGTCGCTCGCGCCGCTTCCGCTTCGTCGCCGCCGGCACGTCGTCTTTCGCCGCGAACGCCCGCGTGCCTTCCTCGTGCGAATACGTGAACACGCCGATGATGGTCGAAGCGGGTATCGTTCGCACGAACCCCTCGAGCTCGGCGAACTCCTGCCTCGGTCTCGCCCGGGAATCCCACGATGAAGGTAGTTCTCAGTGTGACGCCCGGAACGCGCTCGCGGATCCGTCCGAGCAGCTTGTCGTAGGTTCTGCGATTGCCGGGACGCCGCATCCGCTTCAGCACGTCCGCCGACGCGTGCTGCAGCGGCAGGTCGATGTAGCGGCAAACCTTCTCGCACTCGGCCATCGCGGCGAGCACGTCGTCGCGTAATCGTCGTGGGATAGAGGTACAGGAGGCGGATCCATTCGATGCCGTCGACGGCGTTGAGCTCGCGCAACAGCCGCGCAAGCGCACCTCGATCTCCGCGATCGATTCCATAAAAGGTCGTGTCCTGCGAGATGAGCAGCAGCTCCTTGACGCCCCGTTCGGCGAGCGCCCGCGCCTCGCGCACGATCGAATTCGGCGTTCGGCTGCGATACTCGCCACGAAGCGTTGGAATGATGCAGAACGCACAGGTGTAATCGCAGCCTTCGGCAATCTTCACGTAGGCAAAGTGCCGCGGCGTCGTGTGAAGGCGCGGCGTGTCGGCGTCGTAGAGGTAGGTAGGACGGTGTCGAGGTCCGAGATCCGAGGTCCGACATCCGAGGTCCGGGGTTCTGGTTTCGCTGGACCCGCTGCGAGTCTTGCGATGGAAGGTCAGCGGGACCGCATTGCCCCAGTGGCCGGGTCTCGCACCTCGGGCCTCGCTCCTTGGCTCTATCGCATGTTCGGGCTTCGGGCCTCGGGCCTCGGGCCTCGGCTCGATCGCACTAAGTATCTGCGGCACCTCGCCCGTTCCCAGCACCGCGTCGATCTCGGGAATCTCCTTCTTCAACTCTTCGCGGTACCGCTCGGCGAGGCAGCCGGTGACGACCAGGCGCGTGCAGCGGCCGTCCCGCTTCTTGCCAGCCATCTCGAGGATCGCGTCGATCGATTCCTGCTTTGCCTTGTCGATGAACGCGCAGGTGTTCACCACGAGCACGTCCGCTTCATCCGCGGCGGGTGTGATCTCATGGCCCGCCTGCTGGGCGATGCCGAGCATGACCTCGCCGTCGACGAGGTTCTTGGGACAACCGAGGGAGATGAAACCAATTTTCATTGACGATTGCAGACTGCAGATTGCCGATTCACGGACTACCGATTGGCGACTGCCGACTTCGGGATTCCCGATTGGCGATTCGTCACGGGTAAAGGCGATACAACATGCGTGGATAGGGGATCGCTTCGCGCAGATGTTCGAGCCCACAGATCCAGCTGACCACGCGCTCGATGCCCATCCCGAACCCGCCGTGAGGTACGGTTCCATACCGGCGCAAGTCGAGATACCACTCGAACGCCTCCTGGGGCAGGCTGTGTTCCTTGATGCGCTGCAGCAGAAGGTCGTAGTCGGCAAGCCGTTCGCCGCCGCCGATGATCTCGCCGTAGCCCTCCGGAGCCAGGACGTCGACGCCGAGCGCCACCTCCGGGCGATCCGGATCGGGCTTCATGTAAAACGCCTTCACCGCCGCCGGATACCGATGCACGCAGATGGGGCGATCGAATTCCTCCGAGAGCGCCGTCTCGTCCGGCGCGCCGAAATCGCCGCCCCACTCGAACGGCAGCTCCTTCTTCTTCAGGATCTCGGCCGCCTGGTCGTATGAAATGCGCGGGAACGGTGCCTGGACCTTCTCCAGTTTCGAGACGTCCCGCTCGAGCGCCTGCAATTCGCGCTTGCGATTGTCCAGCGCGCGGCCGACGACGGAGACCACGAGATCTTCGGCGAGCTGCATCACATCGTCGAGCGTGGCGTAGGCCATTTCCGGCTCGACCATCCAGAATTCCGTGAGGTGACGGCGGGTCTTCGATTTCTCCGCGCGGAAGGTCGGACCGAACGAGTAGACGCGGCCGAGCGCCATCGCGTTGGCCTCGTTGTAGAGCTGTCCGCTCTGGGTCAGGTACGCGGTCGCGTCCTCGAAGTACTGCACCGGGAACAGCGTCGTAGTGCCTTCGCACGCCGCCGGCGTGAAGATTGGCGTGTCGGCGAGGATGAAGCCACGGTTGTTGAAGAAGTCGCGGATCGCGTTGATCACCTCGTGGCGGACGCGCAGAATCGCCTGCTGGCGCTGCGAGCGAATCCAGAGGTGCCGGCGGTCCATCAGGTAATCGACGCCGTGCTCCTTCGGGGTGATCGGATAGTCCTTCGCCTCCGAGACGATTTCGAGCGACGTGACGTCGACCTCGAAGCCGCCGGGCGCACGCGAATCCGCCCGTGCGGTGCCCTCGACGATGATCGCGCTCTCCTGCGTGAGATGGTCGGCGCGCTTGAACATCTCCTCGCCGACGGCCTGTTTCGACATCACGCACTGGATGAACCCGGAGCCGTCGCGCAGCGTCAGGAAATGAATCTTGCCGCTCGAACGCCGATTGTGCAGCCACCCGCGGAGGCGGACCTGCGCTCCCTCATGTGCTGGCGATGTCCTCGATGTAGGTCTGCATGTTCAATAGGCCAGCAGCTTTTCGAACCGTTGACGGGCGCGGCGCGCGTGATCCAGCACGGTCGCGGGGTCGCTCGTATTTCGCAACTCCATCAGGTAGGTGCCGTCGAAACCAATCTTCTGCATCGACATCAGCGCCGAGTCCCAGTCGATCTTCCCGTCGAACGGAACCAGGTGGTCGTCCTGCTTCCGGTCGTTGTCGTGCACGTGGGTGGTGATGACGTGCTCGGCCACGGTTTCCACGATGTCCGGTAGGTCCCCCATCAGGAACGCGTGCCCGAAGTCGAGGCAGATGCCGGCGTGCGGCGCATCGAGGTCGCCCTCGAGCAGCGTCACCAGCGCGTGCGCGTCCGACAGTTCGTTCGGTATCACCTCGATCGCGACACGGACACCGACAGGTGCGGCCAGCCGGCAGATCTCTTCGATGCTCCGGAACGCCGCCGTTCGGTTGTTCTCGCCCCCTTGCGGCTTCGGCGTGCCAAGGTGCACGACGAACACGTTCGCCGGGATCGCCCGCGCGATGTTCAGGGCAACGTCGGTTTCACGTACCGCCGCCTGGCGCTTCGCTCCGTCGGTCACCGCATTGGAGATGACCTCTCCCCACTGGTCCGGCGGCGACAGTCGATCGGTGATCGGCGCGTGGATGCCATGCAATCTGAGGCCGGTCTCCTTCAGCCATTGCGCGAGCCGATCGATTGCAGCTGGATCGTGGTAATCGAAGTGGCTGCGGGTTGCGAACACCTCGACCGCTTCGAAACCGTACGCCGCAATCTCGGCCAGATGCTCTCGGCTCAGCCGTTGGTGGTGATACAGGTGCGTGGAGATGCCGAACTGCATAGGGTCCGCTGTTGCGATGTCCCGGAACCTCCCATTGTACACCGCCACCAGCAAGCCCGACCTTCAGGCCGGCTTAGGGTCACCTGAATTCTTCTACATACGTGGCGAGAAGGTCTCGCATGCGGCCGAACTGCGGCTGGTGGTCCAGGTTGTCCCGAACGTATTTCAGCGTGCGTGGAATGTACTGGATGTAGACGGGGTTGCGCCGCGCCGTCGTCTGATAGCCAAAGGTGCCCAGCGCCTTCAGGTTGCGCTGAAGGGCCATCGTGTCGAAACGGTTGCGGAACTCGCGTTCCGATCCCGTGAACCCCTTGAGCGCCAGGAAATAGGCGAGCAGCTCGTCGACGGTCTGGTCGGGAAGATCGACGTACGAGTCGCGGAGCAGCGAGACCAGGTCGTAGGTATCGGGGCCCATCCGCGCATCCTGAAAATCAATGATGTAGAGCTGCGACTCGTGCAGCATCAGGTTGCGGCTGTGATAGTCGCGATGGCACAGCACGCGCGGTTCGTTCGCGAGGGTGTTTACGAGCAGGGCAAACTCCGCACTGAGCGCGTCGCGCTGCCCCGGCGAGAGCATCACCCCGCGATACGCCTCGAGAAAATGCTTGGTGAAGAAATCGAGCTCCCACGTCAGCTTCTCGACGTCGAACGCAATGCCGTAAGGGAGGTAGTCGGCCGAGGCGAGGTCGGCGCCCCGGCGTTGGAGCGTGGCGATGAGCGCAACCGCCTGGCGATACAGTGCCGCGTGTTCGGCCGGACTGGCCGCACCCAGATGCGCCTGCAGTGTGACGTCGCCGAGATCTTCGAGCGCCAGCACGCCGAGATCGTCCGCGTGGCCGAGAACCGCGGGAATCGGCACGGGCATCTTCGCCATCAGCGTGGCGACATTGACGAACGGCAGCGTTCGGACGTCGAACGGTGCCGCATAGAGCGCGAGCACGAACGACGGCGCGTCGGGCCTGAGCACGCGGAAGTAGCGCCGATCCGACGCATCGCCGGTCAGCCCCACCACCCGCGGGTTCCCGGCGGCGAGGCCGCTTCGCTCCAGGTAGCCGTGAATACGCTCGCGCGCGTCCGACCCCTGGGTCTGCCGTCTTTCGACAGTCGTCACGTCAAATCTTCTCCACGACTAAACCGCTCTCGGTCGCGACGATCGCGCGACGCTCATGGCGTGCGCCACCCGCAATCGTCACCCCATCCGCCACGATGCATTCGTGCAGTTCCACATCGTTGCCGATGGTTACATCATCCCACAGCACCGACCGGGTGACGCGCGCGGATCCGGCCACTTCGACACGGGCGCCCCACGCGGGCCGACCCTCGCGTCCGGCAGCGGCGGCCAGTTCGAGCGATGTCTCGAGCAGGTCCGCTGGCGTGCCGATGTCCTGAAAGGTGGCGTCGCTCACGAACCCGATGACCGATCCGGGCCGCTCGGCCATCAATGAAGGATAGACGCCGGAAACAGATTCCGCAGGCACACCGTCGGCGAGCGGTTCAAAGACCGCCGCGTCGACCGCCTGCACGCCGACAAAGTGAAACGAGTGCTGGGATGTGCCCCGACGGGTGAAGCCGGTCACCGAACCGCGGTCGTCGAGCAGGACCCCGCCGTACTTGTCGGGCCGCGGGTTCGGAATGAGCGCCATCGTCACGAGCGCCCCCGCGCGTCGATGGCGATCCCGCAACGCGGTCAGATCGACGTTGGTCATGGTATCGCCGTTGACGAGGAGCAGCGTGCGATCGTGGTTGACCGCGCTGACCTCGCGCTCCTCCTGCGTCGGCCTCGCTGTGACTGCCGACCGACTCGAGTCGAGCAGCAGCGGCAGGGCATGCCGCGGACCACCCGCGGAGCCGAGCACCGGCGATTCCCACGAGTAGCGGACGCGCGCGCCGAGATCGCCGCCGTCGCCGACGAGTGCGGTGATGGATGAGGGTCGATGGTGGAGGTTGAGAACGAGATCGGTCACGCCGTGAGAGACCAGCCATTGGATCGCGCGGCGTGCGAGCGGCTCGCCATCCACCGGCACTGCCGCCTTCGCGCGTGCGAGGGTGAGAGGCCGTAATCGTGTGCCCAGCCCTGCCGTCAGCACCAGGGCTCGCTCGAAGGGGGCTGCGCTCAAGACTTGTCGTCGAACACCATGTCGGTGCCGGTCAGACCGAGCTCGTCGCGATTCTTCAGGAACAGTCCGCGGTAGGAATCGAGGATGTAGTCGTCGGCGGTCCGCCCGAGCGTTTCGGCCATCGACGTGATTCCCTGTTCGGTGCCCTCGATCTCGATGAACACGCCGACCGGTGTTTCATCGATCGCGACGATGACGTCTTCGTGCGAGAACTCTTGGCGGTACTTTTCGTAGCGGAACCAGACGTGAAGGCCGAGCTCCTCGAGAATGCTGAGCAGGGCGGCGCCGTCGCCGACCAGAGTTTCGAGCTCTTCCCGCACCTTCATGATCGACGGCTGGACCGGACCTTTGAAGGTGATACGGCTCTTGCCGTTTTCTACACGGACACGCAACACGCACCGCCGGCGCCTCAGCATTTCGTCGTCGGTGTCGAGCAGTGAGTCTTCCTGCAGGCGGCGGCACAGCAGCGGAGAGGCACCCGTCGCCAGCACCGCCTCGCGCGCTTTCTCGACCGAATCAAAGCGGAGCTTGATCTCCCGTTCGAGAATAGTGCTCGTTGCCATCAGCTCTCCTTCACGCAAAACCGCGATTATAGTGCGATCGGCCGCCATGCTCCACGCCAGATCCAATGCCGCACGAACACGTACATCACGAAACATTCCACCGCAAAGGGCGGAAACCCGGCGAAACCGGCGACCGGCATCTCGAAAATGCGCACGTGGGGGGGCACGGGCACGTTGTAGATCCACTTCGCGCGAGCCCAGAAGTTCCAGAATTCCCACAGCACCCCACAGATGAGGCCAGCGGCGAGCAGATTGATCAGTCGGCCGCGATGCTGGGTTTGGAGATCTCCCCGGATCGATTCGGCACCCACGGCCGCGTTGAGTGGATCGAGAAGAAAGATGAACCCAAGCCACACCGGCGCGGCAACCCAGGTCGACGGATAGATGATCGGAATCGCCAGCATGGCGGCGCCCGCGATCATGCTGATCGCGCCACTCCTTCCAAGCGGCACGAGGTGCGGAGATGCCCGCCGATCCACGGGTGCGCGCCGATCGCGTAACGAGCCGACGAGTTCCGCCGTTTCCATCAATCCGAGCGTGATTGTCGCGAATGCCCAGGCGTAGCCGGCGTAGCGCACCAGCAGCACCTCGGGCAGGCCGATGTAGTACCAGTTGTGCAGCGTGTACTTGTTGTAGAACTCGAAGACGACCCACAGCGGGATGCCGACGATCGCGATGAAGAGCGCCTCGGCGCGATTATCCCGCAGGAGAGAAGAGGCGCGGCGGCGCCAGACCAGCCCGTCGACGAACAGGATATAGCCGGTCCATGCAATCGGTGTGTGCCACGACCAGAAGGGTTCGATCGTCGCGAGCATGGCGGCTTCGGAGATCGCCATGACCGCGAGGCCAATCCACGCGGAGAGCGGCAGCCGGCGCGTCATGCTGCAGGACGCTCAAACGCGATCAGCTTGATGGTGCTGCCAAGACCGGTGGGGGCGATCAGCGTTCGCCCCTGGAGCCGCTGGCGAAGATCTTCCACTCTCAGGACCAGTCGTCAGACGATCGACGATACCGGCGTCCAGCAGGAATCGCGTCTGATCGACGAAACGCGTGGTGTGGAGGCCGGCCGCCTCCCCCGACATTCGGGCAGCAGTGAAGTCCACGTGCGAGGTCAGGTCTCCGTCGCCAGGGTTCTCGAGCCAGCGGTCATCGACCTGGTGCCCGGTATATCGGGCCAGCGTTCCGGTTGCGCGCGCGGCGGAGTACAGTTGCCCGGCTTCGTATCCATAGTCGAACACCAGCAGTTCGCCGGAGCGCAGCGCCAGGGCCGCGTCGGTGATCCATCGCGACGCGTTCAGGTTTACTTCCGCGCGCCAGCCCAATTCGAGCCGGGCTCCCACTTGTGCCAGCTGCGCCTCAATCGCCGGAGTCGACAACGGTCCGCTAACCGGCCTGAGGCCTGAACCGACGTATATCTCGCGCAAGCCGCCGCTGGCCATCCTGACGAGGTGACACGGCAGCGCATCGAGCAGCTCGTTGGCGATTACGACGCCGTGAATCTCGCGAGGAAGCGCGCTCGCAGACGAGACGAGTTTTTTCGCGTGGGGTCCGAGCACCCGAGGCTGCGCCGCGCGCGCGGCCGGGCTGCGCTCGACGAGGTGGAGCTCGATGCCCTCGTAGACGTCCGGAAACTCCAGCGCGGCGGCGTCGAGAATATCGCGGGCGAGCCGGCCGTTCCCCGCACCAGCATCGACCAGGTCGAACCGCTGCGGCGAGGTGGTGATTTGGTGACATGGCGATTGGCGATAGCGACACGCGAGGTACTGCGCGAGGCAGGCGCCGAAGAGCGGGCCCACGTCGACGCTGGTGTAGAAATCGCCATTCCGTCCTGAGCGCTGCGCATGCGTGGAGTAGTAGCCGAGCGACGGGTGATAGAGGGCGAGCTCCATGTACTCCGCCACCGTCAGCGGTCCGGATTGGTCGATTCGTTCGGCGATGAGGCGCTCGAGTGACGTCACACGCTCGCACAAAATACAAATCGCGGGCCGGCGAACCGGCCCGCGACTCGAGTAACCCGTTTGCGGTGTGCGGTCTGCAGTCTCGGTCACGCTTACGGCCACTGACCGACTGTTTACCGCCTATCGCCTTTCGTCTACAGACACCGGCAAACCGCCAACTGCCAATCGCCCCTACCGCTTCGTGAACGTGACGAAGTAGCGCTGTCCGTTGCGCCAGATCTTCAGGAACACCGGTTGGCCCGCCTGCACGTTCTGCAGTTCGCGTGTGATCTGGCTGACCGTGCTGACCGGATGACGGTTCACTTCCAGGATTACGTCGCCCGGCACGACGGCGGACGCCGCCGGGCTGTCGCGCTCGACGTCGCTGATGATCGCGCCGCCTTCATTGCGCGGCAGGTCCATCCGCCGCGCCAGTTCCGGCGTAATCGGATCGAGCGTGATGCCGAGGCCCGTCGGAGTCGGCTCCTGATCGTTCGGGCTCTCGCCCTGCCGCGCCGAGCGGCCCTGTTCGGCGTCGAGATCGAGCTCCTCGATCGTCACGTTGACGGACGTGCGCTGGTTGTTGCGGAAGAGCGTGAGCGGCACCGTCGTTCCCGGCTTCGTGCCCACGACCATGGCGACCAGCGCGTCGCTGTCCTTGACCGGCTGCCCGTTGAACTCCGTGATCACATCTCCCGGCTGGATACCGGCCTTATCCGCCGGCCCACTCGGGTTCACGAAGCTGATGAGCGCACCGCTCGTACTCGGCAGACCGAACGCCTTGGCGGTTTCAGCGGTCAGATGATCGCGATTGACCTGCACGCCAATCACGCCGCGAACCACCTTGCCCTTGCGCAGCTGCGGAAGGAGATCGCGCAGCGCATTGATCGGCGTGGCGAAACCGATGCCGATGTTCGCGGATCGCTGATCAGTATAGATGGCGGTGTTCATTCCGATCACCTCGCCGCGGACGTTCAGCAGCGGGCCGCCGGAGTTCCCGGGATTGATCGCCGCGTCGGTCTGGAGCATCGGCTGCTCGCGTCCGTTCACGCCGCCAAACGGACGGCCGAGCGCGCTGATCACGCCGACGGTGACGGTATGACCGAGCTGGAACGGGTTGCCGATCGCCATGACCCAGTCGCCCGGTTGCATCTGCTCGGAGTCGCCGAACTTCATCTCCGTCAGCGGCTGCGACGGCAGCTCGGTGAGCTGGATGAGCGCGCTGTCGGTCAAGGTGTCGTGGCCGACCACCTTCGCGGCGTACGAGACGCCGCGGTCGGCGCCGTACAACGTCACCTTGATCTTCTCGGCCCCTTCGACGACGTGATTGTTGGTGAGGATGAAACCGGCTTTGTCGATGACGAAGCCGGTGCCTGCGCCCTGCATCAGCGGCCCTTCGTCGTTGCCGCGTCCGCGATTGCGGCCGCGCGGCGTCGGCTGCATCGTCGCCTCCGCCGAAGAAGCGGCGCAGCAGGTCGTCCCCCTGTCCGCCGAAGTACTCGGTGAGGTCGCGGCCGTGTGCGCGCGCTTCAGTCTGGATGTTGACCACTCCCGGGGCGTTGGACTTTGCGATCGTCCGGAAGGTCGTCGCATCGATCGGCCCGCCCAGCGGCGCGCTGTTGCTCTGCGGCACCGACAAGGTTTGCGCCGACGAAGCTGGTGTCAGATCCAGCCTCGAGGTGATCACCACGGTGACCGCCATCGTCGCCAGCGCGATCAGGTACGACGTAAAAAAGCGAGATCTTGCGCGTGGACATTGGTTCGAGCTCCGCTAGTCAGCTTGTCCGCCCGAGCCGCTCTGCGGCGAAGGCGGATTGCCAGTTTCCCGATGTCAGTTGCCAGTCTTCCTTACTATTTCCGATTCTCACGTTACAGAAGAACGAAGTCGGTCTGCACGGGCCCTGTCACGGTCGCCTCCCGTTCGCCGACGAACATGTTGATTTCGGTACGAACGCCGAAGTCCTTCGTGTAGACCCCTGGTTCTATGGTAAAGCCGGTTCCGGGGATCAGGCGCCGCTCGTCGTGCGTTTCATAATCGTCCATGTGTACGCCGTTGCCGTGGACCTCAGTGCCGAGGCTATGTCCGGTGCGATGGATGAACTGATCGCCGAAGCCGGCGCGGTCGATGACCGCCCGGCAGGCGCGATCGACTTCGAACCCGCGCAGCCCGCGTCCGTCGGCGGCCGACTCTTTGACCAGCGTCGATCGCCGCATCGCGTCCGTCCCGGGCGGCGCCGAAAGCCTGCACGTATGGTCTCGGAATCGTCGTGCCGGTGAAGCCGACCCAGGTGATGTCAGCAAAGACCGCGCCGTTTGCGTCGAGCTTGCCCCAGAGGTCGAGCAGCACGACTTCGTTGTCGCCGATGGCGCGGTGCTTCTCGTCGGTCGGCATGTAATGCGGGTTGCCGGCGTTTTCCTGGGCGGCAACCACCGGCGGCGCATCGCTGATGAGCCGCTTCCTCCGCGAACCATCCCGACCATCGCTCGCTGCACGTCGATCTCGGTGAGGCGCCGGCCGTCCTGCCGTGCCTGCGCGTACCAGGTCGAACGCGCGATCCTTCATCGCGGTAGAGCCGTTCGGAGGCCGCGCGATGGGTCTTCAGCGCCTCATCCGACCAGATTGCCTCGAAACGCTGGATGAGGTCGCCAGAGGACACGACGTCGATCCCGAGCTGACGGACCGATTCGACGGTGCCGGCATCGACGCGCGACACGTAGGGAATTGCGTTGCCGGGAGAGTATTCCATCGCCACCCGCTTCAGTCCGCCCGAGCACGCTCCGCAGGCCCGTCGCTGAGCTTCTCGCGCTGTGAATAGATGGTCTTTCGGCCGGGCAGGTGGTCGAGATTATAGGGCTCGATCGCGTGGACGAGCTTCTTGGGGTCCCCTTTGGCCGGAACGACGTAGATACCATCGCCGCGTGGTCATCTTGCCCGCCGTGTCGAGCCCGGTGAGCCGCCTGGCGATTGGATTGGAGCCGTGGAAATCGTACAGCAGCCATCCGTCGAGCCCATCTTCCACCAGGGCGCGCTGGACAGCAGGAATCGACAGCGCCATGCTTCTGAGTATAGACGACGGATCAGGGCTCAAGGCTCGTGCCGGCTCATGGCTCTGGGGAACCCAAGCCGGTATGAGCCATGAGCCCTGATCCCCAAGCTAGCGTTAGTCCTGAGCCGTGAGCTCTGAGCCAACCTATAATCGAGTCCACCTGCCTGACGTCTAAGACCATTATGAATACCAGGATCTGTCTCGTTCTGCTGGCCTGTGGGCTTCTCTCCGCCGCGCCGGTGGCGCAGCAGCCGCCCGCCGCCCAGGCCCCGTCGGCGCCACTCACCTTCAAGGTCGAAGTCAACTACGTCGAGATCGACGCGGTCGTCACCGACGACCAGGGGAACTTCGTCCGAAACCTGACCAAGGATGATTTCCAGGTCGTCGAGGACGGCAAGCCGCAGGCGGTCTCGGTGTTCGCCGACGTGAACATCCCGATCGAGCGCGCCGATCCGCCGCTCTATGCCAAGGCCTCGATTCCTCCCGACGTCGCCACCAATCGCACGCCTTTCGAGGGGCGGGTGTTCATCATCGTCATCGACGATCTGCACATCAACTTCTCGCGGACCCCGAGGGTGCGGGCGGCCGCGAGGCAGTTCGTCGAGCGCTACGTCGGCACCAACGACCTGGTGGCGGTGATCAATACCAGGGGCCGCACCGATGCGACGCAGGACTTCACGAGCAATCGCCAGCTCGCGCTCAATGCGGTCGATCGCGCAATGGGGCAGGGGGCCGACTCGTCGACGAAGGCGGCGCTCGCGGACTACGCGATGAACCAGGGCGTACAAGGCATGGACTCGCGGGTGAACCGCGACTTCAACGACCTCGAGCGCTACACCAACGGACGAAATACGCTCGAAACGCTCAGGAGCCTTTCCGAATTCGTTGCCGGCATGCGCGGCCGCCGCAAGGCGGTGGTGCTGTTCAGCGAGGGCATCAACTACGATACGGTCAACGCGATTCAGAACCGCTACGCCACCGACATCCAGCAGGAAATGAACAACCTGATCGCCGCGGCGACGCGGGCCAACGCGATCATCTATACCGTGGATCCGCGCGGCGTCACGTCCGGGATGGAAGACGCGATCGATATCAGCTCGTTTCCAACCGACAACTCGATCGGTGTGTCCAACCTCCAGGACGAGCTGCGGATTTCGCAGGACAGCCTCCGCGCGATGGCCAGCGAGACCGGCGGCATCGCGGTGCTGAACCAGAACGACTTCCGCACTGGCTTCTCGCGCATTCTCGACGACAACAGCAGCTATTACGTCATTGGGTACTACCCGACCAACGACAAGCGCGACGGGCGGTTCAGGAAGGTGCAGGTCAACGTCGGCAAGCCAGGCCTGCACGTGCGCGCCCGGAAGGGATACTACGCGTCGAAAGGGAAGCCGGAGACCAAGCCTGCCGGCCGCGAGGGCACGACGCCGGAGCTGCGCGACGCGCTCATGAGTCCGATTCCGGTCAGCGGCCTGACGCTCGCCGCCGCCGCGACACCCTTCCGCGGCGCATCCCCGAACGATGCGATCGCGCTGTCGCTCGAAATCGACGGAACCAACCTGAAGTTCGACAAGAAAGAAGACGGGCTGCTCCACAACGACATCGAGATCTCGCTCTTCGCGTCAGACGCCGCAGGAAAGATCAAGGACGGCGCGCGGGACGTGCTGGCGTTGAAGCTGCGCCCGCAGACCTACGACATCGTGTCGAAGAGCATGATCCGGGTGGTGCGGCGGCTGCAGGTGCCGCCCGGCAGGTACAGCCTGCGGATTGGCGCCCGGGACAGCAACGCCGGGACGGTTGGTTCACTCGTCTACGCGCTCGACGCGCCCGACTTCTCCAAAGCGCCGCTCACGATGAGCGGCATCGCCATCACGTCGGCGTCGGCCAGTCGCATTCCCACCACCAACGCCGATCCGAAGGTGAACGAATTCAAGGACATTCTTCCCTCGGCGCCCACCGCCTCGCGCGAGTTCCCCCAGGGTGACACGCTCGCGATCTTCTCCGAGGTCTACGACAATCTCGGCAAGACCCCGCATCGCGTGCAGATGACGGCGAGCGTTCTGACCGACGAAGGCAAGACTGCTTTTACGACCTCGGACGAGCGCCGCAGCGAAGAATTGCAGGGCGCGTCCGGCGGTTACGGATACGCGGTGCAGATTCCGCTGGCGGGCATTGCGCCTGGGCGATACGTGCTTCGCGTCGATGCCAAGGCAACGACCGGCAACGAGCCGGCGGTCAGCCGCGAGGTGGAGTTCCGCATCAAGTGATTGCGCTGACAACCATTGCCCGCGGGGACGCGAGCCGGATCATCGAGCCACGACGCATCGTCGTGCGGACGCCGGACGAATGGCAGGTTCTGTGGGCGCTGCATGCGGGTCCGGATACGGCGGCGCCCGCCGTCGACTTCGACTCGACGATCGTGGCAGCAGCGTTTGCAGGCGAAAGACCCACGGCCGGTCAGGGTATCGAGATCATTGGCGCCATTGGCGAGCCGGATGGCGTCCGGCTGATGGTCGAGGAACGCGCCCCCGGTTCCGGCATGGTCGCGGCACAAGTGCTGACGTCTCCGTTTCACATCGTGTCGTTTCCCCGAACGGAAAAGAACGTGCGGTGGTCCTCCGCGGAGGTTGCTGCCGAAGATCGAGGCTCGACGTCCGAGGCTCGCGGTTCGGACCCTGGATCTCGCGCTTCGAGTCTCGAATCTCGAAACGCGGACGTCGGCACCGCGAGCGGCCTCACCCCTACCGCCGCGTCGGTGCTCGCGTATCTCGCCGGGCCGTTCTCCGGCGCGCTCATGTTGCTGTCGGAGCCGTCGAATCCCGACGTGCGGTTTCACGCGTGGCAATCGATCATCGTGCTTGGCGGCCTGGGACTGGCGGTCATCGCCAGTTACGTGCTGGCGTTCGTGGCGCTGTTCGTGTCAGCGACCGGAGTGTCGCTGCTGGTGCGGGTGTCTACCGCGATCTGGCTGGTGCTGCTGGTAGTCTGGGCGATCTGCTTGTGGAAGGCTGTCTCGGGCGAGCGCTGGAAGCTGCCGCTTGCAGGTGAGTATGCAGAGCGGATGGCAACCAGCACCCGTCCGACGCCGGCGCGCCAGGCGCCGCCTACTCGGCGAACTTCTTCACAGCCTTGACGTCGACCTTGCCATTGACGTGGCTGAAAGCGTATTGGCTCACGTAGAGATCCGGCTTGGCCGGAGACTTCATCGTGATTTCCACGATCTCGCCGGGCTGAATCGGCTTCACCACCTTCTGGCTGTCGCCAGTGACCTGCTCGCGCTTCTGGTTGTACCAGAGCTCGTCGATCCGCAGTAGCGCAATCGCACCGCCCGAGGTGTTCTTCACCTTGAGTACGGTTACGATGTCGCTGCCCACCCGCTTCGGCTTGCCTTGCAAGAACTCGATCGAGGCAATGCCTTTCACGACTGGCGAGAATTTCGCCTTCGCAGCCGGCGCTGCCGACGCGGTCGTCGTCGTCGCAGGCATCGCCGTGGCGGCCTGGGGCTTGGCGGATTGAGCGTAAGCGGCCGGGGCGAACGCGAGCGAACAGACAAACACAACAGGCGCGAGGAGCGCGGTGCGGTTCATGAGCTACCTCCCGAGGTGACCCTAAATTGTAGGTTTACCGGGCGCATTATAAACCCGTCACCGGTCGTTGGAAAAGGAAATGTCGATGCCGCTGGCCGTCGGCCCTACATCTCGCCGTTCCAGTCCTCCGGTTCAGGATTTGTCGATCGAAAGATTTCGAGGTGCCATTTCCCGCCGCCCCACGGCTCGATGACTTCCGCCGCGACCACGTCGACGAGAATCTCGGCGAACGTGCGTCCTTCGGGATCCCCTTCCAGGTGATAGGCGGCTTCGTCCCACGCAAAAGTCGGATAGAGCATCATCGTCAGGAACAAATCGTAGCCGTCGTCGACGACGATGAGCTGACCGCAAGGGCGTTTCAGCGTGGAGTGATAGATGAGGTATTTCTCGGCGCTGTGCGCCCGGATGTATCGCTTCAGGGCGAACTCGCGCGCGACGATTTCTTCGACCGCGATTTTCTTGTCCCAGCAGTCGCGGCAATACTTCTCCTCCCCGCGCGGCTCCGAAATTTCCTTGGCACCGCACAGGGCGCACCGCGACTGCGCAACCGACTTTCGAGGCATGAGCCGATTGTAGCAGACCGGGTCGCGAAGGCTGGCTTCGCGCCGAAGCGCGGCCGCGCCCTAGCGCGCCACCTTCTCGGCCTGCACCGCAGGCGCGTAGAGATGCCTGGCGTACTCCTTGACCATGCGGCGCGCGCTGAAGCGCGGCGCCACGGTGAGGATGGCCTGACGGACGATGGCCAGCCAGCGCCGCGGTATCCCGGTCTCGTCCCGATCGTAGAACGTCGGCACGACCGTTCGTTCGAGCAGCTCGTAGAGGGCGGCCGCGTCCGCGGCATCGACCGCGTCGGCATCGTCCGCCGGTGCATGCCCCTCGATCAGCCACCCGTTTTCTCCGGTGTAGCCCTCCGCCCACCAGCCGTCGCCGATCGAAAGGTGCGGCACCCCGTTGACTGATGCCTTCATGCCGCTGGTGCCGCTGGCCTCGAGCGGCTTGCGGGGATTGTTCAGCCAGACGTCGCATCCTTGCACGAGGAAGTGCGCGACGTGGAGGTCGTAGTCGTCCACGAACGCGATCCGTCCGCCAAACGCGGGATCGATCGCGCGGCGATACACCTGCTGAAGGTGATGCTTGCCGGTTTCGTCGGCCGGGTGCGCCTTGCCGGCGAACACGATCTGCACGGGACGCCGTGCGCCGTTGAGGATCGCCTGCAACCGCTGCGAGTTGTGGAAGATCAGCTCCGGTCGCTTGTAGCCGGTGAACCGGCGGGCGAAGCCGATGGTGAGCGCATTCGGATCGAGCAGCGTTCCCGCAGCGACGACCCGCGCGACGCTGACCTGTTCATCCCGCCAGCGCTGGCGGGCACGCTCGCGAATGAACGCGAACAGATATTCGCGCAGCGAGTTCCGCGCCGCCCACAGCGCTTCGTCCGGAATCTTCTGCACGGCCGTCCACACGCCGGGCTCGTCGTGACGATCGCGCCAATCGGCGGGAAGGTATTCGTCGAACAGGCGCGACAGCTCGTTCGAGAGCCAGGTCGGCACGTGAATGCCGTTGGTCATGGCCCGCACCGGCCGCGCCTCCTCTGCCAATCCCGGCCAGATCGGGCCCCACATCTCGCGCGTCACGACACCGTGAAGCTGGCTCACCGCGTTCACGCCGTTCGCCGTGCGCAGCGCGAGCGCGGTCATGTTGAACTGCATGCCCGAACCGTTGTCGTACGCTCCGAGCTGCATGAACCGGTCGCGATACGCGCCAAGCGTTCCCCAGCAGCCGGCCAGGTGCGTTTCGACGAGATTGAAGGGGAACGCATCGTGTCCGGCGGGCACCGGCGTGTGGGTGGTGAAGACCGTGGTCCGGCGGACCTCTTCGAGCGCCCCGTCGAACGTCTGCCCGCCCTCGATCAGGTCGCGAATGCGCTGCAGCACGACGAACGCCGCGTGCCCCTCGTTCAGGTGCCACACTGCCGGTGCCTCACCGAGCGCCTTCAGCGCGCGCACGCCGCCGACGCCGAGGATGATCTCCTGCTGGATGCGCGTTTCACGGTCGCCGCCGTAGAGTCGCGCCGACAGCTCGCGATCCCATGGGGCGTTTTCCTCGAGGTCGGTATCGAGCAGGTACAGCTTCACGCGGCCGAGCCGCACCCGCCAGACCTGCACCAGAACGCTGCGATTGCCCAGCGGCACGGGGACGATGCAGTTGGCTCCTTCAGCCGTGGTCGCAGGTTCGATCGGCGCATCGGCCCAATTGCAGCCGCTCGTACGATTCCTGCTGCCAGCCTTCCGGCGAAACTTCTGGTGAAAGTAGCCCTGCGGATACATGAAGCCGACGCCGATGAGCGGGAGACCGAGGTCGCTCGCCTCCTTGCAGTGATCGCCGGCGAGCACGCCCAGGCCGCCGGCATAAATCGGCAGCGACTGGTGAAGCGCGAACTCCGCCGAGAAGTAGGCAATCGGCCCGGATTGCGCGCCGAGTTCGCTGCTGCCACCAGGTGTCGTGCGCGCGCGCGCGCGCGATCGAGCGCATCGAGCGCGGCGTCGTACCAGCGGAGGAATTCCTGATCGTTGGCGAGAACCGCGAGCTGGTCTCGGCGAGACGTTGCGCAGCATCAGCACCGGGTTGTGAGCCGTCTGGCGCCACAGCGCGTAGTCGAGTTCGGCGGAACACTTCGCGGGCTGGGCTGTTCCACGTCCACCACAGATCGTTCGCCAGTTCGGGGAGACGCTTGATGCGTTCCGGGAGCTGCGGGCTTTGCGGGTTGGTCATATTGGGTTTGCGATTCTCGCTGGGATTTTCGGTCCTCGGCTTCGGGCTCAGACTTCGGGCGTCAGGCTTCGGGCTTCAGGAACTTGCTCCGTACCGTTGCAGGCGCCCACCAGTTGGGCGAACCGTGCCAGATCGACGTTGCCGCCGGAGACAACGGCGACGATCCTGCGATGGCCGCGCGCCGCCATCGCGGGCGATAGCGCGGCGGCGACGGCGCAGGCGGCCGCACCTTCGGCGATCACGTGCACGCGTTCGGCGACGATTCGCATCGCCCGCGCCGCTTCGTCGAGCGAGACGACGATCGACTCACGCACGTGTGCCTGCAACAGCGGCCACATCGTGGTCAAGACCGACTTGCCGCCGGCGCCGTCGACGAATGACGCCTGCCATCCCTCGAAACGGCTGGCCCGTCCGGCTGCGATCGACCGCTCGAGTGGCGCGGCGGTCTCGGGTTCGGCCGCATAGACGGCCGCATCCGGCCGCAGCGCATGCAGCGCCGATGCCGATCCCGGCGAGCAGTCCGCCGCCGCCGACCGGCGCAATGACCGCGTCGACGTCGGGCAGGTCCTCGACGATCTCGAGCGCCGCCGTTCCGTTCCCGCTGATGAAGTCATCGTCGTCGAACGGGTGGACGAAGTGGCCGGCCATGCGTGGCGAGCCGTGGTCCTCGACGGTGCGCCAGCATTCGTCGTACGTGGCCTTGACGATCGTCGCGCCGAGTCGGTCGATGGCGCGCAGCTTGGTTTCCGGCGCCGTGTCCATCACCATGACGCTGCACGGTGCGCCGGCATGCCGCGCCGCCAGCGCGACGCCCTGCGCGGCGTTGCCGGCGCTGACCGTCCAGACGCCTCGAGCGAGCTGTTCCGGCGTGAGACGGCGCACGGCGTTGTAGGCGCCGCGGATCTTGAACGAGCCGATCGGCTGGAGCGTTTCGAGCTTGAGAAAAATCTCGGGAGCGTTCGGAGCGATCGGACCGAGCGGGACGAGCGGCGTGCGAAGCGCGGCGCCGTACACGCTGCGCGCGGCCTCGCGGATGGTGTCGATGGAGATGGCGCGTTGCATTACCGGTCGTCATGGGGTCGGAAGGAGATCGTAGCCGTCCGCAAGCTCAGCGTCAATGATGAGATGTGCCTTCGGGAGATAGAATCTGGCACGCGGAGTATGACTTAGGGCATACAGCTCATCACTTTGTCAGAGTCCCGGGTCCACGGTTCACGCTCGCTGCGCACTGCCGACCACGAACCGCCAACCGTTGACCGCGAACGCAAACCGTTGACCGCAAACTGTCTTGAGGAGTCCTCGATTGATGGCTGACAAACTGACTCGCCGAGAATTCGTATTGACGGGAACTGCCGGCGTCGCCGCGGCTGCGGGAGTGCCGGCATTCGCGCAGGCGCCCAGCGTGATGACGAAAGGGAGCGTTCAGCCGGTCGTGATCTCGTCGGCCAACGGCAACAAGTTCAAGAACGGCGGACAGGTCACCGGCGTGGAGAAGGCGTTCTCGATGATGACGCAGGGGAGCGACGTGCTCGATGCCCTCATTGCCGGCGTCAACATCGTCGAACTCGATCCGGAAGAGACCAGCGTCGGGTACGGCGGCCTTCCGAATGCGGACGGCGTCGTGCAGCTCGATTCGTGCTGCATGCACGGCCCGAAGAAGCGCGCCGGCGGCGTGGCCGCCATCGAAGGCGTGCGCACGCCGTCGCTGGTCGCGCAAAAGGTGATGGACGAGACCGATCATCACCTGATCGTCGGCAAGGGCGCACAGGAATTCGCCCGCGGCCTGGGATTCAAGATCGAGGACGACCTCAACACCGACCGCTCGCGCAAGGCCTGGCTCGAGTGGAAGCGCCGCACCGATCCGCTGCACTATCTGGACCCGATCAAGCGGCAGGCGGCGATGCGTCGGGTGGAGCTCGAGATGATCGAGGAAGGCTGGATCGCTCCGAATCACTTCTACGGCACGATCAACTGCGACGGCGTCAACGCGAAGGGAGAGATCTGCGGCGTGACGACCACGAGCGGGCTGGCGTTCAAGATCCCGGGCCGCGTCGGTGATTCGCCAATCCTCGGCGCCGGACTGTACGTCGATGGCGAGATCGGCGCGGCCGGATCGACCGGGCGCGGCGAGGCGAACCTCTACAACCTGACGTCGTTTCTGATCGTCGACAACCTGCGCCGCGGCATGCACCCGAAAGACGCCGGCATGGACGCGATGAAGCGCATCAAAGCCAACACCGTCGAGAAGCGGCTGCAACGCGCCGATGGCGACCCGAACTTCAACATCAATTTTTACATTCTCAACGCCCGCGGCGAACATGCCGGTGTCACGATGTATGCGGAGAACGAGAATTACGCCTTCTGCAACGAGAGCGGGGCGCAGACGATCCCGTGTGAACCGCTCCTGCCGGGAAAGTCGACCGATTGAAAGACGGAGCCCGATTCCGGGGGACTCGTGAAATTTGTGCTTCTCGCGGTTGCGGTCGTGGCAGTTGCTGCGATTCCCTCTTCGCCCGCCAGCGACAAGCCGTCACTGAAGGAAGTGGTGCGACGGGTCACCCAGTACGTCGACCAGTACGGCGCGAAGGCTTCAATCGTCGTCGCGACCGAACGCTACACGCAGGCATCCACAGGCAGCGGGGGCGGCGGAGACCAGAAGCGGGTGCTGGTTGCCGACTTTGCGATTGTGAAAGCGGAGGCGAATCACACCTGGATAGGCTTTCGTGACGTCATGGAAGTGGACGGCAAGCCGCTCCCGGATCGTGAGAACCGGCTGATCGACGTCCTCATGTCGTCGTCGGGCAGCTACGACGAGGCCAGGCGGATTTCCGACGAGAGCGCCCGATTCAACATCGGCGGCCTGTTACGCAATTTCAATGTCCCGACGACGGTCGTGTTTTTCTTCGCACGCGAGAACGTTGATCGTTTCAAGTTCTCGCGGAAGGATCCCGGCCGGGATGCCGCGTGGGAGATACAGTTCCGGGAGGTCTACCGTCCCACGCTGATCCGTAACGCCCGACGGCGGGTCGGTGCCGGCAGAAGGTATTATCTGGGTAAATCCCACCGACGGGACCATCCTTCGGACGCACCTGCGCGTAGCACCGCCGCGCGAGCGCTCGGCAGCGGGACTCGCCGAGATTGACGTCACGTTCCAGCGCGTCGACTCGCTCGGAATGTGGCTGCCGGTCAGCATGGATGAGTCATATCTCGACCTGCGCGGCCGGACGGTGCACACCACGGGGCATGCGGAGTACAGCAACTACCGGCGGTTCGAGACCAGCGCGAGAATCAAATAACGCTCCGGGCTTCAGGTCATGGCTGATGGCGTGAGCCTGTTATCATCGCGCGTCATGAGACAGTTCGTGATCGGTGCCGTGCTGCTGTTTGCGGCGGTCACCGTACCGGCGCAGCAGATGGTGACCGAGACGCGCGACCCGGCGCAGGCTCAGGACGAGGACTTCGCGAGCTCGGTGAAGCAGTGGACGACGCAGCCGTATTTCATCAGCCCGCTCGTCGACCATCTCCCCAAAGTGCCGGGCATTCCCTCCCCCAAGGACGTCCTCGGCTATCACATTGGCGCTCCGGCGAAGCTCACATACTACGCCGACATCCTCAGGTACTATCGCGCGCTCGCTGCCGTGTCGCCGCGCGTACTCGTCGAGTCAATCGGCCGGTCCGATGAAGGACGCGAGCTCGTCGTGGTCTGGGTCTCGTCGGACGACAACATCAGGAATCTTCAGCAGAACAAGGACAACCTGGCCAAGATCGCGGACCCGCGCGGTCTGACCGCGGATCAAATCAGGCAGCTCATCGCCACCACGAAGCCGCAATATCACTTGATGGGTGGTCTCCACAGCGGCGAGACGGGTCCGTCCGAGATGCTGATGGAGCTCTGTTACCGCCTGGCGACCGAGACATCGCCGCTCATCAAACAAATCCGCGACAACGTGATCGTTTCGATCACGCCAGTCGCCGATGCGGATGGACGGGATCGCAACGTCGACTGGTTCTACAGCGAACGCGAACGCCGGGCTGCGGCCAACGCGCCGAGCGCGTCGACTGCTCGGGAGCCTCGAGGGCGTCCCGAGTCCAGTCGAGAAATCACGGCTAAAGGACAACCCACGTCGCCAAGCGCTGCGACCGGCTCAGGGCAAGACCCTGCGACGGGCTCAGGGCAGGGCGGACGGGGTGGTCCCGCTCTTCCGTACTGGGGCAAGTACGTTTTTCACGACAACAATCGCGATATCAACCTCTCGCAGGTGTCGATGCGGGCGATCGTGGACTGGTACTTCACCGCGCACCCGCCGATCATGCACGACCTGCACGAAGCGCAGCCGCTTCTCTATACCTACAGCGGCGGCCCCCCGCAGAACCCGAATCTGGATCCGATTCTGTTCGCCGAGTTGCCGTTCTTCGCCAATTTCGAGCTCGAACAGATGACCAAATGGGGCATGCCCGGCGTCTACACGCACGCGTTCATGGACGGTTGGTCGCCGGGCTATCTCGGCTCGGTCGCGTACAACCACAACGGCATGATGCGGATGTACGAAACGCAATCGGGACGGGAAAACGAACCTGGCGCTGGGGATGGTTCAAGCGCCTCTACGCCTAGCGGTTCCAGCGGTGCGCGTTCGGCGGGCCCTCCAAACTCGGGATCGTCGAATCCTGACGGCGCGCAGAGCCCCTCGACGGGTCCCGGGCAGGGCGGTCGCGGAGGCGGCGGCCGTGCAACCGTTCCATCCGGTCGCGGCGGATCGCAACCACGCGAGTGGTATCGCGGCCTGCCGATTCCACCGGGTGCAGTCGCCAATTTCTCACGCCGCAATAACACCAACTACATGGAAACCGGCGTGCTCTCCGGACTTCAGCTCACGTCGATGTTCCCGAACCTGGTCGTCGAGAACTTCTACCGGAAGACGCAGAACTCAATCGATTCGGGGAAGACCGATCCGCCGTTCGGCTACGTGATTCCGGTCGCGCGCGACATGACGCGGGCGACCACGCTCGTGAACATCCTGCGCGCGCAGCGAATCGAGGTCGGACAGGCGACAGCCGAGATCAAGATCACGGACGGGACGTTTCCGGCGGGCTCGTACGTGATCAAGCGCGATCAGCCGTACGGCCGTCTGATAAAGAATTTGCTCGAGCGCCAGAACTATCCCGATCCCAACCTGAACACCTACGACGACAGCGGCTGGACAATGGGACTGGCGATGCTGGTGGAAGTGAGGGAGATCAAGGACAAGGCCATCCTCGACGCGAAGGTCACGCCTGTGAAAGAGGCCGTCGCCAGAGGCAGGGTGACCGGAAAGGGCACTGCAGGCCTGGCGATTGCGCACTACGGCTCGAACAACATGATCGCGTTTCGCTATCGATTGAAGAACGTGCCGATGAAGATCGCCGAAAAGAGCTTCAGAGCGGAAGGCGTCGAGTTCCCGGCCGGATCGTTGGTCATCACAAGTCCATCCGATCCCGCGGCGATCAGGGGCGCCGCCGAGGAACTGGGATTGACCGCGGTCTTGTTGAGCGCGGTGCCGTCCGTCGCCATGCACGATGGCGATCTACCGCGCATCGCGATGTATTCGGCGTGGAACGCGACCCAGGACGTCGGCTGGGTTCGATACGCCTTCGACAAGTTCGGAATACCGTTCGATTTGATTTACAAGGAGCGGGTGAAGCGGGGGAATCTCCGCGCCGATTACGACGTCATCGTCATGCCGACCCAGCCGGCGAACCGCCAGGCGGTGTTTGCCGCGCCTGCGGCGCAGCCGGTGCCATATCAGAAGAGCGACAAATACAAGTTCCTTGGCATGTATGGCGAGTCGCCGGATATTTCGGGCGGCATGGGCGGCGAAGGCGTGGACGCGTTTGCCAAATTCCTCGATGCCGGCGGCACGCTGATCACGATGGGTGAGGCGTCGCGGTTCCCCGCGGAGCTCGGCTTCGCACGTACCGTCGACGTCTCATCGACGTCCAGCCAGTTCTACGCGCCACGCCCGCTCGTGAACGCGGAGATTGTGAAGCCCGAGCACCCGGTGTTCTACGGCTACGCGGACAAGATGATCCCGCTGAAATTCGTCGGCGGTCCTCTGATCACGGTCGGACAGCCCGATCAATCGACCGTCCTCGGCCGGTTTGTCGGCGGTGACGCGGGGGTGCTCAGCGGCTTGATGCGCGGCGCCGACGAGATTCGCGATCGGCCGTTCGCGCTTGACGTCCCTGGCGGCTACGCCGGCAAGGGACGCGTGATCATGTTCGCCAACAATCCCATCTACCGCTGGCAGAATCATGGTGAGTTCAACATGGTGTTCAACGCGCTGATGAACTGGAACGATCCGGCAGGAAGCGAGGCCCCGTCGTCGCGGCTGCAAACCGCCGGGGGAGGAGCCGGAGCGAAATGAAACATGCAATCACCTTCGGGATCCTGGCGGTGCTGTGTGCGGAGCCCGGGAGCGGAGCATCCGCGCAACAGCCTCCGTCGGCAACGACCGCGCCAGCCGCCGGCCGGGGTCTGGATACGCCTCCCCAGGAAATCCCCTTATGGGTGGAAGGCGCCCCAGGCGCCCTTGGAACTGACGCGGCCGACAAGCCCACGCTGACGATCTACCGCGCCCCTCGCGTGGCCACTGGAACGGCGGTGATCGTCGCGCCCGGTGGCGGCTACAGCGTGCTCGCGATGGACCATGAAGGACGCCAGATCGCGTACTGGTTCAACGCCATGGGCGTGTCGGCTTTCGTGCTGAAGTACCGTCTGGGCCCGAAATACCACCATCCAATCGAGCTGGGTGATGCGCAGCGCGCGATCCGTACCGTGCGCGCCCGAGCGCAGGAATTCGGCGTGCTGGCCGATCGCATCGGCATGATGGGCTTCTCAGCGGGCGGGCACTTGACCGCCACGGCCGGAACGCACTTCGACGCCGGCAAGACCGACGCTCCGGATCCCATCGACCGGGTCAGCAGCCGCCCGGATTTCCTGATTCTCGGCTACCCGGTGATCTCGTCCGACCCGGCGATTGCGCACGCCGGTTCGTTCAAGAATCTGCTCGGCGAGCATCCAGAGCCGCGCCTGCTCGAGGATCTGTCGAACGACCTGCGGGTCACGCCGGAGACGCCGCCGACCTTTCTCTTTCACACTGACGCGGATACCGGAGTTCCCCCCGAGAACAGCGTGCGCTTCTATCTCGCGCTGCGCAAAGCCAAGGTGCCGGCCGAAATGCACATCTTCGAGAATGGCCCGCACGGTGTCGGCCTCGCGCTGGACGATCCGGCACTCAGTGCGTGGCCGACATTGCTGATGAATTGGCTGCGCGGACGTGGACTGCTGACCAAGCCTGACGGCGCGCTTCCGTCGGGCCGCTGATCCCTCGCAGGTGAAAAACTGATCGAGGCGTCTCGTTAGAGTCGATAGATCTCTCGAGCGTCGCGCGGCAGGCGAACGGTGAAGACGTGCCGCTGTCGGCGGCTTTCGACGATCAACACCAGCAATTCGTCCCGAGGGAAGAATTCAGGCGCTTTTCACTTGGACCACTAGATTCGCGCTCCATCCGTGCGGCGGCCCGGGCGCCGTCGGATTCGATCGACGTGGGTAAACAGCGCGGCCGTGACGTCCTCCGGTGGCTTCATGCCGTCAACCGCTCCGAACCCGGATCTGTTGGCATAGAACGCGATGAGCGGTTCGGCCAGCGCGGCATACGTCCGCAGTCGATGTCTCACGATGTCCGGCGAGTCGTCCTCGCGACGTACCAGGGGGTCGCCGCACCGAGGGCAGTGGCCCGCTTCATCCGCCTCCGCATCGGGGACGGTTTGGGTGATGCCGCACGATTGGCAGATGCGGCGGCGCATCATCCGGCGAACAATCTCCTCATCGACCACTCTGAGCAGCAGCACGATCAGATGTTCGGGTGGCACCATTGAATCGAGCGCTTCCGCTTGAGCCACGGTGCGAGGAAATCCGTCGAGCAGGACACCCGATGCGACGTCCGCTTCGTGAAGCCGCGCCCGGACGATGTCGGTGATGAGCGCGTCGCTGACCAGCGAACCTGCCGCAATGGTGGCGCCGACCTTCAAGCCAAGCTCCGAACCGGATCGCACCGCTTCGCGAAGGATATGCCCGGTGGAGATGTGCGGGATGCCGTAGTGCTCCGCGATCCGTTGCGCTTGAGTGCCTTTGCCGGACCCGGGCGGTCCAAGAAGAATGATGTGCACGCTCTGTCGCGTATGATAGCGAAAAAATGATCCGCTTCGACCACAGAAGCACACGGAACACCGGCCAGAGAAGCACACGGAGCAGCGGCCACAGAAGCACACGGAGCAGCGGCCACAGAAAAACACTGAAGAACACTGAAGAAGATCAGGCCTGTGCCGGGCCGGGTCGTGTGCTGCCTTGCCGTGGCCGCTCAGGTCGACCAAGACCGCGCTCGAACAGGGCACCGGCTAGCGCACTTCATTCGATGGCGATTTCGCCCGACCGGGCGAGCTCAATCTACATCGCAATGACCGCTACGCCCGCGCGCTTGGCTTGGGTGTTGAACGAGG
Source organism: uncultured Acidobacteriota bacterium (assembly GCA_963755695.1). Taxonomy (GTDB): domain Bacteria; phylum Acidobacteriota; class Vicinamibacteria; order Vicinamibacterales; family 2-12-FULL-66-21; genus QHWT01. Next base: position 2,548,859 of record CAVWLB010000010.1, on the reverse strand, counting down.
GCAGGTCGCTGGTGAGCACAAGGTGCAGACGGTCCGTCTGCACCTTCAGTTCCGCGGTGAGATCCTTCAGGATCGGATAGGCCGCAGCGATCGGTTTGCCTTCCCCGCGCATCACCACTCCGAGCAGCGACGCCAGCCGGTTGTTGATCTTGATCGGGAAGTTCAAGGGATCCTGGTTGCTTTGATTGCGGACCTGGTAGATCTCTTCTTCAATCGCGCTGAGACTGGCGGTGAGCCGATCGCCGGCCGCCTTGAGCGAGGCATCCTGCGACTTCGACAACCGATCTTTGACTTGATCCTTGATCTTGCGGATCTGGATCACGGCGTTGTTCGCCTCGCTGGCCTTGTCGCGAATCTGGACGGCAAGGTCGAACTGCTCGATCAGATCTTCGTCTTTGACCGCGTGCCATGGATGCTTTCGGACGGCCAGCGGCTGCACCTGCGACTGGCCGTCGACGGTGAGGCGCACATCGTAGTTCCCCGGCAGGGCCGTCGGGCCGCTCGTCGAGGCTCCCCACAGCACCATCCCGGGAAAGCTGGTTGGGCCCGGATACTCCAGGTTCCACGTGACGCGATTGAATCCGGCGGCCATCGGGGCGGTGGGCGGTCCGCCACGACCGCGCCCGCCACCCGCGGATTCTTCTTCGTCCGCGGGAGGCGTCTGCCCACCGCCCGCCGGTGACGGAGACGTCTTCGCCGCGCCGCGAATCGTCTGCACCACTTGTCCGTCGCGCAGAATCTCGATACTGAGGTTTTGCGCCGGTTGCTTCAGCATGTAGCTGATGCTCGTGCCGCCGGCGGTCCGGATGGCATCGGCCGGTTTATAGAGGTGGAAGGCGCCAGAGGCGGCGTCCGCCTGACGCAATGGCGCGACGTCGTCAAGCACATAGAAGCCGCGGCCGTGCGTCGCGATGGCCAGCGAATTCGCCTCCACCCACAGATCGGACACCGGCGTGTCGGGCAGGTTCAGCGACAGCGATTGCCACCGGTCTCCGTCGTCGTACGACACGTAGAAGCCATGTTCGGTGCCGGCGTAGAGCAGCCCCTGGCGCGCCGGATCCTCGCGCACCGCATGCACGTAGTCGTCCGCGCGAATGCCGTTGACGATCTTGGTCCAGGTTTTTCCGAAGTCCCGCGTGCGGAAGATGTAAGGCTGGACATCGTTCAGCAGTGGCTTCTTGACCGCGACATACGCACCGCCCGCCTCGAAGGCGGAGGCGTCGATCTGGCTGACACGGCCGAACTCCGGCATCTCTTTCGGCGTCACGTTCGTCCAGGTCTTGCCGCCGTCGCTAGTCACCTGCACCAGCCCGTCGTCGGATCCCGCCCAGAGGAGATTCACGTCTTTCTTGCCGGGCCCTAGCGCGAACACGGTCCCGTAGACCTCCGGACTGTTCATGTCGTGCGTGATCGGTCCGCCTGACTCGCCCATCGTCTTCGGATCGTGACGGGTGAGGTCCGGGCTGATCTTGTCCCAGCTCTGGCCGCCATTGGTCGTCTTCCATACGTGCTGCGACGAGGTATAGAGAATGTTCGGATCGACGGATGAAAAGATGATCGGATAGGTCCACTGCCAGCGCTCGACGAGCGCGCTCGAGGGCTCTCCCGAGAACATGCGGGGATACGGTCCGACTTCGCGGAGCTCGCTGGTCTCACGATTCAGGCGCGTGAGGAACGATCCGTTGTTTCCTCCCGCGAAGAAAACATCGGGGTCCTTCGGATCAGGCGCAATGTAACCGGGCTCGGACCCTCCGGCGGTGTAGGTGATCGGGGTGGCGCCGCGTCCACCGCCGCCACGCCCAGCGGGAAGCCCGGTGTCGCTGGAAACGCACAGCGTGGTGTTGTCCTGCTGTGCGCCGCAGACGTGATACGGCACGTGCCTGGTCGTTGCGACGTGATAGAACTGCCCGGTGGCGTAATCTTGCGCGCTCCACGTCTGGCCCGTGTTGAGGGACACCGCGCCACCGCCGTCGTTTCCAATCACGAGATGTCTGGGGTCGTCCGGATCGATCCACAGATCGTGATGATCGCCGTGGGTGCCGCTTCCGATCTGGCTGAGCGTTTTGCCGCCGTTGGCCGATCGGAAGGCGCTGGTGTTCAGCAAATACACCGTGTCGCGGCCGGCCGGATCCGCGATGACGTGGGTGTAGTAGAACGCGCGCTGCCGGATGTTGCGGCCGTCGTTTACGAGCTTCCACGTCGCTCCGGCATCGTCGGAGCTGAAGAGCCCGCCGTTCTGCGATTCGACCAGCGCGTAGATCCGGTTCGAATCGGCACCCGATACAGCGATGCCAACCTTGCCGACGATTCCGGAGGGCAGACCCGGGTTGGGAGTGATCTCGGTCCACGTCTCCCCGGCGTCGGTAGACTTGAACAGGCCGCTGCCGGCTCCGCCGCTCGACATCTGGTATTCGATCCGATACGCCTCCCATAGCGCCGCATACATGACGTTCGGATGGCTGCGATCGATCGCGATATCCACGCCGCCCGTCTTGTCGTTTCTGAACAGCTTCCGCTGCCAGGTCTTGCCGCCGTCGCTGCTCTTGAATATGCCGCGCTCGTCGCTGGGCGCGCTGTACTTTCCGAACGACGCCACGAAGACGATGTTCGGGTCGGTTGGATGAATTCTGATCTTCGAGATCGCATCGGATTTCTCGAAGCCGACGTGGGTCCATGTCTTGCCGCCGTCGGCGGACCGGTACACGCCGTCGCCGGGAAGGATGTTGCCGCGGATGCAGGATTCCCCCATGCCGATGAACACGATGTCTGGATTCGATTCCGACACCGCCACCGCGCCGACCGACGAGCTCTTGATCTGGCCGTCGGTAATGGGCTTCCAGGTGGCGCCGCCGTCGACTGTCTTCCAGAGACCGCCGCCGGCCTGACCGGTATACGCTTCATTCGGCCGGCCCTTGACGCCGCTGACCGCAATCGATCGCCCGCCGCGCGCCGGTCCGATGCTGCGCCACTGATACGCTTTGAGGATGGCCGGATCGACGCTCGACGTCGCCGCCGGCGTCTGTGCAACCCGCACCGCGCCGAGATCCAACGGAAAGCCGGCCGACAACGCGAGCACGGCAAGGATCACAACAGTCGAGGCACACCTGGCGGGCATCCGAGACTCCTCCTCAAACGGCGCGGAAGTTTACATTACTATTCGAGGTCCGAGAGGCGAGGGGCGAGGACCGAGGGGCGAGCGGCAACGCGGGGACCAAAGCCTGAAGCCTGAAGCCTGAAGCCTGAAGCCAGAAGTAACATGCAGACGCTGCGACTCTACGATCCGGCGCGGCGCGGCGCCCCCTGGACCGACAGCCTCCGGCCCGGCCAGGTGGTCGCGTTCGCGAAACGGATCGATAGCGACATGCCGTGCACTCCGGACGGCGAGCCCTTTGCGACTGCCGAATCCGCGACGTGCGTGGTCTTTGACAGCCTCGAGGAGGCGCGCGACTCCTGTGAAGCCGGCGTTCAACGTACCCCGATGGTCCGGTTCGACATCTTCGATCATGAAGGGCGGACGCAGCCGCCGCTGCTCACGATTGTTCACTCGGCGTACCGGGAGTCGCTCGACGGAAGCGCAACAGCCCTGCGCCGTCACACCGGCCTGGCACTGGCGCTCATCGTGTGCGGCGTTCCTCTGATGGTCTTTGCGTATTGGATCAGCGCGGATCGCGATCCGATCCTGCCGGGTTTCATCGGCCTGAACATGGTTCTGATCGCGCTGCGGCTTTTCTGGATGAACCTGGTGTCGCGCGAGGTCGCGCGCACCAGCCGTGAACGGCTTGCCCGTCACGGGGCGCTTGCCTCGACGGCACGTGCCGAAGCCGGTGAGAGGAATTTTCGGCGCGGAGAGGGGGGGAATGAGCCGGTACGCACTCGGCCTACGCCTTAAAAGGCATGTAGGGGGCGACAACTGATCCGATTCCCACCTCCACTTCTCGTGACCCTCCTCCTGCTCGAGGCTGGCGTGGCTTCAGATCTGAAGCCCGCTTCGTCGGCTGCTTTCGACAAGTATGTCGCCGTGGTGGAGCGCCGCATTGCCGCGGAAGTCGGGCGACCAGAAACCTTCCTCTGGGTGGATACGCTACCGGCCGCCCGACAGAAACCGGTCATGGACCAACTGCGCCGCGGCGAAGTCGTCACGGAACGATTGCGCGTGGCCGAGAAGATCGACGTGCCCGATGGCCTGATCCATCACTGGGTCGCCACGATCGTCATTCCCGGCGTCCGCGTGCGGGATGCCGTTGCACTTCTTCAGGATTACGATCGACACGCATCGATTTTTGCCCCCAACGTCGTCCAATCGAAGACGCTCGAGCGCGACGGCGACCACTTCCGTGTCTTCCTCCGCTTCTACATGAAGAAAGTGATCGCGGCGACCATGAATACCGAGAACGACGCGCGATTCGTCATCGTCGCGCCGGATCGCGCTTACAGTTCGATCCGCAGCACCCGAGTGGCAGAGGTGGAGAATGCTGGCACCCCTGCCGAGCACGAGCTGCCGCCGGGCCAGGGGCATGGCTTCATGTGGCGTCTCAACACCTATTGGCGGTTCCTCGAACGCGACGGCGGCACATACATCCAATGCGAATCGGTGACGCTGTCGCGCGACGTGCCGTTCGGGCTCGGCTGGATTGTCAAGCCATTCGTGACGGAGATCCCGATGGAGTCGCTCGCCTTCACGTTGCAGCGGACCCGTGCCGGGCTGAAGTGATATACGTTCTCGGGTTCTCAGGTTCTCAGGTTCTCAGGTTCTCAGGTTCGGGAGGAATGCATGAGGACGGTGCGCTTCTTGGTCGTCGCTGCGCTCGGGATGATCGCGGCGGTCACGTTATCCGCGGGGCCGCGCAGCTCACCGGAGCGGCACTTTCTCTACGTTGCTGAGCCGGGAATCCGCAACTACGTCGAGTACGGCGGCGTCGGCGTCCTGGTGTTCGACATGGACCACGGCTACAAGTTCGTGCGGCGCATCCCGTCGCAGGACGTGCCGGCGGGGAAGGAACCGGAGAACGTCAAGGGCATTGCCGCCAACGCGCAGACCGGACGGCTGTATGTCACCACGTTCAGGCGGGTGATCGCCTACGACCTGGCCACGGATCGCCGGTTGTGGGTCAAAGAGTTCGACGGCGGCTGCGATCGGCTGGCGCTCTCGCCGGACGGCAAGATTCTCTACGTGCCGTCGTTCGAGGGGGCACACTGGAACGTGCTCGACGGCGAAACCGGCGACGTCATTGCGAAGGTGGTCCCGAACTCCGGCGCACACAACACAATCTACGGTCCGGATGGCAAGCGGGTGTATCTGGCCGGCCTGAAGTCTCCCATCCTGGCGATCGCCGATCCGTCGACGCACAAGCTGGTTGGCGGCGTCGGACCATTTTCGAACGTGGTGCGCCCGTTCACCATCAACGGTTCGCAGACGCTCTGTTTCGTCAACGTCAACGACCTGCTCGGGTTCGAAGTCGGCGACATCACGACCGGCAAGATGCTGCACCGCGTGGAAGTGACCGGCTATCAAAAGGGAGCGGTGAAGCGTCACGGCTGCCCGAGCCACGGCATCGCCCTGACGCCGGACGAGCGCGAGCTGTGGCTCGCCGACGGCGCCAACAGCGCGATTCACATCTTCGATGCGGGCGCGATGCCGCCGAAGCAAATCGCCACCATCAAGCTGCGCGATCAGCCCGGCTGGATCACGTTCAGCATCGACGGCAGCCTGGCCTTTCCCTCGACGGGAGAGGTCATCGATACCGCCAGCCGCAAAATCATCGCGACGTTGACCGACGAGAATCGACGATCGGTGCAAAGCGAGAAAGTGCTGGAGGTGGTCTTCGCCGACGGCAAGGTCGCCAGGACCGGCGATCAGTTCGGCATCGGCCGGGTCGCCGCCCGGTCGACCGCACTCCCTGCCGCACGCTGAACGTGGAAATTCGCATGAACGGCGCGCTCCTCGTAGCATCGGCGATCGGCCTCGCGGCGCTTGCTCCCCAGGGAACGAAGCAGGGCAGCCCCGAGGAACACCTGGCGTCGAACATCACGCGACTGACCTATTTCGGCGAGCGCGCCTCGTGGTCGCCGGACGGCGGGCGGATTGCCTTCATGGAGAAGAGCTTCGGCGACGCGTATCGAAATCGAGCCGTCGACGAAGGCGTTGCGGCTGCTGACGCACTACGCGCATCCGGGATTTCTCCGTGTGCAGTTCCTGCCCAACGGCGACTACTTCCTGATCGGCGCGCGGACCTTCACCGACATTCAGACCACCCGTGGACGCGATCAGGAAATGTGGATCCTGAGGCACGACTTCAAACCGGGCGATCACGCGGTTCCGCTGGGACACAAGATCTCCGAAGGCGTCGCGATCTCGAGAAAGACGATGAAGATCGCCTGGTCGAACACGCGCGGCCAGTATCCCGATGTGCTGCAGGAAGGGGAGTCGGTCATCTATACCGCAGACGTCGTCTACGATGGCGATGCTCCGAAGCTTGCGAACAAGAAAGAAGTCATCCGCGCCAAGTCGCCCGAGTGCACGCTCGAGGCGCAGGACTTCCGTAACGACGACACCGAGCTGATTTACACCTGTTACCGGTCGCCGTTTGCCGATGTCCTGGGTGTCGATCTCGCCAGCGGCCGCACGACCGTGTACCGGAAGCTGGCCGGGGAATACAACGAGGTCGAGGGCATTTTCCCGGACGGCCGCTACGCGCTCGTCGAATCCAGCCGCGAGCAGACGCAGCACAACTCGAACTACATCGATATCTGGAAGCTGCGCCTGGAGCCGAACAGCACCGACTTCACCCGCGTCACCCATTGGGGCGAGTACGACGGCTTCAAGGCCTCCAATCCGGTGGTCAGTCCGGACGGTCGACGCATCGCGTTTCAGTCGGCCCGCAGCAAGGATCCAGCCGGCGTTGGCTACGGGATCTTCGTCATGGCCCTCAAGTAGGCGGCCGGCGGAGGAGGAATGGACCGCAGGGATTTTCTCGAGGGTGCCGCGATCGCCGTTGGCAGCCTGCTGTTTGACGATGCACGGCTTCGTGGCGCCCAGCGCATTCCGCCGATGATTGGCATTCAGGCGGGAGCGATTTCGTTTCTCGACGAAGGGACCGAGCAAGCGCTCGAGAATTTTCAGCAGCTTGGCGCGGTCGACACCGTGTTTCTCGCCACGTTCACCTACGGCCGCGGAATTGCCGGACGCATGCCCCGGGGCACGCCTCTGCCCGATCACGGCAAGCAGGAATACGACGACAATTTTCATGGGGGCAACTTCGCGACCCCGCACCCGCAGTATTACCGTGGCACGACGCTGCAGTCCGAGAAGGCGCCCGATCATCCCGATTACGACGTGATCGCCGATGTTCTTCCCGCGGCGCGCAAACGGCGGATGAAGGTGATCTGCTGGTTCGAGGATGTTTTCCGCGACGACGTGCCGGGGATCAAGGACGCGTTCGAAGTGGACGTGCACGGCCGTCCCGCGACGCGGGTCTGTTACCGGAATCCCAACACCCGCAACTTCTGGCTGGGACTCGCAGAGGACCATCTTCGATCGTACGACGTGGACGGCCTGATGTTCGGCAGTGAACGGCAGGGGCCGCTCAATGCGGCGATCGGCGCAAGCCATGGCGGCGATCCTTCTCCGGGAACGGTCGGATGCTTCTGTACCCATTGCTTGGCGGCAGCGAAGAAGAGCAGCGTTGATCCCGACCGCGCGCGCCAGGGCTATCTCGCGCTCGAAGCGTGGGTGAATGGTCTCAAGGACCGCAAGCCCACGGACGGTGCCTTCGTCACCTTCTGGCGATTGCTGACCGACTATCCGGAGATCCTCGGCTGGGAGCGGCTGTGGACGGAGGGTTTGCGCGAAACCTATCGAGCGATGTATGCGAAGGCGCACGAAATCGCGCCGGTCAAGCCGATGGGATGGCACATCTGGCACACCAACTCGTTCGCGCCGTTCTATCGTGCCGAGCAGGACTACCAGAAGTTCCAGGACTACTCGGATTTCCTGAAAGTCGTGATGTACAACAACAGCGGCGGTCCGCGAATGGCGCGCTATATCCGCAACGTGAGCCGCACGGTGTTCGCGGATCTCGATCCCGAGGCCGCGCTGAAACTGTCCTACTCGCTGCTGCAGTATCCCAACGAAGCGCCGCTCGTTGAGATTCCCACGAAGGGTTTGTCGGCAGATTACGTGATCCGCGAAACGAAACGCGCCGCTGCGAACGCCGGGCCGCGAATGAAGATCTACCCCGGCATCGACGTCGACATCCCGACCGGCGTCAATGAAAAGAAGACCACGCCCGATGACGTGTATGGGGCGGTGAAGGGCGCATTCGAGGCCGGCGCGCACGGGGTCATCTTGTCGCGCAAGTACTCCGAGATGCGACTCGACAACCTCAGAGCGGCCGGCAGAGCCGTGCGAGATCTGGCGAAGTAGCGTTACGTCAGCGCGACGACCTCGTAGTCACCGATCGACGGCACCGTGAAGCGAACGCTCGTACCGTCCTGCTGGAAACTGAGGGTGGTTCCTGAACGGAGCCCCCTCACGCTCTTGATCCGGCGTCCGCTCGCGACCTCGAACGCGATGGTCTGGGCCCCGATCGGGTAGATTTCACGGATGAAGCCGCGGGTCATGTTCGGGTTGGTGTAGTTCAGCAGATGCAGCGCGTAGCCCGGTTCGGTCTGCCACGCGAAGGTCTCGAGGATCCCCGGTCCTTCAATGCGAACCGGAGCAGGCGTCTCGCCAGCAAGCCACCGGACGGTGTTCTGCACCACCCGGGACAAGTCAACATTCCCTGAGCGCCACAGCGTGCGATCGATGTCTCCCGCAAAGTACGCGATGCGGGATCTGCCAGTCTCACGAAAGATTGCTGCCGGCGAATCGGTGTGCGGCGTCCGTGGAAAGACCATCTCAGGAGGAAACGCGGGGTAGTACGGCACCACCGTCAGCGCCGGCCGATCGGAAGAGGTGCTCCGGATCGGCAGACGGTTCTCCGGACCTGGCAGAAGGGCCGTGCCTTCGAAACCGGCAATCACCGGGTGCGAATGTTCGATGCGCATGTAACTGTTGCCGTGCGGCGCCACCAGGTCGCCATCTACGCTCGCGCCGAAGACATCCGCGAGGGCGAAGTCCTTCCGGGGATCTCCCCAGCCGCTGTACCGGGACGTCTCGAACGTCGCGAGTATCGATCCGCCGCTCCCAACGTACTCGCGAATCGCCGCGCACGCCGAGTCTTCCAGGTAGGCGGCGTTGGCGACGAGCAGCGCGCGATACCTGCGCAGGCGGTCGGCGCTCAGATCGTCCTCGTGAACGAAGTCGAACGGAAATCGTCCTTCGAGCAGCGCGTAATACAGGCCCTGCAGATAGTCGCTGGTCGTGACCCGGTCGCGCGCGCCCGAGCGATAGAACGCGATCGTCCGCTGCGGAAAGAGCACCGCGAGGTTGGCTATCGACTGCGTGTTCCTGAAGTGCGGCTCTTCGCGGGCGAGCCAGGTAAAGAAGTCGCGACCGACCGACTGCCACCGTGTGTCTTCCGGCGCCCCGCCCAGCCAATGAAGCCACGGCACCATTCCGCTGGCGGTGGTCTGCGCCATCCACATCGTCATCTCGGGCGCGGGCTTCGACACATGCCGCCAGGTTGGCTGGCTGTTGCTGTACGAGCCGGTCACGTTGGTGATCGGCCGGCCGTTCATGACCGCCTGGGCGACCCGCCCCTGCTGCGCGCAATCCCAGATTGGAGTGTCTCCCGAACGTCCCTGGTGGTCGGCATTGAACCAGGCCGCAGCAGTGGCCAGACGCCTGAGATTCTTCACGGTTCGAATCCCGCCACCGAGATTTCCCACATAGACCGATTCGCGGCCGCCCTCAGTCACGGCGCGCTGCCAGGAGGTCCAGACATCGACGACGCGAGTCATGAAGACGTCGTAGTAGCGCCGATACAACGGATCCGTCGCGTTGGTTTCTTCAGGCGGCGTGCCGCCAATCGTGCGGTACACCTGCTGGCAGGATTGGCAATAACACACGCTCAACGCGCCGGTCGACGGCCAGCCGTTCGTGAAGAAGCCGTCCACCGGATAGCGCGAGTTGATCTCCCGGTAGATCGCCGGCATCTGGTCGGTGAAATATGGGCTGAACATGCAGGTCTTGAACAGCCAGGGGGACTCTCCATGAGGACGCGGCGACCCATTGAGGTTTCGCTCGAACCACTCCGGGTGCGCCCGCAGCGCGTCCTCGTAGGCGTAGTTGCAATCCATTCGCGACACCACGCGCATCTCTCTGGCCTTGGCCGCCGTGACGAGTTCACCGAAGAGGTCGCGCGTGCCGAGGAACTCGCTGCGATGGTGATACGGGATTGCCGTCGGATAGAAAGCGACGATGCCACCGCCGTTCAGGAGCAGGGCATTCAATTGCAATGACGCCCAGTAATCGATCCATTTCGTAACATCCAGCGTGGCCGGATCGTGCTCGTTGAGATTGAGCTGCCCGCAGCGGCGCATCGACTCGTACCACGGCTGTGCCTTCGACCCGCCCTGCGTCGAACGCCCGACGCGAACCAGGGAAACGGCCGGCCACAAGCCAAGAAAACCGCGGCGGGTCAGCATGGCGTGGCAGAGAATACTGCAAGTCGCTTGCGATAGAGTGAACCCTGCATGTCCGAGAAAGCCTCGTTGTTCCTGAATTGCCGTTGCACGCTTGGCGAGGGCATTGTCTGGTGGCGTGCGCGGCGCGCGCTGCTGTGGACCGACATCGACGGGCGTCGCCTGTGGATGCACGACGAGCGTGGCGGACGCAGCTGGACGCTGCCGGATCGTCTTGGATCGCTCGCGCCCTGTGAGTCCGGCGACCTGCTGCTCGCCCTCGCCAAGGGGCTGTTCCTGACCAGCGTCGACGATGCGCCGGAGAATCGCCTGTCACTCCGTCCGCTGGCCGCCGTGGAGCCCGATCTCGAAACGACACGGACCAACGACGGCCGGACGGATCGTGAAGGTAATTTCGTCTTTGGGACGATGGACACGCGCGAAGGCCATCCCGCGACCGGCAGCTTCTACCAGTGGTCGGCCGGCCACGGACTCAGGCGGATCGACCTGCCGAAAGTGTCAATTGCGAACAGTATCTGCTTCAGTCCGGATGGCGGTTCGATGTACTTCTGCGACTCGCAGCAGCGCCGGATCATGTGCGGGCGTTACCGTGCAAGCGACGCGCGAGTCGATGACGTCGACGTGTTCGTGACGGTGACGGACGGATTTCCCGATGGTTCGGTGGTCGACGCGGACGGGTACCTGTGGAACGCCGTATGGGGAGCCGGGGTCATTCGCCGGTATGCGCCGGACGGGTCCCTCGATCGCGAGGTCGTGGTGCCGGCCAAGAACCCCACCTGCCTGGCGTTTGGCGGCGACACCATGAACGAGGTGTATGTAACCACCGCGCGACAGGAGATGTCGGACCAGGAGCTTGAACGTACTCCCGACGCGGGAAGCATCTATCGTTTCGTCGCGTCAGGGGTGCGCGGCCTGTCCGATCAGTTGTGCCGCTCCGCCTGACGACGGGAAGCCTACGAAATTGTCGACTTCTGCGGTCTGGCGCGACGAAGGAGTGCAAGAATCGCAGCGGGAACTTATTATAGTCAGTAAATATGCAGCCTCATAAGCGACTCGCAATCCTCGTCGGCGGCGGTCCCGCGCCAGGCATCAACAGCGTCATCGCAGCGGCCACGATCCGTGCCCGTCTCGAAGGGATCGACGTGGTGGGCATTCGGGACGGGTTCGAATGGTTGATGCAGGCCGACATCGAACACGCGACACCGCTCACGATCGAGAGCGTGAGCCGGATTCATTTCCGCGGCGGCTCTCACCTGGGCATCGCGCGTGCCAATCCAACCACCAGCTCCGCGCTCCTCGACAACACGGTCAAGGCGCTGCGGCGTCTCAGCGTCACCGGGCTGATTACCATCGGGGGCGACGACACCGCGTTTTCAGCGATGCGCGTCGAACGTCACGCGGCCGGCGCGATCCGCGTGGTCCACGTGCCGAAGACCATCGACAACGACCTGGATCTGCCGGCGCACATCGACACCTTTGGCTACCAGACCGCGCGTCACTACGGCGTCGACATCGTCAAGAACCTGATGGTCGACGCAAAGACCACCTCGAGGTGGTACTTCGTGGTGGCGATGGGACGCAAGGCCGGTCACCTCGCGCTGGGAATCGGCAAGTCTGCCGGCGCGACGCTCACACTCATTGCCGAGGAGTTCGAGTCTCCGGCGCGTCTCCGCACCGTGGTCGACACGCTGACCGGCGCGATAATCAAGCGACTGAGTTACGATCGGCGCGACGGCGTCGCGGTGATCGCCGAAGGCCTGGTCTTGGGGATCAACCCGGAGGATCTCGCAGGCTTCGACGCGGCGGAACGTGACGCACACGGTCACGTGCGGATCGACGATGTCAACCTGGGAGAGATTCTCAAGACGGAGGTGCAGAAGCGGCTGCGCAGCCTGAACATCAAGACCACCATCGCGGCCAAGAACATCGGTTACGAGCTGCGGTGCGCGGATCCGATCCCCTTCGACATGGAGTACACCCGCGATCTGGGTTACAGCGCCGCGGAGTACCTGCTCAGCGGCGGCAGCGCCGCGATGGTCTCGATGCAGGGCGGACGGTTCGTGCCGGTTCCCTTCGAGACGATGATCGATCCGGAGACCGGCCGCACGCGCGTCCGCTCGGTGGACGTGACGTCGACGAGGTACGGCATCGCGCGGCGATACATGCTGCGGCTCTCGCGCGCCGACTTCGAGGACCCGCAGGTTCTCGCGAAGCTCGCGTCGATCGCCCACCTCAGCAGCGATGAGTTCAAGAAGCAGTTCGGGTATCTCACCGAGGTCGGCGCCGCCGTCACCGACGCCGGCGCCGCCACGCGGCTCTAGCTCACTTTGGCGGGCCTAACCAGCCTCCGCCAAGGCTACGGCGGTCCGCCGAAGCGCTTCGCGCGAACGCGGAACACCCGCCCTACAACAGAGGCTTCAATAGCGCGTCAACGGCGTCAATCTCGTCGCCGTTGACCGTATGTCCCATGCGCGGATAAATCCGCTCGTCCACCGTCGCGCCCATCCCCCGAAACACCTCCGCAGACTCGTCCACCCGTTCGAGCGGAATGTGCGGGTCGATGTCACTGCACCCGAGAAACACCGGTGTCCCCTCGAACGATCCGGCGTAATCGCGCGGCGTGCCAGGCGGACCGACTAGTCCGCCGCTCAGCGCGACCACCGCCCGGTAGCGCCGTGCGTGGCGTGCCGCAAATTCAAGCGACAGGCACGCGCCCTGCGAGAAGCCGAGCAACACGACCCGATCCGCGCTGACGCCCTCGTTGGCCACCTGCTCCGCCAGTTCGCCAAGCAGGCGCAGCGCCGAGCTGAGATACGGCTCGTTCTTCTCGATCGGGGCGAGGAACGAGTACGGATACCAGGTGTGGCCGGCCGCTTCCGGCGCCAGGTAGCTGACATCTTCGACCGTGAACTCGCGCGCGAGGCCGAGCAGATCCGCCGCTGACGAACCCCGCCCGTGCGCGAGGATTACGACCAACCGCGCGTCGCGCGGCGGCGGCCCGCGGCGCAGCACCGGCTGACCGCCGTGCGGGTGCTGGCTGTCCATCAGCGGACTCCCAGCAGCACTTCCACGGTCAGTTGATCGAGTCGCTCGTACGCAAGGCCGCGCTTGGCGATGGCCGCGCGGTCGAACGACGCGCCGAGCACCGCGTCGCGCTGGCCGGCTGAATAACGGCCGATGACGGGGGCATTCGATCCCAGTGCCGCAACCTCCTTGATCAATGCCTGGATGTCCGCGTCCGCGTGCCACTGCCTGGCGCGCTCCTTCAAGATCAGGTAAGTCCGCATGCAGCCCCGCGCGAAGTCCTTCACGCCCTCGTAATCCTCCGTCCGGTAGGCGTGGGCATCGAAGTGACGCGGGCCGTCGTAACCGACCTCCTCCAGGAACTTCACCAGGAAGAAAGCGGCCTTCGGGTTCGCCGCCCCGAAGCGGAAATCCTGGTCGTAGCGGCCGGGCGCCTGATCGTTCAAATCGATGTGAAAGAGCTTGCCCGCCTCCCACGCCTGGGCGACGGCGTGAAGAAAGTTGAGGCCGGCCATCTGTTCGTGCGCGACCTCCGGATTGACGCCGACCATCTCGGGGTGATCGAGCGTCGGAATGAACCCGAGATACGCGCCGGTCGTGGCCATGTAGATGTCGCCGCGAGGTTCGTTGGGCTTCGCTTCGAGCGCGAAACGGAACCCGTACTTCCTGTCGAGCGAGTACTCGCAGAGATAGTTGACCGCATCCCGCAGCCGCTTGACCGCTTCGTCGGGTCGGCGGCAGGCATCGGTCTCCGTGCCTTCGCGTCCGCCCCACAGCACGAAGATTCTGGCGCCCAGTTCAGCGCCGAGATCCATTGCGCGCATCGTCTTTTGCAGCGCGAACGCGCGCACGCGGGCATCGTTGGACGTGAACGCGCCGTCGCTTGAACACCGGATCGAAGAAGAGATTGACGGTCGCCATCGGGACGACGATGCCGTGCTCTTTGCAGGCGCGCTGAAACTCGCTGACGATACGGTCGCGGTCGGATGGTGTGGCGTCGATCGGCACGAGATCGTTGTCGTGGAGGTTCACGCCCCACGCGCCAACCTCGCCGAGCAGCGCGACGGCATCGTTCGGCGGAAGTGCCGGCCGGACGACGTCGCCGAACGGATCGCGGCCGCGATTGCTCGACGGTCCAGAGTCCGAACGAGAACTTGTGTTCAGGTCGAGGAGTGAAATCAGGCATGATGGGTGCTCACGTCAACAGCAAGGGCCAGAGCTCGTGGGCCACGACGCGGGTTCGACGCCAGCTCCCGGCTCACAGCTGTTGGAGCGCGGGGTAGATGCGCCGGTAGGCAACGTAGCGTTCGTTCATGATTGCGGTACCGGCAGGGTCGGGGGTTACGCGGTCCGCCGTGTGCACGAGCGCATCGCACGCGTTCGTCGACGCTCGACCACAAGCCGGCGCCGACGCCGGCGAGTACCGCGGCGCCGTACGCGGCGCCTTCGTCGGCCTTGACGGTTTCGACGGCATGGCCGTAGACGTCGGCCTGGATCTGGCGCCACAGCAGCGATCGCGCCCCGCCACCGCCGAGACGGATCCGCTCGACCGGCATCTGCGAGCTCGGAAAAAATCGTGAACGTGTCGCGCAGGCTGAACGCAACGCCTTCGAGGACGGCGCGCACGATGTGGCCGCGGCCGTGATGCGCGGCGAGGCCGACGAGCGCGCGCGCGGACGTGCGGATCGCAGTGCGGCGTGCGCTCGCCCATCAGATACGGCGCCCACAAGACGCCGTCGGCGCCGGCTGGCGCGGCGGCTGCCTCGCGTGTGAGCTCATCGTAGGACGGCGCCGGTCCCGTGCCGCACCATTGATCGCGCACCCACCGCAGCGAAAGTCCGGCAGCCTGCGTGACGCCCATCACGTGCCATCGCCCGGGGATCGCATGGCAGAACGTGTGCAGCCGGCCGCGCGGGTCGAGCGCCGGGCGGTCGGTCGCGGCGAACACCACGCCTGACGTGCCGATGGTGGCGCTGACCGCGCCGGGCCGCGTGATGCCCATGCCGACCGCGCCGGCCGCCTGATCGCCGGCGCCCGCAACGATCGGCGTGCCCGCGACGAGGCCGGTGGACGTCGGCTGCGTCGCGCGACACCCGCGCGCAGATCTCCGGCGATTCGAACACCGTCGGAAGCATTCGCGCGATCGATCCCGACCGCGTTCGAGCATTTCATCGCGACCATTGCCGCCGCGCCACGTCGAGCATCAGCGTGCCCGAGGCATCGGCGACATCGATCGCGTACTCACCGCTCAGGCGGAAGCGCACGTAATCCTTCGGCAGCAGCACGTGACGGACGCGCTGCCAGATCTCCGGTTCGTGAGTGCGCACCCACAGCAGTTTGGTCAGGTGAAGTTGGTGAGCGCGGGATTCGAGCGTCAGCTCGCAGCAGCCGCTCGCGGCCGACCGTCTGGTCGAGCCACGGCATTCCGCGTCGGTGCGCTGATCGCACCAGATGATCGACGGACGCAGGACCGCGCCGCGCTTCGTCGAGCAGCACGGCGCCGTGCATCTGTCCCGACAGTCCGACCGCCCCAATGTCGCGTGCGCTGACATCGGACGTATCGATCGCCGCCCGGGTCGCCTCCTGCGCAGGCTCGCCACCAATCGTCGGCGTCCTGCTCGGCCCAGGCCGCCCGCGGAGAGGCAAAGGGCACATGCTCTACGGTGCGACGCTCCGAGCAGCCGGCCGTCGTCGCCGACCACCACCGCCCGCGATCCTCCCGTGCCGATGTCGATGCCGATGACAGGAATAGCGTGTCTCCTTGCAGCCCCCGGAATTTATGCTGCCCGACGCGCGACAGTCAACGTATGATGAGCCCGGTTGAATTTGGTGAATGGGTGATTCAGTGATTTGGTGATTTGGCATCGTGCGGTCTACCGCCCGCACTCTTAATCGCCCTTGGTGATTTGGCATCGCGCGGGCTACCACCCGCACCTTTAGTCGCGCGCGGTAGCGCGCGTGAAGCTCAATCCCCAAATCCTTAAATCCCCAAATCACCAATTCCTGTTCTGGAGGCGCTCGTGAAACGTATCGGGATGGGAATCGTCGGTGCCGGCTTCGTCGGGCCGCACCACGTCGACGCGGTGCGGCGTCTCGGCTTCGTGGATGTCGTGGCGATTGCCGGCAGCAACGAACAGTCGGCGAAGCAGAAAGCAGACGCGCTCGGTGTGCCGAAGGCCTACGGCAGCTACCAGGCCCTGCTCGACGATCCAGCCGTTCAGGTCGTGCACAACGCCACGCCCAACTACCTGCATTTCGCCGTCAACGCCGCGGCGATTGCCAAGAAGAAGCACGTGGTCTCAGACAAGCCGCTGGCCATGACCGCCGCCGAAGCCAGGCAGCTCGTCGACCAGGCGCGCCAGGCGGGCATCGTCAATGCCGTGACCTTCAACTACCGTGGCAATCCACTTGTGCAGCAAGCGCGGCACGCAATCAAGCGCGGAGACATTGGCACGCCTCGGTTTCTCATCGGCCAGTACCTGCAGGACTGGCTGATCAAGGACACCGATTACTCATGGCGGCTCGAGCCGGAAAAGGGTGGCGCCTCATCGGCACTCGGCGACATCGGATCGCATTGGTGCGATCTCGCGCAGCACGTCAGTGG
This sequence comes from uncultured Acidobacteriota bacterium, assembly GCA_963755695.1. Lineage (GTDB taxonomy): Bacteria > Acidobacteriota > Vicinamibacteria > Vicinamibacterales > 2-12-FULL-66-21 > QHWT01. The sequence continues at coordinate 2,531,647 of CAVWLB010000010.1, read as the reverse complement.
CCTGCGGATTACGCACGTGCTAGGCGACATCACCACGACGATCCCGAAGCGCAAGAAGCCGACCGGATCCCGTGAAGCCTTTCAGGCGGCGGCCGGGAGCGAGAAGTTCGAGCTCGTCGACATCAAGGTCGAAGACCTCGCGTCGGTCCTGTTGCGCTTCGACAACGGTGCGAAGGGAAGCTTCTCGGTGGGGCAGGTCTGCGCCGGACACAAAAACGATCTGGTGCTCGAAGTGTGCGGATCGATCTCGTCCATGCGATGGCGGCAGGAGTACCAGAACGAGCTGTGGATCGGCCATCGCGACAAGGCGAATGTACTGTTGAACAAGGATCCCTCATTGATTGACGAGGCGGTGCGTCACTACGCGCACCTGCCTGGCGGACATCAGGAGGGCTGGGCCGATGCGTTCGCCAATCTGATGCGCGACATTTACGGCTTCATTGCCGAGGGCAAGAAGCCCGACGCCACACATCCTCCGGCATTCGCGACGTTCGAGGACGGCTTCCGCGCCAACGCGATCGTCGAGGCAATCCTTCAGAGCGCCGCGAAGGGAAGCGTGTGGATGGAGGTGAAATACTGAATCGTTGTTAGCGGCTAGCGGTAGGCGGTTAACGAAACGAGAAACCGCCAACCCCGAACCGCCAACTGCAAACTCGCCGCTATCGTTTCCCCTTCGCTCCGCTGAGTGCCTGGACGATGGTTTCCGCGTCGACGACGCATCCGCCCCACGGACCACCGCTGGCATCCTGCAGTGCCGCCCAGATCCGTGTGTCGTCGGGCAGCGCCGGATCGGGCGCGAGATCCGGCCGGGGCGCGCGGTCGGCGAGCAGACGCGCACCTTCCGCCGCATCCACGATCTTGCCTTCGGTTCCGACGAAGTTCAGCGCGCCTTCGAGCGACCTCACGTCGATCACGATCTCGATCAAGTCTCCGTCGCAGACTTTGCCGATCGGTCCCCCGGCGAGCGCCTCGGGCGACACGTGCCCGATGCAGGCGCCGGTCGATACGCCGCTGAATCTTGCGTCGGTGACGATCGCGACGTGCTTGCCGAAGGGCAGGTAGCGCAGCGCGCCCGTCAGTTGATAGATCTCCTCCATGCCTGCCCCCATCGGGCCCCGACAAATAAGGACCATCACGTCTCCCGGCTGGATGCGGTTCCCCTTGATCGCCGCGATGGCCGCCGGCTCGCTGGTAAACACCTTCGCGCGTCCGGTGAGCCGATAGACGCCGTTCGGGTCGACGACGCTGGGATCGATCGCGGTGCTCTTGATCAGCGAGCCCTCGGGCGCGAGATTGCCGTGCGGGAAACAGATCGTCGAGGTCAGGCCGCGGTGCCGCGCCTGATCGGGCGACATGATTACGTCGTCGGGATCAACGCCTTGTTCGCGATGCAGCCGGTCGCGCAGCCGCGCTCGACGTTCGGACGACTCCCAGGCGTCGAGTTGCGCGTCGAGCGTCAGGCCGCTAACGGTGCGCGCCCGAATCTCGAGCAGGCCCGCGCGCCTGAGGTGCAGCATGACTTCCGGGACGCCGCCAGCCAGAAAGACCTCGACCGTCGGGTGATTGCGGGGCCCGTTGGGGAGCGCGTCCACGATACGCGGGACCTCGCGATTGACGAGGGACCAGTCGGCGGCGGTCGGACGCCGCAGGCCGGCGGCGTGGGCAATCGCCGGCACGTGAAGCACGAGATTAGTCGAGCCGCCGAACGCCGCGTGGGTGATCATCGCGTTCCTGACCGCGGCGTCGGTGACGATGTCACGCGTACGGGTGCCGGATTCCTCCATCGTCATCAGCGCGAGCGCGGAACGGCGGGCCATGTCGATCCAGATCGGATGGCCGGACGGGGCGAGCGCAGCATGACCCACTGAGAGGCCGAGCGCTTCGCCGACGACCTGCGACGAGGCGGCGGTGCCGAGGAACTGGCAGCCGCCGCCTGGTGTCGCGCAGGCCCGGCATCCAAGTTCGGCCGCCCGCTCGAGCGTCAGCTCTCCATGCACGAACCTGACGCCGATCGTTTGAACTCGTCCGGCGTCCTCCCCTTCCGCCGCCGGCAGCGTGACCCCCCCAGGTACGAGCACGCAGGGCAGCTCGCGGCTTCCTGCCAGCGCCATCATCATTGCCGGCAGCCCCTTGTCGCACGTCGCCACGCCAAGTACGCCGCGCCGCGTCGGCAGCGATCGAATCAGCCGCCGAAACACCGTCGCCGCATCGTTGCGATAGGGCAGGCTGTCGAACATCGCGGTGGTGCCCTGCGACCGGCCGTCGCACGGATCGGTGCACGCCGCGGCGAAGGGGACAGCGCCTGCCTGCTTGAAGACGTGTGCGGCCGTTTCGACGAGGAGGCCCACTTCCCAATGTCCGGTGTGATAACCGAGCGCGATCGGTGTTCCGTCCGGTGCCCGGATCCCGCCGTGGGTCGACAACACCAGGAACTCCCGGCCGCCCAGTGCCGCAGGATCCCAGCCCATGCCCGCGTTCTGACTCCAGCCGAACAGGTTGCCTGAGGGGAGCTCGCGCAACATTTCAGGTGTGAACGGCAACGACCCCGGCGGCCCTGCGGCCCGGGATTGAATCTCGAGGACGGAGGGATCGTCGCCATCGAATGGATTGTCCATGACGAGCATTATGACGGGTCGCTGTCCCAGAGGTGCGAGGCGCGGCCGGTGTGGTGCGAAAGGAACCGCGACATCCAAGACGCGGCGTAGTCAGGCGGGAGAGCGTCGCCACCGACCGCAGTAATGTGATGAAGATTGTGACCAGATCCGTCAGGTCACAAGACGGCAATGCTAGTCTTGTCGTCCAAGCCGCATGCCTCTGTTCAATCTCACGGTCAACGGACATGTGCAGCAAATCGAGGGTGATGCCGACATGCCATTGCTCTGGGCGCTGCGCGACCGGCTTGGCTTGTTCGGCACCAAGTACGGCTGCGGTGTCGGCCTCTGCGGCGCGTGCACGGTTCACGAGGACGGGCGCGCCATCCGATCCTGCATGGTCACGCTCGCCGCCGCGGCGGGGAAGTCCTACGTCACCATCGAGGGGCTCTCGCCTGACGGCACACATCCCTGCCAGCGCGCGTGGATTGAAGAGGATGTCGCGCAATGCGGCTTCTGCCAGCCAGGCATGATCATGGAGACCGCAGCGCTGCTCCGCAACCATCCGACACCATCCGATCGCGAGATCGACGAAGCGCTGGCGAGCCATGTGTGCCGCTGCGGAACCTACGCGCGGCTCCGCGCCGCCGTGCATCGCGCCGCGCCGTCGAGGGCGTGATGACGACGACCCGCCGCGAGTTTCTCAAGACCTCCGCCGCCGCGAGCCTCACGATCGCATTTGGTTTTCCAGAACTGGGCCGCGCCGAGCCTCCGGCGGACACATTCCAACCGAATGCTTATCTACGGATTGACCCCGACGAGACGATCACGCTGTGGGTTACTCGGCTCGAGATGGGACAGGGCGTGCGCACCCTTCTTCCCGTGATCCTCGCCGAGGAGCTCGACGCCGACTGGACACGGGTTCGCGTCGAGCAGGCCTGGCCGGGCGGGCAGTTCAAGGGCATCCGGATGCACACCAGCGGAAGCAGCAGCAGTTCGGAGGCCTACGAAGAGTTGCGCCTTGCCGCCGCTGCGGCGCGCGAGATGCTGGTCGGCGCCGCCGCCGCCGAGTGGCGAGTCGCGCCGGCATCGTGCCGGACGGAGCAGTCCGCGGTCATTCACACGGCAAGCAATCGTCGACTCAGCTACGGAGCGCTCGCCGCGGCCGCTGCGCGACAGGCGTTACCGCCGAAACCGTCGGTGAAGAGCGCTTCGAGTTTCCGGCTGCTCGGAAAGCCAACCCGGCGCGTCGATGGTCCGGCGATCGTCACCGGTCGAGCCGAGTACGGCCTCGATGTGCGCGTACCCGGGTTGCTGTTCGCCACGGTGGAACGTGCACCCGAGCTGGGGGCGACCGTCTCCCGATTCAATCGCGACGAGGTCCTCGAGGTACCAGGGGTACGGCACGTCGTCGCGATTTCGAAGGGCATTCATCCAGGCGTTGCGGTGGTTGCGACCGACACGTGGGCCGCACTCAAGGGACGCAGCGCGCTGAAGGTGGAATGGTCGCGCGGGACTCACAGTCAGTTCGATTCGGATCGATACCTGGAGGAGCTGCCGCAAGCCTTCGATCGCGCGACCTTCAAGGTGCGGCACGACGGCGACGCGGTGTCGGCGCTTGCATCGGCGGCCAGACGACACGAAGCGACATACATCTTTCCGTTTCAGGCTCACGCACCGATGGAGCCGATGAATTGCACGGCGGACGTGCGCGCCGATCGCGCCGAGGTGTGGGCCCCCACCCAGACCGATGTGCGAACGTTGAAACAGGTCGCCAACGTCACCGGTCTGCCGGAGCCGTCGATTCGACTGCACTGCGTGATGATGGGAGGCGGATTCGGGCGCAGGTTGTTCTCGGACTACGCGGCCGAAGCCGCGGAAATCTCGAAGGCGATCGGCGCGCCGGTGCAGGTGATGTGGACGCGCGAAGATGACATCCGGCGCGGCTACTTCCAGCCGGCCACGGGCGAACGCTTCACCGCCGGTCTCGACCGGGACGGAGCACTCGTCGCGCTGGTCCACAAGACGACCGCGTCTGATCTGACGATTTACGACATTCACGAGGGACGCAACATCTGGACAGGACCGGCCAAGGCGGCAAAGGCGCCTGACGCGTACAAAAGGACGAGACACCGTGGGGCGCCTTCGACACGCCTTATGAGTTCCCGCACCTGCGGGTCGATTGCGCGGATGTCACCAGCCCGGTTCCGGTCGGCCCGTGGCGTGCCGTGGAATATCCGTCAACCGTGTTCGGCCGCGAGTCGTTTCTCGACGAGATCGCGCATCTGGTCTCGAAGGATCCGATCGCCTTGCGACTCGAGCTCCTGCCACGGAACGTGCGGCCCGTCGGCTCGTATCGGATCGATCGGGCGCGGCTGGCGCGAGCGCTCGAGACGGTCCGCGAGCGTTCGGGTTGGGGGCGTCCGCTGCCATCGAGCGATGGCCGCCGGCGCGGCCGCGGTGTCGCGGCAAACGTGTACCACGGCGGCAGCTATCTCGCGATGGTGGCAGAGGTATCGGTGGCGTCAGATCTGTCGGAGTTGCGCGTCGATCGCATCGTGACCGCCGTCGACTGCGGCATCGCGCTCAACCCGCTCGGCGTCCTGGCGCAGACCGAGAGCGGCATCGCGTGGGGACTGTCGGCCACGCTGCTCGGCAAGATGGACTTCAAGAATGGCGCGCCGGTGCAGCGGTCGTTCGCCGATTTTCGAGTCCTTCGCATCGACCGCATGCCGGCGGTCGACACCGTGTTCATCGACAGCGGGGCGGCCCCCGGCGGCTTCGGCGAACATCCGGTGCCGCTCGTCGCGCCGGCGGTTGCCAATGCCGTCTTCGCTGCCACGGGGAAGCGGGTGCGCACGCTGCCCCTCACACCAGCCGTCCTGCGCACGTGAGTCGTGATGGTGGCACCCGACGCGCTCAGCGGTGTGCATCGAGCAGCGCCTTCAGCGGCTCGATCGGGATCGCGCGAATGGTGTGGCCGCTGCCGGTGACATCGACGGCCTTCAGCAGCGAGTTGTCCACCGCTTCTTCGGTTGCATCGAGCACGGCTTCGAATAATCCGGACACACCCTCGGTTGGAAGGATCGTGCGTGGCTGCGGCGTGCCGACGTTCGTGACCCGAAGCGAGGGGTGCGTCGAGAAGGCAATCGCGAAGTCGCCGCTGCCGTTGGAGTACGTCGATCCGGTGCGCGCGAGCGCGTAGATCGCCCGCGCGGCGAGACGTTTGAGATCGTGCGCGTCGAGCGGCGCGTCGGTGGCGACGACGATCATGCAGGATCCATCGCCGGACTGCCGCTCAGGGCTTCGGTGACCAGACCCGCGGATCGCGACCTGCTGGGGGCGATCGCCGGCGGGTGTCAGCGTCTTCCAAATCGGCACGCCACTTATCACCAGCTTCCCGCCGTAATTGCTCTGCACCAGGACACCGACTGTCCACGTGGCGCCTCCCTCCCGCACGACGCGTGAGGAGGTGCCGATGCCTCCTTTCCATCCAAACGCGATGGTGCCGGTGCCCGCCCCCACCGTCCCCTCGTCCACGGTACCATCACGCGCGGCGGTGATTGCAGCGGTGACGTGCTCGCGCGTCACGTGCCGCCCGCGAATGTCGTTGATCGTGCCGTCGTTGGTCTCGCCAACGAGCGCATTCACGGATCGCACGCTCTGGTTGCCGGGCTGCACGAGCGTCCAGCCGACGACCGCGTCGATCGCGGTGCCTACTGAGAGCGTGTTCGTCAGAACGATGGGCGTTTCGATCGTGCCGAGTTCCTCGACCTGAGTCGACCCGGCGAGCTTGCCGAAGGCGTTCCCGACAAAGACGGCGCCGGGCACCTTCTCCTGGAACAGATTGCCGGCATGCGGGAGGATGGCGGTCACGCCGGTGCGAACGTTGTCGCCTTCGATAATGGTGGTCTGCCCGACGCGCACGCCGGTGACGTCGGTAATCGCATTCAGCGAACCGGTCGGGAGATTTCCGGGCGCGATCGCCAGGTCACGCGCGCGCGGCCTGGCCGAGGATTGCGGGAGAGCCAGACCGAGGGTCATCAGGGCGACAATCACCACGCGCACCGACCCATGATACAGAACAGGGACACTCACCTGGTTCGGCAGGACTGTGAGTGTCCGCTCCAAGAGCCGCCCTGCGTCTGCGGCACCTCTGAGGAGCCGCCCTTCAATTGGAGTTGGTAGGCCGGGCCCCTTTCAGTTGCGGAGCGCCGTCAACGGGGTGACGCGGGTGGCGCGGCGGGCGGGGAGCCAGGTCGCGACCAGCGCGGCAAGCGCCAGCAGGGCCGGCGCGGTCATGAAGACGACCGGGTCGAGCGGCTTCACGTCGTAGAGCAGGCTCCCGAGCGCCATCCCGAGCAGCGCCGCCAGCGGCAGTCCGAGCGCGACGCCAACCGCCGCGAGCGCCGCTCCTTCACGCAATATCATGCCCAGCACGTCGCCCGGGCGCGCGCCGAGCGCCATCCGAATGCCGATCTCGCGCGTGCGCTGTGAAACGAGGTACGACTTCACGCCGTAGAGTCCGACCACCGCGAGCAGCAGCGCCAGCAGCCCAAAGATCAGGAACATGCGCCCGCCGGCGCTGACCGCCCACAATCCCAGAGCTGCGATCGTGAAATCGCCTGGCATCGTCGTCGCCTGCAGAATCGGCAGACGCGGATCGGCGGCGCGCACCTCGCGACGAAGCGTCGCCAGCAGGTCCGCTTCGCTGCCAGGACGCGCCGCGTGCACGTGGAGGTACATGTTGCCGCCGGTAGTTGCGCCCCGACGGTACGTAGATCGCCGGACCGGCCTCGCGATCGAACAGCTCGTCGCGGATCGGCGCGGCGATGCCGACGATCTCCATGGGTTCGCCGTCCTGCTGCTCGGCCACGCCAGGCTCGTCGGCAAAGCGAATCATCTGGCCGATCGGATTCTCGGCTGCCGAACAAGCTGCGCGCGAGGCGCTCGTCGACGATCGCCACCCGCGGCGCCTTCGGCGACATCCTCCTCCGCCGCGGTGAACTCGCGGCCGCGGACCATCGGGAGGTTCAGCGCCCGGAAATAATCGGTGCCGATGATCGCGATATGTCGCGTCGAGACACGGCGCCCGGTCCGGCCGCGCTCGCGGCCGCCGACGCGCTCGACGGAATGCCCTTCGTGGAAGTCGCCGAACGGCACCGTCGCCGCGAATGCCGCCGCCGCGACGCCAGGCAGCGCGCGCACGCGCGCAAGCACCGTCGCGGTAGCTGGCGCGCCCGCGCGCCTCGTCGGTCCTGCACGAGCGTGGGATCGATGCGCGACCAGCAACTGCCGGTCGTAGCTGAATCCTGGATTCGCCGCAGCCGCCTTGAGCGCGCCGCGCGCGAACAGTCCGCCGGCCGACAGCAGCATCAGCGACAGCGCGATCTGGCCGACGACCATGCATGTTGCGCGCCGAGAAGCGCCGGCCGAGCGCCGGCGCCACACCGTCGGCTGCCAGCGCCTTCAGGTCCGTCGACCAGATCCGTCTTCGACATCTTCAGCGCCGGCCCGAGGTCCGAACAGCAGCGTCGCGATGCACGGCGAATGTCGATCGTCGCCGCCACGACCCGCAGATCGGGCCGGGGATCGAAGGCGAGCGTCAAGCGGCATGCACCGCCGTCGAGCGAGCGCGCGAGCGCGCCGGTGGTCCACGACGCGAGCACCAGGCCGCCGGCAGCGCCGGCGAGCGCGAGCAGCAGTCCTTCGGTCAGCAGCTGCCGGACGATCCGGCCGCGTCCGCCGCCGACCGCCAGGCGGATCGCGATCTCCTTGCGCCGCGCCGCGCCGCGCGCGAGCAGCATGTTGGCGATGTTCAGGCAGGCGATCAGCAGCACGACGCCCGCCAGCCCCATCAGCATCGCGGCGGCGCCCGACAGTCCCGCTGTCGGTCTGCGGAGACGTGCTGGCCACCATCCGCGGCAGCGGGCTGACTGTGAGCAGCTGGTCCTTGTTCTCGGCCGGATACGCGCGCTTCGAGCTGCCGCGACAGCGCATCGAGCCGCGGCGGCTGCCGCCTCCGGAGCGACGCCGGGCTTGAGCCGGCCGGCAACCACGAGCGCCGGTATTGGTACGATCCGCCAGCCCGGTTCCGTTGTTCTTGAACATGTCGTTCACGACGACGTCGAACATCCCGAGCGGCAGCCCACATTTCCGGTGCGACGAGCGCCATCGTGCCGGTGAACCCGCGCGGCGCTACGCCGACGACGGTGAAGTCGATCGCGTTGATCCTGATTGTCTGACCGAGCAGGGCGGCGCGATCGGCGCCGACAATGACCACCGGGATCCTCGCGCCTGGCCGTTCCTCCTCGCGCGAGAAGCTGCGGCCCGCCGCCAGCGGGACGGCGAGCGTGTCGAAGTAGTCCGACGACACCACCGCGACGAACGTCTGCCGTGTCGCGTCCTCCTTGGTGACGCCGACCATGGCAAACGTGTAGGCTGCCAGGCCCTCGAAGACGTCGTTCCGATCCCGGATGTCGGCGTAGTTCGAATAAGAGAATGCGCGGTAGGAATCCGGCTTGGTGCGGTCGTGGCTGTAGAGACCGAACAACTGGTCGGCCTGGCCGGCCAGCGGCTTGAACATCATGGCGTTGACCAGCGTGAACATCGCGCTGTTTGCGCCGATGCCAAGCGCCAGCACCAGAACCGCAACCAGGCTGAACCCGGGGGTCTTCAGCAGCGTGCGGAGGCCGAAGCGCAGGTCCTGGACGATCTGAAACATATGGCCGCTAGACGGCGGCCGGGGAGCAAATGTTCAATGGACCAGTAGGCCCGATCTGAGATCGGACCTGCCTTGGTCGAAAAACACCCGCTATTTCACGATCAGCTGGCCTTTCATGCCCACCTGGTAGTGACCCGGGAACGAGCACAGGAACTCGTAGGTGCCGGGCTTGGTCGGCGCGGCGAACGTGACGTCGGCGATTTCACCGGGACCCGCAAGTGTGGTGTTCGCGATGATCTTGTCCTTCATCGCCGGCGGGATGAAGTCGGTGTCGCGCGCGGTCATCGCCGCGTTGTTGAACTCCACGGCGTTGGCGCCTTCCTTGAGGAGAACGAAATTGTGCGCCATCGCAATCTTCGGGGCGGTCCCCGTGGACTTCACCACGACATGCAACTTCTCACCGGGTTTGGCCTCGATGGTCGTGACGTCGAACTTCATGTTGTCGCCGGCGGTCAGTTCGACCGTGCGACCGGCACCTTTGGCGGCTGGTTTAGCCTGCGTCCCCGCCGTCTTCGGGGCTGTCTGAGCGGCACCAAGCGCGACCGGAGCAACTGCGAGCAGGCACAGGAGCGGAAGCATTTTCATGGATGAATCCTCGTCTGAGAATTGCGCTGTGTCGATATTAACATTCACCGGCGGCCGCGCCGACTCGTCGGTCGCCGGTCCGGCTACGGAAGCGCTTCAGGTATCGCATCCGCCGGAAATAACATCGCGCGATACTCGGCCGTCACTCGCCGCCGAGCTGGGATCCACCGATACGTGGGCACGCCGAACAACCGTCCGCGCTCGATCATCTGACGGCGGGTTTCCGGCATGGGAGAAACACCGAACTCGAATCCGCGCGCCAGCGTGTCAGAGTTCCAAGGCGCCGCCGGCCGGCTGTGGTTCTCTTCCCAGATTCCCATCCACGGAAAATCGGCCCGCCGCCATCGATACCCGAACGCCAGTCGAGCCGACGGCGAGAACGCGACGAAGAATGCCTCCTCGCGGACCGGATCCATCAGGTGCGCTGTGTATGCGCTGGACCTCTCGGCGTTATCGCACACGCGCAGGTCCGCGGTCCCGCCGCCGCGGCGAGGAGCAAATGGCCAGTCGAACTCGGCGCCGGTTTCGAGATAGTCGTTGTCGCCGAACGACGACTCGAAGACCTTGGACCTTGTCGCGGACGCACGGAACACGGTCTTGCCCTTCTCGAGGAAGGGCGGTCCCAGGGTCACGTGCTCGGTCCAGCCGGCGGGACGATCCGCGCTCGAGACATTTTCGAGCGTTTCGCGAACGTGAAGCGTTCGATCGACCACCTCGATGCGGCGCTCGACGCGAAGCTGCGCGATCGGAAGCGTCGCGTGCATGCCGAGCGTTGTCTCCGAGGCATCGATCTCAAACTTCGCGATCGAGGCTTCGCCGTGCACCGGCAAGCCCGCCGCGGCTTCCTCGTCAGATGGACCGCCGAAGATATCGAGGCACAGGTTGTGTCCCATGATCCCGGCGAGAAGGGATGATTCCGCGTTCTTTCCGTAGACGGTATCGGTCGTCTGCTGGTAGTGCGACGGTTCGATCGACGGCCAGTGGGGAATCCATAGAGGGTTCACGCCTGAACTCTTGTCGAGGATCTCGGCGATGTGGCCGCCCTCTTCGACCACGGTCACGCGAAGCGTGCCGTTCTCGATGCTACGGGCGCGACGATTGCGAAACATTAATAGACCGTTCCTTCGGCGTCACGAACGGCCGCAGCGCTGTCACGGGCGGCGGATCGCGGTGGTACTCCTCCCAACCAACCTCGCGCGGCGCTCCACTAGTTGAATCTGAGCCTGACGCCGCCGCTGATCAGTCGCGGCGTTCCAATCGTGGTCGGCAGCGTGCCGACGAGATACTCCTTGTCGAGCAGGTTCTGCACGCTGAAAAACAGCTCCACGTTTCGCTGCAGATTGCGGGCGAGAGTGAGGTCCAGAACCGCGAAACCGGGCAGCCGGCGAGAGATCGTATTGCGATCGTCGTCGTACTGCGCACCAACGAACAGGACGCCGACCGCGACGGTCCCGTGCGCGGGATCCGAGTAGGCCAGCCGAGCGGAGCCTCGATGTTTCGGCACTTGTGGAAGGTAATTGCCGACCAGGGCAGGATCCTTCGGATTCTCCGTCACGGTCGCGCGATTGAACACGTAGGCGCCCATGACTTTCCACGCGCCGCCGATGCGGTACTCCGCATCGGTCTGAATACCGCGCACCCGCGTCTGTCCCAGGTTCTGCCGTTGCTGCGTGACGGCAGCGGCGGTGGTCGCGATCGTCACGTTCGACACCGGATCCTTCAGCTGATTGGCGAACAGCGTGCCACGAACCGTCAGATGTTTTCCAGGGGTCACCGTCGCGCCGCCTTCGTACCCGAACAGACGCTCGGGGCCCAGCTCGTTGTTCGCCAGCGTGAGCGTGGTTCCGACGCGGAACTGTCGATAGAGCTCGTTCAGTGTCGGGGCGCGGAAGCCCCAACCGACGCCGGACCATATGCTGATGGTGTCGTTGACGCGATAGAGCGCGGCCACTCGCGGACTGTTCACCGTGTCGCCGCGCGAGGGCAGCGACGGGATGTTGTTGGTCGGGACACCATTGACGACCGCGGTCTCGAGATTGTGACCGTCGTAGTTGTTCCAGTTGTCGAGACGATCGCTCAAGGTGAGCGTCAGCCGCGACATCGGTTGAAACAGGTCCTGCACGTATGCGCCCAGGATGCGCTGGGTTCCGCCGGAGACTCGATGGAGCGTGACGCGCGTGCCGGTCACGGGGTCGAGCACGTCTTCGTTGCTGTCGCCGTCGACCCACCGCCAATCGGTGCCGGCGGAGACGTAGTGCTGACCGAAGGCACGCGAGTACTGGGCGGTGGCCCCGACGGCATCGACCGGCACCTCCTGATTGAGGGTCATCCGTCCGACGTTGCGCGGCGGCGTCGATGGAGGAACCGCCAGGAAGTTGCTCCGGAAGTTTTCGACATCCGTGAAGACCGTCGCCCGCAGTTCGCTCTGGTCGGGCAGGCTCACCCTGACGCCACCGCTCACCGACGTCCAGCGGGTGCGGTTGGCTTCCTCTGTCCCGTCGATCGTGCTGGCCTTGCCGTTATCGCGGTTTTCGTGGAAGTAGCCGCCGCGGAAGAACGTCCGCACCCGATCGCTCGCCTGGTAATCGAGCTTCACGCTGCCGTTGCCGTATTCGACCGCGGCGTTGTTGTCGACGCGACCGCGCTCCGCCTCGGCGACGATTGGAAATCCATCGGTGTTGAGCGCGCTCACGCTGGCAACCACGCCAAGCCGTCCCCACAGATCCGCGAAGGTCGTCTCGAGCTTCGGTGTGTTGTGGGTGCCGTACTGCGCCCGAACGTCGAGCTGCCTCCGGGTCGCCGGGGGGCTCACGATATTGATGACACCCCCCATCGCGTAATTGCCGTAGAGACTCGAGCTCGGCCCGTCGACGACTTCAACCCGCTCGGTATTCTCGAGCGGCACCCGCGTCCAGTACACCCAGCCGCCGAACGGGTCGTTGAACGGAATGTCGTCGAAGAGCACCAGCGTCCGGCTCACGCCGCTCGGACCGATGCCGCGCAACGAGACGCCCTGCGTGGTCGGGTGAGACGCCAGGCTGCTAGTGCGGCGAAACAGGCTGAACGTCGGCACCTGCCGCAGCACATCGTCGGCGACGATCGCCGCTGACTGTCGAACGGTCTCGCCATCGACGATGGTGATGCTGGCGGGAACGTCGCCGATTCGCTGCTCGCCGCGGACGGCGGTGACGGTTACCGTCTCGGACAGCGTCGCCGGGGTCAGAACGATCTCGACGCGCGGTTGCTCGCGAGTCGCCCGCACGGTCTGCCGCACCTCTGAAAATCCGGGTGCGCGGACAATCAGCAGCATGTCCTCTGATGAATTCACCGTAACGCTGAACGAACCGTCCGCTGCGCTGACCGCGGGCCGTTCGGCGCCGGAGGCAGCGCGAACGACAACCGATGCCCCGGCGACGACGCTGCCGGTGGCATCGTGCACCACACCGGTGATGACGTGAGTATCGGCAGCCGCCGGCGGCGATTGATCGGCTCGCGGGTGCAACCAACCCGGGGCTCCAGGTCCCAGCGACCACGCGAGCAGCAGAGTGGCGAGCGTTTGGCTTGTCATGGCGCCGGCCTGACCGCAATGCCCCAGGGACTGCCCTCGACCTTGATCCGCTTCTCGGTCTTTCCGGTCGCGATGTTGACGACGGACACGTCGCCCGAGGGTCCATTTGCCGTGTACAGCTGTTTACCGTCCGTGCTGAGTCCGATGCCCCACGGCCGCGCCCCGACGTCCTCGATGATTCTCGCGACTCGTTTCGTCGCCACGTCTATCACCGCAATCGACTTCGCCCGTCCGAGCGACACGAAGAGCTGGGAGTTGTCGCTCGCCATGACCGCGCCCATCGGCCGCGGCGGGGTCGGGCTGTTGACGATCTTTGGAACTTGAATCGTTGTGGTCGTGACCGGGTTGTTCGCGTCGAAGACGGTGACGACACCGCCGTTCTCGCTGGTGACGAACCCGGTCTTGCCGTCGCTGGTAAACGCGACGGCGCGTGGTCGTGCGCCGGTCTTGATCCGGCCGAGGACAGCAAAAGTGGTCGTGTCAATCGCCACGACGTCGTTCTCTCCTTCGCAGGTGACGTAAACGACGCGGCCATCCGGGCGTACCGTGACCCCCTCGGGCTCTTCGCCAACCTTCACCCGTCCGCGGATATTGCCGCTGTCGAGATCGACCACCGACATTTCCGCTGCGTCCTCGTTCGAGACATACAAGGTCTTGCCGTCCGGCGAGATGGCAAACGATTCAGGGTCCTGTCCGCTCTGGTACTTGCGCACCAGCGCGCCACTCTGAAGATCGACGAGACCGATGCCGTCGGCCGTACGATCGGCCGGAGGCAGCTTCGATTCGTCGACCCCTGGACCCCCAATCGGCGACCCTGACAGGGCCACGAGCACGTGTTTGCCGTCCGCCGCCAGCTTGATCCCGCGGGGGCGCTTGCCGACGGCCCAACGCTGCACGACCTGGCCGGCATCGGGATCTACGACCACCACCGCGCTTCCCGTTTCATCCGAAACGTAGACGCGTGGTCCATTGCCGGTGTCCGGGCCGGTTGATGCAGGGGGCGTGGATGCCGTGGCGGAGGAAGAGGATTGAGAGGTCGATCGATTACAAGCGCCGGGCAGCAGCGCTCCCAGCAGCAAAAGGATAGCGAACGTTCGGGGCGATCGAGCGGGCACAAACATGAGTGAGAAGATACCCGCGACCGACGACGCAGGCAATTGCTAGAAGGATATCGCGTCCTTGTTCTTTTCCAGCTTTTTCGGATCGACGCCCGGAACCTTGGTCACCGCCTCGAAATCCGCAAACGGGCCGTTGTCGTCGCGGTATTTGACGATTGCCTGCGCTTCCTCCGTGGTCAGTCCCACGGCCTCGGCGATGTCCGCCGCGACGCTCCGATTGACATTCACTTTTCCGTGGTGGTGAACCAGGAACGACATGAGCAGGTCGTAATTGTCGTCGGTGATCGGCGCACCCAGCTTGGTCATCTTGTCCAGGGTTTCTTCCCACTGGGTCTTGGTGCGCCGCGCGGCGACGATTCGATCCGGCGGGTGACACTTCGAGCAGACCGCCTGGAACTCCTGTGCGCCAGGGTCGTCGGCCGGTTCCTGAGCCCTCGCGGCTGACGCGAACGCCAACGACAAAGCGATCGAGACCGCGACGGTGAGACACCACGATCTGAGCGTTGTGACCCGGAGATCGTCTCGCTTCATACGAAGGTGCCCATCTAAAAAGTGTATTACAGTTCGAAGAAGGAGATGTCCTGGATCGACCTCGGCCGCGCGATGCTCGTCGCATTGCTCGTCCCCGCGAGCGCGGCCGCGCAACTGCAGGTTTCCGCGATCACCGGAATCGTGCTCGACGCCGGCCGGCAGCCTGTCGTGGGTGCCACTGTCGTGCTCCAGGATTCGACCGGCACCACCGTGGCGACGCGCACGAGCGCCGCGGACGGGTCGTTCAAGATCGCCGATGTCGCGCCCGGCGCGTACGTCATCCGGGTCGAGCTTCACTCCACCGTCCTGCTCAGTAAACACATCGTCGTTCGCGGCTCGTTGCCGGTCGAACTCGTCTTGCAGGTTGGCCCTTCCTTGCAAGAAGACGTAGTGGTGCGGGGCGATGCCGGGGCGCTGACCGCGGAAGAACCCGCGTCGATCGCCGGCGATGCCGTACGTCGCGCACAGGAGCCTCTGCCGGGACACCGCATCCAGAGTGCCTTGGTCCGTTTGCCCGGCTTCATGGCGGAAGACAACGGGCTGGTGCACGTTCGCGGCGTGGACGACGGCCTCTTGTACGTTCAGGATGGAATCCCTGTTTACGAACGGCTCGATCGACTGTTCGGCATTCCTCCCAGTGCCTCGGCCATTGCCTCGGTTCACGTACTCGACGCGTACATCCCGCCCGAGTTCGGGTTCAAGAGTGGCGGAATTGTCGAAGTTCGCTCTCAGACCGGGTTGGATGCCGGATGGACCGGCACGCTCGATGCCGGCGTCGCCGACATGGCGACCGGACACGTGGAAGGCGCCGCATCGGGACCGCTGGGCCGCGCCGCCGGCTTGATGTTCACCGCGTCGCACGAGCGATCCGACCGCTTTCTCGATCCGGTCGATCCCGACAACCTGCACAACGAAGGATGGGCCGCCGCCGCGACAACGCAGTTCACATTGCGGACCACGTCCAACCTCTTTACGGCCTCCGGGCAAGGCGGGCGGAACGGCTACGACGTTCCTCACGATTTCAGCCAGGAGCAGGCCGGGCAGGATCAGCGACAGCGCATGGCTCAGTTTCTCGGGTCCGGGTCGTGGCAGCGGATTGTCTCGGACCGCACCGTGTGGCAGGCATCGGTCTACGGCCGTCACGGCGCCGCCACGTTGATGGCATCGCCGAACGATACGCCGGTCACCAGCACGGCCAACCGATCGAACGATCGCCGGGGTCTGCTGTGGAGTCTCACACATCAGCGCGCGCGCCACACCGCCAAAGCCGGTTTCGAAGTCTCCGCGCTGAGCCTGGACGAGCAGTTCTCGTTTGCGGTGACCGATCCGGATGCGGCAGAGGACGCGGGACTCACCGACGCCGCAATTGCCCACGATCCGGCGCACCCGTTCGTGTTCGCCGATCGCCGGCACCCATCGTTGTGGTCGGTGTTTGCGCAGGACGTGTATCGCGCCTCCAACCAGCTCACCGTGAATCTTGGGATTCGCTTCGATCGGAGCCGTCTCCTGATCGCGTCGTCGCAATGGAGTCCGCGGGCGGGAATGGCGTACGAACCACGGCCGGGGACGGTCCTTCGTGCGTCCGCGCAGAGGCTCTTCGCGCCACCGCAGTCGGAGTACTTGTTGCTCGCATCCTCTGAAGAAGCGCGCGAGCTGTCGCCGTTCGAGAGCGACGAGATCGGCGGCGGTTCGAGCCTGCCGCCGGAAAGACAGACGGCGCTCGACCTGTCGCTTTCACAGGACCTGTCGCCGCATGCACGCGTGAATCTCTCCGTGTGGCGCCGGCGCGCGCGGGATGTCGGCGATCCGAACGTGTTCTTCGGGACGACGCTGACCGTGCCGAACAGCGTGGCACGGCAACACGCATGGGGCATCGACGCTCGTCTCGACCTGTCGCCGTACCATGGCTGGTCGGGCGCGCTCTCGTACACCCATGCTCGCGTGGAGCAGTTCGGTCCGTTCACGGGCGGACTGTTCCTCGAGGAGGAGGTCGCGCAGATTCAGGACGGGACTCGCTTTACACCGGATCACGATCAGCGCCACGCGCTTTCGGCGACGCTCGCCTTCGGCGACGATCGAAGACGGTGGCACGTGGCCGGCGCCTTCAGATATCAGACTGGCACGCCCGTGGGCCTCGACGATCTGGACGAGGACGACATCGCGGCGTTGCGCGAGCGCCGCGGCGTCGAGGTCGTGGATTTCGACTCGGGGCGTGTTCGTCCGTACGCGATTACCGACCTGCAGGCCGAGTGGACGTTCATGCGACGCGAGCGTGCCGACGTGTCCGGGACGCTCTGGCTGAACAACATCACCAACGAGTTCTACGCATTCAACTTCGGTAACGCCTTCAGCGGCACGCATTTCGGATCGGGCCGCCGCGTCGGCGTCAACCTGAGGTTGATATTCCGTCGCTGATCGCGTCCGCGCCGTTCGCGATCTCCACGCGCGTGTTTCGCTGTGCCAAACGCTCGCCACTCTGCGACCGCCTCGATACAATGCGCACCATGAAAACGATGACGATTCGCGCCGCGGTGCTCGCTGTATCCGCGGCGTTGATGATGCCACCGACCGTCGATGCGCAAGGGCGCGGCGGGCCGCCGCCCTGGGCGACCGCCGGGGCCGACGCGCAACGCACCGCATCGGTGAAGGCCGATCCCAAGTTGAACCAGGACAGCGTCTCGAAAGCGTTCAAGTTCCTCTGGAAGCGAACGCTCGAAAATCAGCCGAAGCAGCTGGACGGACTCACGCAACCGGTCCTCTTGCCGAACATCATTTCGTACAAGGGCTTCAAGGCTCTGGCGTTCGTGGGCGGGAGCTCCGACGCCGTCTTCGCGATTGACTACGATCTCTCGCGTCTCTTCTGGCAGCGGCGCCTCGAAACCGGATCGCCGGTCCAGAGTGCATCTGTCGCCTGTTCCGGGGCGTTGACGACGATTACGCGCGCATCGCCGCTCACCTCGTCATCGGCCGCGGGTGGACGCGGACGCGGCGGGGCCGGTCAGCCGCCCGCCAATGCCGCGGGCACGCCGGCCGCGGCGGCTGCGGGAGTTCCGCGGGCGCCGGGCGCGGCCGTCGTGGGCGGCGCGCCGGATCCACGACTGGCCGCCGCGGGACGCGGTACGGCGCCGATGCCGCCACCGCCATCCGACAATCCTCCGATGCCGGGGTCGGGGCCGGGGCCGAACGCGGTGCTTGGCGGCTACGCTGCCACGCGCGGCGGCAACGCGAATGTGTATGCGATCTCCAGCGGTGGGCTGCTTCACGCACTCAATCCGCAGGACGGCACCGACATGGTACCGGCGATCAAATTCCTTCCTCCTGGCACCAGAACGACCGGATCGATCTTGCTCGATTCAGTGTTGTACGCCGCGACAACCGGCAGCTGCGGCGGCGCGCCGAATGGCGTCTGGGCCATCGAGCTCGCGAACAATGCCAACACTGTGACGCACTGGGAGACCAAGGGAGCCGTTGCCGGAGATGGTCCGGCGTTCGGGACCGACGGCACCGTTTACGCCGCAACCGGGGGCGAAGCCTCCGGCACCAGCGACACGAACGCGGTTGTTGCGCTCGAGCCGAAGACGCTGGAGGTGACAGGAACGTTCAGCGCGAAGACACCATTCACCACGGCGCCAATCGTGTTCGCTGACAAGGGACACGCATTCGTCGCCGCCGGCAACAAGGACGGGCGAGTGTATGTGCTCGATGCCGCGAGCCTCGCGTCCGGGACCCCGCCGTCGCCGCTCGCGTCGAGCGAATCGCTGACCAGCGCGGATGGAACGATCACTGGTCTCGCGACGATCGACGACACGTCGGGGAGCCGGTGGATCCTGGCATCGGTTGCGGGGCCGTCGAAAGGATCCGAGCCGTCTCGATCCAACGGCGCCGTCGTGGCGTTGCAACTCGCGGATCAGGGAACCGCGCCGGCGCTGCGCGTCGCGTGGACATCGCGCGATCTCATCTCACCGGTGACGCCGGCCATCGTCGGCGGCGTGGTCTTCGCGTTGTCGAGTGGCGAGGATCGCGGGGCCGGCACCGCCGCCGAGCGCGCCGGTCGATCGAAGCCTGCAGTCCTGTATGCGCTCGACGGGGCGACGGGCAAGGAACTGTGGAGCAGCGGCACCACGATCACCTCGTTCGTGCATAGCGTGGGTCCGGCGGCAGGCGACAGCCAGGTCTATGTCGTCACGCACGATGGGACGCTGTACGCGTTTGGCATTCCGATGGAACGATGATCGAGGGGCGAGGGGCGAGGGGCGAGCGGCGCTTGTCCGCCGTAGCGCGAAGCGCGGAAGGTGGAAGCCGCCTGGCGGCGAAGGCGAAAGGTTCGGGGTTCGAGTCACAGAGGATATGACATGAGGCGAGTGATATTGGCGTCTGCGGCCGTCGCGGTGGTGTACGGGTTCGGAATCGCCGCGCGCGCGCAGGCTCCCGCGTCGAAGACGGGACAACTGATCGACTGGATCACCGACGGTGGCGACAACCAGCGCACGGGCTGGAACAGGGATGAAAAGATCCTGACGAAGGAGAGCGTCAAGAACCTGAAGCTGCTGTGGAAGCTGCAGACCGACAACGAGCCGCGCGCGCTGCACTCGCTGATGCCGGTGCTGGTGGTCGGCCAGTTGAAGACCGCGAACGGAACCAAACAGGTCGGGTTCGTCTCCGGGATCTCCGACAACTTGTATGCGTTCGACGTCGAGACCGGCAAGGTCCTGTGGCAGAGGCACTGGACCTACCAACCTCCGTCACCTCCCGCCGGATTCGGCGGCGGTCGGGGACAGCAGCAGCCGAGCGATCCGCGTCACCTCGGCTTCCTGCGGCCCGGCGGCAGCAGCGACACACCCGTCATCGGCCCTGCCGACGCGCAGGGACGCCGGCCGATTTACTTCGTCACCGGCGACGGCATGCTTCATATTCTCAACGCGGCAGATGGGATCGATCTGCAGCCGTCGTTCAAGTTTCACGAAGGCAAGGGCTGGGCGCTCAATCTGGTCGGCAACACGTTATGGATGGCCGACACCTATGCAGGCATCTCGATTGCCGCGGTGAAACTGGACGACCCCGAGCACAAGGTGATGACCTACAACGCCGGAAGCGGCGGTGCGTGGGGACGTCGGGGCGCAGTGATCGATTCGGAGGGGAATGCCTACTCGACGACCGGAGACGGCGTCTACGATCCAACCAGCGATCCGCCGCGCTACGGCAACAGCGTCATCGGCGTGAAGGTCGAGGGCAACGACCTGAAGCTGAAGGATTACTACACCCCCAGGAACTGGGACTGGTTGCGCAAGCGCGATCTCGATCCCAACAACACGCCCACGATCTTCACCTACAAGGGACGCCAATTGATGGCGGCCTCGGGCAAGGAGTGCCGCGTGTATCTGCTCGACCCGAAATCGCTCGGCGGCGCGGATCACCAGACGCCATTGTTCAAGACGGATCTGTTCTGCAACGAGGAAGTGGACTTCCAGGACGCGGGAAGCTGGGGCGCACTCTCGACGTGGGAAGACGCGAGCGGCACGCGCTGGGTCCTCGCACCGTTCTGGGGTCCGGTCCATTCGCAGTTCAAGGCGCCGATCATGAACACGCCGACGCCACAGGAAGGCGGCGTCGCGGCGTTCAAGCTGGAAGAGAAGAATGGCGCCCTGGCGCTGACGCCGGCGTGGGTGTCGCGCGACATGCATCGCGGCGAGCCGGTGATCGTGGTCAACGGGATGGTGTTCGGCTACGGGAGCGGTGAATACTCCGGCCAGTCGTTTCCCGACATCGGACTGCAGTTCGATTCGACCATTCGCGCGTCGAAGGGGACACGCGCGGTGATCTATGCCCTGGATGCCCAGACGGGCCAGGAACTCTGGTCCAGCGGCGACCAGATGCACCAATGGAATCACTTCTCGGGCATCACCGTGGTCAACGGCCGCGTCTATCTCGGCACCTACGACGGCACGCTCTATTGCTTTGGCGTGACGCCCTGACGGATGCTCCCACGACTATCGGTCGTCGTGCTGTTGGCGTCCGGCGTATCGGCCGGATTTCAGGCGAGACCGCGCCCGCCTGAGATCCCGTTTCAGCCGCACACGATCGATCTTGGTGCAAGCGAGACGGCAGCGGTCGCCGACGTCAACCACGATGGCCGACCTGACATCATCTCGGGCGAGCATTGGTACGAAGCGCCGGCGTGGACGAAGCACCGCTTCCGCGATCTGAATTTCACCCAGCAGTACATCGACGACTTCAGCGATCTGCCGGTCGATGTGGACGGCGACGGCTATCCCGACATCGTCTCGGTGTCGTGGTTCGCCAAGCGCATTGCCTGGTGGAAGAATCCCGGGCGCGCCGACTCGACCTCGCCCTGGAAGGAAGCGGAGGTTCACGCGGGCTTCAACATCGAGTTCGCGATCCTGGCGGACATCGACAACGACGGCAGGGCAAACGAGATCGTCGCGCAGGAGAATGGCACCCCACAGGCGTGGTACGAGGTTCGGCAAGGCGCGTTCGCCGCTCACGTCGTCAGCGACCGGAGCTACGGCCACGGCATCGGGGCGGGAGATATCAATAAGGATGGGCGGACCGACATCCTGACCCCTCGCGGTTGGCTCGAAGCCCCGGCGGATCCCCGCGGCAGCAGTTGGCCGTTCCACCCGGACTGGGACACGACCAACGTCACCCGCTCCGGCGCAGGGAACGGAGGCACACCCCAGCCCGCCGGGTCCTCAACAGACCTCTCTTGGATTCATGCATGTGATGGATGTGAACGGCGACGGGCGCAACGACGTCGTTGCCGGCGCCGGCCACGATTACGGCGTCTTCTGGTTCGAGCACACCCCGAGCGGTCCGTGGACGCGCCGAACGATCGACAACGCATGGTCGCAGGCCCACGCGTCGACGCTCGTGGACCTGAATGGCGATGGTCGCATGGACCTCGTCACCGGCAAGCGGTTCATGGCTCACAATGGCGGCGATCCCGGTGAGCGGGAGCCGCTCGGCGTGTATTGGTACGAGTCGCGGCTGGCTTCCGGCTCCGCGAGCGGGCCCGCGGCTGGCCAGGGACAAGGCTCCGGCCATGATGTCGAATGGATCCGGCATGTGATCGAATACGGCGGCCGCATCGGTGGCGGCATGCAGATCCCGGTAGTCGACATCGATGGCGACGGCGACCTCGATCTGGTGTGCGCTGGGAAGAGCGGCCTGTTTCTGATAGAAAATCTCTCCAAACGGCGGCCTGGCCGGGCCGCGGCCAGCAGCCGCTAGCGGTCACCGGAGGACCAGATGCAGAAGCAGAGACTCTTCGTCGCCAGTTGCGTGTCGCTCGTGACGACCTCGATGGTGTTCGCGATCCGCGGCGACGTGGCGGGTCCGATGAGCACGGCGTTCCAGATCACGAACGAGCAGATGGGACTGATCTTCAGTCCAGCGTTCTGGGCGTTCACGATTGCGATCTTCATCAGCGGCGCGCTCGTCGACATGGTCGGGATGCGCTGCGCTGCACATCCTCTCGTCGCTCGGCTACTTTCTCGGCATCGGGCTGGTGCTGCTCGCACCGCACCCGACGGCGCCGGTCGCGTCGATCTTCGACAATGCCGGCACGACGCTGCTGTATGCCGGCTTCATCGTCATGGGCCTTTCGCAGGGCCTGGTCGAAGGGGTCATCAACCCGCTTGTCGCGACGATTTACAGCGACGAAAAGACCAAGCGGCTGAACATGCTGCACGCGTGGTGGCCGGGCGGGCAGGTGATCGGCGGGCTGCTCGCGGTCGCTGATGACCGGCGTTCGGCGCCAGCTGGCAGATCAAGCTGGTCGACGATTCTCATCCCCGCGGCGATCTACCTGGTCGATGGCGTTTTCGACGCCATACCCGCATGACCGAGCGGGTGCAATCGAACGTGTCAACCGGCGACATGTGGGCGCGAGACGGCCAAGCCGCTGTTCCTGCTCCTGTTCGTCTGCATGTGGATGACGGCAGCGGCGGAGCTCGGTCCCGACCAGTGGTTCCCCAAGGTCATGGGCGATCTCGTGCCGCAGCTGCAGGGCGTGCTGTTCCTCGTCTACACGGCGGGCCTGATGTTCCTGCTGCGCACGCTTCGGCAGCGGCATCGCGCATCGCGAACGCCGATCGGCACGCTCTGTTCGTCTGCTCGATCCTCACGGGCGTCGGACTCTACTGGCTCGGCGGTCTTCAGCCGGGCACGAGCGCGGTCGTCGCGTTTGCGGCGGCCACGCTCTTCGGCGTCGGCAAGAGCTACTTCTGGCCGACGATGATCGGCGTGACGGCGGAGCAGTTTCCGCGGGGCGGCGCGCTGCTGATCTCGCTGATGGGCGGCGCCGGCATGCTCTCGGTGGCGGTCGCGCTGCCGATCATGGGCGCACGCATCGACAAGCTCGGACCAGGAGCAGCGCTCCAGATGGTCGCCGGACTCTGCGTCATCCTGACCGTCATCTTCGGCGGCCTCTACGCCTACTTCAAGACGCGCGGCGGGTACCGCGCGATTCAGCTCGGTACCGATCGCGCGGTCGCGACCGGAGAAATGTAACCGACGAGGCGGCGTCTCTCGGAAGGCGCTCCTTGCGCACTGTGGGCGGGCGCACCGTGGCCGGTCGCGTCCGCCGCCACCTCGGCCAAAGCTGGACTCGTTTCACATTGAAAAACGAGCGGCCTCTCCGGTCCTTACTACTCGCCCGGACGACCTAATAGTGTTTCTTGCGCATTCCGTGGCCGGTCATAGTTCGCACGGTAAAACGCGTGGCCTCGATCAAATTCCTTGCGGCGTTCGCGCGCGCCTCTGATAGAACCCAACTTGGGGATAGGGAAACCATGCCGCGACGAGTGGTTCCTGCGATCGCGGGCAGGCGGTCGTCTCGATGGTGACCAAGTCGGGGGGCAACAGCATCACCGCCTCGGCATATGCCTATCGCCGGGACGATTCGCTGAACAGCGAGAACTTCTTCGGACAGAAACCAGGGGACAAGACCCAGGCCGGCTTCACCGGCGGAGGCCCGATCATCAAGAACAAGTTCTTCGCATTCGGCGGCTACGAGGGACTTCGCACCACCGCGGGCAGGACGCTCCTCGGTAGCGTGCCGAACCCGGTCCTGCTGTCGGGGGATTTCTCGCTTCTGGGAACGCCGATCACGGATCCGCTGACCGGCGCCGCGTTTCCCGGCAACATCATTCCGGCGGACCGCTTCTCCAACTTCGCGAAGACGCTCGGTCCCACGATCCCGCCGCCGAACCTGGTCGGCGCGAACAATCTCCGGGTCGTCAAGTCGTTCAACGACGATGCGGATACCGCGGACGTGCGTCTCGACCAGGTCCTGAGCTCGAAGCACTCGCTGTTCGAACGCTATCTGTATTACAACGGCCGGCAGACCAATCCGTCGCTCTTCAGCTTCACGGATTTCCCGCAACGAGGCCAGAACCTGGCCGTAGGCGAGACCTGGGTCATTTCGCCCGCCGTCGTGAACGAGACCCGCGTGGGCTACAACTACGCGTATCACTTGAATGCGCCGATCAGTCTCGACGGCCGCAACTGGGTCGCGGACATTGGTCTTCAAAACCTGGCAGGTGGCGTCGATCCGATCGACTACGGACGTCCCGGCTTTACCATGACCGGCTTCTCCGGAAACGGCGAAGGCGGGATCACCCAGGGCGCGACCGAAAAGATGCTGAGCGTCTCGAACGCGACGAGCTGGGTCAAGGGGCGCCACAACGTCCGCTTCGGTCTCCAGGCGCAGTTCCGGCAGTTCGATCACCTGACGGAAGTGCCGCCACGCGGCGGATTCACCTTCAACGGCCAGTACACCGGAAATCCGGTCGCCGACTTCCTGCTCGGCTACTGCTCGACGTGCACGGGCGCCTTCGGCAGCTCACGGTCGACGTATCACTCGCCGACCTTCGCGCCGTTCTTCGATGACAACTGGCAGATCAGCAGCGCGCTGACGCTGCAGATGGGCATCCGGTGGGAATACCTCGGGCCCTGGGAGGAGGAGAACGGCATCGAAGGATCGTTCGATGCGGCTACCGGCAAGATCGCGTATCACAAGCTGCCGGCGAACCTGCCGCCGCAACTCGTCCCGCTCGTCATCCAGCAGGACGACTTCTATCCGGCGGGCATTCTGAAGAAGGACCTGAACAACTGGGGGCCGCGCGTCGGCCTTGCCTACAACGTGAACGACCAGACGGTCGCGCGCACCGGATTCGGCGTCTACTACGACAACCTGAATCTCAACGAGCTTCAGTTCTCGCGCCTGGTGCCGCCGTATTACGGTCAGTACTCGCTTCAGCCGACGGCGACGGATCTCGGCTTCAATGCGGACACGCTGTTCCCCGACCTGAACAACATCCCGCAGTTCCCCGCGCCGTTCTCGATGGATCCGAGCAACCGCAGCGCCTACACCGTGCAGTGGAATGCGAACGTCCAGCGCTCGCTCGGACGCAATTACCTCGTCGAAGTCGCCTACACCGGGAGCCGCAGCTACAACGAGCACAAGCGCTACAACATCAACCAGGCCGCGCCCGGCACGACGCCGATCGTGACGCGCGTGCCGTACCCGGCGTTCCAGTCGGCGATTCTCTATTCGTCGGATGCCGGCTGGGCGCGGTTCAATGGCCTCTCGTTCCGCGTCGAGAAACGCTACTCGGACGGCCTGTTCTTCCTCGGCAACTACCAGATCTCGAAGAGCACCGACAACGGGTCGGGCGAGATCGAGGCGAACGACACCGCGTTTGCCACGGAACCTGGACGCCGACGAGGGACCGGCACGCTACGACCAGCGGCATCGCGCCGCGATCAGCGGCGGCTACGAATTGCCGTTCGGCCCGGGCAAGCGCTGGCTGTCGGACGGCGGCGCGGCCGCCTACTACTCGGCGGCTGGCAGGTGCAGGGGATCATCCGCGTTGGCATCGGGGTTCCCGTACTCGGTGACGTCGACCAACGTCTGCCAGTGCGGCTCGTTCGTCCCGCAGCGCGTGAACTTTGCGCCCGGACGCGAGGAGGACGCCGGCAACATCGACAACCCCACTTCCGATCGCTGGTTCGACCCGACCGCGTATCTCGTGCCGGCGCCCGGCACGCAGGGCACCGCCGGCCGCAACACCGTGCGCGGCCCGGGTACCCAGCGCGTCGACTTCTCGCTCAGCAAGCGGTTCCCAATCGACAAGGCGCGCGTCGAGTTCCGGTGGGAGGTCTTCAACCTGTTCAACCACGCGAACTTCGGCACGCCCGATCTGAACATCTCGAATCGCACGGTCGGCACGATCACGACTGCCGACGACGGACGCAACATGCAGTTCGGGCTGCGGTTCGTCTGGTAGCGCCTGCGGCCGGCGCGAGCCGACGGCATGAAGTCCGCCCGAAGGCGGACCGGCTTGCGCCAGCGCGTGGGGGTGGGACCCCACGCGCACTAATGAATGTTGACGAGGAGCACAATGAGGGCACCGCTCCAACACGGTCTGACGGGATTGACGATTGGTCTCATCGTCGGAGCGGCGCTCCAGCCGGCCGCCCGGGCCACACAACAGTCCACCGAGTCACAGCGCGCCGGCTTTACCGAGCCGGCGCCGATGGACTTCAACGACCACGAAGGCTACGTCCCACTCTTCGACGGCGTCAGCCTCAAAGGGTGGGACGGCAACTCGAAATTCTGGCGCGTCGAGAATGGTGCCATCGTTGGCGAATCGACGCCCTCGAACCCGAGCGGCAACAGCTATATCGTCTACCGGAACCTCGAGGCGAAGGACTTCACGCTGAAGTTCGAGATCAAGGTCGAAGGGGATGGCGGAAGCGGTATTCAGTATCGAAGTAAGACTGGTCTGCCGTGGCTGAGGCCAATTCCGGCGAACGTCACTGCCAATGTCGGCCCGGTCAACCTCGATTGGATGATGACCGGACCACAAGCGGATTTCTGGCCGAGCCGCGTGTATACGGGGCAGTTCTATTCCGAGAACACGCCCGATGCGCATTCTCGCCTGGCGCGGCCAGGTCGTCGAAGGCTTCGGTGAGAAGAGCAAGCGATTGATGGGCGCCGTCGGCGATCGCGCCGCCCTCGGTGCTCTCGTGCGCATGAATGATTGGAACCAGTACACGGTGATCGCCCGGGGCGGAACCTTTCTGCACATCCTGAACGGGCAGTTGTTCTCCGTCATGATCGACGACGATCCTGCCTCGTCAAACAACCAGCCGGGACTCTTCGGCATCGAGATCGAGGCGACCACCAAGGTTTCGGTGCGCAACATGTGGGTGAAGAAGCTCCTCTAGATCTCGACACGACTTGTCGAGGCGGCGCCTGTCCGCCGCGCCTGAAGGTGCGCCCTACAACCCGGGAGGGTATTCGGCGCCTCTTTGTAGAGGCGCCACCATCCTGGCCTACTTCGGGGTGATCTGCGTGATCTTGTTGCCTTGAATGCCAAGGCCCGCCATCAGGCCCTTCTGCCCGAAGACGAAGGCGTAGACGTCGTCCTTCAGCGTGTTGGTCGTGGTGGTCTTCGCCATCCCTTCATCGACCAGGACGACGCTCGGACCGACGCCGACCTCGAAGCCGTTGGCCTTGTTCAGTTGCTCGAGCGCCTTGGCGTTCATGAAGAACATCGCGTAGCCGTATTGCTGGCCTCCTGCCTGCAACCCGAATGACGCGCCGGTCGTCTTGTAGTAGCTGCTTGCTGTCCCCTTCTTCAGAAGCGCGCCTTCGCCGTACTGGCCGCCGACCCCGAGGCCGGCTTTCGTCACCTTCGGGAATACCAGAATCGCCTCCGCCTTCGGAGCGAGTTCCTTGGCCAGCGGGACGCTCGCGGTCAACGACTGCAGAGCCGTCTTCGCCTCGCTCGTGAGTTCGGCTGCCGCCGTTTTCCCCTTGTCCTGTGCCAGAGAAACCTGCGGCGCCCAGGTGAGAGCGGCGCCCACGAGAATGCCTGCCAAACACGTCGCTTTCATCGTTATGCTCCTTGATAATCACCAGCGATTCTGATCAGGTTCGTTTTTCCTGCTTCGAAGGCACGTCCTCAAACGGCTGCCCGCGCCTGCGGCAGCAGGCCGCCTAGGAGCGTGAGCCACTGCGCATTGCAGCCAACAGATCTTTCGAGCCGGATCCCCAGCGGGAAACCGATTTGACGGCCTGGGTAAAAGGAATGTCGAGGACATGCACGCGTTCCGGTCCGAGGATGTATACCGCTCCGGCGAGTGGCGTCGGAATCGAGGGCACGAACACCGTGAAGCGGCCATCGTCGTGTTCTTCGATGATGAAGGCCGGAGCGAGCGCATCCTCGATCTCGACGAGGGCCGGCTTCCAGGTAGCCTCGTCATCGTCCCCCGCCAGGCGCTGTGTGAGGCTGCGAAGCAGGCCGTAACCGGGAAGCCGTTCGAAGAATGCCATCTCCATGCGCTCACGAACCGCGCGTCCTCTTTGAGTGCGTACCGCTGCACCGACGACGAAACAGATGACCAGCACCAGCAGAAGCGAGAAAAGGTTTTCGGCCGGCAGCCAGTCGGGCACCAGCGCGGCAACCGGTCGCACCAGGCCCGCCACCGACTTCATGCCTTTGAGCAGGAGCAGGATCGCCAAGTACACCGGCACCACGACAAACATGCCACCGATGACGGTGCTGGTCACGAACTCGCGTGCGATCTTCATTCTTCAGGCCTCCCTCGAAACCGCCATTCGCGATCCCGACGAACGCGCACGAACGTTTCTGCGGCTTGAAGTCGGAGGAGCCTCCTGCATTGCGGAACGTGGACCTGAAGGCGCGCCGCTCGTGACAGACTCTCAAGCTCGGCGCCCGTCTGCGTCGCCCGAGCCGTCAGCAACTGCTGTGCCGGACTCCTTGGGCCAGTCTCGCCTTTGCTCGCCGCCGAAAACTGGGTGAAATAGTGGTTGCCTCTCCGGCCTGACGGAGGTCCTCCGACATACCGGCGCTGGTGCGAAGGTCAACTACTGTAGGGTTTCGAGCACCTGCCCGACAACTCACGGCCAATGTGGCGTGTTCGTAACGGTGGCGGGAGGGAGCTGCGAGGGCACCGCCACCACCCGTTTCGTCGCTTCAGAGGCGAGACGACCGAGGAGACGGCCGGCAGCGACGGACAAATCGCCGGGCAGCCCACCAGATAGCGGCTCGCTATCCCTGATCACTTGCGTGTGCACCACGTGATTGGTTCCGGTGAACCGGACCTCAATGGCTCCGAGAAGGCGTTGGTTGCCTTCGCCCTCGATCTGCCAGGCGAGGAGCGTCACCCCCAGCACTGGAGCATCGACCGATTCAACGAGGCGAACGTCTCTATTGGCCGCAAATTCGAGGCGCAGCGCGGTATCCAGATACCGGTCAGGCGCTGACGACCATCGCCACACGTCATCCTCAATCAACTCCCCATCGGGAAGCTGATGCAGCAACCGCCGGCCGATGTGTGCGCGCGCCTGCGTCTCGAGCATCCGGACCTCAGTGGCGGACGTTGCGGTTCCATGCGGAACCGATTCCCCCGCCAGTTGCGGCTCGATCATGCGGCTCGAGACGATCTCGGGCCGGCGCAGCGTGCAGCCGGCAACGCCCAGCCACGCAATGAGCGCCATCGCGCACGTCGCGCATCGGGACCGGCGAGTCATCGGGATTTTCCCTTCGGCGGACGCGGACCGTACACGACCGATTCTGGCTGCTCTTCCAGCAATTTCGCGAGCTCGCGGAGCTGCTGGAGCGATTCTCGAATCGCCGGCAGCGATCGTCTGAGATCGTCCGCGGCGAGGCTTGTTTCGTGCGAAGCCGTTCGGGTGGCTTGCGCCGTGGCCGGGAGGTCGGCCGCCTTAATCACCGCGCGCGCCTCTTCCACGAGCTGGTCCAACGTCCCGCCGGTGCCGATCACCTTTTCGAGGTCGGCTGACAGCTGGCCCATTTGGGCGCTCGTCGTGGAGAAGAATTTTCGCGAATCGGTGCTCATCGCCGGCAGGTCGCTCTCGCGCAACATCCGCTCGACGTTCGTGAAGAATCGGTCGCTTCGGTCGAGGCTGTCCGGAATCCTGGCGACAATCCGGTCAAACGTCTGAAGAGTGGTTTCGGCGCGATCGATGACCTCGGGCAGCCGATCCTGCACTCTGGTCAACGGCGAAGGCATCATCGGCACGTACGGCCGGTCCGGCGCGAAACCGAGCGCCATGGGCGGTGGAGGATCCTTCGGCATATCGAGCAGCAGGTACGACTGGCCGGTGATCGGGTTACCGATCACCTGCGCCCGAAATTTGTCCCACAGGCCCAGTTCGGCCAACTGCTGGATCCGTTTGACATTGCCGCCAAGTGTCCGGATCCGGTCGAGGAACAGCACGAAGTCAATCTCGATGACGCTTCCTCTGGGATCCAGACCCATGTCTGAGACACTGCCCACCGTCACTCCTCTGAACCGGACCGGGCTCGCGACGTCGAGTCCGCTGACGTTCTCGGTGGTGAAGGTGACAACCGCAAGGAGAGGCCGACTCCGCAGGCGTTGAATGAAAAACAGCGCGGTCGCGAGGACAACAACCAAGGCAATTAGCAGGAAGAAGCCAAGTCGTGCGTAGCTCTTGTCGGCGACCATTGGTCACACTCCCGAGGGTTGGCTCGCATGGGGCGATGAGCGAGTGAAGAAGTTGTGCACGAACGGAATCGTCGATTCGTCGCGCAGTCGGCGAGGGTCACCACGTGCGATGATTCCCTGAGACGCCTTTTCCAGGACGATGCACGTATCGGCGATGAGGAAAATGCTGGGAAGTTCATGGGTCACCACGACGACGGTGATTCCGAGATCGCGACTGAGCATCGCAATCAACAGATCCAGTTCGAGCGCCGTAATCGGGTCGAGGCCTGCCGATGGCTCGTCCAGGAAGAGAAGGTCGGGCTCCAGCATCAGCGCGCGCGCAATCCCCGCACGCTTCTTCATGCCCCCCGAGATCTCGCCGGGCCGGTGTTCGGAAAACGGACCAAGGCCGACGAGGTCCAGTTTCGCCTGCGCGAGATCCCGCACGATTGCTCCCCGAAGTGATGTCCACGTCGTGAGAGGAAGTGCGAGGTTCTCCGCCAGCGTCATCGAACTGAACAGCGCACCCGACTGGAACATCACGCCGAACGGCGGCACTCCTTCATAGCGGTGAGGCTCACCGACGCCATCGATATCGATCCGGCCGCCTTGAGCGCGCTCCAGGCCGATCAAGTGGCGCAGCAGCGTACTCTTGCCGCACCCCGACCCGCCGAGAATGGCGAATGTCGTCCCGCGTTCGACCGTGAACGTCACGTGCTGCATCAGCACTCTGGAGCCCCAGCCGATGCGAAGGTCGTCGACAGCGATGTGCGTGCCTGCTGGTGACGGTGTGTCGGCCACGTTAGATCCCGGCGACGACAAAAAAGAGCGTGAATATCGAATCGATGACGATGACGCTGAAGATGGCCAGCACAACCGCGCGCGTCGTGTTGGCGCCGACGCCGGCGGGCCCTCCTCGCGTCGACAGGCCCTGGCCACAGGCGATCAGTCCGATTGACAGGGCAAGAAAGGGCGTTTTGATCAGGCCGGTCAGCAAATGAGCGCCGGTGATCGCGTCGGCCGTTCCCACCAGATAGGCACGCGGCGGCAAGTTGGTAAGCGCCGTCGTCGCCAGAAGACCGCCGACTATCGCCAGGACGTTGCCGATCCAGGTCAGGAGTGGGAGCACCGCCACGATTGCGAGACAGCGAGGCCACACCAGCCAGCGCATCGGGTCCAGTCCCATCGCGCGCAGCGCATCGACTTCCTCCGACACGCTCATCGTGCCGATTTCCGACGCGATGCCGGCGCCTGAGCGGCCGGCGACGATGATCGCGGTGACCAGCGGTCCGAGCTCGCGGAACTGCGCAACCACGACGAGTTCGGGCACGAACGTGACCGCACCGATGCGTCCGAGCTGCGAGACCCCCAGGAACGCGATGATCAGGCCGACCAGCAGGTTGGCGGCGCTCGTGACCGGCAGCGACGCCGCGCCAATTTCCTGTACCAGCGTGGGGAGCGAGCGCCAGTTGATGGATTGCGGCGTGCCGACCATCTTCGGGAATGCGGCGGCAAACCGACCGATGAAATCGAGGATGCTGCCGGCAGTGGCTGGCATCCCTGCCGCGAGCTTGCCGACCCGCGCGAAGGGGCCGGCACGCATGTGAGCCGAAGGCTGCTCGGATCTGCGTCTCCGATAGAGGGCAATGAGTTGCGCAGATTGCTGGCTGCCGGTGCCGACGACATGCGTGCGGCGCCCTGTCGCTTCGAGCCGATCGAGAAGTCGAGCGAGCAGAACAGCGCCTGTGCCATCCACTCGAGCCAATTTGGTCAAATCAAGGTCGACGAAGCGGCAACCGCCCAAGCCAGACTCCGCCTTCTCGAGCGCACCCATGACCACTGCGACATGGGCGAGGTCGAATGGTCCGGCAGGCACGAGTCGTCACTCGGTCGCCGGTACGCTCCGCCAGGATCCCAATTTCCATCTCACCGACATCCATGAGCGGCCTGGTCCTGTCGGCCCAGGGCAAACGAATCCTACACTAAGGGCCGGCAGCCGACTGTGCCGTCAGCAACTGGTATGCCGTGACGATTGGTGACCGCCTCCTGCAGGTATGCCTGAAACCTCGTGAGGTGGCGTTGGCTTCCCCACGGATTGACGGAGGCCCTCCCAAATACCGTGTTTGTGGGTGCAGGCCGCCCCTCCGTCCGGTGCGTCGTGGCGCCGGTTCAATCGCTCCTCCCACATGGAGTTTCATCCAACGAAGCTCGGCTAGATCTTCAGAAACGGAACGTACACCCCGACGCTCTGTCGATAGTCGCGGAAGCGATCGCCGAACCGCGCCGCCAGCAGGTTGTCCTCGATGCGAACGCGAATCTGCGTACCCGCGATGAATATCGATGTCGAGATCAGAAGGAGCAGCATCGGCGCGACCATGAAGCCGGTGCCGAGCAGGAGGCATAACATCGAGGCGTAGATGGGATGGCGTACGAAGCGATAGGCGCCGGACGTGACCAGCTCATGGTCCCGATTGAGCCCGGCGTCGAAACGCCACTGACGCCCGAGGGTGCGCGCGCTGCTCCAGGACAGGACCGAGGCCAGGGCTAGAAACCATATCGATAGCGCCGTGCGCCAGCCGTGCGGCTGCCGCAACCAGAATTTGCTCTGCCACATCAGGGAGTAGGCGACACCTTCCAGCACGATTCCCCACCGTGCACGGCGGTCGACTCGCTCGGCCTTCGCACCGCTCCTTTTAATGAAGAAGAACGGCGCCATCCAAATGATCCATCCAGCGACCAGAATGCCGTAATGAAAGGCGGACATGATCCCTGTCGAGGGTCACCGTTCCGATTGCGTCGCGCAACAGGAAGGAGAAGGCGACATCGCAGGCGTCATCTCACCCGATCCGTGTAGAGAGGCGCTCTTCGCTCAACGGCATCTGTCGCGCCTATCGCGCAGGGCCGATCGAGTAATCGAATTCGTACAAATGCCTGCCGTTTTCAATTTTGATCGCCATCTCGCCAGACAATCCCGTCAGCTGACCGGTTCCTGAGTCCGGGACGACCTTGATCGACAGCTGCGGCGTGCCTCGATTCATCGTAGCGCTGTGCTGGAGGACGAAGGTTCCAGTGTTGCCTGCGAGGGTTCCGCTGACGCGCTCGAGTGCGACGTAGCCTGCCGAATCCTTCACTGTCGTTCCGGCACTCAACATCTCTCCTTTGCTGGTGCCCTCCAGTGTTCCGTGGAATTGCTTCTCGATGGACATCCTCGCGAGACCGGCCTGGTTGTCCACCATCGTCTGCGGTGTGAGCTTGACGTCGAACGTTCCGCTGGCATGCGCAGTCACGACGGAATCGTAGCACGCGAGACATTTTCGCGAGGTGTGCGGCGCGCTGGTCTGACATCCGCGATCGTGCCACGCAGGTTCGCGGTTGAGTGAGTTCAGTCGAATCGGAGTCTGCGGAAAAGACAATCGCCCGTAAGAGGCGGCGGCTCTTCACGTACGAATTGCACGCAGAGGACGCTGAGCGCGCAGAAGGCCTTTTGTTGGTAAGTTCTCTGTGGGCTCGGCGACCTCCGCGTGAAATCGTACGTGACGTCGCAGCGCCTTCGCCGGCAGAGCAGCTGCTTCTTCAGTCGTCCTCGTCGCACGCCCGGGAACGAGTTGAGCGTCCCTGGCCGTCCCGCGCCTCTGCGCCTTGGCGTGAATCGTCCGCGACAGCCGCGGACTGTTCCGGAGTGACGGAATCCGTCGGTGGAGCACCGCGCTCGACGCTTTCGAGCCACCCGCGGCGCAGGTCGGCCTCCGGGATGCTCGAGAGATACGGCTTGACGTCCAGAATCGGCGAGCCGTCGAGCATGTCGACGCCGCGAACGAACAACTTCGTGCCTTCACGCCGGAGCAGTGCGACTACCGTCAGGCCAATCGGATTGGGCCGCTGCGGCGAGCGTGTGGCGAAGACGCCATGAGGGCGACGATCCAGCGGCGGCGTGGCAATCAGCGACGAGCCCGCGGCGCGATCGAATACCCACAGCACGAACAGGTGCGAAAAGCCGTCGATGTCCATCAGGCCTTGTTCGTACTCCGGCAGGATTTCGAGCACTCCCTCCGCTCGATGTTCGGCGCCGGGACCTTTCGGGATCTGGGAGGAGTCAGTGTAAGGCGAGCGGATCGAGCCGATGGGGTGCATGGTGAACATGGTGGTCTCGGTGCGAGGGGCGAGGGGCGAGCCCGACGGGCGAGGGGCGAGCGGCGAGAAGCTCGCAGCACCCAGCCCGTAGCACGCTGCACCCAGCACCCTTGTCGCCCCTCGCCTCAGTACTGCTTCAACCAGATATTCCTGAACTCGACCTTCATCGGCTCGCCCACGTGCATCTGGAAACCAATCAGGCCGCTGAGCGCCCGTCCCTTGCTGTCATCGTCGACCACCGTGCTGGTGACGTGGCCGTTCATGATCTCGGTGATCATGTTGCCGCGCGCAATCACGTGGACCTGATTCCAGTCGGTGGCCTTGATGATGTCCTTCAGTTCGTTGTCGCTGGTCTGAAGCGAGCCGACGACCTTGGCACCGCCGGTCGACGGGATGTAGGTGTATTGACCGCGCATCGCCAGGAATCCACGTCCACGTTCCTCGTAGATCTGGCCGGTGAACATATTGGCGAAATCAATGTCCGCCTGGTACCCCGCCATCACCCACTTGCCGTTGACCGCTCGTCCCGACGGATCCGTAGTGCCGGGGTTGAGCCGGCGGCTGCGAATCTGAATCCCACTGTTGGTGGCACTGATGCGGTATTCGAGTTTCAGCTCGAAGTCTCCTGGCTCGCCACCGCGCCAGATGATGAAGGTGTTCTCGGCCAGCTTGTTCTCGGGGGTCGTCTGGCCGACGATGGCCCCACCTTCAGCACGCCAGAATCCGGGATCTCCATCCCATCCCTTCAACGTGCTGCCATCGAAGATCTGCGAAAAGCCCGTGTGATCCTCGAACGGCAGCGGCTGCGGCAGCGGTGGCATCTGCGCCGCGAGGTTCGCCGCCAACAGCGCGGTTGTCGCGAACAGGATGAAGGTACGAACGGAGGCCGGTGCTTTGAAGTCGCCGGGTTGACGCGGTCGCTGAGTCATGGTTGATGGCCTTCTCTATGAAAGCTTCTTGAGCCAGATGTTGCGGGCGAACAGTTTGCCGGTCGCTTCCACCTCGATCCCGATCTTGCCACTCTTGCGCGCTTTCGAGGCGCCCTCGTCGACCAGGACAGAGATGACGTGTCCGTTGAGGATGTGCGTCATCTGATTGCCGACGGCGACGATGTGGCGATCGACTCGTCTGGCTTGTAGTACCAGTCGATCACCGCGGGTTCGCCAAGCGTGGCGATCAACCGCTTGGGCTGCCCCTCGAGAGTGCGGACGACCTGTCCCTTCCAGGCGATGATGCCGCGACCGGTGGATTGTTCGTAGAACTGTCCAGTGAACCGGTTGGCGGCGTCGAAATCGTACTGCGCGCCCCACATGTTCCATTGTTCTTCAGTCTGCGGATCGGGTGGGCTGCCGCGTTGCGCACCTCCCGGGCACGGACCCTGCGGTCCACGCCCGGCTCCGCCAGGTCCGCCAGCGCGCTGCGGACGAGGCGCAATCCAGCCGCGGTACTGAATGCCGCCGTTGATGTTGCCGGTGCCTTTCATCTCCATCTTCAACTCGAAGTCGGCCGCTTCTCCTCCTTGCCAGACGAGATACACGGTCCCGGTCGGCTGTTCGCAGGTCGACTCGATCGTGATTGCGCCGTCTTCCACTTTCCAGTTCTTGTCGCCCGACCAGCCGTCGAGCGTCTTCCCGTCGAAGAGCGACGTCCACCCTTCATGTTCCTGGAAATCGACAGGCTCCGGCTGCGTGAATCCGCCACGTCCCCGACCCGGACCCTGTCCTTGGGCTGGCGCCGAGCTCTGTCCGGAGCCCGCCGACGAACCCGGCGCCGGCTGCTGCGCGGTGACGATGTCCATCCCGAGCGCAAGGGCCATTGCCGCGGTCGTCATTGCCATGAGCCAGCGAACCCGGGTCCGTGATTGAAACACCTCGTCCTCCCTCGTCGTTCCCGGTGATTGATGTTGTCGGGCAGCCCCAAATTGATAAGAATGGCGCCTGTCAGACCGATGCATGACGGCGGCGGAGGGCATAGTCAGTTGGCATTACGGCAACTCGGAACGCCAATTTACCGAATCTCCAGAAATTTTCACAACTCTTCCGGCCTGATACTCATCTACCTTGAGGGAGCCACTCATGTCCTACACCCGACGAGAGTTCGGAAAGCTCGCGCTCGCCAGCCTTCCCGCGGCGGCAATCCTGGAAAGAGCCGAGTCCATCTTCGGGGCGTTTGCACCGTCGAAGCCGAACTCACTGATCGACGGGGTCCAGATCGGAACGATCACCTACAGCTACCGGAACATGCCGGATCAAAGCGCTGAGGCGACGCTGAAGTACATTGTCGATTCCGGGATTAACGCCATTGAATTGATGGGGGGACCGGTCGAGAGCTTTGCCGGCGCGCCGTCGAGCGGTCGTGTCGGCGGCCCCGGCGGTCGCGGGGCTGCCGGCGGCGGCGAACGCGGTGCAACAGGCGCGATACCCGAGGGAGCGAAGAAGGGATCGTGGAAGGGGCAGGAATGCGTGATTCCTCCCGCGGCCGGCGGAGCCGGTGGCGGTGGAGGACGGGGACGAGGTGAGCTGACACCCGAGCAGCAGGAGCAGGCGAAAAAGTTGAAGGAATGGCGCACCACGGTCTCGATGGAGCCGTTCAAGAAGCTGCGCAAGACGTACAACGACGCCGGTGTCACGATCTACGCGTGGAAGCAGCTCAATCCCAACATGTCCGACGAGGAGTTCGAGTACATCTTCAATGTGGCCGAAGCACTCGGATGCACGCACACCACGCTGGAACTACCGACCGACGCCGCCCAACTGAAACGCATCGGCGACTTCGCGGTGAAGAAAAAGATCTACGCCGCGTACCATACGCATCTGCAAGGAAGCATGACTGCGTTCGACCAGGCGTTTGCGTTGTCCAAAGGCAACATGGCGAACGTCGACTTCGGGCACTTCGTGGCGGCCGGCAGCGTCGGCGGAACTCCGATGCAGTTCCTGCAGAAGTTTTACGATCGGATCGCCAGCTTCCATCTGAAGGATCGGACGACCCCGGAGCACTGCGCGCTGAATCTGCCGTGGGGCACCGGCGAGACCCCGATCAAGGAGATCCTCCAGCTGGTGAAGAAGAACAAGTGGAAGATGCCAGGAACGATCGAGATGGAATACGAGGTTCCGGAGGGCTCGGATCCCGTG
This sequence comes from uncultured Acidobacteriota bacterium, assembly GCA_963755695.1. GTDB lineage: Bacteria > Acidobacteriota > Vicinamibacteria > Vicinamibacterales > 2-12-FULL-66-21 > QHWT01. Next base: position 2,493,746 of record CAVWLB010000010.1, on the reverse strand, counting down.
AAAGAGGTCCGCGGCTGCCTTGAGTATTGTCGTCGGGCGCTGAGCGAAGCGTCTGCGACCACAGCGTCGAGGCAAGGATGATGCAGCACTCATTGAAACATCGGCACGCGTTGGTGATATCGGCGGCGCTGTTGATGGGTGCGGGCCTGGCAGGGTTCGCACAGACACAGCCCCCTGCGGGTCAGACGCCACCGCCCGCTCCGCAGGGGGCCGCCCCTCAGCCACCGCCCGCTCCCGCTCAGGAAGGGGAACACCGCGGTCCGCCGCCGCCGAACTTTCCGCAGCAGCAGCGGAAGCTGGCCGACGCTGCGGTGATCGCGCGCGGAAAGGGACTGTACGAGAGCAACTGCGCTGCATGCCACGGCATCGACTTGCGAGGAGGGCAACAGGGAGGTCCCAACCTGCTGCGTTCGCAGCTGGTGCTCGGCGACAAGGAGGGTGAGCAGATCATCCCGGTCGTGCAGCGCGGACGCCCGAATCCGCGCGCGGGCGCGCCGCCGATGCCGGCGTTCCCTCTGCCGGTGGACGACATCAAGGCCATCGCCGAGTACTTTCACAGTGTGCTTGCGAACGCCGGTGCGCAGGGACGGCCGCCCGAGGGCGTAGAGGTGCCGCCGGAGAAGGTGCTCGTCGGCGATCCTGCGGCGGGGCAGGCGTACTTCGCTACCAAGTGCAGTACATGTCATTCGCTGGACGGTGATATGAAGGGGATCGTGTCTCGCGTCCGCGATCCGCGGGAGCTGCAGGACCTGTGGGTGTCCGGCGGCCGCGGCCGTGGCGGACGCGGCGCCGATGCCGAGGGTGGTGAAACCCAGCAACGGCAGCCGATCACGGTGATCGTGACACCGGCGTCCGGCCCGCGTTTCGAAGGCCGTCTGGCCCGCGTCGACGACTTCGCGGTGTCGCTCATCCTGGAGGACGGCACCCGCAGGACGTTCCTGCGAACTGCCACCGGGCCAAAAGTAGAGGTCCACGATCCATCGGAAGCTCACCGAAAACTCGTGCCGACGTTGGCGGAAACAGACATGCACAACGTCACGGCCTTTCTGTGGACGCTCAAGTAGCGATTCGCCAATGACAACCATCAAGCGAATAGTGCCGGCGTTTCTGCTGGTCGTACCGATCGTGCTCGCCGCCCAGAGCGGCGGCGGCCTCGACCCGGCGTTGCTCCTCAAGCCGCTCGGCGACTCGTGGCCAACCTATTCCGGCGATTACACCGGCAGGCGCTACAGCTCCCTCACGCAGATCAATCAGACCACGGTGAAGAACCTCGGCCTGGCGTGGGTGTCGCGAGGGTTCATGCAGGGTTTCGGCGCGAACGGCCACGGCGGCCCGGTGACTGCAGACGCCGGCTCCGGTGAAGAAGGCATGCGGCTGATCATCGCCGGGGAAGGAAGCGGCGATTTCAACCGGCCCGGTCCCGCACAGATTCGCGGTTCCGTGCTGATGGTCGACGGCGTGCTTTACGCGACCTCGCCCGACAACGCCTGGGCCATCGACGCGCGGGACGGAACGGTCCTCTGGCATTTCTACTGGAAGACGCGCGGCGGCACGCACACCGGACATCGCGGGGTCGGGATGTGGCACAACTACTTGTTCATGGAGACGCACGACGATTACCTGGTGAAGATCGACGCGCGTACGGGAAAGGAAGTGTGGCACGTCGAGCTCGCGCCGTTCGCCGAGCAGTACTTCTCGTCGATGGCGCCGATCATCATTCGCGATCACGTGATTGTCGGCACCGGAAACGACATCGATGCGCCCGGCTTCCTTCAGTCGTACGACCCTGAAACCGGCAAGCGGCAGTGGATTCTCTACACCGTGCCAATGAACGCGGACGACCCCGGCGTCGACACCTGGCCGAGCCTGGAGGCGGCACGACACGGAGGGGCCCAGCCGTGGGTACCCGGCGCGTACGATCCGGAAACCAATCTCTACATCTTTGGTACCGGCAATCCCACGCCGGCCTACACGGTGGCGGGCCGCGGCACCGGCACCGGCTTGTTCAGTTGTTCGCTGATCGCCGTGAACGTGGATACCGGCAAGATGGCGTGGTATTACCAGACCTCGCCGCGCGACATGCACGACTTCGATTCGGCGCAGACGCCGATTCTGATCGACGCGAAGATCAACGGCCAGTCGCGAAAACTGGTGTCCACTGCGGCCAGGAACGGGTATTTCTTCACCGTGGATCGGGTCACGGGTGAGTTCGTGACGAGCGGCAAGTACAGTCCGACAGCCAACTGGGCGAGCGGCATGGACAAGCAGGGGCGGCCCATTCTCAATCCAGAGAAGGTCGCGACGATTCCCGGCGCCATCGTGAGCAGCAGCGCGACCAACTGGCCTCCGCCGTCGTACTCGCCGGACACCGGCTTGTTCTATGTGCCTGAAGACAACGGGCTCTCGATTCGATATCTCATCGACGCGGATCCGCGCGGATCGATGGGCCTCGGCGGCGTTCAGGGCGGCGGCGGCGTGACGACCTTCGGTTCCATCACCGCAATCGATCCAGCGACGTCCAAGGTCGCATGGCGCCACGAACTGCGGGGAGGCGGGGCCACCGGCATGCTCACGACCGCCGGCCGCCTTCTGTTTGCCGGTGACGGGTCTGGTAATTTCGTTGCCTACGATCCGGCGAATGGCAAGCCGCTGTGGCACGCGCGGCTGGGCGACGTCGGGAACGCGGCCGAGACCTACATGCTCGACGGCAAGCAGTACGTGCTGGTGTCTGGCGGCGACGCGCTCTTTGCGTTCGCGCTGCCGTAATCGCAGGCGGAAGACAGATTGGAAAGCACCGCATCATCGAGGACAGAGGCCACGAACAGCGGTTGTCCGTGGCTCCGGTCCTCGGCCGCGTCTTACGCGACCGTCGCCGGCGTCCCGGCAACCTTTTCCCACTGCCGGGTCTTGCCTGACTTCAACACCGCGTCGGTGACGTAATCGGTCGCCAGGCCGTCGCGGAAGGTTGGCGGCAGTGGCTTGCCCTTCGCGGCAGCGTCCAGGAAGTCGGCGAACTGGTGGGTGAACGTGTGCTCGTAACCAATCTGCAGACCGGGCACCCACCAGTGCTTCATGTACGGCTGGTCGGCGTCGGTGATGTGAATGCTGCGCCAGCCACGCAGGCGCCCTTCGTCGCGATGATCGAAGTATTGCAGCCGATGCAGATCGTGAAGGTCCCAGAAGGCCGAGGCGTGCTCGCCGTTGATCTCGAGCGTGTAGAGCGCCTTGTGCCCGCGCGCATAGCGGGTGGCTTCGAACATCGCCAGAGACCCGTTCTCGAACCGGCACAAGAACGCGCTCGCATCGTCTATGCCCACCGGCTGGACCTTGCCGGTGATGTTGTGCGTGCGTTCCTTGATGAACGTTTCGGTCATCGCCGTGACTTCGGTGATCGGACCGTTCAGCCACAGCGCCGTATCGATGTTGTGCGCGAGCAGGTCGCCGGTGACGCCGCTGCCGGCGACGGAGATGTCGAGCCGCCAGAGTCCTTCACCGCCTTGGGGCAACTCCTTCGAGATTGTCCAATCCTGCAGAAACTTCGCGCGGTAATGGAAAATGCGACCCAGCTTCCCTTCGTCGATGAGCTGTTTGATCATCGTGACCGCGGGCACCCGCCGGTAGTTGTACCAGACGGTGTTCGGCACGCCGGCTGATTCGACGGCGGCGACCATCGATTCCGCCTCGGCCGCGTTTCGGCCGAGCGGCTTCTCGCACATCACCATCTTGCCCGCCCGCGCCGCCGCGATCGCGATCTCGTGATGCGTGTCGTTCGGGCTGGCGATGTCGACGACGTCGATGTCCTTGCGATCGATCAGCTTCCGCCAGTCGGTCTCGTACGATTCGTAGCCCCAGTTCGCCGCAAACTTCTTCACGCGTTCTTCGTTACGGGCGGCGACCGCCTTGAGCACCGGCTTGTAGGGAAGCTCGAAAAACCTCGGCGCCTGCAGGAACGCATTCGAATGCGTGCGGCCCATGAATCCATAGCCAACCAAGCCGATATTGAGAGTTTTCATTGCGTCTGGCACCTCATCGCCCCTCGCCCCTCGCCCCTCGCGTCACTCCCAGCCGTGGGCGTCGCGGACCGCTTTCATCACGCCGAGCACGTCGTTCCAGGTCTTCTGCTGGGTCATCACCGCATTCGGAAACATGCAGCCGTCCCAACAGATGTGATCGAACTTGCGTTCGACGTTGCCGTTGTCGTCGCGCAGCCAGAACCCGGCATGCTGGACGATATCGAGTTTGCCGTTGGGATCGAACGGAAGACAGTGACGGCCGGTCTTGTCGTGAGACCCCGATCCCTTGACGGTGGCGTCGTTCTGCGCGACGTGAAAGTCGATCGTCCACGGACGAAGCGCCTTGGTCATTTTGCGCAGCCCCTCGTCGAGGGTCTTGCGATCCGACCAGTCGAAGTTCTCCGGCAGGATGCGATCGTCCGGCGCGTTGTATCCCATCGTGAAGAGCAGCGTGTGAGCCATGTCTGCCTGGAAGCCGACCGTCTTCGGACGGTTCACCATTTCGAGCAGCTCCACGTTGCGCTTCACGCTGTGCATGCCGCCCCAGCAGATTTCTCCCTCGGCAGCCAGCCGCTCACCAATGTCATCGGCGATGTCGGCCGCCTGCCGGAACGTGTCGGCGATCTTCTTGGTGTTTCCCGCAGGATCCTTGGCCCACTCGGCCGGACTCGCCGCCGAGTCGATGCGGACGATGCCGTAGCGGCGAACCCCGAGATCTTCGAGCTTCCGTCCGATCGCGCATGCCTTGCGTACCTGCGTGAGGAACGCCTTTCGCTCCGTTTCGCTGCCCATGGCCGATCCGCCGCCGGTCGGCGGCCACACCGGCGCGACCAGCGAACCGACCATCAGGTTCTTCGAGCGGATCTTGTCGGCGAGCCGCTGCAGGTCGTCGTTGGATGAGTCGATGCTGACGTGCGGATCGAACAGGAACAGATCGACGCCGTCGAACGTCGTGCCGTCGACCTGAGCCTTGGCAGTGAGATCGAGCATCGTATCGAGATCAATCGGCGGCTCTGCGCCGGGACCGCCCTTGCCGACCAGGCCGGGCCACATCGCGTTGTGAATCTTCGGTTTCGTGTGAGTCACAGCCATATGTCCTCGTCTATCAGTGCTCGCGGGGCCCCACCCCCGCTCGCTCTCGCTCGGCGCCGCGGCGACGCCGCGGTTCGCTCCGCCGCCTCGCTCGGGCCGCAGGCGCTCTGGGCAGGGCTCGCGAGGCCCACCCCCAACTCGCTTTCGCTCGGCGCCGCGGCGACGCCGCGGTTCGCTCCGCCGCCTCGCTCGGGCCGCAGGCGCTCTGGGCAGGGCTCGCGGGGCCCCACCCCCGCTCGCTCTCGCTCGGCGCCGCGGCGACGCCGCGGTTCGCTCCGCCGCCTCGCTCGGGCCGCAGGCGCTCTGGGCAGGGCTCGCGAGGCCCACCCCCACTCGCTCTCGCTCGGCGCCGCGGCGACGCCGCGGTTCGCTCCGCCGCCTCGCTCGGGCCGCAGGCGCTCTGGGCAGGGCTCGCGGGGCCCCACCCCCGCTCGCTCTCGCTCGGCGCCGCGGCGACGCCGCGGTTCGCTCCGCCGCCTCGCTCGGGCCGCAGGCGCTCTGGGCAGGGCTCGCGGGGCCCCACCCCCGCTCGCTCTCGCTCGGCGCCGCGGCGACGCCGCGGTTCGCTCCGCCGCCTCGCTCGGGCCGCAGCGCTCTATCTCCTCTTCGGGGCCTCAGGATTTCCCGGCCCGAAGTGTTTCAACATCACCAGCGGATCGCTGTCGCTGCGGTTCTCGATTTTCACTCCGGCGGCGGCGGTTTCCGCCGTGACGAACAGTTCGTCTTCCGTCATCTGGCCGAAGCGGATCATCGCCGGCGTCGAGACCTGCAGCCCGCCGAACGTGCCGTGCCCCTGCGTGAGGATGATCCCGTGCGCGGCCGCGTCCTTGATCGTGACGGTACGTTTCGGCAGCACGGTCAGCTCCTTCGCAGAGTACCAAGCGGTCCCGTAGGTCACCCACTGTTCGCGGTACCCCTCCGGCTCGGTTTCGGCCAACGGCTTCACCGGGTTCGGGCGATACCGATTGCTCTCGCCGAATCGCGGGTTGACGTTCGCCTCCCAATCGAGCATCTCGACGATGTAGTCGAGATCCTTGTGCTTGTCTGGCGGAACGTCCTTCACGAGCAGATCCCATGGCGTGATCCGCCCTTCCACTTCCGACTGGAACATCGCGAAGACGTCGCTGTTCACCTGCGGTTCGTAGGTCAGGAGTGAACCTGGCGCGTGGAGAATGCCCGGATCGATCTGCCATCCGGTCCCGCGCTCGAGACGATAGGCCCGCGACAGATACGTGATGCCGTTGTCTCCCTTGTTCCAGTTCTCGAGACAGCGGCGCACGTCCTGCTTCGTCGTGCCCGGTTCGAGTCCCATGAAGGTGTACGGATAGTTGTTGTCGGTCGGGTTGTATTGAGGCGGAAAGTAATACGCTTCCGGTTTCCCGCGGCGGCCGACACGCCTGGCATGCTCGTCGCTCTGATGCATGTGATGCGGGATCGGTCCCATGTTGTCGAAGAACTTGCAGAGCAGGTTCCATCCCTTCTCGCCGCTCCATGGTCTGCTTGCCAAGCAGCAGATCTCCGGCTTCCTCGACCGCCTCCTTGAGCAGGAACCGATTGCCGTTCGCGAGCCGAACGTAGCTGAGACCTTCATCGGCAGGCGTGCCTGGTCCGTTGTCGGCATTGGTGGTCGACGAGAACCATCGCTCGTTGATCCCACCGCGATGCCCGCCGTAGGCGTAGAGATCATCCGGATGCAGCCGGAGTCGCCTGCCGGGGTGCATGAAAGACCGTGGCACCCAGCACGGCTCCAGGCGGAGCAATCCCTTGCCTTCATTGATCGCATCCTGAACATGCGCTCGATCCGTCATAACCGCTGACGATATAACCTGACGAATCGACGCGGCAACCCCCAACGATCGGGCCGCGCATGTTTTGCACCGCGAAATCAGGACCGGCCGAATCGACCTGGTGGCTTGGTGACGCTCCAGCCGTTGTGTTGCGAGCCGCGAAACACCCGCCGCGACGCCAAAGTCGGTTGGCTAGAATCTCCCCCGGACTTATGCTCTAGCGCATGGTCCCCGACCTCAGCGACCGCCGGCCCGGGCCGGAGAATTGCGGTCACCGGCGGCCGCGCGCGGGCAGGGAGGGTGGGCACGGATCCGAAGCGTCACCCCAGCGAAGTTAGCCATGGACGGCCATTTCCTCGCGTTCGACCTGGGGGCGGAGAGCGGACGGGCGATGTTGGGACGCCTGCGATCCGGCGTCCTCGATCTGACCGAGATCTGTCGCTTCCCCAATGAGCCTATCCGCGAGCACGCATCGGTGCACTGGGATCTGCTGCGTCTCTGGCGCGAGATGCAGCGCGGGCTCGAGCGGCTCGAGCGCGACGTGCGCCGCCTCGACAGCATCGGGGTCGACACGTGGGGATGCGATTACGGCCTGCTCGACGAGCGTGGAGAGCTGCTCGGCAACCCGTATCACTATCGGGACACGCGGACCGACGGAATCATGAATGGCGTCTTCTCGCGGATTCCGCGCGAGCGGATCTACGAGATCACCGGCATCCAGTTCCTCAGCTTCAACACGTTGTATCAGCTCGTCGCTGCGGCGCAATCGACGCCGCGGAGACTCGACGCGGCAACCAGCTTTGGCACGGTCCCCGACATCCTGAACTACTGGCTGACCGGTGAACTGCGCGCGGAGTACACCAGCGCGACGACCACCCAGATGGTGGATGCGCGGGCGCGGGCATGGGCCTACGACCTGTTGCGCGAGCTCGATCTTCCGACCCATCTCCTCCCGGAGCTGATCGATCCCGGGACGATTCTCGGCGGACTCCAACCAAGCGTCGCGGGGGGGCTCGAAGGCACGCCGGTAGTGGCGCCGTCGTGTCACGATACGGGTTCGGCGGTGGCGTCGGTGCCAGCTTACGGCGCGCGGGCGTTTCTCAGCTCCGGCACCTGGTCGCTGCTCGGCACCGAAGTCCCGCATCCGATCATCACCGGGGCGGCGCTCGAGGCGAATTTCACCAACGAAGGCGGGGTGGGGGGGACGACCCGTCTGCTGAAGAACATCGGCGGGCTCTGGCTGCTCCAGTCGTGCCGCCGCGGTTGGGCCCGCGAGGGACATCACTACGACTACGCGGAATTGATGGACGCGGCCGGTGACGATCGCTATGCCTTCAGCTCGCTGTTCGATCCCGACGATCCGGTCTTTCTGCATCCGCCCGACATGGCCGGCACCATTGCGCAGTATTGTCATCGCACCGGGCAGCCTGAGCCGACCGGTCCCGCCTCCTACACCCGCGCCATCCTCGAAAGCCTGGCCTTCAAGTACCGGGTGGTGCTCGACCGCCTGCAGCAACTGACCGGCGTCGCGATCGGCGAAGTGCAGATCGTGGGTGGCGGATCCCGCAATCGGCTGTTGAACCAGTTCACGGCGGACGCAACCGGACGAATCGTGATCGCCGGCCCGGTGGAAGCCACCGCACTGGGGAACATCGCCATGCAGATGGTTGCGACCGGTGCCGTGCGCTCGCTCGCCGAGGCGCGACAGATCGTCGAGCACTCATTTCCGACCGAGCGTTACGAGCCGACCGCGGCCGATCGCTGGGCAGCGCAGTATCGGCGCTTCCAGGACTACGTGGAGTTGACCTGTGTCTGAAACATCAACCAAAGAAACGACATTTCTCCGCAACCTCTGGGACGACCGCGAAGCGGCGACGTTCGAGCCCTCACCGCTCGAACTGCTCCGTTATCGATCGAACCTGCTCGGCGAGGATCTGCGCATCACCAACTTCGGCGGCGGCAATACCAGCTCGAAGTTCGAACTGGCCGATCCCCTGACCGGCGAGACCCGGAGGGTGATGGCGGTGAAGGGGAGCGGCGGCGATCTGCGCTCCATCGGCACCACCGGGTTCGCGGTGTTGTATCTCGACAAGCTCGAGGCCTTGGTTCCGCGCTATCGAGGGGAGGCGCACGAGGACGAGATGGTGGGCTTCTATCCATTGTGCGCGTTCGGCGAAAACCGTGTGGCCGCGTCCATCGACACGGCGCTTCATGCGTTCCTGCCGTTTCCGCACGTGGATCACCTGCATCCCGACTGGGCCATCGCGCTGGCAGCGAGCGCGAACGGCAAGGCAAAGCTCGAACAGTTCAACCGCACGTACGGCCGGCGCATCGTGTGGGTCCCCTGGCAGCGGCCCGGATTCGAGCTGGCGCTGATGCTGCGCAAGGCGGTTGAGGAAACTCCGGAATGCGACGGCATCATCCTCGGCGGTCACGGCCTGTTCACCTGGGGGACCACCCAGCGCGAGTGTTATCTGAACAGCATCAAGACGATCGATCAGATGGGGGAGTTCATCGAAGAACACGCCTCCCGGGGCAACCGTCCCAAGTTCGGCGGCGCGGCGGTCTCAGGCGTCGTCAGCGATCGCGAGTCGACGATCGCGGAGCTCTTTCCGCAGCTGCGTGGCGCGGTTTCGACCAACCGGCGGGTGGTCGGCCACTTCGACGGATCCGAGGACGCCCTCACGTTCGCCAACTCGAAGTGGGCCGAGGATCTCTGCGAGATGGGCACCAGCTGTCCCGATCACTTCCTGCGGACGCGGATCTCGCCGATGTTCGTTCCATGGGATCCCGCCAAGGACACGCCGGCGAAAATCCGCGAGCGGATCGACGAGCGGATCGAGAAGTACCGCCAGGACTATGCGGCGTACTACAAGGGGTTCGCGGAAGCCGGCTCCCCTGCGCTCCGCGACAGCAATCCCTCGGTCGTCGTGATTCCCGGTCTCGGGTTGTTCGGGTTTGGGAAGGACAAGCGAGAGGCGCGGATCACCACCGAGTTCTTCGTCAATGCGATCCACGTGATGGCTGGCGCGAACGCACTCGAAGAGGAGGCCGGACCCGACAAGGTCCTGCCGCAGGTGCGTCGGCCGGAACAGGCGAAGGACTTCAAGACGTTCCACAACTATGTTGCGCTGCCGCGGCGCGAGGCGTTCCGGATCGAGTACTGGGCGCTCGAAGAAGCCAAGCTGCAAAGGATGCCGCCGGAGAAGGAATTCAGCCGCAAGGTGGTGGTGGTGGTCGGCGGCGCCAGTGGAATCGGCAAGGAGGTCGCGCTGCAGATCGCCAGGCGCGGCGGTCACGTGGTGGTGGCGGATGCCAACGGCGCGGCGGCCGCGGAGACCGCGACGGAGGCCGCAACGCTCTCGACCAAGGAAATGGTGCAGTCGGCCGCGCTCGATCTGACCTCGCGCGACACGATCGCTGCCGCGGTTCGCGCGGCGGTGCTGCAGTTCGGTGGATTCGACTCGGTGATCAACACCGCGGCAATCTTCCCGACGCCGGATCCGTCGACGCCTCCCGAGACCCTCTGGAGCAAGACCCTGCAGATCAACGTGACCTCGAACTTCATCCTGGCGCAGGAAACCGCGAAGGTGCTGAAAGCGCAGAACCTGCCCGCGTCGATCGTGCTGACCAGCTCGGCGAATGCGGTCGTGCCCAAAGCGGGGAGCGAAGCGTATGACGTCAGCAAGGCGGGGATCAATCACTTGATTCGCGAGCTGGCGATCGGGCTTGGTCCGCTGGTGCGCGTGAACGGCATTGCGCCCGCCACGGTCATCGCCGGGTCGTCGATGTTCCCGCGCGATCGGGTCATCGTGTCGCTGCAGAAATACGAGATCGCGTTCGATGAGAAGGAATCGACCGAAGAGCTGCGCAACAAGCTGGCGGAGTTCTACGCGCAGCGGACCATCACCCGCCGGCCGATCCTGCCGATCGATAATGCCAATGCGATCTGTTTTCTGGCCGGAGAGCAGAGCGCCAAGACGACCGGACACGTCATCCCAGTCGACGGGGGTCTGCCGGAGGCGTTTCTCAGATGAACCTCTGACTGCAGACTGAAGATTGAAGACTGAAGATTAAACGATTGTCGATTGGCGATTGACGATTTCAATTGACGATTGACGATTGACGATTCCGACTGACGATTGAATCGACGATTGTCCATGGACGATTGCCATTGTGGATTGGCGATCGCCAATCGCCGATCGTCAATTCAAATCGGCAGTTCGGCAATTCAAATCTCAAATCGCCAATCGCCAATTCAATCGCCAATCGGCAATCTCCAATTCAATCTCCAATCGTCAATCACCAATCCGCAATCTTCAGTCTTCAATCTTCAGTCTGCAGTCAAGCGAAGCTTCCCATCTGAATCAACTGGTCGTTGGGATAGATGTGGTCGACGTTCTCCGGAGTCACGAGCTGGTGTTTGACGAACACCGCCGGTGGCACCGGGCGGCGGTGGAGGATGTCCAGCGCCACGGCAACGATCTCCGCGCCGTACTTCTCCGGGAAGTAGGCCACCGAGCCGATCAGCCGGGTGTTCGGCTGGCGCAGTTCGGCGCGTCCTTCCGGCGACGCATTCTGACCCATCACCGCGCAGCACTCCGAGCGTCCTGCCTCGTGCATCGCGCGCAGCGCGCCGAGCGCGCTCGGATCGTTGATCGCGCCGATGAGGAATCGCCGCGATCGGCTGCTGCGCAGGTAGCGGCGCATGATCTCGAAACTCTCGCCAAGCTTGCCGTCGCCATCGAGGTAGGTCACGCGGCAGTTCTCGAGCGTGGGATACAGCTCTTTCATGCCGACGAGCATCCCGGTCAGGCGCATCTTCGGGAGGCTTCCGGCGCGGTCGAGCGCGATGAAGACGATCTCGTCGGCGTCAGTGCAGCGCTGCTGCTTGGCCCACCGCCCGAGGTGGCGGCCGCCGATCAGGCCCGCCTCGTAATTGTTCGCCCCGAAGTAGGTGGCGCCCGGGTGCGGCACCTCGAGCGCGATGAGCGGAATGCCCGCGGTGCGGTACTTTGCCGCGACGATTGGGGCTACGTGATCGTCGGTCTGGAACTCGATGACCAGATCCACCTTCTCGCGCACCAGCACGTCGGCGTTGCGCTGGGCGATCTTCGCGTTGTAGCGATTGTCGACGCAAATGAGCTCGATGCCCTGGGCGGCGGCGGCGCGTTGCAGGCTGGTGGAGACGTCCTTCGAGAACTGGTAGTCGGTGCCTTGCGCGGCGTAGCCGAGCCGATACGGGCGCTGCTTGAACGGGCGCAAGTGCGACCGATAAAGGTTCTCTCCCGCCTTCTCGATCATTCCGCAGCGCTCGAGCGTGTACAGCAACCGAAATGTCATGCTCTTCGGCAGCCCGCTCCGCGCGGCGATCTCGCGAAGCGGCAGTGCCTCGCCGGACGATCGGAACGCGGAGAGCAGTTGCGACGAGTGCACGACCGACTTCACGAGATACGGATCACGCGCAGGACGTCTCGCTTCTGCGTCACTCACGATGGCACTCGCTTCCCCCGAATCTACAGAAAATTTACGAAAGCGGATTATGTCGCAACGTTTTGCAAGGCGCAATGCGGGTTTTAGTGTGCGAAAAGGCAGAGGTCTAGGGGCGGGCTTCGGGCTTCAGGCTTCTGACTCGCAGCTCGTTCTCGGGACTTCCGCCTGAAGCCTGAAGCCTGAAGCCTGAAGCCTGAAGCCTGAAGCCTGAAGCCTGAAGCCTGAAGCCTGAAGCCTGAAGCCTGAAGCCTGAAGCCTGAAGCCTGAAGCCTGAAGCCCTTTATCTCACCGGCTGAATGTGGATGCCGCACTCCCGCTTTGCGCCACCCCATCGGCCCGATCGCGGATCGCTCGGATCCAGCGGGCGGGATGTGCACGGCTCGCAGCCGATGCTCGTGTAGCCTTCGTCGTAGAGGGGAAGCAGCGGAATGGCGTGCTTCCTGGCATAGCCCCACACGTCCTGGGTCGTCCAGGCCGCCAGCGGGCTCACCTTGCGCAGGATCGTGCCATCCCCCAGCGTGAATGGTTCGACCTCCGCGAGGTTCGCGCGCGTCGGCGACTGATCGCGGCGCAGTCCGGTAAACCACACGTCGTATCCCGCCAGGGCGGCAAACAGCGGCCCGACCTTGTGACGCGCGCAGCACGCGTGTGTGTCCTCACGCCATAGTCCTGGCGCAGGTTCGTCCGCCCGCAAGGTCACCAGATTCAGCTTCCAGCGCCGCGCGATCTCGTCACGATAGTGGTAGGTCTCTTCGAAGTGGTGGACCGTGTCGAGGAACAGCACCGGAACGTCGGGCCGGATTTCTCGAACCAGGTGGACGAGCACGACGCATTCGGCCTGGAAGCTCGATGTGATGCAAGGGGCCGAGGCCGCCGCGAGCTCGTCGGCGATGAGCGTGGATGTCTTGGTCACGTCAGAATCTCCTCGAGCATCAGCCGCACGGCTTCGGCGGCTTCGGCATCAGTAGCGGCCGCTCGCGCCGCCTGGGCAAGCCGCACCGAGGCAGATGCTTCATGCCCCGAAGCGGCGCGTTCGCGGACCGCCTGGGTCACCATTCCGGCGCCGGCGGTGAAATTGGTTGACGGATCGATCAGCACGAAGCTTCCGGTGGTCCGGTTGTCGGCATAACTGTCGAACACGAGTGGCGTGGCGGTGGTGACGGTGATCGATCCGATGTCGTTCAGGGTCAGTGATCGATCGACTTCCGCCGCGACAGTCCGGGTCGTGTGTTTGAGCAGATAGGGCCGCGCGGGATCCAGCGGCCGCTCATCCATCCAGACGACGTTGGCCGAGAATCGCCGGCCGACATGAACCGGGCTTCGCGCGAACAGATCGCCGCGACTCACGTCGAGCTCGTCTTCGAGCACCAGCGTCACCGACATTGGCGCGAACGCCTCGTCGAGATCGCCGTCCCAGGTCACGATCCGCGCGACTCGTGTCGTGTGTCCCGAGGGCCAGACCGTGATGGTGTCGCCGGCCCGAATGCGTCCTGACGCGATTCGTCCCGCGTAGCCGCGAAAATCGTGCGTCGGCCGCAGGACCAGCTGTACGGGGAGCCTGAACGGCGAATTGACGGTCGCCCGATCGATCTCGACGGTCTCCAGATAGGGCAGCAGGCTCGGACCATCGAACCACGGCGTGCGCCCGCTCGGCACGATGACGTTGTCGCCGTCGAGCGCGCTGATCGGGATTGCGTGCAGCGCCGCGCCACCCGCCAGACCGGCGAACTCGTCATGGATCCGTTCGAAAACCTCGCGGTCGAAATCGACGAGATCCATCTTGTTGACCGCGAGCACGAAGGTCGAGATTCCGAGCAGCCGCGCGATGCGGGCGTGACGCTCGGTCTGCTCCCGAACGCCCTGCCGGGCATCGACCAGCAGAATCGCCAGGTCCGCAGTCGACGCGCCAGTTGCCATGTTCCGGGTGTACTGCTCGTGGCCAGGCGTGTCGGCGAGGATGAACTTGCGGCGGGCGGTCGCAAAGTAGCGATACGCGACGTCGATGGTGATTCCCTGTTCGCGTTCCGCTTTCAGGCCGTCGGTGAACAGCGAGAAGTCGATCGGCCCGGCGGAGCGGTTTCTCGATGCCGCACGCACCGAGTGAACCTGATCCTCGTAGACCGCCCGCGAGTCGTAGAGCAGACGTCCAATCAACGTGCTCTTCCCATCATCGACGCTTCCCGCCGTGCAGATCCGCAGGAGGCCGGACATCAGAAGTAGCCCTCGCGTTTTTTCAACTCCATCGAGCCGTCCTGATCGTGGTCGATGACGCGAAGCTGGCGCTCCGAGTGCCGGGCAGCGACCAGCTCGTCGATGATCTGAGGCACCGTCTCCGCGTTCGATCGAACCGCGCCAGTGCATGGAGAGCAGCCGAGCGACCGCATGCGGCACTTGACGCGTTGCAGGCGCTCGCCGGGCAGCAGCGGGACGAACGATTGCTCCGGCACGATGATCGAATTCCCGCGGACGATGACCTCGCGTTCCTTCGCGAAATACAGCGGCACGACCGGAATCTGCTCCACGTCGATGTAGTGCCAGACGTCGAGCTCCGTCCAGTTCGAGAGCGGGAAGACACGAATGCTCTCGCCGGGACGGATGCGGCTGTTGAGCAGGTGCCACAGCTCGGGGCGCTGCCGCTTGGGATCCCACTGCCCGCGGCCATCACGCAGCGAAAAGATCCGCTCCTTCGCCCGCGAGCGCTCCTCGTCGCGCCGCGCTCCGCCAAAAGCCGCATCGAAGCTGCCCTTCTGGAGGGCGTCGAGGAGAGCCTTGGTCTTCAACAGCCCGCAACAGCGCTGGGTCCCGACGGCGAACGGCTGCGTGCCATCGGCGATCGCCTGGTCGTTGGTGTGGACGATCAAGCGCGACCCCGATCTCGGCGGCATAGCGATCGCGAAACTCGATCATCTCGCGGAACTTGTAGGTCGTATCGATGTGCAGCAGCGGGAATGGAATCGCCGCCGGATAGAAGGCCTTCTGCGCCAGGCGGAGGAGCACCGATGAATCCTTCCCGATCGAGTAGAGCATCACCGGGCGCTCGAACTCGGCGACGACCTCGCGAATGATGTGGATGCTCTCCGCCTCGAGCGCGCGCAGATGATCCAGGCGCAAAGAGGTGGCGGCGGGAAGTTCGTCAACGAAGGTGCCATGCATACGGGATCAACCTCACGACGGCAGTGATTTCGGAACGCCGGTCAAAGCGGGCGGGTGCGCGGACGAAAAGAATCGATAGAGCAGCACCGCGTCAATCGCGATGACGACGACCATTACGGCGTAGGCTTCGGGGCCGTCGACCAGTTGCAACGCGCGAAGCAGCGTTGACAGGCCGAAGCTGACGACCCAGGCGTCGAAGCTCATACAGATGCGCCGGAATGTTTCAGCATTGAGGTGCCTGATCAGCCAGGCACCGAGCGGTACACCCACGAGCAGGCTGGGCAGGATCACCGGCGCGAGCGCCAGACTCTCTCGCGTGTAAAGGCCGGCGTATAAGTAGGCCACGGCGGTGAACGAAGACTCGGCAAGGCGAATCAGGCCGAGCGCCGCACGGAACTCACGCTTGGCGAGGCCCTGGTTGTTCAGCAGCACCGCAAGCGGCGGACCCGAGATCGTCGTCACGGAGTACAGCGTGCCCAGACCGGCGCCAAACGGATAACCGAACGATCGCTCGGCACGAATCGGCCGCCGGAAACCGGCAGCCTGCACCAGGATGAGCGGGAGCAACAGCGCGAACGTGCCGAACTTCAGCCAGTCGGGCCGGATCTGAGCGACGATGAGCGTGCCGAGCACGACGCCTGGCACCAGGCCGATGACGATCGGTGTGACCCGCGCACGAACCGCTGACAGCGCCTCACGATTTACCCACAGTACGTAGGCATTCAGTCCGACCTCGACTAGCACCAGCGCCGGGTTGAGAACCCGATTGGCCAGGAAAAGCAGCGCGAGCGGAACCGTGATCGAGGAAAAGCCGTACCCGAGCGCGCCGTTGACGATGGCGGCGACCAGCGTGATGACGATCAGTTCGGGCGAGTGTGAAGTCTGCACCGGGCTTTCTCCTCGGCACGCGGCGAGCGCGTGCGCCATCGGACGTCCTGCATTGAAGGCCGGGCGACGCGGAGGAGAAAGTCGGAAGGAACTAGGCTGGAGCGGCTCTCACCTGCGCGGCGCCGGCAACATACAGATGCATCGACACCGGGTCGATGCCATGCCGCAGCAACACATCATTGGTGAACTCCGCATAACGATTCGAAAACCCTATCATGGAGGGCCATGCGTGTACCGCATGCCACCCATTCCAAAACCGGTTAGAAGCCGAGCTGAACGGTCCGGGCGCTTCTGAAGAGGCGCCCTACAAAGGACTTGTACCGCGGCAACCTGCCCAAATCCCCAAATCCCCAACTCACCAATTCGTGTAGTAGCCTTCCGCTCGACGAGCGATGCAGACCCCGCCGCTTCTTCTCCGCGCCGATGGCATGACGAAGGCCTACGCCGGTGTTCGCGCCCTGAAGGGGGTGTCGTTCGATCTGCGCGCCGGGCGAGGTGCACGCGCTGGTCGGCGAGAACGGCGCGGGCAAATCGACGCTCATCAAGATCATCACCGGCGCCGTAGCCGCCGACGCCGGATCGCTCGAGGTCGCCGGGCGGCACGTCACCGCACATGGACCCGCACGCGGCGCGCGCGCTGGGCATCGCCGCCATCTACCAGCAGCCGGCGCTCTTTCCGCACCTGACGGTCGCCGAGAACATCGCGCTGGCGCTCGAGTCGCCGAGCGTCTGGCGGCGCGTCGACTGGAAGCGCGCCGGCGCCGCGCGCGCGAACTGCTCGACCGCGTCGGCGCGCGAATCGATCCGGAGCGGACTGGTCGACACGCTCAGCATGCCCGAGCAGCAGATCGTCGAGATCGCCAAGGCGATCGGCGCCGACGCAAGCGTCGTGATCATGGACGAGCCGACGGCGTCGCTGACCGAACGCGAGGTGGAGCGCCTGTTCGGGGTCATCGCCCGGCTGCGCGGAGCAGGGCGTCGGCATCATCTACATCTCGCACCGCCTCGAGGAAGTGTTCGCGATCGCCGATCGCATCACCGTGCTGCGCGACGGCGAGACGCGTCGGCACACGCGCGCAGCAACGCAATCGATCGTCCCGAGCTGATTCGGCTGATGGTCGGCCGCGAGCTGTCGACGGTCTTCCCGAAGCGCGAGGTGACGCTCGGCGACGATCGCGCTGGAGGTACGCGGGCTGTCGACATCTGGCGAGCTGGCATTCACGACGTGTCGCTGAGCGTGCGCCGCGGCGAGATTCTCGGGCTGGCCGGCCTGGTCGGCTCGGGGCGGACCGAGCTGGCGGAGACGCTCTTCGGGCTGACGCCGGCGGACGCCGGCGAGATCTGGTCGATGGCGCAACCGTGCGCATCAGCTCGCCGTCCGAGGCGATCGCGCCTGGCATCGGCTACGTGCCGGAGGATCGCCGCCAGCACGGCGTCGTGCTCGAGATGTCGGTCGCGGCGAACACGAGCCTGGCGAACCTGCGGCGTCGCTCGCGCGCGGCCTGATCGACCGCGGCAGCGGAGCGCGCGTCGCGCGCAGCGCTATCGTCGAGCGGCTGCGCATCAAGACGCCCTCGGTCGACGCGCCGAGGTCGGGCTCGCTGTCGGGCGGCAACCAGCAGAAGGTCGCGCTGGCGCGCTGGCTGTCGACCAAGCCCGCGGTCCTGATCCTCGACGAGCCGACGCAGGGCGTGGACGTCGGCTCGAAGGCGGAGATCCACGCGCTGATGCAGGACGCTGGCCGAGCGCGGCCTCGCGATCATGATGATCTCGTCGGAGCTGCCCGAGATTCTCGGCATGAGCGATCGCATCGCGGTGATGCACGCCGGCACGCATTCGCGGCGACGCTCGACGCGCGGCGAGGCGACGCAGGACGCGATCCTGGCGCTGGCGCTGGAGCGATGCGCCATGCTGCGCTACCGCATCGCAGGGATGGTCTCGGTCGCGATTGACCATCGCGGCGCTGCGTCGTGCCGTGCTGGCCGTGCGCCGCGCCCGGATTTTTCTGCCGCGAGAACCTCGCGCGATCTGCTTCTCGGCAACCTGCCGGTGCTGATCGTCGCGCTCGGGATGACGCTGGTGATCCTCACCGGCGAGATCGACATCTCGGTCGGCTCGCTGTTCGCGATCTGCGGCGTGGTCGCCGGCTGCTCGCGCAAGGCGGGACTGCCGATGCCGTGGCACCGTCGCTGCTGCCGCGCTGGCGGCGCGGTGCTCGGTGCGCTGAACGGCGCGCTGTCGCCTACGCCGCGCATCCCGTCGATCGTCGTGACGCTGGCGACGATGGTGGCGCTGCGCGACGGGCTGCGCTGGGCGACCGAGGGCGCGTGGGTGCAGGACCTGCCGGCCGACTTTCAGTGGCTCGGCCTGTCGCAGGCCGCCTACCCGTTCGTCGCGGGTGCGCGTGGCGGCGGCGTTGCAGTTATCGCTGTCCTGGGGCCTGCGCCACATCGCCGCCGGCCGCGCCGTCTACGCGACCGGCTCGAACCCGGATGCGGCGCGGCTGGCCGGCATCGACACGCGCGCTCGTGAAGTTCGCCGTGTTCGCGATTGCCGGCGCGCTGACCGGCCTGGCCGCGCTGCTCAACGCCGTGCGCTTCAACCAGATTCCGAGCAACGCCGGGCTCGGCCTCGAGATGAAGGTGATCGCCGCGGTCGTGGTCGGCGGCGCGGCGCATTCGCGGCGGACGCGGCACGCTGGCCGGCACGCTGCTCGGCGTCGTCCTGCTCGCGTCGATCGGGCCGGCGCTGACGTTCCTCGGCGTCAGCGCGTACTGGGAGCGCGCGATTCAGGGCGCGATCATTCTGGCGGCGGTCGCCATCGACGCGTGGCGCGCGCGCCGCCAGCGGCCAGCGGTCACTCTGCGAGGTCGCAGGCATCCTGATGCCCGCGCGACCAGCAGTGGTTGTCGAACGGGGAGTGGATCCTGCTGCTCGCGCTCCTCGCGCAGGGGCTGGTCTTCGCGGCGATCGCGCCGAACTTCTTCACCGCTCGCCAACTTCTTCGAAGTCCTGCGGCTCAGCGTCGAGCTCGGCCTGCTGGCCATCGCGCTGACGCCGGTCATCGTCACCGGCGGCATCGATCTCTCGGTCGGCTCGATGATGGGGCTCGTCCGCGGTCGTCTTCGGCGCCGCCTCGCGCGACTGGCAGCTGGCGCTACCGGAGCGGCCGTGCTGCTCACGCTTGCTGGTCGGCGCCGCCGGCGGCGCGCTGAACGCCGTGCTCATCGCGCGACTCGAACTCCCGCCGCTGATCGTGACGCTCGGATCGCTCTCGCTGTTCCGCGGCATCGCCGAGGGCATGACGCAAGGCGCGGTCAACTACACCGGACTTTCCCGCGATCGTTCCTCGCTCTCGGGCAGGGCTATCTCTGGGGCGTCGTCCCGGCGCAGCTGCCGATTTTCTTGCCGTCGTTCGTCGGCGTATGTCGTCCTGCTGCACCGCTCGGTGATCGGCCGCGCGCTGTACGCGATCGGCTTCATCGCCGGCGGGCGCGCGCTACGCCGGCATCCCGGTCGAGCGGCGCGTCGGCCTCGTGTACCTGCTGTCGGGCGTGGTGGCGAGCGTCGCGGCGATCATCTACGTCGCGCATCTCGGCCAGGCGCAATCCGACGCCGGCACCGGCTACGAGCTCGACGCGATCACCGCGGTCGTCCTCGGCGGCACGTCGGTCTTCGGCGGGCGCGGCACGCTCTGGGGCACGCTGCTCGGGCTGTTCGCGCTCTCGTGCTGCGGAACGGGCTGCAGCTGGCGGCGCTGCCGTCCGAGCTGGCGGGCGTGCTGACGGGCGCGCTGCTGCTCGTGACGATCGCCATCGATCGTGTCAGCGATCGGGCGCGCGCGCCGGCGACGGTGCCGGCCACGGAGGAGAGCCGACGGTGAGAAACAGCCAGGTTGCGGTCCTCTGCGCCGCCATCCTCGCGGGGTCGCTGATCGTCGCCGGCACGAACGTCTGGCTGGTCCGCTCGCTTGCCTCGTCGGAAGGGCGCTCCGGTGCGGCGCCGGCATCATCGGCCGCCCGCCCGACCACGTCCGCAGGCCGCCGGCCGGTGATCGCGATGATGCCGAAGGCGAAGGGCGATCCGTACTTCATCAGCTGCCGCGCCGGCGCCGAGGAAGCGGCGCGCGAGCTGGGCGTCGAGCTGATCTGGGACGGGCCGACCGAGCCTCGATGCGGCGCGCAGAACGAGCTCGTCGAGAACTGGATCACGCGCAAGGTCGACGTCATCGCCGTGGCCGTCGAGAACCGCGGCGGCATTTCGATCGGTGCTGCGCAAAGCGCGCGAGCGCGGCATCAAGGTGCTGACCTGGGACGCCGACGCCGAGCCCGATGCCCGCGACTTCTTCGTCAACCAGGCGACGCCGGAAGGCATCGCCAACACGCTGACCGACGAGGCGGCGCGGCTGCTCGGCGGCAAGGGCGAGTTCGCGATCATCACCGGCGCCCTGAGCGCGGCCAATCAGAACGAGTGGATCGCATACATTCGGAAGCGGCTGGCCGAGAAGTATCCCGGCCTCAAGCTGGCGACGATCCGCCCGAGCGACGACGACCGCGACAAGGCGTTTGCCGAGACGCAGACGATCCTGCGGGTCTATCCGGCGGTGAAGCTGGTCATGGCCATTTCGGCCCCGGCGGTTCCCGGATCGGCCGAAGCGGTGCGTCAGGCCAATCGCGGCGGCAACGTCAACGTCATCGGCCTGTCGCTGCCCAATATCAACAAGCCGTATGTCCACGGCGGGGTCGTCCAGGCGGTCGTCCTGTGGAACACGCGCGACCTCGGATACCTGACGGTGCTGTCGGCCGCGAAACTGGTCGGAAACGCGTTCTCCGCGGGTGCGAACTCCATCGATGCCGGCCGCCTCGGCACGCTCGAGGTCCGCGGATCGGAGATCATTCTGGGTGCGCCGCTGCTGATGAACAAGGCCAATATCGATCGCTACGATTTTTGAATTGGTGATTTGGCATTTGGTGATTTGGTGATTGATCAGTTGGGGGCTGGCGGGTCGGCGGTGACTTGACGAAATCACCAATTCACGAAATCACCAATTCACGAATCACCAATTCACCAATTCAGGAGATTCTGATGAACACTCCTCACGCTGACCTCGTTCACGATGCGCTCGAATCGTTTCGCATCGAGTTGCCGTCATGGGGCTTTGCCAATACCGGGACCCGGTTTGGCAAGTTCCTGCAGCCGGCCGCCGCATCGACCATCGAAGAGAAGTTCAGTGACGCGGGACAGGTCCACGCGCTGACCGGCGTGTGTCCGACGCTGGCGCTGCACGTGTTGTGGGACTTGCCCGACGGGGTGGCCAGCAGCAGCGAGGTGAAGCAGCTCTCCGCGAGATACGGCGTGCGGCCGGGCGCGATCAACCCGAACCTGTTTCAGGATCAGCACTACAAATTCGGCTCGTTCGGCAATCCCGATCCAATCGTGCGTGAGGCGGCCCGCCAGCACGTGAAGGACAGCATCCAGATTGCCCGCGCGCTCGACAGTCGCGACATCTCCTTGTGGTTCGCCGATGGCTCGAACTATCCCGGCAGCGCCAACATCCGGCAGCGGCGCGACTGGTTCATCGAGTCGCTTCAGGCCAGCCATGCGGAGCTCACGCCGGGTCAGCGGCTGCTGGTCGAGTACAAGCCATTCGAGCCGGCCTTCTATCACACCGACATCGGCGACTGGGGGATGGCGCTGCTGCTTGCGCGCGCGGCCGGCCCCGACGCCCGCGTGCTGGTCGACACCGGCCATCACTATCTCTCCCAGAACATCGAACAGATCGTCGCCTGGCTGCTCGCTGAAGACATGCTCGGCGGATTCCACTTCAACGATCGGCGCTACGCCGATGATGACCTGACGCTCGGGTCGATCGATCCGTACCAGGTCTTCCGCATCTTCCACGAGATTGGATTGTTCGAGCATGAAACCGGGCGCCGGGCGGACATCGCATACATGGTCGATCAGAGCCATAACCTGAAGGGCAAGATCGAGGCGATGATCCAGACCGTCACGGTGGCGCAAGAGCTCTATGCGAAGGCTGCCATCGTCGATCATGACGCGCTGCTCGTCGCGCAGCAGCGCTGCGACATCGTCCGTTCGGAAGCGCTGCTCCAGGATGCGTTCGCCACCGACGTGCGGCCCGCAATCAGAGATTGGCGCACGGCGCGAGGCCTGCCGCCCGACCCCATGCAGGCGTTCCGCGAGAGCGGCTATCTGGAACGAATTACTTCGGAGCGCGGCGCGTCGCGTCCGACGAGTGCGTCATCCTACGCGTAAAGGAGGAGTGCATCTCATGCAACCACGATTAGTGACCCGCACGGCCGGTGCCGTGCTTCTGCTCTTGATCGGCTATGTGGCCGGCCGCTCATCCGCGGAAGGTACCGTGGCGGCTCAGCAGGGGGCGCGCGTGTTCGAGCTTCGTACTTACACGACTCCTGAAGGAAAGCTCGACCTGTTGAACGCCCGCTTCCGCGACCATACCCGGACCATCTTCGACCGGCACAACATGACGAGCATCGGCTACTGGACGCCTGTCGAAACGCCAAACACGCTCGTCTACATCCTGGCGCACCCGAGTGTCGAGGAGGCGAAGAAGAACTGGGACGCTTTCAGGAACGACCCCGAGTGGCAGAAGGTCAAGGCTGAAACCGAGGCGCAAGGGCTGACGGGGATCAAGGTCGAGTCCCGCTTCATGAAGGCAACCGATTATTCTGCAATAAAATAACGGTTTAAGGTAAACGCCGGGACGAGGTCCGTCGTCCTCGTAAAGACAGGCCTTTCCTTGTACCGAATGCCAGCCGACTTCAAGAGAATCCTTTTCGTCAGTCTCCTGAGTGTGTGCCTCGGGGCGTGCTCGTCCGAGAAAGGAGCAAGCCCGGGTGCTGCAGGAAGCGGCGGAGGCGGAGGAAGAGGTGGTCGAGGCGAAGGCGGGGCAGTTCCGGTCCTGACGGCGAAAGCGCAAACGAAAAGTGTCGCGTTGACGCTTCCGGCGGTGGGTGCCGGCGAAGCGTTGTCTACCGTGCAGATCCGCGCACAGGTAACCGGCCAGTTGAGCCAGATTCATTTCGCGGAAGGACAGGACGTCAAGAAGGGGCAGCTTCTTTTTACGATCGACCCGCGGCCGTTCGAGACGGCCCTCGCGCAGGCGCAGGCAGTGCTGGCGCGCGATACCGCGACGGCGAACAACGCGCAGTCGCAGCGCGCACGCTCCGAGGACCTCTATAAGAGGGGCCTGATCCCGCGCGACCAGTACGAGACGGCGAGCGCGGGAGCCGAGGCCCTGCAAGCAACGCTGCAGGCCGATCGCGCCGCGGTCGACACCGCCAAACTGAACCTGCAATACACGCACATTACCGCGCCGATCTCCGGCCGCACCGGCTCGTTGAACCTGCACGAGGGTGATCTGGTCCGCGCCAACGATACGACGCCGCTCCTCGTGATCAACCAGATGTCGCCGATCTACGTAACCTTCTCGGTGGCCGGCCGATATCTCTCGGAGATCCGCCGATTTCAGGCGCAGCAGTCGCTCGTGGTTGAGGCGCGTGTACAGCCCGGCACCACTGCTCCGGGCGCCAATGCTCCGGCGACTCCACCCACCAGCGGCGGAGTGCCGTCGACCGACACGCCCGTTCCTGGAACGCCGGTCCCGGTGGAGACCGGCAAGGTCACCTTCATCGACAACGCCGTCGATCCCATGACCGGCACGATCAAGTTGAAGGCGACTTTTCCAAACACCAGCCGCACGATCTGGCCCGGCCTGTTCGTGCAGGTTGGTTTGCAGCTCACGACGGATCCTGACGCCATTGTCGTTCCTGCCGTTGCTGTCCAAACGTCGCAGCAGGGGCAATACGTGTACGTGATCAAACCGGATCGCACCGCGGAACTGCGCAACGTCCAGATCGACCGTCAGCAGGGAGAGGAAACGATCATCGCGCAGGGCCTCTCGGCCGGCGAAGAAGTCGTGACCGACGGGCACTTGCGGCTGACGCCCGGTGCGCATGTCACGGTGGCAGGTCAGTCGGGCAGCGGCCGCCGCGGCGCGGGTGCGGACGCCGGCGCCGGTTCCGGCGGTAACGCACGCCCGGGTGAAGGCCGTCGCGGTGAGGGTGCGCGCGGCAGCGGCGGATACTGACACCACCAGGCCGAGGACATCATGAATTTTGCTGAACCCTTCATCCGACGGCCGGTTGCGACGACCCTCCTCGTTCTCACGATTCTGATCTTCGGCATCATGGGCTACCGGCTGCTGCCGGTTGCAGACCTGCCCACCGTCGACTTTCCGACCCTTCAGGTGAGCGCCAACCTCCCTGGCGCCAACCCCGAGACGATGGCGAACACCGTCGCGACGCCGCTCGAAAAGGCGTTCACGACCATCCCGGGCATTTCATCCATCAGTTCGAACAGCGGTCAGGGCAACACGAACATCACTCTCCAGTTCGATCTGAGCCGCGACATCGATTCCGCGGCACAAGACGTCCAGTCGACGATCTCGCGCGCGCAGCGCGGTCTGCCGC
The DNA here is from genome assembly GCA_963755695.1 of uncultured Acidobacteriota bacterium. GTDB lineage: Bacteria > Acidobacteriota > Vicinamibacteria > Vicinamibacterales > 2-12-FULL-66-21 > QHWT01. The sequence goes on along the minus strand of CAVWLB010000010.1, from coordinate 2,468,807 downwards.
CGAGCATGCCGTCGCCGCCGTCGTTCCGAAAGACCAACCCTGCGGATACGCCGGTGCTGTTCCTGGTGCTCAGCTCGAACACGCTGCCGCTGGCCGCGCTCGACCGCTACGCCGAAGATACGCTCGCGCAGCGGCTCTCGATGGTGAGCGGCGTCGCGCAGGTCAACGTCTTCGGGGCGCAGAAGTTCGCGGTGCGCATCGATCTCGACCCGATGCAGCTCGCGTCGCGGCAGATCGGCGTCGACCAGGTCGCGACCGCGGTTGCCAACGCCAATTCGAACCGGCCGACCGGGACTCTGTACGGTCCCAATCGCAACTTCGTCGTCCAGGCATCGGGGCAGCTGGACAACGCGGATGCCTTCCGGAACGTGATCATCGCCTACCGCAACGGCAGCGCGGTGCAGCTGGGCGAGGTCGCGCACGTCTACGACGGCGTGGAAAACGAACGGAACCTCAGTTGGTACAACGGCATGCGCACGATCTATCTCGCGATCCAGCGCCAGCCGGGCACCAACACCGTCGAGGTCGTCGATGCGATCAAGGAGCAGCTGCCGGAGCTCGAAGCGCAGCTGCCGGCATCGGTCACCCTGGCGATCCGCAGCGATCGAGCGGCCTCGATCCGCGAGTCGGTAGAAGACGTCAAGTTCACGCTCGTACTGACGGTGTTCCTCGTCATCCTGGTCATCTTCCTGTTCCTCCGGAACCTGTCTGCCACGATCATTCCCAGTCTCGCCCTCCCGTTTTCGATCATCGGCACCTTCGCGGTGATGTGGTCGCTCGACTACAGCCTGGACAATCTGTCGCTGATGGCGCTGACGCTCTCGGTCGGCTTTGTCGTGGACGACGCGATCGTCATGCTGGAGAACATCGTCCGGCACATGGAAATGGGCAAGCCGCGCATGCAGGCGGCGCTCGACGGCTCGGCGGAGATCTCTTTCACCATCGTGTCGATGACCGTCTCGCTGGCCGCGGTCTTCATCCCGATCCTGTTCATGAGCGGCATTGTCGGCCGGCTGATGCACGAATTCGCGGTGACGATTGCGTCGGCGATCCTCGTCTCCGGTCTGGTCTCGTTGACGCTGACGCCGATGCTGTGCAGCCGCTTCCTCAAGGCGCCGCATTCCGAGAAGCATGGCCGCTTCTACAACGTCACCGAGCGCATGTTCGACGCGTGGCTGAACGCCTACGCGTGGAGCTTGCGTCAGACGATCCGGTTCAAGGGTACGACGATGATCGTGTCGGCGGCGACGCTGGCGGCGACCGTCTATCTCGTCACGATCGTGCCCACCGGCTTCATTCCGTCGGTCGACACCGGGGCGCTGAACGGGCAGGTCGAAACGATCCAGGGCATCGGTTTCGAACAGTCGGTGAAGCATCACCTCGAGATCATGGACATCCTCGACAAGGATCCGAACGTCGCGGCCTACACCGTGAACGTTGGCGGATTCGGCGGCGGGCGGCTCGACGTCGAGCTGAAGCCGCGCGCGCAGCGGACCCTGACGGCCGACGAGATCATCGACGAGTTACGCCCGAAGCTGGCCCGGGTTCCGGGAGTGCGCGCGTTCCTGACGAACCCGCCAGCGATCCGCATCGGCGGCATGCAGTCGCGCAGCCAGTACCAGTTCACGCTGCAGAGCCCCGACACCGACGAGTTGTATCGCGCGGCGCCCGACTTCGAGGCGAAGTTGAGGCAGGTCGACGGGCTCGAGGATATCAGCTCGGATCTGCAGATTCGCACGCCGCAGTTGAGCGTCGAAATCGATCGGCAGCAGGTGTCGACGCTCGGCCTCAACGTCGACCAGGTGCAGTCCGCGCTGAACTCCGCGTACGGCACCCGGCAGGTCTCGCAGATCTTCGCTCCAGAAGATCAGTACCAGGTGATCATGCAGGTCGCGCCGCAGTATCAGCGCGATCCGAACGCGTTGTCGATGCTGTACGTGCAGGCGCCAGGCGGGCAACTGGTACCGCTTTCCGCCGTCGTCACGACGAAAGTGTCCGCGGGGCCGCAGTCGATCAACCACGTCGGCCAGCTCCCATCCGTCACGTTGTCGTTCAACCTCAAGCCGGGCGTGGCCCTCGGTGATGCGGTCGCGCGAGTCGAGCGGCTGGCGCTGGAGGCGCTGCCGAGCATCGTGACCGGCAGCTTCCAGGGCACGGCGCAGGCGTTCCAGGATTCGATGCGCGGCCTCGGCTGGATTCTGGCGCTCGCCATCTTCGTCATCTACGTGGTGCTGGGCATTCTCTACGAGAGCTTCATCCACCCGCTGACGATTTTGTCCGGCCTGCCGTCGGCCGGCTTCGGCGCGCTGTTGACCCTGCTGCTGTTCGATCAGGAACTGAACATCTACGCGTTTGTCGGGATCATCATGCTGGTGGGCATCGTCAAGAAGAACGGCATCATGATGATCGATTTCGCGATTGAGGCACGTCGCGAGCGGCAGGTCGGCGCCGCCGATGCGATCTACGAAGCCTGTCTCGTCCGCTTCCGTCCGATCATGATGACGACGATGGCGGCGTTGATGGGCACCCTGCCGATCGCGTTGGGATGGGGCGCTGGCGCGGAAGCACGGCGGCCGCTGGGACTCGCGGTGGTCGGCGGATTGCTCGTGTCGCAGACGCTCACCCTTTACGTGACGCCTGTCTTCTACATCTACATGGACATGCTGCAGGACTGGCTTGGACGCCGCAAGAAGGCCGCGAAGCCCGCCGTCCGCGCGCTGGAACCGCAGGAATCAGCCAAGTAGCAAATCAGCAGCTAGGAGCTAGGAGCTAGAGCGAGAGACGAGACTCACCCCAACTCCTAACTCCCAGCTCCTATTTGTGTTGAATCCTTCAGCGCCGCAAGAACTTTCACGACCAATTCCCCCGGGTCGTTGTACGCAATGGTCGTGCATCTCGGATGCGAGGTGCCTGCGATGAATCGTGAAATCTTGTCCACTCGATCGGCCTTATAGAGCAACACGACCCGCTTGTTGGTCTGCGCCGAGCGCCCGAGCATGTAACCGACTTCAAATCCGACACCGTAACTCGATCCCGACGCCTCGGCGACCAGCACGTCGCACCGCTCGAGCCATGCGATATCCCGCTCGTAGACGGCGCCAGCGGTCAACGCTCGCTCCGCCTCGTCGGCATCGTCAGCCAGCAGGTGCTTGGTTGGGACGGTGTGGCCCGCCTCCTCGAGCGTGGCGCAGAGGAGGCGGGCGGCTTCTACGGCGCCGCGATCGCCGCGGACGGTGCATGCGAGATAGACGATCATCGCTCGCCGGTCGCGCCGAAACCGCCGCGCGATCCCTCGCGCAAGTCCCCGGCGGTCTCCTGCCATTGCGCGCGCGCGACGGGGATGAAGAGCCCTTGCGCGATGCGATCGCCAGCCTTGAGGTGGACGGGCGCGTTGGTGAAGTTCAGGACGGCGACCTTTACCTCGTCGCGCTCGCCACAGTAGTCGGAGTCGACGACCCCCACGCCGTTGGCCACCATCAGACCTCGTTTCAACGGCGTGCTGCTGCGCGCAAAGACGCCGAGGAAGTATCCACGCGGAGTCTCCACGACCAGACCGGTGGGTACGAGCTCGACGGTGCCAGGTTGCACGGAGATGTCCTCGCTGGCCGCCAGATCGAATCCCGCCGCGCCCGGCGTTTGATATTCAGGTAGAGAAACATGGGGAGATAGACGGTGAATTCGCACCGGCAACATGCACATCATCCTATCGCGCCGCAGCCATCTGCCGCAGGGTCAGAAGCCATGCCGTATAGCAGAAAGCGCATTCGTACGCTTGAGCGGCGATGGCTACAGTTGAGTCGCTCGAGAAGCACGAGCGACAGCCGTCAAGTGTGAACGATCGCCCATTGCGGAGGACAACTGCGCTGAAGATTGGACGGTGACGCGACGCGGCGGGCACGAGCATGCCCCAGCCCGCGTGCCCAAGATACGCGGACGAGAGTTTGCATTGAGATCGATTGTGGAGGCACATCATGCTTGTAGCACTCTTCTATACGCTTCTTACGCTCGGCCTTGGCGGAGCTCCTGTGGCCGAACCCCGGGCAGCCCAGGCCGCAAACGTCGAGCCCGAACATTTCACCGCGTTCGCGGTCGACATGAGCAACACTGCGCGGGCCGGCAGGAACTCGACAACCGTCGACGTCGTCGTCAACCGCTGGTCCAGCGACGCCGATCGTGACCGTCTCGTGAGTATCCTCAAGGAAAAGGGGCAGGACGCACTGCTGGACGCGCTTCAGAGCCTGCCGGTGGTGGGCTACATCAATACGCCGGGCTCGTTGCGCTACGACCTGCACTTCGCGCGTCAGCGGCCGGAACCTGAAGGCGGCCGGACCATCATTCTCGCAACCGACCGCTACATCACCGGCTGGGAGGCGATCAATCGGCCGCGCACGATCGACTACCCGTTCACGTTGATCCAGCTGCACATCGATCGCGACGGTACCGGCGTGGGCAAGCTTTCGATCGCGACGAAGATTACTGCGAAGGGAGATACCATCGAGCTCGAGAACTTCTCGAGCGAACCGGTGCGGCTCACGCAGGTCAGGAAGATCAGCAGCTAAGAATCGGCTCGGGCTTCAGGCGTCAGGTGCCCGGAGCCTGAAGCCCGGAGCCTGAAGCCCGGAGCCATTGATTAATTACCCGCTCGTCAGGCCGCGGATGAGGGTCAGCAGCATGTCGATCGCGACGGCGTTGTGCCCTCCCTGGGGACGATGATGTCGGCGTAACGCTTGCTCGGTTCGACGAATTCCAGGTGCATTGGTTTGACAGTGGCGAGGTACTGATCGATGACCGACTGCACGGTTCGTCCCCGTTCGCTGATGTCGCGCTGCAGCCGGCGAATGAACCGCGTGTCGTCGTCGGTGTCGACGAACACCTTGACGTCCATCAGCGCGCGCAGCGCGGCATCCGTATAAATCAGAATCCCTTCGACGATGATGGCGCGGCGTGGCGTGATCGTCTGGGTGATCCCGAGACGCGCGTAGCGCGCGAAGTCGTACATTGGAGCGTCCACGTTGCGCCCGGCGCGCAGCTCGTGGAGTGACGGACCATCAGATCGGTTTCGAGCGAGTCGGGATGATCCTAATTGAGCGCGGCCCGCTCCTCGAGACGCAAGTCGTTACGTTCGCGGTAGTACCGATCGTGCTCGAGCACAGTGACTTGCGCATCGCCCAGTGCGTCGACGATGCGGCGGACGACCGTGGTTTTTCCGGAGCCGGATCCTCCGGCCACGCCAATGACGACAGAAGGCACGGGGGAATCTTACTCGGCTCCGGGCTCCAGGCTCCGGGCTCCGGCTCGGGTTACGACCGTAGCCGGAAGCCTGAGGCCCGAAGCCCTGAGTCACTCGGTTCTGAGCGCCACCAGCGGATCGATTGCCGCCGCACGTCGAGCGGGGAGATAGCCGGCGACGAGCGCCGAGGCAGCAAGGATCAGCCCAAAGATCACGGTCACGCGGGCGTCGTTCGAGGCAATGCCGAGCATCCCGGCCTGCATCAGCCGGCCGAGCGCAATTGACAGCGCGAAACCAATCGCGGCACCAACGGCGGTCAGCCGCGCGCCTGGCCGACCGTCAGGCGCGCGACATCCCGCGGCGATGCGCCGAGCGCGATGCGCACGCCGATCTCGTGGCGGCGCTGCGCCACCATGTAGGCCATCACCGCGTAAAGTCCGACGACCGCGAGTAACAGCGCGAGCCCCGCGAAGACGGTCATGATCGCCGCGAGGTACTGAAGTCCGATCGTCCGCTCCTTCAACTGCACGCGCATCGACATCATCTCGAACACCGGCTGAGTCGAATCGACTCGGAGAAGCGCCTGGCGCACTGCTGGCGCAATTGCGGCCGTGATCGCCACCGGCCCGGACCACAATCCCCAAATAGTCGGACGGCGCCTGCTGGATCGGGCGATACAAGGTCGGCGCGTTGCGCTTGTCGAACCAGTCCTGGATCACGTCGCCGCAGATTCCCACGACCGTTATCCACGGACCGTCGCCGATTCGGAGGCGGCGGCCGACCGGGTCCTCGCCCGGCCAGTACTTGTTCGCCATCGACTCGCTGACGATGGCGACCGGCGCGCTTCCTTCACGATCGGCATTGGTGAATGCGCGTCCGCGCACCATGGGAATACGCATCGTCGTGAAGTAGTCGGTTGTCGTGACCCGGTTGTCGACCACTGGAGGATCCTTGGGATCGACCGGCGGACGGCCATCGATCTCGATTTTGCGGGAGGAGTTCGATCCCGCTGCAGGAAGGTTGTTCACCGCCGCGGCATGCTCGACTCCAGGCACTGAGGCGAGCGCGTCCATCGCCCGTTCGACGAAGCGCCGGCGCGCCGCATCATCGGCATAAGTGCGCTCGGGAAGCACTAACTTCATCGTCAGCAGGCCGTTCGGGTCGTACCCCTGCGGTCCGTTCAGGAACCGGTTCGTGCCGATCACGCCAAGGCCGGCGGCGACGAGCAGCGGCAGCGCGATCGACATTTCCGCGACGACGATCGCGCGGCGGAGCAACTGACGGCCGGTGGCGTTCGGCCGCCTTCCTTGAGCGCCTCGGATACGCGCGACCGCGCGGCCTGCAGCGCCGGCAGCACGCCGAACACGCAACCCGGTCAGCAGGGCGAGGCCGATGGTGAAGGCCAGCAGCCGCCAGATCGGGCCCGAGCATCTCGAACCCCGGAACGAACCGGAGAATGCGGGCCGGCATGCTGATGCGAATCAAGTGGAGCGCCACCCACGCGAAGGCGAGCGCCGAGCGGGACCGCCAGCAGCGCGAGCAGCAGGCTCTCGGTCAGCAGTTCGCGGATGACGCGTCCGCGGCTCGCGCCGAGCGCGAGGCGGACGGCGGTCTCGCGCCGCCGTTCCGCGGCGCTGCGCGAGCATCAGATTGGCGATGTTGGCGCAGGCGATGAGGAGCACGACCAGCGCGGACGCCTGCCATAGCGCAAGAATCGGCCCGGTGCCCTGCGTCGAGCATTCCCTGCGTCAGCGTGCAGCGCGCGGGCGCCGTGATCGCGGTTGGCGTCCGGATATTCGCGCGCGAGACGGTCGGCGATGACCGCCATCTCGGCCTGCGCATCCTCGAGCGGACTTTCCGGAGCTGCAGTCGGCCGATCACCGTGAGGTATCGCACGTCGCGTCGTGGCGCCTGCTTCGGATCGAACGCGAGCGGCGCCCAGATCTCCGAGCCGTCGGGAAAGGCGAACCGCGCCGGCGCCGATGCCGATCACCTGGTAGGGCTCGCCGTCGATCGTGATGCTGCGTCCGACGACCGTCGGGTCGCGCGCCGAAACGCCGCTTCCAGAGCGCGTCGCTGAGGACGACCACGCGATGACGGCCGAAGGTCTCGTCGTCGCGCACGAAGCCGCGGCCGAGCGCCGGCCGCATGCCGAGCGCATCGAAGAACCCAGACGAGACCTGAAACCCCTGCAGCCGCTCCGGATTGCCGCGCTCGACGAGGTTGGCGTCCCACCACTGGATCGCCGGACAGGTGCGTAATCGTGCCGGCGCTGGTTCGCCAGTCGAGGAAATTGGCCGGCGAGACCGTCTCCTTGTTACCGTAGTCCAGCCGCGGGCCGGTCTCGGACAGCAGCACCGTGTGGTCGGGATCGGCCAGCGGGAACGGACGCAGCACCATCCGATCGATCAGGTTGAAGATCGCGGCGTTGGCGCCGAGCCCGAACGCCAGCGTCGTCGCGACGGTCACCGTCAGCAGCGGTCGCTTCAGCAGCGACCGCCAGGCGTACTTGACGTCCTTCAGGAAAATGCGCATGAAGAAGTCTCCTGAGCGATAGGGGGCAGCGCCCGAGCGATCGCGCCGCACGAGGGCATGCACGGCGACCGAGAGGGCCTGTCGCCAGTACCAGGCATCGCGCCGATTGGCGGGTCGAACGCTGACATATTCCTCGTGCAGATCGCCGAGGACCATGTCGCGTTCGTGATCGCGGCCGAGCGCCAGCGCAATCAATCTTTCGGCCGTGCGCGGAGGCCTCGTCTGCATGTCAGCTTTCGAGCAGCGATTCGAGGCCATGCCACAGGCGCAGCAAGGACGCCGCGTGAGTGCTTCAGCGCGCGCACGGCGGCGGGCGTGACGGTGAAGTAGCGCCGCGCGCGGCCGCCGCGCTCCGGCAGCGGTTCGCCGAGGCGTGATCGCAGGCAGCCCTTGGCCTCCAGCCGATCGAGCGCCGTGTAGAGCGCCCCGCGCGCCAGCTTTCGCCCGGTCTGCGCCTCGATTTGCTCGAGGATCGGGACGGCGTACGCCTCGTCCTCAAGCCGCAGGACCGCCAGGAGGACGATCTGTTCGAGCTCGCCCAGGTAGATCGATCATGCATGACTGCATTGTAGGACAAATACGTGAATACGGAGTGCCGAGTTCCGAGGCCCGAGGTCCGATTTCGGAGCCCCAGGTTTCAGGCTTCAGGAGCCCTCGCCCCTCGCTCCTCGCCGCTCGCCCTCGCCCTGCTCCTAATTCATCGTCTTTGCGATCGCCTGCACTCTGTCGAGTCACCCGCAGCAGGTTGCCGCTCCACATCTTGGCGATTTGCGGCTCGGTGTAGCCGCGGCGGACGAGTTCGAGCGTGACGTTGAACGTCTCGTCGGCGCCGTTCCAGCCGTCGACGCCGCCCCCGCCGTCGAAGTCCGACGAGATGCCGACGTGATCGATGCCGATCAGCTTCACGGCGTAGTCGATGTGATCGACGAAGTCCTTGACCGTGGCCCGCGGAGGCGGCGGGAACCTCGCGTCGAGAGCGTCGACCTTCTCCTGCAGCGCCGCGCGCTGCTCGTCGCTCAGCGCGGCCAGCGCATTGCCGCGGGCGCTACCTTGCCGTCCCCCTCCAGCGGTCCCCGCTCCAGCCGGACCTTGACCGCCGCGCGCATCCCGGCCAGCACGTCCGAGCGGCGTGCCCGGCGGCAGGTTGAACTCCTTGCGAAGTGCTTCGAGCGCCGCGTCCGTTCCGGCGAATCGGCTTTCAGGTAGCGCTGAACGCAACGATCTGCATCACGCCGCCATTCTTCTTGAGCGCGAGCAGTTGCTCGTCGTCCAGGTTCCGGCTGACGTCGGCCAGCTTGCGGATCGCCGAGTGTGACGCGATGATGGGCGCCTTGGTGATCGCGAGCGTCTGCATCATCGACGCCTTCGATGGATGAGAGACGTCGATGATGATGCCCTGCTTGTTCAACTCGGCAATGGCCTGTTTGCCGAGCGGCGAAAGACCGTTCCATTTCCAGCCCTCGGCTTCGCCAGTGTTCGAGTCCGAGAGCTGACTGTGGCCGTTGTGCGCCAGCGACAGATAGCGCGCACCGCGGTCGTGGAACTCCTTGATCCGTCCGAGATCCTCGCCGAGCGGATATCCGTTCTCGACACCAATGAAGGCGACCTTGCGTCCAGACGCGTAGATTTTCCGCGCATCAGCCGAGGTGAGTGCGAGACCGATCTTGTCGGGCGCGATTTGCTCGCAGTCAGCCGATGGATTGCGTCGAACTTGTCGATCGCCTGCTTGTAGGCGCGATCGTATCCGGCGGGGGTGAATGCCGTATCGGTTCGATCCTGACCGACATAGACAATGAAGAACGAGGCGTCGAGACCTCCCTCGAACATCTTCGGCAGGTTGACCTGGTTGCCGAGGTCCTGCGTGTAGTTGCGATCGGTGGTGAAGTTTTCAGGGTTGATGTCGTTGTGAGTATCGAGCGTCAGCACGCGCTCGTGAATTCCGCGCGCTCTGTTCGTCAGCGCGTCCTCAACCGTGCTCTGTGCCGTCGTCTGACCGGCTCGTGCGATCAATCCGCTCGCCGCGATCGCCAGCGTCACTGCGGCGACCGCCCACCCTCCAACTGCCCGCATTCACCAGCCTCCAAATCATCAATGATACCTGAACCATGGTGGCTAATTCGACTCCGAATCACGGATCCCGCGCCCCCCGATTTGCTAGGATCGACGGTATGGCTCGCTACGTCCTCCGAGTGAACGGCCGGAATCGCGAGATTGATGCCGAGCCGACCGATAACCTCCTTTCCATCCTGCGCTACGACTTCGGCCTGACAGGCAGCCGTTTCGGCTGCGGCGAAGGGCAGTGCGGCGCGTGCACCGTATTGCTCGACGGCGCCGGCGGCGAGATCGTGCGTGACCCGTGTGGCGAACGTTGGCGACCAAGGCCATCACGACGATCGAAGCGCTCGCGGACAGCGGTCGCCTCCATCCGGTTCAGCAGGCGTTTCTCGATGCCGAGGCGTTCCAGTGCGGGTACTGCACGTCCGGCATGGTGATGGCCACGGTTGGCCTGCTTCGCACGAACCCGAACCCGTCCGAACAGGATGTTGCCCGCCTGCTGGACGGAAGCGTCTGCCGCTGCGGGACGTATCCACGAATCGTGAAGGCCGTTCGCCTCGCGGCTGAACGGATGCGGACCAGCACCAGCACCGGAGCAGGACGATGAGCGTCGAACAGTTCGACATCGAGCCGGAACGCTACGAACTGTCCGAGCCGCGGCGTTATCTCTTCGAGCTCGATCGCCGCGACTTCATTCGGTTCTTCGGCGGCGGCCTGCTCGTGGTGGTGGCGGCTTCGGACGTTCTCGCACAGGAATCCGGCCGCGCGCGCCGGCAGATCGTCGCCGCGCGAAACGCCGGAGCTTGCCGCCTGGCTGCACATCGACGAAGCCGGCCACGTCACGGCATGCACCGGCAAAGTCGAAATCGGTCAGAACATCCGCACGTCGCTCTCGCAGACAGTTGCCGACGAACTGAGGGTGCCGCTGTCGTCGGTCACGCTCGTGATGGCCGACACCGACAAAACCCCATTCGACATGGGGACGTTCGGGTCGCGGACGACCCCACGGATGGCGCCGCAGATGGCGCGCGCGGCGTCGACGGCGCGCGAGATGCTGATCGATCAGGCGGCTGGCAAATGGCAGCTCGATCGTCAGGCGCTGACTGCGCGTGACGGTCGCATTCAGACAGCCGACGGCCGTTCGATTGCGTACGGTGAACTGACCAAGGGGCAGGCCCTCACCGGCACCGTCGCGGCGGATGGCCCGATCGACGCCCGCGACAAGTGGAAGCTCCGCGGCACCGCGGTAAAGAAGGTCGACGGGACGGCGTTCGTGACCGGCGCCCATCAATACACGCCGGACATTGTCCGTCCCGACATGATGTTCGGGCGCATCATCCGCCCCGACGGCTTACGGCGCGACGCTCGTCACCGTCGACGATGCGGCGGCGCGAGGGATCCCGGGGGTCACGGTGGTGCGTGACGGTGATTTCGTCGGCGTGGTGGCGCCGACCGAACGCGCCGCGGTTCGCGCGGCCGCAGCAATCAAGGCGACCTGGCGCACGCCGGAAGGCCAGCCTTCGTCGCAGACGATCTTCGAGTACCTGAAAGCCCATCCCGAAGGCCGTCAGAACGCCCCGGCCGTGGCCACATCGATGCCGTCCGTCGCCACCCGCACGTTCGAGGCGCAGTTACCGGATTCCGTACATCGCGCATGTGCCGCTCGAGCCGCGCGCGGCGGTTGCCGAATGGCGCGACGGCAAGCTGACGGTCTGGACTGGCACGCAACGTCCGTTGGGCGTGCGGGGCGAGCTCGCCGAAGCCTTCCGGATCCCCGAGGAGAGCGTCCGCGTGATCGTCCCGGACATGGGTTCCGGTTACGGCGGCAAGCACACCGGCGAAGTGGCGATCGAAGCCGCGCGGCTCGCCCGCGCCGTCAACCGTCCGGTGAAGCTGGTGTGGACGCGCGCCGAGGAATTCACCTGGGCCTACTTCCGTCCGGCCGGAGTCATCGACATCAAGAGCGGCGTCGATGCCAACGGACAGATTGTCGCCTGGCTGTTCGACAACTGGAACTCTGGCGGCGCCGGTCTCCAGTCGCCTTACGACATCGGCGTGCGCACCGTGGTGTTCCACGCGGCGAATTCTCCGCTCCGACAGGGTTCGTATCGAGCGCTTGCGTCCACGGCGAATCACTACGCGCGCGAGATGCACATGGACACGATGGCGCGCGCGCTGTCGGTCGACGCTGTCGAGTTCCGCATGCGTCACCTCAAGGACGAGCGCATCCGTGCGGTGCTGCAGGCAGCCGCGAAGAAGATTGGCTGGCCGAAACCGTCTGCCGCCGGCCGCGCGCTTGGGATTGCCTGTGGGACGGAAAAGGGTGGCTATATCGGGACTGCGGCCGAGGTCTCGAAAACCGGCGACAGCTTCAAGGTCGAACGGATCGCCATTGCGTTCGAGTGCGGCGCGATTGTGAACCCTGACGGCCTGAACAATCAGGTGGAGGGATCGGTCGTGCAGGGACTCGGCGGCGCGCTCTTCGAAGCCATCGAGTTCGCAAACGGCAAGCTGCAGAACGGGATCGATGTCCCTCTATCGTGTGCCCCGATTCAGGGACACTCCGCCGATCGAGGTCGTCCTGCTCGATCGCCCCGATCTGCCCTCGGCGGGCGCGGGTGAGGCGTCGATGGTGTGCGTCGCACCCGCGATCGGGAGCGCTGTGCGCGCTTTCGGGACGGTCGAGACAGCCCTGCCGATACGATTGCGACGCGCGTAGGACGGGTCTTCCGCCTTCGCGCGAAGGCGCTTCGGCGCACCGCGGTAGCCTTGGCGGAGGCTAGTAGACCCGTGTTCACCCCGGCAGGTCTAAAGCCCCGCCCTACATGCCTCGTCCGTCCCCCAGGTGAGCCAACCGCCCATCCGCGGCGTCTTAGAGAGGTACAATCGACCTCGGCGTCCGCGGAGCCCTCGTGTTCGAGTCGCTGTTTCAATTCCTTTTCGAGTACCGCCCCGTCGTCTTCTACCAGGGAGACTTCCGGTTTTCTCCGCCGGCAGGGGCCTCGCTTGCCGCGGCCATCGTGATTGCCGGCCTCGCGGTGGCGTTCGTCAGCTACCGCGTGCTGGAGGACCGCGTGCGGTGGCGAGAGCGGGCCGTGCTTGCGGCCTTGCGGCTGAGCGCGCTCGCGCTGTTGTTGTTCTGCATCTTCAGACCGGTTCTCGTCGTGAAGGCAGCGGTTTCGCAGCAGAACGTGCTCGGGATCCTGATCGACGACTCGCGCAGCATGCAGATCGCAGATGCCAACGGCACGCGCGGCCAGTTCGCGCGGCAGACGTTCGGCAATCCCGAGAATCCCTTGATGCGCAGCGCTGTCGGAGCGGTTTCTCATCCGCACGTTCCGCTTCTCGTCCGCCAGTGCGCGCGTGGCATCACCTGCCGATCTCACCTTCAATGGCACGCAGACCCGGCTGGCCGGAGCCATCGACAGCGCGCGACAGGAACTCGCCGGGCTTCCGGTCTCCGGTCTTGTGCTCGTGACCGACGGCGCGGATACGACCGATGCCTCGGTCGCCGATGCCTTGCTGGCGTCGAAGGCTGATGCCGTTCCGGTGTTCACGGTTGGTGTCGGGCAGGAAACGCTCTCGCACGACATTCAGATCGGACGGGTCTCTACTCCGCGGACCGCACTCAAGGGCACGTCGCTGCTGGTCGACGCGATCGTGACCCAGACCGGCTACGCAGGACAGACCGTCACGCTCGACGTCGAAGACGGGAGCCGCATCGTCGGCTCGCAGCCGATCCGATTGCCGGCCGACGGAGATCCTGCCGCCGTTCGAGTGCGGTTCACGGCGACGGAGGCCGGCCCGCGCGTCTTCAGGCTGAAGATTGCGCCGCAGCCGGGCGAGGTCGTGACCGAGAACAATCAGCGCGACGTGCAGATCGACGTGCGGGATCGCCGCGAACGAATCCTGTACTACGAAGGAGAGCCGCGCTTCGAGATGAAGTTCATGCGGCGGGCGATTGCCGACGATCCGAACCTTCAGCTGGTCACGCTGCAGCGCACGGCGGAGAACAAGTACCTACCGGTTCGACGTGGATCCGAGCGGCGTAGAGCTGGCCGCCGGCTTTCCCAAGACCCGCGAGGACCTGTTCGCGTATCGCGCGCATTGTGCTCGGGAGTGTCGAGGCGAGCGCGTTCACCGGCGACCAGTTGCGGATGATCTCGGATTTCGTCGACGTGCGTGGCGGAGGACTGCTGTTGCTCGGCGGCCCGCACGCGTTTGCCGAAGGCGGCTACGCAGGCACGCCGGTCGCCGAGGTCATGCCGGTGGTGATCGAACGGTCGAATTCCCCGGCGGCCGCCGCGCACGTAAAAGTGCGTCCCACACGCGCCGGCGAAGCGCACGCCGTCACGCAGCTCGGCGACACCGAGGAGGCATCGGCCGATCGCTGGAAGTCGATGCCGCCCCTGACCGCACTGAACATGATTCAGGCGATCAAGCCCGGCGCGACGGTGCTGCTCTCCGGGACCGACGAACGCCGCCGCGAGCGGGTCGTGCTCGCGTATCAGCGCTACGGCCGCGGCAAGTCGATCGCCTTCCCGGTACACGACTCGTGGCAGTGGCAGATGCACGCGTCGATCCGCGTCGACGATCAGACGCACGAGAACTTCTGGCGGCAGTTGTTGCGATGGCTGGTCGACGGCGTGCCGGACGCGGTCGGAATCGCGCACGCTCACCGATCGCGTCGAGCCCGGCCAGCCGGTCACGCTCACCGCCGACGTCGTCGATCCGCGCTTCGTCGAGTTGAACGACGCGGAGGTGGTCGCGCACGTATCGTCACCCTCGGGCAGAACCGAGTCGATGTGCCGCTTCAGTGGACCGGCGAGCGCAGCGGGCAGTATCGCGCGATCTTCGACACCAGCGAGCCGGGGTGGTACCAGGCGAAGCTCGAGGCCACGCGCGGCGGGAAGCCGGTGGGCACGTCGACCACACACGTGCGCGCGGTGCCGGACGATGCGGAGTACTTCGATGCGGCGATGCATGCGCCGCTGCTGAAGCGGATCGCGCAGGAGACCGGCGGCCGGTTCTACACGGCCGACAAGTTGCAGGCGCTGCCGGAAGACCTGAAGTACTCGGGTAAGCGGCGTCACCGCGGTCGAGGAGCGCGAGCTCTGGCACATGCCGATCCTGCTGCTCGCGCTGTTGACGGTCATTTGCACGGAGTGGGGTCTAAGACGTCATTGGAGGCTGGCGTGACGCTCGCTTCGCTCGCGCTCATGCTCGTCATCGGCTTCGGGCTTCAGGCTTCGGATTTCGGGGACTTCAGGCCACAGGCCTTTGAGCCACAAGCCGCCTGAAGCCCCTGAAGCCCGAAGCCCGAAGCCTGAAGCCGTGCATCTCCTGATCGTCGTCGGCCTCGCCGGCGACCCGGAGCACGGCGAGCTGTTTCAGAAGTGGGGCACGACGCTCGCCGAGACGGCATCGCAGAAGCTTGGCGTGGCGAAAGAGAACGTCACGCTTCTGTCAGGGCGATCGCGCGACACGCGATGAAGTGACGAAGGCGTTCGGGGTGCTGCTCGACGGCTGGCGAAGACGACACGGTCATGATCGTGCTGTTCGGCCACGGCACGTTTGCGAACAAGGTGGCGAAGTTCAACCTGACAGGGCCCGACATGACCCCGCACGACTTCGCGCCGCTGCTGGCGCGGCTGCCATCGAAGCGCGTGGTGTTCGTCAACACCGCGAGCGCCAGCGGGCCGTTCGTCGAGGCGCTGTCCGGTCCCGGGCGCGTCATCGTGACCGCCACGCGATCGGGGGCGGAGAAATATCGCGACGCTGTTCGGTGGGCCATTCGTCGAGGCGTTCACGACCGAAGCGGCCGACGCGGATCGCAACGGCGAGTGACTCGATCCTCGAAGCGTTCGAGTACGCGAAGAAGCAGGTCGCGGCCGGCGTACCAGCGCGAGGGGCTGATGCAGACCGAGCATGCGCTGCTCGACGACAATGGCGATAGTGAAGGCAGCATGGAGCCGGGAGCGCAGGCGAAGGACGGCCAGTCGGCGGCGGTGCTGAGCCTCGGGTCGACGCGCAAAGCAGGCTGCGCCGGCCAACGAGAAGCTGCGCGCGCTCTATGCCGAACGCCAGGCGCTCGAGCGGCGGATCGAGTCGCTGAAGCTGCTGAAGAGCGGCATGGATCCGGAGAAGTACGCCGTCGGAGCTCGAAAAGCTCGCGACCGAGCTGGCGCTGAAGACCCGGCAGATTCGCGAGGCGGAAGGGGCAAGTGAAATCGACCGTGGTGATCGCGATCGCCGGTACTGATTGCCGGCACGGGCGTCAGCGCCGCTCGCTTCGCGGCCCAGACCATCCCGCCGCCGTTTCAGGGTGGCGGCCGGCGGATCCGAGCGCCGTCCTCGCTGGGCATCGAGGCAGAAGGCAACACGCCGTACGACGGCCGCTTCGTGTTCATCCGCCTGCGCTACGACACCGGTTCGGCGGTTTCCGGCATCGCGCACGGTGGTCCCCCCTGGTCGCACGACTATCCGCGCGGCGAAATGCACTTCATGAAGATCATGCAGGAGATCACGCTTCTCAAGCCGCGTACCGACGGGTCGAACATCCTGTCGCTCGACGATCCGGAGCTGTTCAACTACCCGGTCGCCTACATGGCTGAGCCCGGCTTCTGGACGCTCACCGACAAGGCAGGCGAGAGTCTTCCGCGCCTACCTTAAGAAGGGCGGATTCGTGATCTTCGACGACTTCCGCGGCTACGACTGGGACAACCTGCAGGACCAGATGCGCCGCGTGCTGCCCGACTGGCACTGGGTCGAGCTCGACGGCACGCACCCGATCTGTCACTCGTTCTTCGAGATCAACGATCCGCTGGCGCTCGCCGCCCCCCTACGGCGGCCTGCCGCCGTCGTACTGGGGCATCTTCGAGAACAACGATCCGAACAAGCGCTTGGTCGCCATCGCCAACGTGAACAACGACATCAGCGAATACTGGGAGTTGTCCGACACCGGCTACGCGCCGGTCGATCTGGACAACGAAGCGTACAAGTTCGGCATCAACTACGTCATCTATGGAATGACACACTGACGAGATCCGAGATCCGAGGTCCGAGCTGCACGGTGCGAGGTTCGCACGTTGCCGCGGGTTCGAGCCTCAGCCCGATTTCGACGTCCGCACGTCGGTCCTCGGACCTCGGTTTTCGACGCATGGAGGTACTCTTGAATCCGACCGTTACCGACACCATCGATCTCGATTCGCCGGACGACGTGGCGCTTGCGGACCGCATGAAGAGCGGCCGCGATCGGATCATCGCCGAGCTGCGCAAGGCCATCGTCGGACAGGACGACGTGGTGTCGCAGGTGCTGCTGACGCTGTTCGTCGGCGGCAACAGCCTGATCGTCGGCGTGCCCGGGCTGGCGAAGACGCTGCTGGTCCACACGCTCGCGCGCGTCCTCGAACTGAAGTTCTCGCGCATCCAGTTCACGCCCGACCTGATGCCGTCGGACATCACCGGCACCGACCTCATCCAGGAAGATCCGGCGACCGGCCGGCGGCAGATGGTATTCGCGCCGGGGCCGATCTTCGCGAACATCGTCCTGGCCGACGAGATCAACCGCACGCCGCCGAAGACGCAGTCGGCGCTGCTCGAGGCGATGCAGGAGCACCGCGTCACGATTCAGGGACGGACCTATCAGCTCGACGAGCCGTTCTACGTGTTCGCGACGCAGAACCCGATCGAGCTGGAAGGCACGTATCCGCTGCCCGAGGCGCAGCTCGATCGTTTCATGTTCCACATCGTCATCGACCATCCGCCCGTGGATGAGGAGTTCGAGGTCGTGCGGTCGACCACCTCGCTGCAGGACGTCGCGTTCGAGCGTCCGGTGAGCGGCGACGACCTGGTCGCGTTCCAGCGGCTGGTGCGGCGGGTGCCGGCCGCGGAGCCGGTGATTCGCTACGCGCTCGACATCGTGCGCGCCAGCCGGCCGAAGTCGCAGAGCGCGCCCGACGCCATCAAGAAGTGGGCGGCGTTCGGCGCCAGCGTCCGCGCCGCGCAGTACCTCGTGCTCGGCGGCAAGGCGCGCGCGCTGACCAGCGGCCGCTACCACGTGAGCTTCGACGACGTCCGCGCGCTCGCGCACCCGGTTCTGCGCCACCGCGTGCTGACCAATTTCCACGCGCAGTCGGAAGGCGTCACGAGCGACGCGCTCGTGGACAAGCTGCTCGAAGCGGTGCCGATGCCGCGGTCGGGAATGTAGATGGCTCAGGGTGTAGGGCACGCCTTCAGTTTTTCAACCTGTTAGAGGCGCACCAAACTATGCGCAACACGATTCAAGCCGGCGCGATCCCCGGCGCACGGTTCGTCGACCCCGTCGTCCTCGCACGCGTCGGCAACCTCGAGCTGGTCGCGCGCTCGGTGGTCGACGGGTTCATCAACGGCATGCACCGGTCGCCGTACTTCGGGGCGTCGGTCGATTTCGCCGAGCACCGCGGCTACACGCCCGGCGACGACATCCGCCGCGTGGACTGGAAGCTGTTCGGCCGCACCGATCGCTTCTACGTCAAGGAGTACGAGGCCGATTCGAACTCGAACTTCGCGGTGCTGCTCGACGTGTCGAAGTCGATGGGGTTCGGCAGCCGCGGCATCACCAAGCTGGACTACGGCCGAATCCTGGCCGGCTGCCTGACCTATCTGGTGCACCGGCAGCGCGACCGCGTCGGCCTCGTCGACGTTCGACGACGACATCGTCGATCACGTGCCGCCGTCGGCGAAGCACATGGAGATCGCGCTGCACGTGCTGGATCGCGCTGCAGCCGCTCGCAGCCGGGACAGCTCGGGCCGCCGCTGCAGAAGCTGGCGGAGCACTTCGGCGCGGCGCGGCGTGCTGGTCCTGGTGTCCGATCTCTACGAGGATCCGCAGGCGGTGCTCGACGCGGTCTCGCCGCTTCGCTTCCGCGGCCACGACCTGATCGTCTTCCACGTGCTCGACCCGGCGGAGATCGAGTTTCCACTACGACGATGCGTCGGCGTTCGAGGACCTCGAGAGCGGCGAGCAGATCCCGGTCGTGCCGGAGGCGCTGCGGAGCAGTACCGCGAGCTCGTGCGCGAGCACATCGAGGCGCTGCGCGTCGAAGTTCTCGGAGCTGCGCATCGACTACGCGCTGCTCAACACGGCGACGCCGCTCGATCACGCGCTCTTCAACTACCTGTCGATGCGCGAACAGACTGTCGCGGGTGCAGGTAAATGGGATTTGTCGCACCCCTCGTCCTCGTCGGGCTTGGCGCGCTCGCGATTCCGGTGCTGATCCACCTGATTCAGCGCGAGCAGAAGCGCGTGGTCGAATTCCCGTCGCTGATGTTCCTGCGGCGGATTCCGTACCAGTCGGTGCGCCGGCGCCGCATCCGGCGACTGGGCGCTGCTGCTGCATGCGGCTGGCGGCGCTGGCGCTGATCGTGCTCGCGTTCGCGCGGCCGTTCTTCCGGCGCGCAGACGCTGGCGGCCGCGGCGCAGAACGGCGCGCGCGAGGTGGTCATCCTCGTCGACACCTCGTACAGCATGGAGTACGGCGATCGCTGGACGAAGGCGCAGGCGCGCCGCGCGCCGACGCCATCAACGGCCTCGGCCGCCGGCGATCGCGCCTCGCTCGTGTTCTTCTCGTCGGGCGCCGAAGTCGCGGTCCGCTCGACCGCCGATCGCGGCCGGCTCGACGTCGGCGCTGGCGGCCGCGGCCGTCGGACCGGGCGCGACGCGCTTCGCGCCGGCGCTGAAGCTCGCCGGCAGCCTGCTCGGCGAGTCGCCGCTGCCGCGCCGCGAGATCATCCTGATCAGCGACTTCCAGCGCCGCGGCTGGGAGCAGACGCCGGGGCGCGACGACGTGCGAGCTGCCGGATCGCACGACGCTGACGCCGGTCAACGTCGCGGCGGGGGACGACCGTCGAACCTCTCGGTCACGCCGGTCTCGCTGCAGCGCACGCGCTTCGAGAACCACGATCGCGTCGCGGTCGACGGCCGGCGTCGTGAATCATCGGCGCCAGCCGGCGTCGGCGTGACGCTGTCGCTCGAGGTCGACGGCCAGCCGATCCAGTCGCTGCCGGTCGATCGTCGCGGCCGGCGGCATCGAGCAGCGTGACGTTCGCGCCGTTCACGGTCGCCGTCGCGCAACATGCGCGGCGACGGTGCGCCTGCCCGCCGACGCGCTCGCGCGCGACAACGTCTTTCAATTTCGTCGTGTCGCCGTCGGAGCCGGTCGCACGCGTTCGTCGTCGAACCGCCCGGCGCCGAGCGCGAGTCGTCTGTATCTCGCGCGCGCGCTGGCGATCGGCGAAGCGCCGCGCGTCGAGCTCGACCGCGCGGACGACCGACGACTGTCTCCGACGCCGACCTGCGCCATGCCGCCGCGTCGTGATCCTCAACGACGTGCAGGTGCCGCGACGACCTCGCCGATCGGCTTGCGCGGTTCGTGAGCGGCGGCGGCGGCCTGCTCGATCGCGGCGGGTCCGCACGCCATCGTGGCCGGCGCAGGCGCGCCGACGTCGTGCCGGCGCTGCCCGGCGACGTCGTCGATCGCACGACGGCGCACGCCGTCGCGGCTCGGCGGCGCTCGAGTACAGCCACCCGGTGTTCGAGCTGTTCCGCGCGCCGCGCAGCGGCGATTTCTCGGCCGCGCGGTTCTACGGCTACCGCGGCGTCGACGCAGCCGGCCGGGCAGGTGCTGGCGCGGTTCGACGACGGCACGCCGGCGCTGATGGAGCGGCAAGGCCGGCGCCGGGCGCGTGCTGCTGTGGACCTCGACGCTCGACCTGGAATGGAACGATCTGCCGGTCAAACCGGTGTTCCTGCCGTTCGTCCACACGATGACGAAATACCTGGCGGATTTCTCCGAACCGCCCGCATCATTGACGGTGGGCCAGGTCGATCCCGCGCGCCGCGCGGTCGCGGGCGCGGGGCCGCGCGCGTCGACCGCGGCGGCACGATCGCGGTGGCGCCGTCCGGCGCGCGCGTGACGGTCGAAGCCGAGGACGGCGCGCTCGAGCTGACCGAGCAGGGCTTCTACGACGTGCGCACGCAGGGCGCCGGCGCCGACACGGCGACGACGCTCGCGAGCAACGTCGACCTGAGCGAATCGGATCTGACGCCGCTGGATCCGCGCGAGCTGGCGGCGGCGGTCGCCGGGCGCGCGTCCGCGGCGATCCCAGCGGGTTCGCGCGACGCCGCGGCCGAGCGACGAAGCGCAGGCGCAGGCGCAGCGGCTGTGGTGGTATCTGCTGGTCGCGGGCGGGCTGCTGCTGGCGGCCGAAACGCTGCTCTCCAATCGTCTTTCGGCAGAAGCTGAGTGCGAAGCAGGTGATCATGGACGCTGAGGTCCGAGCTAGGTCGAGGACGGACTAGTAAGCGATCGGACTCTGAACGATCACCTGCTGGATCATCCACGACGTGCGCCGGCGCTGGCGCGTGAAGCTGGCGCTGCGCGGCGCGGCGATTGACCGCCGGCGTGCGCGGCCGCCGCGCTGGTGCTGCCGGCGCTCGGCGCTGCAGTGGATGCGGTTCACGCCCGAATCGATCCTCGCTGTTCCGGATCGCGATCGCGGTGGTGTTCGCGCTGCTCGCGTACGTGTTGCTGGCGCGGCCGCTGCTGCGCCGCGTGACCGACGAACAGGTCGCGATGTACCTCGAGGAGCACGAGCCGTCGCTCGAAGCGGCCATCATCAGCGCCGTCGAGACCGGACGCGTCCGGCCTCGTCGGCGCAGTCGCCGGCGCTGGTGCGCAAGCTGGTCGAGACGCGGTCGAGAAGTGCCGCGCGGTCGAAGACGGCCGTCGCGTCGAGCGCGCGCCCGTGCGCCGCTACGCCGGCGCGCTCGGCGGCGTGCTCGCGCTGGCCGCGCGCGATCTTCCTGCTCGGGCCGGCCTACATGCGCCACGCGCTGTCGGCGCTGCTCGTGATCTCGCGCAGCGTCGAGGCGGCGGCGCCGTACCGCATCGAGGTCACGCCGGGCCACGCCACGATCCCGCGCGGCGCCGACCAGCACGATCACCGCGCAGCTGGTCGGCTTCCAGGCCGACCAGGCCGTCGCTGATGATCCGCAAGTCGCAGACCGCCGCGTTCGAGCGCGCTGCCGCTGATCCGCGGCGAGAACGACAACTACGAAGGCACGCTCTTCGACGTCGCCGCGCCGGTCGAGTACTTCGTCGAGGCCGTCGGGCGTGCGCTCGCCGGTGCTACTCGCTCAAGGTCGCCGACATGCCGTACGTCCAGAAGCTCGAGCTCGAGTACCACTTCCCGGCCTACACCGGCCTGCAGCCGCGCAAGATCGAAGACGGCGGCGACATCGCGGTCCTCCGCGGCACCGAGATCCACGTCCGCGCCGTGCCGACGATGGCGGCCGCACGGCGGCGCGATCGTCGATCGACGACAAGACGCAGGTGCCGATGACGGTCGGCGCCGACGGCGCGCTGACCGCGCACGTTCACCGCCGATCACGACGGCTTCTACCGCATCGAGCTCGACGCGCCGGGCGGGCCGCGCGTCGGCGCGCTCGCCGAAGTACTCGATCGACGTGCTCACCGATCAGCCGCCGACGGTGTCGTTCACCAAGCCGGGCCGCGACACCTCGGCGTCGCCGATCGAGGAAGTGTTCCTCGAGGCGAAGGCGGAAGACGACTACGGCGTCAAGATCGCTCGAGCTCGTCTACAGCGTCAACGGCGGCGCCCGAGAAGACGGTCAAGCTGTTCGACGGCACGACGCGGATGACCGACGTGTCCGCCGGGTCACACGCTCTATCTCGAAGAGATGAGCGTCAAGCCGGGCGACTCGGTGTCGTACTACGCGCGCGCTCGGCGACAACGACACGGTCGGCGGACCGCAGAAGGCGCACGAGCGACCTCTATTTCGTCCGCGTCCGCCCGCTGCAGAAGGACTTCCGCAAGGCGGAGTCGCAGGCCGGCGGCGGCGGCGGCGGCGGACAGCAGAACCAGGTCGGCGCGCTCTCCGAGCAGGAGCGGCAGATCATCGCCGCGACGTTCAACATCCAGCGCGATCGCAAGGCGACGGCCGCCCAGAAGCCTGCAGCGAGAGCACCGTCGTCGTCGGCGCTGATGCAGAAGCGGCTGCGCGAGCAGGTCGACCGAGCTGCTCAGCAACTTCGCCGACGCGCGTCGGCGACCAGGCCGAGCGGTTCAAGAAGATCACCGACTTCCTGAAGCAGAGCGTGCCCGAGATGCAGACCGCCGAAGGCAAGCTGCAGGCGGCGAGTCCCGACAGCGGCGCTGCCGCCGGAGCAGCGCGCGCTCGAGTTCCTCCAGAAGGCGGAAGAAGAGTACGAGCTGCAGGTGAGCGCGAGCCAGCAGCAGGGCGGTGGCGGCGGCGGCGGCAGCAGCAAGATGGCCGAGGAGCTGGCCGATCTCTTCGAGCTCGAAGTCGACAAGATGGCCAACCAGTACGAGACCGCCGCAGCGCGCCTCGCAGCAGCAGGCCGATCAGAAGATCGACGAGCTCGCCGAGAAGCTGAAGGAGCTGGCGCGGCGACAGGAGCAGGAAGCCGAGCGGCAGCGCCGGCGCGCCGCGGCGGGGCAGGGACAGGGCGGCGGCGACGCGCAGCGCGCGCTCGCCGATCAGGCGGAAGAAGCCGCGCGGCAGCTCGAGAAGCTCGCGCGTGAAGAGAACCGTCCGCGAGCTGCAGCAGACCGCGCGACGCCTGCAGCAGGCGGCCGACGCGATGCGCCAGGCCGCGGCCAACGGCGATCCGAACGCAGCGGCGCAGGCCGCCGGCGCGATCGAGCAGTTGAAGCGAAGCCGAGCGCCAGCTGCAGCAGTCGCAGTCGGCGCGCACCGGCCGCGACGTCGAGGACGCGCTGCGCCAGGCCGAGGCGATGGCGCGCGAGCAGCAGCAGATCCAGGAGGACGTCGACGAAGCTCGACGCGCAGGTAGCGCGCCGCGGCGAGAAGGTCGCAGCAGCTCAGCGAGCGCAAGCAGCCGCTCGCCGGCAAGGTCGATCAGCTCGAGAAGCAGCTCGATCGCACCGCCGGCGACATGTTCAAGAACGAGCGCGACGCGTCACGCAAGCTGACCGAAGCCGCCAACGGCGATTCGCGACAAGCGGATCCGCGACAAGATCCGCTACTCCGATCAGATGCTGCGCGGCGGCGGCCAGACCGTCCGACGTCGCGTCGTTCGAGCGCGACATCCAGACAACCTCGACGATCTGCGGAAGAAGATCGGCGAGGCCGCGTCGGCCGTCGGTCGACACGAAGGCCGATGCCAACGCGCAGGCGCTCGACAAGGCGCGGCAGCTCGCCGAGGGCATGGAGTCGCTCGGCGAGCGCATGCGAGGCCAGCGCGGGCAGCAGGGTCAGAGCGGCGCAGGGTAAGGACGGGCAGCGCGGACAGCAGGGCACAGCAAGCCCAGGGACAGCAAGGTCAGCATGGCCAGCAGGGGCAACAGAACGGCCAGCAGGGTCAGCAAGGTCAGAAGGGTCAACAAGGCCAGCAGGGGCAAGGCCAGCAAGGCCAGCAGGGACAGCAAGGCCAGCAAGGACAGCAAGGCCAGCAAGGGCAGCAGGGCCAGCAGGGCAAGGACAACAGGGGGGCAATGGCGGTCGCAATACCGGGCGACCCGACCCAAGGTGGCCGGGCCGGCGAAGGGCGACACTCGGGGCGGACGAGTTCCGGCCCGACGCCGGTGCATTCGGCGACAGCCGTCCCGGCGGCGGCCGCTTCTCGAGCAACGACATCCGCCAGTTCCGCGGCGAAGTGCGCCAGCGCACCGCTGATGCCGAACAGCTCCGCCGCATGCTCAAGGATCAGAAGATCGATGCGAAGGAGCTCGACGAGATCCTGCGGGCCTGCGCCAGCTCGACGACGACAGTCGCGTACCAGAACCCCGAAGCGCTCGGGCGGCTGGAGAGTGCCGTGACCGACAACATCAAGCGCTTCGAGTACACGCTCCGCCGCCGGCTCGACGCCAATGCCAACCAGGTCTTTCTCTCGGGCAGCGACGATGTGCCGGAGCAGTACCGCAAGCTGGTCGAGCAGTACCTACCGGTCGCTGTCCAAGGGGGGCGGTAAATAACCAAAGGTCTCCTTCTGGTTGCCGCGCTTGCGGCGGCGTCTCCTCCAGCGATCGGGCAGACGCCGCGCGAGGCGGCCCTGGCCATCCTCGAACGTGCCTCTCGTCCGTTTGCCGTCTACTGCATCCGGTCCGGAAACGATTTCACCGTCGTCGCCGAGTTGTCCCAGTCGTCCATCCAGGCCGGCCGCTGGAAGGAGGGGGCCGACGTGGAGGCGGAGGCTTCGGCCGCCGACGGCCGGCTCCTCGGCAAGGGTCGTGGGCACATCGATGCCGGAGCCTACGCGACGACGATAAGGTTGTCGGTCGAGAGCAGCGCTTGGGTGTCGCACGTGTCGGTGAGCGTTCGGGGCGGCGGGGAGACGCCCGCTGACGACTGGGTCAAGCTCTATCCACCGACCGGGCGCTTGGTGGGAGAGCCGCTCGCATACCGCTCCGCCTCGCGCGTCACCCGACGGCCGGTCGCGGCGTTCGAGTTCGCGCGCAACCAACGCGTCCGGATCGAGTGGCCGGAGCTGGCGCCGCTGGATCACCGAGAGGCGCGCCTTCTCAATCGCGCCGGCAAAATCCTCTTGCCGAGACTACCGCTCAGCGCCGATGAAACGCGCCGAACGGCGATCGTCGACATCGGGCTTGCCAACCTGCCGCACGGTGATTACTTGTTCGAGTTGGTTGCCGGCGCCGGTGACCTGACGGAGAGTCACCTGCTCGCAATTCGGATCCGCTAACGAACCTCGCACTTGGTATTCGGATTTCGGACCTCGAACCTCGAACCTCGATCCGGATCTCGGATCTCGGACCTCGGACCTCGGATCTCGAACCTCGGATCTCGGATCTCGGACTTCGGATCTCGGACCTCGAACTACCACCTCAGCCGCGCGATCCGGCCATCTTCGCCGACACCCCATCCGACGTTGCCGCGAGGGGCAATCCCAAACGCGTGATAGCCCGGCCCCGGTATCGCTCTCCACGTGTGTCCGTCATCCGTCGAGATGTCCGATCCCGCCGGGCCGACCGCTACCCACGAGGGTGACGCTCCACCAATATGGGTGATCGCGGATCGAAAACCGCCCAGACCCGTGACGGGAGTCCACGTCGCGCCGCCGTCCGAGGTAACGGCCGCGTTGTTCTCCGCCTGCGCCTCGTCCTTGAAGTCGCCGCCCACGACCATCCCGTGGTCTGCATCGCGGAATGCGACGGAGAAGATTCCGGCAGAAGCCGATGCCGTGAGCGGAGCATCGGCGATCGTCCAGGAATTGCCGCTGTCGTTCGATCGGAGCACCCGTGGTTTCGTCGCACCTCCCGTGCCGATCCAGGCGTGATTTGGTGCGAGCACGGCAACGTTGGTGCCGCTTGCGGCGAATGCGCCTTCGTTTGGAAGCGCGGCTGGGAGCGCGGCCTGGGGCACGCGCGTCCATGCGCGCCCGCCGTCACGTGTGACCAGGACGACGAAGTGGCCATCAACGGAGTCGCTCACGGCGATCCCACGGTTGGCGTCCCAGAACGCCATCGCGTCGTAGAACGCCTTCGGCTCGTCGTTGGTGAATTGCAGGGTCCAGTGCGATCCCGAGTCGATCGTCTTGTAGATGCGAGAGGCGTCGCCGGGACCGATGCTCAGCACGTAAGCGGTCGCTTCACTCACCGCATCGATATCGCGGAAGTCGAGTTTCCCGGTGTCCGGGATTGATTGACGCTGCCAGGATTGGCCGCCATCAGCGGTCCGCAGGATCGTTCCGTTGGCGCCGCTTGCCCAGGCGACGCGTCCGTTCACCGCACTGATCCCGCGGAGTCGCGCCGTGACGCCGCTGGTCTGGACAGTCCAGTGTGGTGAAGGGGCCACTGCAACGATGAGCATCGCGCAGGCAACGAGGACCGATCGAAGCATCAGCAGATTCTAAGTGAATCTTCCAGCTGCGCCCGATCCTGAGTCGGTGCGGTCTGTCGGTTGGTTGCTGATCCGAACGTATTCAGGCCTCGGCTTTGAGCGGCGCTCCGGCTGTCGATCGCTGTTCGGAGAACGCTGAGTAGAGCATCGTCGCGGCGGTGTAGACGACGACCACGATGACCAGCCACCTGACGGTCACGAGATTGAGCGATTTCACGATGTACGCCGCGACCAGCACGCCCGGAACACCGCCAATCGCCAGGCCGAGCGCGGCGCGCAGGCTGTAGGCCTTCTCGCGGATGAACCGCAGGCTCCCGACCGGCATCAGGAACGCGCACGACCCCATCATGATCGGAAACGCGGTCCGCTCGCTCATCCCGAGCAGGCCCACTAAGATCATGCACGGCGCATAAAGGCCGATGCCAAGAGACATCAGGGCACCCAGCATGAAGTTCGCCGCTACCGCGATGATCAGCCAGATCCCGCGCACGCCAAGCGCCTCCGAGCCTGCGGGAAACAGGCTCAGCTGCTTCATCGTGAAAAACGTCGCCGCCGCAAGCAGCGCAAAGCCCATCCCGATCTGAACGTTGCGCTTGGACCATTTGGCCACGATTCCCGCGCCCAGCCAGGCGCCGAGCACCGCCGCGCCAATCATCGAGAACAGCGTGACGACGTCGACGGGAATGATCGAGGTGTAGATGAACGCCTGGACGACGGTCGGAGGGGTGTGGCCGGAGTTGAGCGTTCCCGGAATGATGCGGTCGGGCACCATCCTCAACCATCGGAACAACGCCGTCGTCGTGGCGAACGAGCCGATTCCGAGGGTGTCGAAGAAATTGGTGACCGCCCCGACGCCGATCTGTGCTGCCGATGGAAAGCGCGCGTCGGCAGCGGGTGATGTGGCGGCGGGCGCCTCGCGTCGGACGGCCAGGACCGCGCGGGTCCAGGCGCCGGCGAATACGGCCGTCAGCGCGCCGAGCGCCGTCAGCAGTCCGGTGATCGGATTCATCGTGTCAGGTCTCCTGGTTCGAGCCTACCGAACCTTGTCGAGCGCGGGTAGAGACCAGCTTACAACAACTATCCGTTATTGGCGTGCGCGGGGTTTCCGTCTGCCGACGCCTTCCAGGGTTCCGCGCACCTTTTCGACCAGATCGTCAGGAAGGCACGGCTTTGTGACGAATCCGTCGCATCCCGCCGCCTCTGCCTGCTGACGCGCGTCGTCGAACGCGTGCGCCGTGAGCGCGATCACGGGAATCTGCTGGGTGGCCGGGTTGGATTTGAGCTGGCGCGTCGCCTGCCATCCGTCGAGAACCGGCATGCTCGCGTCCATCAGGATGATGTCGGGCTGGAGCCTCGACGCCATGTCAATCGCTTCGCGGCCGTTGGCTGCCGCCTCTACATCGAATCCCGAGAACTCGAGGTAGTCGCGGTACAGCTCGCGAGCGTCTTCAAAATCTTCCGCGATGAGTACCAGCGGGCGTAATCGGGTCATCAATCTTCCCACTTCGATAGCACGAACAGACGTGTGGGGCGGTCCCCTGCGAGGTTCGTACCATGGATGAGGCTTTGACGGCACGCACCATGCGGAGAGGGCTTTGGGTGCCGTCCGCGGGCAGGAACCGCGTCGGGTTTCCCTACAAAAACATCATGGCTGTGACGTTGATTTGTCCGAAGTGTCAGGCAAGCACCGAGCTGCGGGGGATGATGGACGTGTGGTACCTGACGTGGTGCCCGGACTGCGAACGACTCTGGCGTGTCGGCATGTGGACGCTCCTCGAGGCGGACGCTTCAGATTCCAAGCGAGGCGGCCGCGACGCCAAGACCTGATAAGGCCACCTCGACCACAGCGCGCTTAGCCGTTCCCTAGCAGGAATTCGAGAGCGCTGGGAAGCCTGAGAGCCCAATCGTGCTCCTGGTGTCGGTGTCGGCTCGCTTCGATGTAGTGAAACGCGGACTTCGAGCGATAGCCGTTGTGCCGCAGGATGCGCGCAAGTGCCCGTGCGTTGCTGAGGGTGCCGGCGCCCTCGTCCGTGCCCACATCCAGGTAGAGACGTCCGCGCATATGACGCGCGTGTTCCACGAACTCCAGGATACGGCGTCCGGCAAACCAGATGGACGGGCTCATCGCTGCGGCCCGTCCGAAGGGTGACGGACGCACAAAGAACGCATACAGGCTGATCAATCCGCCCAGCGACGATCCGAAGATTGCGGTGCTGTCGCGGTCGGTCCGCGTGCGGTAGCGCGCATCGATCTTCGGCTTGACGACGTCGGTGAGAAAGCGAACGTAGCGCTCCCCCCGCCCCCCTCCGTGTTTCGCATCGGGAAATGGCGTGTATTCGGCGATCCGCCGCGCGCCCATGTTGTGAATTCCAACCACGATCGTCTCGAGACCGCGCGACGCCAGGTGCTCGAGCGCGCCTTCGAGCCGCCACGTCGTCCCGCCGAATGCCGTGTATGGATCCGAGAGATTCTGGCCGTCATGCATGTAGACGACCGGGTAGCGACGGCGCGGTTCACTCTCGTAGGACTGCGGGAGATAGACATCGATCTGCCGGCGGTTGCGCAGCTGCGGCGACCAGACATCGAGCGCGTGCTTATTCATGCTGATAACCGCGGCGGGTTCCAGTTGCCAACCAGATCCTCCTTTGCCTTTTAGGGGGCACTACAATGTGCCATGCGTCGAGAGCACCAGTATTGGTATTCACATCGGCTCGGCCGCGACATGGGCGTCGTGGTTTATGGCCACTGGGGCCCCCCTATGATTGCCTTCCCGACGAGCGGTGGCGATGAATGGGAGTACGAGCGGCAAGGGCTGATCGGCGCCATCGCCGACGCAATCGAAGGCGGCCGGGTCAAGGTGTTCTGCGTGAATACGAATCACGGGGATTCGCTCGCCAACGGCGGCGTTCACCCGCGGCACCGGAGCTGGATGCAGCGGCAGTACGACGAGTACATCACGCAGGAGATGATCCCGTTCGTGCGATATCACTGTCAGGATCCGGGAGTTGGAGTCTGGACGATGGGGGCCTCGTTGGGGGCGTACCATGCCGCAAACACGCTGTTCAAGCATCCCGATGCCGTGAAGCGCTGCTATGCGATGTCGGGGGTCTACGACATGAAGCGGTTCATGGACGGCGACTACGACGACAATTTTTACTTCAACAACCCCGTCGACTACCTCGCCAACCTGTCCGATCCGTGGGCGCTCGGACATCTCGCGAGCTGCGAGATTCACATTGCGACGGGTTCGGGACCGTGGGAGAGAAGCGACGAATCCTACCGGTTGTCGGCGATCCTGTGGAGCCGCGGCATCCGTCATTTCCTGGACGACTGGGGACCGATGGGCGGCCACGACTGGCCCTACTGGCAGCATCAGATCAGGGAATACATGTGGCGAGTGTGAAGGCGGCTTCAGGGCTTCAGGCTCCAGGCTCAAGCCAAAACCGTCCGAGGCGTTGAGCTCCCGAAGCCAGAAGCCTGAAGCCCTGAAGTTCGAGCCTTTCAGAGCCCAAGCCGATCCAGCAGGTACTGGCCTTTCCGAATGACCTGATCGTCGTCGATCCAGACGTCGCAGTCTCGGGTGAGGACGTCGACGTGCGTGCGCGACTTCCAATCGGCTCCCGTCTGGCTCCCGTACGGGTCGCCAAAGGCGAGATGCACGCCGGGGATCTTCTCGTCCTGGAGCAGGACCCCGATCATTTCGTGCAGCGCGATGTTGGTGCCAAAGGCGAGCTCGCCGACGCGGTCGCTGTTCTCGTCGGTATGGCAGTACTCCCAGAATTCGTGCTCGAGATCGGTGCGGGCGCAATGCACCGTCACCAGGCGTCCTTCCGCGATCTCCAGCGTCAGCGGCGTCGACGAGAGGTCGCCGTACTTCTGGTTGAAGTAATCTCCCGCGGTTCCGTTGCAGACGAACAGTCCGTCGACCCGCGCGGGTGTCGTGAAGACCTCGCCGGCCGGCAGATTCGACCAGTACCGCGTGCTGATCAGCCCGCTCGTCTTGATCCACGACAACGAGGGATCGAACGATGCCATCAGGGACGTTCCCGCGGCAGATTCGACGCGGAGGGTTTCGGCCTTACGCATCCGCTCGCACAGGCGGGTGCTGAGCCGATCCACGAGCCGGTAATCCGCTCTCATCCCCTGCGTCATGATGTGGGGCGTGACCCCAACCATGTGCGCGTAACGGATTCTGCGTCGCTCTACGGCAGCGACGATGGCCATGCGGGCGCCGAGCTCGCCCTGCTGCGGTTGTACGCACAGGATGCCGGCATCGGCGCGTTCGAGCGCCTCGAGGACCTCCGGTGGCGCACCGGTCAGCGGCCGCGACGCCACGTCTTCGATCAGCACGCAATCCTTCACCGCTCCGGTCGCCTCGAGTGCCTGCTCGAGGCTGGCCGCCACCTCCGCGCTCGGCTCGTCGGCAATCAGCGCCACGCGCTCGCCGGGCTTGATCGACAGACAGACGTCCACGGCGTTTGCGGCACCGGCCGCGAGTTCCTCCTGGAACGACCCGAAACAGGATTTGGCCATCTCTTCTATTGTAACCACTGATCTTCGCGGAACACACGGAAGGTTCGCGTCAGAGCCGCGGCGACACCACGAACGCGGGCACCTGGCCGCCGCCGGAGGTGACGTTGGCGAGGCCGGTGGCGCTCAGTCGAGTGAGGAACCCACTGAGCCGGCCGCGAAACAGGTACGGCGCGAGATCGACCAGCATGTCGCGCTCGTTGATCGCGCCGGCCTCGCAGACGGGAAACGGTTCGCGACGGATGGCGATCCGCTCCTGCGCCACCCAGTCCTTGTCCCGGATTGCCAGCGCCAGCGCTGTGTCCCAGGCCGGCGGATCCGTCTCCCACCCGAGCGTTACCCCGGTGCCGCCGTATTCGTCGTTCGGCTTGAGCACGAAGTGCTCACGATGCTCGCGCAAATAGGGCACCAGATCGACGCGGACGCCGCCACGCACGGCATAACCTTCACGAACCACTCGCGTCCAGGGGACGTGCGTGCGAATCACGGCATGCTCTTCGTCGTTGAACAGATCGAGATAGCGCTCATCGGTCAGGATGGCGAAGAACGCTTTCTTGTGAGGGATCTTGCACCGGAGGGTATTGGCCACAGCGACCGCGCGCTTCGAGTAGGCCTGGACGAGCGCCCGGCACTCGTCGGGTCGGGCAACGATGTCGTTGATGAGCACTCGACGGTAGACGAGATCCACCGGCTGGCCGTCGGCGATCAGCCGACCGCCGTCGAGCGACAGGTCGCGCGGATCGGAGATGACCGTCGGCACGCCCAGCGAGACGAACGCGTCCTGCAGGAGCTCGAACTCGCTCCACGTCGGCACCCCCTTCCAGTCGACGATCGCGATGCGCGGCGGATTCGCGGTTCCTCCCCATTCTCGGTAGCTTTCGAGGAGCGCCTCGAGCAGGTGCGGAATCGGCGTGTAATAGCGCACGTCGAAGTCGTTCTTGAACGCCTGCATCAAAGGTTCGCGATCGAAGAGCTCGGAGAGCCGCTGCGCGTAGCCCGGACCCGCGGGGGACTCGGCGTTGTACTCGGCAAACTGGAGGGACGCCGGGAGGATGAACGAATCTGCACGGGCCGCGGTGCTGGCGGTCGCGTACCCCGGGTCGATCGCTACCAGGCGCCGTTCCTCCTCGCTCAACCCCAGATCATTCAGCATGTCTGGACGCTCGAGGGCGGTCCGCGCCACGCGTTCGCCCAGCCGCCAGATGGTTTCGGCGGCGTGGGCGATGCGAACCTCTTCCGCCAGCGTCAAAAAGAATGGCCGCAGAAACGGGCAGAGAAGTCGTCCCCCGAAGGTGAGGTGAGCGTCGCGCATCCGATCGGCGAGCGACGCGCAGAGCGTTCGGTCGGCCGCGCCGTCGACGAGCGCGCTCCAGTGCTGGATGGCGTCCATCTGTTCACACCGGCCCCGTGGCAGCCGTGGCCAGGCCGACCATTTCGGCCCATCGCGGCCACGTCTGCTGTGGTCTTCCGTGGAGCGCGCGGTCGATCACGAGGTCGGCCATCCGATCGACGACGAGATCGAAGTAGTGCGGCGTGATGCGGTCGCGCTCGAAATCAGGTGCCGGATTGAGGAAGTCGATCGCGTAGGGGACGCCGTCCTGGACGGCGAACTCGATGGTGTTCATCTCGTAGCCGAGGGCGGTGTTGAGCGTCTGCGCGTCTTTCACGATCCGCGTCCCCAGATCGGGAGCGAGATACGCATGCTCGACGATGTAACGGCGTTCACGGGGGTCGTAGGCAACCGGGATGATGTCGGTCTTGCCGAACGTGAAGCACCGGACATATTGATTGAAGTCGACGAATTGCTGCAGCGTCATGCAGTACTGCCCGGTGATGTCGTAGGCCGCCAGCAGTTCCTCGCGGTTGTGGACCTTGTAGACGTGCTTCCACCCGCCGCCGGAGTACGGCTTCAGGATTGCCGGCCGGCCAACGTAATCGAGCAGGCCGTCCCAGTCGATCGGATATCCGAGATTGTGAAGCGATTCAGCCGTGATGTCGACGTCCGCCGGATAGGATTTCTGCGGCAGCACCACCGTCTTCGGCACCGCGACCCCGAGCCGGGCGGCAACCGAGTAGTTGAAGAACTTGTCGTCGGCCGTCCACCAGAACGGGTTGTTGATGACGTAGGTCCCCTCGAGCACCGCATGTTTCAGAAACGCGCGGTAGTACTCCACTTCGTGAGAAATGCGATCCACGATCACGCGATAGCCGGACGGCTCGCCCATCTTCGTGCCGGTCAGCTTCACGAACTCCGCCGAGACGCCATGATGGCGTCCACGGTCGTTCACCCGCTCGATGAACGCGGGTGGGAAAGAGTATTCACGTCCGCAGAGCAGTCCAACCTTCAACGCTGCCTCCTCGTCCGACTTCAGGCTTCAGGCCCGAAGCCTGAAGCCCGGAGCCCGGAGCCGATTCATCGTTGTTCCCACGCCCGCGTTTCGTCGACGACCCAGCGCACGACGGCGCGCAGATCGCCGGTATCGCGATACACCTGCAACTGCCGATCGGCGCTGGTGCCTTCGGCGAGAATGGTTCGCACGTATTCCGCTGCCTGCCGGCTTCCCAGCTCGTCCAGCACGTCGTCGACGAACCCGAGCAGCTCGATGGCGAGATCTCGCATGGGGACCTCACGGCGGCGGCCGAAGTCGATCAACTGGCCGTCGAGTCCCCATCGTGCCGCCCGCCACTTGTTTTCTTCGACCAGCGCGCGCGCGTAGATTCGGAAACCGAGATTGCTCTTCCGCAGGCGGGACAGCTTGACGACGATCGCCTGTGCGAGCGCGGCCAGCGCGACGGTGACCCGTGGTGAGGTCGGGACGTCGCAGACCCGGAACTCGAGCGTGCCGAAGGTCGGGTGCGGCCGCAGATCCCACCAGAGCTTCTTGCCATTGTCGATGCAGCGCAACTCGACGAGCAGCTGCAGATACTCTTCGGTACTCGCTCCAGGAATTGAAGTGTTCCGGGATACCGCTTCGGGGAAAGCGGCGGAAGACGGTCGTCCGGTACGATTTCAATCCGGTGTCGCGCCCCTGCCAGAACGGCGAGCTGGTCGAGAGCGCGAGCAGGTGCGGCAGGAAGTAGCGCGCTTCGTTCAGCAGGTCGATGGTCGTGCTGCGATCCGGGATGGCGACGTGAATGTGAAGGCCGAAAATCAGCAGCGAGCGGGCGAGCTGTTGCATTTCCTCGACGATGTTCTCGTATCGTTCGCCGGGGGAGAGCACCTG
The DNA here is from genome assembly GCA_963755695.1 of uncultured Acidobacteriota bacterium. Lineage (GTDB taxonomy): Bacteria > Acidobacteriota > Vicinamibacteria > Vicinamibacterales > 2-12-FULL-66-21 > QHWT01. Next base: position 2,434,330 of record CAVWLB010000010.1, on the reverse strand, counting down.
ATCGATCCAGCGGGAGAAGGGATGCGTTCCCGCCGCGGCAATGCGCAGTCCCACGCGCTCGGCGCTGTCGGACAGATCCCTGCGGATGCGACAGACCTCATGCTCGAGCTCGTGCACGTCGGCACAGATCTTCGTCCCAACCTCCACGATTGACTGGTGCAGCTCGCGCTTGATCTGATCGCCGAGCGCGGGAGCGCCTGACGCGAGCAGCTCGGATACGTGCGATCGCAGCTCCCAGGTCTCAGGATCGACGATCTGAAACTCTTCTTCTACTCCCAGGGTGAATGCGTCCGCCATGGAGGGGACATCATAATCCGAGGTCCGAGGTCCGAGGTCCGAGGTCGGCGAGGGGCGAGGGGCGAGGGGCGAGGGGCGAGGGTGAGGGGCGGTCGAGGCGAGAGCGCTGCAGGTGCAATGCGACGTGCTAGGTGCTGGGTGCCTCTGGTGCTCGGTGCCGGATGCGAGTCCGAGGTCCGAAGCCCGAAGCCCGAAGCCCGATGGCCGAAGTGCGGCTAGGGATGCAGGCGCTCGTAGGCGATCGGCCCCGGGTCGCCAAGGATGACGCGGCCGTCGGCCTCCAGCCAGGCGTGGGCCTGAAGGCTGCCGCCGGGTGGATTCCTAACGCCTAAGTTCAGAATGGAAACACGGCCGTGGCGGGCGAGCAGTCGCCGGAGCGCGAGTGCCTGGGCGAGGCAGGTCGGCGATGGCACAAAACGGGACACGGTACGAATCGCCACGCTCCAGCGTTCGGCTGACGTCGCCGAGCCGGCTCCGCTCAATGCTGGCGGGCGGGAGACGATCCTCCAGGGCAGCAGCCACAATCCCAGGCGCACTCCCCACAGGGTGATCCACGCCTCGAGCAGCAGCGCCGCGCTCATTTCTTCCAGCGCGCGCGCGCGGCGGCTTGAGCGATATCGCGCCGGCGGCGGGCAGTGAGCGCCGCGGCCCGGGCCGGTCCGCCTTTGAGTCCGCCCAGGCGTCCCAGTGCCGCAGCGTGCGGATTCAGCGGCTCGGACACCAAGCGGCGCGACAGTATCGCAACGCGTTCGGTCGGGGCGTGACACTGGACGCAGAGCGGACCGATCTGGTCGGTCTCGCCCGCCTCGGTCACCTCGGTTTCGGCGTCGCACACCAGGCAGCGACGCTTGACGCTCAGAAGAAGTCGGGGCGGGCGTGGCCGCGACGGCATGGCCGATCCTACCACAATCCGTCCGCATGCTTGAGCGCTCACGTAATATGCTTGATCGGTCATGCATTGCGGCAGGGATCTTGAAATAGCCCCTGCCTTGGAGACCATCGCATGAACCCCTCGTTCCGCTGGGCCCGCGAGGAAATGGAGCGGCGCATGCACGAACCGTGCGTGCTGGAGCACCTGGCCGCCACCCTCGACCTGCCGCTCGCCTGCTTCACTCGTCGCTTTACCGAGAGCGAAGGGATCGCACCCGCGGCGTACCTGCACCGCCTGCGGCTCGCACGCGCCAAGATCCTCCTCGAGCGGACGTTCCTTTCGGTCGGCCAGGTGATGGCGCTCGTCGGCTTGAACGACGCGCGACGGTTCGAAGCCGATTTCAGTCAGGCCTACGGCGTTCCCCCGCACGTCCTGCGCGAACACGCCTGGGGCGGCGGCACCCACGAAGGCTGAACACCCGGCGGTGTACCATGCGGCCGTGGCTGGTCTGCCCGGCGCGTCGCCGGTCGTTCGTCTCGAGAAGGCGGCGCCAGTTTTCGCGGTCGTTCGCGAGCACGGCACCGGGATTGCCGCGATCGCCGGCATCCTCCTGGTCGCAGCCGCGGTGCGATGCTGGTCGCTCCTCGCCGGCGTGCCGCATGCGGTCGGCATCGACGAGCCAGCGGTGATCGATCGCGCCCTCCGGATCATGCGGACCGGAGATTGGAACACCCACGCGTTCGACTATCCAACGCTGGTCATCTACCTCCACACCGGCGTCGCGATCGTCCGTTACCTGATCGGCGCCGCCAGCGGAGAATGGTCGTCGCTCGATACCGTCAAGATCGCGGAAATCTATGCCGCCGCGCGGCTGGTTGGCGCATTGATTGGTGTGGCGACGGTCTGGCTGGTCTACCGGCTAGGCCTCGAAATCGGGACGCGCCGCGTTGGGTTGCTCGCGGCGGCGCAGCTTGCCGTTCACCCGATGCACGTCCGCGAGTCGCACTTCGCGCTGACCGACGTGCCGGTGGCCGCTTTGACGACGTTGACGGTGCTGTTGTCGACGCGGGCGGCGAGACTGCATCGCGTGAGCGCGTACGGCTGGGCGGGCGTCGCCGCAGGGCTCGCCGCAGCCGCGAAGTACAACGGCGTCGTCGCCTTCTTCGTCGTCGCGGTGGTGTGGCTCGTGAACGAGTGGGGCGCACACGATCGCTGGATCAAGGCCGGCGCGATGCTCGTCGGTGTGGCCGGCGCCTTTGCCATCGCTGTTCCCTACGCCTTCCTCGACCTTCCGCACTTTCTCGATGGGCTCGCCGCGCAGCTCGCACGGTTCGCGCGCGCCAGCCCGAGCGGCGATCCGGCATGGCTGTTGTACGTGAAGCACCTGTCGTTGTCGGCGCACTACTGGGTGCCGGCGGCCGCGGCCGGCGCCGTGCTGGTTGCGGTGCGGTCACGCGATCGCAGACGCTGGCTGCCGGTGGTCCTGTTCGCCGTCGCCTATTTCTACGTCCTGGCCTCACATGCGCTGGTGTTTGGCCGCTACGCGCTCCCGATTGTCCCGATGTTCTGCCTGCTGACGGCGGCTGCCGCGGTCGAGGCGGTCCGGCTCACCCGCCGGGTGCCGGCGCTTCATCCGGCGCGCGTCAACCGGGCGTTGTTCCTGATCGTGTCGCTGCTGATGATCGCTCCGTTCTCAGTCGACACCGTGAAGTGGGTCCGAACCGTCCGGCTCGCCGATACCCGCACGATGGCGGCGGATTGGCTGAAAGAGGGCGTGCCCGGCGGCGCCCGCCTGGCAGTAGAGAACAGCGGCCCGACCTACCTCACGGATGCAGGGTTCCGGGTGCTGGCGACCGGGCGGCTGCTCGATCATTCCGTCGATTGGTACGTCGAACGCGTGGACTACCTGGTCGTCAGTGCGTTCGATATCTCCGCATACGCTCCGTATCTCGGCGCCGGCGCGCTGGTCTTTGAAATCGCCCCGACGCCCGAGCGGTGGGGGCCACCGATCAGGATCGTAAAACTACACTAGTGGTCCACTAGGTTCCGAGATCGCGCCCGTGCAAGTCGTGCGGAGTGATCGCATCCTCGATGCGGTGTGCGAGGTTCTTTTGCTCGTCCCACATTGCGGCCGGCGTGTGATCGCCGAAGGTGCGGAAGAAATCTTCCTGTCCTGCGAGCGCCTCGACCCACTCAGCGGGATCCACCTTCAACAGCGCAGAGAGATCGTCGTCGGAAATCTCGAGACCGTTGCGATCGATTGCATCCAGCGTGGGAACCGGCCCGATTGCGGAGGGCACTGCCTTGCCATGCCCCTCGCACCGCTCCAGGATCCACTTCAGGACGCGCAGGTTGTCGCCGAACCCTGGCCACAGGAACTTTCCTTCGTCGTTGGTGCGGAACCAGTTGACGCGGAAGATATGTGGCGGCTTCGCGACGTTCGCGCCCACGTCAAGCCAGTGATTGAAGTAATCCCCCATGTTGTAGCCACAGAAGGGAAGCATCGCCATCGGGTCGCGACGGAGCACGCCGACCTTGCCGGTGGCCGCGGCGGTCGTCTCTGACGAGAGCGTGGCGCCGAGAAACGTTCCGTGCGCCCAGCCGTTCGCCTGGTACACGAGGGGCACGCGGCGCTGGCGGCGCGCGCCGAAGAGGATTGCGTCGATCGGCACGCCTTCGGGATTGTCGAATTCCGCTGAGAGCGTTGCGCACTGGGAGGCCGGCGTGGTGAAGCGGCTATTCGGATGCGCGGCCTTGTCCGGCGACGAAGGAGTCCACGGCCGTCCCTGCCAGTCGAGCGCGTGCGCCGGCGCCGGGTCGTCGTGTCCCTCCCACCACGGGGTTCCGTCCGGGCGCAGCGCCACGTTGGTGTAAATCGTGTTGCGCTGGATCATCTCGAACGCCGTCGCGTTGGTCCGGTGGCTGGTGCCGGGCACCACGCCGAAGAACCCAGCCTCGGGGTTCACCGCCCACAGGCGACCGTCCTGTCCCGGGCGCAGCCACGCGATGTCGTCGCCGACGGTGGTGGCGGTCCACCCGGGCATCGAGGCGGGAGGCATCAGCATCGCCATGTTGGTCTTGCCGCATGCCGAGGGAAATGCGCCCGCGATGTAATGCTGCGTGCCCTGCGGATCCTGGAGGCCGAGGATCAGCATGTGTTCGGCGAGCCAGCCTTCGGCCTTCGCCAGCCAGCTCGCGAGACGCAGCGCCATGCACTTCTTCCCGAGGAGCGCGTTTCCACCGTATCCGGATCCAATCGACCAGACGGCGTTCTCTTCGGGGAAGTGCATGATGAACCGGCGGTCCGGACTGAGATCGCCGAGCGAGTGAAGGCAACGCGTGAAGTCGTCACGGTCGCCGAGGTGATCGAGCGCGACGCGGCCGACGCGGGTCATGATGCGCATGCTGAGGACGACATACTTGCTGTCGGTGATCTCCACGCCGACTTTCGAGAAACGCGATCCGGCCGGCCCCATGAGGAACGGTACGACATACATCGTGCGTCCCTTCATCGATCGGCTGAAGAGCGGCCTCAACCGCACCTTTGCGGCGTCGGGTGCCTGCCAGTTGTTGTTCGGGCCGGCGTCCTCTCGGCGGCTCGTGCAGACGAAGGTGAGGTGTTCCGTGCGGGCGACGTCGTGCGGCGCGCTGCGATGGAGATAGCAGCCGGGAAGAATCTTCTGATTGAGCTCGATCAGCTCGCCGCTGGCCAGGCATTCCTTGATGATGGGCGTCTTTTCATCGTCAGACCCGTCGCAGTAAACGATGCGGTCGGGGGTCGTCATGGCTGCGACCTCCTCGACCCATCGTTGGATTCCGGCGTGCGTGACCACCGCCTCTTGGCTCATTCCTCCATTATGGCTTGATCATGCGTTATTCCGATATCGCCCATGCGTCGAACGCATGACGAGTTGCCGGCTGCGACCCGCTCAACTCTCGCCATGGACGGGAACCGGCAGCTTGAGTGGCGGCAGCACCCGCTCGATCTCCGCGCGCGCCGGCTCGTACCACGGAGGAAGCACCAGCGTTTCGCCGAGATGGGCCGGATCCTCGTCGACCGCGAACCCAGGCCCTTCGGTTGCGATCTCGAACAGCACGCCGCCAGGCTCCTTGAAATACACCGATTTGAACCAGAAGCGGTCGATCACCGGCGTGGCGCGTCCGCCGGACGCTTCGACCTGTGCGCGCACGAGAAGCTGCTGCTGTTCGTCGCTGACCCTCCACGCGAGGTGATGGACGGCGCCGACGCCCCATGAGCCGCGCCTCGCGTCGGGCGTTTCACGCACGTCGACGATTCCGGGAGCGTCGTGAAATCCGTAGCGCGTCCAACCACTGTCGGCGCCGATGCGATGAAATCCGAGGGCCGCTGTGAGGAACTCTGCGGTCGGCGCCGCTTCCCGTTCCCAGATCTGCGCACCGTAGAGTCCGCGGACCTGCCGCTCGGGCGGAATCGGGCTTCCGTCCCACGGTGAGAACGCCCGCTGCCGTGATGGCCCGCTTTCAACCAGCGTCAGGCGCATCCCATGGGGATCGACGAGTGGAAGTGCGCTATCACCGAAGCGCGAGACGACCTGCTCGATCTTCGCGCCGTACTTCTCCAATCGCGCGCCCCACCAGGCGAGGCTTCCGCCCGGCACCTCGAGGCTGACTTCTACCGCGAGCCCGTGCCCCATGCGCGGCGGGGCCATGTGCGCCCACGGAAAGAACGTGAGATCGGTTCCCGGATGCCCTTCGGCATCCGCGTAGAAGAGATGGTAGGTACCCGGATCGTCCTGGTTGATGCTCCTCTTGACGAGGCGCATGCCAAGGACGCCCGCGTAGAAGTCGAGATTCTCCTGTGCCGGTCCCGCAATCGCCGTGATGTGGTGCAGCCCGTGGACGGCTTGCATATGCGCTCCGCAAAATTCCGGGTGGTTCTATCGCAGGTAGCACCCTAGCACTTTGCACCCGGCCCCGACACGCTTTCTCATAGTTCCATCAAATCGCGTCCCACGACGATCGGTCCGTCGAAATGTTTTCTCGCCCCGGCGAGCCACTCCTCGTCGCTGACCGGTGGGGTCTCGCCTGGAACGAGATGTGACAGGACCAGCAACTTGACCCCAGCTTCCGCCGCAATACGGCCGACCTCTTCGACCGGGGTATGGCTCGTGAGCACGTGACGCCGAAGCGCCGAGCCTTCCGCTCCCGGCGCCCGTGGAACGTACAGCGCCTCGTGCACAAGAATGTCCGCATTCTTTGCCAGCGCGATCAGGTTGGCGGATCGTCGCGTGTCCCCGGATATGACGATCGATCGGTCCGGGCCGTCGAATCGATAGGCGAGGGCAACCGGAACCGGCGGATGATCGACCAGACAGCAGCGCACGGTGACGCGGTCGTCCTGAAAGAGGCGCCCGCCACGGCTGATCTCGTGCGCGTGCACCAGCGGCTGCAGCGGCGGGCGCGCCTCGTCCCTTTCGCGGATCGCGAGATCCGGTCGGCTCATCTCGAAGAAGAGCGACGTCATGCGAGTGAGTGGCGGCGGTCCCCAGGTGTCGACTCGCGTCCTCAGCGCATCGCCCCATGCGAGCAGCAGCAGCGTCCCGTAGTCGGCTGAATGATCCGAATGGTGATGGGTGATGAACACGTGACGGATCGAGGCAAGCTGAAGCCCGGCAAGTACCAGCTGCCGCGCGACGCCATTGCCGCAATCGACGACGTAGAGGCGGTCGTCGATGACGATGGCCTGCGAGGGAGCCGCGCGGGTTTTCTTGGGCGTCGGCCCTCCGGCCGTGCCGAGGAGGATCAGCCGTGTTTTCGCGGGCGTCAGGCGTCCAGCGACGGGCAGTGCCGCACCCACGGCTAGCGCTTGGGTCAGAAACGCGCGCCGCGTCAGGGACGACCGCATGTCGTCGCGATCTCGTCGATCAGGCGTCCGAAATCGAGCGGCTTGGCAAGACAATTCACCCGCAGCTCGGTCATCACGTCTTCGGGCTGATAGACGGCCGACATGCAGAGCACCGGGATCGACGCCAGTTGCGGATCGGCGAGCTGACGCTCGCGGAATTCCCACCCGGTCATCACCGGCATCATGAGGTCGAGGAGCACCATGCAGGGGCGATCCTCGCGAAGCCGTTCCAGCGCGATGGCGCCGTTGGGCGCGGTCACGGTCCGATACCCGATCGACGTCAGCAACAGGTCCATCATCTCGCGGACGTCGGTGTCGTCTTCGACGATCAGCACGCAGGGCGTGCGCCGCAGGGGCTTTCCGTTCGCAACGGTCATGGGGTGCGACGCAATCGGCTCACTTGTGCGGCAGGCCACGGGGCAGGCGCGGCACCCCGCCGAAGTGTGCGCGCAGGCGCGACAGGGGATCGCGGCGGCAGCGTTCGACAGCGGTGTTGTAGGCTGCGATTGCCGCATCGCGGGTGAACGGTTTTTCGAGTAGCGCCACGACGCCCATCTCCGACCCGCGTCGCCGCGCTTCCGGGTTCGAGACGCCCGTCATGAGGATCACTTCGGGCGCAAGTCGCTGCCGCAACTCGCGGCAGACGTGAAAGCCGTCGAGGTGCGGCATGATCAGATCGAGAAACACGACGTCAGGGTAGTAGGTCGCCGCGAGATCGAGTGCGTCGCGTCCCGAGAGGGCGGTGAAGACCTCGCATCCCTCATCCTCGAGCCACATCCGCAGCAGGCCGGCCATTTCTTCCGAGTCGTCCACCACCATGACGCGGGTCGCCAGTGTCCCTGGCGTGCGTCCCGCGTGCGGGGCAAGGGTGGACAGCTCCGCGGAGAACACTCGCTGGCACTGAGGACAGGCAAAGTACGCACGTCCGTCTTCGTGCCCGGCCGCTTCGGCCGGCGTGCCGCACCGCGGGCAGCAGATGTTCATAAAACAGACGCTCCCCATACCGTCCTGTATGACCCGTGGACGGCAGGGGCCGTGAGTACTGGGGTACGGCCTCTCACAGGCAAGCACCGGGCCAGCGACGAATTTGTCAGCGGTGCGCCGGGTAGTCGGGCTCCCGGCGCACCTGACGCACCCAGTACTAACGCACCATCAGAACGTCACCTTCAACCCGAACCGCATCGAGCGCATGTCGGCGCCCCCCTCGGTTGCGGTGATCCGGCCGAAGGTCGAGCTGCCGAACCCGCCGCCCGGCCGCGCGAAATGCGGCGTGTTCGTGAGGTTGAAGATGTCGACGCGGAATTCTCCCTGCGCGCCCCGCGGCAGCGCGAACAACTTGGCGATCGTCGCGTCGAGGTTGACGTAGCGCGGGCCGTCGAGCACGCCGTTCCGCGGCGCGTTGCCGAACGTGTTTGGTGGCCGGCGACGAGAACACCGAGGTGTCGAACCAGAGTCACGTCCTGGACCGACGCCGCCGAGCACCTCCGGCGTGCCGGTTGACGTCGGGCCGCTGCGTGTTGCCCGGAGCGTTGCAGGTTGCGTCGCGCCATCGTGATGTTGATCGGCAGTCCCGACTGGGCGGTGAAGAAGCCGCTGACCTGCCAGCCGCCGAGGATCTGACTGAGACGCCCCGGTCGTGCAGCCAGCGGCGGCCGGGTCCGACCGGCAGCTGATACAGGAAGCTCTCGACGAAGCTGTGCAGGCGATCCTGATCGGTGCGCGCCCAGCTTCGCTCGATGTCCGCCGGCGTGGCGAATGCCGGTGTTGCTGTCGCCGTTGACGTAGCTCCAGCCGCGCCCGAGCGTATACGAGTTGACGTGAGCAGCAGACCGTCGGCGAAGCGGCGATCGAGCTTCACCTGCAGCGAGTTGTACTCGGTCTTGGTCGGGATCCAGCGTCGTGACGTCCGCCGGTCTTGCCGAACGGCAGCGAACAGCGGCCGCCCGGCATTGTCCGGCGGCCGAGCGACCGTTCGCGGCGTTCTCGTTGAACTGCGTCTGGACGTCGTGGCCGCGATTGCCGACGTAGGCCGACTTCCGAGTGTGAAGCTGGCCGGACAGCTCGCGCTGGAACGCGACGTTGAAGGAGTGCAGCGAGCCCTCGTGCATGTTCGACGGCTACGCGTGGAAGTACGACTGCGTTCCTCAGCGCCTGCGGGCTCGCGTCGATGATCCCGTTGGATGGAATCGTCACGCAACGACCGGATCGGGGAACCCGTTCTGTCATCGAGCCCGGCGGGCGCGAATCTGTTCGGCGGGTTGAACACGTTGTTCTGCTTCACCGGGATAGTTGTAGACGTAGGCTGTTGTCCGGGAAGGGCAGCGTGCTGACGCCGTACCCGGCACGCAAGACGGTCTTGTCGCTCGAGGCGGTACGAGGCGCCCGCGCGCGGGCCGAAGTTCTTCCAGTAGCTTCTTGACGCCGACGCTCTTCGACACGTCGCCGTAGCCGGCCACCTGCAGCGTGTTGGTCGCCGGGTCGTAGTTCGAGAGCCCTCCCTGATCGACGAGGCCGATGAACGGCGTGTAGTACTCGTGGCGCAGACCCGAGGTCGATGCGTGAGCTTCTTCGTGACCGCCCATTTGTCCTGGACGAAGGTGAAGAACGCCCAGAAGCGCACGCCGGGGTCTGTCACCTTGAGGTCGCGCTGCACGAGCGACGGCACGTCGAGCAGGAACGACGCGAAGCGCGTTGGCAAAACCCGCCGTGGCCGCAGCGTTGCTCGGGATGGACGTCTGAGTCGCCCGGAACTGAAACTGGCCGCGCGGGCCGCCGTTGTCCTGGGTCTGCAGCAGAAAGTCGCGCGTGTGCCGGAAGTCCTCGCCGAACTTGATGGTGTGATTGCCCATCAGTTTCGTGAACGACCGTCGCGAACTGCACCGTCCGCTCCGAGCGATCCCACGGCAGGCTCGCGGCAGAAGCCGACCAGCGGGCTGCTCATGTTGTTGCCGATGTCGATCGAGGTCATGCCGCTGGTCCACTCGTCGATGTTCGCGCCGCGGATGCCGACGTCGCTTGCCGTGCTTGAGGCCGGCGCCGCCCGACAGCGCCTCGTTGTGGAAGTAGTTCATGCCGCCGCGCGCCTCCATCACGAGCGTGTTGCTCCAGCGTCCGCGTGTAGTTGACGCCGGTGCTGTAGGTGGTGTCGATGCCGATGCCGGAGAAGCCGTTGCCGGACGGGCTCCCCTGCTTCGAACCGCCGAACGCGCCGAACGCCGGCGGATCGGTGAGCTTCGGGACGCAGAAAACTGAAGCGTCCGGAAATCTGATCGCTTCTGGCCGATTTGCCAGTTCACCTTCGTGTCGAACGAATCGGTGGTCTTCACGCGCGCGTAGTCGATCTGGTAGTTCGGTCTGCCCCGAGCGCCGCGTCGATGTTGGGCGCGGGAAGATTGGCGAGGATCGCCTTCGCAATCGGGCTGATGCGATCCGGCGGGGATGATGTTGTTCGGGAACGGCGTCCGTCCGGTGCCGTCCGCGTTGCCGGTCGACGGATCGTAAATGGTCGTCGGCGCCGCGCTGAAGTCGCCGCGTGCTGATACGCCATCGGCGGAATCGTGGCGCGCGTCGTCCGGCCGGCGTGATCGCGTGGTGTGCTGGTAATCGCCGAAGAAGAACAGCCTGTTGTGCCGGATCGGTCCGCCGAGCGTGAAGCCGCTCTGCAGGTATGTCGTCGGCGGCGCCGTGTGCGTAGAAATAGCCCGGCGCTTCGTCTTCTCGTTGTTGCCGAAGGCGAAGACGCTGCCCTTGAGACTGTTGGTGCCCGACTTGAGCGTGACGTTGGTGATCGCGCCGCCGGCCGGCCGAACTCCGCGTCGTAGGCGCTGGTGCTGATGTTGACGGTTTCGATGGCCTCCGCCGACGGAATCAGCGTCGTCAGCAGCCCGGTCCGGTGGTTGTCGTCGATGCCTTCGATCTGCACGTTGTTGGCCAGCCGCGACTGGCCGTTGACGTTGGTCGAGAGGCTGTCCTGCGCATTGAAGAACTCGGAGTGCGGCCGCTGAACGGACGCGTCGCGCCCGGCACCGTGATCAGCATCCCCTGGAAGTTGCGATTGAACCCGAGCGGCACCTGCTGAAGCTGCACGCTCTCGATGATGCGGCCCGGTGTCGGCGCGATCGGTTTGAAGCAGCGGGCGTCTCGCCGACGACCGTGATCGACTCCTGCGAGGGCGCCGACCTCCATCTTCAAGTCGACGCGGACCGTCGGGTTGACTCGACGCGATGTCCTCGCGGACCGTCTTCTTGAATCCGGAGAGTTCCGCTCGACCCGGTAGGTGCCGTCCTTCAGGTTCGAGAAGACGTAGTAGCCGGACTCGTTGGCGACCGTCGAATAGGTGATGTTGGTGTTCTGTTCCGTGATGGTCACGGTGACGCCGGGAAGCGCAAGCCCCCCATCGTCGGTGATGTTCCCGAGCAACGCACCCTTGACTGCCTGAGCGTTTGCGCCGGACCAGGCGCCTGAGAGAAGCAACAAAGTGGACGCGGCTACGAGCGCAGGTACAGACGCTACGCCGTGGCCTGAACAGGTCGAACATCTCTTTCCTCCCCTTAGAGACGAAGCGAACTGACGCTCAGCAGACTTGGCCGATTAGGCCGTCACGAATGAAACTCAGAATCCCACTCACTGCGCAGCAGTGTCAACGAAATATCGGCGGGAGATAGTTGGAGCACGAAGGACTGACAAGCCCTCGGAGCAAGATCGTCGGAGATCGAGCTCTGGCTTTCGCGTCCGTGGACGTACTCCGCCGACCTCAAGGAGCGACGTACGCGGTCTTGACGATCGTGTAGAACTCCTTCGCGTAGGTGCCCTGCTCGCGCGGGCCGTAGCTCGACTTCTTCCGGCCGCCGAACGGCACGTGATAGTCGAGCCCGGCGGTCGGCAGGTTCACCATCACGAGCCCGCTCTGCGAGTTGCGCTTGAAGTGGCTCGCGTGCTTCAGCGACGTCGTCACGATGCCCGCCGACAGGCCGAACGGCGTGTCGTTGGCGACCGCGAGCGCCTCGTCGTAGTCGCTGCACCCGGATCACCGACGCGACCGGGCCGAAGATCTCTTCGCGGTTGATCCGCATCTCCGGCGACGGTGTCGGTGAAGATCGCGGGCGCCATGTAGTAGCCGTCGGTGTCGCGCTTCAGCCGCTCGCCGCCGTGCACGAGCCGTCGCCCCTTCCCGCTGTCCGATTTCGATGTACTCGAGGTTCTTGTCGAGCTGACGCTGATCGACGACCGGCCCGATCTCGGTTCCCGGCTTCAGCGCATCGTCGACGACCAGCTTCTTCATGCGCTCGATCATCGCCGTCGACGAATCGATCGTGGATGCCTTCGGTGACGATGATCCGGCTCGACGCGGTGCAGCGCTGGCCGGCCTGGAAGAACGCGCCGTTGACCGCCACCGACACCGCCGTCGCGCAGATCCGCGTCGTCGAGCACGATGAGCGGATTCTTGCCGCCCATTTCGAGCTGCACCCGCGCGCCGTTGCGCACCGCCGCGGCCGCGACCGGATGCGCCGACGTCCTGCGAGCCGGTGAAGCTGACGGCGTCGACGTCCGGCGACGGCGCGAGCGCGGCGCCGAGCCTCGAGCCCGGTCCCATCACGAGATTCAGCACGCCCGGCGGCAGGCCGGCGCGCTGCACGATGTCGACCAGCGCCCACGGCGACGCCGGCACGAGCTCTGCCGGCTTGAACGACGACGCAGTTGCCGAACGCCAGCGCGGGCGCGATCTTCCACGCCGGAATCGCCAGCGGAAAATTCCACGGCGTGATCGCGGCGACGACGCCGACCGGCTCGCGCGTGACCTCGACCTCGATGCCCGGGCCGCACCGAGTCGAGCTTCTCGCCGCCGACGCCGACGCGCCTCGCCGGCGAAGAACTTGAAGATCGCGCCCGCGCGCGCGGCTTCGCCGATGCCGTCGGCGAGCGGCTTGCCCTGCTCGCGCGACGAGCAGCCGGCCGAGCTCGTCCTTCCGCGCGAGGATCTCGGTGCCGGCGCGGTCGAGGATGTCGAAGCGTTCCTGCGGCGTCGTGCGCGACCACTTTGGAAAGGCCTGCTTTGCCGCCGCGATCGCCAGTTCGACGTCCGTCGACGATCCCGCGCGCGAACTCGCCGACGACGTCGTGAAGGTTCGAGGGATTGATGTCGGGCGCCCGTTCCGTCGAGTCGATTGGGCGTCCGTCAATGAGGTTTGGATAGGTTGTAGCCATTTACTTCAGTGCCTTCTGGATGGCCGCCTCGGCAAGCGGCGCCATGGCGGCGTAGCCGGCCGCGTTCGGATGGAGGTCGTCCTCGCTGAACTCTGCCCGCAGCATCCCCTTGTCGTCAATCGTCGCGGGAAAATAGTCGAGATACACGTGCCCTTCGGCAGCCGCGTACTTCTTCATCCATTCGTTGATCGCACGAATCCTGGTCATCGGACGCCGCGTTGTCTGGGGCACCGTGCCGGCCTGGACGTGATATTCGCTCACCGGGAGAATGCTCGAGAGCACGACCTTGATGCGGTTGGCCTTGCCCAGCTCCGCCATCGACATTAAATTGCCTTCGATCTCTTCATCGGTCATCGGTCCAGTGTTGGCGGCGATATCATTGGTGCCCGCGAGAATCACCACCGCCTTCGGATGGAGGTCGATCACGTCGGGCCGGAAGCGAATCAGCATCTGCGGAGTCGTTTGACCGCTGATGCCGCGGCCGATGTAGGGCTTGCCAGGGAAGAACGGGCCGAAGCGCGGCTGCGGCCACGCGTCGGTGATCGAATCGCCCATGAACACGACGCGCGAGTCGCTCGCCGCGGGGGCGGTGACTTCGCGGTTCGCGTTGCGATACCGCGCGAGCTCCGACCAATCGCGCAGGCGGGCATCGTTGCGCATCAATGCGGTCATCGCGGTGGCCACCTCCGGACAGGACGGATCCGCCGCTGACGATGCCGTCGGCGACGGGGTTGCCGGGGGCGTGGCCGGCTGAGAGGTGGTCGGCTGAGAAGTGGTCTGCTGAGGCGCCGTCCTCGCCGCCACCGTGGCGAGCGTCAGGGCGAACAGAACGAAAGCAGCTTTGATGCGCATCGAGGACATTCCTTTCGCGGAGGGACATCTTCCGCCTGACCAGCCTCCGCCAACGTTACGGGGGACAGCGAAAGCCACGAGAATAGAAATACAACGCGTGCGTGCACGCCGCACATTCTGACATCATGAGACACGGATCTCACGATTGGGTGGAGAGATCCGTGTCTTCCAGGTGATCGTTTTAGAGGACCCAATTCGGAGGGTGAGTATGAGATTGGTGCGCGGCCTTGTTCTCGGTCTGCTCGTCGGAGCGACCGGCCTCCTGGCCCAGGGAGGCGGCGACTGGGTGCCGATGTTCAACGGAAAGGACCTGACCGGCTGGAAGAACTACGGCGCCGAGAAATGGACCGTCGACAACGGCGAGATCCTCGGCGAAGCGGTCACCAAGGAGTATGGATATCTCGGTACCGAGAAGACGTACAAGAACTTCGAGATGAAGGGGAAGTTCAGGGCGGAAGGCACCGGCAACAGCGGCATCTTCTACCACGCGTCCATCGAGGGAACTTCGATCCAGGGCGTCCAGGTGGAGGTCGATCCGCACCCGAACATGCACACCGGCGGGTTATACGAAACCGGTGGACGACAGTGGATCGTGTGGCCGAATCCGGAGGGCGAACAGGCGATGAAGGTCGGCGACTGGAACGACGTGCAGTTCTCGGTCAACGGCAACCACATCGTCACGTTCGTCAACGGCGTGAAGGCGCTGGACTATACGGATCCATCGCCGAAATTCTCCGACGGCATCATCGCGCTGCAGCTGCACGCCGGCGGCGAGGGAAAGATGCGGTTCAAGGACCTTTCTATCCGCGAGCTCAAGTGAGACCAGGGATGCAGATCAAAAACGGGCTGCTCGCAGCAGCCTTCGTGGGACTGACGATTGCCGTAACCCACGGCGCCGCCGATCAGGCACAACAGACGCCACCAGCCGCAGACGCCGCCGCCCGCGGCGCCGCCGACGCAAACGCCGCCTCCGGAACAACCACAACCCCAACCTGGCGCCGCGCAGGGGGCCGGGAGAGGCGGACAGGGGCGCGGACGCGGACCTGGCGTGTTCCCCGCGATGCAGCGGCCGCCGGCCGATCCGGCCGTTCTCGAACGCGGGAGGACGCTCTTCACTGCCACGTGTTCGGCCTGTCACGGCGCCGACGCGCGCGGTGGACAGTTGAACGGCCCGAACCTGCTGCGCTCGCAGCTCGTGCTCGCTGACAAGGACGGCGAGTTGATCGGTCAGGTCGTCCAAAACGGCCGTCCGGAGCGGGGAATGCCGGCGTTCCCCTTGGCAGCCGAGGACATCAAGGCCATCTCGGAGTTCATTCACAGCCTGACCGGGGCCAGCCGCGGACAAGGCGCGCCTCCGGAGAGCGATGCGCCGCCACCGAACATCGTCGTCGGCGACGCCGCGGCGGGGGAAACCTATTTCGCCGCGAAATGCAGCACGTGTCATTCCGTCACCGGCGATCTGCAGGGAATCGCCACAAGGATTGACGATCCAAAGATGCTGCAGAACGCGTGGGTCTCGGGCGGCCTGGCGACCGGAGGCCGGGGTGGGCGGCGAGGCGCGCCGCCGGGTGAGATGCCGGGACCGGCAATCATCGCGACCGTGACGCAGCCGTCAGGCGAGAAGGTCCAAGGACGGCTGATTCGCTACGACGATTTCGTCGTCACGCTGCTGATGGAGGATGGCTCGCTCCGCTCCGTCCGGCGCGACGGCGATCGGACGAAGCTCGAGATCAAGAATCCGCTCGAAGGGCACAAGGCCTTGCTCGCGGCACTCACCGACAAGGACATGCGAAACGTCACCGCTTATCTGGTCACATTGAGATGACAATGAAGAGACTGTTCATGACGGCCTCGCTCGTGGCGATGCCGATTGTGGGACTCGGGCAAGGCAAGGGAATCGACCCCGCGCAGCTGCTCAAGCCGTTGGCCGACGAGTGGCCGACGCATAACGGCGACTACTCCGGCAAGCGCTACAGCGCGCTCAAGCAGGTCAATCAGACGACGGTCAAGAACCTGACGCTCGCCTGGGTGACGCGCTTGAACGAAGGGGCCGGCAATAATTTCGGCGTCGGCGGACGCGGCGGCGGACGCGGCCGCGAGGGTGGCGCGCCGGTGATTGTCGGCGGCGAAGGGACCGGCGAATACCCCTCGTTTGGCGAGCCTACGGTCAAGGCGTCCGCGCTGATGGTCGACGGCACGGTCTACATCTCGACTCCCGACAACGTGTGGGCGCTCGACGCGCGTGACGGTCGCGAGCTCTGGCACTACTTCTGGAAGACGCGCGGCGGCACACACATCGCGAACCGCGGCGTCGGCATGTGGAACGACTCCATCTACGTGGAGACCCCCGACAACTATCTCGTGTCGCTCGAAGCGAAGACCGGCAAGGAGCGGTGGCACAAGGTCATCGCCGACTTCAGCCTGCAGTACTTTTCGACGGCCGCGCCCGTGGTGATCGGCAATCACGTGATTGCCGGCACCGGCAACGACATCGACGCGCCGGGGTTCCTCCAATCGTTCGATCCGGACACCGGCGAACTGCAGTGGAAGCTCTACACGGTGCCGATGAACCCCGGCGACCCCGGGCTCGACACGTGGCCGAGCCTCGAGGCCGCGCGTCACGGAGGGGCCCAGCCATGGATGCCTGGCGCCTACGATCCCGAGACGAAGCTTTATATCTTCGGCACCGGCAATCCGACCCCCGCGTATACGCTCGGCCGCGGTGAAGGGGACAACCTCTTCACCTGTTCGCTGGTTGCGGTGAACGTCGAGACAGGCAAGATGGCCTGGTACTACCAGACCTCGCCACACGACATGCACGACTGGGATTCGGCGCAGACGCCGGTGTTGTTCGATGCGCGGATCAACGGCAAGCCTGCGCAAGCTCGTCTCGACGGCTGCGCGCAACGGGTACTTCTTCACGCTCGATCGCGTCACCGGCGAGCCGATCGCAACGGAGAAGTACGGGAAGTTCACCAACTGGGTGAAGGGAGAAGACAAGAAGGGCCAGCCGGTGCGCGACCCGGAGAAAGATGCGTCCATTGGCGGGTCGATTGTTTCTCCGCCCGCCGGCGGCACGATCAACTGGCAGCCGCCCGCATACAACCCGGACACCGGGTTGTTCTACGTCGCGGAACACAACGCGTACTCGATCTTCTATCTCACCGATCCCGATCCGCGTGGATCGATGGGACTCGGCGGGAAGGAGGAGGTTCGCGTCGGCAGCGCCGGCAGCTTCCTGACCGCGATCGAGCCGAAGACCGGCAAGATTGCCTGGCGCCGCGAGTTTCCGAGCGTGTTCGGCGGCGGGGGCGGCGGTGGCATGTTGACCACCGCGGGCGGTCTCGTGTTCACCGGTGATGGTGGCGGGAATCTCGTGGCCTACGATGCCGCGAAGGGAACGCCACTCTGGCATTCCCGAGTCGGAAACATCACGAATCCTCCTCAGACCTACATGCTCGACGGTCATCAGTATGTGATTTGTGCGGTTGGCGACACGCTTTACGCGTTCACGCTCTATTGAAAAGGACTTAGCTTCAGGCTCCAGGCTTCAGGCTCGAGGCTTCAGGTGCTGAAAGCCCGAAGCCCGAAGCCCGAAGCCCGAAGCCTGAAGCCTGAAGCCTGAAGCCGTTTTCTGTCCTATGCCGCGACTACTTCTCCTCGTCTCAGCACTGCTCGCCTTCGTCTCGCAGCAGCCGCCGGCCCCGCAGGCGCCATCGCCTATCCCGGCAACGCACCTGCAGACACGGTGGGCGGCGCAGGTCTCGCCTGACAACGTCCTGCCGGAGTATCCGCGGCCGCAGATGGTCCGAAACAACTGGACGAATCTGAACGGCACGTGGACGTACGCGATAACCGACGCGAACGCTGGTCGTCCCGCGTCGTTCGACGCCAAGATCCTCGTGCCGTTTCCGATCGAGTCACAGTTGAGCGGCGCCGGCGTCTGGGTGTCGCCGCAGCAGCGTCTTTGGTACCGGCGCACGTTCAAGACGCCGCAGGTGGGAACCGGCCGGCTGCTCCTGAACTTCGGCGCCGTCGACTGGGAGGCCGTGGTCTTCGTCAACGGGAAGGAAGTCGGCGAGCATCGCGGGGGGTACGATCCGTTCACATTCGACATCACTCAACAACTGAAGCCTGACGCCGACCAGCAGGAGCTGGTGGTCGCCGTGCGCGATCCCACCGACGATGGCGAACAGCCGCGGGGCAAGCAGGTTCGACGGCCGCGCGGAATTTATTACACCGAGGTCACCGGTATCTGGCAGACCGTCTGGCTGGAAACAGTGCCACAGCAGTACATCAACGCGATCGGCTTCGAACCCAATCTCGATCGCAATGAAGTACGCATCCGCGTGTCAATCGAGGGAGACCGCACGGCATCGAACGATATGAAGGTCATCGTGCGCGAGAACGGGCGCGAGCTCGGAACGGCGGTTGGAGCGCCGCCATTTGTGCCGGTTCCAATTCCAAACCCGCACAAGTGGTCACCAGCCGATCCGTTCCTCTATACCGTCCAGGTCAGCCTCGCCTCGGGCGACGTCGTCGAGAGTTATTTCGGGATGCGCAGCATCGCCGTGCGCAAGGATGCCGCGGGCGTCAATCGGCTGTTCCTCAACGGTGAGCCGCTGTTTCAGTTCGGACTGCTCGACCAGGGCTGGTGGCCCGACGGCCTGTACACCGCGCCCACCGACGAAGCGCTCGCGTTCGATATCCAGAAGACGAAAGAGCTCGGCTTCAACGTGATCCGCAAGCACGTGAAAGTCGAGCCGGCGCGCTGGTACTACCACGCAGACCGCCTGGGCATGCTGGTCTGGCAGGACATGCCGAGCGGCAACAACAAAGGCCCCGACGGGGAAGCCAACTTCAAGCGCGAGCTGCAGGGGGTCGTCGACACGCTCCGCAGCCATCCGTCGATCGTCATGTGGGTGCCATTCAACGAAGGGTGGGGACAGCACGAGACCGAAAGCCTACGTGTCGTGGCTGAAGTCGTACGATCCCACCCGCCTGGTGAACAACACGAGCGGCTGGACCGATGCCAGGGTCGGCGACGTTGCCGATCTCCACGCGTATCCGGGACCGGCCATGCCCCCGGTCGAGCCGCAGCGCGCGGCGCATGCTTGGCGAATTCGGCGGCCTCGGCCTGCCGATCGAATCGCACACGTGGCTCGAGCGCGGCAACTGGGGTTATCGGAGCTTTACGAATCTGGACGAGTTGAATGCCGCGTACCGCGATCTGCTGTCGCAGCTCCGGCTGCACGATTGGCGACGGTCTCGCCTCCGCGATCTACACGCAGACGACGGACGTTGAGGTCGAGGTAAACGGCGTGATGACTTACGACCGCGCCGTCACGAAGCTCGCTCCCGAGACTGTTGCTGCGAACCGGCGCGTCTACGACCCGCCCCCTTCGATTCGCCACGTCGTGGCGGCTTCGGATCGCACGCCGCAGACCTGGCGCTACACCACAGTTCAACCGCCATCGAACTGGTCTGATTCAGCGTTCGACGATTCAAAGTGGATGGCCGGCAGCAGCGGCTTCGGCGCTCCAGACACACGGTTTGCCCGCGTCGGCACCGAGTGGAAGACATCCGACATCTGGCTGCGACGTACAATCGAGATTCCCGCCGCCACGCTGACTTCGCCGCACCTGCGCGTCTTTCATGATGACGATGCGCAGGTCTACGTGAATGGCACGCTCGTCGCGGAGCTGCCAGGGAGCCAACTCCGGCTTCGCTTACGTGCCGTTGAGCGGCGCCGGGCGCGAAGCGCTGCGGTCCGGGAAGAACACGCTCGCCGTTCACGCGCATCAGACTCGCGGTGGCCAGTTCATCGACGTCGGCATCGCCGACGTGACGGAACCGCAACGCTGACAGGTGCAGGAGAGAGAGACTAATCCGGCAGGTCTGAAGACCCGCCCTACAATCGTTCCACCATGAGCACGGCTGGCAAATTCTTGGAGCGTCGGACGTTTCTGCAACGGGCGCTCGCCGTTCCCGGATTGGTTGCGACCGGCGCGATGCGGAACGGCGAGGTCGTCGCCGCGCAGATCACGCCGGGATCACTCAAGGCGGTCTGTGTCGGAGCACATCCGGACGATCCGGAATCCGGTTGCGGTGGAACGTTGGCGACTTACGCGGCGCAGGGACATCGCGTGACGATCGTGTATCTCACCCGTGGCGAGCGGGGCATACCGGGCAAGTCCGATGCGGAGGCGGCGGCGATTCGTACCGCCGAAGCGGAAGCCGCGTGCAGGATCATTGGCGCCAAACCCGTGTTCGCCGGTCAGATCGATGGATCCACGGAGGTCACGCGCGAGCGAATCTCCGCAATGGCCGCGCTGCTCGATGCCGAAGCGCCGGACGTGGTGTTCACGCACTGGCCGATCGATACCCACATGGACCACGAGGTTGCGAGCCTGCTGACGATTCGCGCGTACGTGGCGACGAACCGTCGCTTCCCGATTTATTTCTTCGAGGTGGACGCCGGGGCGCAGACGATGGGGTTTGCGCCGGCGCATTACGTCGACATCACCAAAGTTCGCGAGAAGAAGAAATCGGCGTTGTTCGCGCACAAGAGTCAGAACGGCGAGCGGATCTACAGCGAACACCACGAGGTCATGGAGAACTGGCGCGGGAGAGAGGCGCGGGTGGCGGCGGCCGAAGCCTTCGTCTTGCTGCCCTCCGCCAGCGGTGCCGACCGGCTCCCTGGTACTTGAGCGGTGCTATAGTTCGCGCAGGATTCCGACTCATGGGACGCTTGCCCTGGCTCATCGGTGTGTTGTTCTCCCTCATGTTGCTTCCGGCTTCGGCCGGAAGGCTTTCGGATTTCCGGCTGGAAGCGGAGTCCACGAAATCAGCAGGACAGACGACGACAACCAAGCCGGTAGCACCTTCGCCGGCTGCCCGGTCGGCAGGGCAGACGGAAGCCAGCCCACGGCCGCGGGTCGATTTCGAGCGCCAGATCAGGCCGATTCTCGACAAGAAATGCTCCGAATGTCATAGCGCAGAGAAGCGCAAGGGTGGGCTGTCGCTCGCCACTTACGGTGATGCGCTCGACGGGGGGCGCAACGGGGCTGCCATCAGGCCAGGGACGAGCACGCGCAGCATCATCGTGCAACGCCTGCTCGGCCGCATCGAGCCCCAGATGCCAAAGGACGAGGATCCGCTGCCGCCTTCCGAGATCACGCTCATCCGCCGATGGATCGACGAAGGGGCGCGCGAGACGCCATCCTCGCCTCCCGCGCCGCCGCCGTGGGAAGCGCCGCTTGGGTTGACCCGTCCGGCCGTGCCGCCCGTGACCTGGACCGCGTGGTCCGTGCCGATCGATAGGTTTGTCGCTTCGGGCATGTCGAAGAGGTCGGCAACGGAACCGTCACTGGTTGGCGATGCGCTGTTCGCACGGCGGGCCTATCTCGATCTCTGGGGACTGCTCCCGCCGCCAGATGCGCTGCAGGCATTTTTGAAGGATGATGGCGCCGACAAGCGCGACCGTCTCGTCGAGACGCTGCTCGCCGACAATCAGCGCTACGCCGAGCACTGGATCTCGTTCTGGAACGATCTGCTCCGCAACGAAGACGGTGTCACGTACTACTCCGAGACGGCGAGCCGCAAGACCATCACCACCTGGCTGCGCGCGGCACTCGAATCGAACCTTCCCTACGACCGCTTCGTCGCGAAGCTGCTCAGCCCGACCACGCCCGGCGATCCGGATGGGTTCCTCGTCGGGGTGAACTGGCGGGGCGAAACGAGTGCCGCGGTCATGCCGTGGATGCAGGCGTCGCAGAACTCGGCGCAGATCTTTCTCGGCGTCAACCTGAAGTGCAACGCGTGTCACGACAGCTTCGTCAGCCACTGGAAGTTGAAGGACGCGTATTCGCTCGCCAGCTACTTCTCACCCGAAGCGAAGCTGCAGCTGTTTCGATGCGACCGCGCGCTCGACCAATATGCCGAGCCCCGCTTTCTCTATCCTGAGTTGAGTCGGGCTCCTTCCTCCACTTCGCTCGAAGCGCGGCGCGCAACCGTTGCGAAAATCTTCACCGACGCCCGCAACGGCCGTCTCGCGCGAACGCTCGTCAATCGGGTGTGGCTGCGACTCTTCGGGTACGGCATTGTCGCGAACCCGGATGAAATGGACGGGAAGCCCTGGGATCCCGCGCTTCTCGACTGGATCGCTTCCGACTTCGTCGATCACGGCTACGACGTCAAGCACCTGATCCAGACAATCATGACCTCGCGCGCCTATCAGCTGTCCGCCGTGCCGCGCACCGGCGAGCCGCCAGTCCCGCGCAACTATCGGTTCGAGGGCCCGGAGGTCCGTCGTCTCTCTGCGGAGCAGTTCGCGGATGCCGTCGGCGAAATCACCGGCGAGTGGGGCGTGTGGCAGCAGGGGGAAGGGGCGGGCACCTACGCTCGCGAATGGCGCGCGGCAGCCACCAACCTGACGCGCGCGCTCGGCCGCCCGATTCGCGACCAGGTGACCTCGGTGCGCGTCAGCAACTCGACGACGCTGCAGGAGCTCGAGCTGGTCAACGGCGCCATCCTGACTACGAGACTCTCGCGCGGCGCGCGCCGCCTGCTCGGCGAGCTGCCGCCGGCGCCGGCGAGCGCGTTCAGCAAATCGGTCGCCGGACGGTCGGCGTCGACTGGCCGCTTCGACCTCGACGTCTCGAAGGCCTCGAAGCTGTGGTTGATTCTGGAAGACGACGGATCGTCGGCGCCGGAGCGTAACCAGGCGGCGTGGGCGGACGTCGAGCTGATACGTCCCGATGGAGCGTCGACGCCCCTCGAGTCGTTGAAGCCGGTCGAGGCCTCCGGCCTGCGCACGGCAACCGGACCGATTGCGCTGGCTGCGGCGAAACCGCCATCACAGGGACGCGGCATTCGCGTGCAGACGCCGTCGCGTCTGGTGTACGACATAGCAGGACAAGGTTTCACGCGCTTTCACGGTACGGTTGGCATCGAGAACACCGACGTCGGTGCGACGCTCCAGCCGCAGATCCGGTTCTTCGTCTTCGACGCGGAACCGGACATGGACCGGCTGGTGCCTCCGGTAATGGACCCGCAACTTCCCGTTCCTGAATCACTCACCGACGCGGCGTCCGTCGTCGATCGCATCTTCTGGTATGCGCTGTCGCGGGCGCCGGCACCTGAGGAACGCGCGGTGGCGGAGGATGCGGTGAGGGATCCCGCGTCTCACGGCCGGCTCGCTGCGGCGGGTGTGGCCGATCTGTTGTGGGCGGTATTGATGAAACCGGAGTTTCAACTCATTTATTGAGACGACCAATGACTCTCGAAGAGCGTTTGATCAGCTCGAAACTGACCCGCCGGGGGTTTATGGGCGCCACCGCCGGAGCGACGTTGGCCGCGCTCGTCGGCCGCGAGCCGCAGATCCTCCGCGCCGCGCAGGAGAACGCCGCCCCGCCGGCAACCGCCGATGCCGTGATCGTCCTCTGGATGGCGGGAGGCATGGCGCATACCGAGACATTCGACCCGAAGAGGTACACGCCGTTCGAGCCGGGCGTCAGGGTCGAGCGCGTACTCAGCACTTTTCCGACGATCGACACCGCCGTCGACCAGATCAAATTCACGCAGGGGCTGGAACGCATCGGCCGGGTGATCGATCGTGGCACGGTGATCCGCACGTTCACCGCCGCCGACCTCGGCTTCATCCTGCATTCCCGGCATCAGTACCACTGGCACACCGGCTACATCCCGCCGCAGCCGATGGCGATGCCTCATCTCGGTGCGGTCGTTTCGAAGACGCTCGGTCCGAAGAACCCGACGGTGCCGGCGTTCATCTCGATCGGCCAGAACCTCGAAATCGGCGCCGAGAGCGCGGCGGTGAAGGCGTTCCACACGGCCGGATTCCTCGGCGCCGAGCACGGTCCATTTCTGATTACCAATCCCCTCGACGCCGCGTCGAGCGTCAAGCCCGTGAAGGAGCTCGGCGAAGCGAGATTCCAGAGCCGGCGACAGTTGTTCGAGAAGTTGCTGGCGCAGGAACCGGCCTACCAGTACGGCGGCGACTTCCAGCGGCAATCGCTGGTGCGCTCGCTCGATTCGGCGGATCGGCTCCTGCGCTCGCCGTCGGCGAAGGCCTTCGACCTGTCGCTCGAACCGAAGGAGAAGTTCGAGGTCTACAACACCGGCCGCTTCGGTCAGGGCTGTCTGCTTGCCCGCCGGCTGGTCGAAGCCGGCGCGCGCTACGTTGAAGTCACCACCGAATACATTCCGTTCCTGTTCTGGGACACCCACGAGAACGGTCACGAGCGAGCGGAGATCATGAAGCGGCAGATCGACGCACCGATCGCGCAGCTGATTCTCGACCTCGAGGAGCGTGGCCTGCTGGATCGCACGCTGGTCATCCTCGCCAGCGAGTTCTCGCGCGACGCGATCACGGAAGGAAAAGTCGGAAAGGAAGTGAAGGATCAGGCGATCAACATGCCAGACGTCATGTCGGAGCCGCGCCACTACGGCATGCACCGGCATTTCACCGCCGCGGGCTGCGTGCTGATGTTCGGCGGAGGCATCAAGCGCGGCAACGTGTACGGACAGACCGCAGACGAGCGGCCGTGCACCACCATCGAGAATCCAGTCCTGATCGAGCATCTGCACGCGACCATGTACCGTGCGCTCGGCATTGCGCCCGATACCGCGTACGTCATCGAAAAGCGGCCGGTATTCGTGACCCGTGACGGCAAGGGTGTTCCGATCACCGAACTGTTCGCATGAAACGACGGAGCCTCATGAAGACCACCCGACGTGAATTTCTTGCCAGCGCCGCCGCGGCGCCGTTCGTCTCCCCGATCCTCCTCGGCATCGAGAACAAGTCCGGCACGAAGGCGCCGGTGATCGGGGAGGGGGCGCACAAGTACGAGGCGATTCACGACTGGGGCACGCTGCCGGCGCAGATCAAGTACGGCAACACCCATGGCGTGGTGCAGGACTCGCAGGGGCACATCTATGTTCATCACACGGTGTTCGCGGACAGCGAGAGCGCCGACTCGATGGTCGTTTTCGATGACAAGGGCCGTTTCGTCCGCTCATGGGGCAAGCAGTTCCGTGGCGTTGCGCATGGCTTGCACATCCGCAAGGAAGGGCGCGACGAGTTCCTCTACCTGACAGTCAATGCCACGAACCCGCGGCTGACGCCGCAGCCCGAGATGCAGGCGGTTGTCGTCAAGACGACGCTGAAGGGGGAACTCGTCTGGAAGATCCAGGGCCCGCCCGACATCGCGCAGTACAAGGCGTCTGCAGACGGGCCGCCGGCTCGCTACAACCCGACCAATCTGGCAATCGCGCCCAACGGCGACATCTACGTCGGCGATGGCTACGGCTCGTACTACATCAGTCAGTACAACCGGAACGCCGAGTACATTCGCACCTTCGGAGGAAAGGGCAGCGATCCCGGTCAGCTGAACGAGCCGCACGGGATCTGGATGGATACGCGGCGCGCGGACCCGGTGCTGGTGGTCGCCGATCGCCGCAACAACCGGCTCCAGAGGTTCACCCTCGATGGTCGCCACATCGATTTCGTTCCGGGCTTCCGCCTGCCCTGTCACTTTGACGAGCGGAAGGGCATGGTCGTGGTGCCGGATCTGCACGGCCGCGTGACGCTGATGGATCGCGACAATACGATCGTCGCGCATCTCGGGGATTCCAACGCGCCGGACTGGAACAATCCATTGCGCGCGAAGCCGCGCGAACAGTTCATTCCGGGTCAGTTCATCTGCCCGCACGGCGCGTGCTTCGATCGCGACGGCAACATCTTCGTCGTCGAATGGGTCGAAGTGGGGCGGGTCACCAAGCTGCGAAAGGTCTGAACCCCGCTCTTGCCAGCCGCAGCGCGGCCGGCTGGGCCCGACGGACGCGTCGCGTAGCTCTGGGGGCTGCCGCAAGAGACACTTGAAGCGCGCTCCGGGGGGCTGCGCTACGATTGACCTCAGCGCATGCTCAGTCGCCGCCGCTTTCTGCAAGCCACCACCACCAGTTTCAGCGCCTTGTTCGGTGTCGGCCTTTACACCTGGCGCGTTGAGCCGCACTGGCTGGAGATCGTCCGCCGCCCGCTTCCGGTTCACCGGCTGCCGCCTTCGCTTGCCGGCCGCACGCTGGTGCAGGTGAGCGACATTCACGTGGGCCCCCGCGTTGACGACGAATACGTCCTTACGACGTTCCGTCGGATCGCCGCCTTGCGCCCGGATATCGTCGTGCTCACCGGCGATTTCGTGAGTTACCACCCGCAAGTCTTCGAGCAAGTAGCGTCCGTCTACCAGTACTTCCCCCGGGGACGGATCGGCACCGTGGCCATTCTCGGCAATCATGATTACGGCCCCGCATGGAAACACCCCGAGCTCGCCGCGCGGCTCGTCGAGATCGTGCAGCCGTTTGGAATCACCGTGCTTCGCAATCAGGTCTGCGAGCTCGGTGGCCTGCAGATCGCGGGCCTCGACGACCTCTGGGCCAACGAGTTCAAGCCAGGGGCCGCCCTCGAGCAACTCGACGCCGCGCGCGCAGCAATCGTTCTGAGCCACAACCCGGACACGGTGGATCTGCCGGTGTGGCAGCACTACGAGGGCTGGATCCTGTCAGGGCACACGCACGGCGGCCAGTGCAAGCCGCCGTTTCTTCCGCCGCCGCTCTTGCCGGTCCGCAATCGCCGGTACACCTGCGGCGAGTTCGCACTGGCCGGCAACCGACGCTTGTACATCAGCCGTGGCGTCGGCCATCTGCTGCCCGTCAGGTTCAACGTCCGGCCGGAAGTCACAGTCTTCGACCTCGTCCCCGTTTGACCCCCGCGCGCTTGACTATTCCCTCAGCGCCAGTGCCGGGTCGATCCTGAGCGCCCGCCTCGCGGGTGTCCAGGCGGCTCCGATGCTCACCAGGCCGAGCAGAATCGAGGTCACTGCGAAGCTCACCGGATCGCTGGCACTGAGACCGGCGACGAGGAACATCGCAAGCGGCCGCGTCAGGAACGCCGCTATCGCCAGCCCGCAAAGAATACCGGTGCCCGCCAGCATTCCGGCATCGCCGAGCACCAGCCGCAGCACCGCGCGGTGCGACGCGCCCAATGCCATGCGGATACCGATCTCGGCGGTGCGACGGCTGACCGAATATGCCATCACCGCGTACAGTCCAACCATCGCGAGCAGTAATCCGATTGACCCGAGCGCAGCGAGGAGTGCGGCGCCAAGCTGGCTGGGCATGAACGCGAACGCGAGCGCCCGTTGCATCGGCTGCACGTCGATCGCAGCCGTGGGATCAAGTTCGGTCAGAGCCTGAGCGATCGTACGGATCGAAGCAGCCGGATCCTGTGTGGCACGGGCGAGCAGGAACACGAGTCGGTCGCGATTTCCATGCTGCAGGAACGACTGATAGATGGCCGGCCGCTGATCCTCGCCAAGCGTCCGATGCTTGCTGTTGGCAACGATGCCAACGACCTCGGCGGTGATCGGCGTGTCGTCCGGGCCAGGCAACAGCAGATGTTGCCCAATCGGATCGCTCGCGGCAAAGTAGCGGCGCGCGAACTCCTCGTTGAGGATGACGACGGTTGGAGCGCCGGGGGCATCGGTGGTTCGAAAGTCGCGGCCGCGATTGAGCCTGATTCCCATCGATGCGAAATAGCCGGGTCCGACCCGATTCAGTTCGTAACGCGCGGGAAACGGCCCACCCCGTTCGACAATTCTCAGGTCGGCGCCGTTGGTGGCTCCACTGCGGATCGTCAGCGGCACGTCGGCGGTATACGCCGCGCGCTCAATCCCGGGAAGGCTCTCCAGGCGGGCGACCGCGGATGCGAGAAGCTGCGCACGGCCTTCGCGGGTGTAGCGGTCCTCCACCAGGCTCACCTGGGCGACGATGGTGTGAGCGACATCGAAACCGGGATTCGCGGTGCGCGCGAGCGCGAGGTTGCGCAGGAACAGGATGGCGGTGAGCAGCAGCACCAGTGCGACAGCAATCTGTCCGATCACCAGAAGCCCCCGCAGCGTCCAGCGCCGATGAGCGTAGCGCGGCTCCTCCTGCTTCAGCGCCGGCACCAGCGACGGTCTGGTGGCCTGCAGTGCCGGCAGCAGCGCACTGCATGTCGTCGTCAGGACGAAGAGGGTGAGCGAGTAGGTAAGCAGCCGCCCGTCGAGCGATGCGTGGAGTTCGAGGGGTAACGGCAGCGGAAGCGACACGCGCGTGAGCAGGCCCATCATGAGCCGCATCAGAAGGAGGCCGCCCACCGTGCCGAAGAGCGCGAGCCACAGACCTTCCGTGAGCAACTGCTGCACGAGCCGCGCGCGACTCGCGCCGACGGCGACCCGAATCGCGATCTCACGCCGCCGGACGGTGCCGCGAGCGAGCAGCAGGCCCGCGACGTTGGCGCAGGCGACGGCGAGCACCAGACCGACGCCTACGATCAGCACGGCGAAGAACGCGCCGATCTCCCTCAGCTCCTTGATCTGTGACACGCCGCCAAGCGGCGAGAACCGGTTCACCTCGCCGAACTCCTTGCTGTACTGCGGCGCGAGCCGGGCGGCCGCCGTTGACAGCGCCGCGCGTCCCTCCGCAACGCTCTGGTCGTCGCGCAATCGGCCGACCAGTTGCACCGACGCATCGAGCGGCTCGAACAGCGTTGGCATCAGCGCGGCACTCAGTGGCAGGTACAACTCCGGCGCAATTCCGAACCCCGGAAATGCGGTGAGGTTCTCCGGCAGCACTCCGATGACGGTATACGGCTGACCGTTGAGTACCAAGGAGCTTCCGAGCACCGAGGGAGCTCTGCCCAGCCGCCGCTGCCAGAACCTGTGGCTGATCACCGCAACCGTTGGATGACGCTCGGCGGCCGCCTCGGCAGCCGTGAAGCCACGTCCCATCGCAATCGGTACGCCGAGCGCGTCGAAAAAGTTCGAGGTCACGATGAGCGGCAGGATGCTGACGGACTGTTCGGAGCCGCGCCAGTTGACTTCCCGTTCGAACTGATAACCCGCGAGCGCCGCCAGCGTGTGGCTTTCCTCGAGGGCGTGCCACTGCCGATACGAGACGTGGCTGCCGTTGTTCAGGCGAATGGTCACGACGCGATCTGGTCGGGACACGCTCGGCGTGCTGAGCACGATCTGGCTCGCAAGACTGAAGATCACGGTGTTGGCGCCGACCGCCACCGCTATCGACAACGTGGCGGCAGCCACGAGCATTGGCTGGTGACCGAGGGAGCGCAGCGTGTAGCGAAGATCCTGCACGAGGTTGCGCACGAAACTCACCCGCCGTGTATCGCGGCACTGTTCCTCGACCAGCGCCACCGGCCCGAACGCGCGGATTGCAGCGGTTCGCGCCTCTGCCGGGCTCATACCGGCGGCAAGGTTCTCCTCGATCTGCTCCTCGATGTGGAGGCGGATTTCGGCGGCGAGCTGGGCGTCGGCGTCGTGAGGGCGGAACATCGATTTCCAACGGAGGCGGGCGCGATCAATCCAGCGAGGCATGTCTGTTTACTCCGCTTCGCGGACGACGAGGCCGATGGCGTTCGAGAGGCGCTTCCAGCTTTCCAGCTCGCGCGCGAGCTGCCTGCGGCCGGCGGCGGTGAGCGCGTAGAACTTCGCTTCTCGGCCGGTCTGGGTCATGCCCAGCTGCGCCTTCAGCCATCCCTGTTGCTCCAGCCGATGAAGGGCTGGATAGAGCGATCCCTGGGTGATCTGCAGGGCATCCTTGCTGACCTGCTGGATCCGCTTCGCGATGGCCCACCCATGCTTGGGTTCGAGCGCGACGGTCTTCAGGATCAGGAGATCGAGCGTCCCTTGAATCAGGTCGGAAGGCTTGCTCATGCGAAGACACCTAAGTTATCGACAATGATGCCTAGGTTATCTACACTGAGGCGGCGAGGTCAAGAAGGCGTTCTGTCAATAATAGATTTGTCGAATGGCCCGGCTTGCAGTGACCCGCGTGAGTACGTAGACTGGGCACCTTCACTTCAGTAACCAACATGCGGGTGGCGGGCAGTGCCGTCGCGCTTCCAGAGGTAAGAATGCTAATGCGTCAACGTTGTCTGTCGCTCGCCCTGTTGTGGTTCGCCATCGTGTTCGTGGTCTCGGTCGTGGATGCGCGCGCGGAGCAAACGATCGTGTTCATGCGACATGGTGAAAAGCCGGTTGGCGGCTACGGACAATTGTCCTGCCAGGGGTTCAATCGGTCGCTCGCGCTGCCGAAGGTTCTGCTCGCCAAGTTCGGCAGGCCGACTTATCTCTATGCGCCCAACCCCGCATTCAGGCATACCGACTCGGCCGGCCGGTTCTACTACGATCGGGCGCTTGCGACTCTCGAACCGCTCGCCGTCAAACTTCGGACCGACATCCGGTCGCAGTACAGCTACGCGGACATCGCGTCACTGCAAACCGCATTGATTTCATCGTCGAAGGACAACACGATCATCTTCGTGGCGTGGGAACACCTGATGCTCCGGCAGCTGGTTCAAAACATCATGAACAACTACGGTGGCCACCTGGTCGTGCCTACTTGGCCGGACAGCGATTACGACAGCCTGTTCGTGGTCCGCGTGAACTACGGAACCGCGATCACTGCCTCGTTTGAACACGATCATCAAGGATTGAACGGCCGGTCGGCGACCTGCGGGTTCTAGGAATCGCAGGTCCTCTTCCTTCCGCTGCGCTGGTTGCTCATCGCTTCTGGCGGCGCCTCTGAGGCGCCCTACACTCTCATTCTTTCGCCTGCTAGACCAACCCTCGTCGCCGCAGCAGTTTGCCGACCGCATCGCTCATTTTCGTGTCGCCGGTAATCATCGGCGACCTGGCACCGGCTTCCAACAGGACATCGAGAACCCCGGCGTAATCACCAGTTTGCGGATGCCATCCGTGAACCGAGGCGTGCACCGCCCAGTCTGCCGGGGTCCCGCCGTAATCCTCGTCGACCGCGACGAGAGGCGCGTTCCTGCGCAGCAGGTCGCGAACCATTTCGACGTTGCCATGCCAGGCAGCCCAATGGAGCGGCGTTGCCCCGTGCTGGCCGCGAACGTCTGAAGGCCATCCGCTCTCCAACATCCGCCTGACCGCCCCGAGGTCATTGTTCTGTGCCGCCACGGCGAGCCGTCGGCGGTCGTCGCTTCCGAGCGTGCGGGGAAGGTCCGGCTGTCTGGCGAGCAGCCCGGCGACGATCGCGGCGTCCCCGAGCTCGCACGCCATTGCCAGTTTCATCGCGTCCGGACTGTGATTCATCAGCAGCTCGAGGACATCCTGGTGGCCGAACTCGCGAGCCACCATGTGCGCGGTCTTGTGAGCGCCAAGCGTCCAGATATAGATCGATCCTCCGCTTCGGGGATCTTGCTTGGGAAAGAACTCCTCCGAGACGCTGGTGCGAATGGAATTGGGGTCGGCTGCAAGATGACTTCGGACCAGGGCCACGTCGCCGAGGGCCGCCGCCATCAGGATGTCGGTGCGCGCGCCGCGGCCGACGAGATAACGCGCGATGTCCTGTCGATCGCGCACCATGTACTGCGCAGCCGTCGATTCGTGGTCGACGTCACGCGCGTCGATGTCGGCGCCGTGCTCGAGAAGATACTGCGCGATTTCAATGGACGACGCGAAGTGCAGCGGCCTCTGGCCGTCGCCGCCGCGCGCGTGGACGAGCGCGGGCTCTCGAGAGACGAGCGCCTCGACTCTGCCAAGCATCCCGAGACGTGCGGCGGCATGGATGTCGATGGTTGCGCCGCGCTCGATGAGAAACGGCGCGAGATCGGTCTCGCCATCGAGAACGCCGAAGCTGCCGGCCCACCAGTGGCTGCGGGCGTTGATGTCCGCGCCGGCGCGCAGGAGAACGTCGATCATTTCGCGGTTGCGGCGGTGTACGGCGGCCAGCAGCGGAGTCGCGCCGAACGCTCCGTCCGGGAGCGGTTCATTCAATCGCGGCGTGAGTTCCGGATGGTGCTCGAGCACCTGCCGAACGCGGGAGGAATCGTTCGCGCGCACGGCGGCGGCGAGCTCTTGAATCGGATCCATCTGAACAACGTTCATCGAGGTTCCCCAAGGTGACAGCAGGCCTGCGCGTTCTTCTCCGCCCGGAGTGCGATCTCCATGGCGAGAAATGTTTGCTGCTGCGGGTTTGCCGTTTCCGTCCGGTTGATCACGTCGTCAACCAGGCGTTCGCCGTATGGCAGGATGACCGCACGGCAGTCGATGTAACGTGGGCTGCTGTCGTCGACCAGGAACAAGTGGCTGTCGCCGGGACGTCCGGCGATATCGATGCTCTTCCGGATTTCAATGTAGCCGTCGGTGCCGAGGATGGTGAGCCGGCCGTCGCCGAAAACCGTCAAGCCCGCCGGCGTGAACCAATCCACGCGAACGTAGCCCGCGCCTCCGTTTCCGCGCAACATGACGTCGCCAAAGTCCTCGAGCTCGGGGTACTGCGGATGGTGCACGTTACCGGCCTGCGCCGCGACGATCTCGGCTTCGGTCGATCCAGTGAAGAAGACGAACTGGTCGATGTGATGGGAGGCAATGTCGCATAGAACTCCGCCGTACTGCTCGCGCCTGAAGAACCAGGGCGGCCGCGTCTCCGGGTTCATCCGATGCGGTCCGAGCGACACGGTCTGAATCACTTTGCCGATCGCACCAGCCTTGACGAGCTCCGCAGCTTTCGTCGTTCCTTTGTGTTCGTGCCGCTCGACGAGTACGGAATAGATCCGTTTCGTTTCCGCTTGCACCCGGCGCACCTCGGCAAGCTGCTCGGTGGTCGTCGACCCGGGCTTGTCGACCATGAAGTCCTTGCCGTGGCGCATCACCTCGATACCAAGCGGTGCCCGCTCGTTCGGGATGGCGGCGCTGACGATGAGACGGATCGAAGGGTCGTCGAGGATCTCCTGCTCGCTTCGCGCCGGCTTCGCTGATGGATAGCGCTTGGCAAACGCTTCTACGAGGTCCGGTTCCTTTCCATAGAAAGAAACCAGTTCGCCTCCGCCGCGGGTGACGGCGGCGATCTGGCCGTGCAAATGGCTGTGATTGAGGCCGATGGCAGCGAAGCGAATCCGCGGCGTCCGAACCGGTTGAGGTGCCGCGTGCGGGTCCGCGCGAAGGCGGGCCCACGGCCGTACCACAGCGGCGGTTGCGGCCAGCGATTTCAGGAAAGTCCGGCGACTGCCGTCGGTATTCATGGCGCGGATTATAAACATCCGCGTCGCGGCGGGCGTAACCTCTGGTAGGCCCCCACAGTGTTTCCGCTCGTCGGAGGTGGACGTGCGTTCGCCGGTCATTGTGGGAGCCCTTCTCGTCACGATCGCGGCCGGTATCGTCATCCACCGCGCCGGCACCGCCAAACCCGCTGCTCAGGCGGTGACCGTTGCCACGGCGGCTCCCCTGCAACGGAACGTTCTCACCACCGGTACTCTGGAAGCGGTCACGACCGTCCAGGTGGGCACCGAAGTGTCCGGCGTGATCAAGTCGCTGCCCGTCGATTTCAACTCGATTGTCCAGAAAGGGCAGGTGCTGGCGGAACTCGATCGAACGACGTTCGAGGCCGACCTGCAGAGCGCGCAGGCAACGTTGGCGCAGGCCAACGCCGATCTCGATGTCGCGAAAGCGACAGAAGAAGATGCCCAAACCAAACTGACGCGGGCGACCGAGCTCGTCTCGAAACAATTGATCCCGCAGTCCGATTTCGACGATGCCTCAGTGACCTGGAAAGGCGCGGCGGCAACCGTGCGGAGCGCCCGCTCCGGGGTCGAGCAGGCCACCGCCGGCCTCCAGCAGGCCCAGGTCAATCTTGCACATGCCATCATTCGATCGCCGATCGACGGCATCGTCGTTTCGCGCAATGTCGATGTCGGCCAGACCGTGGCTGCATCGGTGCAGACGCCCGTGCTGTTTCTTCTCGCCGGCGATCTGACGCACATGCAGTTGCACGCCACCATCGACGAGACCGACGTCCGCGAAGTGCACACCGGCGACATTGCTACTTTCACCGTAGACGCCTATCCCAATCGGATCTTTCACGGCGTGGTCACGCAGGTACGCCTGCAGCCGCTCGATGAAGCCACGACCCAATCGACGGCGGGGGTCAGCGGCTCGCCCGCGAGCCAGGTACAGTTGCCGCCCGGCACAGTGGTCGCCTACGACGCAATCATCGACGTGCAGAATCCCGGCGAAGCGCTCCGCCCGGGAATGACGGCGACAGTTTCGCTGGAAGATCACACGCTATAATCGCGGCCAGATGCCGATATCCCGTTGGGCCTGCTCGATACTGGTCGCCTTCCCACTCACGCTTTTCACCCCGTCGCCTGCCGTTCGCGGCCAGGCCCGTCCCGAGGGCACCGCGCGCGCAAGCGAGACCGCCCTCGATCGATATGTCGCGGCGCCGGACCCGGCATTCAGCTGGAAGGTGGTGCGCGAGCTGCCGGCGACGGCCGCCACAGCGACGTTGATCGACATGTCGTCTCAGCGCTGGCTCAGTGAACAAGAAGTGGAACAGCCGCTCTGGAGGCATTGGATCACCGTCATCCGGCCCGAGAAGGTGACGAGCGACATCGGCCTCCTCTTCATCACCGGCGGACGCCTGGATCGCGATCCTCCGTCAGGTCCGCCCGACTGGCTCGTCGAGGCGGCGCGCGACACCGGTACTGTGACGGCGGAGCTCCGCCTGGTCCCGAACCAACCGGTCGTGTTCAAAGACGATCCGTCGCACAAGCCGCGGGTAGAAGACGACTTCATCGCGTACACCTGGGACCACTTCGTTCGCACCGGCGACGAGCGCTGGCCGGCGCGGCTGCCGATGACCAAGAGCGCGGTCCGCGCGATGGACACGGTGACGGCTTTCACCAGTTCGTCTGCGGGCGGTGGTCATCCGGTGCGACGGTTTGTCGTCTCGGGCGCGTCCAAGCGCGGATGGACGACCTGGGCCACGGCCGCCGTGGACACGCGGGTGGTGGCGATTGCCCCCGCCGTGATCGATCTGCTGAATGTCGAGCCGTCGTTCATCCACCACTGGCGTGCCTACGGGGCGTGGTCCGACGCCGTGCAGGACTACGTCGACCACGGTCTGATGGATCGCATCGGAACGCCCCAGTTCCATGCGTTGATGAAAATCGAGGAGCCCTATTCCTATCGCGATCGCCTGACCATGCCGAAGTACATCGTCAACGCCTCGGGCGATCAATTCTTTCTACCCGATTCGTCGCAGTTCTACTTCGACGATCTGCGCGGGGAAAAACATCTTCGTTACGTGCCGAACACCGATCATTCGCTGGACAAGAGCGATGCGCTCGAGAACGTAGAGGCGTTCTACGCGTCGGTGGTGAAGGGGACACGCCGGCCGGAAATCAAGTGGACCTTCGAACGCGACGGATCGGTAAAGATCACTGCCAAGGACCGTCCCTCCGAGGTCAGGCTCTGGCAGGCGACCAATCCCAAGGCCCGCAATTTCCGGCTCGATGTCATCGGTCCGGCGTACCAGAGCACCAGGTTGAGCCTCTCTGGTCCAAACACCTGGGTCGCGCGCGTGCAGCAGCCGCCGAGCGGATGGACGGCGTTCTTCGTCGAGCTCACCTTTCCCAGCGGTGGAAAGTATCCGTTCAAGGAAACGACGGCGGTACGCGTGCTGCCCGACACGCTGCCATATCCTGCCCCGGCGTTGACCCATGCAGCCGCCAGTCGTGGCGGAAGGTGAGTCGTGCGGCCGCTGCGACCAACGCCACGTCGGATCCCGGGCAGGTTGGGGTAAGCTCTCCGCCATGCAACGACGAGACTTCCTGTCGAGCCTGGCGGTCGTGCCCGCGCTCGCGAGCGTTGACCTGACGCAGGGCAGTTCAGCGGCCACCAGCCGGACACCTCTGAAGCTGGGCACCGTCACCTACAACATTGCGAAGGATTGGGACGTTCCCACGATCATCAAAAACCTCACCGAGGCGAAGTTCGATGCGGTCGAATTGCGGACCACGCACAAGCATGGCGTCGAGATTTCGCTGTCGCCGGCAGCGCGCGCCGAAGTGCGGAAGCAGTTCGACGGATCGCCGGTGAAGATCGGAGGGCTGGGTAGCACCTGCGAATTCCAGGCGCCCGATCCCGCAGTCGTGCGAAAGAACATCGAGGAGACGAAAGAGTGGGTGAAGCTTGCGCAGGACCTGGGGTCGCCCAGCGTGAAGGTTCGGCCGAACGGCCTGCCGAAGAACGTTCCCGAGGAAAAGACGCTCGAGCAGATCGGCAAGTCGCTCGCCGAGTGCGGCCGGTTTGCGAGCGACCACGGGATCAAGATTCAGCTCGAGGTGCACGGTCCGGAGACCCAGCGTGTTCCGCGGATCCGAAAGATCTTTGACTACGCTGGCAATCCTCCGTCGGTGCGGGCGTGCTGGAACTCGAACGAGACCGACCTCCTCGATGGCGGCTTCGAGGCGAATTTCAAGCTGCTGCGCGATCAGATCGGCCAGGTCCACATGCGGGATCTTTTTCTCGAGGATTATCCGTTTCGCTCGCTCGTGAGCTCCCTGGCCGCGATGAACTTCCAGGGCTACTGTTTCGCCGAAATTCCCGAATCGGCCGATCCTGTCCGCGTGCTGCAGTACTTTCGCGGCATGTTTCGCGCGTATCAAAATCTCTGATCGGACTTTCGAGTGGCTTCCGCCTGCGTCGATGAATCTTGGCAACCGCACGTCCGGCTGAGGGCCCGTAGCACGACAAGAGCCGTCAAGTGACTGACTACACGCGCCGCGAGTTCGGCCAGTCGATTGTCGGTGCCGCGGCGCTGAGCGGGATCGGCACGTCGCAGCCGCCCGCCGCCGGAGGCAGCCTGACGGATGTCCCGGGGATCAGTGTCGGCCACTTTACCGACACGCGTCGGCCCACCGGCTGCACAGCGATCTTGTTCACGCCAGCGGCGGCCGCGGGGATCGATTACGACGGCTCCGCTCCCGGCGAGTCGATGACGGTCATGCTGCAGCCGGCGAGTCCGGTCGATCGCATTCACGCGCTGTTCCTCACGGGTGGCGGCCTGTTCGGTTTGCCTGCCGCGGCGGGCGTGATTCGCTTCTGCGAAGAGCACAAGATTGGCTTCGACTGGGGCACGCCCGATGTCCGGATCCCGATCGTGGTGTCCGCTGTCATCGACGATCTCGCGGTCGGCGATGCTCACATCCGGCCCGACCCTGAGGCCGCCTACAAGGCCTGCGCGGCGGCATCGACCAGCCCATTCGCCGAAGGGAACGTCGGAGTGGGCGCCGGGGCGACGGTGGGGAAGATGCATCGAGGCCGCGGCCTTGGCGGCATGAAGGGCGGTCTCGGCACTGCGAGCCTGAAACTCGGTGATGTCGTCATCGGCGCGCTGGCCGTCGTCAATGCCGCGGGTGACATCCTCGATTGGCGCACCGGGCGAATCGTCGCGGGCGCTCGCCGGCCGGACGGCAGCTTCGCCGACAGCGTCGAGGTGATGCGGGGGATCGTCACCGGCCCAAGCCGCGGCGGGCTGGACGACCCGGCGTTTCGCAGTACGACGCTTGCCGTGGTTGCCACCAACGTCGAACTATCGAAAACCGCGCTCACCAAGGTTGCCATGATGGCCAACTGCGGCGCCGCACGTGCCATCCGTCCCTACCACACGACCGGTGACGGCGATCAACTGTTTGCCATCTCCACCGCGAAACTGCAGCGGCCGGACCTGCCGCTGACGGTCATTGCATCGCTTGCGGCCGATCTCGTCGCCGACGCGATCGTCCGTGGTGTGCGCGCCGCGACGGGAGTCGCGGACTGGCCCGCGGTGCGCGATCTGTGACGACGGCCGCGTCGGTTCCAGCCACGCCTCCCGGCCTCGTCCGTGGCCTTGGCCTCCTTGCCGCGATCGCGGTGGTGGTAGGGGAGGTCATTGGCACTGGGGTCTTCCTGAAAGCGCGGGTGATGACGTGCAACGTCGGCACACCCGGAATGGTCGTCGCGGTCTGGGTTGTAGGCGGTCTCCTCAGCCTGGCGGGCGCGCTGGTGTATGCCGAGCTCGCAGCGATGATGCCGCACGCCGGTGGCGAGTACGTCTTCATTCGCGAAGCCTACGGCCGTCTGTGGGGCTTCCTCTACGGCTGGACGCGCTTCTTCGTCGCGAGCTCGGGCGGCCTGGCAGGACTCGCAGCCGGCTTTGCCATCTTTCTGAACGTGATTGGCGGAGGTCTCTTCGGAACGCGAATCACGACCCTGGGGGCCTTCGGCGGTCAACTGGACATCAGCGGGCTTCAGGCCATGGCCATCGCCGCGATCGTGGTCGTGACGATGGTCAATTGCGCGGCGGTGGCTGTCGGCGGCCGCATCGCCTCGGTGATAGCCCTGTTCAAGGTCCTGCTCATCGGCGGGGTGGGAATCGGTGCGATGCTGCTCGCGCGCGGCACATGGGGACACTTCGCGATGAACGCCGAGGGGGCGACTTGCGAAGGGGTCATGGCTGCGGCGCGCGGCGGCTTTGCCGGTTTTGGCGCGGCGATGCTGGGCGCCATGTGGGCTTACAACGGCTGGAACGAGGTGACCTACGTCGGCGAAGAAGTCAAGGATCCGAAACGCAATCTTCCGCTCGCGATCCTCGGCGGCATCGGCATCATTGCGGCACTCTACCTTCTCGCCAACGTGACCTACTTCTACGTCCTGACACCGGTGGAGGTCGCCAGCGTACCGCAGTCGTCATCGGTCGCGACCGAGGCGATCGCCCGTTTCCTCGGGCCCGGCGCTGCGGCCGCGATGGCCGGCGCGCTGGCGATGTCCATCTTCGGTTCACTTTACATAGCGAGTCTGGTGAGCGCGCGCATTCCTTACGCGATGGCTCGTGACGGGCTCTTCTTCAAGGGGCTCTCACAGCTCAGCCCGCACACGCGAGTGCCGGTCCGCGCGCTCGTCGCGCAGGGCATCTGGTCCAGCATCCTGGTGCTGTCCGGCTCCTACGACGTTCTGACCGACTATGCAATCTTCGCCGTGCTGATCTTCGTCGCCCTGGCGACGGCGTCGGTGTTCGTGTTCCGCCAACGCAACCCGGACGCGGATCGCTCTTATCGCACGTGGGGATATCCGGTCGTCCCGGTCCTGTTCCTGCTGGTAACTGCGTGGATTCTGATTAACACGCTGATGACAACACCCGGCCGCGCGCTGGCGGGCGTCGGACTGATCGCCCTCGGCCTGCCGTTTTATTGGTACTGGTCTCACGCGAGCCGGAGCACCGCAGCTTAGCGGTCGTTTCGCCTGGCGCATCAGGAGCAGCGACGCGCGATGCCGGACGTTCATCTGATGACGCTCGACCCCGGGCACTTTCACGCAGCGCTCGTGCAGAGGGAGATGTATCCGGGTGTCGGGCCGCGTGTCGATGTGTTCGCGCCGCTCGGCGACGATCTTTATCAGCATCTGAGGCGGATCGACGGCTTCAACCGGCGCGCGGATCGGCCAACCGCCTGGGTCGAGGAAGTGCACGCGAGCGCCGACTTCTTCGAGCGGATGCTCCGCGAGCGCCCCGGCAACGTGGCCGTGCTCTCCGGCCGGAATCGCGGAAAAGCCGATCGGATCGTGGCCGCCGTCAAGAACGGTCTTCACGTGCTTGCGGACAAGCCGTGGATTCTCGAGTCCGCAGATCTGCCGAAGGTGGACGAGGCTCTCGCCGAGGCAGACAGACGCGGGATCGTCGCATACGACCTCATGACGGAGCGATTCGAGATCACCAGCATCCTTCAGCGTGTCCTGGTCAACGACCGGCCGGCGTTTGGCGAAATCGTGAAGGGGACTGAAGCCGAGCCGGCGGTTCACATGGAAAGCGTGCACCACCTGATGAAGATCGTCGCTGGTGCGCCGAATACCAGACCGCCCTGGTACTTCGACATCAT
This sequence comes from uncultured Acidobacteriota bacterium, assembly GCA_963755695.1. Taxonomy (GTDB): domain Bacteria; phylum Acidobacteriota; class Vicinamibacteria; order Vicinamibacterales; family 2-12-FULL-66-21; genus QHWT01. Next base: position 2,394,427 of record CAVWLB010000010.1, on the reverse strand, counting down.
GGAGCAGGGTGAAGGCTTCAACGATATCGGTACGCACCTGGTCGATCTCGTGCAGTGGACGGCCTTCCCGGATCAGGCCATCGACTATCACGGCGGCGTCCGGGTGCTGTCCGCCGACCGTTGGCCGACGTGGATTTCGGAAGCCAGTTTCCGCCGAGTCACGAACGAGCCGCGCTTTCCCGAAAGCCTTGCACCATCGGTCAAGAATCGGGAGCTCGAGTACTTCTGCAACACGCGCGTGTCCTATACCCTGCACGGCACTCACATCAGGCTGAGCGTCATCTGGGATTGGGAAGCGCCGCCGGGTTCGGGGGACACGCATTTTGCCGTCTATCGGGGCACGCGCGCGCGACTCGAAGTCCGGCAGACCGAGCGAGATCGATACCGGCCCGAGCTCTTCGTCATTCCGAACGATTCCGCGAACATTCCGAAGATCCTGAGTGCCGTGCAGACGAAGTTACGAACACTACAGACGGAATACCCGGGAGTGAGCGTCGAGCAGCGCGGCAGTGAGCTTCACGTCGACATCCCGGATGCATTCCGTGTCGGACACGAAGCGCACTTCGCGCAGGTGACGACCAGATTCCTTCAGTACCTGCGCGACCGCAGCACGATGCCGGCGTGGGAACGACCGAACATGCTCGCGAAGTATTACGTGACCACCACGGGGACGGAACTCAGTCGCGAGAGTCCACCGCGGGCTGCGCCGCGGCTTGCGCCCAGATAACGGTCGCGGCTGGGGCTCGTGGCGGCTCCGGACACCGGCTTGCGGTCTCATCTCACTCGGACTCGCGGTCGAGGGCTCAAGCCGGTCCAATCGCGGCAGGCAGCCAGGCCGTCAGCCAGGCCTGAAAGTCACGAATCTGTCGCTGCCTCTCCGGAGTCATGGGAAGCGGCAACGGGCCGGTGTCGAATCCGCGCGCGGCAAGGCCGGCGCGAATGCCCCACGGCGTCGGAAACACGGCCAACCGCACGATCAGCTCGTCAATCGATTGCTGGAGTCTGGCGCTCTCGTCGGCTCGCCCCTGCTCGAACGCGCGCCAGAGCCGAACTGACAGCTCCGGACATAACGCCGCGACTCCGGAAATGCCGCCGTTCCACCCCTCCAGCAGTCCCCGGTGCAGAAGGCGATCGTCACCAACCAGGAGCGTCCATTGATTGCGACCCGCGGGCGCTGCAAATGCCGCGAGCCGTTCGGCGCGCCCGCTGCTGTCCTTGATGCCAACGACGAATTTCTCGCCGCTCAACAGCGCGAGCACGGTCTTCGGGGACAGGCCATTCGTGAAGTCCGGCAGATCGTAGAGTAAACATGGAGCGGCCAGCGTTCGGCTCACCTGTTCGCAATACGCTCGAAGATCCTCCTGCGCATAACGAAAGAACATCGGCATCGGCAGCAGCAAGGCACGGCTGCCGCTTTCCATTGCTGTGCGACCGAGCTCGACCACCTGATGGATTGACGGGCCGCCGATGCCGACCAGCAGGGCGCGATCGTCCGGGACGATGGAAGCCACGTGACGGACAATCGCCTTGCGCTCGCTGGTCTCGAAATGTGGGTACTCACCGGTGGCGCCGCCAATGCAGACACCCTGGATCCCCGCGTCGAGCACGAACCTGACCAGGCGTTCGAGAGTTGAATAGTCGATCTGTCCGTTGTCGCCAGTGGGAGTGGGGATCGCGGCGAAGACTCCATTCGGCAGGTTCACGGCCGTGGCGGTCATCGGCACGTATTATGGGTCAGATTCTGTGAGCGACTCGGAGTTCATCGTTTCCCCGCAAGACGCGGGCCTACGGCTCGACAAGTTCCTCGCCGCGCCGGCGCGTGTGGGGTCCCGCGCCCGCGCGATCGCCGCGCTCGAGCGCGGCAAGATTTTCGTCAACGGACAGGAGGCCGGCGTGTCTCACGCCGCGACCCGCCTTGCCGCTGGAGACAAGGTCCGCGTGTGGATGGATCGGCCGGGGAGCTCGAAGTCCCGTCTCCCGTTACCGCAGGTCGGCGACCTGCAGGTGATCTACGAGGACGAGGCGCTGCTCGTCGTCAACAAACCCGCCGGTCTGCTCTCGGTGCCGCTCGAGCGCAAGCGCGACGTGCCGTCGGTCTACGATCAAATCGAGGATCACTTTCGCTCGCGCGGCAAGCGGCGCCCGTTCGTGGTCCACCGGATCGATCAGCACACATCGGGGCTGGTGGTATTCGCGAAGGACGACCAGAGGCAGTTGCGGCTCAAGGCGCAGTTCAAGCGGCGGGAGCCGGAGCGGGTCTACTGGGCGGTCGTCTATGGCCGCCCGAATCCGCCGCAGGGCACCTGGCGCGATCATCTCGTCTGGGACGAGAAGGCGCTGATTCAAAAACAGACGCATCCGCGCGATCCGCTGGCTCACGAAGCGATCAGCGAGTATCGGACGCTCGAAACATTCCGTGATGCCTCGCTGATCGAAGTGCGGCTGCGCACCGGCCGGCGGAATCAGATCCGCATCCAGGCGCGCCTCCGCGGGCACACGCTGGTCGGCGAAGACCGCTACGTTTACGGCCCTGAGACGCTCCGTCCGATCAACTTCGAACGGCAGGCGCTCCACGCCTACCTGCTCGCGTTTCAACATCCGGACGATGGACGGCGCCTGGAATTTGTGGCGCCTCCGCCGCCGGATTTCATGTCCCTGCTGAAACGGCTTCGATCCTAGGCCCTGTAAAGTGAGTCGCTGTCACGAACGATCGCGCGCCAGGGCGCCAGGGCGCCAAAGAGGGCTGCGCAATCTCGCCTCTTGCCGCGCGAAGCGCGGCGGCGAAGGCGCCAGCGCAGCCGCCTGTTCGAAGGTCTTCTTCGCGCACGAGCATCGTCGAAGTGATGACCTGATGAAATGGAGCCCCGTTTCGGTTTCGCGCCTTTGCGCCCTGGGCATGAACCCTTCGTGACAAGCAAGTTCACTTAGGCGCTAAGCGCCCGCGCCGAACTCCCTGCGGACGGGCGTGAAGCGCGACAGGTGTACTACGCCACCGTGTTCTGGAGTGTCCCGACGCCGTCAATCCTGATGGCGATCTCGTCTCCCCGGGCAAGCGTGAAATCGTCGGGCGGGACGATGCCGGTGCCCGTGAGCAGGATGCAACCGTCGGGAAATGAGGTCTCGCGATAGAGGTACTCGACGAGCGTCTTGAGGTCCCGCTTCATCGTCGCCAGCGTTGTCGATCCGGTGAAGACCGGCTGCGAGTGACGGCGAATCTCGAGTGCAATCGCCGTCGTGGCCGGCGGCGGTTCCGCGCTGATGACTATCGCAGGTCCGAGGGAGCACGAGCCATCGTAGACCTTGGCCTGCGGAAGATAGAGCGGGTTCGCTCCCTCGATGTCGCGGGAGCTCATGTCGTTACCCGCCGTGAAGCCGGTGATCTGGCCTGCCGGCGAAATCAACAAAGCGAGCTCCGGCTCGGGAACGTTCCATCTCGAGTCGCGGCGAATCCGCACCGCCTGGCCCGGCGCCACCACGCGCCACGCGGCCGCCTTGAAGAACAGTTCGGGTCGATCGGCGTTGTAAACGAGATCGTAGAACTGACTGCCCGCCGACACCTTCGCCTCCTCCATCCGCGCGGTGCGGCTGCGAAGGTAAGTGACACCGGCCGCCCACACCTCCTGGCGCTCAATCGGCGGGAGCAGAGGTTCGTCAGCGGGATTGTCGGCCGGCACCAGCCGGCTGACGGTGTTCTCGAGGAACACGGGCAGGTCCTCGCGCATCGTGAGGCCCGGCGTCGATTCCTTCGGCAGCCGGAAACGCCGGCCCTCGCGTTCAGCCATCCAGCCTGCAGCCGTGCGGAAAAGTTTCAATGCGCTCACGCTCGACTACCGCGGCGGCATCGCCGTGAACGTGCGTTCGATGTTGTCGAGCACCAGCAGGGTCGAGCGAACGCCGGCCTCGATGTAGCGCTCGCCAATCGCCGGCGTCGACTGACGGGCATCCCCCCACGTGCCCGACTTCGTGGCCCAATACACCGACCCGGGCGCGGTGAAGAAGAACGCGGTGTGGACCGGACCGGTGTTGCTGACGGTGAACTCCGGAAAGGGAGGGAACTCGGCATTCGCGCGATCCATGTCGACGAGATCGGGATTGATCGCGAGAATCGCCGAGGTTTCGGCAAGGTTTGCATGGAGGCCGGTCTTGAGCGTCGAGAACTCGGCGACCTCTTCCGGCGTCAGCGCGTCCCAGTAGTTGATCGGGAAGGCCTTGACGTCCTTCGACAACTTGTCGGCGGCGTTCGCACAGGCGTAGGCGATCGCATACGTGTTGTCGTAGTGCCCGTTGAGGAAGACGATGCGCTTGAATCCGGTGTTGGCAAAGGCGACGCACAGATCCTCGATCATTGCCATGAAGGTCGGGATGCGGATGTGGACCAGCCCTTTGAATCCCACGTGCGGGTAGGACAAGGCGTAGTTGATCGGCGGAGCGACCAGCGCACCGATGCGTGGTGCCGCCCGGCGCGCGATTTCCTGCGGAATCAGCACGTCGGTCAGTAGCGGCGCGTGCGGGCCGTGCTGCTCCGTGGCGCCGGTCGGAACAATGATGGTGTGATGCTTCTCGAGAAAGGCCTCGACCTCGGGGTTCGTCATCTCGCCCAGGAACACGGTCGCTCGCTTCATCATTTCCCCCGGAAGTCCAGTGGCGGCGCCGCCTTGGGCTGCGCGCGCACGTAATCCTCGCCGACGAGCGCCGCGACAGTCGCGGCAATCTGCGACTGCGTGACGTCGATCTTCTTGCGCAAGCCGACAGGCGGGATCGACGGTCCCATCGCCGCCATCCAAATCCGCTCGGCGGCCGGTACCTTGCGGCCGTGATCGGTCCAGTCCTTCCCGGTATCGCCCCGGCCGTGATCGGTCGTAATCAGCAGCGCGGTGTGATTCGCGTATTGGGGAATGGCCTGAGCCGCCTCCCAGAGCTTGCGAATGAACCGGTCGTTTCGCTGCGCCGCATCCAGATAGAGATCGTATCGGCGCCCGTGCGCCCACTCGTCGGTTTCGCCGAGCATCACGTACAACACCCGCGGGTGATGCGTGCGCAGGTACTCCAGCGCCCCCATGGCGGTGGCGGCGTCGAAGCGCTCCTCGCTCCAGTATCGCGGCAGATCCGCCGAGTATTCGTTGATCAGACGCTCGCGATCCGTGTTCGGCTGAGCGATGGGCGCGCCACCGCCATTCGCCGGTACTCCGCTGCGCGGCTGGTTCAGAATCCAGGGCAGCAGTTCCCACGAGGCAAATGCGGCGATCTGCCCGCTGAATTCCGGCCGCTTCTGCAGCCACTCCAGCACGGTCACATTGGGGTTCCAGACCCGGTCGTTGCTGTCGACGCGCGGGTCGGGAAATCCGGTAAGGATTTCGTTGTAACCGGGATAAGAAAAGCGCAGGCCATTCGTCAGCCGCGCCGTGCTGCCACGCGAGGCATCGCCGAAAATCTGTCCCTGCCTGGCGATCGTTCCCCACAGGAAGGGCATCAGCTTCTCCCGGCGCTCCTCGGGCGTAGCCGCGTCGAAGTGCTCCTTCACCCAGGCCGCGTCGCCGTCCGCAACGCCGCCGTCCTCCTTCGACACCAGCGGCGCCTGGAGACCGCCGAAGACTTCCTGCCAGCGCATCCCGTCCATCGTGACCAGGAAGACGTTCGTGACCGCTGGCGGTTGTTGCGCCGACACGACGAAGGTCGCGACGGCAATCAAGGCAAGCGAGATACAGAGGCGCCGGAGCCGGATAGTCATAACCGCCTATTGAACGTGAGGGAACATCTGCTTCAGCTCGTCGATCGAAGCCTGTCGGCCGTACTGCCCAAGCTGGAAGGCTTCGGCATACTTTACCTTGTCGGCCCGCTCTTTCCCGTAGAGCGCGACCAGCCGTTCGCGGTACTGGTCAGCCACGCCGGCGCTGCGCCGCTTGATCACGTCGAGAAGATACGTCTTGCGTTCCTGATCGCCCTGGGGCACGTTCGGCAGCGTGCGCCCCTGCCACGAATCCTCGTCGCCGAACTGAGACGGCATCGCCGACACGCACCGCCATTTTTGATCCGCCCCCTCGTCGATCGGGACGACGATGGTCGGGTCGAAGGGGTAGGGCTGCTTGAATGCGTCCGAGTAGTACATGAAGACGGGATTCCGCGGGGTCGGCGGTGTATCCGGAACGAAGAACGGGGCCACGACCACGACCGCCGAATCATCCATCAACACGCCGGTGTAGCGGTGATCGGGATGGTAGTCGTAGGGCCGATGCCCAAGAACGATGTCGGCTTGCCATTCGCGAATGAGCCGGGACATCTTCTTCCGGTTCTCGAGCGAAGGCACGAGCTCGCCGTCGTGAATGTCGAGCACCTCGTTTTCGATCCCAAGGATCTTCGCGCACTCGGCGACTTCTGCCTTACGCCGTTTCGCGAGCGGACCTCCCGCCTGCGCGAAGTGACCGATGTCGCCGTTGGTCATTGCCACGAATTTGACCTTGGCTCCCTGGGCCGCCCATAACGCGGCGACCCCACTCGCCTTCAATTCGGCGTCGTCGGGGTGCGCGCCGAAGGCGATAATCCTGAGCGGGCGAGATTGAGCGGGGGACTGCCCGGCAGCGATCGGTTGAAGGGCCAAGGCGGCGCCGGCAGCCGCCAGCGCGATGTACACGCGTCTCATCGGGAACCTCGCATGCTGAATCATAAAGCGGATATCCTGCAGGACAGCAAGACCGCGGCGCGGGATCCGATTCAAGGCACGATCTCGCGGTCCGAACCGAGAGGCAAACGGCCAGACGTCTTTCAGATGAGCGTGACGACATGATTGTGAAGGTGCTTCCAGACTCTGCGGCCCTTGCGGCCGCTGCGGCGGCAGATGCCGGCTCACGAATCCGCGACGCGATCAGCCGGGGAGGCAGCGCGCGGATCATTGCGGCCACCGGCGCGTCGCAGATCGCGTTTCTCGGCAGGCTCGTTCGCGAACCTGACATCGACTGGCGCAAGGTCGAGATGTTTCATCTCGACGAGTACGTGGGACTGCCGAAGAACCATCCGGCGAGCTTTCGAAAGTATCTTCTCGAGCGATTGATTCAGCCGGCCGGCATCACGAACTATCACTTCCTCGACGGCGAGAGCGATCCGAAGGCGGTCCTGGAGAAGGTCGGCGCGTCGCTGACGTCGGCCCCGATCGACGTGGCCCTCGTTGGCATCGGCGAAAACAGCCACCTCGCATTCAACGATCCACCGGCGGATTTCGAAACGGACGCGCCCTACATCATCGTCCAGCTCGACCAGCGTTGCAGGCAGCAGCAGGTCGGCGAGGGGTGGTTCGCCAGCGTTGCGGACGTGCCCGAGACGGCGATTTCGATGAGCGTGCGCCAGATCCTGCGGGCCCGCGCGATTGTCTGTGTCGTGCCCGACGCGCGCAAGGCGGAAGCCGTGCGGGCAACCCTCGAAGGGCCGATCGGGCCGATGACCCCGGCGTCGATCCTCCGGACGCACCCGGACGTCGCCATTTATCTCGACGAACAGTCTGCATCGCTCCTCGAAGCCGCCGACGAATGAGCGGCTATATTCGCCGACTGCGCTGGTACATCGGGACGCTTCTCTTCCTGTCGACGGTCATCAACTACATCGACCGGCAGACGCTGAGCGTTCTCGGGCCGATCCTCAAGGAGCAATTCCGCTGGTCGAACAGCGACTTCGCGCTGATCGTGATCGCGTTTCGCATCGCGTATTCGGTCGGGCAGACGCTGAGCGGGCGATGGCTCGACCGCGTCGGCACGCGCACCGGATTGAGCGTGGCGGTGGCGTTCTACTCGGTCTCGGCGATGCTCTCGTCGCTGGCCGCCGGACTGAGAAGCTTCATGATGTTCCGGTTCCTTCTCGGACTGGGCGAGTCGGCGAACTGGCCCGGTGCCACCAAGGCGGTGGCTGAATGGTTCCCGAGGCGGGAGAGCGGCTGGGCGGTCGCCCTCTTCGACAGCGGTTCGTCGATTGGCGCGGCGCTCGCGCCGTTCATCGTGTTGACGGTCTACCGGCTCACTGGCAGCTGGCGCCCGGCGTTCATCGTCACCGGGCTGCTCGGCTTCCTGTGGATTCCGGTGTTTCGCAGCCTGTATCGTTCGCCGGAAGATCATCCACGGCTGTCGCCTGAAGAGCGCGCTGACATCCTGGCGAACCGCGCGTCGGCACAGGCGCCGGAGAATGGAGGTTCGGCGGGTCGACCGCTCGACTACGCGACGCTGCTGTCATTGCCGCAAACCTGGGGCATCATCATCGGCAAGGCGCTCACCGATCCGGTCTGGTTCTTCATCACCGACTGGCTTGCGATCTTCCTCGTCAGCCGCGGGTTCAGGCTCGAAGACAGCCTGCTCGCGTTCTGGGTGCCGTTTGTCGCCGCGGACCTGGGAAACTTTGCCGGCGGGGGCGTATCGAGCTTTCTCATCACGCGTGGCTGGCAAGTCGGGGCGGCGCGGAAGCTGGTGGTCGTAGTCGGCGCGCTCGGGATGCTGTTCCTGATTCCAGCGATCTATGTTTCGACGCTGTACGCGCTCGCCGCTTGCTTTGCCGTTGCCACGTTCTCGTACGCGGCGCTCTCGACGATGATCCTCAACCTGCCGGCGGACCTTTACCGGGCCGGTTCGGTCGGAACGGTTGCGGGAATGGCGGGAACTGGCGCCGGGATCGGCACGATCATCGCGACCTATGCAACCGGCATCGTCTCGGACCGATATTCATTCGAGCCGCTGCTCATCGGGGCCAGTCTCGTGCCGCTCGTCGCGATGACGGTGCTGCTGATGCTGGTGCGCAATACCGAAGCCACGAGGCGAGGCGTGGTCACCGAGATCTAAGATTGGTACTAGCGTGAGTTCACTTACAGGAGTCCGTCACATGAGACAGGTCCGCTCGATCACGATGATTGCTGCTGCCGCCATGCTGGGCGCGCAGATGACGCTGGTCGCGGCGCAGGAAAAGAAGCCGGCCCCGAAACCCGCCCCGCCGAAGCCCGCCACGACCAAGCCCGCCACGCCGAGCGGACGTGGCACGACGACGGCGACGACCCTGAGCCCGGCGGCCAAGGCAAAGCTGAAGAACCCGGCTGCGCTCAAGGACGTGGCGCCGGCCGAATTCCGTGCCGCATTCGACACCAGCGCCGGGCCGTTCGTCGTCCTGGTCCATCGAAGCTGGGCGCCGAAGGGCGCAGACCGCTTCTACAACCTGGTCAAATACGGATTCTTCGACAACTGCCGCTTCTTCCGTGTACTGCCCAACTTCATGGCGCAGTTCGGGATCCACGGTGATACGACGATCCAGACCCCCTGGAGGAACGCGAACCTTCAAGATGACCCGGTGACGCAGAGCAACCGGCGCGGCACGATCACCTTCGCCACAGCGGGACCCAACACGCGGACGACGCAGGTGTTCATCAATTTCAAGGACAACGCCGGCCTCGACAAGCAGGGCTTCGCGCCGTTCGGTGAGGTCGTCTCCGGCATGGAAGCCGTCGACAAGATCAACGCCGAATACAAGGAGCAACCGGATCAGCAGCTCATTCAGCGTCAGGGGAACGCTTACCTCACCAAGTCATTTCCGCGGCTGGACTACGTAAGGAAGGCGACGATTCAGAAGCCGCCCGCGAGCGGCAGCGTCAAAAAGTAACTCCAGCGAACGGAGCGGGGTCGGATCCTCGCGAGTGAGCGTGTAGGGGGATGTGACGGGCGAACCCCATCACTGATAAATAACCAGGGCGGGGGCGGGAGACAGCGCCAGTACCTCGGCCGGCTCGAGCAGGTTGGTGTCCTGCAGATAAAACAGCTTGAATCCGCTGAACGGCAGCATGCCCTGGCGCATACAGGCGCGGTAGGTGCTGCGCTTCAACGCCTGCCCGCCGAATCCGTCCACGGACAGGACGACGTCGAGAATCGGGCTGCTGAGGATCTGCTCCTTGTCCGGCAGCATGCCGGTCGTGAACTGGTGCACGATCAACACCTTTGACGGCAGCCGCCGGCTCAGGACCAGGAATTCGAGCACGGCAATCGCATCGTTCACCTCGCTGGCACGCATCGTCCCGATGCGGCGTCCCGGTACACCGTCCGTGCCCATCGAGAATTCGGGATCGAGCGCCAGATACACGTCCGGCTGTTCCAGGTACGGCTGCAGGTAGAGGATCTCGTCCATCACCGTCGACCGGCCGGTCTGGACGTCGAGAATCAGTTTGGCGCCGGCCTCGCGCGCCTCGCGCAGCATCCGGTCGATCACCTCACGACTCTCGCGACGCCGATACATGCCGTCGGGTCCGGGCAGCGGCTGCGCGACCGTGGCGATCAGTTCGTAGGCCGGGAGGACCTGCTTGTTGGACACCTTGGCGTAGGCCGCCGCCTGCTTCTTCAAACCGTCGGCAAGTTCCTGCCCATGCCACCGTCCCAAAACGCCCATTCGACCGGTCCACGGGCTTCCATACCAGGACACCAGCAGGTGATTGTGGAGGACCGACGCCGGATGGTGGGCGGGGGACGCCATCGAGCGCCGGGCCGGCGGCTTCGGCAGCGGTGGCTCGGGAGCCGCAGCAAATATCCCGGTGACGAACAGGCCACAAGCCAGCAGAACTCCAGTGATCGCTACGCGTCGCATGAGCGTGGGCGCTCCGCAAGCGACGTACCCTCGAATTTACGAAAGCTTTCGACGGATGCCGCCGTCGCGCGGTCCCGCGCGCGTACAAATTTCGCCTGCGAATCACGAGTTCGTGATTTCCCGATTTGAGATAACCTTGCTGCCCGATGCGACGTGACTAGGAGGCAGGATGCGTCGAAGGGAGTTCCTCGGGGCCGTCACCGTACCGCTCGTCGCCGGCGGGATGTCGTCGCAGCAATCGGAGCCGGCGGCCGCCCCGGCGCGCAAAGGACGAATCAAGCAAGGAGTGACTCGCGGGGTGTTCGGGCGCGGGGCGAGCCTCGACGATGGCTGCCGCGAAGCCGCACGGCTTGGGATCAAGGGCTTCGACTTGATTGGTCCGTCGGACTGGCCGACGCTGAAGAAGTACGGACTGGTGCCCTCGATGTATCCCGGCGGGCCGGGTGGAACCATCCCGGACGGGTTGAACCGGAAGGAGAATCACGCCAAGCTGCGCCCGCTGCTCGATGCGGCGATCGATGAAGCCGCCGCCAACGGGGTGCCAAACATCATTACCTTCTCAGGCAACCGGAACGGCATGGCGGATGCGGAGGGGGCGGACAACTGCGTCTCGTTCCTCGATGGCATCAAGGCCCATGCGGAGGACAAGCAGATCACCATCTGCATGGAGTATCTGAACAGCAAGGTGAATCACAAGGATTACATGTTCGATCACATCGCGTGGGGTGTCGAGGTGATCAAACGGGTCAATTCACCGCGGGTGAAGATCCTGTTCGACATCTATCACGCGCAGATCATGGACGGCGACATCGTTCGGAATATCCGCGACTACTTCCCGCTGATTGCCCATTTCCACACCGGCGGTAATCCCGGCCGTCACGAGATCGACGACACGCAGGAACTCAACTATCGGTTCGTCATGCAGGCAATCGCCGACCTGGGATTCACCGGGTTCGTGTCACACGAGTATTCTCCAAGCCAGGGACACGACCCGATCAAAGAGCTTCAGAAGGCCATCGACATCTGCGACGTCTAGAGGCCGTCAACCCATGCACCTGCAGGTCATCGACTGGATCATCGTCGCGATCATCCTGGTCGATCTGCTTCGGGCCCGCGCTGTTCCTCGGGCGACGCGCCGGCACGAAGCACGTCGGAGTTCTTCGCGTCGGGCCGCGCGGTGCCGTGGTGGCTGGCCGGGCTCTCGATGGTCGCCACCACCTTCAGCAGCGACACGCCGAACCTCGTCACCGACATCGTCCGCCGCAACGGCGTCGCCGGGAACTGGGTGTGGTGGGCGTTCGTGCTCACCGGCGTGTCGACGGTCTTCTTCTACGCGCGGCTGTGGCGGCGGTCGGGCGTGATGACCGACCTCGAGTTCTACGAGATCCGCTACTCGGGCACGCGCGGCAGCGGCGGTGCGCGGCTTCCGCGCGGTCTATCTCGGGCCTGCTCTTCAACTGCATGATCATGGCGACGGTGAACCTCGCCGCGTGCAAGATCGCGGCGGTGCTGTTCGGCCTCGAGCGCTGGCAGACGCTGCTCGGCGGTCGGCGTGCTCAACGTCGTGTTCGCCGCGCACTCCGGCCTGTGGGGCGTGCTCGTCATCGACATGATCCAGTTCTTCATCAAGATGACGGCGGTCATCGCCGCCGCCTACTTCGCGGTCAACGGCGCCGCAGGTCGGCGGCCTGTCACGCGCTGATCGACAAGCTCTCGGCGATGCCGGGTCCCGGCGGCATTGAACTACCTGAGCGTCCTGCCGGACTTCACGAACAACTGGGACATCGCCGTCGCGGTCTTCATCATGCCGATCGCGGTGCAGTGGTGGGCGGTCTGGTATCCCGGCGCCGAGCCCGGCGGCGGCAGCTACATCGCGCAGCGGATGCTCGCGTCGAAGTCGGAGCGGGATGCGCTCGGCGCGGTGCTGTTCTTCAACGTCGCGCACTACGTGCTGCGCCCGTGGCCGTGGATCCTCGTCGGCGCTGGCCTCGATCGCTCGTCTACCCGCAGCTCGTCGGACATCCAGCAGGCGTTCCCGCATCTCGATCCGCGGCCTGATCGGCCACGACATCGCGTATCCGGCGATGCTGAAGTTCCTGCCGGCGGGGTTCATCGGCCTGATGGTCGGCGGGCTGATCGCCGCGAACTCGTCGACGATCCTGACGCACCTCAACTGGGGCGCGTCGTATCTGGTGCACGATTTCTATCGCCGCTTCATCCGCAGCGATGCCGACGAGCGGCACTACGTCCTGGCGGGACGCCTGGCGACCGTCGGCCTGTTCATCTGCTCGTCGGCCATCGTCTACCTCCTCGACACGGCGAAGGACGCGTTCGACATCATCCTGCAGATCGGCGCCGGCACCGGGCTGCTCTATCTGGTGCGCTGGTTCTGGTGGCGCGTCAACGCGTGGTGCGAGATCGTCGCGATGATCAGCTCGTTCGTCACGTCAATCGCGCTGCTGATGCTGGCACGGAACGGCGATGGCGTTCAGCACGCACGCCGCGCTCGTCATCACGCGTCACCGTGACGACGGTGTGCTGGGTGCTGACGGCGTATGTCGGACCCGAGACCGACCGCGCCGTGCTGATCGCGTTCTACCGCAAGGTGCAGCCATTCGGACCGGGCTGGGCCGCCATCCGCACCGAGGCAGGCGCCTGCCGGTCGAGGCGGCGGCGGTGGGCGACAACATTCCGCTGGCGCTGCTCGGTTGGGTCGCCGGCTGCACCGCGATCTGGTCGGCGCTGTTTGCGGTCGGCAACTTCCTCTACGGCCGATTGGGCTATGCGCTTGTCCTGACCGCCATCTTTGCCGTCAGCGGTCTGGTGCTCGTGCGGATCGTGACGAGGTTGTGGGTGGGCGCCGGCGAGGAGGCTCTCACTTCGACACGGTAGTACCGCGAGTGAGCGTGACGAGGCGGTCACTCTTGATGTCCGTCCACCGTTCGCGAGTGCCATCCTGCCACTGGACCACGATGGCGGTTATGGTCGGCTGCGCGCCGAGGCCGAAGTGTACCCGCACGTCGCCCGCGGATAAGTAGCTTCCGTCGGTCCGGACGCGCCGCCAGAGCGTCGGCTTGCCCGCCCGTTCGACACCGACCAGCGCGCCGACCCCGAAACGGTTTTTGGGGCCATCCTCGGCGCGGACGCTGAGCCAGTGATTGGCGGATCCCAATTCCTGGGCCTGATTCAGCAGCAGCCTTACTGGACCGCCGTTGTTGGTGACGACGAGATCGACGTCTCCGTCGTTGTCGAGATCGCCAAAGGCGGCGCCGCGGCCGATCTCCGCGCGTTCGAACGCGGGGCCGGCCTCACTGGTCACTTCCCTGAACTGTCCGTTGACGTTGTGGAACAGTTGATTGCGCATGCGGAACGGTGACGGCTGGCCGCGCTGCGCGGGGATGATGTTGACCGCTCCGTTCGCGATGAACAGGTCGAGCCATCCGTCGTTGTCGTAATCGAACCAGTCCGTGCCGAAGCCGGTGAAGGCCGCCGTGGGAGTTGCCAGCCCCGCCTTTACCCGCGCATCCTCGAAATTGCCCTTGCCGTCGTTGACGTAGAGCGCGAACGTCTCGCCAATGATGTTGGTGACGAACAGGTCCTCGAATCCATCGAGGTTGAAGTCCCCCGAGGCAATCCCCATGCTGCCCTCGGGATTTCCCGCAGCATTGAGCGCCGCGCCCGACAGCAGACCTTCATCGACGAACCTCCCGTCGTGCTGGTTGATCCACAACTGGTTGGGGGTCGCATCGTTGGCGACGTAGAGATCCGGCCAGCCATCGCCGTTGTAATCGCCGGTCGTGACGCCCAGACCGGCGCCGTCAGCCTTGCTGATTCCCGACGCCTCGGTCACGTCGGAAAAACGGCCGTTGCCGTCGTTTCGATACAGCTTGTCGGGCACCGGGTGATACGAGCGCGGACTGCAGTAGTCACGCGTCCCGACCGCATCGTGGCAGACCTGGTTGGAGGCCAGGCTGAAATCGAGGTAGTTCGCGACGAAGAGATCGAGATCGCCGTCGCGGTCGTAATCGATGAAGGCCGCGCTCGTGCTCCACAGCGGATCGCTGACACCCGCCTGGGCGGTGACATCGGTGAATGTGCCATCGCCGTTGTTGCGGAAGAGCGTGTCGGGTCCAAAGGAAGTGACGAACAGGTCGAGGTCGCCGTCGCCGTCATAGTCGCCGACCGCCGCGCCCATGCCGTACGTCCGCAGCGCCAGACCGGCGCGTTCGGTGACGTCGGTGAAGCGCAGCGTCCGTTTTCCGTCCGCTCCCACCACGAGATCGTTGCGGAACAGGCGGCAGGATGGCCCGGACATACGCGGCCCCTTCCCGTCGTCCAGCGGACCACTCTGCACGAGGAAGACATCCAGGTCGCCGTCGTTGTCGTAGTCGAAAAGCGCCACGCCCGCCCCCATCTGTTCGGCCATGTAGTACTGGCCGGTCGCGCCGTTGACGTGGGTGAACTCGAGGCCGCTCGATTCGGCGGATTCAATGAAGAGCGGGCCGGATTTTTCGGCGGGTCTCATGACTCGCCCTACCGCCAAGGACGTCGAGTTCCGGTAGGCGGGGTCTCGAGACCCGGCGATGAGGCCTGCAGCCAGAACGGCAAGCCAGGAGAGCACCTTCATTTGATCGTCGCCAGGTCGCGATCGATGGCGTCGGCCAGCGCCGTGTCGCCGTACTGCCGCGCGAGATCGCGCGCCTCGGTCGCCCACCTGACCCCTTCGTCCTTGTGTCCCGTGCGCACGTACGCGGTCGACAGCGCGAACAGGTAGCGAGGCGCTTCCGCATCCCGCGGCTCCGTGAGCTTCTGCAGTTCGGTGACCGCCTCCTCATCGCGCCCGAGCGCGATGAGCATGCGCCCCAGGTTGAAGCGCGCGATGCGCAGCGTCGGCTGGCTCTCGACGGCGCGTCGATATTCCGCCGCCGCCTCCTCGTACTGCCGCGTGCGCTCGACGATCTGGCCGAGATTGTTGTGCGCCTGCGCGTGCAGGGGATTCACCGCGAGCGCCCGCCGATAGGCGTCCGCGGCCTCGTCCCATCGGTCCTGCATGCCGAGCAGCACGCCGTAGTCGTAGTGCGCCGCCGCCACGTTCACGCCAAGTGCCACCACCGCCTTGTAGTGCTCTTCCGCCTTCGCCCAGTTTCGCTGGCGTCCGTAGAGTGTCACGAGGTTCGCGTGCGCCTGTGCGAGCGAGGGATCGAGCTTCACGGCTGCTTCGTGAGCCGCAATGGCACCGTCTAGATCGTCGTCCCCGGCAAGCTTGATCCCGCGTTGCAGGAGCGCGCCGGCATCCTCGCGCAGGCCGGTGACGGTTCCCAGAACAGGGTCGGCGACTGCGGGCCAGCGGGCGCCAAACTTCGCGTGCTCGGCAAGCGCGGCCCGTGCCTCCTCCTGCCGCCCGAGCGCGCGGCAGGAGAGCGCAAGCGCGTAGTGCGCCGCCCCGAACTCGGGGAAGAGCGCGATCGCGCGCTGGAAATGTTCGACGGCGGCAGCGTGCGCGCCTTCCGCCGCCGCAATGCGTCCAAGGCCGAACTCTCGTGCCGGCGCTGCGTTCGGGTCGGTCAACGCGGCGAACAAGCGTTTGCTCTCGGCGAGATCGCCCGCGTCGAGTCGCGCTTCGGCGAGCTTCAGCCGAGCCGGCAGGTAGTCCGGCGAAGCGGCGAGGGCCTGCTCGAGTTCGGTGGCCGCCTCGCCCGGCCGCGCCAGCCGCTGCAGCACCACCGCGTCGAGGTAGTGCCACTCGAACGTGCGCGGCGCGAGCGCCTGCGCCCGCCCGTAGGCTTCGTGCGCGGCGTCCCACTGCTCCCAGGCGTGCAGCACGCGTCCCAGCGCGCCCGTGGCTTCCGCGTCCGCTCCCTTCGCGACCGCGTCACGATGCGCGCGCGCAATCGCCTCACGCGCCGCGGGCGGGTATGTCTCGAGCGCGAGCGTTGGAAGCGGGGGAGCCGTCGACTGCGCGGACGCCGTGACGACGCCGAGCAGCGCGAGCATCAGGATGAACGGGACAACCCTCATGGAAAAGACAAGGGCGCGGCGATTGACGCCGCGCCCTTGCAGATTACCCGATCGGGGTCGCGTCTAGAAGGTCACGCGCAAGCCGAAGCGGATCTGACGCTCCGGGTACTTCGCCCCTGACGCCGGTGATCTGGCCGAACGTAGCCGACGTGAAGTCGCCGTTCGGGTTGTTGTAGACGCCATGGTTCAGGATGTTGCCCGCTTCCATGCGCACCTCGAGCCGCCGCTGGCCGCCAATCGGGAACGAGCGGAACAGCGAGAAGTCGAGGTTGTAGCCGCCAGGGCCGTAGAACTGGTTGCGGCCCGTGTTGCCGAACCGGACGCCGGTCGGCTGGCCGAACTGCGTGGTGTCGAACCACTTGCCCGCCGCGCCGATGTTGCCGAGGATGTCGTACGAGCCGATCAGGTCGCCCGTCTGCGTGTTGCTCGGCGTGTTCAGTGACGTGCCGCTCGCGGTGACGGTGAACGGCGTTCCGCTGAACGATCGCCAGCACGCCGTTGACCTGCCAGTCGTTGATGATCGTCTTCATCAGACGTCGTCGTAGCTGCCCGCCGCTCTGCCACGGGAGTGAATAGGCAAAGCCAAGTCTGGAAGTTGTGACGGCGATCGAAGCCGGCCGGCGCGTAGTTGCGGCCCAGCTCGCTCGGCGTGTTCCAGTTCAGGGTGGCGCGGCCGTCGTTGTCGCTCTGGTTCTTCGACTTGCTCAGAGTGTAGGCGCCCTTGAACAGCAGGCCGTGCGTGAACGGCTTGTTCAACGAGAGCTGCAGCGACTGGTAGTCCGTCTTCAGCCGGTCGCCCCACGAGTCGATCCGGATGACCCGACCGAGATTGAAGTACGGACGGCCCTGGTTGCCGGTGCCGAGCACCGTGCGGGGCGTTGATGTCGAGCGCCGCGTAGCCGTCAGTGCCCTTGGCGCCGACGTAGGCGACGTCCACGGTCGTGTCGCACATGCGATCCGGCGTTCGAACGCGACGTTCCAGGTCTGGACGTAGCCGCGATCGACGTTGCCGACCTCCGGGGTGTATTCGGCCGCCGCGCGATCCAGCGGTACGCGGCCGCTGCTCTGGTCGGGCGAGTTGATGATCGGAACACCCTGCTCGAACGTGTTGAAGAAGCCGAACGAGTCGACGTTCGGGAAGCTCGACGCGAGCGTGATCGGGTAGTCGTTGTCGCCGCGCACCGCGCGCGCCCACGGCGTCGCGTTGTAGGTGATGCCGTAGCCGGTGCGGAACACGGTGTCGTCGTTGAGACGATAGATCGCGCCGAGACGCGGCGCGAAGTTGTTCCAGCTCATCTTCATGCCGTTGTTCTGCGAATTGCCGCCGCGGCCCGCGATCAGCACGTCGAGCGCCGGATCGGGTTCGAGGTCGAGGCGATCGACGCCGCGGCCGTCCGCACGATGCATGATCGGGTAGAGCTCGTAGCGCACGCCGAGGTCGAGGGTCAGTTTCGCCGTTGGCGTCCAGCGGTCGCGCAGGTAGAACGAGTGCTGCCACTCGCGCGCGGTCATCAGCTCGTTCTGGACGCTCTTGGCCGGCGTGCCCACCAGGCCGAGCAGGAACGAGGCGTAGACTGGTTGTAGAAGTTGTTCGTCTGTGCGCCTGGCGCGTTGAGCGCCGTGACCGCGCCGTTGAAGTGAACGACCGCGCGGATTGCCGGTCTCCGGCTGCCAGTGATCCAGATAGAAGTAGTTGAGCAGATATCCGCCGCGGATGTCGTGGCGTCCCTTGACCTTGGTGATGTTGGTGGCCAGCGAGTAGGTCCGCTCGTCGCGGAAGATCGGGTTCCAGCCGTCGCGGTTGCCGACGGCGCTGAACGTCGTGAAGTTGAACTGCGGGTACCCGGCGTAGCGATCGCGGAAGTCGAAGTTATCGTTCCCCTGATCGTTCGTGCCGGGGATGCCGAGGACGTCGAGGCCGTAGTTGCCGGCCTGGAAGTCGGGACCGAAGCACGTCCTGTTTCTGGCGCCCGTAGCCGAACGTCATGTCCATCAGCAGGGTCGGTGAGAGCGTCCAGGTCTGGCCGGCAGTCGCCTGCCACACCTTAGTGAAACCACCGTCTCCGTCGGCGTTCGGATCCGGCCCAAGATAGTTCGTCAGGTCGTCGACCGTGGCATTCATGTGGCTGAACTTGCCCCAGATCTGGTGTGCCGCGGTGCGATTCCAGTTCACCTTCC
The DNA here is from genome assembly GCA_963755695.1 of uncultured Acidobacteriota bacterium. Classification (GTDB taxonomy): domain Bacteria; phylum Acidobacteriota; class Vicinamibacteria; order Vicinamibacterales; family 2-12-FULL-66-21; genus QHWT01. The sequence goes on along the minus strand of CAVWLB010000010.1, from coordinate 2,375,641 downwards.
CGTCGAAGTTGTCGCGCGCGAAGGTGCGGTCTTCCCGACGCTGGTAGTTGTTGGTCAACCCGCCGGTGCCGATGCCCGCCGTGTTCGGCTGCGGGAACAGCTGCAGCACTCTCAGCGCAATCGGATCCAGCCGGTCGGCCGGAATGACGTTGTTGTCGAACTGCGTGCGGCCAGCGCCATTGACGCCTCCGGTCGCCGGATCGTAGATCTGCTGGAGGCTGCCGTTCGCGTTCAGCGCCTGGCTGAAGTCGCCGGCCCGGAGCCGGGCATCAGGAACGCTGAAGAGCGTGACCAGGCTCTGGTCTCTGCGGAAGCCCTCGAACGACCTGAAGAAGAACACCTTGTTCTTGCTGATCGGGCCGCCGAGCGTGCCGCCGTAGGTGTTGGCCTTCAACGGCAGCTTGTCGGGGACGTTCGCCCGCGCCGAAGAATCGCGGCGTCGCGTTCAGCTTGTCGCTGTTGTAGAACTCGAACGCCGATCCCTTGAAGTTGTTGGTGCCCGACTTGGTGATGACGGTCACCGCCGCGCCGCCCGCGTTCCCCTGCTCGGCGTCGAAGCTGCTGGTCGACACGTTGACGGTGTCGACGGTCTCGGCCGGCGAGATGTACATGTTGTGGTTCGGCAGCCAGATGTTCATGTTCGTGGCGCCGTCGGTGCGGGTCGTGTTGTTCGTGTTCACCTGGCCGTTCACGTTGGTCGCGAGCGAGCGCGCCGGCGTGTCGGTTTCGGCGTTTCCGAACGCCATCGGCGTGGTGCCGGGAACCAGGTTCATCAGCGCCTGGTAGTTGCGGAACCGATTCAGCGGCATTGCCGTCAATTCCGCTGACTTGATCTCGGTGTGCACGTCGGCCTTGTCGGTCTGCAGCAGTTGCGCCTCAGATGCGACGGTGACGGTTTCCGACAGCGTGCCGACTTCGAGCGCGACGTCGACGCGGCTGATCTGGCTGATCGTGACCGGCACGTTCGAGCGCACGGATTCACGGAAGCCGGAGAGCGAAACTTTGACGTCGTACTGTCCCGGCAGCACGTTCGTGAGGTTGTAAGCACCCTCAGTATTCGTTGTCGTTTCGCGTGTGAGGTTGGTTTCCTTGTTGACGATGGTGACGGTTGCCCCGGGGATCACTGCCCCCTGGGAGTCCTTCACGATGCCAACAATGCTGCCGTAGAGAATCTGCCCGATGACGGGGGGCGCCGTAAGACCGATTGCAACGAACGTTAGAACAGCGACGAGCAGAGCAGAGCTCGCCTTACGAGAAACACACTCGCCCACAGACTCCTCCTTCTCCGAGAGCGCAGGGATTCCTTGTGTCGTCCGGTACCGGAACGGGACGGACCGAGAGGTTATACCCCCGTTTGTTACGGAAAACAAGCGTAACGATACAGCTCGTTACCAGAACGGTCGGGTCAAGGGATCTTCGGGCGGGTCTGTGGGTTAGCCGGATTTGAGCGACTCTCCACGGGCCCTCTCTGGAAGGGGTTTCGGACGGCCCCGAGTGCGGCGCGTCCCAGCGCCGGTGTGTCACCAAGTGTGGACGGCGACGACTTGCGGCGCCCCGGAATCCTCCCCGATCACGGCGGCGGACACCACTATCTGCACGTCGGACCCGCCCCTTCCTGCCTTGCCGAGTGACTCGGCCGAGCCCAGGCAGCCGGCATCTAGGAGGCATTCCGCGGCCGCCCTGGTCCCCAGCATCAGGCCAGATACCGCAAGCACCCATTGACCCGTGTCAGGCTCCTGCACTCGCGTGATCAGGCCGTAGGTCTGCGTCACGTCCTTTATCCTAGTGTCCTGGGTTCCCAGATGCCATTGGCGATCGGTGGGGCGGTCTCGGTCCCGGATGTAATTTCCGCGATCGTCAGTGGCAAGAGTGAACCGCAGCCCCTCGCTCAGGCGCAGCGTCCACGGATTGTTGAACCCGCCAATCAGGACGACCGGCCCCTCACGCAGATCCTTTAGTTCGGTTGCGCCCGGTCGGCGCACACTGAACGACTTGCCGCGGACCCGAAGCTCGCCGGTCAGGAGGCCTAGACTGACGGCATCCGTGTAGCGCACTGAGTGGCTGCTCAGAAATTCGGCGACCGTGAGGTCCTCGGCATTTGGCTCAGTATCGACGCCGTCCTCGATCTGCGGGCGCGCCCTGAGAGGATCGCCAATGCAAATCAGCATTGGCGCCGGTTGGGTCAGGAGGGGGGACCAGAAGCGATCTGCTGCATTTTGCGGCACCGCGCGGCGCCAGGGCACCGTACCGACCAACGCGACCACGAGGATTGCCAGCGCCGCAACGGTGGCGCGAGCCATCCAGCGATCCGAAGAGCGCCGCGTCCATTCCCGTGGCGGCGACGGAGAGAACGCGGTGACCTCCGTCGCGGGGAGCGTCACAGGATGCGGAGAGTGGAAGTCGGGAACGTACGAGCCGGGCTGGTACGAGATGACCATTTCGGCTGTGTGCTGCTGTTGCTGGTAATAATGCGCCAGGCGCTTGCGCACTTCCGCAGCGGTCATCCGGACAATCGGATCCAGGGCTGTGTCGTAGCGGGGCTCGCGGCCAAAGACCTCTTGCCCAATGGTCCGCTCCTTCAACGGCTCGCCGGAACCCAGCGCGTGCTCGACGGTGTAGCGGAGGAACGGAGGGAATCGCCTGCTGTTGCGGAACGTGGTGCTGGACAGGATACGCCCGAGCTGTTCGCGAACGGCATCCTTGTCCGCTTGGGTATCCGGCGTCCACGACGGTGAGACCGGCGCGGCATGGACGTGTTCTACGTTGCGATGAGGCATAGGCTCGGATGATCAATACTGCCGCCGGCGAACGGCGCTACGCGCGGAACCGATAACTGTTCGTCCTATTTGACGACGGCTGGGCGCGTATCGTTACGCGAACGGGCGGCGAAAGTCACGCTTCGCGCTACGGCGGACAAGCGCACCCGGCACATCGCGACGAGCGCCTCGCACCTCGAGTAACCCATGGACGTCCATCTCATCGACGGTACCTACGAACTGTTTCGCCACTACCATGCGCTGCCGTCGGCTCGCGACGCGAACGGACATGAAATCGCGGCCGTTCGCGGCGTTGTCGGTTCCGTCCTCGGCATGATTAACCGCGGCGCGACGCACATCGCGGTTGCAACCGATCACGTGGTCGAATCGTTCCGTAACGAGCTATGGCCTGGCTATAAAACCAGCGCCGGTGTCGAACCCGATTTGCTCGCCCAGTTTCCCCTGCTCGAGGACGCCCTCTCCGCGTTGGGGATCGCGGTGTGGCCGATGGTCGAATTCGAAGCCGACGATGGGCTCGCTGCAGGGGCCACCAGGGCAGCGCTGGATCCTGAGGTCGATCGCGTCATCATCTGCACGCCGGACAAGGATCTCGCCCAGTGTGTGCGCGGCACTCGGGTGGTGCAGTTGAACCGCCGCACCAACGCGATCCGTGGTGAGCAGCAGGTCGTCGAGAAGTTCGGCGTTCCGCCCGCGTCGATTCCTGATTATCTTGCGCTCGTAGGAGACGCCGCCGACGGGTATCCCGGCCTTGCCGGCTGGGGCGCGAAGTCGGCTGCCGTGGTGCTCGCCCGGTTCGCCCACCTGGAACACATCCCAGAAGACTGGCGAACATGGTCGGTGAACGCGTTCAACCCCGCGCGGCTCGCGATGACCCTCGGGCGCGATCGCGATCGAGCCTTTCTTTTCCGGGATCTCGCGACGCTGCGGACGGATATCGATCTGTTCGAGAATGTCGAAGATTTGCGGTGGCGGGGTCCGACTTCCGCCTTTGCCGATGTCGCGCGACGATTCGATGCGGCCGTTCCGACTCTTTGAGGCGACGCTTCTCCTGGCCGCCATCGTCGTCGCCGGGACGCTCGCGGCGCAATCCGATCAGTCATCGTCTGCCGGACCAGAGCCGGGCAACCTTACGCTCTGGTACCGGCAACCCGCCGCCGAGTGGGTCGAGGCGCTGCCGGTCGGCAATGGGCGCCTCGGGGCGATGGACTTTGGCGGCGTGCGGACCGAACGGATCCAGTTGAACGAGGACACCGTGTGGTCGGGTGGCGTGATGCCCGACCTGCCGGCCAACATCTCGCGCGACCTTCCGGCAATACGTCAACTGCTGTTCGATGGAAACTTCGCGGAAGGGGAGGCGCGCGCCCGCCGCACGATCCTGGCCGTTGGCGACGCGGGTGGCAGCTATCAGACGCTTGGAGATCTGGTAATCGACACGGACTCGAGCGGCGAAGCGTCGAATTACCGTCGATCGCTCGATCTCGACTCGGGTATTGCCGCGACCGCTTTCGAGGTGGACGGTGTCACGTTTCGGCGCGAAGTGTTTGCGAGCGCGCCCGATCAAATCATTGCCGTGCGCGTCACGGCCAACCGACCCGGACAGGTGACCTTCGACGCCACGCTCGAGCGTCCGGATGTTGCTGTCCACGCCGCCGGAACCGACACGCTCGTGATGTCGAATGCCGCGGCCAAGACGCCGGGCGTGACCTTCGCTGCCGCTGTGAAGGCGGTTGCTGACGGTGGCTCGGTGAGTACCGAGGGAGCGCATCTGAAGGTCGCGGGCGCGAACAGTGCGACGCTGCTCCTCGGCGCTGCGACCAATTTCAATCGCCTTGATCCTGGTGCGCCGCTTCAAGCCGATTTGGAGCGCGCCGCGACCCAGACGACCGCATCGACTGCCGCACAGCCGTACGAGCGTCTGCAGCAACGTGCTGTCGAGGATCACCGAGGACTCTTTCGCCGCGTCGAGCTCAACCTCGCATCGGGGTCCATTCCGGATCGTCCCACCGACGAGCGACTGAGAGCCGTGCAAGCCGGCGGCGAGGATCCGCAGCTGGTCGAGCTCTATTTTCAGTACGGTCGCTACCTGCTCATCGGATCATCGCGACCGGGCGGCATGCCGGCAAATCTCCAGGGCCTCTGGAACAAGGAACTCCAGGCACCCTGGAGCGCCGACTATCACATCAACATCAACATCCAGATGAACTACTGGCCGGCGGAGGTGACCAACCTCGCCGAGTGCGCGACGCCATTCTTCGATTTCATCGAGGCGCTGGCGGCCCGCACTGGGCAGCGGATTGCCAGAGATTTCTATGGCGCGCGCGGGTTCGTTGCGCATTACACGTCCAATGCGTGGCTGGCAACACCCAACACAGGACGCCCGAACTATGCGCTGTGGCAGATGGGCGGGGCGTGGTCGACGCGTCAGTTCCTCGAGCACTACTGGTTTACGGGCGATCGGCGGTTCCTGAAAACCCGCGCCTACCCGATCCTGCGCGACGCGTCGCTGTTCCTGCTGGACTGGCTCGTTCCGGATCCGAGGACCGGCAAGCTCGTTTCGGGGCCAAGTGCGTCCCCCGAGAATACGTTCATCGGCCCCGACGACGGCACGTACAGCGTGTCGATGGGAAACTCCATGGACCAGGAGATTGCCTGGGACACGTTCAGCAACTTCCTCGCCGCCTCGCGAGAGCTGGGCGTCACGAACGAGACCACCGAGAGCGTTCAGGCAGCGCTCGACAAGCTGGCCTGGCCGCGCATCGCTCAGGACGGACGGCTGATGGAGTGGTCTGAGGACTTCAAGGAGGCCGAAGAAGGGCACCGCCACATGTCGCACATGTTCGGCCTTCATCCCGGCTATCAATTCACGTCGAAGACGCCACGGTACATGGACGCCGCGCGCCGAAGCATCGAGTACCGGCTCGCGCATGGCGGAGGTCACACCGGCTGGAGCCGGGCGTGGATCATCAACTTCTTCGCGAGACTGCGCGACGCCCCGCGGGCGTACGAGAACGTCCAGGCATTGCTGGCCAAATCCACGTTGCCGAATCTCTTCGACAACCATCCACCGTTTCAGATCGATGGAAACTTCGGCGGTACTGCCGGTATCGCAGAAATGCTGCTGCAGAGTCATGACGGCGAGATCACTTTGCTGCCGGCGCTCCCGGCGGCGTGGGCCACCGGCCGGTTCAAGGGACTCAGGGCCCGTGGCGGATTCGAGGTCTCTGCCAGCTGGCGGAACGGGACGCTCGAGAGCGCAGACATCATCTCGCTCACCGGCGGCCCCGCGATCGTCCGTTACAGGACGGCCGTCCGCGAACTGCGCACGTCCCCGGGACGAAGGTACTCCCTACGCGGACCCGCCCTGAGGATTCAAAGAAGAGCTACCATGTAGGTTTGGCGACTCGAAACCCGACAGTCGGATGCAACTCGTCGTTCGCTTAGGATCCGATAAGTCTCCCAGTCACAGCGGGTTGTTCCAGCCCTTCCGTTCAGGCCTGAGGAGTGCATATAATCATCTAATGGCTCCCCAGCCTCTCATTCTCATCGTCGACGACGCACGCGATAACCGGGAAGGTTATGCAGAGTACCTGCGGTTCCGGGGCTTCCGCGTGGTGGAAGCTGGCACCGGGACAGAAGCGCTTGAAAAGGCCGAGCAGTGTCAGCCGGACGTCGTCGTCCTGGACATGCGGCTTCCCGACATTGATGGAACAGAAGTGAGCCGGCGGCTGCGTGCCACCGGTTTCGAACGGACGACCATTGTGGCTGTTTCGGCGTGCGTGACCAAACCAGACGTCGCCGCCGCGATCGAGAGCGGGTGTGATTCCTTCCTGGCGAAGCCCTGTCTACCGGATGAGCTCGTCAACGAGATCAATCGTTTACTGACCGTGCACCCTCCGAACTACTCCCGCGCCTGTTAACCGGGGCGGACATCAGGAAAAGATCGGACCAGACCCGCCTGTAGCTTCCCACACCGTGCCGGCCGTGGGCTGTGCAGCAGATCCTGAGAGCTAATGTCGGATGGCGCGAGCCCCCGTCCCTTTACGGGCGTGCGCCGGTAGCGTCGGCAACTGCCACGCTGGCAGCTGCTGTGGGGCTTGCGAGCGAGATCGACGGAGCGGTGATGTCGTTCGACACGATCACCGTGACTGGGGCTGACGTCTTCAAGTATTCCGCGGCATCGCGTGCGGTGCCGGTGAGCGCGTGCGAGCCGTTGGTCGTGCTGGCCGTGCTCCAGGTTGTCCTGTATGGCGCGTCGACATCCTCGGTTCCGAACGGGAGGCCATCCACGTTGATCTGGACGCCGACGACCCGCGTGTCGTCAGACGCGGACGCCGAAACGGCCACCGCATTACCCACGGTTCCGAGGGTCGGACTGGCGATCGCCACAGTCGGGGCCGTGGCATTGTTCGAAACCGTGACGCTCAAGGTCACGACCGACTTATTGCCTGCATAGTCGCGGGCGCTGGCCTTCAACACGTGCGAACCGTTCGACACGTTGGTCGTGTTCCAGGAGACGGCGTAGGGCGCGGCGCTCAACTCCGAGCCGATAGCCTGGTTGTCGACGTAGAACGTGACCCCCTTGACCGCGAGATTGTCGGTGGCGGTCGCCGACACCGAGATGGTCTGCGACACCCCGCCACTGGCGGGCGTTAGAAAGGAGACAGACGGCGCGGTTGAATCGACCGCCTTCTTCAAGGCGTTGCTCAGATTCAACCGGCCTCTGCCGAGGCCGCTCAGCGGCATGGGATCGGCTTTGCCGAGTAGCGACGCCGCGTCGCTGAAGGTGAGCGTGGGATCGATTTGAAGCAGCAACGCAGCGGCGCCCGCCACCATTGGCGCGCTGAACGACGTCCCCCATGCGCCGGCATACCCACCGCCAGGATAGGTCGTGATGATGGCTTCGCCAGGGGCCGCGAGACTGACGAGAGAGTCGCCGTAGTTGGTGAAGCGGCTGCGCACGGGCCTCGACCCCGAATTGACCGATCCCACCGCGAGCACGTTTCGCTGCGCGCCTGGATAGACCAGCATCTCCTGGCCGCGATTTCCCGCAGACGCAACGCAAATCACCCCACGATCGGTGGCGGTGTTGATCGCGTGCGTAATCTCGGGCGACCACGTCGGCGTGCTGAAGCTCATGTTGATGACCCGCGCGCCGTTGTCCACCGCGTAGTAGATCGCGCGGACGATGTCGAACACGCGCGAGGTGCCGGTGGCGCTGAAGACCTTGAGAGGCATGATCCGCGCCCCCGGGGCGACGAGGTGAACGATCCCGGCGACCATCGTGCCGTGACCGAATGCCAGCGGCAGCGGCAGCGCCGACAGCGCATCGACCCTCGGCTGGTCGAGAATGGCCAGCGTCGACGGATTCAACGCAACGGGTCGCATCCCATCGAGAATCGACACGGGCGACTGGTCGAGGACTGTCGTAACAGCCGGATCGACATCCGTCCACTCGGACCCAGGACCCTCGACATCGTTGATGAAGTCGTAGCCGGTTGCCAGGGAGGGAGCCAACACGGGATGGTGAGGGTCGACTCCGGTATCGATGATCGCAACGATTACTCCGGCGCCGGTCGCCGAGCGAGCGTCGTCGAGATCAATCGCGTTGGTTGCGGCCTGATACGCGTACTGGCTCCAGACCGGAGTGCCGCCGAAGTTGATGATCGTTGGGGCACTCAGCGCATCGAGGATCGAAACCGGTGATTGATCCAGTCCGATGTCCGACAGAACTTCGGGCGCACTCGCGACCGCATTGACTTCAACATGCGCCACCTCGGGGTCGGTGGCGATTTCGCTGACCTGCTGGTCGGGCGTGATGTCGGTGGTCGTGCCACTAGTCGTCGCGGTCGCCGACCGGACGAGAAACACGTCGTTCGGCGGGACATCAAGCGTCCGGACAATCGTCAGTCCGTGACGCGCCGCGATCGCCTGGATCTTGTCGGGCGGGGCGTGCAGCAGGAATTCGCTCGACTGCGGCTCCGCGTGCGCAACGTCCTGGGGCTGCATCGACCAGGCAAGCGCAAAAACGGACAGCGCTGCCACGACCCGCGTGCAGCGATGCCGCCTTGCCGATGCCGATGCCGACGAGGTGTCCCTGGACACTCGGAACCTCCCCTGGGATCGATGGAAGTGGAGACGCGTCCCGCCCCCTGTTTACAGAGCCCAGCTTCTTCAGCGCTAAAAAAATGGGTGCTGCGCCGGAGGCGACCGGAAGGCCTGTGTGCGCACTGCGGAGCCTACCCTATCCGTTCGGTTTTGCGTAGGGAAATCTTCAAGTCCTGGTAGCTTACCTCTGATCCGACTCATCCATAAGTTCGCTTAGAGGTAATTCCAGGACTCGGCCCGAATCGCCGAGGCACACATCCAACCGCAGCGACGGTGCCGGGCGGTATTCGAGATAAAACTCGCCGAACTGATCGCATGGGGCGCTGGCGATCGTTTTCTGTTTCGTCTTCAGCAGCACGCTGACGTCGGCGGCATTCGCTCCCGGGTGATCCCGATCGGCCAGCTGGCCGACGAGGGTTGTCGTGCCGCGTCGCGGCTGATGCTCGACCCGCACATCGACGCAGTAACTGCCGGCCTCGTAAACGGCCTGCCGCGTCTGGCGATCTTGTGTGCGCACGCCGGCGGGGAGTGGCGCGAGAAACGAATCGAAAATCAAGCGAGCCAGGAGACGCTGGGACGGCGGCGGGGTGTAGATGGCCTTCGCCATCCGCACGGCTTCGCGGGGGGGCGTGTTGGCCGGTTCCGCCGCGGCAACGGCAGCAACCCCACTCAAAACCCCCACCGTCCGGCGGCACTTGCCACAGGCCTCCAGATGCGACTGCATGAGAGACCGATCAATTCCGGTGTCAAGCCCACGCGAAAAGTCCACCCACCGCCAGGTCTCGAAATGTCTCATTTGTGGCTCTCACATATACAAGGGCCGCCACGCCACCCCGAAATATAGCGGCGGTCAAATTATGCGCTCAACGTGTCTCCCATCAAGCTGAAGGGGGCCCAATAGAACGGATGACGATATTGTTCGCGGACCTCTTGCATCGCCTTCTGGGCGGCCCTGGCCTTGGTCGCCCCCCTCTCAACCCGCTGATAGAACGCTTCCATGAAATCAGCGGTGCTGCGGTCGTGGGCGTCCCAGAGCGTCAACAGGACCGAACGGGCGCCCGCGTACAGGAGGCCACGGACCAGTCCCAGAATCTCATCGCCCCCCACCACCACGTTCAGACCCGTGCTGCAGCCGCTGAGCGTCACGAGGTCGGCCGAGAGACGTAATTCATAGAGGTCGTACACGCAAAGCGGGCCGCTGCCCAGCCTGATCGAAGAGAACATCGGATTGTCGCGCCGGAAAAAGCCGTGCGTCGCGATGTGCACGTACCGGCTGGTCGGCCCTATCGCGCGCAATCGATCCGCGGTTGCATCCGCATCAAGGAAGACACGTGGGTTCGGCAGGATTGCCGAGACCGCCCGCACTTCATCCGCAATACAGGGAGCCAGATGGTCCGGCAGCCCCATAATCAGGGCATCGCCGCTGGCCACCGGCCGTTTCTCGCAGCACAGACGGTAAACCGTCGCGCTCGGCGCATACGAAATCGTGAAGTCATCGATCAAGAATCGATTACCGTCATCGGCCAGCGCGTGAAACGGCAGCGTATGCAGAATGTCGTGCGGGACGATGACGAGATGCTCGGCGTGCAGCCGATCCCGGATCGGCGCAATGAGCGCCGTGTACAGCGCGCGCAGGTGGGTTTCCGTGGCGGTCAACAACTGGCCGCCGAAGCTCTGAATGTATCCAGGGTCCAGGCGGAACTTCAGCAACTGAAACTGGAGCAGCGAGACGCGCTTGGAAACCTCCTCCGCCGGGCACAATGCGACGACCTCGAGCGAGTCGCGGCTGACGACACAGACATAGTACCGCCCCTGCGCCTGGTAGTACTCGAGGAGCAGCGTGCCGTCTTGGAGCGTCGAGCGGATTTCCTCGAGGCGATCGGCGGTGCCACTCTGGATACGGCGAATTCAGCATCGGTGCGACGGAGCGCGTCGAGCGACCGCGCGAGCTCGCTTTCTAGCGACGTGGTCCGCTGGCGAAGCGCCGCCAGCCGTTCCGGGCTCCGCTTCTGGCGATTCACTTCCTCGAACTCCAGCTGGCGGTAGTACCAATTCAACTCGTGCCGGAGCCCGCCGACACGCTCGCTGTCGAGGCCCTGAACGTGCGGCTCCAGGGTTGCGGCGCGGAATGCAATCAGGTCTGCGAGGCTGCGCGACTTGGCTTCCTCGATGTACCGGAATGCAGCGTCCTGGTGGTCCTGAGCGGGCCCGAGCGCCAGGCAGCTGGTGACGAGTCCCTCGTACACCGCGAGCTTGTCGGTCAGGAAGGCGACCTTCAGCCCCTCCGTATGAAGGTGGGTACGCAAGCGCTCGAGATTCTCGTGTGCCGACTGGAAGGCCGCCAGCGCCGCCGCGGTGTCCCCGCGCGCGTGACGAATCAACCCCCGCACGCAGTACGCCTGGTAGGTCAAGTTCGGCGTCGCCGCGGTCGCGATGTGCGCAAATGCGGCGTCGCAGGCTTGTTCGGCGCGGCGGAAATTCCCGGCGTACAACTCGAGCCGGGCCAGCAGCAGCTCGCACAGGGCCTGCCGCCCGGGCGCGCGGACCTGGCCGAATTGCGCCAGCGCACGCTCGCAGAGTCGCCGAACGCGACGATACTGCCCGTTGCGGAACAGGACCAGGGCTTCATAGAAGTCCACCAGCGCCAGCCAGACGCCGTTCTGCTCGCGCGAGAACAGCCGCCGTGCGCGCTTGAACAGCGCGAGCGATTCGCCGAGGTCTCCCTGGGCGCTCGCAGCGATGGCCATGTTGGTCAACGACTTGGCCATTTCGTAATTCATCCCGAGGTCGTCGAAGCGGGTCATCGCGCGTTTGCCGAGGAGTCCGGCTTCCTCGCTCAGGTTCAACTCGAGATACATCTCCGAGCAGTCCATGTCGCACAAGGCGCTGTGATAGGTGTCGTTCAGGTCGTCGCATTCCGTCTGGGTCGCGCGGTACAAGTCGATGGCGCGCGTGTACTCGCCGCGCATGTAGTAGAGGTACGCGATGTTGTAGTCCGCCCTGAGGACCAGCAGCGGCATGCCGTGCTGCTCGCAGTACTCGCGTGCCTGCCGGTGGGTCTCGAGTGACCGGTCGAAGTCGCTCAAATTGATGTAGACCATCGCCATGTTGCTCAGCACAGGGGCGACGTCCTGAGGGGTCCCGAGCTCCGAGAGCTGCGCAAAGGCGCGCTGGTACAAAGCCAGGGCCTCCTCGAAGCGATCCTGACGATAGAGGATGTTGCCGACGTTCGTGTCGAGGCGAGCGTGGCCGACTTGGTTGCCGTGCCGGTCGAAAATCGCGCGGGCTTCTTCCGCCCAGGCGTAGGCCTCTCGATATCGCCCGAGCGAGATCAAGCTCTGAAGTGAACCGTTCAGGGTCCTGGCAATGTCCACGTCCTGTCCGAGCTTGCGAAACAAGCGAAGCGCGGCGTCGTAGCGCTTCACCGCCTCGCGGTGACGTCCCAGGCTCAGAAAGACATGGCCCAGCGCGCGCAGGCTCTGGGCCCGCGCCCCGTCGTCGTCGATCTGTTCGGCCAGCCATCTGGCGGCATGCGCGAGGCGATCGGCCTGCTGCACGTCGATGCGCGCCAGCCGCACGACGCTTTCGTACATCTGCTGCACCAGTGCAGGGGTCCAGAGGTCTCGGTGCTGCCTGAGCGCCCGCGCGCGCGCCTGCCCGTTCGGGAGCCGGGCGAGCTGCCCGATGAAATCCATCCTAACCGCCCGTCCCTGCTGGTTCAGTCGCGCACGGCCCCCGATGCCCGGTCTGGGTTCGAGGCGGGAGACCGGCCTGACCGACGGCGACTTCAGGCAGACACGCCATCAAAATCCCGCCTTCTCGAGGGCGCGCTGCAGCGTCGCCAGGCAGCGTCCCCGGATGAATCCAATGGAACCTGTCGCAAGGCCGAGACGTTCGGCCAGGTCCTTGTACGGCAGGGGCGGGTGCTCGTAGAACAGCAGCCGGACGATCTCCTGACAGCGGGGCGAGAGAGCCGTGACCGCGTCGCGCACCATCTGCTCGCGTTCGGCCTGTTCGATGATCTCCGGAGCAACCGGGGTCGGAGCTTCGAGCTGGTCTTCGTCGATTTCGCTCAATTCCTGCTCGGCCCGGCGCAAGTGCCGCTGTTTCCAGCGCGACGCCTTGTGAACCGTCACCGTGGTGAGCCATCCCCGTAACGCGGCGCTCTGACGGAGCCGGGGCAACTCGTTGAACAGTTCGAGGGACACCGCTTGCAACATGTCTGCCGCATCGGCGCGGCTTGCGCCGAATTTCAAAGGAATCGAGAAAATCAGGTTCTCGTACTTGTCGATGAGCGCCGACCATGCGCGCTCGTCTCCGTCGAGGCACGCGCGAACGAGCTGGTCGTCGCTCCACGCCGCATTAGGCGTTCCGCTGTCATGGCGTGCCACCGGACCGCCTCTCCCGCCCGAATCGCTCCTCGACGTAGTTCATCTTCGGCCTTAGCTGACATTCAAGTCAGACAAGTCTCAAACGACTGACCGCAAGCGTCTCCGTATGCGCCTTGTAATAACAGCACAAACCGGCTCGCGCACGAATATGCCGGAAGCCCCAGTTCCCTATATTTTCCGGCTGGGCCGCGGCCCTTATTAGTTAAATGCCCATTCTGTGGACGGAAGTGCAGTTTCCGGAGACGCCGGAAACCGGGGGAGCAGACCCCGCGGTCGTGGAGATGGCAATCACCGAGGCCATGCTGCGAACGTTCGTCCCGTCCACGACGCCAGCCGGCTCCGGTAACGGCTGGCGCTCACGCGAAACGCGTCGCGCTACAGAGAGCAGGCCGCATGAGCGCCCGTAAGTTGCACGTCGGCGTTCCGCATGCCCGGGGCCGGTCCGGCTCCCCAGCCACCTCCGAGCCCGATTCTCGCGAGCTGCACCTCGCGCCGGAATCATCAGGGAATGCTCACGACGGGCACCCTCCAACCGCCGACTGCGGACCCGTCGGGTACCTGCTCGACAGGGGAGCCGCACGTCTCAAGCCCATTCTCGACGACATCCTGGAACTCGATCGCTGCGGGCTCGACGTCCATGTCTTCTTCATGAACCGCACGCTCCCCGGACACGCGCGCTGGGTCGCGCGCGAAGTGACGGCTCGCGGGATTTGCCACCTCCATGCGCATCTCGCGACGGCTGACGTCGCCCGGCATGTCAAACGCCTGACGCACGTGGGGTACAGCTTCACGGTGTTTGGCAGCAGCCTGGAGGACGCCGCACGCCACCCGGCGGCGCTACGCGACTACGTCCGCAACGCCGACTTCGTGATCACCCCCAGCAACACGACCCGCGAACGGCTGCTGGCGATTACCGGGCCCAGCCTCGCCAGCCACGTCCACCGGATCTACCGCGGCGTGGACACCAAGATGATCCCGTTCTTTGCCGAGGGCGGCCGCGATGCGGATTCGGTGCTCGCGGTGGGGCCTTTAGTGCAGGCGAGCGGTTTCGAAGATCTGATCGACGCGATCGGCATCCTCCGCGATCGGCGGCCGGCTCCGGTCAGGCTGACGATCGTTGGCGCCGGGGCATCCGTGCAGAAACTCAAGGCGCGGATTGTGTCCCGTCGTCTCGACGATCGCGTCGCCCTCTTGGGCGGCGATGTCGAATCCGACGTGAGGCCGCTTTCACGCGCGATGCGGACGCACACGTTGATGGCGTTGCCCTACCGACGGCTCCCCAGTTCGTACGAAGGCGGCGTGCCCGCTGAATTGCTCGAAGCCATGGCGATGGGGCTGCCGGTCGTCTCCACCTCCGTCGACACCATTTCCGAAGTCGTCGACGACGGGTGGACCGGGCGACTCGTCGCCCCACGGGAGCCGCACTGGTTGGCCGGCGCCCTCGAGACGCTGCTCGACAACATCCGGCTTCGCGTCCGGATGGCCACTCATGCCCGCCAGGAAATCGAGCGCTCGTTCGATAGCTATCGAAACGCTTCGGAGCTCGCGCGACTGCTGTCGAGTGCCGCGGCTGAGACTCGCCGCGGCGCACCGGAGACGGCGTAATGCGTGTGTCTTCGTCGACGGTTCTGCTCGTCGAACCTCATCCGGACAGTGCGAGCATGTTCGCCGAGGTGCTCCGGTGGGCCGGCTTCCGCGTCGAAGCGGTTTCCGCGGCCGACGCGACCCGCTCCTATCCCCCCCGGCGGGTTTCTCCCGACGTGGTCGTCATCGGGATGCGCAGCTGCGAGGGTCCCGCAGTGCGAGTGCTCTCAAACGGAAGGCCGGTGCCGGCCATTGCGATAACCTCGGATCCCCGCGACACCGATCAGGCCGCCACGCTCGGCTACGCGAGCGTCCTGCTCCGGCCGGTCGATCCCTCCCTCCTCATCTCCGAAGTACGGCGCGTCGTCCGGTGTGCGCACCGGCGATCATCCCCAGGCGCCGCGTAGGAACCGCAGAAAGTTTCCGTGGGCGATCCCGCGGATCTCCTGCTCCGAGTATCCGCGCGCCGCAAGCCGCTCCGGTATCCGGCCGAGATCGGCAATCGTGGCGATGTCGGTGGGGCTCTGCTCCCGTCCGAATGCACCGTCGAGGTCCGACCCGATCATGCAGTGACGGGCGTTGCCGGCGAGGTCCGAGATGTGATCGATGTGGTCGATGACGGTGTCGAGCGTCACGCCGGTGCTCTCGGGAGTTGTTTTCCCGCGGGCCCAGCCCGGCACCAGCATCCACGCGTCGAAGGCCGCGCCAATCACCGCGTCGCGTTGAATGAGCTCACGCAACTGATCGTCGGTGAACTGCCGGTCGTGAGGCACGAGGGCGCGGCAGTTGGAATGGCTGGCCCACAACGGGCCGTGGAAATGATCCAGCGCCTCGCGAAAACTGTCGTCGCAGAGGTGCGTGACATCGAGAATCACCCCCAGGCGCTCCATTTCGCGCAACAGCTCGCGTCCGCGGATCCCGAGGCCGCCGCACGCGGCCGTCCCGTGGGCATAGACGCCGGGCCCGTAGTGGGCAGGGCCGACCGCACGCAGGCCGTCCGCGTATGCACGCTCGAGATGACGGAGCGTCACGATTGAATCGGCTCCTTCAAGGCTCAGGATGTAGCCAATCGCGTCGCTGTCTCCGTGATTCTTCGTGCCGTGGCTCGTCCCTCCGTGCCTTCCGCCTTCGTGGCTTCCGGCCGTAGGCGGAAGATCCCGAAGATGCTTCTCCAGGCCCGCGAGGTCTCGAATCTGCACCAGCTCGCCCCGTTCTTCCATGGTCCGATACCACGCGAGCTGCCCCTGCGTCGTCGCCCACGCCTGCTCCTGAGAATGCCAGCCGGGCAGCGGATTATCGGGTCCGACGTAGCGCGCAATCTGTGTGGCGACCGACAGGCGGACCCCGCCCCGTCGCATTTCCGGAAACGACACGGTGCCGCGGCCTCGATCCGGCTTGTCGGTTAACTCGCGCTCGCGGCCGCGGATCTCGTCAATCGGCCGGGTGAGATCGCGATTCCACTCGAGCGCGTTCATTGCGAGATCGAGATGCGCATCGACGATGAGCATGGCCGTCACCTCACGAATGCGGCTAACAGCAGAACGCCCGCAAGTCCGACGATGGCGACGATCGTTTCGAGCGCCGTCCATGTGACGACGGTCTGCGGCACGGACATGTTGAGGTACTCCTTGACGAGCCAGAACCCGCCGTCGTTGACGTGTGACGCGATCGCGGATCCGGCGCCGATCGCCACCACCAGCAATTCCTTGTTCACGTTCGGCAGCGCCGCTGCAATCGGCGCCATGATACTGGCGGCCGTGACGACCGCAACGGTCGCCGAACCCACCGCCAGGCGCAAGACTGACGCAATCACCCAGCCGAGTACCAGGGGAGAGTAATTGAGTCCACCCATCACCTGTGCGATTGCTTTGGCCGCGCCGGCTGCATCCAGCACGCGACCGAAACCGCCGCCCGCGCCAACGACCAGCAGGACGCCGGCGACGGGGGGGATCGCGTCTTCGGCAAAACGCAGGATCCGCGCACCGTCGAACCCGCAGGCGCGGCCGAACGTGAAGATCGACAGGATGGTTGCAATGAGCAGCGCGACGAGAGGACTCCCGGCGAAGATCAGCAGGTGACGCGCGCCTCCATCCGGCAGCGCTGCCTGCGCGAGCGCAGCGAGCAGCATGAGGAGCACAGGGAGAAGAATCGTCAGGAGCGTCAGGCCCAGCGAGGGGGGCCGCGCGGCGGTTGCGCCGGCGAACTGCTCCGCCATTGCGCCGGGATTCACGCTGACGCGGGGGCCAATGAAACGCGAAAAGATCGGACCTGACACGATCGCGGCGGGAAACGCGACGAGCAGCGAGTAGAACAACGTGCGTCCCGGGTCGGCACCGAGCCGCTCGATGGCGGCGAGGGGACCCGGATGCGGCGGCACCAGCACGTGCGCGGCCGATAGCCCCGCGACCAGCGGAATGCCCAGCCGAACCATCGATCGATCGTCACGCGGCGCCTGCCGCACGAGCGTGAAGAGCACCGGCGCCAGCAGCACGAGGCCGACCTGGAAGAACACCGGCAGGCCGATGATGAACGCGGAGAGCATCAGCGCCCAATCGACGCGCCGTTCGCCCAGGGCACCCACCAGCGCCCGCGAGACAACGACCGCGCCGCCCGATTCCGCGAGCAGTTTTCCAATCACGGTGCCGAGGCCAATCACCATGGCCGTGAATCCGAGCGTGTCGCCAACGCCTTGCTGAAACGCGCGCGGGATGTCTGTCGGCGGCATTCGCGCGGCGACGCCCACGAACAGCGATCCGATGAGGAGGGCGATGAACGCCGGCAGGCGCAGCCAGGTGATCAGCAGTACCACCAGGGCGACGCCGGTGAACGTGATGAGAAGGAGAGTGGACGCTGCGGGCGGGCTCATGCGCTCCGAGAGCTTACCCTCATTCGCGCGTCGCGAACACGATCACGGAGCTCGATCCGATAGACTGCGGGCGTGACGACCAGAAAATGGCGGGTGGCGATTCTCGGTCTCGGCCACTGGTATTCGGCGTACAACCTGGCGCGCGCGCTTGCCGAGTATCCGAAAGCGGAGCTCGTCGCCGCGGCCTGGCACGATCCAGGGCAGCTCGAGACGTTCACCGCAGCCTTCGGCATCAAGAGCTATCGCGACTATGGCGCACTGCTCGACCAGGAACCGGTCGACATCGTTCACCTCGCCACGCCGGTGTCGGACCTGTGCGACCTGACAATCCGCGCCGCGGGCGCGGGCAAGCATCTGATCGTCGGCAAGCCCATGGCCATGACCCTGGCTCAGGCGGATCAGATGGTTGACGCGGTCGAAGCGGCGGGCGTCTGCTGCTTTCCGTTCCAGGGAATCATGCGTCTTCGGCTTGCGGATCTGAAGACGCGGATCGAGGCGGGCGAGATCGGCGAGCTCGCCGTCATCCACACGACGTGCCGGTGGTCAATCGCTGAGGACTGGTATCAATCGGGAACGCCGGGGTGGTTCGTCGATCCGCGACGTGTTCCGGGCGGCGCCTTCATTGATGAAGGCATTTACTGGATCGACGCGTTCCGATGGCTCACCGGCAGCGACATTGCCGACGTCGAAGCGCGGATGGCGAACATCGTTCACAAGACGCTCGAGGTCGAGGACTGGGGCCACGCGACATTCACGATGAGTAACGGAGCGATCGCGAGGCTCGAGGCGGCATGGACGATCAACGCGCCACGAACCACCGGGCCGTCACCAAAGCAGAACAGCGTGGTGCGGCTCGAGCTGGTCGGAACGCGGGGAGAAATTCACGATCAATGGTTCCGCACACCCGGCCGCGCTGTGCTGGCCGCCGGGGCGCGCGACTGGGTGCTCGAACGGCAAAGCGAGGAGCCGTTCTCACCGGCGGCGCCGTTGCCGCTGGCGCATTTAATCGACTGTGTGGAGCGCGGAGAACAGCCGGTCGCGACGATTCGCGACGCGCGAACGTCGCTGGCGGCGGCGTTCGCGGCCTACGAATCTGCGCGAGATCGTCGTCGCGTGTCGCTGCCAGTCTGAAGGGCTCCGGGCTCCAGGCTCCAGGCTTCAGGAGCCCGAAGCCCGAAGCCCGAAGCCTGAGTGATTTCATTCCTCCCTCAGCGCCACCATCGGGCTGACGCGAAGCGCCCGCTTCGAGGGGACCCACACGGCCAGAGCGGCCGCGCCGAGCAGAACGGCAATGGCTGTAAGAACGGTCGCCGGGTCGGTTGGCGTGACCTCGTAGAGTTCGCTGGCCACGTATCGGTTCAACCACCACAGCGCGGGGAGCGCCATCACCACCCCGATCGCAACCAATCCGAGCATGTCGCGGACGACCAACAACGCGACCAGGTGCGAACGCGCGCCGAACGCCATGCGGATCGCGATCTCGCGTGTGCGGCGTGCGACGGTGTACGACATCACGCCGTATAGACCGACCATCGCCAGCAGCGTCGCCAGCGTCCCGAGCACGCTCGAAAGGCTGGCAATCAGCCGCTCGTTGACCAGCGAGCGGTTGACCTGTTCCTCCACGGTTCGCACGTTGTAGACCGGCAACGTCGGGTCGAGCTGGCGCGTCACCTGGCGCATGCTCTCCGCCAGCGACTCCGGCTTCTGCAGCGTTCGCACGTAGACCGTCATGCCGATGACCGATGGCCCTTCGAGATACGGAAAATACAATTGCGCCTTCGGCTCCGACCGCATGCTCGTGTACTTGGCGGTCGTGACCACGCCGACGATTTCAGTGGGCGTCTGTGATCCGGGATTGGCACCGAATCCCACGTGAAGTCCCAACGGTTGGCGTCCCTGCAGATACTCCTGGACGAACTGCTCGTTGACGATCGCCACCCTGGGCTGCGGCGCCTCGGTGCCGGAAGGGATGGTTCGTTCGTCGCGCGTGTCGAAGTCGCGGCCAGCGAGGATCCGGATCCCCATCGCTTCGAAGTAGCCGGGACTGATCAGGTTGTTGTGCGTCACCACGACCCGATTGGGATCGTAGGCGCGCCCGTCAATCGTGATCGCGCTATTCCACGATCCGCCTTCGAGAAGAGCATGCGACGCAAAGCCGGCGCCGGTGACGCCGGGCGTGGCACGCACGCGCTCGAGCAAGGTCTTCGCAAACAGCTTGCTCTCATCGGGCTTGTAGCCATGTGGGACGAGATCGACACTGAATGACAGAAGCCGCGCCGCGTCGAACCCGGCGTCTATCGCAAGCAGGTTCTGAAGGCTGCGAAGGAACAGTCCTGCGCCGACCAGCAGCATCAGCGACAGCATCACTTGCGCAACGACCAGTCCTCTGCGGAGCCGGGCGTAGCCGCCACCCAGCACCGCGCCGGATTCACTTTTCAGCGCAGGCGTCATGTCCGCACGCGTGCTCTGCCATGCCGGCGCCAGTCCGAACAACACGCCAGTGGCGACGCAGATCAGGACGTTGAAGGCCAGGATCCGCTGATCGGGCCACGGCGTCACCGTCAGCGTGACGTCGGGTTCCGTGAAAAATGCCAGCAGCCCGCGTGCGCCCCAGGTGGCCAGCAACACGCCTGCGGCGCCTCCCGCCAGCGCGAGCAGCACGCTCTCGACGAGCAATTGCCGGACGATGCGTGCGCGACTTGCGCCGAGGGCGAGCCGCACCGCGATCTCGCGGCGCCGGGCACTCGCTCGCGCCAGCAGCAGATTGGCGACGTTCGCGCACGCAATGATCAGGACGCCCGCCCCGATCGCCATCAGCGTCCAGAGCGGTGTGGTCAGTTGCGCGCGGAGATCCGACTTGCCGTAAGCGGCAGGCGTGACCGCCACGGTGCCCTTGACGAAGCGGGCCTTGTCGCTGGCTGGCGCCCTCTCGAACCCCTTTTGCTGCACTTCGAACTCGAGGCGCGAGGTATAGAGCGGCTGAAGGCCAGCCTGTGCCTGGGTCGCGTTGACGCCCGGCTTCAATCGTCCGAATACGTTCAGCCAGCGCATCTGACGATCGCTGAGGCCTGTCTCCATCGGCGTCAGCTGCTGCGACATCGTGATCGGCACGAACACGTCGGTTGCGGCGCCAAGGTTCGTACCCTCGAACCCCTTGCGTGCGACGCCAACGATCGTCATCGGCTGGCTGTTTACCCGCAGCGCGCGCCCGATTACGCTCGGCTCGGCCCCAAACCGTTCCTGCCAGTATCGGTGGCTCAAAACGACCAGGGAGTTGGCGCCGGGTGCCTGCTCGTCGCGCCCGTCGAACACGCGGCCGAGCGCCGGGGTGACGCCGAGCACGGGGAAATACGAGCCGGAGACGAGCTCGCCAGCGACGCGCTCCCCCGACGCCTCGGCGCTCACATCGAGCGGAAAGCTGAAGCGGCAGAACATTCCCGCGAACACCTGGTTGTGGTCGCGGAGATCGACGTATCGCGGATAGGACAGCTCGTTACCTTCGCCCCACCCGTTGCCGTATTGAAACCCTTCTGCGGTGACGAGCACGAGTTCACTGGGCCGCACGATTGGCAGCGATCGCAGCATCACCTGATCGAGGAGCGTGAAAACCGACGCGTTGGCGCCAATCCCCAGGGCGATCGAGAGCATCGCAACCGCCGCGAAGCCCGGATTGCGGCGCAGCAGGCGGCAGGCATACGCCACGTCTTTCCATAGAGTCTCGATCATCACGAGGCTGTTGCGTTCGTACTCCTGTTCCCGGATGCGCGTGACGTTGCCAAGCTTGCGCATGGCCATCGTTCGCGCCTCCTCGGCAGGTTTCCCGGCGGCGATCTGATCTTCGATCTCGTCTTCCAGATAGGCGTCGAGCTCGCGAGCGAGATCTCGGCCGCGCCGTTCCCGTTGCCAGAATCGCGACCACTTCATTGATTACTCCGTTGCTGGACCCAGGACGCGGCCAACGGCGCGCACCAGGGTCTCCCAGCGGTTGCGCTCGCTGGTGAGATGCTTCCGCCCCGCCGGAGAGAGGCGGTAGTACTTTGCCTTTCGATTGCGTTCGGACGTGCCCCAGAACGAGGCGATGAGTCCCTGATCTTCGAGGCGGTGCAACGCCGGGTACAACGACCCGTGCTCCACCTGCAGCACGTCCTCGGAAGACGATTCAATCGCGTGCGCAATCGTGTGGCCGTGCGCCGGGCCGAACAGGAGCGTGCGCAGCACGAGCATGTCGAGGGTTCCGAGCAGCATGTCTCCGTCGCGTTCCTTGCTTCGTCGTCGTCCCATGGTGACGGGTCAGCTTACACCAGAAGAATTTCTTCTGGAAGAGAATTGATGCAGGTGGATTTGATCGGAAATACTGGAAATTTGTTCCAAAGAAATTCAGAACGGCTGGAGGTTTCAGAACAGCCGGAACAGGGACCCGACCGGCAGGGTCAGCCACGCCAGGCTGTCGTGGCGCGAGCGGTGCAGGGCCCCACGTCGCGGCAGCGACGGCGACGCCAGGTCGAGCGCGAACAGCAGGTCGCGCGCCGACTGAAACCGCATCCCTCGATCCTTCTCGAGGCAGTGACGGATCACGTGCTCGAGTTCCGAGGTCACCCGGTCCGTTCCCTCGAGCGACGGAGGCTCGTCCCGGAGGATCGCGTCGAGTGTTTCGATGATGGATCGTCTGTGAAACGCCGGCGCGCCGGCCACCATCTCGTACAGGAGGGCACCGAGGCTGAAGAGGTCGGAGCGTGCGTCGAGTGCATGTCCACGAATCTGCTCCGGCGACACACAGGCGACGCTGCCGAATGACGTCCCGGCCCCTGCCAAGCGAGACGGATCCTGCAGACGCTCGACCTCCTCATGCCATTGGGCGAGTCCGAAGTCCAGAATCTTCACGCGCTCCTCGAGCGTGATGAAGATGTTCTCCGGTCTCAAATCGCGGTGAACGAGGCCCAGGCGGTGCGCGGCCAGGAGCCCCTCGGCGATCTGCCGCGCGTAGCCGAGTGCGGTGGCCGCGGGGAGCGGACCGTCGTCGAGCCGGGCGCGCAGCGTCTCTCCATCCAGGAGCTCGGACACGACGAACGTCGCGCCGTCGTGGAGGCCCACGTCGTACACGGTGACAAGGTTCGGATGATTGATGATCGCAGTGGCTCGCGCGTCCTGGGCGAACCGCGCGACATGGTCCTGCTTGCTGGGGCCCTCGTCCGGGGCAAGGATCTTCAGCGCTACCGCGCGGTTGTGCTGCGGATCGAACGCGCGGTAGAGCGTTCCGGAATCCCTTGCGCCAATCAGTTCGTCGATCCGGTACCGGCCGATGCTCGACCCCGCGGTGATTCGCATGATCTTCGCCCCTGGATGCCCGTGCGTGAAATCCCGCTACCTGCATCAACGCATCCGCCGGCCATTCCGAACAGCCGTTCTCCACGCCCTTCTGCATCGTTATAGAAGTGAGGGGCGAGGTGCGAGTAGAGGGACAGACGGCTGTGGAGGACGGCGGGGCGGCGGCTATCGCGTTGGCAGGTATGAACATCGCGCTTCAAACCGGCCTCGCGAACCCCTATGATACGGGCGGTTCCGCATGGGTGGGCCGTCTTGGTCTCATGAAAAAACCGTCACCGGCCGACCTTGAGTCGACGCTGGCTCTGGTCCAGCTCGCCAAGGCCGGCGATGCCGGTGCGCTCGATCGACTCTTTGCCCGCTGTCTGCCGCCGCTGCGCCGCTGGGCCAGCGGACGCCTGCCTCGATCGTTTCGCGACCTGATGGACACCGACGACCTCGTCCAGGAAACCGTCATCCGAACGGTGAAGCGGGTCGATTCGTTCGAGCCTCGTCACGAGGGCGCCCTCCAGGCCTACTTGCGCCAGGCCGTAATGAATCGCATTCGCGACGAGGTCCGTCGCGCGGCGCGCAGGCCGGTTGCCGCGGCGCTCGACGAGAACCAGCCGGATGTGAGCGCCTCACCGCTCGACGAAGCCATCGGCCGCCAGGCCGTGGATCGCTACGAGGCGGCGCTCGCGCGCCTCCGGCCGGAGGAGCGCGAGGCGATCATCACCCGGATCGAGATGGACGAGACCTACGATGCCGTCGCGCGCGCGCTCGGGAAGCCGTCGGCCGATGCCGCGCGCATGGCCGTCACCCGCGCTTTGCTGCGGCTCGCGGAGGAGATGAGCCGTGCAGACTGACGCGGTACTCGTCTCGCTCGCCGAATCGATTGCCGACGGACGGCCGGCCGACTGGGATGCCGCCGAGTCGCAGCTGGGTGCCGAGGAGCGCGCCGTTTTGCGTCAGCTGAGGGTCGTCTCGGCGCTGGCGCTTCTCCACCGTACGCTGCCGGTTCCGCCCGAGGATTCGGCGATGCCGCGCGTGGTGGCGCGGCCGCTGTCCGATGCGTCGATCGGCACGTGGGGGTCGTTGGTCCTTCTCGAGCGGTTGGGGAGTGGAACGTCCGGCGAAGTGTTTCGCGCGTGGGATCAGGATCTGGAGCGCGACGTCGCGCTGAAGCTGCTGCGTGAAGATCCAGGTGCAGACCTCCAGACTTCGCACATCACCGCCGAAGCGCGCCTGCTCGCACGCATCCGACACCCCAACGTCGTCGCCGTGCACGGCGTTGCGAGCCACGACGGGCGTGTCGGTCTCTGGATGGATCTCGTCCAGGGGGCGACGCTGGAGGAATTCGTTGCCGTCCGCGGAACGCTGAGTGCCGGAGCAGCGGCGCGCGTGGGCATCGAGCTGTGCCGCGCGCTTGCCGCCATTCATGCCGCCGGACTGGTGCACCGGGACATCAAGACGCAGAACGTGATGCGGGAGGAGAGCGGACGAATCGTGCTGATGGATCTCGGGACGGGGCACGAACTGGCGCCGGAGCACGCGCTGGTTCCGCGCGACGTTGCCGGGACGCCGCTCTACATTGCGCCGGAGATCTTCGGCGGGGACGCCGCCAGCGTGCGGACGGATCTCTACAGCGTCGGTGTACTCCTCTACCGGCTCGTGACCGCGTCGTTCCCGGTGCTGGCGACGACCGTCGAAGAGTTACGCGCGCACCACGCGGATCAACGCGCGATCCCGCTCAGCGAAGCGCGTCCCGATCTTCCGGCGCCGTTCGTACGGATCGTCGACCGCGCCCTGGCACGAAACCCTGAGGACCGTCCTCCGAGCGCAGATGCGTTCGAGGCGGATCTCGCTCGCGCGTTGGAGGACATCACCACTTCACGGACGGTGCCGACGCCGCCGGCGAAGCGGAAGTGGGGAGCGTGGCACTGGGGAGCCCTCGCGGCCGCGACGGTGGCCGTCACGCTGCTCGGCGGACGGCAGTGGGTCGTGTCGCGCCCGGGACCGTCGGCCTCGACGATCGACTCCATCGTGGTCCTGCCGCTGGAGAACGTTTCACGTAATGCCGCTGACGACTACCTCGCAGACGGTCTGACCGAGGAGCTGATTGGCGCCCTTGGCCGTCTCAACGGGCTGAACGTCATTTCCCGGACATCCGCGATGCGCTTCAAGGGCGCGAAGACGCCACTGCCCGAGATCGCCCGTGCGCTGCACGTCGACGCTGCGCTGGAAGGGTCGATTTTCGTCGTTCACGACAGTGCTGCCGGGCCGCCGAGCCGCGTCCGGGTCAGCGCCCGACTGATTCAGGCGGGCACCGACTCTCAGATCTGGAACGACACCTTCGAGGTTGCGCTGACCGACGTCATGGCACTCCAAGGGCGGATCGCCAAGGCGGTTGCCGACAGCATCAATCTGCACCTCAGCTCGCAGCAGCAGAACGCGTTGACGACAGCGCCGCGGGGTGGCGTCGGGGGACAGGATGTGACCGTGTTCGATCTGTACTTGCGGGGCCGCTACGAGGCGAACACGCGCACCACCGAAGGATTGCAACGAAGCATCCTGTATTTCCAGGAGGCCATCGATCGTGACCCGCGGTTCGCGCGCGCCTACGCCGGCCTGGCGGATGCTTACACCTTGCTGGCGGTCTACGGTCACGCTCCTCGCGGCGATGCCGCCGAACGCGCCACCGCCGCGGCGACGACCGCGCTGACCTTGGACCAGTCGCTCGCGGAAGCGCACGCCTCCCTGGGACTGATTGCAGAGGAACGCTTCGAGTGGGATGCTGCGGAAGAGCACTTTCAACGGGCGACCGCACTGAAGCCTGGATATTCGAGCGCGCATCACTGGTATGCGGACTTCCTGTCGCGGCGCGGCCGCGTGAAGGAGGCCGTTGCCGAAATCAACGCGGCTCACGCCCTCGATCCCCTGTCGCCCGCCGTCAACGTTGTCGTCGGGTCGTTGCAGATCTTCGCGCGGGATTACGATGCCGCGGTCGCGCAGCTCGAGAAGACCGTGCAGATCGATCAGAGCTTTGCGATGTCGCATCTCGCCCTGGCGGAGGCTTACGGCTACACGCACGACTTCACGCGTGCGCTGGCGGAAGCGGATATCGCCGCCGCCGCGCTCGCCAATCCGGTGTCGGCGGGCACGAGGGGATTCATTCTGGCGTCGGCCGGGAGACGCGCCGAGGCAGAACGGATTGCCGACGATCTTGCAGCCCGCTACGCGAGGCAGGAGCCTGATGTTGCCGCTGCGGCCGCGGTCGTGCTCGCGGGTCTCAAGCAGACCGACGAGGCCCTGACCTGGCTCGAACGCGCGGCCGATCGACAGGAACCGTGGGTCGCGTACATCGCCGTGGATCCCCGTTTCGACAGTCTTCGCTCTGATGCGCGCTTCGCGAAACTGCTTGCGACCCTCGGCATCGCAAGATAGCGTAAGCGCCGCGGGAGGTGATGATGGCGCAGCTGGATCGTCTCAGAGAATTCATGAGAGCTCTCCAAAAGGATGGCGACGCGCAGGCCACATTCGAGAGATTCGTCGGCCTCGTCGATCAGTACGGACTCAGTGAAGCGGACCTGAACGTTCTCATGTCCCGCGATCTCAACAAGGTCCTCGAGGCGACTCAGGACGATCAGTTGCGGCCGCCAGTGACGGTGATCGGCTGGTGGCAGAAACGGTAAGCGGGCCCGCCCGCCGGGGTACGCTCGTCGTGGTTGGAACCGGCATCAAGGTCGCCGATCACACCACGCCCGAGGCGCTGCGCGCCATGCGGACTGCGCAGAAACTGTTGTATCTCGTGGCCGATTCCTTGAGCGACAGCTGGGTACGGGACTTGAACCCCACCGCGGAGTCGCTCAAGGACGCCTACCAGCCCGGCCGGACGCGGCGCGCATCGTATCGCGACATGGCCGAACGCATTCTCGCAGCCGTTCGCGGGGGCTCGAGGACGTGCGCGGCCTTCTATGGACACCCGGGTGTTTTCGTCGGACCGTCTCACGACGCAATCCGGAGGGCGCGCCGGGAGGGATTTCGGGCGCGCATGCTCCCGGGTATTTCTGCGGAGGACTGCCTGTTTGCGGATCTGGGCGTGAACCCCGCCGCCTCCGGCTGCCAGAGCTTCGAAGCGACGGATTTTCTCGCCGCCCGGCGGCGGTTCGATCCCTCGAGCGCCTTGATCCTCTGGCAGGTTGGGGTGCTCGGAGAACCGGGAGCGCGGGCGGGCATGGAATGCCGGCCCGAACGGCTGGCGGTTCTCGCCGCTCGGCTCGGTCGTTTCTATCCGCCGCGGCATCCGGTGTTCCTCTACCAGGCATCGCCGTTCTCGGTGTGCGACGCCGCGATTAGGCGCACGTCGCTCGCCAAGCTGACCGAGGCGAGGGTGCATCCCATGATGACGCTGTATGTGCCGCCGCGTCCGTCACGGCTGCGAGATCCGCGAATCAAACGCTGGATGAGCGAGCCTGTGAGCTAGGCCACTAGACCACCGGCGTTGGCGAGGAGAGTGCCGCCAGCACCTCCTTGTAAAGATATTTCGCGCCTTCGATCCCGTTCAGCGGCCCCGCTTCGTACTCGAGCGCGAACGTGCCCTTGAACCCGCCGGCGAGCATGATTCTGGTCGCGCGCTGCACGTCGTTGTGCTCCCCCCAGCGATCCCAGTATTTCGCGTGCACGTTGGTGTGCGCATAAGGAGCCAGCGTTTTCAGTCCGCTGAACAGCATGTGCTCGTGTTCCCAGTTGCAGAAGTCGGGTGAGGCTTCGCAGTAGGGGTGATTCACTTCCTCGAGGATGATCCGGATGTTGACCGGGTCGGCCGCGAGCCCCCAGTGGTTCTCGATCGTGACCTTGATGCCGCGGTCGCCGCCGTAGTCGGCCATCTCCTTGTACGACTCGATGGCGTTGTTGAGCAGCGGTACGATGTCGTTGTTCTTTGGATAGCGGGTCTCCGGATCGATCACCGCATTCGGACGAATGCTCGGGCCGAGTGCCCGCGGCGAGTTCATGCGCACGGACTTGGCGCCGAGAATCACCGCCGCGTCGAGCCACCGCTTGCCGACCTCGACCCCTGCCTTTCGAAGCGCCGCGTCCGAGTCCGCCAGATTGTTCGGGGCATTGTTCGAGATGTGCTGCACCTTCGTCCCGGTGGCCGACATCTTGGCCACGAGCTTGTCGAGCCACTTGCGTCCCGGCGGCGTGGACGGCTCGAACTGGCCGCCAACGAACATGCTGTCGTCGGTCACGTCGCCAAACAGTCCTGAGAAGATATCCATGTGAGTGACGCCAGGGAACGTGTCCTTGGTGAACTGCGGGAAGTCCAGCATCGTGATCTCGCCGTACTTCTTCTTCAGCTCTTCCGACAGCTCCGATCCCCCACCGCCGCCGGATCCCGCGGCGCCCGCCGGACGCGGGCGGGTCTTGAAGATGTAGCGAATCGGGTAGGAGCAGGACGCGATTCGATCGAACTTGTTCTTTTCTTCCAGTGACTGCGACAGCGCCTGCTCTCGCGGCGTCAGCGCCACACTCGCCGCCAGGCCAGCGCCGGCAACTTTGAAGAACTCACGCCGGTCTACTCCCGCACCCATCTTGTCAACACTCATGAATCAGTCCCTCACGCGTGGAATCGTAGGTGACCAGAGAACCATGCCGGGATGATATTCTCCACCCCATGGCCTTCACCGTCACCAGGAATCTGATGCTGCCGGCCACGGTCACAGGCTCGTGGCCGCGGCCGCGATGGTTCGACACCAGCATGTGGGGGCGACCGCTCGACACCTGTATGCTGGACGTGCGCTTCCGCGAGAAATTCCAGGACGCCATGGCCGTGGTCATCAGCGACGAGGAACGCGCCGGCCTCGACATCCTCACTCACGGCGATTTCCATTGCGACGAGGATTTCGCCGGTCGGAGCTGGCATCACTATCCGCTCCAGCGCTGGACCGGCTTCGAGGGCGATCATCTCCAGTCGGAGCAGACGCGGAGTCCCTGGCTCAGGTACCCGCCCGGAACGCTGCTCAACGAGATCTACACCGCGTGGCGCTGGCCGCGGGTCGTCGACAAGATTGAACATCGACCGCTCGACTATCCAAAGATCTGGCGCATCGCGCAGGGCAAGTCGCCGAAACCGGTGCGCTTCGGAACCTGCTGCTCGCAGGTGATGGGTCTGTTTCTCGACATCCACACCAAGAAATACACGGACAACCGCGAGGTCGTGTGGGACATGGCCGTCGCCATGAACACGGAACTGCTCGCGCTCCGCGCGGCCGGCTGCCGGTGCATCCAGATCGAGGAGCCCACGCTGCACTTCATGGCCAACACCTTCGGACCGAAAGACGACAAGGTGAAGTTCATGATCGAGTGCTACAACCGCGAGGTGCAGGGGCTCGACGATGTGGAGATCTGGATCCATACGTGCTGGGGCAACCCGAACATGCAGCGGGTCATGGAGGACACCAGCTACAAGGCATCGTTCGAGCTGTATCTGAACGAGATGAAGGGGGACGTCTGGACGATCGAGACCAAGGATCGCAACTTCAGCGACATCGAGCTGTTCGGCTCCGATAAAGGCAAGCTGCCAAAGAAAATCTGCATTGGCGCCGTCAGCCATCGCGTGCTCCAGGCGGATCGCGCGGAGGACGTGGCCGCGTCGATTCGCAGGGCCCTCGAACACATCGCGCCGGAGCAGTTGATCGTGTCGAGCGACTGCGGGTTCGGCCGTCAGGGCTGTAATCGCGAGATTGCGTTTTACAAGGCCAGCGCCATCGCTCAAGGTTGCAACATCGTCCGGCGAGAGCTCGGCCTGCAAGAACGTCCGGTACCGGCCGCCGATCCGGCGCTGCAGCTCGACATCGTTCCCAAAACGGCCGCCGGATAGTGCCCACGAGGATTTGACCACCTATGGATTCGATGTTTCTCCCGGCGGTCGAGCGCGACCCGAAGGCCGGCCCCTACCGCGAGCTGATTGAGGCAATGCAGCGGCAGGGGGCTGAATACCCGCAGATCTGGCACCTCTTTGCCTACTTGCCGTCCGCGACCACTCACCTCGCGCGGTTCACGCAGGAGATTCTGCGCGGGCCCGCGCCCCTCAGTCCAGGCATGCGCGAGCTGATTGCCGCATATACCTCGCAGCGCAATCACTGTCCGTTTTGAATCAAGTCTCACGCCGCAGTTGCGGCGGAACTGCTGGGGGATGAAGCGCTCGTCGCCGGCGTGCTGGCGGGCATCGAATCGTCCGCGCTCGACGATCGGCACAAGGCGCTCTTCCGGTTCATCGACAGGGTCAACCACGACTCGCCGAACATCGGGCCGGCAGACATCGACCTGCTGCACGCCGCCGGCTGGACGGACGAAGCGATCTATTTCGCCATCACCGTCTGCGCCTTGTTCAACTTCTACAATCGGTGGATCGATGCCACCGGCGTGCACGCGATGTCGGAAGCGGCGCACCGGCAGGGTGGCAAGCGGATGGCGACACAAAGCTACGCACGCAGCTGACCGTGCGGTTCCTTGGCGATCCTGGTCCCGCCGGTCGCCGTTCGCAGGAGCCACTGGTCCTGGCGTTCGTCCCATCAGCTGAGGCAGTCCGCTTTCGCATGCTAGGCTCTGGCACATGCCGAGAGCCGCGTGGATAGCGTTGATCGTTCTCGTGAGCGGGACACCGGGCGTCGCCGCGCAGGTGCCGAAGAAGAACATCTGGGAAGAGCAGTACAAGACCCGGACGCCCGAGGCGATGGCGGCGGAGTTCGAGAGCACGACGCGTGCGGTGTTCCGGTACCGCGTCGCCATCGTCGGCCTGATGGAACTGAAGCCCGGGATGACGGCCGCCGACATCGGGGCGGGATCGGGTTTTCTCGCGCGGGTGATGGCCGAGCAGGTGGGACCGACCGGAAAGGCGATCGCGACGGAACTGGATCGGCGGATGGTTGATTACATGAACGCCCGGGCCCAAGCGGAAGGGCTTCGAAACTTCTCGGCCGTCCAGGGTCAGCCGACGTCCTCGGGCCTCGCCCCTCGGTCCGTCGATGCGGTGGCTCTCGTCAACGTCTTGAGCTTCTTCGATCGCCAGCGCGAGATGCTGCAGTCGATTGCCGCGTCGTTGAAGCCGGGCGGCCTGATGCTCGTCGTGGATCTGCCGCGGGAAGGCCAGGGGACGTCGGAGACCGGAATCGACGCCGACGAGGTCGTCGCCCTCGCCACGACGGCCGGCTTCGAGCGGGTCAACGAAAACGGGATCGTTCCAGGCCACTACGCGATCCGATTCCGCAAGTCCTGAGCCGTGAGCCGTAGCCCTGTGCCATAAGCCGTGCGCCCTGAGCCGCCCTGAGTCATGAGTCATAAGCCATTGATCCTCGTCCTTCTCGCGATGACGATTCGCGCTGCTCCTCCCACACCCGGCGAGACCTGGCCCGGGTTTCGTGGTCACGAGATGAGCGGCATCGCGCGTGACGCACGAATTCCGGAGCACTGGTCCACCACCGAGCACGTCAAGTGGAGCGTGCCGATCGCGGGGCACGGCTGGTCGTCGCCGATCGTCTGGGGGGACACGGTGTTTGTGACCTCGGCGATCGGCAGCAAGCCGTTCAAACAGCCGACGCCCGGTCTCTACGGCAATGAGTACATCGCCGAGCTTCAGGCGCAGGGCTTGCCCGACGAAGAGATCGTTCGCCGCGCGCAGGCACGCGACAACGAAGTGCCGAGTGAGTCCGCCGAGATTCGCTACATGGTGTACGCGCTCGACGCGGGAACCGGCAAAGTGAGGTGGGAGCGCGAGGCGACTCGCGCGGTGCCGTTCGGAGGGCGCCATCGCAAGAACACGTACGCGTCCGAGACCCCGTTCACGGACGGCGAACGCGTGTATGCATCGTTCGGTCAGAACGTGGGATTCTTCTGCTATTCGCTCGAGGGCCAGCTGCTGTGGAAGAAGCAGTGGGAGCCGCGTCCGGTCTATCTCGACTTCGGCACAGCCTCTTCACCCATCGTGTCCGACGGCCGTGTCTATCTACTGCACGACAACGAACAGGAGTCGTCGATCATCGCGCTCGAGGCCAGGACCGGCAACGAGATTTGGCGGACGCCGCGTCCGGAGACGGGCTTTCCGAAGTCGTCGTGGATGACCCCATTCGTCTGGAAGAACCCGCTTCGCACCGAGCTCGTCACCACCGGGCACGGACTGGTCATTTCCTACGATCTCAACGGCGCGGAGTTATGGCGGGTGGGCGGCATGTCGATGCCGACCGCCTCGCCGCTTGCCGCTGGCGGGCTCCTCTATGTCGGGACTGGTTCACAGGGAGACGCCAATCGGCCGTTTCTCGCGATCAAGCCCGGCGCCAGCGGCGACATCTCGTTGAAGAACGGCGCGACCAGCAACGACTTCATCGTGTGGTCGCAGCCGCGCGCGTCGGGCTACACGCCCTCGGCGCTGGTTCACGATGGTCGCGCCTACCTGGTGCACGACACTGGCATACTGACGGTGCTCGATGCGCAGACGGGCACGCAGATCTACAAGATGCGCGTGGGTGGCGGCGGCCACACGTTTTCTGCGTCGCCGCTCGCGGCGGGTAACCGCATCCTGCTGCTCACGGAAGATGGACTGACGTTCGTGCTCGATTCGGGCAGCGAGTACAAGGAAATTGCGAGAAACGATCTCGCCGAGATGTCGCTGGCGTCGCCGGCGGTCGCCGGCGACGCCATTTACATTCGCACCCAATCGAAACTGTACAAGATTGCAGACTGAAGACTGAAGATTGAAGATTGGTGATTGAAGATTGGTGATTGACGATTGCATTGACGATTGGCGATTGACGATTGCATTGACGATTTGGATTGGCGATTGTCGATTAGATTGACGACTGAGTGTAGGTCGGGTCTGCAGACCCGCCATCCGAGAAGTCAATCGCAATCGTCAATCGTCAATGCAATCATCAATCGTCAATCGTCATTGCAATCGTCAATCGTCATTGCAATCGTCAATCACCAATCGTCAATGACCAGTCTTCAGTCTGCAGTCTTCAATCGACAATGAAGATAGGTATTCTCACCAACGAGTATCCCCCCAACGTGTACGGCGGCGCCGGCGTACACGTCGAGTATCTGACGCGCGAGCTGGCTGGCTTGGGCCACGCGGTGCACGTGCTCTCGTTCGGCGATCAGGACGAAGCTGCCGGCACGCTTCGCGTCGAAGGCGTGCAACCGCCGGTCGAGTTGAAAGGGCAGGATCCGCGTCACACCAAACTCTTCGCGACCCTCCTCCAGGACCTGGCCATGAGCGCGAAGATGAGCGGGATCGACGTCGTCCACTGCCATACCTGGTACACGCATTTCGCTGGATGCCTCGTGAAACAGCTGCAGAGCGTGCCGCTCGTCCTCACGACGCATTCGCTCGAACCGCATCGCCCGTGGAAGGTCGAGCAGTTGGGAACGGCGTATCACGTGTCGACCTGGGTCGAGCGGACGGCTTACCAGAACGCCGACGGGGTGGTGGCGGTCTCGCAGGCGATGAAGCGCGATGTGCACGACCTCTACGGCGTGCCGCATCACCGCATCCGGGTGATTCACAACGGCATCGATCTCGAGCAGTATCGCCCGACGTTCAACGTCGACCGGTTGCGCGAGTACGGCATCGATCCGGATGTCCCCTTCGTTCTGTTCGTCGGACGGATCACCCGCCAGAAGGGGATCATTCATCTCGTCAATGCGGTTCGATTCTTTCATCCGGGTGCGCAGGTCGTACTCTGCGCCGGGGCGCCGGACACGCCGGAGATCGCCGCAGAAATGGATGCCGCGGTGGAGCGGGCGCGGAAGGAGAGCGGCCACAAGATTGTCTGGATCCGCGAGATGCTGGCGAAGGAGAAGGTGATCACGTTGTACACACACGCCGCCATCTTCGTGTGTCCCTCGGTCTATGAGCCTTTCGGCATCATCAACCTCGAAGCGATGGCGTGTGAAACGCCGGTGGTGGCGTCAGCGGTTGGAGGAATTCCGGAAGTCGTCGAGCACGGCGAGACGGGACTCCTGGTGGCGCCGGAAACGATCAGCGCGACAGAGGTAGAGCCTCGTCACCCCGAGCAGTTTTCGCGCGACCTGGCCGCCGCCGTGAACGTGCTCCTCGACGATCCAGCCCTCCGGCAATCAATGGCACGAAAGGCCCGCGCCCGCGTCGAACGGGAATTCAGCTGGACGAGCATCGCGCGACAGACCGCGGCATTCTACGAAGAAATGCTACGTGCAAGGTGCTAGGTGCTGCGTGCCAGGTGCTGGCTTCGGGCTTCAGGGTTCGCGGTTCCGGCTTGCGGTTTGAGGTTTGCGTTCGTGCCGTAGCACGCTGCACCTAGCACCTAGCACCTAGCACCTAGCACCTAGCACCTAGCACCTTGCACCGTAGCACCCTTGGGGCACTACGCCGTCGTCGTCGGCGAGTGCATTCTGCCGTGCAGGTCGGTAGCCGCTCGACCGAGCGTGTCGCCGAGCGCACGGATTGACGACACATCCCGGAGCACGGCGCGCCAGGTCCGGGCGAGTACCGAATTCAAGTCGCGCGACGCAGGGGTCATCGGCACGGCGGAAATCCCCATGGCGCGTTCGCCCACAGTGGAGCAGGCCATACCCGCAAACCAGAGGAAGTAACCGGCAGCCAGCAGGATGCCCATGATGCCGAAGGCCGCTGCCGCACCGCGGAATGCCGACAGCGGCGCGGCGCAGAAGGTCATCGTTGCGGCGACGAGAAAGAGCAGCAGCCCCATGATGATGAGGCTGTCGATGGCCGCGGCCGCGAGCGGCTTCCAGATGGCCGCGGACTCGTTCCACGGCGCCTGCGGGGTCGCCGTGGCCGTCTCGGGCGCTGCAGGTTTCAGCGCCGGCCGGCAGCCTCGCAGCCGTGACAGTGCCTCGATCGGGTCGTCGGTCGGGACCAGGAATTGCTCGCACTCGGCCAGCACCTGCGTGGCGTCGAGCCCGAGTGCGTTGGCAAACGTTCGGATCGCCGACCGCCCGTAGATCCCACGCGGCAAGTCGGAGAATCGTCCCTCTTCAATCGCCTGTAAGAGCGATTCGCGCACTCCTGAGCGCTGGGCAATGGACGCGAGATCGTCTCCGCGCGAAGTCCTGGACTGCCTCAACCGTTCGTATACCGTTGATCCCGCCATCCCCGTGCTCCTCCGTCCGACTATCGTCACAAGGCGTCGCGGGCATTAAGTCAGCAGTGGAATGGCTTACGGCTCATGCAGTACGGTGGTGTAGCGATGAATGACGACCCGGCAGCGACGTCGAGGCTCACGCGACGGGCCTTCGTGTTCACCGGCGCGGCTGCACTCACGGCAATGATGCCGGGACGCGCCTCACTTCTGGCGCGCGCGCCGCGCCCGCGGCCGACGCCGGCGCAGCTGGCCTGGCAGCGGGACGAGCTTGCGATGTTCCTGCACTTCGGCGTCAACACGTTCAGCGATCGGGAGTGGGGAGACGGCAAGGAAGATCCGGCGACCTTCGCGCCGGCACGGCTCGATGCGCGGCAGTGGGCACGAGTGGCGCGGGCGGCTGGGTTTCGCGCGCTGATCCTGACAGCCAAGCACCATGACGGGTTTTGCCTGTGGCCCAGCAGGACAACCACTCACAGCGTCGCGAAGAGTCCCTGGCGAGAGGGTCATGGCGATGTCGTGCGGGAATTCGTCGAGGCCTGCCGCGCGGAAGGATTGCGGCCGGGCCTGTATCTATCCCCGTGGGATCGCAACAATCCAACTTACGGTGATTCACCGCGCTATAACGATCTCTACTGCGATCAGCTCACCGAGCTGTTGACCAGCTACGGGAAGCTGGCCGAGGTCTGGTTCGACGGCGCCAATGGCGAAGGACCGAACGGGAAGCGCCAGACGTATGACTGGCCCCGCGTATGGGCGCTCGTTCGCCGGCTTCAGCCGGATGCGGTGATGTTTTCGGATGCCGGACCCGACGTGCGCTGGTGTGGCAACGAGAAGGGTGTCGCCGGCGATCCCAACTGGTCGATGGTAAATCCAGGCGCGGTCACCTTTCCGGGTGCATCCGGACCGGGTGTTACCCGCGCGCTGCAGCATGGCGATCCCGCCGGCAGCGCGTGGCGGCCGGCGGAGGCTGACACGTCGATACGCCCTGGCTGGTTCTATCACCCGGCCGAAGACGATCGCGTGCGGACCAGAGAACAGCTGTTCGATCTCTACCTGAGCTCGGTCGGGCGCAATTCTAAGCTGTTGCTCAACGTGCCGCCGACGCGCGACGGCCTGCTGCACGACGCTGACATCGGAAGCCTGAACGGCTTTCACGATCTGAGGACTTCTCGCCTCGCTGACGACCTCGCGTCTCGCGCCCGCGTCACCTGGCAGACGGATTGGCGCGCGGCCGACATCGACCTGGGCCGTACCACGACGGTGAGCATCGCCCGGCTCGAGGAAGACATCGTCGGCGGACAGGTGGTGGCCGCCCACACGCTGCTGGGATCCGAGGACGGCAACTCGTGGAGGGGGCTCACTCGGGGCACGACGATTGGATATGCGCGCATCGCCCGCTTCGAGCCGGCCACGGTACGGCGGGTTCGACTCGTCATCAACGACGCGGTCGCTCCGCCGGTGAAGCTTACCGTCAAGCTCTATGCCGGTTGACCTCTCGCGGCGCGCACTGCTGCGCAGGATGACAGTCGTACCCTGGTTGCCGCTCGCAGGGTGCGTGGCACAGCGCGCGCCGGCAGTGAGCGCGTCGAAACCTCGAGAGGCGCGGATCGTTGCCGTCGATCATCAGTTCGAGGAATTTCGGTATCGCACGCCTTACCAGTTTGGCGGGCGTTCGGTCGATCGCGTCACCATTCTGAACGTCAATTGTCGCGTGCGCACCGGCGACGGGCGCGAGGCCTGGGGCTTCGGTTCGATGACGCTTGGAAATGCATGGGCCTTTCCCGCCGCGTCGCAGGACGCCGGGCTCGGCGCGATGACGGCATTGGCCGCCGAGCTGGCCGCGGTGACGAGAGATTGCGACGACACCGGCCATCCTATCGATCTTTTTCGCGCGCTCGAGCCGGTCTATCTCCGGGCTGCCGCCACACTGTCGCGCAGCCGCAGGCTGAGCCCGCCCATCCCCAAGCTTTGCACGCTGGTCGTTACGAGTGCGTTCGATGCGGCCATTCACGACGCCTACGGCAAGGCCTTCGGTGTGAGCTGTTATGAGACCTACCGGCCCGCCTTCATGCGGCGGGACCTTTCCGTCGACCTGGGGCCGGACTTCAAAGGAGAGTTCCTCGATCGGTATGTGCCGGCGACCCCTCGTCCGCGCATGCCGGTGTTCCACTCGGTCGGCGCCAGCGATCCACTCCACGCCGGCGACGTCCGCACGCGGATCGACGACGG
The DNA here is from genome assembly GCA_963755695.1 of uncultured Acidobacteriota bacterium. Classification (GTDB taxonomy): domain Bacteria; phylum Acidobacteriota; class Vicinamibacteria; order Vicinamibacterales; family 2-12-FULL-66-21; genus QHWT01. The sequence goes on along the minus strand of CAVWLB010000010.1, from coordinate 2,338,251 downwards.
GCTGCCGAATACGCTGGAAGAGTGGATCCCGCGCGACGGGCTGCTGCGATTCAAGATCAAGCTCAATGGCGGCGATCTCGCGGCGGATTTCGATCGGGTGGTTCGCATCGACCGGGTCGTCGACTCGCGCGCAGGCCGCGCGTCGGGTGACCGACTGGAAGTACTCGCTCGATTTCAACGAAGGCTGTCCGAACGTCGCGTATCTGCTCGAATTTCTCCGCCGCGTGCGCGAGGCCACGCCGACCGGCTTCGATCGCATCCTGTACATCGAGCAGCCGACCGCACGCGACCTGCAGAAGGATCGCGCAAACGTGATGCACGAAGCGGCACGGCTCCGGCCGGTGGTGATCGACGAGTCGCTGACCGATCTCGACAGCCTGCTGCTTGCACGAGAGATGGGCTACACCGGCGTTGCGCTCAAGGCCTGCAAGGGTCAGAGCCAGGCCATGCTGATGGCAGCCGCGGCGCAGAAGTATCGGAATGTTCCTGTGCGTGCAGGATCTCACCTGCCCGGGCGCGTCGTTGATTCATTCGGCCGGCATCGCGGCCCGCGTGCCCGGCAACGCCGGCATCGAGGCGAACGCACGGCAGTTCGTGCCGAGCGCCAATCGCGAGTGGGAGGCGCGATTTCCTGGCCTCTTTACCATTCACGACGGCGTGATGAACACGGGCCAACTCACCGGACCCGGACTCGGCGCGGTGCCGCCACGCGGCTGATCGGAGGTTGTGATGTTGTCTCGACGGGAGTGGATGTCGGTGGTTGGTCAAGCGGCGGTAGTGACGGCGATCGGCCGCCGCGCGGCCGCGAGCGCGGCATCGGCAGCGCCGACGTTCTGCCTCTTTTCGAAGCACCTACCGGACGTTGGCTGGGACGATCTCGCCGCCGCGGTGAGGGAGGCGGGCTACGACGGTGTCGACCTGACCGTCCGCCGGAACGGTCACGTGGCTCCCGAACGCGCCTCCGAGGATCTGCCACGCGCGATCGAGGCAATCACGTCGCGCGGGGGGAAAGTGCCGATGATCACGACGGAGCTGACCTCGGCCAGCGCCCCCATGGCCAGGCCGCTGCTGCAGGCGGCGGCGCGAAGTGGCGTCAAATTCTTCAAACCGGGCTACTGGCTGTACTCATCGTCTCCCGACGTTCGCGCGCAGGTCGCCGCCACGGGTGAAGCGTTGGTCGGCCTCGCGGCCCTTGCTCGCGAGTGCGGCATCGAGATGGGATTCCATAATCACGCGGGCTACATCGGCGCGGCGCTCTGGGAAGTTGCGCCGGCAATGGATCGTCTCGATCCACGGTGGGCCGGTTACTACTTCGATCCGCGGCACGCCGTCGCGGAAGGGGGCGGCGGAGCGTGGAAGGCGGCCACGCACCTGGTTGCGCCCCGGCTCAAGATGGTCGCCTTGAAGGACTTTTTCTGGCGCAAGACGGAGAAGGGATGGGTGATCGAGGATTGCCCGCTAGGAGAGGGGCAGGTGGACTGGACCTGGTTCGGATCGGTGCTGCGCGATGCGCACTTCGCGGGCCCGATCTCGATGCACCTCGAATATGAGACCGGTGGCAGCACGCCGCAGGAACGCACCGGTCGAGCCCTCGATGCCGCCGGGCGCGATCTCGCGTTCGCACGGAAGGTCCTGGCTCTACCGCCGGCGTAGGCCCTGAGCCCCCATGAGCCATGAGCCGTTTTCGCAAACCGTGAGCCACCATAAGCCATGAGTCTTGAGCCATAAGCCCCTTCGTCAGCCTGAGATGCCCATCAACTCTCCCCGCCAGGTGCTCTTCGCCAGCTTGATCGGCACGACGATCGAGTTCTTCGACTTCTACATTTACGCGACCGCCGCGGTGCTGATTTTTCCGAAGCTGTTCTTTCCCGCGTCCGATCCGGCCTCGGCGACGCTGGCCTCGCTGGCCACGTTCGGGATCGCCTTTGTGGCGAGGCCGATTGGATCGGCGCTGTTCGGACATTTTGGCGATCGCGTCGGTCGGAAGGCGACGCTGGTCGCGGCGTTGCTGACGATGGGCCTGTCGACGGTGACGATCGGTGCGCTGCCGACATACGCGTCGATTGGTCTGGCGGCGCCTCTGTTGCTCGCAGCGTGCCGATTCGGCCAGGGCCTCGGTCTGGGCGGAGAGTGGGGAGGGGCGGTCCTTCTCGCGATCGAAAACGCACCGCCGGGCCGCCGCGCCTGGTACGGCATGTTTCCCCAGCTGGGGGCCCCACTCGGATTCTTCTGCTCGGGTGCGGTTTTCCTGCTGCTCTCGGCGTGGCTCACGGACGTGCAGTTTTTCAAGTTCGGGTGGCGAATCCCCTTCCTCGCCAGCGCCGTGCTCGTCGTCCTCGGGTTGTACGTGCGCCTTACCATTTCTGAAACGCCGGTCTTTCGCGAAGCGCTGAATCGGCGCGAACGGGTGAGGCTGCCGATGCTGACCGTGCTTCGCCAGCATCCGGCGACGCTGCTGTCCGGCACGCTCATGGCCCTTGCGACCTTCGTGTTGTTCTACCTGACCACCGTCTTCGCGCTCGCCTGGGGCACGACCGCGCTCGGCTACACTCGGCAGCAGTTTCTCCTGATTCAGCTCTTCGGGATCGTCTTCTTCGCCGCGACGATCCCGTACTCGGCGATTCTGGCGGATCGATACGGCCGCCGTCGGACGCTCCGGTGGGTGACGGTCGCGATCGGCGTCTTTGGCCTCGCGATGGCGCCAATGCTTGTTGCCGGCACCACCGGCGTAATGCTGGCCATGGCAATCGGCATGTCGCTCATGGGCCTCACCTACGGTCCGCTCGGCACGGCGCTGTCGGAGCTGTTCCCAACCGTAGTGCGCTACACCGGTAATTCCTTGACCTTCAATCTTGCCGGCGTCTTCGGCGCGTCGCTGGCGCCATACATTGCAACCTGGCTGGCCAAAACCTACGGTCTGCCATTTGTCGGGTACTACCTCGCGGGTGCCGCGGCGCTGACGATGGTTGGACTGGCCACGACCCGTGAGACCAAGGCGGAGGAGCTGTAAGGGTTGCATCGAGCGGGTTGGCGCGAATGCTGCTGATCCCGCGGCCACGGCCGTCCCACGACGGGATTGGTGTAGTGTGCGTGAACACACCGTGAAAAAAGTACGAGGGTCCGAAGACGGGATCAACGCAGAACTTCGTCAACTCACGCAGCAGACACGCCGGTTGCGCGAGGAACTCCAGGAGCTGATTCGCCCGCCGACACGCGACCACCCCCGCGCATTCGTTCCTCGGCGAGCATGGCCGAAAGCGCCGGCGGATTCGGGCATCGAGCGACGGAAACGGGATCGGAATGGCTGATTGATACTCATGGTGCTCGGCGATCTCACCCCTTCGCCGCCAGAGCCCATCTTTATTGATCCGGTTTCCAGCACGAGATCGGCCTCATCGCCCCCTCCGGCCGCGTCTGGGGCTCCTTTCTTCCTCCCCTCGGAGCCCTCATGATCGCGCGGGTCTGGAAAGCCAAGGCGAACGCCTCCTCGGTCGACGAGTACATCCGGCACTTCACGGAACACGTCGCCCCCGCCCTCGCGGCGGTCAGCGGATATGAGGGTTCGCAGGTTCTCTGCAACCCGGGACTCGATCCCACCGACATTGTCGTCGTGACCTGGTGGAGCTCGCTCGATGCCATTCATGGCTTCGCCGGCAGCGACATCGGCCGGGCGGTGATCGACCCGGAAGCACGCCGGGTGCTTGTGTCATGTGACGAGAGCGTGGCACATTACACCGTCGTCGCGGAGCATCCGGCACGATGATTTCCTTCAACCAGTCGTGGTTAAGGCTGCAGGCAGCGGTCACGCTCGTGGCAGCCGCCTGCCTCCCGACCGCCTGCGGCTCGTCGTCTTCACAAACCCAGACGGTTACGGCGCCATCGGCCACCAGGTGCGCATTGCAGGTGACTACCGAGAGTTCCGCCTTTCCGCCAGACGGCGGATCGGCGGCGCTGCACATCTCGACAACCCGCGAGTGTGGATGGTCGGCCAAGAGCGAGGCTGGCTGGGTGACGCTGTCGTCGCCAGCCGACGGGCAGGGTGAAGGAACGGTTCGGTTCACGGTTGTGGCCAACGCGGAACCATCGTCCCGCTCCGCGAGCCTGAGCGTGAACGACCAGCGAGTGGAGATCTCACAGCAAGGAAGGCCCTGCCAGCTGACGATTTCCTCGAGGCAGGAGATCGTGGATGGGACAGGCGGGGATCTGTCGATTGATGTCCGCGCAAGCGCCGCTCAATGCGGGTGGACGGCAGCTGCCACCGTGCCGTGGATCACGATCGTCTCGGGGCGCGAAGGCCACGGGAACGGTACGGTCAACTTTCACGTGGATGCGCTCACCGGACCACCCAGGACCGGAGCCCTCAGCATCGCCGGCCATTCCGTGCAGGTCGATCAGGGAACAGGCTGCAGCTACGCGATCGGCACGAACAGTTTCAGCGTCGAGCCGTCCGGTGGCGATCGCCAGGTTGCGGTGACAGCGCCTGCCGGTTGTGCGTGGACCGCTGAAAGCGTCACGTCGTGGCTGACCATCACGAGCGGGAACACCGGAAGCGGATCGGGTTCAGTCGTGTTCCGCGTTGCTGCCACGGATGGTCCCCCCCGGACCGGCACCCTCAGCATCGCCGGCCAGTCTGTGCAGGTCGATCAGGGAACAGGCTGCAGCTACGCGATCGGCACGAACAGTTTCAGCGTCGAGCCGTCTGGTGGCGATCGCCAGGTTGCGGTGACAGCGCCTGCCGGTTGTGCGTGGACTGCTGAAAGCGTAACGTCGTGGCTCACCATCACGAGTGGGACCACCGGAAGCGGATCGGGTTCGGTCGTGTTCCGCGTTGCCGCCACGGATGGTCCCGCCCGGACCGGCACGCTGACGGTTGCCGGGCGGACGGTCACGGTGGCGCAGTCGCTCGGCTGCCAGTTCACGGTGAGCCCCACCAGCCTGAACGTTGGTTCGTCTGGCGGCACGGGAAGCATTCAGGTGCAGACCGCACCAGGCTGTGCGTGGTCGTCGGCAAGCGGTCAGGCCTGGATCAGTCTTGCCGGAGGATCGAGTGGCAGCGGGGCAGGCCAGGTGCAACTGGCTCTCGCCGCAAACGTTGGTCCGGCGCGAAATGCATCGGTCACGATTGCCGGGCGGGCCGTCCAGATCGCCCAGGCGAGCGGCTGCACGTACTCCGTTACGTCCTCGACACAAGATGCGCCGGGCGCAGGCGCCAGCGGCACAGCCTCGATCGGCACTGCTGACGGCTGCAGATGGACGGCAGGAAGTGGGGTCGGCTGGATCAGCGTGTCGCCGCAGTCCGGGAGCGGACCCGCCCAGGTGTCATACACCGTTGCACCCAACCTGAGTCCGGCGCGCAGCGGGCCGATCACGATTGCCGGCCACCCATTCACGGTGACACAAGCGTCGCAGTGCTCATACACGCTCCTGCCGCCGTTTCACCAGTTTGGGCCCGGCGGCGGCTTCGGCAGCATCCTCGTCATCGTCAGCGGTCCGTGTAGCTGGACGACCGTCAGCAATGCGGACTGGATCGAACTCAGGGCAGGCGCATCCGGCGTGGGCAATGGACTCGTCCAGTTTGTCGCGGCCCCCAACCCGGCAGGTGCGCGAACGGGCACTCTCACGATCGCCGGCCAGACCTACAACGTCAACGAGGGAGGACGCTGAGACCCCGGGCAGCCGACGTGGGTCCGTCGCTTGCCTCGAACCGCCTGGCCCGATATCCTCTCGCCGCAGAATCCCGCAACGGTCGAGCACCGACTCACACGGATTCACACGGAAATCAGTCCGCTCTGTCCGTGTCCTTTTGCGATCGCACTGGAGGCCTCGTCCATGCATCCCAACGACAATCCAACGCGCCGATCCGTCTTCAGATCTTTCTTTGCCTCGATGGCGGCTGCCGGCGCCGGGCTATTTGGCGTGGCTCACGCCCAGACGGGTGACACGACCAAGAAGACGTCGAGTGACAATCCGGCACCGGATGCCAAGCCGCCGCTGTTCTCGTCCTGGGTCACCTACGGCAATCTCGTATTCATTGCCGGCAAGGGAGAACACGGTCCCGGAGACATCACCGTGCACACCAAGTCCGTTCTCGATCAACTCGAGGCGGAGCTCAAGAAGGCCGGCTCGTCGATGGAGAAGGTTCTGAAAGTGAACGTGTACCTCGCGGATCTCCGCGACTACGACGCGATGAACGACGTCTTTCGCGGGCGGTTTGGTCCCAATCCACCGGTGCGGACGACGATCGCGGCGTACGGCGGCGTGCCGGGTAATTCGCTGGTTGAAATCGACTGTATCGCGGCACGGTAAGGGAGCATTCGCCTAACGTGCTCGGCCGCTATTCCATCGCGGGCTCGATCACCGGGATCGCAGCGTTGGCGCTGACCTGGGCGTCACTCCATGCCCAAAAGCCAACGCCCTCTCCGGCTATCGACTTCGTCCGCGACATCCAACCGATTCTGCGGACCCACTGTTACGAGTGCCACGGTCCGAACAAGCAGAAACACGGGCTTCGTCTGGACCTGCGCTCCGTCGCCTTGAAGGGCGGAGAAACGGGACCCGCCGTCATTCCGGGAAACAGCCAACGGAGCCTGGTCATGCGGCGCGTGCTCGGACTCGATGGCGAAGACCGGATGCCGAAGGACGAGGATCCCCTGGCCAAGGCGCAGATCGATTTGATTCGTACTTGGATCGATCAGGGCGCGGCCTGGCCCGAACACGCCGACCAGACCGTCACTGCCTCTCAGGACTCGGAGCCGCAGCGCCATTGGGCGTACCGCGCTCCGGTGCGCCAGGAGCCGCCTGCGGTACGCGACACGAGCTGGGTCCGAACGCCAATCGACCGATTCATCCTCGCCCGGCTCGAGCAGGAAGGCCTCACGCCTTCGGCAGAAGCCGCGCTCGAAACCCTGGTGCGCCGCGTCTCGCTCGATCTCGTCGGACTTCCACCATCGCCGCAGGAAATGGATGAGGTCGCCGCTGAGGCCGAACGTGACGGCAAGGACAGCGCGTACGCGCATCTCGTCGATCGGCTGCTGGCCTCGCCGCATTACGGCGAGCGCTGGGCGCGCCCGTGGCTCGATCTGGCGCGGTATGCCGACTCGCATGGGTACGAGAAGGATCTCCCGCGTGTGATGTGGAAGTATCGCGATTGGGTCATCGACGCGCTCAATCGCGACATGCCATTCGATCAGTTCACGATCGAGCAGATCGCCGGCGACATGTTGCCCGATGCGACCACCGATCAATTGATCGCCAGCGGTTTCCACCGCAACGCCATGACCAACGAGGAAGGGGGCATCGATCCCGAAGAAGCGCACTACGAGGTGCTCGTCGACCGCGTCAACACGACCGCGACCGTCTGGCTCGGCACGACGCTCGGCTGCGCCCAGTGCCACGACCACAAGTACGATCCGTTCACTCAGAAGGACTACTACCGGATGATGGCGTTCTTCTCGAACAGCGACTATCGAGGTCAAGAAGCTGGGCGATGGCACGAAATACGCCGAGGCGATGATCGACGTGCCGACGCCCGAGCAGGAGACGAAGCGGAAAGCGATCCAGATCGGAGATCGATCGGCTGAACGAACGGCAAAGAACCAGACGCCGGCACTCGACGGCGCTCAGGCCGTGTGGGAACAGGGGATGCGGCTCGAACCGTCGACGCGATGGAAGGTCCTGGCGCCGAAGCGGCTCAGCGCCACCGGCGGAGTGGTATTGACAGCGATGCACGACGGATCGGTCATGGCGTCAGGGTCGAACCCGGGCGAGACGGTCTACACCCTCGATGACGCGACGACCCTCCCGGCGTCACGGCGATCCGGCTGGAGGCGCTGCCGGATCCGTCGTTGCCGAAGGGCGGGCCGGGCCGCGACGTCTATGGCAACTTCCAGTTGAATCGCGTCGACATCGAGGTCGGTTACCTCGTCCGAGTCGGACTCGCTCGCGCCGCAGACGATCAGGGCAATCAAGGCAGACGATTCGGCCGGGGGCGCGAACCTCGATACGTTCTTCCCAAGATGCTCCCGCGCGACGCGTCGGTGCCGCGGGATGGCGCATCGACGCGAGCCGCGAGGACACACGGCTTGCCACGGCAGATCGTCTTCACCCTCGATCGTCCGCTCGAGGAACCGCGGCAGGCGTCCGGCTCCGGATTCGGCTCAACATCAAGGAACGTGCGGTCGGGCAGGCGCTCGGCCGTTTCCGGCTGTCGGTCACCTCCAGCAGCAACGCCGCAGCGGGTCGTCGAGATCCCGGCGAAGCTGCGACCGATGCTTGCGGTTGCCGCGTCGCCGAGTCGCACCGAGCAGCAGCGCAAGGATCTGCGCGGCCTTCTATCGCACCGTCGCGCGCCTCGCTGAAGCCGACTCGCGATCGGATCGCGGATCTGCAGAAGGATCTCGAAGGCGCTCGGCATCCCGACGGCGCTCGTGATGCGCGAACGGGTCGCCTACGAACGCCCGTCGGCGTACGTGCGTCGGCGCGGCAGCTTCATGGACAAGGGCGAGCAGGTCTATGCCGACGTGCCGGAGACTCTGCATCCGCTTGGCGACGACCAGATGCCGAACCGGCTCGGTCTGGCGCACTGGCTCGTCGACGAGGAGAACCCGCTGACCGCGCGCGTCGCGGTCAACCGCGCCTGGGAGCAGTTCTTCGGCCGCGGCATCGTCGAAACCAGCGAGGACTTCGGCACGCAGGGAACACCGCCGTCGCACCCGGAGCTGCTCGACTGGCTGGCGACGGAGTTCGTGCAGCAGCGGATGGCACATGAAGGCGATTCACAAGCTGATCGTCACGTCGGCGACCTACCGGCAGTCGTCGGTCGCGCACGCCTGCGCTCGTCGAGCGCGATCCGTACAACCGGCTCCTCGCCCGCGGGCCGCGCTTCCGGATGGAAGCCGAAATGGTGCGCGACACGGTGCTGGCCGCCAGCGGGCTGCTCAGCCGCAAGATCGGCGGACCGAGCGTCTTTCCGCCGCAGCCGGACGGCATCTGGGACATTCCGTACAGCGACGAGAAATGGATCGCCGAGCGACGGGCGAGGACCGTTACCGCCGCGGCCTGTACGTGTTCATCCGGCGCTCGGCGCCGTATCCGAGCTTCATGACGTTCGATGCCACGAGCCGCGAGCACTGCACCGTCCGGCGCGTGCGCACGAACACGCCGCTCCAGGCGCTCACCACGTTGAACGACGAGGCGTATTTCGAAGCGGCGCGCGCGCTGGCGGCCCGCATCCTGCGCGAACCGTCGTCGGCGCCGGTGAGCGCTGGCGGCTCGACTGGCGGGAGGAACTGCTGCTGAAGCGTCGCGCACCTACGCCTTCCGGCTGGTCGCTGACGCGCACGCCGAGAGCCGGGGAGATCGATCGGATCATCGCGTCGTATACAGCGCAGCTCGAACGATTCCGAACCGATCGCGGCTGCCGCTGCAAGTGTCGATCAAGGGCTATGCGGTCGGCGGAATCGGATGCCGCGGAACAGGCGGCGTGGACGCTCGTCGCCAACGCGCTTCTGAACCTCGACGAAACGCTGACCAAAGAATGATGCATCCCGATATTCTTCGCGCCATCACGCGCCGGCATTTCTTCAAGCAGTCCGGTTTCGGCATCGGCGGCCTGGCGCTGTCGGCGCTGCTCGACGACCGACTGTTCGCGCAGGCTCAGGCCGCCTCGCTCCGGCGCCGGTTGTCGATCCAATGGCCCCGCGCCCGCCGCATTTCGCGCCGAAGGCCAAGAACATCATCTATCTGTTCATGGCCGGCGCGCCGACGCAGCTCGATCTGTTCGACAACAAGCCGACGCTTCAGAAGCACGACGGCCAGGAGATTCCCGCGGAGTTCATTCCCAAGGGAGAGCGGTTCGCGTTCATCAAGGGCACGCCTCGCTGCTCGGATCGCCCTTCACGTTCAAGCAGTACGGCCAGTCGGGCGCCGAACTGTCGGAGCTGCTTCCGCATCTGGCGAACATCGCCGACGACATCGCGATCGTCCGCTCGGTTCACACGACGCAGTTCAACCACGCGCCCGGGCAGATCTTCATGAACACGGGCAGCCAGGTGTTCGGCCGGCCGAGCATGGGCTCGTGGCTCACCTACGGGCTCGGCAGCGAAAGCCGCGACCTGCCCGGCTTCGTCGTGCTGCTGTCCGGCGAGAACGCGCCCGACGGCGGAAAGTCGTGCTGGGGGAGCGGGTTCCTGCCGACGGTCTACCAGGGCGTCGAGTTCCGATCGAAAGGGCGACCCGGTGCTGTTCGTCTCGAACCCGGACGGCGTCGACGCGCGGACGCGCGGCGCGACGTCGATCGATCTGGTGACCGACCTGAACCGGCTGCACCGGGCGGAGACCGGCGATCCGGAGATCGCCACGCGCATCGCGTCCTACGAGATGGCGTATCGGATGCAGAGCAGCGTCCCGGAGCTGACCGACATCTCGCAGCGAGTCGCCGAGCGATTCACGCGATGTACGGCACCGAGCCGGGCAAGGTGTCGTTCGCCAACAACTGCCTGCTGGCCCGCCGCCTGGTCGAGCGCGGCGTGCGGTTCGTGCAGCTCTATCACCGCGGCTGGGACACGCACGGCGCCAGCGTCGGCACCGACATCGCGAACCAAGGTCCCGGCGCTCTGCCTCGAGACCGATCGCGCGGCCGCCGCGCTCGTGCCGCGATCTCAAGCAGCGCGGCCTGCTCGACACGACGCTCGTCATCTGGGGCGGCGAGTTCGGCCGCACGCCGATGAACGAGGCGCGCGACGGGTCGCGGCTGATGGGGCGCGACCACCATCCGCGCGCGTTCACCATCTGGATGGCCGGCGGCGGCGTCAAGCCCGGCATCACGATCGGACGCACCGACGATCTCGGCTACAACGTCGTCGAGGACCCGGTCGACGTCCACGACCTGCACGCGACCATCCTGCACCTGATGGGGCTCGATCACACGAAGCTCACCTACAAGTTCCAGGGCCGCGAGTTCCGCCTGACCGACGTCAGCGGCGAGGTCGTCACCAAGCTGCTCGCGTGACGTGACAGCTGACTGGAGGAGCTGATCCTAACGCAGCGTGAACGTCACGATCGTCGATCCGGCGGCAACCCCGACGAACTGAGTGCCGTCAATCGCGTAGGTCATCGGACTGGCTTTCCAGCTTTGTCCGGTGTTGAAGTGCCACAAGAGTTTGCCCGTCTTGGCATCGGCCGCCACGAGCGCACCGCCGGTTCCGTCGCCGTAGAACACCAGTCCGCCGGCCGTGCTGATCAAGCCGCTTCCGAGAACGCCGCCGCCGATGTCGGGAATTTCCCAGACAACCTTTCCGCTCTGCACGTCGAGCGCGCGCAGATATTTGACGGTGATGTCGCCGGGTGAGCGGCGCGTTCCGCCGCCGTAGAACGATTCGCCCGGTTTCCACCACTCGGAATTCTTCGTGAAGATACTGCAGGATTCCTCGGCCATCAGGTAGAAGAGGCCCGTCGCCGGGTTGAACGCGGTCGAGGGCCAGTTTGCCGCCCCCGCTTCCGACGGGCAGACGCGCGTGCCCTCGGCAGTGGGGGCCTGGTTCGGCCGGAGCACTGGCCGGCCGTCCCGGCCGATGCCGCTCGCCCAGGTGAGATTACCGACGAAGGGTTCGGCCAGCAGCAGTTCGCCGGTCAGCCGGTCGAGCACGTAGAAGAAGCCATTGCGATCGCCGTGAAGCAACAGCTTTCGTGGTTTGCCGTGAAATTCGAGATCGGCCAGGAGCGGCGTTTCCGTCGCGTCCCAATCGTGAACGTCATGCGGCGTGAACTGGAAGTGCCATTTGAGCGTTCCGGTCTGCGGATCCAGCGCAACGACGGAGTCCGAGTAGAGGTTGTCTCCCTTTCGCTCGTCGCCGTTGTAATCCGGGCATGGATTGCCGGTCGGCCAGTAGAGGAGTTTTGCCTCGGGATCGTAGGTACCGGTCAACCACGTCGAGGCGCACGGATGGTCCAGCGCCTTGCCAATCCAGGTTTCCGACAGCGGCTCTCCAGGCGCGGGCACGGTCCAGAATCGCCAGACGCGTTCGCCAGTCGATGCCTTGTAGGCATCAATGAAGCCTCGGTTCCCTTCATCGCCCCCCGATACTCCCGCGATCACCAGGTCGCCGACCACCAGAGGCGCGCTGGTGCTTCCATAATGCAGGTGATAGTCGGCCATCTCGACATCCCAGAGCAGCTGACCGCCGATGCGGTGAAGCGCGATGACGTGTGCGTGATCGGTTTGCATGAACACGCGATCGCCGACCACGGCGACGCCTCGATTGATGCCGCCGGCCGCGTCACCGACCAGACCTTTCGTACGTGGCCGGCTGTAATGCCAGACCTCGCTGCCGGTTCGTGCGTCGAGCGCCCACACGGCATTGACGGCCGTCACATACATGAGTCCATCGACTACGATCGGTGTCACCTGGAGCGCGCCGCGTGTGCCTGGAACCGGGAAGATCCAGGAGGGCGCGAGCCGCGACACGTTGCCAGTGTTGATCTGGTCCAGTGGGCTGTGCCGGTTTCCGCTCAGGTGACCGTGATAGGTGGGCCACTCTCCCGGTTTTGGACGGGCGACATGCTCGAAACTGATTCCTTCTTCAGTGGCCTCGTTTCCGCGCCATGTCGTCGGAGGTGACGCCTCGACGGTGAGGCGAGTCAGGTAGGCCATCAGGTTCTGCAGGTCCTCGGGCGAAGCTTGAACCTTTGGCATCAGCGAGGGTTCCCACGTCATCGTTTCGACCTGTTGCTTCGAAACTGAATGAAACCGTCCCTCCAGGTCCTGAACGCCAAGGTCGAAGGGCGTTTCATACTTGGCAAGGCCGCGAATGACGGATCCATCGCGCATCCGTAACGACACGGGTCTGAACGAACGTGAATTGCTGCCCCCGGCGAGCCCGTGCGCGATCTGCGAGGTCCTCTGTTCGCGTGCGAGATTCGAGAGCTCCGGGCCGAGAGTTCCGCCTCGCCCGCGCACCATGTGACAGCTCGAACACTTGCCCGATCCGTTGAAGAAACGTTCACCGGCGCTGGCGTCGCCGCTGACGGGATGCTCTGCAGCAGGCGACCGGAGTATTTCAACGTATGTGACAATGGCGTCGAGTTCGGCGTCGGGCACCGGAAAGGCCGGCATCCCGACGTCGGGTATGCCGCCTCGAATCAGATCGCGCAGTGCCTGCCTGTTGGCCGCGCGGGGCTCGCGGAGGTCAACGATTCCCGGTCCGTGCGCGCCGCCGGCCCCATCCGATCCGTGGCAACCCACGCAGCGCGCGTCATAGGCGCGCTTCCCAACCTCCGCGGGTTGTGCCCGGGCGGCAGCGGCACACAGAAGCATCAGGATTGCGACCGGCAGGGTTGGCATCACTTGGCTTTTTCCAGCAAGCTGTTATCCTCTCGCCGCGGAACTCGCAAATGCAACCGTAAGGGAGCCCTGACATGTGGAGCCGACGCCGTTTTCTGAGAAACGCATCCGGATTGCCGGTGGTGGGTGGATTCATCAGTGCGGGTCCGCTGCCTCTCGAGTCTGCCGCATACGCGGCCGGAAGGAGAGGGCGCGACTACTTCCATGAGCTTGGCGTGCGTCCTTTCATCAACGCCGCCGGCACCTACACGGCGATGACCGCCTCGCTGATGCCGCGTGAAGTGATGGACGCGATCAACTACGCCTCCGAGCAGTACGTCATGCTCGACGAGCTTCACGACAAGATCGGCGAACGGATCGCCACCCTGGTCCACTGTGAGGCGGCGATGGTGACCTCGGGCGCTGCGTCAGCCCTCACCCTGGGAACCGCCGGCGTCCTGACCGGCCTGGATCACCAGAAAACGATCGATCTGCCGAACCTTGCCGGCATGAAGAGCGAAGTCATCATCCAGAAGTCGCATCGTTTTGGCTACGACCATGCCGTCCGCAATTGCGGCGTGACGCTGGTAGAGGTCGAGACCCGCGAGGATCTGGAGCGCGCAATCAACGACCAGACCGCGATGATGCTCTTCTACAACAACAACAACAAGGAAGGAAAAATTCGGGACGAGGAGTTCGCGCAGCTTGGGAAGAAGCACTCGGTGCCCACTTTCAACGATGCCGCCGCAGACGTCCCGCCGGCCGACAACCTGTGGAAGTACACCAAGATGGGTTTCGATCTCGTCACCTTCTCGGGTGGCAAGGGTATCCGCGGCCCGCAGAGTGCGGGGCTGCTGCTCGGGAGAAAGGATCTCATTGCTGCCGCACGGCTCAACGCTCCGCCGAATGGCAACACCATCGGCCGCGGGCTCAAGGTAAACAAGGAAGAGATGGTCGGCATGCTCGCGGCGCTGGAGCTGTATCTCGCGAAAGATCACGCGCAGGAGCAGCGGGAATTCGAGAAACGCGCCGAGATCATCCGCAGCGCCGCGGCCGCGGTCGCGGGCGTGACCGCCGAGGTCTTCGTCCCGGAAGTGGCCAACCACGTGCCGCACGTTCGAATTTCGTGGGACGCGGCCGCGAAAGGCATGACCGCCGACGAGGTGGTGAAGCGCCTTCGCGACGGGGAACCCTCGATCGGCACCCGGTCGGAAAACAACACGCTCGTCGTCGGAGTGTGGATGATGCGGTCCGGCGAGGAGAAGATCGTGGCGCGGCGTCTTCGAGAAACGCTGGAGAAGAAGAATACGTAGCCTCTGCCCGAAGGTGGCAGTACCCGAGCTCAAAGAGAGTCAAGCTTCATGGACGTGACCCGGCGTGATTTCGTGAAACAGGCAGCAATCGCCACCGTCGCGGCCCCAGTCGTTGCGCGCGCGCAGATCCCATCGTCCTCCTCTCTGCCGTTGCGGATTGGAATGACGGATTGGAATCTCGGGAAACGCGGCGACATCACCAAGGTTGCGCTGGCCAGGGAGATTGGACTCGATGGCATCCAGGTCAGCCTGACCTTTCCAACCGACGGCAGTCCTCATCTGCGCGAGCCGAAGACCCAGGCTGCATTCAAGCAGGCGGCGCTCGAGAACCGGATCCAGATCTGTTCGCTGGCGATCGGCTCGCCCGGCAAATCCCGGCTGCCTCTCCACACCAATCCGGCCGCGGCGATTCTGCTCGTCGAAGCCATCGAGGTTGCGCGGAATCTTGGGACTACGAACATTCTGCTGCCGATCCTCGGCGACAGCCATATTCATATGGAGAATCAGCAGGAGGTCGACACCTTCGTCGCGATGATGAAGGAAGTCGCGCGCTACGCCGAGCAGGCCGGGGTCGTCGTCGCGCTGGAAGACTGGATTTCGGCGGAGGACAACCTCAGGTTGCTCGACGCGATTGGCTCGGACTACGTCGGCGTGTATTACGACGCGCGAAACATCAAGTCGAGCGTGCACGATCCGTACGGCGAGCCGGCGCGCCTCGGAAAGCGCATCAACCAGGTTCACATCAAGAACGGAGAGAAGTTGATGCGCGATCGGGACATCCTCGACTGGCCGCGCCTGGCGGAGGAGTATCACGACATCGGCTACCGCGGATGGTACGTGCTCGAAACCGACTCGCCGTCCAAGGACCTGATTGCCGACACCCGCGCGAACATCGAGTACGTGCGCCAGACCTTCAAGATGCCCCAGGCCTGAGCGTCGATCGCAGGAGCAGAGCGTCATGAACAAGACTCGACAGCGCAGGATCACGCGACGGCAGTTCATGGGCGAGGCTCTCGCGGGGGCCGGTGCGTTCGCCGCCGCGCCGGCGATTGTGAGCGGCCGGAACCTGAACGACAAGCTGAACATCGCGATGATCGGTGCCGGCGGTCGCGGCGCTGCGAACCTCGCCGGCGTCGAATCGGAGAACATCGTCGCGCTGTGCGACGTCGATGCCCGGGCGCTCGACAAGCCCGGCGCGCAATATCCGCAGGCGAAGAAGTACGCCGACTTCCGCAAGCTCTTCGACCGTCCCAAGCATTTCGACGCGGTCGTCGTCAGCACCTGCGAGCACACGCACGCCTTTGCCACGATGCTGGCTCTGCGGCATCGGCAAGCACGTCTATTGCGAGAAGCCGCTGACCTACAACATCTCGGAGGCCCGGCTGATCCGCGAGGCCGCCGCGAAACTGAAGGTCGCGACCCAGATGGGCAACCAGAGCCACGCATCGGACAACTACCGCCGCGTCATGGAGCTGATCCAGAGCGGAGCGATCGGCCCGGTCCGCGAAGTGCACGTCTGGGTCAACCGCGCGTGGGGCATCCAGAGCGAGGAAGCGGCGACGCGCAATCAAGGACATTGTCGTCGTCAGCGACCGCCCGAAGGAGGTCGAACCCGGTACCGAACGGACTCGACTGGGATCTCTGGCTCGGCCCCGCGCCGGCGCGGCCGTTCAACTCGGTCTACGTCCCCGGGCCGAAGTGGTACCGCTGGTGGGACTTCGGCAACGGCACGATGAGCGACCTGGGCAGCCATTGGAACGACCTGGCGTTCTGGGCGCTCGAGATCAGGGCGCCGCTGACGGTCGAGGCCTTCGCCGATCGGCCGGCGCACCCTGAGATCGCGCCGGCGACGATGCGCGTGGACTACGAGTACGGCGCGCGCGGCGACATGCCGCCGCTGAAGCTGACGTGGCACCAGGGGGAGAGCCGGCCGAAGATCTGGACCGACGGCGGCATCCCGCAGTGGCCGGACGCGCAGCTGTTCATCGGCGACAAGGGGATGATTCTGTCGAGCGGGAACAAGCACGTGCTGCTGCCGGAAAAGGATTTCGCCGACTTCGTGCCGCCGCCGCAGACGATTCCCAATTCGCCCGGCCACTACGCCGAATGGATAGAAGCGTGCAAAGGCGGGAAGCCGTCACTGGCGAACTTCGACTACGCGGGATGGACCACCGAGGCGAACCATCTCGGCAACGTGGCGTATCGCGTGGGCAAGAAGCTCCAGTGGGACGCGGAGCGCATGAAAGCGACGAATGCACCCGAGGCGGATCAGTTCATCCGCCGGGAATATCGGAAGGGCTGGCGCGATATCCTGCATTTCTGATCTCGTGCCCGCCGCCGGCCAGTCGTTCGTTATAGGCCGGTTCATTGGCTCGTGGCGCGATTTGGGCGCCTCTAAAGCGGCGCCCAACACCTCACTGAAAGAGTCTGTAGGGCACCTCTTCAGAGATGCCGAGCGCATTCGTTTTCAGGCACCCCTCAGAAAGACGCACCCTACGCCTTCACGTCACACCCACTTCTTCAGCCAATCCCAGGCTTCCGCCTGCATTTCGCGATTGAACTGGTGCGGCGCGTCGTACATCCGGCAGCGTTGCCGATCCGGCGCGCCCGCCTTGGCATAACAGCGGGCGATCTTGTCGAAAGCAGCCTTCACACCGTCGAGCGCAAACAGCTGATCTTGCGATCCGTTGATCACCATCAGCGCTCGAGGGGCGATCAATGCGGCGAAATCCGGGAAATCCAGGTAGCGATAGAGACCGTTGATGTGAAACGACAAGCCGATCGTGTTGATCACATGCTGCTTGATTTGCGCCGCGAACGAGGTCATCCAGCCCACGTCGACTGCTGCCCTGATCCGTGGGTCGAGCGCGGCCAGCAAATAGCTTCTGTAGCCTCCCATCGACAGCCCGACGCAGCCAATGCGGTTGCGATCCACCTCGGGCCGCGACGCGAGGTAGTCTACCGTCCTGATGTCGTCCCATAGCAGCACACCCGGCCAGGTGATCCCGGCTGTGAAGAGGCTGCGGGCCAGCAACTGTTCGTTCTGCTGCGCGCGCTGGTTGAACGCGCGAATCTCCTGCTCGGTCATACTCAGCGGCCGCTCCCGGTACGCCGCGGAATCATCGTCCAGCAGCATGCGCCGCTCGCCCCAGTACAACGCGTCGATCGTGACCACGACGTAGCCCTGCCTGACCAGTTCGGCGGTAATGCTCTTGCCGCCGTACGCATCTCGCTTGTAGTCGATGAGCCATGGATGCTCATGCTCGATCGCGACGATCTTTTCCTTGCCCCAGAGATACACGCCGTCATGGCTGTGCAACGCGACAATGCCCGGGGCCGGCAGACGAGCGTTTTTCGGGATCAGCACGTACCCCGGGACGCGGATGTCCGGGGCCGTCTGGAACGTCAGGTACTCCTCGATGTAGTCCGCTTTGTCGGTGCGTCGCACGAGTTGCGCCTGCGGCGCGACGGGCGGCGGCGCGAAAAACAGATGATCGAAGATTCGGGCTCTCGCGGTTGGCTGCCACTCGGCAAGCGTCTTGAACTCAGACTGCAGAAAGGACAGTTCCAGCTTCGAGTGGTCGGCCTGTCCTTGCACGAATGGATACAGGCTGCCGATGTGGGAACCGGTCGGCGCTGGCGCCTGTGTGCGATCCGCCGCTTGCTGGACACAGGCGGCGGCGCCGGGCGACGCGGCCAGCAACAGTCCGCCGGGGATCAAACGCTCGCAGAAGTCTCGTCGGCTGATCGGCATGTTCAATCACGAATGCTGAATGTGATGATACTGGTGCCGGCCGCCACGGCGACGACCTGTCGGCCGTCGAACGTGTAGGTCATTGGCGATGCTTTCCAGGTCTGATTCGTTTGAAACGCCCACAGCGGCTTGCCGGTCGCGGCGTCGGCCGCCATCAGCGCGCCGTCGTCCGACCCGAAGATCACCAGGCCGCTCGCAGTGCTCAGTGTCCCACCCCACGACTGCGCGGGGCCGGGCTGCGGGAGCGACCACCGGGTCTCGCCAGTTTGAATGTCTAACGCCCTGAGGATGCGCTCTGGCCTGGGATCGTCGGCAGTCCGCTGCGATCCGCCGAGGTAGGACTTGCCGGATTCCCACTCGCCCTGATCGCTCTTCGTATAGATGCTGCACTTCTCGAAGGTTTGAATGTAGTAGAGACCGGTTGCGGGATTGAACGACGGAGAGAACCAGTTGGTCGCGCCGTCCTGCGAGGGACAGACCTTCGTCCCCTTGACCGTCGGCTCCTGGTTCGGAAGCTTGACCGGTCGGCCGTCGGTCCCAATCTCGCGCGCCCAGGTCAGGTTCTTGACGAACGGCCTGGCCTTCAGCAACGTGCCGTCCCGGCGATCGAAGATGTAGAAGAAGCCGTTGCGATTGGCATGGAGCATCAGCTTCCGTGGCTGCCCCTGCCAGGTCGCATCCACGAGCACCGAGGTTTCGGTGGCATCCCAGTCCCAGAGATCGTGCGGCGTGAACTGGTAGTACCACTTCAAGCGGCCGGTCTTGCGGTCCAGCGCCAGAATGCAATCGGAATACAGATTGTCACCCTGCCGATGATCGCCGTTGTACTCCTTGGCAGGATTTCCGGTCGGCCAGTAGATCATGTCGAGCTCGGCGTCGTAGCTGCCGGTGAACCACGTCGGCGCGCCGCCGTGTTCGATGTCTTTGCCCTGCCAGGTCTCGGATCCCGGCTCTCCGGGCTTCGGCACCGTCGCAGAACCGCCACACTTCCTTTCCTGTTTCCTGATCGTGGGCTGCCACGAACCCGTTCGCACCGTGCTCTCCACCCGCCACGCCCGAGATCACGAGGTTGCCGGCAGGGAGCGGCGCCGAAGTCGCTGAGTAATTCTTGCGCCAGTCATCGAGCTCGGTATCCCACTGCAGTTCGCCGGTAAAGCGATTGAGCGCGATGATGTGCGCGTTGTCGGTCAGCATGAACACGCGGTTGCCGGCAACCGCAACGCCACGGTTGGCATGACCTCCCGTCGACAGGCCGGTGGTCCGGGCCCTCCGGTATCGCCAGATCTGGCGGCCGCTACCGGCGTCGAGGGCATAACACTCGTTGACGCCGGCCACGTACATCACGCCCTGGACGACGGCCGGCGTGACTTGAAGATCGCCGCCGCCATCGAGCGTGAACATCCAGCGCATCGCGAGGCGACCGAGCGTCTCTTTGCTGATCTCGGTCAGCGCGGTGTAGCGGTTTCCACCGGGATCGCCGTTATAGGTCGGCCAGTCGGTTTCGGATGTCACCTCGCGGAACCGCTCCCCGGAGCGTCTGAGCAGGTGCACGCGTCGATCGCTGGTACGCAACTGCAGCTCGTCGAAACCTTCGCCAAGCACCTGGCCGTCGAGGGTCGATCCCGACGCGGTTTCGACCCGGAGCGTTCTCTTCGTCACCGGGTAGGTTGCGCCGCGTCGCTCGATGTTGCGCAGGAACTTCAGCAGGTCCGGCCACTCCTGTGCGGTCACCGGATTGGGCGGCATGCCCCGATCGGGCAGCCCTTCATGAATGAACTTCGCCAGCTGCTCGTCGTCGCGTTCCGCCAGTCGCAGGGCGATGGGCGGACCCATTTCACCCCCGTTGCCGTCGGCGCCGTGGCACCGCGCGCAGTAGGTCTCGAAGCTCTTGCGTCCAGGATCGATGGTTTGCGCCAGGGTGAGCGCGAGCCCGCACGCGAGCGCGAACCAACAGGTCAGCACGCAATGTGAGGCGCTCACGATGCGTGGACCTGATAGAACTCGTAGGTGATCCGCCACGTGGATGCCTTGCCCGGCTCGATCTGCAGATCGATGAAGGCCTCGGGACAGACGGTCGTCGAAATCGACCAGAGGTGCAGCTTTGACATCGGCCGATCGCCGGTCTGCCGCACACCGGCACCTGTCTGTCGATTCTCGACTCGGATGTCGTAATCCCTGGCGGTCTGGCCGAACCCTTCGAGGTCGGTCGCCACCGTCTGCCGCGGCTGCAGTTGGCGGAGGTATACCAACGTGTTGCCTCGCACCTCGGCAAGCCCGTTCAGCGGGTCGGTGGCGCGTGGTGCGAAGGCGAATCGCACCACGGACTCAGGTCCGGTTGGTTTGCCGTCCAGCATGAAGAAGTTGTGTTCGTACACGCTGGTCGCGATCGTCTTGCGACCGGTGTTCTTCAATTCATGATCCAGCACCAGCGTGTTGCGGACGATACGCAGCTTCTTGCGGTAGACGTAGGCGTAGCCCCCCGTGTCGCGCAGTTCGTGGACGAATTGAATCCAGTCCGCTCCCTTGGTGACCGTCCATTTTCCAGGGTCGACGATCTCGTAGGTGCTGAACTGCCGGTACTTCGGCTCGTCAGGCTTACGGACCGCTCCGACACCAATGCGAACGAAGCTGTCGCCCGGTTTCGCTTCCTCGTATCCCAGCCCGGCGCCGTTGGTGAGGAACTCCTCGACCGGGCCGGTAATCGCATCGTGGATTTTCGGGTCGTAGCGATCGAACCACTTTCCAAAGTAGTTGTGTCCATGCCATTCCAGGCTGGCGATTGCGCCCGACCAGTCGAAACGCGTCCCCCGGTAGTAACCGGCCTCTGGGTCGGGGAGGTAAAGACTGGCGCGGATCTCGGAGTTGGACAGCGTCGCTTCCGGAGGCCGAGCGGCCGCGGCCTGATGGAGCGGAAGGAGCGTCAGGCAGACGATCAGCCAGGTCAGCATGGATGTCAGATCCTCTTTCAATTGCGCGTGGGGCCCCACCCCCACGCGCTCGCTCGCGGGCGTCGCTTCGCGGCGCTTCCCTCAGGCCGCACGCGCTGGCCGCAGGCGCCCTTAAATTCTTCCGAACTGCTTTACAGCTTCTTTGATCGATCGGTACTTCTCGATGAACGGGAGCATCCGGTGCTCGATGTCGTCGAGCTCCTGTGATTTCTTGAGTACTTCTGCCGCTTTCGCCTGTGGCACCACGGCGACGCCGTCTTCATCCGCGGCAATGATGTCGCCGGGCTGCACCCGCACGCCGGCGCACGTCACCGGCACGTTCACCCCGGTCACGCGGTAGTGATTGATTGTCGTGGACGGCGCCACCCCGCGGCTGAACACCGGAAACTGCAGCTTGCGGATCTGCGGGGTGTCGCGGACCGACGCGTCGATGACGGCGCCCGCGAAGCCCCGGTATTTCATGGCCGTGGCCATCAGGCCACCGATGCCGGCGAAATCCGCCCCGTCCTCGAGCACCATCACGTAGACGGATCCCGCCGGCGACGAATCGATCAGGTCCAGCATGCCTTGCGATGCGGCGGATCCTTCCTTGTGTTCCTCTTTCTTCAGCTGCACGGTGACAGCCGGCCCGGCAAATTTCGTCGGCGCCAGCGGCCGCATGTCGTGCGCCATGTAGCCGCGCTGCCCGTAGAGCTGTTCCATGGCATCCGAGACGGAGGCAACCTCGACGGTTCGAAACCCATCGACCAGGGAAACATCGGCCGGTTGCGCAACGACCCACACCGTGGCGGCGCACGTTGCCGCGAGGACGAGAGTGACTGTTCGTTTGATCATGGCTTCCCCGTCGCGTATTTCTTTCGAATTTCCTCGAGACGCTTTTTCAGGTACTCCTCATATTCCTGCTTGAGTGCCGGATCCTTGGGTGTGCCGTAGATCTCACTCGACTTGTACTTGCCCTCGTCGAACTTCAGGCGGGTCCATTCGTCGTGAATGTGGATCACGTCCGCGTTGTCGACGACCGGCTGCACCAGCGCGGGAGGAATGAAGTAGACGCCTTCGGCGTCTCCGAACACGAGATCGCCCGGCATGACGGTCGCACTACCGATTCGGACCGGAATGTTGATGCCGCTGATCATCACGTTGCCGATGGCGCTCGGATGCACGCTCCTGAAGTATGCGGGCATGTCCATTCCCGAAATCCCCTCGAGGTCCCGAATCGCGCCGTCCACGACCAGTCCGGCGCCCTTCGTCGCCTTCATGACGTAGTAGAAGAGATTGTCGCCGACGATGGTGCCGCCCTCGGTCTTGCCGAAGAGATCGACGACGAGCACGTCGCCGGGCTGCAGCATGTCGATCGCCACCTGGTTGTACATGCGATCCAGTCCTGCGGCCTTCGCCCGGGCATTGATCACGCTCGTCGAGGTCCGGCCGCACCGGCATGAACTGCACCGTGAACGCGCGGCCGACGAGTTTCTTGCCCGGATGCAGAATCCTGGAAGCCATCCTCGTACTGGTTGCGGAAACCCTTGCCTGGAAGAATCGCGAAGACCTCTTCGGACGACAAGCTCGCGCGCGCGCTCGATCAAGGCATCGGGCACTTTGGGCCGGCCGTCGGGAAACCGCTCGAACGGGTTTTGCGCGGTGTACTCGATCATCTGATCCTTCGTCAGCGTGAACAGCTGTGCGTGACGACAGAACCGGCGTCAGGAGCGCCGCCGTAAGGATCGCGATTGCGAGAGGGCGCGGCATGTCGGTTGTCTCCTTGGTCTCGAGCATTCAGCAATCAGCGGCCACGGCGTCAGCAACCTGCGAGCGCCGCCTGCATCATCGCGCGGGTGTAGCCGACGTTGAAAGCAAACCCGGCATAGCCTCCGCCGCCGGGATACTGCGATCGGAAGTTCGGTTGCTCGCGGTCGTAGTCGATCCCTCGTGGATGCTCGGGGTAGATCAGCCGCGGGTACTTCTGCCGCACGAGCTCTTTCATCACCGCGAACATGTCGTTTTCTCCCTCGTCGATGAAGACTTCGGTGTAGCGCTCGTACGGCTTCTGCACCTTCACGTTGCGGAAGTGCACGTGGTTGATGCGATCGCGAGACCCGAACCATCGGCAGACCTCGACCGGGTCGCCGCCCATCTCGCGGGTCACGCCGCAGTCGAAGGTGATCCCGTTCGACGGACTGTCGACGATTCCGATCAGTTTCTTCCAGCCGTCAATCGTGGCCATGATCTGTTGCGACCCGCGACTGATCGGCGCCGGCGGGTCGTTGGGATGGAGCGCCAGCCGCACGCCCGGCCTTCTCGGCGTCGGGAATCGACCGCCTTCAGGAAGTAGGTGATGTTGGTCCACATCTCGTCGAGCGTGTGG
The DNA here is from genome assembly GCA_963755695.1 of uncultured Acidobacteriota bacterium. Classification (GTDB taxonomy): domain Bacteria; phylum Acidobacteriota; class Vicinamibacteria; order Vicinamibacterales; family 2-12-FULL-66-21; genus QHWT01. Next base: position 2,314,553 of record CAVWLB010000010.1, on the reverse strand, counting down.
GCCCCTTCGTCGGGCAGCGGCGGAAGGTCTTTCATGCGTTGGTAATCGAACCCGGTCCATCCGGCGCCGGCCCGCCCGGTTTCTTCGAAATAGCCTTCCATTGCGCGATGCGCGTACCAGTTGTATTCGACAACCGGCAGGCCGACCTTGCCGGCGGCCTCGGATCGACTGGATCACCTTGTCGATGTCCGCATCCTTGTCGGGACGGTTGTAGATGGCGTTTGGAAAGCCGGAGATCATCAGGTTCGCCAGCGTGAGGCCGTTCTCCTTGAGCCGGTCCATCGTCTCGCGCAATCGGCTCTCTTCCCAGGGAATCCGCGCCGCCGCCGGAGATGACGTGCTCCACGCCAAGCTGGCGAATCCGGCGGGCCGCTGCGGCCGCTTCCTCACTCGAGCCGCCCACTGCCGCTCCGGCTTCGAGGCAGATCTTCGGGGTGTCCTTGCCTTCGAAGCGTGAGCGTTGGTCAGGCGATTCCGCTTCAATCGCAATGCTGTTCCTCACCGCGGCCGTGGGGATGGCCAGCGCCGCGACACCGACAGTCTTGAGCAGTGTTCGTCGCGACTGTTGGTGACTCACAGCTTCCTCCTTCGCTGGTTGCCGACTGCGGCGCGCGGGCAGGCCTACTCTACTACTACGCAGGTCGGCGACATCAGGCGCGTTGACAGACATCAGGCGCGTCCCTTGACATGCGCACATCGTGGGTGGCAGTCTCCCGGCGAATTCGTCGCCAAGTGAGGGCCCATGAAGGCTGCAGTCCGAACGTTGTTGGCTGATGTCCCCCGCGGGATCGACCGGCGTTCGTTTTTCAAGACCGTTGGTCTCGGCGCGGCGGGGGCGATGGCGTTGAGCGGGGATGCCGCCGCCGATGCTGCGGCGAATCTCGTGCAAGCCAACGTGAAGCGAGCATCCGAGCCGTCCGCGCTCAAGATCACCGATCTCCGATACGCGGTTGTCGTCGGCGCGCCGATGACCTGTCCTATCATCCGCATCGACACCAACCAGGGCCTCGTGGGATGGGGCGAGGTGCGTGATGGCGCCAGCGAGACCTATGCACTGTTCCTCAAGAGCCGCATTCTTGGCGAGAACCCGTGCAACGTCGACAAGGTGTTCAGGAAGCTCAAGCAGTTTGGCGCGCCGGCCCGGCAAGCCGGGGGCGTGTGCGGCATCGAGATGGCGCTGATGGATCTCGCGGGCAAGGCCTGGGGCGTGCCTTGCTGGCAGATGCTCGGCGGCAAGTTCCGGGATCGCGTCCGCCTTTACGCCGACACCACCGAACGCGACACCCCGAAGGAACAGGGGGAGATGCTCAAGGCGCGAATGGATCGAGGAATCACCTTCTTGAAGCAGGACTTCGGGATCGGGCTGCTGCGTGACGTTCCTGGGACCCTGTCGATGCCGCTGGGGACCGACATCGGCGGCGGCCAGCGGGTGATGCATCCCTTTACCGGCATTCAAATCACCGACAAAGGCATCGAGTGGTTGTCCGACTGGATCGGCCAGATTCGCCAGACCATCGGCATGGAGATCCCGCTGGCCTCGGATCACTATGGCCACATCGGGGTCAACAGCTGCATCAAGCTCGCGCAGGCGATGGAGAAGTGGAGTCTCGCCTGGATGGAAGACATGGTGCCGTGGGAGTTCGGCGAGCTGCTGAAGCAGATCAAGGACTCGACGACCACGCCGATCCTGACCGGGGAAGACATCTATCTGAAAGAGGACTTCATCAAGCTGATCGACATGGGCGCGCTCGACATGATTCATCCCGATCTGGCCAGCGCCGGCGGACTGATCGAAACCAAGAAGATTGGCGACTACGCGATGGAACACGGCGTAGCGATGGCCATGCATTTCGCCGGCACGCCCGTGTCGTTCATGGCGAACGTCCACTGCGCCGCGGCGACTGAGAATTTCGTCGCGCTCGAACATCACTCGCTCGATGTGCCATGGTGGGAAGACCTGGTGCGGACCACCGGCGGGCAGCCGCTGGTCGACAAAGGATTCGCCATCGTGCCCGACGCGCCGGGGCTTGGAGTCGATCTCAACGATGAAGCCGTCAAGCAGCACCTGCGGCCCGACTCCGGCTACTTCCGACCCACCCCGGAGTGGGACAAGGAGCGAAGCAACGATCGCCACTGGAGCTGAGCCACTGAGCAACGGAGAGGGATCCTCAGCCACTGAACACACTGAAAAGATCGTCAGCCACTGAACACACTGAAAGGATCCTCAGCCACTGAACAACAACGAAGAACACGGAACAACGCTGAAGAACACGGATCATACGGATCAAGATCGACCAGCCGCTGAAGAACACGGCTCACACGAATCAAGATCGACCAGAGCGCAGCAACATCCTGTCATGCTCAAGAGCGCCGCCAGTCTCGGGTTTGTCTTCATTGCCTCGCTTGCTGTTCAAGTGCCGCCACGTTCATCCGGCACTCCGCCCGCTGGCGTGCTACGGGCCGGCGCGGCAAAGGTGGATATCACCCCGGCGCCCGAGGCGGCGCTGCCCATGAGCGGCTATGGGAGCCGCACTGACGGATTCAAGGCGATTCATGACCCTCTCAGCGTTCGGGCAATCGTGGTTGATGATGGCGCCACACAGGCTGCGGTGATTGGATGTGAAGTCATTGGCATCTCCGCCGCGCTCTGGGAGGAGATCGTCACGCGATTGACCGCGGAGACGAAAATTCCGCGCGACAACATCCTGCTCGCGTCGGTCCACACTCACGCCGCGCCGGCGATCGGAACTTACGACGAGCCGGCGGAAGGGGATGTAGCAAAGAGGCGCGCCGAGTACGTCCGGAGGCTCGAGGATGCGATCGTCGCCGCGGTAGGTCGCGCGCAGGCCGGACTTCAACCCGCGAGCGTCGGGTTCGGTACCGGCAAGGCGAACGTGAACACCAACCGCCGCGCGCCAGACGGAAGCGGCGGATGGATGCTTGGCAGCAACCCTGATGACGTCTCGGACAAGACCGTGGCGGTGATCAAATTCGAGAGGGCGTCAGGCGAGCCGATTGCCATCTTCACCAACTACGCCGTCCATGGAACGGTACTGGGTCCGGCCAACCTGCAGATCAGCGCGGATCTTCCTGGCGCGATATCTCACGTCGTCGAAGCGCACTACCACGACCCGGTCGTCTCTCCCTGGACGAGTGGAGCCGCCGGGGATCAGGATCCCATCTATCGCGTCGGAACGGATTTCAAGAACGTGGCGGCGCTCGGGCAACTCGTTGGAGAAGAGGTGATCAGGGTTGCCGACGGGATCAGGACGTCCAGCCGCGGGCACATTCGCGGCGTGCAGAAAGTGATCACCTGCCCGGGGAAGCGAACTGTGCAGATCCCGGGGTCGGGAGAGTACAAGACCGATGACGCGGATCCGGTTGCGATTCGCTTGTCACTGCTGGTCATCAACGACATCGCGATCGCCGGGGTGTCGGGAGAGGCCCTCACCAATATCGGTCTCGGATTGAAACGAGAGTCGCCCTTCAATCGCACTGTCCTGGTGACCCACTGCAATGGGTCGAGCGGATATCTGCCCGACGATGCGGCCTACGATCGCATGAGTTACGAGGTGATTGCGACCCACGTGAAGCGCGGCTGCGCCGAGAACGCGATTGTCACCGGCCTCGTCGACATGATGAACGCGTTCTTTTGATGGCCGCTGCCCGGATGCCGGCGCTCGTCGTCTGCGTCGCCGCCCTTGCCTGGGAAACGGTGCCGGTCCGGTCGCCGTCCCTCCACCGGCACGAAGCCAGCCGCATGTCGATGGCGTGCCTTTACACCATCGAGATGTACGGACCAGACGCCGACGCCTTGCCGAAGATCGCGAACGAAGCGCTCGATGAAGTCGACCGCATCGATCGGTTGATGAGCAACTACAAACCTGACAGCGCACTCTCCCGCATCAACGCCGAGGCTGCCCGTCATCCGGTGCGGGTCGACCGGGAGCTGTTCGAGTTCCTGGTCATGGCGACGGCCTACAATCGGGACTCCGATGGCGCGTTTGACATCACGGTTGGCCCGTTGATGAAAGCATGGGGCTTCTTCCTCGCCGAGGGCCGGATGCCTTCCACCTCGGAGCTCGCTGCCGCGCGGCGTCATGTCGGGAGCAACCACGTGACCTTGAACCGGGAACAAGGGACGATCGCGTTCGACACGGAAGGCGTCGAACTCGATCTCGGAGGAATCGCCAAAGGCTACGCGGTCGATCGCGTCATCAACGTGCTGAAGGGACGGAAGATTGCCGCGGGCCTGGTGAGTGCCGGTGGCAGCACGATCTACGGGCTCGGTGCGCCGCCCGCGGGCGCCGGATGGGACGTCCAGATCCAGGATCCCCTCCAGGCCGGCAAGGTTGCGACCTCGGTTCAGCTGAAGGATCGTGCGCTCTCGGTGGCTGGCACCTCCGAGAAGTTCTTCGAGGCAGGCGGCGTGAGGTACTCGCACATCATGGACCCGCGCACCGGCAGTCCCGTCCAGGGGGTGCTGAGCGTCGCCGTCCTCACGAGCAGTGGCGCGGCGGGCGATGCGCTCGACGACGCGTTCTTCGTGCTCGGCCCGGAGCGCTCCCGCGCTTACTTGAAGCGGTTGCGGAACACCGAGGCGCTCTTCTTTCTTCCGAATGCGACCCACGGCTGGACGATGGTTCATCAGTAACGCTTTCGGAGAGTGACGCATGGACCGACGAACCTTCTTCAAGGCTCTCGCGACCGCGCCGGCGGTCGGCTTGCTTCGATCGAGCCCCGCGGTGGCCGAACTGCCGAAGGCGAAGATCACCCGCGTGCGAATCTATCGCCCGCCGAACCTGAATCCGCTCTTCAACCAGAGCAACATGGTGGTGACGGTCGAGACCGACATCGGCATCACCGGCATCGGCGAAGGCGGCGCCAAGGACACGCTCGAGCAGTGCGCGGGGACGCTGATCGGCAAGAACCCGTTCCACACCGAGGCGATCTGGCAGGAAGCGTACATCGCCTGGTTCTATCCGCCGGGCCGCGAGAAGGCGCACGCGCTCGGCGCGCTCGATCTCGCGCTGTGGGACATCAAAGGCAAGGCGCTCGGTGTTCCGGTGCACGAGCTGCTGGGCGGCGCGGCGCGCGACTATTGCGAGTGCTACGCGACTCGCGGCGCGCGTCCTCCGGGCGTCTCCACCGACGCGAAACTGAGCTTGAAGGAGCGCGCCCGCGCGACGATGGAGGCGGGCTATCGCGCGTTCCGCATGGGCGCCGGCCGACGTCGCCGATCGGCGACGTCTACGACACGCGTTCGGTCGTGCGGCAGGTCGCGCAGGACTGCAGGGACGTGCGCGAAGGTGTCGGCCCGGACGGCAACTGGTGCATCGACTTCCACCAGCGCTTCGATCTCAACGACGCGCTGCGGCTCTGCAAGGCCATCGAGGAGTACGAGCCGTTCTTCGTCGAGGATCCGGTCCGCGACGAGCACGCGCTCCAGGACATCCCGAAGCTGCGGCAGATGACTACGGTGCCGCTGACCCACGGCGAGGAATGGGGCCTGAAGTGGGACTTCAACCGGCTGGTCGAGAACCACGACGTCGACTTCATCCGGTCGACGCTGCCCAACGTCGGCGGCATCACCGAGATGATGAAGGTCGCGGCCATCTGCGAGACCCACGCGGTCGGCATCATCCCGCACTTCACCGGCCCGATCGCCACCGCGGCGCTCGTCAACTGCCTGTCGACGTTCTCGGGTCCGGTGCTGATGGAGTACAACTACGGCGGCCGGCCGATCGACTACCTGCCGGAGTGCCTGGACTTCAAGAACGGCAAGGCGTACACGAACCAGCGGCCGGGCCTGGGCGTCACCGCGGACATGAAGCGGCTGACGCATGATCGGCGAGGTCACGGAGCCGGGCCGCCGGAACGTCTACAAGCGCCCGGATGGGTCGCTGACGCATTGGTAGAGAGGCAGACAACGGATGTACTCACGCGGAGCCCGCAGGAGCGTTAAAGTGAATTCTTCAAGGAATACCGCCTCTGCGTCCTCGGCGCGAATTCGTGCGTGACGCGCAACGGCCGCTGGTGTCGGTGTTCGAGGCTCAATGGTTCTCGATGGAGGGCACATGAATCGTCGTGATGCACTCGGGACGCTCTCGCTCGGCGGCGCTTCGCTGCTGGCTTCCGGAGACCGACTTGCCGGTGCGATCGAGCCGATCGTGCATCCGGGCTTCGCGCAGGCGGTGCCGGGACGGCGCCGATCAAGATCCGCGACATCAAGACGATCCTCACCGCGCCGAACCGCATCCGCCTGGTGGTCGTCAAGGTCGAGACGACCGAGCCGGGGCTCGTCGGCTGGGGCTGCGCCACGTTCACGCAGCGCGCGCTGGTCGTCCAGACGGCGCTCGAGCAGTACCTCAAGCCGTTCCTCATCGGCCGCAACGTCGACGAGATCGAGGACATCTGGCAGTCGAGCTACGTCAGCTCGTACTGGCGCAACGGCCGGTGCTGTTCAACGCGATGAGCGGCGTCGACATCGCGCTGTGGGACATCAAGGGCAAGCGCGCCGGGATGCCGCTCTATCAGCTGCTCGGCGGCAAGGTCCGGCACGGCGCCGACTGCTACTTCCACGCCAGCGGCACCAGCTTCGCGGAAGTCGAGGACAGCGCGCGGCGGGCGATGGAGCAGGGCTTCCGCCACGTCCGCGTCCAGGTGGCGACGCCCGGCTACGCCGGCTACGGCGCGCGCAGCACCGCGCCGGCGCCGGCCGGCGGCGCCGAACGAGGTCGTCGGCCCGACCAATCCGAGCGCGATCTGGGAGCCGGCGCCCTACGTGCGCATGCTGCCGAAGCTGTTCGAGCACCTGCGCACCAAGCTCGGCGACGAGGTCGAGCTGCTGCACGACGTGCACGAGCGCGTCACGCCTCAACCAGGCGATCAACCTGTGCAAGGCGCTCGAGCCGTACCGCCTGTTCTTCCTCGAGGATCCGTTCCCGCCGGAAGAGAACGATCACTTCCGGCTGCTGCGCCAGCAGACGAGCATGCCGATCGCGATGGGCGAGCTGTTCAACACGCAGCACGAATACGTGCCGCTCATCAAGGAGCGGCTGATCGACTTCATCCGCATCCACATCTCGCAGATCGGCGGCCTGAGCCCGGCGCGCAAGGTGGACGGCGCTGTGCGAGTTCTTCGGCGTGCGCACCGCGTGGCACGGCCCGGGCGACGCCTCGCCGCTCGCGCACGCCGCGCAGCTCGCGCTGGAGCTGGCGAGCTACAACTTCGGCGTCCACGAAGGCAGCGGCTTCCCGCAGGAGACGCAGGACGTGTTCGTCGGCTGCCCCGAGGTGAAGAACGGCTACATGCTGGCGCAGGAGAAGCCGGGCCTCGGCATCGAGGTCGACGAGAAGCTGGCGGCGAAGTTCCCGTTCCCGACCGGCCCGCCGAACTTCGACTACTCGTGGGGCACGACGCGGCGCAGCGACGGCACGGTGATCAGGCCGTGAGCCTATTTCGCGACGTCGAAATCGATGACGGCATAGGTTGTGAGTCTCGGGATCGAGAACTCGGTGGCGCCATTCGCGGCAACCTGATCCTGCAGTTCGATCCGGCCCACGCCGGCGACGAAGGCGTCGCGGGGGCGAAAGCTGCCACGCAGCCGGATATGGAGTCCCTGGATCTCCGAGCCTCCGTAGTTGAGGAGGTGCAACCGGAGGCGCTCGCCATTGCCCGTGAGCCGGCAGATGACGACCTCGCTTCCATAGATGCGGACCGTTCGCTGCTCGTCGGTGAGCTGACGACGGATCTTCTGCGCGAAGGCGCTCGGATCGGCGGCTTCCTCCACCGGATATTCAGGCTTACCGACGCTGACGTTGATCCGGAACTCTGACGACGGCGCCTTGACCACCTTGAACAGGAGATTGCGGCGTGCCAGCAGGTTCATCACCTCGCCAGTGACCGGCGTTCCATCGTCCACGACCGCGAAATCAGCCACCGTCGGGAGTTCGACGGACGGCAGCCCTTCCAGGAACGTCATCATCCCGCCCACGGCCTGCAAATCAGACGGATCGATCTTTAGAATCGCATCGGCACCATATGCGAATGCTTCCGCCGCCGCGATCGCGGCGGTGTCGGGAGTGGCGTTGTAAAGATATTTCCGGCCAGGATTGCGTGAGAACCGCCAGCCGTTTGCCACGATCCACGGGGCGCGCGTGGGCGACGCGAGTCCGGCTCTGGCGGTGACGCCCGGAACCGGCACCGTTTCCCTGGAGGCGAGATCCGCTGGAGTGACGGCGCTTGCCGTAATGCCAGCCGCGCGCCAGTTCTCCACCTGATCGGCCGCGACGCAGATCCTGGTGACCCCGGCCGCCTCCAACCTCGCCTTGCTCTCTACACCCTCGGTCCAGTAGACGCAGGGCAGAGCAACAATTGCGAGCACCAGCGGCGTCATACCGTGACGTCCTGGACGTTGATCTGCGAACGATCGTAGACGCCGAGCCCGAGCGTCGAGGCGTACTCCACGTGCCCCGGCTCTCGAATGATGATGTTGACGTTGGGGTCGGCATCTCGCGCCTCGCCGTCGTCCATCTTCAGCGAGCTTGGCGATCGATCCCAGATCGAGATCGCGCCGTGCGCCCGGCGCTCGTTGTCGATGATGTCGAGCAGCAGCCGATCGATCGCCACCGGATCGGTACCGAACATCATCTGCCGCGGATAGAACACGTATCGCGTCGTCCTGGCAAATGGACCGCCGTGCCACACGCCGCGCAGTCCGTCCATGATCTGCAGCACGGTCCTGGACCGCAGCGGCTCGATCGACGCCAGCGTGCCAATGACCGAATAGGTGTGCGACTTGCCTCGCTGGTGCGTCCGCGCCACGTTGGAGAAGCTGCCGTAGGCGATGTTCTTCAGGCACCCGGTGACGCCGGCAGCGCCGTGATCCTTCATGTTCGGGATGTTGATGATCTTGGTCAGGCGCTGCGAGACCAGACGCATCATGTTGGACCGCGTGTCGTCTTCTCCGAACAGGTCGGCCTCCAAATACACCGCCGGGTCGTAGCCGCTGTTGTCGACGTTGCGGTTGGCGCGTTCCGCCGCGACGGTCTGCACGCCTTCGGGCAGATGGCGGCGCATAGTTCACTTCGTCCATCTGATTCTGAAAGCGCTCGTAGACGTAAATCTGCGAGACCGGCACGCCGATGCCGGTGAGCTGACGGACGGCTTCTGCAACCACCTCGTATGCGGAGATGCAGTACGGATAGCCGCCGCAATTGACCTTGATCCCGACGACGTCCGATGGCTGGAAGAACCGCCGCCAGGCGTCGGACGTGGTGTTGGCGCCGGTGAGCGTGCGCATGCCGCGCGCCATCATCTCGCGCACCACCTCGTCGTTTGCCGTCCCCGTCGCGGTGTCGACGCACTTGTCAGACTTGACCGACACGACGCGGCCTGGATACGGGCCCGGCATGCCGGGCATCGCCGATGGTGCATAGCTGGAAACGACGCGGAGCGCTGGCAGCTTGGAGGAAGTCTGCGGCGACTGCGGGTTTCCAAGAAATGGCGCGGACCCTCGACGGGATGGGATGAGCGACGGTGGAGCGGCCGCCGCTGCGAGAAGCCGGAAGAAATCGCGGCGATGCATGGGCACACCTTAGCACCGTGTCGATTGGATTCGACGTGGAATCCATTCGGCCTTCTTGACTCAACCCTCCTGGTGGTCCATCGTAGGCGGCATTTGCCGGCCAAGCAAGGTGCGGTGAAGGAGACAGGCGTGGTTCATCGATCCGGGCGTGTTCGGTATCTGCTGTTGTTCGCCATGCTGAGCATGGCCAGCGTCGTGATCCGCGGACAGAACCCCGAGTTCGATCTGCTGATCAGGAACGGACATGTCATCGATCCAAAGAACGGCATCGATGCGGTTCGCGACGTTGCAGTGGCGGGCGGAAAGATCGCCATGGTCGCGGAAAACATAGCGGCGTCGCGGGCGCGGGAGGTCGCCGACGCGACCGGCTTCTATGTGACGCCCGGCCTCATCGACATGCATGCGCATGTGTTCTGGGGATCGGAGAGCGACGCGGCCTACAGCAATGGCTACAGCGCGGTGCAGCCCGACGACCATTCGTTTCGCAGCGGACAGACGACACTGGTCGACGCCGGCGGCTCGGGATGGCGGAACTTTCCACAGTTCAAAACACAGGTCATCGATCGGTCGAAGACACGCATTCTCGCCTTCCTCAACATCGTCGGATCCGGGATGAAGGGCGGCCCGGTCGAGCAGAATCTGGCTGACATGGATCCGAAGCTGACCGCGATGCGGATCCGGCAGTATCGGGATTTCATCATTGGGATCAAGGTCGCCCACTACAACGGGCCGGAGTGGGATCCCGTGATCCGGGCCGTGGAAGCCGGCACCGACGTCAACGTGCCGGTCATGGTCGACTTCGGCGGCCACACGCCGCCGCTGTCGCTCGAGGACCTGCTCCTGAAATATTTGCGGCCCGGCGACATCCTGACGCATGCGTACGCAAACGTGAACGGCAGAACGCCAATCGTGGACGAGAGCGGAAAGGTCCGTCCCTACGTCCTGGAAGCGCGCAAGCGAGGGATCATTTTCGACGCCGGCCATGGCGGCGGCAGCTTTGTGTTCCGGCAGGCCGTGCCGGCGACCAAGCAGGGGTTCTATCCCGACGTGATCAGCACCGACCTGCACATCGGCAGCATGAACAGCGGGATGAAAGACATCCTGAACACGATGTCGAAGTTCCTGAACCTGGGGATGTCGATTCAGGACGTGATCAAGGCGAACACGTCGAAGGCGGCAGAGGTCATCAAGCGCCCCGACCTCGGACACTTGAGCGTCGGCGCCGAAGCGGACATCGCCGTGCTGAACCTCCGGCGCGGAAAGTTTGGTTTCATCGACGTGGCCGGCGCCAAGATGCTCGGCGATCAGAAACTGGAGTGCGAACTGACCGTGAAGGCCGGGCAGGTGATGTGGGATTTGAACGGCATCTCGCGTCCGCTCTGGACGGACGTGAAGGAGAAGCCGTAGCCAGCCCGTTCGAGTACGCATTTGTCGCGCAGCCCTTCAGGGCTGCTGACGCGTCGGAGATGAACATGGATCTCAACCGCCGGCAACTATTTCGTCTCGCAGGCCTCTTCGGTGCGGGAAGCATCCTGCCTGGCAGTCGCGTGTCCGCCGCTCAGGCCCGCTCCGCGGCGGCGGCGCCGCCAGCGGAGGCCAACGTCTACAAGGCCGTCGGCGTTCGGCCGCTGATCAACTGTCGCGGCACATACACGATTATCGGCGGCTCGATCGAGCTGCCGGAAGTGCGCGCGGCGAAGAGCGCGGCGAACCAGCAGTTCGTGCAACTCGACGAACTGATGGATGCGGTCGGCAAGCGCCTCGGAGAGCTGACCGGGGCAGAGTGGGGAATGGTGAGCGCCGGGTGTGCGGCAGCGATGTCGCACGCGACCGCCGCCTGCGTTGCTGGCGGAAATCCTGATCTGCATGTCCGCATTCCAAATCTGGCCGGCTTCGCGAAAGACGAGGTAATCATCCCGGGCGACTCGCGTAACGTCTACGATGCGGCGATTCGCGCCGTCGGCGTGCGGATCATCGAAGTCGACACCCCCGACGCCTTGCAGCTCGCGATCGGCCCGCGGACTGCGATGATCTACATCTTCGCGGGGCCGCAGAACGATTCGGGACCGATGTCGACCGAAGCGATCTGCCGGATTGCAAAGCCGCACGATATTCCGGTGCTCGTCGACGCGGCGGCGGAGATTCTGACGATCCCCAACGTTCATCTGCAGCGTGGCGCCACGCTCGTCGCATACAGCGGCGGGAAGTACATTCGTGGTCCGCAGAGCGCGGGTCTCCTGCTCGGCCGGAAGGACCTCGTCCAGGCCGCATGGGTCCACAGCGCGCCCCACCATGGATATGCGCGGAGCATGAAGGTGGGTCGCGAGGAAATCGTCGCGATGCTCACGGCCGTGGAAAGCTGGGTGAAGCGCGACCATGCCGCCGAGTGGAAGGAGTGGGTCGGCCGCTGTCAATACATTGCCGATCGCGTCTCGAAGATCCCGGGCGTTACCGCGTCGGTGAAGCAGGAGCCGGAAGAGGGTCTCAGCAATCGCAGCCCGAGCGTTACCCTTCGCTGGGAGTCGGCGCAGGTTGGGATCACCGGTCAGGAAGTCGCCGACGTTCTCTACAACACCGAGCCTCGAATCACGTTGAACGCAGGCCGTGCCGGACGAGCGCAGGACGCGCCGGGGGACACCGGCATCTCAATCGTCGTGTCGATGACGGTTGCCGGCGAGGAAAAGATCGTGGCCCAACGAATTTCCGATGTGCTCGCCGCGAAGCATACGCTCAAACCGGAAGAAGCCCCGGCATCTCCGATTGGAGACGTCTCCGGCCGTTGGCAGGTCGAGATTCATTACACCGCCGGCACGACGATCCACGGCATCCATTTGCGGCAGGAAGGCAACCGGCTCACGGGAGTTCACCAGGGGGATTTCCTCACGCGTGATATCTCGGGGAGCATCACCGGCGACGCCGTGTCGCTGGCGAGCAACGTGACCGAACGTCACGGCGACGCGTTGACCTACCGTTTCAAGGGCAAGGTAGCCGGCGAGTCGATGTCGGGCTCTCTCGATCTTGGCGAGTACCGGACGGCGACGTGGACGGCGAAGCGACCTGAAGGGAAAGCGTAGCCATGTGGATTGCGGACCGTCGGCTAACCGCCAGCGGCCCGCGCGCGTCGAACCAGGCATGACGAGCGTGCTTCGAGACGTCAGGTACGGCCTTCGTTGCTGGTGGCACCGTCCGGCGTTTTTCATCACGACACTCGCCACCATCGCGGTCGCAATTGCCGCAAACACGCTGATCTTTGCGCTCGTTCGTCACGTGCTTCTTTCCCCTTTGCCGCTTCCCGATCCGAATCAGCTCGTCCTCATCGAGGAGACATATCCCACCGGTCGAACCAGCGTCACCGGCGCCACCTTCATCGATCTGTCAGTGCGTTCGCGCTCGCTGAAGGCGACGGGCGCCTTCCGTCTAATGCCAGCCGCCGTCAGCACCGTGGGGCAGGCAGCGCAGGCCACCGCGGCAACGGTCTCCCGTGGTTACTTCGACGTGCTCGGGTTGGCTCCGTCGCGCGGACGACTGTTCGCCGCCGCCGACTTCCTGCCGGGCGCCAGTCCCATCGTCCTCCTGAGCGATGAACTCTGGCAGCGACTCTTCGACCGGGATCCTGCGGTGATCGGCCGGATCATCCTGATCAACGCGACGCCGAGGCAGATCGTCGGCGTTGTCGAGATGGCGCGTTCCATTCCGGGATCGGCCGAGGCCTGGCTGCCTTACTCCGACGATCTGCCGCTGTTTCAGAACCGGCGCGCACATCTCTTCACTGTTGTCGGTCGCCTCAGGAACGGTGGGTCCGCCGAGTCGGCCTCGTCCGAGCTCGATGCGATCGCTCGACAGATACGCCGCGAGTCGCCGGCCGTCGGGCAGGATTTCTCAATCCACGCGACCCGCCTGCAGGATCGTCTGGTCGAACCGATTCGGACGACGCTGCTGGTTCTATGGGCGGCGGTGTCTGTACTGCTGCTGGTCGCGCTGTCCAACGTGGCGAACCTGCTGCTGGCCGAAGCGAGCGTCCGCGCCCGCGACCTTTCGGTCCGGACCGCGCTCGGCGCGACGCGCGGGCATCAGGTGGCGACGCTGGCCATCGAGGCAGCGCTGCTTGGCGCGATCGGCGGCATCGTGGGCGCCGCGAGCGGTGGCTGGGGTGTCGTGCTGTTGCGGGGAACGTTTGCGGCGTCGTTGCCGCGTGGCGGCGATATCGCCGTCGATCCGTGGGTGTTCGCCTTCGGAACGATCGCTTCAATAGTCTGCACGGTGCTGTTTGGCATCGCGCCCGCGCTCCGCGCATCGAGGCGGGATCCGGCCGAGATCATGCGGAGCCGTCACGGGGATGCCGGGTCCTCGCGCTTGCGCGATCTCTTTGTCGCGCTGCAGGTGGCCTTGACCATTGTGCTGCTCGTCGGCGCAGGGCTCCTCGGCCGGAGCCTATTGCTCGTGTCGGCTGTACCCCTCGGGTTCGATCCGTCGCACGTCGTCACGATCGACCTTTCGCTTCCGGCTGCCAGGTATCCCGATGCGGCCGCGCACCGGCAGTTCTATGCGCGCGTGCTCGAAGATCTGAGGTCGCTGCGCATCGGAAGTTCCGTAGGCGTCACCGGCGCCTTGCCGTTTTCCCCGACGGCGGCAACAACGATGGTCCCGGAGCACGGTCGTGACGACCAGCAGTGGAGTGCCGACGTGATTCCCGTTTCGCAGGAATTCTTGTCGGCCTTGCGCATTCCGCTGCGGCGTGGCCGAGCCTTCGACGATCGAGATCGGGCGGGTTCGGTGCCGGTCGCGTTGGTGAACGAGACCGCCGCGCGCACGTTCTGGCCCGCGGGAGTGGATCCGGTCAGACGCTCGATCACCATGCGTGACTGGGGTGAGCCGTACACCGCGACAGTCGTGGGCATCGTTGGCGATGTGCGACAGCTATCTCCAGAGCAGGCACCATCGCCGGCGGTGTTCTTCCCGTTCGAGCAGTTTCCCGAGACAACTCTGACCCAGTCGATCGTGGTGCGCACTGATCGTCCGCTCGACCAGACCGTCGCGTCCATTCGTGATCTGGTCCGCCGAGTGGATCGCGATCAGCCGATCACGCTGATCGCCACGCTCGACGATCGCCTCTCGGGCACAATCGCCGGGCGGCGCGTGAACCTGGTGTTGCTGGGTGCCTTTGCTGCCGCTGCGCTACTGCTGGCGGCCGTGGGGATCTACGGCGTCGTGACCGCCGCCGTCGGCGCGCGCACGCGGGAAATTGGCGTGCGCGTCGCGCTCGGCGCAACGCCGCGGCAGGTTGCGATGCGAACAGCGCTCTCTGCCGGCCTTCCCGTCGCCGGCGGCGCGGCAATCGGCCTCGGGTGCGCGCTGCTGAGCAGCCGAGCGCTTCAGACATTGATCTTCGGGATCACTCCGCACGACGCCCCAACACTGTGTGCGGCAGTCGTGTTGGTCGTTACCACAGCGGTCCTCGCCGTCTCCGGTCCCGCTCGCCGCGCCGTCCGCGTGGATCCCATTGTCGCGCTGCGGGCGGAGTAGGCTCGACTGGTTTGGAGCCTTCGACTATAATCAAAAGTTCCAGCCAGTCGTGTTCTCCTTTCGTGCGGAAGTGGCGGAACTGGCAGACGCGCAAGCCTCAGGAGCTTGTGGCCGCAAGGTCGTGGAGGTTCAAATCCTCTCTTCCGCACCACCAATTCAGCCTGTAACGGCGGTGTCTGTTCCAGTCGACCTACCGCAGAGCGAGGCCTGCTCATGTCTGACAAATACGCGCCGTGTGCGACGAATGTGCGACAGAGGAACTAGCGGCGGAGCACCGCAAAACCTCCATCCCCGGGCTTCGCGCGCAAGAATTTAGAGCAACGGGGCATACTGGCTCCGACGACCGTGAGCGGTCGCGGCGTATGGCAGCTGGCTAACTAAGATGGGAAGATCATCACGCAGCGTCTTCGCTGATTTGGGTCTCTCTGCACCGGACTTCGAACTCGCAAAGGCCGCCGTTGCGGTTCGGATTCATCGAAGGGCGCTGTGGCGGCGGTTGACCTCCGACGGGGCAGCCGCCTCCTGGACGTGCCAGCGTCTGACCTAGCAGCTCTGTTCCGGGGAAGCCTCGCTGTGAAACAGTTCCCGTCGGTGGCCGAACTCCAGGGCGCGTGGACCGCCGCCTCCCACGCGCTTCGCGACCGGCTCGACGCGATTACGGCCGCGGAGCTCGACGCGCCGATCACGTCTCCGTTCCCGCTCCGATAGGTGACCCAACGATGCTGACCCTGCTCACGTTCTTCGTGCAGCACGACAGCTACCATGTCGGGCAGCTGGTGCTCCTCAGGAAGCACGCGGGTCTGCCCGCGATGCAATACGTCTGAGACATCGGTCCATGGCAGATTGGCGCGCAGCTACGCATTTTCAAGGTCGTTGCGGCGATGCCCGCATCTCGCGTTGCGTGCGCTCGAGCAGCTCGCGCTCGGCGGGCACACCCGAGGCCTTGAGAATCGCGCTCGCCTGGCGCAAGGGCTCGGCCGCCTGCTGCGCGTGGCCGGCTGCGTACAACGCGCGCGCGTGCCATAGCAACGCGACCCCGGTGCTCCGGTTGGGCGGATCGAAGCCACGCCAGAACGTCGCGCTCTGATTGCCTGACGCAATCGCGTCGTCGGTCCGAGCGACAGCGATCTGCGCGCGGGTCAGATTGACGAGCACATCAGCGCGATCGGGAGACATCGCCGGCTGCAGCTTCTCGAACAGCGATTTGGCCTGGCTCAACGTGGCGAGAGCCTCGGCCGCCAGCCCCGCTCCAATCTGAGCCTCGCCGAGTGCCGCGAGCGACACGGCGTAATTCGACGCCGGCGTGGATTTGGAGTAGAAGGCGGCCGCTTCTCGAATCAGTGCCTGCGCCTCGGCATGTCGTCCCTGTGCGCTTCGCAGCGTGCCCAGACGCAGTTTCGTGTGGGCCTCTTCCGGCGGCTGGCTGAAAGGACGTGAGAGCAGCCGCGCAAAGACGGCGTCCGCCTCTCCCAATCGCCCGGAGCGGGTCATGACGTACGCCGTGAAACCGGCCGCCATGCGAGCGTTCGCGTCATCAGGTTTCAGCGTGGCCCGTAGGATCGCATTGGCCCGACCGATCTCCTTTCCTGCCTCCTCGTACCGGCGGGCGCTGGCAAGCGCGCGGCCCAACGCGAGGTAAAAGAGACCGGTGTCTTCTGTTGGTTGCGCTCCCTCCGCAGTGCCCTCGACGGGCAGGGCTCGCCGGAAGCTGTCAATGGCGGTCAACGGGTCTCCGGCGGTTAGAGACGCGTTACCGAGGCGTCCGAGGGTCCTCCGGACGTCATGGTGATCGCGGCCGAGCAGTTCGATCTGCTGCTGGACGAGCGCCTTCAGCTCGGACACCCCCTTCGGCACATCGCCTTCGAGCACCAGCGAGAACGCGTACAACGAGCGGCCGTTCAGCAGATCGACTGTCACGCGGCCGCCGTCGATCTCGCGCGCCAGTTCATACGTTCGCCGCGCCGGCGCCAGGCTGCCCTCATGACGCGCCGCGACCAGCGTGGCGGCCAGCGTGTGATTGGCCAGCATCACCCCGCGCTTGTCGGTTGCCAGCAGCCGTGATTCGGCAAGCTGGACCGCTTCGGTCGCCGCCGCGATCGCCTCGTCGAAGCGGGACGCTTCGACGCGCAGGTTCGCCTTCCAGCGAAGGGCGTTGACCAGCCCCGGAAGGTCGCCGATGCGGCGCATCCCCTGCTCTGCGGCGTCGATGTGCGGCTCCGCGCGCTGGGCCTGACCAATCTCGATCAGCGCTTCACCGAGCGCGAGCTGCGCGGCAACGGTGTCCCGGTGCTCCGCCCCGAGCTGGGCCACCGCCAGCGGCGTGGCTTCCTGGAGCACTTGTTCCGCCTGCGTGTATTCACCCAGGCCGATCAGACTGACACCCACCGATGTCAGGAGCTCGGCGCGGACCGCCGGATCGCTCACCGGCACCTCAGCGAGGCGTGCCCGCGCCTGTTCCAGCAAATCTGCGGCGCTCGTCTTGCGAGTTCCTCCGCCACTGGTATCAGCATCCTCGAAGATCGATAACACGAGGCGCTTGACCTCTTCGGCGCGCGCCGCCTGCGCGCGCGCGCGCTGCGCCTGCCAGAGCGCAACGCCGGCGCCCGCCAGCAAGGCGAGCGCGACGACGACGCCGGCCACGACCTGGAGCCGATAGCGGCTGACGAACTTGCCGGCGCGATAACTCAGTCGATCGGGCTGCGCCAGCACGGGCTGATGATCAAGATGACGACGTAAGTCCTGCGCGAACGCGTCCACGCTCGCGTAGCGCTGGGTGTTGCCCTTCTTCAGCGCCTTGTTCAGGATCGCGTCGAGGTCCCCCTTCAACTGCCTGCGGAGCGCCGGCTCGCGCGCCGTCTCGCTGGCGAGCGGCGCGTCGATCGTCGTAATCGCCTCTTCGAGCTGCGCCGCGCTCGTGTGCTTCAGTCGGTACGGCAGCTCGCCGGCCAGCAGCTCGTAGGCCACCGCGCCCAGGCTGTAGACGTCGCTGGCCGTGCCCAGGGGCTCGCCACGGATCTGCTCCGGGCTGGCGTAGTCCGGCGTCAGGGCGCGGCCCGATAGCTCGGTCAGAAAGGTCTCTTCGGTGCGGCCGCCTTCCATCAGCTTGGCGATGCCGAAATCCAGCAGCTGCACCTGGCTGTCAGCAGTGACGAGGATATTGCCCGGCTTCAGGTCCCGATGCACCACGAGCCGCGCGTGCGCGTGGGCCACCGCCGCGGCCACTTGCAGCAGCAGCTCGATCCGCTCGCGTAGCGGCAACGCCCGCTCGCGGCAGTACACGTCGATGGCCTTGCCTTCGACGTACTCCATCGCGAGGTAGGGCCGGCCCCGAACGTCAACGCCGGCATCGTACAGACGAGCGATGTGCGCATGCTCGAGCGAGGCGAGGATGTCGCGTTCGCGGTTCAGCCGCTCGGCCAAGGCGCCGCCCCAGGCGAGGTGCGGCAACTTCAACGCCACTTGCCGCTTGAGCTGCCCGTCGGGACGCTCCGCCAGCCAGACGGCGCCCATGCCGCCGCGGCCGAGCTCCGAGATCAGGCGGTAGGGTCCGACCAGGTCGCCAGCCGTAGCCGGGCCCGCGCGCGCCGGCCCGGATGCGGTGGCGCGAAAAGTGGCGGTCCTTGCTTCCGCCGGTTCACCTGCGGAGGGTTCGTCCACGGGACGTACTGCCATTTCGCTGGATGGTGTGTCCGCGTTTCGCCAGCGTGCAATGGTAGTTCTGAAGCCGCGCTCAGGCCTGTCCCATAGAGAACACGGGGGCCCTGGCGCCGACGCTCCTCGTGGTCGAAGCGACCGGCGGATACGAAACCGCGCTCGTCGCGGCGTTGGTCGCCGGAGCGCTCCCGGTCGTCATAGCAAATCCAGCAAAGAGTGCGATGAGCTGGGCATCCAGGCAGGTCCGTCTTGGCGAGCTGTCCCGGTGGCTTTCGCGAAGTCGCGGACGCTGACGCCCGGTGCGCCGCAGACGCTCGCGGACACGCCGGACCCGTCGGGTGGCAGTTGGGCCCCGGACGGGACCATCATCTTTAGCCCTAACCCCAGAACTCACTTGAGTTCGTGATCCGATCATGATCTACTGCGCGCATGCCAAATCCGTATCCCATTGAGTTACGCGAGCGGGCGGTGCGCGCCTACGAAGACAGCACGGACACGTACGTCGAGGTGGCGGCACGCTTTGCGATTGCGGTCAGCACCCTCTGCCTCTGGGTCCGCCAAGCTCGGGACACCGGGAGCGTCATACCGGCGCCGAAGGGCGGGGGCTGGTACTCGCCGGTCGATATCGGGTTGCTCCATCGGTTGGTCCGAGAGCGGCCCGACCAGACGACGGACGAATTGCGGCGCGCGTACAACCAGCGCGCGGCACCCGAGGCGCGGGTCCATCGATCGAGCATCTTGCGGGCGCTGCAGCGGACGGGATTCGTGTTTAAAAAAAACGGTCGCGGCCCGCGGAACTGGACCGGGCCACGGTCCAGGCCGAGCGGCGCGCGTTCCGGCGCTGGGTCCGCAGAATAGATCCACGTCGGCTGGTATTTCTCGATGAATCGGGCGCCAATCTGGCGATGGGCCGGTCGCATGCGTGGTTGCCGCGTGGCGAAGTCCTCGTCGAAGCGCGGCCGATGAATTGGGGCGACAACTTGACCATGGTGGGCGCGATCCGGGCCGACCGATGGCTCACATTGGCCACCCACTGGGGCGCCATGAATCGGGCGCGCTTCATTCAGTGGGTCCGCCGGCATCTCGTGCGGCACCTGCGCCGGGGCGATGTAGTGGTCATGGACAACTTGCCGGCCCACAAGGCACGGCAGGTGCGCGACTTGATTGAAGCCGCGGGCGCGACGCTCCGTTTCCTGCCGCCCTACTCGCATGATTTCAATCCGATCGAACCGGGATGGGCGCTGATCAAAAAGCGGATCCGTGCCGTGGCGCCGCGGACCGCTCCAATCCTTCGCCGGACGGCGCAACGCGCCCGTCGCGTTGTTCGACCACGACACTGTCAGAACTGGTTCGCCCATGCCGGCTACGAACTCAAGTGATCTGTGGGGTTAAGACGGGTCCTTTGTACCGCGTCTCGGCTGCCGGAGGGCCGGCGACCCCCCTGCGCGAGCTGGACGCATCTCGCCGAGAGTTGACGCAGCTCTGGCCTTATTTCCTGCCCGATGGAAAACACTATCTGTATGTCGTCAGGAGCGCCGATGCCGACAAGACCGGCATCTATCTGGGCACGGTCGGCACGCAGGAGTCCCGCTTGCTGATTCGTGGCGAGTCGAACGTCGTCTATAGCCCGCCTGGCTATCTGATCTTCGTTCGCGACGGAACCCTCCTTGCGCAAGGGTTCGATCTCGGCAGCCTGCAGCTTGCGACCGGAGCGTTCCCCCTTCCCAGTCACGGCGGCGAGAGCTCTCCAGCGCAGGGACCGGCCTTTGGACTGTTTTCCGTTTCCCTGAACGGCATCCTGGCCTATGCGGCTGGCGGCTATGTCGAAGTCCAGCCGACCTGGTACGACCGGAACGGCAAGGTGCTCGGTGCGATTGGTGAGCCCGCAGAGTATGGCACC
The DNA here is from genome assembly GCA_963755695.1 of uncultured Acidobacteriota bacterium. GTDB lineage: Bacteria > Acidobacteriota > Vicinamibacteria > Vicinamibacterales > 2-12-FULL-66-21 > QHWT01. Next base: position 2,293,886 of record CAVWLB010000010.1, on the reverse strand, counting down.
GTGACGTTGTCGCCAGACGACAAGCGTATGGCGCTGGAGCGTACCGGGGCCGCGGCCGGCGTGTGGCTGCTGGACGTCGCAACCGGCATCGCGACGAGACTCACGTTCAACGGTGGGGACAGCGATCCCATCTGGTCACCAGACGGGCGGGAGCTCGTGCTTCACCGATGTCACGTCGAACGAGCTGCATCGAAGGGTGATCGGAAAGAATGAGGACGAGGTGTTGCTGCCGTATTCGGGGGAAAGCTACTTCGGCCAGGACTGGACGCATGACGGCGCGTCGATTCTCTTCATCAACGTCGATGGCCGAGTGCTCTACCGTCTGCCGCTGGCCGGGTCACGGACTCCGGAGCTGCTGCTCGCAGCCCCCTTTTCCAAAGGACCAGTTCCACCTATCACCCGACGGTCGCTGGATCGCCTTCAACTCGCTGGAATCCGGCCGTTGGGAAGTGTACGTGGCGGCGTTTCCGTCGTTCGCCGACCAGCACCAGGTGTCCCGAGGCGGCGGGTGCCAGCCGCGGTGGCGCAACGACGGCAAGGAATTGTTCTACTTGGACTTGCAGGGCAAGCTGATGGCTGTGCCGACGAAGACCGGAACAACGTTCGACGCAGGTGTTCCGGCCAGCCTGTTCCAGGCTCCGATCAGCGTAAGTCCGGTCATCGACCAATACGCGGTTACAGCGCGACGGCCAGCGATTCATTTTTCCGGCTCTTAATTCTTCCGAAGTGCCCATTACCGTGGTGGTCAACTGGGCCGCAGGACTGAATGCGTCTCAAGGAGCTGCGCCAACTCCGAAATAACCCTGCCGACCCTGTCGGCGATCGGCGCCTGTGCAGGAGCCCAGGATTCGAACCTGCGACCCCTTCTGCTTCGTAGCTAACCCAGTCGGCCAGCCGCCTTTCGGCGGGGAACTCCCCATCACCGGGAACGAGCAGCGTTGACGGCCCTGCGCGTCTACGCAATGATCCTGCGGGCCGCTCGATGATCAAGCGCCACGTAAAGGAGTGTTCCTGATGGTCCGTCACCGGCCGCGCTCCAGCCGCACCCTTCCCGTCCTGGGCCTCGCGCTCGTCCTCGCGGCGACGGTGGCGTCGTGCGGCCGTGGCGCTGACCCACCCCCTGTCGGCAACCGGGCGGCCGACACCGCACCGGCACCCGCACCGCCGGCTCCAGCGCCCCCGCCGCCACGCGAGCTCACCTGGAGCAAGGAGGTCGACATGAAGCTCTGGTCGCCTGGCCGGGTGAAGGCCTACAAAGCCGCACTGCAGTTGGAAACGCCGCCGACGCTCGCCATCCTGCGCATCCCGCGGCTCAAGCTCGAGGTACCGGTCTACGACGGCACCACCGACGCCGTGCTCGACCTCGCAGCGGGTCGGATTGAGGGCACGGCCCTACCCGGGACGGCGGGCAACGTCGGCATCGCGGCTCACCGCGACGGCTTCTTCCGGGTGCTGAAGGATGTCAAGGAAGGCGACGCGCTGGTGCTTGACACGCCCGTCGCGACCGAACACTACAAGGTCGAGTGGATCCGGATCACCACGCCGGACGACGTCAGCGTGATCGACTCGACCCCCGGGCACGCGGTGACGCTCGTCGGTTGCTACCCGTTCTACCACGTGGGGCCGGCCCCGCAGCGGTTCATCGTGCGTGCAGTGCCCGTCCCGGCATCGGCCAGCTGACCGGCCCTCAGGACCGGGTCGCGAACCGATCACGCGCGACCGAGCGCGACCTCGGCGTTCGGAACCAAGTCGCCGGAGTCCGTAGAACGCAAGGCCTCCATCGAAGGTGCCTGACCGCCCGTGGTCAAAACGCCTCCTGGACGCCGAAGTAGACTGCGTGTGAGCCCTCCTTCCCCCAGCCGACGTCGAAGCAGAGGTTGGTCCTCGACCGTTTGTTCAGCATCAGCCTGAAGCCAAAGCCAGCGCCGGTGGCGAACGAGTCGAAGAGATCCTCCCCCGTCTCCGCGTTGGCGAGCGTCTCGGTGTTGAGAAAGGCCACCATCCCGAACAGGCCGTTCTGCGTGACGGTCCAGCGGTACTCCGCCTCGCCGTACACCAGGTGCTTGCCGCGGAACCTCCCCTGCGGGTAGCCGCGCCCGGCGCGCCCGTAGGTGTCCATCCCGGTGGCCGGCAAGTCGAGATAGGGGGCGGTGCCGCCAGTCACGAAGTCTCCTGTGAGCCAGAATCCGAGCCTGTGACGGCCATCCCGAGAAAGTCGCGCGTACCCCCTCACGTCGTAGCTGAATTGCTGCCAGCTGGAGGTACCGCCGAGGAAGTCGTCGAAGAACATCAGGTAGCCTGTGCTCGCATACCAGCCTCGGACAGGGTTGATCGGGTTGTCTCGACTGTCGAGGAGGGCGCGCACACTTACGCCGGCGGAGGTCTGCGACGCCGGATCGAACCCGTACCTCTCTGAGTAGGTGATGTACGGCGAGTCGGGCCACGCCTGGTCCGCGACATCGTCGGCCGGCCGGACGTCGCGGTGGAGGTTGTAAAGGAACCCGGCCCCCAGATAGGTGTTGCGCCCGACCCGCCGGAACAGCGTTTCGTAGAAGCGGAAGGCGTCGTACTTCTGGTCGACCGCGTCGCCCTCGAGCGTGTCGCTGCCGAGGCCATAAGTCTTCTGGGACGTCCAGTAGAGGCGGTTGTCCCCCTCAGTGTGCCAGCGGTTGTCGAGGGCCCACTGATTGATTTTGGCATTGACGAGCACCTGCTGCTTGCTCGTACCGGTCATGCTGGCGACGAGCGAGGAGATTTGGGTCGTGTCGGGGGAGCCGTTGTAAAAGGCCACGTTGCCTGCGCCGCCGATGCCGACCCCACTGGTCGGACCGTAGGTAATCACCGGCGCCGCGGCAATCATCCGCTTTTTTGTACTCGTCGGGTCCGGGCGGCGGTGGCTGCGGCTTGTGACGAAGCTGGCGGATGAGATCTAACAGATCGAGGGTCGGTTCGCTCACGCTCGTAGTCGCGCCGTCCTCGCGCCCCGCCTCCGCCGACTCTTCGACCACCGTGGTTTCCGGACTTGCCGGCGCTTGCGCCTCGGCAACAGCGCTCGCCCCCAGGGTCAGCGCGAAGAGCAGAGTCGACGCACGCGGTCTCACCACAGCCTAGAGCACATCATCTCTCCGGTGTATCTTACGTCCCGCGCCCATCCGTCAACGACGATTCATTTCGGGACGATGGTGGTGTCATCCTTCGTCAATCCGGGCGGCCGCGTCAGGTACGTAGCCGGGGACAGGACGATCTGGTCGATCGAGAGCCCGTCTTCGCGCGTTTGAATCCGGATCGTCTGCGGACCGCTGACCGCGAATGCGATCGTCGGGCCCAGCATGCCGACGCCGTAGCCATTGTCCTGCCATCCCCACCCGCGCACGCCACATCCCCTGCAATCCTCGAGCACGAACGTCGCCGCCGACGTCGAGCCGATCCGGTAAATTGGCTGGCCCGCGCTGCCGATGGCGCCGGAGAACTGCACGAACGCGGAATCATTGTCAAACGAGTCGCGATCCGCGCGCCCCCGGATCCAGAGGCGGTACTGCCTGCCCGCTTCCGCGGTGAACGACCACTCTACGTAGTTGGCCGGAGCCGCGACCGGCGCGGTGAGTTTCGTTGCGCCTGCGTCGGGATACGAGACGCGCAATCCGCCGGCAGCGGACGCGTCCACGACCAGGCGCCAGCCGCCGCCAACCAGCGAGCGGTCGCCCGCATACAACACGACGTCGCGGGACGGCGTGGATGCAGTCTCCGCGGCGACCAGCAATTCTGGAGCATTCGCGCCGCGTTCGCGCGCGTTGAAGCCGAGATCCGGCGGAGTTGGCGCGCGGCTGCGAAACACCAGCGAAATCACGTTGCGTCCCGCGGCCTTCTCGCTGCGAGCGTACGACGTCACGTCCCACTGGTGCCACCTCGGGATGGCATCGGGGATCGTGGTCGTGTCGAGCACAGGCGTGCTCGAGGCAGGACGAGTGTTCCAGGTGACGCCGGTCTCGGACCACGCCGTACTCGCCACACCGAGCACGCCCACCGGAACGGTTGCGGCGTTGGTGTCGGAAATCGCGCCAAACATCCGCACGGTCGCGGTGCCGATGATCCCCACCGTGCGCAGATCGAACTTCAGGTAGGTCTCGCGGACGAGTCCGGGATCGGAGCTGAGCTTCAAATTGACGCGCTGGCCGATACCGAAGTTCGTGGCCGCAAAGGTGCCGCCGCGCACGAAGGTATCCGCTGTGGTCGGCAGCCGCGCGGCTGCCGCGAACCGTGCCGAGTACGTCGCGGCCGAAGCCGGCGTCACGATCGCATGTGCTGAAGCGCCGCCATCCGACCATCCCGACGCAAGCCATGGCTGGCTGCTGCTGTCATTCTGAGTGGCGGCGCTGACGTTCAGCACGTACCGCTGCCATGACGTGACGGTACCCGGACCAACGACAGTGGTCCCGTTGACCCCCACTTTCAATCCCGATGGCTCGGTTGCGAGCGTGACCTTCACAAGGCCTGGATTGAAGCGCTGCGTCACCGTTGCGCTGGCGCCTCTCGCGTCGGTCGCCGTCAGGCGGATCTCCAGGAAGCTCGTGGTGGTTGCCGCAAGATCCTCTGGCGCGGGGGCCGTGATGGTCACGCCATTCCCCCGCGTTGGGGACAGGAACGGGTGCGTGTGCGTGTTGTGGTGCAGCAGGACCGTCCAGGACAGCGCCGAATCTGGCAGCGTACCCTGTTCCGCGTCCGTCGCGGCGCCGCGGAGCGTGACGACGGCGCCGACGGCGAACGTCGCGCTCGTGGCTGGTGACGTGATCCTCGGAACAGGCGGCGTGTTACCCGAGCTGATGTGCACCGTTGCGGTCACGCGTGCGCCGCGGCCATCGGTCACGGTCACGAGGGGATCGAACTCGCCGCTGGTCGTGTAGGTGTGTGTCACGATGGCGGACCTGCCGTGCGCGGTCCCATCGTCGAAGTTCCAATCGTACGACAATGCGTCCCTGTCAGGATCGCTGCTACCTGAAGCATCGAACCGGACGGAGAGCGGCACGGCGCCGAATCGTGGCGAGGCCGATGCGGTGACAATCGGGCTGCGGTTGCCGGTGAACGCGATGCGGCGCACCTGGCCGCCGTTCGCATAGCTCGTGTAATACAGCGCCTGCGTGCCGTTGTGCGGTCCGAAGATCAGCGACACCGCGCTGGCGACGCCGAGCCCCGTGACGAACGGCGCCTGCGCGAACGATCCGTTCGCCGCGCTTGTCAGCGTGAAGAGGGTCCCGCAGACGTAATCGCTGAAGATATAGGCGCCCTGGTAGGCTGACGGCCATATGCCGTTCGGCACGAATGCGCCGCCGGTGATCGACGCGCAGCCCGACTCGTGACCGTAGGCGTAGATCGGGTTCGTCAGGCCGGCCGGCGGCGAACCGCAATCCGTGGTCGATCCGTTCACGCAGTTACCTTCACGAACGTTCCATCCATAGTCCGCGCCGCGCTCCAGGAGATTGACTTCTTCCCACGCGTTCTGGCCGACGTCGTTGACGAAGATGCGGGTGGCCGTCGCGTTGGGATCCACGGCAAAGCGGAAAGGGTTTCGGAATCCTGACGCGTAGGTTTCCTGGCATCGCTGCCCTGCGGTCGTTCGTCCGTTGATGTTGCATCGAGCGGTGCCGGCGCCGAGAAATGGATTGTCGGCAGGGATCCCACCATGGCGGGTGATGCGGAGCAGTTTGCCGACGAGTACATGCGGGTCGCGCGACGCGTTGTTCGCCCCTCCACAGCCGCTGTTGCCAGCGTAATCGCATCCGCCGTCGCCGGTCGTCACATAAAGGAAGTCGTCCTTGCCGAAGTGGAGATCCCCGGCGTTGTGATTGCCGTTCGGCGACGGGATGTTGTCGATGAGGACCACTTCGGTCGTACGATCGATCACGTTGGACGCCGGCAGAACGAAGCGCGCCACGCGATTGACCGGGCTATTGGCGGTGTTCTTTTCGCAGGTGCCGAATTTATTGAAGGTGTAAAAGAGGTATACGAAGCGGTTCGACGCGAACGCGGGATCGACCGCGACGCCGAGGAGGCCGCGTTCGCTGTTGGTGCAGAGGCTCGTAGACAGGTTGAGTGCGCTTGCCGCCAGGAGCGTTCCGTTCTGAACCACGCGCAGCCAGCCGGTCTGCGTCGTGATCAGGAGCCGCCCGTCAGGCGTGAACGCGAGCGCCGTGGGTGCCGCGACCGTAGCGATCAGCGCGTCTTCGAATCCGGCCGGCGGAGCGGCATGAACCGTCGCGCCAGTACTGACGAGCAGCGCGAGAACCAAGCGTGCGCGAAATGGACGACGCATGGAGGAAGAGTATGCGTCTCGTGGCTTCCTCGTTCAAGGCAAGTAAAGATGCTCAGTCGCGCTAACATGTCGACTACCCGCGTTGGCGGTGATGTCCACGTCGTAGGAGTGATGCAGATGACACGGCTAACCTCGCTCGGCGGTTCAGCAATGCTCGTGATTGGATTTGCGGCGGGTGCCCTGCTTGCGCAGCAACCGTCCCAAGGACCGCGGCCGTTCTTCGTAGGAAACCGTCTCGGCCTGCCGGTCAATCCGGCACCGGATGGCGGGTTCGAGGCCATCTCGCCGAATGTCAAGGTGTACGGCGCGATCTACTCCGCTGAAAGTTGTTCCTATGACCCCGCCCGCGGCGTCATCGTCGTTCCCAACCGCGGCGTTCCCCAGGACGTCCAGACCAACAACGCCTGGGTCTCTTTCATCAATCACGATGGATCGGTGCATACCGCGCGCTGGATAGGGGTCCAGAATCCCGGCGAGCAGCGCGCCAGCCTGACCCCGCCACTCGTCCTGAACGAACCCTACGGCAGCGATATCGCCAACGGCATGTTGTACGTCGCCGACCGCGACGGCGGAACCACCGCGAACGAACCGAGCGTGGCGGTGATCCGCCGGTTCAACCTCCAGACGGGCGCTCCGGCCGGCGAAACCAGAGTTGAACGTTCGACCTGGCTCAACGACATCGAGGTGGCCGACGACGGGACGATCTACGGAACCCAGACCGGTGCCGGCGGTCAGAATCCAGACGCCGCGACCTGGCAGGTGTTGAAGATCGCGCCCAATGGCACGGTCACGGTCTTCGTCCAGGGCACGCCGCTCCGTCAGCCCAATGGCATTGCCTTCGATCCGCAGAACAACATCGTGGTCGTGAATATCGGCAACAGCGACGTGCTGACGTTTTCCGCCGACGGCAAGCTGTTGAAGACCGAGACCGCGGCCCAAGCCGGGAACGATGGCCTGGTGATCATGCCGGACGGCACCAAGTACGTCAGCAGTGTCGTCAATGGCGGCGTCTCTCGAATCCGGCCCGGCCGGCCGGCCGAGCTCATTGCGCGGAACATTCCGAGCGCCGCCTCGATGTGCTACGACAGCGGAGCCAATCAACTGGTGATTCCAATGAACCCCAACAACGGGCTCGCGTTCGTCCCGCTCAATTGAGTTGGCGTTTGAGGATATCGGCTGGGAATAACGTGCGGAGAAGACAAGTCTCATGCAAGGGCGCAAGAAAGGCGCGCTTCTTCGGTAGTCTTCTCCCAATGTTGGCGGCAACGAAGATCCTCTGGCGATCAGGGTGAGCTCGCCACGCCTCCATGCCTTTGCCCTGGCTCCATTGCGTGAGCGGACCTGACAAGCGAATTCTTTATCTCGCGCGGTGAGGAACGTTACGGAAGCCGTGGGTCGAACTCGGATTCGCGCCGCAACGGAACTATCCAGGAGGATGGCACCGTTCCGCCAAATCGACGTCGGGGTCGATCGCGTCCGCTGTTCGCTTGTCACGTGCGCTCACGCAATGGCGCCACGGCGCAAGGGAATGAGGCGCGGAGCTGAACCGGAACTCATCCGTGATCACCCGATGATTCGTCGCCGCCCAGGTGTGGAGAAGGCCCTGCAGGAGCGGCTGCGCTGGCGCGGCGAAGGGGAAACTGCGCAACCGCTTTGGCGCCGTTGCGTGAGATCGTCTTCTCCGCACCTTGCGGGCAAGCAGACACCACGTATTAAGGCGATCTACGGTGCGTGCGACTGCTGACGCGTCGTGTCCGATCGGACCGTGGGCCGGCGGACTGGAGCCGCGGATCTTGGAACACTTGGGGGGCTGCCGGGCCCCGGCGATTCCAAGTGCTCAGAGTCCGCCGGACCGCAGTCCATTGTAGCAGTACTCTAAGTACCGTGCCGCAGGAGTAGAGAGAGGCTGCGGTCTACTCCGCCCTCAGTGCGCTCATCGGCGAGATCGCCGCGGCGCGCCCTGCCGGCAGGATCGCCGCGATGAACGCCGCAATGGCCAGCGATCCGGCCGCCACCGCCAGCGCGAGCGGATCCCAGTATGAGACGCCGTACAACTGCGCGGCAATCAGGCGGCCGGCGCCGACAGCGAGCGGGACGCCGATGATGAGCCCGATCAGAACGCGCTGGAACGCGCCGCGCAGCACCAGTTCGATCACCTTTGCCCGATCGGCGCCCAGCGCCATCCGCAGCCCGATCTCGTTCGTCCGCTGCGCCACCGTATACGCGGTGACCCCATAGAGGCCCACTGCTGCCAGCAGCAGCGCCACCGCGCCGAAGAGGCTCGCGAGTCCTGCGACCGCTCGCTCCTGATCGAACGACCGTTCGACCTGCTGCTTCATCGTCCGGACGCTGGTGATCGTCAGGTTGGGATCGATCTCCGACAGCGTTCTGGTGAGCACGGGCTCGATCGCGCCGGGGGCGGCGCTGGTCACGAGCATCAGTCCGCCAACGTTGTGGGATTGCCGCTCGATCCGCTTCAGCATCTCGTCCCTGTAGTCCACGTTCTGCGCGAGTGGTACGTAGAACATGGGCCGGGCGGGCCGGTTCAGGGCAAAGCCGGCAAATTTCGCGTCGCGCACGACCCCGACAATCCGGAAGGTGTTCGCGTTTTCCGGCAGGTCGAGGCCGAAGTGCTGGTCGATCGGATCCTCGTCGCTCTTGAAGAAACGCTTCACGAACGCTTCGTTCACGATTGCAACCGGCGCCGCCGTGTCGTTGTCGGTCGGCGAAAACGGGCGGCCGCGGAGGACGGGGATGCCGAAGTGCTGCAGGTAGTTGGCGCTGACGCGGTCCCACGACGAACCGCCCTGCTCGCTCATCTTGGGCGGCGGATGCCCCGCGACGAAAATCAGCTCGCCCCAGTTGTCGGTGAGCGGGTTGTAGAGCGCAAGACCCGAACCCTGCACGCCAGGCAGACGATTGAGCCGTTCCTCAATCTCACGATAGATCGCGGTCAATTTCGGTAGCGTGTATGTCGCGGGCAAATAGTTCAGCGACACCACGAGGCGATCGTCGACGCGATAGCCGAAATCCTGACGTTCGAGCTGGTTGAGGCTGCGTCCGAGCATGGCAGCGCCGGCGACGAGCACCACCGACAGGGTGGCCTGGACGACCAGCAGAGCCTGTCGCGTCAGCGACGCGTGGTCGCCGGTGCTGCGGCCGGCGCCGCGCAGCGCATCCACCGGATCGGTGCGGGTCGCTAACCACGCCGGGGCCGCGCCGAAGATGATGCCGGTCAGCAGCGCCACGCTAAACGCGAAGCCGAGCACCATCAGCGACGGCGTCGTGCTGATCGGCAGGAACTGTGCCCCGCGAAACGCCATGGTCAGCAGCAGACGTGCCGCGCCCATCGCGACCAGCAATCCCGCGATGCCGCCGGCAATCGCGAGCAGCACGCTCTCCGCGAGTGCCTGCGCGACGATGCGTCGGCGGCTGGCGCCGACCGCGAGGCGAACGGCCGTCTGCGCCCGACGCGCGACCGCACGCGCGAGCAGCAGGTTGGCGACGTTCGCACAGGCAATCAGCAGCACCAGACCGCACACGGCAAGGAGGATCTGCAGGCTCCTGCCGTATTCCTCCTTCATTGCCCCAACGCCGGCGCCGGCCGGAACGACCGTGATCACCTGCTTCGGGAGAAGACGCTGCACGTCCGGCAGCCAGTTGGACGGATAACCCGACTCGTTCACCATCCAGTGGCGGAGCAGTTCGGTCAGCCGCGGCGACATGCCGTCGATCGAGGCGCCCGGGCGAAGGCGTCCGATCACGCGCAGCCAGGCCCCGACCGACTGGCGCAGGAGGGACTGCTCTCCGGCGATCAGCGGTTCCTGCTGCAAAGGAATCCAAAGATCGGGTGGATCTCCACGCAGCGTCTCTCCGAAGAATCCCGGTGGCGCCACGCCGATGACGGTCAGGGGATGTCCCTGGACGACAAAGGTCGATCCGACGACAGTGGCGTCGCCGGCGTAGGTGCTTTGCCACGCGTGGTGGCTGAGAACGGCAACCGGTGGAGAAGCCGGCCTGTCGTCGTCGGCAGTCATCACTCGTCCGCCGAACGCGTTTACGCCGAGCGTCAAAAAGTAGTTGCCGGTCACGAACTCGGACCGCAGCGGCCTCGAAGCGGTCTCCACACCTTCGCGTCGTACGCTGAGGCGTGCGCCACCGGCCTGGAAGGCCGCGAGCTCTTCGAACTCCGGGGTTGCCGCCTTCAACCGCTCGAAGAGGGGGAAAGAGAACATGCCCCATCGATCCTGCGGGCCTCCCTCGACGCAGCAGTCGTCGCCGTCACCGATACGGTAGAGTCGCGAGGGATCGGCAACCGGCAGGGAGCGCAGCATCACCGCATGAATGAGCGTGAAGATCGCGGTCGTTCCGCCGATGCCCAGCGCCAGGGTGAGCACCGCGGCAACCGTAAAAACAGGCGCCCGCCTGAACTGGCGAAGAGCGTAGCGGATGTCGCCGATCGAATTCCTCATTGTGTTGTCTTTTGACGGATCGCGGAGCGTAAACGTTGGCTTCTAATCTGTAGGGCCCTCCTCAGAGGTTCACGTATTGTTGTAGGGCACCTCTCTCCTTAAAGGAGAGGTGAGAGGCCCATTCGCCTTAGAAGGGACCTGAACCGGGGATCCTCGCGTAGAGGATCGAACTCGACTGCCGCCGCAACCAGGACGAGCGACCCGTCCCGCTCGTCGAAGGCGCGGTCCAGCCAGTGGAAGACCCGCCCGAGATCCGACAGCCCCAGATGCACCAGCGCCATCCACATGGACGACACGTAGCCGTCGGCCGCGCGCGCGGTCAGTTCGTCGAGATGCTGCTTCGCCCGCTTGATCTGTCCGGAACGCCCGTAGGCATAGCCGAGGACGGCAACGTGATTCACCGATCGGCCGCCGAGTTCCACGGCCCGATTGAACTCCGCAAAGGCCCGGTCGTATTCCCCTTTCTGGGTATAGGCGTCCCCAAGAGCGTAATGGGCGAACGCAAACGACGGCTCCAGATTCACGACCTTTTCGAACTGCTCGATCGCACGATCGATGTCGTGATGGAAATGGTGAACGTAGCCGATTTGGGTCTTGACCTGGAGGTCCAGGGGATCCAGCCGTTCCGCTTCTGCCAACTCGACGAGAGCCTCGGCATGCTGCCGTTCGATCAACGCAAGCCGCCAGGCATTCCAGAGGTGCGTGGCCGCCGAACCCGGGCCGAACTGGAGCGCCTGGGTCAGCCCTCTCTCCGCTGCGGTTCGATCCCAATCGTGATTCATGGCGATGAGCGCGCCGACCTTGTGGGCATCGGCGAGAGTGGAGTCGAGTTCCAGCGCCTTCTCGACAGCCCGTCGAGCATGCGGGATGGTTTCGCTGGCCGGCAGAACTCCCAGGCCTGAGTACAGCCAGACGTAAGCCTCTGCCAGGGCCGCATAGGCCGGCGCGAAACGTGGATCCCCGGCAATGGCCTGCTGAAAGTGGGTGATGGCCTGCCGCATCGAACCATCCATCCACTTGTTCCGTGCGTAGAGTCCTTTGAAGTACGAGTCGTGAGCCGTGACGTCCAACGATCGTTCGGGCCATGACGATCGGCCGGCCGACGCGATCCGGAATTCCTCGACAATCGTCGCGGCAATCTCGTCTTGAATCGCGAAGACATCCGATAGTTCGCGGTCGAAACGTTTCGACCAGAGTTGATAGCCGTCCTCGGCGTTCACCAGTTGCGCCGTCACGCGCACGCGGTCGCCGGCCTTTCGAACGCTGCCCTCGAGCGCCGTTCCAACCCTCAACCTTCTGCCGATCTCGGTGATCTCGAGATTCGTGCCTTGAAAGGCAAACGCCGACGTGCGGGAAATCACGTGCAGTCCGGGCACTCGGGTCAGGGTCGTGATGATCTCCTCGGTGATTCCATGGCAGAAGTACTCCTGATCGCGTTGCGGGCTCATATCGACGAAGGGCAGCACCACGATCGAGGACGGCCTGGTCGCTTCAAGCGAAACTCTGACCGTGGGGGAGAGGCGAGCATGCGACGTCTGAACGGCCCGCAGGTCCTCCAGCAAGTCATTCGCTGTGCGATAACGCCGCTCCGGGTCTTTCTCGAGCGTCCTGTCGATGACTGCCGCCAACGGCGCTGGCAGCGCCGGGTTCAGCCTTTGAGGAGAGGGCGGACGCCGGTTGAGCAGTTGATCGAACATCGCGGCCGGGGTCTCACCGTCGAACGGCAGTTTCCCGGTTGCCATCTCGAACAGCATGACTCCCAGCGCGAAGAGATCGGTACGCGCGTCGAGCGCCTTTCCCAGCGCCTGCTCCGGAGACATGTAGCCGAGCGTGCCGACCGTGGTGCCGGTGGTCGACAGATCCTTGGCCCGGGTGACCTGCTCCGAGTCCCAGATCGAAACGCTCCGCAGGAACTTCGCCACCCCGAAGTCGAGGATTTTGACGCGATCGTCGTCGGTAACCATGACGTTGGCCGGCTTCAGGTCGCGGTGCAGGATTCCAGCCGCATGGGCGCACGCCAGGCCCTCGGCGATCTGCGAGGTGAAGGCCAGTGTTCTCGGCAGCGCCAGAGGGGCACTCTCCATCAACAGATCGCGAAGGCTTCGCCCCGGCACCAACTCCATGGTCATGAAGACGACGCCGTCAACCTCCTCCACCGAATAGAGGTGCACGATGTTGGGGTGATTCAGCGCGGCTGCGGCTCTGGCTTCCCGTCGAAAGAGCGCCAGCCGATCGGCCGATGCGGAGACGTCGGAGCGAGGAATCTTGAGCGCAATCTGCCGATCGAGCGTGGTGTCGTCGGCGACATAGACGTCTCCCATGCCGCCACTGCCAAGGCCGCTCAAGACCAAGTAGTGACCGAGTCGTTTGCCAATCACAGTCTATGGCCGCGAGCCGAACGGCTGGTCAGGCCCGAACCGGCGGGAACGCACTGGAGCCGCACTTGCAGCGTCCGGCGTCGGCGTTACCCCGATGCCAGACGCGGGTCCTGCACTGGGGGCAGGACCACTTCTCGTCCAGCGCCGCGATGCGATCCAGTGCGGCCTGCACTTCACTGGTTCCGGGCCGGCCGCGGCTGCCGTGGGCCGCGACGTTCAGCGTCGCCCCGACGTCCGCCTCGAGGTGCTTGAGAAGCGGCTCGATCGATTCCAGCATGGGTTTGGCCCGCTCTTTCAGCGTACGTCGAACGCCTTTGAACAGCTCGCCGATTTCCCGCCGATCATTCGCCTGGCCGCGCCGGAAGGGAAGCGGCGCCCACAGCGCCTCGCACACCTCCTGCAGCAGCTCCTCGAGCGCGCGACGGGCTTTCGTGGCCGCCCCCTGAACGTCCCCGCTATCGAGCCGCTCCCGCGCGTTCTGGAGAATCCCCGCCGTCTGATACAGCGTTGTCCGCGGGCCCGAGGCGTAGCTCCATGACGTGAACTCCAGCTTTCGCCACGAGGGCGCGCGGCGGCTCAAATGTTCGAAAAACTGCTGATCGTGGGTGAGCACGATCAGCTGCCATTTCGAGAAGCCATCGGCCAGCAGTTCGGCGAGCCGGCCGCGGTGCTCGACGTCGAAGCTGTTGATCACATCGTCGAGCAGAAGAAAACCGATCTGCTCGTTGAAGCTTTCCGCCATCGCCAGGAAGAGCGCAATCGCGAGCGAGTTCAGGTGCGACTCGCTGAGCACGCCGTGAGGCGGACGTTGCCGCGATCCATAGAACTCGATCGCCAGCTCGACGCCCTTGGCGGTCCAGGGTTCGACGCTCACCGCGTCGAGGTCCTCGCCGGGATGGAGCGCTGAGTAGATCTCGCCAACCCGGCGGCTGATCCGCTTCAACAGCTCGGTGAGATCTCCCTTCTGCCTGGTCTGGTAGGCGTCGAACACGCGTTCGGCGAGGTCCAGCGCGCGGCGAGCCCGAGCGGCTTTCTTCTCCGCCAGCCGCCAGGCATTCACCTGCTGGCACAACGCCGCCAGCATCACCAGCTGCGTATCGCGCGTGCTCGGCTGGGACGGTGCAGCTTTTCGAGCGAGCTTGACGGCTTCACGATCCCACTTGCGGATTCCCGACAGACCGCTGCTGATGGCCTCGATCGCAACGGGCGTGAGCGAGTCGACGCTCTCCGTGATCGCTGCATGCGGGATGTCGGGAACCGGAGGCAGTTCGAGGCCCATGGCGAGCGCGCGCTGCTGAAGCGAGCGCCGCTTGTCGAGTAACGCCTGGAGGTCGTCCGCCTGCTGGGCGGCCGGATCGCGAAAGCGCTCGAGATCGCGTGACCCTTCCATGACTTCGACGAGCGCCTCTTCGATTCGGCGCGCAAGGGTCTTTCCGTCCACCTTCTGGCCGCAGAGCGGGCAGTGATCCTTGTCGATCGAGCCGGTTTCGAACAGCCGTTTCGCCTCGCGGACGAGCGAGGCGCGGGGAAGCAGCCGCGCTCGATCGGAGGATACGAGATCGTTCCAGGCCTTGAGCGCACGCTCGTCGAACGCAGGCGCGGCGAGCGTCTTGATTTCGGCGAGAAAACTCTCGCGATCGGAGGCCTCTGAAACCGACGCGCTGGCGCCGACGGCTGCCGTGAGCCATGAGGGATCGTCCACCTGCTCGAGAGACTGCGGCGGATCCACACCGAGCATCCGGCAGATCTCCTGGAGATTCGAGAGCACCGTGTCGCGGCCGACTTCGTCTGATCCCGACGCCAGCGCGCGCTGGTAGGTCATGGCCTCTTCCTCGGCCGCTTTGGATCTCTTCCGAAGATCGTTTCGCGCGCGTTGAAGATCTTCCCGAAGATTCTCGATCGCGTCGAGGCCGAGGATGTCGACCAGGGCCTTCCACTTCTCGGTTTTGGTCTTGTTGATGAAATCCGCAAGCGTGCGTCCGCGAAGGAGGAAGGTCTCGCGGCGAATGTCGTGGAAGGCCTCCGGCGCCCGTTCGTCGGGAAAAACGACCTTTCCGCCCAGCGTGCCGTTGGTGGCGACCTCGACCGAGGTGACACCATTTTCCTGGCCACCCAAATAGCGCACGGCGTGCTGCCGTCCCTCGTGCGAGAGCAGTTCGATCCCGCCGGTGAAGTACCACTCGAGCGCATCGGCCACCGTACTTTTTCCGGTGCCGTTGTCGCCGTAGACCACGATGCTCTCGCCCTTGCCGAAATCCACGGTCATCTCGCCGGGGATTCCGCGGAAGGCGTGCATCACCAGACGCTGGATCTTTTCATTCACCGGCGAGGTCCTCAAAGAGTTGACGGATCGCCTGCGATCGGTCCGGATGTTCCTGCTTCAGGACCTCCTCGAAACGTCGGGCGAAGTCCGGCGGGAGATCGTCCAGTGCTTCCAGCAGCGCCTGAAGGAACTCCTCCGCGCTGGGACGGTGCATGCGCAGCTCTCCTGGCCAGGAATACGGATGAAATACTCCCGAAGGGTACGAAGACTCCCGCCGGGCGTCAACCGTGACACTGATTTCGACGGCGGGTAGGTTGGCGGAGTTCGCGCCAGCCGGCAGTGTAACCGGATACCTCTGCTGCGAACGGCTTTACGCGGTTACTGCGACCACGGCGGCACGATTCCGTTCATCCGCGCGTATGCGATCGACTGTCCCATGTGTTCGTTGTTGTGCAGCAGGAGCCGCAGGAATACGCCGTCGACGGACGCGTCCTTGCCGAAGAACTGCACCTGCTTCTGCCGCTCCGCGGACTGATAGGCCCTCTTCACGACGTCCTGCGACGTGCGCAGCCATTGCATCACATCGGCCTTGGCGGTGACGGCCTTCTCGGGATCCTTGGGCAGCTTGCCGAACTCCGGCGTTTTCAGGCCGGCCTGATCGAGCAGCCAGAGGTTCCCGGCTGCGATGTGCATGTACACCTCGCTGATCGAGCGGACTCCTGGTGCGGGCCGCCAGCCGAACTTCTCCGCCGGCGTGGCTTCCGCGAGTTGCAGCAGTTGCCGCGACGTGAGGGTGAACTCCGGGAGCCATCCCTGTCCCAACTCGGGCGGGATCGATTGGGCGCCAAACGTTTGCCAGCCAAGTGCGAGCCCCCAGGCGGCGCCCAGGACCACGAGCAGCGGTGCGCGTTTCTTCACGGCTGTGCCTCCGCGCCGATTCTGTCGACAGTCATAGCAGAAACGCAAGCGGGTCACTTCGTCCGTCCTGGCAGCCGCGACGCGGTGAAGGCGTCCGACCGATGACGTCGGAGGCGGCGCTGCACTCCAGCCCAATACGTCAGGTAGTAGCCGAGTACCACCGCGCCGGCGGCCAGCGACCCGGACACCCCGGACGCCGCGATCGCAGCGGTGTGTTCATAGGCCGCCCGCCACGCGTGCCACGTTCGCCAGAATCCGTAGCCGATGCGGGCCGTGACGACCAGCGTGATGCCGAGCACGAGCCACCGGTTGGGCGTGTAGTACAGCGAACGCGATCCAGATTCCCATCGCGTCAGGACGAGGCCAACGATGCCGAGCACACAGCCCGCTGCAAAACCCATGAGCGCATATCGGAACGCGTCCGCGACCCACCGCGAGGTCACGGCAGCGGTCAGCAGGAACAGCACTGTGGAGATGACCAGGCCGACCAGGTTCAGATTCACCATCCATCCCCGCGCCGGCTGACGCGCGGTTCCGACGCGGTATCGCAGCACGAGAGAGAAGGGGATGAGCGCTATCGAGAGCACCACGACGAAAATCAGTGCTCCCGCGAGGAGGAATAGCGGCACGTGGTCAGCGTACGCTCACGCGCCTCAGGATGCACCAGACGATGCCGACGATGAGGCCTCCGGCCGGATGCCGAATTTCGCTGGCCGGCGAGCCGCCGCGGCGCCTCGTTCGAAAACCTGAACCATACGGCACCGTGCTGGTGTACTATCCACCGCCGAGAGGGTGCACCATGCAGGATTCAAACGATAACAAGCTGGACCGGCGGACATTCATCGGTAAGACGGCAGGCGTCGTTGCGGGCTCCGCCCTGGCCTCGACCGCGCTGTCGTACGAGCGCATTCTCGGCGCGAACGATCGGATCGCACTGGGGCACATCGGCGTCGGCAGTCGCGGCTCCGGCCTGCACATGATCGCCTCTCGCCTCAAGGGCAAGTACAACGTCGAGACGGTGGCGGTCTGCGATCTCTGGAAAAACAACCGCGAACGCGCCACTGCCAACAGCGAGAAGTACTTCGGACGCGCACCGAAGGCCTTCCAATACCTGGACGACCTGCTGGCGCAGAAGGACGTCGACGCCGTTTTGATCGCGACGCCCGAGCACTCGCACTCGACCATTTTGAAGACGACCGTGGAGGCGGGGAAGCACGCCTATTGCGAAAAGCCAATGGGCAACGTGCTCGAGGAAGTGAAGGCGGCGCGCGACGCCGTCAAGAAGAGCAACCTCGTCGTCCAGATCGGCACGCAGCACCGCAGCGAACCGTACCAGGTCGCCGCCCGCGAGGTGGTGCGCAGTGGCGCTCTCGGGGACGTCAGCAAGTACGAGATCGTGTGGAACTTCAACGGTCCGCGGTGGCGCGGCCGGCCCCAGGTGAAGGAGATCCGCGAGCAGGACACCGACTGGAAGAAGTGGTTGCTGACCAAGCCGGATCGTCCCTTCGATCCACAGTTGTATTTCGAATTTCGCCTCTACAAGGAGTTCTCCAGCGGAATTCCCGACCAGTGGATGAGCCACGGCATCGATCTCGTGCACTTCTTCATGAACGAGCAGCCGCCCCTTTCAATTGCTGCCCACGGCGGCGTTTTCGCCTGGCACGACGGTCGTGAGAATCCCGACACCTTCCAGGCGCTGGTCGAGTACCCGTCATTCCTGGTGAGTTACTCCACGAGCTTCGGCAACGACTGCGACAGCTTCTCCCGGATCATGGGCAAGAAGGCGACCCTCGTGAACATCGGCGGCGAGGGCAGCCCGCGGTGGAAGCTCGTCGACGAAAAGGGCAACCACGAGGACAATCCGACCATCGACCGTGCGGAGCGATGGGTCACGCTGCCTGGCGACGACAAACCCGGCCCGATCAACATCGGGGACGAGGATCTGTCGCACATGACGAACTGGTTCGAATGCCTGCGCAACCGCAACCCGAAGACCAACGCCACCGTCGACAACGGCTTCCTTCACGCCGTGGCGGTGATCATGGCGGCGCAGTCGTATTGGAAGCGGAAGCGGCTGTATTACGACGCGAAATCCGAGCAGATCACGGAGAGCGCTCCGTCAATCAGCTGAGTTGGCGACGGGTCCGCGGTGCACGGAAGAGTCGGTCGCGGCCCCGGTTTGACTCGTTCACAACGCGGGCTTACCATCGCGCGCGGCGCGCTCCTGGGCGCGTCCACCTTATTCATGGCCTCCCGCATCTAGCCATGGAGGTTGATACTTAGACGCATCATCAATACCCATAATCCGTGTCCGGTTCGCTACGACTGGAGGTTTGCAATGTCCGGAGGAGCATGCAGGCGGACCCTTACGCTGCCATGCCTGTTGTTGGTTGCTGCGGTTGTGCTGTGTCCGCAGCGAGGTGTGGCACAGGCTTTGTACGGATCGATCGTTGGCGATGTGAAAGACTCGTCCGGCGCCGTCATGCCGGGCGCCACGGTAGTCGCCACGAACAAGAGCACCGGTCTCATCCGCGAGGCGGTGACCGACGAGGGGGGGCGATACCAGCTGGCCAACCTGCCGGCAGGTGTCTACAGTTTCAAAGCCACCCAGCAGGGCTTCAAAGCCTTCGAGCAAACCGAGCTGACGGTCAGCCTCAATAGCGTGACTCGACTCGACGTCTCGCTCGAGATCGGCGCCATGGGCGACAACGTCACGGTCAGCGCCGAGGCACCGGTCCTGCAGACCGACACTGCCGAAGTCCACCAGAGCCTCGAGGCCAAGGACTTGTCGAACCTGCCTGTGCCGCTCGGACGGAATTACCAGCAGGTGTACCGAATGCTACCGGGCTTTGCCCCACCCACCAACTCGCACTCGATCCCCACGAATCCGGCGCGGTCGCTGGAGTTCTCGGTGAACGGCACGAGCGACGATCAGAACAACACCCGCATCGACGGCGTCAGCACCACCCACGTCCAGCTGCCGCACGTCGTCTCCTATATCCCGACGCTCGAGTCGATCCAGGAAGTCAACGTCGTCACCAACAGCATGGACGCCGAGCAGGGGCTTGCCGGCGGCGCTGCCGTCAACGTGGCGACCAAGAGCGGAACCAATAGCATCCAAGGATCGGCGTTCGAGTACTTCACCAACCAGAACCTCAAAGCCTGGCCGATGAGGTTCGACGACGCCGCACTGAACACGGGCGACAAGCCGAAGATGAGCTTACGACGAGTTTGGCGGCACCGTCGGCGGCCCGATCAAGAAGAACAAGATCTTCTACTTCGTCAGCTACGAGTCGATCCGCGACCACAAGACCGTCGACAACACCGTGACGGTGCCGCTTCCGGCGATGCTCAGAGGCGACCTGCAGGCCTCTCCGACGCCAATTTACGATCCGCTGACCGGGAATGCCGACGGCACCGGTCGCACGCAGTTCCAGGTGTTCCCCGGCGATCCGAACTACGCGTTGTGTAACACCGCGACCAATCCGAGCTGCCTCAACATCATTCCCGCGGCACGGATGGATCCGATTGCCCAGAAGATCGCGGCGGCCATTCCCCGCAAACAACCTCAATCGCGAGCGCGACAACTACTTCGTGTCCGCTCCGTTCACGTTCGATCGCCACCAGGTGGATTCCAAGGTCGACTTCAACGTGAATTCCAAGCTCAATCTGGCCACTACCTTCGGTGTTCTCCACTACGCGACCAGCGTGCCAACTGTGTTCGGCGACACTGGCGTGGGCACGCCAATCGGTGGAAGCAGCAACCCAGGGCATGGTCACGGTAATACCTACCGGTTTACGGTGATGGGCACCTACATCTTCAGCCCAACGTTCCTGATGGACGCTCACTACGGATACGCGCGGCAGGGAACGTCTTCGGAGCAGCCAGGTCTCGGCACGAACATCGGATCGACGTGCTGGGGATTCCAGGAACGAACGGCCCGCGTAACTTCGAGAGCGGCTGGCCGACGTTCGACTTTGAGGAGGCTGATGACTTTGCCACCGTCGGCGTCGACACGAACTTCATGCCTTACTACCGCCACGATCCGCAGTCGCAGTACGTGGTGAATTTCAACGTCGTCAAGCAGACCCACAATATCCGGTTTGGCGGCGACATCTACCACATGGGTCTCAACCAGACGCAGGCGGAGTTCATCACCGGCGGATTCGGCGCGCAGGGAGGGTTCGGTTTCGATCGCGGCATCACCGAGCAGTGCGTGGCTATCGATCCCTCGTCGGGCAACTGCCAGGAGACGTCCGATGGGTCCAGGTACAACAGCGTCGCGGCCTTTCTCATCGGCCAGGCCAGCCGCGCCGGCAGAACACTGCAGGCGCCGGACGAATATCACGTGCGGTCATGGCTGTACAGCGTGTACATTCGCGACCGCTGGTCGCCGTCGGACAAGCTCACCATCGATTACGGCACCCGGTGGGAATATTTCCCGGTTCCGACGCGGCCCGATCGAGGAATCGAGCGCTACGACATCACCACCGGAAAAGTGCTGCTCTGCGGTGTCGGAGACAATCCGACCGACTGCAACATCGACATGGGCAAGGGGGGCTTCGGTCCGCGTGCCGGGCTGGCGTATCGCCCCAGCGACAAGTGGGTGGTGCGCGCTGGATACGGATTGACCAACGATCCATATGAAGCGCTGGAGTTGATCCGCGCGAATTATCCAATCCTCAATCAAGTGAGGATGGAGTCGCCCGACGGTCTGACGCCGGCGGCAACGCTCTCTCAAGGCATCCTGCCGGTTCAGGCGCCAGCCGAAGGCAACGGCATTCTGGACATCCCGAGCAACTACGCGTTCGGCGGATACCCACAGAAACTGGATCGCGGATACATCCAGTCCTGGAACCTCACGGTCCAGCGCGAACTGGGGCGGAACTTCACCGGCCAGCTCGGTTATGTCGCCACGCGGTCGGTTCGCCAGCTCGGACTCGTGGACCAGAACGCCGGACAAGTCATCGGCGCGGGCGACGAGGGCAAGCCGCTGCTGGCGACGTTCGGCAGGACGGCTTCGACCGTGTTCCTCCAGCCGCTCGGCGACGGCCACTACGATTCGTTGCAGGCGCAGCTGTCGCGCCGCTTCGCGGCGGGGCTCAGCCTGAACGTGAATTACACGTGGGGAAAGGCCATCAATGTGATCACGAACAGTTCGGCCACGCCGAACGTACAGGCCGTCCCCTACTTGAGCCGGAATCGGGCGCTGACGGATAACGATCGCACCCACAATCTCGGCATCACCAGCGTGTGGGAGATCCCGGTCGGGCCGGGGCGACGCTGGCTGAGCGACGGTGGCATCGCCTCGCACATCCTCGGCGGATGGCAGATCAACAACATGATCAGCATGATGAGCGGGCTTCCCTTCAGTGTTCTTGCCGACGACACGTCGCTGAACCTGCCGGGAAGCACTCAGACGGCCGACCAGGTCAAGGACCAGGTGACGAAGCTTGGGGGCGTCGGAAGATCAACGCCGTACTACGATCCGGCCGCGTTCGCGGAAGTCACGGAAGCGCGGTTTGGCAACAGCGGCTACAACACTCTGCGCGGCCCGGGCCTGTTCAACTGGGACTTCGGCCTGACCCGCGAATTCGCGTTCACCGATCGTTACAGGCTGCAGTTCCGGATGGAGGCGTTCAACTTCACGAACACGCCTCATCTCGCCAACCCGGACAACAACGTCGGTGATGGCGCGGACTTCATGACGATTACAGGAACCCAGGATCTCGGCCGCGAGGGGATCGACGAACGTCAGTTCCGGCTTGGCTTCCGGTTCACGTTCTAGACTGACCTTCGCCACGTTCGTTTTCACACGCACGCCCTCGCCGCACCCGGATGACACACGGGAGCGGTGAGGGCGTGCGTGCTTACGGCCGATGTGCGACGGACCCTTCCGGCGCCGATCTGATGGGACGCCCGAGCACCCGCTCTACCTCCGCAACCAGATGCGACGGGATGCACGGCTTCAACAGAACGGCTTGCATCTTCACATCAGCCGCCCGCGTGCGTACTTGCGGCGTCCAGTGTGCCGTGAGTCCGATCACCGGCACGTGCTGGGTGCGGACATCGGCGCGCAGCGCCGCCGCGAACTCGAATCCACTCATCCCTGGCAACGAGATGTCGGTGACGACCACGTCGGGTGGATTGCACAACGCAATCGGCAGCGCGTGCCTCGCGTCCGCCACACCTGTCGGCTTGAATCCGGCGCTCGCCAGGAATTCCATGTAGCCGCTCAGCGTATTGCCGTCGTCTTCGACGACGAGGACGGGGGTCGGGTGGGGGGCAGGCATTGGTAGCGGCCGTCCACAGCAAGCGTGACGCCAGCGAATTTACGCCACAATCTGCAGATCTCCCATCAGGCGGCCACTCGCATGTGATTACAACTTCGACACCTGATTTCAGGATCGTATCCAGTCGGGCGGCGACTCAGCGCACAGGGCGGCCCGGACCTGAAGGTCCGCACTACAGGGGACAACAGTGGAGGCCGGGTCTTTAGACCCGGCGCCATGAAGCGCAATGAGCCCTGAGTCGTGAGTCATGAGCCGATCTCGATCGGCTTTACACTAGTAAGTCACTCGTTTCTTGGAAAGGCACAGCTGTGGCTCTCAGGCGCGGCGTCTGGCTCGTTCTCGTTCTCATCGTCCTGGCCGTTTTCGTGTCCGCAGGCGGCCTGCTCCTCTTATATAGCGCTGTCGGGCGCGAGCCCCAGGTGGCGAGCCACTCGACGCTGGTCGTCCGTCTCGCGGGAAATCTCGAGGAGATGGAACCGGGAGGCGTGCTGGGACAATTCATCGAATCCCCGCCCACGGTCCGATCGATTGTCGAAACACTGCGGAAGGCAAAGGTCGACAGCCGGATCTCGAGCGTCATCATCAAGCCAACCGGCGCGGCGGCGCTGTGGGGCAAGGTGCAGGAAGTGCGCGACGCCGTCGTGGACTTCCGGCGGTCCGGCAAGCCGATCATCGCCTACATGGAGTACGGCGGCGAGCAGGAATTCTATCTCGCGACCGCGTGCGACAAGGTGTTCCTGATGCCGGCGGCCTCGCTGGACCTCACCGGCATCGCCAGCTACGAGCTGTTTCTACGCGGCACGCTCGACAAGATTGGCGCGTATCCCGACGCGCTGCACATCGGCGAGTACAAGACCGCCTCGAACACCTTCACCGAACACGGCTATACCCCGGCGCACCGGGAGATGGCGGAGTCGCTGAACACCGATCTGTACGAACAGCTCGTGCGCGGGATCGCCGACGGGCGCCATAAGAGCGAGGCGGCGGTGAAGGGGCTGATCGATCACGGTCCATTCCTTCCTGAGGACGCGCTTCGTGCCGGGCTCATCGACGATGTCGCCTACGAGGACGAGATCGACGACAAGGTCCAGCTGTCGCCAGTGACGCCGCAGTACGTTGATTTCAATGAGTATCGTCAGGTGGCGGCGTCCGGTCTGGGCCTCGGGCGCGGCCCCCGCATCGCGATCATTTATGCCGCCGGGATCATTGCCTCGGGCAAGAGCAACCTCGATTCCCCCCAGGGCGTGGTCGGCTCCGATACGATCGTCGAGTACCTGCGCAAGGCGCGTGCCGATAGTTCCGTGAAGGCGATCGTGCTTCGCGTCGATAGCCCCGGCGGCTCGGCTATCGCCTCCGATGTGATCTGGCGCGAGGTGGCGTTGACGAAGAACCAGAAGCCGGTGATCGCTTCGATGTCCGATGTCGCCGCGTCAGGCGGCTACTACATTGCGATGCCGGCGCACGCGATCGTCGCCGAGCCGTCCACGCTTGACGGGGTCGATCGGCGTCGTCATCACCAAATTCGTGATCGACGGCACGCTGAAGAAGCTCGGGATGAACATGGAAGGAGTCGCGCAGGGGAAATACGCGGAGATGTATTCGCCGGTGCGGCCGTTCTCGCCCGAAGAGCGTGCCCGCGTGGCTGAGAACATGCAGGCCACCTACGACACGTTCGTCGAGAAAGCGGCGCAGGGACGCAACACGACCCCCGAGCGAATCGATGCCATCGGCCAGGGGCGCGTGTGGACGGGCCGACAGGCGAAGCAGATCGGCCTGGTCGACGAGCTCGGCGGGCTCGATCGCGCGGTCGCGCTCGCGAAGCAGCGGGCAAAGATTCCGCAGGACTCCGAGGTGGAACTCGTCGTCTACCCGCCGAAGAAGTCGTTCTACGACGTGATCCGGGATCCGTTCGGTTCCTCCGACAGCGCCGCGACGCTGGGATCGCTCCTCGGCTTCAGCAATCCAAAGATGCTGCAGGCGCTTGCGGCGCCGCTGCAAGTATTCCGGCGCGGCGAACCGCTCGCGCTGATGCCGAACGTCTTTGTCAGATAAGCAAACACCCCGGGAAGGATTTCGAAAAGATGCGTGAGAAGAGGACCGTAATCGCGGTGGCGATTTGCGTGTCGGTCGCGGCCTGCGGCTCCCATTCGCCGGAGTCGCCGTCGAACCAGGCGTCGACGGCTGCGTCCGCGGCCGGTTCGGGCGACCAGACGTTTCGCGCAATTGCGCGGGACGCCATCGATGATTTCATCCGCCGCCATCCCAGTGCCGCCACCGATCTGGGCGTCCATACCTACGATCGCCAGTTCGAGGATCTCTCGCAGTCCGCGATTGCCGGGGAGTCGAAGGCGTTCGCCGACTTCCGTGCCCGCGTTTCTGCCATCGATCCGGCGACACTGTCGCTCGAAGCCCAGCTCGATCGCGAGCAGCTGCTTCACGCCTTCGATGCGGCGATTCTTCGCAACGACGTCATCAGACAATGGACGAAGGATCCGGATTTCTACAGCAGCAGCGTGACCAACGGGGCCTACGTCGTCATGAAACGCCCCTACGCGCCGGCGCGCGACAGGCTGGCGGCTCTGATCGATCGTGAAACGAAGATGCCGGCGGCATTGGCCCAGGCGCGTGAAAATCTCGCGAGTCCTCCGCGGATCTACACCGAAATCGCGATCGAGCAGATCGACGGCAACATCAGCTTTTTCAAGGCTGACGTTCCGGCGGCTTTCAAGGAGGTGACCGAGGCCGACCTCCAGAGTGCATTCAAAAAGAGCAACGACGGCGTGATCGCGGCGCTTACGGAGTACAAGACGTTTCTGCAGAAGGAACTTTTGCCGAAGTCCAGTGGCACCTACGCCTTCGGCGCGGAGACCTACCGCAAGGCGCTCGCGGCAAACGAGATGATCGACCTGCCGCTGGATCAGCTGCTGGCAATCGCCGAGAAGGACCGCGAGACGAACGAAGCCGCCTTCCAGGAGACCGCCAAGAAGATCGATCCAACCAAGACCGCGGACGCGGTCCTGGCGTCGCTGCAGGCGGATCATCCGGCACCGTCAGCACTCCTCGAGACGACCCAGAACACGCTCGACTCGCTGCGCCAGTTCATCATCGATCGTCACATCGTGACGATCCCATCGTCCGAACCGGCACGCGTGAAGGAGACGCCGCCGTTCATGCGATCGACGACCTCGGCGTCGATGGACACACCGGGTCCGTTTGAAACGGCGAAACTTCGGGGTTTCTACAACATGACGCTGCCGGACCCGCGTTGGAAACCTGCCCAGCAGGCAGACTTCATGCGGCAGTGGTATCGCGCCGCGATTGCCAACGTCTCGGTCCACGAGGTCTACCCCGGCCACTATCTCCAGTTCCTGTACGCGAAGCAGTTCCCGTCGGATGTCCGGAAAGTTTACGGCGCCGCCACGAACTCGGAAGGCTGGGCCCATTACTGTGAGCAGATGATGCTCGACGAAGGCTTTCACGCCGACGATCCGCGTTATCGTCTCGCGCAGTTGCAGGACGCACTGCTTCGTGACGTGCGGTTCATCGCAGGCATCAAGTTGCACACTGAGGGCATGACCGTCGAGCAGGCCACCAAACTCTTCGAGACCGCAGGACACCAGCCGCATCCTGTCGCGGTATCCGAAGCCAAGCGCGGCACCGCCGACGCCCTTTACGGCTACTACACGATGGGGAAGCTGATGATTCTCAAGCTGCGGGACGACTACAAGGCGAAGGAGGGACAGCGCTACAGCCTGCAGGCGTTCCACGATGCGTTCATCAAGCTCGGCCCGCTGCCCCTGCCGCTGATCCGGAAAGCGATGTTGGGTGAGACCGGAGAGCTGTTCTAAGCGGAAGAAGGAAGGCGCTCGGGCTTCAGGCTTCGGGCTTCGGGCTTCGGGCTTCGGGCTTCGGCTTGCAATCTGCAGTCGCAATCCACAATCTGCAATCTACAGTCCGCAACCTTCAGTCTGCAGTCTGCAAATCTTCAGTCGGCAGTCTGCAATCTGGAATCTGCAGTCTTCAATCTTCAACCTTCAGTCAGCGTTTGACCCTTCCCGAAGCGTCTCCCTGTGCGAGGGCGTCCACTTCGGCGACGCTGACGCGGTTGAAATCGCCGGGAATGGTCTGCTTCGAGTGCGCTCGCCGCGACGGCAAAGCGCAGCGCGGCGTCGATTGGTCGACCCGTGACCAGGCCGTAGATCAAGCCGGCGGCGAAGCTGTCGCCGCCGCCGATCCGATCGACCAGCCGCACCATGTAGCGCTGGCTCTGATGCAGGGTTCCGGTCGTGCCGTCCCACAGCACCGCGCTCCAGCCGTTGTCGCTTGCCGAGAGGCTCTCGCGCAGCGTGATCGCCACCATCGACGGGCCGAACTCACGGGTGACGCGCTCGGCGGCCTCACGGTAAGCCCTTGACGTCGAGCGTGCCGGCGGTGACGTCCGCGCCTTCGACGTCGAACGCCGAGCACCGCACTGCAGGTCTTCTTCGTTGGCGATGACGACGTCCACGTCGCGCATCAGCGGCCGCATCGTGGCCTGCGCCTGCGCTTCGCTCCACAGCTTCTTCCGGTAATTGAGGTCGACGCTGACTCGGGCGCCGGCGCGCTTTGCCGCCGCGACGGCGCGCTGTCGCGGCGGCTGCCGTTGTCGCCGAGCGCGGGCGTGATCCCGGTGACGTGGAACCACGCGGCGCCCGCCATCACCCGATCCCAGTCGACCGCGTCCGGTGGCATCTCGCTGATCGCGGAATGCGCGCGGTCGTAGAGGACGGTCGATGCGCGCTGGCTTGCGCCGGTCTCGGTGAAGTAGATGCCCATCCGACTCGCCGCCGCGGGCGATGAAATCCGTTCGCGACGCCTTCAGCGCGCAGCGCGCGCACCGCGGCATCGCCAATCGCGTTGGCCGGCAGTCGCGTGACGTAGTGGCTGTCGAGGCCGAACTGCGCCAGGCTGACGGCCACGTTCGCTTCGCCGCCGCCGAAGGTCGCCGCACAGCACGGCGACTGCAGCAGCCGCTCGAATCCCGGCGGGCTGAGCCGCAGCATCAGCTCGCCGAATGTGATCGACCGTTGCGCGTCACTTCGCGGACTCTCGCCGCTGCGACGTTCTCGACGACCGTGCGACGCGCGTTCGCGGTGATCACGTCGAACCGGCCGCTCTCGATCGCCGCGGCGTCGAGCAGCGCCGATCCGACGCCGACCGCGACGGCGCCGGCGCGAATCCAGTCGCCGGCGTTGTCGGGCGTGACGCCGCCGGTCGGCATCAGCTTCACCTGCGGCAGCGGCGCGCGCACGTCCTTGATGTACTGCGGCCCGAGTGCCGTCGCCGGAAACACCTTGACGATGTCGGCGCCCGCCTCGTGCGCGTCGAGAATCTCGGTCGGCGTGAAGCAGCCGGGCGCCACCGGCAATCGCCGCGCTCGTGGCACGCCTCGATCACTTCGCGCCGGAACACCGGGCTGACGACGAAGCGCGCGCCGGCATCGATGCGACTGCGTGCGCGGTCGCGGCATCGGTCACGGTGCCCGCACCGAGCAGGAAACCCTCCGGCAGCGTCGGCGCCAGCTCGCGAATCAGCTCACCGCGCCGGGAACCGTCATCGTGACTTCGAGCGCGCGGACGCCGCCGTCGGCGATGGCGTCGACGACGGCGCGCAGCTTCGCGGGGTCCCGCATTCGAATGACGGCAACGATGCCGAGATCCTGAATCGCGCGGACGACCGCTTCGCGGGCATCGAGACTCGTGGGCTGTGTTGGCATATGTCGATCTCGTCGGCCGGCGGGTCTAAAGACCGCCTACATATTCTGGTTAGACGTTCACGCCGACGGCGCTTCGTGCATCCACTTGTGATCCGGATCCTCGTGCAGCGCCAGCTTGCGTTGCGCGCCCGCCATCGCCCACAAGTAATACAGCCTGTAGCCCGGCGGCGACGACACCGGGTGATAGCCGTAGGGCAGCAGCACCGCATCGCCGTCGCGGACGACGTGCGCGACGCACTCGCCGTCGGCGGTATAGAGCATCTGCTGGCCGAAGCCCTGCGACGGCGCAATCCGGAAATAGTAGACCTCCTCGAGCACCGGCTCGCCGTCCTTGCCATCGTGCTTGTGCGGCGGATAGCTGCTCCAGTGTCCGGGCGGGTTGAACGTCTCGCCAACCATGATCCGCTGCGCGCGCGGGTCGGTGACGAAAATGTCGTGCACTTCACGGGCGTAGATGTCGCGCCCGCGCGCGTTGACGCGGACGTCGTCGGGTGTCAGAAGGGTTGGAGGAAGGCCCTTCTCCGCCGGCGTCGAGGCGAGAACCGCCTCCAGCGGCGAGTCGGCGTGGACGGTGAGCGGCGTTCCCGGCGGCAAATACAGCGCGGTCGCGCGCTCCGTGAAGACGTCGGACCGGCTGACCGTCCAGTTCTGACCGCCGGCTTTGAAGGTCCCCTTCCCCTGCTGGAGGACGATGACCGTTTCCTCGTCGGAAGACTCGTAATGCGCCTCTCCGCCCGCTCGGAGCACGAGCCGCGACGTCGTAATCTCGCGCGCGCCTCCCGAGCCGCGACTCTGGAGCACGTGCAGGCCATCCTGGCGTGGCTGTCTGTAAAGCGTTTCGTTCAGCATCGATCCACCTGAATCTCGAGTTCCGGCTCTGGTAGCTTCGAACATCCGGCTGCCGCCGGCGGCGCGCCGATGAAATCGATATCATGTACGAGGAACCGCGCAGGGTCCAGTAATCACGATGGCGGCACATCTGTTCGACTTGCAGGGGAAGACGGCGGCAGTGATTGGCGGCACCAGCGGCATTGGCCGGGTGCTCGCGCTCGGCCTGGCCGATGCCGGCGCCGACGTGGTCGCGACCGCGCGGCGTGAGCCGCTCGTCAATGAGGTCGCGGCGGAGATCGAGCGCCGCGGGCGCCGCACGCTCCGGCTGCCGACCGACGTCTCGGACGAGGCCGCCCTGGAGCGGCTTCGCGACGCAATCGTCAGCGCGCTTCGGCCAGATCGACATCGTCCTGACCGCGCCGGGATCACCAAGCGCGCGCCGACTCTCGAAATGTCGACGGAGGAGTGGCAGAACATCATGGACGTCAACCTGATGGGGACGTTCCGTGCGTTCAAGGCGTTTGCGCCGGCGATGATCGCGCGCCGGAGCGGACGATTGATTGCCATCGCATCGCTGTCCTCGTTTGTCGGCCTGCACGAAGTCAGCGCGTACACCGCGTCGAAATCGGCGGTCGCCGGACTCACCCGGGCGCTGGCGGTCGAATGGGCGCCTCAGGGCGTGACAGTGAACGCGATCGCGCCGGGCGTGTTCCGGACCGATCTCAATGCGAAGCTGCTCGACGGCCCGCGCGGGCAGGAGTTGTCTGCTCCGCACGCCGATGAAACGGTTCGGCAGGCTCGAAGAGCTCGTCGGCGCGGCGGTGTATCTCGCGTCTGACGCATCGACGTTCGTGACCGGACAGCTGATCGTCGTCGATGGCGGATTCCTCGCGAGCGGAGTGAACCAATGAACGACCGCGATCGTGATCAGCGCGCGCGACAACGTTGCCACCGCGCTCGAGGCGCTCGAGGCCGGGCAGCGTGCTCGACGGTGGAAACGGCCCGAGTCACGGTCGCCGAGGCGCATTCCACGCGGCCACAAAATCGCCTTGCGCCCGATTCGCGCAGGAGACGAGGTCATCAAGTACGGCAGCGCCATCGGCACGGCGACCGCGGACATTGCCCCAGGCGCACACGTGCACACGCACAACGTGGCGAGCGACCGCGGCCGCGGCGATCGCCCTGAAGACTCGCGGGTGGCGGGGCGGCTTGCGGAGCCGCCGGACGGAAACGACGTGAGCGAGCCCCAGTTTCCTGGGTACCGCCGCCCCGACGGGCGCGTGGGCGTCCGCAATCATCTGCTGGTCGTGCCGACGGTGATCTGTGCGTCGGTCGTCGCCGAGCGCATCGCCGCTGCCGTCGCGCCGCTCGGCGCCGCGCTTGCCACATCTGGCCGGCTGCGGCCAGCTCGGCCCGGACCTGCAGCATCACGCACGACACGCTGGCCGCCTACTGCGCACATCCCAACGTCGGCGCCGTGCTCGTCATCGCGCTCGGCTGCGAGCAGGTCGTCGCGCAGCACCTCGCCGATGCCGCGCGGCGCGCCGGGAAGCCGGCGGAGATCGTCGCGATTCAGAGCGAAGGGGGAACCGTCCGCACGACCGCGCGCGCCATCGAAATCGCCGCCGGGCTCGTGGCAGCGCTCGAGCGTGACCAGCGCGAGCCGCTGCGACATCTCGTCGTTGATCCTGTGCGTGAAGTGCGGCGGCTCGGACTACACGTCCGGGCTGGCGGCCAACCCGGCGCTCGGTCGCGTCGCGGATCGGCTGGTCGACTCTCGGCGGCACCGCCGTGCTTGGCGAGATTGCCGAGATCATGGGCGCCGAACACCTGCTCGCGGCGCGCGCCGCATCGACCGAGACCGGCAGCGCAACTGCTGCGGATCATCAGCCGGGTCGAAGCGGAGGCGATGCGCGCTCGGGCTCGACATCCGCGGCACGCAGCCGTCGCCGGGCAACATCCGCGGCGGCCTGACGACCATCGAAGAGAAGTCGCTCGGCGCGACGCACAAGGGGGGCGAGCGCACGCCGCTCAGCCGACGTGGTGCCGTACTCCGGGCCGATCACCGAGCCGCGGGCTGACGGTCATGGACACGCCGGGGCTCGACGTCGAGTCGGTGACCGGCATGGTCGGCGGCGGCGCGCAGGTGGTGGTGTTCACGACCGGGCTGGGCACGCCGACCGGCAATCCCATCGCGCCGGTGATCAAGATCACCGGCAACGCGCGCACGGCCGTGTCGATGGCCGACAATCTCGACCTCGACGTCAGCGGCATCCTCGACGACCGCGAGACGCTCGACGCGGCGGCGACCGGCTGTTCGACGAAGTGCTCGAAGTCTGCTCGGGTAAGCTGACGGCGGCCGAGCGTCTCGGCCACCGCGAGTTCGCGATTCACCGACGCAATCCCGACGATCTGAGTGAGGACGCCCCATGGCGATGCCGAGTCCACGCACCCGACCCCAGTCGGCGGCCGTCTCGGCGCGCGCGGGGCTACTTCCGCTGGACGATCTGCGGGCTGCTGTTCCTGGCGGCGACGATCAACTACGTCGACCGGCAGGTCATCGGCCTGCTGAAGCCGACGCTGCAGCAGCAGTTCGGCTGGAGCGAGATCGACTACGCGGACATCGTGTTCGCGTTCCAGCTCGCCTACGCGATCGGCTTCGTGTTCGCGGGGCGCATCATCGATCGGCTCGGCACGAAGCTGGGTTTTGCGCTGGCGCTGCTCGTCTGGAGCGCTCGCGGCGATCGCGCACGCCGAGGCGCCGACGTTCGGCCCGGCGGTCGCCGCGCTGCTCGGCGTGGTCGGTCTGACCTATTCCGCATCGGTCGCCGGATTCATGGCGGCGCGGTTCGCGCTGGGCATCGGCGAGTCGGGCGAACTTTCCCGCGTCGATCAAGACCGTCGCGGAGTGGTTTCCGAAGCGCGAGCGCGCGCTGGCGACCGGCATCTTCAACTCCGGCACCAACATCGGCGCGCTGGTGACGCCGCTTGATCGTGCCCGTGGATCACCTACACCTACGGCTGGTACTGGGCGTTCATCGCGACCGGCGCGCTCGGCCTGCTGTGGCTCGCGTGTGGTGGCCGCTCTATGGCTCGCCCGGCGACGCATCCGCGCGTCAGCGCCGGCGAGCTTGCGCTACATCCGCAGCGATCCGCCCGATCCGCCCGTCGCAGATCCCCTGGCTCT
This sequence comes from uncultured Acidobacteriota bacterium, assembly GCA_963755695.1. GTDB lineage: Bacteria > Acidobacteriota > Vicinamibacteria > Vicinamibacterales > 2-12-FULL-66-21 > QHWT01. The sequence continues at coordinate 2,261,481 of CAVWLB010000010.1, read as the reverse complement.
CGCTGATCGCGCCACCGCCAGACCTGGGCGGTCGCCATCGGCGAAGTTCGGCACCGATCCGATCTGGTGGCTGTACCTGTTCTGGATTCCCGATTTCCTCCACCGGCGTTACGGCATCGACCTGCAGTCGATGGCGCTGCCGCTCGTCGTCATCTACCTGATCGCCGACGTCGGCAGCATCGGCGGCGGCTGGCTGTCGTCGGCGCTGCTGAAGCGCGGCTGGACCGCGAACCGCGCGCGCAAGACGGCGATGCTGACGTGCGCGCTTGCGGTCACGCCGATTGCGTTTGCCGCGAACGTGCGCAGCCGAGTGGATGGCGGTCGCTGCTGGTCGGGCTCGCGGCAGCCGCGCACCAGGGCTGGTCGGCCAACGTCTACACGCTGGCGTCGGACATGTTCCCGCGCCAGGCGGTCGGATCGGTCGATCGGCTTTGCCGGCATGGCGGGAGCCGATTGGCGGCATGCTGATCGCCAAAGTCACCGGCTACGTCCTGCAGGCGACCGGGCAGCTACGTGCCGGTCTTCATCATCGCGGCATCGGCCTACCTCGTCACGCTGCTGGTCGTCCACCTGCTCGTGCCGCGCCTCGAGCCGGCACGCATCGAGGCGTAGACGATGATTCCAACCCTGGTCGGCGCCGGCTGCTTCGTCGACAGTGCTGACGCCGGCAGACATGCGCCGCATCGTGCGCGATGCGCTTCAAGCGCGGTCCCGCCCGGCGCGCGCGTGCTCGCCGTCGTCCCCGATCGCACCCGCGACGACAACACCGACGTGCTGTTCCCGATGATTTCGCAGGAGCTCGCGGCGATCGGCGCGAGCCGCTTCGACGCGCTCGTCGCGCAGGGAACGCACCCGCCGATGACCGACGCGGACAAGCGCGCCAAGATCGGCGCCGGCCGCTCCGCCGACTGCCGCTGCTCGGCCAGTTCTTCGATCATCACTGGGATCGTGAATCGGAGCTGATCACGCTCGGCACGCTATCGGCCGCCGAAGTCTCGTCGCTGACCGGCGGCCTGATGGATCAAGACGGTGCCGGTCCAGCTGAACGCGCATCTGGCGCCCGGGCCAGTACGATGTCGTCTTCGTCATCGGCGCGACCGTGCCGCACGAAGTCGCGGGATTTGCCGGCGGCGCGAAGTATTTCTTCCCCGGCGTCGCCGGGCCCGAGCTGACGCATCTCACGCACTGGCTCGGCGCGCTTGCCACGATCGAGCGGGTGATCGGCCGGGTCGAGACGCCGACGCGACGCGTGATCGAGGCCGCCGCCGGTCGCGTCCCCGACTCCGGTGATCGCGTTCACGTCGGTCTCGACGCGCGATGACGAAGGCTTGCGCACGCACGCGCTGTTCGCCGGCGACCTGCGGGAGACCGTCCGCAGCGCCGCCGAGGTCAGCAGCCAGGTCCACGTCCGCTACACCGGGCGCCGCTACCGCCGCGTGATCGCCCTGCTCGACGAGCACTACGACGAGCTCTGGGTCGGCGGGAAGGCGAGCTACAAGCTCGGAGGCATCATCGAGGACGGCGGAGAGCTGGTCATCTACGCGCCGCATCTCACCGGCATCTCGACCACGCACGGCGCGACTGATTGAGAAATACGGCTACGCGCCGCTCGAACAGGTCCGCGAAATGGTCGAGGGATCCGACGAGCTGCGCGCCAACCTGTGCGTCGCCGCGCACCTCGCGCACGTCAGCTATGCCGGTCGCCTCGGCGCCGAAGGACGCATCGAGCCGCGCTACCGGATCACGCTCGCGTCAGCCGTCAGCGAAGAGGTCTGTCGGCGGGTAAGGCTGGCATTTCAGCACTGCGAATCGGTCGACATCGAAGCCGGGCGACGCGATCCCGACACCCTCGTCGTGGAGCATGCCGGCCGGGACCTTTATCTGGTTGCACCGGAACCGGCGTAGCGCCTCTGGCGTGAGCGGAGGTCCTACCGCCGCGCGTTGCAGGGTCATCTCGTAAAGGTGTCGCTACCTAGAGGCCCGGAGCCGTAAGGGAAATGGTTGACCACTCGTTTGATCCCGTCTACCAGTTTCAAGGCGCCGAAATTCAGGATCAAGCCAAGCGGACAGCCGGCGATTTCCAAATATGTTTGCAGCTGACGGCGGTCCCGTTCGAGGACAGTGGCCACTGCCTTGACTTCTACGACGACGCAATCTTCGACGATGAAGTCCGCGACGTAAGCTCCGGGAATCTTCAGCTCGTCGTAACACAAGGTCAATGCAACTTCTCGCCTGAAATCCAGTTTGCGGCGTTGAAACTCGAGTGCCAGGCAAGGAACGTACGCAGACTCGAGACAGCCAGGACCCACGCGTCGATGTAGGGCGATGGCGGCACCGTTGATTTCGCCAGATAATTTGTTCAACTCTGCTTCTGTTCGCATAGCTCACGGCGCCCTTGCACTGCGGGTGCCATCATGGCTATACGTTGATTTCCGAACATTTCATTGCTGGTGAGGTGGTGAAGTGCGCGGTAACTGAGTACCTGGCTGAGAGACTGCTCTGGAGTTTCGGCAATCGACAGTAAGTGTCGCCCCGGCCACCGTGTCCTGACACGAACGTACTCACGCGGAGCGCGCAGAGCGCGCCGAGATGTTTTGATGTTACGAAGGATTTTTCTGTCGCTGGTATCAGCGAGATGCGTCGCGCCTAAGAACTAACCAAAGATGCTCTGCGCGCTCGGCAACCTCTGCGTGCAATCGGTACGTCAGACAGTGTTTCCGGCCACCGTGCCCTGACACGAACGTACTCACGCGGAGCGCGCAGAGCGCGCCGAGATGTTTTGATGTTACGAAGGATATTTCTGTCGTCGCCATCAGCGAGATGCGTCGCGACGGAGAACTCTGACCAAAGACGCTCTGCGCACTCGGCAACCTCTGCGCGCAATCGGTACGTCAGACAGTGTTTCCGGCCACCCGCCCCGACCCGTACGTACTCACGCGGAGCGCGCAGAGATGTTGATGTTACGAACGATTGTTATGTCGTCGCCATCAGCGAGATGCGTCGCGACGGAGAACTCTGACCAAAGACGCTCTGCGCACTCGGCGACCGCTGCGTGCAGTCGGTACAGTCAGACAGTGTGTCCGGCCACCCGCCCCGACCCGTACGTTACTCACGCGGAGCGCGCAGAGATGTTGATGTTACGAACGATTGTTCTGTCGTCGGAATCAGCGAGATGCGTCGCGCCGAAGAACTAACCAAAGATGCTCTGCGCACTCGGCAACCTCTGCGTGAACTCGGTACGTCAGACAGTGTTTCCGGGCCACCCGCCCCGACACGTACGTACTCACGCGGAGCGCGCAGAGATGTTGATGTTACGAAGGATCTTTCTGTCGCTGGTATCAGCGAGATGCGTCGCGCCTAAGAACTAACCAAAGATGCTCTGCGCGCTCGGCGACCGCTGCGTGAAGCCGGTACGTCAGACAGTGTTTCCGGCCACCGTGCCCTGACACGAACGTACTCACGCGGAGCGCGCAGAGTGCGCCGAGGGTTTTGATGTTACGAAGGATCTTTCTGTCGCTGGTATCAGCGAGATGCGTCGCGCCCAAGAACTAACCAAAGACGCTCTGCGCACTCGGCGACCGCTGCGTGAAGTCGGTACGTCAGACAGTGTTTCCGGCCACCCGCCCCGACCCGTACGTACTCACGCGGAGCGCGCAGAGATGTTGATGTTACGAAGGATCGTTCTGTCGCTGGTATCAGCGAGATGCGTCGCGCCCAAGAACTAACCAAAGATGCTCTGCGCGCTCGGCAACCTCTGCGTGAACTCGGTACGTCAGACAGTGTTTCCGGGCCACCCGCCCCGACACGTACGTACTCACGCGGAGCGTGCAGAGATGTTGATGTTACGAAGGATCTTTCTGTCGCTGGTATCAGCGAGATGCGTCGCGCCTAAGAACTAACCAAAGATGCTCTGCGCGCTCGGCGACCGCTGCGTGAAGCCGGTACGTCAGACAGTGTTTCCGGCCACCGTGCCCTGACACGAACGTACTCACGCGGAGCGCGCAGAGTGCGCCGAGGGTTTTGATGTTACGAAGGATTTTTCTGTCGCTGGTATCAGCGAGATGCGTCGCGCCCAAGAACTAACCAAAGACGCTCTGCGCACGCGGCGACCGCTGCGTGAAGCCGGTACGTCAGACAGTGTTTCCGGCCACCCGCCCGACACGTACGTACTCACGCGAAGCGCGGAGAGATGTTGATGTTACGAACGATGGTTATGTCGTCGGAATCAGCGAGATGCGTCGCGACGGAGAGCTCTGACCGAAGACGCTCTGCGTGCTTGGCGATCGCAGCGCGAAGTCGTAGGTGATCGACGACGAATCGCTACAGCTTCAGCCCCAGTTGCTTCGTGACGTAATCTCGATTCGCCTCGGCACTCGCTCTCGGCGAGCCGCCGGGATCGGCGACCTGGTCGAGCTCCACGATCGCCCAGCCGTCGAAGCCGACTTCCTGCAGTGCTGCGACCCAGCCTTTGACGTCTACGCGGCCGCGGCCGAGTTCGACCCACTGGTAGCCCGGCGCGGCATCGATTGGCCGGACGTCCTTCAAATGCACGGCCTTGATCGCTTTGCCGTAGCGGTGAATCGCCTTGACCGGATCGCCGCCCCCCTGCGTGTAGTGCGCAATGTCGAACAGCAGGCCGACCGAGTCCGCGGCGGTAGCCGCCATGATCGCTTCGATGGCTTCCGGCGTTTCACCGGTGCTGTTCATGTGGTTGTGATAAACGAGCGGAACGCCTATCGCCTTCGTGCGCTCGCCGAGGGCATTCAACGTCTCGGCGAGCGCCTGGTAATCGTCCTGTGTGACCGGGCGGCCCTTGGGCTTCTCGTCGATGACCTGAAGGATCTGCCCGCCGGCATCACGTACGAATTTGGCGTGCGAGAGGTGCAGGTCGAGCTGGCCTGTCGATCTCCCGGCTGATACTTCAGGTTGCCGCTCGAGAGGACGGCGAAGGTGAGACCGTGCTTCGCGAGGAGATCCTTCAGCACCGCCGGGCGTGTGACGTACGCCGCGAAGGTCGACGAGCGGAGCTGGATCGCCTTGAAGCCGACTGCTGAGATGTCGGCAATGGCCTGGTCGTCCTTTCCGCCCCAGGTGATCGCGGCGTAGCCCAGGCGAATGTCACCGGCGGGCTCCATCGGTTGATTATGGAACGCCGTCGCGCCGAGAGCACCGAGCGGTCCGATCGGACCACAGGGCCACCAGGAACTCGCGTCGCGCCAGATCAGACATGGGAGGACTCCGGGCGGCGCGTCTCGGCGCGGGGCAGAAAGGCAATCGCGAGCGTGCCGACCAGCGCAATGGCGATGAGGACCAGGAACCCGGTGCGGTAGCTGCCGGTGCGGTCGCGCAGGTAGCCGACCAGCATCGGCGCCGTCGCTTCGGCGACGCCGTCGGCGGTGAGAATGACGCCCATCAGGCGGCCGAGCACGCGGACGCCGAACAGCTCCGCCGCCATCAGCGGGATGATCATGTACTCGCCGCCGAGGCCGAGGCCGAAGATCGACCGCGAACACGTACAGCGACGTCCGTCGATTCGCGCGAAGAGGAGCAGCGGGATCGAGCCCGCGACCAGCAGGTAGATCAGCAGCATCACGTGCTTGCGCGGCATCCGATCGGCCAGCCATCCCATGAGCAGCCGGCCGGCGATGCTGCAGGCGAGCACGGTGGAGATGACCGACGCGGCGGCGTCCTGGGAGTAGCTTCAGATCGAGGCTCAGGATACAGCTTCAGGTGCTGGTTCGTGCCGCCGACCGCGCGCGATCGAGCACATGCTGCCGAGGCGAGCAGGTAGAACGCGCGGCGTCGCGGAAGACGTGCCGCATCGGGCGCGACCGTCGGCCGCGCCCCGGCCGCTCGCGCCGGCGCGCCGCGTCGCTGATCGTCCGGCTCGTCGCGCACGAAATACGCCAGCGGCAGCGCGAGCAGGATGATCAGGATGCCGAGCGACCTGCAGCGCGCCGCGCCAGCCGAACGCGTCGACCAGCCGCGGCGACAGTTCAGCGACCAGCGTGCCGCCGATGCCGATGCCGAGATACGCGAAGCCCATCGCCCTGCCGCGCGTCTTGTCGAACCACCGCGACAGCAGCACCTGGTTCGGCAGCGGCCCGCCGCAGACGTAGCCGAGCGCGTTGAAGAAGTAGAACAGGTAGAACATCCACGAGCGCGGTCATGTGCGCCGAGGCCGACCAGCGCGCCGCCGCCATCACGATGCCGGCCATCATCAGCCGGCGCGGACCGAAGCGATCGACGATCCAGCCGGCGGCGAACCCGAACAGCGGTCCGACCACAGCTTGCTGATGCGCATTGCCCGACGTCACCTGCGCCCGCGACCAGCCGAACTCGCTGACCATGAAGTCGTAGTAGAGCGGCAGCCCGTAGAGCGCGAGGCCGACGATCGAGAACAGCGCGACGAACGAGGTGACGGCGACGTATCGCTTGCCGCTGCGGATCCGTCAGCCATCGTCACACTCCAGCAGCCGCGCCGAGTGCGGCGGCATGTCCTCGATCGTGATCCCGTGATACTCGCGTGCGGCCGAGCGACTCGCCGGTCCAGAAATCGGTCACGCGCGCGGCGCCGCTCGAGCGCGCGCCGACCAGCGTCTGCGGTGTGTCGTCCCAGTTGAACAGGCACAGCATCCGCTTGTCCGGCAGCCTCACGGTTCCGACGCGCAGCGTGCTCGTCCTCGAACGCCGCGGCGACGCCGGTCGGCGGCAGCAGTTTGCTTCAGCATCGCGAGTCGCGCGCTCGGCGGAATCGTCGTCAGATCGTCGCCCGACAGCACCATCCCGCCGGTCGCGTAGATCGCCGTCGCGTGAAACTGGAACTCGTCGTCCGGTCAGATCGCCGGTCAAGCACGACCGCGTCCGGATCGTTCCACCACAGCCGCCCGTTCTGCCAGTTGCGCAGCAGGTTCTGCCGCGCGGTCGTCTTCGATGCGATCCCACGTGCGCTTGATGTCGTTCGAGCTGCGCGATCCGTGGATCAAGCCCGAGCGACGGCCAGATCGGATGATTGCAGCCGAGGATGAAGCTGTCGCCGGCGCCGCGCAGGATCGCCTGCATGCCGCGGCGATAGGCCTCGATGCGCGTGGCGCGCGGATCGTGGAACCGGCCGCCGTGAATCGCGCCCCAGAAATTCGCGTCGAGCTTGAAATAGGTGCAGCCCCATTCCTGCGCGCATCGTCCGGAACACGCTGCTCGAAGTGCGCGCTGCACCTCGGGATGCGTGCCGTCGAGCGACGTACCACGGACCGCGGCGCCAGCCGCCGAACGTGACGCGATCGGATCGCAGCGGCGCGCCGTCGGCGTCCTTGACGAACCAGTCGCGGTGCTGCTGGAAGACGTGCGACTGTTCTTCGGCGACGAACGGCGCGACCCAGATCGCCGGCTCGAAGCCGCGCTGCCGGATCTCGTCGAGCACGCGTGCGCACGTTGCCGCCGAACGCCGCGCCGGTCTCGAGCCAGTCGCCCATCGCGCGGCTGATAGCCGTCGTCGATCTGCACGTAGCTGAGGCCGGGGATCTTCTTCGCGATGACGTCGAGGTTGTCGAGCACCTGCTGCGCGGTGACGCGCGGGCCGAAGCAGTACCACGAGCACCAGCCGGTCGGCGGCGCAGCGGTTTTTAGCGGCGGATGATTTGCCGCAATCCGCGATCCGACATAGCCCAGTAGGCCATCGCGCGTCAGTCCGGGTCCGACCAGGAGCTCCTCGAGCTCCCACGTCTCACCGGGCGCCAGCGTCGAGTCCTTCGGTGTCGACGACGATCTGAAGTGATGACGGGGACGCAAACGGAACAGCCCGCTGAAGCGCCGGCAAGAGGTGAACGCAGCCACCCACTGTCTCTTCAACTCCGTGCCCGAGACCGTCATCGCACCGTAGAACTGCTGCGTGCCTGGCGGCGTCGGCATCTGGTAGTGCTTCGCGTCGGTGTACGACCCGAGATCCTTCGGTTCGCCGAGCGTGCCTCCGGTCTGGCTGAGCATCTGGAAGCCTTCGCCATAGATCGCAGTCGCAGGCGGGAAGTCCAGGGTGAGATCGGCAAGCACGATTTCTTTGACCGCAACCGGGCGTGCACCGTGATTCGTGACGCGGGATCGACAGAGTTCGCTCGTCCAGTCGCGCGCGAGAGCGACACTCGACACGTCTGCCTCTCCTGCTGGTACCACCAATCCACGCGCGTCGCGGATGGCCAGGAACGCGTGGCCGGGTGTCTCCGGCGCCTGCGGCAGCGCTCGCCAGAACGGCAAAGAGATGGCGCCGCCGAGCAGTTGTCTCCGTGAGAGCAGCAGTCGAGGGCTATCGCCGGTCACGATAGTGATCCTCGCCGAGCGCACGCAGACGCGCCGCCGCGTCCTCGGGCGTCAAATCGCGCTGCGGTGTGCCGAGCATCTCGAAACCGACCATGAACTTCCGCACGGCCGCTGACCGCAACAGCGGGGGGAAGAAGTGTGCGTGCAGGTGCCACTCGTCGTGTGCCCCGCCGTCAGGCGGACGCTGATGGAATCCCATGGAGTACGGGAACGGCGTTTCGAACAGGTTGTCGTAGCGCGTGGTCAGGCGCTTGAACAGGTCCGCAAGATCGTCCCGTTCCGGATCTTCGAGCGATTCGAGATCCGTCACGTGCCGCCGCGACAGCACCAGCGTCTCGAAGGGCCACACCCCCCAGAATGGGACCAGCGCCACAAACGATGCATTCTCGCAAACCTGGCGTTCGGCTAGTGACCGTTCGACGCCGAGGTAGTCGCACAACAGACAGCCACCGGTCGTGGCCCGGTGGCTATCGAAGGCGAGCTGCTCGCGCGCCGGCTCGTTGGGAACCGATGCCGTCGCCCAGATCTGCCCGTGCGGGTGTGGATTGCTCGCTCCCATCGCGGCGCCGCGATTCTCGAAGATCTGCACGTAGCCGATTTCCCGACGGGCGCCAAGCGCGCGCGCCTCCTCGATCCAGACGTCCACGACGCCGCGGAGCGCCTCGCGTTCCATCCTCGAGATCGTCAGGTCGTGTCTCGGCGAGAAGCAGACGACGCGGCAGACGCCCGGTTCGGCGCGGCCGACGAGCAGTTGCCCCTCAAGCCGCTCGAAGGCGGGCGTTGTCGGCAGCAGCGCCGGGAAATCGTTGTCGAACACGAACGTGGTCGCGTAAGGCGGGTTCTTCCTTCCGCCGGCGCGATCGTTGCCGGGGCAGAGGTAGCACTGGGGATCGTAACTGGGTGGGTCGGTTTCATGTGAGCGCTCGACCTGTCCCTGCCATGGCCTCGCGGTACGGTGCGGTGAGACCTGGATCCATTCGCCGCGAAGCGGATTGAAGCGCACGTGCGGGTGCGCGTTCAGATCCACCAGCGACGGCACGGCGCTCTGGCCTTCAGGCACGTCCGGGACGCGTGCCCATGACAATCAGGACCGCGCCGCCGACCAGCAGCACGCAGCCCCAGATCAGGTTGATGTTCAGTCCAAGCGAACGCGCATAGATATCGTGGCTGCCAAACAGGCCATAGCCTGCCAGCAGGGCTCCCATCAATACGAACATCAACCCGATCGGCACGCGGATATCGACTGGCACGAGAACCTCACTTGATGCGCGTGGGGCCCGCCTTGCAAATTAAACAACAGACCCGGCATCAGGCCGTCAATAGAACAAAATGTTCAACACGGTCAGCGACACGATAATCACGACTGCGAGCGACACCGGCCGCAGGTACCACGCCATGGGCTCTTCCTTCGGTTTCTCGGTCAGCGAATGTACGAGACCGACGAGCTCGGCATCCGGTCGTGGCCGGGTCATCAGCGAGACGACGACGGTCAGGACGAAACACACGGTGAACGCCCAGATTGCGGTGTAGAAGTTCTGCGCCATCTCGCTGGGATATGTATGCAGCAACCCGAGCCACCCTCCCTTGACGCCGGCGGCAGCACCGGCCGGCAGCGTCAAGCCCTGATGCATCGCGGCGGCGGATGTGCCTGCGAGCAGCCCGATGAACGCGCCGTGTCCGGTCGTCCGCTTCCAGAACATCCCGAGGAGGAAGGTCGCCGAGCAGCGGCGCGTTGACGAACGCGAACACCAGCTGCAGTATGTCCATGATGTTGTTGAATTGCGCCGCGACGTACGCGGTCGCGACCGACGCCGCGATGCCGAAGACCGTGGCCATGCGCCCGACCGACAGGTAATGGGCATCGCTCGCGTCTTTCGCTGATGTAGGCCTGATAGATGTCGTAGGTCCAGACGGTGTTGAATGCCGTCACGTTGCCCGCCATCCCCGACATGAAGCTCGCCATCAGCGCCGTGAGTCCGAGACCCGAGCATGCCGGTCGGGGAAATAGCGGAGCAGCAGTACCGGAATCGACGAGGTCGTAGTCGCGCACCGGGCGGCCTTCGCTGTCGCGCACGATCTGATTCGAGGCTTCGTCGAATTTGTAGGGAATCAAGCCGGCGTTATCCCCGTTATCGACCGGGGTAACGCTTCCGACCGACTGGATAATGGCCGGCACCGGCGCATCGGCTGACGGATGCACCGACGAGCGCAATCAGGCCCGGCATCACGACCAGGAACGGAAACACCATCTTTGGAAATGCGGCGATGAGCGGCACCCGCCGCGCCGCGGTCATCGAGTCGCGCCGCCATCGCCCGCTGGACGACGAGAAAGTCGGTGCACCAGTAGCCGAACGACAGCACGAATCCGAGTCCCATCGCGAGACCGAAGGCGTCGACCCCCATCGCGTTGGTCGAGGCCGAACCAAAGCCCCGCCACGAATGCGTGAGATCCGGCGGCAGCGTCTGTCGGATACCGCTCCAACCGCCGGCGTTGCGCAGCCCGAGGTAGACGAGCGGAACGAAGCCGGCGACGATCAGGAAGAACTGCAGGACCTCGTTGTAGATCGCGCTCGAGAGCCCGCCGAGCAGGATGTAGATGAGCACGATGACCGCCGACGACGACGATGCAGACGTGGAAAATCCACGACGGGTCCAGGCCGAGCGCGGCAAACGGTGCGTCGAGGACGTGCAGCAGCTGCAGCAGCTTGGCCATCGCATACATCGAGATGCCGGAGGAGAACACCGTCATCAGCCGCGAACGAGAGCGCGTTGAACGCCCGCGTCTTTTCGTCGAAACGCAGCCGCAGGTATTCGGGGACCGAACGCGCCCGCGAGCCGTAGTAGAACGGCATCATGAAGATGCCGAGGAACACCATCGCGGGAATTGCGCCCACCCAGTAGAAATGGCTGGTCGCGATCCCGTATTTCGCGCCCGACGCGCCCATGCCGATGATTTCCTGCGCGCCGAGGTTGGCCGACAGGAACGCGAGGCCGCAGACCCACGCCGGCAGCGCGCGCCCCGCCTGAAAGAAGTCGGTGCTCGTCTTGGTGTAGCGCTTCAGCGCCACGCCGACGCCGATGACGAACGCGAAATAGACGAAAATGAGCGTCCAGTCGAGCGCCGAGAGGGTCATGAGTCCGCCTCTGTTGATGCCAATCGCGCCCCGAAGAATACAGCGGAAGGATCCTTAATAGGTATCGATCGGTGAAATCCCGGCAATCCGACCCCGCGGAACCGCAGTCGCGCTACCTCAGCGTGTGGATTCTCGAACCACCAGCTCGGGAGGAATGACCACGCGCCGGAATCGGTCCGGGGCGTTCGAACCGAGCCGATCGAACAGCAGCTCTCCGGCGCGTTTGCCCTGGTCCTCTCGCGACCAGCTGACGGTCGTCAGCGGCACGCGCAGCAGATCGCCCAGCGCGATGTCGCCGGCGCCGACGACCGCATGTCGTCAGGCGACGCGCAGGCCGCGCGTCCCAGATCGCCTTCATCGCGCCAATCGCCGACGGATCGTTCGCCGCGAACACGCGCGTCGACGCGCGGCCGGAGCGCAAGCAGCCTGGTCATCGCCGCGTAGCCGTCGGCTTCCTTGAAGCCGCCGCGCACGATCCATTCGGCCCGGCCGCGAATGCCGTGCGCTTTCAGCGCGGCGCGGTAGCCGTCGGCACGGCGTTTCGCGTGCACGATCGGCCGGCCCGCCGATGTGCGCGATCGCTTTGCAGCCCTGGGCGACCAGATGGCTGGTCGCCAGTCTGCCCGACCTCTTCGTCGTCGGTAATCACGCGGTCACAGCGGACGCTCGGATGGTCGTCGCGGTCGATCATCACCAGGCCGATGCCAAGCGCATTCAAGCGCTGCAGCAAATCGGTGTTGCCCGACGCATTGGCCGAGGCGAGGACGATGCCGTCGACCTGACGCTGGCGAAGCATCTCGATCTCGTCGCGTTCCTTGGCCGGATCCTCGTTCGAGCTGCAGAGCAGCAGCCCGTATCCGCGCGCGCTGGCGACCGACTCGAGGCCGGCGACGATCTCGACGAAGAACGAGTGCATCAGATCCGGAATGACGATGCCGAGGGTGTGGGTGCGGCGGAGGGTGAGACTGCGGGCGACGGCGTTGGGCTGGTAGCCGAGCTCGGCGACCTTGGCCAGGACGCGTGCGCGGGTGGCATGGCCGATGTCGTCGCGATTGTTGAGGACCTTGGAGACGGTGGTGATCGACACGCCGAGCTCGCCGGCGATGCGCTTCATCGTGGTGGTGGGGCATGAGTCCGGGTTCTCGGGTTCTCGGGTTCTCGGGTTCGCGGTTCGCGGGTTCCAGAGTCCTGGTTCCCGTGGTTTGGATACTGGTTCCGCTGGAACCAGAATCTCTGGAACCAGAACCTCGTGAACCTGAGAACCCGAGAACCCGCGAACCCGATTCGTCCTTTACCGGTAAAGTAACTTGTCTTTAGCGGTAAAGGATGGTATCACAAACCTGTCCGTCGAGCGGGAGTTCGAGATGCACAGAGCCGGAGTTGCCGCGGTCGTCGCCAGCCTGCTGCTGGCCGTCCCCGGCGGAGCACAGACGCAGTCCGCCAACTCCGCACGATCCAGCCAGGGAGAAGCGGCTCGAGTGGTTCCGCGAGGCCAAGTACGGGCTGTTCATCCACTGGGGCCTCTACGCGATTCCCGCCGGCGAGTGGAACGGGCAGCGATCGCTCGGCCTCGGCGAGTGGATCATGAACCGCTCGCAGATCCCGGTGAAGGAGTACGAGACAGCTCGCCACGCAGTTCAACCCGGTCAAGTTCAACGCCGACGAGTGGGTCCAGCTCGCCCAGGACGCGGGCATGAAGTACATCGTGATCACCTCGAAGCATCACGACGGCTTCGCGATGTTCAAGTCGAAGGCGAGCCCGTACAACGTCGTCGACGCGACGCCGTTCAAGCGCGACGTGCTGAAGGAGCTCGCCGACGCGTGCGCGCAGGCGCGGCATGCGGCTCGGCTTCTACTACTCGCAGTCGCAGGACTGGCACGAGCCGAACGGCGCCGGCAACACCTGGGACTTCGGCCCGGATCAGGGACCCGACAGAAAGAACTGAAGCCTACGACGAGTACCTGCGCGGCAAGGCCGAGCCGCAGGTGCGCGAGCTGCTCACCGGCTACGGGCCGGTCGCGCTCATCTGGTTCGACACGCCGCGCATGATGACCGCCGAGCGCGGCGCAGCGCTTCACCGACATCGTCCGCATCGCTCCAGCCCGAACACGCTGATCGACGGCCGGCTCGGCACCGAAGGCGACTATCGATCGACCGGCGACAACGTCATCCCGCCGCGAGTGCATCGACCGAGGCGTGGGAAGTGCCGGCGACGATCAACCACACCTGGGGCTTCCGCAGCGACGACACCAACTGGAAATCGCCCGGGCAGATCACCTTCAAGCTCGTCGACATCGTCAGCAAGGGCGGCAACTACCTGCTGAACGTCGGCCCGACGGCCGAAGGCGTCATCCCGCAGGCCGAGCCAGGACATCCTGCGCACGGTCGGACGCTGGCTGAAGGTCAACGGCGAGGCGGTCTACGGCGCCGGCACGTCGCCGTTCGGCGAGGAGTTCGGCGAGCCGAGCGCGCGCGGCACGAAGGACGTGCGCGGCCAGCCGCTCTTTCTGTCGCAAACGGAATGGCGCGTCACGACCAAGCCGGGGAAGCTGTACTTCACGTTCTTCGACGAGCCGCGCGCGCCGTTCGAGATTCCCGCGATGAAGAACCGAGTCAAGGCGGCCTACCGGCTCGCGGACAATGCGCCGATCGAGCTGAAGACCGAAAACGGCAAGACGACCTTCACCATGCCGCGTCCGATGCTCGATCCGATGGCCACGGTCGTCGTCGTCGAATTCGAGGGTGAAAGAGTCGAGCGTTGATTCGGCGGAACGACCCGGCAGGGATGTCGCCCGGCTTGGTGCCGGAGTGCAAGCAGCCAAACGGATGCTCGTGCCGAACGTGACAGCCACCGCCACAGCCACCGGAAATGTGACATGCATGCCAAAAATGCGATCGGTCCTGGGCTGTCGATTTGTCAGCCGCTGACCTGCCCCTCACGGTAAAATCCCAGCACAACCCAAGTTGCGTTCGAGACGTCCCGGTGGCGGGGTTCTTGCGCCCCGCTTCCGTCTGGCAGGTTGAGATATGCAGACGAAGTGCGTCGTCACCCTGAGATCCTTGGTCGCTCTACTCCTGGTGATCTTCGGGGCCGCTGCGCTGAACGCGCAGACGACGATCGCCACGGTCACCCTGACTTCAGGCTGGGCCACATTCGGACAGGCGGTGCCGCAAGGGGCGGCAACGGCGGCACTGAAGGTTGGTAGCCTCACCACCCAGACCGACGTGAAGAGCCGCTGGCCCGATGGCTCGATCAAGTTCGCGCTGGTCACTGTCAACGTGCCGACTTCCGGCAGCTTCGCGATTACCGCCGGCACGCCGACGTCCGGGACGTTTGCACCGATCCTGCCGAGAGCATCCGTCACGCTCACCATCGGCGGTGTCGCATACGTAGCGACGTTGCCCACGTCGGTCGCGACCGATTCATGGATGTCGGGCCCGCTCGCGTACGAAGCGCGATCGGTCGTCGCGCCGCGCGCCGGTAGCGAGCATCCGTTCTTGCGCGTCAACTTCGACACCCGTGTTTACTCGGACAACAAGGGTCGAGTGGACGTGAGCGTCGAGAACGTGCTCGACAAGGTCGGTGCGACGACGGTCACCTACGATGTCCGGATTGTCGTCAACAACCAGACCGTATTCTCGCAGGACGCGGTGCAGCACTACTACCTGACGCGCTGGCGCAAGGTGTTTCCAATCGCGGGTACGGCGCTCGCTTCGATCACGCCCGACATCCGCCCGTTCAACGTCGCGCGCATCTTGCCGGCTTACTTGTCCCTGGTGGACAACCAGGTCAGCGTTCCGACTGGCGTCGACTTCGGGATCCTGAAATCCGGCGCGCTCAATTCCGACATGCCTGCGCATGGGGGCCGCCCTGAACTTGCGCCATACCCGGACTGGACGGCGCGATATCTCGTTCACAAGGATCCGACGCAGCGCAGCTACGTGCTGGCGAACGGCGATCTCTCCGGTTCCTGGCCGGTCCACGTTCGCGAGGCGTCTGGAAGCGCGACCAGCGGCGTCGGGAGCGAGCGCCTGCCTTCGCTCGATCAACGGCCGACGCTCTGGTACGACGCGCGCGCAAATCCCGACTTCGACTTCATCAAGGGCGGCCCGATGCCGATTCGCGAGTACGGCTCGCTCGATCCTGGGCCCGGCCAATCGCCATTGATTCCCGACAATGCGCACCAGCCGTCGCTCGCCTACGTTCCATACCTGGTGACCGGCGATCGGTACTACGCCGAGGAGATGGTGTTCTGGGCGAACTACGGCATGCTCCGGACCTACCCTGGCGACGGCGTGCGGGCCGCGGATGGCATTCTTGCCTACAACGAAGTGCGGGGATTCGGTTGGGCCTTGCGCAATCTTGCGGAAGCGGCAGCGCTTTACCCCGACGGCCCGGTGAAGGAGTATCTGTCGGCGAAGACGATGAACAACCTGCGCTGGCTGGACAACTTCGCCAACGCCCAGAATCCGGCAACCAACCCGTTCCGGGTTCTGTGGATCGGCAAGCGGCCCGACGGCAACCAGTACATCTCGCTCTGGGAGCAGACCTACCTCGCGTATGCAATCGATCGGGCGCTCAAGCTCGGGTTCGCCGCCGGCCAGGCCCATCGCGATGCGATTGCGAAATTCCAGTTGCGCCTGTTTACGAGCGAGTCGCAGTATCCGAGGGAGCAAGGCGCGCCTTACATCATTGCCGTCGGCATACCGCCAGCCAGCGGGGTCTATTACGACTCGTACGCGACGTTTGGATTTTTCAAGCAGATGTCGCAGATCTGGGCGGCCACGAACAATCCGGACAACCTGCGGCCGTTTGCCGGTTACGTTGGACCCGAAGCGCGGCTGAACCTGATGATCGGCATCGAGGCGGGATGGAGCGGCGCACAGGCAGCCTACGACTACCTGTGGCCGTTCATTGGCGTGCAGCCATTCTGGGGTTCGCTGCCCGACCTTGCACAGCGTGCCGGCTGGGCGCTGGATTCGTACAGCGTCTCTACGACGACATTGCTGCCGGCCGCGCCACGAAACCTGCACATCGTCAGGCAGTGATGCCGAAAAGCCTGTAGGGCACCTCTTTCGATTAGCGGGTCCTGAAAAAGTAGGCACCTCGTTGGAGGTGCCGATTTAGAGGTCCCGAGGATCATTAGTTTGTAGGGCTGTTTAGAAGACCGAAGGCGCGTCTAAAGACCCGCCCTACAAATGCGATCTGCCCCTCAACGTTGTTCAAGAACGGCTCGCGCCAAAACTATTTCGTTCCCGGTTTCACGCCCGGGGTGTCATCTGCCTTGAGATCGCCGATCGCGTACTGAATGCCGGCGAGATAGTGCTCGAGCATCGGCCGCATCGCATAGATCCGTTCGCTATGGCCGTGCGCTTCATAGAACAGGCGTCCTTTGCCTTCCGGGCGGACCCAGCTCAACGCGTAATCGTGATCGGTTCGCGGACTGGTTTCCTTGGCTTTGTCCTCCGCGCTCATCTTGTCGTAGTCGACGCTCGTCAGCACGTGGACGTTCTGTCGCGAGAACGACTCCTGATTGTAGGTGTAGGTCTCGTCATGGATTTCGAACGACTGGCCGTGGAACATTGCCGTCAATGGGCTCTTGGGATCGTCGATCTTGACGGTGATCAACTGCGGGTCGTTCCAGTGGAACTTGAAGTAGCCGCCGATGATCTTGTTCCACTCGGGCCAGAGTGGCTGACCGCCTGGCGCGGTGGCCGCGGCGTTCGCCCCTCGTCCGCCTCCAGGCGGCTCAGGGTCGCAGGTGGCGCCGTGATACGAATCGCTCGCCGCGTGGATCGCCGCGATCCCTTTGCCGGCTCTGATGAACTCGAGCAGTGCCCGCCGCCGCGCGTCGGTTGCGGCCTTGTCTTTCGGGTCATCGAGGAAACATCCGGTCGTGCTGTCGAGCACGATGGCGTCGTACTGTTTGAGGTTCTCGGTGTTGATGTCCGCGGGATCGTAGGTCGTCGTCGCCGACCAGGCACCGGTTTTCTTGCCGAGCTCCTCGACCGTTTTCGCCGCCACCGGAATCGACGCGTGGACGAACCCGGCCGCCCTTGCCAGCACCAGCACCTTCCGCGGCTTGGCCGGTTCGGCCGGCGCCTTGTCAGGCAAGGCCGCCATCATCTTTTCTACGTCTTCCGGACAGGCGGTCTGCGGGTTCGAGCTGCGTCCGCCACATGTGGGCTGTTGTGCGGTGGTCGAAGCGGCCGGCTGCGTCGCCGGGGTCTGCGCCGCCATCGGCATCATCGCGCTGACAAACATCGCAAGTCCTGCGCATGCGATCAGCGCGGCTGACGATCGGGTCACTCGCATATATCCTCCTTGAATGGCGGGGACCCGGCACCCCGCCAGGCTCACGCCGCTCCGCTCGCTCTTCGCTGCTCGCGCCGCTCCGTTCGCGCCCTTGAATGGCGGGGACCCCGGCACCCCGCCAGGCTCACGCCGCTCCGCTCGCTCTTCGCCGCTCGCGCCGCTCCGTTCGCGCCCTTGAATGGCGGGGACCCCGGCACCCCGCCAGGCTCACGCCGCTCCGCTCGCTCTTCGCTGCTCGCGCCGCTCCGTTCGCGCCCTTGAATGGCGGGGACCCCGGCACCCCGCCAGGCTCACGCCGCTCCGCTCGCTCTTCGCCGCTCGCGCCGCTCCGTTCGCGCCCTTGAATGGCGGGGACCCTGGCACGCGCCAGGCTCACGCCGCTCGGCTCGCTCTTCGCCGCTCGCGCCGCTCCGTTCGCCTCAAGCAAAGAAAGTATACTCGCGGCGTGCATCACATCAACGTGTGCCGGATCGCTGTCGTCGCCATTTCCGCGACGCTGCTTCTGGCAGGCGATCGGACCGCGGCGCGTCTGGAAGCCCCCTACACCGCGCAGCAGGAAGGAGACCTCGTCCGCCTTCGCGACGCGTCACACGATCTCAACCTGGTCGTGATGCCCTCGGTCGGCAACATGGCGGTCGACATGACGGTGAAAGGAGCGCGTGTACTGCGATTTCCGTACGCCTCGCTGGACGAGTTGCGGAAGACGCCGCGCTTCAGCGGCATTCCCTTCCTCGCCCCGTGGGCCAACCGGCTCGAGGAGCCTGGCTTCCGGTTCGGCGACCGTCATTACGTCTTCAACGCGGAGCTTGGAAACGTCAAGGGCGCTCACCCGATTCACGGTCTGGTGACGTTTGCGCCGTGGCAGCTCGTTGAATCGAAGGCCGACGCATCCTCGTCGTGGGTAACCAGCAGGCTCGACTTCTATCGCGAGCCGCGCTGGATCGCGCAGTTTCCGTTCGCCCACACGATCGACATGACCTACCGGGTGCGCGACGGCGCCGTCGAGGTCGCGACACGCGTGACCAACCTGAGCACCGAATCCATGCCGATTTCGATCGGATTTCATCCGTACTTTCAGCTGACCGATTCACCGCGCGACGAGTGGACGCTTTCGCTGGTTGCGCGCAAGGAATGGCTGTTGTCACCCGACAAGCTGCCGACCGGCGAAACGCGTCCGCTCGTCGACCGCTTTCGGGATCCTCGCCGGGTTGCGCTGCGCGGCCTCGATCTGGACGACGTGTATGGAGATCTGTCGCGTGACCGCAAAGGCCTCGCCACGATGGCCCTGCAGGGGCGAAGCCAGCGGCTGGAGGTCGCGCTCGGACCGAACTATCGCGCCGTCGTCGTTTACGCGCCCGCGCGGGAACCGGAGTACGTCTGCATCGAGCCGATGGCCGGGATCACCAATGCGATCAACCTCGCCGAGCGGGGGATCTATCCGGACCTGCAGACGATTCCGCCCGGCGGTCGTTGGGAAGAGCGGTTCTGGATTCGGCCCTCGGGGTTTTGACGTGACGAGGCGGGATCTGCTGCAGCTGACCGCGTGCGCGGTGGCCTCCCGGGGAGCGACGGAATTCTTCGGGGCCTGGCTGCAGGCCGCGATGCTCCCTGGGCACGGGCAAAACACCCCGCCGCCGGAGCCTCCGCTCCTCCGCGATTACAAGCCGTCGTTTTTCGATGCCGCCGACTTTGCCGCTCTGCAGGCGCTTACCCAGATTCTGATTCCAACCGACGACACGCCCGGGGCTCGCGAGGCTCACTGCGCCGACTTCATTGACTTCGTGCTCAGTGCATCGTCCGAGGCGGCGCCCGGGAACGTGCGGCAATGGCGCGAGGCGATGCGCGCCTTGAGGGCGGCCGGCTTTCACGACGCGTCAGGATCGGATCGCGAAGCAATCGTTGCGGCAATGGCAAGACCCGAGCGTGTGCACGGCGCAACTCATCCCGCGTATGCCGCCTACCGTCTGATCAAACAGCACAACGCGTTTGCGTTTTACACCTCCCGCGCCGGTCTCATCGACGCGCTCGACTACAAGGGCAACACCTACAACCCGACGTTTCCCGCTTGCGATCATCCGGAGCATCGAAGTGTCTGACCCGCGGCGCTCGCGCGCAGCGCTTGGACCCATCGCTCCAGCCGTCGTTGAGGCTGGGTAGCCGGAAGCCGAGCATGCCGGACAAGTACGACGCGATCATCGTCGGGTCGGGCGCATGCGGCGGGTGGGCCGCAATGGAACTTACGCGGGCTGGCATGCGGGTACTGATGCTCGAGGCGGGCCCCCGGGTTGAACCTGCGGAGCAGTTTCGTCACCGGTTTCCCTACGAGCTGGATTATCGCGGACGAGGCAAACCGGGACTGCTACGGCGCTACGCAGGCAGCGAAAAGAACTACCGCATCATGATCGACAACACCGAGAACCCCTACACCATGTCACCAGAGACGGTGTACGCGTGGGGACGATCGCGGTGTCTCGGCGGTCGGACGCTGCACTGGGCGCGGGCCACGGATCGCATGGCGGATTACGAGTTCAAGGCCGCCTCTCGCGACGGATACGGCATGGACTGGGCGGTCTCGTATGCGGACATGAAGCCGTACTACGACCGGATCGAGTCGTTCATCGGTGTGAGCGCTGCCGCGGAAGGCTGGCCGCAGTTTCCTGACGGAATCTTCCTGCCTCCGATGCCCCTCAACTGCGCCGAGACGATTTTCACCGCCGCGTGCCAGTCGCTCGGTTGGCGGTCCACTCATCGACGTCTGGCGCAGCTGACACGGCCGCACAATGGACGGCCGGCGTGTCATTACTGCGGTAACTGCGTGAACGGTTGCGACGTGGGCGCGATGTTCAACCCGGTTGCCGTCACGCTGCCGCCGGCGCTTCGCACCGGCAAGCTCGAGATTCGAACCGACAGCGTCGTGTCTGTGATTCGCATGAATCCGGAGAACCGCGCGCAAGGAGTGACCTACATCGAGCGCATATCGAAGCGGTCCGTCGATGTCGACGCGGCATGGGTGCTGCTCGCGGCGTCCACGCTGGAGAACACTCGCTTGCTCCTGCTGTCAGCGAAAGGAGGGCTCGCCAACTCGAGCGGCACCCTCGGCCAATACATGATGGACCAGGTCAGCGGCGGTGGCGTCAGCGGCATTCTGCCGAAGCTGAAAGGCGGCCCGAGCCGGCTGGACGACGGGAAACTGGCGGGTATTACGATTCCAGCCTTCGTCAACATCGATGCGAAGACTCAGCGCAGGGATTTCATTCGCAGCTACGTGATGAACGCCACCGGCGGCCAGACCGAGTTCCCGCAGTTTGCCCCCAATCTTCCCGGCTACGGATCGGAATGGAAGAAAGAGGTCAAGAGCCTCTACGTCGCCCAGGCGCGCGTATGGATCGCCGGCGCCGAGATGCTTGCGCGAAAGGACAACTTCGTCGAGCTCGATCCCGAAGTCAAGGATGCCTGGGGTATTCCGGTGCTGAAGATTCACTTCACACACGGCGACAACGATTACCGATTGATTGAAGCCTTCCAGCAGAAAGCAGAGGAGCTGTTCAGGAAGGCGGGGGGAGAGCTGATGCCGGGACCGGTCACGCCTGCCGGTTTTCCGGGCGGCCCGGGATCGCCGGACGGAGCACCAATCCGCGCGGAGAGGGTGGTGAAAACCGGGCGCCGTCCGCTCGACGGATCGATTCACGAATGCGGCACCGCCAGGATGAGCGTCAATCCAAAGGACGGCGTCCTGAACGCTTACTGTCAGACCCACGACATTCCGAACCTGTACGTGTTCGGCGGCAACGCCTTTCCGTCAACCGGCGACAAACACCCGACCTTGACCATGATGGCGCTCACCGCACGTGGATGCGATCACGTGATTGCGGGCACCAAGTAAGTTCACTGCGCGCCTTGTTCGCATGACTACGCGCTGTTCGGTGCGGCGCCAACGACGTTGAACGCATCGGATCAGAGGCAACTCCTCCAGCAGACTCAACGCAATGCGCATGAGCCGCACCGTGGCCGCAGGTGCATGCGCTCTCCTTGACGTCCTAGGAGAAGTCGTGCATCCTCTCCTGGTATGTCTAGGAGAGCCGCGTGAGCGACACGACTGAGCTGCTGCAGGGCACCCTCGACCTCCTCATCCTCAAGGCCGTCTCGCTCGGGCCGCTGCACGGCTACGGCGTCCTGCTCCGCATTCAGCAGATCTCGCAGAACCGTCTGCAGATTCAGCAGGGCTCGCTCTATCCCGCGCTGTATCGCCTCGAGCATCAGGGGCTCATCACCTCGGAGTGGGGCGAATCGGAGAACAAGCGGAAGGCGAAGTACTACCGCCTCACCGCGGCCGGCCGGCGGCGACTCAAGGAAGAGACGGCGTACTGGCGGCGGCTCTCGGAGGCGATCGGGTTCGCGCTCGAAGCGATGCCGGAGGACCTATGAGTCTCATCGCGCGCGTCAGGTCGTGGCTTCGAGTCAGCAGCCGGCGCGCTGACTTCGAGCGCGAGATGCAGGACGAGATGCGGACCCACCTCGAGCTCTATCAGGCGGATCTGCGCCGGCGCGGCGTGCCGGAGGAGGAAGCCCGCCGGCGTGCGCTCGCCGAGTTCGGCAGCGTTGAGGCGCGCAAGGAGGAATGCCGCGACGCGGTCGGCCTGCGGCTGCTCGACGAGCTGCGCGGCGACGTCAGCTACGCATTCCGGCTCCTGCGCCGGTCGCCGGCGTTCACGCTGGTGGCCCTGTTGTCGCTCGGCCTCGGGATCGGCGCCAACACGGCGATCTTCAGTCTGATCGACACCGTGCTGGTCAAGACGCTGCCGGTCGAAGATCCGCAGCGTTTGTTCTTCGTCGACAACTCCGGCGGGAAGTCCGGCGGCAGCAACGGCCCTCCGTATCCGTGCTTCGAGCGGCTCCGCGATCACAACCGCTTCCTCTCGGGTATCGCGGCGTTCGACCGAACGGATGTTCAAGGTGTCGATCGACGGCGTGCCGGAGCGGGTGCGCGGCCAGTACGCCTCCGGCTCCTACTTCGACCTGCTCGGCGTTCGCGCGGTCCACGGACGAATGCTCACGCCCGCGGACGATTCCGAGCCGGGCCGCGGCGGTCCACATGGCGCCGTCGCCGTGATCAGCGACGGCTTCTGGACGCGCCGCTTCGGAAGGGATCCGGCGGTACTCGGGAAGAACGTTCAGGTCGGCACGCAGTGGGTGACCATCGTCGGCGTCACACCACCGGGATTCTTCGGGCTTCAGGTCGGCGCGCCGCTCGACATCACGCTTCCCATGATGCTCGTCGAACAGGGTCTGCAATCGAAGCAGAGCTGGTGGCTGAGCGTGATCGGGCGTCTCGCGCCCGGCGCGACGCGTCGAGGCAGGCGCGCGCGGATCTCGAGGCGCTGTGGGACGCCTACCTGACGGAAGTCGGGATGCCTCGCGACAAGCGCGGCTACTTCAGCGGCATCGCGCTCGTGCCCGCGGCCAGAGGCGCCAACGACCTGCGCCGCACCTACTCCGAGCCGCTGATGATCGTCATGGCGATCGTCGGCGTCGTGCTGCTCATCGGCTGCGCCAATGTGGCCAACCTGCTGCTCGCCCGCGCCACCGCGAGGCAGAACGAGATGGCGGTGCGGCTCGCGATTGGCGCGAGTCGCGGCAGGCTGATCCGCCAGCTGCTGACCGAAGGCGTCGTGCTGGTGTCGCTGGGAGCCGGAGCCGGATTGCTGTTCGCGCGGTGGGGCGCGTCGTTCCTGGTTGCGGTTCTCGCCGGACCGAGCTGAACGCGTGGTGCTGGAGCCGCATTTCGACCTGCGCGTTCTGGGCTTTACCGCCGGCGTCTCAGTCGCGACCGCGCTGCTCTTCAGCCTCGCGCCCGCGCTGCGCGCGACGCGCGTCGACGCCGCGAAACCCGGCGCTGCCGGTGGGGCGCCCACCCACAACCGTCTCGGTCGAGCGCTGGTCGTCGTGCAAGTCACCTTGTCGGTCCTCCTGCTCTGCGGCGCCGCGCTCTTTCTGCGGACGCTTCACAACCTGAACCGAGTTCCTTCGGGCTTCGATCGCGACGGCGTATTGACGATGCAGGTCGAGGCCACCGTGCCAGGGCGGACCGTGGCGCCGAAGACCCCGGCGGAGTTTCGCGCGGACCATGCGCGGCTCGGCGCTATCTGGAGCGGCTTCATCGAGCGGGTGCGCGAGGTGCCGGGCGTGTCGTCTGCCGCGGTTGCGACCATGAACCCGCTCAGCGGCTGGTTCCGTGGAGTGGGGATCGCGATCCACGGTCCCGTCCAGGGACCCGAGAAGGATCGCGGTATCAGCATCAACCAGGTTACCGACGGCTATTTCGAAACCACGGGCATCCGCCTGCTGGCCGGACGATTGTTCACACCCCGCGATCGGTCGGGCTCGCTGCGTGTCGCCATTCTCAACGAGACCGCCGCCACGGGCATTCTTCGGTGGCGAGAGTCCGCTTGGCCGGAAGGTGAATTTCCCGGGCCAGCGCGTCGAGGACGAGTTCGAGATCGTCGGCGTCGTCGCCGATACGCGCTATCGAGGATCTGCGAACGCCGGACAGCCGCATGGCATACCTGCCGCTGGAGCAGGCGATCGATCCGATCACCAGCGCCGCCGTTGCGGTGCGAGGGCCCGGCGATGTCACACGGCTCGCACCATCGATCCGCGCCATCGTCACCGAGACCGTGCCAGGCGGGTTCGTTACCGGAATCGCGACGATGGAGCAGAACGTGGAGATGTCGCTGGTACGCGAGCGGATGCTCGCCCTCCTCGCCACGTTCTTTGCCGCGCTCGCGCTGATCCTGGCGTGCATCGGCCTCTACGGCGTGATGGCGTACCGCGTGGCCGGACGCACCCGGGAGATCGGCATCCGCATCGCCGTCGGCGCCAGCCAACAGAGCGTCGTGTGGATGATGGTGCGCGAAACGCTGCTGCTGGTGGCCATCGGGGCGGCGCTCGGCACTCTGGCCTCACTCGCCGCGAACCGCTACATCGCCGGCCAGCTGTTCGGCGTCACGCCGCGCGACCCGGTGGCGATCGGTGTCGCTCTGTCGGTGCTGGGGATCGTCACGATGGTGGCTGGTTACGTGCCCGCGCGCCAGGCGAGCCGCATCGATCCGGTGAGGGCGCTGCGGGCGGAGTGAAGGGGTTCACGTGTGCGTGGCTTCCGCCGTCGTTTGGACGACGGTGTGTCGCAGTGGTAGTAGGAGTCGAGTCCGGCTCGGCACAAGGCCATGAGCCACCATGAGCCCTGAGCCCGCTTCACGCTTTTTTCAGTTCTTTGAGCCGCACCGCATGCGGGTGTGACTTGTAGAACTGGTCGAGCGGATAGCAGCCGGAGACCAGCCCGAGCCGCGGGCCGGTCGTGCAGTCGCTGAACGTGCGGCAGATCTGCTTGCGCTGCAGCGGCGGCCCGCGAGCACGTCGGCCGGCAGTTCCGGATACGACAGCACCATGCGGCCGAGGCCGACGAAGTCGGTCAGCCCCTTGCGCACGGTGTGCTGCGCGACGTGCGGCAGCCAGTCCTGCAGGTAGCTGTAGGCCGAGCCGACGAACACCAGTCGCGGAAACGCCGCCTTGAGCCGCGCCGTCGCCTCGATCTGCCGCGCGACGCCGAGCAGCGGATCCTCGGGCGGCTCGTAGCCGTCGCTCGGCGGAAACAGCGCCGGCCGCTGCACGTGCGGGTTGTAGTACGGACTGCCCGCGGTGATCGCAGATCCAGCGCACGCCGAGCTCCTCGCAGCAGTGCGAGCACTTCGCGCGCATCGTCGAGCGCGCGCGTCGCAGTCGTCGTCCAGAGCAGGCCGAACGCCGCAGCGATAATCGGCGCGGCGCCGGGCTCCGGTTCTCGCCGACGCCGTCGCCGGATCGTCTTGCGATACGGCACCGTGTCGAACGCCGACAGGCGCACGGCGATCTCCAGTCCTGGGCACCGCGCGCGGATCGCCTTCGATCACCGACCGCAGGAAGCGCGTGCGGTTCTCGAGCGAGCCGCCGTAGCGGCCCGGCTGCGGTCGCGCGCGCCGAGCAGCTCGTGGCCGAGATAGCCGTGGCACTGCTTGACGTCGACGAACGCGAAGCCGGCGTCCCGCGCGAGCGCGCGCCGCCGCGACGAAGTCGTCGACCAGGCGATCGAGCTCGTCGTCGGTCGACGACGCGGACGCCGTCCGGAAACCGGCGATCGAGCATCGGATGCGCGTACGCGGCGAGCGGCTCGGGCCGGTCGTAGACGTTCGGGCGCGCGTAGCGTCCCGAGTGCGTCAGCTGCAGGCCGATGTACAGATCGCGCGTCGGCGTTCGGCGCCGAAGCGCTCGCGATGCGCGGCGACCAGCTCGTCGCGCAGCGCCGCGATCGCCGCGCTGGGTCGCGGCGTCAGCAGCAGCTGATTCGGATTCGCGCGGCCGTCGTGCCGGACCGCGACCGCTTCGCCGCCCCAGATCAACTTCGCGCCGCTGATCCCGAAGTGCCGCCAGCGCCGGCGCGTCAGGTCGCTCGGGCTCGCCGTCGCGTGGTGCCGTCCCAGCCTTCCATCGGCAGGATGCAGAAGCGGTTGCCGACGCGCACGCCGTCGATCTCGAATCGGCTGCGCCAGCGGCGAGGCCGGGCCCGGCTCGACCGCGTCGTCGAAGGTCGAGCGGCATGCCGCAGCGCGCGCAGGTGCGCGCGAAACGCCGCCGGCGGTCTTGAGCGAGGCGATCCGCGGATACGTCAGTGCCGGTCACGTGATCTCATCGCAGCCGGCGTCTGCGACAGTCGCGCCAGACAGCGCCCTCGGGATAGCGAGTAGCCGGCGCGCGATCTCGGGCTTGATCGTGCTGCTGTAGCCGGGCTGCGTCGGCGCCATGTAGCGGCCGCGGCGAATGACGCACGGGATCGACGAAGTGCTCGTGCAGGTGATCGACGAACTCGATGACGCGGTCGTCCATCGTGCCGGACACCGCGATGTAGTCGAACATCGACAGGTGCTGCACGAACTCGCACAGGCCGACGCCGCCGGCGTGCGGGCAGACCGGCACGCCGAACTTCGCCGCCATCAGGATGACCGCGAGGTTCTCGTTCACGCCGCCGAGCCGGCAGCTGTCGATCTGGCAGAAGTCGATCGCGCCCGGCCTGCAGCAGCTGCTTGAAGATGACGCGGTTCGCGCAGTGCTCGCCGGTGGCGACGCCGATCGGCCGCACCGCCTTCGCGATCGCCGCGTGCCCGAGCACGTCGTCCGGGCTCGTCGGCTCCTCGATCCACCACAGATCGAAGCCGCGCGAGCGCGCGCACGCGCTCGATCGCTTCGTTCGACGTCCCATCGCTGGTTGGCGTCGATCATCAGCTTGCTGATCGGGCCGATCTCCTCGCGCACGAGCCCGACGCGCGCGCGCGTCGTCGTCGGGCGCGGCGCCGACCTTCACCTTGAAGTGCGTCCAGCCGTCGGCGAGCGCCTCGCGGCACAGCTGCCGAATCGTTGTCGTCGGAGTATCCCATCCAGCCGGCCGACGTCGTGTAGGCCGGGTAGCCGTCGCGCAGCAGCTCGCGCTTCGCGCTCGCGCCTTGCGTGCTTGCCTGCCGCTCGAGCATCTCGACCGCCTCGTCCGGCGTCAGCGCATCGGTGATGTAGCGGAAGTCGATGCACGCGACGATCTGCTGCGGCGTCATGTCGGCGAGCAGCTTCCACACCGGCTTCCGCTCGCGCTTGCGTGCAGATCCCACACGGCGTTGACGATCGCCGCCAGCGCGAGGTGGATGACGCCCTTCTCGGGGCCGAGCCAGCGCAGCTGCGATCTCCGACGCGAGCGCGCGCCAGAACGCCGCCGGGTCCGGCGGTGATCTCCTCGAGCGTTCGGCCGACGACGAGATGACGGAACGCGCGGATCGCCGCGGCGCAGACCTCGTTGCCGCGGCCGATCGTGAACGTGAAGCCGTGTCCCTCGAGGTCCGCCGTCGGTCTTCGAGGATGACGTAGGCGGCGGAGTAGTCCGGATCCGGGTGCATCGCGTCGGTGCCGGCGTTGGTGCGCGACGTCGGAAAGCGCAGGTCGAGGATCTCGAGATCGCGAATCTTCATGTCATTCGATGCTTACGTCGGTGCTCGTCACGTCGCTGGCCGGTCAGCCGAATCGCAGCGATCCAGCGCGACCGCCGCGACGATGATGCCGCCGGTGACGATCTGCTGGACCCAGTTCGCCAGCCCCTTCTGCGAGCAGCCGATCTGAATGACCGTCATGATCGCGGCGCCGATGATCGTGCCGGCGACCGTGCCGCGTCCGCCGAGCAGGCTGCCGCCGCCGATGATCACCGCGGCGATCACGTCGAGCTCGAGGCCGACCGCCACCGTCGGATCGCCGACCGACAGCTTCGAGAACTGCAGCAGCCCGGCGAACGCCGGCGAACGCCGCCGACAGCGTGTAGACGACGATCTTCGTCCGCGTGATCGCGACGCCGCACAGCCGCGCCGTGCGCTCGTTCGAGCCGATCGCGAACACGTGCCGGCCGAAGCGCGTGTAGCGCAGCACGCCCGGCGACGATCAGCGCGAGCGCGATCACCGCCCAGATCCCGGACGGCAGCAGCGCGCCGCCGCGCGGCACCCGCAGCAGATCGTTCAGCCAGGTCGCCGGCGCTTCGATCCGCCGCTCCTCCGCCAGTCCCTTCGCCGCGCCGCGGATCGACCAGCATCGTCCCGAGCGTGACGATGAACGGCACGACCCGCAGCTGGGTGATCAGCACGCCGTTGACCAGGCCGCAGAGCGCGCCGGCCGCGACCGCGCCGAGCGCCGCGAGCAGCGGGCTGACGTCCGTCGCGCAGCAGCAGCGCGATGACCACCGTGCTCAGCGCGATGATCGAGCCGACCGACAGATCGATGCCGCCGGCGACGATCACCATCGTCATGCCGAGGCGGCGATGCAGACGATCGCCGTCTGCCGCGCCATCAGCTCGAGGTTGGCGGGCGCGAAGAACTGCGGGCCGACGAGCGCGCCGAAGATGCAGCGCGACGAGCACCAGGCCGAGCGAGCGTGCCGGCGCGTCGAGCAGCGAGCGCGCCGTCATGCGGCCGGGCGCGCCGCCGGTGGCCGCCATCATCAGCTCGTGCTCGGTCATGCGTCCAGCCGGCACGCGGCGGCGCCGAGCCGGCCGCGGCGCATGACCGCGATGCGATCGCACAGGCCGAGCAGCTCCGGCAGATAGCTGCTGACCATCAGCACGGCTTCGCGGCCTGCGTCCGGCGACGTCGGCGACGAGCGCGTCGATCAGCCGGTAGATCTGCGCCTTGCTGCCGACGTCGATGCCGCGCGTCGGCTCGTCGAGCACGAGCACGTCGACGTCGTGGTGCAGCAGCCGCGCGATCGCGACCTTCTGCTGGTTGCCGCCGGACAGCTCGCCCGACCGTCTGCGCCGGGCCGGCGCACTTGATCTCGAGCTCGCTCGATCCAGCGGCGCGCGGCCGCGTCGCTGACGCGACGGGCGACACGAAGCCCGCCGGGCCGAACGGCGAGAGCCGCGTCAGCGTCAGGTTGTCGGCGATGTCGAGCGCCGAGCGCGAGCCCTTCGCCCTTGCGATCCTCGCTCAGCAGCCCCATGCCCTGCCGCCAGCGCTCGTGCGGGTCGCGGCCGCGCCCGAGTACACGCCGACGCGCACGCGCCCGCTTGCGCACCGGCTCGAGGCCGAAGAGCGTCCGCAGCAGCCGCGTGCGGCCCGACCGAGCAGCCCGGCGATGCCGAGGATCTCGCCGCGATGCAGCGTGAACGATCGCCGAGCCCGGCTCGAGCGCCGTCGACCTCGAGGATCGGCTCGCCGCGCTGGCGCGGCGACGCGCGGAAACAGGTCGTCGACCGGCCGCGCCGACCATCAGCGCGACGATCGTCGTCGTGCGTGGCGTCGGCCGTCGCGCCGCCGCCGGCATTGCGGCCGTCGCGCAGCACGACGAACCGGTCGGCGACCTCTTCACTTCCTCGATGAAGTGCGAGATGTAGACGATCGCGTGCCCCTGCGCCTTCAGCCGGCGGAGCAGGTCGAACAGCCGCTCGACGTCGGCGCGCCCGAGGCTGCTCGTCGGCTCGTCGAGCACCAGCACGCGGCAGCCGACGGCGAGCGCCCGCGCGATCTCGACGAGCTGCTGCGCGGCCACCGAGAGCGCTGCCGACGATCGCGTCGGGCGGAATGTCGTCGTGCCCGAGCTCGGCGAGCGCGCGGCGCGCCATCTCGCGCATCCGCGGCCGATCGACGAGGCCGAAGCGCATCGGCTCGACGCCGAGCAGGATGTTCTCCATCACCGATGAGGTGCGGCGCGAGCGACAGCTCCTGGTAGATCATCGCGACGCCGGCGCGGCGCGCTTCGATGCGGGCTGCCGCGGCGCGTAGGGCTGGCCGTCGATCGACATCTCGCCGGCGTCCGGCGCAGCGCGCCGGCGAGGATGCCATCAGCGTGCTCTTGCCCGCGCCGTTCTGGCCGACGAGCCCGCAGATCTCGCCCGGCGGCGACGGAGAGGTCGACGCCGTCGAGCGCGATGGTCGCGCCGAACGCCTTGCGGATCCCGCGCATCTCGAAGCGCGGCGACGGCGCCCTGCGTCGATCATTTCGACGAGATCCGGCTGCAGCAGCTCCTTCATCTCCGGCTGCGTCCATGTTCTCGCGCGTCACGACGTGGACGCCGGTGTCGATCCGCTGCTCGACCGGCTGGCCCTTGATGTGCGCGACCATGCGTCTTGACCGCCGAGGTAGCCCATCTTCACCGGATCCTGCACGACGAGGCCGTCGAGCGCGCCGTCGCGCAGCCCCTTCACCAGGTTGTCGGACGCGTCGAAGCCGACGAACTTCACCTTGCCGGCCCAGCCGTTGTCCTGGAGCACGCGCAGCATGGCGAAACGTCGACTGATTCGTTCGGCGCAGAAGATGCCGTCGATGCCCAGGCTGCCGTCCGGCTTCTTGTAGCTGCTGAGGATCGCTCCGCTCTCTTGTACGCGCCTTCGACGTCGGCGCCGCCGTACTGGTTCGAGCTGACCACCTCGATGCCGGGGTGCGCCTTCATCGCGTCGAGGAACCCTTCTTCGCGCTTGCGCGGTGCTGTCGTGCCCTTCGGCGTAGCGCAGCAGGATCGACCTTGCCCTTGCCGTTCAGGGCCTCGGCCAGGCGCTCGCCGCCAAGCTGTCCGCCCTTGAGGTTGTCGGTCGCGACGAAGCTGACGTAGTCGTCGCCCTTCAGCCCGGAGTCGAAGATCACGACCGGGATCTTGCGTCGCATCGCGTCGGCGACCGGCCGCACCAGCGCGGCCTCGTCGAGCGGCGCGAGCACGATGCCGGACACGCCGCGGCTGACGAAGCCTTCGACTTCCGAGACCTGCGAGTCGCGATCGTCTTCGCGCAGCGGTCCGCGCCAGATGACCTCGACGCCGAGCTCCTTGCCCGCGCGCTCGGCGCCGGCGTGGATGCTCTGCCAGAACATGTGCGACGTGCCCTTGGGGATGACGGCAATGCTGAGTGTCGACGGCGAGGAGCTCTTACGCCGAGCAGCTCATCGCCATCGCCAGCGCGACGATTCCAGACAGCAATCGGAACAGCGTCGATTTCATGTCGCCTCGAGTTGATCGTATGGCTTCCGCGTGGGCCTTTGCCAGGGCCTCGGCCAGACCGCCGTGGCCGTGAACGGTCAGACGGAAGGAATCGGCAGATTCCAGAACCGTTGCTGCGGTCCCGCCGAGCACGGCATCGCGTTCCGCGCTCGGCCGCCGCTCCAGAGCTGTGCGTGACGACCTCGAGCACCTGCTGATATGTCGCCCGCGACCGTGCAGACCGGCCAGTCGGACCCGATCATCAGCCGTTCCGGCACCAAAGCCTCGAACGCGGCGTCGACGTAGCGATGCAGATTCTGCCCGACGTCCAGCGCCGCCAGTCCGCTTCGGTCACCAGCCCCGACAGCTTGGCCCAGACGTTCGGCAGCGCCGCCAGGCGATCGAGATCGCGCCGCCAGGCGTCGAACGCGCCGCCGCGGATGTCAGGCTTGCCGAGATGATCGAGCACGAACCGCTGATCGGGAAACGCGGAGGCGAAGTCGAATGGCCGCGCGGAGCTGCCGCGCGTAGACCAGGATGTCGTAGGCCAGGCCGTGGCGTTCGAGCCGCGCGATACCCCGGCGGAATCGAGGGTCGCGCGAGAAAGCCGTCGGCTTCCGCCTGGACGATGTGGCGGACGCCGACGAGCTTCGGATGACGCAGCGGCCTCGATCTGCGCGTCGAGTTCGTCCGACTGCAGATCGACCCAGCCGACGACGCCGGCAATGAAGGGGTGCTCGTCGGCCAGCGCCAGCAGCCAGCGCGTTTCCTCGAGCGTCTGCCGCGCCTGCACCGCGACGCATCGCGTCGAAGCCCGCGCCGCGCATCTCGTTCTGCAGCATCCTCGGGCAGGAAGTCGCGCCGCAAGGGCGTCATGGAGTCGTCGATCCACTCGTACTCCGACGGCGTCGTAGCGCCAGAAATGCTGGTGTGCGTCGATTCGGGGCATAAGATCTGCGAGTTCAGGCTCCAGGCTCCAGGCTGCGGTCCAGGGATTCTGGCCTCCTGAGCCGGAGCCGTGAAGCCCGAAGCTGACTTAAAGCCTTCTTCATTCCCACTTCGGAATCGGCGTTCCGCCGCGCTCGCTCGACTCGTAGCACGCCTCGACAATCGCCATCGTCTTGATCGCGTCGTCGACCGAGCTCACCAGGACGGGATCCTCGCCGGCGACGAACCGCTGCAGGTTCGACATCGGCCCCTCGAACGCTTCGATGAACCACGAGCCGCGCAGCGGCACCTCGCGCCAGCTTCGTCACCGGTGCAGATCTCCATCGTGTCGGGCGGGCCCGATGGATACGAGAGGTTCACGCCCCACGTGAGCCGCGCCGCGCCGCGCGTCCCCTCGACGAGCATCAGCGACGCGCGGTGCCGCGGACCGGCGCGGTGGGTGTGGTTCAGCACCAGCGAACAGCGGATCCGATCGCCGTAGTCGAGGATGATCGAGCTGCGCGTGTCGCGCAGCCGCGGCAGGTCCGGGTGCGGCCACGCTGCGGCAGTACACGCCCCGCGGCTCTCCGGCAATCCAGCGGATCGCGTCGAGGTAGTGGATCGAGTGATAGAGCACCTCGAGGCGCGGCGCGCGCTCGAGGAACGTCCACAGATGCCACGGCTGGTCGATGACGATGCGGACGTCGATGTCGACGAGCGTGCCGAGCTCACCGCGCTCGATGAGGTCGTGCGAGCGCCAGCATGCCGGGGCTGAAGCGCAGCTGGAAGTTCACCGCGGCGACCAGCCGCGCGGTCGTGCGCGCACCGGCGGATGCGCGCGCGCCTCGGCGAGGTCGCGGCCCATCGGCTTCTGCATCAGGACCGCCGCATCCGTTCCGGCAGCCGTTCCAGGATGCCGGAGAATCTGATCGCCGGGCACGGCGAGGTCGAAGACTGTCGCCGCCGCTCGCGCACGCTTCGTCGAGCGACCGGAAGACGCGCTCGATGCCGAACTCGCTTGCCGTCTCGCGTGCGACATCGTGATTGATGTCGAACACACCGGCGACGGGATAGTCCGAGCCGGCGATAGACGGGCAGGTGCGCGGTGCGCACGATCGCGCCGGCGCCGATGATCACGATCGGACCGCGGATGCGAGGGCCTCGGCCAGGCCTGGGTCAGCTCGCTCTCCATCGATCACCGGGCCGGTCAGCGCCGTTGCGAGGCTTCGGCGCAGGAGCGCCTTGGGTGAAATCGAACTGGAAGACCGGGTTCATCGCGGCCCACCACTCGCCGGCGCCGCGCCCGGCGGCGGCTCCTGCAGCGACTTCATCAGCGTCTCCCATTCGACGACCCGCGGGTGCGAGGCGCGGTGCGCGGCGAAGCTTCGACGGATGTCGCGTCCGTCGGTCTCGACAATCATCACCAGCCGG
The DNA here is from genome assembly GCA_963755695.1 of uncultured Acidobacteriota bacterium. Lineage (GTDB taxonomy): Bacteria > Acidobacteriota > Vicinamibacteria > Vicinamibacterales > 2-12-FULL-66-21 > QHWT01. Next base: position 2,227,838 of record CAVWLB010000010.1, on the reverse strand, counting down.
CGCCCGAGCATGATAGATCTCCATCTCGCGGATGCCGGCGCTGCGCAGGCTGGCGCAGCACTTCCGGCCAGACGCGCTGGTGATGCTCCTTGTAGGTCGCGATCGCGGCCGGATCGTCCTTGAGATCGACCGTCAGCACGTAGCTGGTTCATGAATGCGACACGACTCTCTGCCGCGCGCGGCCCAGCGCCGTCGATGCCGAGCTCCACGACGTCGCCGGGCTGCAGGTAGAGCGGGCACCGGCTTCATGCCGAGCCCGACGCCGGCGGGCGTGCCGGTGCTGATCACGTCGCCGGGCAGCAGCGTCATGAACTGGCTCACGTAGCTGACCAGCGTCGGCACGTCGAAGATCATGTTGGCGGTCGTGCCCTGCTGACGGACGGTTCCGTTGACGGTCAGCCACATGCCGAGCGCGTGCGGATCGTGGACATCTCGTCGCGCGTGGCGAGGAACGGCCCGATCGGCGCGAAGGTGTCGGCGCTCTTGCCCTTCACCCACTGGCCGCCGCGCTCGAGCTGGAAGCTACGCTCCGAGTAGTCGTTGTGCAGCGCGTAGCCGGCGACGTGCTCGTCCGCCTCGTCCACCGTCGACGTACGATGCGCGCCGCCCGATGACCACCGCCAGCTCGACTTCCCAATCCAGCTTCGTGCCGCCGCGCGGGATGACGACCGGATCGTTCGGCCCGACCAGCGCGGTCGTCGCCTTGAAGAAGATGACCGGCTCGGCCGGGATCGCCATGTCGCTCTCCGCGGCGTGGTCGCGGAAGTTGAGGCCGATGCAGACGATCTTGCTCGGCCGGGCGATCGGCGGTCCGAGGCGGACCGTCGGATCGACGCGCGGCGCCGAAGCGGCGTCGCGGGCGATCCACCGCTCGCAGCGAGCGCAGGCCGTCTGCCGCGAAGAACGCCTCGTCGTAGTCGCTGCCGAACGCCGAGGCGTCGACGCGGGTGCCGTCGTCGAGCAGCACGCCCGGGCGCTCCTGGCCGGGATCGCCGAAGCGAACCAGTTTCATGTGCGCCTCATCTGGCGAGCACTCCGCCGTCGATCGGGTAGGCCTGGCCGGTGACGAAAGCGGCCTCGTCCGAGCAGAGATAGAGCGCGAGATGCGCGACCTCCTCGGGCGTTCCCATGCGGCCGATCGGCTGCGCACTCGGAGAGCGTGCGGAACATCTCCGCCTCGCGGCCGGGATAGTTGGTCGCGAGATAGCCGTCGACGAACGGCGTGTGGATGCGAGCCGGACAGATGCAATTGCAGCGGATGCCCCGCTTCACGTAATCGACGGCAATCGATCGGGTCATCGTCAGCACGGCGCCCTTGGTCATCGAATAGGCGAAGCGATCGGGAAGCCCGACCAGCGAGGCGATCGACGCCATGTTGAGGATGACGCCGCCGCCCTGGCGCAGCATGATCGGAATCGCGGCGCGCGCGCACAAGTAGACGCCTCGGACGTTCACGCGAAAGAGTCGATCGAAGTCTTCAGGAGAGGTCGTCTCGATCGATCCGACGTGGGCGATGCCGGCGTTGTTGACGAGGATGTCGATGCGCCGGTGGCCAGCCTCGATTCGGCGAAACGTTTCTGCGACCTCCGATTCGTCGCCGACGTCGCACGCATAGAACGACGAGGCGCCGCCGGCATCGCGGATCGCGTCAGCAATCGAGCTTGCTGCCGCCTCGTCGCGATCGAGCGCGGCCAGCACGGCCCCCTGCTGCGCGAACAGCTTCGCGATCGCCCACCCGATGCCCGATCCCGCACCGGTCACGACGGCAACTTTATCCCCGAGTCCGAACATCCCGCCGGGGCGCGACTATTTCATACTTTCCTCGGCAAGTAAAGATTCACGTTTACTTTAACGCTAAAGTATGGTCTGTTCGTGGCGGCATTCCGGATCGGCCGCCGGCCAGGCCGTCCTCGCGCCGCTCCGGTTGACGGCTGCGCTCGAATCCCGGGCAGCGTGAGGAGTTCCCTGGTGATTTGGTGATTGGATTGGTGATTGATGATTTGGTGAATTGGTGAATTGGTGATGTCGTGAAAGCACTGCTGCTCGAAGAGTACAAGAAGCTCGTGGTTGCGGATGTTCCGGTGCCGGACATCGGGGAGGAAGACCTTCTCGTCCGCGTGAAGGCCTGCGGCGTCTGCGGCAGCGACGTTCACGGCTACGACGGTTCGACCGGCCGGCGCATTCCTCCGCTGGTGATGGGCCACGAGGCCGCTGGTGTCGTTGAGCGTGCGGGGGCCGCCGTGGCCGGCTTCGTGCCGGGCGATCGCGTGACCTTCGATTCGACGGTGTTCTGCGGCAGTTGTAATTACTGCCGCCGCGGCGACGTGAACCTCTGCGACAACCGCCGCGTCCTCGGCGTCTCGTGCGGCGACTATCGCCGGCACGGGGCGTTTGCCGAATACGTCTCCGTCCCGGCACGGATCTCGTACCGCCTGCCCGACTCGGTGCCGTTCGAGCACGCGGCGCTGATCGAGGCCCTGTCGGTGGCGATGCATGCCGTCAACCGGAAGGTTCCGGATCCGGGCGACCCGGTGGTGGTCATCGGCTGCGGGATGATTGGCCTCTTGATCCTGCAGGTGCTGCGCGCGAACGGCTGCAAGCGAATCGTCGCCGTCGACCTCGATCGCCGACGGCTTGCGACGGCCGGGACGCTCGGGGCGGATCGAACAATTGACGGCGCGGCCGACGTGGTGGCGGCCGTGCGTGAATACACCGAGGATCGCGGCGCCGCGCAATCGTTCGAAGCGGTCGGTTTTTCCCAGACGGTGCAGGTGGCCGTCCGCAGCGTGCGAAAGGGAGGTGGGGTCACGCTGGTCGGCAATTTCAAGCCGCTCGTTGACTTACCGCTCCAGGATGTCGTCACCCGCGAATTGACGCTGTTCGGATCCTGCGCCTCGAAAGGGGAGTACCCTGCGGCGATCGCGCTCATGGAGCGCCGCGGCGTAGATGTCGCCTCGCTCATCAGCGCGACGGTTCCGCTCGAAGAAGGACCGCAATGGTTCGAGCGCCTGTATCGCGGGGACGAGGACCTGATGAAAGTGATCCTGCGGCCATGACGCCGTTCGATTTGACCGGCCGGGTGGCAATCGTTACGGGGGCGAGCCGCGGACTGGGCCGGACCTTCGCCCGGGCGCTGGCCCGCGCGGGCGCAGATCTGGTGATCACCAGCCGAGACGAGGAGCGACTGCGCGGGACGGTTCGAGCGAGATTGCCGCGATCGGCCGCCGCGCCGTACCGATCGCGCTCGATGTCCGCGACCAGGTCAGCATCTCGCGCATGGCAGATGCGGCACACGCGGCGTATCGGAGCGATCGACATTCTCGTCAACAATGCGGGCTGCAACGTCCGGAAGCAGGCGCTGGAGGTCACCTGGGACGATTGGAACACTGGTCCTGGACACCAACCTGCGTGGTCCGTTCTTCGTCGCGCAGGCGGTGGCGCGGCACATGGTGCCACGGCACTACGGACGGATCATCAACATCGGGTCGGTCACATCGGTGTTTGGTTATGCGGGTCTCGGTCCGTACGGCGCGAGCCGCGGCGGCATCCGTCAACTGACGATGAGCCTGGCGGATGATTGGGGGCCGCACGGCATCACCGTGAACTGCCTGGCGCCCGGATGGTTCAAGACCGATCAAAACGCGGTGATGTACGAGGATGCCGCCTGGGTGGCTTACCTGACCGAACGGATTCCGCTGAAGCGCCCGGGCAAGGCCGACGATCTCGAGGGGGCGGTGGTGTTCCTCGCCTCGGACGCCAGCGCCTACATCACCGGCCAGACGCTGCTGGTCGACGGCGGGATCACCACCGGATCGATTCGCGCGCTGCCGCGCACATGACTTCATCTATGAAACAACGACTGAGCGTGGTATTGCTGTTCCTTGCGGCGCTTGCCGCGCTGCCCTCGGCCGCCGAGAAGCGGCCGATCACTGAAAAGGATCTCTTCAAGTTCGTCTGGGTGGCGGACCCGCAGATGGCGCCCGACGGATCGCAGATCGTCTTCGTCCGGGTCACCGTGAACGAGAAGACGGATCAGTACGAGACGCAATTTTGGATCGCCAAGGCGGACGGCTCGGAACCGCCGCGGCAGCTCACCGGCGGGACGCGCGACAGCTCGCCGCGCTGGTCGCCCGATGGCCGCCGCGTCGCGTTCATCGCGATCGATCGAGAAGGACGGGAAAGCACAACCGGCGCAGATCTACGTGATGCCGATGAACGGCGGCGAAGCGCGCGCGATCACGGATATCCCGCGCGGTGCCGCAGGTCCCGAATGGGCTCCCGACGGCCAGGACGATCGCGTTCTCGTCGACGGCGCGGGTCGAGGAGCTGACGCCGGCAAAACCGGAGAGAAGCCGCGTGAAGCCGACGTGCGCGTCATCACGGAGGCGGTCTATCGCGCCAACGGCGTATCCGGATCCGGGTTCGTCGACCGCGATCGGCCGTCGCAGATCTGGACAGTTGCCGTGTCGGCCGCGGACACGGCGCCCGCTTCACCGAAACGGATAACGTCGGGGGAGTTCGCCGCCGGCAACTATCACTGGTCCACGGACGGAGCGCAGATCTTCTTCGTCGCCGACCGGCGGCCGCGAGTCGTACTACTACTCGCACGACAGCGACCTCTATGCAGTGCCGAAAGATGGCGGCGAGCCGAAGCGAAGTCGCCAGCATCGATGGCAGCATCGGCGCCTACGCGCTCTCGCCGGACGGCAAGCGGATCGCGTTTGTCGGGATCGCTCGCGGGCAAACCCGAGCGGTCGTTCACGCAGCCGGATCTCTGGGTCATCGACCTGCCGGGCGGTACGCCGCGCAACCTCACGGCCGCCTTCGACTTCGACATGAACGGCGGGCTTGGCGGCGATCAACGCGCGCCACGCGGACAGATCCGGCGGGGCCGATCTGGTCAGCCGCGACGGACGGACCATGCTGATCAAGGTCGGTGAACAGGGCAACGCCAACCTGAAGCGCGTCGACGTCGCCAGCGGGCGCAGTCGATCCTGTGACCACCGGTCACCAGGAGGTGATGGCCTACACCGCAGTACGCCGGCGCGTCGACGGTTGCCTTCATTCGATTCGACGCCAGACGGTGTCGGCGATCTCTACGTCGCCGACGTCGCGGCCGCTGCAACCGCCGAAGCAGCTCACCAGCGTTCAACGACGAGCTTTTCGACCAGCTCACGATGAACGAGCCGGAGGAAATCTGGTACACAGAGCTTCGACGGAACGAAGATCCAGGGCTGGATCCTGAAGCCGCCGTCGTTCGATGCGACGAAGAAGTATCCGTTGATCCTCGAGATCCACGGCGGCCCGCACTGCGCGTACGGCAACACCTTCACGCACGAGTTCCAGTGGATGGCGGCGAAGGGCTACGTGGTCCTCTACACGAATCCCGCGCGGCAGCTCCAACTACGGGCAGGACTTCGGCAACATCATCCAGTTCAACTACCCGGGCGACGACTACAAGGATCTGATGGCGGGCGTCGACGAAGTGCTGAAGAAGGGCTATGTCGATGAAACGCGGATGGGGGTGACGGGCGGCAGCGGCGGCGGTCTCCTGACGAACTGGGTCGTGACGCAGACGAACCGGTTCAAGGCAGCCGTGAGTCAGCGCGACATCTCCGACTGGGCGAATTTCTGGTACACCGCCGACTTCACGCTGTTCACGCCGACGTGGTTCCACAAGGCGCCGTTCGAGGACCCGGCGGAGTTCGCGAAGCGCTCGCCGATCACCTACGTCGACAAGATCCAGACGCCGTTGATGTTCATCCTCGGCGACGAGGATTACCGCACGCCGCCGGGCGCCGGCGGTGAGGACCTGTTCCGCGCGCTGAAATACCTGAAGCGGCCGACCGTCATGGTGCGGTTCCCCGCCGAGAGCCACGAGCTCTCGCGCTCGGGCAAACCCTGGCACCGCGTCGAACGCCTGCAGCACATCGTCGGCTGGTTCGACAAGTACCTGATGGGCAAGGCGACGACGACCTATCCGTAGCGAGGGGCGAGGGGCGAGGGGGGCGGGCTGGGTGTAGGGCACCTCTTCAGAGGTGCCGAGAAAGACTGAAGGCGCGTCTAAAAGACGCGCCCTACACGCCCTACAAATGAGGTCCGCTCTCTACAAGCGCACCAGCAATGTAGGCCGGGTCTCTTTGTAGAAAGAGAGGCGGCATTTTCCGGCACGAGGATTCACGATGAAGAGGCGAATATCCGGCGTCTTCAAACGCGTGCTGACGTTTTTGAGAATGCGACTGGCGGGTGATCCTCCGCCAGGCTCTCCGTACGACCCATTTGCCTGGAAGCCGGCGCCGCTGAAGCCGCGGCCGAACACGCTCAGCGGCGCGGTCGCCCTGAAGGAGCCGGACTCGGATAATTGAGGGCAGTTCCTCGCCTGCACCCGTTCGTGAGCGGCAGATCAGAACAGTCCGCGTCCGACTACGTTGGAGCCACCGCCGATTGCCGATGACGGTTGGCGCGGCGCCGATACAGTCCGATGCCAACACCAGTGGCCATCAGAACGAGCGATGCCGGTTCCGGCGTTGCCGGTGGTTGTTCACTGGATTCGAAATCGAATCGGAGATCATTGGGCGAGTACACCGTTCCGATCTCAGGAATGTTGGTGAAGTTTGCGAGGAACGTGAGCGTGCCTGATCCGGCGAGGGCGACCAAAAATGGAGGATTCGATTCGAAACGCAGGAACGACTCGGACCCGAGCGAGAAGGGCATGGTGAACCGAGTTGTCCCGGACGTGCCTGGCTGTCCCGGCATGATGACGGAGCCTGTCTGAAACGAAAAAATTCCACCGCCATTGTTGAAATCGAACACATATTCCTTACCCTGAAACGTGGCTGTGGCCAGGAAGGTCGCGACGGCCCTCACCGAGAAATCGTGGGTTTCTCCCTCGGCGCAGGGAGAACAGACGCCCGAGTTGTCGTCCGACTCGCCGACAAACGAAAAACCCTCCGTCCCGTGCAGATCGAACTCGCTGCCCAGGCCCAACGGATCCAGGATCGCGGACCCGGACGTGACCGTTACGATCGGGATGGGATCCGCAGCGGCGGGCGGTGTGGTCAGCGGGAGCCCTAAAAGGGATAACGCCAGTGCACAAACACCCCCAATGCGGTGTGTTCTGGTCATGCCTGAATCCTCCGGCAGCACACAATAGAAAACTCTGTGCCGCATCTGCCATGGCGCCGGCCTCGCACGATCAGTGAATTTCGGGCTCCCCGATCGGCGCCGTGCCCTCCAGGAAATCGAAATCGCACCCGCGGTTCGCCTGCGTGACATGCTGGGCGTACATGCGGCCGAAGCCGCGTGGGTAGTCGACCGCGCGGGGCTTCCAGTTGGCTCGCCGGCGCGCCATCTCTTCGTCCGAGACTTGAAGGTTCAATCGGCGCTTCGGGACGTCGAGCTCGATGACGTCGCCGTCGCGCACGAAGGCGAGCGGCCCGCCCACGAACGACTCCGGCGCGACGTGCAGCACGCACGCGCCGTAGCTGGTTCCGCTCATGCGGGCGTCGGAGATCCTCACCATGTCGCGGACTCCCTGCGCGAGCAGCTTCTTGGGGATCGGTAACATGCCCCATTCGGGCATGCCCGGGCCGCCGAGCGGGCCCGCGTTCTGCAGAACGAGCACGGACGCCGGCGTGACCGGGAGCGCCGGGTGATCGATCCGCTTCTCGAGATCGGAGTAATCCTCGAAGACGACAGCCGGCCCGGCATGCTGGAGCAATCGCGGATGGGCGGCCATGTGCTTGATCACCGCGCCGTCGGGCGCGAGATTGCCGCGGAGCACCGCGACGCCGCCGTCGGCGCCGAGCGGCTGTTCGATGGGTGTAATGATGTGGTCGTTGCAAATCACCGCGTCCGCGATGTTCACGCCGAGCGTCTTTCCGTTGGCGGTGAGGCAGTCGGCGTGCAGGTGACTGCGCAGTCGCGACAGGACGCCGATCAGGCCGCCGGCATAGTAAAAGTCCTCCATCAGATATTCGCCGCACGGCCTGATATTGGCGATGACCGGCGTGCGGCGGGCGAGCGCATCGAAGCGATCGAGATCGAGCAGCGCCCCGGCGCGTCCGGCCATCGCGATCAAGTGGATGATCGCATTGGTCGATCCGCCCAGTGCCATGGCGGCGGTGACCGCGTTCTCGAACGCGGCGGTCGTCAGAATGTCGCGCGGGCGTAGATCCTCCCAGACCATCTCGACGATCCGACGGCCGGCGGCGCTGGCCATGCGTGGATGCGCGGAATCGGCCGCGGGAATCGACGAGGCGCCCGGCAGCATCAGGCCAAGCGCGTCCACGGCAGAGGTCATTGTCGAGGCCGTGCCCATGGTCATGCAGGTGCCGAAGGATCGCGCGATGCCGTCTTCCATTTCGCGCCACGAGCACTCGTCGAGCGTGCCGGCGCGGCGCTCCGCCCAGTATTTCCAGACATCGCTGCCGGACCCGAGAATCTGGCCGCGCCAGTTGCCGCGAAGCATCGGACCGGCGGGGACGACGATCGCCGGAAGATTGGCGCTGGTCGCGCCCATCACCAGGGCGGGAATCGTCTTGTCGCAGCCACCCATCAACACCGCGCCGTCCGCCGGATAGGAGCGCAACGCCTCTTCCGCGTCCATCGCCAGGAGATTGCGATAGAGCATCGTGCTCGGCTTCATCAGGGTTTCGCCGAGCGTCAGCAGCGGAATTTCCATCGGGAAGCCGCCCGCCTGCCAGATGCCGCGCTTGATCTCCTCGGCTCGAAGGCGGAAATGCGCGTGGCACGGGTTTGCGTCGCTCCAGGTGTTCAGGATCGCAATCACCGGTTTGCCGCTGATGTCGTCAAGCGTGAAGCCGGCCTGCTTGGCGCGCGAGCGGTGGCCGAACGAGCGAAGGTCGTCCTTGCCGAACCAGCGATGGCTTCGAAGCGACGTCGGGGTCTTGCGCGGGCGGCTCACGCGTCGCGCTCCCGCAACTCGCGCGCGACCGGCGCCAGCTCCTGAATCTGCCCCGGGGCAAGCGCGGACACGTATGGAGGAATCGGCCCGGCTGGCGCGATTCCGGCGAGCTCGGTCGCGTGATGGAGGACGCGCGCGGGACCCCACGCGTCCCGCAGATCCTCGAGCGGCATGAACGCCGAACGCAGCTCCTCAGCGCCCGACCAATCGCGGTCGTGTGCGCAGTTGAAGAGCGCCGTGCACAGGTGCGGCGCAATGCATCCCGAGCCGGTCGTCATGCCCGGGAGCGCAAAGTCGCGCATGTGCACGATCGCCGGGCGCTCTCCCATTCCGCTGATGACGTGACGGCGATCGACGCGGCGGAGAAGTCCCTCGAGATAGGGATCGTGCAGCGGATCGTCGAGGACGACCGCGTACTTGATCGCCACGGCCACGCCTTCGTCGACCAGACGGCCAATCGCATCGAGACCAGCCTCTTTGTCGCTCCCGAATCCGTCCTCGGATTTCAGATAGATGATGAGGGGTGCGCCACAGGCGTCGGCAATCTCGCGGACGCCTGTCTCCAACCCGCGCGCGTCGCGCGGATCGTTGCACGGCAGAAGCATTGCGGTGGGGAAGGCGTATCGCTTCAGCAGCCGCGCTTGATCGAGGGCGCGGCCGAACGATGGCCCGATGCTCGGGATCGGCCATCGCGTTTCGGCGAACCCGGACAGCCAGTCGATCAGCGGCTCGAAGTCGTCGAGCGGAATGTGATACAGAAACGCGTTGCCGCCGTACAGGTAACGGGTGATGCCTCCCGCCTCGATGTGCCGGGCAACGCATTCGGCGGCGTCGAAATTGAGACTCCGTCGTCGGTCGGCCCGGCGCGGAAGCGGCGGGACCGCAAAGATGCCGGCGAGCTTCTGCGGATCAATCGGACCACTCAGCATCAGCAGAGGATATCGCGAAACGCGTTAGACTGCTCCGCGTGCAACGATTGATTGCGCTCGTCGCGCCCCTCGCCGCGTGCACTGCGCTCCTCGCCGTCTCGCCTCAGACTCAGGCGATCGCGTCGAGGCCGAACATCGTCGTGATTCAGGCCGACGATCTCGGGTACGGCGACCTCAGCGCCTACGGTCAGGCGCAGTTCCAGACACCATCGATCGATCGGCTCGCCACGGAGGGGATGCGCTTTACACAGGTACTATGCGGGCAGCACCGTGTGCGCGCCGTCTCGGGCCGCGCTGATGACCGGCTTGCACACCGGCCACGCCTCGATCCGCGGCAACGATGAGTTCCCGCTGCGCGAGGAGGACGTGACTGTCGCGATGGCCCTTGGCGAGGCCGGATATCGAACGGCGGTGATAGGAAAGTGGGGGTTGGGTCGTCCCGGCACCACCGGTCAACCGGACAAGAAGGGATTCGAGTATGCCTTTGGCTTCCTCGATCATCGCCACGCGCATCGACAGTTCACCGACCATCTGTATCGCAACAACCAGCGAATCGAGACCGATGTCGAGCACGATTACGTGAACGATTTGTTCACGCGAGAGGCGGCGGCCTTCATCGAGAAGGCGGATGCGCGGCCGTTCTTCCTGTATTTGAACTATACCGTTCCGCACGCCGAGCTTCGCGTGCCCGACGACTCGCTCGCACCGATGCGCGGAAAGTTTCCGGAAACGCCGTATGTCAACCCGGCGGCCGACGCCAAGGCAACCGGACCCGACGACACGTCGCTCGGATACCGTTCGCAGCCGACACCGAAGGCAGCCTTTGCCGCGATGATCACCCGGATGGATCGCGACATCGGAGGCTTGATGGATGTGGTGCACCAGCGCGGCCTCGACGCGCGGACCCTCGTCCTGTTCATCAGCGACAACGGCCCTCACCAGGAGGGTGGAGCTGAGCCGGCGTTCTTCAAGAGTTCAGGGGGGCTGCGGGGGATCAAGCGCGACCTCTACGAAGGCGGGATCCGGGTGCCCATGATTGCGCGCTGGCTGGAGACGATTCCCGGCGGCCGCGTCAGCGCCCACCCATGGGCGCATTGGGATATTTTTCCAACGCTGGCGGAACTCGCCGGCGCAGAGGTTCCGTCCAATCTCGACGGACTGTCGATGACCCGCGCGCTTCGCGGCGAGCCTCAGCCGACTCATGACTACTTCTATTGGGAGTTCCACGAGCGGGGTTTTCAGCAGGCAGTCCGGATGGGAGCGTGGAAGGCGATTCGCCTGAAGAACGATGCGCCGCTCGAACTCTACAATCTCGACACCGATCCGTTCGAGCGGCACGACGTCGCGCCAGCCCAAACCGATGTCGTCAAGAAGATTGAAACGTATCTGCGGACTGCACGGACGGAGAACCCGAAGTGGCCAGTGAAGTGACCCGACCGTCAGGCCCCGGTCAGGCGTCGGTCCCGCAGCAGTTCGCGCGCGCGCTCGAGGGCGTGATCCAGCACGTGAAAGCGGACCGGTCCGTCCTCGCGGCAGTCCTCTGCGGCAGCCTCTCGCACGACACCGTATGGGCGAAGTCCGATATCGACCTGTTACTGATCACCATCGACGACAGGAAGCCGGGGCCGTCACAGCTCTCGCTGTACGCGGACGGCGTGAATATCCACGCCAGCCTGGTCACCCGTACGGAGTTCCGCCGGATCGTCGAAGGATCGATTCACAACTCGTTCACGCATTCCTTTCTCGCGAAGGGGCGTCTGCTCTACACCCACGACGACACGATTGCAGATCTCTGCGACAGACTTCACGAAATCGGCGATCGAGACACCCAGCTGCAGCTGCTGCGAGCGGCCACCGGCGCGCTGGTGCTCGTCTACAAGGCGCACAAGTGGTTCATCACCCGTGGCGACCTCGACTACACGGCTCTGTGGATCTTGTACGCCGCGACTCCGCTGGCCAAGATTGAAGTCATCAGCGCGGGCCTGCTCGTAGACCGCGAAGCAATTCCGCAGGCGTTGAAGCTGAATCCGGGCTTCTTCAAGGTCGTGTACGTCGATCTGCTCAATGCCCCCAAAACGAAGAAGGGCGTCAAGAGCGCCCTCGAAGCGATCGACGCCTACATCGCCTCCCGTTCGATGTCTTTGTTTCACCTGGTGATCGACTATCTGCGCGACGCGGGCGAGGCCCGATCGGTCTCCGAGATCGAGGATCATTTCAAGCGCGAGTACGACGTCAGTGACGTGTCGACCGCCTGCGAGTATCTCGCCGACGAGAGCCTGCTCGGCAAGGCGTCGCTGCCGGCGAAACTGACCCGGAAAAGCAACGTCGAAGTACAGGAGCTCGCGTTCTTCTTCAGCAGTGGGCGGTAATTCGAGCGGAGCCAATACCGAGGGCCGGAGAGCCGTGAGCCAGCATGAGCCCTAAGCCGCGAGCCATGAACCCCAAGACCGCCCGTTCGACCGTCGCCGTGCAGGGCGCGCGCGTTCATAACCTCAAAAACATCTCGGTTGAAATCCCGCGCGATAGTCTCGTCGTCATCACCGGGCTGTCCGGTTCTGGCAAGTCCAGCCTGGCCTTCGACACCATCTATGCCGAAGGACAGCGCCGGTATATGGAGTCGCTCTCGTCCTATGCGAAGCGGTTCGTGGCGCACGTGTCCAAGCCCGACGTCGACTTCGTGTTCGGCCTGTCCCCGGTGATCTCGATCGAGCAGAAAACGCTTGCCAGCAACCCACGCTCGACCGTCGGCACGATGACCGACATCGCCAGCTATCTGAATCTCCTGTTCGCCACGATTGGCGAGGCGCATTGTCCCCGCACTGGAGAGCCGACACCAAGCCGCAGCGCCAGCCAGATCCTGGAAGCGATTCTGTCGCTGCCGGAAGGAACGGAGATCGAGCTGCGCGCGCCGGTGTTCAAGGTCTACGGCGAAGACCTCGATTTCATCTTCACCGAGGTCCGCAAGAAGGGGTGCCGCCGGATGATTATCGACGGCAAGCCCGTTGATATCTCCACCGAGCTCGACATCGACGAGACATCGGTCGAGCACATGGACGCCATCGTCGATCGCTTCATCGTCAACCGCAAACACGAGAAGTCGATCAAGGCGGGGATTGCCGCGACGCTGTTGGTCGGTGACGGGCTCCTGCAGGTGCATGTGGCCAAGGGGGCGAGCAAGGCGGAGGTGGAGCGATTCTACAAGGGACTCTGCAGCGCGACGCATCATTTCGTCTACGGCGAGATTGGGCCGGCCTATTTCGTCTTCAACGACCCCGAAAGCGCCTGCCGCACCTGCGGCGGCCTTGGAGTCGACAAGCTCACGCATCCGGAACTGCTCGTCCCCGATCCGGAGCGGAGCATCCTGGGCGGCTGTTTCGTCCGCGAGGCATTCAAGTTCAACCCGGACACCTGGGACGGGCGGATCATGTACAGCCTGGCGACGATGCTGGATTTCCCGCTCGACGCGCCGTGGAAACAGCTGCCGGCGAAAGTGCGAAACGCGATTCTCTACGGAATGGACTCCCGCAAACTCGTGATCACTTCGCCGCCCGACGCGAAGGTCAAGCGCGACGACCAGGAAGGGCGCGAGGTGGGCTTCCAGGGCATCGCGCGGCGAATCGAGCGCTACTACCGTCGGTACCGGCAGCGTGGCGAGGCGAATTCGCGGATGGAAGCGTGGCTCGACAAGGTGATGGTCGAGCACACCTGCCCGGACTGCAAGGGGGCACGCCTGCGGCCGACCAGATTACTCTTCACCCTCCAGGGGAAGACGATTTACGACGTCGGCCAGCTGCATTTCGACGAGCTGCACGCGTTTCTCGGCACGGTGAAGCCGGCCGGTCGCGGCGCCGATGCCGGACGGCAGGTCCTGAAGGAGATCCGCGGACGGCTCGAACTGCTTCTCGGCATCGGTCTCGACTACCTGAACTTCAACCGCCGTTCGAGCACGCTCTCGGGCGGCGAATCGCAGCGGATACGATTGTCGACCCAAATCGGATCGGGACTGATGGGGATGCTCTACGTGCTCGACGAGCCGAGCATCGGTCTCCATCCGAAGGACAACGTGAAGATGATCGCGACGCTCGAGAGGCTCCGCGACATCGGGAATACGGTGATTGTCGTCGAGCACGACGAAGACACGATCCGCGCCGCCGATCACCTCGTCGAGATGGGGCCAGGGCCCGGCGTCCATGGTGGACGAGTGGTCGTCCAGGGACGGCTGGACGACCTGCTTCGGTGCAAGACTTCGCCGACCGGCCAGTTCCTTTCAGGTAAACGGTCGATTGCCACGCCCGCGCAGCGCCGGAAGGGAAACGGCAAAACACTCACCGTGCGGGGCGCACGCGAGAACAACCTGAAATCGATTGAGGTGCGCTTTCCGCTCGGGACGATGGTCGCGATCACCGGCGCCTCGGGTTCGGGAAAGAGCACGCTGGTCAACGAGATCCTTTACAAGGCCCTCTGGAAACGCCTGGTGGACACGCGGACGCTTCCTGGCGATCACGACCGCGTCGATGGAATGGAACACGTCCACAAGGTCGTCAACATCAATCAGTCCCCCATCGGCCGCAACAGCCGATCGAATCCGGCGACCTACGTCGGTTTTTACGACACCATTCGCGACCTGTTCACCCGCGCGCCGCTTTCAGTCGAACGCGACTACAAACCCGGCCGCTTCAGCTTCAACGTGAAGGGAGGACGCTGCGAGGAGTGTCAGGGTGAAGGCGTCATTACCACTCAGCTCTATTTCATGCCCGACGTCGAAGTGACCTGCGCGGCGTGCAAAGGGGCGAGATTCAATACCGAGACGCTCGAAGTGACGCTGCGAGGAAAGACCATCGACGACGTGCTCAACATGTCGGTGGAAGAAGGCGTCAAGTTCTTTGCGACCGAGCCGTCGGTGGCCAAGAAGATCCAGGTGCTGGACGATCTTGGCCTGGGCTACCTGACGCTCGGACAGTCCTCGACGACGCTCTCCGGCGGCGAGGCGCAGCGAATCAAGATCGCCACCGAACTGAGCACGCTGCAACGCTCGAAGCACACGGTCTACATTCTCGACGAGCCGACCACCGGGCTGCACCTGGCGGATGTCGAGCATCTGCTCGCCTCGTTGAACCGTCTGGTGGATGCCGGGCACACGGTGCTGTTGATCGAGCATCACATGGACGTGATCAAGACGGCGGATCACGTCATCGATCTGGGGCCCGAGGGCGGACATGCCGGCGGCGACGTGGTGGTGACCGGAACGCCGGAGGATGTCGCGCGGAGCAAGGCGTCCTACACGGGGCGGTTTCTCAAGCCGCACCTGGCGGCGCAGGCGCGGCGGGCCTGAACGGGGGGACCCTCACAGTTCGCGACGTGGCAGGAAGACACTCACTCTTCTTTCACTTGCCGCGTAACTTGTCGACCGGTCCATCCACACCGTTCGGCAATTGCTCGTTGGCGAACTGATCCGTGTCGCCCAGCGTCTGTTTCAACCGATCGAGCTCGGCCTTCAACGTCGCGATCAGGTTGTCCTGGCCTGGTTGGCCGTACAGGTTGTGCAACTCGTACGGATCGTTCACCAGATCGAAGAGCTCCCACTGATCCTTCTTCCAAAAGTAAATCAACTTGTGGGTCAGCGTGCGCACTCCGTAGTGCGCCCGCGTGTTGTGGTCGCCGGGGTCGTGGTAATAGCGGTAGTACATCGAGGTGCGCCAGTCCGCGGGCGTACGGCCCTTCAGCAGCGGCAACAGGCTGCGTCCCTGCATCTCCTTCGGCACCGGGAGACCCGCGGCATCAAGGAACGTCGGAGCGAAATCAACGTTCAAAGCGATCGCCTGACTCCTGGTTCCCGGCTTGATCGCGGCCGGCCACCGCACCAGGAACGGCATGCGGAGCGACTCCTCATACATGAACCGCTTGTCGAACAGTCCATGGTCGCCAAGGAAGAAGCCCTGGTCGCTGGTGTAGAACACCAGGGTATTTTTCGACAGACCGTTCCGGTCGAGGAACGTGAGCAGCCGGCCGACGCTGTCGTCCACCGACTGGACCGTCGCCAGGTAATCCTGCATGTAACGCTGATACTTCCATCGAACCAGCGGTTCCCCGCTGAGTGTCTCCGTCTTTCCCTCGCGAACGATCGTGACCTCGGTCGGCTTTGCCGACAGCCAGTTCTCGCGCTCCGGGTCGCTGAGGCCGGGCGGTGGTTCCAATTTCAAATCGCGCCGAGTGAGGTCGGCCGCGATCCGCTGCTGATTCTCGTGAAGCGCATCCGTCCGGGTCTCGTAGCCATCCCAGAACGTGACCGGCTCAGGTATCCACTGTCCCGCGAAGTGCGCGGCGTGCGTGGCGTCGGGCTCCCACGGCCGGTGCGGCGCCTTGTGGTGCATCATGAGGAAGAAGGGCTTGTTTCGCGGCCGCTTCTCGAGGAAATCGATCGCGAGGTCGGTAATCACATCCGTCACGTACCGGCCGGTGTAGGTGTGCTCGCCGTTCGCGGTGTAGAACTGCGGATCGACGTAGACACCCTGACCCGGCAAGATCTCCCACCGATCGAAGCCCATGGGATCGCTGCCCAGGTGCCACTTCCCAATCATTCCCGTGTAATAGCCGCCCTGCTGCAGCAGCCGCGCGACCGTCATGCGCGTGCTGTCGAAACGGTTGAACACCGGTACCCCGTTGATATGCGAGTACAGACCGGTGATGATGGTCGCCCGACTCGGTGTGCAGATCGAGTTGGTGGCGAACACGTTCGCCAGCAGCGCGCCCTCACGCGCGAGCCGGTCGATGTTGGGCGTTTGATTGACCCGAGACCCATAGGCGCCGATGGCGTGCGCGGCATGGTCGTCGGTCATGATGAAGACGATGTTGGGACGCTGGGCGGACCCGACGATGATTGTCGTGGCCGCGTAGACCATGCAGGCGAGAAGAAGCCTGCGCATGCGCGCATCCTAGCACGCGCTTGAAAGCCGTGCGCCGCAAGTGGCCCGATCGGAACACCCCTCGGCATTCGGCCGCGGCTGTATCCCGCGCTGCTGCGTTGCTCCTCCCTCAAACACTCCCGGTATTCTCAGTCGTCGCGCCTTGCACCGCGAGGACATCCCGGCCCGCGGTGCGACGAGGGATTTCCCAATCGGACCACTAGAGGTATCGTCACTCGTGCCGCGAAATCTCGCCTGCTGTCTGATCATCGTCGGTGTCTGCGCGCTTCAGAACGAACCTCGGCTGGCTGTTGCCGAGCGCGTGACGAAGCTCACTCGCGACTCGCCATGGCGGGCGGTCGCGTCCGTGCCGATAGGGTTCCCGACCTTTCATCCACAGGGCCTGGTGAAGATCGGCGACGGCTTCTTCGTATCCTCGGTCGAGGTCACGGTACCGACCAGGCGGTTCCCTCGCACAATCGGCGGCTACGATCGCGACGCCGGTGAAGGTGTCGGCCACCTGTTCAAGATTGATAGCGCGGGAAAGTTGATTGCGGATCTACAACTCGGAGAAGGCACGATCTATCACCCCGGGGGAATCGACTACGATGGCCAGAGCATCTGGGTACCCGTCGCCGAGTATCGGCCAAACAGCCGCTCGATCATTTACCGCGTCGATCCGCAGACGATGAAGGCGACCCAGGTCTTTCGCTTCGCCGATCACATCGGGGCCATCGTCCGCAACCCGGACGACAACACGCTCCACGGCGTGAGCTGGGGCTCGCGACGCTTTTATCGCTGGACGCTCGATCATGAGGGACGGGTGACCAATGCGGATCTCCGGCCCGAGCAACTCCGCACGCTGAACACGTCGCACTATGTCGACTACCAGGACTGCAAGTACGCCGGCTCGCGGCGGATGCTGTGCACCGGCGTCACCGAACTGCGGCAGTCAGCGAACGCGCCGCCCTTCCGACTCGGCGGCATCGACCTCATCGATTTAGGCGATGGGCGTCCGCTGCACCAAGTGCCCTTACCGCTCTGGACGCCGAGCGGGATGGACATGACGCACAATCCCGTCTGGATTGAAGCCACCGCATCCGGTTTACGCGGCTACTTCATGCCGGAGGACGATAAATCAACCATTTACGTCTATGAAGTGGAGACGCCTTGACATATTCCTGTATAGGAATATTATTAATCCGTGCCTCGCGCCACGACCACATCCGACTCGTTCAACGCGATAGCGGAACCGCGGCGGCGTGAAATCCTCGAGTACCTGGCCGCCGAGGAGCGCTCGGTCGGCGACATCGTGACCGCCCTCGATCTCGCGCAGCCCTCCGTGTCCAAACATCTCCAGGTCCTGTGGAATGTGGGTCTGGTCGACGCGCGACGAGACGGGCGCCGCGTGCTGTATCGCACCAATGCCGAGGCGATCAGGCCGCTTCACGAGTGGGCCGGCACGTTTGCGCGCTACTGGGGGAATCAACTCCAGCGGATCAAGCATCACGCGGAAGCGAAGGCACAGAAATCAAGCCGCTGACATTCTTGAAAGGAGGCATGTTGTGTTGACAGCCCCGACGACCGAAAACCTCACACTGAACCTGAGTCTCGAGACCGAGGTGCATGCGCCGATTGAAGCCACGTTCGAGTCGCTGCTGGTGCAGGTGGGCCGCCTCAACGAGACGACCGACGGAAAGCCCATGCCGATGATCCTCGAAGCGTGGCCGGGCGGACGGTGGTATCGCGACCTCGGCGGCGAGAACGGACATTTCTGGGGACACGTGCAGGCGATCAAGCGTCCGACGCTCCTCGAAATCTGCGGACCGCTGTTCATGTCCTTTCCGGTGCTGTCGAACGTGCAATACCGGTTGAAGGAGGTCGAGTCGGGCACCTTGATCGCATTCCATCACACGGCGCTCGGCTTCATTCAGGACGATCACAAACCAAGGCTCGCCGAAGGATGGCAATCGCTGCTCGACCGGATTCGCAAGGCCGCCGAAGGCCAGCGTCGTTAGTCCGGATGGCGAGTTGGAAGCAGAACGATACACACACGAGGAGAGAGATACATCATGCCAATCAGTGAAGCAGCGAACCGAGAACAGCAGAAGCAGATGTCGATCAGCAGCGCGTTGCTGCAGGAGCTCGAACAGGAAGCCGCAACCACGAGGCGCGTTCTCGAGCGGGTGCCCGATGCGCAGCTCACATGGAAGCCCCACGCCAAGTCGTGGTCGCTCGGACAGCTCGCGCTGCACATTGCCACCGTTCCCGGTGGCGTGGCGTCGTTGGTGACGGCGCCGTCGGTTCACGCGCCCACCTTCGATCAGCCGGCGGCGACGCGGGCCGCCGAGCTCCTGCCGGCGCTGGACAAGAGCATCGCGCAGGCGAAACAAGTGCTTCAGGGCCTGGACGATGCCAGCATGACCGCCACTTTCAGGATCATGGTGGGGGACCGCGAAGTGATGGCGCTGCCGCGCGTCGCGTTCCTGAGGTCCATCATGTTGAATCACTGGTATCACCATCGCGGCCAGTTGTCGGTGTACCTGCGTGAACTCAACGTGCCCGTGCCTTCGATCTATGGGCCGAGCGCCGACGAGAATCCGTTCGCGGATATGAGTTAGAACGCTATGGAGCGCTTTGCGTCCTCCGCGGCGCGGCGAGATATCGTGCGCGATTTCAGTTGACGTCTCGCGGACGTAGTCGGCCGAGCTCGCAGAGGTCGCAAAGCCAAGCGACGTCTCAGCGTCGCTGTCGGATCACCACGAGTCCTGCCGGGGGCACGACGACGGAGTCGCCGATGCGTTGAGTGTTGGCGCTCAGGTCCTTCCACGTCCGCGCTTTTCCATCACTCCAGAAGAGAAGGTCGGCGCCAAGGTATCGAGGAAACCATGCCGCGTGGAATCGATAGTCTTTCCCGGTCGTCGTCCGATTGATCAGGACGAGGTAGCGATCGGTGGGCGATACTCGCTCGAAGACGATCCACTCCGGCGAGTCGGACGCGATCGCGCCGATGTCGCCGTTTGCAAATGACGGATGCCGCGTTCGCAGGTTCGTGAGCCCGCGCACGAGGTCCAGCATTTCCCCAGGGCGGGCCTGCTCCTCTCGCGAGACGCCATCGTTCGGCGAGTCGAACCGCGGTTGAAACCAGCGCGTCTCGCCGGGTCCCTGACCGGATGCGTACCACTCGAACGGTTCGCGCAGGGTTTCGTCGTAGATGCCGGAACCGTCACCTGGATCGTTGGCCGCCGTTGGCGGGTTGCCGTTCCACTTCCAGCCACGCTGCATGATCTCGTCCCCCTGATAGAGGATTGGGTGACTGGAGAGCGTCAGGAGCATGTACATCGCGAGCCGATAGCCCTCGTCCACGGTGTAAGGCATGCCTCGCCGCTTCAAGTCCTCGAGATCGGATGCGAGACGCGGGTTCCGATCGTGGCTCGCGACGAAGGCAAACGGCTCGAAGGGTGGTTCGGTTGCCGGGAGCGACGTAGTCGTCGCCGAGTCGTTCAGCGCGCGTGCCGCGGTAGTGAATTGCTTCCGGCGGCCGGCAAAGCCGGAGCCAGGTCGGCCAGTCTCGGCACGCACGTCGTTCATGAACGGTTCGTCGACCAGCGCGTCCAGCCCCCAGGCGTGACGCAGGATGATCTCGGGATCGCCAAGCACCTCTCCCATCAGGATCGCCTTGGGGAACGAGCGATAGACGAACGCCGAAAACTCCCGCCACCATTCGTTGTTGTGCAGGACGTCGTTGTCGGGCAGCGGCGCGAAGGTGTCGCCGTATATGTGTTTGGCAGCGTCGAGACGAAAGCCGTCCACGCCGAGGTCCAGCCAGAATTTCGCGATCGCTTCGACGTCCCGCCGCACGTCAGGGTTGTCGAAATTCAGATCGGGCATCGACGGGCTGAACAGGCCGAGGTACTGCAGCTTTTCGCCCGAGGGGCTGATCACCTTGTGCCAGCCGTCGCGTGCCGTGCCGCTATCCGGCTCGATGAAGTAGAACCGTCGTCGCGGGGACGAGGCATCATTGACGGCTTCATGAAACCAGGGATGCTGGTCCGACGTGTGGTTGAACGGAACGTCGAGGATCACGCGCACGCCGCGTTGGTGTGCGTTGGCAACCAGGCTCTTGAAGTCGGCCATCGTGCCATAGTCCGGATTGATGTCGCGATAATTCGTGACGTCGTATCCGTGGTAGCTCGGCGACGGAAAGATCGGCATCAGCCAGAGCACGCCGACCTCGAGATCGCCGTCGGTCTTGGGATCCCCGTCATTCAAATAGGGATCGAGCTCGCTGACGATGCCCTTCAGATCGCCAATGCCCTTGGCGTCGTGGTCACCGTCGGCGAACGACCTGACGAAAATCTCGTAGACGAGATTGTTCTGAGGCGCGATCGGTGGCTGCGCGACAAGCGCAACGACGATCGTCAGCGCACAGGCGAGCCACGCACCCTTCATTTGGCACGGGGACCCTCGTCGGGTCCCGTCGGGACGATCACTTCGAAGTCGCTGCCCTTCACTCGCGCCAGCGATTCCAGCCCCTCGAAGCGACGATCGGGGGCGATCGACATCAGCCAGTCGCTGCCGTTGTCGGCCACGAACATCCCGTATCGCTTCAAGCCTTCGAGAATCGCACGCGCGTGCGGCGGGAAGCTGGAGGTATCGAAATCCTTGCGGAGCCGCAGTCGTTCGCCCATCCGCGGAAGGCGAGGTCTCGGTGTGGGAACTCGCGAAGTGACGGGCGGGATAGACGTAGTCGCGACGGGTCCGCCGGACGGTCACCCGCAGTGCGTGCGTCACCAGGCCTTGTGCCACCTCGTCGTATCGGACGATGGCGGGGAAGATTGGCAGATCCGGCCGCATCGGAAGACGTCCACCGTTCGGGGCGCATCGTGTTCGAGGTCAGGTCAAAGGTCGAGGCCTGGGACGCCTCCCAGCCGGCGTCGGTTCGAGCCGCGCCTGCCAGAACTCGTGCAGACGGCCGTTCACCGGGTCCACGATGATCAAGTGTCGGTCGCCGGTACCTTCGCGCTGGAACTGCTCCAGGGTCACGCCCGGCTTGGGCAGCGCTCCGCGATCCTCGTTGCGCGACAGAGGCCAGTTCTCGATCGGCGCGTTTGACGGGATCGGAAACGGACCGGGATCCGATTCGGCCGGATATTCGGTCACGCGCACCGGAACGGGCGGCTGATCCGGCGGCACGATCACGAAGTTCATGTCGAGGTTGTAGCCAAGCGGCGCGTCGGCGCCGATGCTGCGGATGATCGAGGCGGAATCAGGATGGACCGGCCGGTCCGAGATGTCTTCGTTCCAGGGGTTGTCAGCGGGAAAGATCTGCATCGAGCTCAGGATCTTGTCTGCCTCCGGGGTATCGAAGAGCACCGGCGCGTTCAGGCGCGGCGGCTCCGGCTTTTGAGAGGCGGCTTCGATCGCACGGGCGAGCTTCAACCGTGCGGCCTCGTAGGGATCGCCGGTTTCGGGGAAGCTGACGCGCTCGCCGGCGTCCGAGAACACGCGCGGCACGATCGCGGCCAGCGCTTCCTTCACGACCTCCTGCAGCCCCAGCTTTCGAGCAAGCGTCAGGTATTGGTGGTCCTGCAGGCCGCGTCGGAAATTCGCGAGCTGGATCGTCGAGATCGGACCGGGCACGCCGCGGTCCTCTTCCGGATGCAGCCTCTCTTCGCCCGGATAGATCAGCACGCCATCGCCGTGGATGTATCCCTGATCGTCGATCGGCTTGTTCGGCTGTTTGCGATTGTCGAAGGTGATGCTTTCAGCCCAGACGTTCTGATTGCGCTCTCCCTGTTTCTGCGAGTTGTGACGCCAGTGCACCGCGTGCCAGTAGAAGTAGACCCGGACGTCGTGCTTGAACGCGGCCCAGATGGTCGCGCGCGCATCGGTGGCCGGCGCGTCGATGGTGATCGCGCCGCCCTTCGGGCCGGTGCGCCGTTGTAGAACCAGAACTCGCGGCCGCGCGCGCGCTCGCTGGCCACGCGATCGAGCTGAAAGCCTTTCGGTCCGGAACACCAGATGTCGATCGCTGGATCGAGCGCCTCGACGTACGAGCTGCGTCACGAAAATCGGCAGCGCGCGCCCCGGCCCGGGGTTCGAGTGAATGTTGTCGGCGAGCTTCAGGATGTGCGGGAAATTCGGACGGGCTCGGCTCGTCCGGCATGTAGAGGAACGTGATCGCGCGCGGCAGCTTCTCGTGGAGGAACGTCATCCAGGCATCGCTGCGTGCCCATGCGCTCGAGCGATCCTCGAACTCGCGCCCGGCGCCGTAGAACGTACGCGGCGCGAGCACGGTTTCCGACCCCCTCGCCAGGTCCCTCGTACCCGTGCGCTGCGCGTGAAGTCTTCACCGGAGAATCGTCCCCAGGCCGCGGGCAGCGTCTGCTCGTCGTACGCGTGCACCAGCTCCACGCGATGCCGGTGCGCGAGGCGGTGGTAGGCGGGGTCGAGATTGCGGCCGTGATAGAGCTCGGGCTGATCGCTCGTGTAGAACAGCATCGCGTGCATGCTGTTCTCGTCCGGCAGCGCGAAGTCGAACACCTCGAGCTCGATCGGGAGGGTGCGTCGCGCCCCATCGGCGTCGATCTCGATCGTGCCGCGATAGAGACCGGGCTGACGGGAGCGATCGATGTAGATCTCGATCCAGATCGCCTGATTCTCGTTGGCATCGACTGCGATCGGCAGTCCGCCGCGGCCTGCGCGCGCATTCTCCGGCACGAGCTGCACCGGCTTCCATCCGGTCGGGATCTGAGGGTGCCGCCGGAGAGTCGCGTTCGTACACCCACGACGCGTTCGAGGGCATGGCGACGTGCATGTAGTGCACCGTGAAGATCTCGATCGGCCGATCGACGTAGTCGGTCGGATCGGCGGCTGCAGGCCGGTAGATGATTCGATCCCGGGAGGACGCCAGTTCCGGCAGCGCGAACTGACAGCTTCGCGATGCCCTGCGCGTCGGCTTCGACGATCACCTGAAACGCCACGACTTCGTTGCGTGCGCCGGAAACGCGAACGACCCGGCCGTCCCACGCGGAATTGCCGGCGCTTGCCGGATGATCGCGCGCGTCGCGCTCGATTTTCTCGCCGTCGTTCACCGCCCACACCCGCCGGACGTTTGCCTGCGCGGTTCCAGCCAGCAGGCCGACCATGGCCAGCCACGACAGAAAGGCGCGTGGTCCGTTGGTTGTCAGGAACGAGGACAGCCTGGTCCGTCCACTGAGAGGTGGAAGTAATACTGAAGAAGTGAAAGGATTTCGCATCAATCCCCGGCCTTGTGGCGTCCGCCCTCGGGCGGGAGGTCCTGCATGATCGCGTGCGCCCACGCATGTGAGAGATTGCGATCCGGAAACAAAAACACCTGCGTCATCGATCGGCGCGACTCGTCGCTCCGGTCCAATGCGGCCAGCAGAGATGCCCGCGTCAGCTCGGCATAACCGGGATTGCTGGTGTCTCCCGAATCCAGCGCGCGGGCCATGGCTTCGAGCGCCGTCTCGAGGCGACGGCGTTGATTGGTTGTTCTCGCCGCCCCCAGCCGTGACCGCGCCTCGTCGGCAATCGCCAGCGCCATCGGCGCGCCGCCATCGCTCGCGGCTTGCGCCAGACGCCGCCACTCCGCGCGAGCGGCATCGCGCCGGCCGCAGATCCAGTTGATGACCGCAACCTGCCTGGCCATCGTCGGCGGCCGCAGCACGTCGCCCAGTCCTCCAGCGGTGAAGGGCAGATCCTGGCGCTCGGCCGAGAGCGTGTCGAGCATCTCGCGGGCTGCGCTGCAGTTGCCAGCATCGGCAGCCGCCCTGGCCGACGCGAGACGCACCTGCGCATAGACCGCTCGCACCGAGGTTCCTCCTTCTTCCTTCGGGAAGAAGCGATCGTGAAACAGGCGTTCGGCCTCGGCTCCCTGGCCGGCCTCGGCAAGTCCGATCGCGAGCTTGTAGACCAACGACGAGGGCATGCGGTCCGGCGCCGGAAATCGACGAAGTGCCGCGACCCGATCGCGCGGCGCGGTATGCGTCGCGCTCAGCACGCCATCGAGCGCCAGGTAGCCCTCGACGTTCTCACCGTCGGCCTCAATCCCTTCCTCGAGCGTGGCGCGGGCCTCCTTGAAATTCGGCGTTCCCTGCAGCAAGGCGAGGCCAAGATTGCGATGGAGGGTCGGGATGGCCGGCCGGATCCGCCGGACCCGCTGCCACTCTTCGATGGCCGGCTGGGCCCGGCCGCTCGCCAGATAGAGCGATCCAAGAAGGAACCGCGCGGTGCCATCTCCTGGATTCACGCGCAGCGCATCGTTCAGCACGGCGTAGGATGACGGGCGGCTTGGAAAGGTGTACTTCGTCGAGAGACTGCGCGCCTTTGCATAATCGCCACCTGCATCGCCGCCCAGGTGCTGCCGGACGTAGCCGCGATAGTAAGCAACGAGCGGCGATTCGGCGGGCGTCACAGCGCCGATCTCGCGGGCGGGTGGCTCGACCTGCGGGTATTCGTGCTCGAGGAGAGCAAGCGCCTCGTCATACGAGCCGATCGCCAGGTACTGGTCGACCAGATCGAGCACCCGGTTCGCACCCGCTCCCAGGTGTGGCCACAGATCCTGATCGGTCGCGCCCAGCAAGCTCAACTCATGACGAATCAGACTGCTGGTTGGATCGATGGCCTGCCAGTGCTGCGCGCGCTCGCGCGCATCGGCTGGGCGGCCAAGCCGTCGAAGCACGGCGACCTCGAGCGCGCCGGCCAGCGACGCCTGCGGTGAGTCGCGTCTCGATCGTCTGAAGACAACGCAGGGCTTCGGCGAGATTTCCATCAGCGGCCGAGAGCCTGCGCCAATTGCAGGAGTGCCGGAGCGCGTGTCGCTCGAAACCGCTGTGCCGCTTCGAAATGGGGACGGGCATCGCGTGGCCGCCCGGCGGCTACAAGTGCCAGGCCAAGGTAGTACCGGGTTTCGAAGTCGGTCGTGTTGCGCGCCGAGGCTTCTTCCAGCCACTCGAGCGCGGGTGATCGGCCGCCACCCGCCGCCCAGCCGAGTGCCACCGCCAGTCGGCCGGCCGCTTTCAACAGCGCAAAACTGTGCGGGTGTTGCGCGAGACCATCACGATATCGATCCAACGCGGCAAGTCGCCGCCCCTCGAGTTCGTCGAGCGTTCCGCTCTCGACTATCTCGTCTGCCGAGCGCGGCGATCCCTCCGAGGCCGGCTCGGTCTCGCGGGGTCCGAGCCGCACTTCGGAAGCCGGCGTGCGATCGAAGACCTTCTCCGTGTGAGCCAGCACTCGCGTCCCTGAGGCATCGACCAGTTCAAACGTCACGGCTGCGGTCGTCAGGTGATCGACGTCTGCCCGCCACACATCGCGCGGGGAAAGAGTCACGTGTCTTCTCGAGCACGACCGTCGATCCTTGACGCACGCTGATGCGAGCGCCGGGCATGATCCCGGGTGACGTCGAGCGCGAGGTGAATGCTGCGCCGGTGCCGCCCGCTCCATGTAGAGCACGCCGTCGACGTTCGCGCGCGTGATCCCGCCGAGATCGCGAACCGGCAGCCAGTGCTCGGAGAAGCGGACCGATCTCCTGCGGTTCGAGAAACGCGTAGGTCTCCTGGTTGCGAAACAATCCTGCCTGCAACTCCACATACGCGCTGTCGTCGTCCGAAAGCGCCGTCCGCCAGGTAGCGGCGTCGCGGTCGTTGCCCCAGGACCAGACCTTGTGGACCGGAAGCTCGGAAGGATCGGCAACGTGCACGGTGCCGCTGCTGGGTTGTGGGATGGTACACGCCGACGAATGGTTCACGCGTTTGATACGTGAAGAGCGAGACCGGCCCGTCGACCTGGTTGCGGATGATGCTGAGGTCCCGTCCCTTGTCGATCGATCGGCCACGGCTCGACGGCGGTGAATCCGTGCGTCGCCATCAGTTCGGTCGGGTAGACGAGATGTGAATCGTCCCACACCTGCACCGCGCCGTTATTCCACCAGTAGTAGCGATGGCGCACGTCGCTTCGGTTGTACAGCTCGACGTGCTGGTCGAGGACCGAGCGGCCAGGCTGGAGTCGAAGTTCTACCCGCCACTGCCGACCCGTAGACCTGATCGATGTTGCCCACCCAGATCGATCCGCTGCCATCGGGATGCTGGCCGACGGCGAAGTCGACCGGCGACATCGACACCCAGTTGTGCGAGACGGGAAAGTTGAACTCGACGCCGAAGGCCGCCCACGCACCGCGATATCCAATCAGCGCTTTCTTGATGGCGGTGTTCGCATAGAACATCTCGCGACCGCTCCGCTTGTCCAGGCAGCTGTAGATGTGCCCGCCGAGATCGGGCAGCACCGTCAGGCGCAAATACTCATTCTCCAGATTCAGCGTCCGCCAGGTGACCGTCTCGCGACGATCGGTCAGCGCATCGCGCATAGGATATGGATAGTTGAAG
The DNA here is from genome assembly GCA_963755695.1 of uncultured Acidobacteriota bacterium. Taxonomy (GTDB): domain Bacteria; phylum Acidobacteriota; class Vicinamibacteria; order Vicinamibacterales; family 2-12-FULL-66-21; genus QHWT01. The sequence goes on along the minus strand of CAVWLB010000010.1, from coordinate 2,200,672 downwards.
CGACCGAAGGTAAACAGGTCGAACGGAGGGTTGGGATTCGGCGCGTCTTCTGCGTAGGTAGGAAGCTGCAGCGTCCCGCGCCACGCGCGCACGCCGGTTTCGGGCTGAGCGACGAGCGTCGCGAGCGCCAACGCGATGAGTACGCCAACCACAGCCGTCCGCGCGATTCGCACGTCCGGCATTCTATCGAGGATGCGGGTGATTCTCTATTCGAGCCGGGCGACGGGCGGGCGGCGCAGGTGCTGCGTGCAAGGTGCGATGTGCTGGGTGCTGAGTGCGTGATTGAACTGACGCCCTCGGTGTTAGGTGCAAGGTGCAGCGCTGGACGCTGGGTGCCGCTGGTGCCTATGGCTTCGGGCTTCGCACCTCGGGCCTCGGACCTCGCACGAATCTACCGCGGCAGCGAGAAGGCGACGATCTTCGAACCTGGAGGCGATACGAGCAGACCGTCGCCGCCGGCGGCGATGACCACGTATTGCCGGCCGTCTCGTCCCATGAAGGTCATCGGCGTGGCATGCGCGCTCGCCTCGAGGGTCGTCTCCCACAGCTTGGCGCCGGTCTGCGCGTCGAACGCTCGGAAGCGCTTGTCAATCGTTCCGCCCATGAACACCAGCCCGCTCGCCGTGGCAATCGTGCCGCCAATGTTCGGCGTGCCGGTGTTGGGGAAGCCGCGCGCCTTGAGCTCCTCGAATTCACCGAGCGGCACGCGCCACACGACGGCGGCACGATTGACGTCGACGGCCAGCAGTTCACCAAACGGGGGAGCGGAACATGGCACCCTCGTCTCCGGATTCCAGAAACGGCCGATTGGCCGGCCCCACGGGGTGGTTCGCTTGTAGTCGACGCGGCCGGTTTTCGGATCGGTTCGTTTCTCCATTCGCGCGACCTGACCGAGGTTCATGATGTTGGAGAACACCAGCCCGCGCCCGGGGTCGTAGGACAACCCGCTCCAGTTGCCGCCGCCGAGCGTGCTCGGAAACATCACCATCGTCCGGTCGACGGTTGGCGGCGTGTACATGCCCTTCGTGAACATCTTGTTCGTTGCCCACAAATCCTTGCAGTACGCCGCATGCTCGGGCGTCAGGCTGTAGAAATCCTTCTCCGGATCGAAGGTCGTGCGCGAGAGTGGCGGCGGGTTGATTGGGAACGGCTGTGTGGGCCAGGTGGATTCGCCAGGCACGTCGGTCTGCGGCACGGGACGTTCCTCGAGACCGAACAACGGTTCGCCGGTTACCCGATCGAAGATGAAGAGCAGGCTCATCTTCGTGGTTTGCGCGACGGCGGGGATGATGCGGCCGTCTCGCTTCACGTCGATGAGCGTCGGCGCGGCCGGCAGATCCCAGTCCCAGATGTCGTGGTGCACGAGCTGCCGGAACCATTTGAGCTTGCCGGTGGTCGCGTCGAGCGCGATCAACGAGTTGCCGTACAGGTTCTGTCCCTTCCGATCGGCACCGTAGAAGTCGGAAGTCGGCGAGCCGGTTGGCGCAAACACCAACCCGCGTTCGACATCGACGGTGAGGAACGACCAGGCGTTCGTACCTGAGCGACTCTTCCAGCTCTCCTCATCCCACGTCTCGACCCCGGGCTCACCTGCGCGCGGCACCGTGTGAAACGACCACAGCAGCTTTCCGCTGATCGCGTCCCAGCCGCGGATATCCCCGTAGAGACCAAGACTCGGCTCCCCCTCCTCGTTGGCGCCGCCCGTGATGACGATGTCCTTGTAAATGACCGGCGGGGTGATCAGCATGAACTTGCCGTCGACTTCACCACGCACGCTGCTTTTCAGGTCGACCACGCCGTGGTCTCCGAAGGCGCTCACCAGTTCGCCGCTTCGTGCATCGAGCGCGATCATGTGGCCGTCGCCCGCGGCCGAATACAGACGCGGACGCACGGTTCCGTGGCCCGGCCAGTAGGCCACGCCCCTCCTGCTGACCGCTCCGCTCGTGCTGGTGTACTTCCAGATGGTCTTGCCGGTCTCCGGCTCGAGCGCGAACACGGTTGATCCGGCGGTCAAGTACATGATGCCGTCGATGACCAGGGGCGTGACCTGGAGATCCTTGACGCCGGTATCGAACGCCCAGGCCGGTTCGAGCGTCGCCACGTTGCGCGTCGTGATCTGCGTGAGCGGCGAGAAACGCTGTGCGCCCGGATCGCGCCCGAAGACGCGCCACTCACCGTCGGCATTCGGGTCGGGCGCTGAGGTCGCGGCTGCGAGCACGAGTCCTGCGAGTGCGAGCTTCAGTTTCATAGGCTGATGATCGTCAGGCGAATGCGTCGCCAGGGCCTACGGCGTCCGGCGAACCGTACGCCGAGGCCGAAGCCAGGATGAACGACGACTGTACAAACTACAATCTACAGCCGATGCGCAAGTTGTTTTCACCAATTACCGTCTTGCTGACGGTTGCCGCGGTTCCACTCGCCCTGCATGGCCGCACTCCCCAGGCGCGGCGGCTGGTACTCGATAACGTCCGTATCATCGATGGCACGGGCGCCGCTCCCACTGAACACGGCCGCCTGGTGATTGACGGGGATCGAGTGGCACAGGTTGGTCCGGCCGACGGGGTCCCGCTGCCGCCGAACGCTGAACGTCTCGACCTTGCCGGCCGCACGATCCTTCCTGGTCTCATCGATCTGCACTTTCACATCGAGAACGACCCGAAGCTCGCGCTGCGACAGCTCAGTCATGGCGTCACCGCATTCCGGGATCCCGGCCAGTGGGACGAGAAATTCGTGGAACTTCGCCGCATGATTGCCGCCGATCACCTGCCTGGCCCTCATATTTTCACCGCCGGCCCGCACATCGACGGCGAGCATCCCGCGTATCCAGCCGATTCGGTCGTCGCCCGAGACGCCGACGAGGCCAGGCGAGAGGCCGAAATCAACGTGCGCAATGGCGCGTCGGCGATCAAGATCTACTTCCGGCTGCCGTTCGCGAGCGCCAAGGCGGTCATCGAGGTCTGCAACGCGCACCACATTCCATGCACCGCGCATCTCGAGATTCTCGACGCACGTGAACTGATTGCCGCAGGGCTCCACGGGATCGAACACATCACCTCGTTCGGGACGAGCATCGTCCCGCGGGTACAGGCGGAAGCCTACCGGCAAGCGGTGCTGGCCGACAACGATGCCCGTCGTGATGGTCGCTACAAGGTGTTCGCAAGCGCCAATCTCGATGGTCCGGAGGCACAGGCTCTCTACGCCGTCCTGCGAGAGCGTCACCCCTGGGTCGATGCCACGCTCGCGGTGTTCGAGCGGCGGGCGGACCATCCCGAGGAGGGGGTGAAGCCCGAGATGATTCCGGTGATGGCTGCCGGTTTTTCGAAGATGAAGCAGCTGACGCGGCGCGCAGGACTGGAAGGGGCGCGTCTCGTGATGGGTGGACACTCCACCGTGCCGTTTGCCGGGCGTGGCGAAGCGCCGTGGCGCGAGCTCGAATTGCTCGTCGAAAGCGGTCTGACTCCCATCGAAGCTATCACCGCCGCGACCGGCACGGCGGCCGGGTTCCTCTATCGCAGCGACGAACTGGGAAGCTTGCGCTCGGGGCTGAGAGCGGACCTGATCGTCCTCCGCGGGGATCCGAGCCGGGACATCGCCGCGATTCGGACCGTCGATCGCGTAATGGTCGGCGGTGCATGGATTGACGTGGGGAGGTACAGACAGGTACTAGGCTTCGGGCTTCAGGCTCCAGGCTCCAGGCTCCAGGTTTCAGTAGCCCGGAGTCCCCGAAGTCTGAAGCCTGAAGCCTGAAGCCTGAAGCCTAGATCAGAGCGCCACCACCTTGCCGGTTCGGACGGACTCGTCGGCGGCGATGACGATCCGCAGGCTCTTGACCCCGTCGTTCATGTGGTCGGAGAGATCGAGATCCTCGTCGATGGCCTTCAGCAGGTAACGCTGCTCGCGCTCGCACAGCGCGTCGTGGTCGGGCTCGTCGGTCATGTTGATGCGCTCGTCGGGCTTCGACATGTCGGTGTGGTGCCACAGGATCTGGTTGGTCTTGGTGTGGACGTTGATGTCGTCCGACTTCACGTCGCTCGCGCTCTCGGCCATGACAATCGACACCGACCCTTTCGGGCCAATGACGTCTTTGACGAAGAAGGCCGTCTCGCTCATCATCGGACCCCAGCCGGCCTCGTACCAGCCGACCGATCCATCCTCGAACGCGACCTGCAGCACCCCGTAGTTGTAGAGCGGCACTTCGTCGCTCAGTTGCGCCCCCATGGCGTGCACGCGCGTCGGTCTTGCCGGCGTCATCTGGCACATGATGTCGACGTAGTGCACGCCGCAATCCACGATTGGCGGAAACGACTCGAGCAGGCGCTTGTGCCACTCCCAGGTTTCGCCAGTCGACTGCTGGTTCAGGTTCATTCGGAACACCAGCGGCGTGCCGAGCATCCTCGCGATCTCCACGAATTTGATCCACGAGGGATGCTGGCGGAGGATGTACCCAATCACCAGCTTCCTGCGGGTGCGCTTCGCGGTGGCGACCACTTCCTCGGCGCTCTTCACCGTCAGCGCCAGCGGCTTTTCCACGAATACGTGAGCACCTGAGTCCATGGCCTTGATCGAATACTCGGCGTGCGTGTCGGGGAGGGTGTTGACCGAGACGACGTCAGGCTTCAGCTCTTTGAGGGCCTGGTCATAGGTCGAGTACCGCTCGGCACCGGTGAGCGCCTCGGGTAGTTGCTTGTTTTCAATGTTCCGCGTGCAGACGCCCACGACCTCGAACTCGGGGATGCGCGTATAGGCCAGCGCATGCGACATGCCCATGTTCCCCAGCCCAACCACCAGCACGCGCTTGCTTGCCATCGACCCTCCACTAGGATCCGCGAAATTCGTGATTAGAAGTCCTCGAGCGTGAGCTCTCGTGCCATCACGATGTTGCCCGCCGTCAGCCCACAGTCTACCGGTAACACGATGCCGGTGATCGCCGACGCGGCATCGGAGGCAAGAAACGCGACGGCGCGCATCACTTCAATCGGCTCGACGATCCGGCCGAGCGGATACCAGCGTTCGAGCTCGGTCAGCACCTTCGGATTGCGCGCGACGCGTTCGTCCCAGATCGGCGTGCGGACGGTTCCCGGACACACGATGTTCGATCGGATGTTATACCGGCCGAATTCCAGCGCGAGCGCCTTGGTCAGGCTGATCAGACCCGCCTTGCCTGCGCTATACGCGGCGTCACCGAGCGCCGCGAGGCCGTTGACCGACCCGATATTCACAATCGCGCCGCGCCGGCGCGCCTTCATGCCGGGGAGTACGGCATACGCGCAGGCATAGGCGCCATTCAGGTTGACATCGATTTCTTCGCTGAAGCCCTCCGGCGTCGTGTGCTCGAGGCTTGGATGCCTCGTGACCCCCGCGTTGTTGATCAGGATGTCGATGGCGCCAAGTGCCGAGGACACTTTTTCAAATGCGGCTCCAACCGCCGTCGCCTCGCTGATATCGACAACCGCCGACTCGGCGCGGATGCCCTTGGCCCGGAGCTGTTCGGCGAACGTGGTGACCGCGTGACTTTTGTCGAAGGCCGCAATCGCGGCACCCTCCCCGCCGAAGTACTGACACAGCTCGCGGCCGATTCCGCCGGATGCGCCAGTGATCGCGATCACTTTGTTTCTGAATTCCACCGTTCAGCCTCCGAAGACGCCGACCGCATCAGCAATCCACGCGAGGTGGCTCTGGCGCACGTGGCCGTAGTTGTAGAACGCGATGCCGGATACGCCTCCGTCGCGAAGCGCCGTCGCAGCCGCGACCAGCTCCCCTCGGCTTTGCAGATCGGGATAGCCGGGTCGCAGGATGCCACGGAGCGCGCCAGCGCCGCGCAATCGGCGCTGGGTGTCGACGATATCCCGATGCACGCGCCCGGCGCTCGGCTCGTAGAACGACGCCTCGACGATTCCCGCCGCATTCGCCAGCGCGTGAACGTCGCTCCCTTCGTACCACGCACCCGCGGTGGGGCGGGCCACCGACGGGATTACCGCGACGGTCGCATCCGCTCGGACGGCCCCCCGAATCTCGCGAACGAGAGATGTCACGACTCCGCAGCGCCAGTTGAGGAAATTCGTCAGCGCCTGGTCGGTCGCGACGTCGCTCAGCCAGCAGGCTTCGGCCATGTCATCAGGGAACTCATCGGCGTCTCGCAAATACCCGTCGGCGTCTTCGCGGACCCGTGCTCGAAGACCGTCGGCATCGATGCCGGCAGCCTGTGCGCTTCGGACGCAATGATCGCAGAAGCAGAGACCGAGCAGGCTCTCTATCCACTTGTTCAGCTTCACCATGGCAAATTCGTGGTGGAAGCCGTGTGAGTAAGGCAGGAAGCCGGGCGTTTCCAGCGTGATGCCGGCAATGGGGTAGTGCTCGCTCACGTCTCTGCACAAGGCAATCGCATACTCGCGCGCGTCCGGCGCCGAAGGACAGAGGCTGTAGACATAACGATCGCCGAACGCGTTCCGGACGGTCGACTCAGGGTGTGCCTCCCCGAGACGGGTGTTGTGAAGCAGCACGAGCCAGACGTTTGCGGCGACGCGCCGGTTGGCCGTCAGTTCGCGAAGCACATCGCGTTCCCGAGCGATCCGGCTCACGACCGGTTTGATTGATCCGTAACCCGACGAATCGGAGTTGAAGTAGACGGTGCCGTCTTCTGGAAAATAGACTCTTCCGCTCGATCCATGCGGGCGCAGGAACTTGCCGGCGTGATAGCTGCCCGCGACCGTGATGGTATTGAGGCCGAGGGCCTCGACATGGCCGCTGACTTTGGACACGCCTTCGTCGGCAAGATCCCAGGGATAGACATACATCGCGCGGTAATTCATCGGCGTGGCGTATGTTATGACAACCTGAGGACCCTGCCCGCCGTCAAAGCATCATGCTCGCCAGTCTCAAAGTCGCGACACGGCAACTGCTCAAGTCTCCCGGATTCGCTGCGGTAGCGATCCTCACTCTGGCGCTGGGCATCGGCGCCTGCACGGCCATGTTCAGCACCATTTACGCTGTGCTGTTGCGCCCGCTGCCGTTTCGCGACCCCGATCGGCTCGTCTGGATTGAAAACCTGGGCCGGGGCGGCCTGTCCGCACGGACGACGAGGGCCGACACGTTCAATGCGTGGCGCGAGCAGAACACCAGCTTCGAAGCGTTGGCCGCGTATTTCGCGTTTTTCGATTTTGGACGCCGACAGACGCTCACTGGCGGCGGGGAACCCGAGCGGCTTCGCGCGGTTGGCGTATCGGACAACTTCCTCGAGGTCCTCGGAGTGCGGCTTGCGCTCGGTCGGAATTTCACCGCCGAGGAGTGCCGGTTCAACGGCCCGAGCGTCGCGATTCTGAGCCACGGGTTCTGGAGCCGGCGTTTTGCCGGCGACCCAAACGTGGTAGGCCGTGCGCTCACGTTGAACAACGCGGCCACGACTATTGTCGGCGTGCTGCCGGAGACGTTCGATTTCGACGCTATCTTTTCCCCGGGCAACGAGATCGATCTGATTACGCCGTTTCCGCTGACCGTGGAGACGGCACAGTGGGGCAATACCGTTTTCGGCATCGGCCGTCTGAAGCCTGGCGTGACCGCTCAGCAGGCCGAGGCAGATCTTCAGGTGATCAGCGAACGTTTCAAGCAAGTGATCAACTACGGCGGAACCCTGGGTGCGCGCGTCAGCCCGCTGAACGAGGCGCTCCGGGGCAGTTTCCGGCAGCCGTTCTACGTGCTCGCCGGCGCCGTCGCCTGCATCCTGGCGATCGCCTGCGTCAATCTCTCCAACCTCTTGCTGGCGCGGATCAACGCTCGCCGACAAGAGTTCGCCGTCCGCGTGGCGATTGGCGCGCGGACGCAACATCTCGTTCAGCAGGCGCTGACGGAAAGCCTGTTGCTCGCGTTTGCGGGATCGATGATTGGCGTGCCTGTCGCGATCTGGGCGACCCGAGCGCTCGCCCGCCTTCAGACTTTCGGTGTGCCTTTGCTGCAGGGCGCCGCGGTCGACCCGACGGCGCTCGGCGTGACCATCGCGATCACCGGCCTTGCCGGCATTGCCTGCGGTGTGCTCCCCGCGGTTCATCTCTCACGTGCCCAGGATGCGCTGCCGCAGGCGACTCACCAGCGAAGCGCCGGACGCTCGTCGGTCTTCGCCCGCAACACGCTCGTCGTCGTGGAGGTCGCCCTCGCGTGCATGCTGCTGGTGGGCGCCGGATTGTTGTTCCGAAGTTTTGCCGCGCTGCTGCGCGTCGACCTCGGTTTTCAGCCGCAGCACGCGATGGCGTGGCGCGTCGATTCGCCTCGCGACTTCGAGCACGCGGCCGAAGGCAGTCAATATCTCGACGGGGTCGTGCGCGCCGTTGCGGCGGTTCCTGGCGTCGAGGCGGTCGGTCTGAGCGACGTGCTGCCGCTCGGCCGCAACCGGACGTGGGGTGTCCGCGCGAAGGGGGTGTTCTACCGTCCCGGCGAAGGCCCATCGGTGTTCCCGCGCATCGTCGAGCAGCACTACCTGCAGGCGATGCAGATTCCGCTGCGCGCCGGCCGATACTTCGACGATCGCGACAACGCGACAGGGCCCAAGAGCGTCATCATCAATGAGAATCTCGCGCGCGCGTTATGGCCGAACCGCGAAGCGGTGGGGCAGTCGATTACCCAGGACGGCGGGAGAGTGGTGCTCGGCGTGGTCGGCAACGTGCGGCATGGCTCGCTCGAAGAGGCCGGTCGCAACGAAATGTATATCGACTACCGTCAGACCGGCGACTGGTCTGGCATGGAGATGGTCGTGAGGAGCAGCCGGCCGCCGGAATCGCTCGCACGGGACGTCCGCGGTGCCCTGGCCGCGTACGATCCCAGCTTGCCGACCGGTGACTTCTACGAGCTCGAACGGTTGATCGACAATGCCGTCGCTCCGCGGCGCCTGACCACCCGGCTGCTCGGCTTCTTTTCCGCGCTCGCACTCACGCTCGCTGCGCTCGGCCTCTATGGACTGGTTGCCTATTCCGTCGTTCAGCGCACGCAGGAGATAGGAATTCGGATGGCCATTGGCGCACAGCGTCGTGACGTGCTGGCGCTGGTGGTTGGAAGCGGACTGCGCCTGGTCGGGCTGGGGGTGGCGCTGGGACTCGCCGGCGCGTACCTCATGAGCCGCGTATTGCGAACCCTGCTGTTCGGCGTCAGCGTACACGACCCGCTGGTGTTCGCCGGTAACGCCGCGCTTCTTATCGCAATCGCGACGCTCGCGTGCCTGGTGCCTGCGTTGCGCGCGACCCGTGTCAATCCAATCATCGCGCTGCGCGCGGAGTAAGGTCAGCGATTGAAGGCATAGACGCGGCCGTCGAGACCACCGACGACCACGAGATTCCCGGCGAGTGCCGGCGATCCCGCGAACCCGTACGCAGTGAGCTCTCCCGACGACGCGTTCGGCGGCGCCTGGAGCGGATATTGCCAGAGGGGCCGCCCGCTTCGTCGGTCGACCGCAATCATCAGGGCGCGATGCTCGACGAGGTAGTTCAGTGTGCCGACGGTTCCTTCGTACACCGCGGCCTCCGTGACCAGCGGCTGCGCCCAGGCGCTACCGCCGACATCCGTTCGCCAGATGGTTCGCCCGGTGCGGGCGTCGAAGGCGTGGAGCGCGGCCGCATCCGACGATCCGATATATGCCGCGTCCTTGAAGATGGTTGCGGGTGATTCGACCCACGAGAACCAGAAGTATCGCGACCAGATCGGCCGTCCGGTGGAGACGTCGAGTGCGAACAGATCGTAGCTGCGGCTGCCGACGATCGTCGTTCCCTTGAATGCTGTCGCGCCCGTAGTTACCGCGGCCTTCGTGTCGAGCTCCCAATCGCGCGCACCGCTGGCCGCGTTGAATGCGTAAACGCGTCCATCGAAGCTGCCGACAATTACCCGCCCGTCGGAGACGAGCGGCGTAGCGGTGATGCTGTCGCCGGTCTTCACGTCCCATGTTCGCATGCCGGTGGTTGCGTCGAGCGCGAGCAGGCGTCCTTCGTGCGTGCCGACGAAGATCCGGCCATCCGCCACGGTTGGAGCTGATGCGCGGTTCTCGTAACGCGACTTCGGGTCGCCGAGCGCGAGCCGAGTCGCTGGTCGTTCCGCGATCCGGACGTGCCAGCGCTCCGCGCCGTCGGCGACCGTGACGCGGTACATCACGCCATCGTCAGCCTGAAAGACGACATCCTGGTCGAGACGCGTGGGCCGCGAGCGCACGGCACCGCCGGCACGGAACGACCATCGCTCGTGGCCGTTCCGTCGATCGAGCGCGTGAAGACGTCCGTCGTCGGAGCCGACCAGAACCACGTCTGTGTCGGCCAGCACGTCGCCCCAGATTGGCGAATCAACGTCGTGCACCCACGCGGGCTGCCGAACCGGCGCCGTGATCTCCCGTTGCGGCGGAACTGCAGCGGTCGACGACCGACGCAGAATCACGGTGATCGGATGCACCGGCACCAGCGCTTCCGGGAGCGTCGTCGTCAGCGTGTCCGCGCGGCGGTCGAAGGTGAAGTCGAGTGGGCCGACCGCCACGTGCTCGTTGGAAACGCGCGCGGAGCCCCAGGGGGAACGCCACATGTGAATTGCCGGCGTCGACACGAACGCGCGAAGCGTCCCATGATCGTCGGGTTCGAGCGAGAGAATGAGTCGCGACGATTCCCCCGCGTAGTGCGCATCGCCGGCCCACGTGCCGGCGAGCGATCCGGCTGGAGCTGTGGACTGGGCCGCGCCGAGCCATCCGAGCGGCAGAGGCAGCGCCAGCAGCACCGCGACGCAGGTGAACGGTTTCACGGTCCGGCCTAGCTGCCGGCCCGGAACCCGACGCGTCCGAGCGATTTGTCCCACGAGACGGCGATGGTGCCGCTGTTCGGCGTCATGTCGAGGAACTCCCAGGTCAATTCCTCGCGAGAGTGGGCGAGCGTTTCGAGGGTCATCGGTGCCCGAACGACATCCTTGTCGGGCGTGTAATCGTACGATCCCCAGAGCGCCTGCTTGTTGTTCGGGTCGTACTTCTCCTGTGCAGGCCAGGTGGAGACCACGAAGGTCCAGTTCTTTTCCTTGAGATCGATGAACAGGCTGTACTCGCCGGGGGCGATGGTCTTACTGTTGACGATGAGCGGCACTTCGGTTTTGAGGCGCGTGGTGACGTCGGCGCCGGCGCGCCAGATCGGCGCGCCGATCAGCGTCGCCTTTCCATAATCGGCTCCGGAACCAAAAATCTCGCGCCCGCGCTTCAAGGGCCGGCCGTACGAGATGTCGATCCACTTGCCGCCTTTGTACTTGCCGCCGCCGACCGCGAACGATCGTTCTGCTTTCACCCACGACCCCAACACCTGGGCCGACGCCGTGCCGCGCGGACTCATCGGGCGGTTGTCCTGGGCGATCGTAATGGCCGTCAGCGCGAGGGCGGCGGCCGCTGCGGCGATCAATCGTAGCTTCATGAGACTGCTCCTCTGCGGCGCTCGGCCGCGGATGTGCTGACTGTAGGTCGTGTTCTGGGACATTTGCCAGCGCTCCATGTTCGATTGCGGGATTTCAGGGACGAACGGGAGGCCGGTGACGGTTAGTGTTCGCTGACCCGCTTTGTTATATTCCCGCGCCGGCATGCTTTTTCTCTTCTATCCCTACGGCATCCTTCTCCAGGCGCTCGCGATTGCCCACTTCGTGCGGCGGCGTCCCGACACCTACTGGCTCTGGATCATCCTCATGGGGGGCGGCGTCGGAGCGCTGGTCTACATCACGGTCGAAGTGATCCCGGATGCGGGTCTTCTCCGCGGTGCCTTCCAGGTATTCCCGCGCCGCAAGCGAATCAAGCAGCTCGAAGCGATGGTCGTCGACAATCCGTCGGTTGGCAATTACGAGGAGCTCGGCGATCTCTACCTGGACGACGGACAGTTCGTGCGCGCGCGCGAGTGCTTCGATCGGGTCATCACGTCGAACGATCAGATCGACCCACGGTACCGCCGCGCGTTGTCTGCCCTTGCGCTGGACGACTTCAAGGCGATGGCTGCCGATCTGGAGCAGGTCGTCGCGCGCGACGCGAAGTACGATTATCAGCGCGCTGCCGGACTACTCGCACACGCATACGCGAAGCTCGGAGAACGAGACAAGGCCGACGCGCTGTTCGCCGACGTCACCCGAACCTCGACCCTGTCGGAAACCCAATACAACTACGCGTGTTTCCTCGCCGCCAACGGCCGCGGCGCCGAGGCTCGTGAGTGGGCGGAACGGATCCTTCGCAAGAAGGCGACAATGCCCGACTACATCCGGCGTCGCGAGCGACCATGGTTTCGGCGGGCGCGCGCGCTGATCATGCGTCTCGAGATTTCGGTGTAATCTACGCGCATGATCAGGCTCTTACCGGTCGTCCTGGGCGTTGGGTTGCTGGCGTCAGTCGCGTGCCATCCCGGACCGAAGATCGGCGGCGGACCGAAGCTGCCGGTGGGCGGCACCATCGCCGGGATCGTCTCAACGGAAGGAAATGCACCGATGCAAGGCCGGAAGGTGACCGCGGTCAACACCGTTACCGGCAATCGGTACGTTGCGACGACGGCAGCCGATGGCGGCTACACCATGCAGGTTCCGGAAGGGAACTACCGGCTGGAGATCCAGTTGGAGCCGGGCGAGAAGATCGTCAAGGAACCTGGCGAGACCAAGATCGACAAGTCAGATCTCGATTCGGGCCGCAACTTCGTGATCACCTCGGGGCGCCCGGGCAAATAGCGCGCGGCGGAGACGTGGCACTAAGGTCCGCTCCCCAAGCCTTGAGGTGAGTAGGGCTGCTCTCAGCGCCTGTCCGACAGCGGTGATGTCGCTTGTCACGGGTGTTCACGCAAGGGCGCCGAGGCGCAAGATGCCGAGACGGCCGCCGAACTGCGCCTTCGCCGCGCCCGCCTGGCCGCGCGAAGCGCGGCGGCGAAGGCGAGGGCGCAGCCGCTTCATTCCTGGTCTGCTCGACACGGTGGCGTCGCGAATGGATTCGCCGCCGAACCAGCCTGAACCCCATTGTGACTTCGCGCCCTGGCTCTTTGCGTGAGGGTGCCGGGTCAACGGCCACTCGCGAGTCGCCGTGACAACGGTGACGTAGTGACGCCGGGTTCGTCGAGCATACAGAGCACTGTTCGTTAGATCTTCAAGCCCGGGCGAGCAGGCCCGCAAACAGCTGACAGACGATCGCACCGACGATCAGCATGGCCACGCCCCAGGCGAGGAGTTGCCTGAACAGGACGCGTGCTTCGTGACCGTCCGGAACCGCCGCGATGCACAACGCGCCGAGCGTGGAGAGAGGCGATACATCGACGAGTGATGATCCCACATTGATGCTGAGGGCCACCGCCAATGGATCCCCTCCGCCGACCTTCTGCACCAGGCCCGACACGGTTGGAAGAAACGCCGGCAGCACCACGCCGGACGTGCTGCTGTAGAGGGAAATTGCTCCGGTGACCAGCGCGATCATCCCGTCGAGCGTGGGCGGCGAGGCGAGACGCGCGAGAAGATCGGTGAACAGCGTCATCCCTCCGGTGGTTTCGAGAAGCGCCACAAGGGTGCTCACGCCGGTCACCATCAGGATCGCGCCCCACGGTATGCGCGCGATGGCACGCCCCTCGTCGGCGGTGCTCGTTCCAAGGAGCAAGACCGCCGCAAGGAACGCGCTCAGGCCCGGATGGAGCCGCAAGATGACCACGCCAAGGATCCAGCCCGCGAGCACGGCGATCGTGAAGCGCTGCCGAGCCGTGAACCTCACCCGCGGCGCCACCGTGATTCGCGATCCGTCGTCGTTTCCAATCCGGTGTCCGCCGAGCGCCAGGTAGGCGGCAAGCGCCACCAGCGCGCTGGCCGCGAAGTTCGCAAACATCACTTTGCCGGGATGTCCGCCCACGCCCGCTTTCGCCATGTTGGTGTTGGCGATGATCCCAACCGCGCTGACCGGAGAGAGATTGCCGGCGTTGGCGCCATTGGCGACGACCAACGCGGTCAGAAATGCCGGCACGCCCGCCCGTTGGCCAATCGTCATCGTCAGCGGCGCCACGAGCGCAACGCTCGATACCGCACCCGGACCGATGGTCGAGATCGCGCACGCGATCGCAAAAAACATCGGCGGGAGCAGCGCCGCACGACCGCGCGTGATCGCGACCGCGCGGTGCGCGAGACCTTCGAGCGTGCCGTTGGTTTCCGCGGCGGCAAAGAGCAGGGTCATTCCGGTCAGCGTGAGAAACAGCGCAGACGGAAAGCCGCGGAGGATGGCGTCGGCGCCAAGATGCGCGACGAACGTCCCGATCAGCCAGGCGAAGACAATCGCCGCCAAGCCCACGTTGAGCCGCGTCGTCATCGACAACGCGATAGCCAGGATCAACGCGACGAGCGACGCGAGCCCGGCACTCATCGTGCCAGCAGCTTTGCAAGCTCCGGCTTTACGACCTTGCCCATGGCGTTGCGCGGCAGCGACCGCATGCAGTGGAGTTCTCGGGGGATCTTGTATGGGGCGAGCCGGGGCTTCGTCCACGACTGAAGGTCGTCGAGGGAGAGAGCCGCGTGCGCGCGCAACTCCACCGCCACCGACACCCGCTCCCCCCATTCAGGATCAACGATGCCGATGACGGCGCAATCGGATACCGCCGGATGCGCGCGGATGACTTCTTCGACTTCGAGCGCCGACACCTTGTAGCCGCCGGTCTTGATGATGTCGACGCTGATGCGTCCGAGAAGGCGATAAGCGCCGTGCTCGACCACGGCAATGTCGCCGGTACGGAACCAGCCTTCACGAAACGCGCAGCGTGTCTCTTCCGGGCGTCGCCAATACTCGAGAAACACGCCGTCACCGCGAACCTCGAGCTCGCCGGACGTCCCCTCGTCGACGGTGTTCCCACTGTCGTCAACGATCCGGGCCTTGACGCCCGGGAGCGGTGAGCCGACAGTGCCGGGCCGCCTGGCGCCGTGCAGTGGATTGGACAACGCCATGCCGATCTCGGTCATGCCGTAGCGCTCCAGCAGCGTATGGCCGGTGATCTCGCGCCAGCGTTCGAGAGTCTGCTGTGGCAGCGCCGCCGATCCGGACATCATCAATCGCGCACGACGACAACCTTCCGACCGCGCTCGTTGAACCGCTGGCGAGGCTTTCTCCCACGAGGCAATGAGACGGTGATAAATGGTCGGCACGGCAGTGAACACCGAGATCTCCCCTGACGCCAGGCGCGCCCACGTGGCTTCCGCGTCGAACGCGGGAAGCATCTCGCACGTCGCACCAGCCGACAGCGCGCAGCCCACCACATTGACGATGCCATGGACGTGATGGAGTGGGAGGACGAGCAGCGTGTGATCGGCGCCAGTCCACTCCCACGCGTCGATCAATGCGGTGATCTGCGCGGTGAGGTTGCCGTGCGTGGTCACGACACCCTTCGGCTTGCCGGTGGTCCCGCTGGTATAGACGATCAGCGCTCGGCGAGCGAGTGTCATCGGAGGCAAAGCGGGCGGCTCAGCGGCCGACGGTGCGAGAAGCGCTGTCGTTGGAGCGAGGTGCGCCCCGGTTGCACGCGCGACCGGCTCCAGCGTTTCAGCACGTGACGGATCGGTCACGACAATCGATGCCTGCGCGTCTCGAACGACGTAGTCGAGCTCCGAGGTCGGATCGGATACCGCGAGCGGAACGGCAACGCCGCCGGCGCGCCAGATACCGTGAGCGACGGCCACGTGAGCAAAACCTGGTGCGACGAGAAACGCGACGCGCGCCTCGTGGAGATCGCATCGGCCGTTACACAAAGCGGCCGCCACGCGGCTCGTCGCTTCTTCGAGGTCCTGGTAGGTGAAGATGCCGTCGGCGGCAATAACGGCGGTACGGTCAGCTGCAGGCATCGGCAGAGAGGTTGTATTATCCGCCGAGAGCATGAGTCACGCACCCCCAGCTTCGGACGTCTGCTACAACTGCTCGGCGCCGCTCTCGGGAGCATATTGCGCGGTGTGTGGCCAGAAGGCGCTGCCGCTCAACCCGGGCCTTCACGATTTCCTGCACGACTTCGTCCACGAGATGCTGCACGTGGACGGCAAGATCTTTCGATCCGTCCGCACCCTGTTTCTTTCGCCGGGCTTGCTTACGCGAGAGCAGTTCGAAGGACGCCGCGCACGGTGGATCTCGCCGATCCGCCTGTATCTGATCTTCAGCCTCGTGTATTTTGCGCTGGCCTCGGTCCCTTCCGATGCGGGCATACTCGTGACGGTCAACCGCGCCGGGACCGACGCCGAAACTGAACAAGCATTTCGGCGGCTGGGGTTTCAGAACGAGCAGGAATTCCAGGACGTGCTGCGACATACCTGGTCGCACTGGGCGCCGCGCGTGATGTTCCTTCTGGTGCCCTTGTTCGCCTGGCTGGTGAATCGCGCGTCTCGAAGCTCGGCGCTGCGCTACCCGCAGCACCTTTACTTCGCGCTGCACGTGCACGCCGTGTGGTTTGCGGCGGGCGCCGTGTCGGTCGCGGCGCGCGCTGCGCCATGGCCGATCGTGCCGCGCATGGTCGGGCCGCTTGCGGTGCTGTATGGGCTCGCATACGTTGTGCTGGCGTTCCGCACGGCCTATGGGGGAACGATCGGTCAAGCGCTGCGCCGTAGCGCTGTCGTGGTTGCCGTGTATTGGTTCGCGGTGATTCTTGCGTCGGCCGCGCTGGTGCTGCCCGTGCTTCTGGTTCATCGAGGCGCGACGTCGTAGCAAAGGCGTGGGAACGCCCAGGAGGATCGATGCTGACCCGCAGAAACGTGCTCGCGACCTGTCTGGCCACACTGTGCTCGCGGGTAGTGAGCGCCAATCCGCAACAGCCGACGCCGGGAGACACGCCGTTGCCCCGGAACTTTCCGCCAACCAGCGTCGGTCCGCCGGCCGCCGCCAATGGCCACTCGTCGAGCGAGGTCATGGGCTCGTCCGTTTTCGACTGGAGGTCGCTGCCGGTCCAGAAGACCAAGGTCGGCGAGAGCCGGAAGGTGTGTCAGGCGCCAACCGCGACCCTCGACGAGCTCGAATGTCACATCACCACGCTCAATCCCGGCGAGACCCCGCACCCGCCGCACAAGCATCCCGACGAGGAGATCGTGATCGTCAAGGAGGGGACCGTCGAGTCGCTCGTGAACGGAACGATCCGCCGCGTGGGACCGGGTTCGGTGATCTTTCAGGCGGCCAATCAGATGCACAGCATCAGGAACGTCGGCGACGGGCCGGCGACATATCACGTGATCAAGTGGAATTCTCCGGGCATGTTAAAGAAGAACGCGGCCAGCATGCCGAGCAGGTAGGGGGATGCGCATGAAAACCACGAACATGCTGTGGGCGGTAACGGTGGCCTTGGGATTCGCAGCGGCCGCCGCAACGGTCAGCACGAACGGTCGCCAGGAAACGGGGCAGGCGGTTCGCGTCGATCCCGACGATATCGGGGGCGTGGTGACCGGGCCTCGAGGCCCCGAAGCAGGCGTGTGGGTGATTGCCGAGACGACGGATCTTCCAACGCGCTTCGTACGAATCGTCGTGACCGACGATGGCGGCCGTTACCTGATTCCCGATTTACCGAAGGCGACCTACACCGTCTGGGCGCGAGGATACGGACTGGTCGATTCCGCCAAGGCACACGCCAGCCCAGGCCAGACGGTGAACCTCCGCGCCGTCGTCGCGCCGGATGCACGCGCCGCGGCAAAGTACTATCCGGCAGGCTACTGGTTCTCGCTGCTCAACCCGCCGGCGGCGAGCGAATTTCCAGGAACGGGTCCCGAGGGAAACGGCATCGCGCCCGGACTCAAGACGCAGGCCGAGTGGCTCCGGCTCGCGAAGTCGGGCGGCTGCCTGTCCTGTCATGCCCTTGGCACGATGGGTACTCGCGAGATTCCGAGCAGCCTGGGAGTGTTCGATTCCTCGTCGGACGGGTGGCTGCGACGGATTCAATCCGGCCAGGCCGGCGCGGACATGATGCGGGCGCTGAACAATCTCGGCGCGAAGCGCACGCTCGCGGTGTTTGCCGACTGGACGGATCGCATCAAGGCAGGCGAGGTGCCGCCGGCACCGCCACGTCCACAGGGGATCGAGCGCAATGTGGTGATCACCGAATGGGATTGGGCGGATCCGAAAGCCTACCTCCACGACGAAGTCTCGACCGATCGGAGAAACCCGACGCTCAATCCCAACGGGCTGATCTATGGCGCCCTCGAATTGAGTGCCGATTATCTACCGGTCCTCGATCCCGTACACAACACGATCAGCCAGGTGAAGTTGACGGTGCGCGACGAGGCGACTCAGCCTGCATCGACGCCAGTCATGCTGCAGCCGTCGGCGTACTTCGACAAGGAGGTCATCTGGACGAGCCGCAACAACGTGCACAACCCGATGTTCGATGAGAAGGGTCGGGTGTGGATCACCTCGGCGGTGCGGCCGCCGGACAATCCGGCGTTCTGCCAGGAAGGATCGGATCATCCGTCGGCGAAGCTGACGCCACTTCAACGCGCCAGCCGGCATCTGGCCGTCTACGATCCGAAGACGCAGAAGCTCACGCACATCAGTACGTGTTTCGGTACCCACCACCTGATGTTCGCCGAAGACGCGAATAACACGCTCTGGACCAGTGGCGGGAACGGCGTCGTCGGGTGGCTGAACCGGAAGATGTTCGATGAAACCGGCGACGAAGTGAAATCGCAGGGGTGGACCGCGCTCATCATGGACACCAACGGCAACGGCAAGCGCGACGAATATGTCGAGGCGGACCAACCCGTCGATCCCACGAAGGACAAGCGCTACCTTGCCGGTTTCTATGCGGTGTCGCCTGCTCCCGACGGCTCTGTCTGGGGTTCGGTGCTCGGCTATCCCGGTGCGATCATTCGTCTCAGTCCCGGAACCAATCCTCCTGCGACCGCGCTGGCGGAAGTCTACGAGCCGCCGGTCGACAAGCATGCCTATTCGCCTCGTGGGATGGACGTCGATCGCAACGGCGTTGCGTGGGTCGCGCTCGCAAGCGGTCATATGGCCAGCTTCGATCGGCGGAAGTGCAAGGGACCGTTGAATGGTCCGGCAGCCACCGGAAAGCAGTGCCCCGAGGGCTGGACGTTGTATCCGGAGCCGCTACCGCAGATGAAAGGCGTCAGCGATCCGGGCAGCGCCGAGTCGAGTTACTACACCTGGGTCGATCAGTTCGACACGCTGGGCCTGGGAGCGAATACGCCGATCAATACGGGCAACGAGTCGGAAGGTCTGCTGGTCCTGAAGGACGGCAAGTTGGTCGTGCTGCGGGTGCCGTATCCGACCGGTTATTACACGAAATGGATGGACGGCCGGATCGACGATCCGAAAGGGGGATGGAAGGGACGTGGTCTCTGGTCGACGATCAGCACGCGCGCGCCGTTCCACATGGAAACGGGGAAGGGCACCACGAGCAAAGTGATCCATTTCCAGATGCGCCCGGATCCGCTGGCACGGTAGACGCCCGGCGCCATGGTGAGGGCGGCTGTAGGCCGGGTCTTCAGACCCGGCGTTCTCGTTCTGTGATATTCTCCCGCCCGTACCTAGCGGGGCCTGGAGCACGGAAGGGGCCCCTACCTGCGGCTCGTTCTCGCCGAGTTCGTGGACGTAGGCATCAGCGAGCACACAGGATCGGTGTGCGATGCCTCACGAACTCAAGAAACTCACTCCCAATCTCGTGGTTTCGAATGTCGAGCGCAGCCTTACGTTCTATCGCGATGTGCTTGGCTTCCAGGTGACGGCTACGGTGCCGGACGCCTCGCCATACGTGTTCGCGTCACTTCAGTCCGGACCGGTGGAGATTTTTCTGAACGCGCCCGAGCCGGCCATCGCCGAGTATCCGGCCTTCGAAGGCCGATCGATCGGCGGCACGCTCACGCTGTTCATCGAGGTGGTGGACATCCCGCGGGTGCACGAGTCGCTCAAGCCGCGGGTCGACATCGTCATGCCGCTCGAGAAGAAGTGGTACGGCGTCACCGAGTTCGCGTTTCAGGATCCCGACGGATACGTCATTACGTTTGCCGAGCGTGATCAATCCTGACCTGGCCAGGGAGTTCAGGTCGCGCGCCGCGAGGAAAGGAACAACAACCTTTGGATGCACTGCACCACGCGTTCTACGCGCGCGTTCTGTCGGTCGGAGACAAGGCCTACGCGGCCGGCCACAAGCCGCGGATCGCAGCAGACGATCGCCTCGTCCTGCTGATCGGTGAGCTCCAGACCAACGTGAACAGACGCGGCTTCGCGCAGTATATGGCGCACAAAGGACGCCGCCACGCGGAGTCCGCCTTGCGCGCGCTCACCACCGTCGGCGCCACCCAAACCGCCAGCATGTTGTCGGCGGCTCTCGCGCCGACGGCTTCTCCGTCTCGGTTGAGCCTGCTCGATCGCCGCTTCTGCAGTTCGCGGGAGGACCTGCCGGCGCTGACGATGCGCTACATGAATCGTCAGCAGCTCCGTGATTGACGTGGGCTAGAATACAGCTATCTGCTTTATGAAGAGGTGGCTGCTCCGCGGGATCGTCCTGATCGTCGCCCTCTACGTCGCGTTGTTCAGCACCGTGCTGGCCGCGATGCTCCAGCCGCCGGAACGTTTCGGCGCATTCATGAAGCACATGCCGCCGGTTGTGGTGTGGGCGGCGCTCCCCGCATCGAAAATGTGGCTCTGGGCGCGGAGGGGAACGCTCTCCGAAGGGGAACGCGCTCCGGACTTCAACCTGCGCACGGCCAAGGATCGTAACCAGCGGGTCGCGCTTTCATCGTACGAGGGAGAGCGACCGGTAGTTCTCGTCTTCGGCAGCTACACTTGACCGCCATTCCGGCGGGCGGTGCCCGCCCTCAACAAGCTTTACCGCGAGTATCGCGATCGCGTGGCGTTTCACGTCGTCTACATCGAGGAGGCGCACCCCATCGACGCGTGGCAGGTCTCGGACAACCGGACGGAGGGAGTCCTGTTCGCGTCGACGAAAACGGCTGCAGAACGTGACAACGTGGCCAATGTCTGTGTCGTCAAGTTGGGGATCGAGCTGCCGGCGCTGATCGACGAACCCGACAACCGTGCCGAACGTGCGTATACCGCCTGGCCGGACCGCCTTTACGTGATCAATCGCGACGGCACGATCGCATACAAGAGCGCGGCAGGTCCGTTCGGCTTCAAGCCGGAGGATGTCGAGAAAGCGCTGAAACGCATCGTTGCCGCGCCGCCGCCGACGACACAGTAGAACCGGAACTGGCCCGTTCGCCGCTCGTGGATCTCGCAGCCCGAACGGACTATAGCCTCAGCACATCGGCGGCGTGCAGCGTCCTGCCCTGGACCGACATCTCGATTGACGGCCATCCCGGCGTGGACGTGATCAACTCGACTCTGCCGTCGACCACCAGCGCGGTGTCCTCGATTTTGGTTCCGGTAATTGACGGGTTCCAGGCGAAGGCCTGGCGCAGTTGCACCACTTCCTGCGATCGCGGATGTGCGACCCACTCGCGCGCGCGATAGCCGGTCGCGCCTCCCTGGTGGTGCAGCTTTTCTTCACCAGGAAATCCGGCCGCGCGGTATGCATCGGCCGCGACGTCGAAGAGCTGCGCCCCGGTGGCGCCGGGTTGCGTGGCCTCGAGCAATCGGCCGAACACGGATGCGGTGGCGCGAGTACGCGCTTCCAGGTCGGACGGTGCTTTCCTCGTGAGGGCAATACGGGAGAGGCAGGCAATGAGGCCGTCACGCTCCGCGCAGACGGCGACGAGCACGGCACGCTCCCATCGGGTCGCGGTCGGAACGGGATGGCGATACCTGGCGATACGGTCGTCGGCGCCGACGAGCAGTACGATGGCCCGCGCGTTGACGGCGGTCAACGCGAGCATGACGGTGGCGGCAATCTCCCGCTCGTCCTCGCCGGGCCTGAGCCGACGGCAGACGTCACCCACCACCATCCCGCAATCGCTTCCGAGCGCGCGATAGCGTTCGAGTTCCGCGGTGGTCAGCAACGCACGGGCACGGGCGATGCGGGCTTCGCAGGGAACCGTGTCGGGAAGCGGCCAGTCGGCGCCGATCGGTGAGGTGCCACCGATGATCTGACGGGCCGCCGCAATCGCGTGCCCCGGATCCTGATCGTCGGTCCAGGCGTACTCCACGGGCTCGAAGTCGAGCCCGGCGAGCACTTCGTTCCGAAGGCGGGGCATCTCGATCGCGTTGGCGAGCACGAAGCGCCGGCCGTCGGCCGTCACCAGCAGCCTCTGCGTTCCCGCTTCGCGACTCGCGTCGACGCGGTTGCCGCGGCCGCTGGTGAGCCAGGCGATATTGTGGTGCGTGGCGAGAAGGATGCCGCCCAGGCCAGCGTCCCCGATGACATTGACGAGGCGGTCCTGTTTCTCGTCGATCTCGCGGGTGGTCACGATCCCTGCTGCGCGAATGCCTGGTAACGTTTCTCGATCTCGGCGGGGGCGATCTTCCCGCTGAGGATCAGCACGCGATACCGGAACGTCGCCGACTTGCCTGGTTCGAGCGTGAGGTCCAGCGACTTTTTGCCGTTGGTGAAGACCGATTCACCAAGTGGATTCGCCGCGAATAGCCCGTATCCGCGCGCGTGCCAGTAGGTGGGGAAGCCGGGATTCGACGGATTGTCGAGAATGGCGAGCGTGACCGGCTCGTTGTCGACGGTGCCGCCGAGCAGCGTCCATCGGCCGCGGGTGCCCCACACCGCGTCTCCCTTCATTCCTTCGCTGCTGACGTACTCTCCGGTTACGCCACTGTTGTCGAGTACCGGCGCGTTTGCCGGCTTGCCGGACGCATCCGTGAAGATTTCCGGCTTGTCGTCCGGCTGCTCGAGGCCGCGCGCGACGCGCATGCCGATGAACGCTTCCTTGTTGTCCTTGAACACGACCTTCTCGTCGCCGGCCGTCAGCGTCGTGATGCGATCGATCACTCGCGAATCAGCCGTGCCGCTGAACACGAACCGGGTGCGTTCGTGCACGATGGCCTTCTTGTCGGGACGCACCCAGTCGGTCTCCACGGCAAGCTCTCCCGTGTCGCCGCTCTTCGCTTCCACGATCTTCCGGTGCAGGATCGTTCCCATCTTTGGCGCCTGCTTGGCCGGAATCGCGTCGGAGTTATTCCAGAAATCGAGGCCGTTCACGTCTCCATGGTTGAGCCACAACCCGACGTGGTGGGGATGATCGACGCGTTCACCCTTTCGGGGCTCGAGCGGGAAGCCGCGTGTGACGAGGGTGCCTTTTGCGGTGCGAAGGGGATAGAGTGTTGGTTTCTTGAGCGTGGTCGGCCAGATGTATGACGTAAACGGTTTGCCATCGATCGTGATGTCGACGCGCCGCTGGGCTTCGTCCGGCGTCACCTGCACGTGCGCCTTGTCTGGCGCGCCACTCATGAGCAACGGGAGAACGAGGACGCCGAGTGTCGTGATGCGCATCGTGTCGAATCCTATCAGTGTGTTACTTTAGCGCTAAAGTCTTACCATTTCCGGAGCGACTATGTCACTACGAACGAGCCTTGCTGCACTCTCGCTTATCGCTGCCTCCGCAGTTGTCACGCTTGCCGCCGGCCGCCAGGCAGCCGCCCCCAACACGCTGACCGATGCGGAAAAGAAGGCCGGCTGGTCGTTGCTCTTCGACGGCAAGTCGCTCGACGGCTGGCGCGGTTACAAGAAGCCCGACGCAACTAGCACGCGATGGAAGGTGGATGACGGCTGGCTGACGCTGCCTCCCGGCGGCGGCGAGGACACTCTCGGTCAGCGCGACATCATCAGCAAGGACACTTTCGAGCAGTTCGATCTCACCCTCGAGTGGAAGATCGCTCAGGGCGGCAACAGCGGCGTGAAGTACCTTCGTGCTCGAGGATCAGGACGCCGCGATCGGTCACGAATACCAGGTCATCGACGACGAGCGGCATCCGGATGCGAAGATCGGCCCGCACCGCCAGACGGCAGCGTTCTACGACGTGCTCCAGGCCTCGAATCGTCCGATCAAGCCGGCCGGCGAGATCAACACCAGCCGGATTCTCGTCCAGGGCAACACGGTCGAGCACTTTCTCAACGGAAAGAAGGTACTGCGTTACACGCTCGACAGCCCAGAGCTGCGCGCCGCAATCGCGAAGAGCAAGTTCAAGGACATCGAGCGCTTCGGCAAGCCCCAGAACGGCCACATCCTCCTGCAGGATCACGGCGATCAGGTCTGGTTCCGAAATATCAAGATTCGCCGCTCCGGCAACAGCGCGACGCGGTAGGCAGACGATGCGAGTGGGCTTGCTCGGCGCGGGCAACATCAGCGACACCCACGCCCGCGCTGCGCGGGCCATCGACGGAGTCGAGATTGCGGCCGTCTGCGGCGCGAACCGTGACAAGGTGGCGCGACTCGCCGCCGCATACGGCGGTGTAGCCTACGACGATCTTGATGGCTTTCTTGCCCATCGGCCGATGGACCTCGTCGCCATCGGCAGCCCCTCGGGTCTGCACGCCGAACAGACCATCAAAGTCATGCGTCATGGTCTGCACGTGCTCGTCGAGAAGCCGCTCGACGTGACCACGTCGAAGGTTGACGCGGTGATCGCCGAAGCGGCGCGCGCCGGCGTGAAGGTCGGTGTCTTCTTTCAGGATCGGCTGCGCCCCGATGTGGTGGCGATGAAGAAGCTGATCGACGCGGGCGGTCTGGGTAAACCCGTGTTCGCGTCCGGCCGCGTCAAGTGGTACCGCCCGCCGGAATACTACGGCGCCTCGCGCTGGCGTGGGACGCTGGCGCTCGACGGCGGCGGCGCGCTGATGAATCAGGCCATCCATACGGTCGATCTCCTGCAGTGGCTGTTCGGTCCGGTCGCGGAGGTCTGCGCCCGCACCGCGACGCGCATTCACTCGATCGAGGCCGAGGACACGGCGGCAGCGGTACTCCGGTTCGAGAACGGCGCGCTTGGAGTGATCGAGGCAACCACCTCGGTCTTCCCCGGCTACGCGCGAAGGGTGGAAGTCACCGGGGCCGAGGGGACCCTCATTCTGGAAGGCGATCGTCTCATCGCCGCCGATCTTCGCAGTCCGGTCGACGTCGGGACGGCCTCGGCAACCGATCTCGAGAGCACCGCGTCGCCCGTGGTCAGCGACTGCACCCCGCACCAGCGTGTGTTCGAAGACTTCATTCGCGCCATTAAGACAAACAGCACGCCGGCGTGTGACGCACGCGAGGGACGAGCGAGCGTCGCGATCGTCGAGGCCGTGTATCGATCGGCGCGCGACGGAGGATTTCAACAGCCATGAAACGACTCGCCTACGCTCTCGTCTTCATGACCGCCGGCGCCGCCCTGCACGCTCTCGCGATTGAGAAGGCCGCACCTGGCGGCTACATCGTCGAGCACGACGCCGAGGTTGCCGTCACCGAACCGGGAACGCACAACGGCGGCGGAGAGACCGTTGGCTACTCCTTCTTCAAGAAAGTGCCGGACCTGAAACTGGTTTTCCGGAAGCGCGCGCTGAGGCCGGGCTCCGGCATCGGGCTGCATGAGCAGGGAGAGGACGAGATTTATTACGTGTTGAGCGGGAAAGGGGTCATGACCCTCGACGGGAAGACGGTCGAGATCGCTCCCGGCACCGCGGTCCTGACCCGAACCGGCAGCACCCACAGCCTGAAGCAGACCGGAAACGAGGACCTGGTGATCCTGATCAATTACGAGGTGAACTCGAAATAGCCGGAAGTTCCCACAACTGCCTGCGCTCAGTCGCCTCCAGGGCGCTGAGAACTACGCCGCACTCGTCATCGATTGGGCCCACCGTGTTCTGCGCGCTCAGCCTGAGAGCGCGGGGCACCGGCAGTCGCCGTATACGTTTTCTTGAGGCCGTTTCGCGTATTGGTCACGGTGAAGCGGCCATCGGCGTTGACGCTGACCGTGATGTTGTAAGCGGTGGATTCATCGACGTTGGCAATGAACTGCTCGCCGACATTGTGATCCTTGCCGCCGTCGACCGCGTAATGGAGCTGCCACAAGTCTTCGAGGCCGGGCGAGTCGTGCACGATCTGCCATGCCTCCGGTGAACCGCCCTTCTTGGCGCCGTTGTTCATCACCGCCACGCGCGGCTTGATGGCCTGGACGATGACCGGAGCGTTGGACTGCGCGACCCCGTGGTGGGTGGTGAGATAGAGATCCACCGGACCGATCAGATTGTTCGGGCAGACGAGTTCCTGCTCCTTGTTCCACGTCAAGTCGCCGAGATCGATCATCCTGAAGCGCCCGAACGCGATCACGGTCCCGACCGACTGGGCGTTCTCGCCTGGATCCGGCTCTTTCGGTTTGAATCCCGCGCACAGTGGATTGGCGGCGCCGGCGCCGGCCAACGCGCCAGAGAGATGCTGGCCGCCTGCCGACACGACGGTGACGTCGATGCCGGCGATTGGGACCTTGTCGCCCGGCTTCACTTGCAGGTGTTTTCCCGACTTTCGCGCGACGGCGTACGTCTCGTACTGCTGACGTCCATCGGCTTCGACGGTTTCGCCATGATCGACGAAGGTCCCGATCGGCAGCTTCGCCGCCAGCGCCGCAGCGTTGCCAACGTGGTCGGTGTGGTAATGGGTAATCAGCAGGTAATCGAGGCGCGATACGCCAGCCTGCTTCATCGTCGCGAGCAGACGATTGATGTCGCGATCCTGGTTACCTGGAAAACCGGTATCAATCAGCATCGACTCCCCGGCCGGGGTCACGAAGAGCGTCGCCTGTCCCCCCTCGACATCGATGAAGTAGATCGCCAGCGGCTTGTCGGCCGTGGATTGGGGTGCGGCGGCCGGCGCCGCGGTCAGGGTGGCGAACGCGAGCAGCAGAAAATATCGCATCAGTCATGCTCCAGGTGCGCGAGATACGCGGCGAGCGCGCCGCGATTGTGGGCCCGGACGTGCGCCTCGAGCGTCGGGAAATCGCGCGCGACGATGGCCGCCAGGATCTCGCGATGCTCGCGCTGAGCGTCGGCGACGCGATGGCGCAGGACGCCGTTGAAATAATAGCGCCGCACGCGATCCCACAGACCGAGCACGCGGTCGGTCATCTCGCCGAGCAGCGGCAGCCCGGTCGAGGCGCTGATGGCGTGATGAAAGCGGGTATTCAGGTCCGCCCATTCCTCGAACCGCCCGGCCTGCGACGCGTCGTTCATCACCGCGACCAACCGCGTCAGGGTTTCGATTGCCGCCGGGGAGCCGTCCAGTGCGACCAGTCGTGTCGCCATCAGCTCGAGTCCCTCGAGGACGGTAAACACGTCGACGATCGAGGCCCGCGAGATCGGCGCCACCGCTGCCCCGACGTGCGGCACGCTGGCGACGAGTCCCTCCGACTGAAGGATCTGCAGCGCTTCGCGAACCGGAATGATGCTGACGCCAAGCCGGGTGGCGAGATCGTCGATGACCAGCCGTTCGCCGGGCTGCAGCTCGCATTGGAGGATCGCACGCCGGAGGGTCTGGTAGGCGAACTCCTGCTTGGTCTGATGGCGAGCGACGGCTGGGGTTGTCGGCAAAGGCATATGGTTGGTTGTCGGCGAACGGAGGATGTTTGGCGCGTCCACCGGCTCTTGGTAGCTAGCTCGTTAGACGATTCTTCAGCTCACATGCGTTTCGGGGCTCGGATGGTCGTCCACTTCAGCTCATCGTTCTGGTTGCCCCCGCGAGGCGGCATATGATATATGACCCGCCGCGCCTCGTAAACACCCTGGGTCCGTGATTCTTGATGTGCGTTACAAGGGAGGAACCATGAAGAGCGGTGGAACCCTGGGATTCCTGCGATCTTGGCCCGGTCGCCTGCTCCTGCTTTGCTGCATCGTTGCGTCCCTGATGCCTGAGCTGGCCAGAGCTCAGGCCGTCACCGGGACCATCCTCGGGCGGATCACCGATGGCTCCGGTGCCGTCGTGCCGGGTGTGACCGTCACCATGACCAACACCGGTACCAAGCTCACGCGTGTCGTCACCACCGATAGCAACGGCGAGTACACCGCGCCGTCGCTCCCGACCGGTGAGTACAGCGTGGCGGCGGAGATCTCGGGCTTCAAGACCGTCACGATGTCGAACATCGATCTTGGCGTCGACCAGCACCCCCGCATCGACATCAAGCTGGAGGTCGGCGCGCTGAGTGAAAGCGTGACGATTGCCGCCGGGTCGCCGCTGGTGCAGACCTCCACGTCCGAGCTGGGCACGACCGTGTCGAACGAGCAGATCGAAGCGCTGCCGCTCAATGGGCGGAACTTCGTGAATCTCACCCGGACCGTTCCCGGCGTCCTGCGCGGAATCCCCGGCGCCAACATCGATGGTGCCGGCAGCCTTGCCTGGCGCGCCTCGGCATCGTTCTCCGCCAACGGGCAACGTAGCCGCGACAACAATTTCATGCTCGACGGCGTGGACAACAACGAGACCTGGCTGCAGACGGTCGTGATCTTCCCGAGCGTCGATGCGCTCGACGAGTTCAAGCTGCAGACCTCGACCTATTCGGCGGAGTTCGGCCGTTCGCTTGGCGGGGTGGTCAACCTGCAGATCAAGTCGGGCACCAACGCGTTCCACGGGAGCGCCTTCGAGTTCCATCGCGACGATGCGTTCGATGCCAACAACTTCTTCAACAACCGCGCAGGACGGCCAAAGCCCGACTTCAAGCAGAATCAATTCGGCGGCACGCTCGGCGGCCCGGTCTTCAAGCAGAAGACCTTCTTCTTCGGAAGCTACCAGGGGCACCGTGAGTCGCAGGGGCAGACGTTTCTGTCGACGGTGCCGTCGCTCGCGATGCGGGGTGGTGATTTCTCGGAGGTTTCGCGGGTCATCTACGATCCGACGACCGGCCAGCCGTTCCCCGGCAACGTGATTCCTCAGGATCGCATCGACGGCGTCGCGGCCAATATCCTGAGCCAGCTCTATCCCGAGCCGAATACCGGCGGCAGCCGCCAGTCAAACGGCCAGACGATCAACAACTATTTGATCAACCCAATCAAGGAACGGCAGGACAACCAGTTCGACGTCAAAGTCGATCACAACCTGACGACCAGCAACCGGTTCTTCACCCGCTACAGTTTTCAGAAGACCCATCGTCTGCAGCCGGCCACGCTGCCGCACGGCGATGCAGGCGCGACGTTCGGCGCCGGCGACGGCAACATCAAGGCACAGAGCGTCGCGTTCAACGACACGCACATGATGGGGGCCAAATGGCTGAACGAGTTCCGGTTTGGATGGTCCTCGATCAAGTTCCTGATGACCCCGATCGATTACCTGACCAACCCGGCAGACGCGGTGGGTATTCCGAACATCAACCTGAATGACGCCACGTCGGCCATGACGCAGCTGTCGTTCCAGAACATTCGGAACCTGGGCGCCAACAGCAACCAGCCGCTCATCACCAACCAGAACGACTTCCAGATCTTCGACAACGTCACGCGCAGCAGCGGCAAGCACACGCTGAAGGCGGGCGGCAGCCTGACGCTCAGATCGCGCGAGATCCTGAACGCCGACACCATCGTCGGCAACTTCGCCTTCAACAACAACATGACGTCGAACTGCGCCGGCCAGGGACCCGGTTGCACGGTGAACAGCAGCACCGGGTTCGACGTTGCCAGCTTCATGCTCGGGCTTACGGCTTCGAAGAACCGGAACCTGTTCGACGCCGGAACCTACACCGAGAAGCGGCCCGAGATTGCGGCCTACGTCCAGGACGACTGGCGCATCAGCAGCAAGCTGACGGTGAACCTGGGCCTGCGCTACGACGTGTATCCGCCGTGGCGGGAAATCGAGGACCGTCAGTCGAACTTCGACGCGACCACCGGAACGTTCGTCGTCGCATCCGACGGCGCGACGCTGGGTGGTGTGGAGGTGGGGCGCTACCTGCAGACTTACTCGAAGGGGGATGTCGGTCCACGCTTTGGCTTTGCCTACGACATGACCGGCGACGGCAAGAACCTCGTGCGAGGCGGCTTTGGCGTGTTCTGGAACTTCTCGCCCGGTGGCACCTCATCGTCCAAGGCGCAGAATCCGCCCTTCCTGCAATCGACATCGCTCACCCCGGCACCGAGCTCGTACGGCGTGAACCTCCTGCTCAAGGACGGTCTTCCACTTCCGCCGGGCGTTGATCCGAACCGGCCGCCGGCAGGCGCAACGCGATCGGTGTTCGACACAGATTTCCGCGACGCGTACGCGCGCCAGTGGAACATCAACTATCAGCGCAGCCTCGGTACCAACTATATGGTTGAAACCGCGTATGTTGGTTCGCAGGGGCGGCAGATGGTGATCAAGGTCGACATCAACCAGGCCCCTCCGGTCGTCGGCGTCAGTGATGCCAACGTGAACCGGCCGTTCATCGGTCTCGCGCCAGCAGGTGCGGTCGCTCAGCCAGTCGCAGAGCATCGGCAGGGTGAACTACAACGGCCTGCTGGTGAAGTTCCAGCGGCGGTTCGCCAACAACTTCTCGTTCCTCAACGCGTACACCTTCGGCAAGTCCATGGACTACGCGTCGGACAACGAGGCCGGTATCACCAACACGTACGATCTTCAGTACAACTGGGGATTGTCCGATTACGACGTGCGCCACACCTTCTCGTCGAGCTGGATTTACGAATTGCCTTGGGCGCAGCAGGCGCTCTACGGCGGATGGCAACTGAGCGGCATCCTCCTGTGGCGGGGAGGCCTGCCATTGACGATCACCCAGGCGCAGGGCGTGCAGTCGACGGGAACCGGCAACCGGCCGAACCGGGTCTGCGAGGGATCGCTGTCGGATCCCACGATCGATCGCTGGTTCGACACGTCCTGTTTCGTGTCTCCTGCCGACGTGACCGGAACCTTCGGCGACTCCGGCCGCAACATCATCCGCGGGCCCGGATCGTTCAATATCGACGCATCAATCATCAAGAACACGAAATTCGGGCGCTACAACACCGAGTTCCGGATTGAGGCGTTCAACGTGCTGAACCATCCGCAGTTCGCCCAGCCGAACACGACGATTGGCAACGCCGCGGCAGGCACGATCTCGGCGATGCTGTCGAGCCCGTCATGCTCGCTCTGCGGCACGACAGAGCGACAAGTGCAGCTCGCGCTGAAAGTCCGATTCTGAATCGTCGATCCCGGAGCAGGGATCAACGATTGAGTGCGTGGTCGATCTGAACGCGCTCGCCCGACCAAGCGCGCGCGGAGGTCCAGGGTTCCGCCGGCGATGACCAGAAGGCATCCGCCGGCGGCAGCCCCAGCGGCAGCAGTCCCACCGCGCACAGATACAGGCTGCCGGTGGAAATGTAGGTCTCGCCGACCCCGGTCTGGTGACCGCAGAACCCAATCTGAAGCCAGCCGTTGCCATCGAACGTGCCGGGCGCATCGATCGATCGCCGAATGACCGCGGTCAGAGCGCTGCGGACTTGTGCTGGCGACACGCCGTCTGGCAGCGCGCGGCGGAGCGCCATCTGCGCGAGCAGGTGAAACGCGCCGAACCGGTAGGCGAGCGAGCGGCCGATCGGCGGAAACGATCCGTCCGGCGCGATCAAACGCTCCAATATCGCCGCGTAACGCGTGGCACGCTGGCCGACCCGCGGCATCATCTCGGTCCACGCGGGGTTGTCGTCCGCGCACGCCTCGAGCACGTCGAGCAGCATCGGGTGAATCACGAAGCTGTTGTAGTAGTCCCAGTGGAACTCGGGGCCGTCGCCATACGCCCCGTCCCCCTTGTACCACGCGTCGTGCTGCCGTAGAGCGTAATCGACGCGCACGCGATCCCACTCGGCGCCGAGCCGCTTCAAGGCGGCCTCGACGGTCGCGCTGAAGAGAAGCCAGTTGTTGTAGCCAGGGACGATGGCGCGCGTGGACTCGAGAGCGGCAACCAGATGTCGCTTCGTCGACTCGTCGAGTCTCGCGGTCACCGCGTTCGGCGCACGGAGCAGCGCCTGGCCGAGGAATGCCGCGTCGACCAGCGGCTGGCGCTCACGGGTGAAGTTCATGAAATCCGGCGATGCGGGGTCGACCGCGCGGGTGACCGCCTGGTGCACGAGCGCCAGATACTTCGCGCGTGTCTGTCCTTCGGACGTGTCGTCGCTGCCGAGTTCGAGCCATGGCGCCAGTCCGGCGAGCAGTCGCCCGAAGGCCTCGAGATGGGTCACTGCCCGGCGATCCGCGCCCGCCGCCTGCTCGACCGGCATGCGGGCCTTCAGGTTGCCCTGCGCGAGGTTGGTGAGCACCGGGTCCGCGAGCCGACGCATGACGGTAATCCAGAGCTCTCGATCGGCTGCGCCGGTGGCGGGTTGCTCGCCGGCCCCGGTGTTCGCCATGAGCGCAAACGCGCCAGCGCTCGATGCTGATTTCAGGAACTCGCGTCGCTCCATCTCTCTCTTGTCGTCCGACGCAGCCTTCAGGCCTGCCGGTTGTCGCGCGGATGCTAACGATCCACTCCGCGGTTGCCAGTCCGTTCGAGGCGCATCACGAAGCCGCCGCGCGGGCGCATCGTGACACTGGTCGTGTCGGTTGGCGACACGGTTCTTGTCTCGCTCGCGAACTCCCGGTCCTTCGCTCCGTCGCGAACGATCGTCGCCGTCCATGACCCTTCCTTCAAGAACGAGAGATCCACGCGAACGGAATTCGGTTCCGCGAGGCCGTTGATGCCGCCGACGTACCATACGTCGCGGTTCCGGCGCGCGACCACTACCGATCGTCCAGGCTCTCCGGCGATCGCGCGGGTTTCATCCCAGGCGCTCGGCACTTTCTGCAGGAACGTTTTCGCCGGCTCCGGCAGCGCTCGATACGATTGCGTGCCGTCGGCAAAATGCTCGACACCCGACTCGAACACGACCGACAGGGCGAGTTCGTGCGCGTTGGTGGTCTTGTGGGGATACTTCGCGTCGCCGAACGTGACCGGTGTGTAGTCCATCGGTCCGATGACGTTGCGGGTGAAGGGCAGCACGGTGTTGAACCACGCGCCGTTTTCGGCCATCGACTCACGGAACTTGTACTGCTCGGCGCCGAACACCGCTTCCATTCCGATGAGATGCGGGAACTCCCGCGACCATCCGCGCGGGATGCGTGCAGCCGTGAAAGTTCACGAGCAGCTGGAAATCAGCGGCGTCCGCGAGCAGCTCCCGGTACTGGCGGATGCGATCCTGCTTGTCGCTGTGCCAGAAATCGACCTTGACCCCCTTCACGCCCCATTTCTGGAGCTGGGCGAATTCCTTGCGTCGCGCCTCGCGCGTGTGCATCCGATCGCGCGGCGCCTCGGTGACCTCGTTGTGTGGCCCGCCGGAGTTGTACCAGAACAAGCAGGCCGACGTTCCTGGCTTTCGCGTGCGCAATCACGTCTTCAATCTTTCCGGTCTGCATCAGATTCCAGTTGGCGTCGACCAGCGCGTACTCCCATCCCATGTCGGCGGCGAGGTTCGTGAACGCGTTGAGTGCCTCCGCGTGCTTCGGACTGTCGCTCTTCGGACCACCAGCTCCAAGCCGCGCGTCCCGGCTTGATCCATGACGTGTCCGCCACGCGTGAGGGCGGTGCCAGATCGTTCACGAGATCGGATTCGAGAATCCGGCCCGCGGCGTCGCCGACAATCACCACTCGCCAGGGCAGCATCCATGGCAGCGTCGATACAGGTTCGACGGCGCCGACGCCAAGTCCTTCCTTCGGATCAGGAAATTTGATGCGGTACACGCCGTTCTGGACGTCGGGCGCGAGATGGGATCCACAGTAGGTCTCGTCCAAGGCTGACTCGGTGAGCAGCATCCATCTCCCTGATGGCGTTTTGAACAGAGCCGGGAACGACCATCCATCCGCCCGAGGCGCCGTGGTGCCGGACTTCACCTCGACGAACAGATCCTCGTACGCCGGACCGTACTTGCTCACCTCCTGATGGGGAAGAAGCCATCCCGTCGAGCCATCAGGAACGTGGAAGCCGGTGATTTCCTCCTTGACAGTCTTCGCAGTGGAGTCGCGTTCCGGAAACCGATACCGGAATGCAACCCCATCGTCGTGTGCGCGAAGCACGACGTCGATCCGCGTGCCAGAGGGATTCGCGAACGTCACCGTGCGTTCGCGGCCGACAACGTGATGATCCCGCCGCTTGCCGTGAGGGAGGGTGTAACGTTCGTCGATGGTTGTGATGTCTGATGCACTGACGAACGTCAGGCCGATGTCGAACGATTGATCGGCGCGGCGGACACCGAGGGGAGAGTCGGCGAGAATTGTCTGTCCGTCGCGGCTCACGCTCCAGACCAGCCCGCCGTCGTCCTTTCGCGCAGCACTGACGACCGTGCGGCCGTCGGGCGAGCTCACGGTCCACGGCGATTGCGCCCAGGCCAGGGGTGCCGCGACGAGAAGGAAAGTCGCCGTCATGAGGGATTTCATGGCGCCCAACTTTATCCCAACCGCACGTCTTGACTTGCGCAGGGCCATTTGCCACATTTCGCCGCGGTGCGGACAAAGACGAGCGGGAGACACGGCCTGAGCCTCGCCGATGCCGCCTATGACGCCATCCGCAAGGTCATCCTCCGCGGGCAGCTGAAGCCGGGCGCGCCGCTCTCACGCAGGCGCCTGGCCGACCAACTGCGAATGAGCGTGATTCCGGTAACCGATGCGTTGCGCCGTCTCGAGGAGGACGGCCTCGTCGAGAGCCGGCCGCGCGCCGGCACCCGCGTCCGCATTCCGAGCCAGACCGACGTGCGCGAGCTGTACGAGCTGCGCGAGGCGCTCGAGTCTCAGTCGGCGCGATTGTTCGCCGAACGCGCTACCCGCGCCGAGCGCGTGGAGATTCGCCACCTCGCAGGCGAAGTCGATGCGCTCTTCGCTCGCATGGACGCAGAGAGCGACAAGACCCCGTTCCGATTCGAGGTCCACACGACCCACGTCCAGTTTCACATGCGAATCGCCGACCTGGCGGTCTCCGGGCTCGTGCGGCAGATGATCGACCGGAAGCACGTGCTGATCCTCAACTGGCTGTTCGATGTCGTCGGGCGCCGCACGCCGCTGCCGCCGAATTTTCACGCCTCGCTGGCCGAGGCGCTGACGTCTGGCGATCCCGTCACCGCGGATGCGGCGATGCGCGAGGACGTGCGCTATGGGCTCAAGGAGATCTCCGCGCGCATCGGTTCGCTGGCAGCCTCCGAATGGAGGGAACGCCGCCGGCCCCCGCGCCGCAAACGCACCGTTGGAAGGAGTGCATGACCGGGCGCCGAACATGAGAAGCCTCGCGTCGGTTTTCGTCGTCCTCCTTCTTCAGTGGCCGCAGTTCCGTGGACCTGACGGGCTCGGCACGTCGAACGCGGTTGGTCTGCCGTTGACGTGGGGAGAAGGAAGGAACGTCCGGTGGAAAGCCGCGGTGCACGGACGCGCGTGGTCGTCCCCGGTCGTCCTCGACAAGCAGGTGTGGGTGACGACGGCTACCCCGGAGGGTCGTGAGCTGTTTGCCGTCGCCCTCGACGAGGACAGCGGCAGGATCGTCCACGATTTGAAACTCTTCGACGTTGCCCACCCGCAGGCGAAGCATTCGTTCAATTCGTACGCGTCGCCCACACCAGTCATCGAGCCCGGCCGAATCTATGTGACCTTCGGGTCGCCAGGGACTGCCGCGATCGATACCCGGACCGGTAAGGTGATCTGGGAGCGGCGCGACCTCCAATGCAACCACTATCGCGGAGCCGGCTCGTCGCCGATCCTCTTTCGCGATCTGCTGATCATGCACTTCGATGGCAGCGACATTCAGTACGTCGTGGCGCTCGACAAGCGGACCGGCAAGACCGTCTGGCGCACTCCGCGCTCGGTCGATTTCCGCGATCTCGGGCCTGACGGGAAGCCGCAGGCGGAGGGGGACTTCCGCAAGGCGTTTGCGACGCCGCACGTCATTACAGTCAACGGCCAGCCGGTCCTGATCAGCATCGGATCGAAGGCAACCTATGGCTACGACCCGATGACCGGCAAGGAACTCTGGCGCGTGGAGGAACCGACCAGTTTTTCCGGCAGTACCCGACCGGTCGCCGGCAACGGTCTCGTCTTCTACGCGACAGGATTCAGCGCCGGCCACCTTCTCGCGGTCCGGCCGGACGGACGCGGCGACGTCACTGCCACGCACGTCGTCTGGCGCGTGACCCGCGGCGTGCCGAACAAACCATCATTGTTGCTCGCCCGCGACCTGCTGTTCATGGTCAATGACGGCGGGATCGTTACATGTCTGGATGCACGGACCGGCCAGCAGGTGTGGCGATCGCGGTTGAACGACAGCTACTCGGCATCGCCGATCTATGCCGACGGGCGCGTCTACTTCTTCAGTGAAGAAGGGAAGGTCACCGTCATCGATGCGGGCCGTTCCTTCAAGGTGCTTGCCGAAAACTATCTGGACGACGGGTTCATGGCGTCACCGGCGGTCGACGGAAGGGCGCTCTTCCTGCGGACAAAGACTCACGTATACCGCGTCGAGGGGCCGTCCTAGAAACCTGCAGAGGAGTGCCGTGTAGGGCGCCTCTTTAGAGGCGCCGTGAGCAGGGGAGGAGGTGTAGGACGCCTCTTTAGAGGCGCCGTGAGAGTGGTTAAGCGGCGTTTTAGACCCGGCCACAGGCGCGAGCCCCGGCTACAAGCGCGGCACCGAAAGGCCACCGTCCACGTGGATCACCGATCCCGTCGCATATGGCAGGTCGCCGCGCACCAGCGCCGCGACGACGCGGCCGACGTCGTCGGGTTGACCCCACCGTCGCTCGGGGACCAGGCCATCCGCGATGCGGCGATCGTAAGTCTCCTTCACCGCCGACGTCATGTCGGTCGCGATGATCCCTGGTCTGACTTCGTAGACCGGGATGCCATGCTCGGCGAGTCGCGTGGCGAACACCTTGGCGGCCATCGCGAGCCCGGCCTTGCTGACGCAGTAATCGCCGCGATTGGTCGACGCCATCTCGGCGGATACCGACGTGATGAACACGATCGAGGCATGGAAGGACGGATCCTGTGCGCGCCGCGCGAGTTGATCGCGGGCGATGGCCTGGGTCAGGAAGTAAGGTCCTTGCAGATTCGTGCGCAGCAGCTCTTCGAAGCTGTCCTCGGTTGCTTCGAGCACATCCGCCCTGACCCGTGGCGCGCGGCCGGCGTTGTTGACCAGCGCGTTGATCGCACCAAGGCGCACGTGCACCTGATCGACGAGCCGCTGGCGATCACGCGGGCTCGCGAGATCTGCGGCGACGTAGTGGACGGCGCTGCCGTTCGTCCGGAGCGACTCGAGAACCGGCACGACGTCGGCTTCAGGGCGAACGCCACACAGCGCCAGATCCCAGCCGTCACGCGCGAGCGCGCGCGCGATGCCAAGACCGATCCCGCGCGTGCCTCCGGTAATCAGGGCGGTCGGGTGCGTGCCGGCGGTCATCGGTCGACAACCTCGTCGCGCTCCATCTGCTCGGCCGCGAAGAACGTGAGATACGGCGCGTGCTCCGCGAGGCGCTTCACATACAAGGCTGCCTCGCGCGCGTGATAGTCCCCCCACTGACTCGACTCGCCGCGCGGCGTCGCCGCGCCCTGGGGCACGTAGTCCCAGCCATTCGGCCAGTGATAGACGGAGTGGAGCAGCAATCCCTGGTGGCTGGGATCGGTGCTGAGGTACGGGCCCGTGTCGTCGAACAGCATGTCGAGGATGAGCAGGCCGGCCTGCTCGTACCGTGAGGCGTCTTCACCGCGTCGGCGACAGGAAGTGCGCGAGCCGCAGCAGTCCCTGCGCGGCGATCGCGGCCGCGGAGCTGTCGACCGGCTCGTGCTGGTTGAACGGATTGGCCGGCCGGTCGCGCCACTCGGCAAGCGCTGACAGGCCTGGCGCGCCGGTATCCCAGTAGGGGATGCCGTCGGCCGCGGCGTTCTCGAGGTAGTAGTCCGAAGTGGCGCGCGCCGCCTCGAGCATCATCGCTTCCACCGAGGCCCGTCCGCCGCACGGGTGGAGCGCCGGCTCCGGGACGATGTCCAGGAATTCCAGCTGCTCGGCAAAGCCGAGCACCGCCCATGCCAGTCCGCGGGTCCAGGTCGAGAACGGCGAATAACCCTGTTGCGTGCTCGGGCCGCGATAGGTGCCGCTCGCGACGTTGAACATGCTCTCGTGAGCGATACGTCCGCGCACGTCGTAGCGATCGCGGCCGTTCCCGTAATACACGTTGTAACGTGCGGTCGCGTGCGCGTGCTGCACCAGCCGGACGAGCAGGTTGATCTCCAGGTCCTGCTCCTCGGTGAGCGTCTGACCCAGGATGAAGGCGAGCGCCAGTGCCCGCAGCGATCGGATCGTGTCGACGAACAGCGAATGCGCACCGTTGAACGAGTGGATGAAGCCGCCGTCAGGTAACGGCGTCCAGCGACGCGCCTGGACCGCGCCACTGACCTTCAATGCCAGCTCGTAGAACTGCAACTCCCAGCTCGGTCGCGGCGACGCGTTCCTCCATCACGAGGCGCCACAGGTTGCCGTAGGTGCTGACGTTGTTGAAGCCATGGTCGTGCACGCCCATGTGGGTCAGGTGCGGCGCCATGCGATCGATCGTGCGCGAGCGGCCCAGCTCGAGGAACTCGCGCTCGCCGGTGGCATCGAACTGCAGCAGCGCCGAGCCGAACTGGAAACCCTGCGTCCACTCGGTCCAGCCGCGGGTGTGGTATCGGCCCTGAACGGTGAAGACCGGCGCGCCATCTTCGGGGCGCCATGTTGATTCGATCGAGTTGATCTTCGCGCCGGAGAGTTCGAGCACCCGGTTGATTTTCGAGATCAAATCGGCTGGCGTTCTGCGGCGATCGGAGTGAATCATCAGCTTGGTCATCATAACTTGGCTCGGAAGCTTCGGGATTTGGGAATTGGGGATTTGGGAATTGGGGATTTGGTGATTTGGTGATCTGCCTGCAACGGCACGGCGCCGGCAATTGAGCGGGCGCATATCATGCGCGAATGAGAATTCCGTATTCCCAGATTCACGAGGTGCTGCGGCGCGTGCTCGTTGACCGGGGGTTCGACGCCGATCGTGCCGATCTGTGCGCGCGGCTGTTCGCCGACACCGACCGTGACGGGGTCTACTCGCACGGCCTGAATCGTTTTCCACGATTCATCCGCTACATCGCGAACGGCGTCGTCGACGTCCACGGCCGGCCGGTACCGGTGGCGGTGCATGGCGGCATGGAGCGCTGGGACGGGCGGCGAGGACCTGGCAATCTCAACGCCCACGCCTCGATGGCGCGCGCGATTGCGCTGGCGCGCGAACATGGTATCGGCTGCGTCGCGCTTGCGAACACCAATCACTGGATGCGCGGAGGCAGCTACGGCTGGCAGGCTGCGGACGCGGGTGTCATCGGGATCTGCTGGACCAATACGCTTGCCAACGTGCCGCCGTGGGGCGCGAGCGAGCCGCGCATCGGCAACAACCCGCTGATCGTTGCCGTTCCTCGCACCAAGGGTCACGTTGTCGTCGACATGGCGATGTCGCAGTTTTCGGTGGGTGCGTTGCAGGCATACCGCGCGAGGCAGCAGATGTTACCGGTGGCCGGTGGCTACGATGAGGAGGGCCGCCTGTCGACGGATCCGGCGGCAATTGAAATGTCGCGGCGCCTGTTGCCAATTGGATTCTGGAAGGGCTCGGGCCTGGCCGTCGTGCTCGACATGGTCGCGGCTATTCTCAGCCGGCGGTCTCGCGACCCACGAGATCCCTTCCGATCCGGAGCGCGAATCATCGCTGTCACAAGTGTTCATCGCGATTGATCCGTCGACGCTTGGCGACTACGAAAAGATCGCGGACGCGATTGTGGAGCACCTGCATGCGACGCCGCCCACGGATGCAAAGGTGCGCTATCCCGGTGAGCGCACGCTGGAGACCCGCCGCCACAATCTGTTGAAAGGCATTCCGGTCGACGAGGCCGTCTGGAAATGGGCCTGCGAGCTCTAGCAACATCCCCCGCGGCGAGAGTACGTCCTTGGCAGACACTTTCTCAGCGTGAATCGTTTGACTTCGCGTATTTGCGACAACCTCACGCCAGACGTCGCACATCACTGACGGATGACGCCGGGTGCGCGGGCAGCCGCAAGGTCAGCACCAGCAAGCCTTCGGCAATCAACGCACAGGAGAGCACGAGCAAGCCGGACGTGTAGGTGCCGGTCGACTGGCGCAGCCAGCCCATGATGGATGGCCCCACCCATCCGCCCAGATTGCCGACGGCGTTGATCAACGCGATGCCGGCGGCCGCGGCGGTACCGCCAAGCAACCGCTGGGGGATGGCCCAGAACACGCTCATTACCGAGCGTTGTCCCGATTGCGAGAGCGTGAAGCTGAGCACCAGCAGCAACAGGTCATCCTGGAACGCAGCTGCCAGAATCAATCCGATCGCCGCCATGGCGGCACACCCCGCGACGTGCCAGCGCCGCTCGCCGGTCCGATCCGAGTGTCGGCCGATCAGCACCATGGCTACGAGGGCAACCGCAAAGGGAAAAGCGGTCATGCCGCTGATGGCGAAGCCGCCTGCGCCCGATGCATCCTTGAGAATCTTCGGGAGCCAGAGGAAAAGACCGTAGGTCACGATCGTGTTGAGAAAGTAGACGGTCGTCAACCGCCAGAAGGTGAAGCTCCGAAGGCTTGC
Organism: uncultured Acidobacteriota bacterium; assembly: GCA_963755695.1. GTDB lineage: Bacteria > Acidobacteriota > Vicinamibacteria > Vicinamibacterales > 2-12-FULL-66-21 > QHWT01. The sequence goes on along the minus strand of CAVWLB010000010.1, from coordinate 2,160,213 downwards.
CGCAATCGAACCGTGTCCTCCGGTCGCTCGCCTGGAACGTTCGTCTCGCATGGTGGCCACGAGCCACGCACGTTCTCCGGCCGGCAGCCACGCCGCGTCTTCGGGGCGATCCGTCAGCGCCCACCGTGCCATGACGCCGAGGAACATCGCCGGCAGGCCCTCGAGCAGGAACAGCCATTGCCAGTCCTGCAGTCCGAGAGTACCGTCTAGTCTCATGACCGCTTCCGATACCGGCGCCCCCACGGCGATGGCAATCGGCGCAGCCATCATGAACAGCGCGTTCGTGCGCGCGCGCTCGGCTTCCGGGATCCAATAGGTCAGGTATAAGACCATGCCGGGAAAGAATCCGGCTTCGGCCAGGCCGAGTACGATCCGGGCGGCGTAGAAGGACGGGGTGCCGGTGATGAACACGTGGCCATCGAGACGAGCCCCCAGACAATCATGATGCGCGCAATCCAACGACGTGCGCCGACGCGCTCCAACAGCAGGTTGCTCGGAATCTCGAACAGGAAGTAGCCGAGAAAGAACAGGCCGGCGCCAAAGCCGTACGCGGCGTCGCTCAGACCGAGGTCCCGCTGCAGCGAGGAGGCGGCGAACCCGATGTTCACCCGATCGATGTAGGCGACCACGTAACAGATGAAGGCAAACGGAATGAGCCGCCGCGTCACGCGGCGGATGACCAGTCGATGATCGATACGATCAGGTGGTGAGGCGATGGCCATGACCCCCGCGAGCTCCGGTCCGTGCTGGTGGGAACTGTATGCGATCACGCCGCGGAGCACGCAGAAATCGTTCAACTGATTTCGGCGGTGACGGTTGGCGTTGAAGGGGATCGGGAAGCAGAATTCGTGAATCAGCGACCGTGAACCAGTCGCCCAGCGTGTGGGGTGAGTCGTCCTCGGGCTACCGGCGGTACGCTACCAGCTTCAGCTCCGTCATTTCCTCGATCGCGTAACGGAGCCCCTCGCGACCGAAGCCTGAATGCTTCACGCCGCCGTAGGGCATGTGATCGACGCGGAAGGTCGGCACGTCGTTCACCATCAGCCCGCCGACGTCGATGCCGTCGATGGCCGCGTTGATCACGCGCTGGTCGTGGGTGAAGATACCGGCCTGCAGGCCGTAGTCGCCGGCATTCGCTGCGGCTATTGCCTGCTCGACGTCGACGTAGGGTTGGAGCGTCAGGACCGGCGCGAAGACTTCCTGACAATTGACCCGGACGTTTGCCGGAGCCGCCTCGATGATCGTCGGCTGCCACAGCCGTCCGTCGCGTGTCCCGCCGGCAATCACCTTTCCGCCGGCCGCTTTGGCTTCGTCGATCCACTCCTGGATTCGTTCCGCGGCTCCCTGGTCGATGACCGGACCGAGATCCGTATCTTCCTCCAATGGGTTGCCCGTCTTCAGCGCAGCGGTTCGGCGCAGAAGATCCGCCGAGAAACGGTCGTATACGGCCTCGTGCACGTAGATCCGTTGTGCCGAGATGCACGACTGGCCGGCATAGGTGAAACCTCCCCATGCAACCCGTTCTGCGGCGTGGGCGAGGTCGGCATCATGATGGACGATGACGGCTGCGTTTCCGCCAAGCTCCAGCGTCACCCGCTTCCGTCCGGCGCGCGCCTTCAGATCCCAGCCGACCGCGGGACTGCCCGTGAAGCTGAGAAGCTTGATTCGTTCGTCCTCGACAAGCGGCGACGCGTCGCGGGTCGTGCTCGGGACCACAGCGTACCCCTCCGCGGGCCAGCCGGCATCGACTGCAATCCGGCCGAGCGTGATCGCCGACACCGGCGTTTGCGACGCCGGCCGAATGATGACGGGATTGCCTGCCGCGAGCGCCGGCGCCACCTTGTGCGCGACGAGATTGAGCGGGAAGTTGAACGGCGTGATGCCCGCGATCGGTCCAAGCGGAACCCGGCGGATGTGGGCTTCACGGCGGTCGAGCCCCGGCAGCCAGTCGAGCGGCAGAATCTCGCCGCCGATCCGCCGCGCCTCTTCCGACGCAACCTTGAACGTGAAGATCGCGCGGTCGACTTCCCCGCGCGCGGTCTTGATTGGTTTGCCGGCTTCGAGCGCGATCGTGACGGCAAGATCTTCGCGCCGCGCCGCGATCGCACCGCTGATGGCTTCGAGGATGGCCGAACGCTTCCATGCCGGAAGCGCCCTGGTGGTGGTGAACGCGTTCGCTGCCGCGGCGATCGCCCGCTCGATCTCTTTCGGTCCGGCCCGATGGACGACGGCGACCGCCTGTCCGTCGTATGGGCTTCGAACCTCGAACGTGGCGCCGGTGCTGACCGTGCGACCATCGATTAACGGGCCGAATTCAGTAACAGCTCTGGCGATGGGCACGAGGTTGATCGCTAACCGCTGACCGCCAACGGCAATGGCTTACGCCGTCAATTGCGCGAGCGTGTCGCGATTGATCTTGATGTTCATCCGCTTGCGCGCGCTCGCCATGTACGACGCGTAGAAGCGCTGCTTGCGCTCGTTGAGGAGCTCGCCCTTGAGCGAGTCCTTCTGCTTTTCGAACTCTCCGGCGGCGGCGTTGTTCTTCTCGACGACCTTGATGACCGCCGCGCCGTTGTCAGTGACGATGGGATCGCTGACGCCATCCTGACCGGCAGCTTGAATGCCGCCGCATCGATTGCCGGACTGATTCCGAGATCGGACAATCGCCGAGCCGCGCGCGATGAGGTCAGTGGTCTTCACTTCCAGGCCGGCTGCCTTGGCCGCCTTGTCGAAGTCGCCCGACTTCAGCGTCGGGTCGAGTGCCGCGGCCTTCTGCCGGGCGGCCTCGATCGCCTTCTGCTTGAGCACTTCGTCCTTGACCTTGTTCTTCACCTCGTCGAGCTTCGGGACGTACGGGTCCTGCTTCTGCAGGACGGTGATGAAGGCGAAGCCTTGCGGCGTGCGGATCGGATCGCTCACTTCGCCGATCGACATCGTGAAGGCCTGTTGTGCAACCGATGGCGCCACGCCGATGCCGGCGATCGGTTCGTCCTGCTGGAAGAAACCGGACTCGCTGACCTGCAGCCCGCGAGCGCGCCCGACGGCGTCGAAGTCCGTCGGCTTCTTCAGATCTTTCGCCGACATCGTCGGCGAGCTTCTGCGCCTGGGCCTGCGCCTGTTCCCATTTCAATTGGTCTTCGATCTGCGCACGGACCTCGGAGAGAGGTCGTCTGCGACGCCGGCTTCTTGTCCACCAGCTTGATGATGTGGTAGCCGAACTGCGTCTTCACGAGATCGCTGATTTGTCCCGGCTGCAGCGAGAACGCCACCTGATCGAACTCCGGAACCATTCGTCCACGGCCGAAGTAGTCGAGGTCTCCGCCCTTCGACGCGTTCGAGTCGTCCTGCGAGTACTTCTTCGCCAGCTCGCCGAAGTCAGCGCCGCTCTTCGCCTTCGCGAGGATCTCCTCGGCCTCCTTCTTGACGGCCGCATCATCCTTGCCCTCGGTCTTGAGCAGGATATGGCTCGCCCGTACCTGCTCGGGGGTCGAGTACTGCTGGATGTTGTCGTTGTAAGACCGTTCGATCTGCTGCCCGGTGACGCTCACCTTCGCCCGCATCCCTTCCTGATCGATGGTGAGAAACCGGATCTTGCGCTTCTCGGGGATGCGGAACGTATCCTTGTGCTCGTCGAAGTACTTCGCCACCTCGGCGTCGCTCGCGGCGAGACCCTCGCGGAACTTGTCGGCAGGAAACGAAAGCGACGGCGAGTTTGACCTTCTCGTTGCGACGCTTGAACTCGCGGCTGACGTCGCTGTCGCTGATGGTCATCCATCCGGTCAATGCGGCCTGCAGCTTTTCGACCACGATGCTGCGCCGCACCTGGTCCTCGAACTCGTCGGGCCGCATCGGCGGCATTCTGCATTCGAAGGAGCTGACGGTAACGCTGCGTCCCCGATGAACTGGCCATTCTCCTGGAAGGCAGGCAGCGCCAGGATACGCTCGCGAACCTCGGCGTCGCTGGCGCTGATGCCGAGACGCCTGGCTTCGACCAGCGCCGCTTCTTCCTCGATCATCTGCTGGATGATCCGCTGATCGATGCCGAGCTGCTTGAGCAGCTTTTCGTCGATGTTGGCGCCATACGACGCACGATACGCCTGCATCTGCTGCTGGTAGATGCGCCGGAACTGCGCGGCCGTGATCTCGCGTCCTTCGACCTGGGCCACGACGGCATTGTTGGCTGCTCCTTCCGCGGAGTTCCGCATGAAACTGGGGATGTAGAGCAGGATGAACGAAACGACCACCACCGCCAGGCTCCATTTGAGCCAGCCCTTGTGGCGCCGCATCCGGTCGAGCATCGTCATGGGCGTCGAAAACCTCTGAAGCCGGGCTGCTGAAAGCGCGGCGAATTATGTCTAACGGAACATCCAATTATGCCACGAACGCGAGCCCTGACCGGTGAGCGAGAGAGTCAGGGAGGGGCGATTCGAACTCGACGAAAACGTTGAAGCGGGACAGATTCCGCTGACGATTCTTCCTCCATCGAAGGTGATTTCGACACGCTCGTCTGTCTCGACTCCAAGGGAACTGTGGGGGTGGCAGCGTCGAACCAAACGAAGGGGCCCGCCCGGGGTTGAACCGGCGCGCCGTTGCCCGGCATGACGAGCGTCCGCGCCTGGCTCGGGACGGATGGGGCAAGCACCGGCGTAGAGCATCGCTGCTACCGCCGGGCCTCTAAGGCTTGCCGCCTCTGCTGTTACGGCCGTTGAGCAGCCTGCTCGATCCGGCTCGCGGGATATTCCTACGTCTGCCGGCGTCCCCTCGTGTGCTATATTTGTGGCGAACAGAAGGACTTAGAGGGATCCGGCATTCCAATGGGACGCACAGCCGATTGACCGGGACCGGTCGGCCGTCTCGCCGCCCGTCCGGCACACGTGTGCCGCCTCGACGACGGGCGTCGTCATCGGCGTCTCTGCGCGCGGATCTCGCCAGCCGGCTTCGGCCGCTGCAAAGTGGCCTGCGCGCGCGGCTTTCGCGCGCTGACGTCCTGACCGGGCTGGTCCGGGCGGTCAATTCCACGCTGGATCCCGAACGCGTCGCGGATGTGTTGGTTGCACATGCCGCTGACTGGCTCCCCGCTACAGGATGGCTCGTGTTGGCAATAGACGATGCAGGACGCATGCGCACCATGGGTGCGCGTGGCCTGACCGCAGCACTCGAACCAGGGGCGACGTCGGTCGGGCAGTGGGTGATCAAGAGCCGCGACCTCTGCTGCGCGGCGGACGTGTCGCAGGACCGCCGGTTCGGCGGCGCTGCCCCGGCGGCCGTCGTGGCGTTTCCGCTCGAATGCCGCGGACGCACCGTCGGGGCGCTGGTCGGGATGGACCGGACTCCGGCTTCGCGCGACCCGCGCTTCGCTCCTGCCACCCAGGCGGCGCTCCTGTCGGCGTTGGAATCCGCCGCCATCGCGCTCGACAATGCGCTGCGCGTCCAGCGGGCGGAAGCCCTGTCGGTCACGGACGACCTCACGCAGCTGTACAATTCGCGCTACCTCTCGCAGGTCCTCCGCCGCGAGACGAAGCGCGCCTCGCGCAGCGGCCGTCCGCTGTCGCTCCTGTTCATCGATCTCGACGGCTTCAAAGGCATCAACGACAGCCACGGTCACCTGTATGGGAGTCGTGCGCTGGTGGAGGCCGCGAGCGTGATTCGTCAGAGCGCACGAGAAACCGACGTCGTCGCGCGCTTTGGCGGCGATGAGTTCGCGCTGATCCTGCCCGACACCGGCAGCGACGGCGCTTTCGCGGTGGGCGAGCGTATCCGGGAACGTATCGCCGCTCACGGATTCCTGCGCGGCGACGGTCTCGACATTCATCTCACCGTGTCCATTGGGGTGGCGACGCTGCCCGACGTGGCAGCATCGGCCGAAGGATTGATTCAGGCGGCTGATGAAGCCATGTACCAGGTGAAGGACCACGGAAAAAACGGGATTCACGTAGCAGGCGTGAGTGAGGAGCGACTTTGAGTCTTCGTTCACTGTTTTCCCTCTTTTCGAGCGACCTTGCCATCGACCTCGGCACGGCGAACACCTGCGTTTACGCGCGGGGCAAAGGCATCGTCGTCAACGAGCCGTCGATCGTGGCGATCAACAAGGTGAACGGCCGAATCGAGGCGGTCGGGAAGGATGCCAAGGAAATGCTCGGCCGAACGCCGGGCAACATCGTCGCGATCAAGCCGATGAAGGACGGCGTCATCGCCGATTTCGAGGTCACCGAGAAGATGCTGACCTACTTCATCAAGAAGGCACACAACCGCAACGTGTGGGTCCGGCCGCGCATCGTGATCGGCGTGCCCTCGGAGATCACCCAGGTGGAGAAGCGCGCAGTGAAAGACAGCGCCTACCGCGCAAAGGCCAGCGAGGTCTACTTGGTGGAGGAAGCGATGGCCGCGGCGATTGGCGCCGGTATGCCGATCACCGAACCCTCGGGCAACATGATCGTCGACATCGGCGGAGGCACCACCGATATCGCCGTCATCTCGCTCGCCGGCATCGTCTACAGCAAGGCCGTCCGCGTCGCCGGTAACGAAATGGACGACGCGATCATTCAGTACATCAAGAAGACCTACAACCTGCTGATCGGGGAGCGCACCGCCGAGGCGATCAAGATGGAGATCGGATCGGCGTATCCGATCGACGAGCGGATGACGATGGAGATCAAGGGGCGCCATCTGATCGAAGGCGTGCCGAAGACCATCACCATCACCGACGAAGAGATTCGAGAGGCGCTCGCCGAGACGGTCAACGTGATCGTGGACGCGGTGCGCGTGGCATTGGAGCGAACGCCGCCGGAACTGTCGGCCGACATCGTCGATCGCGGAATCGTGCTGACCGGCGGGGGCGCGCTGCTGAAGAATCTCGACAAGCGGCTGCGCGAAGAGACCGGCCTGCCCCTGGCGATGGCGGAGGATCCGCTCTCGTCGGTGGTGCTCGGCGCAGGAAAGATGCTGTCGGATTTCAACTTGTTGCGGAAGATTTCGATTGACTGACGGCGTCGAGGCCTCGACACGCGACACTCATGCTCGACATCCGTAAACGCACGGGCTGGCTCTTCTTCTGCGTCATGCTGGCGCAGGTGATCTTGGTGTCGGCCCAGGTGCAGTCGAAGTCCGGCGTGCGGGTGCTCGAGCTGGTCACCTTCGAGCTCTTCTCCCGCGTCGAGCGGGCGACCTCGTCAGCGGTCAGGGGAGTGCGCGACGTGTGGGGCAATTACGCGTCGCTGCGGGGGGCCCGCGACGAGAACGAGGTGCTGCGGCGGCAGCTCTCAGAACTGCGAGATCAAGCTGCAAGAGGAGCATGCGCTCGCGGTGCGCTCCCAAAGGCTGCAGGAGCTGATGGATCTCCGGACCGCGGGCGGGTGTGCCGACCCTGGCAGCGGAAGTCATCGGCGGGAATCCGAACCCTGGTATGAAGACGATTACGATCGATCGCGGAAGTGCTGACGGCGTGCAGGCCGACATGGCGGTGATGTCGCCGCACGGCATCGTCGGACGGATCATCGGCCAGCCGGCCAGGCACGCCGCGCGCGTGCAGCTGCTGATCGACCGCAACGCCGCGGCCGGTGCGCTGATCGAACGGTCGCGTGCCGGCGGCATGGTCGTGGGCCTCGAATCGGACCCCCCGCTCCGGATGGAGCTGGTCGCAAATCTCGCGGACGTCAAGGATGGCGATAGCGTCATCGCCTCGGGTGTCGACGGGATCTATCCGAAAGGTTTCCTGATCGGCCGTGTCGAGCGCTCCGAGCGCGGCACGGGTCTCTACCGGAACATCACCGTGCGCCCGGCCGTGGACTTCTCGGGTGTCGAGGAAGTACTCGTCGTGCTGGTGCCGCCGCGGCCGGCGACGCGCGACGAGGGCGTTCAGTGAAAACAGCGGTTGTGCTGATTGCGCTCGCCGCCGCGCTGGCGCTGCAGACGACGTTATCGGGGTTGATGATCGGAGGCCGGATTCGCGGTGAATCTGGTGCTCGTGGCGGTCGTCTATCGTCGCCCTGGCCTATGGCGCGGTCACCGGGATGCTGGCGGGCGCGGCCGCCGGACTGGCGCAGGACGCGCTCGCGGGATCGGCTCGTCGGTATCGGCGGGCTGTCGAAGACGCTGATGGGGTTTCTCGTCGGGGTCCTGGGCGCGCAGTTCATCGTTTCGCAGACGATGCCGCGCTTCGTGATGTTCGTCGGCGCGACGTTCCTGCACGAGGTCGTCTTCGAGGCGCTGCACGCGCTGGTCGAGGGACGAGGCGTTCGCGCTGCGGATGTCGACGGTGCTGGTGCAGGCGCTCGTGAACGCGGTGGTCGGGATCGTGGCTTTTGCGGTTGTCGAGAAGGGACCGGACCTCGTTCAGCGGCGTCAGATGCGGCGCGCGAGCCTGGGCAAACGGAGATACTAGATACCTAGCGAAGTGACCCTATGTCGACCAATTTGATGCCGGACGATCGGCGCCACCTGGCACTGCGGCTCACGGCCCTGCAGTACATCGTTGCGATTGCGTTCGCAGCGCTCGCCGTGGGGTTCTGGGTGTTCCAGGTCGCGCAGCACCAGAAGTTCGCTGAAATGGCGGAGAACAACCACCTCCGCAAACTGCCGCAGCCGGCGCCGCGCGGCGTGCTGCTCGATCGAAACGGCAAGGTCCTGGTTGAAAACCGCAACATCTTCAACATCGCGCTGGTGCGCGAGCAGACCAAGAACTCTCGACGCGACGCTGAGGACGCTCGCCGCCGCCACCGGTGTCGACGAGGCGCAGCTCCAGGAGACGGTCAGCCGGCGGCGTCGCGAGCCGAGCTACCGGCCCATCGTGCTCATCGAAAATGCCAGCATCGAGCAGGTCATCGCGGTGAGGGCGCGCCAGTGGGAGCTTCCGGGTATCTTCTCTCAGGAAGTGCCGTCGCGGCAGTATCCTGGCGACACGATGGCGGCGCATCTGTTCGGCTACGTGGCGGAGGTCACCGAAGCACAGCTTCAAAAGGCGGACTACGAGGGCGCCGAGCCCGGCGAGCTGGTTGGACAGGCAGGGATCGAGCAGGCGTACAACCGCGTGCTGATGGGCGACCGAAGGCACCAAGACTGTCGTCGTGAACAGCGTCGGCTCGCGAGATCGGCGATCTCGGCGAGCAGAGCAGCTCTCCGACCGAAGGGCGCACCGATGCAGCTGACGATCGACGGCGACGTGCAGAGGGCCACCGAGGACGGTTTCACGGCCGCGGGACTACAACGGCGCGGCGGTAGTGCTCGATCCGCGGAACGGTGAGGTGCTGAGCTTCACCAGCCGGCCGGCGTTCGATCCGAACGCGTTCGCCGGCGGCATCGATCGCGCGACCTGGGCGTCGCTCAACACCGACGACCTGCGGCCGTTGCAGAACCGCGCCCTGCAGGGACGCTACTCGCCCGGGATCGACCTTCAAGATGGCGGTCGGGCTGGCCGGACTCGAGGAAGGCGTCATCACCCCCGATTTCAAAGTGCACTGCGCCGGCGGGCAGTCGTTCTACGGCCGTTATTTCAAGTGCTGGAAGAAGGGTGGACACGGCTCGGTGGACCTCCGCCACGCCATCGAGCAGTCGTGCGACGTGTACTTCTACACGGTCGGCAACATGCTCGGCGTCGACAGGATCAACAAGTGGGCGACGCTGCTCGGCCTTGGCGTGAAGTCCAACATCGATCTGCCGAACGAAGTCACCGGGCTCGTGCCGTCCACCGAGTGGAAGGCGACGCAGAAAGAGAAGAAGTGGTACGCCGGCGAGACCATCTCGGTCTCCATCGGTCAGGGCCAGGTTTCCGTGACCCCGATCTCGCTTGCGGTCTACACCGCGACGCTGGCCAACGGCGGCGTTCGCGTGACCCCTCATCTGGTGAAGGCGGTCAACGACGGCAAGGCGTGGAAGCAGGTGGCGGCGCCGCCGCCACAATCGAGGATCGAGATGACGCCGGAAAAGCTCCAGGCCATTCGCGACGGCATGTGGATGGTGGTGAACGCCGGCGGCACTGGCGGACGGGCGAAGATTCCCGGTCACGACGTGTGCGGCAAGACCGGCACGGCGCAGGTCATCTCCAACCAGGGACGACTTGCTGCGGCGCGCAGCGGGAAGGATTTGCGCGACAACGGCTGGTTCACGTTCTTTGCCCCGCGCGACAACCCCGAGATCGCCGGCGTCGTGTTCGTGGAACACGGCGTCCACAGCGCGAACGCCGCGTCGATCGCGCATCACATTCTCAATACCTACTTCGCCAAGAAGGACGGAAAGCCCCTGCCGCCGCCGCCGACGCGCGAAGAAATGCGGCTGGACTTCACGGATCCGTTCGCGCGCGCGGCGGACCGCGGCGGGCAATAGAACCATGTTCGAACGACGGCTGTTCTTCCACGTCGACTGGCTGCTGCTCGCGGCGGTGCTGACCCTGACCGGCATCGGCATCGCGATGATCTACAGCACCACCTACGTGACTCCGCCGAGCGGCGTCGGGCACGCGGGGCCGCAGGTCTGGACCCAGATCTACGCGCTGGCAATCGGCATGGTGGCGCTGCTCATCTGCCTGCTCGATCGATTACCGGATGTTCGCCGAGCACTCGCTGATGCTGTTCGGCGCTCTGATGGTGCTGCTGGTCTTCGTGCTGATCAAGGGCATCGACGCAGATGGGCGCGCAGCGCTGGATCCCGATCGGGCCCGTTCAATCTGCAGCCGTCCGAGTTCGGCGCGCTCTCGATTGCGCTGCTGCTGGCGATGTTCTTCGGCGAGAACCGGCGCGGCGCACGCAACACCAGCGACCTGGTCATCGGCGGCATCTTCACGCTGGTCCCGCTGCTGCTCATCGCCAAGCAACCGGATCTCGGCACCGCGGTCACGCTGCTGCCGGTGTTCCTCGGCGTCGCGTATCTCGCAGGTCTGCGCCTGCGGCTGCTCGGCGTGCTCGCGCTGGCGGGGCTGCTGATTGCGCCGGTCGCCTGGAAGTTCGCGCTGAAGGACTACCAGCGCTCGCGCATCCAGACGTTTCTCGATCCGGAGCAGGACCCGCGCGGCGCCGGCTATCAGACGATCCAGGCGCGCGTCACGGTCGGTTCCGGCGGACTGACCGGCAAGGGATTCCGGCAGGGCACGCAGGGGCAGTACAAGTTCCTGCCGGTCGCGCACAACGATTTCATCTTCTCGGTCCTCGCGGAAGAGCAGGGCTTCATCGGCGTGCTCGTCGCGCTGGGCCTGTATCTGTTCGTGATCTTGCGTTCGCTCGAGGCGGCCCGGCTCGCCAAGGACCGCCTCGGCGCGTATCTGGTGGGAGGCATCATTTCGGGGTTTGCGTTCCAGGTCATCTACAACGTGACGATGTCGGCCGGCCTGGCGCCGGTCAAGGGGATCACGCTGCCGCTCATGAGTTATGGCGGCTCGTCCCTCATCGCATCGCTCGCAGGCTTTGGCCTCATCCTGAACGTGCGGATGAGGCGGTTCACGAATTAGTAGAAAGCGGACCGATGACGTTTTTCGTGCTGGCGCTTATCGCGTTGTGGTTGGCCGGACGGTGCTCCGCTCCGGCCATGGCGTACGCGTGCGCCTCTCGGACGTCGGACGGCCGCCGATCGCGGAGTCATTTCCATGAACAAGGAGATGATCATCTCCTCGGCGGGCCACGACACGCGCGTGGCCATTCTCGAGGACGACCAGGTCGTCGAGATCTTCATCGAGCGCGAGAATCAGCGCGGCGTCGTCGGCAACATCTACAAAGGACGCGTCTCCAAGGTCCTCCCCGGGATGCAGTCGTCGTTCGTCGACATCGGCCTCGAGCGCGACGCGTTCCTCTACGTCTCTGAGGTCGTCAACACCGTCGAGGAGTTCGAGCGCCTCGCCGGCGAAGACGAGGACGATTCCGCCGCCATCCCGGTCGAGATCGGCGCCGCCGCTGCCGAGAAGGCGCTTCGTGTCGACGCCGCGGAAGAGGCGAGCATCGAGATCGCTTCCGAACCCCCTGCCAACGGCCGCGTCGAGCGCCGCGGACGCGATCGCTCCGGCGGCCGCCCCGATCGCGAGCCGCCCGCCGGCTCGGGGGCGTCCCGCGGGCAACCCAGGGACGATCGCCCCCAGGCCAGGATCGAAGATCTGCTGAAAGAGGGCCAGGAGATCCTGGTCCAGGTCGTCAAGGAGCCGCTCGGCACGAAGGGCGCGCGGCTCACCTCGCACGTCACCATGCCCGGGCGGTTCCTGGTCTTCATGCCGACGGTCGACCACGTCGGCGTGTCGCGCAAAATCGAGTCGCGCGAAGAGCGCGCGCGGCTTCGCGGCATCGTCCGGCAGTTCCGCGAGGAGCACGGCTTCACCGGCGGCGTGATCATCCGGACCGCGGCCGGTGGACGATCCGAGCCGGACATCGTCAGCGACCTGTCGTACTTCCACCAGATCTGGACCGAAGTGCGGCACAAGATGGAGACCCGCCGTCCGCCGGCGGTGCTGTTCCAGGAGCAGAGCCTGGTCACCAAGCTGCTGCGCGATCTGCTGACCGACGACTACACCGCGATCCGGCTGGACGATGCGCAGGAGCACCGGCGCGTGGTGGCGCTGGTCGAGCGGATCATGCCGAACCTGCTGCCGCGGGTGAAGCACTACACCAAGGAATTCCCGATCTTCGAGGAGTACGGCGTCCAGGCGGAGATCGACAAGGCGCTGCGCAGCAAGGTGTGGCTGAAGTCCGGCGGCTACCTGGTGATCAACCAGACCGAGGCGCTGGTCGCCATTGACGTCAACACCGGACGTTACGTCGGGAAGAAGTCGAGCGGGCGGCTCGAGGACACCATCGTCAAGACCAACCTGGAAGCGGTGAAGGAGATCGTCCGCCAGATCCGGCTGCGCGATCTCGGCGGGATCATCGTCCTCGACCTGATCGACATGGAGGAGAAGAAGAACCGGCAGAAGGTCTTCCAGGAGGTCGAGAAGGAGCTGCGGAAGGATCGTTCGCCGTCGAAGGCGCTGCAGGTGTCGGACTTCGGTCTGGTGATCGTGACGCGCAAGCGAGTCAAGCAGAGCCTCGAGCGCCAGCTCACCGAGCCGTGCCCCTACTGTTCCGGGTCAGGTTCGATCAAGTCGAGCGCGACGATCTGTTACGAGATCCTGACCGAGCTGCGGAAGATCGGCCCCGACCTGGACGGCCAGGGAGTGATGCTGCGGGTGAATCCGGACATCGCGCGCGCGTTGAAGGAAGAGGAGAGCGCGATCCTCCGCGAGCTGCAGCACATGCTCGGGAAGCCGATCACGCTCCGGCCCGACGCGCACCTGCATCACGAGCAGTTCGACGTGATGGCGATATAGCGGGCTCAGGGCTCACGACTCATGGCTCAGGGCGGCTCAAGAGCCTTGAGCCGCCTTAAGCCTTAAGTCATGAGCCCTGGGTCGATCTCGTGTGCGGCTACGCCGCAACCAGATGAATGAGATAGTGGTTCCCGCCCTTGTTGATCCAGACACGCATGTAATCGTTACCTTTGAGTATCTGGACCTTTGACCCGTTGGCCGCCGGCGGGGTGTCCTTCTGCACGAGACTGATCTCGGACTGCGGAACGATCGAGACGACCTCGCGTCCCTTCACGGTTCCCTTCTGCACGAATTCCACCCAGCGTTCGAGTGTCTCGCTCGCGCCGACGGCATTCGGTTTCGATTCCTCCGCCGTGAGCCGCACCTGATAGCTGCCGGCGGGGAGGTCCTTGCCGTCTGCTTTCACAGCGCGAGGAATACGAACGGTCCCGAGCGCCAGGGCCGCGTCGCTGGCGTTTGGTTCGGTTGCGGTATTCGGCTGCGCCTTTGGTTCACGAGCTTCGGCCGCCGACTGGTCTGTGGTGCTGGCGCGCTTGGCGTGGGGCTTTGCGGCCGGCTTGGTGGTCTGGTCTCCGGGTTTCTCCGCGGTCGTCGGCTGCTGCGCCGGCGTCGAGGGCTGCTGCGCCGCTGGTTGCTGCGCCAGCGTCAACCCGCCAAACGCGAGCGAGCCCGCGAGCGTGCCTGCGATCACCCACTGCTTCATCATCGCCTCCAAGCGTGATCTCGTATGGGCTGACCCTGCCCATCTGTATTCAATTATATCGGTCAGGCCCGGTTGTGGCATGACGCTCAATTAGGGAAGCAAGCCGCATGCCGGATGAGCTTGCGCACCCGGTGCTGCGTTAAGGGTGCTGGGTGCAAGGGTGCGACGTGCTATGTGCTCGGTGCGACTGGTGCCAGGGGTGCCAGGTGTCAGGTGCCAGGTGTCAGGTGCCAGGTGCCAGGTGTTAGGTGTTAGGTGCAGGTTCGGGCGCCTGGTTGCACCTTGCACTCGGTCGCACGTAGCACCCAGCGCACATAGCACCTTGCACCCTTACCTCATTTCTTGGCGATGACAATGCTGCCGCTGAACGTGGAGAGCTCGAGGACCGCGCTGCCATCGCCGTAGGTACCGGTCAGTGAACGGCGGCGCTTGTGCTCGTCGGGATCGGTGTTACCGCGGATCGTGATCGGCAGGTCCGACCTGACGTCGCCGGAGAACGTGGTGGCCTCGACTTCGAAGCCGGTGGCGCCGCTGATCGCCAGGTGCACTTCGCCGGAAAACGACTTGAGCTCGTAACGCCCGCGGCGGGCCAGGGTGCCGGCGAAGCTGATGTTGCCGCTGGTCGAGTGCCCCTCGGCCCGGTCGCACTGGACCTCATCGAGCTTGACGTTGCCGCTCACCGACCCGGCATCGATTCGCCGCACGGTGACGCGCTGCATCGTGACGTCGCCGCTGACGCTGCTCGCCTCGAGGCTCTCTTCACCCTGCGCGTTGATGATCTCGACGTTGCCGGACACGCTCTTGGCAGACGCGATCGCTCCCGCCGAGGTGACGCTGACGTTGCCGCTGACCGTGCCGACGCTGAGCTCTCCCTTGATGTCGCTGACCTTGATGTTGCCCGAAACCGAGTTGACGTCGAGGCGCGTACCCGCCGGCGCCTGGACGTTGTATGTCACCGTGACGTTGTAATTGCGCCGATTGTTGCGGCGGTTCTCGTCGCCGCTCGGATACCGCGTCTTCACTTCCGCGCGTCCGTTGCGCTCGTTGACCTCCACCGTCACCAGCGTGAGCAGTTCGCGTGCTTCATCCGCGCTCCGCGCCTTTGCGACCTTGATGATTTCGACGGTGGCGTCGTTGCCGCTGCCGCGCGTGACCGTGATGTCGCCGGAGACGTTGCCCAACGACAGTTCGCCGTTCGCGCCGACGCGCACCGTCTTGGTGGTGCGGTCGGTTTGCTCCTCGCGTTCGTCGCGATCGCGGCGCTGATATGCCGCGACGGCGTATTTCATTTTCTCGGTGAGCCGTTCGGGATAAACCTGGGCGTCGGCCGGACGCGGCGTCGTGATCAGTGCCAGGAGCGCCGCGAAAAGGAATTGAATCCGCATCTGTCTCATGTGAACCGCTGACTAAGATTTGTTCAGTACCTGCGCCGCGCCCGCACTGTTGCCCTTGCGCATCTCGTTCATCAGCGCAATCGTGTCCTGCAGCATCGTCACCTTCTGCCTCAGGGCTTCGAAGAGCGCCCCGCGCGCCGGTGCGCTCGTCGGTTCCGTCCGGAGCGCGGCGCGGCTCTCCGCGATTGCCTGATCGATCACCTGCACGTTCTTTTTCAACGTCGCCGCAACCTGCGGGTCCATCGTCTGATCGGAATTCGTGATCTGTTCGAGGCGGGCGATTGCGGATTCGTAATGCTGTTCCGCCTGCCGCAATTCGTTCTCGACATCTTCGACGGAAGCGGCCGGCGCCGGGTTGCCGCTGGCGGGCGCCGTGGTACCCGCCTGCACCGGCGCACGCGTGGTCTCGCCGCGCGGCCAGAGCAGCACCAACGAGGCCCCCACCGCGATCAGGAGGGCCGCCGCCAGCGCCAGCAGTGCCGCATAGGAGCGGCGTGGCGCGGCCGAAGCGGTGGTGTCGGCAAGCCGGCCCTCCTGGCGCAGACGCCCCGCAATCTGCAGCCACACGCGATCGGGCGGCTGCAACTCCTCGAGCGATCCCGCGGCATCACGAATGCGGCGGAGATCCGCGAGCAGCGCGCGGCAGTCCTCGCACTGTTCCAGGTGCATCTCGAGCTCCGCGCGGCGGATCGCGCCGAGCGTGCCGTCGACCAGGTCCTGGATCTGCGTGACGTAGCGAGTGCAAGCCATGGGAGTAAATATCGTTTACTGTTCGCTGTTTCGCGGCTGCCAACCCGTGAACCGTCTCCTGCCTCCTGCCTCCTACCTACTCTTTTCCCCGAGCAGCGCCCGCAATCGCAACCGCGCCTTGTGCACCTGCGATTTCGACGTTCCCTCGGCGATCCCGAGCACCTCGGCTACCTCACGATGCTCCAACCCTTCGACATCGTGCAACACGAACGCGGCGCGGCATCCTTCGGGCAACTGCGCGAGCGCGCGTTCCAGATCGATCCGGGCGATTGCGCGATCGCCGAGCCGGTGCTCGCCGGCGTCGGCAAGCACCGTCGCATCTTCCAGCCCATCGGTGATCTGCCCGGCGCGGGCGGCGCGGCTTCGCACGTGATCGAGGATCTGATTCGTCGCCAGCCGGTACAACCACGTGCCGAGCGCCGACTCTCCACGAAAGCTGTCCAGCTTCCGGTGCGCCGAAAGAAAGATGTCCTGCAGGAGATCCTCCGCGTCGGCCGGATTGCCGAGCATTCGGCACGCCAGACTGAACAGACGGCCCGCGTGTGCCCGGTACAGGTCCTCGAAGGCGCCGGGCTCCCCCCGACGGCATCGCTCCACCAGTTTGAGCTCCGCGGCCCGCGCCCGATCCGGCGCTCCGGGCGCTGACGTCGTTTCCTGAGCTCCGCCGAGGCGATGCTCTGTCATCTTAGACGTGGCCCTGCCGGCGCCGCGTTGCCCGGGATTTCCACCGAATGGCGGCAAAACCACGGATTTGTTTGCCGATAACGGTAATGCCTTCAGCCCTCAGAAGTGCCCGTTTCAGGCTTTCATTGCCCCCGTAGCCCCCCAGCTGGCCGCCCGCCGCGACCACGCGATGGCAGGGGACCCCATGGACGGTGCAGCCTTTCATGATGTTTCCGACGGCGCGGGCCGCGCGCGGTTGGCCGGCGACAGCGGCAATATCCCCGTAGGTGGCTACCTGGCCCGCCGGGATGCGCCGGACTGCGGCCAGGACACGCTGCTGAAACGTGACAGACATGGGTGAATCGAACTGAGCACGTTCTCAGGTTCTCTGGTTCTCGGGTTCACGGGTTCTGGTTCTTGGGTTCTTTTGGTTCCTTGGTTCTCTCAGGTTCTCCGCCCGAATTCAAGAGCTCAGGAACCCAAGAACCCGTGAACCCAAGAACCCGAGAACCCGAGAACCCGTGAACCCAGAACCCGTGAACCTGAGAACCCGAGAACCCGAGAACCTGGTCAAATCGGTTCAGAACACGATACGCAATCCGCCCCCCGCCTGGATCCCTCCCGCGTCGACCGTAATGGTGCGGTTGGTGCCGGTGTCCAGTTCGACCTGGGCCGCCGAGTATTGGACGAGACCGCCGACGCCGAAGCGGCGCGCGAACATCCAGATCACGTCGGCGCCGACATTGCCTCCGGTGCCGCTCGCCGAGGAGCGACGCGTCGTCGCGCTCGAGAAGGACGCGGTGTCGAATGGGAACGCCTGCGAATATTGAACATCGGTGACGAAGGTCTGCTCGACGTCGAGCCACGAGGGGCCGGCGAACGCAATCACCCGGAAACGATCGCTGAGCGGGAACAGGTATTCGAACTGCAGGTGTACACCGGTCTCGCTGCGCGACGTGCTGGTGCTGCCTTCGATCGATCGGAACTGGTTGAACTGAAACGGGTGCGCCACTTGCGCGTTCACCGTCGCGTCGCTGCGCTTCGAGAAGTGGCTGACCCCGATCCCGACGGCGAACCCTTTCCAGAGACGCACCGCGAACGTGCCGTCGACCAGCGGTCCGCCCTTTACCGGATAGTCGACCGAGGCGGTGCTCCGTTCCTGATCCTGAAACTGGCTGGCGAAGTCGAAGCCGTCGCTGAAGCCGTTCGACGTGCCTTGCACGCCGCCGCTCACGCCGACCCAGAACCGCTCGGTGGGGGATTGTGCCGCGGCCGGCGACGCGAGCGTCAGCAGCGCAACCAGTGTGGGCATGATCCGTCTGTTGGTCGCCCCCATCAGTTCACCCCCACGGCGGTCCAGGCTTCGGTGACGGCGCGTTCCACGTTGCCACCCGCGCCGTAGAGATCGCGCGCCGCCTGAATGGTTGCCGCGCGTGCCACGGCGAACGTTGCGTTCGACGGCAGCAGTTCGGTGAAGCCGCGATAGAACACTTTCTCCATCTGCTCGCGGTTTGCTCCGCCGATACCCTGCACCGACAATCCCGACGTGGCGTTAGTGCCTCCCTCGATGGCGAGGTAGAACGCATGGCTGGCGATGGTGGAGTTGGTGTGCACGCCGCCGTTGTCCCCGCTCCCAAGAAACCGTTTGGAATAGTGGTCCGGGTCGCCGTAAGGCAAAGGATTCGACATCGAACGGAGGCCGCCCGGCCGGATGACATCCTCGCCAAGCAGGTAGTCCGCCCGCATCGAGCCATTGCCTGGCGGCTGGAAGAAGAATTCGACGCTGGTGCCCATGATGTCCGAGAACGCTTCGTTCAGGGCTCCCGATTCATTCAGCGAGATCAGACCGGACGTGAACTCGGTGACGCCGTGCGTCAACTCGTGCGCCACGATATCGATTCCGCCGGAGAGGAAGTCCCACGTCTGGTTGCCGATGGGCGAGATGGTGAAAAACCCCGCCGGTAGTCCCACGCCGTAGACCATGAAGCCGCCGCCGGCGTAGAAGGCGTTGAGGAAGAAGGTGCCAATCACTTCGTCGGAGGAGGTCTGGAGATCCGAGCGGCGCACGGGATTGGCCAGCCCGGTGATCTCGATGTCGTGGTTGTCGAGCCCATGGCGGCCAAACCGCTTGAAGTAGTAGTCGTAGGTCCAGCCTTGGTACACGTGCGCGTCGTCGACGGCGCCATCCGTCCAGTTGTTGTCATCGTCGGCCGCGAAATCGCCGGCGCCGATGGGGAAGCCGTTGAGGATGTTGAGCGTGCGCGTGAGGTCGCCTTTCATGTCCAGCGTGCGGATCGAAGGCGGACGCAGCCGATCCTGCGCGGTGAAGTGCCCGCTGCCGCCGCTCACGCTGATCTTCTTCGTATCGCCGAGCACGCCGCGCGCCTGGCCGACTGCCGCCTGTCTCTCCATCACGCTGTAGTCGAAGACGATCGAACCGTCGTGCGCGTCGACGAAGTACTCCCGTATGTCGGCGCTGGTTGCGGCCGACAGACGCCACGTCAACTTGTAGCGGCCGTCCTGCGGCAGCACGACGAGCTCCGGCTGGCGGGTCGGGGCGAGTTCGGCCCCGCTCTTCGCCTCGACCACCTCCCGCGCGCGGTCTGCGTCGATCCTCGCGACCGTGTCGACCGAGACGTTGGGATAGAGCATCCCGAATACCGAAATGAGCACGCCCCCTTGCAGCTGTCGCGCGACGTCTCCGCCGAACACCCGCACGCCCTGGTAGTACTGGTCCGCGCGCTCAATCAACCGACCTGGAATCAGCTTGTCTTCGTGGCGGTCACGAAGGCGCAGATCGCGATCCCGCAGCATCCGCTCGGTTTGCGCGTCCCACCGCCGCAGCTCCATGAGCGACGACGGGGCGACGGAAACCCGATCACGGGAGGTCTGCGCCCAGACGCTGCCGGCTGACCCGAAAAGAAAGACAGCCGCGACCACAGCACGCGTCGCGCGCGCGAACCACCGATGGACACGCATGGGAATCCTTTCCGACCTAGTGCAGAGCACTCTTGAGGACCTGACCATCGGGCGATGGCAGTTGGACGCCAACGATCGATGCGAGCGTCGCCGCGACGTCCGCGGGAGTCGCCGGATCGTTGTAGGCGCCCGGGCGGATGCCGGCGCCATAGAAGAGGACGGGAACGCGCTGGTCGTACGGATAGAGCGTGCCGTGGGTGGTCACGCTCGCAGCAAGCAGCCAGTTTTCCTTCGGGATGATGATGATGTCGCCACTTCGACCCGGGAAGTAGCTCAGGGCGGCCGCTCGCACCTCCCGATCCTTTGAAGTCCGTGCAGATTCGGACGCGAGATCATCTCCCTTGAGGACGCGCCCGACACCGGAGACTTTCAGAAGCGCATCGCTGATGGCCTTGAAGACCCGAGGGTCGCTCTTCAATTTCTCGGCTGCTTCAGGCTTGAGATACAGGTCGGTGTATGCGTTGGTCTCGACGAAGGGGCCCTTGCCCAGAAGCGGCTTCAGCGCGGCCTCCACTGCCGCGGTGATCACCGGCGCGGTCTGACGTCCGCCGTTGCCGATCTGTTCCGGAATGTCGCCGACGCCATGGTCGGCGCTCAAGGCGAGGACGTAATTGCCGTCGCCGACGTTTTCGTCCAGGTACTCGAGCAGCTTGCCGAGTGTCGCGTCGAGACGGACGAGCACATCCTGCACTTCGTGGCTGCGCGGGCCGAACGTGTGCCCGACGACATCGAGAGAGGAAAAGCTCACGCCAAGGAAATCGATATTCGGACCCTTGCCAAGGTGCAGCGAATCGATAGCCGCTTCCGCCATCTCGCCGAGATAGTCGTTGGCAAACGGTGATTGCACCCAGTGAGCAATGTACGCGGCATCGCCGGCCGGCCCGAGGGGATGCGGGAACGTGGTCGACCAGCCGTTCGGCTTGCCCTCGCCCGCACGCATCGTCAGTGTACTGATAGCGATTCGCCGGCAGGGTGCGTTCCCAGACCTTGCCCGCATCGCGGGTGATCGGATTGCCCTTGACGAAGGCGGCCAGCCAGGCATCCGGGGTCTTCGTGTACGCGGTCGACGTCTCCCAGGCGCCGCGTTCGTCGAGCCAGGTGACCGAGTCCCCTTCGTGACCGGCCAGGCCAATCGCCGATCGCGACTTGATTGACATGGTGACGACCTGCGCCTTTTCGGTGCGATGCATCAACTCCGCGAGCGTCGGCATCTGCATGCGCTTCGCGCTTTCGCCGGGGCCGCCGAACTTGCCGTAGCTCACTTCCGTGGTCGACGGGTCCGCGTTACACGTGACAATCTTGTCTTCATTCCGCTCGTACCACTGGTTCAGCACCATTCCGTGCTTGTAAGGAAATGTGCCCGTACCGAGCGTTGAATGACCGGCGCAGGTGACCGTATTGAGGTATGGATAGGCCGCTTTCTTGAACCACGCGCCCCGGTGGATCAGACGCTTGAGACCCTTGTCGTACAACGACGCATAGCGCTCGAGGTAATCGGCGCGCATCTGATCGACCGCGAGGAAGACCACCAGCTTTGGCTTGGACGCGCTCTGCTGCGCCTCCTGGTGTGACAGCGCGGGGCGCGCCCAGATCAGGCAGGACAGCAGCAACGCCATCGCTGCGCACGTTGGTCGGAGACGTGACATCAGACCCTCTTTCAAACCGTAAATCCCTATCTTCCGCCAAAGCGGAACCGTGGGACAGAAAAATGATCATCGAGGTCCCGTCCGGATTCGAGCCTCGATCATCGCTTGAGCATCGGCAGGTAACAGAGCGCGCCGAGATAGACATCGTAGATGGCGCAGCCGATCGAATACCACCGTGGCGCCAGATCTTCCGGCAGCAGCCCGGGACGGTGCAGGACGTCGACGATGGCGTGTGCGGCGAAGGCGAGCGCAACGATCGTCAGCGCCTGACGCGGATCGCGCACCATCGTGACCGCGGCAACCAGGAAGAAGCCGACCGCCAGCGCGACGTCCAGTCCCACACCCGGCTGGTTCTCGCGCACCACGGCGAAGCCGATGTAGGCCCCGGCGGTCAGCGTGAGAATCAGCGCAGCGAACTGCGCGAGCCGGAGCTCCGCGACCAGCCGGTCGGGCGAAGATGCCGGGACCAAGGAGGTTCGAATCGATTGCCAGGTAAAGCCGAGGGCGAGCCCGCCGAACGCGACCAGCACCGTCCGAAACGCTTCACTCACGAGGAGCTCAGCTCCAGGAAGTTAAGCGGATCGATATGGTACGCGGCGGGATCGAGTGGCGACACGACACTCGCGAGGTTGGCGCCATCACTGTCGCGTTTCCCAGAGATTGCGTTCGAAAGGAAGGTCGAGCCGCGCGCCGTCGGGCCGAACAGCACGCGGACGCGCGGCCGATACGGATCGGGCGCGTGCACGCGCAAGCACGACGGCGACCTCGCCGGTGCTCAGTCTCACCAGGTTGCCCGGCGGATAGATGCCGAGCAGCTGCACGAACCGGCGCACCAGGTTCTGATCGAACTGCGTGCCGTCGTTGCGCTTGAGCACCGCGAGGATGCGATCGGTCGGATGCGCCTGCTGGTAGGCGCGCTGCGAGCGCATCGCGTCGTAGACGTCCGCGATGCTGCACAGCATCGTGCCGAGGTTGAGGTCGCTGCGTTTCGCGCCGAAGGGATAGCCGGTGCCGTCGAGGCGCAGGTGATGCTCGAAGGCGACGACCGGCGCGAGAATCGGCATCTCCGGCGTGCGGCGCAGAATCTCCGCGCCGTCGACGATGTGGCGGCGCATGATCACGAACTCGTCGTCGGTCAGCTTGTCGGGCTTGTTGAGGATCTCCTTCGGCGTGCGCACCTTGCCGATGTCGTGCATCAGCGCCGACAGGCCGAACTCGCGCAGCAGCTTGCCGTCGATGCCGAGCGCGCGCGCCTGGCCCATCGTCAGGATCGACACGTTCACCATGTGCGTGAAGGTGTAGTTGTCGTAGTTGCGCATCGCGGTCAGCGCGACCAGCGCGGTGCGGTTCTGGGTGACGGCGTCGGCGAGCCCTTCGACGGCCTGGAGCGCCGCCGGCACGTCGGCGATGCCTTCGGTCGCGGCGCTTTCCCACACGACTTCGGCCGACGGCGACCGCGTTCGGTATAGAGCTGGCGGATCGCCGCCATGTCGCTCGCCGATGCCGTCCTGTCTTGCGATCCTCGCGCCTTGAGGCGTCCGACCCGGACGTGGGCGCTGGACAGATCCTTTTCGGTGTCGATCCCACCCCGTCCGCCGAGCCGCGCGAGATTCTGCATCAGCGCGACGAGCTCCGTCCTGCGGTGACGCCGCGCTCGAACGCGATGCGCTCGACGTGATTGTCTTTCAGCCGCCGGATGAGCTCGGTCATGCTGGCGCTGACCTTGGGCATCGGCGTGTCGGCGACGACCAGCTCGTGCCCGACGATGCCGACTGCGACCGAGGGCTGCTGCTGATGCAGCTGCCGCAGCACCGTGATCAGCCCTTCCATGTTGCGGGCGACCAGCGGATGGTCCGGCGCATAGAGCTGCGCCGCGCGCACGCCCGATGCCATGCGCCGCAGCAGCTCCTCGTAGAGGGCGGCGCGCGCGAGGGGTTCGGTCATCAGTTGTCCGAGTTCTGCCTTGGCCGCGGAGCGAACGCCGCGCGAACCGCGGGTCGACGCCTCGCGCAGCGCTTCGATGGCCGCGGTGTTGCCGATTCGCCGCAGCGCCCGCGCCGCGGCGGCGCGGGTCCGTCGGGTCCGCAGCGGCGCCAGCCAGTCGCCCTGTTGCAGCGCGTCCTTCAG
The DNA here is from genome assembly GCA_963755695.1 of uncultured Acidobacteriota bacterium. Lineage (GTDB taxonomy): Bacteria > Acidobacteriota > Vicinamibacteria > Vicinamibacterales > 2-12-FULL-66-21 > QHWT01. The sequence goes on along the minus strand of CAVWLB010000010.1, from coordinate 2,136,678 downwards.
CGCGCTCAACCGCATCAGGTCCTCCGAACGATCCGAGCGCCTCGATCGCGCCGAGGTAAATGAGCGGGAAATGCGCGTCGGTCGACATGGCGGACGATGTGGCAGAAGAGCGGACCGGCGCGCTCGTCGCGCATCGACGTCAGCTCGCTGATCAGCGTCTGTCGCGGTCGGCCGCTGGTGGTTTTGAGCGCCTGCAGCAGGATCTGCGCCGCCGCTTCGCTGCCGCTCCACACGAGCGCCTGAATCGCTTCGCGCTGAACCAGCGGCTCGCTGTCGGTCAGCAGCGGCTGCAGCTCGCGCAGTCCCTCGGAGCCGCCGAATTCGCGGAGCAGGATACGCTGCCGTCCGACGGACTTCCCAGTTCGGCGCGTTCATCAGCTGCTGTACCGATTCGCGCCCCGCCGCGCCGAACCCGACGAGAATGTCGCGCAGCCGCCGCCGCGATCGCGCGTCCTGTTCGGCCGAGAGGACCTCGGCGAGCGGCGGAATCACCGCCGGCCCGATGCTGTGGCACAAGTCGCTTGAACCGCTCGTAGCTGTCATCGTCGGCGCCACGCAGATGTTTCGCGACGTGCTTGATCATCGCGCCCCGGCCGAACCGGTCGAGCGCAGCCCGGGCCGCGATCCCGCGGACGCGATCCTTCTGGCCTTCGATGGCCAGTCGATCGGCGAGCACCCACGCCTGATCGAAGTATCCGACGCGGACCAGATCCTCGGCGTGCGTGATCGCGGTCTCGGCGATGTCGCGCCAGCGCGAGCCGTCCGCTTCGATGACCAGGAGGTCGGTCAGTAGCTGCAGATCCAGCGTGCGCAGCGCCGCGTCGCTGACCGTGGCGAGCCAGGCCGCCATGCGCTCCGGTGGGTCGTCGTTGGTGGCCTCCACGTCGATGGCCCGGGTGCGTGCGCTGGTCAGCTCGCGCGCGTATTCGTCCGACACGAAGCTCGCGTCGGTATAAGACGTCATCATCGCCTCGACGCGCTGCCAGAGCTCGGCGAACATTTCCTCCTGTCCCAGCTCCGATGCCGCGACGTCTTCCTGTGCGAGCGCCAGCAGATGCCGCTGGCGATCGCGCTCGGGCGCCAGCGTCTGGAAGGCGTGGGCGAGCCGCTCGCTTGCTCCACGTTCGGCGATGACCGAGTTCGACACGAACTGCGCGACCGACGCGTCGGCCATGCGCTGAACCACCGCGTTGACGACGTTGACCGAGCCGACCATGGCTTCTGGTTTGGTCCGTCGCGCCAGCAGTTCGAGCATGGCTTCGGCCGACATCGTGCCCGCGGCGTGCCCGACCTGACGGAACACCTGATCGAGCTGCGCCGGGTTCGTCCGGCTCACATATTCTGTCAGCCCCTTGAGGAGGCTCAGGAAGGCGGCGGTGCGCGCGTCGACCCCCTTCTCGGCGGTGGCCGCCTCGAGCCTATTCATCAGCTCCTTCAGCCGCACCGGGTCCCCAACGATCTCGAGCAGGGTACGCATCGCCGAGTCGTCGAGCTCGAGCTGCGGTCCGGCGAGTGCGGCGGCAATGACCCGCTCGATCGTGGCGACGTCTCCCTCTTTTTCGCGCAGGACCTCCGCGTAATCGATCTCTTCGATCTCGACGCTGGGTCCACCGGCGGTCGCCCACAGTCGGGCGATGCCGCCGTCGGCGCGCACGTCTTCCGGCGTGCGCGCCAGCAGGAGCAAGAGCGTGCGCCAGGACGTGGCGTCGAGTCCGGCGTTGAGGGTCAGCGCGCCGATCAAATGACGCCGGAACATGTCGGCGATTTCGACAATCGCGCTGTCCGGCCTGGCCGGCGCGGCCTCGCCGACCAGCAGGATCTGGGGCCGCACCTGCAGCGTGAAGGGACCGTTCGTCGTCAGGGCAGCCGTGAGTTCGGTCAGGCGGCCGAGGGTTGCGCCAATCGCGGGATGCGCCGCCGGATACAGGGACACCGCCCGTGCGGCGGCCTTGCACGCGCGTGCAAAGTCCGCGAGCCGGGCGGTGGTTTCCGAATCCAGCGTGGCGCGCTGTCCGGTCATGGCTCCTGATGAAGCGGTGGTCGCATCGGATGGGGGACCGTCGTGAGCGACCCGCGCACGACCGGACGTTCCGGTGGACCGAGCGCCCGGCGACGCGGCGCAGCGACCAGGGTTCGTGCGAGGGTCGACACGGTCCGGCACAATTCCGGCGAAAGGGTCGGGACGTCGGCCATGCAAGGGGAAAAGGTGCCCTGAATTATACTCTTCAGCGCCTTCATGCGCGCGGTCGATCTCATTCGCACAAAAAGGGATGGCGGTTACCTCGATCGGCCTGCGATCGAGTGGTTCGTGGGTGCGGTGACCGACGGCAGTCTGCCCGACTACCAGGCGTCCGCCCTGCTGATGGCTATTCTCCTGCGCGGGATGACCGCGGAAGAAACCGCGGCGCTGACCGACGCCATGGTGCGATCCGGCGTCCGCGTCGAGTATCCGGGCCTCCCTGGGATTCCCGTCGACAAGCACAGCACCGGGGGCGTGGGGGACAAGACGTCGGTCGTCCTGGCCCCGCTGGCCGCCGCCTGCGGCGCGTATGTGCCAATGATGTCGGGCCGCGGCCTCGGACATACGGGCGGCACGCTCGACAAGCTCGAATCGATTCCCGGGTTCCGGACCGCGTTGTCGCTGGAGGAGCTGCGCAGAGCGGTCGAGACCATTGGCTGCGCCCTCATTGGCCAGACCTCGGAGATCGCGCCCGCCGACAAGAAGCTTTACGCGCTGCGCGACGTGACCGGGACGGTTGAAAGCATCCCTCTCATTTCCGCGTCGATCATGAGCAAGAAGATCGCCGAGGGGATTGGCGGCCTGATCCTCGACGTCAAGGCCGGCCGCGGCGCTTTCATGAAGACCGATGCCGATGCGCGACGGCTGGCCGAATCGCTGGTATCGATTGGCGAAGCCGCCGGCGTTCACACCGAGGCGCTCCTGACCAACATGGACGTGCCGCTGGGCCGCGCGGTGGGGAATGCGCTCGAAATCATCGAGTGCGTGGAGACGCTCAAAGGGAATGGGCCCAAAGATGTCGAGGCGCTCTCGGTGGAGCTGGCCGCACGAATGCTGATCGTCTCGAAGACCGAACAGGACGGCGGCCGCGCGGAAGCACGCGTGCGGGCGGCGATCGCCGACGGCAGCGGGCTCGCGAAGCTGAAAGAGATCGTGAAAAACCAGGGCGGCGATCCGGCGGCGATCGACGACTACTCGCGCATGCCGTCGGCTCCCGATCGCGACCGCATCACCGCCCCGCGCGACGGGGTCGTCGCGGCAATCGAAGCCGAGCGGATCGGCCGCGCCGCGGTGGTGCTTGGCGCGGGGCGCGATCGCCTCGATGCGACGATCGATCCTGGCGTGGGGTTGATGGTCCTGACACCGGTCGGGACAGGGGTTCGCGCCGGCGATGCGCTCATCGAGCTCCACCATCGCGGCGGGCGGGGCCTCGAGGCGGCGCGACAGTTACTGGTCGGCGCCATTGAGATCGCGGATTCTGCGGCGCCGTCTCGACCGCTGATCGTCGATCGCATCCAGGGCGTTAAGACGAGGACGGCTTGATGCCGCACCCAGCCAGCGGTACTCCGCACGCGACGGGCGAAGTGGCGTATCCCGTGCCGGCGCGGGTCCCTTACGATCGGCGTGATTTCACGATCATCGGCGGCGCGCTCGCGGTCGCCGGCCTGTGCGCGTTGCTGGCGCGCTTCGCCGTGCCGCGGCTTCAGCCGGTGGTCGGCCTGATTGTGATTCTGACCTTCGGGTATGCCATGTCCACCAACCGGCGGGCGATCGACCGGCGCACGGTGGTGTGGGGGCTGTCGCTGCAGGTCGTGTTCGCGCTGCTGGTGCTCAAAACGTCACTCGGACGGCAGGTGTTCCAGACCCTCGGCGGCGTGATCAATCGGCTGCTCGATTTTGCGTTCGTCGGTTCGACCATGGTGTTCGGTCCCCTCGGAAGCAAAGAGGTCTGGCCGAAGATCATGAACAACGTCCTCGGGCCAGAAGGCGCCAAGTACAGCGTGCTTTTTGCGTTCCAGGTGCTGCCGACGATCATCTTCATCGCCGCGCTGTTCGCGATTCTCTATTACTTCGGGATCATGCAGATGGTGGTCCGGTTGTTCGCGGTGCTGATGCAGCGGGTGATGCGTGCGAGCGGCGCGGAGTCGCTCAATGTCGCGGCCAGCATCTTCATGGGTCAGACCGAGGCGCCGCTGACCATCCGCCCGTACCTTCCCCGCATGACCGAATCGGAGCTGATGACGGTCATGACCTCCGGCATGGCGCACATCTCCGGCGGCATCATGGCCGCGTATATCCTGTTCGGGATCGAGGCGCAGCACCTGCTGACGGCGGTGATCATGACCGCGCCCGGGACGCTGATGATGGCCAAGATGTTCGTCCCGGAGACGCAGGTGCCGGAAACGAGCGGGACCGTTCGTCTCGAGGTCGAGCGGATCGACGTGAACGTGATCGACGCGGCCGGCCGGGGCACCGGTGAAGGGTTACTGCTTGCGCTGAACGTCGGCGCGATGCTGATCTCGTTTCTGGCGCTGATTGCGCTGCTCAACGCGCTGCTCGGAGTGGTGCATCTCAGCCTGCAGCAGATCTTCGGCTGGGTGTTCGCACCGGTCGCCTGGGCGATGGGGGTGCCGTGGCGTGATGCGCCGACGATCGGCAACCTGCTCGGCACGCGGATGGCGCTCAACGAGTTCGTCGCCTATTCGCAGCTCGGGCCGATGAAGCCGGTGCTCGATCCCCGCTCGTTTACGATTGCCACGTTCGCGCTCTGCGGGTTCGCGAATTTCAGCTCGATCGGGATCCAGATTGGCGGCATCGGCTCGCTGGCCCCGACCCGCCGTCACGATCTGGCGCGCCTCGGGCTGAGAGCAATGCTGGCCGGGACGCTGGCGAACTTCATCACCGCCACGATCGCGGGATTTTTGCTTTGAACATCGAAGCGGTCGATGCTTTGAACATCGAAGGACTCGAAGGAAGACCGAAGGGTCAAAGGATCCCAACAAAAATTCAGTACGGGATCCTTCGATAGGAATTGAAACGGATCCTTCAACAGGGATTTTGAATTGATCCTTCGATAACAATTGTTTGGGATCCTTCGACCCTTCGTCTTCCTCCGATACTTCGATTGCTAAGGACATGGACTACTACTCGAAGGTCGAACAAGCTGCCTCCCTGATTCGCGGTACGGTGGGGACGCCGGACGTCGCGGTCGTGCTCGGGTCCGGGCTGGGTGAGTTCTCCAAGACGCTGCGGGACGCGACGGTGTGGTCGTACGCCGATCTGCCGCACTGGCCCGCGTCCAAAGTGATCGGCCACGAAGGTCGTCTGGTTGTGGGCACGCTGGCGGGACGCCGCGTGGCCGGATTGTCCGGACGCGCGCACTTCTACGAGGGGCACGACCTGAGCACGGTGACCTTTGCGACCCGGGTGATCGGCCGTCTCGGCATCAGGGTGCTCATTTTGACCAACGCCGCCGGCGGCGTAAACGTGAACCTCAAGCCGGGCACCCTGATGGTGATCGACGATCACATCAACCTGCTCGGCAGCAATCCGCTGGTCGGGGCCAACGACGATCGCTTCGGGCTGCGGTTTCCCGACATGTCGGAGGTTTACTCGAGACGATTGCGGGAGATCGCCGACCAGACAGCACGCTCGCAGGATCTTCCCATCGGTCACGGCATCTACGTTGCGGTCCACGGCCCGAGCTATGAGACACCGGCGGAGGTCCGCTTCCTGAGACTCATTGGCGCGGATGCGGTCGGGATGTCGACGGTACCCGAGGCGATCGTCGCCCGGCACATGGGGGTCGAAGTCCTCGGGATATCGTGCATCACCAACGCGGCCGCGGGCGTGCTGCCGCAGCCGCTCAATCACGAAGAGGTCATGGAGGTCGCGCACCAGGTCCGCGGCCGTTTTGCCGCTTTGCTGGAGGGCATCATTGGGAGTCTCTGATCAATCGCGCGGAGGAGTGGAGCGCCGCAAGAGCAACCGCCGGAGCGGCGCCGATCGCCGGACCGGTGAGCGGCGCAGCGGTTTCGATCGCCGCGCCGACAGCGAATGGGAGCCGGTGCAGATCGACGACAGATCGGCGGGCGCGTACGACGAAGCGGGCCTGGTTGCCGCGGCGATTGACGCGAGGACTCGGGCCCGGGCCCGGTTCTCGTCGTTCCAGGTCGGCGCCGCGCTCGAGACATCAACCGGGATGGTCGTCACCGGCTGCAACGTGGAGAACGCGACCTACGGACTGACGATATGCGCCGAGCGGGTGGCGCTGTTCAAGGCGCTTTCCGACGGCCACGACGTCTTCACGCGCGTGGTCGTCGTCGCTGATACGGATGACCCGACACCACCCTGCGGCTCGTGCCGGCAACTCTTGTGGGAGTACTGCGGCGACATCGACGTCGTGCTCGCGAACCTGTCGGAGGTGAAGCGACGGATCCGTTTGTCGCAGCTGCTCCCGCTCCCATTCGATGCCCGGCTGCTCTGAGGGCAGCGCGGAAAGTCCGAGCTGGAGCGATCAACGGTCGCGTCCGATTTCGCGTCGGGCTCTCTGACTCGTGACCTGGTCGCGAAGTAGAATACGCACATGCTCCCGACGATAGACCGGCAACAAGACGTCATTGTGATGATCGACCAGCGCAAGCTGCCTGGTCAGGAAGTGTATGTGCGCTGTCGCACTCCGCAGGAAGTGGCGAAAGCCATTCGCACGATGGTGATTCGCGGCGCGCCGGCGATTGGCGTGGCGGCAGCCTGGGGGCTCGCGCTCGGCGTCCGGCGCAGCACCGTGAAGGGCACGCGTCAACTCGCCGTCGAGTTCCAGAAAATGTGCGACATGATGGCGGCCACCAGGCCCACCGCGGTCAACCTGTTCTGGGCAATCGACCGCATGAAGCGGATTTTCGGCGAGGGCGTTCGGGCAGGAGAGTCCGCCGAGGAACTGGCCAGCCGGCTGGATGCCGAGGCGCAGAAGATCCACGACGAAGACGTCGCCAGCTGCCGCGCGATGGGCGCTCACGGCGCGCAGATGCTCGCTGACGGTTCGCGCGTGCTGACCCACTGCAACGCAGGGGCGCTGGCCACCGCCGGATACGGTTCTGCGCTCGGCGTGATTCGCGCCGCCGTCGAGTCGGGCAAGAAGATCGCGGTCTTCGCCGACGAAACCCGTCCCTTTCTGCAAGGCGCGCGGCTCACGGCCTGGGAGCTGGTGCGCGACGGCATCAACACCACCGTCATCACCGAGAGCATGGCGGGTCCGCTGATGCGGGCCGGCGAGATCGATGCGGTCATCGTGGGCGCCGACCGAATCGCGGCCAACGGCGACACCGCCAATAAGATCGGCACCTATACCGTGGCCGTGCTCGCGCACGAGCACAAGATCCCGTTCTACGTCGCGGCGCCGGTCTCCACGATCGACCTGGAGACGCCAGAGGGTGACCGGATTCCGATCGAAGAGCGCGACCAGCGCGAGGTGAGCCATCTCGGGTCGGCGCGGCTCACGCCTGAGGGAGCGAAAATCCGCAATCCCGCGTTCGACGTGACGCCACATCGCTACATCGCCGGCATCGTGACCGAACGTGGCATCCTGCGCCCGCCGTACTCCGAGTCGCTGGCCGGTGCAGTAAAGGGACTGGCTCAGGGCTCAGGGCTTAAGGCTTAAAAGACAGCGCCAGCCGTGAGCCAACTGACACTTCTCGCCATCGAGACCTCCTGCGATGAAACGGCCGCCGCGGTGGTTTCCGAGACCGGCGACACGGTCAAACCCTGGCGGCTTCGATCGAACGTCGTCGCGTCGCAGGCCGCAATCCATCGGGAATGGGGCGGCGTCGTGCCCGAGCTCGCCTCGCGGCAGCACATTCGCGATATTTGCGGGGTCGTGGAGCGCGCGCTTGCTGACGCCGGCGTCACGGGGACAGACCTCGGCGCAATCGCGGTCACCCAGGGGCCCGGCCTCGTCGGCTCGCTCCTCGTCGGAGTCGCGTTCGCGAAATCGCTCGCCTGGGCTTACCGGCTTCCCCTCGTGCCGGTTCACCATCTCGCCGGTCACATCGAGTCACTGGTGCTGCAACACGGCGAGCTTCCGCTTCCGGCCGCAGTGCTCGTCGTCTCCGGCGGACATACCAGCCTCTATCTGATCTCGACACCGGGCCACTACCAGTTGATCGGCCGGACGCGCGACGATGCCGCCGGCGAGGCCTACGATAAGGTGGCGAAGCTGCTCGGCCTGGGCTATCCGGGCGGTCCGGTCATCGACCGGCTGGCGCGCACAGGCAACGACCGTGCGTTCCCGCTCCCGATGCCGCGCATGACGCACGCCGATCGCAACGCTCCAGGCGGCACGGTTCCGCCAGGCCTCTTGCCGCCGGCGATCGAGCGGAGGGTTGATTTCAGTTTCAGCGGACTCAAGACCGCCGTGTTGCGCCTGGTGCGCGAACGGACCGCCGACGGCCGACCCCTTACCGAGGAAGAGGTCGCCGATCTCTGCGCCAGCTTCCAGCGGGTCGTTGTCGACGCGCTGCTCGATCGCACGTTCGAAGTGGCCCGATGGCTCGGTGCGCGAAGCATCGGCATTTCCGGCGGCGTCTCTGCCAACAGTCGACTGAGATCCGAGGCAGAAGCCCGCGGTGCGCGCGTCGGCCTGCCAGTGTTCGTTCCGCCGTTGGCGCTCTCGACCGACAACGCGGCGATGATTGCCGCCGCCGGCCTGCGCCGCCTGCGAATGGGTGCCACGGCTGGCTGGGATCTCAATGCGCAGGCCTCACTGCCACTGTGACGGCCACCGAAACCACAGAAAGTCGCCACAGAAAAACACAGAAAAACACAGAAAAGACAGAGACGAACTGGGCCACAGAAAAACACAGACGAACGCGGCCACAGAAAACACAGAAGAACACGGCAAAACGGCAGAAACACAGGAAACCCCACTCTCTCTGTGCCATCTGTGTTATTCAGTGTTCTTCTGTGGCCGCTATTCAATGTTCTTCTGTGGCCGTTCAGTGTTCTTCTGTGTTTTTCTGTGGCCTGTGTCGTCTGTGTTTTTCTGTGGCGTCATTCAGGGTTCTTCTGTGGCCATGCAGGTCTTTACCGACTATCTGTGGTTCAGTACCGAAGAAGCGGCAGGAGTTCGTCCGCATCACCGACGAAGTGGCGGCCATCGTGAAGAAGAGCGGCATTCAGGAAGGGATGGTGCTCGTCTCTGCGATGCATATCACCGCCGGCGTCTACGTGAATGACTGGGAGAGCGGCCTGATCGAGGATTTTCAGGTTTGGCTGGAAAAGCTCGCCCCCTCGAAGCAGCCTTACAAGCATCACCAGACCGGCGAAGACAACGCGGACGCGCACTTGAAGCGCACGATCATGGGGCATCAGGTGATGCTGCCGATCACCGGCGGTGCGCTCGACCTCGGCCCCTGGGAGCAGGTGTTTTACGCGGAGTTCGACGGCCAGCGGCGCAAGCGGGTGGTCGTCAAAGTCATGGGCGCGTGACGGCGGGACGAGCGTATCCCGATCGGCCGATTGTCGGCGTGGGGGCAGTCGTGCTCTGTGACAACGCGCGCGTCGTGCTGGTGCGGCGCGGCCACGAGCCATTGGCCGGCGAATGGAGTCTGCCCGGGGGCGTCGTCGAGATTGGCGAGACGCTGCAGTCAGCAGTCGCGCGGGAGATCCTTGAGGAGACCGGCCTCGCAGTCGCAGTGGGCCCGGTCGTCGACGTGTTCGACCGGATCACGTTCGACGCCGATCACAGGGTCCACTATCATTTCGTGCTCGTCGACTACCTGTGCCACGCAACCGGCGGAGCGCTGGGCTCCGGATCCGACGCGAGCGATGTGGCAACGGCCGACCCGTCCGAGCTGGCGGATTACAATCTGAATCGTAAAGCGCTCGAGGTGATCGAGCGCGCTCTGCGCATGGCCAGGGGAGATTGACGAGTATGTTGATTGCCGCGGTCGTCACAATCGCCGTTGCCGTGCAGGCCGCGCCGGACCGGGAGCCGGTAGCCGCGGCCGCGGCAGGGCTCAAGGCGAGCCTGCGAATCTCGGTGGAAAAAATCGATGTCGCCGCCTCGTCGACAGCCGAAAATCCCTACGGGCAGCTCGGTGGATTGCTGGCTCGCATGCTTGCGCCGGAAGGCCCCGTCGACATCGACTACGTCGTCGCCGGCGATTCGATGCGAGCCGATGTGCGCGGACGTCTTGCCACGCTGCCTCGCGGATCGATTGTCCTGCAGCGGGTAGGTGAGCCGATGCTGCGGATTCTGAATCCGGGAAACAAGACATGGTTCGAGCTGCCGACCGATCAGAGCATGGGTGCGCTCATTGGCGCACCCGACGTGCAGATCGAACCTACGTCGGATACTACGACGATCGTTGGCCAGCGCGCACAGCGGTTCCGCTTTTCCGAGACGCTGCGGCTGCCGACGATAGAGGGCATGACCCTGCCGCCGGACTTTCCTCGTGAGTTGGAATTCAGCGGCGACCTCTGGTCCACCGACGGATTCTCGGGAGCCGGCTACGCGGCGATCATGCGCACGCTGCAGACCTTCGCGGGCGTGCCCGGGATGGAGGCGCTGACCGCGGGCGGGCGCTTTCCCTTGCGGCTGCACCTGCGGTCGACATTCATGCCGGGATACGAACTGCGCAGCGAGGTGACGTCGGTCGCGCCCGCGCAGGCGGATCCGTCGCTCTTTGCCGTGCCGTCGGATTACCAGAAGATCGCATCGCCAGTCGGCGGTTAGAGGTAGCCACACGATGCCCTTGTCGCGAGCGGATGCCTACGCGTTGATGACCGAGTACACGCGCAGCGATAGCCTGCGCAAGCACATGCTGGCGGTCGAGGCGGCCGTGCGCGGCTACGCGCGTCAGTTCGGCGAAGACGAGGACGACTGGGGTGTCGTCGCGCTGTTGCATGATTTCGATTACGAGCGCTATCCGGATTCTGAGCATCATCCTTTCAAGGGTGTCGAGATCCTCAAAGAGCGCGGCTATCCCGACTGGGTAACGCGCGCGATTCTGTCCCACGCCGACTATTCCGGCGTGCCTCGCGAGTCCCGTCTGGAGAAGACCCTCTACGCGTGCGATGAGATGTCCGGCTTCGTCACCGCGGCGGCGCTGGTGCGCCCGTCGAAAAGCGTGCTCGATCTCGAGGCCGCGTCGGTCATGAAGCGGATGAAGGACAAGGCCTTCGCGCGCGCCGTCAATCGTGACGATCTCCGTCGCGGCGCCGAGGAGCTGGGCCTGCCGCTCGACCAGCACATCGCCAACGTGATTGCGTTCATGCGTGTGGAGGCTGATGCGCTTGGATTGAGAGGGAGTCTTTGACAATCGAAGGATTCGAAGGAATACCGAAGGGTCGAAGGAGCATCTAAATGGAATCTCCTTCGATTCTTTCGTCTGCCTTCGATTCCTTCGATGGTGAGAGAGAACGCCATTCACCCGAAATCCGTATAAAGTAACCAACCACGAATGGACGCTTTTAAGCCGGAGACCGCCCCTGTCGTTCAGCTCGACGATGTGACGGTCATTTATGGGAAGAACCGCGCGCTCAAGAATGTCACCGCAACATTTGCGCGTGGGGCCGTGGGCCTTCTCGGTCCGAATGGCGCCGGCAAGAGCACGATGCTGAAGGCGCTGCTCGGCTTCGTGAAGCCGGACGATGGGCGGATGAACGTGCTCGGCATGAACGTCGCGCGCGACCCGCTGAAAATCCGCGCGCGAATCGGCTACATGCCGGAAAGCGACGCGCACATCCCCGGCATGAACGCGGTGTCGTTTGTCGCCTATTGCGGCGAGCTCGCCGGGCTTCCGACAGTCGATGCGATGCAGCGTGCGCATGAAGTGCTCTACTACGTCGGGCTCGGCGAGGCGCGCTATCGCAACGTCGAAACCTACTCGACCGGGATGAAGCAGCGCATCAAGCTCGCGCAGGCGCTCGTGCACGATCCGGATCTGCTGTTTCTCGACGAGCCGACCAACGGCATGGATCCCAAAGGTCGCGATGAAATGCTCGACCTCGTGCGGGACCTGGGACACAACAAGGGCGTCAGTCTGATTCTCTCCTCGCATCTGCTTCCCGACGTCGAGTACACCTGCGACTATGTTGTCGTGATGGACAAGGGGCAGGTTGCGACCCAGGGGCCGATCGACGAGCTCAAGGGGCCCGCCGGCCGGGTGTTCGAGCTGCGCGTGAAGGGGGATCTGCGCGGCTTCATCGACGTGTTGGCCTCGGAGGGGATGGACGTGCACGCGACCGACGAAGACGTCATGCGGGTGTTCGTTCCGGCGGGCGCAGGGGACCAGAAGGCGATCTTTTCGGCGGCGTCGCGCTTCGGCGCGCAGGTGCGTCACCTGCGCCCGAGCGTGCCGACGCTGGAGGACGTCTTCGCGAAGGCCATCGGAGAGGAATAGTCGCGTGCCGATTCACGATCAGAGCTACCGCCATTACAGCGGCAGCAAAGCGCCGCCCGGTCGATCCTGGACCGTGATCGCGTGGGCCGGGATCAAGAACATGGTGAGGAAGCGGACCTTCCTCGGGCTGCTGATCTTCGCCTGGTTCCCGTTCATCGTCCGGGCCGTGCAGCTGTATATCAGTGCGAATTTCGCGCAGGCAGCGCTGTTTGCGCCGACCGCCGAAACCTTCCGCCAGTTCCTCGAGCAGCAGGACTTCTTCGTCTTCGTGATCACCGTCTATGTCGGCGCGGGGCTCATCGCCAACGATCGGCGGGCGAACGCGCTGCAGATCTATCTGTCGAAGCCGCTGATGCGATCCGAGTACATCGCGGGCAAGCTCGCCGTGCTCTTCGTGTTTCTCACCACGGTGACATTGGTGCCGGCGCTGCTGCTGCTCCTGCTGCAGGTGATGTTCGCGGGAAGCTTCGCCTTCGTGCAGAAGAACCTGTTCCTCTTTCCGGCGATCACCGTCGCGTCGATTGCTCCAGGTGCTGCTGGCCTCTTTCACCATGCTGGCGCTGTCGTCGCTCTCGAACAGTGCCCGCTTCGTCGGCATTCTGTACGTCGGGATCACGTTCTTTACCACAGCCATTTATGGCGCGCTCTATGCGATTACCGGAAGCAGCCGGGTGTCCTGGATCTCCATCACCGCCAACCTGTCGCAGGTAGTCGACGTGATCTTCCGGCTGAAGCCGCGCTACCTGACGCCGTGGCCGGTGTCGTTGGTGGTCATCGTCGGCCTGATCGTGGTGTCGACGTCGATCCTCGAGCGGCGCGTCCGCGGCGTGGAGGTCGTGACATGAGCGTGCCGTCACCGGCGCCCGCACCCGTCGAGCCTGGCACGACCTCGAGCGCTGCCGAGAGCGGCGCCGCAACTGCCATTGTCTCCGCCGATCACGTCTCGAAGTGGTACGGGCAGGTCATCGGGCTCAACGACGTCTCGGTTTCGGTACCCCAAGGAGTAACGGGTTTACTCGGACCGAACGGCGCGGGGAAATCGACCTTCATGAAGCTGATCACCGGCCAGCTCAGACCGAGCAAAGGCACCGTGAAGGTGTTGGGCGAGCCCATCTGGCGCAACCCGCATCTCTATTTCCAGATCGGATTCTGCCCGGAGCAGGATGCGTTCTACGAGCGGATGACCGGGCTGGAGTGGGTACGGTCGCTCGTGCGTTTGAACGGTCTGGAGGAGAAACCGGCGGACGAGGCGGCCCGCCGCGCGATTGCCGCCGTCGATCTCGTCGAAGCCCAGGACAAGAAGATCGGCGCCTACAGCAAGGGCATGCGTCAGCGGATCAAGCTCGCGCAATCCATTGTTCACGATCCGCAGCTGCTCATTCTGGACGAACCGCTGTCGGGCATGGACCCGATCGGCCGCCGTAAGACGATTCGGCTCATTCGCGAATGGGGCCGCTCGGGGAAGAGCATCATCGTCTCGAGCCACATCCTCCACGAGATCGAGTCGATGACATCGAACATCCTGCTGATCAACAACGGCCGGATCCTCGCGGAAGGGGACGTTCACCAAATCCGCGAATTGATCGACGAGCATCCGCACACGGTGTTCGTGCGCGGCGAAGATCCGAGGCGGCTGGCGCGGCAGTTCCTCGAGCGCGAAGACGTGATCAGCCTGAGGTTCGAGTCGGGCGCGGTAGTGGTCGAAACGGCTAAGCCGGACTTGTTTTACTCGCGACTGACCGACATGGCCGCCAGCGGAGAGTTCGGGACCATCGAAGAGGTCACGTCGCCGGACGACAATCTCCAGGCGGTATTCCAGTATCTGGTGAAAACATGACGTCTCAGGTTCTCAGGTTCTCAGGGTTCTCGGGTTCTCTGGTTCGGAGAACCCCCGGGTCCGAAGAACCTCTGAACCTGGAGAACCCGAGAATGGAGAACCCGAGAATGGAGAACCCGAGAACTTGAGAACCCTGAACCCGAGAACCCCTGAACCTGAAGAACCCGAGAACCTGAGAACCTCGAGAACCTTGTTATGCGCACCCCCCCTCCTGCTCCTGGCTACCTGACGTCGGCGCTGCGCGTTTTCGAGCTCTCGCTCAGCGAGATGTTGTGGTCCCGGCGGACGATCTTCATGGCGCTCGTGGTGGGCGCGCCGGTGCTGATCTCGCTCGTCCTGCGAGCCCTGGACGCGCTAGGCGCCCCGATCGGGGAAGTCAATGGCGTGCGCATGGCCGGCCCGGCAATTTTCGGCCTGATGATCTGGGTGTTCTACCTGCGCTTCACGGTGCCCGTGCTCGGGGTTTTCTATGGCACGTCGCTGATTGCCGATGAAGTGGAAGACAAGACCATCACCTATCTCTTCACGCGGCCGATTCGACGCGGGGCGGTGCTGGTCGGCAAGTATCTCGCGTACCTGGCGTGCACGATTTTCGTCGTCCTGCCGTCGGTCGTGATCGTCTACCTGCTGCATCGTCCCGATGCGGGGCTGCCTGGGCGGATCCTTCATCGACCTGCTGAAAGACCTGTCGCTGCTGGCGCTCGGGCTGGCTGTGTACGGCGCCGTGTTCGCGTTCATTGGCCCCGGCTTCAAGCGGCCGCTGCTAGTCGGCCTCATTTTCATCTTTGGTTGGGAGCAGGCGGCTCTGGCGTTCCCCGGCTACCTGAAGAAGTTCACCGTCGCCTACTACCTCCAGGCGCTCGTGCCGCACGCGATGCCGAACGACGGGGTCGTCAGCCTGATCCAGGGCCTCTTCCGGGACACGCCGTCGCTCCTGTCCAGCCTGTTCTGGCTGGCGCTGATCTGGGCCGTTTTTCTCGGAATTTCCGCATCCGCGGTGGAGCGGAAGGAATACGTCCTCGAGCAGTAAGGCGGTCGATGCGAAAGCGTGGTCCATCCGGGACCCCGCCGTCCGGCCTAACCTGTTCGGATCCGGACACTTGCCGCCCGCTTTCGGGAACTTTTTACTCCCTGGATCTGTATAATTCTCCGAGAGGGCCACACGTATGACAAGAAGACCCGATACTTTATGGCCGGCTCGGCCGCAATCCTCGCCGCCGGGCTGTGCACGGGGCTGGTCGCCTACTACGCGGGCGGCTTCCCGTCCCTGTCCGCCTCCCGCACGGGTCCCGCAGAACTCAGTTACGTTCCTGCCGACGCGACCGTCGTGGCCTACGCGAATGTCGGCGAAGTGATGGTCGTCCGAGCTTCGCCAGAGGCTGAAGCAGGTGATGCCTGACGAGCAGGGGCAGAAGGAATTCCAGCAGCAAACCGGCATCGATATCGAGCGCGACATCCAGTACGTCGTCGCGGCCGTCACGTCCGCCGGCTCCCGCCAACGCGAACGGCCTGGTCGTCGCTCGCGGCAATTTCAATCCGACGCAACTCGAAACCCTGGCGCGCGAGCACGGCGGCGTCGTCGAGGAATACAAGGGCAAGCGGCTCGTGAAGGTTTCGGAAAACGGCCACGAGCGCGACCGTGCCGACGACCGCGACCGCGAAGAAGCTCCGCAGACCCCGGAACGTCACTCCGGAGAATCACCGGATGACGCTGGCGTTTCTCGAGCCCGGGCCTCGTTGCCATCGGCAGCGAAGCGGCAATCAAGAGCTCGATCGACGCGCAGCTGACCGCGCACAGCATCACCAGCAACGACGAGATGATGGAGCTCGTGTCCGACATCGAGCGCGGCAACAACGCCTGGGCCGTCGGCCGGTTCGACGCCATTGCCTCCCAGGCGCACATCCCGAGCGACATCAAGAACAGGCTGCCGGCGGTGAAGACGTTTGCGGTGATGTCGCACATCGACGGCGGCGTTACCGGCACCCTGCGCGCCGAAGCGCGCGACGACCAAGCCGGCCGAGAACCTGCGGCAGGTCGTCCAGGGTTTCCTCGCGCTGGGCCGCATGCAGTCCCAGGCCGACCCGAAGATCGCCGGCGCTGCTCAACTCGCTGCAGCTCTCCGGCTCCGGCCAGACCGTCGCGCTCTCGTTCGCGGTGCCGTCCGAAGTGTTCGACATGATTCCGAAATACAAGGGGATGGACGGTGAAGCGCTTCACGAACACGACCTGAAACCGGCCCCGTGGGCCCCAGCGCCCCCAGCACCGCCGGCGCCGCCCACGCCCGAAAAATAAAGAACAAGGATAAGGTTAAAGTTGCTCGGACCGAAGGCCGACTGGTAACAGTCGGCCTTCAGTTCGTACGGCCGCTCAATGACTGCAAGAGCGCCTGGCACCCGGCACCGCAAGCACGTAGCACCTAGCACCTAGCACTTTGCACCTAGCACCGAGAGTTCGCAGGCCCCCCAACAGCCAGAGCCTTGCACGTAACACCGGTACGCTTGTACGCTCGATCCTCTGCGTGGCTGATCTGGTCTTTTTCTACGGCACGCTGATGGCGGGTTTCGATCGCCGGCGCCGGGCTGGCATCGACGACAAGCTGCGCTACATCGGCCGCGGATCGATCCAGGGCGCGCTCTTCGACCTGGGCATCTATCCGGCCGCCGTGCCTGCGCCCGATGGGCACATCTGGGGCGAAGTCTACGACATGTCCGATGCCGACGCCGGTCCTCGCGGCGCTCGACGACATCGAGGGCTACCGCCACGACGATCCGGATCGCAGTCTCTACTTGCGCGCAACAAGCGGACGTCACCCTGCCCGACGGCAGCCACGCGCGACGCCTGGGTCTATTTCTACAACGCGCCGCTCGGCCAAGCACAACGTATCGCGTCCGGCGACTACCTGGAGCACGTCAAGGTCGAGATGAGACGATCGCGCCGCCATCGTGTCTTCTGCGCTCTTGTGTTTTACGCACCTGCCAGCGCCCAAGCACCAACGCCGCCCGCGACAACCGGACTCGATCCGCGGATCGAAAAGCTGGTCGCGTCGATCTCCGAAGAGCGGCTGCAGCAGCTGCTGCAGAAGCTCGTGAGCTTCGGCACGCGCAACACGCTGTCGGACGCGACCTCGCCAACCCGCGGCATCGGCGCCGCCCGGCAGTGGATTTTCGACGAGCTGAAGCGCACGCAGCCCGCGACTTGCAGGTCAGCTTCGACACCTACCAGATTCCGAAAGCGCGGCGGATCACCCGCGACGTCGAACTGCGCAACGTGATGGCGGTGCTGCCCGGCAAGATCCCCCGGCGGATCTACGTCAGCGGCCACTACGATTCGCTGAATCTCGGCGCGCGCGGGCAGCTAACGGGCAACACGCGGACGGCCGGCGAATCTGCGCGAAGTGAGCGGGCCGCGCAACCTGCCGAGGTGCAGCGACCGGGAGCGCAAACGCAGGCGCCCGGGGAGCCAGCCGAGGCGGCGGGTCCGACGCCAACCGATCCTCAGCTGAACCCCAACCAGGACTACAACGTCGACGCGCCCGGCGCGAACGACGACGGGAGCGGGACGGTGCTGTCGATGGAGCTCGCGCGCGTGTTCGCGGAGAGCGGGATCGAGTTCGACGCCACGCTCGTGTTCATGGCCGTCGCCGGGGAAGAGCAGGGGCTGATCGGCTCCGGCGCGCACGCGAAGAAGGCAAAAGCGGAGAACATCCCCATCCAGGCCTGGTTCAACAACGACATCGTCGGCAATTCGCGCGGAGGCGACGGCAGCTCTCGACGGCGCGACGATCCGGATGTACTCGGCAGGGCCGGAAGACTCGCCGTCGCGCTCGCTCGCGCAGTTCACCGCGCGCATCGGCGGCGCACTACGTGCCGTCGCACCGGGTTCGGCTGATGGCGCGGCGCGATCGGTTCAGCCGCGGCGGCGATCACAGTGCGCTCAACGCGCAGGGTTTCGCCGCGATCGGGTTCCGCGAGGCGCGCGAGAACTACTCGAAGCAGCACGGTCCGAACGACACGATCGACGGCGTCGACTTCCACTATCTCGCGCAGAACGCGCGGGTGAACGCGGCCGCCATGGCGACGCTCGCGCTCGCGCCGCCGCCGCCCGACGTGACTAACGCCGCGCGGCATGCCGACGATCGATCGCCGGCCGTCCGGCTACGATGCGCACCTGCGCTGGACCGCCTCGCCTGGCGCGGCCGGCTATCGCATCTTCTGGCGCAATGCGTGGGCGCCCGACTGGGAGCACGAGCTGGCTGTCGGCAACGTGACCGAGTACACGCTCCCGAACACGAACATCGACGACTGGGTCTTCGGCGTCGCCGCGGTCGATGCGGCCGGCCACGAGAGCACGGTCAGCGTCTACGTCGCGCCGCACGCGGCAGTGACGGGTGAACAGGGCTTCAGGCTTCGGGCTGCAGGCTTCGGTGGCCTGGTGCGGCACCCGGAGCCCCTGAAGCCTGAAGCCCCTGTCATTCTGCCAGTTCCGCATCGACGATGGGCGGCCGCTCCCGGCCGATCTTCAACGCTCGACGAAGGCACGAATCGCCGACTGTGCGTGTTCGGACGGTTCGATGAACTCGACGCCGGTCCGGTAGAGCACGACCCTTCCTTGCAGCTCCGCCGACATGGCAGTGCGCGATCCGCCCCTTGACCACGACCGAGCGGTCGCCGAGAGAGAGCCGGAAATCGTGCAGCGAGTCGAGCTGCAGCGGGAACGGCGTCTCGATTTGCGCGCCCCCGTGGCTGATGTCCAGGATCGTCATGGGCTGGAACACCTGCACCTCGCCGTGCATGGCGAGGGGACGGGGACGCGCTCGTTGTCGCGCTTGTTATCCTGGTGCTCCATGTTGTGTCGTTGGAAGAATATACACGAAGTGGCCGCAATCCGAGGCCCGAGGCCGAGGTCGCAAGTCCGAGCCAGTCATCCGAGATCCGATGCGGTCGCGGTGCATGGCTCGATCCGATACGAATTGGCGGTATGGCGACAACGACAACCGCAACCACCTACAAGCAACTACATCGACGGCGAGTGGGTGGCCTCCCGCTCGGGCAAGACGTTCGAGAACCGCAACCCCGCCAACACCGACGATCTGATCGGCGTGTTCCAGCACTCGACCGCGGAAGACGTGCAGCGCGGCGATCGCCGCCGCCGCCCGCGCCTACGAAGCGTGGCGCCTCGTGCCGGCGCCGATGCGCGCCGAGATCCTCTTCAAGGCGGCGCAGCTCATCGTCGAGCGCAAGGAAGCAGTTCGCCCGCGACATGACCCGCGAGATGGGGAAGGTCCTGAACGAGACGCGCGGCGACGTGCAGGAAGCCATCGACATGACCTTCTACATGGCCGGCGAAGGGCGCCGCATGTTCGGCCAGACCGTGCCGTCCGAGCTGCGGAACAAGTTCGCGATGTCGGTGCGCCAGCCGCTCGGCGTCTGCTCGATCATCACGCCGTGGAACTTCCCGATGGCCATCCCGTCGTGGAAGATCATCCCGGCGCTCGTCTGCGGCAACACCGTCGTCTTCAAGCCGGCGTCGCAGACGCCGCTGTCGGCGCTCAACTTCGTCAAGGTGCTCGACGACGCCGGCATGCCCAAGGGCGTCGTCAACATGGTCACCGGCGACGGCGCCGAAGTCGGCACGCCGATGACGACCGACGAGGCGGTGCGCGTCGTGTCGTTCACCGGCTCCACGCACGTCGGCCGCATCGTCAACCAGGCCGCCGCGCCGACGTTCAAGAAGGTCCACCTCGAGATGGGCGGCAAGAACGTCATCATGATCATGGACGACGCCAACCTCGAGCTCGCGGTCGACGGCTGCCTGTGGGGCGGGTTCGGCACGACCGGGCAGCGCTGCACCGCGGCCAGCCGCGTGGTCGTGCACGAGAAGGTCTACAAGGAGTTCGTCGACGCAGTTCGTCGCGCGCGCGAAGTCGCTCGTCGTCGGCGACGGGCTGACAGGACGACACCGAGATGGGGCCGTCGAACAGCGAGAGCGCAGCTCGAGACGGTGATGAAGTACGTGCAAGATCGGCCAGGACGAAGGGGCGACGCTCGCCACCGGCGGCCACCGGCTCGACAAGGGTCGCCTACGCGAAGGGCTTCTTCCACGAGCCGACCATCTTCACCGACGTGGATCCCGAGATGCGCATCGCGCGCGAGGAGATCTTCGGGCCGGTGGTGTCGGTGATCCCGTGCACGTCGCTCGACGAGGCGATCGCGATCGGCAACGGCGTCGAGTACGGCCTGTCGGCGTCGATCTACACCCAGGACATCAACCGCGCGTTCGCGGCGATGCGCGATCTCTACACCGGCATCTTCTACGTCAACGCGCCGACCATCGGCGCCGAAGTGCACCTGCCGTTCGGCGGCACGAAGAACACCGGCAACGGCCACCGCGAGGCCGGCGTCGCGGCGCTCGACGTCTTCTCGGAGTGGAAGTCGATCTACATCGATTTCAGCGGCAAGCTCCAGCGCGCGCAGATCGACGTAGTCAGCACTGAGGACTGAAGACTGCAGACTGCAGACTGCAAGATTGGAGACTGCAGATTGCAGACTGAAGATTGCAGACTGAAGATTGGAGACTGAAGATTGGACGCTGAGTAGTTCAGTCTCCTGGCCTCCTGCCTCCTGTCTTCTGTCTTCTGTTCCCGGTCTTCGGTCTTCCGCCTTTTCCATGCTAAACTTCAGCCTTCCCCATAACCTAAGGGTCTTTTGCGATACCTGCTTAGCGGGATTCTGTATGTCGGCGTTTACGTGCTGCTGGCGGTGCTGTTTCGGGATCACCGGCTCGCCCAGGCGATCTTTGGCAACGTCGGCCTCCTGGCGCCTCCCTTAACGTTCTGCATCATCATCCTCCGCCGCCGCTCCGAATGGAGAGGTGTGCAGCGTCTGTTCTGGGACACCTCCCTGCTCGGCATGGCGATGTGGTCGGTCGGCCATGTCGGCTGGGCGTTCAACGACCTGGTCCTGCAGCGGGTCTCCTGGGTTCAGTGGCACACAATGTTCAGTCTGTGCGGCGGTCTTGGCTTGCTCGTGGCGCTGGCGGCGCGGCCGCACCTCGGGCCGCGTGAAAACGCAACCGGCGCGATCGCCGTGCAGCTTGTCAGCTACGCGATGCTGGGCGGCTTCATCTACGCATACTTCGTTCTTGTCCCCAGCGTCATGCCTGCCGGTGCACCGGGCGCGGAGCGGACGATGCTGGCGCTGGTGCAGATTCAGCGCTATTACTGCTCCTCGCGACCGGAGCCGCCGCGTATGTCGGACGCCGCACGGCATGGGCACGGACCTACCGGCTGCTGGTAATCGGCGCGACTGCGGGTTTTTTTCTCCGTCTGCTCACGAGCGTCGCCATCGCTGGCGGGTCGTACCACAGCGGCTCGCTGTTCGATCTCGCCTGGATCGTTCCGTATTTATTCGATGCCTGGGGCGCTCTCTCGGCGCCGGCCTCGCCACGTGACGCACCACAGCCGACGGGCGCTTCCGCTCCGGGAGCTTCCGCGATGCTGTCGGCGATCCCGGTCCTGCTCATACCGCTCATCGGTTACGGTCTGCTGCGGCTGCAGCCGCTCGGGGAACCGGGCGACTCGTTCCGGGTGCTGCTGACGACGATGACGATTGTTGCCGGCCTCGGCCTGCTGACGCTGCGGCTTTCGATGCAGGGAGACGAGCTCCAGCGCGCCGACGCGCGCGTGCGCCTGCTCGCGGCCGCGACCGAACAGACCGCCGATCTGATCCTGATTACGCAGGCGGACGGCGCCTTCGAGCACGCCAACGACGCCTGCGCTCGAGCGCTCGGCTACTCACGCGCGAGCTGGCGGGGTTGAACCTGCCGACGCTGCTCGAGAGCGGATTCGAAACGCCAATCGCGATCACATCGGGCGCGAAGTTCGCGACAAGGGGATCTGGCGCGGCACGTTGCGGCACCGGCGCCGCGACGGCTCGGGCTTCCCGGTTTCGAGCACGGTCGCGCGCGCTGAAGCAATGTCAACGGCGAGATCGTCCACTTCGTCGGCGTCGAGCGCGATATCACCGAGGAGCTGCGCCTGCGCGACCAGCTCGTGCACAGCGAGCGCCTGTCGGCGGTCGGCGAGCTGGTCGCGGGCGTGGCGCACGAGATCAACAACCCGCTGCAGACGATCGTCGGCTGCGTCGAGCTGCTGCTCGACGAGCGGAAGCCAGACGATCCGCAGGCCCGCGATCTGCAGCTGGTGCGGCAGGAGGCGGCGCGCGCAGGGCAGATCGTCCGCAACCTGCTCGCGTTCGTGCGGCGCGGCTCGTCCGATCGCGCCGCCGCGATCTCAATCAGATCGTGCGGGCCACAGCCGATCTTCGCGACTACCATCTCGCGCAGCACGACCATCACGCTGCTGCTCGATCTGCATCCAGGCGCGCTCCTCGTGCAGGTCAACCGCGAAGAAATCCAGCAAGTCGTCCTCAACCTGGTGATGAATGCCGAGCAGGCCATCGTTTCGCGCACCGGCCCCGGCACCATCGTTCTGCAGACAACGTCTACCGGCGCGTCACACACGCTGCAGGTCACCGACGACGGCCCGGGGATCAGACAGGACTTGCCGCGGCAAGATATTCGAGCCGTTCTTCACGACGAAGGACGTCGGGCAGGGGACCGGCCTCGGCCTGTCGATATCCCTCGGGATCGCCTCGTCGCACGGCGGCACCCTCGAACTGGCTGACTCACCGAAAGGCGCATGCTTCACGCTGACGCTTCCGGCCCAGGGTACTGGCGCCGGTGCGGGCAACTCTCCCCGGCGGACGAGTGCCCACAGAAGAACACTGGAATAAGGCCACAGAAGAACACTGAAAAACACTGAAAAACACTGAATAACAGTGATGGCACAAAGAGAGAGTGGGTCTTCCTGTGTTCTCTCCTTTTGCAGTCGCTTCTGAGTTGTTTGGTATTTTTCGGTGTTTTTCTGTGTTTTTCTGTGTTTTTCTGTGGCCTGTGATCGTCTCCGTTTCTGTGGTCACAGTCCGCCAGCCTTCCTTTTCTTCTCGATATCGCTCCTCAGGTTCGAGTTGACCTTGAACCCTGCCTTCTCCGCGGCTTTCACCTCCGCCTCCGCGAGATCGTAGCGCTCGGTCACGAGATAGAGCACCGCCAGGTTGCTGTGCGCCTCGCCGAACGACGGATCAGCGGCCACGGCTGCCTTGTACTCGCGTTCCGCATCCTGGTGACGTCCAAGTCGAAAGTACGCGCTTCCGAGCGCCATCGAGAGACCGGCGGGTACCGGCGACGGGACATCGTGTTCACGGCGTCCCTGCCGGCTTTCGAGAAGCTGAATCTGGCTGCGAATCCGTTGGATCGCAGCCGCGACGTTCTGCGGGGTGCTGGCCTGGCTGGTTCGCTGCAGGTTGCGCTCGGTATCCTTCAGCACCTGGATCTGATCCCGAAGACGCTGATCGGCGACGGCATCTCCCATCGCTTCGTTCGCCGCATTCTGTTTGAACGCCTCACGGCAATCGATGTAGGCGCGAACCGCATCATCGTACTGATGCTTGCGCATGAAGGTCTGACCCAGTCCGTACAACGCGCCTTCGAACTCCGGTTCGAGCCGAATCGCACTCTTGAACTCGTGTTCCGCCTCATCGTAGCGCTCGGACTCGAGCGCCTCCATGCCGGTGCGAAAATGTGTCAGCGCGTCGCGGTGCGCCTGTGCCGAGGCAGGCTGTCCGGCCGCAGTCTGCGCGAGCAGCAGGATTGCGGCGATCACGATGATTGGCACCGGGCACCTCCCGCTTCATCCCCGCGGGGACTTCTGCAGATACTGCCGCAACTTCGGTTGATTCGGATCCAGCTCCAGCGAGCGCCGGAAGCTTTTCTGCGCGGCGGCCGCATCGCCGGCGCACGTCTCGGCGAGGCCGAGCGACGCGAACGCGGCAGGATTCGTCGGGGCCAGCTGAGTGGCGCGCTGCATGTCGGCGACGGCGCCGGCGCAGTCGCCGCTCTCGACCCGGTAACGTCCCCGGAACAGCAGCACCTCGGGGTCGTCTGCCTTTGCGGCCGCCGCCTGGTTCAGCAGCCGCACGCTGCGCTCCATGTTGCCGGTGCGTTGATAGCCGATCGCCCGGCCGATTAGATAGCGCCGGCCTTCCGGTAGATCGTGTCGCGTACGCGCGAACCAGGAGTGCGTCCGACTTGTCGAGCACGTTCTGGGTGAACAACAGGTCGCTCAGATTCCAGAGCGCCGAGGCGAGGTTGGGATCGACGCTGATGGCCTGGTCGAAGGCGTCGATGGCCTCCTTCGTCTTGCCCGCCCGCTGAAGCAGCAGCCCTTCGTTGTTGAACGAACCGGCGGTTCGCGTGCCCACCGCCCGGCCGGCCGCTTCCGCACCGCCGATGTAGCCGAGCGCGCGCAACTTGTTTACCGTGTCCTCATCCACACGCGACTGGTCACCCGATCCCTCGTTGGCCAGTGCGGCCATCGGGGTGAAGTGCTGTCGATAGTCGAACGGCTCGCCGGCGCTGGACGGTGGGGTCCCGGGTAGTGGCGGCCCGAGCACGTCCTTCCCCGGCGGCAGTCCGGTGAGCGACAGCAGCGTCGCTGCGAGTTGCTGAACGCTTCCGCGACCGCTGTGCCCCGGGTTTGAAGCGATCGCCTTTCCCCAGAGCAGGTAGATGCCGTTCTCGGTGTGCCACCGCGCCGCGGTGGCGTTGGCGACGCTCGATACGCCGGCCGGTCGCCCTTCGCTCCAGGTGAAGCCGTGATCGGATGCGAGCATCAAGACGCTTCCGGTGGACTCCGCGAGCGCGCGGTACTTCTCGAGCAGTCGATCGATGAGCGCAAAGTACCTCGCAGGCACGCCGTTGTAGCGGGCGAAGTCTTCGGCGCTCACCGACGCCTGCCGCGGAGGCGCGAATGGTGCGAAGACATGACCGATGCTGTCGGTGCCTTGGATATAGACCACCAGCATGTCCGGCGCGTGCTCCGAAAACGAGCGCAGGCCCAGATCGCTGTAGACTTCGGTTTCGATCAGGATTCTGCGGAGCGCGCTGACCGGATGGGCGTAAGGGTCGGCAATTGCCGCGGCCTCGTCGTACTGTGCGCGATCGAGCCACGGCAGGATTGCCTTAATAGAGGCGTAATCGCCACCGGACTGGGCACGCCGCAGCCCCTCGACCGCCCAGTCTTGAAGCTCCCGTGGATAAACCACGCCAGGCGGGGGAGCTGTCTCGCTGTACAGAAACGTGAACAGACGATCGGAAACCATCAGGCCGTTGACCGGTTCGGCCGGATACGTGGCCCAGAAGCCGAGCGCGGCGACGCGTTTGCCTGCAGCGCTGGCCATGTTCCAAATCGCCGGCACCTGCCGTTCGTCGCTGGTGATTGGTTCGCGCTTGTGGGTCGCGGGATTTACGCGAAGAAAGTCGAGGATGCGGTGCTCGAGCGGGCTGGTCCCCGTGAGCATCGAGGTCCAGACGAGCGGAGAGAGCGGAGGATGCAGGGTCGAGAGCCTGCCGCTATCGCCTTCGCGAACGAGCCTTCCAAGGGTCGGCATCGTCCCGTCTTTGATGTAGGTGTCGAGCAGCGACCAGTCGGCGCCATCGAGGCCGATGAAGATGACCCGGCGTCCGTCGCGTACCCGCGACACCAGCTCCGGCACCGCCTCGGAGCTGGAATTTGATCGCGCCGTCGACAGACGCCCGTGCGAGCCGCGCGACCACCAGAACGCGACGCCAATCGCCAGAAGGATTGCGGCCGCGGCGATCGCGGCGCGGCGAGTCATGACGGACATTGTGCCTGAAACACAAAGGGCCTGGCGGTGAACGCGAGGCCCTTTCACGATTCGCCTGGCTTCTGCTTAGACAGAAGTTTCTAAAAGACGCGAACGAACATCGCGCAAGAGCCACGCGCGCGGAGCGGGGCCGATTGGGCCCCGCGAGCGCGCGTGTAGAAGGGTCCCGGCGGGGCGAAGCCCCCGGGACTAGAATTGGAACCGAACTCCCAGCTGGATGCTGCGCTGCCCCGTAAAGCCCCGCGTCTGACTGTCGGGGCCTTTTATGAGGAAGTCCGGGTTCGTGGCCGTCGCGCGAGGGTTGGAGATCACGCCGGCAGGCGTCAGCGAATTGCCGGTCGTGAGGATGCCGCCGTCACCGTTGCATGAACCGTCCGCTATTCCGCCACAGACACCGTCTGGAGATCAGGTTGTATCGCTGATCGAACTGGTTGATCGCCTGACGGTCGAACAGGTTGAAGATGTTGGCAATCAGGTTCAGACGCCTGTCCGCGCCAAGTCTGATCGGATACGAGATCTGCAGGTCCGCTTCCCAGTCGCTCGGCCCACGGTCGAGCGAGCCGCGCGGGACGAGGTAGTACTCCCAGTTGGCATAGGCGAACGAGTAGCCGTACGCGTTGTTGGGTAGGCCGGAGTACCAGTGGGTGGTCAGGCCGAGGTTCAGACCGCGCACTGGCCCGCCAGGACTTCGTAGATGCCGAACAACTTGAACTGCACCGTGCGGTCGTTGCTCAACTTGCCGTCGGCGTTGACGAGGAAGTCGGCGTAGTCGAACGCCGAGTTGATGTTCGGATCGAGCTGGCCGGTCGATGCCTGGAACGTGCCGTCGTAGTTGCCTTCGAGCTTGGAGAACACCAGCGCTCGCGAGGAACTGCAAGTTGTTGCTGAAGCGCTTCTGACGTCGTCACTTCGAAGGCATTCTCGATGCGCTTCGGGCTTCGGCGCCGGCGCGGTGTGCACGCCGTCGTAGAACGCCCATTTCCGTGCCGATCCCGGTGCCAGGATTGGCGATGAAGTAATTACCTTCCGACGGAATCAGGAAGTCCTCGATCACGCGGCCGAGATCGCGGTGGACGTACTTGGTGCCGACCACGATCGCCGCCCTGGAGTTGATACTCGAAGCCGGCCAGCCACTCGTCGATGTACTGGCCCTTCAGATTCGGATCGACCGGCTCCGCGCCACCCAGCAGGGACGATGATCTGCGGCGCGTTGGGATCGGGAATCAGGTTCGCGGGATCGGGATCGAAGTTGTAGCAGAAGCACTGGACCTCGCCGCCGAACGCGCGGATGTTGATGTCCATCGGGATGCTCTCGAAGAACCGGCCCGAGTTCGCATAGAGCTTGCTGCGGTTGTTGCCGGCCACGTCCCAGATGAACCCGACGCGCGGCGCCCAGTTGTCTGTTCAACTTGAACGCGCTGTCGCCGTCGCGGTTGCGGACATCCTGTCCTTCCCACCGGATACCGGCGTTGATGGTCAATCCCTCGCCGAACCTTCCAGTTGTCCTGCGCGTAGAACGAGACGTTGTGCGAGTCCGGCTTCGACGTGAGCGGCAGCGCAATCTGCCACGTCGTCGGATCGTCGCGCACGAAACCCGGGGCCCGGTCGTTCACGTAGAAGCGGTGCCGGTAGAAGACGATCCCCTGCCCGTCGGGTTCCGTGCTCAATTTGTACATACGCTGCCCGGCGCCGCCGTTGAAATTGTTGTTGATCGTCGACATGTGCTCCCAATCGGCGCCAGCCTTGATGTCGTGAGCGCCCAGGTACTTCGTCACGTCGGCCTTGACGACATCGCGGGTGAATTCCTGGTCCTGGAAGAAGCCGAACCCGCCGGCGGTGGCGTTCGGATCCACGGTGCCGTCGATGGTCTGAACGATATCGCGTCCGGGCCCGAAGAAGTTGTCTTTCTCCTTGTGGCGTGCCGCCACGCCTTCGAGGAGGAACGAACTACCGAACACGCCGTTATAGCGACCGACCAGATCGGTCCCGCCGGTCTTTTCCTGCCCGCTGAAAGTGCTCGGCGGTCCGCTGATGATGAACACGTTGCCGTCGCGCTTCGTGGGATCGCCGTTCACGTTGAAGTTGAACGTGTTGGATGCGCCAGCTCGTGCCGTCAGTTTCACCGCGTACAGGTCGCGATTGATGGTGAGCGGGATCACGCTGTTGATTCCAGGCGCTCCGGGTGACTCGATCTCCCTGATCACGGTTGTCTCGTCGCGCTCGTTGACCCGGTTGTAGGCGCCGAAGAACCAGAGGCGATCCTTGACGATGAAGCCTCCGAGCTCCAGGCCGGCATCCGCCTGGTGCGCGACGTCCTGGATCTGCGTGGTCGTCTGCGGCCGCTTCGACGCCGTGCTGTTGTCGCTTTGCAGCGGCCCGCCCTCGCCGAAGGCGAACGCCGATCCGCGAACCTGATTGCCGCCGCTCTTGGTCAGCACGTTGACGACGCCACCGGTCATGCGGCCGTACTCGGCCGGGAGACCGCCCGTCTTCACCTCGACTTCCTGAATGAAGTCGTTGTTCAGCGTCTTGCCCTTGTCGCCGAGCTCGACTCCGGTCGTGTTGAGGCCGTCGATGATGTATTGGTTCTCCGCGCTGGAGGAGCCGTACATCATCGGACCGACGTTGTCGCTCGTGACGCCGGGCGCCATGGTGGTCAGGCCGTAGAAGTCGCGACGCACCGGCAGCTTGTTGAAGAGCTCCGGGGTCACGTTCACCCCCGTCGTCGTGGTCGAGATATCCACTGCCGGAGATTGCGCCTGCACCTGAACGGTCTCGGTGAGCGATGCGAGCTGCATCTTCAGATCGATCGTGACCGTCCGATCGAGACCGACGTCAACATTTGATTGATCCGCCGGCTTGAAACTGGACAGCTCGGCTTTTAGGGAGTAGCGTCCGGGCGGCAGGCTCATAAAACGATAGTTGCCCTGCGCATCGGTGACCTGGGCCTGGGTACCCTGAAGCGCCGGGCCGGAGACAGTGACGGTCACGCCAGGGAGCACCGCCCCTTGGGTGTCCGAAATCTGCCCCACGATGCGCCCGGTCGTCTGGGCGGATACCGCCGTCGCCGGAGCAATGACGGAGGCAACGACGAGCACCGACAGGAGGAGTGCTCTGATGGGCCGGAGAGACATCTTCAATTCAGCCTCCAACAGTAATGAGCGATCGACCGGGAACTTGTAGCACGCTATGTGCCCGTCACGCTCAGCCGTTGGTTGGTCCTGCTTCGCTGCAGATTCATCAAGGGGTGCCGGCGTTCGTCACACCGCCTGTAACTTTTTGGAGAGAGCGATCCGAAAATCCGCGCGAGGTACTCGTCGGGAATCGACTAGCTGCCGGAATTCAACTTCTTTTCGATGTCGTCCTTGAGGTTGGGGTTCACCTTGAAGCCGACTAGGCCAGTAGCGTCGCGATGACAAGCATCGCCAATGTACGTACACGCATCGTTATCTCATCCTCCTGAGACTGCCGGAATACCTGAAGGAAGCGGGGGACCTAGTAAGCTGAGGCCTTGAACAGCGGGACCTTGAAGGGAACGACCGGAACTATCAAAACAGAACGGGTTGCCTCGGGGATGACGATCGGGAGGTTGGGTCCTTCACGTCACACCCAACTCATGATTAGGCCCGATCAGGAGCCATCTCGTCAAGCCCCCGACGCGCGACGGTCCGTTGATATCATGGGAAGTTATGGCTCTTCCCGAGGTCGTCATCGTGGGTGCTGCCCGGACGCCGATCGGACGCTACGGTGGTTCGCTGCGGAGCATCCACCCTGCGGAACTGGGCGCGGTCGCGGCGCGTGCAGCAATCGAGCGCGCAGGGATTACGGCGGATCGGATCGAGGAGGTATTAATCGGTCACGGCCGCCAGGCGGGATCGGGACCAAATCCAGCGCGTCAGGTCGGGCGGCGCGCAGGTGTGCCGGATACAGTTCCCGCGCAGACGATCAACAAGGCGTGCGCGTCCGGCATGCAGACCATTGCCAGCGGCGCTCAGGCGATCATGCTGGGCGAGGCTGAAGCGGTGCTCGCCGGCGGCATCGAGTCGATGAGCCGCATGCCTTATCTGATCGACTCCGACGAGGCGCGATGGGGCCACAGGATGGGGAACTTCACCCTCGTCGACGCGATGTATCGCGACGGGTTCACCTGCTCGGTGTGCGGGATGGTCATGGGGGAGACCGCCGAGGTGCTGGCGCGCGATTACGGCATTACGCGCGAGCAGTCCGACCGGTATGCGCTCGAGAGTCAGCGGCGCGCGGAACGCGCGATGGCTGAGGGAAGGTTCCGCGACGAAATTGTACCGGTTCCGCTATCAGATAAGGCCGGTTTTCAGACTCGCCGTCCGGAGGCCGCGTCGGAAGACCCGGCCTACCTCACGGAGGATGAACATCCACGCGCGGGG
Source organism: uncultured Acidobacteriota bacterium (assembly GCA_963755695.1). Classification (GTDB taxonomy): domain Bacteria; phylum Acidobacteriota; class Vicinamibacteria; order Vicinamibacterales; family 2-12-FULL-66-21; genus QHWT01. The sequence continues at coordinate 2,106,273 of CAVWLB010000010.1, read as the reverse complement.
ACGACGATCGAGAGCCTGGCCAAGCTGCCGGTCGTCTTTGGCGACGTTGCCGGTCAGCGCGGCATCATTACGGCTGGATCCTCGTCGGGGATCACCGACGGTGGCGCCGCGGTCGTCCTGATGAACGCGGACAGGGCGAAAGCGGACGGCGTGAAACCGCTGGCTCGAATCGTGGGATGGGCGAGCGCAGGCGTCGACCCGCGGATCATGGGTATCGGCCCCGTGCCGGCGGTGAACAAGCTGGTCGATCGCACCGGTGTCCACCTCGAGGATTTCGAACTCGTCGAGTTGAATGAAGCGTTCGCGCCCCAAGTGCTCGCCGTCTTGCGCGACCTGCCGATCCCGATCGAGAAGGTGAACGTCAACGGCGGCGCCATCGCCCTCGGGCACCCGATCGGAGCCACCGGCACGCGCATCGTGGTCACGCTGCTGTATGAAATGATGCGCCGTGGATCACGGCTTGGCCTCGCTACGCTGTGCGTGAGCGGAGGGATGGGCATGGCCTTGGCGATAGAAAGAGCGTGAGGGGCCGCGCACCGATGAATGCTGACGCATGAGATTCGCGATTATCCGGGGTGACGGAATCGGAAAGGAAGTCACGAGCGAGGCGGTGAAGGTCCTCACGCGGGTCGGCGAGGTGTTCGGGCGCCGGTTCCAGTTCGAGCACCTGCCCTGGGGCGCCGACTATTTCCTCGAGACCGGCGTGACGATTCCGCCAGACGGCTACGCGATGCTGCGCGACGACTTCGACGCGATCTTCATCGGCGCGCTCGGTGATCCCCGCGTGCCCGACAATCGCCACGCGCGCGACATCCTGCTCGGTACTCGCTTCGAGCTCGATCTCTACGTCAACTATCGGCCGGTGAAGCTGCTCGACGAGCGGCTGTGTCCTTTGAAGAATCGCGGGCCGAAGGATGTGAACTTCGTCGTCTTCCGCGAGAACACGGAAGGCCTCTACGTCGGCGTCGGCGGGCGCTTCAAGCCGGGAACGGAAGACGAGGTGGCAATCCAGGAGGAGCTCAACACCTGGAAGGGCGTCAATCGGATCGTGCGCTACGCGTTCGAGTTCGCGCACGCCCGAGGACTGAAGAACATGTGCATGGCGGACAAGAGCAACGCGATGCAGCAGGGACACGCTCTCTGGCAGCGCGTGTTCAAGGAGGTCGCGACGGAGTACCCCAACATCCAGGCGACGCACTACTACATCGACGCGCTCGCGATGTACATGGTTCTCGATCCCGCGCAGTTCGGCGTAATCGTCACCAACAATCTGTTCGGCGACATCGTGACCGATCTGGGCGCGACCTTTCAGGGCGGGCTCGGAATGGCGGCGTCGGGCAACATTCATCCGGGCAAGACCTCGATGTTCGAGCCGGTACATGGCTCCGCGCCGAAATTTGCGGGTAAGAACCTCGCGAACCCGATCGGCGCGATCTCGTCTGCCGCATTGATGCTGGAGACGGTAGGGCTCACCACGGAAGCCGCGGCAATCGACGCGGCGGTATTGGAAGCGGTGCGCGAGAATCAGGTGACCGGTGACATCGGTGGCAAGCTGGGAACGACCGATGCCGGCACGTATATCGCGAACGCGATCGACGCGTAGGCCCGATCTTTACGGCCGCCAGCGCCTCGAGCAGGCCTGGCAAGGCTCGACACATCGGGCGTGTGCGAATCAGCCAGAAGTTGGCAGGTAAGCAAGCGAGCGAACAATGACGGACATCTACATTCTCGGTGGCGCCCGCACACCGATGGCGGAATATGCGGGCAAGCTGAAAGATTTCTCCGCGCTGGAGCTCGGTGCGATAGCGGCGCGTGCGGCAATGGAGCGCACGGGGGTCAGCCCGCAGGACGTCGACCACGTGGTGTTCGGCAACGTGCTGCAGACGAGCTCGGACGCGGTGTACGGCGCGCGACATGTCGGCTTGAAAGCCGGCGTGCCGGTCGAAGTGCCGGCACTCACCGTGAATCGTCTGTGCGGCTCCGGCATCCAGGCGGCGGTCAGTGGCGCACAGCTGATCCTCCTGGAAGAAGCGGACCTCGTCCTCACCGGCGGCATGGAGAGCATGAGCCAGGCGCCGCACGTCATACGCGGTTTGCGTACCGGTCTGCGGCTCGGCCAGGGACAGCTCGAAGACACGCTCTGGTCCGCGCTGCTCGACACGCACTGCGGCTGCACGATGGCCGGCACGGCCGAGAACTGCGCCGCCAAATACAACGTTGGCCGCGAGGAACAGGATGCCTACGCGATTCGCAGCCAGCAACTGGCCGAGAAAGCCTGGCAGGAATGCCGGCTGAAGGAAGAAGTGGTGCCGGTGGAGATCAAGTCGCGCCGCGGCGTCGAGCTTTTCGCCCAGGACGATCACCTGCGTCCCGATTCGACCATGGAAGGGCTTGCGAAGCTGCCTCCGGCCTTCAGCAAGAACGGATGTGTAACGGCGGGTAACGCGAGCGGAATCGTCGACGGCGGCGCCGCGTTGCTGCTCGCCTCCGCTCGTAGGGTCAAAGAGCACGGGCTGAAGCCCCTGGCCAGGCTGACGCACTGGGCCTACGTCGGCGTGGAGCCGACCCTCATGGGCATGGGGCCCGCGCCCGCGACCCGCAAGGTTCTCCAGAAAGCGGGTCTTTCGCTCCAGGACATCGATCTGATCGAAGTCAACGAGGCATTCGCGGCGCAGTACCTGGCGGTCGAGAAGGAGCTTGGTCTCGATCGGGATCGTGTGAACGTCAATGGCGGCGCCATCGCGCTCGGCCATCCGCTGGGCATGACCGGCACGCGCCTGATGCTGACCCTGACGCTCGAACTCCGCCGTCGCGGGCTGACGCGCGGTCTGGCGACAGCATGCATTGGCGGCGGACAGGGAATCGCGGCGATCGTTGAAACGGTATGACTCATCCCGGGGCGCGTCTGGTGTAGGGCACCTTTAGGTGCGCCGAGCGGGCGAACGCCGGATCTAAAGATCCGGCCTACACATGATTGAGAGCGACATGCAGATCGAAACCGTTGGGGTGCTCGGTTGCGGCTTGATGGGTTCGGGAATCGCGCAGGTCTCGGCGGCCTCCGGTTACAAGACGATCGTGCGCGAAGTGGAGGAGCCGTTCCTGAAGAAGGGGCTGGGACGCATCGAAAAGTTCCTCAGCGACGGCGTCGAAAAGGGCAAGGTCACGGCGGACGCGAAGCAGAAAACCCTCGCCAATCTGTCCGGTACCACCAAACTGGAAGAGCTGAAAGACTGTGATCTCATCATCGAGGCGATCGTCGAGAACGTCGAGGAAAAGACCAAGGCGTTTGGCGTGCTCGACGGGATCGTCAATGACCGAACGATCTACTGCTCCAACACTTCTTCGTTGTGCATCACCGAGCTGGCCGCCAGGACGAAGCGGCCGGATCGATTCGCCGGCCTGCACTTCTTCAACCCGGTGCCGCTCATGAAGCTGGTCGAGGTGATACGAGCGCTGACGACCAGCGACGAGACGTATCAGACGGTGTTTGCGTTCGCTCAGTCGCTCGGGAAAGAACCCATCACCGCCCCCGACAGGCCCGGGTTCATCGTCAATCGCCTGCTGGTGCCGTACCTGCTGGACGCTATCCGCGCCTACGAGAACGGGCTCGGTTCCCTCGAAGACATCGACAAAGGGATGAAGCTCGGCACGGGATATCCGATGGGGCCGTTCACGCTGCTGGATTTCGTCGGCCTGGATACGACCTACTACATCGCCAACATCATGTTCGACGAGTACCGGGAGCCTGCGTACGCGCCCCCGCCGCTGCTGAAGCGGATGGTGCTGGCGGGAAGGCTAGGCAAGAAGTCCGGTCAGGGGTTTTATAAGTACTGACGAACTGTTCCATTGGTGATTCGGCGATTTGGCAATTCGGTGATGGGCGTGCGCGCACCACCGCGCGCTTGACATAGGCGACCATCACCAGTTCACCAAATTTCCGCAATCGCTTATTCCTGGAGTCACCTCAGCGTCTGAAGCAGGCGCTGCGCTTTCTCCTTCCACTCCTTGTCTTCAGGCGCCCAATCCGGATCCGTCGGGGCGGCAATCAATTTCTGAAGGACGCCGCGCGCCTCGTCTGTCTGGTTCGAGTCGATCAGCGTTTCGGCCAGAAAGTAGAGCGTGGCCGTGCTGTTCGGGTTATAGGTGAGCGCCTTGCGGAGATGTTCCTCCGCCTTCTTGTTGCTGCCGCCGAAGAGACCGGGCACCTTGTTGTACCAACGCCCGAGCGCGCGGTCGGCAGACCCCTCCTGGAAGCCGGGATCGATCTTCAGCACTGTCTCGAGTTCGCTCTTGATCTCGTTGCGGTACTTCAGACCCTGCCGCAGGCCGAACGATTCGGCGAGCGTCCCCATGTTGGCGGCGACCCAGAAGTGCCCCTCCGGCTTGTCGGGCGCCGCCGCAATCGCGGCACGTCCGGCGGCAATCCCTGCCTCGTAGAGCGTCTTGCGGTCCGGCTCCGCCGCATGGCCGCCCAGCCAGTAGCGCGCGCGCGCCAGCTTCCATGCCGAGACGAAATCCTTCGGATCCCGCGCCAGCCGATCGGCCCATATCTTCTCAGCGGCTCTGGCGCTCGCAAGATCCTCGCGACGAGCGTAGAGGGCGTCCGGATCGTCCGCTGGAAGGCGGGAGCCGGAAAGCGCCATGTACAATATGAGGATGCAAGAGATCATCCGTCAGCTGCTCGCAGAACTGGGCGAGGATCCTTCACGCGAAGGGCTGCTCAACACGCCGCAGCGGGTGGAGAAGGCGTTGCGGTTTCTCACCAGCGGCTACACCGCCGACGTCGACACCGTGCTGAACAACGCGCTCTTCTCGGTCGATTATAACGAGATGGTGATCGTGAAGGACATCGACTTCTACAGCCTGTGCGAGCACCACCTGCTGCCTTTCTTCGGCCGTTGCCACATCGCCTACATTCCGCAGGACCGGGTGATCGGTCTCAGCAAGATCCCGCGGCTGGTCGAAGTCTTCGCGCGGCGTCTGCAGATTCAGGAGCGGATGACCAACCAGATCGCCGAAACGATCCGCGAGAAGATCCAGCCGCTCGGCGTCGCGGTGGTCTGCGAGGCGACGCATCTGTGCATGGCGATGCGGGGCGTGGAGAAGCAGAATTCGTTCGCCCTGACCAGTGCGATGCTTGGCACGTTTCAGTCCGATGCCCGCACGCGGATGGAGTTCCTCGAACTGATCAAGCGCCCGCTGCTGACAGGATCGCTTGGAGGCGGCTCAGGCCTTCTGTCAGCGACGCCGGTCCCGGCTGCAGGATGTAGCTCGACTTGATCTCGTAGATGCGATCGTTCCGGACCGCGTTGATCGCATCCCAGCCGGGCCGTTCGACGATCGTCCGCTTCTTCATTGCCTTTCCGCACCAGGAGGCGACGATCACGTCGGGGTTCCTTTCGACGACAGCCGCCGGATCGACGATCCGCTCCTTGCCCAGGCGCTTGTCGCGCAGCTCCGGAAAGATCGGATCCCCGCCGGCGATCTCGACGAGCTCGTCGACCCAGCAGATGCCCGAAATCAGCGGCTGGTCCCACTCCTCGAAGAACACGCGCGGCCGCCGGCCAGCCGCTGACGCCCGCGCCCGCGCCGATTCGAGGTCCGACTCCAGCTTCGCCGCGAGCGTGTGACTGGCTTCGGCTCGACCGACCAGGGCACCGACGATCCGGATCATCTGCAGGATCTCGGCAACCGTGCGCTGATTGAAGGTGTAGACCGGATAGCCGCGGCGAATCAGTTCCGCTGCGATGTCCGCCTGAAGATCGGAGAACCCCAGCACCAGATCCGGGTTCAGCGCTTCGATCTTGTCGAGCCGCGCGGTGATGAAGGCCGACACCTTTGGTTTCGCGCGTGCCTCCGGGGGACGGACCGTGTAGCCGGACACGCCGACGACCCGATCCCCTTCGCCGAGCAGATACAGCGTCTCGGTCGTTTCTTCGGTGAGACACACGATGCGCGATGGGTAGGTACTCAAACTCGGCGATGAAAATTATACTTGGAGCATGATTCGTGTCCGTCGTCTCCTCGGCCTTCTCGCCATCGTCGTGATCGCGCTGTCGACCAGTGCCCACGCGCAGACCCGCCGCGCCCCGGTGAAGAAGCCCGCGGCCAAGCCGGCGCCGGTTCCGTCGAAGACGGCGACCCCGGAGACGACCTGCCCGTCGAGGCTGGGGATGGGGGTGAAGACGATCAGGAGCTTCTGCGACGTGCCGGCCGGGCGCGATCCCGCCCAGGGCGTGCTGGTCGCGTTTCCGCCCCACTCCGGACCGGTCACGCTGTCGTTCGATCTGCACGCGCGACATACCTACTCCGAGGAACTGACGAAGAGCGGCAAGGGCTACGCGCGTTACCGCGCGGTGATCGGTGTGCTGTCGATGAACGGCGACCTGATCGAGCGCGCCGCCGTGGAAGGGGAGTTTCGAAGCGAGAAGGATCTGTTCGATCGAATCGGCGGCGGCGCCGGACCCGGCGGCGTGAAGGCGGTCGCGCCGGTCGGGAGCGAGTCGGTTTACATCACCGTTCCGGCCGGGATCGAACAGGTGAGCCTGCTCGGCGAAACCTTCGATGCCATCACGCCCGCCGGCCACGAGACCGTCGTCATGCCCGGACGCCCGGTCGCGATCATCAGCAACTTACTGGTGGAATACAAGCCGGCTGCGCCGGCGCGCAAGCGCTAGGAATTGGTGATTGCGGGAATTGGTGACTTGGTGATTTGGCTTTGGTTTAAGCGCGCGCGGTAGCGCGCGCAGGCTCAATTACCAATTCACCAATTCACCAAATCACCAATCACCAAATCGGGAGATCAGTGAACTCCATCCCTCTCCCAGCTGTGTCTCGAGACGATGACCTTCATCTCCAGCAGCTCGATCAGCGAGCGGCAGCGATCGAGCAGGCCGTTGCGCTCGAGCAGCGCCTGCTTTTCGACCGGCTCGAACTCCAGGTACTGGGCGAGGGCGTTGACGAGATCTTCGTCGGGCATCGAGGAAGGAACCTTCGGATCGCGGCTGCCCTTCGGGCTGCGGCACGAGCAGGGCCTCGAGGCGCCGCCGCTCCCCGAGCATCTCAGCGCGGTAGACCTCGGCCGGCGGCTCGCTGATCGGTTCCACTTCGCGCGAGGCGATAGATACGGCTGGTGTCTTCCGTCGTCGACGCGGAATTTCTCCATGCCGCGCAGGACGATGTTGAAGCGGCCGTCGGGCAGCCGTTCGGCGTGGGTGATGACGCCGGCGCAGCCGATCGGATAGACCGGCGGCCGGCCTTCGTAATTGCCCTCCCAGCCCGGCCGCAGCAGCACCATCCCGATGATCCGGTCGCCTTTCAGCGCGTCTTCCACCATCTGCCGGTACCGCGGCTCGAAGATGTGCAGCGGCAGGAAGACGTTGGGAAACAGCACCACGTTCGGCAGCGGGAAGATCGGAATGGTCGGAGGCAGCATGTCATTTGCCGATTGATTGCAGACTGCAGACTGAAGATTGGGAATGACGATTGAGGATTGAAGATTGGGATTGGCGATTGACGATTGGCGATTGAATGGCGGTCGGCAATTGCCGATTTGATTGGGCTATCGGCAATGGAATCGCCACTCGCCAATCAGCAATGGCCTCGTCAATCGACAATCCAAATCGACAATCCTCAATCGTCATTGCCAATCTTCAGTCTGTAGTCTGCAATCTTCAGTGAATTGTGCGCGTTTTCTTGTCCATGTAGTCCATCAGCACGTAACGGCCCAGGGTCCGCGGCGTGGTGAAATACGCCTTGCCGTGACAGATCTCCGCCACCTTGCGCACGAAGCTGACGAGATCGTAGTCGCGCGCCAGCATGAACGTGTTGATCAGGATTCCCGCCTTGCGGCACGCCGCGACTTCCGCGAATGTCTCAGAGACGATGAACGGATCGAGACCGAAGGCGTTGCGATAGATGCGCCCGTCGGCCCGCGTCAGCGCCGAGGGCTTGCCGTCGGTGATCATCACGATCTGCCGCATGTCCTTCTGCTGCCGTTCGAGGATGCGGCGCGCGAGGCGAAGCCCTTCGCGGGTATTCGTGTAGTACGGTCCGACGCGCACCCGCGCCAACTGGCCGAGCGGGATCTCCTCGGCGGAATCGTGGAAGAGGACGACCTTCAGCGCATCCCCCGGATACTGCAGGCGAATCAGATTGGCGAGGGCGAGCGCGACGCGCTTGGCCGGCGTGAAGCGATCCTCGCCGTAGAGGATCATGCTGTGGCTGCAGTCGAGCATCAGCACCGTCGCGCAGGAGCTCTGGTATTCCCCCTGCGCGACCATCAGATCTTCGTAGTCGACCGCTATCCCTGATGGGTGTCGGGGCTCGAGGTCCGAGGTCCGAGGTCCGACGTGGCGCGGTTCGGAGTCCGAGTCCCGAGCGCTCTCTCGGCGCCGGCGCAGCACCGCGTTGAGGATCGTCGCGCTCGCGTCGAGGTTCATCGTGTCGCCGAACTCGTAACGCTTCGGCGCGCCGCTGGCTTCGATGCCGGTGGCCATCTCGCGCGTGTCGTGCCGCCCGAGGCTGCTCTTGCCGAGCGATCCGAGCAGATCGCGCAGCGCGCGATAGCCGAGGAAGTCGAGGCTCTTGTCGGTGATCTCGAAGCGATACTGCTCGGGGTTGCCCATCCCGCCGCCACCCGGCCGCTCGCGCTGCTCGCGTTCGCGGGTCAGGTCCGGCGCCCCGGTCAGGTAGCCTTGCGCCTGCAGCTTGTCGATGATCTTTTGAATCAGCGCGTCGAGCCGTTCTTCGGCGTCTTCTGCCGTCTGCCAGTCCTTGCCGAGCAGCCGCTCGAGCATTTCGTCCGAGAGCATGCCGCCGTTCAACAGCGCCTCGAGGATCGCATCGTGCAGCGACTGCCACGAATGCCCCGGATCCTCGTCGTCGTAGGGGATGCCGTAAGGGTTATCGAAGCCGCTCGACAACAGGAGGTCCGAGAGCTTCGACAGCAGCTCTTCCAGATCGATCCCGTCGAGATCGTCGCCGGTGAACTTCGAATAGCGGTAGCGGGCCACGGGGCTAGTTGTAGTACTTCTTCTTGTTCCCGACGTTTGGCATCTCGCGTTCCATCAGCGGATCCTGGGCCATCCGCGGCGCGCGCTTCACCGGTTCGGCGGCCTGGAACTGTCCTTCCTCCGAACGACTGATCTTGCGCTGCGCGTAGAGTCCCTCCAGCACGAAATCAACACCTGCCGCGAGCAGCGCGTCCGAAGGCCTCTTGCCAAGGCGTGCCTCGCGCGCGAGGTCCTGCAGCCCCTGCACCTCGGCGGTGCGCGACAGCAGCTCCGAAGCACTCAGCGTGTCGTCGACCTGCAGCGTCCCGCCGAGATCGAACCATTCGGTAACCTGCCGAAGGTCGGCGCGACGGATACCAGCCGTTGAAGATGTTTCCGACCGACGTACGAATCAATTCGCGGGCGACGTTGTCGGCCCCTTTCAGCTCGCCTTCGTACTCGAGCTCGAACTTGCCGGTGATTGCCGGGAGCGCCGCATAGATGTCGGTAATCCGGGGGACCGCTACCGACTCCCCGGTCGCCAGCGCGCGCCGTTCGGCATTCGACGCGACGTTTTCGAGGAGCGAGATCGGCAGCCGCTGACTGACGCCGGATCGTTTGTCGATCTTTTGATCCAGGCGGGCCTGGAACGCGACCTCCTCGACCACCTCGCGCACGAACTCCGGAACCATGAGCTGAAGCGCGACACCGTCGCGTTCCGTCCACGCTTCCTGTTTGGTGATCTGCAGCGCATGATGGCGGCTCGCCGGATAGTGTGTCCGGATCTCCGATCCAATCCGATCCTTGAGCGGCGTGATGATCTTGCCGCGCGCGGTATAGTCCTCGGGGTTGGCGCTGAACACCATCAGCAGGTCGAGCGGCAGCCGCACCGGGTAGCCCTTAATCTGGACGTCCCCTTCCTGCAGAATGTTGAACAGTCCTACCTGGATCTTGCCGGCCAGGTCCGGCAGCTCGTTAATCGCGAAGATCCCACGGTTCGCGCGCGGCACCAGACCGTAGTGCATGGTCATTTCGTCGGACAGTTGCAGGCTGGCGCGCGCGGCCTTGATCGGATCGAGATCGCCGATCATGTCGGCAATCGTCACGTCCGGAGTGGCCAGCTTCTCGACGTAGCGCGCGTCCCGCGGCAGCCACTCGATTGGCAGCGCGTCACCGGCCTCGGCGATTCGGTTCCGGCACGTTGCGCACAGCGGAGCGAGCGGGTCGTCGTGGATCTCGCAGCCGGGCACGACCGGCAGTTCCTCGTCGAGCAGCGACGTGAGCGCGCGCAGGAGGCGTGTCTTTGCCTGGCCGCGCAAGCCGAGCAGGATGAAGTTGTGCCGCGACAGAACGGCATTGACAATCTGCGGTACCACCGAATCGTCGTATCCGACGATGCCGGGAAACAGCGTCTCGTTTGCGCGCAGCTTACGGATCAGGTTTTCGCGAATTTCGGTTTTGACCGGGCGCCGTGGCATGCGGCCGGCATCGACCTCTTGCCGCAACGCTCCCAGCGTCTGGACCTTGGGGGAGGGCATATAGCTCGATATTAGCAGGAGTGGCGGGTGCCGAGATCGGAGGCCGAGATCCGAGGCCCGGCGGCGACCAGCTAGGCATCTTCCACCTTCGCCTTCGAGACGAATGTCAAACCCCGCACCGCGGGCCCGGACCTCGGCTCCGCAGGCGTCCGATACAATCCTTCCATGCGCCCCCATCCCGCGTTCCGTTTCGGACGGCCGCAAGTTTTCGCGCATCGTGGCGGCGCCGCGCTGCGCCCCGAGAATACGATCGCGGCGTTCGATCACGGGCTCTCGCTCGGCGCGGACGGGCTGGAGTTCGACGTTCACTTCTCGCGAGATGGCGTGGTGGTCGTGCATCATGACGCCACGCTGGAGCGAACGACCAACGGGCACGGCCCCCTGGCAGACTTGACGGCGGCCGAACTGGCGGGACTCGATGCCGCCTACAACTTCAGTCCCGGGTCGGCGACCTATCCGTATCGCGGGAACGGTATCGGCGTGCCGGCACTACGCGATGTGTTACGTCGCTATCGAGACATTCCAATCATCATCGAGCTGAAGGTGAACGAGCCGGAGCTCGCGCATCGCACCATCGACGAGGTGCGCGCTGCCGATGCGATCGAACGCGTAGCGCTCGGCTCGTTCGGCACCCGGGTTCTCCGGGCGGCGCGTGCCTACGAGCCAAAAATCATTACCGGATCCTCCCGCGAGGAGACGAGGCTGGCTCTCTATAGATCGTGGGTTCGATGGCCGGTGATGACCCCGGCGTACCAGGCCTATCAGGTTCCCGAGCTCGCGGGTTCCACGCGCGTTGTATCGCGACGTTTCGTCACCTACGCCCATCGTGCGGGCATCGCCGTGCAGGTGTGGACCGTCAACATCAAGAACGACATCGACCGGCTTCTCGATTGGGGGGTGGACGGCATCATCAGCGATCGCCCGGACGTCGCGGTCGAGGTGGTGCGCTCGCGGCACGTGGCTTGAGTACGTTGATGGTTTGTGACGAGGAGGACCAATGGCGGATTTGCGTGGCAAATACGATTATGCGATCCAGACGGCCAAGAAGCTGGGCTTCGACGGATCGGCTCAGCAGGAAGGAGACAAGCTGAATTTTAGCGGAACGGTGAAGTCGGAGGATGAAAAGAACCAGATCTGGAACGCGATCAAAACCATTCCCGACTGGCAGAAAGAGATCAACGGCGACATCAAGGTCGTCCCCCAGGCTCAGCCCGTCGGCACGACAGGTGCGGCAACCGCCCAGAAAACCTACACGGTGAAGTCGGGCGATACGCTCAGCAAGATTGCCAAAGAGCATCTTGGCGACGCCAACGCCTACAACAAGATCTTCGAGGCCAACCGCGATCAGCTTTCCGACCCGGACAAGATCAAGCCGGGACAAGTGCTGAAGATACCCAGCTAGCGACTGCCTGAAGGGCCCGATCTGGTGATTTTGGTGACATCACCAAATCACCAGATCACCTATTCACCCTTCGGCTGATTCGCCGATTCCTGCCTCATCGCTTCGTCAACTGCCCGGCGGTCGTGAATTTTGGTTCGATGTCGACCGGCACCGTGGCGAGCTGGTCCAGCACTTTCTGCACCTCCGGCCGTACGACCCCAAGTCGATCGATCAAATCCTTGGCTTTGGCGTAGCTGCCCTCCGCCTGCAGCGTCATGATGTCGTGCGTCAGCGCGGCGACGGCTTCGGCAATCTTCGTGTTGTCGACCGTGAACGTGCCGTCGGGACGCTGCTTGAACGCGCCGGCGTCGATGAAGTAATTGAGCTGAATTGCGATGCCGCGTCCGTGGGCTTCGTTGACGCCGAAGCGAATCGATCGAAACGCCGAGGCGAGAAAGGTCGTGTACATCGTTTTCGCAATCACGGGATCGAGCTGCTTGTTGTCGGCGAGATACTTGAGCGCCCACAAGCCGGAGACATCGGCCTTGGCCTCCTCGATCGTGCTGTAGGTCTCCTTCAGTTCCTGGCGAACGGTGGTCTTCCGGCCACTGACATCGATGTTGTGCGGTCCGAGCCCGTGCATCAGCTCGTGCATCAGGATGTGGGTGAAGAAGGCGTCGAACGAGATCTTCGCCTGGTCGGCGACGTTCAGAGCAGTCTTCGAAATCGGCAGCAGGACCATCTTGAACTTCGCGTCCTGCACGTTCTTCAGCATGACCCGCTTGGTTCCCTTTTCGCGGACCACCCGTTCGTCGTTCGGCAGGTTGAAGGCGGCCGTCTGCACGCCGCGGTTGCCATCGCCGGCGGCGAAGATTTCGTTCACCACCGCGATCGGCGCCATGGCGCCCAGCTGCGGGTTGCGGTATTTCGGATCGATCGGGAGGTTGTTCTCGAGCTCCTGCAGGTGGGCGCTGAACGACTGCAGCTTCTTGGTTTCGGCCTCATCGCGCACGGTGATGAACGCTTCGAATGCCGCCTTGAAGTTGAACCACTCGTCCTCGTACACCTCGTACGGGCCAATGGTCGGCTCAATGGCGGCATCGAGCTCCATCCAGGCGACGTCGCTGGCGTAATAGTCGTTGCTCAGAAACGCGTCAGCCCTGCTGGTGAGAAACTTCTTCAGGCTCGCGTCGCTCGTGAGATCGGCGGCCTCGCGCAGCAGCGCCGCGGCTCGCGCGAGCTCTCCCTGATATTCGATGTGGTACGGCACCGCCACGAACGAATCGTCGCTGCGACGGACGGTGGTGAAGAATCCAGTGGCGGCGGACCGGGCATCACCGGAGAGCCCGTCGATCCACTTCTGTAGTTCTTCCTTCGTCGCCTCCGCAGGATAGAAGTTGGCCGACTCCGGCTTGGGCGGCGCGCCCGACACGAACGGGCGATTGTGGTCGAGCCGGTCCCACGGCCCTTTGTTGATCAGAAAGTAATGCAAGCGCGCCGCTTCGGCCCGCGCGGCGCGCGGACCCACCGGCGCGGCGGCGCGTCGCGCGAGATCCTGCAGCATGGCGTTGTTGCCCGCCCACACCTGGCGCAGGAACAGCGCGTCCATGATGCGCGCCGCTTCCACCAGGCGCGCGAGCGCGTCGCGTTCATTCTTTGGCAGCGCCGACAGATCGGCGCCGATATCGGCCGGCGCGAACCGCGCCGTCATTTTCTGAAGCTCGGCAAGCGTTGGCATATCGGTTCCATCCTGGGCCACGGCCACGCCGGAGCCGCTGTTGGCCGCAGCAAGACACAGAACCGCGGCCACTGACAAACACCGAAGAACACCGACCACCACAGACAAACACGGAAGAACACCGGCCGCAGACGAACACGGAAGAACGCCCCCCACAGACGAACACAGAAGAACACTGATCGGGTTGGTGGGCTTTTTCACGCGTTTCTGTGGCCCGCCGTGGTGGCTGTGTTGTTCCGTGTTTGTCTGTGGCGGGTGGTCAGCGGCGAGACTGGCGGTGGTCACCGACAAACCCGGACGAACACCGGCCACAGACGAACACGGAAGAACGCCCGCCACAGACGAACACAGAAGAACACTGATCTGGTTGGTGCGCTCGTCCACATGTGTCTGCGGCCTGCCGTGGTGGCTGTGTTGTTCCGTGTTTGTCTGTGGCGGGTGATTCGCGGCGAGGCTGGCGGTGGCCACTGACAGACCCGGACGAACACCGGCCACAGACGAACACGGAACAACACATGATCTGGTTGGTGCGCTTGTCCACGCGTGTCTGCGGCCTGCCGTGGTGGCTGTGTTGTTTTGTGTTTTTCTGTGGCGGGTGATTCGCGGCGAGGCTGGCCGTGGTCACCGACGAACCCGGAAGAACACCGGCCACAGACGAACACGGAAGAACACTGATCTGGTTGGTGCGCTCGTCCACATGTGTCTGCGGCCGGCCGTGGTGGCTGTGTTGTTCTGTGTTTGTCTGTGGCGGGTGATTCGCGGCGAGGCTGGCGGTGGCCACAGACGAACACCGAAGAACACTGATCTGGTTGGGGCGCTCGTCCACATGTGTCTGCGGCCTGCCGTGGTGGCTGTGTTGTTCTGTGTTTGTCTGTGGCGGGTGATTCGCGGCGAGGCCGGCGGTGGCCACCGACGAACCCGGAAGAACACCGGCCACAGACGAACACGGAAGAACACTGATCTGGTTGGTGCGCTTGTCCACGCGTGTCTGCGGCCGGTCGTTGTGGCTGTGTTGTTCTGTGTTTGTCTGTGGCGGGTGATTCGCGGCGAGGCTGGCGGTGGCCACAGACGAACACCGAAGAACACTGATCTGGTTGGTGCGCTTGTCCACGCGTGTCTGCGGCCTGCCGTGGTGGCTGTGTTGTTCTGTGTTTTTCTGTGGCGGGTGATTCGCGGCGAGGCTGGCCGTGGTCACCGACAAACCCGGACGCACACCGGCCACAGACGAACTCGGAAGAACACTGATCTGGTTGGTGCGCTCGTCCACATGTGTCTGCGGCCGGTCGTTGTGGCTGTGTTGTTCTGTGTTTGTCTGTGGCGGGTGATTCGCGGCGAGGCTGGCGGTGGCCACAGACGAACACCGAAGAACACTGATCTGGTTGGGGCGCTCGTCCACATGTGTCTGCGGCCGGTCGTTGTGGCTGTGTTGTTCTGTGTTTGTCTGTGGCGGGTGTCCGGCGGCGGGGCTTGCTGTGGCTCTCATGTGTTTTGGCCTAGAATAGGAGGATTGTAGCCCGACCAGATTCCTCGAGGATTGATTCCCGATGAGACACACCGCTCCTCGCGACAACTCCGAGCTCGAAGCTCTCGAACAGCGCGAATGGCGCGAGTCGCTCGACTACGTCATCCAGCAGGGAGACCGCGGCCGCGTTCACCGGCTGTTGTCGTCCCTTCGTCATCACGCCCAGACCCAGGGTGTCGCCCTGCCGTTCTCGGCGATCACCGCGTATGTCAACACGATTCGGCCGGAAGACGAAGTGCCGCTCCCGGGCAGCCAGGAGATCGAGCGGCGCATCAAAAGCCTGATCCGCTGGAACGCGATGGCGATGGTCGTGCGCGCGAACCGCGTCTCCGACGGCATCGGCGGCCACATCTCGACCTATGCCTCTGCCGCGACGCTCTACGAGGTCGCGTTCAATCACTTCTTCCGGGGCCACGGCGACAACGGCGCCGGCGACATCATCTATTTCCAGGGGCACGCGTCGCCCGGCATCTACGCGCGCGCCTTCCTGGAAGGACGGCTCTCGGTCGAGCAGCTCGAGAACTTCCGCCGCGAGCTGCGGCCCGGCGGCGGTCTCTCGTCGTACCCGCATCCCTGGCTGATGCCCGACTTCTGGCAGTACCCCACCGTTTCGATGGGGCTCGGCCCGATCATGTCGATCTACCAGGCACGCTTCAATCGTTACCTGGAAGATCGCGGATTGAAGAAGCCGTCCGACGGCAAGGTCTGGGCCTTTCTCGGCGACGGCGAAACCGACGAACCGGAAACGCTCGGCGCCATCACCCTGGCGGCTCGGGAAAAGCTCGACAACCTGATCTGGGTGATCAACTGCAACCTGCAGCGCCTCGACGGACCGGTGCGCGGCAACGGCCAGATCATCCAGGAGCTCGAAGCAATCTTCCGCGGCGCCGGCTGGAACGTGGTGAAGGTGATCTGGGGCTGCGACTGGGATGCGCTCTTTGCCCGCGACAAGGACGGCCTGCTCACCAGGCGGCTCGGCGAAGTGGTCGACGGACAGTTCCAGAAGTACGCCGTCGAATCGGGGGCGTACTTCCGCGAGCACTTCTTCGGCACCGATCCTCGCCTGCTCGAGATGGTGAAACATCTCTCCGATGATCAGTTGAAGCGGCTGCGGCTGGGCGGTCACGATCCGGTCAAGGTCTTCAACGCCTACCGGCTCGCGGTCGAGACCAAAGGACAGCCAACGGTGGTGCTCGCGCGGACGATCAAGGGCTACGGCCTGGGCGAGGCGGGTGAAGGCAAGAACATCACACACCAGCAGAAGAAGATGAACGAATCGGACCTGCGCACCTTCCGCACCCGGTTCGGAATTCCGATCTCCGACGAGCAGATTGCCGAGGCGCCGTTCTATCGGCCGGCCGAGGACAGCCCCGAGATGGAATACATGCGCGAGCGCCGCAAAGCCCTTGGTGGATGGGTTCCGGCGCGAAGCGTGAGCGCGTCACCGCTCAAGGCCTCGTTCGAGGACGTGTTCGAAGAGTTCTACAAGGGCACCGAAGGGCGGAAGGCATCGACCACGATGGTGTTCGTGAGGATGCTGTCGAAGCTGCTGCGCGACAAGGAAGTCGGCGATCTCGTGGTGCCGATCGTTCCGGATGAAGCGCGAACGTTCGGCATGGAGGCGCTCTTCCGCGCGGTGGGCATCTACTCGCACGTCGGTCAGCGATACGAGCCGGTCGACATGGACACGCTCCTGTATTACAAGGAAGCCAAGGACGGTCAGATCCTCGAGGAAGGCATTACCGAAGCGGGATCGATGTCCTCGTTCATTGCCGCCGGAACCGCGTATGCGACGCACGGCGTCAACACGATCCCCTTTTTCATCTACTACTCGATGTTCGGTTTCCAGCGCGTGGGAGACCTGATCTGGGCGGGAGCCGACTCGCGCGTCCGCGGATTCCTCCTTGGCGGCACTGCCGGACGCACCACGCTGGCGGGTGAGGGGCTGCAGCACCAGGACGGCAACAGTCACGTGTATTCGCTGTGCTACCCGAACTGCGTTTCCTACGATCCCGCGTACGCCTACGAGCTGGCGGTGATCATCCAGGACGGCATCCGTCGCATGTATCACGACGGCGAGAGCATCTTTTATTACCTCACCGTCATGAACGAGCAGTACGCGATGCCGGAGATGCCGAAGGATTCGCGGGAAGGCATTCTCAAGGGAATGTATCGCCTGAAGGCGGCAGCAGATCCCAAGTCGAAGCTGCGTGCGCAGCTCTTCGGAAGCGGCGCCATTCTCAACGAGGTGGTCGCGGCACAGGAGATTCTGGCGAAGTACGGCGTGGCGGCGGACGTGTGGAGCGTCACGAGCTACCAGGAGCTCTATCGCGAAGGGCACGCCTGCGAACGGTGGAACATGCTGCATCCCGGAGAGAAGCCGCGTGTTCCCTACGTCACCCAGTGTCTCGCCGATGCACCCGGCGTCTTCGTCGCGGTGTCAGACTATCTGAAGGTGCTTCCCGATGCGATTGACCGCTGGATGCCCCGCCGCATTCGTTCGCTCGGCACCGACGGGTTCGGGCGCAGCGAGGATCGCCAGGCGCTTCGCAACTTCTTCGAGGTCAACGCGAAATTCGTGGTGATCGGGACGCTCGCTGAACTTCTGAAAGATGGACAGGTCGACGCCAAGGTCGTGCAGAAGGCCATCAAGGATTTGGGCGTCGACGTCGACAAGAAGGATCCAGCGAAGTCGTGAACAGGGGTGCTCAATGTGCGTCGGGTGCGCACGGTGCGCGAGTGCACTTCGGCACGCCCACCCGAGTACCTTTCGCACCTGGAGCCCCTTTCACACCCCGTGCACCCTTCGCTCTCGTAGTTGTTAGAAATCGCTCCTATGCCCACTACTGAATTCAAGCTGCCCGAACTCGGTGAAAACGTCACGGCCGGCGATGTCGTCCGCATTCTGGTGAAACCGGGTGACGGCGTCGCCAAGGATCAGCCGGTGCTCGAGCTAGAGACCGACAAGGCGACGATTGAGGTGCCCTCGACGGTGAGCGGCACCGTCAAGGACGTGAAGGTCAAGACCGGCGAGAAGGTAAAGGTCGGCCAGTCGATCCTGACCGTCGATGAAGGCGACGCCGGCGGCGGGAAAGCGGAGGCAGAGACCAGCGGGCCGAAGGCGCAGCCGACGGAAGCCGTCGAAGCAGGCGGCCTCAGTCAGAAGGCCACTACCGAGACGAAGGCCGAGCGCGGGACGGCCAAGGCAGCCAAGCCGGAGCCGCCGGCTGAAGAGCAGGAAGATGCACAAGAAGAGGAGCCGGACCGAGAGCAGCAAGCGGAAGAGGCGCCCCGCCAGAAGCGCGGTGAGGTCGTTGCGATAAGCCGCGCGCCTCGCGCGGCCGCCGCGGCACCGGCGCCAGCGTCACCAGCCGAGGCTCCCGCCGGTCCGGCGCCCCCTGCGGCCCCATCGGTGCGGCGCATCGCACGCGAGCTTGGCGTTGACATTCGGCAGGTGCAGGGTTCAGGACCCGCAGGCCGGATTACGACCGAAGACGTGCAGGCGTTCGTGCGCCAGGCGATGAGCGGGGGCGCAGTCCCGGCGAGCGCGCCCGGTGCTCCCGCGTCCCGACCGCTGCCCGACTTCGCGAAGTGGGGAGACGTCGAACGCAAGCCGATGAGCAACATCCGGCGCAAGACGTCGGAGCACCTCGGTTATGCCTGGAACGTGATCCCCCACGTCACCCAGCACGACAAGGCCGACATCACCGGCTTCGAGGCGCTCCGCAAGAAGTACGGTGGGGAGGTCGAGCGGGGCGGTGGGAAGCTCACCGTCACGGCTGTCGCGTTGAAAATTCTCGCCGGCGCGATCAGGAAGTTTCCGCAATTCGCCGCTTCGATTGATCCAACCCGTGGCGAGCTGGTCTACAAGAAGTACGCGCACATTGCGGTCGCGGTCGATACCGATCGCGGACTGCTGGTGCCGGTCATTCGCGACGTAGACTCGAAAGGGATCGCCGAGCTCGCCGCGGAGCTGGCCAAGCTGTCCGAGAAAGCGCGCGCCGGCAAACTGTCGCTCGACGAGATGGCGGGCGGCGTGATCACGATCACCAACCTTGGCGGCATCGGCGGCACGTCGTTCACGCCGATCGTCAACTGGCCGGAAGTCGCGATTCTCGGTATTTCCCGGGGCGGCTACGAACCGGTGTTCGACGGACAGCAGTTCCAGCCTCGGCTGATGCTGCCGCTGTCGCTCTCCTACGATCACCGCGTGATTGACGGTGCGGATGCGGCGCGTTTCCTGCGCTGGGTCGCGGACGCGTTCGAGCAGCCGTTCGTGTTGGCCTTGTAGGATGCTCGAAGTGCGCGAGGTGCTCGTGGTGCGAGGATGGGGGAGCCGCGCGCGGACCTCACCTATGCGGCACACCGCCGACCGTCGGGGCACCGTACGCACCTTGAGCAGCCAGCGCACTCAGCGCACCTGAATCCATGCCCATTTCTGCTCAGCTTGTGGTTATCGGCGCCGGCCCGGGCGGTTACGCGGCTGCTTTCTACGCGGCGGACCGTGGCCTGAAGGTCGCGCTCGTCGATCCGGAGGCAAACCCCGGAGGCGTGTGCCTCTACCGCGGGTGCATCCCGTCGAAGGCGCTGCTCCACGTCGCCGACGTCATCGCTGAATCACAGCACGCGAAAGACTTCGGCCTCACCTTTCAGCCGCCCAAGGTCGATCTCGACAAGCTCCGCTCATTCAAAAACAGCGTTGTCTCCCAGCTTACCGGCGGCACTGGGCAAATCGCGAAGCTCAGGAAAATCGAGTACGTCCAGGGGCGCGCCGGCTTCCGCGACGCGCGGACGCTCGATATCGAGCGCGAAGGTGGCGCCAAGGATACGCTCACGTTCGAACACGCGATCATCGCGACCGGATCCCGTCCCTCGACGATTCCTGGCCTCTCGATCGACAGTCCCCGGGTGATGGACTCGACCGGTGCCCTCGATCTGCCGGACGTGCCGAAGTCGTTGCTGGTGGTCGGTGGCGGCTACATCGGTCTCGAGCTCGGTACCGTGTACGCCGCCCTTGGCAGCCGCGTAACGGTCGTGGAAATGACCGGTGGCCTGTTGCCCGGCGCGGACCGCGATCTCGTCAACATCCTCGCCAAGCGGCTTGAGAAGATCTGCGAGTCTGTCCTGCTGAATACCAAGGTCGTCGGAATGAAGGCGGCGAAGGATTCTGTCACCGTGACCTTCGAGGGCGGAGCCGAGAAGGAGAAGACGTTCGATCGCGTCCTCATCTCGATCGGCCGCCGGCCCAACTCACAGGTTCCCGGTCTGGATCGCACCAAAGTCGAAGTCGACAAGCGCGGTTTCATCGTCGTCGACGAGAGCCGCCGGACGGCCGAACAGACGATTTACGCGATTGGGGATGTCGTCGGCGAGCCGATGCTCGCCCACAAGGCGTCGCACGAGGGCCGCGCCGCCGTCGACGCCATTGCCGGCGACCGCAACGTCCGGTTCGAGCCGGCGGCCATTCCCGCGGTCGTGTTTACTGATCCTGAGATCGCCTGGTGCGGACTCACCGAGACCGAGGCGGATCAGCAGGGAATCAAGGTCGCGGTGGCGCGCTTTCCGTGGGCCGCGTCAGGACGCGCGATCACGCTCGGCCGCACCGACGGCGTCACGAAACTCGTGCTTCATCCTGAGACCGGCCGTGTCCTCGGCGTGGGGATCTGCGGTCCCGGCGCGGGAGAGCTGATCTCGGAAGGCGTGCTCGCCGTCGAGATGGGCGCCAATGCCGAGGACATGGCGAGGACGATTCACCCGCATCCGACTCTGTCGGAAACCGTCATGGAGTCGGCTGAAGTATTCTTCGGCCACGCCACTCACGTGTATCGGCCAAAGAGAACGTAAGCTCGCGCTACCAGCCTCCAGTCGTGGCTTTCAGCATTCAGCTTCAACGGTGGCTGCTGATGGCTGGTAGCCGGCGGCTATTTCTCACACGAATCCCCCAGCTTCTCGATTTTCTCTACCGCAATCTTCGGCGCGTTGCCGTTGGCGTTGGAGTTCTCCGGCGTCACGGTACTCGGCGGCATCGCGCGATCCGGATTTGTCGAGGCATCCCGGGAAGACTGCTTGAACTTCTGGTGGTCGTTCGCATCCTTGTTGGGCTCCACGCGACCCGAGGTGCCGAGCGTATTGGCCCCGTTATCGACGATCTCACCCGTGATCGAGACGCGTTGCCCCATGTAGTTCTTCAAGTCTTCGCTTCCAGGTGCGATCCGTACCCACGAGCCGGCGGCGACGAGCGGCCCATGCTCCATCGTTTCCTGGCCCTGAGGTTGAGTTGCGGGCTCACCCATGGTGACGTGTGCCAGCACGTATTCGCGGCCCGGAGTGCCAGGTGCCCCCTCCAGACAGCCCTCGATCTTGATCCGTTCTTCCGTGCCTCGCTTGCCGCCTGCCTGAACCTTTCGGTCGTTGTCCACCGATTCGGTGCGACCTGAGCACGCGCCGGCCAGCGCAACGGCGAGTATCGCGGCGACCGGAAGAGTTCGACGTTGTGAACCTCGATGCGTCATTTTCTGTCTCCCGCATCGATCCCTGCAAGATTCGCAGCCTCAGCCGCGCCGACCGTGCGAGCGACTGATCTCTCGCCGCGCGAGGCGGAACACGGATGCCAGCATCGACGGTGTGAGCTTGCCGGTGTTCGTGTTCTGACGGCTCGGATGATAAGAACCGATGACGGTCGGGCCGCTGGTGCGAGAGACCGTGCCGTGGCCGAAGACCGGCCGCGGCCGCATGACGATGCCCCGCGAGGCGAGCAGGCGCCAGGCGGCATCGAAGCCGATCTTGCCCAGGCAGACAATTGCGCGCAGGCGCGGCAGCGCAGCAATTTCCGCGACGAGGTGCGGGTGACAGGCGGCAATTTCGAGTGGTGACGGTTTGTTGTCTGGCGGGGCGCAGCGGACCGCTGCCGCGATATACGCATCTGTCAGCGCCAGCCCGTCGTCGCGATGTTGCGAGGTCGTGATGTTCGCGAAACCGGCGGCGTGCATCGCGGTCATGAGGAAATCGCCGGAGCCGTCGCCGGTGAACACGCGCCCGGTGCGATTGGCCCCGTGCGCGGCCGGTGCAAGGCCGAGCACCAGCAGGCGCGCGTTCGGATCGCCGAAGCCCGGGACCGGTCGTCCCCAATAGGTGTCCTCACGATGCGCCGCTTTCTTTTCCCGGGCGATGCGCTCGCAGTAGCTGCGCAGCCGCGGACACGTCGTGCACGCGACGATGTCGTGGCGAACGAGATCGAGGTGGTTCACGGTCAGCGCGCCGCTTCGTACGATTGTGTTTGTTCGTGCGCGTGATACGAACTTCGGACGAGCGGGCCGGACTCGACGTGGCCGAAGCCCAGCTCGAGGCCGATTCGTTTGAGCTCGGCGAATTCCGACGGGCGTGTAGTAGCGCGACCATCGGAAGATTGGCGAGGGAGGGTCGAAGATACTGGCCGATCGTGACGATCTGGCAGCCGGCCGTCTCGCAGGTCGCGAAGCGTCGCGACGACCTCGTCCCACTCCTCGCCGAGGCCGACCATCGATGCCCGGACTTGGTCGGGATCTCCGGCGCGATCTCGCGCGATCGACGCAGCACGTCGAGCGCGCGCTCGTATCGTCCGCCCGGTCGCGCGGTTCGATAGAGACGCGGCACCGTCTCGATGTTGTGATTCAGCACGTCGGGCCGGGCATCGAGGACCGATGCGGAGCGCCGCCTCGTCTCCCTGAAAATCCGGAATCAGCACCTCGAGCCGGCAACCGGGAATGCGCGCGCGCGTTTCGCGAATGGTTCGGGCGAACTGCGACGCGCCGAAATCGGGCAGGTCGTCGCGATCGACCGAGGTCACGACGACGTAGCTCAGCCCCAGTGCGTGAATCGCGCTCGCGACCTTGACCGGCTCCTGTCGGCGTCGGGAGCCGTCGGCGTGCCGTGGGCGACGTTGCAGTAGCCGCACGAGCGCGTGCAGGTGTCGCCGAGGATCATGAAGGTCGCGGTGCCGTGGTGCCAGCACTCGCCGATGTTCGGGCAGTTGGCCTCCTCGCAGACGGTGTGCAGGCCAAGGCCGCGCATCAGGCCCTTGAGCCGGTGATAGTTCTCCGAGCCGGGCGCGCGAACCTTTAGCCAGTCGGGCTTCGGCTGCCTGGGCAGCTCGTCCGCGCGTTTCTTTCGGCCTCGAATGAAATTGAGTGGAGCGGTGCGTCAACCTCTCAATTTTATACTAGCGCCGCATGTCTGGACTCTCGATCACCTGGTTCGGACACGCCACGTTCGTGCTCACGACACCCGGCGGCAAGCGGATCGTCTTCGATCCGTGGCTCGACGGAAACCCGAAGGCGCCCGCGGGCGCCAAGATCGACAAGGCCGACGTCATCTGCGTTACGCACGGCCACTCCGATCACACCACCGACGTCGTCGCCGTCGCGCGCGCGACGGGCGCGCCGGTCGTCGCGGTTTACGAGCTGGCGAACTACTTCCAGGGCAAGGGCCTGAAGGACGTCATCGGCATGGGCATCGGCGGCACCGTCGACGTGGCGGGCCTGAAGATCTCGATGACCCCCGCGGTGCACACGAGCAGCATCGACGGAGGACGGCAAGACCATCTATCTCGGCGAGGCCGACGGGCTTCGTCGTGCGGCTCGAAGACGAGCGGGCGATCTACTTCGCCGGCGACACGGCGCTCTTCGGCGACATGCGGCTCATTCGCGAGTTGTATGCGCCGGAGATCGCGTTTCTGCCGATCGGCGATCACTACACGATGGGTCCGGAAGCGGCCGCGCTCGCGTGCGACATGCTCGGCGTCCGGCAGGTGGTGCCGATGCACTACGGCACGTTCCCGTTGCTGACGGGCACGCCCGACCGCCTCAAGAAGCTGGTCGATCCGATGGGCGTCGACGTGCTGGTCTTGAAGCCCGGCGAGACGGCCTCGTAGCGGTAAACGGCTCGTGGCCTAAGGCTCAGGGGTCATGGTGGCTCACGGCGATAAGCCATCTTGCAGCATAAGCCGCCTTGAGCCCTGAGCCATTCTGTTAGACTTCGCTGCTTATGACTGCGGATCCGCGCTGGGTTGATGTCGACAAGTTTGTGAACGGCGTGGTGAGCGCCGATGATGAGGCGCTGAGCGCGGCAATGAAGGCCAGCGAGGCGGCAGGGCTGCCGGCCATCAGCGTTACGCCACAGCAAGGCAGGTTTCTCCACACCTTGGCGCGGTCGATCGGATCGCGCGCCATTCTCGAGATTGGTACGCTTGGCGGCTACAGCACGATCTGGCTGGCGCGGGCGATCGCGCCTGGCGGACTGGTGACCACGATCGAGGCAGATTCGAAGCACGCGGAGGTCGCGCGCGCCAATATCGCGCGCGCCGGCATCGGACGCCTGGTCGATCTGCGAGTCGGGCGGGCGCAAGAGGTGCTGCCGCAACTCGAGGCAGAGCGGGCGGGGCCATTCGACTTCGTGTTCATCGACGCTGACAAGCCGAGCACGACCGAGTATTTCAACCGGGCACTGAAGCTCACGCGTCAGGGATCGCTGATCTTCGTCGACAATGTTGTCCGCAACGGCGGCCTTGGCGAGGCTGCGACCTCGGATGCGGACGCCCTGGGTATGCGGCGCTTCGTGGAGGCGCTCGGCAAGGAACGGCGTGTGACCGCATCTGTGATCCAGACCGTCTGCTCGAAGGGATACGACGGGTTCGCGCTCGCGCTCGTCAACGGCGTGAAGTAGTCGAAAGGCGACGCAGCATGGTGCATGCCGTGTATTTCTGGTTGAAGGACGAGCTGAGCGATCAGCAGCGGCGCAGGTTCGAGGAGCAGTTGAACGCGTTGACCACGATCCCGCATGTGACGCGCGGCCACGTCGGCCGGCCGGCCGGCACGGAAGCAAGGGACGTCGGCGATCACAGCTTCTCGTTCGCGCTGGTCCTGGAGTTCCCCGACGTCGATGCGCACGACGCGTATCAGGAACATCCCACGCATCACCGTTTCACCTACGAGTGCAAGACGTTCTGGCGGAAGCTCGTGGTCTACGACTCGGCCAGCTGACTCCCTGTCGGACGGGTCTGCGCTATGCCCGTCGCGCGTTTTGCTGTCTCTTGGTCTTTGCAGGTGCGCAGTTTCTGCTCCGGCCCGCGGTTTGGGGTCAGACCCCGGTGTCAGACCCCGGGGTCAGACCCCGAACTTGACGTTGGTCGGCATTTTCGGGGTCAGACCCCAGACGTGAGAGCGGCGCGGACGTCTCGTGGCTTCCGCCCCTTCAGGCGGAAGACTCCTCGGTCGCGACCACCTTCCGCACCTCTTCGATGACGCGATCGATGGAGCGCCCGGATGTGTCCACCGTGAAATCGGCCGTCGCGTACAACGGCTGTCGTGCCGCGAGCAGCGCACGCAGGTCGGCCATCGCCTGCGGATGATCCGCCATCGGGCGACGATCCCCCTGGCCGACCACCCGGTTCCAGTGATCCTCGGGCGAGGCGTGCAGCCATACCGTCACCGCCGACCGGCGCAGCAAGGCGAAGGTGTCCGGCGACGCCACGATGCCGCCACCGGCGGCGAGAACCATCGGCCGACGCTCTGCGAGTACCTCGACCAGGGTCTCGCGCTCGAGACGCCGGTAGTACTGTTCGCCGTGCAGCGAGAACAATTCCCCCAGCGTCAGATCCGCGGCCCGTTCGATTCGTCGATCCAGCTCGACGAACGGCACTCGCAGGCGCCGCGCGAGCCGGCGACCGACCGTCGTCTTGCCGGCGCCGCGCAGGCCGAGCAGCGCAACCACCTGAGGCGGCGTGTCGTCGTGCGCATCGAGCAGATCGGCAGGCGACCGATCGAGCGCGCGGGCAAGATCGGCGAGACGACGAACGGAAATGTTCGCGTGCCCGGCCTCGAGCTGCACGAGGAACCGCACGGATACTCCCGAGCGCTCGGCCAGCTCGCGCAGGGTCCAGTTCCGTGACGCGCGTCCTTCGCGCACGCGCCGGCCGATCAGTTGCAAAAGGGGATCGAGCATCGGTGTGGCCCAGAATTTCAGAGAACCGGTGACGATGCAGTATATAGCACATTGGCCGAACTAGTGAGCATTATAGTGCCTTGACAGTGCCTGATCCCGGGCGGTAGGCTGAAGCGGTTATGGAAGCCGCGGCCAGAACGTCGATGCCCCTTGTCTCGTTCGAGACCTCGCCCGACAAATACCGCCACTGGAAGCTGACGTTCGAGGGCCCGGTCGCGACGCTTGTCGATGGACGTGCAGGAAGACGCCGGACTCTCCCCCGACTACCGTCTCAAGCTGAATTCATACGACCTCGGCGTCGACATCGAGCTCGCCGATGCCATTCAACGGATCCGGTTCGAACACCCGGAGGTCCGCGCCGTCGTCATTACCAGCCTCAAGGAACGGATCTTCTGCGCCGGCGCGAACATCTTCATGCTCCGCGGATCGACGCACGCGTGGAAGGTGAATTTCTGCAAGTACACCAACGAAACGCGGCTGGCGATCGAGGACGCGAGCCAGCACTCGGGGATCACGTTTCTCGCCGCGCTCAACGGCATCTGCGCCGGCGGCGGATACGAACTCGCGCTCGCGTGCGACGAGATCGTGCTGGTCGACGACGGGAACTCCGCCGTCAGCCTGCCGGAGACGCCGTTGCTTGGGGTTCTTCCGGGAACCGGCGGTCTCACGCGGGTGGTAGACAAGCGGAAGGTGCGCCGCGATCTCGCGGACTTCTTTGGCACGATTGCCGAAGGCATCAAGGGCAAGCGCGCGGTCGAGTGGCGGCTCGTGGATGCGGTCTATCCGACGAGCCAGTTCAAGCAACGCGTCGCCGAGAGGGCGAAAGCGCTCGCAGAAAAGTCCGATCGCCCGGCGGACGCGGCCGGCATTCGATTGAATCCCCTGAAGCCGTCGATCGACGACTCCGGTTACACCTATTCGTCTGTCACTCTCGCAATCGATCGGGGCAAGCGGGTCGCGACCTTGACGGTGAGCGGTCCTGAAGGCGAGGCACCCGGATCGATCGACGAGGTCGTGGCCGCTGGCGATCAGTTCTGGGCACTGCGCGCGTTCCGCGAACTCGACGATGCGCTGTTGCGGCTGCGGATCAACGAGCCTCTCATCGGCACCGTCGTCATCAAGACGAAGGGCGATCGGGCAGTCATGCTGGCGACCGACTCGTTCCTGATTGCGCACGCCGACCACTGGCTGGTGCGCGAGATCATCCACTTCATGAAACGCACGTTGAAGAGGCTGGATCTCACGTCGCGCAGCTTCTTTGCGTTGATCGAGCCGGGAAGCTGCTTCGCGGGCTCGCTGTTCGAGTTTGCGATTGCCGCCGACCGATCGTACATGCTCGACGATCCGGAAGAGGAGAATGTCATTGCCTTGTCAGCGATGAATGGTGGTCCGCTGAAGATGAGTAACGGCCTGACGAGGCTCGAAGCGCGGTTTCTGGCCGAGCCAGAAAACGTGAAAACCCTTCTCGCACACGGCGGGTCGTTCAAGCCGGAGGAGGCGATGGAGGCCGGTCTGGTCTCCTTTGCTCCCGACGAGCTCGATTGGGACGACGAGGTCCGGCTGGCGATCGAAGGCCGCGCCGCGCTTTCGCCGGACGCTTTGACCGGCATGGAGGCGAACCTCCGCTTCGCCGGACCGGAAACGATGGAAACCAAGATCTTCGGCCGGCTGACGGCTTGGCAGAACTGGATTTTCATCCGGCCGAACGCAGTCGGTGAGAAGGGAGCATTGACCGCGTACGGATCGCAGTCGCGGCCGGAATTCGATTACAACCGGACCTAGCCGATCCACACTTAGTCTCGATCTGCTCGCCCTTGCCCACGCCGCGCGCCTGCCGGAGCCTCAGCCCAGGCGGAAGGGCGGGCATACTGGTGAAACATGATCTCAGCCGAGAAAATTCCGAACAACGTTGGACTCTCGAGCAACAAGCGGCTGCAGCGAGCGCTCGAACATTGGCAGCCGGCCTACATTCAATGGTGGAAGGACATGGGGCCCCAGGGGTTCCAGGATTACCACCAGGTCTACGTGCGCACCGCGGTGAGCGTCGATCCGTCGGGCTGGGCGCACTTCGAATATGTGAAGCTGCCGGAGTACCGGTGGGGGATCTTCCTGGCCGATCCTGTTCACGATCGCCGAATCGGCTTCGGCGACTTCATGGGGCAGCACGTGTGGCAGGAGGTTCCGGGAGAGTTCCGGAACCAGCTCCGGCGGCTGATCGTGACCCAGGGGGACACCGAGCCGGCAAGCGTGGAGCAGCAGCGGTGGCTCGGGCAGCGGTGCCCGTAGCCTGTACGACCTGCGCAACCTGTTTCAGGTGAACGTGGAAGAGGGCCGTCACCTCTGGGCGATGGTCTACCTGCTGCACTCGTACTTCGGCCGCGACGGCCGCGACGAAGCCGAGGAACTGCTCGCCCGGCAGAGCGGCAACCGCGACAAACCGCGAATTCTCGACGCCTTCAACGAGCCGATCGACAACTGGCTCGATTTCTTCATGTTCACGATGTTCACCGATCGCGACGGCAAGTCGCAGCTGCTGTCGCTTTCCGAGAGCTCGCTCGACCCGCTGTCGCGCACGACGCGGTTCATGCTCACCGAGGAAGCGCACCACATGTTCGTCGGCGAGACGGGCATCGCGCGGATCCTCGAGCGCACCTGTCAGCTGACGAAGAGGTTCAGGGTTTTCCGGCGACGTCCGCAAGGTCGGCGGCATCGACCTGCCCACGATCCAGAAGTTCATCAACCTGTGGTTCAGCCTCAGCCTCGATCTGCACGGCAACGAGATCTCCACGAACGCGGCGGCGTACTTCGCGAACGGCCTCAAGGGTCGTGCGTTCGAGGACAAGTGGGACGACCACAGCGTGACCGAGGCTATGTACGAGCTCGAGGTGGCGAACAGACGGCAGGCTCGAGCGGCGCCACATTCCGATGCGCACCGCGATGAACGAGGTCCTGCGCGACTGGTATGTCGGCGACTGCCAGGCCGGGGTGACGCGGTGGAACAAGATCCTCGAGCGCCACGGCTTCTCGGATCGGCTGCGGCTGCCGGATCGCAAGTTCAATCGCGGCATTGGGATGTTCTCGTCGCTGCACTTCGATCCCGAGGGACGGCAGCTGTCGGACGACGAGTGGGATCGCGCGCCGGTCCGAGTGGCTGCCCTCCCAGGGGGACCGGGACTATCTGCTCAGCATCATGAACGAGCCGGTGTACGAGGCCGGGCAAGTTCGCCAACTACATCGCGCCGCCGCAACGTGGCATCAAGGGGCTCCCGCTCAACTTCGAGTACGTGCGCACGAAGCGACGGCCATGACGAAGATCCGCGTCGAATCGCGCGACGGCGTCTGCACGATCGAGCTGAACGATCCGCCGGCGAATACCTACTCGTACGACATGATGCGCGAGATCGATGCGGCGGTGCTGGCGGCGCGCATGGACCCGAATGTCCACGTCGATCGTGCTGCGCGGTGCCGGAGAGAAGTTCTTCTGTGCCGGCGCCAACATCGGGATGCTCAAGGACGCCGATCCGGACTTCAAATACTACTTCTGCCTGCACGCGAACGAGACGCTTGAACCGGCTGGAGCAGACGCCGAAGCTGGTCATCGCGGCACTGAACGGGCACACCGTCGGCGGCGGCCTGGAGGTCGCGCTGGCCGCCGACATTCGCATCGCAAAGAAGGACGCCGGCAAGATGGGATTGCCCGAAGTGGCGCTCGGTGTGCTGCCGGGCACCGGCGGCACCCAGCGTCTCGCTCGGCTGATCGGCAAGGGACGCGCGATTGAGCTGATGGCAACCGGGCGACTGATCTCGATGGACGAAGCGAGAAACGCTGGCCTGGTGCACGAGGTCTGGGGCGACGAGGAACTGAAGGGACGATCGTTTGCCGACGCCGTCCACGACTACGCCCGCCAGTTCACCCCGCCCACCAAGGCGAGCCGCGCGGTCGGGCGCATGAAGCGCGCTGTGCAGTCCGGCACCGAGGCCGGGTTCCTCGAAGGGCCTTGCGATCGAGCGCGAGCTGCAGCAGCTTCTCTTTCAGAGCGACGATGCCAAAGAGGGCTTGACGGCCAATCTCGAGAAACGGAAGCCGTCGTTCAAAGGACGATAAATGGCGACAACCGCGGTCGAACACAAGAAGCTCTTCATCAACAACGAATGGCGCGACGCTGCGGGCGGCAAGACCATGGAGGTCATCAATCCCGCGACCGAGGAGGTCGATTGCCACCGTCGCGTCGGCAGATAGAAGCGACGTCGATGCGGCTGTGCAGGCGGCGCGTGCGGCGTTGAGCGGTCCCTGGGGCTCGCTCTCGGCGCGGGAGCGCGGCCGGCTGGTCCGCAGAACTCGGCGAGCGGCTGATGGAGCGCGTCGACGAGATCGCGCGGCTCGAAACGCTGCACAACGGCAAGCCGATTTTCGAGTCGCGCCAGATCGAGATTCCGGCCGCGGCCGAGTGCTTCGAGTACTACGGCGGGTGGGCCGACAAGGTGATGGGCGAGACGATCCCGGTCAAAGGGAACTATCTCACCTACACGCTTCGTGAGCCGATCGGGGTCGTGGCAGCGATCGTCCCCTGGAATTTTCCTCTGCTGCTTGCGGCGTGGAAGGTGGCTCCGGCGCTGGCGTGCGGCAACACCGTGGTGCTCAAACCCGCGAGCCAGACCCCGCTGACCGCGCTTGGCTCTGGCGGAGATGGCCGCTGAAGTCGGTCTGCCGCCCGGCGTCCTGAACGTGATTACCGGTCCGGGGTCCAGTGTCGGCCAGGCGATCGTCGAGCACCCGGGAGTCGACAAGATTGCATTCACCGGCGATACGACCACCGGCAAATCCATCATGCGTTCGGCCGCCGACACGCTTGAAGAAAATCACGCTCGAGCTCGGCGGCAAGTCGCCAAACATCGTGCTGCCCGATGCCGATCTCGACGCTGCCCTGCGCGGCGCGACGACCGGCATCTTTTACGGCAAAGGCGAAGTCTGCGCTGCGGGGTCGCGACTGCTCGTCGACCGTTCGATCAAGGACCGAGTTCATGGAGAAGCTGGCCGCGCGCACCAAGAAGATGGTCGCCGGCGATCCGCTCGATCCGAAGACGCGCTACGGCGCGCTGGCGTCGAAGAAGCAGCTGGAGACGGTGCAGCGCTACGTCGACACCGCGAAGAAAGAAGGCGCGTCGCTGCGTCGCCGGCGGAGACCGGGCCGACATCGGCACCGGCAAGGGCTACTTCTTCCAGCCGACGGTATTCGACCGACGTCACGCCCGAGATGACCATCGCGCGCGAAGAGATCTTCGGGCCCGTGCTCGCCACCATCGAGTTCGCCGATCTCGACGAAGCTATTGCGCAGGCGAACGACACGCAGTATGGTCTGGCCGCTGGCGGTCTGGACCCGCGACATCAAGAAGGCGCACTACGTCGCCCGCAAGCTCCAGGCCGGCACGGTCTGGATCAACACCTACAACGTCTACGATACCGCTGCGCCGTTCGGCGGCTACAAGGCCAGCGGGTTCGGCCGCGAGATGAGCGCGCACGCGCTCGAACACTACACGCAGGTCAAGAGCGTGTGGGTGGACCTGAACATGTAGGTGCGTTGGGTGCGGAAGGTGCGCGGGTCGCCGCCTGAAGCCCCTGGACATACCCCTGGTTCTTGGACGCAACCCTGAGCACCCAGCCACCCTGATCATGATCGCTGTCCAGCAATGGCGCCGTGAATTCCCGATTCTCGACACCTGCACGTATCTGGTGAGCCATTCGCTCGGCGCGATGCCGCGCCGGACAGCGGACTACCTGCAGCGAGTACGCCGACACGTGGTCGACCCGCGGCGTGCGCGCGTGGCACGAGGGCTGGTGGGAGATCGGCCGCGAGACCGGCAATCTCCTCGCGCCGATTCTCGGCGTCCAGCCGAACACGATCTCGATGCACCAGAACGTGACGGTCGCGCAGGCGATCATCGCGTCGTGCTTCCGCTACGACGGGCGGCGGCGGAAGATCGTCATGACCGACCTCGAGTTCCCCTCGAACCACTATCTGTTCGAGGGCTTCCGCCGCTACGGCGCGGAGATCGTCTACGTGCCGTCGCCAGACGCCATCCGGATCGATCTCGAACGGCTGCTCGACGCCATCGACGAACAGACTGTGCTGGTTCCGCTCTCCCTGGTGCTCTTCAAGAGCGCGTTCATCACCGACGTCAAGGCCGTGATTGACAAGGCGCACCGCGTAGGGGCGCATGTGATCCTCGACGTGTATCAGGCGGCCGGAACGGTGCCCATGGAGCTCGACGACTGGAATGCCGATTTCGCCGTCGGCGGGTCGGTGAAGTGGTTGTGCGGCGGTCCTGGCGCCGGCTACCTCTACGTGCGGCCCGATCTGGCGGACGCGCTGCAGCCGGGGTTCGTCGGCTGGGCGGCGCACGAGTCCCCGTTCGCGTTCGCGACCGGCCCCGCACGGCTACGCCGGAAGCCCCGAGCGATTTCAGAGCGGCACGCCGAACGTGCCGGCGCTTTACGCGGCGCGCGGCGGTTACGAAATCGTCCGGGAGGTCGGCGTCGAAGCCATCCGCCAGCGATCGCTCGCCTTGACGCGCCGGATGATCGACGCCGCGCAGTCGGCGGGCTTCCGTCTGAACACGCCGCGTGCCGCTCACGAACGCGGAGGCTCGGTGATCGTCGACGTACCCGACGGCGCCGCGGTCGCCGATGAACTGCTGCGCCGAAACGTGATCGTCGACTATCGTCCGGGCGCCGGCATCCGCATGGCGCCGCACTTCTACAACACCGAGGACGAGATCGATCGGGCGATGCGGACAGTGGTGGAAATCACACAATCGAAGAAGTCGAAGGGCAGCGAAGTATCGAAGGAGACTTCCTAGGTTTATCGAAGGAGACTTCTTGATCAATCGAAGGAGATGTCTCAGGTCAAAGGTGCGGTTCGACGGGCTCGGATCTCGCGGCGGTGAGGAGATCCTTCTGGCGAGCGGCAAGAACTTCTTCGACCCTCGATTGAATCCGTCGACCTTCTTTTGCTCCTTCGACCTTCGAGCGCTCCTTCGACCTTCGAGCGCTCCTTCGACCTTCGAGTGCTCCTTCGACCTTCGATTTGCTCCTTCGATGGTGATGATCTCTCCTTCGATTCCTTCGACACCCTTCGCTTCCTTCGATTGTTAGAGACATGACTCACATTCACACAATCGCGGTGCTCGGGGCCGGGACGATGGGGCATGGCATCGCGCATGCCGCGATGACCGGCGGGTTCGAGACGCGCATCTACGACGTGTCGGACGAGGCCGTGGCCAAGGGGCGCGGCGCGATCGAGCAGATCGTTCGCAAGGGCGTCGAGCTCGGGAAGGTCAGCGCATCGGAGGCCGCCGAACTGGTGGGGCGACTTCGCACCACCACCCGCCTCGAAGACGCGCTGCACGACGCCGACTTGGTGATCGAGGCCGCGCCGGAAAAGATCGATCTCAAGCTGGGACTATTTGCCGAGATCGAGCGACATGCGCCGGCCTCCGCGCTCATCGCGTCGAATACGTCGGCGTTGAGCATCACCGAGATGGCCGGTTCCCTCGAGAACCCGGCGCGCGTGGCCGGCATGCACTTCTTCAACCCCGTCCACAAGATGAAGCTGATCGAGATCGTCCAGGCGCTGGAGAGCTCGGCGGCGACGCTCGAGGCCGTGCAGGACGTCGCCCGCCGGATGGGAAAGGAGACCGTCCTCGTCCGCGAGTCGCCCGGCTTCATCACCACCCGAGTCAACGCCAGCATTGGCAACGAGGCGTTCTACATGCTGATGGAAGGGGTCGCCTCCGCGCGCGACATCGACAAGGCGTTGAAGCTCGGACTGAACCACCCGATGGGCCCGTTCGAGCTCGTCGATCTGGTTGGCCTCGACACGCGTCTCAGTATTCTTGAATATCTGCATCGCAGTCTCGGCGAGAAATACCGCCCCTGTCCGCTGCTTGCGCAATATGTGAAGGCCGGCCGGCTTGGACGAAAAGTGGGGAAGGGCGTTTACGAGTACTAGCCAACCGAGGACACATGACGAAGACGATTGTGCTGACCGTTACGATGATCGCCACGATTGCGCAAGCCGCGGGACCCGCCGCCCCACAATTCAGTGCCGAGCGATTCAAGGCCCATGTGACGTTTCTCGCAGACGATTTGCTGGAGGGACGCGAGGCCGGGAGTCGCGGACATGAGATCGCTGCCCGTTACATCGCCAGCCAGTTCGCGTTGATCGGGGTCAACCCCGGTGGCGCTGACGGCAGCTACTTCGAGAGCGTCCCGCTTCTCGAAGTGGCGGTGACGAAACCGAACCCGACGGTTGTCGTGACCGCCCCCGGCCGGACCCACACGCTGACGCACGGCGAGGCCGCGGTGATCCGCGGATCCGTCGCTGGCGGTGCGGTCAAACTGGAAGCGCCGCTGGTATTTGTCGGCTACGGCATGAAGGACACCACCCTTGGGTACGACGACTACGCTGGCCTGGACGTCCGCGGCAAGATCGCGGTCGAACTGTTTGGCTACCCGAAGGGGATGGACAGCGAAATCGGGGCGCATCTGCTGTCCGAACAGACGCGGATGGCCGCCGACCACGGAGCGGCCGCGGTGCTTCTCATCGAGACCCGCGCTACCGCGAGTGCGTTTCCGTGGGACCAGGTCGTTCAGTTGAGCAGCAAGCCGGGGACCACCTGGGTGCGCAAGGACGGGACTCCGTTCGATCCCGGGAACGGCCTTCGGGCGTCGGCGTACATCGATCCCAAGGCGGCCGCCGCACTGTTCGAAGGAGCGCCCCGGTCGCTGGAGCAAGTTCTCGACGAGGCAGAAAAGACCGGCGGCCGGCCCAAGGGATTTGCATTGAAGTCTTCAGCGGAGATCGCCGTGTCGACCGAAGTGCGCCAGTTTTCAAGTCCGGAAGTGATCGGCATGATCGAGGGATCCGATTCCAGGATGAAAGACGAATACGTTGCGCTGATGGCCCATGCCGACCACATTGGCATCAAGGCCGCCGGATCAGGCGATCGAATCAACAACGGCGCGCTCGACAATGGTGCCGGCGTCGCCACCTTGATCGAGGTAGCCCGAGCCTTTGCCACTGCAACCGAGCGTCCGCGCCGCTCGATTCTCCTAGTCGCGAACACAGCAGAGGAGAAGGGTCTGCTTGGTGCCGAGTATTTTGCACACTATCCCACGGTACCGATCGAGCGCATCACGGCGGCGATCGATCTGGATATGCCGATGCTCCTGTACGACTTCACCGACGTCGTCGCATTCGGCGCGACGCATTCGAGCCTGGAGGGCGTGTTCGAAAAGGCAGCGACGGCGATGAACGTGAAGCTCTCGCCGGACCCGATGCCGGAGCAGGCCGTGTTCGTGCGATCCGACCACTACCCCATGGTCAAGATGGGCGTTCCAGCCGTCATGCTCGCAACCGGCATGGCCAACGGCGGGGATGCCGCGTGGGGCAAGTACCTGGCAAACAATTACCACCAGCCCTCCGACGATCTGTCGCAACCAATCCTGTGGACCGCGGGCGCGAAGTTCGCCGAACTCAACTACCGGGTGGTGCGCGCATTAGCGGACGCGGATACGCCCGCCCGGTGGTACGCCCACGACTACTTCGGCGACCGGTTCGCACCAAAGGCCTCGAAGATGGACAAGGCGGCCAGCCGTTAGCCGGGCCTGATTATTATCGAACGGCTGCTTCGATTCCTTCGGCGTTCCTCGTTCAGGCTGCTGATCATCTGGCAGCATACTCAGGCGGGATTCTCGTAATTGGATGGATTTGGATGTCACGGTAGAAGACCTCGGCACCCTCTGATTGAAGAATGATCGGGCCGGAGGTCACGAGCGATGGTGTGGCGCCGTTGATTCGCGTCGGGCCGTGTAGGCGCATCACGACCTTGCCGTTCACGATGTGAATGCTCTCGTCGCGTAAGCAGATCAGTTCGACGGTGTTCCACTCTCCGGTCGGCCGTTCGTTGTCGGGCTGCTTGATGCACCGTCCGGGCGAGCCCTGGCTCTGCGAGAAGAACGTCCACTCGCCGGCCGGGTCGTAGTCGTACAGCGGCGGCTCGGCTCCGGCGCGTCGCTTTGCGCGAACCGCGATGGCCGAGCCAACCGCATAGAGATCGCCCACGTCATGCTCCTGGATCTGCAGCTCGATCGAGCGTGCCCAGGTGCGTCCTTCCTCTCCAGGCTCGGCATGCACGTGATAGAGCAGTCCGCTGTCGCGCGGCGTGGCCGGTTCGGCGCGCGGAGGCCACTTCTTTTCACCCCATTTGAACTGCAGCTTCAGGTGGTAGTCCTTGAACGACCCCTTGGTCCGCAGCTCGCCAAACACCTCGCCCGAGATTCTGATCGCCGGCCGGCCGTCGACGTCGTTCACGACGGTGAAGACCTCGAGCGGGTCGCGGCCCGCCCCGATTGGTTCCGTATACTTGCCGTCCGCCTCGCGTTTCAGGCCCGGCACTTCGGAAGTCGGAGATGGCTCCCGCATCCACGTGGTCCAGCCATCG
Organism: uncultured Acidobacteriota bacterium; assembly: GCA_963755695.1. Classification (GTDB taxonomy): domain Bacteria; phylum Acidobacteriota; class Vicinamibacteria; order Vicinamibacterales; family 2-12-FULL-66-21; genus QHWT01. Next base: position 2,069,621 of record CAVWLB010000010.1, on the reverse strand, counting down.
AGGTTCTTGCCGTTCCATAGGGGAGTCCAGCCGCGGTCGCCATAAACGGTCAAGCCGCCAAGAAGAATGCCGATGACGAGCGATGTGCTGATGCGCATGATAGATGCCGCGTATCCTAACATCGGCCGAGGAACATCGACGCCGGGGCGTTTGCATCGCCGGAGCCTGGCGTTGAACACTGAAACGCGAACGAACCAGATGGAGACCTGAATGATGCTGCGTGTTCTTGTGCTGGCCCTCGCGTTCACTACGCTCGCTGTCCAGGAGCGTCCTCCCGCTGCCGGCACGTTGCGCTTGAGGTATGGCGTCGCGGCGTTCGGCGATGTGAATCCGCTCGCATCAATCGATACGCTGCGCGCGCTCGGTTTCGACTACGCCGAGCCGGCGCTGTCAAAGACGCTCGCCCTCGACCCGGAGGGCCTCGCGTCGGCGCGGGCAAAGGTTGCCGCCACCGGAATCCGCGTAGAGACCATGAACTGGTTCCTGCCAGGGTCGGACATCAAGTTGACGGGCCCGGAGGTTGACCCGGCGAAGATCCGGGCCTACGTGGAGAAATCGCTCGCGCTAGCCGAGAGCCTTGGCGCAAAGGTCATCGTCTTTGGCAGCCCTGGCGCCCGCACGGTTCCCGACGGCTTCCCGCGCGAGCGAGCCTGGGCGCAACTGAAGGATTTTCTGAAGATCTGCGGCGACGTCATCCAGTCGCGCGGCTACGGCATGGTGATCGGCATCGAGGCCCTGCGGAAACCCGAGACCAACATCGTCAACTCGGTCGCCGAAGCGTTGAAACTGGCGCGCGAGGTCAACCACCCGAAGATCCGCATCATTGTCGACTTCTATCATCTGACCTTCGAGCACGAGGACCCGGCCGTGATTCTCGACGCGGGAGACATGATCGTTCACCTTCAAATCGCGGATCCCCGCGAGCGGACCTTTCCCGTGAGTGACGCAGAAGAGCCGCGCTACGCCGCCTTCTTCACCAATCTGCGCAAGATCGGCTATCAGGGGCGAATCAGTATCGAGGCGAATTCCAACGACGTCGAGAAAGACGGCCGCGCGTCGCTTGCCTTCCTGAAGCAGATGGCCGACAAGTACGGTCGCTGAGTTCCAGCGCTATCGCTTCTTGGCCGACCGGCGGCCTGCCGCTGACCGCGATCCCGAACGGCGTCCAGAGCTCGCGCGGGCGGCTTTCTTCGCCCTGGTTCTGGAAGTGCCAGAACGATTTGCGGTTTTCCGCCGAGCAGTGGAGCCGCTGCGGGAGGTTTGCCCCTTTCGGGCGCGACCGGCGGCTGCCTTCGACGCTTTCCGTTTCGGTGCTGCTTGTGAACGGCGGCCCCGAGCCTTGCTTCCCCTGGCCTTGCTGCTCTGAGATGTCGTGCGCGCCTTCTTGGCCGGAGCCGTGCCTATTAATGCGCCGACATGTTCAGGTTCGCCTCCAATCGCCTCGGCTGCCGCTTCGGGCTCGCTGCCGATGTCGCCTTCTGCGTCAAGGAGCGAGTCTTCGGTGTATTCGCTGTCGTTGTCAGCCATTCGCATGCCTCCCTGTCCGTCCGCCGCAAGTTGCGTTCCACGTGCGACAATCATTCGTTCATGACTTACAAGAACATTCGCGTCGACCTCTCGGAATCCATCGCCACCCTGACGATTGATCGGCCAGCTGTCAAGAACGCGCTCGACCTCGAAACGGTCGACGAGTGCAGGCGTGCTCTCGACCGGCTTGCTGCCGACGGCGAGGTCGGCGTTTTGATCGTCACGGGCGCCGGAGAATCTTCGTTCGTGTCGGGCGCCGACATCAACGATATTCGTGCGAGGGGGCGTACCCAGGGTCTTGACGCCATCAACTCGTCTCTGTTTGCCCAGATCGAACGCTTTCCGCGGCCGACGATTGCGGCAATCAACGGCTACGCGCTCGGCGGCGGCTGCGAGCTGGCGCTGGCGTGCGACATTCGGGTCGCTTCCGAGAACGCGAAGTTCGGTCAGCCCGAGCTCGGCCTTGGCATCATTCCTGGCGCCGGTGCCACGCAGCGGCTGCCGCGCACTGTAGGTCTCGGCTGGGCGAAGCATCTCGTCCTGACCGGCGAAATCATCGACGCCAGGCAGGCGTTGGACATCGGCCTGATCACGATGATCGCGCCGGCGGGGCAGCTGCAAATCCGGGCGCGGGAGTTGGCCAAACGGCTCCTGCGTCAGGGCCCGCTCGCGGCGCGGCTGGCAAAGCTGGCGCTCAACGCATCGGCCCGCGTCGATCTGGACTCCGGACTCCTCATCGAGACGCTTGCCCAGGCGATCTGCTACAGCTCCGACGACAAGCTGGAAGGAACCGCGGCGTTTCTCGAGAAACGGAAGCCGAAGTTCACGGGATCCTGATCATTCCGTTTCTGACCCGGACCGCGGTTCAGCGAATCGTGATCGTCCCCTGAAGACCCCGGTTGGTTGCGTTCAGGTGATCGTGATACCCGCAGGTGCCCGCGCTTGCGAAGGCGTGTGTCGATCGGGTCGCGCCCGGCGGCAGCGTGCCAAGCCCCGCCTCGATTGACGGACACGACCCGTGTTGCGGGTGCGGATCCGATGCGATCTCGTGCGAGCGCGAGTCGTTGTTGACGAACGTGACGTTCTGGCCGACCGCGACGGCCACGGCGGACGGGCTGACGCCGGCAGACGTGATCGTGACGTTGGCGCCGCTTTGTCCGCCGGCGCCGCCGTCAGCTGAGATCACCGTAACCCCGGTTCCCGACGGAGAAGAAGGAGAGGAACCGCCGCACGCGAAGGTCGAACCGAGCACGACGAGAGCAAGGAGGCGGACGCCGGGAAAGCCAAAAGACACCCATCGAGTCATTCGTCAGAAGAACTTTCGTGAGATGTTGAAGCCAATGTACCAGTGGTCGAAGTCGAAGCCGCCGTTGTGGGCGAGCTGACCGAGGGTCGTGCCGAAGCCGTTCCCGACGTTGAATTGAAAGAGGTGGCCGCCGGGTCGAGCCTCGATCCCGAAGCTGGTCTGTGTCTCCCCGGGCTGAAAACCCCAGAGCCGCGGGGTAATCTCGCCGACCAGGTACACCGTTGGCCGGATACGAATCCGTGCGCCGAGACCGAGCATGAGCGTGTCGTTGTCGGACGATAAGTTCGTCAATAGTTCCGGCCGCGTGTTGAAGATGTAAATCGGCTCGACGTACAGCGCGACGAGGCCGCCGACCTTGCGGGAGGCCAGGAGCCCAACCGCCGATGAGATTTCGTCGTGCATGTTGTTCGTGCCCTCGATCGTGACGATCGCGTCGAGGCCGAGCGGGTGCCCGTCGCGCTCCTGCCAGAAACTGTGCTGGTCGAAGATCTGAATCGTGCGGTCGCTCGTTCGATGCACGCCAATCTGGTTCCCCTTGAAGAGGCCAAAGCGCAGTTCCAGGCCGATTTGAGCGCCGTTATCCAAGCCGAAGAAATCGGAGAGCAGGTCGCCGAAATCGCCGCGGTCCAGCGCCCGCGTGAACCGGTGAGTCACCCGGAAAGCGAACTTGTGGACCGGCATGCGCAGCGTGACGGGGAGCGCCACCAGGGTGAAGTCGGGTTGGAGCGGATCTACCCGAACATCCGGATCCGTCTGTGCAGGGGGCGGTTGGGACGCCGCGGGATCCTGGGCAAGGGCGGGCACGGTTGCCACTGTCAACGCGAGCAGGCCTGCTAGGACACATTGGCGCAACGTCGCTTTGAAGTTAGTAGTCACGCGCGCCATTATCGCAAACGCGGTACCCCGCAAGAATGGCCCGTAAGTGAAATATCTGTGGCACTTACCCGATTCATCGTTACGTCGCGGGTAAGGCCACAGATATTCACTACCCACTGCTACCGCGCAACCCACACACCCCCCCCCCCCCCCCCCCCCCCCCCCCCCCCCCCCCCCCCCCCCCCCCCCCCCCCCCCCCCCCCCCCCCCCCCCCCACAACATCGCCAAATCCCGCGGTCCAGCGCCCGCGTGAACCGGTGAGTCACCCGGAAAGCGAACTTGTGGACCGGCATGCGCAGCGTGACGGGGAGCGCCACCAGGGTGAAGTCGGGTTGGAGCGGATCTACCCGAACATCCGGATCCGTCTGTGCAGGGGGCGGTTGGGACGCCGCGGGATCCTGGGCAAGGGCGGGCACGGTTGCCACTGTCAACGCGAGCAGGCCTGCTAGGACACATTGGCGCAACGTCGCTTTGAAGTTAGTAGTCACGCGCGCCATTATCGCAAACGCGGTACCCCGCAAGAATGGCCCGTAAGTGAAATATCTGTGGCACTTACCCGATTCATCGTTACGTCGCGGGTAAGCTTTTTACGCCGCGCGAAAGCCCGAACGGTCACAGTGACGGTTGGGAATCAGAAAGGCTGACAGTCTCCCGTCGGTCGTTTTTGGAGAGAAGTGTGAGTGTCCCTATTCGATGCGGTGCTTGGCGAGATAGTAGCTCAAGGCGCGCTGGCTGATCCCCATCGTTTCGGCTGCGTCCTTCTTGACCCCGGCGGAGGTCTCCAATGCGCGGCGAACGGTCTCGCGCTCGGCCCAATCGAGGTTCTGCCGCAGATTCAGTGAGGGCAGTCCCGCCGGCGGACTCGACGACACGCCGAGCAACCGCACCACTTCCGGACCGATCACCGCCGCTGGGGAGAGCACCACCGCGCGTTCGACGGTGTTCTCGAGTTCGCGCACGTTGCCCGGCCAGTCGGCCGCCTGCAGCGCCTCGAGCACGTCCGGCTCCATGCCGTCGATCCGCTTGCCGGCACGCTGCGCGTGCTTCTGGATGAAGTGATCGACCAGCACGGGAATGTCGTCGCGCCGCTCGCGCAGTGGCGGAATTGAAATCGGGATGACGTTCAGCCGGTAGTAGAGATCCTCCTGGAATCGCCCGTCGGAGACCATCACCGGCAGGTCCCGATTGGTCGCGGCGATGACCCGCACGTCCACCTTCTGGCTCCGTTCCGATCCAAGCGGCTCGAACTCCCGCTCCTGCAGCACACGCAGCAGCTTGGCCTGGAGTGGCGGCGACATCGTTCCAATCTCGTCGAGGAAGATCGTTCCGCCATCGGCCAGCGCGAACTTCCCCTTCTTGCTCGTCGCCGCGCCCGTAAACGCACCGCGGACGTGACCGAAGAGTTCAGATTCCAACAGATTCTCGGGGATGGCCGCGCAGTTCACCTTGATGAGCGGCATGTCGCGCTGCGCGCTGTGATAGTGAATGGCCCGTGCCACCATCTCCTTGCCCGTTCCCGTTTCACCGGTAATGAGCACCGTACTTTTCGAGCGGGCCACGACCTCTGCCGTTCTGATGACTTCCTGCATCCCCCGGCTGCGGCCGACGATGCCGTAATGGTTGAACTCTTCTGCGCGCTCGCTGAGCAGGTAACGATGCTGTGTGCGGAGCCGCTGGTGATCCAGCGCCCGGTTGACGACCACCAGCAGCTCGTCGATGTCGAACGGCTTCTGCAAATAGTCGAGCGCGCCGAGCTTCATCGCCTCAATGGCGCTCTCGACCGTCGCGTGCGCCGTCATCAGCAGGATCTGCGGCCGGTCGCTCTCCGCGCTCGAGGCAACGAGCTCGCGAATCAGGTCCAGGCCGGTCAACTCCGGCATCAGGTTGTCGACGAGTAGCACATCGAACACGCGGCGCCCGAGCAGGCGCTGCGCCTCGCGTGGACTGTCGGTAGCGGTGACCTCATGGCCCTCCTCGCGCAATGCCTGCGCGAGCGCGTTCCGGATCTTCGCTTCATCGTCGACGAGAAGAATGGAACCGGTGACAGTCATGCAGTAGCTGGGGGCTGCAGGGGCAGTTCGATGCGCACTTCCGTGCCGTGGTTGCGTTCGCTCGAGACGGTGATCCGGCCGCCCAGTCCCTCGATGATATTCCGCGAAATGGCGAGGCCGATACCGGTGCCTGTCCGGCGGGTGGTGAAAAATGGATCGAAGACGCGCGGAAGATCTTCAGGCGGGATCCCCGTTCCTCGGTCAGAGACGGTGATCGCGACGCGGCGGGTGGTGAGCTTTGCGGTCCGCAACCGGATCAACTCGCCATCCAACGGCGGTTCTCGCGAGTCGACCGCCTGGATGGCGTTGCCGACGATATTGACGAGCGCCTGGCGCAGTCGCTCGGCGTCGGTAGTGAGTTCCGGGATGGTGCTGTCGAGATCCAGCTTGATCTTCCCGTCCGCGTCGTCCGCGTCAGCTGCCCTGACCGCGTCACGGGCGAGCGCGTTGATGTCGGTCGGCGCAAGATCGAACTTGATCGGGCGCGCGAAGTCGAGCACCTCGGCCACGATGCGGTTCAGACGGGCGATCTCCTCGTCGATGTCGCGGGCGACGGCACGCACCTGGTCGGGCTTCACGTCGTCCCGCCTCAGGGTGCGGAGCGCGGACTTGATGATCATCAGGGGATTGCGGATCTCGTGCGCCACCACGGTCGACAGGCGTCCCAGCGACGACAATCGCTCGCGCTGGGTCGCCTCCCGTTGGAAGCGCTCGATCGCATCGGTCATCGCGTTGAACGTCGTCACCAGAAGGCGCGCGTCTTCGTCCTGCCATTTGGTATCCGAGAGAGGGATGCGTCGGGTCAGGTCGCCGGTGGCGGTCATGTCGCGCATCGTCGAGGTGATGGTGCCGAGCGGACGGGTCACGGTGCGGGCGATGGCGTAACTGAGGCCAATTGCCGCGATCAGCGCGACCAGCGCCGCGCCGGCCAGCGTCGCGTGCAGCACGCGCAGAAACTGCAGACGCTCGGTCCGCGATCGCAGCACGATCGCCATCGGCTGCCCCGCGCCTTCGACGGGCGCCAGCGGCTTGGTAATCGCAAGGAATTCGTTGCCGTTCAGGGTAATCGACTGCATCCCGGCGTGATTCAGGAGCGGCGCCAGCGTCTGCCAGTCCGATTCCGGCAGCGTCGCCGTCTGGATCACCCCGTTGACGCCAAAGGCCACCTCACTGTTGGTCAGCGCCTTGAACCGGGTCGCCTGGCGATCGTCGAGCGCCACGCCGAGGTTGAGCGTGCCGAGCGTTTCCGGCTGGCCGCGGCCGATGAAGATCGGCACCGAGGCAATCTGCAGGATGCCGTGCGCCTCCGGCCAGAACGAGGTTTCTTCCCGTCCCTTGAGCGCCTGCTGGATGCCCGGAATGCCGCCAAGGCCGTCGGTCTTGACGTCTTCGGCGCCGAGCTGGGTCAACACCCGGCCGCGGCGATCGGTGATGATCAAGAGATCGGCATTGACTTCGCGGCGGTACTCCTTCGCAATCGGTTCGAGCGTGGTGACGTCGGTTTCGAACGCGGCGGCCTTGATCAACGGAAGATCCGCGATCAGCCGGGCCTCGCGCTTGAAGTGGTCGAAGAGCAGGGTGCGGTATTCATCGACCAGCGTTCCAGCCTCGAGGAGGCCGCGCTGCAGCTCGTTCTCCGCCTGGCGTGTCACCGCGCGGTTCACGAAGTAGATGGCGACGCCGGTCGATAGCACGGCGAGCAGCGCCGTGGCAAAGAAGATCCGGTTGCTCAGCGAAGAGAAGACGCTCATCGGATCGTGAAGTCGGCGTCGACGTCGCCACCCTCCGGCGCAATCGTGACCAGCCGCCGCGGCGGGTCGCCGTGCACGGTCTCGTTCCACACCGTCACCGTGTAGGAGCCCGCTGGCACGTTTGGCAGCCGATAGCGGCTGTCGTCATCCGTCACCGCGTAGTAGCGATGCGCGAAGACCAGGATGAACGCGCTCATATGCGAATGGATCTCGCAGAACACCCGGATGATGCCCGGTTGATCGAACCGGACCGATTTGGAGCGGCCGGCGGCATAGCGTCCCAGATTGAACGGCTTCGGCTTGGACAGCGAAAACACGCTGTGGTAGGTCGAGTCGTCATTGGGAAAGTCCACCGTCGTGCCGGAAACAATCGGCAGCACGTGCGGGACGAAGTTCTCGTTGCGCTGGTCCATCCGCGCACGCTGCTCGTCGCCCGGATCGAACGCGGGGCGCGGCGCGGTCTCGAGATACACCACGCTGCGGCGGCGATCGGGGCGGTCGTGGGCGGCGTGCATGCCGAGCGCGGCGACATCCGGCCGGACCTCCGGCGATCCGGCCGACCGCAATTCGACGCGTCCACGGATAATTCCCACCGCCACCCGCGGGCGCGGCTCTCGCTGCTCTCGCGATCCGGTTCCGAGCAGCAGCGTTGCAGCGAAGACGATGGCCAGCGCGTGCGTGAGTTTCATCAGAACCAGAAGGCGAGTTGGCCGGAGACGTACGTCTTATCGCGGACGAGCCCGCCGTCGCGCCAGTTGCGCTGCACGATCGCGCGTGCGATGAGATTGCGCTGAAGGTAGATGCCGCCCCCCACTTCGATACGAGTGACCGACGCATCCCAGCTCTGGGGAAGGCCGTTGAACGGGGCCTCTTCGGTGATCTTTGAGCCGCTGATCTTCGAGAAGGTCAAGCCCTCGACACGCGCAGCGGCGAACAGCCGCGGTGTGAAGCGATATCGCGTCTCGACGAACCCGGAGGTCGCGTCGAGCGGACCATCGATGAACGGGGCCGCGAGCCTGGGAAGCCGCCACCGGCTCAGGATCATTTCTCCGCGCACGAGCCAGTAGTCCCGCGAGTATTCGAGGTCGACGCCAAACGCCTCTTGGGGAAAGTGCTCGCCCGCCGGAATGACGGGAGCCAGTTTATTGCGGAGCGCGCCGTTCAGCCACTCGCCGTGCGCGTACGACGCGCCCATGATGAGGCCGACAACCGGTTTCCATCCTACCCGCGCCGAGAACTGGCGTCCATCGTTGTCATCATCCACCCGCGGGTTCGACAGCGTTCCGGAGGTAACCGCGGCGGCCGCTTCGAACTGCCGCGTATCGACGCTCGCCTCGATGCCGACATCCCACTGGTAGGCGCTGATGATCGGGACGCCCGTAGCCGTAGCGTCCGAGCCGACCGAATACGACGGGCGCCACCCGCGTCCGCGCATGAAGAGGAGCTCGTCAGCGTTTGCCGGAACGGCGTCGGGTCGAAGCGACGTCAGGTATTGGTAGGCCAGCGGCTGGCCAATCAACCTGCTGTCGGTGCCGTACACGTGCCGCGAGTACGCGCCAAACACCGGCGGAATGCGTCCGACCTGCACGTCGAACGCGCGCGACGTCCACGGACGGACGCGGAGGTAGAGCGCGTATGCCCTGAACTGTTCCGCGTCCTCGGAACGAATCTCCGTGAGAAAGGCGAACCGACGCGAGGGCCTCCACGCGCCGGTGAACGACACGCGGAACATCCGCAGCGCGTTGTGCTGGTAGTCGGTGTAATTGAAGAATCCGGCACAGCCCGGTGGACACTCGGGCGGCACGGCATCGTCCTCGGCACCAAATGTTGCGGCGACCTCTGCGGCGACCGTGACCTGCCCGTTTACCAGCTCGAGGGGACCGGTGGGTAACGTTTGGGTCGAGCCGACCCGTGCGCCAACCAGCAGGACCGCAACGGCCGCCGAGAGAATTGGCGCGCTCCGCATGGTATATATTTAGTCTGAAGCAAGATGGAACGCCATTCCGCATAGTGGAATCAAAGTAAACCGCCGATGAACGCCGAATCAAGAGAAAGCCACACATCGCTCGAAAAGGCGCTGGAAATCTGCGAAGCGCTTGCCGGCGCAAAGCGGGGCCTGAGCGTTACGGAACTGTCGCGGGCCGTCAACCGGCCGGTGTCCACCGTGCACCGCCTGCTTGCCGTGTTGAAGCGCCGGGGTTACGTGCGGCAGGAAGACGAAACGGCGCGCTACACGCTCACGCTGAAGATGCTCGATTTGAGCTTCCGGCTGCTGGGTCGATCCGAGCTCCGCCTGCACGCATATCCGGTGCTGCGCGAGTTCGCGTTGCGCGGTGGCCCCCGCGCGTTCATGGCGATGCCGTCAGCCGGCGAGGTCACCTACGTCTGGAAGGCCGGGCCAGACGAGGTCAGCATGCACACCGCGTACGGCCGGGAGATGCCCGGGCACTGCGCGATGTTCTTCCAGGAAACCCCGGCTCGGCGCCTGAGCTGCGTACGGCTCGCGAATCCGGCCGACGCGGTGCAGACCGATCGCGTGCTGCTGCGGTTCGGACCGCCGCAGACGACGCATGGCGCCCAACGTTTGCTGTGCACCTGCGCGCCTGTTCACGATTACACCGGGCGCGAGGTCGCGCGCGTCGGCGTGTTCGCCCACGGCGCGAACGACTCACCGTTCACCGCCGAGCAGCCGAAGACGGCAATCGAACTCGCGCGGCTCATTTCAATGCGACTTGGACACATATCCGGCCCCACGATCGCGTTGGGGGCTTGATCTTTCGGAGGAGTAAGAGTGGCGTACATCATCTGCGAACCCTGCATCGGGACCAAAGACACTGCCTGCGTGGACGTCTGCCCGGTTGACTGCATCCATCCGCGCAAGGACGAGCCGGAGTTCGCGGCCGCTGAGATGCTCTATATTCATCCCGACGAATGCATCGATTGCGGCGCGTGCGTGCCGGCGTGTCCCGTCGAGGCGATCTTCGCGTTGGACGAAACGCCGGACAAGTGGAAGAACTACATCCCGGTGAATGCGCAGTATTTCCAGAAGTGAGCGGTTCGCAGTCAGCAGTCAACGGTTCGCGGTTGACGCCGCCAGCGGTTGGCACTGTGAAGCCGTGAACCTCGAAACATGGACTGCAGACCGCGAGAGGTAGACCGCAGACCGCAACCACCATGGGCACCTTAGAGCATCGCTTCGACGACAATCTCATTACCACCAACATCGACACGGTGCTGACGTGGGCGAGGGAGAATCTCGCTCTGGCCCTTGGGGTTCGGTCTCGCGTGCTGCGCCATCGAGATGATGGCGACATCGGCATCCCGCTACGACATTGCCCGATTCGGGCCGGAAGTCTTCCGCGCCTCACCGCGCCAGGCCGACCTGCTGATCGTTGCCGGCACGGTGACCAAGAAGATGGCGCCGGTGCTCCGGCGTCTTGTACGACCAGATGCCCGAGCCGAAGTGGGTGATCTCGATGGGCAGCTGCTCCAATGCCGGCGGCCCGTTCCCAACCTACAGCGTGCTGCAGGGAGTCGACAAGATCGTCCCGGTCGACGTCTATGTTTCGGGTTGCCCGCCGCGGCCGGAGGCCCTGCTGTATGGGTTGATGCGGCTGCAGGACAAGATCCGAAGGAGAACACCGTGCTCCGGCGGAAGCGGGTCATCATGGTCGGACGAGACCGAACCGGTTCCAGCTCGGAGAGCGACGCGACGTGAACCGCGTCATGCGACGCTTTCTCCGAATCGATTCTTCTGATCGATCTGCTCAAGGGCATGTGGCGTGACACTCCGTGTACACGCCGCAGCCTGCTTTCACCTTTCAATATCCCGCCGAACGGCGTCCGTGGCGCCGCGCTTTCGCGGCGTCCTGCGGCTCCAGGTCGAGCCAGAAACCGGCGCGCCAACCTGCATCGTCTGCGATCAGTGCGCGAAGGTGTGTCCGGACGATCTGATCGCGCTTGGCGGGCACCGCGAGCCCGGACAGAAGATCAAGATTCTCGATTACTTCGATTTCAACCTCTCGCGCTGCAGCTTCTGCGGGCTGTGTGCGGAAGTCTGTCCCACCAAGCCGATCAAAGCGCTCATCATGAGCGAGGACTACGAGCTCGGCAGTACAGCCGCGATCGCAGATTCTCCGGATCGACGAGATGTACGACGGAGTCCCGATCGAGAGCTATCAACGATAGAGACTTTCAGCGCAAAGGATGTCGGGCGACGTCCCGAAGCCCGCAGCCTCGGCCACGCCGGATCTTTGCTATAGTCCGCCCATCATGCGCAGAACCTGCCTGGTCGCCGCTCTTTCGACCGTGCTCATGGTTCCGTTGATCATCAAAGCTCAGGCGCCCCAGTCGGCCGCCGGCGATATCGAACTCCAGCTTGGTGACCTGCTGGCCGCCGAAGGGCGATTCCGCGAGGCCATCGTCCCTTACCGGCGTGCGGTGGCTGCGGCAGCTGACGATGAGGGGATCAAACGGCAGGCGCGGACTGGTCTTACCTTGGCGTTGCTGCGGGCGGGGGATTTTGCCGCGGCGCGGACGGAAGCACAGCAGCTCGTGGACGACGATCGCGGTAGCGCCCGCGCGCAGGCCCTTCTTGCAGACACGCTGTGGGCGTCCGGGCTCTTCGATGAAGCCGAAGCCGCAGTACGATGGTGCGCTCAAGTCGGACGAAGGCGAAGCGCGTGCGCATCACGGCCGCGCGCGCATGCTGACCGCGCGCAACCGCCTCGACGAGGCGCTGGTCGAAGCGCAGGAGGCGGTGCGCCTGGCGCCCCGCGAACCGGAGTTCCACCACACCGTCGGCGTCATCTACGAACGGCAGCACCGGTACGAAGAAGCGGCGGCCGCCTACGGCAACTACGTCAACCTGCTGCCGAACAAGTATCGCAGCGACAAGGCGGCGTGGACGCGCGCCGAGATCCGGTTCCTCGATTCGTTCCGCGGGCGGACGGCGGTGGAGTTCGAGGGCGACCGGTCTGTCCTGGACCGTCCCGATTCGGATCGCGAACGACAAGGTGCTCGTGCGCGTGAAGGTCAACGGCAGGGCGCGAGCGATTTCGTGCTCGACACCGGCGCGGAGCAGACGGTCGTCTCGCGCGACCTGGCGCGTCGGCGCGGCATCATGCCGATCACCTACATGCAGAGCGCGGGCGTCGGCGACGTCGGCCTGCGCGGCCTGCAGGTCGGCCGCATCGACTCGCTGGAGGTCGGCGACCTGAAGGTGCGCAACGTGCCGTGCCTGATCAAGAACCCGCCGCTCGGCGAGCTTCCGGTCGCGCGAGCCGGAGAGCTTCTCGCCGCTGGCGCTCGGCCTCTCGATGCGCGTCGACTACGCACGCCGTCAGCTCGTGATCGGCACGCTCGTTGCCCGAGACCCGCTACGCCACCGAGCTGCCGCTGCGGCTCTACCGCCTGGCCACGGTCCGCGGCATCGTCAACGGCACAGCCTGCGTCCTTCGTCGTCGACACCGGCGGGGAAGTGATCTCGATCAGCCAGTCGACCGCCGGGCAGCTGACGATGCCGAACACGCAGCGGCGGATTCCGCTGAAGGTCTACGGGACGTCGGGCTGGGACAAGGACGCGTTCCTGCTGCCCAACGTCGATCTCGAGTTCAACTCGATCCGCTTCTCGAAAATCCCGGTGGTCGTGCTGAACCTGAACGCGCCGAGCGCGCTGCTCGGCTTCCAGCTCGGCGGGATCGTCGGCCACAAGTTCCTGAGCCACTACACGCGTGACGATCGATCTCGAACGGAGTGTGGTGGGATTGGAGACGAACTGAAGCGGGGCGGGCCCAAAGGCGCGTCTGAAGACGCGCCCTACACACGCTCCTCGAGCTCGCGGCGCGCTTTCAGTCGTTCGGCGCGCCGCACTTCGGCGGCGGCCGCCCGCTGGCGATCCTCCTCGGTCTCGCAGAATCAGTCCCGGAATCGGCACGCGGCGGCCTTCGCGATCGATCGCGACGAACGTCAGGTAGGCGCGGCTCGTCATCCGCCGGACCCCGGTCAGCGTTTCCTCGGAGAAGACTTCGACCTCCACTTCGAGCGACGTGCTCCACACCGCGGTGACGCGCGCGTTGAGGATGATCAGGTCGCCGACCTTGATCGGATGCAGGAACTGCAGGCCGTCGACCGCGGCCGTCACGAGCAGGCGTGCGGGTGTGCCGATGACAGGCGATTGCGCCGGCGATGTCGATGAGGTGCATGACCGTGCCGCCGAGGATGAACCCGAGCGGGTTCGCGTCGTTGGGCAGCACGACCTGCACCATCTCGGTCGCGGAATCGGACGCCCTTTTGGGCGACAAATCCATGGCGCGCGCCTCGACACGGTCATGCGGCGCTTCGGGAGGGTTCTGCGATCCTTGCGGCATGGCGATCGACGCCTAAGCGGTCCGACGCCCGTGCACGAGGGGCGAGCCGGCATCCGCGACAGCCCGAAGGCTCAGTTGTCGTGACATTTGGCGTCGATGAAGGACTTCAAGGTCAACCGGAGCTCCGGTGGCAGTTCATCTTCCCTGAGCGAGCGGAGAAGGAACACCGTGGATTGATAGGTGTGAAGCTGCGCGACGCAGCGGGGACAGCGCTGCAAGTGATGTTCGAGCTCCCGTTGGATCGCCGGCGGGAGCTGATGTTCGAGGTAATCCGCCAGCAAGCGGACGACATCGCAGCACTTGCCGGTGTGTTCAGTCACGGAAGTCGAATGTCTGACGGCCCGGATGCCGGATGCCAAAGCGGTTCACGAGAGCCGTGTCGGCATTCAGCATCCAGCATCTGACATTGAGACGCGTTAGAAGTCGTATCCGATCCAGACCGAGAATTTCGCATGCCGCAGCCAATGGCTGCCGCTGGTCTCGCCGTCCGACAGCGCATTGAACGCGAACACGTAGTCTTCCCAGTCCCGGTTGAGCAGCGTCCGCCACGACCAGTCGAAGTGGATCGGGAATCCCAGCGCGAAGGTTTCCAGGCCCAGGCCGTACGACGCGCGCGCATCGACGAGTCGCAGCCCGCTGATGCTGCGGGTCTCGGTGACCGGGCGGACACCCTGAATTGTGGTGGGATCCTCGACAAACCCGGTAATCACGTCGACCGTCGTCGGATCGCGCGTAAAGACGGTGTACGACTGGCCGTTGAATCCCGCGGCCCCGAGGTTCGCGAACGCCACCGCCCGCAGGCCGCCGATGACGCCAATCGGCGTGAGCGCGGCCTCGATCAGCGGGAATCGCAGTTCCGCGTCGGTGAAGAACGCCTTGTGACCGAGGAACTGGAGGTAGTCCCAGCCGCGCATCTCGGAGTTCCCGCCGAAGTACAGGTAGCCGGGGGAGTCGCCCCAGCTCTTGAAGCCGCGAGCGCGGAAGGCAAGCACGCCGTTGGAGGCGAGGCGGATGTACTTCCGTGCGTCGAGGTCGACGGTCTGGCGTGACAGGAAACTGCCGAGCGGCGGCGCATACTCGTAGGCCAGCCGCATCGTTTCGCCGGAGAGCGGGCCATACTCGCGGAAGACCGTGGTCTCGCGCACGTAGGCGGCGCTGAACGGCATGATCGTGCCGCTCACGAACAAGGGCGAACCGTAGGTTGCAACCTGATACGCTTCGGCGATCTGCTGCAGCGTATCGTTGTTGTAACTCTGATTGAAGTTGTAGAGCCCGGCGCCGAGCTCGAAGCGGGAGTAGCGGTTGACGGGATAGATCCCGAAGGCTGAACCGCCGCGGTTCGTCTGGGTCGCCAGCGCCTGATCGCGGTCGAGGAAGATGTCGCTGTTGTACAGCTGTCCGCCGTACAGGCCGTAGTAGAACTGCGTCTGCGAGAACCCTTGCAGCGCGTACTGGAACCTGCGCGACAGGTTCAAGTAGGAAAACGACAACGAACGGTACTGCGAAACCGACTCGGCGTAGAGGTTGAACTGCTGATCGCCAAGCACGTCGGTGAACGTGACCTGGGTGCCGCCGAACAGGTCGCCACCGCTGGTCACGCCCACGTTGACCGGCGGCCGTCCTTCGAGGAACAGCTTCTCGAATTTGCCCTTGGTCCGCTCGTTCTGCTTGACCAGGGTGTGGCTGAGCGGCGGCTGGAACTCGATGTACGGGGCCTCCGAGCCGAAGTCCGCGCTCGCGACGGTATGGATCGGTTCCTTCTGCTGCGGCAGTGTGTGGATGCCGTATTCACCCTTGTAGTAGGTGACGAACGCGATGCGCAGCTGCTTGTTTTCATCCCTGAGCGGCACCGGCGAGACGTTGCCGCCGAGCGCGTCCGTATACTGACGCAGCTCGCCGTTCTTCGTGTTCAGCGTCCAGATGTTGTAGATGTTGCCGTTCTTCGCCACTTCCGGCGTGATCGGCTGGCTCGGGTCGACCGCGGTTGACGGGAACACCAGCGTCTCGGCATCGAGGAACTGCGCGGCGCCGTCGTCGTGCGTGCCAAACGTGAGCTGGTGCTGCTGTTTCGTTGCGACGTCGTAGCGGAACAGCTTGTCGTTGCCACTGACGCGTTTGATGAACACGATCGACTTGCCGTCGGGGGCCCAGGTCGGCGCGTAGTCGCCGAACTGATCGTTGGTGATGTTCTGAATCTGGCCGCTCTCGACGTCGATGACGAAGATGTCGCCCACCGCACTTCGGAGCGCGGCAAAGGCGATGGATTTGCCATCCGGGCTGAAGTCCGGTGATTCCGGCATGTCCACCGACTTCAGGTCGATCTTTTTCTCGATCTTGCCGGTGAGGACGTTCTGGAGGACGAGCGTCTTCTGCTTCTCCCTGCGCGCGAAGTACGTGAGCCGATCGCCGACCGGCGACCACGACATCCACGGCACCGCGTTCCCGCGGAAGCCACCAGGCGTCGCGATGTATTCAAACCCGAAGCCGGTGTTGAAGCCGCCGGTGAGATTGCGGATAACCTTGCCGTCCTTGGTCGACATCAGGATGATGTCGAGTTCCTGATCCTTGCGGTTGCCGGCGGCCACCGCGACGAGATCGCCCGAGGGGGACGGCTCGATCGAGACGACCGACACGTACGGCGTCTTGTCGCGTTTCGGCGCCAGATCCTTTCCGTAGTCCTGCGGCCGCTCCTTGTCTCGGAACGGCTTGAACCTATCCTTTAAGTACTTGTCGAACTGCTCGTCGAATTCCTCTGGCTTGAGTTTGAAGGCTTCCTCGTAGGCGCTATCGCCGCCGCCGATGACCGCCTTCCGCAGCGCGAAGAGGAACTGCCGCAATCCTTCGGGGCCCCACTTCGATTCGATGAACTCGAACGCCGCGTGGCCGAGGTTGTAGGGCAACCGCCCGTCGGCGAATTGCACGCCCTGGAAATCGCTCATCGACGGGATGATGTCGGCAATCGCGGCGTCCCGCACCGACATCAGATCGAACGAGTTCCAGTACCCGGTCATGTAGTCGGACAATCCTTCATCGACCCACAGAGGCAGCCCCCGGCGAAGCAGCGTGCGTGGAATGATGTCGAATTCGAAGATGTGAGTGAGCTCGTGAGTGATCAAGCGATAGAGCGCATCGGAGGGTTCGTCGATCGGCAGCACCATCCGGTCCCGGTACGGCTCGGCAAAGGCGAGCACGCCTTCCGGCAATTCACCGGGCTCGATGTTCTGCTGCTGGAATTCGCTCGCCGTTTTATAAAGGACGAGCGGCACTTTGAAGGCGAGGTCGTGCTTCAGCTCGGCGCTGACCTGCTGGTACGCGCTTTCCGCGTAGCTGGTCACGCGCTCGAGGTGCTGCTCGATCTCCGGGTAGTAATAGATCTCAAAATGGTCGGTCGTGTAGATGCGCCAGTTGAAATGGTCGGTACTTGACTCGGTTCTTGTTGTAGTACGGCACGAACGGCGTCTGGGCGCTTGCCGCGATCGTTCCCGCCACGTAGACGAACGCAAAAACTGCAAGGCCGAACGGCGATCGGAGGCCGCGCCAGCTGCGCGTGCGCATGATTCACCTCGAGTGGTGCCGATGTTACTGTAGCTATGACGTTTGTCGCAACGACCCCGTCCCCCGGACAGGACGGCACAAGGCGGCGGCAGCAAGCCATGTACCGCCGACGAGCTCGCCAACCCCGCGCCACCTGAGGGGTCCCCGGGCGGGGTGTCCACCGCCGGCATCGACGTTGTCCTCTCCGCGTTACAATTGATGGAATAAACCCGCAGCCTGCCGGTGTTGTATCCACTGGGCGGTTTTGCGGGATCCGCTCATGGTGTTTCGCCGCCAATCTGGCCGTGCGCCCGGTGCCCTCCCCCCGCGGAGGACGCTCAGTTTGCGCAAGAGGCACTTTTGCACCTCGACAGCCTCTACGGCACAGCACTCCGCCTGACGCGGCGGCCGCAGGATGCCGAGGATCTGGTGCAGGACACCTATCTCAAGGCATTCCGGTCGGCGCACCAGTTCGAGCGTGGCACCAACTTGAAGGCGTGGCTGTTTACCATCCTTCACAACACGTATCGGAACATGCGCCGCCACGAGGTCCGCACCCCGGTCGACGTGGACAGCGAGGCGGTCGATCGGGCGGCGGATGGCGCCGGCGATCGCGACACCCCGGAGCAGTTGCTGTCGCGCGCAACGCTCGATGCGGATCTTCAGGCGGCGCTCGACGCGCTGCCCGAAGCATTCCGCCAGGCCGTGTGGCTGCGCGACGTGGAAGAATTGTCATATGCCGAAATCGCCGGGGTCCTCGACGTGCCGATTGGAACGGTGATGTCCCGTATCTCGCGCGGTCGCCGCACGCTGTTTGAACGGCTGCAGGCCCGCCGCGCGGACGCTGCGCGGCGTGTCGCTTCCCGCTGACCTTTCCTATGGACCAGCCGATTCGCCGCTGCCGTGACCTCGATGAACGACTTACGCCCTACGTCGACGAGGAGGCGACGCCGGAAGAACGTCGTGAAGTCGACGCCCACCTGTCGGCGTGCCCGCCGTGCCGAGATCAAGAGACCGCCGAGCGTGCCGCGCGCGAGGTAATTCACCAGCACCGCGACGAACTGCGATGCTGCGCTCCGGACCGGCTGCGCGAGCGCTGCGCCGCGCACCAGGCATCCGCCTTCGCGCCGGCGCGGCAACCGGGGATGCGGTCCGGCTTCCGGCTTCCGGCCTCAGGCTTCCCGCGCTGGCTTCCGCTCTCTTTGGCCGCGACGCTCGTGCTTGCGGTGGCGGGCGTGTTCGTGAGCGGGATCAACAGCGGCGTGCAGGCGCTTGCCACCGGTCTGGCGCTCGATCACGCGAAATGCTTCCAGTTCAAAGGGGACACCTCGAAGGTGGGCGATGCCGAGGTTCTCGACAGCAAATGGGAGCGCGAGCAGGGATGGCCGATCATGCTGCCCCCGTCGGCAGGCGACGAACAACTGCGGCTCCTGACGGTTCGCCGGTGCCTTTCCACCGACGGTCGCGTGGCGCACGCGATGTATCTCTGGCGGGGCGAGCCGCTATCGGTGTTCGTGCTGCCGCACGCGACGGGTCGCGAGCGGGTGCTCGAGGTCATGGGCCGGGACACGGCCATCTGGTCGGCCAACGGCCGCACTTACGCCGTGCTCGCGGACGGGCATCCCACCGACTTCTCGCACATCGTCAACTACGTCAAAACGCATGCACGCTGACCGCGCTCGCTGAGCGCTGGGTCGAGACGTCGAGGAATTTATGAACTCTCGCTGGATCGTTGCCGGGGCCGCGGCGCTCGCACTCGGACTGCTGACGCTGCCATTGCTGAAGGGCTCGGGCGGGGAACAGCTGCGGCCGTCTCCATCCGGAAGCCGGAATGCGGATGTGGCGGCCGAAGGGAAGACGTGCGACGGAACGAGCACCGCGAAGCTCGATTTCGTCCTGAAGGATCATAACGACGTCCCGGTGAAGATGGCCGACTACAAGGGCAAGGTGGTGATCCTGAACTTCTGGGCGACGTGGTGTGCTCCCTGCAAAGAGGAAATCCCCGCGTTCGTCGAGCTCTACGATCGGTACAAGGACAAGGGACTCGTGATCGTCGGCGTCTCAATCGATGACACCGTCGAACAGCTCCGGCCGTTCATGAAGGAATGGCGGATGCAATATCCCGTTCTGCAGATGACTCCCGATATCGAAACGGCCTACGGGCCATTCTACGGCGTGCCAATGACGTTCTTCATTGCCAGGGACGGCACGATCTGCCGCAAGCACATGGGGCCGGCGACGAAGGACCAGTTCGAACGCGAGATCAGGGCGCTCCTGTAGTATGATCGTCGGGAATGCTGAAAGGATTCACACACGCGCGCCTCGCTTGCGGCTGCCGCCTCGCATTTCGTGACGGCGTCGAGGGCAGCCCTGTCACGGTTGTTGTCGACATGAAGGCGCCCGGGTGTCCGCTCACGATTCACGTCGCCGGACTTCCGCTTTACGACTACCGTGAAGCGCTCCGTCCGCCGACGCGTCCGGGACTTCCGACCGAGGAAGAGTACGAAGAAGAAGGGTGATCGCACGCCTCCCGTTTCTTCTCGGCCTCTTCGTTTTTCAGGTCGTTCCTCCAGCCAATCGCGCCACAGAGCGGGCTTACGCTGACGCGGTCAGCACGACCGCGCTGGTCCAGGCCGTTCACAATCTCGTCGCGCTCGGCCCGCGCATGGGTGGGACACCGTCCGGCGACCAGGCCGCGTCGTTCCTCGAGCAGTATTTCACCCGTCTCGGGCTGAAGACCGAGGTCTTCACCGATCCGCCCAAACTCGCGCACTGGGAAGATCGCTGGCAGGTCACGCTCGCCTCGGGCGAGGTGATCGAGTCTGCCTGGCCATATGGATTCTCAGCATCACGTTCGGAGTCGTCCGGGCCGATCATTGCCGTCGACAACCTGGCCGCGGCGAAACCGGATCCGCGATGGAAGGGCGCGGTCATTTATACGTCGGGCGAAGTGGGGCACGCCTACGGTGCAGTCGCGTCGAACGAGAATCGTCCGCTGGCGATCCTGACCAGCGCGCCGAACGATCCCCCCCGCTACATGGACTGGACGCGCATCGAGGAAGTGCCGGCCAGGGCCGACAATCCGGTGCCGGTCTTTGGCGTGTCCTATCTCGATGGCCGCACGCTGGCGGCGGCGGCCGCAGCCGGGACGACGGCACGCGTTTCCCTCACGTCGCATATCGAGCGGCGATCGCCCCGCACCGTCGTCGCCACCCTGCCCGGACGTGAACCGGGCAAGTACTATCTCGTCTGCGCGCACGGCGACTCGGACTCGGGCGGACCCGGCGCCGACGACAACGGGTCCGGCGTCGCCACGGTCATGGAGATGGCGCGCGTGTTCGCGACGCTCCGCAAGAGCGATGCGCTACCGCAGCCGCGCTACGCGATCCGATTTGCGGTGTGGGGCTCCGAATACCACTCGTCGAGGGCCTACATCGACCGCGAAGGCGCGAGTCTCGGTGAACTGGCTGCTGTGTTCAACTTCGACGAGACCGGGACCGGCGCAGAGCGGGACGCGATTTATTTCGAGTCGAACGATGTGCCATGGAACGCGACCCTGCTGAAGACGCTCGAGTCCGTGGCTTCGGATTACGCGGGCGAGCCCGGGTTCTGGACGGAGTACACGACCAATCCGTCACAGGGCGGAACCGATTCGTACGCGTTCTTGCCAAAGAAATATCACGGCACTGGTACGACGGCTTTGCAGATTCCGGCGACGACGATCTATACCGCCGCGTGGGATCACCTGGCGTCTCTGAGACAGACACCGGGATGGGAGTCGAAGGGCACTCCGGATCCGGCCAACCTGAAGATCGACTACTCGCTGTACTACCACTCGTCTGGCGATACCCCCGAGAACACCACGGACCGCGAGCCGCAGAACATGGTCAAGGCGGTAAAGGTCACCGGCCTCGCGCTGCTGCGGCTCAATCAGTAAGAAGGCTTCAGGCTTCAGGCTCCGGGCTCCGGGCTCCGGGCTTCAGGGGTTCGACTGTCGCTGCAACAGGCCACGTTTCACCCAGCCCGAGGTCCCCGAAGCCTGAAGCCGGAAGCCTGAAGCCTGAAGCCTGAAGCTCACCCGATTCTGAAATTTGCGACCAGCGGCAGGTGATCGGACGCCATGAGCGCCTTGCGCGTGCGCGGCATTTCGACGCTGGCGACCTCGACACGCCCCTCGTAATAAATGTGATCGAGATGGACGACTGGGAAGAGACCGGGATAGGTGCGGCGTCGCTTCAGATGCGCCGCGATATCGACGCTCTCGAAGAGCGCTGACAAGGTCTTGGTCGCGAGTCCGCGCATCCATTCATTGAAGTCTCCCAGGATCATCTTCGGACCGGTCACGCGCCGATCGTGCACGAATGAGGCGAGTCGACCCGCCTGATAGCGGCGCTCGAGCACCGCGGTGCCGAGATGCACGTTGTAAACGTGCAGAATCTGTCCGCCGATGTCGAGGTCCGCGCGCTGGCAGTTCCGGGACTCGCAGGTGCGCCACGACAGGTCGGTACTGGCTGTGATGGACGATCGGATAGCGGCTCAACACGACGTTGCCGAACTGGTGCTGCCGCAGCGTGCGCACGCAGTTCATCACCCATCCCATGCCGAGCCCGGCGCCGATTTCCTCGGCCTGGCCCGCGCCGGCCGGTCCCGCGCCGATCACCTCCTGCAGTGCGATGACGTCGGCGTCGATATCGCGAAGCACCTCGATGATCCGCACCGGGACGACGCGGCGGTCCATCCCGCGGCAGCGGTGGATGTTATAGGTGGCAATCCGAACATCAATCATGACACTGACGACTGCAGATTGAAGATTGAAGATTCACGGATTGACGATTGAGGACTGAAGATTGGCATTTCACGATTGGCGATTGGTATTGTCGATTGCCGACTGCGACGCATTCCAGGATTTGGCGATTCGTATTGTCGATTGCCGACTGCGACGCATTCCAGGATTAGCGATTCGTATTGTCGATTGCCGACTGCGACGCATTCCAGGATTAGCGATTGGTATTGTCGATTGCCGACTGCGACGCATTCCAGGATTTGGCGATTCGTATTGCCGATTGTCGACTCGCGAGGCATTCCAGGACTGTCAATTCGTATTGCCGATTGTCGATTACCGATTGCGGCGGCGATTGTCTATTGGAACATGAATCCCGATCCCGCGAATCGTCAATCGCCGACAATCGTCAATCCATAAATCTTCAATCTTCAGTCGGCCAATCTTCAATGTCATTGTTGCCGTTCGAGGATCCAGACGAACGGTCCCACAATCTTCTCCCACAACGGGCGGCGTTCCCATTGTTCGAGCGTGACCTCGTCGCTTGCCGCGAGGTCGCGTTCGTAGTCCTGCAGCAACCGTTCGGCAACAGCCGGATCGCGCATGGCCACGTTGACCTCGTCGTTGTGCTCGAACGATCGATTGTCGATGTTGGTCGTCCCCATGACCACCCAGAGATTGTCGACGATCAGGACCTTCGCGTGGGTCATGGCGTCGCGGAATTCGAAGATCCGGATGCCGCCGCGGAGCAGGTGCCCCCACATCCGCCGGCTCGCCAGGCGCACCCACTTCTGATCGGTCGCGGCACCGGGCACGATCACCATGATGTTGACCCCGCGCTTCACCATCTCGAGCAGCGCGCGGCGTAACGCGCGGTCGGGCAGGAAATACGGCGTCGAGATGCGGACCGCCTGGTCCGCTCCTTCGATCAACAGCTGGAACGACACCCGCGACGCGGTCGCACGGTCCGACGGCGAGCTCTTGATCACGAACGACGTGGTTTGGCCGCACGGCTTCAGATCGGGAAAGAAGTCGGGTCCGGTGAGAATCTCGCCGCAGCACTCGAGCCAGTTCTCGGCGGTGACCCCCTGCAAGGCCGCCACCACCGGGCCTTCGATCCTGATCATCGTGTCGCGCCACGGCCGTGAATGGCCGTCGGTTGGAAACGCCCACCAGTCGGCGACCCCGGCGCCGCCGGCAAACGCGACCTCGCCGTCGACGATGAGCAGCTCGCGGTGAGTACGGTTGTTGATGCGGTGGAGCGAATACCAGCGGAGACGCTGGTACGATTCGATGCGGCAGCCCGCCGCGCGCAACCTCGCAACCGGACGGCCCCAGAGATGGAAGCTGCCGATCGCGTCGACCACGATCGTGACGTTCACGCCGTTCCGCGCGCGCTCGGCAAGCGCGTCGAGGAACTGATCGGCGATCTGTCCACTCTGGACGATGTAGCACTCCATGTTGATCGATCGCTTCGCGCTCCGGATCGCCTCGAGCATCGCCGGGTAGAACGACGGACCGTCGGTGAGCACGGTGACCCGGTTGCCATGATGGAGAGCCGCCTGGCAGGTCGATTGGATCGTATAGAGGAAGTCGTCGGCCTGGACCGAGGTGCGCTGGGCGAGGTGATAGTTGATTCCGGGGGTAAAGAGGAACACGAGGATCAACCAGCCGAGGAAGACGGCGCCAGCCACCGCGAGCCACGTCATCAGCGTGTCGTGACGGGAACGCGCGGGACAGCGGCAATCAAGGGCAGTTCGATGGTGACCCGCGCTTCAGGGCCGTCGATGCTGACTGGAGTGGTGAGCGCGCGAATCGATTCGAGCCGATCGCGGCGGCCGAGATCTCCCTCGTCGATCGCGCTCGAGGCAATCGCAAGGTACTCCCCTTCCGGAAGTCCGCGCACCCTGAATCGGCCTTCGGCATCGGTGCGGGTCAGGCGCATCCGTCGATGGGTACGCAGCCAGAACTGCGGCGTTACCGGATAGACGAGGACGGCAGTGCCGGCCACTGGCATGCCGTGTTCGTGAACCCGGCCGCTGAGCACGCTCGCGCGATCGGTGATCGTGATGCGCGCCTCGCGCAGTTGCTCCCCTTCGAGAACCTCGATCCCCGCGTCGGCGATGTCACGCCCGCGCAGCACCACAGACTTGACGACCCATGGAGACGGCAGGTTGTCCACGACGATCTGATGATCGCCAGTCATGAGATCGCGGAGCACGAATCTGCCGTCGCCCTGCACTTTTCCGCTGAGCGCATCGCCGAGCCCGCCGTCGGCAGACGGTGCGCGCACGCGCAGGGCGGAGAGCGCGGGCGACGGCTCGGTATGCTCTGCGGCCAACGTCACTTGTCCGTCGAGCGTTCCGCCGGGACGAAGCGTCAGCTGCAGGTCGTCGACATCACGCCCTTCAATGAAAACCACGAACGTGGCGAAGAGGGCCGGACCCTTGGCGTTTGTCACCGCTCGCGCGCTGATCCGATACCTCCCCGATGGCACCTGCGCGAAGCTGAATGAGCCATCCGCACCGATCCGGACGTTTTCGGGGGAGACCACCGGCACGCCGTCATTCTCTAGGGGTGTCAGGATCACGGTACCGCTCTGGAGCGGGCGTGTGTCCGATGCGCTGATCCGTCCGGCGATGGAGGCGGTTGCTGCCGGGCGCGCCGCGGGGGCTCGAGACGGAGGCGGCTCTTGGAAGGGTGCGGGACCCGAGGCGCCGAGGGCGATTACGGCTCCGACGATTGGCCACGCCCCGCGCGCACGGCGGGTCAGCGTCATAGGGATATCATAGACCGGGTTCCCGGGTTCTCGGGTTCTCCGGTTCTCGGGTTCTGCAGGTTCGCGGGTTCGCGGTTCCAGGTTCGCGCGTTCACTGTTTGCGGTTCGAGGTTGCTTTCATGGGTCGCCGTTTGCCGCTCACATGTTCGGGATTCGCGGTCCTGCTGCTGGTGATGGCAGGCACGCTGTCGGCGTGCAGCCGCGGCGATCCGCCGATCCGAGTGACTCGCGACGCGCTGATTGTCGAAAATCAGACGCGCGAGGAGTGGCGCGACGTCACCGTCACCGTCAACGGGTATTACCGTGGCACGTCGAAGACGCTGGCACCGGGTGGACGTCTCGACGCCAACCTGGGAAACTTCGTGACCGGGCTGGGGCAGCGATTCGACAAGAACCGCGAGCGCGTCAACCGGGTGGAGGTCCGCGCCACGGATGCGTCCGGCCGTCCCGTCACGCTCGACTGGCCGGCAGGCAAGTAAGACCGACGAGACAGACATATGGCTAATCTGAAATCAGAGTTCGAGGTCGAGTGCCCCTGCTGCCAGGGAAAGCTCGTGATCGATGCCAACCTGCGCCGCGTAGTGCGGCACACCGAGCCCCCTTCGGGCGATCGTCCCGAGCTCGACGACGCGCAGCGCATCCTGGCCCAGGAGGCGGCCCGCCGCGAAGCGTTGTTCCAGCAGTCGGTGGCGGCCGAACGGACCCGCGGCGACGCGCTGTCCCGCCGGTTCGAGGAGGCCCTGAAGCAGGCGCAGCAGGAGCCAATCACCAAGCCGACGCGGGATTTCGATCTCGACTGACGTGCGCGGAGTCTATGCCGCCGGGGCGTTCCTGTTCGTGGCGTTTGCCGCCTGGGGAAGTCTGTTTCCGTTCGACGTGCGGCCCCTTCCTGCGGCGGACGCGCTCTCGCTGTTCTTGAGCGCCTGGCAGACCGGCCCGGCGAGTTGGTCGCGGTCCGACTTTGCCTCGAACGTCATCCTCTTCATTCCGATTGGTTTGTTCCTGTGTGCCACCGTGGACACGTCGTGGCCGCGGCATCGCCGGTGGTCGGCGGCGGTGGCGCTCGTGCTGGCCGTTCTCTTGAGCACGCTGCTGGAGTTCGCGCAGGCGCTGGTGCCGTCGCGGACGTCATCGATCGTCGACGTGCTGGCGGAAACGCTGGGTGCCTGTGCCGGTCTCACGATCTGGCGACTCACCGCCCGTGCAATCGACCGGAACGTTGCAGACGCGTCCCGTTTCATGCGCCGCGCGTCGTACGCCGATCGCGCACTGTTCGCATACTGCACGCTGTTCGGGCTCGCCTGGCTGCTGCCGTTCGATTTCACGCTCAGACCAAACGAGATTGCGGACAAGTTCGAGCACAAGCGGCTGTTGCTGCCGTTCAGCCCGTCGCCGGACGCGATCTCGCCAGCGATGCTGATCCTGACCTGCGCCTTGTCGATCCCGATTGGTGTCGCGGCGATGCGCCTGGGCGGACGGGGCCGTCGTCCGATTGCCACCACCGTGCTGCTGACGGTTCCGGCGCTGGTGGCACTGGAGGCGGCACAGGTGACCGTGTTTTCGCGTACGACCGACGCCGCGGCGTTGATTGCCGCGATTGCGGGTGTTCTTGCCGGGGCGGCCGCCATCCGTCTGATCCGCAGCGAAACGGCCCCGCCGGTTCGCTCAGGAACGGCCGGCTGAGGAGCCTACCGGCTCCTATTCGACGTCGCCTGTTCGGACGCCGAACCGTCGACGCCCGTCACCAGCCCCACATTCGCCGCGCCACCCGCCCAAATCCCGAGGCTTTCAATGCCGTCCGGCTAGCGGCTCCTGTGGCTGCGCACCGTCCACTGGAAGGTCTGCGAAATCGGGCGCGCGCCGTTCTCGGTCACCGTCACCGTCGTGTCGTAAACGCCCTCGGCGTCATGGCGGATCTGACCTGAAATCGCCCCGGTGGAGCGGCTGATCTGCAGGCCGCCGGGCAGGTTCACGGCACTGAACTGAATCGCACCGGGCGCTGGAAAGCCATTCAGCACGACTTGCATCATCAGGAACACCTTGTCGCCCTCGGCGTCCACCTGCGGTCCCGGGTTGATCAATTCCAGAATCAAGCCGGCGCCGACGTGCCACACGAATGACGCCGCGCCCGTCGTCGATCCGTCCGAAGCCTGAACCGTCACGTCAAAGCTTCCCATGCCGGCAAGCGATCCGGTGATTGCCCCAGTCGACGCGTCGATGGCGACGCCGGGCGGAAGTCCGACCGCCGAGTACTGCAGCGTATCTCCATCCGCGTCGGTGGCCGTGACGGCGAGGTTGATGGCTTCGCCGACAATGTCATTCTGGTCCGCGATTGCGGCAACGACCGGCGCGTGATTGACGGGGGGCGGCGAGGGCGGCGTCAGCGGATCCGGATAGAAGTCGACCGCCCAGCCGGCGCGACACGCGAGGTCGGGCCGATCGGCGCTGCCGTTGCCGCCATACGCGATCGAGCACGCGGTGTTGTTGACGCCGATGAAGGGAAGGAGGTAATCGTACGACGCCTGCGCGCCCGCCCACTTGTTGCTGATGCCGATCATCAGGTTCAGCCGGGCTTCCGGCCCGTAGAATCCCTCGTAGGGACGCTGGAGATCGGGGTTCCCCACGGTGTGCGCCGCGATCTCCTCCATCGACGTGAAGAAGGTCAAACCGGCCCATGAGGTCGGGACGGGCACCTGACCGGCCGCGATCAGATACGGCGCGCTCCAGTCGCACGGGATCCTCGGCGGAACGATTTCCGGATGATTGGGATCGGTACAACCGCGATCGGATAGCCGCGGATACGCCGGTTCGCTGGTGAACAGCCGCAACTGCATCTGCGCGATCGCGTTGCGATGATCCAGCCCGCCCACGAAGCCTTGCGCGTTGGCGCGATCGATGGCAAAAGCGAGGTAGCTCTGCTCCCACAGCGACACGTATCCGATTTCCGGCCGGAGGCCGGTCCAGAGAATCCGAAGCGGGTTCTTGATCGGATCCTGCGAGTTCGCGTACTCGTCGAGCCACGACAGGTTGTTTCGCACTTTCTGTGAGAAGTAGTCGCGCGCTTCCGGATTGGGCGCGTACGCCGCCGCGTCGACCAGGTTGCGCAGGCCCCAGCCGTACCCCCGCACCTCGTTGTTCTCGATGACGCCGTTTCTGCCGATCTTCGGGCAGGTCGCGCAGGTATCGCTGCGGACGCCGTCGCCGTCGTAGGTGTGGATTAAATCGTAGTTGGCGATGAATCCCATTTCCTCGCCGTAGTACCGATCGCCGGTCAAGAGATACGGGACATACGCGAGCGACGGCTGGTGCGCGATGTCCGGCTGGAGAGGAGATTGACCAGGAGCCGGGACGCCGCCGCCATATTCGTGCATCTGCAGCGGGCTGCCCTTTACCCGATCTTCGGGTTTCACGATCGGATCGAAGTTGGCCCGGTCATCGAGCCACACCGTCGGACGCTGATCGAGCGAGATGAACCGATCCGGGCCGACGCCGCTGGTCGGACTGCCCTCGGGCTCGCGAATATGAAACGGCCACGATCCGGAAAGGTCGCCGTTGGCCAGCATGAACTCGCGCTGAATCGGATCCTTGTGAACGAGATACCGCGCGGTCCAATCGGGATAGGGCGCCAGCTCCGGACGGCCGGCGTGATCCCACATGGGATTGTTCAGGGCACCCTGCTGCAGAATGTCGAAGGTCGGAGCGAGAGTGCCGTCAGAGGCAACCACGGAATCCACGACGTTGGCAACCAGCGGCAAGTAGGGAGGCAACGCGCGAGCCTGATTGAACGGGGTGATGTCCGGTGTCACCGAACCGAACGGTGACCGGCCGACCTCGAACAGCTTGCGCCACCGCGTGAGGTAGAAATGTTCCACCGCAGCTTTCGACCAGACGTCCGTACCATTCACGTTGATCGTCACATCGTAGGTGACGGTCGTCGCTCCAGTTTGATCGAGCACGTTCTCGACGGAGACGTCGACTCGACCCTTGCCGTCGTTGTACGACCGGGTGTCGAAGCTGACTCGCAGGAACGGATGCGGGCCCTTCTGCCGCGAGACTGGCGCGATCGTTGTTCGTCCCTCATAGACGTTGGGTCCTGACAACCACAGGTCCGCTGAAGGCTCCGCCGGAAGCGCGGCGAGGTAGGGCATGCCCCCAATCGTCAGCGTCACAGAGGCGGTGGGAAGAGCGGGCACGAACGCAGGCCCCGATGCCGCGCCCGCGCCCACCGGAAAGTCTCCCGCGACATCTGCTTTCACGGTGACGACAGCAAACCGAATCGACCCATCGTCCCATCGCGTCTTCACATCGGTCTGGGTTGCGAGAGAGCCCACCTTCAGTCCGTCAACAGCCAGGCCTCTGGGCACCACCTGGCCGAATGTGACCCATCCTGGTGTGAGGCCGATCGTCGCG
This sequence comes from uncultured Acidobacteriota bacterium, assembly GCA_963755695.1. Classification (GTDB taxonomy): domain Bacteria; phylum Acidobacteriota; class Vicinamibacteria; order Vicinamibacterales; family 2-12-FULL-66-21; genus QHWT01. The sequence continues at coordinate 2,040,239 of CAVWLB010000010.1, read as the reverse complement.
ATCGTCGCAACCTGCGCATCGAGCGCGGCGCCACGCGCAAAGCAGAGGGCGAGCGCGATCGTGCCGACGGAGAGGAGAGCCGTGCGCCGCGACGTCTTACTGCGTAGAACGACGCGGGCACGCCAGGTCGGGATGCGTGGGGAGCTCAGCGACATGCGACCTCCGAACAACTGGATTCCTAACCCACCGGGAGTTGAGTGGGCGGTGGCGTGGCGCGACGCTGTGCAAAGATCTCCCCTCTTTCCGGCAGAGATCGCCCGAACGCATACGGACGCTCGTGAAAGGACAATTCGGTCGTGTTTGATCGGGAGGGAGGCCGCTCAGGACGAACAAAGAGAGCGGCAGCGAGACTGAAGGTCGCGAGGCGGCTGACTTGTGTATCTCGCGCGCAACAATTCAGCGCGCGGCGATAGCCCAACCCGAACGCTTGTTCAGGTCGTCGATCATGCGGACGCCCGAGTCCGCGTCAGCCAGCGGGGATCGAGCCAGTAATATCCCTTGCCCGGCTGATCGATCTGCGGCAGCGTCCTTCAGGGTTGCGCACGTGCACGCCCCAGCTTCCCGCGAGCTCGCCGTGGCGGAGCACGTGCGCGCGCGCCGCCGCGCTCTGGAGCGTTCCGACCTGCCGGTCTTGGCCGCGCCCTGCGGCACGACCAACCCGAAGGTGGCCCACCCATTCGTCAAGGAATACCGTGCCACGGGTTCTCCGGCGTCAGCAGTCAGGCCCAGGAGCACCAACAAGAGGGCCAACACCAGAATCCAGAACGTTCTGTGTCCCCGCATGCGCCAGTGAGCGGGGCAAGAGGGATGCCGCGTTGTCCCGAGCGAACGCCGGCCTTCGTGTTACCCCTCCCGAATTTGCCTTCTCCGCGGCAGACAGAAGTCAGGCCTGCGGCAGACTTCGAAGGTCGGCCTCCCGCCGCACGTGGTGTTTCGGCTGGCGGCTTCTTTGCTCTGAGCCCTATACCGACATATGCCTGGAACGGGACATGAGCGGCGGGGCAGCGCCGCCTGGGGATTGCAGTGCGACCCATTGGAATCTGACCGCGAGCGGGGGAGGAGCAAGTAGATGCTTCGCACCCTGCTGGTGTTTGCGATCCTGGTGCCCGGCGTTGTCCTGAGCCTGCGCAGCCGCTACGTCGCGCTGCTGATGTACCTCTGGTTCGCGATGTTCCGGCCGCAGGACTGGATGTGGATCGACGTGACGTCGCTCCGCCTCTCGCTGATTCTTGGCCTGCTGCTGGTCGTGCCCGCGGTGCTGTCGGGGCGATTTCCGAACATGACGCATCCGCTCACCATCGGCATGATTCTGTTCCTCGGTTCCGCGTCCATGACGCAGATGGTTGCCGTGCGTCCGGATGTTGGATGGGTGTGGATCGACTTCCTCGTCCGGCTCTTTCTGGCGTCGATGATGATCGTCACCTGTGCGGAAGAAATGCGCCAGGTGGGGGGCGTGATTGCGGTCATCGGAGGTTCGCTGGGGTTCCACGCCGCCAAGGCCGGTGTCGCGTTCGTGCTGGGCGGCGGCGTCCGATTCGCGGACGGCTTCGCCGGTGCGTTTGTCGACAACAACGGCTACGCGCTGGCGACGGTCATGATCATGCCGCTGCTGCTCGCCACGGCGCAGAACGTCGATCTGGTCTACTCCGGCCGGTTTCTGAGATGGATCCGCCTCGGCTTCTACCTGTCGGTTCCGCTCTGTGTGTTTGCCGTGATCGGAACGTATTCACGAGGTGGCTTTCTCGCGCTGGGTGCGAGCACCCTGGTCTTTGCCGCGCTGCAGGATCGTCGTATTTCGGCAATCGGCGGGCTCGCCCTGGTCATGACAATCGCGCTCCTCGTCGTGCCGATTCCTCAGAGCTACATCGACCGCCTGCAGACGATCCAGACCTACAACGAGATTGGCGAGGAATCCGCCATGAGTCGCCCGCACTTCTGGCGGGTTGGACTGGACATGGTGTCGGCTAACCCGCTTGGCGTCGGCCTGAAACAGTACCGAGGAGGCATACGACAAATACGATTTCTCGTACGGCCGCTTCGGTCAGGCTCGGGCGGTTCACAACAGCCACGTGCAGGGTACTCGCCGAACTTGGCTATCCCGGCATCGCGATCTGGAGTGGCCTGTTCCTGTTTGCGTTCTTTGCGTGCTTTCGGGTCAGGCGGATGGCGTCCAGGCCGACTCTGGACCCGCGCACCGGCGCCTTCCTGAAAACCACTGCCAATGCGTTGATCATTTCGATGGCTGGTTTCGTAGTCGGCGGTACCTTCATAAGTTTTGCCGTGAACGATCTCACGTGGCTCACCTTCGGGCTGGTCGCCGCGCTCGATCGCTTCGCGAAACGCGCCGTCGAGGCTCCCGTGCCGAGCCCCGTGAAACCGGCGACGGTGCCAGTGATCTCGCCCTGGATGGGCGCACCGACGCTCTCGAGAGGACGCTGAGCCATGTGCGGGATTTGCGGAGTCTTTGCCCTCGATCGCGCCCTCGAACCGCGCCTGCAGTCGGCGATTGGCGACATGGCGTCGACGCTCGCGCACCGCGGCCCCGACGGTCAGGGCGTCTTCATCGACAACGTCGCCGCCCTCGGCCACCGGCGCCTCGCGATCATCGATCGCGAGGGGGGCGCGCAGCCGATGTCCAACGAAGACGGTTCCTGCTGGATCGTCTTTAACGGCGAGGTCTACAACCACCATGCCTTGCGCCGTCAGTTGATCAAGCGCGGCCACCTGTTCCGAACGCACTCCGATACCGAGGCGATTCTCCATGCCTACGAGGAGTACGGTGCCGCGTGCGTGCCGATGCTCGAAGGCATGTTTGCCTTTGCGATCTACGACGCGCGCCGCCGGGTGCTTCTGCTCGCGCGCGATCGTCTCGGGAAGAAGCCGATCTACTACGCGACGTTCGGCCGGGCGCTGCACTTCGCCAGCGAAATCAAGGCCCTCGCCGCGAGCCCGGCCTGGGATCCCGCCCTCGATCTTTCACAGGTCGAAGGCTATCTGTCGCTTGGCTACTTCGTGGCGCCGTCGACCCCGTATCGGCACGTGCACAAGCTCTCGGCGGGGCACTGGCTGCGCGCGACCGCGTCAGGAATCGAAGTGCGCCGGTACTGGGACGTCGAGCGGTTCGACGATCACCCGGCCGGCGGTGAAGTGCTCGAGGAGGAGATTGATGCGACGATTGGGGCGGCGGTCCGCGAACGGCTCGAAAGCGAAGTGCCTCTCGGGGCGTTCCTTTCCGGCGGCATCGACTCCGGACTGGTCGTCTCGTTCATGGCGGACGCAATCGGCCCCGGCGTCACGACCACCTCGGTCGGCTTCAACGAAGCCGCGCACAACGAGCTGGAGGCGGCCGCGCTCACGGCTGCGAAGTTCCACACGCAGCACCACGTAGAGATCGTCGAGCCTGCCGTCGATCAGGTCATCGATCGCATCGTCGGCGCCTTCGACGAACCATTTGCGGACGCTTCTGCGGTTCCGACCTTCCACGTCGCGAGCATGGCTCGCCGTCACGTGACGGTGGTGCTGAGCGGCGACGGCGGCGACGAAGCGTTCGGCGGCTACTCCGGGCGATACGCACCGCATGCCGTCGAATCGTTCGCTCGGACATTGCTTCCGGGCGCCGCGGGACAGTCCGCCGCGGGCTGGCTCGGGCGCGCGTGGCCGCGTTCGCGGCATCTGCCGCGTGCGCTCAGATGGGGCACGCTGCTCGAGAACATCGGCCGCGATCCGGCGAGCGCATATTTTGCGGATCTCTGCGTGGTGAAGCCCGACGTGGCGCGGCGAGTTCTGGGACTCTCGCCGTCGGGAGATGTCTCCGACAGCTCGGTCTACGACATGGTCACCGAACCGTACCGCCGTTGTCCCTCCACCAACCCGGTGCAGCGCGCGCAGTATGCGGACGTGCAGATCTATCTGGCCAACGACGTGCTCGTAAAAGTGGACCGCATGACGATGCAGCACAGCGTCGAGGTGCGGGCACCTCTGCTCGACCGGCGGGTCATCGAGCTTGCCTTCAGGATCCCTGTTGAGAAGAAGATGCCGCGGCTGCGTTCGAAGTATCTGCTCCGGCAGCTGGCGCGCAAGCGGTTGCCGCCGCAGATTGCGGCGCTGCCCAAGCACGGCTTTTCGGCGCCGATGTCGGAGTGGCTGGCGGGTCCGTGCGCCAGCCGCTTCCGAGACGAGGTGTTGTCGAGTGGTGCGCCAATTCGGGATCTCGTCGACACCACCTACGTGCGACGGCTCTTCAAGGAACATCGCCAGCGTCGCGGCGATCACGGGCAGGTGCTCTGGTCGGTGTGGATGCTGGCGAAGTGGTGCGCGACGGTGCCAGCGCGCCGGCCGACGATTGGCCGCCGCGACCTGGCCCCCGTCGTGTAGGACGTCGGCTCAGGACTCCAAGGCTCAAGGCTCAAGACTCATGGCGGCTCATGCCTACGCCAGCATGAGTCATGAGCCGAGCCGCTCACCACGGACCCTTAGGTAAAGGCGTCCAGCGATCCCGTCGCTCGTAGAAGAGCGGCTTGCGATCGCCGTGTTGCGCCCTGAACGCGCGATATCGACGGCGCAGTCGATCGATGCGCGCGTCTGACGATCGAATCGCGCGATGTGTCGTTTCGAGCAGCATGCGCTCGACCTTCCATACATTGCGCTCCGACAGCCGCCAGTCGTAGTCCCCCATGACGCGCAAATCAACCACGGTGTAGCCGGTGATCCGCCCGGTGAAATCGATATAGGGGTCGACGTAGCTCAATGCCAACGCGCGTGTGGTGGAGAACACCGGCTTGCGCCCGTGCAGCCCGGGATCGCGCGACCGTCCGATCGACCCCCAGCGACCGCGTTGCTGGTAGACGAAGAGCACGTGATCGAGTTCGTCGATCGACTCGAAGCTGAGGACGAGCGGGGCATAGTCGTGTTGCTCGAGGATGACCGCCGCGGCAAGCGCCGCTTCGAGACAGTGCGCTGTGTGGTGGCGAACGACGCCCCGGAAGCTGCGGAGCGTGGCACGACCCGGCGGAGGCTCGGTGTTGTAGGGCAGGCGGTTCAAATACCGCTGCACCAGCGACGGTGTGTGCAGGCGCCGGATGATGCGCCGCTCCCGAGCAGTGAACGCGAACCGATCAGCGGCGCCCACGGGCCTCGCGCAAATCCTCGACCAGCTTTGACGCCGTCCACTCGTTGCCGTTGTAAATCTTTACCACGCGGCCCTGGGCATCGATCACCGCGGTCCGCAAGTTGTGGGTGAGTGTGGCGGCATCACCGTCTTCACGCATCACGGACACCCCGAATCGCGACGCGACGTCTTCGATCGACCGGGGTGTGCCCGTGAGATACGTCCAGATGTGCGGGTCCGCTCCTCGCAGCCGCGCATGCGCCTCGAGCACTTCCGGCGTATCGTGCTCGGGATCGAAACTGATGGCGATGAGACGTACCGATTCCGCGAGCCCCGTGTCCGACCGAACGCGTCGCTGCACCTCGGCGAACTGTCGTTCCACCAGAGGACAGAAGTCGGGCATTGGACAGCGGCTGTACACGAACGTGACGGCGACAGCGCGTCCACGCCATTCGGTGAGGCGGCGGGGCTGTCCATTCTGATCCTGAAGCAGGGTACCAGGCACTGCGTCACCGGGTTCGAGCACGTCCATTACGCGCGGCAACCGTCCCGTCTCCGCGACATCGGCGTGTCCGTTGCGCTGAATGTTGGACAGCCACGCCTCGGCTTCTCGGACGTTCAGGGTGGCCGTGATCAGATCGCCCTTCGAGAGTCCGTCGAGCAGTTTGGCGTCCCTCACCTTGTACGCCATGGTCATCGCCGGCATGAAGCCCGCGATGTCCTCGTGTTTGACCGTGACTTCGTGTCTGTCCGGCACGAGGGCGAGCACCTGGCCACGAAGCTGGTACTGCCGGGCTCGCGACGGGGGGCCGGCAGAGCAGGCCGCGGTCGCCAGCGCCAAAATCAGTACGGCAACAAGTTCCCTGAACGATCGCAATGTACTCCTCTTACATTTTTACCATCAGCCGGATACCCTGACCCCATTTCCGTGTCCTACAAACGCCGTAGAGGTCGCGGCAGGCCCCGGCGTGTCGATTGCAGGCCACGACCGAGAAGGCGCGGACAGCCGCGAGAACAGCAGGAGAACTAGAGAGATGGGCAGGAGACTCTACGTAGGGAACCTTCCGTATTCGGCGACCGAGGAACAGCTCACCGAGCTTTTCGGCCGAGCCGGCAAGGTGGACAACGTCCGCGTCATGCGCGACATGGCCACTGGACGGGCGCGCGGGTTCGCGTTCGTCGAGATGTCGACTGACGAGGAGGCGCAGCGCGCGATCACCGAGTTTCACGAGCATCAAATGGAGGGCCGGGCGCTCGTGGTGAACGAGGCGAGACCCAAGCCCGAAGGAGGGTTCGCTGGCGGCGGGGGTGCCGGCCGCGGCGGGCGTAGTGGCGGCGGCGGGAGGTTCGAAGACAAGGACTTCAGCGGCGGCAGACGCAAAGAACCGCGCTGGTGAACGGCGCCCGCGACCTGTCGTGGGTGGGAGTCAACGACAACCCGATCGTCCAGAGACAACAGGAAAAGAACGGGCCGGCGTGAGCCGGCCCTGAAGCGTTGATCATTGAAGGAAGATTGATCCGCATTCGTCCGCCGGGCGGCGGCTGCGGACAGACGACGCTTACTCGTCGACGATCCACCCATCGCGGAGATGGATGATTCTGCTTCCGTAAGCGGCGTTCACCTCCGAGTGCGTCACCTGGATAATCGTCGTCCCGGTCTCGTTGAGCTTCTTGAACAGCTCCATGATTTCCTTGCCCTGGCTCGAGTGCAGGTTGCCGGTCGGCTCGTCCGCGAGAATGACCTTCGGATTGGAGATCACCGCGCGCGCCACGGCGACCAGCTGCTGCTGGCCGCCCGAGAGCTGGTTCGGATACAGATCCTTCTTGCCGACGATGGCGAACTTGTCGAGGATGTCGCACACCATGCTCTCGCGTTCCGACTTCTTGATGTCGCGATAGGAGAGCGGGATGTCGAGGTTCTCGTAGACCGTCAGGTGATCGAGCAGGTGATAGCTCTGGAAGACGAAGCCGATGTACTGCTTGTGCAGCTTGGCGCGTTCCTTTGCGCCGAGCCGGTGCACCGGCTGGTCGAGGAAGTAGTATTCGCCGGTCCATGCGCTGTCGTGCATGCCGATGATGTGGAGCAGCGTCGACTTGCCCGCGCCTGACGGTCCCATGATCGAGACGAACTCCCCCTCCTTGATGTCGGCGTTGATTCGGCGCAGCACGTAGCTGCGGCTCGTGCCGTGCGCATAGGACTTTTCGATGTTGCGGAGCGCGATGAGCGCGTTGGGGGCGAGCGACTCGGTTTCTGACGGCACTGACGGCGGCCGCAGGCTGCGTGCTTCGGCTGAAAAAGGCCATATAGTTACTCGTTAGACGGGGACTACCTGGTGACGGTTCTTATTGTAACTTGTCATTCGGGGATCTGGTGATTCAGTGATTTGGTGATGCCCTGGACCCGCCAAAGTCACCAAATCCCAAATAAATCACCAAATCACCAATTACCAAATCACCAAATCACCAATTGCCCCGATTCTCATTCCGCCCGTAGCGCCTCCATCGGGTCGATCCGCATGGCCCGGCGCGCCGGAAGGTAGCTCGCCGGAACGCCACCATCAACAGGAGCACGGCCGTGGCGGCTGAACGTGAGCGGGTCGGCGCCGCGGACTCCGAACAGCAGCTTCTGCAGCGCGCGCCCGACCATGACGCCCCCGGCGGCACCGATCGCCAGGCCCACGGCTGCGAGCCTCAGGCTGTCCCCGACCACCAGCGCGAAGATCTGCCGCTCGGCGGCGCCGAGCGCCAGGCGGACGCCGATTTCCTGAGTCCGCTGCGCGACCGCGTACGACATCACGCCGTAGATCCCGACCGCCGCCAGGAGCAGGGCCAGCGCCGCGAAGATCGCCACCAGCGTCGCGTAGAAGCGCGAGCGCCGATTGACGTCGGCAATCGATGCTGTCCATGCGTCGCGATCGCCGGAGACCGCGATCGCCGGATCGACGTCCTTGACGGCGCGCCGCAACGGTTCGGCCAGCGCGCGCCGGGTCGCCCGCGGTCTTCAGCACGATGTTGATGCCCGGCTCCGGGCCCGTGCCAGTACGGAATGTAGGTCTCGACCTCGTCGGTGCCTCGCGCGCCGCGCACGTGCACGTCGGCGACGATGCCGACGATGGTGAACCAGGGCGCTCGTCGCCGAACCTGATCCGGCGTCCGATCGGATCCTCGTTGGGCCAGATGCGTCTTCGCCATCGTCTCGTTGATGACGACGAGCGGCGTCGATCTCGCGATCGCGCCGAACACCCGCCCGCGCCGGAGCGGGATCTCCATCGCGTCGAAGTAGTTCGCGCTGACGATGCGGTACCAGACGGTGAGCGCGTCGGCACTGCGTCGTGCGGCGCAGGCCGTCCTTCGATCAGGAAATCCGTGTCGCTGTCGCCGCCGAGGCGGCACGACGGACGACAACGCCGCCTGCGTGACCCCGGGAAGAGCCGCAGCCCGCTCGAGGATGGCGTCGTAGAACGCCAGCCGCTGTTCGTCGGACTTGTAAGTGACCGGTGGCGGCAGCACGAATCCGGCGAGCACGCGATCCGGATTGAACCCGAGGTTCGCGTTCTGCAGAGCGAGGAACGTCCGGATCAGCAGACCGCCGCCGACGAGCAGCATCAGCGCCAGCGCGATCTCGGCGACGATCAGCAGCGCGGCGAGCCCGGCCACCGCCGTCGCCCGTCTGGCCGCGTCCGCCTTGCTTGAGTGCGGAGGTGAACCGATCGCGTGAGGCGTGCCAGGCGGGGACGAGACCGAAGAGCAGCCCGGTGCCGAGCGAGAGCACGATTGCAAACGCGAGCACCACGCGATCGATGCTGATTTCGTCGATTCGCGGCGTGCCGTCGGGAGCGATGGCCTTCAGTGCCGACACGCCCCAGACGCCCGCCGAGCACCCCGAGCGCACCGCCGGCGAGTGCGAGCAGTACGCTTTCCGTCAGCAATTGCCGCACGATGCGCAGCCGATCGGCGCCAAGCGCGCGGCGTACAGCGATCTCGCGCAACCGTCCAGACGCGCGGGCGAGCAGCAGATTCGCGATGTTCACGCAGGCGATGAGCAGCACGAATCCTACTGCGCCGAGCAGCACGAACAGGGCGAGGCTGCATGCTGCCGACCTGCTGTTCCTGGAGCGGAACCGGGTTGATGCCCTTACCGACGTCCGTCTTCGGGTACGCCTGTTCGAGTTGCTTCGCGAGCGTCGTCAGCGCCGCCTTCGCCTGCGCGAGCGAGACGCCGGTCCTCAAGCGGCCGAATCGTATGGAAGACGGCCAGGCTCCGTTGAGGATTCGCCGGATTCAGCCGCATCGGACGCCACAGGCTTGCATTGGTCACCAGCGCAGCGTGAAACGACGCCGGCATGACGCCGATGATCTCGTGGTTCTCGCCGTTGATCGGGATGATGCGGCCGACGACCGACCGATCCCCTCCGAAGCGCTGTATCCACAGCGAATGGCTCAGCACCACGACCCGCGGCGCATTGGGAATGTCGTCCGACTGGCGGAACACGCGGCCGATCTCTGGGCCGACGCCGAGCACATCGAAGTACTCGAATGTGGTCTGCTCTCCGACTACTGCCTCCGGCAGCGAGCCGCCACCGATGCTTCCATTCCACCCCCGAAACGACGTGACCCCGTCGAAGACATCATGCTGCGCCTTCCAGTCGAAGTGCTGAGAGGGGCCGGTCCATTCGGTTGCCGGGCCTCCTTGTGCGCGCATGTCGACCCACAGCATCGCGAGCCGATCCGGCTGGGCATAAGGGAGTGGCCGCAACAGCAGCGCATTGATCACGCTGAAAATCGCGGTGTTGGCGCCGATGCCCAGCGCGAGCGTCACGATGGCAATCACCGTCAAGCCGCGCGCCTTCAGCATCACGCGAGCCGCATAGCGCATGTCCTGGAGCAGTCCACGAATCATCGTCGTTCTCCGTGCGAATGGCTGGCCGAAACTGGCAACTGGTCTACTCAGCTCGCAGCGCGACGATCGGATCGACTCGGGCCGCGCGTCGCGCCGGCAGGAGCGTTGCCCCCACGCCGACTGCCAGCAGCAGCATCACAATCACCGCATAGGTCATCGGATCGCTGGTGGTGACGCCGTAGAGTTGGGTTCTGATCAACTTCGCGCATGGCACGGCGCCGACCACGCCAATCGCAAGGCCCGCCAGCGTCAGCTTCATTGCGTCGGTCATCACCAGGCGGTAGATCTCGCCGCGACCTGCGCCGAGCGCCACCCGGACGCCGATCTCCTGCTGGCGCTGAGTCACGGAATAGTTGATCAAACCATAGACGCCAATGCCGGCAAGCAGCAGCGCGACGACGCCAAAAAACGACATCACGCCGGCGCTGAGCCGGAACGCGGACATCCGATCGGCAATCAGGTCTGCCATCGGGCGTTCGGAAAAGGTGGGGAGGTCGCGATCAAATCGCTGAATCACGTCGCGCACCGATGGAATGAGCGCCGCAGGGTTCCCGCCGCCGCTCACCACCAGCGATGCCCCGCGATCGGGCCGCTGTGCGAAGGGGAAGTAAATGTCGGGATCTTCCGGCTCGCGCGCGACATCAACGGTCAACGATCGATATCGCAGATCGCCGACCACGCCCACGACGGTCATCCAATCGCGGCCGGTGCCCCGGCCGATGATCAGCCGCCGTCCAATCGGATCTCCGCCGCGCCAGGCTTTTGCCGCGAAGCGCCGGCTGACGATGACGACCGGCCGGGAGCCGGCGGTGTCGTGATCGTCGAAATCGCGACCCTTCCCGATCGACGTGCCGAGGGCGTCGAAGAATCCCGGACTCACGCTGTGCCGGTAGACGCGAATGCCGCGCTCCGTTTCACCCGGCTCCAGTCCTTCGGGAGACACGATGATGGCGCTCGACCCGCCGTTGAACGGCACGTCGCTCGCGATCGCAAGGCGTTCCACGCCGGCGACCGAGGCCACGCGCGCGATCAGGTCCTTTGCTGCCTGCGGAAGATCTTCGGATTTGTACTTCTGTGGCAGCGACAGCCGCAGTGTCAACGCCCGCTCGGGACGGAAGCCGACATCGATCTTCTGCAGGTTGACGAACGTACGAACCATGAGTCCGGCACCGACGAGCAGAAGCAGCGATAGCGCGACCTCGGCGATGACCAGCGCCGAGCGGACTCGCGCCCGAACGGCGCCGCCCGACGATCCGCGCGCACCCTCCTTGAGGACGTCGTTCAGATCTGCCCGCGAGCCCTGCAGGGCTGGCAGGACGCCGAGCAGCAGCCCCGCGCCCGACGTGGCCGCGAGCACGAACAGGAGAACGCGAAGATCCATGTGCGGTTTGACGAAACTGGGAAGCCCGGCGGGAGCGAGGGCGACGATCGCGTCAATCGACCACATCGCGAGCAGGAGGCCGGCCGCCGCTCCGATCGCGCTGAGGAGCAGTCCTTCCACGATGAACTGGCAGACCAGACGATTGCGGTCGGCGCCGAGCGCGGCGCGGATGGCCGTCTCGCGTTGACGGGTTGTCGCGCGAGCGAGCAGCAGGTTAGCCAGGTTCACGCACGCGATCAGCAGGACGAAGCCCACGGCGCCGAAGAGCGTCAGGAGCAAGGGCTGCAGTTGGCCCACCGTCTCAGTCTTCAGATCGAAGATCGCCGCCGCCGTAATTGGTGTTGGTGTCCGGGTAAGTCTGTTCGAGCTGGCGACCCGCCGTGGCGGCGTCGGCAGATGCCTGATCGAACGACACCGTCTTCTTCCTGCGGCCGATGGCATCCAGCCAGCGCGCCCCGCGCTGATCGTAGAACCGCGCGGACTCCGACGTCGCCAGCATCCCCATCGGGATCCACACCTCCGTATCGTCGTCGAGTCCCTTGAAGCCTCGAGGCAGAACGCCGATGACCGTGAAGGCGCGATCGTTGAGACGGATGGCACGCCCGACCGCGGCGGGATCGCCGCCGAACTGCCGCTGCCAGAACGCGTACGAAATCACCGCGAGCGCGTGGGTGTCGCGCGCCTCATCCTCCGCCTTGGTGAAGGTCCGGCCCGCGATCGGCGTCGCGCCGAGCAGGCTGAAATACGCCGCCGAGACCAGTTCACCTTCCAGTTGTCGCGCGGGCGCATCGTCAGAGGCGAGCGTGAATTTCTCGCTGGACCAGACCGCCATGTCGTCAAACGACGACGTTCTCTCGCGGTAGTCCAGGTAGTCGGGATACGACAGCGGCCGGCGCTCAACGGTGTCACGCTTGACCGTTTCCGAAATCACCACCAGACGGTCCGGATCAGGGAACGGCAGTGGGTTCAGCAGGGCCGCGTTCACGACGCTGAAGATCGCGGTGTTCGCGCCGATGCCGAGCGCAAGCGTCGCGACGGCAACGAGGGTAAACGCCGGAGCCTTGCGCATCAGCCGGAAGGCGTAGCGGAGGTCGTTTAGGATGGAGGTCACTTGCCGGTGCGTGAGCGAAGCACATGCCGTTTGTGCGCACAAGTGATAACTCCTGCAACGTCAGCGTTTTCGAGGCATAATTGGGCGGACGGCGCACCGGCAACCTGTTCGTGTCCGGACAACGGGAATCCCACGGCTGAACACGAGAGCTTCGAGGAATCCGGGGAACTCTCTCTCTGGTCAGCGTGCAGCCGGATCGAACCTTGCGTCGTCCTAAAGGGTATGGCGTCGGCTCTTCTTCTCGCAGCCGTCCTCTGGGCAGGACCTCAGCAAACGACGGCCACGCCGCCACCGACCGCGGAGCCCGCGACGACCCCGTCCACTTCTCCCAACGATCTCCCGGTCTCGTTCGATCGTATTCAGCGCGCGCTCGCCAAACCGGCGCCGATTCAGCTGAAAGAGCAGACGCCGGTATTCCGGCTCGAAGTTTTCGGAAAGAAGCCGACGCTCGAAGAGATTCTCGGTGAAAAGTTCTGGATCGGGCCGACACCGTACGGTGGCATGACCCACCAGGAATTCATGGACATGGTCACGCCAAAGGAGCTGCAGCCTTACGCCGGTTTCACCGGCGGCCACCTGCTGGCGGAGATTGGCCTCACCTACGCCGAGCAGTGGGCGCTGAAGCAAGCGCTGCGCAAGTTTCAGGACGCGCGGGAAGAGCACGAACGCGAAGCGGCGCGCAAAGAGGTCATGGAAGCGCTCGAGGCACTGGAGAAGGCCCGCCGCGAGGCAGGCCTTCCGGACAAGTGACTTGGCGATTTGGTGACTTGGCGATTTGATGATTTGGTAATTTGGTGAGTTGGTAATTGTTCGACGGCGTCATGGCAGGGCGCTGTTGCGCTCGCCTCCGCCATGGCTGAGGCCGCATCGTGCGCACGCCGACGGCGGCAGACTGTTATCGACGTAGTGATCGACCGGCGTCAGCGTCTTCAGATACGCGAACAAATCCTTCAAATCCGCATCCGTCATCTCGCGGTAGTACCGCGTCGGCATCATGTCGTTCAATTTGCGCGAGCGCACCTTGCTGGTTCTGAACGCTTCGATGAACAGAGCCTCGTTGTAGTACGGGATGCCGTTGACGGCCGGGGTGATATTCGCGGAGGCCGCACTTTTCCAGTCGCCATACAGCATCGTGTTGCCACCGGCGAAGGCCATTGCGCTCAGGGGCGTGCCGTGGGCATCCATGGGCGTGTGGCAGTCGGCGCACGCCGCAACCGTGGCAATGTACTCGCCGCGTTTCTCAGGCGTCGACAGATCCGGCACGATCGGCCCATCGATGGGACGCGGCACGTTGTTGATCAACCGGTTCAGCGGAAACGGCACGTGCGATTTCGCCAGCGCGTTCCTGATCGGTTTCAGCGAGCGGAGGTAGACGATCACTGACGCCACGTCCTCGTCGGACATCGAGCGGAATTTCTCGTACGGCATGATCGGAAACAGCGCGCGGCCGTCGCGCGCGATCCCCTCGCGAATCGCCCGCGCGAGCTCGTCGTCGGTCCATTGACCAATGCCGGTCTCGGGGTCTGGCGTGAGGTTCGAGGCGGTCACGAAAGGCACTCCGTCCGGCACCCAGGTGCGTCCTGCGAACGCCATCCCCTCCTTCACCTTCAACTCACCGCCTGCCGTCTCGAGCGGCGAATGACAGATCGCGCAGGGTGCACGGCCGCTCGTCACCAGATACCGTCCCCGTTCTGTCCGTTCGGGGGACGACTGGAACTTGCGATCGGTCAACCGCCGCGCCCTTGGACCAATGAACGGCCTGAGGCCCACGACCATCGGGAGTCCGATGGCCACCGCCACGACAACCAGACACACCACGACCAGAACGAGGGTTCGCCAACGCATCATCTACTTTGATCCTTTGGATTCAGCGAGAAACCGCTCCAGTTCGTCCAGCGTCCGCGGCACGCTGGCGGAGAGATTCTCGACGCCCGATGGAAGGAGCAGAAAGGAGTCCTCGATGCGGACCCCGATGTCCTTGTACTTTTCGACGGCCCCGCGGACCTTTTCGATGAACGCGGCGTTCTCGGGGGTCTTCGGCAGATCGTTCAGCGCCTGCTCCCGAATGTAGATGCCCGGCTCGATCGTGAACGCCATACCTGGCTCGAGCGGCCTGGTGCGGATGCCGACATCGTGGACGTCCATGCCGATCCAGTGGGTGACGCCGTGCGTCGCCCAGATCTTGAACTGTCTGCCGCTCGGCTCGGTGACGAGCCCGATCCTCACGAGGCCGGCGCGCAACACCTCGTCGCAGGCCTTCTGAATGTCCTCGGCCTGACCGCCGACCCTGGCGGCCTTGATGCCCGCTTCCTGCGCCGCGAAGACGATTTCATAAATATCACGCTGCGCTTCCGTGAAGCTGTCCGTTGACCGGATAGGTCCGCGTGATGTCCCCGGTCAGGCCCTGGTAATTGGCGGCGGCGTCGACCAGGAGCAGCTCGCCGTTCTGCATCTGTCGGGTCGATTTCTCGTAGTGCAGGATGGTGGCGTTCGGTCCGCTGCCGACTATCGACGGATAGCCCCAGCTCATCGCGCCCGTTGCCAGGTAAACCTCTTCGATCGCCGCTTCTACCTGGTATTCCCACCTGCCCGGTGCCGCGGCCCGCATACCCGCCTTGTGCGCGTCGCTTGAAATCAACACGCTCTGGCGCAGCACCGTCTGCTCGTAAGGCGTTTTGATCTGTCGCAGCTCTGCCAGCACCGGCGTCGCGTCTTTGATCTGGAATCCAAAGAAGCGGTCGCGCATCCGCGCGGCGAACTGCCGCGCGGGTCCTGGCGAATCGGACAGCGTGCGCTGCGGTTCGAGCAGCAGCGCAAGGGTTGCCCGTCCCTGGGCGAGCGCGTCGGAGAACACCTTGGCTTCATCGGTCTGGCCGAGCGCTGGTCCGCCTCCCTGGCCTGAAAGGACCGCGGCCATGAACGGCTCGAACTGATTCGCGGTCAGCACGGTCTCGATGCCGCTGGCAGCCGCGGCTTCCTGCGGGCGTGAGGCTGTGACCTTGCCAGTGCTCGCGGCGCGCATCCGCTTCACGCACGAACAGAATCTCGCGCTTGCCGCGGTTGCCGGGCATCAGCACGAGAGTCGTATCTTCCTGATCGATACCCGTCAGGTAGAGCAGGTTGCTGTCCTGCCGATACTCGTAGTCGACGTCGTTCGAGTAGACGCGCGGGGGAGCGCTCCAGAACACCGCCACGCTATCGGGACCAAGTTTCTCCATGGCTCGCGCGCGGCGTTCCTTCAGATCTTGCTGAACCGGATCGGCCGAGACGATGCGCGCCAGCATCAGTACGAACGCCACCGCCAGCGGGAACTGCTTATGAAGTTTGAACATGAGGCGCAACGATTCTAACTCAGCTTTCCCGCCGGCTTGTCCAGCCAGCGCCCGCGCTGATTGCCGTCTGGCGGGCCAGACGGGCCACAGTCACCGCTCTTGGGTCGCCAATCGCCCGTTTCCCATTGGGGGACGGCGGCGCTTGCCGCCGGGGAGGCGTCATTCGCCGGAAACGGCGGGAACCGGGCCAGAGCCCTGCGTATCTTGAGGCTGTAAGGACAACGCAATGAGCGGCAAAGTTGCACTACAACTGAATGCAATGGTGGGGATGGTCAGCACCCTCGCGGCCAGCGCGATTATGTGGCTGTTGCTGACCCGGCCGACCGACATCGCGGTCAAAGTCGCGACCCACGATTACGACGCGTTGATCATCGCCATCGGTCACCAGCTCGGCGCCTGGATTCACGCGCTGGTGCGGTTCATCTGACGCCATGGCGCAACCGATCCCTCCGCGTGCGAACGCCGGCCGCCTGACCCTCGGGCTGATTATCCTCAGCCTCGGCGTGCTGATGCTGGTCGATCGGCTGAATTATTTCGACATCAACGTGATGCAGTTGTTTCCCGGAATGGTGTTGATTGCCCTCGGCCTGTCGCGGATCGCACTCGCCGAGGTCGATCCCGCGTCGCTTCGCGGACCCAACCCGGTGCGGAAGCCCACGCTTCTGCGGAAGGCAGATCTTCGCCACGGACTGTGGCTGATGACGGTCGGAACCTGGTTGATCGTGAATGCCGTGCACCTGTTCGGCTTGACGTATGGCACGTCCTGGCCGTTGTTGTTGATTGCCAGCGGCGTCTTCATCGTCGCGCGAGGATGGGAGAGGTGAGCATGGAGACGCCGGCCGTCAACCCACGGGCCCGACTTACTCCACAAGTGCTGGTCGGTCTGCTCGTGATCGTCGCGGGTGTTCTCTTCACCCTGGACAACCTCGGAGTCATTGACGCCGAGCAGTATCTGCAGTACTGGCCGTTAGCGCTGGTGGCGGTTGGCCTGTTGAAACTGTGGCACGCCCGCGAAGGGCAGGGATGGATCGGCGGGTTCCTGCTCGTCCTGCTTGGTGGATGGATGCTGCTCGAACGAGTGGTCGCCATCCGAATTTCGCTGCACGACCTCTGGCCGCTGCTGTTCGTCTTCCTCGGAGCTTACATGGTGTGGAAAGGGCTCGGTGGGATGCGACAGGCGCCCGCGGGCGACGGACAGACGCGGTTCAGTGCCATCGCGGTGATGAGCGGGGTCGTTCGTCGCAGCAACACTCAGACCTTCCGCGGGGCGGATCTGACCGCGATCATGGGTGGATGTGAAATCGATCTCCGCCAGGCATCGATTGCGCCGGGCACCGAGGCGATCATCGACGTGTTTGCATTCTGGGGTGGCATCGACATCAAGGTCCCGGAGGACTGGGTGGTGATCACCCGCGCAGTCCCACTGATGGGCGGCATCGAGGACAAGACCCATTCGCCCGGATCGGTGCCCGCCAAGACGCTCATCCTCCAGGGCATCGTCATCATGGGAGGCGTAACCATCAAGAACGTCAGCCGCCGTGTGAACGACTAGCCTCGCATGCATCCGATCCTCGCCAGTTCAGGACGTCTCGCGGCGTACATCACGATGTGGGTGCCGCCGGGAGTATTGCTGGCGGCGCTGCTTGCGCTACAGGGTGTGTTCAGCTGGCGCCTGGCTTCCGCCACGGCCATTCCATTGGCGATCGCGTACGGATTTCTGTGTTTGTCGGCCTGGTACGTCGCGGCCGGATCGCCGATCGACCGAGCCGGACCGTTGCGAATCGCGGCGACGGCCTCGGTCGCGGCTTTTCTGTCGAGCGCCGTCTGGCTCCTCATCGGCCGGGGATGGCTCGGGATCATCGCCAGTTTTGGCGCTATCTCGAACGCAGGCCTCGCATTTCGCGCCGCCGCCCCCACCATCTTCGGCGTTGGCTGCCTTCTGTACCTGCTCGCGATGGCGGTCAGCTACTTCGGCGCCGCATTCGAGCGCTCGCGGGATGCGGAGCGTCGCGCACTGCAGACCGAGGTCCTGGCCCGCGAAGCCGAGCTACGGGCGTTGCGCGCGCAGATCGATCCGCACTTCCTGTTCAACAGCCTGCAATCGATCAGCGCGCTGACGACGGCCGATCCTGCCGCCGCCCGGCGGATGTGCCTGCTCCTCGCGGATTTTCTGCGAGACACGCTGGCACTGGGTGCGCGCGAGCGGATCCCCCTCGCGAGCGAGCTGGCGATTGCGAAACGATTTCTGGCGATCGAGCAGGTGCGCTTTGGCGAGCGGCTGCGCGTCGAGGTGACTGCCGACGCGGCGGATCAATGTCTGGTGCCGCCGCTGGTGCTGCAGCCGCTGGTCGAGAACGCCGTCACCCACGGCGTTGCCCACGTGCTCGATGGGGGAGTGGTGCGGATCGCGGCCGAGCGCGGCACGGCCCTTCTTCGGATCCAGGTCGACAATCCGTGCGACCGCGGCCGGCCGGCGGGGCGCGGCACCGGTGTGGGACTGACCAACGTTCGCGCCCGTCTGCGGACGCTGTATGGCACCGATGCTGCCCTTCGGACCGAGGAAACGGAAGGCCGATTCAGCGTGCTGATCGAGCTCCCGATCGAAGCGACAGGACATGTGGAATGAACCGCGACAACACGACGGACGTACTCGCTATCAGGAGCCATAGCATTCAAGCACAACTCACGGGAACTGGAGCACCTGGCGAAGCGACAGCCCCTCAGGAGTGTCCGCTTGTCACGAACGATTCACGCCATGGCGCAAAGGCGCCAGGCAGAAGGCTCCGGTCCCATGGCTTCGCCGCGCCCGCCTGCGGCGGGCGTCACGGAGGTCACGCGAGGCCACGAATACGAGCGGCGCCGCCACCACGGTCGCTCGTATTCGTAGCCTCGGGTGACCTCCTGCCGCGCGAAGCGCGGCGGCGAAGGCGGCAATGATCCGCGCGGTGGGCCACTTCGTCTCTCGTTGGGTCGCGCGAGAGGCCTTCGGCCCGAGCGAATGCGCAATGCCAGCCGTGGTCTCTGCGTCCTCTCCGCCCTCTGCGTGGATCGTGCGTGAGCGGTGCACATCCTCGCGCCGACTGAGAGAGAATTATCGAACAGGCCTTATGAATGCACTGCGCATCGTGATCGTGGACGACGAGCCGCTGGCGCGAGCGGTGGTGCGGGAATATGCGTCAGCGGACCCCGATCTCGCGATCGTGGCCGAGTGCGCGAACGGGTTCGAGGCGGTGAAGGCGGTCGCCGAGCACAAGCCGGACCTGGTGCTGCTCGACGTGCAGATGCCGAAGCTGGATGGGTTCGAGGTCCTGGAGCTGCTCGGGCGCGATCAGGCGATCGTGTTCATCACCGCTTACGATCAGTACGCGCTGCGCGCGTTCGAGGTGCATGCGGTCGATTATCTGCTGAAGCCGTTCAGCGCCGAGCGCTTCCAGGACGCGATGGCGCGGGCGCGCGAGCGGCAGCGCGCGAAAGCCGCGCCGCCCGACGTCGAGGCCATCGTGCGCGACGCCAGGCCGAAGAGCGGCCCAGCCGAGCGGGTGCTCATCCGCGACGGCGCCAACGTCCACGTGCTGCCGGTCGACAAGATTGACTATGTCGAAGCCCAGGACGACTACGTCGCGTTCAACTCGGCAGGCAAGCAGTACCTGAAGGACCAGACGCTTGCAGCGGTCGAGGCGGCGCTCGATCCGTCGCGGTTCGTGCGCATCCATCGCTCGTACGTGCTGAACATCGATCGGATCGCGAAGGTCGAGCTGTACGCCAAGGACAGCCGGATCGCGATTCTGCGCGACGGCACGCGCCTGCCGGTCAGCCGCGCCGGTTACGCCCGCCTGTCCCAACTGTTGTAGCCCCGAAGCCTCGTCCCGATGACCGGTCCGCGCGCTTGACAGTTAATTAAATATCTAGTTAGTTAATAATCATGGCACGGCCGCCTCGCGCTACCTCGGTCGACTCCCGCCGACCGCATCTTCCGCCGCGGCCGCCGCCGAGTTCGCCGCCCGCGGCTATGCCGGCGCCAACGTCGATCGCATCGCCCGCGCCGCCCGCCTGAACAAGGCGATGATCTACTACCACTTCAAGAGCAAGGCCGCGCTCT
Source organism: uncultured Acidobacteriota bacterium (assembly GCA_963755695.1). Classification (GTDB taxonomy): domain Bacteria; phylum Acidobacteriota; class Vicinamibacteria; order Vicinamibacterales; family 2-12-FULL-66-21; genus QHWT01. The sequence goes on along the minus strand of CAVWLB010000010.1, from coordinate 2,020,309 downwards.
ACCGCGAGATCCTCCGCGACATGTTCGACGCCGTCGGCGCGCGTGTTGCCGAGGTGGCCGCCGCCGCCGCCACCCCCGAAGAAAAGATCCGCGCCTTCGTCGACGGCGATCGCCGCCGAAGCGCGAGGCCCGTGCCGCACTTTCCCGCCGATCTGGCTGCGCGAGATTGCCGAGGGGGGGGAGCACGTCGACCCGGTCACGCTCGGCTACGTTCGCGACGTGCTCGCGACGCTCGGACAGCATCATCGAGGAAGGATGCCGCGGCGGGCCGCTTCCAGCCGACGCAGCCGCTGCTCGTGCAGGGCGGGCATCATCGCGCCGCTGATGTTCTTCCTCGCCACCGCGCGCGTCCGCAGGAGAGTGCGGCGCGCCGGCGCGATCGCGGTCGCCAACATCTCCGCGCGACCTGGTCGTCGCGCACATCCAGCGCGTGACGCTCGCGATCCTCGAAGGACGAATTGCATGAGAACACCGCATGTTGCTGCTGATCGTGTCGTTGCGCGACGGCGACCGGCGCCTGCCGCCGCGGCCGCGCGACGCGGCCAGCCGCGCGCCACCGGCTATGTCGAGGCGACCGACGTGCGCGTCGCGCCCGAAGTCGGCGGGCGCCTGGTCGAGCTCGAGGTCGCCGAAGGCGATCGCGTCGACCGCCGGCGAGGTGATCGCGCGCATCGACACGGCGCGACACGGAGTTGGCGCTGCGGCGGGCATCCGCCGAGCGCGACCAGGCGCAGGCGCAGCTGGCGCTGCTCGAGCGGGCTCGCGCGCGGAAGACATCCGCCAGGCTCCGCGCAGCTGCAATCGGCGCAGGCCGACGTCAAGGCCGCGCAGGCGGAGCTCCAGCGCCGCCGAGCGCCGACCTCGAGCGCTTCGAGTCGCTGCTGCGCGCCAACGCCGGCTCGGTCAAGCAGCGCGACGATGCGGGACGCGGCGGGATGTGGCGGCGGCGCGTGTGACGCGGCGCGCAGGATCGCGCCCGCGGCCGCGAGCCGACGCTCTGGCCCGTCTCAGGGCCGGCGCCCGGCCGCAGGAGATTGACAGCGGCGCGCGCGCGTGTCGGCGCCGTCGACGCGCAGATCGCCTCGCTGCAGAAGAATCTCGGCGATGCCATCGTCAAGGCGCCCGTCGGCGGCATCGTCACCTCGAAGCTGATCGACGCCGGCGAAATGGTCGCGCCGCGCGCGCCCGATCGTCGTCATCACCGACCTCGATCATGCGTGGGCGAACGTCTACGTCGACGAGCCGCGTCGTGCCGCAGTTGAAGATCGGCCAGTCCGCGACGCTGGTCACCGATGCGGGGCAGCGCCTCAACGGCACGATCACGTTCATCTCGCCGAAGGCGGAGTTCACGCCGCGAAACGTGCAGACGGCGGAGGAACGGTCGAAGCTGGTGTACCGCATCAAGGTGACGACCGACAACCGCGACGGCGTGTTGAAGCCTGGCATGCCGGTGGAAGCGGAGCTGCAGCCACAGCAGCAATGAGCACGGCCGAGGCAGAGCGCGGCTCCACAGAGAGCGATGGATGACATGGATCACGCGGAGCAGACCGCGATTCGGCTGGATCGAGTCACGAAACGGTACGGACCGGTGACCGCGCTCGACGACGCTGACGTTCGACGTTCGACGCGGCGAGATGTTCGGGTTGATCGGTCCGGACGGCGCCGGGAAGACGACCACCATCCGGCTGATCGGCGGGCTGCTTCGTGCCGATCACCGGCCGCGATCGCAGTGCTTGGGCGCGACCCGGTCGCGGAGCATCGCGCGATCACCGCGCACGGTCGGCTATCTCTCGCAGCGGTTCAGCCTCTACGGCGATCTGACGATCGACGAGAACATCGCGTTCTTCGCCGAGATTCACGGCGTCCGCGGCTACGAGGCCGCGCGCGATCGGCTGCTCGAGATGACCCAGCTCACGCCGTTCCGCTCGCGCCGCGCCGATCGGCTGTCGGGCGGCATGAAGCAGAAGCTCGCGCTCGCCTGCACGCTCGTGCACGAGCCCGACGTCCTGCTGCTCGACGAGCCGACGACCGGCGTCGATCCGGTGTCGCGCCGCGAATTCTGGAAACTGCTGTCGGAGTTCCTCGCTCGCGGGCTCACGATCGTGATGGCGACGCCATATCTCGACGAGGCCGAGCGCTGCGCGCGCGTGGCGCTGCTGCACGAGGGGCGCCTGCTCGCGCTCGACGAGCCCGCGCGGCTGCAGCACGCGCTCGGCGGCCAGCTGCTCGAGGTGAGTGTCGACGCGGCACGCCCGCCGCTCGATGCTGCTGGCACGCGTTCCCGGAGTGGCGGACGTGCAGCTCTTCGGCGATCGCGCCCACGTGCGGCTCGCCGGGCTCGATCAGGCTGCCGCTATTGATGCCATCCGTACGCGGCGCTCGAGCGCGCACGCCTGACGGTCACCAGCCTGCGCCCGATCGCCGCGTCGCTCGAGGACGTGTTCATCGATCTGACCACACGATCATCATGAAACAACTACTGACGGGCCTGGCGTGCATTCTCTTGACGACGACGCTCGACGCGCAGGCGCCGCCCGCTTCCACATCGTTGACGCTCGAAGAGGCGATCGCGCGTGGCATGGAGTCAGTCGCGTCACCTGGCGGAGCTCGAGGCGCGTGGAGAGGCGGCGGCCTTCGCGGTTGAAGCCCGGCACGTTGCGGAGCGGCCGAACCTCGCGGTGGAGGGCGGCTATCTGCGAACGAATCATGTCGATCCGTTCGTCATTACCGCGCCGCTGACACCACCGCAGGTGGTCTATCCCGATATTCCCAACAATTATCGGACGCGACTCGATCTGCAGTGGCCGATCTATACCGGCGGCCGTGGCGACGCGCTCGAGCGCGCGGCACGGGCCGAGCAGGCGGCGACGGGCGAGGATCTGGCGGCTGCCCGGGCGGACCTGAAGCTGGAGATCACGCGGGCATTTTGGGCGCTGGTCACCGCTCGTGAAACCGAAGCGGTCGTTGCGCGATCGCTCGAGGCCATCAACCGACAGGTGGACGACCTGCGCAGCCGACTTGCATCGGGGTTGATCGCGCCGAACGATCTCTCGTCCGCCCAGGCGCAGGCGTCGCACCAGCGTCTGCTGGCGCTCGAAGCAGCCAACCAGCGCGCGATTGCGGAAGCTGACTTACGTCGTCTCACCGGAGTCCGCTCGGGGCGGATCGACGCTCGCGTCACCGAAGCGGACACACGAGCAGTGGCCCCGGAAGGAGGGACACTCACAGTCACGGGTCCTCCGAGTCCACTGGAACCGGGAAAAAGTGTGAGCGTCCCCGTTTCTACCCGCCCGGAGCGGCGGGCGCTCGAGCAGCAGGCCGCGTCAGCCGACGCGCGCGCGGATGCCCTCCACGCCTCCGGCCGTCCACAGATTGCGGTCGGCGGCGGCTACGATTACGCGCGTCCCAACCCGCGCCATTTCCCCCGCTCGGGCGACTGGGACACTTCCTGGGACGTCTCCGTCAACCTGACCTGGTCGTTCTGGGATAGCGGCCGGCGAGCCGCGGACACCGGTGAGGCTCGCGCGAACGCCCGGGCGGCGCGCGCACGCGCCGAGGACTTCGATCGCCAGGCCACTGTTCGAGATCCGAGCAGCGCCAGTTCGAGCTCGCCTCGAGCCGCGAGGCGATTGGCGCGGCTGACGACGAGGTGCGAGCCGCCGTGGACGCCGAACGCGTCGTCGGCGAGCGCTATCGCGTCGGCGTTGCGACCAGCACCGACGTTCTCGACGCGCAGGTCGCACGTCTTCAGGCCGAACTCGATCGCACACGCGCGATCGCGGGCGTGCGCCTCGCAGAGGCGCGCCTTCAGCGAGCATTGGGCCAATGACCTCCCCGGGCGTCGGGAACGTTCCAGCACCATCGAAGTCAGACACCTGACTCGCCGGTTCGGGCAGTTCGTCGCCGTCGACGATGTCAGCTTCGATGTCCGGCGGGGCGAGATCTTCGGCTTCCTGGGAAGCAACGGCGCCGGCAAGTCCACGACGATCCGAATGCTGTGCGGGCTGCTCGAGCCGACTTCCGGGAGCGCCAGGGTCGGCGGCATCGACGTCACGAGCGATCCCGAGGGCGTCAAGCGCCGCATCGGGTACATGTCGCAGCGGTTCTCGCTGTACGAACTGCTGACCGTCGACCAGAACATCCGGTTCTTCGGCGGCGTTTACGGCCTGAACGAGGCGAAACTCGCCGAGCGGCGTCGCTTCGTGATCGAGATGGCCGGCCTCGCAGGACGCGAGTCGACGCTCGCCCGCGACCTCGCCGGAGGATGGCGGCAGCGCCTCGCGCTCGGATGCGCAATCCTGCACGAGCCGGCAATCCTGTTTCTGGACGAACCGACCGGCGGGGTCGACCCGGTGTCGCGGCGTCAATTCTGGCGTCTGATCGACACGCTTCGCACACGGAGGCGTCACGGTACTGGTGACGACCCATTATCTGGATGAAGCGGAGCGGTGCCACCGCGTTGCGCTGATTCACGCCGGCCGCCTGGCCGCGATCGGCACGACGACCGAGGTGAAGCGGGTCTTCGAAGGCCGGCCGATCCTTGAAATCCGGGCAGACAAGCCGGTCGACGCGATGCGCCTCCTCGAGGCCATGCCCGACGTCGAGAAGACCAGCCTGTTCGGGACCGCCGTGCACGCGGTGCTGCGCGACGCGCGACGTACACCCCGAGGCACTGGCCGAACGTCTGCGCTCGTCCGGCATTGCACGTCGAAGCGCTCGCCACGGTCAGCCCCGTCGCTCGAAGACGTGTTCCTCGACGTCATCGACAAGGCCTCTCGATCGTCCGAAGGGACGGCCGCATGAGAAAGGCGCTCGCCGTATGTCGCAAGGAGCTGCGGCAGATCCGGCGCGATCGGCGCACGCTGCTCATCCTCGTCTTCGTGCCGGCGTTCTTCCTGCTGCTCTACGGCTACGCGCTCAACTGGGACATCCGCCACATCACGCTGGCGGTTCAAGATCGTGACGGCACCGCCGAAAGCCGGGCGCTCGTTTCCGCGTTCGTCAATTCGGGATACTTCGACCGCGTCTCTGATGCCCGCTCTCCCGCCGAGATCGATCGCCTGCTGGATCTGAACGAAGCGCGCGCCGTCCTGGTGATTCCCGAGGGGTTCGCGCGGGATGTTGCGCGCGGCTGGGCGCCCCAGGTTCAGGTGCTGATCAATGGCGACAATGCCAACACCGCAACCACCGTCATGGGTTACGCCGCGAACATCATCGGGAGCGCCGGCGCGTCGGTCGCTCCCGGTGTCCTGCGCGCCGGTCCGCTGGTCTCCGTCGAGCCGCGCATCTGGTACAACCCGGAGCTTCGCAGCACGCTGTTTCTCGTCCCCGGATTGATCGCGTACATCCTGATGATCACGGCGGTCATCTCGACGGCAATCTCGATCGTCCGCGAGAAGGAAATGCGGGACGATGGAGCAAGTGCGGATGGCGCCGATCGACACGTTTTCGTTCGTGGTCGGAAAGACGCATTCCTTACTTCCTGATCTCGCTGGCATCCGCGGCGCTGATCGTTCTGGCCGCGATGGCGTTGTTTCAGCTGCCGATGCGCGGCAACTGGTTGTCGCTTCTCGTTGCGCTGTCGCTGTTCATTGCGGGCGCGCTTGGGACCGGGCTCGCTGATCTCGACGATTGCCGACACGCAGCAGGTCGCGTTCCAGGCGGCAATGCTCTCGTCGTTCCTCCCGACGCTGATGCTGTCGGGATTCATCTTTCCGATCTCGAGCATGCCAGCATTCCTGCAAGTCGTCACCTATGTCGTGCCCGCCCGCTACTTCCTGATTGCGCTCCGTGGCATCGTCCTCAAGGGGACGCCGCTTTGGCTCCTGCTGGCCGCAGATGGTGGCGCTGATCGTGTATGCGCTCGTCATGCTGAGCGCTCGCATCGCTCCGGCTGGCCCGGGAGGCGCGCTGAATGCAGCGCCTCTCGCTGCCTGGTCCGGAAAGAGTTTCTCGAGCTGCGGCAGAACCCGCGCCTGTTCGGGCGTCGTCATCGTCGCGCCGATCATCCAGCTCACGATGCTCGGATACGCGGCGACGACCGACGTCAAGGACGTGCCGGTCGTTGTTGCCGACGGCGATCGCTCGCCCGAGAGCCGGACATTGATCGCGCGCTTCGACGTCTCGCGGCAACTTCACCGTGATCGACACGGTGACCACCGTGGCCGAGGTCGATCCGTATCTGCAGCGCGGCCGCGCGTGGATTGCGCTGGCGATCCCGCAGGGCTACGGCGCGCGCGATCCACGAGAGCGTGCCGGTCGCGCTGCAGGTGGTGGCCGACGGGAGCGACTCGAACTCGACGACCGTGGCGCTCGGCTATGCGACGGCGCTGGTCGGCGAGTTACGCGGACGAACTGATGCCAGCGCGTCGGCGGCTGCGAGCGCGGCACGCCGCCGATCGACTGCGAGAATTCGGGTCTGGTTCAACCCGCAGCTCGAGAGCCGGTTCTTCATGATCCCCGGCGTGCTGGCGCTGCTGCTCCTGCTCGTGACCGCGAACCTCGCCGCGATGGCGATCGTGCGCGAGAAGGAGCTCGGCACGCTCGAGCAGCTCAACGTCACGCCGCTGCGGCGCTGGGAGCTGATTGTCGGCAAGCTGCTGCCGTACGGCGTCATCGCGCTCGATCGACGTGCTGCTGGTGACAGCGGTCGCGGTGTTCTGGTTCGAAGTCCCGCTGCGCGGCAGCTTCACGCTGCTGCTCGCGATGAGCCTGCTCTACGTCCTGTGCACGCTGGCGCTCGGACTGTTCATCTCGACGATCTCCGACACCCAGCAGCAGGCGATGATGACCGCGACGTTCTTCTTCCTGACGCCGATGATCTACCTGTCGGGATTCATCTTCCCGATCGAGAACATGCCGCGGGTCATCCAGTACGCGACCTATCTGATTCCGCTGCGCTACTTCCTGGTCATCGTCCGCGGGCATCTTCCTGAAGGGCATCGGCCTGGAGCTGCTGTGGCCGCAGGCGGCCGCCCTGGCCGCCTGGGGCCTCGTCGTGCTGTCGCTCGCGGTCATCGCGCAGCCGGAAGCGGATCGCGTAGTCAACAGTTCACCGACAATTGACTCCCGGAGCGTGCTATCGGCCAGAGTGGAAGATATTGAACCGCTGTAACTTACGTCCAAGTCCAAGGTTGAACCGATGGTCGGTCACCTTGGTTTACGAGATCTGGAACCGAGTTACACGGTTGTGTCGGTAATGTCGGATTATTGCGATGCGTGCTGCTGCTCGTGAGGACGATCCGACCATTGCGCGACTTCGTGGAAAAGGGGCTGCGCGAAGCGGGGTTCGCCGTCGATCACGCGGCGGACGGCATCAGCGGCGCTCGAACGGGCGACTCGAGACGCCTTACGACGTCGCCGATCGTCGACGTCATGCTGCCGCAGCTCGACGGGCTCGCGCTGATCGACACGCTTGCGCGCCCGCGGCGTGCGCACGCCGGTGCTGATTCTCAGCGCGAAGCAGATCCGTGGACGACCGCGTGCGCGGGCTGCAGGCGGGCGGCGACGACTACCTGACCAAGCCGTTCGCGTTCGCCGAGCTGCTGGCGCGGGTGCAGGCGCTGATCCGCCGCGCGACCGGCGCCGCCGAGCCGACGCGGCTGACGGCGGGCGACCTCACGCTCGATCTGCTGACGCGCAAGGTGCAGCGCGGCAGTCACGCCGATCGAGCTGCGGCCGCGCGAGTTCGCGCTGCTCGAATACCTGATGCGCAACGCCGGCAAGGTCGTCTCGAAGACGATGATCCTGTCGCACGTGTGGGGCTACAACTTCGACCCCAGCACCAACGTCGTCGACGTGCTGGTCTCGCGCCTGCGCGACAAGATCGACCGGCCGTTTCGAGACGAAGCTGCTGCACACCGTCCGCGGCGTCGGGCTACGTGCTCGCGGCGAGTGATGGTGCGGCGGCAACGATCTCGGCCTGCGGCTGTCGCTGTGGTACGCGGCCGTGTTCGTGGTGCAGCACCGTCGCTGCTGGTCGGCTCACCTACTGCGCTGCTGGCCTCGTCGCTGGCGCAGCGCGATCACGACATCATCGCCGCCACGCTGCGCGAGTACGCGATCGCGGTACGAGCGCGGCGGGCCTGCCGGCGCTCGAGCGGCCGTCGAGCTCGAGCAGCGGACCGGCAGCCGCGAGCGGCTGTTCGTCCGCGTGCTCGGGCCCGGGCGCGGACGCGCTCTTCGCGCAGCGTGCCGCCCGGCTGGGCGGACTTCGACATCGAGCGAGCTCGGCGCGGCGATCGGGGCGCTGGCGAGCGTGCCCGCGCGCGATCGCGACGCCGTGCTCGAGGTGGCGTCGGCCCGGCTGTCCGACGGCACGATCCTCCAGGTCGGCAAGAGCAACGAGATCCGGCTCGCGCTGCTCGCGCAGTTCCAGGCGATCGTCGGCTCGGTGTGCGATGCGTCGACGCTCGTCGTGGGCGTCGCCGGCGGCCTGTGCTCACGCGGTCGACGCTGCAGCCGATCTACGAGCTGATCGACGTCGTGCAGGAGAATCATCCGCACCGGGCGCACCGACGACGCGCGTGCCGGCTCGCGGCGCCGACGGGCGATGCGGTCGACGAGCTGATCACGCTCTTCAACACGATGCTCGATCGCATCAACGGGCTGATCGCGGCGATGGGGCGAGTCGCTCGACAACGTCGCGCACGATCTGCGCACGCCGATGGCGCGGCTGCGCGCGCATCGCCGAGCGCGCGCTGCAGACGGGCGATCCCGGCCGGCCGCAGCGCGAGGCGCTGGCCGACTGCCTCGAGGAATCCGAGCGCATCCTCTCGATGCTCAACACGCTGATGGACATCTCGGAGGCGGAGACCGGCGTGCTGCAGCTGTGGCGCGAGCCGGTCGACGCTGCGCGCGCTGCTCGCGGAGGTCGTGGAGCTCTACGAGGACGTCGCCGAAGTGAAGCACGTGACGGTGACGCTCGAGCCCGGCGGACGCGGCGATCGTCAGCGGCGCCCGCGATCGCCTGCGGCAGGTGTTCGCCAACCTGCTCGACAACGCGATCAAGTACACGCCCCGAGGCGGTCGCGTGCGCATTGCCGTGGCGACCGCGACGACGACGAGGCGGTCGTCACCGTCGCCGACACCGGCGCTCGGCATCGTCCGGCAGGATCTGCCGCGCATCTGGGACCGCCTCTACCGCGCCGACCCGCAGCCGCTCCGAGCGCGGCCTCGGCCTCGGACTCAGCCTGGTCAAGGCCTTCGTCGAGGCGCACGGCGGCACGGTCGAGGCCACGAGCGAGCCCGGCCGACGGCTCGATATTCATCGTCCGCCTGCCGATGAAGTGACCCTTCAGCACCGTTCGCCTTCGATCCTTTCACCCTTGTAATGCTCCGGTAAGCGCCTCAGCAAGGTTGCTGGTCGTCTTAATGGACAGAGGTTCTTAAAGAGGTTTTGAGACCAACATGCCATGAACACGAACTATTTCAGAAAGGGTAGCCGTGCGCGGCCATCGCGCTGGCGGTCGTGACGTTGGCAGCGTGGAAGGCGCCGGAGGCGGGCAGTCAGCGCCGCGGCCTGACCGGGCGCCGGCGCCGCGTTGTCGCGACGGCTGCCGGCGTCCGCAGTCGCCGGTCGCCTCGTACGCGCCCGTCGTCGAGCGCGTCATGCCCGCGGTCGTCACGATTCGCGTCGAGAAGCGGGCGTCGGCTGGTCCCACACGATGAGTCAGATTCCGGAGGACGACCTGCTTCGCCGGTTCTTCGGGCAGGGCATGCCGCAGAGCGCGCGCGCGGACGTCAGCCGCGCGGCGTGGAGCGCGGGCTCGGCTCCGGCGTCATCGTCAGCCAGGACGGCTACATCCTGACCAACAACCACGTGGTCGACGGCGCCGACGAGGTGAAGGTCGAGCTGCCCGACAAGCGCACGTTCACGGCCAAGGTCGTCGGCACCGATCCCGGCGAGCGATCTCGCGGTGGTGAAGATCGAGGCGAAGGAGCCTGCCGACGCTGCCGCTCGGCGACTCCGACGCGGTCAAGGTCGGCGACGTCGTGCTCGCGGTCGGCAACCCGCTCGGCGTCGGCGAGACCGTGACGTCGGGCATCATCAGCGCGAAGGGGCGGACGACGGACGTGCGGCGACGGCAGCTATCAGGACTTCCTGCAGACCGACGCGGCGATCAACCACGGCAACTCCGGCGGCGCGCTCGTCAACGCCAACTGGCGAGCTGATCGGCATCAACTCGCAGATCCTGACGCCGAGCGACGGCAACATCGGCCTGGGCTTCGCGATTCCGTCGAACATGGCGAAGCAACGTGATGGACCAGCTGATCACGAACGGCACGGTCCGGCGCGCGAAGCTGGGCGTCACGGTCCAGAGCATCACGCGCGGACCTGGCGTCGAGCCTCGGGCTGCCGTCGTCGCAGGGCGCGCTCGTCAGCAACGTCGACGAGGGCAGTCGCCGCGGCGCATGCGGGCATCAAGCAGGGTGACGTCATCACGCAGTACAACGGCAAGGCCGTTGCCGACAGCAACCAGCTGCGCAACGACGTGTCGAGCACGACCCCGGGACGACCGTTTCGCTGAAGCTGCTGCGCAGTGGCCGCAGCGAGACCGCTGCAGGCGACGCTGGGCGAGCTCGCCGCGAAGCGCGAGCGGTCGACTCCACCTCGGAAGGCCACGGTCAGGGGCAAGTTCGGCATGAGCGTTCAGCCGCTGACGCCGGACCTGGCCGAAGAGGCCGGCGTTCCCGCAGCACGCGCGGGCGTGATCGTCACCGACCTCGACCCTTCAGGGATTGCGGCCGACAGCGGCATCCAGGAAGGGGACGTGATCGAGAAGGTCGACGGCCGGCCGTGACGACTGGCGAAGAGCTGAGATCCGCGCTCGATCGCAAGGACGGCAAGCCGTCGCTGCTGCTCGTCAACCGCAAGGGCACGGACGATTTTCCTCACCCTGCGCGCGGAATAGCGAGAGGCTTCAGTTCATACCTGGCGGAAGCCACGAGTCATCACTTCATTTCGTGGCTTCCGCACTCTTACTTCCGCAAACCGTCCGGGGCGGACGTCATCGCCAGCACCAATCCCTCCACGCTCTGACTCAATTGACGCATCCGGTGAACCCGTTCGGCATCTCCCTCGTGCAGCTGATCCGGCGGACACTCGTAATCTCCGGCGACATGGGTGACCCGGTAACCGGACCGGGCGGCAATGGCGAACATGAATTCCCGCCAGCCCCAGCCGAGCGTGTCTCCGATTGTCTCGACACGTGGGATCAACGCGCTGTTCAGCAGAAACGGACCGTAGGAATAGTCCGTGGGGTGATTGGTGATTTCCGACGTGAGATGCGCGAGTGCGGTTTCGGCGAACCGCTGCAACGGGGGGAAGGTCGCGAAACTCTTGGGCGTGCGCGAGGCGAGCACGACGCCGACCTCGTCGTCGTCGGGGGCCTGGGCGATGAATTCAGCCAGATGGTGCTCGAAAAAGAGTGCCTTATCCGACTCGCTGTAGAGCACGAATCTGGTTTTCAGCTGAGCGGCCGCGGGAAGCGCCGCCCGGATCTGGGGGACGAGCCCACGTCCCTTGGGGGCAACCAATGAGACGTTGGGCAGCGCGCGGATGAAATCAACGACCGACGCAGGTGATCCGCCGTCGGAGACGATCACGCGGATCCCCGTCGACGAGAGCTGTTGAAGGGCGCGACAAATCAGCCGCGCTTCCTGCCCGTCACGCGCAAGGGAGATCGTGCAGACGCAGAGGTCCGCCGGCGTCAATGTGAGCCGGTCCGCGGTGCGCCGTCCAGCGCCTGATTCATGGGCGCATTTTAGTGCCTTGTCCGTATTTCGCCACCAGGCGCCGGACGGTGTTGATGTTACGGAGAGTGGCAGGCGTGCGGATCGTCTTCTCGAGCAGTGCGCCGCTGAACACGGACTGACCGATGCCGACCGTGGAAATCCAATAAAACTCCCGGCCGTGGACGTGAAACGCTTCGTCTTTCGTCCGCAGCGCCGTCAGCTTCCTGGCGTCGGCGGCCGCCGGCGGCTTCGCCAGAAAGCCCACATAGAGTGTCCGCGTTCGATCGAGATCGAAATCGGCCGCGCTGAACGGCTCATACACCGCAATCGCCTGCAATTCGGCAATCGATCGCACGAAGGTGTCGACGGCGTAGCCAAGCCGCTTTTTCAGATGCGCTTCGATCTTCTCCTCGAGGGCGCGATCGGCCTTGGCCGGCGATTCGAAGAGGACGTTGCCGCTCGCGATGAAGGTTTCGACGCCGTCGAGACCGATCGACTCGAACAGCTTGCGGAGCTCGGCCATCTTGACGACATGGCCGCCGACGTTGATTGCCCTGAGGAATGCAACGTACCGAGGCATCGGTCAATGCTACGTGCAGAACGCTGAATCCCAAAATGCCAGACGACGGCAAGCAGCCTGTGCATCGAGCACTGACCAGCGGGTTACTCGTACCGCAGCGCGATGATCGGATCGACGCGGCTGGCGCGGCGCGCCGGCAGCCACACCGCGACGAAGCGCGACGAGCGCGAGCAGGACCGGCACGCCGATGAAGACCATCGGATCCCGCGGCGGTGACGCCGAACAGGAACGTCGTGATGAGCCGCGCCAGCCCGAACGCGCCGCCGAGGCCGATGACGACGCCGACGAGCGCCAGCACCATCCCCTGGCGGACCACCATGTTCTTCGACCTGCGACGCCTGCGCGCCGAGCGCCAGGCGGATGCCGATCTCCTGCGTCCGCTGCTCGACCGAGTAGGCCATCAGGCCGTAGATGCCGATCGCGGCGAGCAGCAGCGCGCAGCCGCCGAAGACCGTCATCACCCACATGTTGAACTGCTGCCGCGACACCGACAGCGAGACGATCTCGTCCATCGACTCGACGTCGGAGACCGGCAGGCCCGGTCGACTGGCGCAGCTGCTCCTGGATCGCGCTGCTCAGCGACTGCGGCGGCACCTGCGTGCGCACGATCCACGCGATCGGCGTCAGGCTCGACGTTCAGCGCGTTGGCCGCGTCGGGCACCTGCGCCTGCGGGATGAACATCTGCGGCTGCGGATCGCTGTCGAGCCCGTTGCTCTTGATGTCGGCCGACGACGCCGATGATCTGGCGCTCCGCCTTCGGCCGCGAACTCGCGCATCACGCCCTTGCCGATCACGAGCCGATCGTTCAGCGGATCCGCCTTCGGCCAGTACTGCTTCGCCATCGCCTCGTTGATGACGACGACCGGCGTCGACGTCGCTCGTGTCGCGCTCGTTGAACGTGCGGCCGCGCTTCACCGGGATCTTGAACACCTCGAAGTAGCCGGGCGAGACCGTCATCCAGCCGCCGCCGCCGTGAAACGGCCCCTGGCTGTCGGCGGCGAGCGGGCGGCCGACGATCCGGAACGGCAGCCCGTAGCCGCCCTGCAGCGGCACGCAGCAGGTGGCGCTCGCGTTCGACGACGCCGGGATCGTGCTGCAGCTTCTCGACGCCGTTGCGCACGACCTGCTCGACCGCTTCGGCCTTCTCGAACTGCGCCCCCTTCAGCGACATCCGCATCGTCAGCACGTTGTGCGTGTCGAAGCCGGGATCGACGCGCCCGAGCGCGACCGCGGTGCGGATCAGCAGCGCCGAGCCGATCAGCAGCACCAGCGCCAGCGCGACCTCGACGACCACCAGGACCGAGCGCACCTTGTTCTGCCGGAAGCCCGTGCCCGATCGGCCGCTGCTCTCCTTGAGCGTCGTCGTCAGATCGGTCTTCGAGCTCTGCAGCGCCGGGATCAGGCCGAAGATGATGCCGGTCGCGAGCGAGACGCCGAGCGTGAACGCGACGACCCGCCAGTCGAGGCCGACGAGCGCGCCGTCCTCGCCGACGCGCGGCAGGCCGGCGGTGTTGACCGAGAGCAGCGCGCGGATGCCGGCCCAGCCGACGAACAGCCCGAGCACGCCGCCGGCGAGCGACAGCACGACGCTCTCGGTCAGCAGCTGGCGGATGATGCGGCCGCGCGAGCCGCCGATCGCGGCGCGGATCGCGATCTCGCGGCGGCGTCCGGTCGCGCGCACCAGCAGCAGGTTCGCGACGTTGGCGCAGGCGATCAGCAGCACGAAGCTGACCGCGCCGCCGTAGACGAGCAGCGACTGCTTGACGTCGCCGCGGACGATCACGTCGCGGATCGGTCTGCACGCCGAACGTGTTCTGCGGCCCGAGCGCGTTGCGGGAACTTCGCGCGGAAGTCCTTCGGCCGACGCCCTGCAGCCGCGCATTCGCCTGCTGCAGCGTGACGCCCGGCTTCAGCCGGCCCATCGACCTGGAAGTAGTGCCCCTGGTCGGTCGTGTTGGGATCGAACTGGAAGAGCATCCAGACCTGCGGCGTCGGGCCGAACTCCCGGAAGTCGAACGTCGTCCGAGCACGCCGACGATCGTGTACGGCTCGCCGCCGAGCGAGATGCGTCTTGCCGACGATGTTCGGGATCGGCGTTGAAGCGCGTCTCCCAGAGCCGCCGGCTGATCACCGTGACTCGCGGCCCGCTCGGCACGATCCTCGTCGGCGGTGAAGCTGCGTCCGAGCAGCGACCGGCGCGCCGACCAGCTTGAAGAAGTCGGCCGACACGCGTCCGGACCGCAGCTGCTCGGGGAAGCTGCCGCCGGTGTAGTTCATCACGCCGGTGTTGAACGCCGACACGTCCTGCGACGACGTCGGTCTGCTGCCGGTAGTGCGCGAACTTGGCCGGCGAGGCCGCCGGGCCCGGAGCCGCGCGGCGACGACGTTCATGAAGACCACGACGCGATCCGGATCGGGCACGGCGACCGGCTTCAGCAGCACGGCGTTGACGACCGAGAAGATCGCGGTGTTGGCGCCGATGCCGAGCGTGAGCGCGGCGACCGCCGCCAGCGTGAACGCCGGGCTCTGCGCGAACATCCGCAGCGAATGCTTCAGGTCTTTCAAAAAGGACTCAAACATTGTCGGTCTCGTTTGGCGGTGTTCGCTTGCGACCACTCCACTGACCGGAGACGGACAGCGTTCCGAATGTCGCAAATTGAGAGGTTAGACGCATCGAGCGGGATTTTTGTTGACGTTTTCGAGCGTTCCTACCCTACGCGCCGGCGGCGTGAGGCGGCCGGCCCGGCATGCCTCTGCGAGCGCCATGCCGCGTGCGGGCTAAGGAATCATCCACGGGAAGACGTACGCCTGCAGCGTCACGATGATCGCCATGATCGTCACCAGCGCGACACTGTGCCAGAACACGAACCGCAGGATCCGCCCCTCCTGGCCGACCTGACCGGTCGAGGCGGTCGAGATGACGATGCTTTGCGCGTCGATCATCTTGCCCATCACGCCGCCGGTACTGTTCGCGGTGACGATGAGCACCGGGTCGAACCCGAGTTGTTGCGCGGTGATCTTCTGCAGGCTGCCGAAGAGTACGTTCGAGCTCGTATCGGAGCCCGTCAGGGCGACGCCGAGCCAGCCGAGAAATGTCGCGAAGAATGGATAGAGTCTTCCGGTCCTGGTGAAGGCGAGGCCAAGCGTTGCATCGGTGCCACCGTAACGGGTGACGAAGCCGAGCGACAGCATCAGCATGATGGTCGCCAGCGGCACGCGCATGCGCCTCATGGTCGTTGCCGCCACCGCCAGGAGTTGCGCGAGCGATACCCGGAAGTAGAGCGCGGTGGCGAAGGTCGAGAGCAGCACGCCGGTGCCGGTCGCTGACGCCCAGTTCAACGTGTAGACCGCGGGCTCGGCGTGCGCGTTCCGATACGAGGCGTCGCCGATCAGTGCCGGATCGATCTTTTGCGCGACCACCGGATAATCGCGAAACACGAGCCGATGAAGGTACGGCACGTTCCAGCGCGGCGAGAGGATGGCGCTCCCGTTGAGCGCCGCTTTCACCGGGGTCAGCCCCCACACGACCACAGCGACGCTGAGGAAGAGCCAGGGCATCCAGGCGCGGCGCACCTGGCGGCGATCGAATTCGGGATCCGCGGTGGTGGGGTTTCCGAGCCGGGATGCGTCTCCCTCGAAGGTCCAGATGTCGCGGGGCTGCCATGCGCGGCAGAGGAGCGCAAGCGCGCCAATCGAGGCGACTCCTCCGGCAATGTCGACGAGCTCCACGCCAATGAAGTTGCTCCAGAGAAACTGGACGATCGCGAACGTCCCACCGCACACCAGTACTGCCGGCCAGACGCCGCGCAGTCCCCGCCAGCCGCTCAGGGTCGCGACCAGCCAGATCGGAATGATCAGCGAGACCAGCGGCAGCTGGCGTCCGGCCATGATGCCGAGAGTCGATGCGGGAATTCCCGTAACCGACGCGAGCGTCAGGATCGGGATGCCGATCGATCCGAAGGCGACCGGGGCCGTGTTCGCGATGAGTGAGAGCCCGGCGGCGTAGAGCGGCGCGAAACCGAGCCCAATCAGCAGCGCCGAGCAGATGGCAATCGGAGCGCCGAATCCGCAGGCCCCCTCGATGAATGCGCCGAACGAGAACGCCACGAGCAGCGCCTGCACCCGCCGGTCCTTCGACACCCGTCCGACCGATCGCCGGAGGATCTGAAACTGGCCGGTGGCGACCGTCAGCTCGTAGAGGAACACCGCGTTCAGTACAATCCACCCGATCGGCAGGAATCCGTAGGCGGCGCCATACACTGCGGTTGCAGCGGCGGTCCCGGGCGGCATGCCGAAGACGATCGTGGCGATGGCCAATGCAGCAACGAGCCCGGCGAGTGCCGCCATGTGCGCCCGCCATTCGAAAATCGCCAGCGCCACGAGCAGCAAGACGATTGGGAGAGCGGCGGCAGCGGTGCTGAGCCAGAGGCTGCCGAGCGGATCGTAGACCTGGATCCAGGGTGTCACGCGGCGTCGGTTTTATCCGCTCGCCATAGTAGTGTCAACTCGACTGCAGATTGGCGCACATTCAATGTCCAAAGGGCGTCTAGAAGCGTTCAGCGACGGCGTGATCGCAATCCTCATCACCATCATGGTGCTGGAGCTTCGTGCGCCGCACGAGCCGACGTGGACCGCGGTGATGGAGTTGAGCCCGAAGATCTGTGCCTACGTGCTCAGTTTCGTCTTTCTCGGCATCTACTGGAACAACCACCATCACCTGTTCCACGCCACCAGGCGGATTACCGGCGGCGTGCTGTGGGCGAACCTGCACCTGCTGTTCTGGCTGTCGCTCGTGCCCTTTGCGACAGCGTGGATGGGCGAGACCCACAATGCGCCGCTTCCGACCTCGGCCTACGGCGCGGTGTTGCTGCTCGCCGGCATCGCCTACTACATCCTCGAACGGACCATCATCGCCAGCGAAGGGGCCGATTCGACCCTCGCCGAGGCCGTGGGACAGGAGGTCAAGGGGATCGTATCCGTGGTGCTCTATGGCGTTGCGATTCCGTCGGCCTTTACGCACCCGTGGATCGCCGATGCGATCTACGTGGTGGTCGCGCTCATGTGGCTGGTACCGGATTCGCGGATCGAAGCCAGGATCAAGCGCGCCGAAGAGAACCGCGTCTGAGCGCCCGACCTACGACCGGATTTTCTGTTTCTTCGTCTCCGCAATCGTCTTGCGTTCTGCAACTCCGGCCAGCACGAGCCACGCGGCCAGCGTCGCGGCCTTGTGTTCTGCGCGCCATGAACCCGAGGAGCTGTCGCCGCACGCGGTGAGCACCTTCCGCAGGTCTGACTCCTGTCGGTGAAGCGAGCCGGCGGCGATTGCATACAGTTCCTTTTCGCGCCAGATCCAGCACCGGACCTGACGCTCGGCGGCAGCGGTTTCGACGATCTGCCGAAACAGCCGCCCTTCGAGCGCATGAATCCGAATGTGCGCGTTGCCGATCGTGTCCGGATCGACCGTGCTCCCGACGACGATGCCGAGGCCGCGGAGCTGATGGCCGTCGCGCCGGTATCGATCGATCGTTCCGGTCACCGATTCACGCCCGAACCGCTCGACCGCTGAGACCAGCCGCGAGAGCTCGGCACCGCTCGCTCGGGCCGTTCCGAAGCCGGCATGATATGGCTGACGGGACTCCGGGATAGCCGGATCGCTCAGCTCGATCCGGCGGCTATCGATCACCTGGATGGAGGCGGCAGAGCCCGTGACCAGGACCGTGCTGGCCCAGCCGGACTTGACCGTGAACCCCGCCGCTTCACCCATGGATCTGACTCCCGGTTCGGGAACGCTCTGATCGGGACCGAGCGTTCATCGCGGATCACTTCAGAATCACGTATGCCAGCCCGAGCTGCGACGCGCGCTGGTTGATGGACGCGACATCGGTCGAGAGAAACTGTTTCGTTTCCGCCTCGAGGCCGGTGAGTTCCTTCTCCTGTTCCGCGAGCACCTGCGTCATGCCGGCCGTCGGCGGTCCCGCCGCTTCGACCGCCCACATCTGCAGCGGCGCCAGCCGCGAGTAGAGCCGCGCGCCGCCGCGCATCGCGAGGATGTCGTAGACGACTTCGGCGGTCGGGTTGTGCAGCTTGTCCTCGAGCGCGTCCGCCTTCTTGAGCGACGGCTTCCGACGCCTTGATCAGATCGGCGACGCCGGCGCTCGACTTCCGCGGCTCGAGCGCCGTGTTGCGCGCCTTGAGCTGCTCCCGGACCGAGCGCAGCTGGTTGACGAGGTCGGTCAGCCTCGAGATGTCGTCGCGCACGCGGAGCGCGAACGCGACCTGCGCCTCGAGATCGGTCTGCGGCAGATCGCCGCGCGGATCCGGCACGACCTTCAGCGGCGCGGTCAGCGTCTTGCCGTCGGCGGTCAGCCGCACCGTGTAGGTGCCGGGCGCGACGCGCGGCCCGTCGACCGGATCGCCGGTGTCGATCTTGCCGCCCTTGATCTTGCGCGCGCCTTCGTAGCGCAGATCCCAGACCGCGCGCTGCACGCCGGCGTCGCGCGGCAGCGCCTGCCTTCTTGAAGTCGTCCGGATCCTCGTTGTCGTCGCTGCCCATCGGCTCGGCGCGGGTGCTGCTCAGCGTGCGCACGACCCGATTCTGCGCGTCGAGGATCTCGATCTTCAGCTCGCCTTTCGCTTCGTTCCTTCAGCGAAGTAGTAGATCGACGCGCCGTGCGGCGGATTCGGGATAGCCGCCGCGCGTGCCCCAGTTGCTCGACCCGTAGCGCCACCGCACCGCGTCCGCCGGCGGGAACAGGTGCAACGGCTCGCCGGCGATCGCGGTCGCTGATACTCGCGGATCGGCTGCAGGTCGTCGAGGATCCACAGCGACCGGCCGTGCGTGCGCGACGACCAGGTCGTCGTCCTTGACGACCAGATCGTGCACCGCGACGGTCGGCAGGTTCAGCTGCAGCGGCCGCCAGGTCTGCCCGTCGTCGGTCGAGAACATCACGCCGCGCTCGGTCGCCGAGATACAGCTGCCCGCGCTTCTTCGGGATCCTCGCGCACGGCGTGCAGGTAGACGTCCTGCGGCAGCCCGCCGTCGAGCCGCTTCCAGGTCTTGCCGAAGTCGGTCGTCTTGTACAGGTACGGATGCATGTTGTCGAGGCGGTGCGCGTCGACGACGACGTAGGCGGTGGCGGCGTCGAACGGCGACGGCTCGATCATGCTGACCGTGCCCCACTCGGGGAAGCCGGGCATCGCCGGCGGTGACGTTCGTCCAGTTCTTGCCGCCGTCGCGTCGTCACGTGCACGAGCCCGTCGTCGCTGCCCGCCCAGATCACGCCCTTCTGCTTCGGCGACTCGGCGATGGCGAACACCGTGCCGTAGGTCTCGACGCCGGTGTTGTCGCCGGTGATCGGACCGCCGGCCCACTTCTGCTTCGACTTGTCGTTGCGGGTGAGGTCGGGGCTGATCACGCTCCCACGTCTGGCCGCCGTCGCGCGTGCGGAAGATCGACCTGCGCGCCGTGATAGACGACCTTCGGATCGTGCGGCGATCGCGGCGATCGGCGCGGTCCACTGGAAGCGGTACTTCATGTCCTCGCCGCCGTGGCCCGACGGGTTCTCCGGCCACGCGCTGACGTTGCGCGACTCCCCGGTGCGATGGTCGTAGCGCGTGATGATGCCGAGGTACTCGCCGGCATAGACGATGTTCGGATCGCTGGCGTCGGAGACGACGTGGCCGGCTTCGCCGCCGCCGACGTCGTGCCAGTCGGTAAGGTGGATGCTGCCGGTGAGGCTGTCGCTCGGGCCCTGCGCGGTGCCGAGATCCTGCATCGCGCCGGCGACGTGGTACGGCCGCCGGTTGTCGACCGACACGTGGTAGAACTGCGAGATCGGCAGCGGCGGCGCGAACCAGGTCTCGCCGCCGTTGCGCGCTGATGTCGACGCCGCCGTCGTTGGCCGCGATCATCCGCTTCGGATCGTCGGGATCGATCCAGACGTCGTGGTGGTCGCCGTGCGGCAAGCCCTTCACGTACTCGAGCGTCTTGCCGCCGTCGATCGTGTGCAGCATCGGCACCTGCGGGAACCACACGTCGTTCGCGGTTCGCCGGGTTCACCGTCAGCGTCGATGTAGTACCAGGCGCGCTGCCGCAGCGCGTGTGACGGGTTGACGAGCTCCCAGCTCTCGCCGCCGTCGTCCGATCGGAACAGCCCGCCCTTTTCCGCTTCGATCAGCGCGTAGACGCGCTGCGCCGTCCGACGGCGCGACGGCGACGCCGACCTTGCCCCAGATGCCGTCGGGCAGGCCGTTGCCGGTGAGCTGCTTCCATGTGTCGCCGCCGTCGCGCGAGACGTAGAGGCCGCTGCCGGGCCCGCCGCTCAGCAGATCCCAGGGGAAGCGGCGCGCCTGCCAGAAGCCGGCGAAGAGCGATCGTTCGGGTTCGACGGATCCATCGCGACGTCGGAGGCGCCGGTGTCCGCGTCCTTCTTCAGCACCTGCTGCCAGGTCTTGCCGCCGTCGCGTCGTGCGGTAGACGCCGCGCTCGGGATTCGGGCCGAACGCGTGCCCGAGCACCGCGGCGAACGCGATGTCCGGGTTCGTCGGATGCGACGACCATCGTGCCGATCTGGCCTTCCTGCTTCCAGACGTGCGTCCACGTCTTGCCGCCGTCGATCGACTTGTAGATGCCGTTGCCGGCGCGCGACGTTGCCGCGGATGTTGGCCTCGCCCGAGCCGACGTAGATGACGTTGGGATCGCTGGCGGCGACGGCGATCGATCCGATCGAGGAGATCGGCTGGTCGTCGAAGACCGATTTCCACGTCGTCGCCGCCGTCGCGTCGACTTCCACACGCCGCCCGAGGCGGTCGCGGCGTAGTAGAGGAGCGGATTGCCCGGCAACGCCGGCCGCGCGCGACACGCGTCCGCCGGCGGCGGGGCCGATGTTGCGGTATTTGAGCGCCTTGAATTCCTTTGGACTCTCGGGGCGAGTTGACTTGGCTACGTCCTGTGCGCTGGCGGGAACGAAGAGGGCAACGGCAATCGCC
Organism: uncultured Acidobacteriota bacterium; assembly: GCA_963755695.1. Classification (GTDB taxonomy): domain Bacteria; phylum Acidobacteriota; class Vicinamibacteria; order Vicinamibacterales; family 2-12-FULL-66-21; genus QHWT01. Next base: position 1,999,004 of record CAVWLB010000010.1, on the reverse strand, counting down.
GCTGCAAGGAAATGATGACGATGCAGCATGTGGAGAGTCTATCCGATTCGGCAGCGCTGACCGTTACCGCTGCGGGTGTGCGCTACGTGAACGATTCACCCCTGTTAAGATCAGGCGCGTGCGCAATGTCTCGGGCCTCGATCGGCCGGCGATCCAGTGGACATTCGTGATCTGCGGCGTGGCGCTGATCGCGATCAGTACGTGGACCGGCGTTACCCTGGTGCGCGCCCGGCGCTCGCTCGAGGAAGCGCGGGCGGCGGCGCAGCAGGCGACGCGCGACCGTGAGCAGACGGAGGCCTCGCTTGTCCGCGAGCGAGCGGCGCGCGAATCGTACATGCTGCAACTCGGACGCGAACGCCACGCGGCGGCGTCAGCCACGAATCCAACCCTGACGCTGACGCCTCTCAAGACGCGATCCTCCCGAGGCCCCGAACTGGCGGTCCCCTCGACGGCGGCCCCGGTCGTGGAGTTGCGCCTGCTGCTGCCACCGAGAACGCCACTCGATCGAAGGTTCGCGATCACGCTGCGCTCGTGGACCAGCGGAGAAATGCTCTGGTCGCGCGCATCGCTTCGTCCCGGTGAGGTGAGCGCGAAACCCGCCGTCATCACCAACCTTGCGTCGGATGTGCTGACGACCGGTTCGTACGAGTTGCTTCTGACTACGGGCACACCACCGACGGACATCGCTGTGTACGAGGTCTCGATCATTCCGCCGTCAGCGCCGCGCTGACGCCACCTGAGGGCGGAATCCACGACTGCGTGAGTTGAGGAGCGCTGTCCGTTCAATCGCTCTCACGTCCGCCGGACGTACGTATCTGATGTCGCTGGGGGTTCGATTCTGAAAGGGCTTCGGGCTTCGGGCTTCGGGCTCCGAATTTGAGCCTGAAGCCTGAAGCCCGAAGCCTGAAGCCCGAAGCCATCTTTCATTCCGCCCGAAGCGCCCTGACTGGTTCGATCGCGAGCGCACGGCGTGCGGGAATCAGGCTGGCCAGCGCGGCGACAATCAGCAGGGCGGCCGGGAGAACGACGAAGGTCAGTGGGTCGTGCGGCGAGACGCCGAAGAGCAGTCCCGAGAGCAGGCGGCTCATTGCCGCTGCCGCGGCGATACCAATGACGCTGCCGAGTACGCCGATACGAAGTCCGTCGCTCAACACCATCCTCAATACGTCGCTGCGCGCCGCCCCGAGCGCCACGCGGATCCCGATCTCCTGCGTCCGCTGCGCGGTCGAATAGGCGATCACGCCGTAGATCCCAACCGTGGCCAGAACCAGCGCGACAGTCGCGAACACGCCAAGCAGCAGCATCGTGAAGCGGCGGTTGGCCTGGACGCGGGCCACGATCTCTTCGAGCGTCCTGACGCTGGCGACTGGCTGTCCAGCGTCGATGGCCCACACCTGCTCCTGCGCAGCGCGCGCCACCGAGATCGGGTCTCCCGCCGTCCGCATCAGCACCATCAGCCGGGGATCGGCTGACTGAGTCAGCGGAAAATACAGCTCCGCCCATGCCGGACGATCGACGCCGCCGCGGCGCGTGTCGGCGACCACGCCGACAATCGTGTACCACTGGATGTTCTTGTCTTGAGGGCCGTTGAAGGTCACGCGTTTGCCGAGGGGCTCCTCGGCCGGGAAGAATCGACGGACGAAGGCTTCGTTGACGACCACGCGGCTGGGCGCGGTCGGCGTATCTTCCGGCCCGAACAGACGGCCCCGAGTCAGCGGGATGCCGAGCGTTGCGAAGTATCCATTGGTGACCGTGTCGTACGGCACTGGAATGTTCACCGCATCGCGCGGGACCGGCCGTCCTTCAACGATCAGCGTGGAGGAGTTCGGGAGCCTGCCCAGCAGCACCGACGATCCCAGCCCCACCGAGCGCACGCCGGGCATTGCCGCCACTCGCTCGCTCAGTTGCTGGTAGAACTGCACGATCCGTTGATCCTCTGTGTACTTCTGTCGGGGCAGATCGAGCTGGAGCACCAGCACGTTCCGTGGATTGAAGCCGAGATCGGTCCGGGCAATCGCGGCAAACGAACGCGCGAGAAGTCCGGCGCCGACGAGCAGCACGAGTGCGACCGCCACTTCGACAACCGCCAGCAGGTTGCGAACCCGACGTCCTCGCGCCCCCTCGCCACCCGTCCGGCCGCCTTCCTTCAAGGCGTCCGACTGGTTTGCCGAGGCGCTCTGCCATGCGGGTGCGATTCCGAAGATCACGCCGGTGACAAGCGCGACGATCAGCGTAAAGAGAAGGACCGGGAGGTCGATGTTGATCGACGTCAGTCGAGGGATGTTCGTGGGGGCGGCCTCCTGAAGCGCCGCCACACCCCAGGTCGCCAGCAACAATCCGGCCGCTGCGCCGACCAGCGCGAGGACCAGGCTTTCGGTCAGGAGTTGCCGGACGATTCGGAGCCGCTGCGCACCGAGGGCCGCACGGATCGCGATCTCCCTTTGACGCCCGGTCGCTCGCGTCAACAGCAGATTGGCGACATTGGCACACGCAATGAGCAGGACGCAGCCAACGGCACCGAGCAGCACCAGGAGGGCGCGCCGCACGTCGCCGACGATTTCGTCGTGCAAGGACGTCAGCCGGATCCCCTGGCCGGCGTTGGAGTCGGGATACTGTTGCTCGAGTCGGCGGGCAATCGTATCCATCTCGATCTGTGCAGACGCCTGTGTCGCGCCCGGGCGCAGCCGGCCGATCACGTTCAGCCAGAATGAGCCGCGCGACTCCATGAGCTGTTTATAGGGTTCGACCGGCGCGAGCGGCAGCCACAGCGTTGCATCGTCGGGATACTGAAAACCCTGAGGCATCACGCCAACCACTTCATACGGCCGGCCGCCCAACTGGATCGTGCGTCCGACAATCGTGCGATCGCTGCCAAATCGCTGTTTCCACAGTCCGTGTTCGAGAACCACGACCCGCTCGTGTCCGGCGGTTGCGTCCTGCTCGGTGAACCAGCGGCCGAGTGCCGGTTGAACGTTCAAGATCGAGAAGAAGGAGGAGGTAACCCGTGCGCCGCGAAGCTGCGCTGGATCGCCCACGCCGGTAAGGCTGACGCTGGCCCCGAAATACGCCGCGAGGTTCTCGAAGCTTTGGCTTTGTGTGCGCCAGTCAATAAAGGTTGGATACGTCGCGACGTCCTTGTCGAATCCCTGACGGGGGTTGTAGACCCACACCATCATCAGCCGTTCGGGTTGCGGGTAGGGGAGCGGCCGCAGCAACACACCATTGACGACGCTGAAGATTGCCGCGTTTGCGCCGACACCCAATGCCAGGGTCAGGATGATGAGTACCGTGAATAATGGCTTTCTCAGGAGGCCGCGCAGGGCATAACGCAAGTCGTTGATCATGACGGATGACTCTCACTCGGTACGCAAGGCGATCAGTGGATCCACTCGTAGAGCGCGTCGCGATGGAATATAGCTGGCCAGGAGCGCGACGAGCACGAGAATCACCGATACACCGATGAACGTCGTCGGGTCGGTTGTGCCGATGCCGAACAGAAAGCTCGCGAGCAGGCGGGTCAAGGCAAGCGCGCCTACCAGTCCGATCGCGACTCCCGACATCGCCAGGACGATCCCTTCACGAATAACCGGTGCGAGCACCTGTCGGGGCTGTGCGCCGAGCGCGACACGGATCCCAATCTCACGCGTCCGTTGGGTAACAGAGTAACTGATCAGGCCGTACACGCCGACGGCGGCAAGCACCAGCGCGAGCAGCGCGAACAGGCCGATCAGGACGGTCCGGAAACGCGGGTCGTCGACGGAACGGTCCATCACCGACTGCAGCGTGGTCACGTCGACAACCGGAAGATCCGGGTCGATCGAGATCACCTGGCTGCGAAGGAGCGAGGTGACGGTATTGGTCGGCAGCGTGCTCCGGACGAACACGTTGGTGAACGGCAGGCCGAACTGTTCGTACGGAAGGTATAGCAGCGGTGGTGGCTCGTGACTCAGGCCGAGTTGCCGCACGTCGCCGACGACCCCGACGATCGTGGCCCAGGGCTCTTTCGGGTTGTCGTCGAAGCGCAGATGTTTGCCAATGGGGTTTTCTCCGGGCCAATACTTCCGCGCCAGCGCGGTGCTGACGATCACGACGGCTGGCGTATCTTCCCGGTCGTTGCTGTTGAACGTGCGTCCTGAGACGAGCGGGATGCCCATCGCCGCGAAGTAGCCGCCGGACACGCTTCCGAGGTGCGCGAACGGACGTTCGGCACGAGTAGCCGGCACCGGCCGGCCTTCGATGAAGAATGTCCCGCTCGCGTTGCTGCCTCGGAGCGGTCCCGGGAAGCCGACGCCGACGTACTGCAGTTCGGGCCGGCCGCTGAGCCCCTCGATCACGCGGCGATACAAGCCGGTTTGAAGCGCCGATGTGGGATAACGGGACTGCGGCAGGTTCAACTGCGCGAGCGTGACGTGCGCTGGTTGGAATCCCGGATCGACCCGCTGCAGCCGGAGGAAGCTGTTGGTGAGCAGTCCGGCTGCAACCAGCAAGACGAGTGTGAGCGCCACCTCGATGACGACCAGCGCGGTGCGTCCGCGGGCGCGCCCGGAGCCTCGATCGCCGCCCTGCTTGATGCTCGTGACCGCGTTCGTCCGAGAGGCCTGCCAGGCGGGCAGCAGGCCGAACAGCGCGCCGGTCGCGAGCGAAGCCGCCACCGTCACGAGAGCGACGGTTCGGTCGAGGGTGATTGCCTGAGCGCGCGGTACCCCCTCCGGCAGGATTCTTACCAGCAGCGTGGTCAGCCACGAGCCGGCAAGCAGGCCGAGGAATCCACCGGCAATGCCGAGCGTGAAACTCTCGGCGAGCAGTTGATTGATCAAACGCAGGCGGCTTGCACCGAGCGCCGATCGAATCGCCAGTTCGCGTTTCCGGCCGGTCGCTCGGGCGATCAACAGGCTGGAGACGTTGGCGCACGCGATGAGCAGGACCAATCCGACGGCGCCCTGAAGCACGAGCAGCGCTTCGCGCACGTCACCGACGATGTCGTCGCGGAGCGGCACCAGACTGATGTCGCGGTTGCCGCTCGATTGCGCGTGCTCGCGCCTGATGTTGGCGGCGACGACGTGCAGATCGTTCTGCGCGTCGGCGAGCGACGCGTTGGGTTTGAGCCGGGCGATCGCTTCGAAGTAATTCACGTCGCGCACGGTGAGCGCATCGACGTCCTTCACCTCAATCGGCGACGGCGGCACGGGCTTCGAGGAAAGAATCCACAGCATGGCGCCTTCGGGCCACTGAAATCCCGATGGCATTACGCCGACCACCGTGTAGGGTTGCGCGTTCAACCGGATCGCGCGACCCGCCACGCCGGAATCGTCGCCGAACACCTGCTGGGCCGCGCGCTGGCTCAGGACGACGAACCGAACGGCTGCCGCCCCGTCCTGCGCACGTGTGAAGGTGCGGCCGACCGCCGCCGGCGTGCCGAGGACGTCGAAGAAGTCGATGGTCACCCATGCGCCTTGCAGCTGCACTGGCTCTCCCGGCGTCCCGGACACCGCGAAAAGGTCGCTGCGGATGCCGGCAATCGCGGCAAGCGTGCGATTCTCGCGCTGAATGTCGAGAAAGTCGCCGGCCGAGTGATTGCCGTGCGATTCGTCCGCCGTCGGGCGCCACACGCGCACGATTCGCGCCTCATCCTTGAATGGTAACGGTCGCAACAGCACGCCGTTGACGACGCTGAAGATTGCCGTGTTCGCCCCGATTCCCAGGGCGATGGTCAGCAGCGCGATGGAGGTGAAGCCGGGGCTCTTGAGGAGGGTGCGGATGGCGTAGCGAATGTCAGTCATAGGTGTCTTAGGGCTCAGGGCTCATGACTCGAGGCCGGCTCAGGGCCGATGGCTTACGGGCTGGGGCTCATCTTTCACTGCGCCTTCAACGCAACGATCGGGTCGACTCGCAACGCGCGTAGAGCGGGAACGATGCACGCGCTGAGGGCGACCGCGGCGAGGATGCCGGCGGTCGACAGGTACACGGTCGGATCCGACGGCCGCACGCCGTAGACCATACCCGTAAGTGCGGCACTCGCGAGCCGCGCCGCCGCGAGGCCGATAATGACGCCCGCGGCAGTCAGCGCCATGGCCTGACGGCCAACCAGCCGCACCAGGTCGCGCGGCGCTGCGCCCAGTGCCACGCGGATCCCGAACTCGGTCGTGCGCTGCGCGACCGCGTAAGCCATGACCCCGTAGACACCGGCCGCCGCGAGCAGGATCGCCAGCAGCGCAAAGCTGCCGAGCAGCGACATGGCAATCTCCGTGTCCATCAGCGATCCCTGCACGAAGTCGGTGAGCGGCTTCAGCTCGGTTGTCGGCAAATCCGGATCGAGCCGTTGCATGGCCTGGCGCACCCCTCCGGCAATGGCCGCCGGATTCGACGTCGATCGGATAACCCACTGCATTGCGGCATCCGGTCCCTGCGCATATGGGTAATAGATGACCGGGTGAGGCTGGATCGACAAATTGGCGTGCTGCACGTTGTTCACGACGCCAATCACCGTCCGCATCGGCCCGGCCGATTCATAGCGTCCCAGCTTCAACCGTTTCCCGATCGCATCCTGGCCAGGCCAGTACCGATCCGCGAATCCGCGGCTCACCACCACGACCAGCGGCGCCCGGTCATCGTCTGCCGCGGTGAATACCCGGCCGGCCAGCACGTGCATCGAGAGTGCGGCGAAATACCCGGGCGTGACCGCGCGGCGATCCGCGTTCGGCCGGGTTGCGGGAGTGGGTGCGGGTTGCCCTTCAATCGTGAGCGCGCCCGAGGAGTTGTCACCGGAGAGCGGCAGCGCGTTTGTCGCACCCACCGCAACCACGCCTGGAACGGCGCTCAGTTCGGCGTCAGCCCGGGTGAAGAAGGCGCGCAGCGTCTCGCGCGTGGAGTATTTCCATTCGGGAAGAAACGCCGGGGCCACGAGCACGTGCCCGGCGTCGAAGCCCGGGTCCACGTGGCGAAGCCTGTCGAAGCTGGCGAGCAGCAGGCCGGCGCCGACCAGCAGCACGAGCGCGAGCGCGATCTCAGCGACGACGAACACGCTGAGCGCGCGCTGCCGTGCGCCGGACGATCCACGTCCCTCCTGCTTCAACGTGAGGTTGACGTCGCTGCGCGATGCGTGGAGTGCCGGGATCAATCCGAAGAGCAGACCTGCCGCGAGCGAGATGCCCATCGCGAACAGCAGCGCCCGCACGTCGACGTGAATCTCGTCCGCGCGAGGGATCGAGGAGGCGGCGGCGCGCGCGAGCACATCGGTCAGCCAGGCTGCGAGCAGGGCACCCGCGATACCGCCGACGAACGAAAGCAGGAGACTTTCGGTCACCAGTTGTCTCACGATTCGCGGCCGCCCGGCGCCAAGCGCCGATCGGATGGCGATCTCACGCTGACGCGCCGTGCCGCGAGCGAGCAGGAGGTTCGCAATGTTGGCACACGCAATCAGCAGCACGCAGCCGACCGCGGCAAACAGCACCAGCATCGGTGTCCGGGCGTCTCCGACCACTTCGTCCTTGAGCGGCACGAACGTCACGCCGAGGAGGTGCTTCGGCGAGTGTTCGGCCGCCAGCGCCGTTCTCGTCAGCTCGGCGATTGCCTGCTCGCGCGTCACGCCTGGTGCGAGGCGCGCGTAAACGTCATACGAGTGCCCCTGCTGTGACGCGGCGGCCAGTTCGGGGGTCAGGGTTTCGGGAACGACGACATCGACGCGTCCGCCGAACGAAAACTTTGGCGGCAAGACCCCGAGGATGACGGCAGGTCTACTTTCGAGGCGCACCGTCCGGCCCACCACGTCTGCGGCGCCGCCAAACCGATCCTGCCAGAGACGGTAGCTGATGAGGAGGACGTCTCCGCGTCCGGGCTGCTCGTTCTCCCGAGTGAAGGGACGGCCGGCAATCGGTGTCAGACCGAGCAGCGGAAAGAACTCCGCCGAGACGCGCAGCGCGGGCAGACGATCGGTTGCGCCATTGATCGCGATGGCGACTCCAGGAGCGCTGTGGATGGCGGCGTTCTCGATTACCCGGCTTCCGCGCGTCCACGTCAGGTACTCCTCTGCCGAAACCACCGTCCGTTCGAAACCCGCCTGCGGACGGGTTTCGCGAACCACGAACAGCTTGTCGGGGTCGGGGAACGGAAGCGGCTCGAGCAGCACCGCGTTGATCGCTCCAAACATCGTCGTGGTTGCGCCGATGCCGAGCGTGAGGACGAGAAGCGCCGCGGACGTGAAGCCGGGGCTGCGCAGGAGGACGCGGACCGCGAAGCGAAGATCGTTCAACATCAGTTCGGCCTATTCAGACCGTGCTGGCGAGAGCGAACGGACTGCCAAGATGCCCAGGTGCTGTAAGTGGCTAGAACGAGAGGGTTTAGATGCACTGAGGACCCGGTTGCGGCGGCCCTGAGTGTCCGCGGGTGGGACGAGCCGTCCCGGAACCGAACCGTTCGAGCATTGAGTATTCAGCCGTTGCGCATTTAGCATTGGCGGGTGAACGTCCTGGTAGGTACTTCCGGTTACAACTATCCCGAGTGGCGCGGCACCTTCTATCCGGAGAAGTTCCCGACGTCGAAGATGCTGGCGTACTACGCCGAACGGTTCCGAACCGTCGAGGTCAACTACACCTTCTACCGCATGCCGACCCCGGCACTCCTGGACGGATGGGCAAAAGGAACTCCGGAGCACTTCACCTTCACGCTGAAGGCGCCGCGCCGGATTACCCACGATTCGAAGCTGCAGCGCTGCGAGGATCTCACCCACGTGTTTTGTCGAACCGCGGCGACGCTCGGACCGAAGCTGGGCATCCTGCTCTTTCAGCTTCCGCCGACGTTCAAGCGCGATGACGCGGTGCTCGGGTCGTTCCTCGAACTGCTGCCTGAAGGAACGCGCGCGGCGTTCGAGTTCCGGCACTCGTCCTGGCACGACGAGGCGGTCTTCGATTCCCTGCGGCGTCGGAACCTCGCCCTCTGCATCGCAGACAGCGAGAAGATGAGCACCCCGGTCGTCACCACGGCCGACTACGCCTACTTCCGACTGCGTGATGAGGGCTATCAGCCCGCGGATTTGGAGCGATGGGCGAACGTCATCCGCGCCCTGCCGGGGCTCGGCGATGTCTTCGTCTATTTCAAGCACGAAGAGCAGGGGATCGGGCCCGAGTTCGCCAGGATTCTCGAGTCGCTATTCAACGCTCAAGCGAACTGCTGAGCGAACTCGACGATCTTCCTCTCCGCCCAATATCCGTCGTCACCGTCGCCTGACGCGACCCCGAGAAATCCGCAGTGGCCGCCGTGTTCGGCCACGATCAGGCTGATGTGCGGGTTGCCGGTGAGAGCCGGCTCGCGAAACGCGTCGAGGGGAACGAATGGATCGTCGGCCGCGGTGATGATGAGCGCGGGGATCTGGATGCGATCGATGACGCGCATCGCCGCCGCGCGATAGTAGTACTCTTCGGCCGTTCCGAACCCAAAGTGCGGTGCGGTGTAGACGGCATCGAACTGGCGAACGGTTCTCACCCGTGGGAGCGCCTCCACCGGGAATCGCCCCGGCCAGCAGCGATCCTTGCGGCGCATGCGAGCCTTCAGATTCCGTACGAAGTTCCACTGATAGATGACGTTGGATGGCCGTTCGAGCGCGCGGACGCACTGTTCGAGCTCGAGAACCGGCGACACCGCGCAGATCCCCTTCAGCGTCGGCAGTTCCGCCGGCGCGTGCTCTCCGGCCAGCTTCAGCGCGAGATTGCCGCCGAGTGAGTAGCCGCCGATCACGACCCGGTCGAGACCCTCGCTCGCCAGCGTTTTGATCACCAGCGCGGCGTCCTCGGTGAGACCGGAATGATAGAGCCCGGGCCCGAGATGTTCGGTGCCGCCGCAGTTTCGCTGGTTCAAGAGGACCACGTTGAAGCCGGCGCGAAGGGCCTTGTGCGCGGTGCCGCGCATGTAGTGCGCGGTGCTGGAGCCTTCGAGGCCGTGCAGTCCGACGAGCGTCAGATGCCCGTCACGCTTCTGCTGCCAGTAGCAGTGAGCCAGCACCTCGGTGTCCGCCGTGACCCGAAAGAGCCGCTCTTCGGGCGACGGGAGATCGAGCCGCCTGGACACCGCCCAACAGTAGACGGTCATCCAGTGCCCCCGTTTCAGCCGGGGTCGGGGCACGAACGCATTCATGAAATGGGTATCAATGCTCAAGGTTCAGGGCAGGGTCTCGCCCGATTGGACTCGGTGCGCACCCATCGATTCAGCGCAGACGGTAGATGAAGATCGATCCGGCCCGGTGCACCAGCGGCAGATCAACCTGACGTTCGGTCAGCAGATAGTCCAAATCGTAGCGCCGGGCCAGCGCGCGAGCGCCGTCCGGTGAGTCCCAGGCGACGCCGGTGAGCGCCCGCTCGCGATCCGCCACGCGCATCGCCACATCACGATCGTACATCGCCAGCGCGGTGTCTTTCAGCTCTTCGATGAAGACGTCGCGCTGGGCGGCAGCGCGCACGCTCGAGCCGTAGCGGGTCGCATGAAACGGATCGGCAAGCCATCCGCTCGACGTCGGTGTCTGCCGCGCCCAGGCCATCGCGTTGCGCCAGTCGCGATGCTGCAGATCGATGGCCACGATCGGCCGGTCGGGAAACTGAACGAAGCAAATATAGACGCCCCGCGCCGTCGACGCGAGCGCGATTGCCAGCGAGGCCACCGCCGCGCGGCGACGCGAGCCGTCGGCAACCATGCCGACCAGGTAGATCGTCGCGAGCAGGTCCAATATCCAGAACAGGCGGCTGACCTGCAGTTGCACGGCGAGCGTCACGCGAGCCGCGTTGAAAGGCAGCCAGCAGCAAAACAGCACAATCAGCGCGGCCGCGCCAACGACCAGCGCCGTTTCACGCTCGACGAGCCCGTCCGCGCGGCGTCTCGCGCGCCAACCCAGGATGACAATCGGAATCGTGACGAGATTGGTCAGCCACGCGTTGGCCGGCCACGACAGCGGAAACAGGTAGTCTTTGTCCGCGATGACGGCAAACCACGCCTCGTCCATCTTAGCCAGGCGTCCTGCGAGAGGACCGCGCAGTACGACCCACGCGCCAATGAGGATACCGGCAGCGGTCAACCCGAGCATGACGCGGCGCCATCGAGGCCGCGCCACCCACAGGGCGACGGCCAGCCAAACCACGAACCATGCCGTCGCGGTCGGATGCAAAGCGGCAGCAATCAACAGCAACAGTATCGTCAGGCCGTCGCGGCGCGCGAGGAACATCGAGAGCGCCATCAATGCGATCGCGAAAGCGAGCATGCGAGGATGGAAATAGCCCTCGAGCGTGTTCGCCCCCGTCTTCGCGATCGCATGACGGAGCGTGAGTGCCGCCGCCAGCGCCAGCGGCGCCCACCGTGTGTGATACCAGGAGGCGCCGATTCGAATCGCGGCCACGTAGAGCAGGGCAAGCGTGAACACGTAGAGCGCGAAAAACAGGTGGGGCATGCTCAACGGCGTCACGCGCGCCAGCGCGGCGACCACATCGTCGTACAGGGTCAGTCGGCCCTGCGCATCGATCACCGCTCGGTCGCGCGGAAAGAGCGACGAATCGAGCTGCCGATACACGACCGGAAGATAGAACGCCTGGTCCGACGCACCGTAGCGATAGCCGGCGCTGTTCATCGTGGACAGCACCACGAACAGCGCGAGACCGGCAATATTCAGTGTCCAAGATCCAGTGCTCGGGGGACGGTCATGGAGCCGGGGATTCATGGCTCGCCAAGCTTGGTCGTGACCCCGTGAGCGCTGGACATCGAACCAATCAGCCTTCGTCGGCCGACGGACCGTAAATCGCGGGAAGCGGCACGTTGCGCAGGCGGAGGTAGACGGTGAGCTGACCGCGATGATGGATGGTGTGGTTCATGATGAAGCTGCGAAGAACGGAGACCTTCGGCATCGTGAATATCTCGTGTTCGGCCTGCTTGAAGGTCCACATGCCCATCAGCGATGCGTCGGTCTGCTCGTCGATCTTGTTCCGTCCCTTCTTGACGTTGGCGTCGAACGTCGCCAGCAGCTCGGCCACTGACACCGGATCCTTCGGCCGCGCCGCGTCGCCGATGCTGGTGACGTCGAAGATCGCGTAGTCGCAGGTATAGGGGATCCAGTTGGGAATGTTCGCCAGGTGACCGGCCAACTGGCCGAGCGTGTATGACCTTTCGTGGGGCTTCCAGCTGAAATCCGCTTCCGGCACGCGCTCGAGCAGCCGGCGCGTCGAGCCCATCTCATGGTCGTACTCGGGTAAGAGTGCGTCTTTGATCGCCATGGGTCACTTTCTGAAATCCACCTTCGGCGGCGTTTGTGCCGCCGGGGGCGCCTCGAAGTACGGGTATTCCTTGAACCCGAACACCTTCGCGGTGACGTTCGCGGGGAACTTACGCCGCGACGTGTTGTATTCCTGGATCGCCTGGTTGTAGCGCATGCGTTCGGTGGCGATGCGATTCTCCGTCCCCGAGAGCTCGTCCATCAACCGGTTGAATTGCTCGTTGGCACGGAGCTGAGGATAATTCTCGACCACCGCGAGCAGCCGGCCGAGCGCGGAGGTCTGCTGGTTGGCGGCCTGAATCGTTTCTTCCGGCGACTTCGCCGCGAGCAGCCGCGAACGTGAGTCGGCAATCTCCTTCAGCACGCTTTCCTCGTGAGTCGCATAGCCGCGGACGGTCTCCACGAGATTCGGAATCAGGTCGTTGCGTCGCTGGAGCTGGTTCTGCACCTGCGCCCACTGCGCCTTGATCGCCTCCTCCTGTGTCGTGAACTTGTTGTAGGAACAGCCGGACAGGCTGGCGGCTGCAAGCGCCACCACCAGGATGTGCACCGCCGAACGTCGGTTCACTCTCATCGTTATCTCCGTTTGCTCCGCGTTAGGTAATCACCAATTCACCAAATTCCGAAATCACCAAATCCTGAAGACCCCCGAGGTCCGAGGTCCGCTTGATCGGGCGCGCTACCAGCCTCCCGAGGCGCCGCCGCCACCCGAGCGTCCGCCGCCGAATCCACCGAATCCGCCGCCGCCGCCGCCGCCGAACCCTCCGCCAAATCCTCCGAAGCCGCCGCCGATTCCGCCGCCGCCGAACGGTCCGACGCCGCTGTTCCATCCGCTCCAGGGGCCGCCGCCCCAGTAGCGGCGTCGTCGTCTGGGACCGCCGCCCCCGCGGCTCAGCATGATCACCACGATGATGATGAAGATGATGAGGGAGATTGGAATGTGCGGCGACTCACGCGAAGAGGAGACCTGCTGCTGCGGCACATCCTTGAGCGTGACCCCGCGGCGTTCCGCGATCCGGTTGATGATTCGGGTCGTCCCCGCCAGCAGTCCACTCCCGTAACGTCCCTGGCGGAACTCCGGCGCGATGACGTTGCGGATCGTCTCTCCCGCGAACCCGTCGGTGATGAACTCTTCGAGCGCGTAGCCAGGCTCGATCTTGATCTGCCGATCGTCGATCGCCAGCACGATCAACAACCCGTTGTCCTTGCCTTTTTGTCCAATCCCGCGCCCGCCGTTCTCGAACATCTTGGTCGTGTACTCGCGGATGTCGCCGTACGGCTTGAAGGTCTGGACCGTGGCAATGATTACCGCATCGCCGGTCGCGCTCTGGAGCGCGCGGATGCGCCGGTCGAGCTCCGCGGCACTCTCCGGGTCGATGACGTGCGCGAAATCGTTGACCGGCGCGGTCAACACGGGCGGGTTGTCCGGGGCAAACGCGCCAGCGCGCAGGGTGGAATGTCCACCGATCAATACCCAGAGAAGCGGGAGCAGGCACACCCGGATGCCGTTGAGCCTCGAGGATTGAGCGTTGATCATCGACGTGAAGGTCAGCGCCACCGATCGACGTATTCCCACACGCGTTGCGCTGCATCGATGTAGCGGGCCAGCAGCGCGGAGGGGTCGGCGATGGACACCTGGCCGGTCGTTGCCGCCGACAGCACGTCCTGAACGAGCCCGGCGGCAATGCCGATGCGGCTTTCCGCGACCCGCGCGAGAACTTCGTCCGAAGGCATGGCCGCCATCGGGGACGCGGCGGCCGTATCGGGAAGGCGCGCGATGTTGGTCAGGATCGCACGCAGCGAGGCCGCCGACGAGGCGATGAGCGCAGCCACGCTGCGCGCTTCGCCGTGTGATTCGAGGAATGCCTCGCGCAGGTGGATCAGGTGGCTCTTGGCCTGCGCCTCGCAGGCCCGCCGGAGATCCTCTGCCGGGATAGTCATCCCGTCGAAGGGCGGCCGGCCGAAGACCACCGCGTGGGTGGCCATGATCGAGGCGTACTCCAACGGAAAGATGTCGACGGTGCGGCGCAGTTCGTCACGCGACAGCATGAGCGGCACGGCCAGCCCCAGACGGTGCCAGCTCTCGGCGAGCGGCAGACACGCGGTCAGGTCGCGGAAGCTCAGACCCTCGATCAGCGCGAGCGAGTGCAGCACGCCGTCATCGTGATGGCCCGAATACACGGCGAGCGACTCGAGCCGTCCACCGAACACCCGCCCGAGGTCCCGCACGAGCGTCGCGATCGCCTGCTGCATCCACTAATTATACGTGCCGGTGCACTAAGGGTGCTGGGTGCAAGGTGCTAGGTGCTTCGTGCTGGGTGCACGAAGGGTGCTACGTGCACTAAGGGTGCTACGTGCAAGGTGCTGGGTGCCGGGTGCCACGTGCCGTCACGTGCTTGGTGCCGGGTGCCTTGCGTCTGGGCAGCAATGCCTGTCGCCTGGAGGCGCTATGGTTGCCCTTCCGGAGATTCGGGCTCATGTGGATTCGATGTTGACTTCGTCTTGCGAATCACCCGATTCGTTGATTTCTGTTGCTGCCGCCCAGCATCGAGGCGGTCCTTGAGAAATGCCGTCGTCGCACCGATTGCCCGTCGCGCGAGTTCCTCGGCACGGGCCTGCTGTTCATCGGGCACATAGTTTCGCCGTCTCGCTTTCGCGAGATGCGTCTGCACTTCGGCGAGCGAACCCTTGGCGATTCGCAAGAAATAGGCTGTCTCGCGCGGCTTGAACCGTGCGAAGCCTTCAGCAATTTGCGGCGCGACCTTCGCCGTCGCACGGAGAATCTGATCGCAAAATTCACGATCCGCCGCAGCCTTCGGATTGGCAAGAAGTGCCGGCACGAGATCTTCGAGTTCCGTCGCAAATTGCCAGCACACAAGATCTTCAAACCGTTTGACGCCCGCCATGAGGCACTCCTCCTTTGCTACTTAGTTCGGTAGCAGCATTCCCCGTGCCGACGAGCGTGGCACCTTGCACGTAGCACCCAGCACCCAGCACCCTAGCACCTAGCACCTAGCACCCTTAGCGCACGAAGCACGTAGCACCTTGCACGTAGCACCGGTACAATCTCAGATTTAATGATTCTTCGCAGACTCAACATCGGCTGCTTCGGCGGCGGCACCGGCCTGCCCAGCCTGCTCGGCGGCCTGAAGACCAATCCCGTGGCTCTCCGCTCAACGCGGTCGTGACGATGTTCGACAGCGGCGGCAGCTCGGGGCAGCTGCGCGACGAGCTGGGCGTGCTGCCGCCGGGCGACGTGCTTGAAGTGCGCGCTGGCGCTGGCGCGCAACGAGCGCGAGGCGCGGCGGGTGCTGCTGTCGCGGCTGCCGACGCTCGAGCACGCGCGGCTCGGCGGCCACACCGGCGGCAACCTGCTGCTGTCGATGATGGAGCGGTACAGCGGCGACTTCCTCGCCGCGGTCGATGGCCTGCGCGCGCTGCTCGGCTGCGCCGGCCGCGTCTGGCCGGTCAGCGTCGAGCAGGCGAGCCTCTGCGCCGAGTACGGCGACGGCATCGCGCACGCGCGGCGAAGTCGAAGTCGACGCCGGGCAGGCAGTCGGGCCACGCGCATCACGCGGCTGTGGCTCGAGCCGGACGTGCAGCCTGCACCCGGCGACGGCCGCGGCGATCCCGCGTTCGACGCCGCGATCATCGGCCCGGGCAGCTTCTATACCAGCCTGATGCCGATCTTCCTGGTGCGCGGCGCCGCCGAGGCGATCCGGCAGGTGCAGGGCCCGGTCATCCTCGTCACGAACCTGCTGACCGAAGGCCGCGGCATGCTGGCATTCACCGCCGCCGACGGCGGTGCGCCTGCTGAGCGACGCGATCGGCCGGCCCGATCGACGTCGTCATCGTCAACACCGCCCGGCCGTCGCGACGCAACGCTCGACGCGCTACGCCCAGAGCACAAGGCGCCGCTCGAGTTCGGCGACGTGCCCGAGGCTGCGAAGTCGTCACGGGAGAATTCTGGTGCGGCGAGATCGCGCGCCACGACCGCCGTCGGCTGGCGCAGGCGGTCTGGGCGGTTGTCGCCCGTCGACTGTTGTGACCTGGCTCAGGACTCAAGGCTCATGGCTCAGGCTGGCTCAGGGTCCATGAGCCACATGAGCCCTAACGGCTAAGCCCTGAGCCATCAATCAACGTGCCTCTGATCACCCTTTCGACACGTTTCGCTCGCCTTCGGCCACCTGCCGCTCTTCGAAGACGCCGATCTGCGCATCGAGCCGGCGAGCGCATCGCGCTCATCGGCCGGAACGGCACCGGCAAGTCGAGCCTGCTGAGAGTCATGTCCGGCGAGCTTGCCGCCCGACAGCGGGACGATCTGGCGGGCGCCCGGCTCTGCGCGTCGCGCGGCTCGATCAGGACGTGTCCCTTCGGCGGCCCAGAGGACTCGAGCGTCGCGGATCGTCGGTGTTCGACGAGGTCGCGTCCGGCCTCGGCGCAGCTGGGAGCGCTCGTCGCCGACTATCACCATGCGGCGGTGACGGTGGCCGAAGCGCCGGACGACAGCGGACGACTGGCCGCGCTCGGCGCCGCTTCAGCACCAGCTCGAGGAGACGGACGGCTGGCGGCTCGAGCAGAAAGTCGAGCTCGTCGTCTCCCGGCTCGCGCTGCCGGCCGACCGGCGGATGAGCGAGCTGTCGGGCGGCTGGCGCCGCCGCACGCTGCTCGGCCAAGGCGCTGGTCTCGGAGCCGGACCTGCTGCTGCTCGACGAGCCGACCAACCATCTCGACATCGACGCGATCCGCTGGCTCGAGGATTACCTCGCGCGATTACGCCGGCGCGGTGCTGTTCGTCACCCACGATCGCGCGTTCCTCTCCGCGCTCGCGACGCGGATCGTCGAGCTCGATCGCGGCCGGCTGACCTCGTGGCCGGGCATCTACCCGTCGTACCTCGAGAAGAAAGCCGCCGCGCTCGACGACGAAGCGCGCGATCTCGAACGCCTCGACAAGAAGCTCGCGCAGGAGGAAGCCTGGCTGCGGCAGGGCGTCAAGGCGCGGCGGACGCGCAACGAGGGGCGCGTGCGCGACGCTGATGAAGCTGCGCGCCGAGCGCGCCGCGCATCGCGCGCAGGTCGGCAGCCGTGCGCATGGCGATCGATGCGACGGACGCGTCGGGGAAGCTGGTGTTCGAGGCCGAGGACGTCAGCAAGTCGTTCGGCGGCGCGCCGGTCATCCGCGACTACTCGCAGCGGATCCTGCGCGGCGATCGCGTCGGCCTGATCGGTCCGAACGGCTCCGGGCAAGACGACGCTGCTGCGGCTGCTGGTCGGCGAGCTCGAGCCCGACGCGGGCACGATCCGCCGCGGCACGCGGCTGCAGGTCGCGTACTTCGATCAGCAGCGCGAGCAGCTCGATCCCGAGCGCGACCGTCGCCGACACCGTCAACGACGGCAACGACACCGTCGTCGTCAACGGCCAGCCGCGCCACGTGATCGGCTATCTCGCCGATTTCCTGTTTCCGCGCGAGCGCGCGCAGTCGCCGGTGAAGTCGCTGTCGGGCGGCGAGCGCAACCGGCTGCTGCTCGCGCGGCTGTTCGCCCGGCCGGCCAACGTGCTGGTGCTCGACGAGCCGACCAACGATCTCGACATCGAGACGCTCGAGCTGCTCGAGGAGCTGATCGGCGACTTCGACGGCACCGTTCTGCTCGTCAGCCACGACCGCGTCGTTCCTCGATCGCATCGTCACCAGCACGCTCGCGTTCGAAGGCAACGGACGCGTCGCAGGAGTACGTCGGCGGCTACGACGACTACCTGCGTCAGAAGCCGCCAGCCGATCGGCAAGAAGCCAAACCAGAGGCGCCAGTCAGCGCCGACGGGCGGACAGCAGGCCGCTTCTCGAACCGCGGCAGCGGCTGCGCAGAGCTCTCCTACAAGGAGCAGCGCGAGCTGGAAGGCGCTGCCGGCGCGGATCGCGGTGCTCGAGGACGAGCAGAAGCGGCTGCAGCAGGAATCGGACTCGCCCGAGTTCTACAAGGCGGACGCGGATCACATTCGTACGGTCCTCGCCAGACTCGAGGCGCTCGGGCCGGAGCTCGACGGCGCTGCTCGAGCGCTGGGTGGAACTGGAAGACGTCGCCGGGTCCGCGAGCTGACCTGAGGCGGGCGTCTCGAGGTCCTTCACTCGAACGACTTCGTGAACAGCTCCTCGATCGCCTGCTTGCCGTTGTCGTGGATCTGCCGCGTGCCGGTGCCGGTGAAGTGCGGATGCGTGATCGTCGGCACGTCGCAGCGGCTCCCAGTCTCGCCCGTCCAGTCGAACCAGCCGTCCTTCTCCTGATCGAAGACGAACAGCGGCTTGTTGCACAGCTTCGCGAACTCGGCGCCCCAGCCGGTGCCGCCGCGCACCGTCCCGTCGTCGCTGGATGACGCCGACGACGTAGATCTCCTGGCCGCTGTTCACCTGATACCAGAGCGTCTGCAGGACCTTGCGGATCGTCGGGCTGTCGGTGTAGCGGCGGTGCATCAGCCGTCGACACGTACTCGAGGCTGACGTCGCCCGCCTGCAGCTCCTCGTGATTGAGCACGCGGATGCCGCGGCGGCGCGCCTCGGTGTGGCCCTCGAACGTGAAGTTCACTTCCTCGATGCCGTGGCGCTCGGCGCACGCGCCGAACTCCGCCTCGGCGCCCGGGCGCGGCGCCGCTGAACAGGATGTAGTCGTTCTTGCTTCATCGTTTCAGCGCTGGTCTTGTTTCTGACGGATGTCGTGCGTTCGCGCGCCGATGTTCTTCGCTGCCGCCTGTAGCTTTGGCAGGTCTTGCGTGGATGCATTTGCCGGTGACGGCGGCCGCGGGCGTGCAGCGCGTCGCCTCGGGCTCGCCGCGGGCGCCTGTCCTGCCTTCGATCGCGGCCGCGCGCTCGATGATCTTCTGCGAGCATCGCGCCGGCCTCGCCGCCCTTGGCCGGCCGGTTCGAGATCCAGACGTCGGGCGTTGCCGGCGGCGAGGATGTCCTCGAAGTCGCCGTCGCTCTTCACGCTGTGCGGCGCGAACTCGGTGATGTCGACGTCGCCGGCCCAGTCGTCGCGGTGCTTGATCAGCAGCCACGATCGGTCGCCGCTCCCGCCCGGGATAGCGGCCGCCCGTGCGCACCAGCACCCACGAGCCTTTCAGCTTGTAGCCGTCGAGCGTGAACTTCAGGTCGCCCTTCTTCAGCGCCGCGTCCACGTCGTCGGCCTCCGGCGTCCACGTGCCCTGGTCCCACAGCATGACGATGCCGGCGCCGTAGCCCTCGGGGATCACGCCCTCGAACGTGCCGTACTCGATCGGATGATCCTCGACGTGCATCGCGAGCCGCTTGGTCTTCGGATCGAGCGACGGCCCCTTCGGCACCGCCCACGACAGCAGCACGCCGTTGTGCTCGAGGCGGAAGTCGTAGTGCAGGTGGCTGGCGAGGTGCTTCTGCACGCAGAAGAACAGTGCCTTGCGCCGGCTTCTGCTTCTTCGCGCGCTCGGCCGCGAGCTTGAGATCGCCGGACGGCTCCGGCGTCGACGTGAAGTTGCGCTTCTGTTTGTATTTTTCGAGGACCATGTCCCGATCTTCCGTCCTAACGGCGGAAGCCACAAGCGATCATTGGTTGGCTCCCATCAGCCGCTTGCTCGGCTTGACCAGCGCGAACATCACGACGGCTGCGCCGAGAAGCACAGCCGGTGACGATCGCCGAACAGCGTGTTGAGCGGCATCGAGCTGAAGAAGCCGGCGGCCCAGCCGGCGAGCTTGTTGCCGAACGCGTTCGACAGGAACCACACGCCCATCATCAGGCCGACGATGCGGAGCGGCGCGAGCTTGGTGACCGCGCTGAGGCCGACCGGGCTGAGGCACAGCTCGCCGAGCTCTGACACGAAGTACGACGCGATCAGCCACCACGGGCTGACGCGAACGCCTTCGCCGCTCTGGCCATCGCGCCGGCCGGCACCAGCACGAGAAACGACGAGGCTCATGAAGAACAGGCCGAGCGCGAACTTCGCCGGCACCGACGGCTCGCGCGGGCCGAGGCGCATCCAGAGCCACGCGAAGACCGGCGCGAGCAGATGACGAAGATCGGCTGCACCGACTGGAACCAGCGACGAGGGGAACGCGAAGCCGAACACCTCGAGCCGCGTGTTGCGATCGGCGAACAGGTTCAGCGTCGATCCGGCCTGCTCGTACGCCGCCCAGAACAGAACCGCGGCCAGGAAGAAGATGACGATCGCGCCGATCCGCTTCCATCTCGTCCGCGGTGAAGCCGCGGCTGGTTTCTGGCGTGGCGTTGGGCGGCCGACGTCTCGGCAGTTGCACGATCCGGTTTCTGTCCGAGCCGCGCGATGCCTGATTGAAGACGCTTTCGTCCCGAGCACGTACTGCACCAGCGCCGAACGTCATGCCGATGCCGGCCGCACGCGAAGCCGATGTGCCAGTTGACGCGCTGGGCGAGATAGCCGGCGATCGAGCGGCCCGATGAACGCGCCGAGGTTGATCCCCATGTAGAAGATCGAGAAGCCGGCGTCGCGGCGCGTGTCGCCCGGCGGGTAGAGCGATCCGACGAGCGTGCTCACGTTCGGCTTCAGCAGGCCGGTGCCGATGACGATGAGCGCGAGGCCGGTGTAGAAGAACGGCAGCGCCTTGAACGCGAGCGTGAAGTGGCCGGCGGCGATGATGATCCCGCCGAGGAGCACGCTGCGGTACTGCCCGAGCAGCCGTCGGCGACCAGCCGCCGAGGATCGCGGCGCCCCATGCGCTCCCGGTGTAGGTCCCGTAGATCGACGCGGCGCGGGCATCGGCGAAGCCCGAGCCCGCCGGCGGTCGACCGGCGCGGTCATGTAGAGGATGAGGAACGCCCGCATGCCGTAATAGCTGAAGCGCTCCCACATCTCGGTGAAGAACAGCGTGGAGAGGCCGCGCGGATGGCCGAAGAATCCGTGGTCGCGCTCGTCGAGAGGGCGCCGGGCAGCGCGCGAATCGTCGGTCGGCGAGGCGCCGGCTGGGTCTCTCATCCCGGCGAGTGTAACCTAATCACCGGCGAGCACCCGTGGGTGAGCGGCCCACGGTAGCGCCGGCGGCTGGCGCGCGCCGACGGAGTGAGGTGCGCCGCAGGTGCACCGGCGAGCGCCCGCGCATTGAATAAAGATGACGTCTATGACACAGCGAATCTGGCGACTGATCCTCGTCCTTGCGGTGATCGCAGGCTGCGCACGAGCGCCAAAGCCCAAAGCACCGCAACCGGCGCCTCCGAGCCCGCCGGCGGCCGCACCCAAGCCGCCTTCGCCGCCTGGCGCCGGTACCACGGCAGGGCAGCCGCAGTCAGCCAATGCGCTGACTCGCCTCATGCCACTGCCGCAATCCATCGAAGCGGGCGCCGGCGCGCCGTTCACGCTGACCTCGGGACTCACCATCGTCGTGAGCGAAGATAGCCCGCTCGTCACGAATGTTGCCGCCGAGCTCCAGACATTCCTGCGGCGGGCCACCGGCGCGGTGCCCACAATTCTCGTCGCGCGTGGGCCGGTGTCGCCTGACAACGTGTTCGCTCTGACAATCGACCCGAATACCTCGCCCCCGGAGGAAGGCTACGACCTCACGGTGACCTCCACGCGGGTCACCGTCCGCGCCAAGACGGCGGCAGGACTCTTCTACGGCGTGCAGACGTCCGCCAACTGTTGCCGGAATCGATCGGAATACGACGCGCTGATGTTTCGGAAGCCGCCGGTCCTGACGTTGCCGGCGGTCCACATCGTGCGATGCCCCGCGTTATGGGTGGCGAGGCGCGATGCTCGACGTTGCGCGTCATTTCTTTTCCGTTGACGAGGTGAAGCGGTATATCGATCTGATCGCGCTCTACAAGATCAACCGGCTGCATCTGCATCTTGCCGACGACCAGGGCTGGCGGCATCGAGATCAAGTCGTGGCCGGAGCTTGCGCGCCACGGTGGCGCGAGCGAAGTGGGCGGCGGGCCCGGCGGCTACTACACGCAGGAGCAGTACAAGGAGCTGGTCACCTACGCCGCGAACCATTTCGTCACGGTCGTGCCGGAGATCGACATGCCGGGGCACACAAACGCGCTGCTCTCGTCGTACGCCGAGCTCAACTGCAACGGCACCGCCCCCGCGCAGTACACCGGCACGGAGGTGGGCTTCAGCGCGCTCTGCGTGGATCAACGACGTCACCTACCAGTTCATCGACGACATCGTCCGCGAAATTGCCGCGCTGACGCCGGGTCCGTACTTCCACGCCGGCGGTGACGAAGTGAAGACGCTGACGCCGGAACAGTACAAGCGGTTCGTCGAGCGCGTGCAGACGATCGTTCAGTCGCACGGGAAGCAGATGGTCGGATGGGACGAGGTTTCGGTCGCCACGCTGCTCCCGACGTCGATCGTCCAGCACTGGCGGCCGGATGCGTCGAAGCAGCTCCTGGCGGGATCGCCACACCTGATGCTGTCGCCCGCCGATCGCGCATATCTCGACATGAAATACGACGATTCGACGCTGCTGGGACTGAACTGGGCGGGAAACGTGTCGCTGCAGAAGTCCTACGACTGGGATCCCGATGCGCTCGTCACCGGCGCCCGCCCCGGCGCCGTGATCGGCGTCGAAGCTCCAGTCTGGTCCGAGACGCTCACCAACATGCGCGACGTCGAGTTCATGGCGTTTCCCCGACTGGCGGCCGTCGCCGAGATTGGATGGACCCCGCAAGCCCGGCGTTCGTGGGACAATTTCAAGGAGCGGCTGGCTCGACAGGCGCCACGCTGGACCGCCCTGGGCATCAATTTTTATCGCGCGCCCGAGATCGCATGGCAATGATCGGGTTGGCAGTTAACGGTTCGCTATTGGCGGTTAGCCGTGAACCGCTGACCGTTAACTGTTAACCTGCAGCCCGAAGCCCGAAGCGTTGACTAACATCCTTCTCCTCTCGACATACGACTTGGGCCGGCAGCCCTTTGGGCTGGCGTCTCCTGCGGCGTGGCTGCGGCAGGCAGGCCACGTCGTGCGCTGCGTGGATCTGACACGCGGCAAGCTCGATACGACGGCTGTCCAGGATGCCGATCTCGTCGCATTCTTCCTGCCGATGCACACCGCCACCCGGATGGCGCTGCCGGTGATCGATCGCGTGCGCGCGCTTAACGCACCCGCGCATCTGTGCGCATACGGGTTGTACGCTCCGCTGAACGCCGAGATTCTCCGTCAGCATGGCGTGCAGACCGTCCTGGGACCGGAGTTCGAAGACGACCTCGTTGCCCTGGCAGGCACGCTGGAAGGCGCCGGCGAGTCGGCCCGACCACCGGCCATGAAGACGCAAGGCCAGACCTACAAGGGATCCTCAGTCCCGCGCCTGGCGTTCATCCAGCCCGATCGCTCCGGCCTGCCGGCGTTGTCGAAATACGCGTCGCTACAAGTGGGCGACAATCGCAGGGTTGTCGGCTACACGGAAGGCAGCCGCGGGTGCAAACATCGGTGTCGACACTGTCCAATCGTGCCGGTCTACGACGGCAGGTTCCGCGTGGTGCCTGTTGACGTCGTGCTGGCTGACATCGCAGCGCAGGTGGCGGCCGGCGCCGAGCACATCACCTTCGGAGATCCCGACTTCTTCAATGGCCCGCGCCACGCCATCGCGATCGTCGAGCAATTGCACCAGCGATTTCCCCAGGTTTCCTACGACGTGACCATCAAGATCGAGCATCTGCTCGCCGAGCGGGCGCTGCTGCCGCGGCTTCGCGACACCAACTGCGCATTTGTCGTCAGCGCGGTGGAATCGATTGACGATGTCGTTCTGGGCAAATTGGAGAAAGGCCACACGCGCGCCGATTTCGAAGCCGTGGTTGACGCCTTCGCCGACGCGAGGCTGACCTTGTCGCCTACGTTCGTTGCGTTCACACCGTGGACCACGCTCGAGGGCTATTGCGAGCTGCTGCACACGATTGATCGCCTCGAGCTGGTGGCGGCCGTGGCGCCCATCCAGTATGCGATTCGGCTTCTGATCCCGCAGGGCGTCTCGGATGCTGGAACTGGAAGATGTGCGCAGCCGCATCACCCACTTCGATCCGCGATCGCTGACCCACGTCTGGCGTCACGCAGACCCGCAGGGTCGACGAGCTCCAGCGCGACCTGGAAACGATTGCCGGTTCGAACCTGAATGCACCGAGAGCCGAAATGTTCGAGCGGGTGTGGAATCTTGCGCACGAGGCGGCTGGACTCGTTCCGCCGGCGCCGAAACCGCTCGCGGCTCGAGCCACGGTGCCGTATTTGAACGAGCCATGGTACTGTTGAGCAGAGCCCAACGCAGAGCAGGTTGCTCTGATCTGACGGTTGTCCACGCTCAAATCTTCGAGGCTGAATTTTCAGACGAAGGTTCGGCCTGAGCATTGGACATTGAGCAGCGAGCGCTGAGCATTGACCAGAGTTCTTCTTCTATCGACCACAACCGGATACCAGTTACGTTCGTTCAACGACGCGGCGGTGGCCCTCGGCATCGAGTTGATGTTTGCAACCGATCGCTGCCACCATCTCGATGATCCGTGGCAGGACAGCGCGATTCCCGTGCGCTTCCACGAACGCGAGGCAGCGGTCGCGACGATCGTGGATGTCGCCGCGAAGCGGCCGATCAGCGGCGTCATTGCGGTCGGCGATCGGCCGACGCTGCTGGCGGCCAGCGCCGCAGAAGCGCTGGGCCTCACGTGGCACAGCGTCGAAGGGGCCTCGGCGAGCACCGACAAGCGGCGGTCGCGTACTGCGCTCGCGCGCGGCGGGACTCGCGTCGCCGCGCTTCTCGTTGTTGTCATTGCCCGATGTCGCACGCGGACCCCAGAGCGTTGAGCAGCAAGCGGCGCCAATTGATTTTCCTTGCGTGCTCAAGCCGGTAGGGTTGTCGGGCAGCCGCGGCGTGATTCGCGCGAACTCGGAGCGCGAGTACAGAGAGGCGTTTCAACGGATTCGCGCGCTGCTTGCGCGCCCGCAGATTCGCTCGTCGCGCGACGGGCTCGAGGATCAAATCCTCGTCGAGGAATACATCGTCGGACGCGAGTTCGCCGTGGAAGGGGTGATGACGCACGGCGCGCTGACGACGTTCACCGTCTTCGACAAGCCGGATCCGCTCGTTGGTCCCTACTTCGAGGAAACGATCTATCTGACGCCGTCCCATCTGAGCTCGGCGAGGTACTGCGCAGCGTCATTGGCGAAGTCGAGCGGGCGGCGCGCGCCCTCGGACTGTTTCACGGTCCGCTGCACGCCGAATGCCGGGTCACGCTCGAGGGGGCGGTGTACGTGCTGGAAGTGGCAGGCCGCCCGATCGGCGGACTCTGCTCGCGGGTGCTTCGATTTCAGCCAGGCCAGGCGTCGCTCGAGGAGGTGCTGCTCCGCCACGCCGTCGGCGAACCCGTCGAACGGTTCACTCGCGAGACGGCCGCCGCGGCGGTGATGATGATCCCGATTCCCAAGCGCGGGGCTGTTGAGGGGGGTGACGGGCGAGAACATTGCCGGCGCGGTCCCCGGCGTCGACGAGGTGACCATCACGGCAAAGACGGATCAACTGCTCGAGCCGCTGCCGGAAGCCGGCAGCTATCTGGGGTTCATCTTCGCGCGGGCCGCGCTGGCGCAGCACGCCGAACGCGCCGTGCGCGAAGCGCATGCCGCTTTGCGGTTTCAGATTGATGATGAAATTGCCGTAAACGCTGGAACGACTGCGGTTAGCGGTTAGCGGGCCGCAGTTGGCGGTTTACGGCTACTCTCGGGAAGCCGCCAACCGCCAACCTGAAGCTACTGCTTACCCTGTTGCGGAACGTATCCCGGAGGAAGCGCCGCTCCTTCGCCGAAAAAGAAATCCTCCATGTGCTTCGCCACCAGCTGCTGCGCCTCTTTCTGCCACGGCATCAGCCGGTACTCATTGAGGATCATCTTCATCCGCTCTTCCCACATCTTCCAAGCTTCGGCCGAGATATTTTCGTAGATCCGCTGTCCCAGCTCCCCGGGCCACGGAGGGGTCTCGAGTCCAGGCGCTTCACGTTGCAACTTTTTACACATTACCATTCGGGCCATTCAATCATCCTATCGGCTATTCATGCATCTGCGAAATTACTCGATTTCCGCAATCACCTGTTGAGTCAATTGATTCTGGCGGCCAATTACCTCATGTATTAGGAAGCATGAGTCGTGTAGCGATTTGCTCCAGGCTCGAGTGCGTGGTTGACGCAGCTTGTGTGACGTCTGCGTTTTTCAGCCAGTTGCAGAGGTTCGAACGACGATAAACGCGCCTAACTCTGGCATAGGGTTTGATAGGGCAGCCCGGCGGTAGAAGATTGTGCCGACGAGTCACAAGGGTACTGAAACGGACAATGAGCGTCGTCCGCCCGACGATCCGGTCGATGTACCCGAGACGCCGCCAGATGAACCGAAACCTGCGCCCGTCCAGGACCCGCCGGCGGAACCCACCACGGTACCCTACGTGGTGTCGCGGGCGGACGGCGGGACTGTTACGGGAGTAACGCCATGACTGATGTAAAGGATCGTCCGATGATCAACGCAGAACGCAAGGAACGCCGCGGCTTCGCCTCGATGTCCCCCGAGAAACAGCGCGAAATCGCCAGCAAGGGCGGCCGGGCCGCCCACCAGAAGGGGACCGCCCACGAGTGGACGTCCGAGGAAGCCCGGTCAGCGCCGGCCGCAAGGGCGGCCAGATTAGCCGCGGCGGACGTGGCCGACTTGTCGAGACGATGCCGATACAATAGACACAGCCGAGCAGACGCGATCGGCGAGTAGCGACGCCCGCGCGGACGGGCGTCCGGGCCCGGAAGTGTAGTTACGGAGGCATGTGCGTATGGTGAAATCGCGTGAGTGATCGCCGTGGCGTTGACGCTGGCCGTCGCCGGCGTGCTGCGGCCCAGACGTCGACGCCGGGCGACCAGTCGTCCCCGGGCCAGTCCTCGTCCCAGACTCCGGCGACGACGGGCACCACGTCGCAGGCGACGACGCAGCCGCAGACCACGCCCGGCGAGCGACGACCGAGGTGCATACGCGACCGGCGACGACGACCTTCATGGGCGACACGGGCCTCTGGTATGTGCCGACCGGCGAAGTGCTGCCGCGGAAGAAATGGTCGATCAGCGCCTATCGCGTCAATTTCGACGACAACCAGGGATTCACCGACGTATCGAACTGGCCGCTGACCTTCGGTTACGGCGTCGGCGACCACGCGGAGATCTTCGGCTCCTGGGTGCTCGTGAATCGCATCGACCGCGACATCCGGCCGCTGTTCCTCTCGTCGCTTCCCGCAGGCTGGCGGCGTCGTGCCGCAGAATCCGCTGGCGCAACGACGCGTGGAGCGGCAACAACCTCGGCGACCTGTGGGTCGGCGCCAAGTTGAATCTGGCGTCGCAGTGGCAGCAGCAGCCCGGCGGCGTTCGCGGTGCGCGGCATGATCAAGCTGCCGACCGGCGACACTGACAAAGGCGCCAGCACCGGCAAGGCCGACTTCGCAATCGACGCGATTGTCAGCAAGGAAATCAACGAGCGCGTCGAATTTTCCGGTTACGGCGGATTCATCGTCCGCGGGCAACCCCGACGAAGTCGAAGACGACCAACGGCTTCCGCTGGGGCTTCGGCGCCGGCTTCCCGTCGCGCAAGTCGCTGCGCGTTCACGGCGGAGCTCGACGGGAGAGGCCTACTCGAACAGCTCGCTCGAGACGAAGCAGAACGCTGCTCGGCCGACCGACGGATCGTTTCTCCCGGTCGGCTTCATCTCCGAGGTCAAGTCACCCGGTGAACCTGAACCTCGGTCTGACGTGGCAGCAGCCCAACGGCTTCTTCGCCGGCGCGGGCTGGACGTGGCGCCTGAACATGGACACGCGCGACAACTTCCTGAGCCAGTACACCAACGGCGCGGGCGACAAGATGGATATCGTCGGCCGCATCGGCTATCACCCTGGCGTGCGCATCTACGTGCCGCCGCCGCCGCCACCGCCACCGGCGCCAGCCGCCGCCGCCTCGCGCACGATCTGTCGGTCAAGGCGCACGTGCAATCCGTGCACGGTGGAAATCGGCAAGACGTCGACGGTCACCGCCGTCGCCACCGACTCCACGAGCTGCGCGGTGACCTACGACGTGGACCGCGCCCGCCGGGACGTTCACCAACGCGCGCGGCCAGCAGACGCCGTGGACGGCGCCGAACCAGGAAGGGCCGGTGCCGGTCACCGTCACGGTGACCTGCCCGACCGACGGCAAGACCGCGAGCGATACGGTCAACATCCAGGTCGTCACGGCCCGCGGTCGAAGCGAGTTCGTCTTCGAGGACGTGCACTTCGACTTCGACCGCTACAGCCTGCGGCCGGAAGCGACGCGCGCGCTCGACGAAGCGGTGCGCACGCTGCAGGAGAACCCCGACCTGCGCGATCGAGATCGAAGGCCACACCTGCAACATCGGCACGGCCGAGTACAACCTCGCGCTCGGCGAGCGCCGCGCCACCGCGGTCCGCGACTACCTCGACGAGCCGCGGCATCAGCGCCGAGCGGCTGCGCACGGTGAGCTACGGCGAAGAGCGGCCGAAGTACGACAACGCGCGCGAAGAGACGCGCCGCCTCAACCGCCGCGCCGCGCTGGTCGTTCGCCTCACGCGGTAGTCAACCGCGCCGGAAAGCGGAAGACCTTCAAGGCGGAAGCGGAAGGCGAAGGCAGCGTTTTCGCTTCCTTCGGCCTGCCGTCTTCCGTCTTTCTGCGTGAGGTCGCCATGCGTTTCATCAACATGTATCTGATCGGGTACTTCATCCTGCTGATCGGCGCCCTCGCTGGCGCTGTGGTACGGCGGTGTTCTCCGCCACGTGTCCGCTGCCTGGGTCGTCATCGGCCTGGTCATCGCGGTCGGGCTCGGGATCATGCTGTCGGTTTCCGGCGGAAAGCCCGAAATCACCCGGGAGTAGCGACGTCACGACGCTCGGACTTGGCACGTGATGTGTTTGCAAGCCATCACGTGCAAGTCTCTTTCGCACTCGCTCTACGCCATCTCTTGCCGCGGCTTTGCCTGCTCCTTGCCATCGTTTGCGTTCTGCTCGGCTGCCGGCGGCTGTGATCGAAGCGGAGCGAGGCGCTATCCGGGTCAACGCAGCTCAAGTTCACTGGCGTCAAGGCGGTCAAGGCTGGGCAGCTCCGCAGTCCGTGCTCGCCACCACGCAGAGCTCGAAGCTGCCCTGGGGCGCCAAGCATTACTTCACGCGGCGAGCAGTTCGACGCCGATCTGAAGCGGATCGTCGGCGTTCTACCGCGACCGCGGGTATCCGGACGCGAAGGTCACCTCATTCGACGTCAAGCTGAACCACAAGCAGGACGCCGTCGACATTACGGTCAACATCGACGAAGGGCAGCCGATCCTCGTCGAAGCGATCGAGTACAAGGGTTTCGAGGTCCTGCCGCCGAAGCACTTGACCGAGCTGAAGGATCGAGCTCCCGCTGCAAGACCGGGCGCCGCTCGATCGAGCGCTCGCGCAGGCCACGCGCGAAACGCGCGCTCGACGAGGTGAAGGATCACGGCTACCCGTACGCTTCGGTTCGGCTGACCGAGCGCGCCGGCGGCAACGACCACTCGCGCATCCTCACGATCGACGGCGACGCCGGGCACGCTGGCGCGGTACGGACCGATCGACATCGTCGGCAACACCAGCGTCAGCGACGCCGTCGTCCTGCGGCAGCTCACGTTCCGGCCGGGCTGGCGCTACCGGCTCAGCCAGATTGAGGAGAGCCAGCGCAAGCTCTATGGGCTCGAGACCTTTCAGTTCGCGAACATCGAGCCGGACGTGCCCGAAGGGCAGCAGCCCGAGATCGTGCCGACGAAGATCACGGTGACCGAGGGCAAGCACCGCAAGGTGAACTTCGGCGTCGGCTACGGCAGCGAGGAACAGGCGCGCGCCAAGATCGACTGGCGGCACGTGAACTTCTTCGGCGGCGCGCGCACGATGCAGCTCGATCGGCCAGGCCTCGCGCGCTCGATCGCGGCGTTCGCCTCAACTTCAAGCAGCCCGCGTCTTCCGGCCCCGCGCTACGGCCTGACCGTCAGCGGACAGTCGTGGCACAACGACGAGCCGGCCTACATGCTGGACACGCACGGCGGAAGCGTGACCATCGAGCGGCCGCTTGCCCGACCCGGGCCCTATTCGCAGCGCCCGGCAACGACGACGCTCTCGTTCACCTACACGAACCAGTATCGAGAGCTATCGTCGTCACCCAGGAAGCGTCTGGACGATCCGACGTTCAGGGATACGCTCATCGCTCTAGGCCTCAACCCGGAAACCGGCGCTGGCAAGGGACTGCTCTCGTCGCTCGACGTTCGATCTCCGCCGCAGCACGGCGGAAACCCAGCTGGTCGCGAAGACCGGTTATATTGTCGAGCGCGCACCTCGAGAAGGCGGGCGACTGGTTGCGGCGGCAACTACAACTACTCGGAAACAATCCTCGAAGGCCGCGGCTACCTCGCGCTCGGACCGCGTGCGCTCATCGCGGTCCGGGCGCGCGGCGGCTCGATTCGCGCCATCGGGTAATCAGGACGTCAACGTCCCGTTCTTCAAGCGCTACTTCCTCGGCGGCGCGTCCAGCCTGCGCGGCTGGGGACGATTCGAGGTGAGCCCGCTGACTCCGGAGGGAAATCCGGTCGGCGGCCACACGCTGTTCGAAAGCTCGGCGAGCTGCGGGTGCCGGTATGGGGCAACCTGAGCGCGGTCGCGTTCGTCGACGCCGGCAACGTGTGGACCAACGCGTGGGACTTCAATCTCAACGACCTGCGGTACGACATCGGACCGGGCCTGCGCTACAACACGCCCGATCGGCCCGATTCGCGTCGACGTCGGCTACCAGCTGAATCCGATCCCCGGCCTGCTCGTGAACGGCAAGGAACAGGCGCGGCGGATCCGCTTCCACTTCTCCATCGGACAGGCGTTCTGAATGGTTGAAAGAGCCGGTCTCACTGGCGCCATCGTTCAGGGCTGCAGCGAGCGGTAACCGGCAGTTCGACAGCATGCTTCAGCGACGAGCCTCACCAGCGAAACGATACGTGCGCCGCACCCTGCAGATCGTCGCCTTCGTCGGCACGCTGCTCATCGGCATCGTCGCGCTGGCGCTGATCGCCTCACAGACGCCGTGGTTCCGAGACTGGCTGCGGCGTTTCGTGATTCGGGAATCGAAACAGTACGTCAACGGCAATCTGTCGATCGGCAGCCTCGGGGGCAACCTCTTCTACGGCGTGGAGCTCGGCGACGTCGCCATCGACGTCAACGGCGAGCACGTCGTCACGTTGAAGCGGCTGGAGGTCAAGTACAGATTTCGCCGAGCTCGTCTCGAGCGGCATGACGGTACGGCAGATCCGGCTCGATCAGCCGTTCATCCTGCTCCGCCACGACGCGAGCGGCTGGAACGTCGCGAACCTGGTGAAGCGCCAGGAGCAGGAGGCGGATCGGCAGGGGCCAGGGAAGCCCTTGTCGATGCCGGATATCGAGATTCTCGATGGCCGTGCGGTGATCGACGACAAGGCGCCGTCCGAGGCCTATCGACTGCCGAGTCGGTGTGGACGGCCTGAACGTCAAGGCCGGGTTCGAATACGCGCCGGTGCACTACAGCCTGACGCTGAATCGGTTTCATTTGCCGGCAAGGCACCAGACCTCACTGTGACCGAGCTCACCGGGCGTGTCGGAACCCGCGACGACAACCTGAACATCGAGAAGCTCTCGCTGCGAACTTCGCAAACGAGCGTCACCATCGACGGTGAGGTCGAGAACTACCTGCAGAATCCATCGCTGCGGCTGACCGTCTCGGCGCCGAACGTGTCCTTGCCCGAGTTTGCCGGCGTGCTCCCCTCCGTCCGCGGCTACAACCTTCACCCGTCCATCGAGGTGAGGGCCGCGGGTCCCCAGGACAATCTCAAGCTGACGCTCGACGCCCGGTCGGAGGCCGGCACCGTCAAGGCCACGATGACCACGGACGTGAAGGCGCCGGACTTCGCCGCGCGCGGCGACGTCAACGTCGCCAAATTGAATCTTGCGCCGCTGCTCAAGGATCAAAAGCAGAAGAGCGACATCACCGGGCACGCCACGCTCGATGTGAAGATGGCCACGGCACCCGCGAATGCGCCCGCGCTCGATCGGGTCCGCGGTACCTTCGCCGTCGACGTGCCGCGCATCGTTGCGGCCGGCTATCGCGCGAGCGATGTGCGCCTGCGGGGGAACATCGCCGGCCGTCACATCGGGGTCGATGGGCGTGCGGCAGCCTACGGCGCGAACGCGACTGCCAAGGGATCCATCGTCGCTCCCGCGAGTGCCAGGGACCCGCTGCAGTTCGATCTGGCCGGGAGCGCCTCGCAGGTGAACCTCGCGGCGCTTCCACCGACGCTCAGCGCGCCGCGCGCGACGACCGATCTCAACGCGCGGTCGTATCACGTAAAGGGCAGGGTGGCAAAGGCCACCACCACGCTCGATGGCAGCGCCACGCTGGAGCAGTCCTCCGTCACCGGCGCCACGATCGTGGGCGGCACGACGGCCGACTTCGCCATCGTTACCGGTCCGCGGCGTCCGCTCGATGCCCGCTATGCCGCGCGCGGTGGCGTCCGCAACGTGAACCTGCAAGCCCTCGGGCAAACGTTCGATATCCCGGCGCTGGACAAGCCGGAGTACGACAGCCGCATCAATGCCGACTTCGATGTCAAAGGTCACGGTACTGCCGTTGACACGATGACCCTCGATGGCAACACGACCATCACCGATACGGAAGTGATGGGCGGCAACGTCCCGAGACTCGCCGTCGAGGCCCACGTGTCGAACGGCGAGGTGCGGGGACGGGCCAACGGGTCGCTTCAGGATTTTGATCCGGCCCGAATCGCGAACAACCCGAGATACAAGGGACAGGTCAACGCCACCATCGACGCGGCATTCGGCATCCGCGACATGTCGGCGCCAATCACGCCTGACGCGATTACCGCCGACGGGCGGGTCACGCTGGCAAATACCACGATCGCCGACCTGCAGCTCACGACCGCCGATATCGAGGGCCGGTACACGGACCGGCGCGGCGAGCTGCGACAGGCGACGATCAAGGGAGCCAACCTCGATGTGCAGGCGTCGGGCCCGATTGCGCTCGATGACACCGGCAGCACCAACCTGAAGTTCCATGTCGGCGCTCCAGATCTGGCAGCGATCGGCAAGCTGGCGGATCAGCCGATTGGCGGATCCGCCGTCATCGATGGAACGCTGACGGGCAACGAATCATCGCTGACTGTGTCCGGCATGTTCGACGGGTCGAATATCAGCTATCAGGACAATACGGCGCTCGATCTCGACAGCAAGTTCAACGCAACCGTCCCCAATCTCGAATTCGCACGGGCAAGCGTGCAGGCCGACACGACCGCGACGTTCATCAAGGCCGGCGGCATGCAGATCAACGATTTCAAAGCTACGGCCAAGTACGCCGATCAACGAATCGATTTTCAGACGCACGCGGCGGAGGCGCCTTCCGGTGAGGAGGCCGAAAAGGCGGCAGGCCAGAACAACCCCGGCACGCGCGAGCTCGATGCCGGCGGCAGCGTCATCCTGCACCCGGATCATCAGGAGATTCACCTGCCCAACCTTTCGCTCCGGACCCAGGGAATCGAGTGGAGGATCGCTCCTGGCAGCTCCGCCACCGTGCAGTACGGCAATAACAAGGTCGATCTGGAAGGCGTGCGGATCGTCAGTGGAAACCAGTCACTCGAGGTCGCTGGCACATTTCCGCTCGGGGAGAACACGACGCCTGGCACCATCGAGGTCAACGCAAAGAACGTCGATCTCTCCCAGCTCGACAAGCTGCTGCTGCAGAATCGTGGGTTCAGCGGGACACTCAACGCGAACGCAAAGATTACCGGGACCGCCAAGACACCGGTAGTCGACGGACACGTCGAAGTGGCAAGCGGAGGCTTCCAGAGTTTCAAGTATCAGTCGCTCACCGTGGATGCCAATTACGGCAACGACCGGATCGTGCTCGACGCGCGGCTGCTGCAGGGGCCCGGCGTCGAGCTCACCGCGAAGGGTACGATTCCGATGAGCGCGTTGCGCCCGAACCCCCCGGGGGTCAGCGGGCACATCGAGCCGACCGCCGGCGATCAGTTGGATGTCCGCGTCCAGTCCTCGCGGATCGATCTCGGCATCGCTCCAGGGCTTCACCAACCAGCTCACCAACGTCACCGGCACGCTGCAGGCCGACGTTCGGATCACCGGATCGGGCGAGGATCCGCACCTTGGCGGATTTGTCGAGTTGGAGAACGGCGGTTTCGCGGTCGTCCCGGCCGGGACCAAGTTCACCGGCATGACCACGCGCATCGAGCTGCAGCCCGAGCACATTCACATCCCGCGTTTTCAAGTCCTTGATCAGCACGGCAATCCGCTGACGATCGCGGGCGATCTCGCCATTCACCAGCGCAAGGCCGGCGCGGTGAACGTGTCGATCGAGAGCGACAACTTCAAGTTGATCGACAACGAGCTTGGCGACGTGCACGTCGGAGACGCATCTGAAGCTGACCGGCGAGCTGCGCAAGCCGAGGCTCGAAGGCGAAATCCGCATGGACCAGGCGAGGCTGGAGATCGACCAGATCCTGCTGCAGTTTGCCAGGCCATATTCGGAAGAAGCGCTGCCCGACGTCGTCTCCGCGCAGGAGTCGACGGCCACCGGCAAGGGGGTCGAGGAAGCGACGCGTGAGGCGCTCGAAAAGGGTCGCGAGCGCGCGGCCGAGTCTCCTGAGAAGGAGAACGCCGCCGGACCCGAAACCGGAGCGGCGCAGACCGGCCCAATGTCCCCGCTCGCGCTCGATGTCCACCTCGTCGCGCCGGACAACCTGGTCATCCGCGGTGACGACATCCGGCCGGGGGGCGCCACCGCGATGCAGGTCGGCAATGTGAACGCGACCGTCGGCGCGGACCTGCGAGATCCAAAAGAACCCGGACGGGCCGATCACGCTTCGCGGCACGGCCGATACCGTTCGCGGCTTCTACGAGTTCCAGGGGCGTCGCTTCGAGCTGGTGCGCGGCGGCACCGTGCAGTTCCTCGGACTGCCCCAGCTCAACCCCAACCTCGACATCACCGCGACGCGGCTGATCCCGAACACCGGCGTCACCGCCAGCATCCACGTCACCGGCACGCTCGCGAGCGCCGGAGCTCTCAGCTTACCAGCAATCCGCCGCTCGACGAAGCCGACATCCTGTCGCTGATCGTCTTCAATCGCTCGGTCAACGAGCTGGGCACCGGCGAGCGCGCGTCGCTCGCGGAGACGGCCGGCGGCATCGCCAGCGGCTTCATCGCCTCGCCGCTGAGCCGTTCGATTGGCAAAGCGCTCGACGTCGACCTCTTCGAGATCACCACGTCGGATCCGCAGACCGGCGAGAACCGCCGGCGGCGTCACGCTCGGCAAGCAGGTGAGCGACAAGGCCTTCGTCCGCTTCCGTCAGCAGTTCGGCCAGCGCAGCTTCACCGAGTTCATGCTGGAATACCAGCTCGCGCAGTTCCTGCGGCTCGAGACGACCGTCGCGCCGGAAACGAGCGGCGCCGCCAACCGCCTCACCCAGCGCCGCGTCGAGCGCGCGGGAGTGGATTTGATCTTTTTCTTTTCGTATTAGTCCGTGGGCTTCGCCCGGCACTCTCCGACCAACAGGTCATTGAAAAAGTCTGCAGGGCACCTCTTCAGAGCTGCCGTGGGCATTAGTCCTAGGGCGCCTGTCTAGAAAGAAAGACTGAAGGGCGCGTCTGAGACGCGCCCTTCAGCGTCTCTCAAGAAGCTAATGGCGGCCGAGCAGCGCCACCTCGACGCGGGCGTCGTTGAAGCACGCGCCGCCGCCGAGATCGGTCAGCGTGTCGGGCACCAGCGCGTTCGACGTTGACCCGTTGTAGGTGTTCCGTGCGCCAGACGCCCTTTGAGAACGCGACCGTGCCCTGGCGGATGTCGGCGGTCAGGTTGGCCGGGCAGTGCAGCTCGCCGAGCGCGTTGAACACGCGGACCGGGTCGCTCTGCGCGATGCCGCGCGGCCGCGGCATCGGCTGGATGGATGTGGAGCATCGCCGCGCGCTCGCGCAGCTCGCCGAGCGTGGACGAAATCGTCTTCTCGGTCGCCGGAGAAATCAGCGCCAGCGGGAACTGCTCGGTCGCGGGATCCGCCTGGTAGCCGTACAGGCCCGCGCGGCGCGTCGCCGACGCATTTCGTCGGGGAACAGGTTGACCTTGCGATCGGGCGTCAGCGGGAAGACGTCGACGAACTGCACCGGCGCTGCCGTCGTACGGCGGCGTCGCGACCCCGCGTTCGAGCAGCTCGGCTCCAATGGCCTCGGGCATCCGGCCCGCTGATCCGCATCAGCGTCTCGGTATCCTCTTCCGCGGCGCCGACGCCCAGGCGTTCGGCCAGCTCGGAGAAGACGTCCGCGTTGCTGCGCGCCTCGCCGCGCGGCTCGATGACCGGGCGGACGAGCTGCAGGGTGATCGGCCCGTAGCCCTTCGCGATGTCGTAGTGCTCGAGGAACGTCGTCGCCGGCAGCACGACGTCGGCGTAGCGGGCGGTGTCGGTGAACACCTGCTCGAAGACGACGGTGAAGAGATCGTCGCGCTGGAGCCCCTGGAGCACGCGATTCTGATCCGGCATGGTCGCCAGCGGATTGCAGTTGTAGACGAACAGCATCTTGACCGGCGGATCGGTGTAGTCGAGCAGCGCCCGGCCCAGATGGTTCATGTTGACGAGCCGCGTCGCCGGCTCCGGCGTGTCGATCCAGGATGCGGAGCGTAAGCCGAATGCCAGCGAGTTGCTCATCGAGTAGCCGCCGCCGCGGACGCCGAACTTGCCGGCGACCGCGGGCAGCGCCAGGACGGCGGCGGCCGCGTTGCCGCCGTTGCGGTTGCGCTCGAGGCCCCAGCCGCACCGGACGAGCGCCGGCGACGTACTCGACGTAGAGATCGGCGAGCTGCCGCAGGTCCGCGGCGTCGATGCCCGCCTCTCTCGCGGCGCGCTCGATCGTCCAGGGCTCGGCTGCCGCGCGCAGGCGATCGGCACCGGTCGTGTGCGCGTCGAGGAACGCCTGGTCGGCGTGACCTTCCTCGAAGAGCACCCGGTGCAGCGCGAGCGCGACGGGAAGGTCGGTGCCGGGGTGTACCGGCAGGTGCAGGACCGCCTTCTTCGCGAGGCTCGTTCGCCGCGGATCGA
Source organism: uncultured Acidobacteriota bacterium (assembly GCA_963755695.1). Taxonomy (GTDB): domain Bacteria; phylum Acidobacteriota; class Vicinamibacteria; order Vicinamibacterales; family 2-12-FULL-66-21; genus QHWT01. The sequence goes on along the minus strand of CAVWLB010000010.1, from coordinate 1,961,618 downwards.
TCACCACGAGCTTTGCGCCGCAGCCCGCGCCTCGTTGAGAAATGGCACGAGATGGATGCCCGAGGCGCCGGGATTGACGCCCCAGAGAATGATCAGCCGCGCGTGCGGGATAGTCCGCGTAGGCGACGCCGGCCATCTTGCCGTAGAGCGCGAGATTCGCGGCGCCGGTGGGCGCCGCGCACACCGTCCGCGCGAGCCGCGACGTGCCGAACCGCCGGAACAGTTCCGCGTCGTTGGTGTCCTGTGTGAGCAGGCCGTTCGATCCGCCGTAACAGAAGGGCAGGATCGCTTCGGCGCCGAATTGATCGCGGATCTCCGTCATCCGCCGCGCGATCAAGTCCAGCGCTTCGGCCCAGCTCACGCGTGTGAACGTGCCCTGCCCCTTGGCGCCGTGACGTACCGCTGGATAGAGCACCCGATCCTCTCCGTAGACGCGCTCGCCGAAGCGGCGCACCTTGGCGCAGATGAAATGACGCGTGAAGGGTTCGCGTCGCCGCCGTCGATTTTCAAGACGCGGCCGTTCTCGACGGTGACGTCGAGCGTGCAGGAATCAGGGCAATCGAGAGGGCAGGCGGTGCGGACTGTGGAGTGACCCCATGATTCGGGCGGGGCTGTGCGCGGCATGAGGGAATTATAGCCGCGCGGCCGGCCTCCTCGGAGTCCGCGAGGAGAAAGGACCGGCCGCCGGTCTTTCACGTCAGGGTCGCAAGACCCCGGTGCCAATCATCGGCAACACGACCTTATTCGACGTCGGTACCTTCTCCGCCAGCGCCCCGATGCACGCCGCCGCTCTCGGTCGCGCCGGACGTCATGTCGTCCGCACCTTCGCTCATCCGCTGACGCCGGCGCTGCTGGTCTTCCTCGGCCGCGTCAGCACGCGGTTCAATCGTGTCGGTACCGCCGCTGCTGCCGAGTCCAAGCACGTCGCCGGTCCGGGTTTCCTTGCGCTCGTCAGATCGATCCATGCAAATCCTCCTGCAGATTGAGGAGCAACCCTGGTGCCACGTTGCACGGGCGCGATAGCCCGGCCCTTTGGCCTGCGTTACACTGTCGCCGCCAGCGGGCCTCATGTGGAGACCTCGTCGGCAGGAGGATGGCATGGCAAATCTGACAGAACGCATGGTTGGAGCGATGAAAGCGGACGTGAAGACGTTCCAGGAGATCGAAGCGGATTCCACGGCGATGGGGCAGGCGATCACCGTGATCGTGATTGCCGGCATAGCGGCCCTGATCGGCAACATCTTCCGTTCGGGCCCCGGCGGCGGAATCATGGCGCTGATTGTCTCGCTCATCGGCTATGCCATCTGGTCGCTCCTGGTCGTGCTGATCGGCACGAAAGTGATGCCGGAACCGGCGACGAAGGCGGACTTCAACGAGGCGTTCCGGGTCATCGGGTTTACCGCGGCACCTGGTGTGTTCAACGTGCTCGCGATCATCCCGTTTCTCGGGCCGCTGATCTCCTTCCTGATCTGGATCTGGACGCTCGTGATTGGGGTGATCGCCGTCCGCGAAGTGCTGGATTATTCGAATACCGGCCGCGCGATCATCGTTTGCGTCGTCGCGATGATCGTCTGGATGTGCATCCTGTTCTTCGTGCTCACGCCGCTGTTGCTCGCTCGGGCGGTCCTTGGTTGAAGAGGACAGCTGCGAACCTGCCCGCATGACATCTGATGGCGCGCCGCCGGGTGCGTTCGGCCGGCCGCGCGCTATCGCCGCGCGGTAGCCGGGCGATCGGGCAGGAAATCCCGGCCGCGCGCGATCTCGATGGCGTTTTTGGTCGCCCCCACGAACGGAATGGCGTTGAGGCCGGTGTCGAGCGCGCCACGGAAGAAGCCCTTGCGCTTCATCGTGGTGCCGATCGTGGCCAACGCGATCACCGTTCCCACCCACGGGGCCGCACGGACCACGCGCCGGGACAGCCTCGCCCCTCCCCATCGCACCAGTCGATCAGTGGTCGTCGTCATCACCCGCTCCCTCCGAACCTCGCCTCTCGCCCCTCGCCCCTCGCCCCTCGCCCCTCGCCCCTCGCCGAAGCTGAGGTGCAATCGATATTCCAAATGTCATACAGTTCAGATGGATGCCGCATGTCGTCATCATCGGAGGCGGCTTCGGGGGCCTGTATGCCGCGCGCGCGTTTCGACGTCAGCCCATCGACGTGACTGTCGTCGATCGCCGCAACCACCATCTGTTTCAGCCCCTCTTGTACCAGGTCGCGATGGCGGCGTTGTCCCCTGGGGAGATCGCATCGCCTATCAGGTGGATCCTGCGCCGCCAGGCCAACGTCGAGGTCCTGCTCGGAGAGGTCGATCGAATCGACACGCCACGCCGGTCCGTTCATCTCAGCGATGGTGAGGAGATTGGCTACGACTTCCTGATCGTCGCGGCCGGCGCGACGCATGCGTATTTCGGCCACGACGAGTGGCAGCACTGCGCGCCGGGCCTGAAGACGCTCGAGGACGCGCTGGAGATCAGGAGACGGACGCTTTTGGCGTTCGAGCGCGCCGAGCGCGAGAAGGATCCGGTCAAGCGACAAGAGCTGCTGACGTTTGCCATCGTCGGAGCTGGGCCGACCGGCGTCGAGCTTGCCGGCGCGCTCGCCGAGATCGCAAGGAAGTCGCTCGCCCGAGACTTCCGTCATTTCGATCCGAGCTCGGCGAGGATCGTGTTGATCGAGGGGGGCGGATCGGTGCTGGCCACCTTCCCCGAAACCCTGCGTCAGGCTGCGCAACGCGACCTGGAGCGGCTTGGCGTGCAGGTCCGCACCAACACGATCGTGACGCGGATTGCGCCCGGACTGGTCGAAGCGCGCGACTGGCAGTTGCGCGCGGCCACCATCCTCTGGGCAGCCGGAGTCGCCGCGTCGCCGCTTGGCAAGGCGCTTGGCGTTCCGACCGATCGCGCCGGTCGCGTTCTGGTCAATCCCGACCTCACGATTCCCGGCCATCCCGAAGTGTTCGTGATCGGCGACCTCTCGTCGCTCAACGGCAGCGACGGCCGCCCGCTTCCCGGCGTGGCGCAGGTCGCTATCCAGATGGGCGTGCACGCCGCGCACAACATCCAGGGCGCGCTCGCCGGTCAGCCGCTTCGGCCGTTCCACTACCGCGACTACGGCAGCCTGGCGACGATTGGCCGTGCATCGGCGGTCGCCGATCTGCACTGGGTGCAGTTGAAAGGCTTGATCGGCTGGCTCGCCTGGTTGTTCATTCATCTGGTCAAGCTCATTGGCTTTCGCAACCGGATCGTCGTCTTGACCGAGTGGGCCTGGGCGTACTTCAGTTGGCAGCGCGCGATCCGGTTGATCACCGGCGGAGACTCGGACGAGCAATGATCCGGCGCGCGATTGGTCTGCTGGTGATCCTCGCGGCGGCGGCAGCTGCGGTCGTGCCGATCCCATCGTCGTGGATCGAGCGCTGGTATTCGGAAGGCGCGTATCTGCGACTCCAGCGATCGGTCACGGCGTTTTCCAACACCATCGACTGGTCGCTGTTCGATCTCGTCTGCGTAGTCGGCGCAGCGATGGCACTCTTGATCGTGGTGGGCTCGGTTCGACGCGCGGGCTTGATCCGCGGCAGCCTGCGCGCGATCTGGCGTCTCGCCGTTGTCGCGTCGATGGGCTACCTGCTGTTCCTCGCGATGTGGGGTTTGAACTACCGTCGGGTGCCGATGGCGGAAAAGCTGGTATTCGATCGCACCCGCATCACTCCCCAGGCGACGTCGGAGCTCGCGATGCGCGCCGCGAGTGAGCTCAATCGGCTGCACGATGCCGCACACGGATTGCCGCTCGACGAACACAGTCTGGTCGGTCCATTCCACGACGCGCAGCGCGCGCTCGGATCGCGCGGCGTGATCGTTGCCGGCACACCAAAGCCAACGCTGCTCCGCCTCTACTTCCGGAACGCGGCGATCGCGGGAATGACCGATCCGTTTCTCCTCGAAGTAATGCTCGCCCCGGACCTGCTGGACGTGGAACGGCCGTTCGTGTTGTCGCATGAATGGGGGCATCTGGCAGGGTATGCCGACGAGTCCGAGGCGAATTTCATCGCCTGGCTTGCCTGCGCGCGGGGCAACGAACTGTCGCAGTACAGCGGGTGGCTTGCCCTCTATGGCCACGCGGCTGGCGCGCTGCCGGCCGCGGAACGGCGCGCCGCGTTCGCAGCGCTCGAGACCGGCCCGCGCCAGGATCTTGCCTCGATTGCCGCACGCTACCAAGCCACATCTCGCATCGTCCGTGTGGCTGCGCGCGAAACCTACGACCGCTACCTGAAAGCCAACCGGGTGACAGAAGGGATCGAGAGCTACGACGCCGTCCTTCAGCTCATCCTCGGAAGCTCGTTCGATCCGAACTGGACACCCCGCTTGCGCTGATGCCAGGTTCGGGCAACCGGGTGAGGCAGGCGCGCGCTTTGCACTGCGCTCGTGCGTATGCCCTGGAGCGTCTCAGCGATCGGACCACTAAGCGGGATCGAGTTGATCGACGTCGGCGGGGGAAACAGGCGAAGTCCGACGGCCGGTTCGCAGATCTTCGGGCTGCACGTCGAGATTGCGACCCAGGAATTCCACTGCCCGCCAGCGGCGCCAGCCACATTCGTGGCAGCGGTACGGCTGACGATCGGTCAGCTTCTGACGCAGGCCCTCCAAAAGGCCACGCAGGCGCGACGGGTACACCCGCGCCGAGGCACACCGCGGACACTTCATGCCGACAGCCTCTTGGGGAACGCGGTCATGTTACCACAGCTGAGCTCATGAACGGCTCCACGCGTCTCCAAGCCGTTAAGGATCCGGTTGCGTCTGCGCGAGCCGCCCGGCTGCATTACACCACCGACGCCACGCCAGGCATTCGCCGTGTGAAGAACGGCAAGGGTTTCCGGTTCATCCGCCCCGATGGAAGCGCGGTTACTGCCCGCAAAGATCTGGACCGCATTCGTGCCCTGGTGATTCCGCCGGCATGGACCGACGTCTGGATTTCGCCGGATCCTCTCGGCCACCTGCAGGCCACCGGGCGCGATGCTCGGCGCCGAAAGCAGTATCGCTATCACGCGCGATGGCGCGAGGTCCGCGACGAGACGAAGTATGGACGCATGCTCGAATTCGGCCGCGCGCTTCCCCGAATCCGTCGGCGTGTCGCAGCGGACCTGCGGCGAAGGGGGCTTCAGCGGCAGAAGGTCCTGGCGACGATCGTCAGGCTGCTGCAGGACACGTTGATCCGGGTCGGCAACCAGGAATACGCACGCGACAATCAATCTTTTGGCCTCACGACGATGCGCGACGGACACGTGAAGGTCAATGGTTCGAAGGTCGAGTTCGCGTTCCGCGGCAAGAGCGGGATCAAACACACCAAGGTGTTGTCCAACCGCGTGCTGGCCAAAATCGTGAGGGAATGCCGCGACTTGCCGGGGCAGGAACTCTTTCAGTATCGCGACGAGGAGGGGAAAGTCATCGACATCGGTTCGGGTGACGTAAACCTCTACCTCAAGGAGATTACCGGCGAAGACTTCACGTCCAAGGATTTCCGGACATGGTGTGGAACGGTTGAGGCCTTGATCCTGCTGCTCGAATGCGACGCCGCCGATTCGGAATCAAAGGCGAAGAAGGTGATCAGCCGGTGCATCGAGGACGTCGCCCGGCTGCTGGGGAACACGAAGGCAGTCTGCCGCAAGAGTTACGTCCACCCGGCCGTGATCGACGCCTATCTCGATGGATCGATCGAGCGGCGGTCAGGGCGTGGCACAAGAGCCGTAGGAAACCTGACCCGCGCAGAGACCGCCGTTCTCGCGCTGCTCGAACGGCGGTGATGTCGAACAGTCCACTTCCAAGGACTACGATTCGGGCCTCATAGTTGAACCCTTCAATCGACCCGTGACAGCAACCGGCCGTCAGCGGCCGTTCAGCGTGATGCCGCCGTTGGTGCCCTCGATCTCGAGACGCGGGCCGCCGCCATTCAAGCGACCTTCGAGCCGTCGCCGCGATTGATCGCCAACCGCTTCAATCATCAGACCGTCGGTATGGATGCCGCCGTTACTGATGCGCGCCGAGATCGAGGCCTTGGCGTCGCGGGGCAGCTGCACCTTGATGCCGCCGTTGGTGCACTCCAGTTTCACGCCACCTTCGGGCATTTCCGCGAGCTCGATGTCGAGGCCGCCGTTGGTCGTGGTCGCGACGAGCGTGCCCGAGATGTCGCGCGCCTCTACGCCACCGTTGGTCGTTTCAGCGTTGACGCGTCCTTTGAGCCCGCTCACGTCGATGCCGCCGTTGACCGTTTCGAGCTTGACCTCGGCGCCCGCTGGCACGCGCACGCGGTATTCGACCTGAAGTCCGCCACCGTTGAACATGCCGCCGCTCGAGGACTTCACCTTGGTTTCGATCTTGACCCGTCCGGCGGCGACATCCTCCAGGATCTCGATCCGTTCGAGCGCGGCCTTCGCGGCCTCCGGCGAGGGCCCCTTGGCTTTCTTGATGGCCACGACTTCCACGGCGTTTCCATCGCCCGGCTGAACGTCGATTTTCCCGTTGATATTGCTGATTTCGACGTGCCCTGAGGCATCGAGCGGGTAGGTCTTCCGCCATTCCGATTTCTCTTCGGACCTGAACTCGGCGGTGACGATATCGCAACCGGTGCTGGCAATCAGCAATGGCAGCACCAGAGCGGGCAGCAGGCGGCGCCTCACCATGGGGTTCATGAGTTTCTCCTCTGCCGATATACGGCCCCCCGGGTAATCCGTTCCTTGAAACCAACCGCAGAACAGCTATACTCGGCGGACTCATCCGGATTATAGGGCGGGCGGTTCCCGAAGGCGATCAGCGATTCGGAAAGCCGCTCGGGCTTGGATCGTTCAATGATTTACCAGGTTCGTTCCCGCGTTAGTCTGGTTTCAAGGCTGAAAACCGATGTCTGAGCGGAAATACCGGCAACGAGGATATCAGGACGAGCCGCGCGATCGGCGGCCGGAGCGGAAGCCGGAACTGAAGAAGGAGTACGCGCCGCGCGGGCAGCCGCCCATCCAGCCGAAGACCTTCAACATGCCGGGGTTCCGGGACGTGGTGAAGTGCGCACGCTGCGGAACCGAACTTACCATTGCGGCAGCGTGGGGGACGACGAGCCAGTGTCCGCGCTGCCAGGCCGACCTGCACAGTTGCGCGCAGTGCGTGCACTTCGACACGTCAGCGGCATTCGAATGCCAGCAACCGATTCCCGCGCGCGTGTCGCCCAAGGATATGCGCAACACGTGCAGCTGCTTCGAGCCGCGTACCATAGTGGAACGAGAGACGAAATCATCCGTATCCCCAAGTAGCGCATCGGGCGCCAAGAAGGCGTTCGATGATCTGTTCAAATAGCCCTAGCCCGCACGCGACGGTCTCGTTGGCGCTGCACGCCCGGAGGTTACTCGCATGACGTGGCTCTCAATCGTTCTCGCCGCGGCCCTTGTCCAGGCTCCGCCTGCCGCCACGCTCACGCGCGGCGAGATGGCTACGTTCCTCCTGAAAGCGTCGGTCGTCCGCTCGCGAACCGCCAGCAAGGGGATTACCAGTCCCCTCCGGCTCACGCTCTCGGACGGCCGTGTTACGCACGACGCGGCGTTCCAGCGCGTCGACGAACACAAGCCGGTGCAGGATTTCGGCAACGGCCGTCGCGAATACAACTTCATCGATTCGTGGCGCTACAACATGGCCGCCTTTGAAATCGCGGAACTGATTGGCATCGGCGAGATGATGCCGGTCACGGTGGAACGGAGGCTGGACGGATCGTCCGGAGCATTGAGCTGGTGGGTCGACACGCTGATGGACGAAGCCGCGCGGCTGAAGAAGAAGATCGAGCCGCCCGATCCTCAAGGGTGGAACCGGCAGATGCAGACGCTGCGCGTCTTCACCGAGCTGGTCAACGATACCGATCGCAATCTCGGGAACGTGCTGATTACCCCCGACTGGCAAATCCGCATGATCGACTACACGCGCGCGTTCCGTCTCACGTCGGCGATTCGTAACGAGGAGATCACCCGCTGCGACCGCAATCTCCTGAGTGCGCTCGAGTCAATGACCCTGACGTCACTGACCACGGCGACCGAGCGCCACTTGACCAAATTCGAAATCAAAGCAGTGCTCGAGCGGCGCGACCGAATCGTGGCTCGCGTGCGGCAGCTCGTTGCCGACAAGGGCGAAGCGGCCATCCTGTATTGAAAGATAGCCGCGCTCTCAGGATTTCTTCAGGAGCGCGGCGAGCAGCCCAAGCAACACGACCACCGCAGTTCCCAGAACGCTCCAGAACATCCACGGTGAAATGAGCCGATTCGGATCGGCCGTCTGCGTTGCCGGTTCCGCCGACATGGTCACGTCAGCGGCCGCGGCGCCAAGCACGCGAGGCGCGAGCAGCGCCAGATCGTAGGTCGGCGGGGCAAGATCGTTCCGGCCGTAGATCAGCCGGGAAGCGGATGCCGGGCGGAAGAATCGCAGCCGATAGGACGGAAGAAGCAGCTGCACGGAATCGATTGGCAGGCTGCTGTTGTCTCCTTCATCGACGACCAGCGTCGCCTCGGTTGCGTCATCGCCGGTCGGGAATCGCAGGCTCAACGCCGGGGCGGGCGTTGTTTGATCGACGTGTTCCCACGATTGACTGGCCAGGCGCTCCAGCCACGGATCACGATGCCGGCGGTCCGCCGGGCGTTCGACGCCAAGGATCACATCTCTGCGAAACAGGCGAGCGGTCGTGTGGAGTACAAGCGTCGCATCCGGAAGCCGGCGATATGGCAGGACGATGCGGTAGACGGAACGATTGCCCTGGGCGCCCGTCTGCAACGCGGGTACGTCCGATTGTGCAGGTTTGGCTTCGAGCGGCACCGGGAGCGGTTCCGGTCGCCGCTCGATGAGCCAAGGAATCTGTCGCCCTCGGCCGTCCACGATCCGCACGTCGCTGAACTGCCCCGCGGGGCCGGTGCTGTGCGCCAGGGCCGCCGCGTCGAGCGGCAGCGCGAGGAGGCCGGCGGCCCTGTCGCCGATTGCGCGCGAATAGCGGAATGCCGACGCATCGAGCGGGGCGCCCGTCCTGGTCGTGTCTTCAACCGGACTGACGCCCGGCGAAGCGGTCGCTGGCGCGGACCGGGCGGCCCATTGGGCCTCCGGCACTTGCTCGATCTTGATGGACGGCCGCGCCGCTTCCAGGTCGTACATCGGCGGCTTCAGTGCCGGATCGCCGTAGTGCGCGACCAGCGGGCCAGCGGACTCGAAGTAGATCCATGGCAGCACCGCGAGCTCCGCCGAGACGCCGCGCAGCTCCAGCGGCGGATTGTTTCCATCCTCGACGAGCAGGTCCAGCTCTCCCTGAGTCGGCTGCTGGACGGTCAGCCGCAAGGAATTGTCGCGGGTTGCCGAGCGTTGATCGCGCGCGAGCAGGCCCTGACCGATTGTGATTGGTTCGGCGCGCCAGGCCGAGAGGCGCGGCTCGGTGACGGACCCTTCCCTGAAGACATAGGCGCCGGCGACGTCAAGCTGGATGGCGACAATCGGCAAGTGCGCGCCGGGAAGGACGAGATGATACCGGCTGCGACCGGGCTCGCTCGGCCGGCGTTCGAACGCGAGCGGTAGCCGCACGGGAGGCCGCACGGCGCTGGTGGTAACCAGACGGGACGACACGGTCTCGGGCGGCGGAACCCTGCCGCTATGGGTATCGTCCCAGGTGACCCGAAGATACCGGTAAGAGCCGGGAGCGAAGCTCGCCATGGTCTGGCGAAGTCGCTGGTCTGGCAGGTTGAACAGGGTCCCTTCACCAATCAGGAGCGTCCAGTGCTCGCGATCGCCGCTTCCTTCGAGCGAAAAGCGCTTCATGAACGATCCCTGGAGGCCGCCGATATCGATGCCATTCACGGCGACGGCGCTGCCGAGATCCGCCTCGAAGCCGCTGGTCTTCTTGGTGCTGGCAAGCGGCTGTACAGTCGCATTCAGCCAGCGTGCGGCGTTGATCTGCGGATAGACGAGCAGGTAAGGGACCTCGCGTCCATCCGGCCCGGCGAGGCGAAGGTCGGCGAGGCCGTGTTCGGCGATGAACACAGCCTCGCGCGACCCGCGCGGGACGACCACGAACGGCGCGGCACCCGCGAGCAACGTCGCATCGACGGCGAGCCGATGCGGTCCCGGCGAGGTCACGACGATCGGGCGCTCGTATCGAACCGCCGGCAGCGCGCCGGCCGACGCCTGAGCGAGCGTCCCGGCGGCGAGCGCGATCGGAAGGAACATCATGCGGATCCCTTCGGCCGCGCGAGGAGGAACTTCTGCAACACCATCGATACGAGTATCAGCGACATCCCGAGACCGACGAATGACGCCACTCGGTAGAGTCCCTCGAGCGACGCCAGGTCGTACAAGAAGCACTTGCAGGTCGTGACCGCGATGAGGATCACTGCCGCGACCCGGGTCGCGTGACTGCGCCGCCAGATCCCAGCCGCGAGCAACAGCATCCCGAAGAACAACCAGCCAATCGTGTAGGTCAGATCCTGCGACAGGCCGGCGCCGAAACGGAAGGTGATCTCCGGTCCGGTCGCATAGAAGTCGGCAATCTCGATGTTCAGCAAGAGAAACAGCAGGATTCCCGCCGCCGCGGGAAGCAGACGCGAGGCACTGGGCAGTCCGGCCACAATTCGGTCGTCGGTTCCGGAGAACCACCACGCTGCCGTGAGCATCGCGGCGGCACACAGCGCGTACGCATAGAGATACCAGTTGAAGATTCGAACCGGTCCGCGTGGTTCGTATTGGAAAACGTCGGGGTTGAGCGCCAGGCGAACGAAGACTGCCGCGAGCAGGGCGACGCCGGCATAAAGCAGACCGCGGTGTGGGATCCGGCCGTACAGCCACGCGAGCGCGGCTCCTTCCAGCGCCCAGCCGATCGTGATCCATTGCCGATCGAGCTGCAACGGAATGGCCACCGTGATGAAAGCGAGGGTCGCGCCGGCGACCAGTGCCAACCGGCCCAGATCACGTTCTCCCGGCGCTTCGATTCGAAGAAGTTGGCCGAACAGCAACACCAGCACCGCGCTCGCGGCAACGGGAATCGCTCCGATCATCCATGTCAGGCCTGCCGCCTGGAACGCGGAGCGCATGGCGAAGAAGAACATGGCGCTGGCCACCACCGCTGCGACGTACGGATCGCGTTCATGCGCGGCGCGCCGGCCGAGGACCAGGGGATAGACGACGAAAACCGAGTAGATCGCGAGCGACAGCATCATCAACTGTCCCCACGTGTTGGAGGCGATCTGTACTGATTGCCACGTCGCCGCGGCAATCCAGCCCGCGATCGCCGCGGCGATCGCAACGTGGCGCCAACGCCGCGTCCATGTCAGCGCAAGAATGACCGACAGATTGGTCACGTGTGCGATCACCAGCGCTGCAAATGGCGTTGTCGATCGAGCCGCCGCGGCCATTGCCGTGAACTCTCCAATCAGCAGCGCCGAGCCGGCCGCCGCCGCAGCCGTCGCGTCCATGTTCCTCACGCGCGCAGGACTCTGCCACGCCAGGGCAAAGGCGCTGACGCCCGCGGCGGCAAGCAGGCCCACGAGTCCCCATCCCCTTCCCGCGTCGAGCATCCACGTGAGAACGATGAGCGAGGCTGCGACGATTCCGGAGACGTGCAACGCAGCACGCGTGACGGCTATCGAAGCGACGCTGGTCGCCAGCGTCATGACGGCCAGCGTGCCGAACAACGGCCAGGGCGGCATCGACCACTCGGGATTGCTGGAGAGCCCGAGCAGGAACAGATGGCCGATCAGCCCCAGGAAAAGACCGTCCGAAAAGCGAGTCCCCGTCACCGAGAGGGACGCGGCTCCGAGGCTCGTGTTGTGCCGATGCGACCAGACGTAGCCGCCGAGGGTGACGAGCGTCATGCCGGAGAGGACGGTCAGTGAGGCCAGCGTTCCAACGCTTCCTGAGGCGCGCGTCCACCAGGTCGCGAGAATCGCCCACGAGAGAAGCGAACCGATGAACGAGACGAGCGGAAGGCCGACCACCGCGCTTTCGATGAACACCCCGGCGTTCATGATCGCGAGCAGCAGCGCCAGCGCCCACAATGTTTCCGGCGCGATATTTTCCATCGCCAGGAAGAACAGCAGCGGCAGGCTTGCAAGAAGCACGAAACCGGCGCCGGAGGCCGGTTCGAGCCTCCGGCCGGTACGCCGCGCGCCGATCGGAATCGCAATCGCCGCGAGGCCGAAGACGGCATAAATCGAAACGCCGGCCCGAAGGGTCTCCGGGTCGAGGTGTCTCGCGGACCAGGTGGCTTGGGCAGCGACGGCAAAGAACGCGGCGATGAAATACATCGCTCCGGTGCCTGCGACGGCCGAACGCCACGCGATCGTGACAATCAGGACCAGCAGCGTGCCGAGCGGCGCCCAGGGCCGCGCGAACGCCGGTTCGATGCCGAGGAGCACTGGAAACGCGAACAGCATGAGCGGAGCCGCATAAGCCGTGCGCGCGCCCAGTGCCCCGAACGGCCGGTCGAACCATGCCGCGACCCATGGAGCGAACAAGAAAACGATCACGAAGGCCGCGGTGAAGACGACGATCGGATGGCGCGCACCGCTCCAGTACGAAACGGCAAGCAAGGTCGCCGTCACGACGAGTGTTGCGAGCGCCGCCGCGCCGAACATCAGGTCCTGTCGCCTTGCGATGGCGATGGCGACCAGGCCCAGATCAATCACCAATAGGAACGCGAGCAGCAGCCACGGGTGTCCCGCATAGCCCGCCGTGGAGGCAAGATAGGCCGCGAAGAAGAGCGGAAGCGCCGAGGCGAGGAGCGCCGTGCGCTCGAATGTCCGTGCCGCGTCGGTGCGCTGAGCATCGCCGCCGTTTCCGAGCGCCAGCAAACCGACGCTGACGAGCGGGAACAACAGGAAGATTCCCATCGCCAGCGACAGTTGGCTGACCGTCAAGAACCTGATCACCCAGCCCCACTGATACACGGCCGTCAGCAGGACCGTCAGCCACGACAAGACCGGCCAGGCCTGTCGGTACGACACCCACGCCAGTCCGATGTTGAGCAACAGCAGATACGTGAAGAGGGGAACGGGCCGGTTATCTCCCGTCGACAGAAGCGCCGGCGTCGCGAAGCCGCCGAGCAACCCGAGTACCGCGATGAACAGCGACTCGCGGCGAATCGACAGCGCGACCGCCACGGCGGTCACGAGAGCCATCAGCGCAAAGACGACGAGGCCGGGGATCAGATGCCAGAGCGCGTGCGCGGAGAAGAACGTCGCGAAGAGGATGGCAATCGCTGAGGCGTCGAGTGCGTTTGCGGTGGCGGGATAGTCCCTGGCCGCTTTCAGCTCGCACACCACCAGCAGGCCGATGCCCACGATGATCCCAATCGCCACGCGCACGGCGGGCTGGAGCCATCCGTGTTCGACCGAGTAGCGCAGGAAGAATACCGCGGCAAGTAACAGCGCAATTCCCGCGATCGCGGAGAACAGCTTCACCCCAATCAGGCTCTCCCAGTCGAAGCCGCGGACTCGGTCCAGGAGCGAAGGACGCGGCGCAGCAACCGGTGGTGCGGGTCGTGGGGCAATTGGCGGCGCCGGCAGGTCGTCCGGCGGCGCAGGCCGTGCGATCGACGGCGGTATCACGGGTGGCCGCGGCGCCGCCACCGCGGGGGGCGTTTCTCGAACCCGCAGGGGCGGAGTGCTCGCGGCGGGTTCGGTCGCGGCCGGGGGCTGCGTAGTACTGGTCTTCGATTCAGCCCGCGTCAGTTCGAGCAGCCGGGCGCCCAGCACGTCGATGATTCGCGCCTGCTCCTCGACGCTGTTCTCGAGTGTGCGCAGGCGCCGGCGAAGGCGCCACATCGACACCACCGAAACGAGGGGCAGGATGAATGGAATGGCGAGCGCAACGAGCCCGACCAGCACCCAGATAGCACCATCGTCCTCACATCGGCACACGCCGGCCGGGCCGGCAGTGCGATCGCAGACTGGTTTGGGGAAGCAACGGTATTGTAACCCGGTGCGCGGTCAGTTCCACCGCAGCCCTTTCAACTGCTCCAGGTTGACGTTGCCGCCGCTGAGGACGCACGCGACCCTGGCATCGTGCGGCGCCCGGATCAGTCCCTGCAGCAGCGCCGCGACCGGCGCCGCGGCGGCTCCTTCGGGCACGACCTTCAGGTGCGACATGATCCACACGACGGCTTCGAAGATCTGTTCGTCGGGCAGCGTGACGAGATCGTCCACGTACCGGCGGACGATCTCGTAGTTCTTCTCGCCGACGCGCTTCACGCGCAGGCCGTCGATGATGCAGTCGACGCGATCGAGCGTCAGCAGGCCGCCCTTCGCGCACGCTGCGGGTCATCGCCGGGCGCGCCCGACGACTCGACGCCGATCACCTTGATCTTCGGGATTGCACGCCTTGAGCGCCATGCGTCGACGCCCGAGATCAGCCCGCCGCCGCCGATCGGCACGATCGCCACTTCCACCTCCGGCCAATCCTGGTAGATCTCCAGGCCGAGCGTTCCCTGGCCGACAATCAGCTGCTCGTCGTCGAACGGATGGATGTAGGTGTAGCCGCGCTCCTCGACGAGCTCCTTGGCCTTCTCGTTGGCCTCGTCCCAGATCGTGCCGTGCAGCACGACCTCGGCGCCGTAGGCGCGCGTCGCCGTCGATCTTCGACGGGGTGGCGTTCTCCGCCATGACAGACGACCGCCTTGATGCCGTAGCGCTGCGCCGCGAGCGCCACGCCCTGCGCATGGTTGCCGGCCGACGAGCAGATCGACGCCGCGGCGCTTCTGCTCCTCGGTCGAGCTGCGCGAACTTGTTCATCGGGCCGCGGATCTTGTACGACCCGCCGCGCTGGAACATCTCCGCCTTCAGGCGCACGTCGAAGCCCGGTACGCTCGCTGAGCAGGCGCGAGGTCAGCAGCGGCGTGTGATAGACGAACTCGCCCATGCGGGCGCGCGCCTGTTCGAAGTCCGGTCGCGTCAGCGGCAGCATGCCCGCGAGTATAGCGGACGCCCTATCGCATCGGGCCGAAGGCTGGATTGGTCAGAAATGACTTGTCGGTCAGGCTCTCGAGAAAGGCGGCGAGATCCTTGCGCTGCTCGGGGGTGAGGGCAAATCCCTTGAGCCGCTTGCTCTTCACCGGACTCCTGACGCCGCCGCTCGCGTAATGGTCGATTGCCGCTTCGAGGGTCTCGATGCTGCCGTCGTGCATGTAGGGTGCGGTCACGGCAATGTTGCGGAGGGTCGGCGCGCGAAAGCGGCCCATATCGGAAGCCTTGTGCGTGCGATCGATCAGCCCGCGATCGCTGGGCGGATATGCACCCCGCCCGTTGACGTTGTAAAGACCGGTATTGTGGAACAGCGGTTCGACTGGCGTGGCGCGCTCGAACGTGATCGGACCTGAGAGGTTGAACGAAGCATGGCACTCGCTGCAGCCGAGGGCCTCCGAGAAGAACCGGTCCTTGCCGCGCAGCGCCGCCGCGCTCATCGCACTCTTGTCGTCGCGATACAAGTAGCGATCGAAGGGGGAGTCGGCTGAGACCAGCGTGCGCTCGAACGATGCAATCGCCTTGACGATGTTCGGAGCGACACCGGGGCCGGCTGGTCCGGGAACGCCGAGCCGAACGCGGCCGCCATCGCCTGGTCCGACGAGAACCGCGCGACGATCTCCACCTCGTGGCCCTTGATGCCCAGTTCGATCGGGTGCTCGTTGAACATCGGCACGAGCATTTGTGCTTCGAGCGTGCGAAGGCCGGGATCCGCCCAGCCGTAGGTCAGCGTTATAGGCGACGTTGGTCAAGGTCATCGTGCTTCGCGCGTGTTCGGCGCCGGTCGAGCCAACCGCGTGCGCGAGGCCGTCGGTGAATGCGAACGATTGCTGATGGCACGTCGCGCACGCGTAGTTGCCTTTGCCCGACAGCCGGGTGTCGTAGAACAGGCGACGCCCGAGATCGATTTTCAGCTGGCTGATTGGATTGTCGGCGGGCACACGCGGGACCGGAAGTCCGCGGGGCAGGTGCCATGGATAGGTGCCGACGCTCGATGCGGACTGCTCAATGCTGAACGCGAGCACGAGGACACCGACGATGGTCGTGACTCTCATCGGCGTTCAACATTGAGCATGTGAGCACGGCCCGCGCGGGAGTGCGCGGTCTACTGCCAGGCGGTGTGCAAGGTCGCCAGGCCCATGCTGACGGTCTGGCCCGCGAGCGCCTCACGCTCTTTCATCCAGCCCTCGAATGCCGCCAGCGCTGCGGGATCGACACCCGCGGGGCCCGCCTTGCGCTGCGTGACCCAATCCCCCATCGCCTTCATCAGAGTCTCCGCCTGCTTGCGGTCGCTGGCAAAGAGATCCAGGTAAGCCTGCTTGGCATCGTCGATACGGTTGAGCGCGAGGAACGCCTCACCGCGGTATTCGATGGCATCGGGAAACCCGGGCGCCATCTGCAGCGCCGTGCCGTACATTTCGAGCGCCTTGTCGTAATCGCCCATCTTGCGGTACGCGAAACCCATTCCGTTATAGGCCTGGAACATGTTGGGCACCAGTTCCGTCGCGCGCTGAAAATCCTTCAGCGCTTTCTCGTATTCACTCCTGGCCTTCTTCTGGTCCTTGGCCTCATTCCTGAGAGCGCTGTCCTTGTGACGGATGCCGCTGTTGTAGACGTCGCGCGCCATTTCCTCCGGCGTCATCTCCCGGGTGGTGGGGGAGCTCGACGGCATCGATCTGCCGTTCGCGCCGAGGTTGAGGGGCCATATGGCTGCAGCGGCCGCCAGCAGCACTCCGGCTTTTGCTATTCGATTCATTACCTACTCCTTCGCGAGTTCATGGGTGATTTCCAGATCGATCGAAATGGTGACGTCGTTGCCCACCACGGCGCCGCCCCCTTCGAGAAGGCTGCTGTAAAGCAGACCAAAGTCGCGCCGATCGAGGACTGTGGACGCGGTCGCACCGACGCGCCTGTTGCCCCAGATGTCTTTGATCTCCGGTGTCGGCCCCTCGACGTCGAGCACGACCTCCTTGGTCACGCCGTGCATGGTGAGGTCACCGGTGACCTTGAAGTGTCCCGCCGCCCCCTCCGCGCGCTTCGAGGTGAACGTGATGCGCGGAAAGCGCTCGACATCGAAGAACATGTTGCCACGCAGGTCCTTGTCGCGATCGGGATTTCGGGTGTTAATCGTGCGCGCGTCGAGCGAGGCCTCGACGCGCAGCGTGCCGGGGATGTTCGCCGGGTCGAACGCCACCGTGCCGGTCGGACCGTCGAACTGTCCCTTCACGTTCGACACGACCATGTGGCGTACCGAGAACTGCGCCGCGGAATGGCCGGCGTCGATGGTCCATGTTGTCGCCTGGGCACGCACCGGAAGCGGGTGCGCGAGCGCCGCCACGAACGTGAAAAGAGCTAGCGCTGGTCGCATGGGCCTCGAAAGAAATGGGATGTGAGCAATATGCATTCCCGCCGGGTGCGGGCGCAACAGTTAATTTGACGGCAGGCTGCGCCAAAAAGACGGGCGCACGATGCGTAATTCTTTTCGATTTCCGTTGGTGCGGCGGGGAGGGTGTAGGGCGCCTCTTCTGAGGCCCCGCGGGAAGCCGGTCTCCCTAGAGGCCGCCGGCCGGCTTTGTCTTGAGCACGCCGACCTGCACGAGGACCCCGGTGAAATCCAAGATCCGCCGCTCATGCGTAATATGCCCGTCCGCAACGGTCATCACCAGCGCGAAGACCACGTCCACCTTCCGGCCGGTGGCCGGCACACCAAAGAATTCGCCGCCGTGGGTGCCGCTGACCCGCGCGATCTGGACCACCCGATCGCCGTCGATGAGGACGTCCTCGGAGCCGAACTTGATATCCGGGAAGGCGTGAAACCATTTGCGAGCCACGTGTTCGATTTCGTCGCGGCCTTCGAGCACGCCGCCGGTCGGGCTCGAGACAATCGCATTGGGCGCGTATCCCTTGGCGAACGCCTCCGGATCGTGAGCGGCCCACGCCGCGCTCTGCTGTTCGAGCAGCGACAGAATGTCATCCCGCGTCATGACGCGCATGCTACGCCGGCGCTGCGCGCGACGCAAACGGTGATCAATCTCGATGTCCGGGTGCAGCGGATGCGGAGTCGCTATACTCGGCTGGATATGCGCGTTCGACTTGCGTTCGCCTTTCTCGTCCTCTGCCTTTCGGCCGTCGTCCACACGCAGCAGTCCGCATCCCCTCCGCGCAATACGAGCGAACCGAGCGCCGGCATCATCATCGATTCGCGCGACTATCAGGATCTGCGGTGGCGGAATGTCGGGCCGACGCGCGGCGGGCGCGTGACGGCCGTTGCCGGCGTGCGCAGCCAGCCCTGCACGTTCTACATGGGCGCCACCGGCGGCGGCGTGTGGAAGACCGACGACTGCGGCGATACGCTGGACGCCGATCAGCGACGGACAGATCGCCGACCGGATCGATCGGATCGATCGACGTCTCCGAGTCGAATCCCGAACGTCGTCTACGTCGGCACCGGCAGCGCGGCGATCCGCAGCAACGTGATCATCGGCCGCGGCGTCTACAAGTCGACCGACGCCGGCACGCACGTGGCAGTTCGTGGGCCTCAAGGACTCGGGGCAGATCGGCGCGCTCAAGGTCCATCCCGACGAATCCCGACATCGTCTGGCTCGCGGCGCTCGGATCGCCGTTCGGTCCCAACGACGAGCGCGGCATCTTCAAGACGACCGACGGCGGCAAGACGTGGAAGAAGACGCTGTTCGTCAACAACGAGACCGGCGGCCGCGTCGTCGCGATCAACTAGTCGAATCCCGACGAGCTCTACGCCGGCGATGTACAAGGGCTTCCGCAAAGGGCTGGGACATCATCAGCGGCGGCCCGGCCAGCGAAGGCGGCATCTACAAGTCGACGACGGCGGCGAGACTGGACGCAGCTCACGAACGGCCTGCCGCACGACCTGATCGGCAAGATCGACATCGACATCGCGCGCAGCCAGCCGCGAACGTGTCTACGCGATGGTCGAGGCGCCGGGCGACCGAGGGCGGGCTCTACCGCTCCGACGACGGCGGCGCGACGTGGCGCTCGTCAACAGCAGCCAGCCAGCCTGCGCGCGCGGCCGTTCTACTTCAACTACGTCGACGTCAACCCGAAGAACCCAGAACGAAGTGTGGGTCAACGAGCTCAGCCTCCACAAGTCGACCGACGGCGGCAAGACGTTCGACGACGTCGCAGACGCCGCACGGCGACAACCACGGCATCTGGTTCAACCCCGACAACCCGACATCATGCCATCCAGGTCAACGACGGCGGCGCCAACGTCACGCGCGATGGCGGGCGCACGCTGGTCGATCGATCCTGAATCAGCCGACCGCCGAGATCTACATGGTCGCGGTCGACGAGCAGTATCCGTATCTCCTCTACAGGCCGCAGCAGGACAACTCGACGCTCATCGTGCCGAGCGTCCCGCCGGTGTCGTGGGGCTTCGATCATCCCGCGCAGGCGTGGACGCAGGCGTCGGGCTGCGAGACCGGCGAGATCTGGCCGACGCCCGACGGCAAGGTCATCTGGGGCGCCTGCAAGGGCGAAGTCGAGCGCTACAACGTCGCAGACCGGCCAGGCGCAGGGCACACTGGGTCTACCCGCAGAATCGCTACGGCCACGATCCCGACGACATCAAGTTCCGCTTCCCGCGCCAGACGGTCATCTATCGTCTCGCCGCACGACCCGAGACGTCATCTATCAGGCTTCGCACGTGCTGCACCGGTCGACCGACGACGGCGTCACGTGGGAGGTGATCAGCCCGACCTGACGGCGACACGAACCGGAAGTATCAGGTCGTGCCGGGCACGGCCGATCACGCGCGACGTCACCGGCGAAGAAGTCTATTCGTCGATCTACTCGATGGTCGAATCGCGCCTCGAGCCGGGCGTGATCTGGGTCGGCGCCAACGACGGGCCGGTCAGCGTGACGCGCGACAACGGCAAGACATGGAAGAACGTGACGCCGAAGGATCTGCCGGCCGGCGGCCGCGTGCAGAACATCGAAGACTCGCCGCATCGCAAGGGCTCGGCCTACATCGCGGTCTATCGCTACCTGCGCGAGCACGATCTGAAGCCCTACATCTACACGACCGACGACTACGGCGCGACCTGGACGCTGCTGACCGACGGCACCAACGGCATTCCCGCCGATTACCCGACGCGCGTCGTCCGCGAGGATCCCGAACCGAGCCGGCCTGCTCTACGCCGGCACGGAGTTCGGCGTGTTCGTGTCGTTCGACAACGGCAAGCACTGGCAGCCGCTGCAGCAGAACCTGCCGGCGACGCCGGTCACCGACATCCAGGTCCACCGACAGCGATCTCGTCATCTCGACGATGGGGCGATCGTTCTGGATCATGGACGACGTGTCGCCGCTGCAGCAGCTTCCACTCTCTTCGTCTCAGCCGTCGCTGTTGCAGCCTCGCGATGCGATCCGGTACCGCTACGGCGCCGCTCCACGCGGCGCCACGAGCGTGCCGCAATATCCTCCGGTGGCGGCGGCAATCGACTACGTTCTGCCGCCAGGATTTTCCGGCGACACCGCGATCGACATCCTCAACTCTGCGGGAACCGTCGTTCGCACCGTTCGTTCCTCTGGCGAGGAATCAGGCGCGGGCGGCGGACGCGGCGGTCGCGTCAGCCATGCGGCGTCGGACGCGCCCTCCGCGGAACAGGAAGAAGCCGGGTCGCCGCAGCCCTCTGGCGGGCGTGGCCGCGGCGCCGCGGTGCCATTAACCGTGCGCGCCGGTCACAACCGGTACCTGTGGGACTTCCGGTGGGGCGACAACGGTCCCATGGTGGCGCCAGGACGCTACACCGTGCGTCTCACGACCGGGTCGGTGAGCCAGTCGAAATCGTTTACGGTGAAGGCCGATCCCCGTGTCACCAAAGATGGCGTGACGCAGGCGGATCTTGTCGCCCAGGAGCAGTTCCTCCTGAAGGTGCGCGACGCGATTGCGCAGGCCAACGCCCTGCGTGGCCGTCTTCAGCAGGCGATGCAGCAAAAGGGCATTCAACCGCCGCCTGCCCCGGGTGTTGGTGAATCTCCCGAATCGGTGCAGTACAGCGATCCGCTGCAAGGTCTCTGGGCACGTTTGGTGTCCGCCGGGGGTGCCTACCCGGAGCCGATGCTGATCGAGCAGTTCCAGAACATCCAGCGGATGGTCGGTGGCGCAGACCAGAAAGTCGGTCAGGAAGCGATCAAACGCTTCGACGATCTGATGCAGGAACTGAAGGCGATCGAAGCCGCAGCGCCGCGATAATCCGGCGAGTACGTGGCCCCTCTGAAGAGGGGCCCTACAAGAGGGGCCCTACAAGAGGCGCCGGGTCTCGACAAAGCGCCGTTGCCATCCGTCACTGCCAGAGGGCTGTTCGTCACCTCCGGATCACGCAAGCACGCAATCGACCGTATGCTCGGCGGCATGATTCTGTCCTTCATGTTCGTGGCCGCGACCCTGCTGGCTCCGCAACCATCGGCGCCGGAAGATGCCTACGATGTCGTCAAGTTCGCTGACGGCGTGTATGGGTTCGTCTGGCGGGAACAGCCCTTTCACCCGGAACCCAACGTGCTCATCGTGATCAACGACGAGGACGTACTGGTCGTCGACTCGAGCATGCTGCCGTCGACGGCGCGGACGATCATCGGAGAGATTCGAAAGCTGACGCCGAAACCGGTGCGCTATCTGGTGAACACTCACTGGCACGACGACCACGTGTTCGGCAACAGCGTGTTCCGCGAGGAGTGGCCCGGTCTGCAGATCATCTCGCACGTCAATACCCGCACCGATGCCGCGAAGCAGGCGTTTGGCGCGATCAAGACCGACGTGGAAAACAACAAGGCCACGGTGGCGAAGTTCGAAGAGTATCTCCGCACCGGGAAGGGGTCGGACGGAACCGCGCTCACCGAAGAACGGCGGCGCCGAGCCGAGGTGACGCTGCGCCTGCTCAAGAAGTACGGCGAGGAGGTTCCGCAGGTGAAGGAAACGCTGCCGGATCTCACTATCGACCGCTCGCTGACGCTGCAGACCGGCACGCGCACCATCCGTATCGAGCATCTCGGACTCGGCAACACCCGCGGCGATGTCGTCGTGTATCTGCCGAAGGAAAAGATCGTCGCGAGTGGCGATCTGGTCGTGGCACCCGTGCCGTTCGGCATCGGGTCGTATTATGCCGAGTGGGCGGACACGCTGGGAAAGCTCCAACAACTGGATGCGTCGACGATCCTGATCGGCCACGGGGCGGTGCAGCACGACTGGAGCGCCGCGGCGCGCGTGCAGCGACTGCTCACCGATCTCGTCGCCCGGGTCAAGACCGAGATTGCCGCCGGGGCGACGCTGGAGGCGGTTCAGGCAAAGGTGACGCTCGCCGACTGGAAGAAGGAGCTCGCCGGCGACGACCCGCTCGCCCAGCGAGCCTTCGATGCCTACTTCGTCCAGCCCGCCGTGGAACGCGTCTTCCGGCAACTAAAAGGGGAACGATTGCCGACTGAAGATTGAAGATTGGAGATTGGGATTGGCGATTGACGATTGGCGATTGGCAGTGACGATTGTCAATTGGCATTGACGATTGACGACTGCCGATTGCAACTGACGATTGACGATTGTCAATTCAATCGCCAATACAATCGGCAGTCTTCAATCGCCAATGCAATCGGCAATCTTCAATCGCCAATAGAATCGGCAATCTTCAATCGTCAATCCCAATCTGCAATCTTCAATCTTCAATCGGAAGTGGAACGACCTTGCCATCGAAGAGATAGAGGTTACGCTTGGCCATCGCGATGTAGCGCGGGTTGTGGGTTGCCAGGCAGACGGTTGCTCCTGCGGCGTTCAGCTCGCGCAACATCTCCATCACCGCTTCGCCGCTCTTCGAGTCGAGGTTGCCGGTCGGCTCGTCGGCCAGCACGATCGGCGGACGCCCCGCGATGGCGCGCGCGATCGCGACCAGCTGTTGATGTCCCCCCGACAGAGACCCCGGCCGCTGCTTTGCGCGCGGGCCCAGTCCGACGCGCGTGAGCGCCGCGTCGACCCGCGCCTTCCGCTCGTCCGCGCTCACTCCCCGCAGGGTGAGGGGATACTCGACGTTTTCATAGACTGTCATGTCGCCAATCAGGTTGAAGCTCTGAAAGATGAGGCCAATCTCGACGTTGCGCACGCGCGCCTTTTCGGAAGGTGACAGCTGGTCGACGCGCCGCCCGTTGAAGGTGTAGCGCCCCTTCGTCGGCGCATCGAGCAGCGCCAGCATCGAGAGGAACGTCGACTTGCCGCAGCCCGACGGTCCTGAGACCGAGACGTACTGGCCCCGCTCGATATCGACAGTCACATCGTCGAGCGCCCGGGTCTCTTCGTCGGCGTCCCCCTTGAAAATCTTGGTGATCCCTTCGAGCCGAATCAGCGGCAGGTTCGGATCCGCCGGCGTGTCTTCAGCCTTGCTGCTGCGTTTCCACCAGGCCATCAGGTCCTCCGGGCATTGGGCGTAGCACGGTTCGGTTTCTCGAGCAGCCGGTCACCGGCCGCACCGCGACGATTGAGCTCACGAGCGTATTTGACGGAAACCACGCGCGAGTCGTTGGGACCCAAAACGCCCCAACGGTAAGCAAACCGGCCGGTCCCGGAGTCTGTGGTACGATACCTATCCTCTTCTGTGACTGGGACTTCCGTTTGAAGGCGGAAACCACCGGAGTCCAGGAAGTCACGGCGGGTTGATGCTTCGAAAGGTGACTTGATGGCCCCGCGGCGGTTTCTGCCCGCCCTCTTGCTGCTCTTTGTCGGTAGCGGCTGTGCCGCGCTGATATACGAAGTCGTCTGGTTTCAGCTGCTCCAACTCGTCATCGGGTCTTCCGCCGTGTCGATGGGCGTGCTGCTCGGCACGTTCATGGGCGGCATGTGCCTTGGCAGCCTGCTTCTGCCGCGAATCGGGGCCGCCCGCGCCAGCATCCGCTGCGGGTGTACGCACTTCTGGAACTCGGCATCGGCGTCATCGGCGTGCTCGTTCTCTTCGGCATGCCGCTCCTCAATAGCGCATATACGTCGCTCGGTGGCGAAGGGATCACCGGCATTCTGCTGCGCGGGCTGACGGCGGGAATCTGCCTGTTGCCGCCGACGCTGCTGATGGGCGCGACGCTTCCCGCGATTTCACGGTGGGTCGAGTCGACGCCGGAAGGTGTCTCCTGGCTCGGCTTCTTTTATGGCGGCAACATCGGCGGCGGCGTGCTCGGGAGTCTGCTCGCGGGCTTCTATCTCCTGCGCGTCCACGACCTCGCGTTCGCCACCTACGTGGCCGTGGCACTCAATGTCAGCGTTGCCGCGGCTCGCGATGCTGATCGCGAGCCGCACTCCCACCGTTGACCAACTCCCGACCGATCGCGAGGCCACCGCGCCCGCGCGTGTTCCGGGTGCCTGGGCGGTTTACGTAGCGATTGGGCTGTCGGGCATGACCGCGCTCGCGGCGGAAGTGATCTGGACGCGGCTGCTGTCGCTGCTGTTCGGCGCGACGGTCTACACGTTCTCGCTGATTCTCGCGGTATTCCTCTTCGGGCTCGGCATCGGCAGCAGCATCGGATCGGCGATCGGCAGCGAGCGCGCCAAGACCCGCGCGTCGCGCTCGGCTGGTGCCAGATGCTGCTCTGCGCGGCGATCGCGTGGACCGCGTTCATGCTGACCCAATCGCTGCCGTACTGGCCGATCAACCCGTCGATCTCGACCGATCCCTGGTTCAACTTCCAGCTCGATTTCGTGCGCTGCCTGTGGGCCGTGCTGCCCGGCGCCATCCTCTGGGGTGCGAGCTTCCCGCTCGCGCTCGCCGCCGTCGCGAGCGCGCGGACAAGATCCGGCGCGACTGGTCGGCGGCGTCTACGCGGCGAACACCGTCGGCGCGATCGTCGGATCGCTTATCGGCAGCCTGCTGCTCGTCGTCTGGCTCGGCAGCCAGCACGCGCAGCAGGCGTTGATTCTCGTGTCGCGCGCTCTCCGGGCTGCTGGTGCTCTCGACCGGCATGACAGAGGACGCGCCGGGTCAGGGCCAGGTGACGCTCGCGAGTACCATCGTGATCGTCGTCGCGGCCGCGGGAGCAGGGCTCCTGTCTCGCACCGTCCATCCCGTTCCGGGCATTCTTGCCGCCTACGGCCGATACGCCGCCACGCGCATCGGCTCAGGCCGACATCATCTACATGGGCGAGGGATGGAACGCGACGGTCGCGGTCTCGCGGCTTCCCGGCGGTGTGCTCAACTATCACAATGCCGGCAAAGTGCAGGCGTCGAGCGAGCCGCAGGACATGCGGCTCCAGCGCATGCTCGGTCACATGACGACGCTGATTCCGGCGCAGGCGAAGAAGGTGCTGGTCATCGGCTGCGGCGCCGGCGTGACGGCCGGCGCCGTGTCGATCGACCCGGCGGTCGAGCACGAGACCATCGCCGAAATCGAGCCGCTCGTTCCAAGGTCGTGTCCAAGTATTTTGGCGACCACAATTTCAAGGTCGTCGACAACCCGAAGGTGCACATCCGCATCGACGACGCGCGGCACTTCCTGCTGACGACGAAGGAGAAGTTCGACGCGATTACCTCGGACCCGCTCGACCCGTGGGTGAAGGGGGCGGCGATGCTCTATACCCGCGAGTTCTTCGACATCGCCAAGGCCCATCTCAATCCCGGCGGCGCGGTGACGCTGTTCGTGCAGCTCTACGAGAGCAATACCGAGGCCGTGAAGAGCGAAATCGCGACGTTCTTCGAAGCGTTCCCCAACGGCATCGTCTGGGGCAACACCAACAACGGTGCCGGGCTACGATCTCGTCGCTGCTCGGACAGGTGGAGCCGACCAAGATTGACGTCGACGCGGTTCAGCGCCGGCTGCAGCGGCCCGAATACGCGCCGGTCGCGCAGTCGCTGCGCGAGATCGGGATGAACTCCGCAGTCGACCTCTTCTCGACCTTCGCCGGCCGGCCAACGATCTGGCGCCCTGGCTGAAAGACGCGTCGATCAACCGCGATCGCAACCTCCGGCTGCAGTTCCTCGCCGGCATCGGCCTCAACCTCTATCAGAGCGACGTCATCTACTCGGGCATGCTCGCGTATGCGCGGCCACTTCCCGGACGAGCTCTTCGTTGCGTCGCCGCAGACGATGGAGGCGCTGCGGCAGGGCATCAGACGTGAGCAGGGCCGCTGAACCCGTGCGCGTCGTCCTGAGCCGCGCAGGCCGGCGTCTGAAGATCGCTGGTGTCGCGCTGACGGCCATCCTGCTGGCCTCGACAGCAGCGGCCTCCCCGCCGATCCAGCACGACGTGGTCGTCGACGGGCACAAGCTCGCGGTCTGGCAGAAGCGTGCGGCGCAGCCGCGGGCCGCGATTCTGCTCATTCACGGACGCACCTGGAGCAGCCTGCCGAATTTCGACCTGCAGGTTGGAAGCGAGCGCTCATTCATGGACACGCTCGCCGCCAGCGGTCTCGACGTCTACGCGGTCGATCTGCGCGGGTACGGAGCGACGCCGCGCGACGTGAGCGGCTGGCTGACGCCCGATCGGGCGGTCGCCGACGTGCTCGCCGTCATCGAATGGCTGCGTGGTCCGGCGCGCAGCGCCGGACGCCAGGTTTACGTGCTCGGCCTCTCGCGGGGCGCAATGGTTGCGGCCCTCGCGGCGCAGCAGGCGCCCGAGAAGTTCGCCGGCGTCGTGCTGCTCGGGTTCGGTCTCGATCCGGATCTCCGCGTCGCATCGGTGGAAGCGCCAGCCTCGCCGCCGCGCAAACGGAATACGACCGATGCCGCCATTTCCGACTTCATCACCCCAGACGCGGTGTCGGGCGCGACCATTGACGCGTTCGCCCGCGCCGCACTCCGCGCCGACCCGGTCTACGCCGACTGGCGCGACGAACAGCAGTTCAACGCCTTCGTCCCGTCGAAGCTGATCGTTCCTTCCCTGCTGGTCACGGGGAGCGCGATCCCCAGGCGCCAGTGTCGGTGCAGGTGAAACTGTTCGCGCGCTTCGGGACCGCGGACAAGGCCTGGGTGATTCTGCCCGGCGCCGATCACGCCGCGCACCTCGAGAAATCCCAAGGCGAGTTGATCCGAACCATCACCTGGTTCATCCGTCGCCACGACACTTCACCGCCATCGACACCATGAAACAGATTGCGCCCGCATTAGTGCTGCTGGTTCTGGCCGCACCGCACCGTTGTGATTACCCGGCAAGAGCCTGTCGACACCGGAGGCTGCCTTCAGCGTATTCGAGGCGAGCATTCCCGAGATGCAGGAGGCGATGAAGAGAGGCCGCGTCACCTCGCACGACATCGTGCAGCAGTACCTGACGCGCATCGCGCTGTACGAGGACAAGCTGAACGCCGCGATCACCGATCAACCCCGACGCGTTGAAGGAAGCGGACGAACGAGATCGTGAGCGCGCCCAGGGTCGTGTCCGTGGATCGCTGCACGGCATCCCGATCGCTCTGAAGGACAACATCCACACGACCGCCATGCCGACGACTGGGGGAGCCCTGGCGTTCGACGGGTTCGTCCCTCCATACGAGGCCACGCTCGCGAGGAACCTCCGCGAGGCAGGAGCAATCATCATCGCGAAGACCGGGCTCACCGAGCTTGCCAACTGGGTGGCGAGCAACATGCCGGGCAACTACAACGCGCTGAAGGGCTACGGCATGAACCCCTACGATCCGCGGAGGGATCCGCGCGAGACGACGTTCGACGGGCGTCCAGCGATGGGGACGGGAGGGTCGAGTTCGGGCATCGGCACGGCAGCAAACCTCTGGAGCGGCAATGTCGGCACCGAGACATCTGGATCGATTCTCAGTCCCTCGAACCAGAACATGCTCGCCGGGGTGAAGCCGACCGTCGGTCGCGTCAGCCGTCATGGTGTGATTCCAATTACCGCCGATCAGGACACCCCCGGTCCGATGGCGAAGTGGGTCAGCGACGTGGCCATCATGCTCGGCGTGATCGAGGGTTCCGCGCCCGATCCGGATGATCCCGCGACACGCACCTGCGCGCCGCCGCCAGGGCACGACTACACCGCGTTTCTTCGGGTCGACGGCTTGCGGGGGGCTCGTATCGGCATTCCGCGAGGGTTCTTTTACGAGCCCGTGACGCCGCCAGGAGCAGAGCGCCCGCGTGGTGGCCTGAATCCGGATCAGTTGAAGGTGATGGAGGAGGCAATCGCGGTTCTGAAGCAGCAGGGAGCGACGATCGTCGATCCCGCAGACGTTCCGAGCGTCGTCGAGAAGGATCCTAAGGAGAATTTCCTGCTCTGGGGCATCTGCTCCGGGTACTGACGACGCCAAGGGCAAGGACGAGGACTGCTCAGTGGACCTGAAGTACGGCATGAAGCGCGACTTCAACAAGTGGCTCGCCTCGCTCGGACCGTCAGCGCCGGTCAAGACGCTCGCGGAGCTTCGCGCGTGGAACAAGGCCCACGAGAAGGCGGGCGCGATCAAATACGGCCAGGCGCAGCTCGATATCTCCGATGAGATGGACGTCGAGCAGGATCGCGCGCGCTACGAAGCGGATCGGGCGAAAGACATTCGTCTCGGCGGGACGCACGGCATTGACGAGGTGATGAAGGCAAACACCCTTGATGCGCTGCTGTTTCCCGGCGCGAGCGGCTCAGCACTCGCGGCCCGTCCCGGATATCCCACCGTCATCGTCCCGTTCGGGATGGTACCGAATGCTCCGCAGACCCCGAACCCGACTCCCAACGCACCTCCGGCGAGTCCATTCCCTCCGGGCTTCAATCCGAAGCCGCAGCCTTTTGGGGTGAGCTTCACCGGTATGGCCTGCAGCGAGCCCACACTTCTCCGGCTCGCGTATGCCTTCGAGCAGGCGACGAAGAAGCGCGCGGCGCCACCGGGACTCCGCTGATCGTGCACCACTCGAGATTCAAACTCTGCGCTGTGCGCGGCTCAGGTCCGTCGTTTCAGCGGCGAGAGCTCTAGCGCTGGTCGTGAGGTCTGCTGCTCGACCGCACGACGAGACGAGTACCTGAATCTCATGTGCGTGCGGGACGTTAGTACCCACCGAGTTC
Organism: uncultured Acidobacteriota bacterium; assembly: GCA_963755695.1. Taxonomy (GTDB): domain Bacteria; phylum Acidobacteriota; class Vicinamibacteria; order Vicinamibacterales; family 2-12-FULL-66-21; genus QHWT01. The sequence continues at coordinate 1,932,623 of CAVWLB010000010.1, read as the reverse complement.
TTCAGGTCTCCTGTATTTCGTTCGATCCGCGTACAAAGCATGTACGCATGACGACCCCTCTTCGTCTGAAAAAGGCCTGTTTTCAAGGGGTGGATGGCAGGTCATCGCGGCGATCGATTTGCACCATCGACGAAGAGACCCTACCAATGCCAGGAGGCAAATAGATGAGAACCGAATTCTTATTCGGGGCGGTCATGGCGGCAGCAGTTGCCGTCGGTGCGAGCGCCCAGAGCACCTCTCCAACCAGCCAGAATCCGAACAACCAGGCTCCGACGAGCCAGAGTCCAACCCCCCAGAGTCCCACGAGTCAGAGTCCGGCGAGCGCGTCGAGCGACTATCAGAGCAGTCGCGGCGATACGGTCACCCTTACCGGGTGCCTCGCAAGTGCGGATACGTGGAAGGGCGGCACGGCAGGCGCATCGGGAACTGGTGCGACCGGTACTACCGGATCGCCCACGGGTACGACCGGCGCGCCGGGCAGCACCAGCGCCAGCCGTTCGAGCGGCAGCGGTGGATTCGTGCTGACCGACGCTTCGATGGGCGCCTCGGGCGGAGCGAGCAGTGGTGGTTACGGCACTGGTGCCAACCCGAGCGCGACGGGCACCAGCGGCGCATCCTCGTCGGCCGACAAGGATGCGTACATGCTCCAGGGGAAAGACGACGATCTGCAGAAGCACGTGAACCATCGAGTCGAGCTCCGCGGAAAGCTCGACAAGTCCAGTGCCGCCGACACGTCGATGACCAACCCGCCGTCGACGGGCAGCGCGAGTGCGCCAGGAACCAAGGGCACGCTGACGGTCTCGTCCGTCCGCGAAGTCTCGGGCAGCTGCTCCGGCGGGGGCAACCGGTAAGCTGCCGGGCGGGTCGCCACGTCCTCCGGCGGCCCGCCCCTTTCACCCGCCTTCCTCACCGCCTGGTCATCGTCCCTCCATTCACCAAACAACAACGCCCGAATTTCGGTGTTTAATGTTCGCTCGGGTTTTCACCCGAAGGAGCGATTTCGAGTGATCGGACGAGACAGATCCAGGCTGTTCATTTTTGGGTTGACGATCGCGTTCGCGCTGGGGATCAGCGCGCGGGCGCAGCAGGCGCCAGGGCAGCAACCGCCTGCGCAACAACCTGCGGCTGGCGCCGGAGCACCTGCGCAGCCGCCGGGCGCGCAGCAGCCCAGGCGTCCGCCCCGTCCGGGTGAGAAGGCGTCGCGCGTGATGCGCGGGACCGCCACCGGCCGCGATCTGCAGACTGCTCCTATCACCGTGCAGGAGAAAGTGACCGGTGAATACCGCATCGATACCCAGGGACGGCAGGGTCCGCAGAGTCGGGTGTATGACGGCAAATCCGCCTGGGTGCAGATGCCGAACGGCATCCGCGACGCGGAAGGATTCAACGCGCAACAGATCACGAGGCTTGCCGACCTCGGCCTGCCGCTCAACGCGAAGCAGCGATATCAGAACCTGCGCTCTGCCCGTTACGGGGCGATCGATGGCGCGCCGACGGTTGTGCTGATTGGGTCGCCGGCGGCCAATGTCGTCGAGCATCTGGAGTTCGATCGCGCGAGCGGTCTGCTGCTGCGCCGCACGGTGTTTACGCGGACTCCGCTCGGTCAGCTGCACGAGCGGATTGACTACAGCGATTACCGCGACGCCTCGGGGATCAAGATGCCCTACCAGGTGCGGCATGCGACTTGGAACAACCTGACGACCGAGAAGTTCAGCGACATCACGGTCAATGCGCCGATCGACGAAGCGCAGTTTGCGAAACCCCCGGCGCGCCAGTGAGCATCCGCGTGACCTTTCCCGAGCTCTTCGGCCGGGCGCCGTCTGCACACGGCGAGGCGCCTGGACGGGTGAATCTGATCGGCGAACATACGGACTATAACGGCGGCTTCGTCCTGCCCGCAGCCATCCCGCGCCGCACGATCGCGGATCTCGCATCCCGTGACGATCGCGTCGTCCGTGTCTGGAGCGCGCAGTTCCCCGGCTCCGCCCCAATCGAGTATCGACTTGGCGAGGAGCGCCGTCGCGGCGACTGGGTCGACTACGTCCAGGGATTGACCTGGGTGCTCGGACCCGACGGCGTGGCAGGGTTCGACGCCCGCATCGAATCGGACGTCCCGGTTGGAAGTGGTCTCTCCTCGAGCGCGGCGCTCGAAATCGCTCTCGGCCGCGCCCTGCGCGACCTGTTTCATTTGCAACTCGACGATGTGAGCCTGGCGGTGCGCGGAAGGCGAGTCGAAACCGACTTCGTCGGCGCGCCCATCGGCATCATGGATCAGATGGCGTGCAGCCTCGCGGATACGACCTCCGCACTTTTTCTCGATACCCGGTCGCTGACCTATGCGCGCGTGCCGCTGCCGCCCGGGTCGGCGCTGATCGTGATCGACTCCGGCATCACGCATAGCCATGCGGGCGGCGAATACGCGACGCGACGTGAAGAGTGCTCGCGCGCCGCCGCGTCGCTGGGCGTGCCGGAACTTCGCGACGTCACCGTCAACGATCTCGACCGGCTGAACGCCCTGCCGGAGCCCCTCAACCGCCGCGCGCGACATGTGGTCACCGAGAATGCGCGGGTGCTGGATACCGTCCGCGCGCTCCAAGCATGCGATCTCCAGGCGGCGGGGCGACTCTTCGTCGAATCGCATACCTCGATGCGCGACGACTTCCAGGTTTCGATTCCCCCAATCGACGCGCTGGTCGATGTTGCCCTGAACACTCCCGGGGTCTACGGCGCGCGCCTTACTGGTGGCGGCTTCGGCGGATCGATCGTTGCTCTCGCCGATCGATCCGCCGCTACGAAGGCCGCACATGCCATCGTCCAGACCCATAATCTTGGGAATAACGCCTCAGCCCGCGTACTCGTCTCCTAGCTTCGGAACGGAGAAACCTCCGAGACTCCCCTGAAAATTCCCGGCACGATTTCCGCATTGGATGAGGCCAGAGAGGGGTCACGGATGAGAGCTCTAAAGCGAAAGGTCGCATTTTCCTCAATATGCGCCGCCGTTTTGACGGTTGCGCTTGGCGCGCAGACACCGGTCACGGCGCCCAAAAACAAGTACAGCCCGGCCGACGATGTGAAACTGGGGCAAGAAGCTGCCCAGCAGGTCGAGCGGGAAATGCCCGTGATGCGAGATGAAGAGGTGAACTCCTATCTGAACAACATCGGGCGGCGCCTCGTCGCTAACATTCCACAGGAGTTCCAGCATCCCGAGTTCCGCTACACGTTCAGCGGCGTGAACCTGCGCGAAATCAACGCGTTTGCGTTGCCGGGCGGACCGATGTTCGTGAACCGCGGAATGATGGAGAAGGCTCACACCGAAGGGGAAGTTGCCGGCGTCATGGCGCACGAGTTGAGCCACGTCGCGCTCCGTCATGGCACGGCGCAGGCGACGAAGGCGACGCCATACGAGATTGGCACGATAGCGGGCGCCGTGATTGGCGCGATCGTCGGCGGTACGGCTGGCTCGGTGATCTCGCAGGGCACGCAGTTCGGTCTCGGTACTGCCTTTCTCCGATTCAGTCGTGAGTACGAGAAGCAAGCCGACATTCTCGGGACGCACATCATGGCGGCTGCAGGCTACGACCCTCGCGACATGGCGAATGTGTTCAAGACGATTGAGAAGGAAAGCGGGTCGGGCGGTCCACAGTGGATGAGCGACCACCCGAATCCTGGCAATCGCTACGAATACATCACGCGCGAAGCGCAGGCGCTGCACGTCGGGGGCGCGACGCACGACACCCGTGGCTTCGAGGACGTGCAGGCGCATCTGAGGACACTGCCGCCGGCGCCCTCCGCCGAGCAGGCGGCCCGCAATGCTGGACGCAACAGGGGAGGTGGTACCGGGACGGCCGGCGCACGTCCGACACCGAATCGCGTGTCGCCTCCGGATTCGCGCTTCTCGTCATACACGGAAGGCAACCTGTTCCGGGTGAGCGTGCCGAGCAACTGGCGGGAGCTCGCGGGCAACAACGCGGTGACGTTCGCGCCCGAAGGGGCCTACGGCGACGTCGACGGACAGAACATCTTCACGCACGGCACACAGATCGGGCTCGCGCGGAACGAAACCCACGATCTGGAGACGGCGACCGACGAGCTCATTCAGGCGCTCGGTCAGGGTAATCCACAGTTGCGGCGAGCCTCGAATCCTTCGCGCGGATCGCTTGGCGGCCAGCAGGCGCTGCGGACGTCGCTCTCGAACGTGTCGGAAGTGACCGGCGGGCAGGAGCGAATCGATCTGTATACCTCGCTGATGCGCGATGGCACGTTGTTCTACGTCATCGGCGTCGCGCCGCAGGCCGAGTACGGCAATTACTCCCCGGTCTTTTCGAAGGTCGTGCGCTCGATCGAGTTCAGTCGCTGAGCTCGGGTCCCGGCGCGGATGCGCGTCGGGACCGTCTTGCCCGAGAACCTAGTGTTGATGATTGACGCCGCCTGGCGTGGCGAGGACGATTTCGTGGCGCGTTGACGCGATAACCGGAGCGGGCGGGCCGTATTCTCGGGCGCGCGGTTATTTGACCTCGTTGTCGTTCGTTTCCTCGTCCTCTTCCCACAACGGCTTCTGCGGTCCGGGGACGATGCCGGCGATGTCAGGATCCTCGTCGCCCGCCTGACGCGGACCTGAAGCGGCCTTGCGCGCCTTCGATTCCTGGCGGCGCTGTTCCTTTTCCTTCTGCCGCTCCTGTCGCGCGCGCTCCCGGGCACGCTTCTGCTGACTGGGTTTTGCCTTGGCCACCGTGTCCCCCTTCTCGATCAATAAGCGTATCCATCTTCGCGGCCCAAACGAGTTAATCTCTTGAACGCGTGGCGGAACAAGTGCTCCTGGCTGTGGGAGACATGTGTGGTCCGGCGAAGAAGAACCCCGGGGCGGCGGCAACGGCCGATCTGGCGCGCCGCCAGCTCGCGCGGTATCCCGGGGCGATGATCCTCGCGCTCGGCGACAACGCCTATAACCGCGGGCGTCCCGACGAATACCGCGATCACTACACGCCGTCGTGGGGCCAGCCGGATCTGCTCCGTCGAACTTGGTCTTGCCCCGGCAATCACGACTACCGGACCGCCGGTGCAGCCGCTTACTTCCAGTATTTTGGCGAGGCGCGCGCCGGCACGCCGCAGCGCAGCTATTACAGCCTGCCGCTGGCCGAAGCCGGCTGGCACCTGATTTCGCTCAACAGCGAGGTCGAACAGGACGCTCATTCGCCGCAGCTTCAGTGGCTGCGCGCAGGACCTTGCGGTGCGCCGATATCAGTCCGATCCTCGCGATCTGGCATCGCCCGCGCTGGGGTTCGGGGGCGCACCGCGACTCGAAGAACCGCGGTGGTTCTGGAACGAATTGTACGCAGCGCGCGCCGAGTTGGTGCTTAACGGGCACGCCCATCACTACGAGCGGTTCGCGCCGCAGCGGCCCGACCAGATTCCGGATCCGCACGGCATCCGGCAGTTCATCGTCGGCACCGGCGGACAGACGCCTGCAGGGACGCACCAAGGACACGCCGAACAGCGAATACGCGCGGTTCGATTAGTTCGGCGTTCTGAAGCTCACGCTGCGGCCGGACGGCTATCGCTGGGAGTTCATCAGCGTCGACGATCGGGTGATCGACACGCGGCGAGCAACCCGTCAATCCGAGAGGACTGTGATGGAGCTCAGGCTCACGCTTACCGAAGACGAGCGCCACGCCTGCCGCCGTGCCGCGTCGCTGCTGCGGGCGCTGGCCGGCGGATTGCGCGACATCGGCACGGCGCCACGAAGCAGACGCGTGCGCGGGCTATGCCGTCCACGCTCGATCGCATTGTCGCAGCGGCGAGTGCTGCGCCGTCAACGGCGACGGCAAGGTCGACGTCGAGCAGGCCGGCTTCATCCTCGAAGGCATTCGCGACGGCCTCGACAACGCGGATCTCGACGAGGGCGCAGATTTCGTTCAGCGCGACATCGAGCGCCTGAACGACGTCGTTTTCCGGTACAATTCGGCGGCGGGAAGGGCGGTTCAATCGTGAAGCGTGGGGGAATTCTGCTGGCGGTATTCGCCGTCATCGTGCTTCGTGGACGCTCGTCGCCGCTGGCCCAGCGCGGGCCCGACCGCGCCCGTCGGCCGGGCTACAAGGGCGACGGGTCGACGCTGCTGCCCAACGGCTGGCGCATCGCGCCCGAAGGCCGCCACGTGCACCGTCGGCGACCTGCCGATGAACTTCGTGCCGTCGCCGGACGGCCGCTTCATCGCGATCTCCACCAGCGGCTGGGAGAAGCCGGCGCTCAGCATCTTCGACACGAAAACCTTGCAGGTCGTTTCGCGGGCGCCAATGGAGCACACGTGGCTGGGTCTGGCGTGGCATCCGGACGGGAAGCGGCTGTTCGCCTCCGGCTCGAGCGACAACACGATCTACGAATTCACCTTGAAGGGAGGCACGCTCACGCCGAAGAGCATGATCACGCTGGGAGACCCGGAGCGCCACCCGGGTGGCGATGTGATCGAGAACGCCGGCTTCGTCGCCGGTCTGGCGGTCAGCCCTGACGGTCGCTGGCTATATGCCACGCAGCTCTACGGCCAGAAGGTTCGCGTCGTCGACCTCGGGGACGGCACCGTTCGTCGCCACCGCGGAACTGGACGCCGAACCGTACACCTGCCTGCTCTCGGCGGACGGGCAGACCCTGTTCGTGTCGCTCTGGGGCGGCGCGAAGGTGCTGATGCTCGATGCGGTCACGCTCGAGCCGCGCGGAGAAATCCCCGTCGGCGAACATCCAAACGCGATGTCCCTGTCGAGGGACGGCTCGCGCCTGTTCGTCGCGTGCGCGAACACCAACGCCGTCTGGGTCGTCGACCTCGAGACCCGAACGGCAACCGAGCAGATCTCAGTCGCGCTCGGCATCAAGGCGCCTCCAGGATCCACGCCCAACGCTGTCGCCCTGTCGCACGATGGCCGGACGCTGTTCATCGCCAACGCCGACAACAACACGGTTACGGTTGCCGACGTCTCGGTCGAGGAAAAGCGCGATGTGCGCGGCTTGATTCCGGTGGGCTGGTACCCGACCGGCGTGCTCGTTCGATCGTGATGGCTCACGGATGTTCGTACTGGATGGCAAAGGGCTGACCAGCAGTCCGAACCCGCGCGGTCCGCAGCCGGGTGGCGCCAGAATCGACGGCCAGTACACGGGCGACATGCTGCAAGGGGCAATCTCGGTCATCCCCACGCCAAACAGCGCGGCGCTCGCACGCATGACAGGTGATGTGCGCGATCTCACGCCGTACTCTGATGCGCACGTCCTTGCGCCGGCCGACGCGCCGAGAGCGTCGCCGATCCCGCGGCGTGTCGGCGTCACCTCGCCGATCAAGTACGTCTTCTACGTGATTCGCGAGAACCGGACTTACGACCAGGTGTTCGGCGATCTCCCCAGGGCCAACGGCGATCCGTCGCTCACGCTGTTCGGCGAAGAGGTCACGCCGAATGCCCACGCGCTCGCCACTCGGTTCACCACGTTCGACAACTTCTACGTCGACGCCGAGGTCAGCTACGACGGGCATGCCTTTTCGACCGGCGCCTATGCGACCGACTTCGTGGAGAAGATGTGGCCGGCCAACTACGGCCGGCGCGAGGGCATTTACCTGAGCGAGGGCGGATACAAGATGCGGAACGCGTACGGAAACATCGCGGCGCCGCCGCAGGGCTACATCTGGGACGTTGCGAAGCGCGCCAATGTTTCCGTCCGCAGCTATGGCGAGTTCGCGACATGGGACGGAAAGACCCCGCCGGTCACGGCAACGGTCCCCGGGCTCGACGGTCTCGTGCATCCAAGCTTTCCGCCGTTCGATTTGAGCATTCCAGACAACCAGCGGGTCGATATCTGGCTCGAGGAATTCAAGCAGTTCGAGCAGAGCGGAGACCTGCCCCGTCTGTCGATCATTCGCCTTGGCGGGGATCACACGCAGGGCACCTCTCCAGGCGCGGTCACGCCACGATCGATGGTGGCGGAGAACGATCTTGCGATTGGCCGCCTCGTCGAGGCCATCTCGCACAGCAGGTTCTGGAAGCAATCGGCGATCTTCATTCTCGAAGACGATGCCCAGAACGGTCCCGATCACGTCGACGCGCATCGTTCGCTGGTGCTCGCAATCAGTCCGTTCTCCCGCCGCCGCGCGGTCGACAGCACGCTCTACACCACCTCGGGCGTCCTGCGGACGATGGAGCTGATTCTCGGCCTCCCGCCCATGAGCCAGTACGATGCGGCGGCAACACCGATGTACAACGCGTTCCAGCCAATTCCGGATGTCTCGTCTTTCACGCACCTTCCGGCGCGGGTTCCGCTCGACGATCGCAACGACTGGAACTCGCCAGGTGCGGCCGCATCGCTGCGGATGAACCTGCAGGAAGCCGACATGGCGCCCGAGCTCGAACTGAATCAGATCATCTGGCAGTCCATTCACGGCGCCGGTTCGGTTATGCCTCCTCCGCGACGGACCGGGTTCATCAAACCGATCCGCGAAGGCGACGAAGACGATGACCACTGACCGGCGAACGGTCTGGCAGATGCTGCGCACGATTCGCGCTGCCCTGGTGGCCCTGTCGGTGGTTGCCGGCGTCGCGCTTCACGGACAGGAGACCGATCGCGTTCGAGCGGTCCACGCGCAGATCGATCGGATTTTCAAGGATCGCGCCTACGAGCCGCCGAAGTGGGGCCCAGCGCACTGGCTCTCCGATGGCAGCGCCTACACGGTCGTCGAAAACCAAGGCAGTGCAGGGTCCGAAATCGTTCGCTACGACAGCATCACCGGTGCCCGGACCGTTCTCGCCTCCTCCTCTCAGCTCGTGCCGCCGGGCGCGAAACGTCCTCTCGACATCCAGGACTACGCCTGGTCGCCCGATGGACGGCGCGTGCTGATCTTCACCAATACTCAGAAGGTCTGGCGGGAGAACACGCGCGGCGATTACTGGGTGATCGAGATCGGAAGGAGTAAGTTCAAGAAGGTGGGCGCCGGCGTGCTGCCGCACCGGACACCGTTGCCGTCCGATACGCCGCCTTCCAACGAGGAGGACGGCGTTCCTGGAGATCTCATGTTCGCGAAGTTCTCGCCGGACGGCGCGAGTGTGGCGTACGTCCGCGACAACGACATCTACGTCGAGCGCCTGAGCGACGGCCGGACCGTGCGGTTGACCAGGGATGGATCCGACACCACGATCAATGGCACGTCCGACTGGGTGTATGAAGAGGAGCTCGACGTTCGCGACGGGTTCCGCTGGAGTCCCGACGGCCGTCACATCGCGTATTGGCAGTTCGATACCAGGGGCGTTCCGCTCTTCTCGCTCATCGACGATACGACGCACCTCTATCCAACGATCAAGCGTTTTGCATATCCGAAGGTGGGAACCGCCAACTCCGCGGTCCGCATCGGCATCGTCCCGGCACTGGGCGGCACTACCCGATGGCTGAACATTCCAGGCGATCCCCGCAACAACTACATTGCACGCGTGGACTGGGTGGATTCCCGGACGGTCGCAATCGAACAGCTGAATCGACTGCAGAACCAGAACGATCTTCTGCTCGCAGACGTCGTCACGGGGGCCGTCAGCCGCCGGTATCGCGACGAGTCGCGCACCTGGGTCGAGCTGGTCGATGAACTGCGGTGGATCGACGCATCGAGGCGCGGTTCTCTGGGTCAGCGAGAAGGACGGCTGGCAGCATGTGTTCCGCGTGCCGCGGCGCGAAGGGGATGCGCAGCTGTTGACGCGCTTCGACGCGGACGCGATCGATGTCGCCGGCGTGGATGAAACAGATGGATGGCTCTACTTCATCGCGTCTCCGACCAATGCCACCGAACGGTATCTGTACCGCTCGAAGCTGGATGGATCCGGCGCGCCCGAGCGGGTTACGCCGGATCAGCCTGGCAACCATACCTACGAACTCGCACCCGGCGGCCGGCTGGCGTTTCACACGTGGTCCCAGTTCGATCGTCCGCCGATGACCGAGGTGGTGGAGCTGCCCTCGCACCGGCCGCTGCGTGCCCTCACGGATCCGTCAGTGTTGACGGCGAAACTGGCCGACGTGCTGAACCCGCCGGTCGAGTTCATCACCGTCGACATCGGCGGTGGCGTCGCGCTCGACGGCTGGATGCATCAAGCCCTCGTCTTTCGATCCGTCGCGCAAGTATCCGGTCATCGTCTATGTCTACGGCGAGCCCGCGGGTCAAACGGTGTCGAACCGGTGGGGCGGAAGAGGCGACCTCTTCCATCGCGCTCTCTCGCGCAAGCCGGCTACGTCGTCGTGTCCTTCGACAACCGCGGCACCCCGGCGCCGAAGGGCGCCGAATGGCGGAAGGTGGTCTACGGAAGCGTCGGGGATCTGTCGTCGAAGGAGCAGGCAGCGGCGATCCGTGCGCTCGCGGCCCGGTATTCGTTCATCGATCTCGACCGGATCGGCATCTGGGGCTGGAGCGGCGGCGGCACGAACACGCTGAATGCCATGTTCCGATTTCCGGACCTCTACAAGGTCGGCGTCGCCGTCGCACCGGTTCCCGATCAGCGGCTGTACGACACGATCTACCAGGAACGCTACATGGGGCTGCCGAAGGACAACGCCGAAGGCTACCGCCTTGGATCGGCGATCAATTTTGCTGACGGCTTGAAAGGAAAGCTGCTCATCGTCCACGGATCCGGCGACGACAACGTGCACTACCAAGGGACGGAACGGCTGGTGAACCGCCTCGTCGAACTCGGCAAGCCATTCGACCTGATGGTCTACCCGAACCGCACGCACGCGATCTCCGAGGGGCCAGGCACCACGGCGCACGTCTATCACCTGATCGCGCGCTATTTCCTGGATCACTTATAGCCTTTACAGAAAGACCCGCCCCTGCAACTTTGTGGGGCTGCGCTCTCTTTGGGACCGTCATTTCTCCGCGCGGACTCTCGTGAACAGCGCATACGCAGCCAGCCACAAGGCGCCTGCCATGAGCCCGTCGAGCAGCACAATCACCATCCAGATCCCAAGTGGCCGGCGCGAGAACGACATCGCGCAGAAATAAACGATGCGCAGCGTTGCGCCCGCGGCCGCGAGCAGAAGCCAGACCCGCAGCAGAAACCCGGTCCGGCCCTTCGCGAACAATCGCGACGAGAGAAGAAACGGCACGCAAACGGCGATGGCGAGCCAGTAGCGTGCCGAGGCGAACGGTTCACCGGCCACTGCTTTCCCCAGTTCACCGAGGGTCAGTCCCACGGCGAAGGCGCCGATGGCAACCGCGGCCGGCGCTCTCAGCAGTGCCAGTTCGCTCTCAGGATTTTCCGCGTTCAAACGCCACGTGCGAGACGACATCGAACCCTGCCGGTTTGCCCGCCGGTCATCTTACGCGCCTTGGCTCCACTCCCGAAAGCCGAGGACACACAAGATCAGAAAGACGATGTAGAGGCCGCACGTCCAGTACAGATCCTTGATGGCGTAGACCCCGATGTAGACGACGTCCGCGACGATCCACAGAACCCAGTTCTCGAGAAACTTCTTGGTCATCAGGAACTGTGCGAACACGCTCAGCATCGTCGTGAACGCGTCCGGGTAGGGAAGCGCAGCATCGGTGTAGCGGTGCATGACGGTGCCGACGATGCCGGTGCCGAGCGAGATGCCGATAATCGTCCAGGTCCAACCTCGGCTCGCCAACCGACGGATCGCGGAGAGGGAACGCGAGTGTTCGACAGGACCGCGCGTCCACTGGTACCAGCCGTAGAACTGCATCACCAGGAAGAAGACATTGAGGAGCGTGTCCGAATAGAGCCTGGCTTGGAAGAAGATGTAGATGTAAAGCGAGACCATCACGACGCCCACCGGCCAGCACCAGATGTTCTGGCGCACGGTGAGATAGATGTTGGCCAGGCCGCACGCGACGGCAATGATCTCTAGGGTCAACGGCGGGCCGATGGAACAGGTGTCGCGCTGAGCGCGCTCGGACGGTGGTCACCCTGAAATTTCTTCACTGCCGCCTCGGGTATCGGATCGCAGGTCTGGAGCAGTACGGCGAATACAACCAACGACCAGCAGGTGCGATGCGTCGCCGGCATTGTACTTCGGCCTCATCCGCAGCTCTTTGCGGCATGACCAGACTTTGCGGGAAGGTGCGATGGAAACGGCAGCATGGTTGCACGGCCATGTGGAAAAGGAGATGCCGTGCAGAACGAGCTCAGCAAATTCTACGAACTAATCGAGGACATCGAGATCGCAATGATGACCACCCGACGCGCCGATGGGCACCTCGTCTCGCGAGCGATGGCCACTCAGAAGCGGGCGGCCGGCGCAGACCTGTGGTTCGTGACGTCGGAATCCTCGGACAAGCTGCAGGAGATCGCGCACGATCCCCACGTCAACCTCGCGTACTACAAGGACCGCACGCGCGAGTGGATTTCGGCGTCTGGGATCGCCGCCCCGAGTCGCGATCGAAACAAGATACATGAACTGTACGAGCCGGACTGGAAAGCCTGGTTCGGAAGCGAAGGCGATCCGCGGCACGGCACCGGCGACGATCCTCGAATCGTGTTGATTGGCGTTGACGTCCACTCCGCCGTCTTCCTCGAAGTGAACAAACCTCAGCCTGTCGTGCTGTTCGAACTGGTGAAGGGCTGGGTCACCGGCGAGCGCGTCGACATCGGCGAACTGCACACGGTGAAGGGCAGCGGGCGATGAGGTGCCCGCGTCGACTCGAATGCGTCTGACCGGATCCGCGGGACCGGAGGAACCTTCTTCCGGCTGAACGTACCGGGCAATTGTCCGGAGCTCTCGCCGCGACTGGGTGATAATAGGGTTCATCACCCTCGAAGACGTTCTCTCCCGTTACTGGGGCTATACCTCGTTCCGTCCGCTGCAGCGCGACGCGATGGACGCGATCCTCGCGCGCCGCGATTCTCTCGTCGTGCTGCCGACGGGCGGCGGCAAATCCCTCTGCTTCCAGGCGCCCGCGCTGGTCGGCGGCGGCCTCGGTCTCGTCGTCTCGCCGCTGATCTCGCTGATGAAGGACCAGGTGGACACGTTGGTCGCCAACGGCATTCCTGCGGCCTGCTACAACAGCGCGTTGTCGACAGAGGCGAAGGCCTCGACTGTGGCGGGCATCCGCGGCCGACGGTATGCATTGATCTACGTGTCGCCCGAGCGTCTTGCCGGAGAGGGGAGCGATGGCTTCCTGTCGCTCCTCGGCTCAATCTCGTTCATCGCGATCGACGAGGCGCATTGCATCAGCCAATGGGGGCATGACTTCCGCCCGGAGTATCGGCAGCTGGGCGCATTGCGCGCCCGCTTTCCCGATGTCAGCCTGCACGCGTTCACGGCGACGGCAACCGGACGTGTCCGACGCGACATCGTGTCGCAGCTCGGCCTGCGCAACCCTCTGGAGCTGGTAGGTTCGTTCGATCGTCCGAACCTCGTCTACCGGGTAGTGCCGCGTGCGAATCTGAAGCGGCAACTGCAGGATATCCTTGCCCGTCATCGCGGCCAGGCGGGCATCATCTATTGCACGTCGCGGCGTGAAGTGGATGCGCTCGCTGCCTGGCTCGTCGACACCGGGGTTCGTGCCCGGCCGTATCACGCCGGCCTCGAGGACGCGGATCGTCACCGGCATCAGGATGCATTCCTGAACGAGGAGGCCGACGTCGTGGTCGCCACGGTTGCCTTCGGCATGGGGATCGATCGATCCGACGTCCGCTTCGTGGTCCACGCCGGCGCGCCGCAGTCGCTCGAGCACTACCAGCAGGAATCCGGCCGCGCCGGTCGTGACGGTCTCGAGGCCGAGTGCGTGCTGATCTACTCGGCGGCGGACTTCCTGAAATGGCGACTGATGCTGGAACGCAGCGGCGAGCTCACCGACGCGCGACGCTCGCTGCTGCGCGACATCGAGCGCTACGCCGCCGGCGTCGGTTGCCGCCATCGGCATCTTGTCAGGTATTTCGGCGATCAGTATTCGAAGACTGATTGCGGCTCCTGCGATTACTGCCTCGGCGAGCTCGAATCGGTCGACGGTGCGAGCCTCGTCGCGCGAAAGATCCTGTCGTGCGTCGCGCGCGTCGGACAACGCTTCGGCGCCGGCCACGTGGCCAACGTCCTCTGCGGCAGTGAGAACGAACAGGTCGCGGCGCGGGGCCACGACCGCTTGACGACGTTCGGATTGTTGCGCGACGCGCCGGTCGCGGAAGTGCGCGGGTACATCGAGCAGCTGACGGCCGAGGGCCTGCTGCGCCAGACCGACGAGCCGTATCCGGTACTGGCGCTGACCGAAGATGGGATCGCCCTCTTGAAAGACGCGTCGTCGCAGCCCGGCCTGGCCCTGGCGCGGCAGAAACGGCCGTCAAAGGATCGGCTGCCCACCCGCTCGCGCGCCGAGACGGAATCCTGGCAGGAGGTCGATCGCGATCTCTTCGAGCGCCTGCGCAGCGTCCGCCTGCAGATTGCACGCGATCGCGGCGTCCCACCTTACGTCATCTTTCACGACACGACGCTGCGCGAGCTGGCGCGGCTCAAACCGACATCGCTGTCCGCGCTGCGTGGTGTCTACGGCATCGGCGCACGGAAGGCGGAGCAGCTGGGCGACGCCTTCGTCGAGGCGATCCGCACGCACGTGGCCGGGCGGTGACGCTAGAATCGTTCAAGACGGAGAGACTGTTTTCGATGGACCTTCACACCCGCAGGCGCGCGTCTCTGGTCACCGCACGGTTCGTCGTCTCGGCGGCGATCGCGTGGCATGTGCCCTTGGGCGCCCAGGATCGCCTCAAGCAGATGCCGGGCTTCGAGCAGTTCACGCGAATGAGCGCGCAGTCGCGAGCGGCGGCGAAGCTCGGCTCGATTGTGCCTGAGTGGAAGCAGGACAGTTCATCGTTCGAGTACGCCTTTGACGGCAAGAAGTACCGCTTCGACATCGCGTCCAGACGTTCAACCGTCGTCGGCGATGCGCCGGAAGGAACCGTCCGCATCCGGAGGGGACGTGGCCGACAGTTCCAGCAGGAGGGGACGGGCCGCGGCGGGGATGGCGTCGGCCAGGGACTGCCGGCGCGCGGACGGCAGTTCGAGAGTGCAGAGTCTCCCGACGGGAAACTGAAGGCCCTCTATCGCGATCGGAACGTGTGGCTGAGCAATCTGGATGGCACCGGCGAGGTAGCCGTCACGACCGATGGTAGTGAGGCAAACCGCGCCAAGTTCGGAACGGCCAGCTGGGTCTACGGCGAGGAATTGGAACAACGCTCCGCGATGTGGTGGTCGCCGGACGGCAGGAAGCTCGCGTATTACCGCTTCGACGAGAAGCAGGTGCCGGATTACTACCTGCCGATGAACCAGACCGCCGTCTACGACACCCTCGATGTCGAGGCATATCCCAAGGCGGGCAAGCCGAATCCAGTTGTCGATCTGTTTGTCTACGATGTCACCGGTAAGAAGTCGACGAGGATCGACGTGCGAGACGGGAGACCGTTCGACAACGATGTCGTTGGTCACTATGTGTATGGGATCAACTGGTCGCAGGACGGCAGCGAGATCTTGCTGAACCGCACGAATCGCAAACAGAACATTCTGGAGTTCGCCGCCTGCAACCCCGAGTCGGGCAAATGCCGTCCGGTCGTCCACGAAGAGTGGCCGACCGGGTGGATCGAGAACAGCCCCGAGCGGCAGTTTCTGAAGGACGGCACCCGCTTCATCTGGGCCTCACAGCGCAGCGGCTGGAAGAATTTCTATCTTTACGATCTCAGCGGACGGTTGATCGCGCCGCTGACCACCAGCACGACGTATGAAGCCGACAGCATCGTGCTGGTCGACGAGGCGAACAACGTCCTCTACTACACGGCGCGCGACGGCGACAACTTCCTGAAGCTGCAGCTCCACCGGGTCGGGCTCGACGGGACCGGCGAGGTGCGGCTCACCGATCCGGCGCTGAATCACACCGTCAACATGTCGCCGGACGGCAGCTATTTCGTCGACGTTGCGCAGACCCACGACGTGCCCCCTTCGTCACGTCTGCTCGACAACCGCGGCCATCTCGTCGCCGAGCTCGCAAAGAGCGATCTCACGAAATTCGATCAGCTCGGCCTGAAGAAGGTCGAGATGTTCACCTACACCGCGGCGGACGGAAAGACGACCCTGCACGGACTCATTCACTTTCCCTCGACCTTCGATCCGTCGAAGAAGTATCCGGTGCTGGTGAGCGTCTACGGCGGGCCGGCCTCGGGAAGCAACACTGCGACCGAACACTTCACGGCGCCCAACCCGGTCACCGAATACGGTTTTCTCATGCTCAACCTCAACTCGCGCGCGGTGCTGGGCATGGGAAAGCGCGCGCTCGACAGCATCTACCTGAAGCTCGGACAGACCGAGATGGACGACATGGCGGAAGGCGTAAAGGCGTTGTGGAGCCGTCCGTACTTCGATCGCAGCCGGGTCGGAATTTACGGAACGTCCTACGGTGGCTATACCGCGGCCATGCAGATCCTCCGGCATCCCGAGGTCTTCGCCGCCGCGGCCGCCTCGTCGCCGCCGACCGATTGGCGCAACTACGACACGATTTACAGCGAGCGCTACATGTGGACTCCCGAGGAAAACAGGGCTGGTTACGACGCCGGGGCCGCGATGACCTATGCCGACAGATTGAAGGGACACCTGTTGCTGTACTACGGCACTGCCGACAACAATGTCCACCCGTCGAACTCGCTGCAGTTGATCAAGGCGCTGCAGCTGGCGGGAAAGACCTTCGAGGTGCAGGTCGGGCCCGATCAGGGCCATTCCGGTGTAAACCAGCAGCGAATGATGGAGTTTTTCATCGAGAACCTCGTGATGAATGCCGAAGCGGGCCAGCCATGAGCGCTTACATAATCGTCCAGGTCGATGTGAAGGATCCGGTGCGCTACGAGGACTACAAACGGCTCGTTCCGGCGAGCCTTGCCAAGTACGGCGGGCGGTTCGTCGTCCGCGGCGGGAGGACGGAAACGCTGGAAGGCACCTGGTCGCCGAAGCGGTTCGTCATGGTTGAATTTCCCGACGTCCAGCGAGCGAAGGCGTGGTGGGCATCCGCGGAATATGCCGAGGCGAAAGCGCTTCGCCAGGCCACCTCACACACCGAGATGATTGTCGTCGAAGGCGTTTAACCCGAGGTCCGAGGTCCGAGATCCGAGAGCCGAGGTCCGAGGTCCGACGCGCGAGGTGCGAGGGCCCCGCATGACCGATCGCCCAAATCAGCTTGTAGCCAGCGGCGTAGTTCACGGTTGAGCACAGCAGCACAGACATGAGGTTCGCTGGCAGCGGCCATATTCCGAGGACGCCGACGAGCAGTGGCATCGCCGCAAGATTGCCCACGATGGACACGAGTCCATTGAACGCGTGAAATCGCCACAGCCGCCGCGCCCGGCCTGAAGGTACTGGCACGCTCGCTCCACGTCCATCGCTCGTGCCACAGGAAGTTGTGCAGCACGGCCGCTTCGACCGCCACTGTCGTCGCTACCAGATAGTGCAGGCCGAACCGCAGGAGTACTGCCAGCACCAGCAGCTGTACCACCAGGCCGATAATGCCGACGGCGTTGAAACGGACCCAGGATCGGAGCATCTGGTGAGTAAGGCGCGAAACAGGGCAATTCCCGCTCAGCGCCGGGTCCCGCATCTCGCCGCCAAGGGAGTGGCTCGGATACACTGGCGCGCATGCTGCGGAGCATTGGTGCGGTTGCGGCCGGTTACCTCATGTTTGCCGGGTCGGCGGCGTTGCTGTTTCAGCTCTCCGGACAGGAACCGCATGCGCCGTCGAGCGCTGCGTTCAAGATCGGCAGCATCGTCTGGGGCTGCGTGTTCGCGCTGATTGCCGGGTTCCTGACCGCGCACATCGCCGGACGCCGGCCCTCGACCCACGCGGCCGTCGTCGCGCTGCTCATCGTCGTCGGCGCTCTGGTCTCGTTGCTCGCGCGCCCTGGGGACGCCGCCCTCTGGTCGCAACTGGCGGCGCTTCTGTTGATGGCTCCGGCGGCATGGCTGGGTGGCGTGCTCGCACGGAGAGACGTATGAAGTCGATCTGGAGAGCATCGACCCGGGACGAGCTCCGGGCGCGGCTCGGCCGGCTGAGCCCCGACTCGAAGGCCCGGTGGGGCAGCATGACCGCGCCCCAGATGGTGGCCCACCTCGCTGACTGTTCGCGAATGACGCTTGGCGATCTGCCGGTGGCGCCCAAGCGGACGGCGATCCGCTATCCGCCGCTCAAGCAGCTGATCGTCTATTGCCTGCCGTTTCCGAAGGGCGCACAAACCGCGCCCGAATTGATCGGCCGCGTCCCCGGTGACTGGATGCAGGAGGTGCACGCCGCCGGGGCGCTGCTGGAACGAATCGCCTCGCCTCCCGAGGGTCAGCGCCCGGAACATCCGATGTTCGGCCGTTTCAGCGAGCAGGCGCTGGGCGTCTTCGTGTACCGCCACTACGATCATCACCTGCGGCAGTTCGGCGTGTAACCGCCGCCCCGACCCTCCGGCCGAGCGGCCTTCATCTGTGATATTGATCCGTATTATATCGATTTATATAATGAGCTCGTGAAAGCGACGCACTTCTTCATTCTCCTGGCGCTCTCGTCGGAAGACCGCCACGGGCTGGCGATTGCTCGCGACGTGCAGGCGCTCAGCGACGGTCGCGTCCGGCTCTGGCCCGCAACCCTTTACGGATCGCTCGAGGAACTGCGCGATCGGCGGTGGATCGAAGAGCTGAGCGAGCCGCCGCCCGAGGAAAGCGAACGCCGACGGTACTATCGACTGACCCGGAGCGGCCGGCAGGCGCTCGGCGCCGAAGCCGAGCACATGTCGCGATTGGCGCGGCTCGCGCGGTCGCGTGTCGGTCCTCGTGCCGGGGAAGCACGATGACCGTGCCTCCGCCACACCGTTTCTATCGCGCGCTGCTGCGCCTGGCGCCGCTACCGCTTCGCCAATGCCATGCCGACGAGATGGAAGCGCTCTTTGCTGAACGCCTCGACGACGCGCGGCACCTGGGGCGATCCGCTGTCGCCCGAACCTGGCTGCACGGCACGCTGGACCTGCTGCGTGCGCGTGCGGCGAGCTGGACCCGGCGCAGCACCCCATTGACGATCGCCATTGACGAAAGGACCACGCTGATGGTCGGCTCCGACTTCCGCTACGCGCTGCGCTCGCTCGGCCGCCAGAAGAGCGCGACCGCCCTCGTCGTCTTCATGCTGTCGCTGGGCATTGCGGGCAACGTGGCGGTGTTCGGCCTCGTCAATGGGTTGTTCCTCCGGCCGTTTCCTTTTGCCCATCCCGAGCGCCTCGTTTACATCAACGAGACGGCGCCGAAATGGAACCTGGATGTCGTCGGCGTGAACTTCCCGGACTTCGATCACTGGCGCAGGGAGGTGAAGTTGTTCGAGTCGATCGCGCTCTACTCGACCGACAGTTTCAACCTCTCGGATGCCAGCGGCGCCGAACGCATTCGCGGCGCACAAGTGACGTGGGACTTTCCACGGGCCCTCGGGGTCGAGCCGATCCTCGGCCGCAGCTTCACGGCGGACGAGGACCGGCCGAAAGGGCCTCAGGTTGTCGTGCTGGGCGAGGCGCTCTGGAAGCAACGATTCGGAGGCGACCGCGACATCGTCGGCAAGATGCTGCGTCTCGACGGTGCCTCGCGAACGATCATCGGCGTGATGCCCTTGGCCGCATCATTCCCTGACGAGGTGCAGCTTTGGGTGCCCATGGCGGGAGACCCGAACCAGCCGTTTCAGAGCTACAGCTGGGACGGAATCGGGAGGCTCCGGCCTGGCGTGACCGCGGCGGATGCCGACAAGGACCTGAAGCGCGCGCACCAATCGATCTGGGAGAAGACTGACAAGGAACACATCGTCTCGCCGTTCGCGAAGCCTCTCCGCGAGGAGTTCGTCGGCGATTATCGAACCGCGGTGGCCAGCGTCGCCAGTGCGGTTGGCATGCTGCTCTTGATCGCGTGTGCGAATGTTGCGGCGGTGATGCTGGCTCGCGCGCTCGCGCGGCGCAAGGAGATGGGCATCCGCCTCGCGCTCGGCTCGAGCCGCTTCCGTCTGATGCGGCAATTGCTGGTCGAGAACCTCCTGTTGGCGGCGGCCGGGGGCATCATCGGGCTGATTGCGGGACAGTGGGCAACGCGTCTGCTGATCCGGATGATTCCGGACGAGTTGCCGCGGTGGGCCGCGTTCCAGGTCGACCTGCGTGTCATGGCCTTCTCGGTGGCGGTGGTTTTCTTTACCGTTCTTCTCTTTGGGTGGGCTCCTGCCTTGCACGCGGTGGGCGGCGATGTTCGCTCCGCCGTTCACGCTTCGACCAACGGCAGCACCGGCGCGCCGCGGGGTCGGCGCACGCTCTGGTTTCTCGTCGGCGGAGAGTTTGCGCTGGCAGCGATGCTCCTGGTCTGCGGCACGCTTCTCGTCAAGGCGTTCGACCGCGTACGGCACGTCGATCCGGGATTCCGGGCCGATCACGTGCTGACATTCTCCGTTCCGATTTCCGAAGCGGCCCGGCCGAAGCCGGAGCAGTGGGTGGCCTTCTGGGATCAACTGCGCGAACGCACGCGCGCGCTGCCAGGCGTAGATGCCGCGGGACTGGTCACGTGCCCTCCGCTGGGGTGCCACTGGGGGAACTTCTACGAAGTCGAAGGTGCCATCCCGTCGCCTGACGGCAAGGACCCGGTCGTGCTCACGCGCGCAGCCACTGCCGGATACTTCGAAGCAATGGGGCTCAGGCTCCGTGCGGGCCGGTTCCTGCAGGAGGCGGACGGACGCGACCAGAACCGGCCGGTCGTCGTCGTCAACGAGAGCTTCGTCCGCACATTCTGGGGCGCGGGCGCGAATGCGCTCGGCCGCCGCATCAAGTACCGTGACAAGGACGCCAAGTGGGTCACCGTCGTGGGCGTGGTTGGCGATGTGAAGCACTACGGTCTCGAACGTCCGATGCGACCAGGGCTGTACTTCCCGGTGGCGATGGTCCCGCGATCGACCCTCACGATGGCCGTGCATACGACCGTCGATCCTCAGTCGATTGCGCCGGCCGTCCGGGAGATTGTCCGCCAGATGGATCCGGAACTGCCGGTCTTCGGCGTGCGGACGATGGAGGAGAACCTCCGGCGTTCGCTGGCGCTGCGTGCCGCGTATTCGTGGATGCTCGCAGTGTTCGCCTTTCTCGCGTTCGTGCTCGCGATTGGCGGCGCCTACGGAGTCGCGACCTACCTGGTCACGCAGCGCACCCGTGAAATCGGCATCCGCGTGGCGCTCGGGGCGCGCACGAAGGACATCATGAAGAATGTCGTCGGCCGTGGGCTGAGCGTGGTCGGCGCCGGCGTTGCTCTCGGAATCGTTGCATCGCTGGCGGCCGCGCGCCTGCTCGCGGAGGCACTGTTCGGCGTCAGCCCGGCGGATGTCACCGTGCTGGCGTTCGTGGTCGCCGTCCTCTGCGGAACCGCCCTGTTGGCCAACGGCCTTCCGGCGCGCCGCGCCGCGCGCATCGACCCGATGCAATCCCTCCGCACGGAATGAAATGACTTGGTGATTTAATGATTTGGTGATTTGGTGATTTGAACTGATGATTTGAATCACCAAATCAATCACCAAATTACTGAATTACGAAATCACCAAATTTCAATGCTGTTCATCCGCCTTCTCGAATCCGACGCGGATATTCTCGTGGCGTTTCGGTTGATGTCCGTCCTGCGCGATCGCATCGTCGCCGACACCTTTCTCGCGGAAATCCGACGTCAACAGCGTGATGGGTATCAGCTGATTGGCGGCTTCATCGACGGAGCCCTCGTCGCGCTCGCCGGCAGCCGGCCGGCGCATACGCTGTCACGCGGGGAGCACGTGTTCGTCGACGACCTGGTAACCGATCCAGACCAGCGCGGCGAGGGGTACGGCAGGGCGATGCTGGCGTGGATTGCGGCGCGCGCGAAGGCGGCAGGCGTGCCGCGGATGTACCTCGACAGCCGTCTCACCGCGAAGGGCTTCTACGAACAGGTCGGCTTCACGATGCTGACGTCGATCCCATGCTGGATTGACGTGGACAAACTGGCTTAAGGCTGAAGCTGGAAGCCGTCCCTTCAGGCAATCGGAACACCCCTTAGGGGCGGAAGCGCCGCGTAAGCGCCGCGAGATCCTCCGGCGTAATACACTTCATATGGAGGATGTGGATTCATGATTTCCCGCCGGATTGCCGTGTGTCTTGCGGCAGTGTTGGCACTGTCTCTCGGGGCCCACGCGTCCAGCGCGCCGCAGGCGCAGTCGGTCATGGAAAGGCCTGGCGGCGCCGCATCCATCACACCTGACGAGCTCAGGGAGTGGTTGTCCTTCATCGCGTCGGATCAATTGCAGGGTCGCCGTGTGTACGAGGAAGGTCTGGGCCTTGCCGCAGCCTACATCGCCGACCATCTGAAAGAGTGGGGGGTCAAGCCCGCAGGTGACGACGGCGGGTACTTCCAGGTGGTGAAGGTCCTGGGCGTCAACACGAAGAGCAACTCGAGCGTCACCGTCACCGTCAACGGCCAGACGAAGACGTTCAAGGATGGCGAAGGGGTCACCTTCTCGAAGAATCAGGGGGGCAAGCAGACGATCACCGCGGCCGCGGAGTTCGTCGGCACCGGTTTGAGCCTTCCCGATCGCAATCACGACGACTACAAGGGACGCGACGTCCGTGGCAAGGTGGTGATCTACCTCGGTCGCGGTCCTGAAGGTGTTTCGACCCGGCTGCTCGCGGCCCGCGGGCGCAATGCCATCGAGCTGCAGCACGCGGCTGCCGCCATCGGCCCTCCATTCCAGTTCGGCCGCGGACGTGGCGCGGCGGAAAGTGCGCCGGCAACGCCCGCGGCAACGACTGCGCCCCGCGATGAAGCGGCGGCCGCTGGCCCGGCACCACCGGCGGCGCCGGCAGTGGCTCGCGGCAGCTTCGGCAGCCAGAGTCTCGGTGATTTCCAGACCGTGCAGCGACTCGATACGAAGGTGCCACCACAGATCACCGCGAGCGACGAGTTCTTCGAGTTCCTGTTCGGCACGGCGGGGCTGAACTACGCCGCCATCAAGGGCAGGACGCTGGCAGGCGAGGCGCTGCCGGCCGATTCCGCTGAACGGCGCGTCGATCACCATCAACGTGGACGCCGACTACACCATCGTCCAGACACGTCTGACCCGGAATGTGGTTGGTGAGATCGAAGGAACCGATCCCAGCCTGAAGGACAGTTACGTGCTCTTTGGCGCGCACTACGATCACGTCGGCTATCTGCAGACCCCGCCCGCGCAACCTTCGACAACTTCAGCACCGGCCCCTTCGACGAGTTCAGGGCAGGCCCCTTCGGCAGGCCCAAGCCAGGGCCGCGGCGGCGGATTCGGTGGCGGCGCGCCCGGCGGCTGCACCGGTCAAACGCGCGACACCCCGCGCCCCGGCGACATCATCAACAACGGCGCCGACGACGATGGATCGGGGACAGTGGCAGTAATGGCCATTGCCAAGGCATTTGCGACCGGCCCGAAACCGAAGCGTTCGGTCGTGTTCGTCTGGCATGCCGGTGAAGAAGCCGGCCTGCTCGGGTCGCGCTACATGGCCGACTACCCGGAAGTGCCGCTCGACAAGGTGGCGGCGCAACTCAACATCGACATGATCGGCCGCAACCGCTGCGACCAGCCGTCGGAAGCGAACACCGTCTACATCGTCGGCTCCGATCGGATCAGCACGGAGCTGCACAATCTGAACGAAGACGCGAACGCGTCGCTTCCATCGCCGCTGAAGATGGACTACGAAATGAATGACCCCGCAGACCCGGAGTCGATCTACACGCGCAGCGATCACTACAGCTACGCGTCGAAGGGGATTCCAATCATCTTCTACACGACGGGCCTCCATCGCGACTATCACTACCTGACCGACGAGGTCGGCAAGATCGAGTTCCCGAAGATGGCGCACATCGCGCAGCTCATTTATACGACGGGATGGAAGGTCGCGAATCTCGATCATTTTCCGGTGCGCGACAACAAGGGACCGCGAATGGGAAGGGGCGCAACCGGAAAGATTGAAAGCTGAAGCCGAAAACGAGGCCGCCACGCGGTTATGGCCGCCGGCACATCACCGTTTGCAGGTCCAGGCTTTTACTTCTAGAAGGCGGGCACTGGAAGCTCACGATGTCGAGGCGGGGAACCTCGATCACCAGATGGATCGCCATCCTTCAATCGCCATCGTTCAATGTCCAATGCTCGATGTCCCGTTTGGACATCGAGCATTGAACACTGAGCACTGATATGCCGCGTCAGCGGTTATTGGAGCTGTCCCCGGGCGACCCCGGCGCCATTCTGCGCGGAGTGGACGTTGAAATAGAAATTCTGCGGGGCGGCCAGAATCGAGTTGATGTTCTCAGCTGACGTGGCTACACCGTTGAACGAAAACGTGTCGCTGCCGCTCGTCAAGGTGATGGCGTTTGACAAGCCAGTATTCACGAGGACGCCCCCGGCGGTGCCTGCCGCACCCGGATGGATGTGGGCGGCACGGATGACCGTGCCGCTGGGGAAGCTGTTCAGCGACACGTTGAAATCGATGGTGTTCGAGTCCGAATGGACCGTGATGACCGCGGTGCCTCGGCCGCTCGATTCCGCGTTCGTGACCGCCGGGACCTCGTTCGACGGGAGCAAGGTCACCGTGAAAACCCTGACATTCGATGGAGCCGTCGAGCTGTCGCTGCCGCAGCCGGCAACCGCGACGATGGCCGAAAGACACAAAACCGTGGCGAGGCGCTTCATTTTGTTCCTCCACGTTAGAACTTGCGACTGAGGTTTGAATCCCAAGAAACACATTGTGCTTGTCACCGCCACGGGCGATCATGCCCGGGTCGTCGAAAAGTTGTTTCCGCAATTGAGCGGACGCGTGCGCCGAGGCCGACGAACAAGGTGTCACGCTTGTCGAGTTGCGCGAAACGGTGTGTCACCCGGACGTCGCTGTGATGTGACGGCAACGACAGGGTCGTCGGCACGTTGATGACGGTTTGATCGATCTGCGGCGGCGGAGGAGGCGGCGTTCGATCCGCCTGGGCGAACGCGACCGATGGAGGGACCACGAGCGCGAGTACCAACACTGCGACCCGCCACTGGTGAGGCCAGTGCATGACGCAGGGGTGGCAATTCGCGTGCCTGCGGTTCCGCCCTGAAACTGCCGAGAAGTTCACCAGTCCTTTACCCTTTCAGTAACCCTTTACGCGTCGTGTAAGGTAGAGATTCGTATGAGTTGGCGCCAGCCTTCGAGTGCCGTCAGTCTGCCTGAGGTGCACGGGTCGATCCCCGTACCAACCGGAAGCTTCTGGCGGAAACTCTTCGCATTCACGGGTCCCGGGTATCTGGTGGCGGTCGGGTACATGGATCCGGGTAACTGGGCTACGGACCTCGCCGGTGGTGCGAAGTACGGCTACACGCTCCTGTCGGTGATCATGGTGTCGAACCTGATGGCGATCCTGCTCCAGGCGCTCGCGGCGCGGTTGGGGATCGTCAGCGGCCGTGATCTCGCGCAGGCCTGCCGCGATCATTACTCGCGCGGGACGACGATCTTCCTCTGGGTGCTGTGCGAGGTGGCGATCGCGGCGTGCGATCTGGCGGAAGTGATTGGCGCGGCCATCGCGCTCAACCTGCTGTTCGGCCTGCCGATGATTTGGGGGGTGTGTCTCACGTCCGCGGACGTGCTCCTCGTATTGTGGCTGCAGAACCACAGGTTCCGCTATGTCGAGGCGCTGGTGGTGCTGCTCATCGTGGGCATAGCCGGGTCGTTCGCGGTTGAGCTCGCGCTGGCGAAGCCGGATCTCGCAGGGGCGATCCGGGGAATGTTTCCGAGCTCGGAGATCATTCGTAATCCCGACATGCTCTATATCGCCGTCGGGATCCTGGGCGCGACCGTGATGCCGCACAA
Source organism: uncultured Acidobacteriota bacterium (assembly GCA_963755695.1). GTDB lineage: Bacteria > Acidobacteriota > Vicinamibacteria > Vicinamibacterales > 2-12-FULL-66-21 > QHWT01. Next base: position 1,906,763 of record CAVWLB010000010.1, on the reverse strand, counting down.
TCTCTACCTGCACTCGTCGATCGTCCAGACGCGCAAATATGGCGACGATCGGGAGAGCCGGCGGCAGGCCGTGGAGTTTTCGACGATCGACTCGACCGTAGCGCTGATGTCGGCGCTGTTCCTCAACGGCGCGATCCTGGTCATGGCGGCCGCGACATTCCACGGGACAGGCCACGAAGGCGTGGCCGACATCTCGGACGCCTATCTGCTGCTGGCGCCGCTGCTCGGCACGTCACTGGCGAGCACGCTGTTTGCCGTCGCGCTGTTGTTTGCCGGGCAGAACGCAACCTTGACCGGAACCCTCGCCGGGCAGATCGTCATGGAAGGGTTCCTGAACATCCGGCTCCGCCCGTGGCTGCGCCGGCTGATTACCCGGCTCATCGCGATTATCCCGGCCCTCTTCACCGTCGCGCTCTACGGCGAACGCGGCACGGGACAGTTGCTGATCCTCAGCCAGGTCATTCTCAGCCTGCAGCTGCCGTTCGCGGTGTTTCCGCTCGTCATGTTTACCGGGGACCGCCGCAAGATGGGAGACCTCGCCGCGCCGAAGTGGATGCTGGCGCTCGCGTGGCCGGTCGCGGTGATCATTGCCGCGCTCAACGCGTGGCTGCTGTGGCAGACATTTTTCGGCTCATGACAGAGAATGCGTGGCTCGCGCGGCCTCGAGGCTCGAGCCGGTCCAGGTCCTGGGTCGTGCGCCTGAGACAGATATGTATAGCAACATTCTGATCGCGATCGAGCATTCGGACGCGGACCGAACCGTGCTGGAGCACGTGCAGCGGCTGGCCACCTTGACCGGCGCGTCGCTGCTGCTCGTCCACGTCGCCGACGGCTGGGCGGCGCGGCATTACGAGGAGCTGGAGCTGCGCGACTCCGAAGAGATCACCGACGATCGCAAGTACCTGGAACAGGTGGCCGAGGACCTCGCCTCACGCGGTTTTCGCACCCGGACGCGGCTGGCGATGGGCGATCCGGCGACCGAACTCGTGAAGGTGGCGCGCGAGGAGGCCGTCGATCTGATCGCGATGTCGACCCACGGTCATCGCTTCCTGAACGATCTGCTTCGCGGAAGCACCGCCGACCGCGTGCGGCACAGCGTGGAAGTGCCGGTGCTGATGATCAAAGCGGTGAAGGTTCACGAACGGGTGTGAGCGCCAATAATCCGTTCGGCGGCCCGCGCCCCTGACTGCAGCGCCCCTTCCATGTAGCCCACGAACGCGTAACAAGTGTGCTCTCCGGCGAGAAACACGCGGTCGGCGAGCGGCTTGCTGCAGCTGGGGCCCCAGCGTCGTGACCTCGCCGGGAGCGGGGAAAGAATAGGATCCCTTGACCCACGGATCCGACGGCCAGTCCATGAAACGCGCCCGCTCGAAGCTGGCGCGCAGTCCTCGATAAATCGGCGCCATTGCGTCGAGGTATCGTTCGGTGCGTTCCGCGGCCCGCCAGGCGCGGCACGCGTCTGCGGCCGGTCCACCGGAAAAGGCAACGACCCCCGCGCCGGAAACCTTCTGATGCTGCGTCGTGTGCCACGTCAGGTGCACGGGACCGTCGGTCAGCGAATCGGGCGCAAGTCCGGCGCGCTTCCAGTACTGATCGCGCGTGCGCATGAGGAACTTCACGTTACTGCCCATTTGCGGCGTGCCCGCGACGTGGAGCCGGGGCGTGAAGGTGATGCGATTCCAGGTCAATGGAGGCACCGCGAGTACGGCGTAGTCCGCGTCGTACTGCCCCGCACTGGTGATCACGCGCACCCCACGATCGGCCACGGCCATCGCCGAGACCGGCTGGCGCAAGTGAATCCGATCGGCGCCAATCGCTCGCGCGAGATGCTTGGCCAGTTGATCGCTGCCGCCGGCGCAGCGGAACACCTCCGTGTCGGTCCAGTAATGCTCGAGGCCGCCCCCTTTGATCATCGCCAGGTTGCCAAGATAACTCTGCCAGCCGCATGCGACCCCGTTGTCGGAGACCATTTGCGCGTCGATGCCGCGCTTGCAGAGATCGGAGATGTCGAGTCCGGCGATCCACTCCGCGAGGGATCGACGATCGAAAGCGGCTGCGCCCGGCGCCTGCCAGGCCGCGAAAGCATCGGGGATTGCCGCTGCGTCGGTGTCCAGCCGTCGGAGCGCCTCGCTCATGTCTTCCCAAAGCTGTTCGGACTCGGCCGCCGTCAGGCGTTTGTCGTTCAGCACGATCGGCGCCTCGGCGTCTTCCTCGGTGATGTCGACAAAGGAGAGCTTGAAGCGCTCCTTGTATTGCTGCCAAATCGCGTGGTTGCTGCCGATCAGCTCCGCACCGCCTTCCATCGAGCCGCCAGGCACGAGATCGCTGAAGCTGATCACCCGGCCGCCGACGCGGTTGCGCGCCTCGAGGACGGTCACGTCGGCGCCGCCACGCGACAGCTCGTAAGCGGCGGCAAGTCCGGCCAGGCCGGCGCCGACGATGACCACCCTCGGCGCCGCGCCACGAGGTATCGCGAACGACTGCCTTTCGCTGATCAGCAGACCGGCCGCCGCTGCCAGCGACTGCTTGATCATTTCTCGGCGGCAGATGCGGTCCGTTCCGCCGTGACGTGTGTGAAGCCGCGCGTAGAGCGATCGCATGTGCGTTACATTTTACGGGTGACAGACTACGAATCTGTCACGTCGACAAGGAAAAATGAGACGGCGACGGGAATCCCGTGCGAGCGCCTGGTGGCGCCACCCATTTCACCACCTCACCCGCCTGGAGCGGCACGAGATCACCTGGCTGCTGATGGCGCTGGGCGGCGCGATTCTCCTCCTCGCCTTTTTCAAGCTGGCCGGCGAAGTCATGGAAGGGGAGACGCTGGCGTTCGATACCAAGCTGCTGCGCGCGCTGCGCAATCCGGCCGATCCGGCGCGGCTGATCGGCCCGCCGTGGCTGCAGGGTGCGTTCCTCGATCTCACGGCGCTCGGGAGTCCCGTCATTCTCGGACTGGTCGTGCTTGCCGTCGTCGGCTTTCTGCTGCTGCAGACGCGATATCGAACCGCTTTGTTTGTGTTTCTCACGTCCACGAGTGGATGGGTGGTCAATTCCGCGCTGAAAAATGCCTTCGAGCGGACCCGCCCCACGGCGGTGCCGCACCTTCGCGATGTGGCGTCGCCCAGCTTTCCGAGCGGACACGCGCTCACGTCGGCGGTTGTGTACCTGACGCTCGGCGCCGTCCTGATGCACGTCTCGAACGGCCGGATCACCAAGATCTACTGCCTGACCACGGCGATGCTGCTCACCCTCCTCGCTGGTGTCAGTCGCGTGTGCCTTGGCGTGCATTACCCGACGGACGTGATCGCGGGATGGATCGTCGGGCTGTTCTGGGCGTCCTTGTGCTGGGGTGTGGCGCAGCTGGTCGAACGGCGCACCGGAATGAAGGCGGAGCAGCAGAAAGCCGTCTCGTCTTAGGTGTGCGCGTACCGCACACGCAAACGTGGTGTTGACCTTGCAGGTTTCCTACCGATCCGTCACAGGAAGGGACATGGATAGCGGTTCACTGTCACTCGAGACGATCCTGCTGGTCGAGGACGAGCCCGCCGTGCGTCAGTTGTTCGTGCAGGCGCTCACGCGGGCCGGTTACTCGGTCGTTGAAGCCCGAAACGGTCAGGAAGCCGTGAAACTGTTCGACCAACATGGCGACATCGACCTGTTGCTGACCGATATGCGGATGCCCTACATGACGGGAGCGGAACTCGCACACCATCTACGGGGCCGCCGTCGGACGCTCAAGCTGCTCTGCATTTCCGGTTATGCAGGTAACCTCGATGCCGATCTCGCCCCCGACTTTCTCGCCAAGCCGTTTTCCCGGGATGACCTCCTGAAGAAGGTCCGCGAAGTGCTCGATCGTTGAGTTGGCGATCGGGTGTAGGGCGGGTCTTCCGCCTTCGCGCGAAGCGCTTCGGCGGACCGCCGTAGCCTTGGCGGAGGCTGGTTAGACCCGTGGGTCAGCGGCGCAATCCTTTCGGCGCTTCTGAGAGGCGGACGATACCCTGACTCGTTCAGCAACTGCCAGAACGCCACATCCAACCACCAGCCGTTGTAGCATTCAGGGATGCGCATTGCCGGTCTCCTCGTTGCCGTGACGCTGCTCGCAGCAGCGCCGCGGGGCGAGGACAGCGGCCCACGATTCGCACTGGGCGTGTTGCGGCGTGACGGCGTGCTGCTCCCGTTCGCGTCGTACGACGGATCGTGGAGCGTCGACTGGCCCTACGAGCCTGTCGACATTCCAATCAGCATCGATAGCGTGCCCGGGAAATGGTGGGGTGCGCCGGGCCCTGACGCCGGCTGGACTGCGTGGTTGCCCGACAACAGCCCGCGTCCGTTGAAGTTGCAGAGGCTCAGAAGCCTGAGGATTTTCTGCGACATGCGGATCGGCGTTCAGACCGACTACATGGGCGCGAGCTTCGATCTGCGCGAGCCGACGGTTCCGAAAGACGGACTGGCGATTGCCGGAGACGCCGCACTGCTGCCGGTGACGACCGTGTCGGCAGACTCGCCGGACGCGCGCGCCCTCGTCACGACCATCACCGACACCTTCAACGATGAGGAGCGGCTCGCCAGCGGCCGGTTCACACACTGGAAACATCCGTACGACGACGCGCAGCGGAAGAAGGTTCCGATCGACATCGAGGCGATCTACCGTGCGCACGAAACCACCAGCCGCGGCGAATGGGACACCACGTTCGTCGAAGCGGTGCGGACATTCCCGGCCGCCGAGAACGACGGGAGCTGCGGGCTCATCACCTATGCTCACGGCTGGGTTCGGCAGCAGGCCGGAAAGCAACCGGACATCGATCTCGGGGCGCGCGTGACGTACTGCGATCGCGAGGGGGTGTCGTTCATGCAGCCGTTCGGGCGCATGCGGATCAAGGACGACATCTACTGGATTTATCAGCTCTCCAGCTGGCGCGACGAAGCGTATGCCGTGACACGGGTCAGACCCAAAGAGAGCAAGCCCGTGGTGGCGGTTTCCGGAGGAGCGTGTTGGAGGTAGTGGTCAGATGCTGACGGCGCTGGATCTTCTGGTGTTCGGTGTCCTGTCCATCTACGCGGTCCGACGATTGAACCACTGGATGCGGCGTCGCGGGTGGATCCGGTGGCAGATGCGCCGTGGCACGAGCAGCGCGCTCGGCAATGCCGTGTTGGGAGTGCAGTCGATCTTCGAGCCAGCCGTCCACGAAGAGCTTTCAGCCCGCATCGAGCGTTTCGCGGACGAGGCAGAACCCGGCGATCCTCCCGATCCCGGCCGTCACGAGAGGCGTAACCGATCATGAAAGGCGATGCTGCGCTGCGTGCCCACCTGATCAAGCTGCTCGACTGGGAGGACGCCCACGCGGGATTCGAGAAGACCCTCGCGAACATTTCGCCGAAGGACCGCGGTCGACAACCGTCCGGGCTTCCATATTCTCCATGGCAGATCCTCGAACACCTTCGCCGGACGCAGCACGATATTCTCGATTTTTGCGTGAACGCCGATTACGAGGAGCTCGAGTGGCCAGCCGATTACTGGCCGCCGGAGGCAGCACCACCGTCAGCGAAGGCGTGGGATGAAAGCATCAGCCGATTCAAGAAGGATCGGAAGGCGCTTCAAAAGCTGGCCGGCGACACCACGATCGATCTGTTCGAGCACATCCCGCATGGCAGCGGGCAGACATATCTGCGCGAGCTGCTGCTGGTCGCCGACCACACGGCGTATCATCTCGGTCAGCTCGTGGTTCTTCGCCGTCTGCTGGGAACCTGGGAGTAGGTAAGTGCGGATCGCCGGAGCCACTCGATATCGCAAGCGAGTCCGCCGACTCGCCGGGAGCCAGCTATGACCGCGGATGATTTTCGTCGCCTGGCGCTCAGCTTTCCCGAGACCTCGGAGTCCTCACATATGGATCATCCCGACTTCCGCGTGGCCGGAAAGATCTTCGCGACGCTCGGCTATCCGAATGCCGCATGGGGGATGGTCAGCCTGACCCCGGTCGACCAGCAGCTCGTAATTGCCGCAGCGCCTGAGGTATTCGTGCCGGTCAAGGGCGCGTGGGGCCGCCGTGGCGCGACGTCGGTCAATTTGAAGAAGGCGACGAAGGCCGTGGTGCGTGATGCGATGGCCGCCGCCTGGCGCAAGACAGCGCCGAAAAGATTGGCGGCTCAGATCTGAATAGCCAGACGGGTGTTCCGGCCGACTCCTCGTCAACGGACCGTCGCGCGGGCCCAGTCCCAGCCTTCCATTTCTTTCGCGTTCATCGCCTTCACCGCGACGTCGGTCCCTGGTCCCGCACCTTCGAGCGTGGCTCTCGGCTCGGTGACGCGGAGCGATCCGCAGCGACGGATTTTCCGGCGGGCCCCAGGTGACGACGTAGTGCGTGATGCCGCTTTCCGGGCTCGGCGTCCACGAAACCGAGCGCCGTCTCCAGCTGCGACGGGCCGCTCTGCAGCCCGCGTCAATGCGTCGACGGGCTCGACGCGAGCAGCATCAGCGTCGCCGCCGTCGTCTTGCGCGACCTCGGTGATCAGCTGGTGGTTCATCGTCTTCGAGCAGGTCGTGCGGCTGGTGGTAGTGCGGGTTGCCGAGCACCGGATACGAGCCGATGCCGCCGACGATGTCGCCGTAGGCGTCGTAGTAGGCGGCCGCGTCGGTGCTCTTGTAGTAGAGCGCGTCGTAGGTGATCAGATTGCGTGAACTGCATCGCCGCGGCGTGCTGGATGTCGCGGATGCCGGGATTCGAGTAGCGGATCGTGTTGTCGAGCCGCTGATCGTTGGCCCAGCCGATCATGTCGTTGTTCAGCGCGCCGACGACTTGCATCTTGTCTGCGACCGCGCGGCGGACGAACTCGCGGCTGCCGAGCAGCCCGGCTTCTTCGCCGGTGAACGACGCGAACACGATCGTCGCCGGCAGCGGATGCCCGGCGAGGACGCGCGCCGCTTCGAGCAGCGCCGCCGTGCCCGACGTGTCGTCGTCGGCGCCGGGCCCGGCCGCGACCGAGTCGTAGTGGCTGCTGACGACGTAGACGAGCTCGGGATTGACGGTGCCCTTGCAGCGTCGCGACGACGTTGGCGGTCTGCCCGCCGAGCGCGCCGCGCCGCGCGTCGAACCACTGGTACTCCGGCTCGTAGCCGAACGACTTGTAGGTGTTGAAGAGATACTCCGACGCGAGCCGGTTGCCGGGTCGCGTGATGTGCTTCGAATCGAAGTCGAAGAGCGCCTTCTCGTAGGCGAAGATGCGAGCGGTAGATGACTCGGACGTGACCCTGCTGACGTCGTCGGCAATCGGCGCGAAGGTCCGGCGGCCGAAGTTCCGCAGCTCCCGTTCGGCTTTGAGGCTTGCGGCGACCCGGTCGCGGAGCTCCGCGAGCGTCACTCTCTCCGACAGATCCGTCAGATAGACGCCGCGTTCCGGCGACACCGTATCGCCGTCGCGCTCGGCCACGATCAGCACCTTGGAGCCGTCGCGGCTGGCCACCCACGCATACTCTGGAGCGATGGTGCGGACGGTGTTGTTGTGAAAGAGCCGCGTGCGGCTGAAGGCGGAGGCTGCCGGAACAGCAGCATTGCCGGCGCTCCGGCCGACTGGTTCGTAGACGTACGAGCGTCGATGCCGCGGCTCGCCAATTACGGCGAGGAGCCGATCGCTGGTGAGGAACTGCGGCAGCACATCGTGCTGGATTTCACGCGTGACGCGCGTTTCGTGCTCGCCGCCGCGGTCGGCCACGAAGATCTCCCAGTCGTCGGCGCTCATCATCTGAAACGCTACGCGAGCGCCGTCGGTGGCCAGTGCTGGCGCGTCGAGGCGTTCGGTGCCTTTGTGCAGAATCGATCGCGTTTCCGGTGTGGCCGTCGAGGCCATGACCAGGCGTTGTTCCGAGAGGGCGTCGACCGGACCACTCCGCTCGATCCAGACCAGTGTGCGGCCATCGCGCGACAGTGCTGGCGCAAATCCGCTGACGATAGTGGTCTTGCGCGTGGGCGACAGGAGCCCGAACGTCGCTGCCAAGGAAGCGTTGCCCCCGCTACCCGCCGTCGCCGTTTCTGATGCCATGCGGAATGGGCCCTGCCGCGGCATCAGGAAGAGCAGCGTGCGTCCGCTCGCGTCAATCACCGATGGGATCTTGAACCCATCACCCTGAGTCACGGGCTCCGGCGCGGACTCCGCCCTGACGGCATAAATCTGGGTCGAGGTGAAGTTGTCTTCAGGGGTACCGGCAACGAGCACGGTGTCGTCCGCGGCACACGTGATCGCGGTTTTCAGCAGGGCGCCGGCGTTCAGTTCGTGGTCGGCGCCCGTCTCCAGGTCGCGGACGACGATCCGGCCGGTGCGAGCCATGAGACGTCTGAGAGCCAGCACCCGGGGCGTTCGTTGCGCGGCCGTCGTAGCTTCGTCGACGAGCGCTTCCGCCTTTGCGAGTTCGGGAGATGAGGCGACCCGCAGATACGCGATGTGGCGGCCGTCGGGGCAAAAGCTGGCGTCACCGCCGGAGAGCGTCGCCTGATCCGCGCTAGCGGCGGAGATCGCGCGGACGTGAGTGATCCTGTCGCTTCCAATCGCCACGCCAGCGACTATGCCTGGGCCCGTTTCGAACGAGAAGCGGCGGCCATCTGAGGAAAACGTGGGGTTCGCGCCATCGGCCGTGAGCTCGGTGGTCCGGGACAGCTCACCGGTCTGCAAGGCGATGGTTTCGAGCGCCGAGGCCGCGTCAGGACCCGCCAGGACGTCCTGATAGGTCGTCAGGGCGGCCACGTAGTCGCCGCGGTCCCATTCGAAGAACGCACGCTCGAGCGCCGTGTTCGTGTCCGTGGTGCGTCCTGCCATTGCGCTCATCGAGCACGCTGCAAGGCACACGACGATCAGGATCCCGCGTCTCCGCATCCAGGTCCCCGCAGCCGGAGCATAGCACACGGGTTTTTTCGAACTGGTCGATTGCTTGTTCAAGATGGAAGCGGGAGGCGCGCGTTCCTGGCGGTCTCGAGCGACATCGCGACCGCCAGGTCCCTGAGACAGTCTTCGGAAGGGTGCGCGCTACTTCTTGTCGGACTTGGCGGGCATCTCGATCTTCGAGACCGTGATGGTATCCCCCTTCATGTCGCCGGTGAGCGCGACGTTGTGACCCGCATGGGCTTTCAGGTCAGCAAAGTCCTGGTTGTCGATTTTGTAGGTCTTGTCACCGGTCACGAACACGTACTTCGCGCCGTGTTCGCCGACGCACGCCTTGACGCAGTCGGCTTTGGTCATCTTAGCGCCGTGTTCCTCGGCCGCCGCGTGCTTCGCAGCACAGTTGCTGTCGCTGATCGTGCCGTTCCACGTCTCAGCCGCAAGCGCCGCAGGCGCCAACCACAGCGCCGCTGCAAATACCATCAAACCCTGCTTCATGAACGTATCCTCCTCACGAGGAGGAACAGTGTAGGCGAGAAGGGTGTTGGGTGCAAAGGGCCAGGGGCCAGGCGCGCTAAAGGTGCTGGGTGCAAGGTGCTACGTGCTGGGTGCTACGTGCGACAAGGGTGCTGGGTGCAAGGCGCTCCGGGCTGGTGCTACATGCGACAAGGGTGCTGGGTGCAGGGCGCTATGAGCTACGTGCTACGTGCGCCAAGGGTGCTACGTACTACGGGCTCGGTGCTAAGTGCTGGCGGTCCTAAGATGCCCTTGGAGGTGCCAGGTCTACGTGAGTGCCCGATGCACCTAGCACCAGCACCTAGCACGCAGCACCTAGCACCAGCCCTAGCACGCGCACCTAGCACCTAGCACCTTTTGCCTATTTACTCTGCGCGAGCAGCTGACGGAGCTGCTCGAGGTGCGTCTTGATCTGATCCGTCTGCTCCTTATCGAGCTTGCCGTCCTTCGCCTTGCTCAGGATGTCCTGAATTGCGTCGAGGTGCTGGTCGGCCTCCGAATGGCCCGCGCTCTGCGACGGGGAAGCGGCACTCTTGGACTGACTATCGGTCGCTGCAGGAGCCGCACTTCCGGACGTGCCCGCGGCGCTTGGCGTGCTCGAGCCAGACGTTCCGGTCGGCATTGGCGCGTTGGTCGGTTCGGGTGTTGTCGACGCGGCGCTCGGTGTCGAGGGGCTCGTCGCCGGGCTTGACGTGGACGAAGGATTTGCCGAAGGTGCCATCGCGCCCGGCGTCTGCGAGCTGGCCGCGCTCTGGATGGTCCCGCCGCCGGCTGACTGTTCGAACGCCTTCAAATGCGTCCGGAATTCCTGCAACTTCGCCTTGATGGCGGGGTCGATCTGCATGGCCGGTCCGGCCGCGCCCGCAGCTCCGGTCGTGCCCGCGGTTGCCGGCGCACCGGTCGTTCCGCTCATCCCGGTTGCGGCAGCGGGGCTCGACGAATCCGGTCCAATCAACGTGTCGACATTCGCCGTGACCTTGCCATATGCGGCCTTCCAGTCAGTCTGCGTGGTGATCAGCTCGTTGAAGTTCGAGATCAGCTGCGCAACCTGATTACGAGCGTCGCCCTGCAGCTTGGATGCTTCCGGCAGAGACGTCAGCTGCGCGAGCGAGTCACGCGCGTCGCTCAGATGCTGCTTTGCCGCTTGAACGTCTACCTGTCCGGGCTGTCCGGCCGCGGGCGGCTGCTGCGCCGCGCTTGGATCGGAAGGTGTGGACTGAGGAGACGTCGACGGATTCGGCGCTGTCGACTGAGGAGCGGCTGACGGATTCGTCGCACTCGATGGACTCTGCGTTGCCGCACTCGATGGACTCTGCGTTGCGGCACTCGACGGACTCTGCGTTGCGCCCGCCGCCGTCGGATCGGTTGCACTCGGCGTCGGGTTGGCCGCCGCCGATGTCGGCGTGGACTGCTGCGAGGCCGACGGATTCGCGCCCATCGTATCCGGCGAGGGGCTGCTGCTGGCTGAACTCGCCTGATCCTGTCCAGTGCTTCCTGTGCCGCTCATCGAACCTGCGACCTCGGTCACATGGCGACGAACTTCCATCAACTTTTGTTTCGCGGCGTCATCGGTCGCCTCGGCAGACAGCTCGGAGACGAGCTTGTCGACGGCAGCGGCCTCCGTGCCCCAGCTCGATGCGCCCTTCTTCGCGCCGCTCGTTCCCGAGGTGGCGGTCTCGCCGCCCTTGGCGACGAGCTTATCGAGATTGTTCAGATGCGTCTTCAGTTGTCCCAGTTTTCCGCGCGAGGCCTCCGGCACAGCGCTCGAAGGAATGCTGGCAAGCGCCTGCTTCGCTTCACGGATGTGATCGGCGGGGCTGGTCGCGCTGGAAGAAGATGTCTGACCCTGAGGAGGGGTCGGTGTTGGAGTGGTCTGCGCCGGTGACGTCTGGGACGGCGGCGTCTGTGGCGCGGCCGTCTGGGCGAAGCCCGCCGACGGCAGCCCGATCAGCGCGGCTGCCGCCATCGCTGTCGTCCAACGTGCTGTGGAACGCTTCATCAGTGGTGCCTCCTGAAATTTTTGTGGTCGTCTCATTCACGGGGAAACGAGCAAGCGAGGTGCCACGGAGAACTCGACCGGCAAATACTAATGGTTTTGCGCTCGAGCTCGCTTGGTGAGTGGAACTTCTTACGCAGTTCGCCAGCCGCTGCTACTCGGTCAACACAGCGAGGTGGAGGTCGGTGGCCGGCACCCCATCCGCGCAGGGTGCCCACCGAAATCAGGCCGGGATCAGATAGAAGGCGACCGCCAGAATCAGATAGACCCCCAGGAGCTGCAACCCTTCGAGCCAGGTGCTCTCGCCGTCGATCGAGCAGAGCGCGACCACCCCCACCGACAGTCCAATCGCCGCAATCTCGAAGGCGTTGAACACGAGCGACATTGGTCGCCCGAAGAGCGGTGAGATGATCACCAGGAGCGGCGCCACCATCAGGGCGATCTGCGCGCTGCTGCCAACCGAGATTTCGAGTGCGAGCGTCATCTGATCGTTGGCCGCTGCCGAGACCGCACTGTAATGCTCGGCCGCGTTTCCCACCAGCGCGACCACCACGACGCCGGCGAAGAGTTCGGTCATGCCGAAGCGCTGCAGTGTCGGCTCGAGCGCGCCAACCAATATTTCGGCCTCGACCACCGTCAGCGCCGTCGCAACCGCGAGCAGCGTCGTTGCGGCGGCGCTGGTCATTGTCGCCGTCGAGTGGCCCGCCCCCGCGCGCAGCGGATCGCGATTGGTCTTGAAGGAAAAGATCAGGCCTGCGGCGTACACCGCGAGAAGGATCAGTGCGGTCCAGAAGCTGAGACGGTCGATGACTTCCGGATGGGCCTTGAGCGATCCAAACGCAAACAAATCCACGACGGCGGGCATCACCAGCGCGACCACCGCGAGCACAAGCATCACCGACGCGCTGGTCGCCGCCATTCGATTGAACTTCTGGCTGCCATGCTTGAGGCCTCCCACGAAACACGAGAGGCCGAAGACCAGCAAGAGATTGCCGAGAATGCTGCCGGTGATCGACGCTTTGACAACCTCGACGTGATGTGCGCGGAGCGCGACGATAGCGATGATCAGTTCTGCGGCGTTGCCGAACGTCGCGTTCAGGAAGCCGCCCAGTGTCGGACCTGCTCGGCAGGCGAGTTCGTCTGTTGCATGACCGATAAGGCCGGCGGCAGGGATCAACGACACGCTCGCGAGAAGGAAGACCCCGAACTGCTGGTCCATCGAATTGGCGACCCAGCTGAGCGGAGCAGCGACGAGCAGAAGGTTCAACCAGCTCGAAGTAATCGCGCGACGGAGCTCGGAAGCGGCACGCACGCTCCGCATTATCAACTAATGCCACGTCCCAGCGGCGTGAGGCTTTCAGGAACGACAACTGATGATGGGGAGATTGCGGGATCCAGGGAGGGACCGTCTGCGAGGCAGTGAATCTGAAGGGGCCCCCGCCGAGCGAGTAAGTACTGGTGCCGGAGGTGGGAATCGAACCCACACGGGCGGTAAAGCCCACCGGACTGTGAGTCCAACGATCAGGATCTGCGGCGCAATTGTGGAATCAGCGACTTGCGGAGACGCACTGAAAATCACTGACTTCCGGCGTTACGTGACATACGACTGATACGACGAATCCGTCTGCGACAGGGACAATTTAGGAACAGACGGCGCCCATCAACATCGTGGCGCCCCAGCAGCTGACCGGAGCCGCGCTCACTGAATGCTGCCCCGTGCTTCGCGAAGAACGATGGCCTCTGGGAGCGCCTGGAGCACGTCGGCCATGACGCCTTCGGAGAGACGACGACTACCGATGTCGCAGAGAAAGGCTACGCCATCTGCATCCCGGCCAACACGCATCTGTAGATATGCCGCCTACTACGATTTGGGAACTGAGCGGGTGTTGCGACGCGAGATCCACGTGACAAGAGAGTTTTCACGCAAGCACGGTCTGGTAGCGGTAGGATGTGGCTGATCCCCCCAGTCAAATCGGAAATCTCGGTTGAACGAGCATAACAGGATGAAAAGACACCTGAGACCGATTGTAGCTATTGCTTGGCTGCTGTTGCTATCGCTGACTCCCCGGTGTCGCGGCAAAACCAGCCAGAGCCAGGCCGTGCAAGTCACGCGGCCCAACATCGTCTTCGTCTTGGTTGACGATCTGCGTTGGGATGCGTTGGGAAGCACGGGCCATCCGTTTGTCAAGACGCCGAACATTGACCGGCTGGCCAAAGAAGGCTTGATGTTCCGCAATGCCTTTGTCACGACGCCGCTCTGTTCGCCGTCGCGCAGCAGTTTCCTGACCGGCCAATACGCGCACAAGACCGGTGTGCTCGACAACACTAATCACAACGAACTGAGCCACAGCTTGCAGACTTGGCCGCGTCTGTTGCAACAGGCGGGCTACGCGACCGGCTACGTCGGCAAATGGCACATGGGCAACGACGACAGCCCGCGTCCGGGCTTTGACCGCTGGGTGAGTTTCAGGGGGCAGGGCGTGTATGGCGACCCGCCGCTCAATGTTGATGGTAAGTCGCAGCAACACACGGGCTATATTACCGATTTGCTGAGCGATTACGCGGTCGAGTTCGTCAAGCGCGAACACCAGAAGCCATTCGCACTCTACCTCGCGCACAAAGCCGTGCACGAACCGTACACGCCTGCCGCGCGTCACAAAGAGCTGTTCAGCGACCAGCCAATCAAACGTGCGCCCAGTGCGCAGGACCCGCTGGACGGCAAGCCGGTCTTGCAACGTGCCATCGAAGGCCAAGTGAAGCTCGGCCCCGGCACCGGGCCAGCCGACCAGTTGGTTCGCAATCAACTACGCTGTTTGACCTCAATTGACGAAGGTGTGGGGCGCATCTTGAAAGCATTGGAAGAGACGGAGCAGTTGGATAACACAATCGTCATCTTCACCAGTGACAATGGCTTCTTCTGGGGCGAGCACGGCGTAGGCGATAAGCGGGCGGCGTATGAAGAATCCATTCGCATCCCGCTGTTGATCCGCTATCCGAAGCTCATCAAAGCCGGGACGCAGCGGGAACAGATGGTCTTGAACATAGACATTGCGCCGACGTTGCTGGAACTGGCGGGCGTAAAAATTCCCGCCGACGTGCAAGGCCGCTCGCTCGTACAGTTGTTTGGCACGCAGGGCAACAGTGCGAAAGGGCGGACAGCTTTTCTGGCCGAATATTTTGCCGAGAGACATGATGCCCGCATTCCCACGTGGCAGACCGTGCGCACGCCCGGTTGGAAGTTTATTCATTACAACGAGCTTGAAGGGATGGATGAACTTTACGATTTGCAGACTGACCGCTACGAAATGAAGAACCTGATCAGCGACGCAAAGCATCAGGCCCAGTTGAAGGAATTACAGGCACAACTGGCGCAATTGCTGGCTGAAACCAAGTGAGAGGCCAAATGAGAGGACGGCTGAACGCTTCAATGCGCTATTGCTGGTCCTTGCACTAGCTTTGGTTGGTGTCGCTGACTTAGCACATACGGCGCTCAAAATCGCAATCGAACGCCAGCGCGCAGACGCAACGTGCTTTTCATCGTGGCGGACGAGCCGCGCAATTTACTCGGCTGCTACGGCGACGCAAGCGTGATCTCGCCGAACACTGACCGGCTGGCCAAACGAAGGCGTGCGCTTTTGCTCACGCCTACTGCCAGTATCCTGTCTGCAATCCGACCCGCACTCTTTCCTGACCGGTTTGCGGCCAGACACGACACGCGTCCAAAACAACACCACGTTCTTTCGTAGCAATCTGCCTGAGGTAGTGACGCCAGCGTGATTTTCGCCCCGGTTCTATGCGTTTTCGCCGACACGCAGGCCAGGGTTCAGAATCAACTGATTGTTCGCCTCGGCATTCAGAATCTTCCTCGCGTGTCGCGCGGACCCGCACCACAAGCTGGGCTCCACGGGTCGAGAGTTGTCTGAACGGTCGAATCAGAGCACAATGACTCCGATGTCACGGTTGACCGCGGCCGCCTTGGCTCTGCTGCTGCTCGGCGGCAGTGTGGGTCATGCGACGTGCCAGGGGTGGGAATCGTCGCGGGATGACCGTGAGGCCTGCTGCCGGCGCGCACATCACGCGCACTGCGTCCAACAGAGCCGGGCCGACGCCTGCTGCGCCGGGCACCAGGATTCGCGGCAGCTTGGCGGACCCACTTTCTCGCAGTCCGTGGCCCCGGTGCCTGCTGCAGCCGCCGTCCTGTTCGAGCCGCGCGCAGTCGACCTGTTGACGACACCTGTTGTGGTCGTTGAACGGGCGCTGCGCTTGCTCCACCCACCGTCGCCCCCTCCCAGGCCACTCCGCATCTGATTCACGCCTCGCCTCTTTTGATAACCAGGCTGGTCCGCCGGCTTCAGTGGGGGAGGGAGAGATGCGTACAGAACGTCTGAGCACACTGGTCGGCCTGACGACGACGCTGACGACGCTCGTTTGTTGAGCGCTTCCGATCCTGTTCGTGACTCTAGGTCTAGGGTCCGTCATCGCGTCGGTCGTCGAAATCGCTCCGTGGTTCGCCGCCATTGGCCGGTACAAGACTCCGCTCTTCGCGGAGTCCGGTGCACTACTGGCGCTGAACTACTGGCTCGTCGTCGTGCGCCCGCGGCGCTGCGAGCCGGGAGAACTCTGCCACATGGACACCCCGTTCATGCGGTTCAATCGCCGGCTGTACTGGGCCTCGGTCGCAAATCTACGTCGTCGCGATCGCGGTGACTTACGGCGGCAGGGTGGTGGTGAGATGGCTCGAAGGCTGATCGCGGCCGCGCTGGTCGTCATGGCAGCGTCGTCCCAAGTATCCGCATCCGGTCACGGGCCAGTGTTCGGCGGCGCCACGCCGACGCTCGGCAAGGGCGGGTGGCAGTTCGACCAGGCATACATGGGACGCTCGACGGAGGATGTCGTCGAACAGACGCTGCGGAGCATGATCAGCTTCGGCGTGACCCCCCGCGTGCAGCTCTCTGCGTCCGTGCCGGTGCCGCTCGTGACGGGGAGCCAGTCGCCGATCGGACGCATGACAGCCACGATGTCTGACGCTCCCAACGTCGAGGGCACCGCGGCCTGGCGGTTCCACGTCCGTCCTGTCGGCCACGGCGCGCGGTTGGAGTCCACGATCTTCATGAGCGCCGCCGTGCCGACGACGAGCCGGCGCGGCGGGATCAAGTCGGCGCCGTCCGTCAACGTCGCCGGCGCGACGGGCTACGCCTCGCGCGTGCACTACCTGTGGGCCGGCGCCGGATACGAGAAACGCACGGCGCACGAGGGCGACAAGTGGGGCGATGTCGGCTACTACAGCGTCGTCTACGGCTACCGTCCGCCGGCGCTGCAGCTCGACTATCCGAAGCCCGACCTCCGGTTTTTCGTGGAAGCGCAAGGAGAACACAACGGCCGCACGCGCACGAACGGCGTCGAGAATCCCGACAGCGGCGGAAAGCTCCTGCTCGTCGGACCGACGGCGCTGCTGCTCTGCAAACAGTACGGTCTCGAAGGCGGCATCCTTTTTCCCGTATACCAGCGGGTGAACGGGACGCAGGACAAGGAGCGCTTCCGAGTCGTCGTCAACTTCAGCTACTTCTTTTGGTTGCGATAATCGGGAGGCACATGCGAATCATCACCACGGCGGCGCTCGCGTTCCTGCTGCTCGCGCCCGCGACGGCGTCGGCAGAGCTGCGGCGAGTGCAGCTGAACGTCCTCGGGATGGATTGAGAGATTTGCGCCCACACCGTGCGTGTGGCCTTGATGAAACTTGCCGGGATCGAATCCGCCGAGGTGTCGCTCACGACCGCCACGGCGGATATTCGGCTGAAGCCTGACAACAGGATCACGGTGGCGCAGCTGCGCGAGGTGCTGAAGAAGAACGGCTATCCGACGCGCGACGCGCAGGTCTCGGCGCGGGGAAAAATCGTCGAGCGTGACGGCCGGCGCGCGCTCGATCTGCTCAATGGGTCGACGATGGAGCTGGCGGACAGCACCGCCGCCGCCCATCTGCCCCTGAATCAGATCGTCGAGGTTGCGGCCACCTCGCGCGCCGACGGCAAGATGCCTGAAAAGCTGAACGTGAAGGACGAGTCTGGCCGCTAGGGAGGAGGAGACAGAAGCCTCGTCGATCGGCTGAGCCTATCGAGCAGCAGATGAACGCGATCATCCATAGCGTGGTCGTCGCGTCACCAGCGGGAGGCACCCGCGGCACAGCGCGCTGACTTAGCACGCGGTTCGCTCGCGAGGCGCTTCTGCCATGCCCTGACGTCTTGAACGTGGGTCTGTGCCGCCACCAGCGCGTCGAGGGGGCAGCGCGACTCACGTCGTCTAGGCGTATCGTCCGGAGGTGTCCGCCGACGAAATCGCTCGGTTCCGTCCCGGTGTCGTGCAACAGGCGAAGCGCGTTTGTGATCGATTGCTCGAGGAACACAAGGCCAGGACAACACCATGAGCGATGAACGGTACGCACGAGCGCTGCAAACTTTGATTCACGAACCAGAGTCGCTGAGCGACGAGCAGATCAGCACACTCCGCGAGGTGGACGACCTGCTCGGCCGCCATGCGGGGAGTCAGCGGGAGGCCGCGCTCCTGAAGGCCGCGGCGGCCCGGCATCGGGCGGCGATGGGACAACCACCCGTCAAGGTGGATGAGCGCGTCGAAACCGCGAACGCCGCTGTCCAGAACGTCATCATCAGCCTGGCCCAGCCGCGCCGCCGCATCAAGCAGCTCGAGTCGCTGATTCGCTCACTGGAAGGGCGCGTGCTCGAACTCGAGGCGCGTGACGCCGCACGGACGGTGCCTCATGGTCAAACCTAACGCCGCACAGCAGGCCTTTGTGTTTGCACGACTGGATCGGCTGCGGCAGTTGGAACAACTGTCAAAGGACATCGCGGACCTCGAACTCCGCAAGGTCGGCACATTGCAGGAACGCGAAGACCTGCGGCGACATGTCGATGCCTTGCTCCTGGCCACGTCCGCGCAACTGCTCGCGATGGTGCTCACACCTGACCGTGCGGACGGCGGTGTCGTGCATTAGCGCATGGTTCCCGCAGAAATAGCGGCTCGCACTGAGATGCGCAAACGGTTTGAGCGTTTGAGCCTTAATTAATAGATGGAATCGGTGCGCCGGGGATGCGAGATAAGAGCCTGTGGTGCCGCCGCGCCATGTTGGGCAACAGTGCGATATGTTGCCCGCTCAACACCGCACGCAGGTCTCGCTCAAGCGCATCGGGAAGGTACGGCTTGAGACGTACGGCGACGCACCCGTTCTCGATCGCGGCTTCGAGATGTTGGAGGAGTTGATTTCCCGTGACGAGCACGATCGGGATTCGGGCTGTTCGGATGTCATCCCGTAGGGCGCGGCACAGCCACATCGCCGAGTCGTGGGATTTTCGAGTCATTGATGACAACGATCCGAGGATGGCACTGTGTAGCGGCTTCGTGGCCTTCGCGCACGCTACCCACGGTCGCGACCGGGAAACCAGCGAATGCCAGCCAACTCCCGTACATCTCCCGGGCGTCCTCGTCCTCGGACACGATCAACACGAACCATCGACTCGGGTCGAAAGGTACGAGAGACGCGCGACCACCCCGCACTCGGAAGGAACCGGAGCGGAGAGGCTAGGCACGGATACTGAGTTCCCTCCATATGTCCGTCGAGCCTACATCCAGTAACCGCATCGGATGTCACTGGGAACCGATGGACGGGAGCGTTGCCGGTTTCGAGCCTACACGTTGGTTCTTTGAAAGTTGAATAAGTCGACCCGCTGCGGCTCAACAACACACCGGACGTGTCGCATGCCTCGGCACATGCTCCGTGCAGCTTCGATCCGGCGGCGCAATCGATTTCGCATCTGTTCAAGAAGAGCAGATAGCTGAATGGATCGGTTTCCAGGCAGGCACACTATTCGCACGCGGCGACGAGATCGCCATAAGGACGGAGGGTTCGATGAGTGCAATGGCGAAAAGATGGATCCTGCTACCCATGCTGGCCATCTGTGTCCTGCCTGCGCTGGCGTTCGCCGATCCGATACACATCACGTCGGGCGGACTGGTGGGCGACCAGAACCTCGTAGACGTGACGCTCGAATCCAAGGAGCGCGGGTTCTCGCTCGTCGGCGAGGGCACTCAACCTGGCGGCATTTGGGACCCAGGGCGTTGCAATGGTCTTACCGACTGTCTGCCCGGAAGCGCGCAGTCCTTGACGGGACGATGGTTCGGTAATGATTTTGACGGAACGGCGACTGTCGACGGAACTACGTATGAGTTCGGGTCATTCACACTAACCACTCAGGCGGCGGTCGATTTCGAAGGCTCTTGGATCGCGCCGCCATTTACTGGTAACAGGACCAAAGCGACGGTGGTCCGCCCGTTTACGTTCGAGGGGGAGTTCACCTTCCCCTTCGTGCCGGGTGGTGGCGAGCCGCCGCTCGACCTCGTGGGAAATGGGAAAGCGACTCTGCGGCTATCACGACCGACTGGTGGCCCGGCGTGGGAGCTCGTGAGCGCGACTTATCGCTTCAATCACTCAGCTGTGCCGGAACCCGCATCGCTCCTGTTGGTCGGCGCGGGACTCGGCCTTATTGCGCGCCGAATGCGTAGCGTCAACGCAGACCCCAGCTAATGACTATCCCCAGGAGAGGAGGTCGGCCTTCTCGCTCTCGAAAACGGATCAAAAGAGGCGGGAATGGATCGAACGCGCCATGACACACATCGAATCAAATCGGCGCGCTGAGTCCCTACGGCAGTCGAAACACTGAAGACTTTAGGCAGCCTAATTCCTCTCTGAAGCCGCGCCGTTGAAGGCGCGCAGCGAGGCGTTGCACATAGACACAGGCTCCGGCTGGTCGGCCAAATTTCAGACGACGGCGCAACCTGTAGTGGTGGTGCAGTTCAAGTTCGATGTGCGACTCGTATGCGACCATCGTGGCGGTATAGAGCGGCCCAGCACGCAGGCGTCGAAACCGACAGAGCACCACGCACTCGCCTTCTAGTTCAGGGGTGTGTCGGGCGTGGTCGCCCGCCAGCACTTCAAAAGGACGGTGAGATGGCGGTTGGCGATCAACGGCCCGGCGCGTCCTTTGAGGAACCATAAACGGTGAGGCGTTGAGGCCCCCATCGATATCGACCATTGATCACCCTTCTGGTTGGTACCTGGGGGGAGGATCCCAAGTCACGCCGCTTAGGACTACACGGTTGATACCAACAGAGATGTAGCGAGTTTCCGAATGATCGGTCTGGGCACGTGTGAGGTGCTCTGGTCCGAGCCGAACAAAGTTCTGTCCCGGGCCAGATTTCAGAACACTTAGACGATGGCAGCCACAAGAGAAGAAGGAACGCACGCAGGAGAGAGGCGCTGCCGGCGCCGCAGCTGTCCCGGAGGACCGGCAATTAACGTCAGTCAGCTAGTGTGCGGAAAGGCCTCACCCGATGACGGCGGTGCACAGTGGCAACCATTTCTTTTGTAGGAACTTTGACAGGACGTACCCGCTCTGCCACACTCCGCGACAGAAGAAAGGCGGCCCCCCGTCGCGCCTGCGAAGCGCGGCGGAAGGCCTAAAACCGTCAACCGTGTGAGCGGTCGGCGATCCTGCTGCAAGTGTAGTACCGAAGAACGGCGAGGGCGGGCGTACCGCTTCACCGCGGCGCTCGAAACCCTCCTGAAGGCGCAGCAGGCCGAACACCACCGGTTGAAGCAAGCAGGGCGGATCGTCCCACAGGTCTTTCACCGGAACGGGAAGCCGATCCGGAACGTGCGCGGCGCCTGGCAGGCCGCGTGTACCGCCGCGGGCGTACCCGGGCGGTTGCTGCACGATATGCGGCGCTCGGCGGGTCGCAACTTGGAACGGGATGGCGTATCCCGCTCGGCCGCGATGGCGATGGTCGGGCACAAGATCGAGAGCATCTATCGCCGGTACGCGATCGTCGATGCCGGCGCACTCCGGGATGCGGCCGCGGAAGATCGATCGGGCCGCGACAGGGACAATCGGCACCGAAGCGAAGGAATCCGGGTCGGAGAAGAGCGCGTAATGTGCGGATTTCCTAACGATTTGGTGCCGGAGGTGGGAATCGAACCCACACGGGCGGTAAAGCCCACCGGATTTTGAGTCCGGCGCGTCTGCCAGTTTCACCACTCCGGCGTGTAAGGCGCCCTTCAGATTATCAGACTCCGGTCGCCTTCACGGAACAATCCCCGAGTCTGCACTGGCTCCGCTCAATTGGCGCCGGCTGCCGCCCCCGTGCGGCACCCGAACGAATGTGAGCATCACTCCGCCGCGAACCGGCATCGGCATCAGCGCGTAATTCTCGCGCCCATGCCGTCCGACGACGGTTTGGCCGGTGGCGATTCCAAGCGCGGATGCGAAGCACGAATCGATCCCCATGGAGCGTTCGAGGATACTGCCGCACCGATGACATTTGGTAGATTGAGAGCTTGTTCGTTGCTCTCCGCCACCGCAACTTCCGTCTCCTCTGGTTCGGCTTGCTCGTTTCGTTCTCCGGCAGCCTCATGCAATCGGCTGCGATCCTCTGGCACGTCTCTCTGCTCGTGCCCGACGATCGGCGCGCGCTGGCGCTCGGCATGGTGGGACTCGTTCGCGTGCTGCCGATCGTCCTGTTCTCGCTGCTCAGCGGCGTGGCGGCCGACGTCTTCGATCGTCGCCGCGTCATGCTCGTGACTCAAGCTGTGATGGCGCTGCTCGCGGCGGCGCTGGCGCTCCTTACGTGGCATGGTCTGACGGTGGTCTGGCCGGTCTATGCGATCTCAGCGGCGAGCGCCGCCGCCGGGGCGTTCGATTTGCCCGCCCGACAGGCGCTCGTTCCGAACCTGGTGCCGCGCGACCATCTCGCCAACGCGCTCAGCCTCAACACGATCATGTTCCAGGTTGCCGCCGTCACCGGCCCCGCGCTGGGCGGCATCGTCATCGGTCAAGTGGGAATCGCGTGGGCGTACGGACTGAACGCGATTTCGTTCCTTGTCGTGATCGCGGCGATTCTGATGATGCGAGATGTTCGCCGCGAGGCAGCTGAGCCCGGAGCGGAAGGGGAGGAGCGCCGCGCGGAATTTACGATACACGCGGCGATCGAAGGGCTGCGCTTCGTGTTCAGGTCGCCACTGATCCGATCCACGATGCTGCTCGATTTCTTTGCCACGTTCTTTTCATCGGCGACGGCGCTCCTCCCGATCTTTGCGCAGGACATCCTCAACGTCGGCGCGAAAGGCTATGGATGGCTCTATGCCGCGCCCGCGGCTGGCGCGATCGTCACCAGCGGGATCATGGTCCGCGCGGTGGATGCGATCGAGCGGCGCGGCGCGGTACTCGCCGCGGCCGTGATGGGCTATGGGGCGGCCACCGTCGTCTTCGGACTGTCGCGACGGTTCTGGCTGTCGTTCCTGTGCCTCGCGGTCACCGGGGCGACCGACACCGTGAGCACGGTGCTGCGCAATCTCGTGAGACAACTGGAGACGCCGGATCGCCTGCGCGGGCGGATGACCGGCGTGAACATGATCTTTTTCATGGGCGGCCCGCAGCTTGGCGAGCTCGAGGCGGGCCTCGTGGCCAACTGGCGCGGCCCGGTCTTTTCAGTCGTTTCCGGCGGCCTCGGGTGTCTTGTTGCGACGGCTTGGATCGTAGGTACCACACCCGTGCTCCGTTCCTACCGCAGCGCCGGCCGGACGGCAATGCTGGCGGAAGACAATCGCCCCGCGGCTCACGCCGGGCAACCGGAGTAGTTCGGCCGCGTCTATACTGATCGCAACGTGTCCGTCGATCGATTCTCGCTGGCCGCGGGAATCCTCTCGCTGGCCATTGGTGTCGCGGCCCGGTCACCCGGCACGCCGCAGAGACCGGTGTTCAGCTCATCGGTCGACGTGGTGAGCGTGGACGTCAACGTCGTCGACAAGAACGGGCGCCCGGTCGAAGATCTCGGTCGTGACGATTTCGATCTGACCGTCGACGGGCAGGCTCGCAAAATCACGTCCGCGCAGTTCGTCTCCCTGAAGACCGAGCCCCTCAAGGAGACACCGGCCGAGTCGCTGCCAGACTTCAGTACGAACACCGTGCAATCGGGAAGGCTGATTGGCCTGGTCGTCGACCGCGGCAGCATCGCGCCGGTCCGGGCGCGCGACGTGCTCGCGGCGGCGGCCCGGTTCGTCGAGAAGCTCGATCCATCCGATCGCGTGGCGCTGTTCAGCATTCCGATCGGCCCTGCTATCGATTTCACGACCGATCACCGCGCGATCGAAGCGGCGGTCCGCCAGATCGACGGGCAGGGAGACACGCAGCGCGGCACGATGAACATCGGGATCGCGGATGCCCTGGCGTTCGAAAACAACAACACGTTTGCGATGCAGCAGGTGACGGATCGCGAATGCGGGGAGATCAGCGGCAGAGGAGGTGGCAATTCGGAAGTCATGATGTGCACCAAGATGCTCAAAGAAGACGCGAGCATCGTGGCCAATTATGCGCACGAACGTGCCCGCAACACGATGAACGGCCTGGGCGCGATCCTGGAGCGGCTCGGGTCGAGTGAGACGCCGAAGACGCTGGTGCTCGTATCCGAGGGATTGGTCATCGACAACGAACGGCGGGTCGTCGAAGGCTTCAGCCGTGCGGCTGCGGCCGCGCACGTGACGCTGTATGCACTGAAACCCGAACCCTCCGAAACCGATGCCTCAGAAGCGCGTCTGGCGACGAGCCGTGTGCGCGACCGCGCGGTCCGCGAGGAGGGACTGCAATTCGTCAGTGGGGCCGGGGGCGGAGAGTTGTTTCGCGTCCTCGCGGATCCCGACTTCGCATTCGCGCGCGTCGCGTCGGAGCTTTCCGGCTACTACCTGCTCACGTTCGAGCCGTCGGCCGGCGACCGTGACGGCAAGTCGCACGCGATCACGGTGACGGTTCGCCGCGGTGGGGTGTCGGTGCGCTCGCGTCGAGAATTTGGCGTCAACCTCGCGCGCGGCAAGAACGAAAAGGAGACCGTCGCCGACCTGCTGCGGACGCCGGTGCCCGCCACCCGGATTCCACTGACCCTGACGACCTACGTTTTCCAGGATCCGGGATCGTTGAAGGTGCGGGTGCTGGTCGCGGCGGACGTCGATCGTGCGCCCGATTCGGGGGATCGGTTGGCCGTTGGAATGGTGCTGGTTGACGACAAGGGCCAGGCCGCAGCCAGCTTCTACCAGGCGCAGATGACGCCGTCGTCACAATCGCCGCCAGGCTCGCAGCGATTCTTTGCGACGCTTCTTGCC
Organism: uncultured Acidobacteriota bacterium; assembly: GCA_963755695.1. Taxonomy (GTDB): domain Bacteria; phylum Acidobacteriota; class Vicinamibacteria; order Vicinamibacterales; family 2-12-FULL-66-21; genus QHWT01. The sequence continues at coordinate 1,882,170 of CAVWLB010000010.1, read as the reverse complement.
GAGCCCGGGCCGTACACCCTCCGCGTCGCCGTCTCGAACGCGGGAGGTCAGAGCGGCAGCGTGGAGCGCAAGGTTCGCGCTTACGTCAGCCGCCTTGGACCGTTCAGAGCCTCCGAGTTGATGATTGGCGACGATACGGGCGGTTCGGCGGCAGGCGGCATCCTGCCGAGTGTGACGGGAGAAGTAACCGCCGACGTGCTGCATGCGTACTTTGAATTGTTCGCGGAGGCGCCGGCAGTCTTCGCACGGGCATCGGTGAAAATGGAGGCCGCGGCAACCCCAGAGTCCCCGGCACTCGAAACCGTACCGGCGCCGCTTCAGACGCCGGATGCCGACGTGCACAGCCGCGCCGCGGCGGCGGCAATCCCGCTTGCGCCACTTGCGGCTGGTACCTACGTCGCGCGCGCAGTGATTAGCGTCGACGGGCAGCAAGTCGGCATGATGACCCGCGCGTTCCGGGTGGTCAGGTAACGGTGCCTTGGTCGAGGGCGCCTCGTTTGCGGCGCGGCGTAAAGCCGGGTCTCTAGCGGCCCGGTGGCAGCAGATCACTGTTCCAGACGGTGTACTCGTAGCGCCACGGGCCATTCAGGTTGCGCAGCACGAACAGATATTTCCCGCGGTCCCGATCGCGCGGGGCGGTGCCGGTCGCCGGCTTGTATTCGATTTCGTAGGAGCCTGCCTGGTACGCGAGCGGGCCGTGGCCGACCACTTCCGAGACTTCGAGCTTCAGATTCGTCCCGCCCATCTGGTTCAGCAGCTCGTCATAGAAGTTCCTGATCGCGTTTCGGCCGCGCAGCACCGGACGATTGGGCGGCATGAACGTCGCATTCTCGGCGTACATGTCGATGATTTGCGGGATCTGCTTGTTGTTGAAGGCTGCGACGAACGCCTCGTTCTTTTCCCGGATGGCGCCGGCCTCCTGGGTGGTGAATTCGTTCTGCCTCGGGCTGCCGCACGCCGAGGCAAGTAACCCGATCGCGAACACGACGAATGCGGCTGACGGTCTCTTCATGATGCCTCCGCGCGTCTTCGGTGATTCAAAATCATAGCAACGCTAGCTTATAATTCTCGTGCGTGGGAACGCTCAACATCCTCGTCATCTACGATCGCTGGGAAGAACCGGAGGAAGAAGGCGCGTCGGCTGACAAGGCGCCGCTGACGCGCACGCTCGACAAGAAGGAGGTCGAAGAGGAGGTCGCCGAGGCGCTGGGCAAACTTGGTCATCAGGCCACGTTGCACTGCCTCGACGGGTCGACCAAGAGCCTCCACGCGCTCGCGCGCTCGGAAGCCGATCTGATCTTCAACCTTGCCGAATCCTTTGCCGGCAACGACACCGCCGACTACTGCATCGCCGCCTACATGGAGCTGTTGGGCAAGCGCTTCACCGGCTCAGGGTCACACGGCTTGCTGTATGCGCAGGACAAGGGAAACGCGAAGAAGATCCTCGAGTTCCACGGCATTCATACCCCGGTGTTCGCGCGATCCTACCGCGGCCGCCTCGACTTCTCGCACGACCTCGAGTTTCCGGTCATCGTGAAGCCCGCGCGCGAGGACGGTTCGATCGGGATCGAGTTCAACGCGGTGGTCAGCTCGATCCGCGAGCTGATGGAACGCATCGACTGGCTGCACGCGAACTTCGATTCGCCGGTGCTGATCGAGGAATACGTCGAGGGGCGCGAAATGTACGTCGGGGTGATCGGCAACGACAATCCCACGGCGCTCCCGGTGGTGGAGCTCGACCTCTCGAAGTTGCCACAGGGGACGCCGCGGATCGCCGGCGCCGAGGTCAAGTGGGGTCGCGGCACGCGAGCATATCGCGACACGAAGTCGGCGGTCGTGGACGATCTGGCGGAGGAGACCGCGGCAGTCTTGCAGCAAACGGCGATCTCGGTCTTCCAGGCGCTCGAGTTGCGCGACTACGCGCGCATCGACATGCGCTTGCGTCCCGACGGCCGCGTCGCCGTCATCGAGGCGAATCCAAATCCGTGGCTTGCGTCGAAGGCGGAATTCGTGATGGCGGCGCGGAAGGCAGGACGCAACTACACGCAGCTCATCAGCGAGATCGCCGAGCTTGCACTCGGACGTTACGGCGCCGGCTGAGCCAGCTCGGGCATTCGGCCGCAAGTTATTTCATCGTTGGCGGTTACGCCAAAACACCTGAACATGCTGCCAGTCCGGTTCGCAGCTGACATTTCAGATCGCCCGCCCCAACAGTGAAAAAAGTGCCGATTTTAGGCCTGTTTCCTTGCCCTTTCAGCGTACGTTCGGTATACTGAAGGGACTGCTCAGGGCTTACTTACCCTTCCGACTTACCTGCTGCTGTGGGGGACATGTGACATTCCAGGTTGGTGACAAGGTCATTTACCCAAACCATGGTCTCGGCGTCGTTCAAGGCATAGAAACCAAAACCATTCTCGGTACCACGTGTGGCTTCTACCATCTTCGGATGGTGGCGAACGAGACGACCGTGCTCGTGCCCGTGGACAACGTCGACGGCGTCGGTCTTCGCCGCGCGATCGGCGATGAAGAAATCGAGCGGCTCTTCGGCCTGCTCGGCGACGGCAAGATCGACAACCACCAGAACTGGAAGGGCCGCTTCAAGGACAATTCGGATCGCATGCGAACCGGATCGATCTACGACGTGGTCGAGGTGCTGAAGAGCCTCACCTTCCTCGCGCGCTCGAAAAACCTGTCCTTCCGCGAGAAGCGGATGCTCGATCGCGCGAAGTTCCTCGTCATCTCGGAGATTTCGGAAGTGTCGCACGAGAAGTCGGAGGCAATCGAGGAGAAGGTGGATCGCGCGCTCGAGCGCTGCTTCGCCACCAAGACTCGGTCGATCGCCCGCGCCAAGGCCGCAAAGGCCGCGCCGACCACGCGCGTCAGCGCGCGGCGTACCGCGAAGGCATCGTAACTGCTCCGACGGTTGATTCCGGGGCCGAGGGATGGATAATCCTTCGGCCCTTTTTGTTGTACGCAATGAGCATCGTCGTCGCCGCTCTCCGATCCCTCGCGACCTATGTTGTGGTCGCGTTGTACGTGCTGGTGGTGGGTCCGCCGTTTGTGCTCCTCGCGCTGATCCTCGGCAACCCGCGCATCCTTTACATTGTCGGGTTGTGGGGCGTTCGCCTGGGATTGTTCCTGAGCGGCATTCGAATGGAGCAGCACGGGCTCGAGAACCTCCAACATCATCGCGCAGCCGTGTACGCGGTGAATCACGCCAGCAACCTGGAGCCACCGGTGATCTTCGACGTTCTTCACCAGCTCTTTCCCCGGCTGAGAATTCTTTACAAGGCGGAGCTGCGGAAGTTGCCGATTCTCGTGCGGGCGTTTGACCTCGCCGGATTCATTCCGCTCGAACGTGGGAACCGCGATCAAAGTCTTCCTGCGATCGAGCGCGCTGCCGATGCGTTGCGTGCGGGGAATTCGTTCCTGATCTTTCCGGAAGGTACGCGCAGCCGCACAGGGGAGCTGCTCCCGTTCAAAAAGGGAGGCTTCATCATGGCGCTGAAGGCCCAGGCGCCAATCGTGCCGATCGCCATCAAGGGTGCGCGCAATGCGATGCGCAAGGGAAGTCCCATCATCTATCCCGTGACGGTGCAGGTACACCTTGCCGCGCCGGTCGAGACGGCCGGGCTCGGCCTGGAGCAGCGTGATGCGCTCGTTGCGCGGGTGCGTGGTGAAGTCGCCCGGATGCTCGAGGCTTGAAGTCGCGGGGACGGTTTCCCGAGCAGGGCGGCCCTCGGACCCGGCTTCACGCGGCGCCGCTAAAGAGGCGCGCTACACCCGCCCGTTTTCAGGCAGATCCGCCCTACACCGCGTGACTTGGCCGCGCGAAGCGGCGCTTCACAGCGCGGATGATCCACGTGGCAAACGCGAGCATCAGCACCACGCAGACAATCACCACGACGGCGGCAGCAGCCGGGTACTTGAGCGCAAGCGTGCCGAGTCCGACGACGAAAAGGTCCTCGCCGATGCTGAGGATCCAGTTCGTGAACGGCTCTGGGCTCGCGTTGGCAACCGCCCGGGTGCCGCTCTTGCTCAGGTGAGTGCCGGTTGCGAGCGCTCCGCCGAGCAAGCCCACCAGCGTCTGGGTTGCCGGTGAGACGTCGCCGATCGTCGCAATCGCGATCAGTGCGCCGCCAACCGGCCGGATGAGCGTGTGTACCGCGTCCCACGCCGAGTCGAGCCACGGGATCTTGTCCGCAAGAAATTCGATCACGTACAAGGCAATCGCCCCGCCGATGATCCAGTTGCTGTCGAACACCTGATACTGAGGCGGGAGATTGACCCACCCATACCGACTCGCCAGCCCGAGAATCGCCACCGTCGCGTAGAGATTGATCCCCGCGGCAAACGAGAACCCCAGCGTCCGGCCGAGCGTGGTGAGGACGTCCATCAAAGAATATTACGCCCGAATCCCTGCGGGGGTTCGTGAGGATCGCCCCTCGCTCCCCGCCCCTCGCCCCCCGCCCCTCGCTACGACCCCGTCGTGAACGTAAACGACCAGGGGGCCAGCGGTTGATTGTCCACGGCGCTCACGATGCCGTCAGTGAGCTCGATCTTCATCGAGCGGAATCTGTCGAGTGGCTCGGCGAAGCGGATCTCGAGGGCTCGAGGGGCATCGAGGTATCGATAGGTGAATGCCGGGGGCTGTGCAGGGGCCCCTTCCGGGGCCTGGCCGGTGTAACTGACCTTGATGTGATCTCGGAACGATTTCGGATCCATGTCTCGAGAGAACTGGATCCGCACTGGTGAGGCGCGATCGGCGCTACTGTCACCGTCGATCGGGGCGGTGAAGACGACGGTCGGTGGGATCTCTCGAGGCGTAGACGGGATGACGACGTCGATTGGCGTTTCCGATGGTGCCGATCCCTGCGCGAGGGTGGTCGCTTCTATCCAGGTCAGCGCCCCATCGTGACGCAGCGTGCCCGAAACCTGGAGCCACTGGCCAGTGTCGGACCGCGCCATCGGGTCGAGGTTGAATCCTTTGCCTCGCGGGCGCACGCCACTGACCCAGACAGCACCGTCTGCCGACTGAATGACGAAGTCCCAGCGGCTCTTGTTGACCGGCTGGGGCAGATCGCCATAGAGGTTGGCCCCGCGGAAGCGTCCGGTCACAGTCACCGCGTGGTCCTGGTAGTGTTCGGGGGCCAGCGCCAGCGCACGAATCGATGGTTCGTTCGGTAGCGGCGACTCGACGCTCGTCGCCGACAGCAGCACGAAGACCTGATCGCGGCCGGGCCATTGTCCGCCGCTGGCCACCTGCAGCAGCGTCTTGAAATCAACGGTCGAGAACCGTGAGTCGTCTTGCTGCAGCCGCCCGATGTCCCAGAACTCGCCGCGAATCTCGGTGTCGCTTCGTGCCGAGGTCGCCTCTCTCCACAGCACGAAGATCGGCTTGCGCGCGTTGGCCAGTTGGGTCACTCCGCCGCTCTCGACGACGCCGCTGCGGACGACCACCTGTTTGCTGTGGAAGAAAACCGGCGTCGCCACCAGCGCCTCGACCGTGGTCGCGACGCGAGTCGGCGTCTGCGCGTGCGCCGTCAACGCGCCGACGACACCTAGAACGGCAACCAACCCCTTGCGCAACCCGGTACCCCGTTACGCGATTTTCTTCTGTGCGGCGCGGGCCGTCACGACAGCCAACGCAAGGAACAACGCTGACGAAGCGAGTTGTCCGACGAGGCCAGGCATGTGCAGCGCGGGAATGATGTTGCCGACAAGCTGGAACGGGTCGATCGTATTCGTCCCTACAAGAATTGCATAGAGAATGCCGCAGAGCGAACCGCCGGCAATCAGGCCGGAGCTGAACAATGTGCCGGCGCCGACTTCGGACTCTTCAGCCACGCCGGTTTTCTGCTCGACCCACCAGCGGACAAGCCCGCCAGCGTAAATCGGCGCCGTCGTCGCGATCGGAAGATACGAACCCACAGCGAAAGACAGCGAATGAATGCCGCACAACTCCAGCGTGACGGCCACGAAGACCCCGACCAGCACAAGACCCCATGGCAGGTTATGGCTGAGCAGACCCTTGATGATCGTGGCCATCAGGGTGGCCTGCGGTGCCGCGATCGCCTGGGACCCGATCGTGAATACCTTGTGTAGATACAGCGTGGTCATGCCGATGACGAAGGCCGACGTAATCACTCCGAGCAACAGGCCAATTTGCTGATAGATCGGCGTTGCCCCGACGATATAGCCGGTTTTGAGGTCCTGAGAGGTCGCGCCGGCGTTGGCCGCGGCGATGCAGACCACCGCTCCCACGCAGAGCGCAATTGGTGAGTAGTAGTCCCCGGTCCATCCCAGACCGACGAAGAGGAGACAGGTCAGGATCAACGTCGCGATCGTCATGCCGGAAATCGGATTCGAAGAGGAACCGATCAGACCGGTGATCCGCGACGAGACGGTTACGAAGAAGAACCCGAAGATCACCACGAGGATGGCGGCGAGCACGTTGCCCTGCGTCGGCATTCCGGGCGCGACCGTTAGGAACAACGCCAGCAGCAGCGACCCGCCGATGACGATGACCATTGGCATGTCGCGCTCGGTTCGGAGACGTGCCGCGCCGCCGCCACCGAAATCCTTGATACCCTCCCGGAACGACGCATAGATCGTGGGGATCGTGCGGGCGAGGGTGATCAGTCCTGCCGCGAGCACCGCGCCCGCGCCGATGTAGCGGATGTAGGCGCTCCACAGCTGACCCGCGTTCATCTCGGAGATCAGGAATGGCGCCCCGGTCGCGGGATTGTTCGCGAAGTTTGGATGAATCGGCGGGACGGGGACGGTGATGTAGGTGCCGAGAATCGAGAGGAGCGGCAGCAGCACGAGCCACGAAAGCACGCCGCCGGCGAACATCGTCCCGGCGATGCGTGGACCGATGACGTATCCGACGCCAAGATATTCGGGCGAGATGTCGACGTTCAAGGTGGCGTTGGGAAACTGGCTGGTGCGCGGCAGCGTGAAGCCGATGACCTGCAGGAACATGTTGAATACCCAGGAGAGCGCCTTCCACAGCGCGCCCACGCCGAGGCCGGAAAAGACCATCGTGGCGAGCCGCCCTCCGCGTTCGCCGGCGATCAGGACGTCGGCGCAGGCGGTGCCTTCGGGGTAAGGAAGCACCCCGTGCTCCTTGACGATCAGGGCGCGCCGGAGCGGAACCATCATCAGGACGCCCAGGATGCCGCCCGCGAACGAGAGCATCATGATCTGGAAGTAGTTGAAGTACCCTGGCCCGTTTGGCACCAGGAAGATGAGCGCGGGGATCGTGAAGACGACACCGCCCGCCACCGACTCGCCGGCCGACCCGATGGTCTGCACGATGTTGTTCTCGAGAATCGTGGAGCCTCCGAGCCGCTTCAATACCGAGATGGCGAGCACCGCGATCGGGATTGACGCGCTCACCGTCAGCCCTGCGCGGAGCCCGAGATAGACCGTGGACGCACCGAAGATCAGGCCAAACAGGATCCCCAGGATCACGGCCTTGGCCGTGAACTCGGCTGGTGACTGCGTTGCGGGCACGTAGGGCTGGAACGTCGTCGCACGCGGCGCCGGAGAGGTCGTGGTGGTAGGTGCCATAGGGGGGAGATATTACTCCGAGGCGCGATATCCGCGTGCCGTGGCTCGAGACCCGAGGCCCGAGGCCGGAAACGCAGAAGCCAAATCGGCTTGGTTTGTCCTGGTTCGCGGGATTTCGCCGGTCCTCGGACCTCTAACTTCGAACCTCGGACCTCGGACCTCGGTCTTATAATTCCGGCTTGTGATCAGGGAGAACAAGCTCGCCTCGGAAGAGCGGCCGCGCGCGGTGGTCGAAACCGTTTCCGAGCTGACGACGAATCGTCTCTCGGTCTATCTGCGATGCCTGAATGCCCTGGAGGCCGCGGGCGTTCGGACGATTTCATCGCAAGCCCTCGCCGAACAGTTCCACCTGAATGCCGCCCAGATCCGTAAGGACCTTGCATACTTTGGCGAATTCGGCGTCCGCGGCATCGGCTACTACGTCACCGAACTGCGGCGGCACCTGCGACAGATTCTTGGACTCGATCGCGGCGTGCGCGTGGCGATCATGGGCGCCGGTAACCTCGGGCTCGCGCTCGCTGACTACGGCGGTTTCCGCGACGACGGGTTCGAAATCGTGGCGCTGTTCGATACCATCAGGGAGAAAATCGGGCGGCGATCCCGGGGTGGCGTCGTGATCTACGACGTGCGCGAGTTCAGGAAGGTGGTGAAACGCGAGTCCATCGAGGTCGCGGTAATTGCCGTTCCAGCAGCTTCCGCCCAGCACGTCGTCAACACCGTTGTCGCGGCCGGAGTGAAGGCGATCCTCAACTTTTCACCCGGCGCGATCAAGGTGCCCCGCGGCGTGAAGTTGAAGAGCCTCGATCTGACCGTGTCGCTCGAAAGCTTGTCGTTCTTTCTCGCGCAGGGGGAGACCGTTGAGTAAGCGATTGCGTCCGGCGTCCGGATTGTCGCATGTCGATCGCGCCGGACGGATTCGAATGGTCGACGTGAGCGAGAAGGCGGCCACGGCGCGCGAAGCGATCGCGCGAGGGTACATCGCGATGTCGGCCGAGGCGCTGCGCCATGTGCGCAGCGGTCGAATCAAGAAGGGCGATCCGCTCGAAACGGCCAGGCTGGCCGGCATCATGGCCGCGAAACAGACCGCGTCGCTCATCCCGCTGTGCCATCCGCTGCCGATTTCGCATGCGGACGTGCAGATTACTCCGGCGCGCGGCGGCTACGAGATCGAGGCGCGGGTGCGAACCACGGCAACCACCGGCGTCGAGATGGAAGCGCTGACGGCAGTGTCGGTCGCTGCCCTGACCGTGTACCACATGGTGAAGGCGGTCGACAAGGGAATGGTGATTGGCGAGATCCGGCTGATCAAGAAGACTGGCGGCAAGTCGGGGACGTGGAAGCGCAGTCGCTGAGGCCGAATCCCCGGTTGTCCGTTCTCGGTGCTAACATTTCCGCAGTGACCCTCCCCGCAGCGGAACCTGCCCCCCAGCTCGCGACAATTGCCGATCTTCCTTTTCACGTGAGCGGCCGGCATCCCAAGCCGCTGCTGGTCGGCCGCGTGCGCGACGGCAAGATCGTCGGCGATTCGACGAAGGAGTGGTTCGAACGGCTGCGCGATCTCTCGCTTGGACTGCGAGCGCTCGGCGTGGGCCCGGGCGATCGGGTGGCGATCATCTCCGAGAGCCGCCCGGAATGGCTGCTCACGGACCTCGCGCTGCTGGTCTACGGAGCGGTCAGCGTGCCCGTCTATCCGACGTTGTCCGCGGCGCAGGCGCGCTTCATCCTGGCCGATTCCGGCGCGCGGATTGCCTTCGTCTCCTCGCAGGAACAGCTTGAAAAGGTTCAGCGCATCAGGCACGAACTGCCGGCGATCGAGGCGATCGTGGTGTTCGACGAGCTGACCTCCCCCTCCCCGTCGGTGCTCCCGTTCGCATCGGTCATCGAACGCGGCCACGCGCAGTTGCTCGAGCAATGGGGCGTCGGTCGCACGTTTCGTGACGATGCACGAAAGGTAAAGCCATCGGACCTGGCGGCCATCATCTACACCTCCGGCACGACCGGGGAGCCGAAAGGCGCGATGCTCACCCACGGCAATCTCGCCTCGAATCTCCTCGCCGCGCAGACGATCCTTCGTCTTGACGACGAAGAGGTCGCGCTGTCGTTCCTTCCGCTCAGCCACGCGTTCGAGCGGATGCTCGCGTACGTCGGCTTGTTCAACGGCGTGACGATTGTCTTTGCCGAGTCGCTCGAGACCGTCGCGCGGGACATCCTCACGGTGCGGCCAACCCTGATGACCGGCGTCCCGAGGGTTTACGAGAAGTTCGAGGCGCGGATCCGGCAGAAGGGGGACAGCTTGCCGCAGCCGCGGCGGACGCTGTTTCACTGGGGACTCAGCGTCGCGGAGACGCGCGCGAAGGCGGAGATGAACGGAGGCCGGCTCTCGGGAGTGCGGAAGCTCGAAGCCGCGCTTGCCGAGCGGCTGGTCTGGTCGAAGATTCGAGAGAACGTAGGCGGCCGCCTTCATACGATGATTTCCGGCAGTGCGCCGCTGCCGCTCGCAGTCGCCGAGTTCTTTCACGGCATCGGCCTGCCGATCACCGAAGGCTACGGCCTGACGGAGACCGCTCCGGTATTGACCGGTAACCCGCCGGGCGCAGCTCGCGCCGGCACCGTCGGCCGCGCAATTCCTGGCGTCGAGATCCAAATCGCTCCCGACGGCGAAATCCTCGCCCGTGGGCCGAACGTCATGACCGGCTACTATCACAAGCCCGATGAGACCGCCGAAGTGCTGCGTGACGGGTGGTTCCACACCGGAGACATCGGCACGCTCGATGCGGACGGCTACCTCACGATCACCGACCGAAAGAAGGATCTACTGGTCACGTCGGGCGGGAAGAAAATCGCGCCGCAGCCGATTGAGGCAATTCTCAAACGGAGCCCGCTGGTCTCCGAAGCGATTCTCCTCGGCGATCGCCGGAAGTTTGCCGCCGCGCTGATCGTGCCAGACTTCGCCGCACTCGAACGGCGGCTGCGGGATCTGGGGCGGCCACTCGCGCCTCGCGCGGAGCTGGTCGAGCGGCGAGATGTCCTCGCACTCTACGAAGAGATCGTCGAAGCACTCAACCAGGCGCTCGCGCACTTCGAGCGGATCAAGAAAATCCGGGTCCTCCCGCGCGAATTCACGATCGAGACCGGCGAGCTCACACCCACGCTGAAGATCCGTCGCAAGGTGATCGAGCGGAACTGGCGTGACGAGATCGAGGCGATCTATGGGGCTTAGGGCTGGGCTCACGGCTGCTGGCGGCTCAGCCCGTCCGCCGGCCGATGCCGTGAGCCGCCGAGCCGCAAGCCGGCCTGAGCCTTGAGACCTGCCTGGGTGATTTTCATCGCTCGTTCGGCGGCGGCTCGATGTGAATGATCGCGTCGGCGATCTGCGGATACGTCTCGAGGAGACGATCCTTCACCACATGTGAGACCTCGTGCGCATCACGAAGGAGAGCGTCAGCGGGGAACCACACGTGAAGATCGAGGAACACATGGTCGAACGTGCCGCGGGAACGAATCTGGTGGCAGCCAAGGACCTCGGGCACGCTCATCACCACCTGGCGGATCTGTTCTTCGTTGATGACCACGCGATCGGAAAGGATCCGGGACGTGTCGCGGCCGATCTGGTAGCCGGTATGTGCGATCACGACAGCGATCGCGATGCCGCCGATTGGATCGAGCAGCGGAAAACCCAGCCAGACCGCCGTCAGTGATACCAGCACGCCGATCGTGGCGAAGACGTCCGTGCGAGTGTGCATCGAATCGGCAAGCAGCAACTCGCTGTTCAGGCGGTGTCCTTCCCCGGCTTCGTAGCGCACGATCCGCACGTTGATGACGAGCGTGAGGATCATCACCGCGAAGCTGAGCCAGGTGACCTCTGGTGGCGTCGGTGCGCTGAGGCGAACCAGCGCCGTGCGTCCGATCTCCAGAACGGCAAGCAACAGGAAGATGAAGATCGCGCCGGCCGCGAGCGTCTGGTACTTGCGGTGGCCGTAGGGATGGTCCTCATCGGGAGGCATGCGGGCGGCGCGGAGCCCGACCAGGCCGATGATATTGGAGGCGGAATCGGTGAGGGAATGAAAACCGTCGGAAACGACGCTGACGGCGCCGGTCGCGTAACCCAGGATCAGTTTCGCGCCGGCCACCGCCAGATTTAGTACCGAGGACTCGAAGAAGAACGGTCGATACCGCCTTGTGGCGGTTCGCTGGCTGCGGCAGCTCAACGCTCCATCGCTAAAACACGTGCGCGTGTCCGAGCGGCCACCACCGGAGCTGTACCTTGCCGATGATGTACTTCTTCGGGACGAATCCCCAGTGTCGGCTGTCGGAGCTGTTGTTCCGGTGATCCCCCATCACGAAGTAGTAGCCCTCCGGGATCACCTGAGGACCCCAGTCGTCGTGGCTGCGATACTCCGGCGGCACGAAGCTGTCGTCGAGCGGCACGTCGTTGCGGTAGACCCGGCCATCGACCACCCGCACCTGATCGCCTTCTTCGGCGATGACCCGCTTCACGAACGACTTCTCCGGCTTCAGCGGGTAATACAACATCACGATGTCGCCGACGTGCGGGTCGCCGACGCGATAGGCGAGCTTGTTGACGATCAGCCGGTCCTGGTCCTGGAGGGTCGGGGCCATGCTCATGCCTTCGACGCGTGCGACCTGGAAACCGAAAGTGACGATCAGCGTCGCGTAGACCGCCGCCGACGCGAGGGTCTTGAACCAGGCAATCAGCTCGTCGCCGAGGCGGGTGAGCCACACGGAGTTGCCGTCCAGGGCGATGCGCGGGTCGGCCGGAGGCGCCGCCGCCACGGCGGCCCCCTGGTCTCCCGGCACGATCACTTCTTGCGTCAGGGGCGGCGTGGCATAGGCCTCGACCACCGGATCCTTGAATCGGTCGGGCTCCGGCGGGTTAAACGGCGACTCGAATTGGGTATCGTTGGTGGTGCTCATAGCTTTAGGTACTCCCGGAGACGGCGCGTTTGCGAACGGCTCACCGGGATCTCCGTCCCCTTCCCGTCTTTCATCTTCAGGATGTAATTGCGGCTGAACCAGGGGACGATCTCCTTGATTTTGTTGATGTTGACGAGGTGCGACCGGTGCACTCTCCAGAATACCGCAGGATCGAGGCGCGCCTGCAGTTCATCCAGTGTCCGATAGTTGGACGTTCCAGACAAGCTGTTCGTTACAACCCGTATCTGTTCGTCCTCGACCGAGGCATGGACGACCTCGTCGGTATGGACGAGCAGGAAGCGCTCATCCACTTTTATTGCCAGCTGCTCCCGGCGTTCCTGCCGTTCCGCCAGGGCCTGCAAGAGCCGATCGAACTCCTCCCCGGACAGCGGCTTTTGTGGCGTTCGCTCGGCTGACAACCGGCGCCGCACACGCTCGACCGCGGTGGTCAGCCGCGCCGGTTCGACCGGCTTCAACACGTAATCGACGGCGTTGACGTCGAACGCCTCAATCGCGTACTGGTCGAAGGCTGTAACGAACACCAGCTGTGAGTCCACCCCGGCCTGCAGGACGCGGCGCGCGACCTCGAAGCCGGTGATGCCGGGCATCTGCACGTCCAGCATCACCAGATCGGGCTGGTGCTCCTCGATGACGCGCAGTGCCTCGACTCCGTTCGCCGCCTGGCCGACCACCTCGATTCCACCGAGCTGCTGCAGGAGAAAGCACAGTTCCTCTCGCGCCAGCTGCTCGTCGTCCACGACCACCGTTCTGAGATCTTCGGTGTCGTGCATGGTCAGGCAGTGATGCGCGCCCGCGCCTCGAGATCGGGGATCACGATGCGCGCGCAGGTCCCCTCGCCGGGCACGCTATCGAGCTGAAGCTGATAGTTCGCGCCGTAGATGACCCGCAGCCGCTCGTTGACGTTCCGCAGCCCGATCCCGTTGCCCTTGACGCGTGCGCTGTCTCCCGCCGGCACGCCGAGGCCATTATCGATGACGTCGATGATCGCGTGGCCGTTTTCCCGCGAGCTGCGAATCGTGATGCAGGCCTCGCCGAGTTTTTGTGAGAGGCCGTGCTTGATCGAGTTCTCAATCAGCGGCTGCAAGAGCATGCTTGGCACGATCAGATCGAGCGTGGACGGATCGATGTGTTTCTCGACCCGGAGCTTCGGGCCGAATCGCACGCTTTCGATATCCAGATACTCGTCGATGGCTTCGAGCTCCTCGCGGAGCGGCACGAAGTATTCCTGGCTGCGGAGCAGTCGCCGGAGCAGGCCGGAGAGTTTGACAATCAACGTGCGGGCGGTTTCGGGTTGCGATCGAATCAGCGAAGAGATCGAGGTCAGTGTATTGAACAGGAAATGCGGGTTGATCTGGCTGGCGAGCGCGTCGAGCTGCGCCGCCATCAGGAGCTTCTCCTGTTCCTGGAGCCGGTGCTCGATTCGGGCGCTGTTCCAGATCTTGATCGGAATGGCGACCGACAGCACCGTCGCGAGGATGACGCAGAACCAGACCACCGGAGTGTCCCCAGCAATCACGAACACGCGGTTCGGCCATCGGTAGCCGACGGCCTGCAGGATGATCTCGAGGCCGATCGGGACCGCCAGCAGAATCACCACCCAGTCGATCTCGAAGCGTCGCACCAGCTTCCATACGTGGCGGTGGAGTCCGGTGAAGAAGAGAGGAGAGAAATGCCAGATGGCTTCGGGCGGACAGATCTCACGCAGACCGCCGCCGGCGAACCCGCAGCCGACGGCGAAGGGCAGCGCCGCAAATTCGCCTGCCGCGAATGCCGGGATGCCCACCATCGCGCCGACGATCGCGCCGGCGTAAGGGCCTGCCAGCAGGCCGGCCAGAAACGCGCCCGACAGGGTCAGGTCGGCGGCATTGTTGTTCAGGAGCACGCGCCAGAGCACACCCGCCGTCAGAGGCAGCCCCAGACTCGCGGCGAAAATCAGCCGCTCGGGCCAGTCGCGCTTCTCGGTCAGCAGGATGCGCCGGAACCACGGAAAACGCACGAGCATTGTCGAAAGCACCGCACCCACGGCGAGCTTCGCCATCAGCGTGGTCAGTACGACCTGCTCGCCCGACAACAGCCTCGACTGTCCTTCCACGGTTGCCTGTAAGTATATCAGTGGGCGGTCGTTAGGGTCGATGTCCGAGAGGCGGGGGGGCGAGAGGCGAGAGGCGAGAGGCGAGAGGCGAGGGGCAACGTGCAAGGTATCAGGACTGAATCCCAAAGATTCGCAAATCGGCCCTCGCCCCTCGGACCTCGGACCTCGGACCTCGGACCTCGGACCTCGGACCTCGGACCTCGGACCTCGGACCTCGCGTGTCTGATATCATCAGCAGATATGATCCGTCCGTTCATCGTCGGCTTTGCGACGACCTTCAAGCACATCTTCAAGAAGAAAATCACCGTCAACTACCCGGACGAAAAAATTCCGGTCTTCCCGAAATGGCGCGGAAAGCAAGTGCTGATGCGGGATGAGAACGGCCTCGAGAAGTGCGTGGCGTGCGGCCTGTGCGCGGTGGCGTGCCCGGCAGATGCGATTTACCTGGAGGCGGCGGAAAACGACGGCACCGTCCAGGCCGGTCCCCGCTACGCGAAGGTTTACCAGATTCACAAGACACGCTGCATCTTCTGCGGCTATTGCGAGGAAGCCTGCCCGGTGTCCGCGATCTTCATGGGCAAGGACTACGAGCTCGCGGTCTACAGCAACAAGGACTTCATCTGGGACAAGACCGACCTGCTGGTGCCCGCGACGGTGAACAAGTAGATTTGGTGATTGGGTAATTCAGTGATTTGGCGAGTTGAGGAAACCCATCACCAAATCGCGAAATCCCCAAATCCCCAAATCCCC
Source organism: uncultured Acidobacteriota bacterium (assembly GCA_963755695.1). Taxonomy (GTDB): domain Bacteria; phylum Acidobacteriota; class Vicinamibacteria; order Vicinamibacterales; family 2-12-FULL-66-21; genus QHWT01. Next base: position 1,866,797 of record CAVWLB010000010.1, on the reverse strand, counting down.
AAATCACCAAATGTTCCTGGGGGCCTTGGGAGACGTCCACGGCGAATTCGCCGCCGCGCGCGAGGTGATCGCGCGACATCCCGAGGTGCCGTTCTGGTTGTGCGTCGGGGATATCGCAACAGGCGAAGGGCGCTACGAGCGGCTCGGCGCGCCGGTCTACTGGATCCACGGCAACAACGATAATTTCGATGCGATCGCCGGCGGCGATCTGCCGGAGGATCTGCGGTACATTCCGAACGGGACGGCGACCACTGTGGAATCGATTCGGGTTGCCGGACTCGGAGGCACCTTCGCGCCGACTTGGTACGAGACCCCGGCATCGGAGCTGCCGCACCCGAAGAAAGGAAGCGCACGCGCAACCGAACTCGCTGACAAGCGACGGCACTTCGTGCGTGAACAGGTCGAGGCGTGCAAGCAGCTCGGCACGGTCGACATCCTGCTGACACACGAAGCCGCCAAGCCATTCAGGCCATTTCCCGGCGGACGGGGGCCTGACGCGGGCAAGAGTCAGATTAACGAGGTGCTTCAGGCGATGCAGCCGCGCCTGCACCTCTTCGGTCACCATCACCGCTTCACCGAACAGGAGCGGGACGGCGTGCGATCGGTCGGGTTGGACCTGGTCACGCGGTCGTACTTGCTCATCAACGGCGCATCGCTCGACTACGAATTCCATGGCACTGCCTGATTTCCTGACTGAACTGGACAAGCGCGTACTCGTCTGCGACGGCGCGATGGGGACGATGCTGTACGGGCGCGGGGTTTTTCTGAACCGCTCTTTCGACGAGCTCAACCTGACTCAGCCCGATCTGGTAGCGGAAGTGCACCAGGCCTACGCCCGTGCCGGGGCCGACGTGATCGAGACCAACAGCTTCGGAGCCAATCGAGCGAAGCTCAGGGCGTTTGGTCTTGCCGATCGGGTGCACGCCATCAACGTCCAGGGCGCGCGTATCGCGCGTCACGCGGCGCGCGAGAACGTCTATGTCGCCGGCGCGATCGGCCCGCTTGGTATTCGCGTCGAGCCGTGGGGGAAGACCGGCGTCGACGAGGCGGAGGAGTATTTTCGCGAGCAGGCTCGCGCGCTGGTCGAGGGCGGCGTCGATCTCTTCGTGCTCGAGACCTTTCGCGACGTGAACGAGCTAGGCGCCGCAATTCGCGCCGTGCGCAGTGTCTGTGCACTGCCAATCGTGGCGCAGATGACGACCGAGGAGGATGGCAACAGCCTCGACGGCGTCGCCCCCGAAACGTTCGTGCCCCAGCTGGAAGAAGCGGGCGCCGATGTGCTCGGCCTCAACTGCAGCGTGGGACCGGCGGCGATGCTCGAGGCGATCGAGCGGATGTCGCAGGTCACGCACATGAAGCTTTCGGCGCAGCCGAACGCCGGCCGGCCGCGTGAGATCGAGGGACGCAACCTGTATTTGTGCTCGCCGGAATACATGGCGTCCTACGCCCGCCGCTTCATCAATAGCGGGGTGCGCCTGGTTGGTGGCTGTTGCGGGACGACGCCGGATCACATCCGCCATATCAAGATGGCGGTGCGGGCGCTTGCGCCGGCGGCGGTCCGTCAAAAGCGCGACCCAGCCAGCGGTCAGCCGCACAAACCCGCGGTTGTGCCGGTGCCGCGGTCACAGAAATCGCGGATGGCGCACACGCTGACGCGTGGCGGGTTCCCGATCAGCGTCGAGCTGATTCCGCCGCGCGGCTACCAGTCGACCGCGCTCATCGAGCAGGCGCGGCAACTGAAGATCCGCGGCATCGATCTCGTGAACATTCCCGACGGGCCTCGCGCCAGCGCGCGCATGAGCGCGCTCGCGACGGCGATCATCGTCCAGCAGCAGGCGGGCGTCGAAACGATCCTTCACTACGCCTGCCGCGATCGCAACCTGCTCGGCATGCAGTCGGATCTACTCGGTGCACATTCAATGGGCGTGCGCAATGTGCTACTGGTCACCGGCGATCCGCCGCGAATCGGCGATTATCCGGACGCCACGGCGGTCTTCGACGTAGACTCGATCGGGCTCACCAACGTCGTCGCGCGATTGAACCAGGGATTCGATATCGGTGGCCAACCAATCGGCGAGCCGACGGCGTTTCACATCGGCGTGGCGGTCAATCCCGGCGCGTTCAACCTCGATGAAGAGCTGCGACGATTCGCGTACAAAGTGGAAGCCGGGGCCGAGTTCGCGATGACGCAGCCGGTGTTCGATCTCGCCGAGTTCGAAGCGTTCATTGCGCGGGTGGCCTCGCACCGCATTCCAATCGTTGCCGCAATCCTTCCGCTCGAGAGTACGCGACACGCTGAGTACATGGCCAACGAAGTTCCGGGCGTGCGCGTACCTGAGGCAGTGATTGAGCGGATGAGGCGGGCCGAAACTAAGGGACGCGCCGCCGAAGAGGGGCTTGCCATCGCACGGGAAATTGCCGGGCAGGTACGTCCGCTGGTACAAGGCGTGCAAATCACCGCGACACCGAAGGCCATCGATGTGGCGCTCGGGGTTATTGACGCGCTGGGCGCGTGATATAGTCAGCCCTTCTGCGATGGCGTTATTCGAGCGCAAGACAGAGAGTGAGAACGTGACGGGCGACGCGGCCACGAGAGCCCTCTCCGTTGCAGCGGTTGAAAACGATTTCGTCGAGGGCGTCTACGACAAACTCGCGAAAGTCTACGATCTCATCTTCGGGCCGACCCTCCATCCCGGCCGTCTTCAAGCAATCGAGCGGATGAATATCCAGCCAGGCGAGCGCGTGTTGGAGGTCGGTGTCGGCACCGGGATCAACCTGTCGCTGTATCCGCGCGAAGCCACGGTTACAGGTATCGACTTTTCGTCGTCGATGCTCGAGAAAGCGCGCGAGCGCGCCGCCCGCAAAGATGCGGCGCCGGTCCGGCTGCTGCAGATGGATGCCGCGGATCTCAGGTTCGCCGACAACGCCTTCGACATCGTCTACGCGCCGTATCTGATCAGTGTTGTTCCCGATCCGGTCAAGGTCGCCCAGGAGATGCGCCGGGTCTGCCGGCCAGGAGGCCGGATCATCTTCCTCAATCACTTCCTCAGTCCCAACGCGATCCTCTCCCGGTTCGAGCGGCTCATCTCACCCTTCACCATTCACATCGGTTTCAAATCGGATCTCGACCTGCCGGCATTTGTCGCGCAGGCGGACCTGAAGCCGGTCTCGATTGAAAAGGTGAACGTCCCGAAGATCTGGTCGCTGGTTACCTGCGTGAAATAGGAGACAGTAGACAGGAGGCGGGAGGCGGAGCGCAAAACCGAGCTGCTCTTCGCTTGTGACTTGCCTTTTGCCCTCTGCTTCTGCCTCCTGTGTTCTGCCTCCTGTCTCCTGTCTTTTAGAATGGCTTCTCCAAGGACTCTGATTGGGGCGTGAACAGCTCCGCACCATCGCTGGTGACGTGGAGATCGTCCTCGAGCCGCACACCGAACTCTCCCCGTATGTAAATCCCGGGCTCGTCGCTGAAGACCATTCCGGGCTGAAGCGTCAGCGCCTTTTCCCACCCGAACATGTTGTTCTTCACGAGGTAAGGCCACTCGTGACCGTCCATGCCCATCCCGTGCCCGACGCGATGGAGGAAGTATTTGTAGCCGGGCCCGTAACCGGCATCGATGATGATCCTGCGCGCGACGGCGTCCAACTGTTCGAGAGGCACACCAGGCCTGGCGGCCTTGAGCGTGACGCTTTGCGCCTGCTTGACGAGGTCGAACACCGTGTTCATCTTGTCGGTCGCCTTGCCGATGACGAAGGTTCGCGTGATGTCGGACTGATAGCCCTCCACCGAACAGCCGTCGTCGAGCATGACGATCGAACCGTCCTTGATGACCTGTGGCTGGATCGATCCATGAGGGAGAGCGGTGTACTCGCCAACCTGTACGCTCGCCTCGCCTGGAAAGCCCACGCGGCGATACGCCTGCTCGATCAGCTCTGACACCGTGTTCTGGGTCATACCGGGTTGCAGTGCGCGGAAGACCGCCTCGTACACCTTCAGCGTGGCTCGAGACGCGAGGCGCATCAACGCGATCTCGTGGTCGTCCTTGATCATCCGGCAGCCGGCCGTCACCGGCGTTCCGCTGACGACCTTCAGCTGGGGTGCGGCCTGTGCAATACCGTCGGCAAAGACGAACTTCACCGTCTCTTCCGCGCCGAGCCGCCCGGTGGCGATACCGCGATCCTTCAGACCTTGTGCGACCCGCTCGAACGGGCTTTCATCCTCTTCCCACGTGCGGATGTCCGCTTTCCCTCCAGCGAATGGCCCGAGCGCGATCAACTCGCCGGCGCGATCCCGTTCGAACGCCGGACACACGAAGAACGGTTCGCCTTTGACAGGAATGACGACGGCGAAGAGCCGTTCGCTGCCACCCCAGCGCATGTTGGTGAAATAGGCCATTGAGGTGCCGCCGGCGAGCAGCAGCGCATCGATGTCCGACTGCGCCATCAGCTCTTTCGCCCGCTCGATTCTCTTCCGCCGTTCCTCGCTGGTAATCGGACGAGCCTCCGCGCGCATCGAGCTGAGCGCGGCGATCGAAGGAGGAAGCGGACCGACTTCAACCGGCGCGCCCTGACCGCGCTGCGGGTCGCGCGCGAAAGGGCGGGCCGCGCGGCCGACGACGAGAGCAGCCGTGGACGACAAGAGAAAGGATCGACGGCTGAACATGAAGCTCCTTCTTCCACCCAGCGGCGGAAGCCACTGACATGAACGCTACAGTTTAGCGGCAATCATCTCCGAGACGACCTGCGCGCCGTCGGTGCGCGGCTGCTCCGGTGGAAGCGGGACGGTGAGGGAAGTGTCGAGTGCCGTCCGCCAGCGGCCGCCAAGGAAGTCTGCTTGATCGATGTAGGCGCTGCGCAAATAGCGCGGCATCTCGCGAACCAGGACGTCGTACTCCGGAAACCGGCCGCGCGACGTGTAGACGATCGCGGTCTGGTTGGCAATGCATTCGGAGATGATGCCGTAGCCCGGTTTCGTGACCACCGCGTCGACGGCGTGAACCAGATCCTCGTAGCGCAATGCGCGGTCGTAGATGGTGTGCTCGTAGATGAAGTGCACGCCTCTGGGCGTCGCCCGCGGCGCCGTGGCGCCGGTGATTACGACGTCCCACGTGTCGAGGCAGTCGAGTGACGAGAGATCGAGGTCGCTCACTCCGTAACCACCGAACGACAGCAGTGCGAGCCGGCGATCCATGGTTGGGAGAGCCAGGCGTCGGCGAATCTGCCGCCGTTCGTGACGCGCGTGACGCGCGATGAACGGCAGGTCGACGACCGTCTGGAACGTGGCGAAGCCACCGTGCATCGGGAGCCGCCATGCGGCTGATGCGTGCCGGTAGGCCCGCTGGATCGCAGGAATCAGCTCGGGCGCGCACGCCAGGTGTTCGCGGTATTCCTCGTAGATCCAGTCCCACGTGAAGTTCGAGACCACGAAAGAAGGCACTCCCGCCAGGGCGGCAGCGGCGCTGGCGAGCGGCGGGGCGTCCGAGAGAACCAATGCGACGTTGTGGGCCCGCAGTTTCGCGGCTTCGAGTTCTGCGCGTTCATCGATCGTGCGATAGAACTCTCGCGCCTGTTCGATGGTCGCGCGTTCGTCGAGGCGCAGACTGTCGATCTGGACGACGCCGATGTCGCAGGGCTCCGAATCAACGGTGAAGGCCGGCGCGATGGTTCGATCGAGCAGCCAGCGTGCCGCCGAGGTGCGCAGAAAGATCGGCGTCCCCGGCAGGCGAGCCCCGACGGCGTTGATGATCTGGATCTGCCGCGACGCGTGGCCGAAGCCGTGCCCCGAGATGTAGAAGGCGAGACGCGGTGTCAATGGTGGGGTTCGCCGGCCGCCGCAGCCGCGGCCGCGGGACTCTGGCCGGAGGCATCGCGTGGGGCGTTGTCGGCCAGCCCAACCACCTCAGGAACCGCGACGCGCAGGACGTCCTCGAGCGTGGCCGCCGGCACGAACGTCATCTCACGGCGCACCTCTTCGGGCAGTTCCACCAGGTCCTGGCTGTTCATCTGCGGCAACACCACGGTCTTGATTCCATGCCGCCGGGCCGCAAGCGCCTTCTCGCGGATGCCGCCGACCGGCAGCACGAGGCCCGACAGGGTGATCTCACCCGTCATCGCCATGTCTGAACGGACGGATACGCCTCGCGCCGCCGACACGATTGCGGTCGCCATCGTGACGCCCGCCGACGGCCCGTCTTTGGGGATGGCCCCGGCAGGCACGTGGATGTGAAGGTCCTGCTTGGTCAGGGCGTCCGGAGCGATGCCGAGCGCATGCGCCTGCTGACGCACGTGACTCAACGCCGCGCGGGCGGACTCCTGCATCACGCTTCCGAGCTGACCGGTCAGCGTGAGATGGCCGTTACCACCGGGCAGCAACACGGCCTCGATGTACAGCACGTCGCCGCCCGTTTCTGTCCACGCCAGTCCAGTGGCCACGCCGGGGCGGGAGAGCCGGAACGCACCTTCGGATCGAAACCGCGCCGGTCCCAGATAATCCGGAACCTCCTTGGCGGTGGCCCGCGCCACGTAATTGGTGTCAGTCGCGACCCGCGCCGCGACCTTCCGGGCGATCGTTCCGATCTGCCGTTCGAGCGTGCGGACGCCTGCCTCGCGCGTGTACTCGGCGATGACCCGCCGCAGCGCATCATCCTCGAGCGTGAGCTGCTCGGGCTTGAGCCCGTGCTCGTCGAGTTGCCGGGGGACCAGATACATCTTCGCGATGTGAATCTTTTCTTCCTCGGTGTATCCCGCAAGCGTGATGAGCTCCATGCGATCGAGCAGCGCGGGATGGATCGTGCCGAGCTGATTCGCCGTGGCGATGAACAGCACCTGCGAGAGATCGAGCGGAATCTCCAGGTAGTGGTCCCGGAACGTATGGTTCTGCGCCGGGTCGAGCACTTCGAGGAGCGCCGCTGCGGGATCCCCCTGTATACCAACGGAAATCTTGTCGATCTCGTCGAGCATCAGCACCGGATTCGACGACCCGACCGTTTTCAGCGCCTGCACCAGGCGTCCGGGCATCGAGCCGATGTAGGTCCGCCGATGGCCTCTGACCTCGGCCTCATCACGCACGCCGCCAAGCGAGATGCGGACGAACTTCCGGTTCATCGATCGCGCGATCGACTGTCCGAGCGACGTCTTGCCAACTCCGGGCGGTCCGACGAAACACAGAATCGGACCCTTCATGTTGCCTTTGAGCTTCCGAACCGCCAGGTATTCGACGATGCGCTCCTTGACCTTGTCGAGATCGTAGTGATCTTCATCGAGCACGCGGCGTGCTTCGACCGGATCGAGCCGGTCCTCGGTGCGCTTGTCCCACGGCACCTCGAGAATCCAGTCGATGTAGGTGCGAATCATCTGGTACTCGGGCGAGGCCGCAGTCATCCGCTCCAGGCGATCGACCTCGCGGTTGGCGATGGTCAGGACGTGCTCGGGCAGATTGGCCTCGGCAACGCGTTTGCGCAGTTCCTGGACCTCGCTGTCTCCTTCGCCGAGCTCGGTTTGAATCGCCTTGAGCTGTTGGCGCAGGACGTATTGCCGCTGCGCGTCGGTCATTTCTTTTTCGGCGCGCGACTCGATCTGTCCTTTCAATTCGAGGATGTCGATCTCGCGCGCGAGCGCCGTCGCGACCGCCTCCAGCTTGACCGCCACGCTCGATTCCTCGAGCAGCTTCTGTTTGTCGTCGGCCTTCATGTCGAGCAGGCTGGCGAGCAGATAGGCCATGCGGAGGGGATCGTCGATGCTGGTCACGAGATTCCGAAGATCCGGCGAGAGTCCGGTGGCCAGCGACAGCGCGCGATCGACCAGCTCCTGCAGCCGCCGGACACGGGCGTCGATTTCGAGCGATCGTTCGCTGCTCTCCGGCATCGGCTTGATCAGCGCGGTGAGATAGCCGCGTTCGGATTGAAGAAACTCCGCGCGCGCGCGTGAAACCCCGTCGACCAGAATGCGCATGCCTGCCTGCGCCTTTGCCATCTGCCGGATGATCGCCACCGTGCCGACCCGGTACAGATCGTCGGGAGCCGGCTCCTCGGAATCGGTTTTCTGCAACAGCAGGATCACCATCCGGTCTCCCGCGAGCGCGCGGTTCACCGCTTCGACCGAGACGCCGCGGCTCACGCCAAGCGGCGCGACCGTCATCGGCAGCACGACCGCGCCTCGCAGCGGCACGACCGGCAATTCGGATGGAAGCGGGGGAGGTTGCGGTGTCTCGGCCACGAATCGTTCCCTATCTGCGTCGGATTTGCGGCGCCGGACCCTCGGCCACAATCCACGCGGCTCGCGCGGCCAACCTGGCGACGCGCTCCAGCTTGGCGAAATCGATGCGTTCGGTATCGTCCTGCGGCGTATGGTAGTCGGGGTGAAGCCCGGTGGTCAGGAACACCGCGGGTATGCCGTGCACGAGGAAGGGCCACTGGTCGGATCGCTGCAGCAGATTCTGCGCGCCACGATCGTAGTCCTCGCGAATCGTCAGTCCCACCGGCTGGTTCGCCTCCAGCACGGCACCGGCGAGATCCGGCGAGTACGAATAGCCGAGCAGATGAAGCGTGTTGCGATTCGACGCGGCATCCGTCTTGGGAAAGCCGTTGAAGCGCCAGTCCGATGGATCTGGAATGTCTTCATCGCGGCCGACCATGTCCAGGTTCAGATTCGCAATCACCTTACGCTGCGGCCCGGGCGCCTCGATGAACCGTTCGGCACCCAGTGATCCTTTTTCTTCGCCGTTCCAGAGCGCAAACAGGATGGCCCGGGCCGGACGCTCGCCGGCGGATGCGGCGCGGGCGAGCGCAACTGCAGCCGACATCACCGCCGCCGTGCCCGACGCGTTGTCGTCAGCACCGTTGTAGATGTGGCCGTCCGCGTCGATGCCGTCGTGGTCCAGATGAGCGCCAATCACGATCATCTCACCATGACGGGCGGGGTCGCGCCCTTCGATCAACCCGAGGACGTTGTGCACGGTGACCGGTTCGACCACCAGCCCGGGCCCGAGCACGGCCACAAGCGGCCGTCGCGCCTCCAGTTCGCGCACCAGCGGCGCGGCCGCCTTGTCGGCGATGGCAGCGACCGGTGCAGGCTGCGAATGCAGATCCGACAGCAGCCGATAGGACGCCGCGCGCACCGACGGGTGATCCGGCCAGAGAGAGCGCAGCTCCGGCATATAGCTGCGCACGATCAGCACGCCCGCCGCGCCGTGCGCCGCGGCATCGCGGATCTTCCGCTCGAGACCGGTCAGCTCGATGCGCTTCTCCTCGGAAATATGCGTCGACGTCTGGAGCTTCTCCGGTGCGCCATCGCGGACGAGGACGACGGCGCCTGAAACGTCGAGCCGGGCGTAGTCATCATGACCAACGTCGGGCGCCGAGATTCCATAGCCCGCCAGCACCAGGGGCGCGCGCACCTCACGATCTCCTGTTTCAGGGAGCGGATAGAAATCCCTGCCGGCGGGATATGCAGCGATGCGCTTTCCGCGCGCGTCCTCGATGGTGAGTTGCGCATCGTCGGAGAGCGTCGGCTGGTAAAGCTCGACGGCTTGGAAGTACGTTCCGTCGGCGGCGCCTGGTGGTACGCCGCCCGCTTCCAGCGTGTGGGCAATGAATTGTTCGGCGGTGCGGTTGCCTTCGTGGCCGACTCCCCGGCCGGCAAAGCTGTCGCTGGCAAGCGTTTCCACTATCGCGTGCAGCGCCTCGGCGGACATGCTGCCCACGGCCCGTTCCGCGCCGTCGGGTAGCCTCGTGACGGCCGGTCCCGGTGCGGCGGTCGCTACCCAGACCAGGATGAGCGCGAGAAATCGCCTCATGGGCACCTTACGAGTCTAGCGCAACGGCCAGGAGTCCCGCGGCGGCTCGCCTTTTTTAGAGGAATACCAGCGATTGGTGGGAGGGAATTTCAAACTTCCGCTCACAGCGCCGGCAGACCATCGAATCATCGACGCGGATGAGATAGTCCCGCAGCTTTCCGAATAGCGCGCGATCGCGTTCGTCTGCTCCCGCCGGAAGCCGGTCCTTCTTCGTCCGCCGGATCCAGCGCACCTGGTATTGGTCGCGGTGACGACACTGTGGGCAGGTCAAGGTCGCTGGCTTCGATTCCGGCTTCTCGTTGAAGAACTCCCGCTCGTGCAGCGCCATCCAACGATGATAACAAATGCAATGTGCCGGCTGGCGCGGTGCTCCGCCGGTTCGCTACCAGATTCCGGGCAGCATCTTCCAGCGGGTGGCATGTTGATACTGTTGGTAGGCTTCGCCGAACATGTCGACCAGCGATCGTTCCTCGAAGCGAATGGCAATCGCTAGATACAGTGTGCTGACAATCGCAAAGAGCGCCCGCGTGCCGGTCATGCTCGGCGTCCCGAAGACGAACAGCGTCCATCCAAAATAGACCGGATGTCGGACGAGACCGTAGACGCCATTCGTCTTCAACCCGCTCTGCCGTCGAGGGCTGTCCGATCGGGCATCGAGCACTTGACGTACGCCCGCCAGTTCCAGCATGTCGATGGCCCGGGCCCCCGCCAGAACCAGCACGATCCCCACCAGTTGTGCCGTGTATCCGACGAGCCGCCACATGCCGGACAGCGAGTACAAAAGCCCATCCACTGGTTGCCATGCCATGCAGACGATGAGGAAGAGCAGGCTGGCGACCCAGGTGAAGGCCGAACGTTCGAGCCAGTGGGGAAGGAGCCGTGTGACCCGACGCTTCAGGCTTGCCCGGGCGAGCAGGGAATGGTGAAGCGCGAAGAGAATGAAGAGCAGAATGTCGATAACGGCAGGTCCCGCCGGGCTGGCGGCCGACACGCGTCCGTACGTGATGCCATATAAATAAAGGAAGACGAGGAGCGACGCGAGAAAGGCTGCCGCTCCGGTCCACGCACACACGAGCGCGCCGACGCCGGGTCGTCGCGTTGTCATTGAGGGATTATAGAGACATGGCCCTGACCGGCTCGCCGCGGGTCGTCATCAGCGGAATCGGCGTTGTCTCTCCTTACGGCGTCGGCCGCGAATGTTTCTGGAGCCAGATCAGCCGCGGCCGCAGTGCCACGCGGCAGATCATCGAATTCGACGCATCGGCGTTTCCGTGCACGGTCGCCGCGCCGGTGCCGGCGCTGACGATCGAGGACGCACCGATCATCGAAGCGCGCGCGTCGGGCAATGGAAGTGACGGCGGACATTCCGATCCCCGACGGTATTCGCGCGCCGCGCTGATCGGCGTCGTGGCCGCTCGCGAGGCCTGGCAGGACGCGGGCCTGAGGCTGAACGAACCGGACGCCGGCGTGCTCGTCGGAAGCAGCGCGGGCGGCATCGACGTGGCGGAACGAAGCTACAGCGAATTCTTCACCGACGAGTGGAGGCGGGTCACGCCTTACACCATTCCGGTTTCCATCGTCGGCATGATCTCGAGCGAGATTTCGATGGCGCTCGAGCTCCACGGCATCAGCCACGTCGTCTCGACCGGGTGTACCAGCTCGACCGACGCGATTGGGTACGCGGCGGCGCTGATCCGCAGCGGGGAAGCCGAAGTCATATTGTCGGGTGGAGCGGACGCGTGCGTTACCCGCGGAATTATCTTCGGCTTTTGCAAGATGCGGGCGATCGCAACCAAGTACAACGAGATTCCGGGCGAGGCATCGCGCCCCTTCGATCGCGGGCGCGACGGGTTCGTGCTGGGCGAAGGCGCGTGGATGGTCGTGCTGGAACGAGAGGACCGCGCACGCGCAAGAGGCGCGACCATCTACGCGGCGGTCGAAGGATATGGGTCGACCTGCGACGCCTACCACCGCGTGCAGATGAATCCCAACGGCGAGCAGATCGTCCGTGCGATGCGGCTGGCGATCAAACGTTCCGGCCGGGCGATCGAAGAGATCGGTTACGTGAACTTCCACGGAACCTCCACCGTGCTCAACGACGCGGTCGAGTCCCGCTGCGTTCGAGAGCTGTTTGGATCGCGGGCAGATGCGGTCCCGGGCTCGTCGACCAAGTCGATGATCGGTCACCCTCAGGGGGCGAGCGGGGCGGCCGGAATCGTGGCCTCCGCGCTCGCGTTGTCGCGGGGGTTTCTGCCGCCGACGATCAATCAGCAGCACCCCGATCCCGAGTGCGATCTCGATTTCATTCCCAACGCCGGCCGGCCGGCATCGCCGGCGGCGGCGCTGTGCAACTGCCTGGGATTCGGCTCGAAGAACAGCGCCATAGTACTGGGTCGTGTTTGACGTGATTGTCTGCGGCGCAGGACCGGCGGGCAGCGTGGCGGCCACGCTGCTGGCGAGGGCCGGAGCGCGCGTGCTCGCGGTCGATCGCGCGCGCTTTCCGCGCGACAAGTTGTGCGGTGATACCGTCAATCCGGGAACCGTCGCCGCGCTCCGCCGGCTCGGCTTCACCTCGCGGTTCGAGTCGGGCGCGATCGAGGTGCACGGCTTCCTGGTCACCGGCGAAGGGGGCATCGAGGTCCTTGGCGACTACGGACCGGTGCGCGGCCTGGCGCTGCCGCGCCGGGAGCTCGATCAGGCGCTGATGCAGGAGGCTGCTGCCGCCGGCGCGCGAATCGAAGAAGGCGTGCTGGTGCGTGCGCCGCTGCTCGACAGCGAGGACCGTCTCCGGGTCCGCGGGATTGTGATTGCCGGGCGTGACGGGCGCGACGTGCGAATCCCGTCGCCGCTGGTGATTGCCGCGGACGGGCGACGATCGCGCCTCGCTCTGGCGTTGAAGCTGACACGCCATCCACTCCGTCCGCGGCGATGGGCGGTCGGTGCGTATTTCGAAGGGGTCAGCGGCCTGACGGAGTACGGAGAGATGCACGTCCGGCACGGGCGCTACATTGGTGTGGCGCCGCTGGCCTCCGGCGCGGCGAACGTGTGTCTCGTCACGCTCGATCAGCGTGACGTCGTCGATCCGCCGCGGGCGCTGCACGACGCAATCGCGCGGGACTGGAACCTGGCGGATCGCATGACGTCGGCGCAGATGGTGTCGGCGCCGATCGTGCTGGGGCCGCTGGCGGTCGACGCGTCGGCGGCCGGCGTGCCCGGTCTGCTTCTCGCCGGCGACGCCGCGGGCTTCATCGACCCCATGACCGGCGACGGCTTGCGGTTCGCCGTCATCGGCGCGGAGATGGCGGCGAACGTCGCGCTGGCCACGCTTGCGCGTCGGCTGCGGGCGCCCCATCGAACGCTGGCCCGGATGCGCCGCCGCGAATTCTCACGGAAGTGGCGGTTCAATCGTGTGCTCCGTCAGGTTGTCGGTTCCGGGCCGGCTCTGGACCTGGCCGGCCTGACGGCCTCGTTCGCCCCCTTTCTCCTGCGCCAGACCATTGTGTACGCCGGGGACGTGAAACGGTGACAGTCACGGTTCGGCGACCCCAGAACCGGGACACTTCCACTTTCCATGCGACGGCTGTTCGGTGGCGGGAAGAAGTGTGAGTATCCCCGTTCTGTGGCTGCTGGCTGCGTACCTGGCGATGGTGGGGGAGGCGCGAATCTCCGTGAAGCACGAACGGCGACTCCGCGCGAATGGCGCGATTGAACCGCCGGGCGACGTCTATCGGGCGATGCAGTTTGCCTATCCGTCGGCGTTTCTCGCGATGGTTGCCGAAGGCGCGCTGCGACGCGTGACGTTCGACAACGAGGTCGCGGTTGGCGCGGCGCTCTTCATCGCAGCAAAGATCCTCAAATATTGGGCGATTGCATCGCTTGGCGAGCGATGGACCTTTCGCGTCCTCGTGCCGCCCGGTTCATTGCGTACACTACGCGGCCCTTACCGGTGGCTCCGCCATCCCAACTATCTGGCGGTGGCGGGGGAACTGACCGGCACGGCCATCGCGATGCACGCACCAATCACCGGGATCCCGGCGGTGATCGGCTTCGTGGCGCTCATGCTGATCCGGATCAGAATTGAGGAAGACGCACTGCAGCAGGCGCAGTAGAATGCGCGGACGATGTTAGCGACGCGACGGTCGTTCATGTGCGCGCTCGGCTTGTCCGGCGTCGGTGCCGCGACACTCAGGCCGGCAGAGATATTCGCGGCACGCGGCCGTGAATCGTTGGGCGGACTCTGGCAGGCCGCGGGCGCTCCCACTCTGGCGGTATCGAAGAACGCGCTCCGCCTGAACAGCAACGAGAATCCTCTTGGTCCAGGCGAGAACGTGCTGGCCGCAATCCGCGGCGCCTTCTCGGAAGCGAACCGCTATCCCTACAACCTGGAGCGTGAGGTCCAGGCCGCGATTGCCCGCGCGCACGGCGTTCCAGAGGATCACGTCACCGTTGGGTGCGGTTCGGGAGAAATTCTCCGAACCGCCGTCCTCGGCTACGCAGGTCCGGATCGCCCGCTCATCGCGGGCCTGCCGACCTTCGAGGCGCCTGCGGCGCAGGCGCGTGCCGCTGGCGCGGCGCTGATCGAAATCCCTGTCGACCGGTCGCTGGCGCTCGATCTCCAGCCAATGGCCGACGCGGCGTCCGGCGCGGGGCTGGTGTTCCTCTGTAACCCGAACAATCCTACGGGGACGGTCCACAGCGCGTCAGCAATCGAGGATTTCATCTCGTACGTCGGGCGCCGTTCGCCGCAGACGAGAATCCTCATCGACGAGGCCTATCACGAGTACGTCGACTCTCCGTCGTATCGAACCGCGGTACCGATCGCGCGACAGAACCCTCGGGTCATCGTCTCTCGCACTTTCTCGAAAGTGTTCGGCATGGCCGGGCTCCGCGTGGGGTACGCGATCGCGCAGCCGGACACGCTGGCCCAGATCCGCGCCTTCAAGTGGAACGCCGGCGTCAACGTGCTCGCCTCCGCTGCGGCAATGAGCGCGTTGACCGACAGCGCGCACGTGGCGATGGAGCGTGCCCGTAACCGGGAGGTTCGCCAGTTCACCATCGAGGCGATTCGAAAGCTTGGCTACCAAGTCGGTGACTCGCATGCCAACTTCGTGATGGTCGATCTCCGGCGGGACGCGCAGCAGGTCATCGACGCCTGCGCGAAACGGGACCTCCTGATCGGTCGACTGTTTCCACCCTTGACGCAGATGGCGCGGATTTCAATCGGGACCCTGGACGAGATGAAGCGCGGCCTCGATGTGCTGGACGGCGTGCTCGGGGCCGGCACCGTACATTGATGACCCACGTCGATCGACCACGAGTGCCGTCGTGGGTCCAGATCCTCGACCTGCTCGCGATCGCGGCGTTCATCGTCACGCTGGCGGTCGTGCTCTTCGGCGGCTTCAACATCCCCATCGGCTTCGTCCGGCTCTCGGTGCATTCGCCGCTGCGCCTCGCCTTCATTACGCTGGCCATCATTGCGGTGCGCCACGCCGCTGTTCCATCGCCGCCGCTTCATCGGCGGGCGCTGGAGTGGGCGCGCTTTCTCCGCGACGATCCGGGCGCGTCGGTCGTGACCACCGCATGGGTGTCACGCGTCGCGGTGCTGGTGGCCGCGTACTTCGCGGTGTTGACGATTGGCCTCAACAAAGAGGTCGGATTCAAGGTGTCGGCCGATCCGCTGATGAATCTGCCCGCACGGTACGACGCAGGGTGGTACGCCAGCATCGCGATGGGCGGCTACTCCTTCCAGGGTCGCTACGATCGCCAGCAGAACATCGTGTTCTTCCCGGCGTACCCGTTGGCCATGCGCGTGGTGGGGTATCTGGTCGGCGCGTTCGAACGAGGTTTATTCTGGGAGTGGCGTCTGGCTCGCGCACTGTGGGGCGGCGCGATTCTTTCGATCCTCGTGTTCATGTGGGCCGCGTCGTACCTGGCACGGCTGGCGCGGGACACGATCGGCGAAGCGCATGCAACCGACGCCGTCCTGCTGATGGCGGCATATCCCTTCGCGATCTTTTTCAGCCTGCCGTATACCGAAGCCTTGTTCCTGCTCGGATCGGTGGCAGCGTTCTATCACTTCCGACGTCACGAGTGGGCGCGTGCCGCGACATGGGGCGCACTGGTCGGTCTCACCAGACCGAATGGCTGTCTGCTCAGCGTGGCGCTGGCCGGCGTGATCGTCGAGCAGTGGTTCGCTGGACGCACGGCGGAGCACTCACCGAACCCATCAGCAAATCACCAATCACCAAATCACCAATCACCAATCACAATACCAAATCACCAATTACCAAATCACCAAATTGTGAAGGCTTTCGCCGCGGCTTCAACACCGGGCCTCGGCATGCTCGCCTTCAGCGCGTACGTGCGCCATCTGACCGGATCGTGGTTCGGCTGGGCGCAGGTGCAGGTGGCGTGGGGTCGATCGTTTGAAGGTCTGGCGCCGCTCGGGCGTGTGCTCACACGGATTGGAGATGAAGGACTGGCGCGGGCGGTTGTGCTCGCGCCGTACGACACCTTGAACGGGCTGGCGTGGATCTTCGCGCTGGCGATGCTCTGGCCGGTCCTTCGGCGGCTCGGGGTCGGGGCAGCGGTCTTCGTGGTCATCAATGTCATCCCGCCGGTGTTGGCTGGCGGGCTGATGTCGATGGGAAGAATCACCTCGACGCTCTTCCCGACATTCATCGCGCTGGCGGCGATCCTGCCGCAACGGTTCGTCCTGCCGTTGGTCACCGCCTTCGCGATTGGACAGGGAGTGATTGCCGCCATTTTCTTCACCTGGCGGCCGCTCTACTGAAGGCTTGGCCGCCGGCGCGGCCGATTGCGGTATTAGTCCGCAGTTCCGCCCACACTTTCCTCGTCACACTGAAAACCGCTGGCAACGGCCGGGCGTCTTAAACGGCACGGACTCTGCTAAAGCGCCGTTTTCGGTGGTCTATAATCGCCTCAGATCCATGCAGGGCTCTCGCGCGCGCCACTCCGCGGTGCCGAGGCGGCCTCTGGTCGTCGTGATTCTTTCGGTGTGTCTGAGCCTCGCCGGCTCGGCCGTGCGGCCCTCTCCGGTCTTCTCACAACAAACATCCCAGCGCGATTTCGCCGCCACCGCGGCGGCCGCGATAGCACACGGCCAGCGCAGCGAGGCGGAGAGCCTGGCGAAGTCGCGCGGCGCGAACGATCCCGCAGCCGCGGTCGTGCTGGCGCAACTTGCGATTGCGAGTGGCAAATATCGCGACGCGCAGGCGATGCTCGAGCCGCTCGCAGCCGCCGATCCTGGCGGCGAGGCGGCGCTGGAGCTGGCGCTGCTGTATCACACCATCGGCCGCGACGGCGACGCGTCGCCGTTGCTGTCGGCAGTGTTGAAACGAGGGTCGTCCACCGCGGAACCGTGGTTCCTTCTGCGCGGCGGCCGCGCGGCGCAGGCTCTTGGCCGGCCACGCGATGCGAATGCGCTCTATCGCGACGCCGAACGTGCCGGCGCCGATCCCGCAGCGGTGCAGACGTCGTGGGGATGGCTGTTCCTGGAAAAGTACAACAAGCCGGAGGCGATGAAGTCGTTCCAGGCGGCGCTCCAGGCGGACCCGAAGTGGGCGCCCGCGCATGCCGGTCTCGCGCGTCTGCTCGAGGATGAAGACCCGCCGGCTGCGGCCGCCAGCGCCGCCCGAGCGATTGACATCGATCCCGGCCTCGCGGAGCCTCACCTGCTGCTCGCGTCGCTGCATCTCGACGAAGATCGCGTCGACAAGGCAAAGGAAGAAATCGGCAAGGTCCTCGCGATCAACCCGACACATCTCGAGGCGCATTCCCTGCTCGCGGCCATCGCGTACGTCCGCGACGACCACGCGACGTTCGATCACGAAGTGTCGAAGGTGCTCGAGATCAATCCGTCCTATGGAGAGGTGTATCGGATTGCCGGCGAACAGGCGGCCAGTCACTACCGATTCGAGGAAGCCGTCACGCTTGCCGAGAAGGGGCTGTCGCTCGATCCGGCCGACGCACAGGCCGCGGCGGACCTGGGCATGCACCTCATGCGAACCGGCGACGAGTCGGGCGCGCGCCGCTCGCTCGACCGGGCATTCCGCGCCGATCCATTCGATGTCGTGACCTACAACCTGCTGGCCTTGCTCGACACGCTGGATCAGTTCGTCACCGTGCAGGAAGGCGATCTGATTTTCAAGATGCATCGCGACGAAGCGCCGGTGCTGCGTGAATATGCGATCCCGCTCGCGCAGTCCGCGTTCAAGACGCTGGCGGCGCGCTATGGTTTCACGCCCACCGGTCCCATCCTGATCGAGATCTTCCCGCACCACGACGACTTCGCGGTGCGCAATCTCGGGCTTCCCGGGATGATCGGCGCGCTCGGCGCTTGCTTCGGTCGCGTCGTGACGATGGACTCTCCGAAAGCACGGCCGCCCGGCACGTTCAGCTGGGAGGCGACCCTCTGGCACGAACTGGCGCACGTCGTCACGCTGCAGATGTCCAAGCAGCGGGTGCCGCGCTGGTTGACCGAGGGCATTTCGGTTTACGAAGAAGGGATCGAGCGGCCCGAGTGGGGCCGCGACATGGAAGTGACCTTCGCGCGCGCGATGGACGCCAACAAGGTTCTGAAGCTGCGCGACCTGAATGCCGGGTTCACCAAGCCGGACACGATCGCGCTTGCCTACTACGAAGCGTCGCTGCTGGTGGACCACATCGTCAAATCGCGCGGGGCGCCGGCGCTTCCGGGGCTCGTCAGGGCTTTTGCCGACGGCATCGACACCGAAGCCGCGCTGAAGCGCGCGCTCAACGTGTCGATCGACGATCTGCAGGTTTCGTTCGACCGTGCGCTCGAGGACAGATTCGGGTCGATGCGGAAGGCGCTGGCGGATTCCGAGAAACCGGTGGATGCGAGTTCCGTCGACGTGTTGAAGGCGGCCGCGGCATCCAAACCCGACAGCTATATCGCGCAGTTGGCTCTCGGCCAGGCGCTGGCTTCCGCCGGAGATGCCGCCGCCTACACCCCACTCGAGCGTGCTGCCCAGCTCGTCCCGCCAGCGATTGGCGACGAGAGCCCGCACGTGCTGATGGCCGCGCTCGCCGAGAAGCTCGGCGACCGCCCGCGCGCATTGAAAGAATACGAGGCGCTGCTGGCAGTCGACCACACCAACGTGGAAGCCGCACGCAAGCTGTGGACGCTGGCAGAGGCTGCGCAGGACGAGCGGCTGATGACGCTGGCGGTCTCGCGGGTGGTCTCCCTCGATCCCTTCGACGCCACGGCCCATTCAGGATGGGGACGGCTCGCGTTGAAGCACCGCGACGCGACGGTGGCGTCCCGCGAATTCCGCGCGGCGCTCCAGTCAGGCCCACCCGACAAGGCGGCCGCGCACTGCGATCTCGGCGAGAGCTACCTTCTTGCCGGCCGCGGCGCCGATGCGAAGAAGGAAGCGCTTGCCGCCCTGGAGATCGCGCCAACATTCGAACGGGCCCAGGAACTTCTGCTGAACGCAATCGGAGGGTCGCGGTGAAGCCGTCGCTTGCCGCTGCCGGCGTGATCCTGGTCTGCGCGTTGGCGTGGGTCGTCACTCCGCGGGCGGCCGCCCAGCCGCCTCCGAGACCCGCGGCGCCCGATCTCCGCTTCGCCGGCCTCCAATGGACCTTCGCGCGCGTCCGCTACACGGCGTGGACGATGGGGCGAGGCTTCAGCATGTACGACGAACCGTGGTACATCGACGCGCCCGCGGCCGAGTGGAACCTTTCGCGCCGTGTGAGGACGGCGACGTCGATCCAGGTCAACGACCCGGTCAACATCGCGCTCGAGGATCCCAATCTCTGGAAGTACCCGTGGATCTACATCGTCGAGGGAGGCAACCTGCGGTTGAAGGACACCGAGGTGCCGATCCTGCGCGAGTTCCTGCTCCGGGGCGGCACGCTGACGTTCGACGACTTCCACGGGCCAGTCGAGTGGGCGAACGTCGAACGCGAGTTGAAGCGCGTGTTTCCGGACAGAAAGATCATCGACCTTCCGAAAGACCACCCGATCTTCAGCTGCTTCTATAATCTCGACGGATTTCCGCAGACCCCCGGCCTTGGGTCGTTTCTGCAGGGGCGCACCTGGGAGAAGGGCGGCTACATCGCGACGCTCCGCGCGATCGAGGACGATAACGGCCGCCCCATGGTGCTCATCAACTGGAACACCGACATGGGCGACGGCTGGGAATGGTCGAACGCGGCCGAATTTCCGGGCTACGTGAAGTACACCGCGCAAGCCTACCGGATGGAAATCAACGAAATCATCTACTCGCTGACACACTAATGGAAACGACCTCGCAGGCGGGCCTGACCGCCGTAGCCGAACGCGTCGCGCTCGGACGCGACCGCATCCTCGCCGAAATCCGAAAGGTCATCGTCGGGCAGGACGCGGTGATCGATCAGGTGCTGATGGCGTTGTTCACCGGCGGGCATTGTCTGATCACCGGCGTGCCCGGCCTGGCGAAGACGCTTTTGATCAAGACGCTCGCCGAGATCCTCGACCTCTCGTTCAAACGGATCCAGTTCACGCCCGATCTCATGCCGGCCGACATCACCGGCACCGAGGTGCTCGATGAAGATGGCGGCCACCGCAGCCTGCGGTTCGTGAAAGGTCCGATCTTCGCGCAGATTCTCCTGGCCGACGAGATCAACCGCACGCCGCCGAAGACCCAGGCGGCGCTGCTGGAGGCCATGCAGGAATATCACGTGACCGCGGCGGGACGGACCTATCCGCTCGAGCGTCCGTTCTTCGTGCTCGCCACGCAGAATCCGATTGAGCTCGAAGGGACCTACCCGCTGCCGGAAGCGCAGCTCGATCGGTTCATGTTCAACGTGGTCGTCTCCTATCTGAGCGAGGACGACGAGGTGAAGGTGGTAACCCAGACTACCGGCGCGCGTCCGCCGGTGCCGAACCGGGTGCTGAGCGGCGCGGAGATCCTCGAGTACCAACAGATCGTGCGCCAGGTGGTCGTGGCCGAGGAGATTGCGCGTTACGCGGTTCGGCTGGTCGACTCGTCGCGCCCGGGACGCCAGCAGAATCTTCCGTTCGTCAAGGATTGGGTGAAGTGGGGCGCCGGACTCCGCGCGTCGCAGTCGCTGATCCTCGCGGCGAAGGCGCGGGCGTTGATGAGCGGACGGTATCACGTGTCGGTCGGCGATCTGCGCGCGCTCGCGCATCCGATTCTTCGCCACCGGATCATTCCCAACTTCTACGCGGAGTCGGAAAAGGTGACGTCCGACGTCCTCGTCGATCGTCTGCTCGAGGCGGTGCCGGCGCCGCGCAGCGGAATGTAGCCCAGGATTTCACGGATCGGTCTATGCCCGCCACCGCCACCAATCGCGATCTCCGGTTCCTCGACCCTGCCGTCATCGCACGGCTGGCGACCATGGAACTGAAGGCGCGTACGGTGGTGGAAGGTTTTCTCTCGGGACTGCATCGGAGTCCATACAAGGGATTCAGCGTGGAATTCGCGGAGTACCGGCAGTACCTGCCCGGCGACGATCTGTCCACGCTCGACTGGAAGGTCTACGCGAGAAGCGATCGGCACTACGTCAAGAAGTTCGAGGAGGAGACCAACCTCGATTGTCATCTCCTGCTCGACGTCAGCAAGTCGATGACCTACCGCGGCGTCGCGCCGATGAGCAAGCTGGAATACGGCAGCGTGCTCGCCGCCTCGCTCGCGTACCTGATGAATCGCCAGCGCGACGCGACCGGGTTGATCACGTTCGACGACAGGATCCTGGCCAGGCTGCCGGCGAGCGCCCGGCCCGGACACCTGCACGCGATCCTGCTGGCGCTCGAAAAGCTGCCGCCGGGCGATCGATCCGACGTCGGCCGACCGCTCCATCAGCTCGCCGAGGCGCTGGTCAAGCGCAGCCTGGCGGTGGTGATTTCCGACTTGCTCGACGAGCCCAATACGGTGGTGCGTGGACTGAAACACCTCCGCCACCGCGGCACGGACGTCATCGTCTTTCAGCTCCTGGATCCGGACGAGCTGAAGTTTCCATTCAAGGGGGCGGCGCGGTTCACCGACGTCGAAAGCGCCGACGAGATCACCGCGGATCCATCGCGCGTGCGGGCGAGTTATCTGCAGGCGCTGGCGGACCTGCAGGCGCTGTACGAACGGGAGCTCCGCGGCGTCGGCATCGACTACGTGATGCTCGATACCGCGAAGCCGCTGGATTTTGCGCTGCTGGCATACCTGGACGCGAGGTCACGAAAGAAGTAGTCAGGGACGATGTCCTTCTTATCGCCGCTCTATCTCATCGGCGCTGCGTTGATCGCGCTGCCAATCGTGCTGCACCTGCTGCGGCGCGACGTGGCGCCGCGGCTTCCGTTCACGGCGGTGCGGCTGCTGCGGGTCAGCCCGATCGAGCGCTCGCGGCGCCGCCGGCTGCGCGACATCCTGCTGCTGCTCGCGCGCGTGGCGGCGCTCCTGCTGCTGGCAGGATCCTTTGCGCGGCCGTACATCACCGGCGCCAGGTCGACGAATCGGACGACGGTGATTGCCGTGGATCGGTCGTTGAGCATGTCGGCGCCGGGAGTGATGGAGAAGGCGCGGGCACTCGCCAGGCAGGCGGTCGACGACGCCGGACGGGATCGCGTGCTGGTGATCGCCTTCGATCAGCGCGCCGATGTCGTGGCCGCGAGCGGCTCGGCCGCCGACGCACGACTGGCGATCGACGACATCAAGCCGTCGTTTGGCGCGACCCGCTATGCCTCGGCCCTCGACAAGGCAGCGGAGCTCCTGCCAGACGGCGCGCCAGGACGGCTGGTGCTCGTCGGCGATCTGCAGCGAAGCGGATTCGATGACAGTACCCGCGGTTCTCCCAAAGGGGCTCGAGCTCGTCATTCGCGATGCGGGTGGAGCGACGACCAACCTTGCGGTCACCGACATCCGGCCGGAGGCGAGGCGCCTGGTCGCGACGGTCAGGAATTTCGGCCCCGCTGCTCGCGAGACCGAGGTGCGGCTCGAGAGCGCCGGCCGAACCGAGATCACACGGCGCGTCATAGTGCCGCCGGCCGCATCACTCGACGTCCCGTTCGAGGGAATGGCCTCGCGTGCCGCAGTTGACGTAGCGCTTTCCGA
Organism: uncultured Acidobacteriota bacterium; assembly: GCA_963755695.1. GTDB lineage: Bacteria > Acidobacteriota > Vicinamibacteria > Vicinamibacterales > 2-12-FULL-66-21 > QHWT01. The sequence continues at coordinate 1,843,916 of CAVWLB010000010.1, read as the reverse complement.
CGCCGACGGCTTCGCAGGAGACAACGTCCGGTATGCCGTGAGCGAACCGCGCGGTACTCCTCGCGTGCTGATTGTCGGAGGTGGCCCAGGCTCGACCGCCGGTTTCTATCTCGCCCGCGCGCTCGAAGCTGAAGACGAGAGCGCAACCGGTTTTGCCGTCCGCATCGTGCACGGACCTGAATTTGCCGCGATGCCCGCGGCCGAGATCTCGCGGTATCCGGTGATCGCGCTCCTGTCGACCCACGGGTTGGATCGGCGGGTCCGCGACCTGCTGCACGGGTTCCTGGGTGCGGGTGGCGGTCTGCTGATTGCCGCCGCTCCGGACGTGGACCCGTCAGTGCTCTCGACCGTTCTGGACTGGCAACCGGCGCTCACCGCGCGGGATCGCGCTGACGCGGGTGTCCTGGCCGTCAGCGATCTCAGGCATCCCATCTTCAGGCCGTTTGATGCGGTTGCCGCGAATCTCGGCCAGGTCTCGTTCCAGCACGCGTGGCAGCTGCAGCCGGTCGCCGCCTGGCGGGTCATCGCCAGCTACACCCAGGGGATGCCGGCGCTTGTCGAGCGCGCCGCCGGTCAGGGACGGATTGTTCTTTTCACGTCGGATCTCGATCGGCGGTGGAACGACTTCCCATTGCATCCGGCATTCGTACCCTTCGCGCAGCAGACCGTCCGCTATCTCGGCGCGCGCGCTCCCGAGACAGCGATGTATCTCGTCGCGGATGTACCGGCCGGAGTGCCGGCGCGGCCGGGGATCATGCAGGCGGAGGGACGCACGCTCGCCGTCAACATCGATGCGCGCGAGAGCTCGATCGATCGTGTCACCCCGTCCGACTTTGCCGCACTGGTCACGCGAACGAACCCGGGCTCCGGCGCGCCGCCCGCACGGGTCGCGACACAGACGGAAGCCAGGCAGGGGTATTGGCGGTATGGCCTCATGTTGATGCTCGCCGCGCTTGTCGCCGAATGCTTCGTGGGATCGAAATGACTCCGCATCCTGAATTGCAACGCTTGTTGAACGTCATCCGGCGGCGATGGTTCGTCGCGGTGGCCCTCCGGCTCTCGGCGCGGATTTGTGCGGCGGCCGCCGCGGTGATCGCGGCAGCCGCGCTTGCCGATCGCTGGCTGCGCCCGTCGGACGGCGCGGCCTTGCTCGTTTCGGTCGTCTCGGTCGCGTTGATCACTTTCGCTGCGGCTTTCCTGATCTGGCCTTGCCGCCGTCGGCCCGACGATGCCCGGGTCGCGCGCTTCGTAGAAGAACAGTGCCCGGAACTGGACGACACAATCGTCTCCGCCGTGGACGCGTCGCGACGGGCTGCCGCACCTGAGAGCTTCGCGTCGCTGGTGATCGACGGGGCGGTTGAGCGTCTGCGCCAGCTCGAGCTGGATCGCATTGTCGATCGCGGGTTGCTTGGCCGGCGAGCGTTGCATCTAGCCATGGCATCGGCCGGGCTTGTGGCGGCCCTGGCGCTCGCGGCGCCGCTACTCTTCCGCGCATTCGAGGTCGCGCGGCTGCGCTACCTGCCGGGGACGATTGCGGTCACGGTCCAACCCGGAGACGCTCGCGTGCCGGCAGGGCTCCCGCTGACGATCGCCGCGAAGCTGAACGTTCGTGCCGGAACGTTGACGCGGGTGGTGCCGACGCTGACGCTGGTGTCAAACGGTCAGGAGCGCAGCGTGCCCATGGTGCAGGCGGGCGAGCGATACGAGGTCAGGATCAACGCGGTCGACCGCTCCTTCACCTATAGCGTCCATGCGGGGTCGGCGGGGTCGCGGGAGTATTCAGTGACCGCCCTCTTTGCGCCACGCGTCCGGCGCATCGATCTTCGTTACGAGTTCCCGTCGTTCACCGGACTGCGGCCGCGCGAGGATCAGGACGGCGGTGACATCTTCGGACCTGCCGGCACTCGCGTCCGGGTTCGCGTCCAGACCGACAAACCAGTTCAAACCGGACGCCTGTCGCTGTCGGACGGGCCCGCCGTGCCACTCGTCCGCGTCGACGATCGCACCTACGAGTCGACGCTGACGCTGGCCGAAGACACCGCCTATCGCGTCGCGCTCGCCGACAACGACGGATTGCACTCCGAGGGCACCGAGTACTTCATCCGTCTCATGGACGATCGGCCGCCGGAAGTGCACGTGCTGCGGCCGGCCGGCGATCAACAGATTACGCCGCTGGAAGAGGTCACGATCGAGGCGCGCGCCGACGACGATTACGGGATTGCGAGCTTCGACATGGTCTACGGCGTCGCCGGTGGTCGCGAGCGGGTCGTTCCGTTTACGACGATTGGCGGCACCGATGTGTCGCGCATCGGCTCGCGGATGGTCGCCGCCGAGGATCTCGGCGTGAAACCTGGCGACGTGATCACGTATTACGCGCGGGCGCGTGACGTGGCTCGCGGCAAGCAGTCCACGCTCACCCGCAGCGAAATCTTCTTCCTCGAAGTGAAGCCGTTCAACGAGGAATACGTTGCCGCCCAGAGCCAGGCGATGGCCGGGGCCATGGGTACCGAGCTCGAGAGCCTGGTCGCGGCGCAGAAGGAGATCATCAGCGCCACCTGGAACCTGGAGCGCCGGTCGGCAGCAGGGCGTTCGGCCGCCGACATGAAGGCGATTGCCGACGCACAGGCCGAGCTCAAGGCCCGCGCGCAGCAGGCCGCCGGTACGTTCAGGCCGCGGCGCCGTGGATTCCCGCAGCAGATCTCCATGCGGCAGCCCGCTCCCGACGGTGGCGGCGATCCGGTCGTGGAGGCTGTCGCGGCGATGACCCGCGCGATCGCTCAGCTCGAGGCGCGCAAGACCGGCGAGGCGATTCCGCACGAAATGGAAGCGCTCAACGGGCTTCTGAAGGCGCAGGCAGAGGTGCGGCGGCGCCAGGTGATGCAGCAACAGGCCAACGGCGCCAACAGCGGCGGGAACGGGCGCCAAGGACAGGATCTGTCGAACCTGTTCGATCGGGAATTGAAACGGCAGCAGCGCACGAATTACGAGACGCAGTCCCAGATCGAGCAGCAGCCAGAAGGGCAGAACACGGACGAGAGTGCGCTCGATCGTATCCGCGATCTGGCACGGCGCCAGGAGGAACTCGGACGCCGCCAACGGGAGCTGGCCGGTGCGGGGCTCTCGGCCGAGGAATTGAAGCGTCAGCTCGAGACGCTGACCCGGGAGCAGGAACAACTGCGGCAACAGGCAGAGAAACTGGCGCGCGACATGGCGCAATCGCAGCAGTCCGCCCAGCAGCAAAGTGGCCAACCGTCCGGACAACGGCCCTCCGGTCGGCAGCCATCAGGGAAGACGCAGCCCGGCCAGCAGGCGCAGGGTGGCGACCCTTCGTCGCTCCGTGATGCCGCGGAGCAGATGCGCGACGCGGCATCGCAACTTTCCCGACAGGATCCGGCGTCCGCGGCGGCGCGAGGTGAAGAGGCTGCGCGTCGGCTCCGCGACCTCGAGAACCAGATGCAGAGCGGTACGCCAGATGCCCGGCGCCGGGCGCTTGGCGACTTGCAGCTCGAATCGCAACAGGTCGCCGAGGCGCAGCGCCGGGTCGCACAGGAAGCCGACCGTCTCGATCGCGAAGGCGGTGGAACGATTGACGCGCGACGGCGGCTGGCCGGCGAGAAGGAGCAGCTTGCCGAACGCGTTGACGCCTTGCAGCAGTCGGCGCAGCGGCTCGGAACCGATCCCAAGAGTTCGGCAACCGACCGCGCCACCGTGAACGAGACCGTGCGCGATCTGCAGTCACAGCAGCTCGGCGCTCGCATGCGCACGGGGGCGCGCGAGATGCGCGACCAGCCAACGAAAGCCACCGCCGGCGCCGAACAGCAGCTCGCGGACGCGCTCGATCGCGTGGCGCGCCGGCTCAATGGCGTCGACGCGGGCGGCGCAAAGGGCGACGTGCAGCGCCTGGCCGACGACCTCGACCAGGTGCGCGACGCGCGCAATCGACTGGCCCGTCTCGAAGAGCAGGTGAGGCAGGCTGAACGCGACCAGGCAGCGAGGCAGGGGCAGCGTGGCGCCGCCGACGGGCGTGCCTCACAACCGCCGGCGAATGGCGAGCGCGGCAACGCACCAGGCGACCTCCAGCGCCTGCAGCAGGAATACGCGCGGGAAGCGCAGCGCACCCGGGACATGGTCGACCGGCTTCAGCACGGCGCCCAGGAATCGAGTGCGGGCGGATCAACTCCCGAGCAACACGAATGGAGCCGATCCGCGCCCGGTACCGAAACCTGGAAACAGGATTATGCGCAATGGGACGGCTTGCGGAAGGACGTTACCCGCGCGCTCGAGCGCTACGAAGCGGGCGTCGCGGACAGGCTGTCTCGCGCCCTGACCGCCGATCGGCTGCGCGCGGGCGGCAGTGATCGTGTCCCTGACGAGTATCAGCGGCGCATTGCCAAGTACTTCGAGGCGCTGGCAAAGAAGCCCGGCCAGTAATGACCTTCGCGAATCCGCTGCCCGGCTGGGCCATCGTCCTGGTGATCGTTGCCGCCGCACTGGTCGCGTGGCTGGCGTATCGCCAGGTGCCGATTTCCACCCGGCGGCGTCACGCCCTTTCGACGCTGCGTCTCGTCACCCTCCTGTGGCTGATCTTCTGCCTGATGCGTCCGGTCACGCGCGCCAGCGAAGACACGGGCGATGCGATCGTGCCGATCCTGGTCGACGCCTCGCGCAGCATGGGACTTGCTGACGCTGACGGCCGCCGCCGCATCGATGTGGCGCGCAGCCTGGTCGAGCGTCAGCTGTTGCCGGCGATTGCGCCGCGCTTTCACGCGGAGCTGCTGCGATTTGGCGAGAACGTGTCCGCCGCCGAACCTGCGACGCTGTCGGCCACCGATCGCCGAACCGGACTCGGCCGAGCCTTGCAGGCAGTCCGGGATCGTTACCGCGGCCGTCCCGTTGCCGGCATCGTCCTGGTCAGCGACGGCGGGGACAATGGTGAGGTGGATGCGCTCGCCGCGGCGGCGACGGGGGCACCGATTTATGCGTTGGGCATCGGGCCGAAGGCGTCGCCGCGGGATCGCGAGGTCGTCAGCGTCACGGCGGCCGAATCGGTGTTGAGCGACACGGTCACCGACCTGGCGGTGTCGGCCGTGTCCCATGGTTACGGTACCGCACCGATCGAGTTGCGCCTGCTCGAGAATGGCCGCGCGATTGACGTTCGCCGCGTGGCACCCGCGGCAGACGGTGTGCCGGTAAGCCAGACGTTTCGAGTGTCGCCGAATCGCGATGTGCCGACCGTCTATACCGTCGAGGTGCCGGCGGCCGGCGACGAGATCGTCGCTGAGAACAACGCGCGGAGCGTGCTGGTGCCGGCGGCCGCCCATCCGCGGCGGGTCCTGTTCGTCGAAGGGGCGCCCGGCTTCGAGCACAGCTTTCTCAGGCGGGCGTGGGCCGGCGATCGCGGGCTCGAAGTGGACGCGGTCGTCCGCAAGGGACGCGACGACAGCGGCGCCGACACCTTCTACGTGCAGGCCGCACGCTCCCGCGCCGACGCGCTGACCGGCGGCTTTCCCAAGAGCCGTCCGGCGCTCTTTGGCTACGACGTGGTTGTGCTGGCAAACGTCGACGCCGACATGCTGTCGAGCGATCGGCTCGCGCTGACGCGCGCGTTCGTGGCGGAGCGCGGCGGTGGACTGCTCGTGCTGGGTGCTCGCGCGTTCCAGCGCCAGGGATTTCGAGATACGGCGCTCGAGGACGTCGTGCCGCTGGAGTTGAGCGATCGGGGCGGCGGTCTGCAGCAGGTAGCGATCTCGCCAGGGATGAACCGCGTCGCGCTCACGCGCGCCGGCGAGGATCACCCGCTGATGCAATTGGCGGCCACCCCGGAAGACAACCAGAAACGGTGGGCGTCGGTGCCGCCGCTTGCCGCGGTGTCTCCGCTCGGCGGACCGCGGCGCGGCGCGAGCGTTCTGGCGGTCACCGGCGGCCCCGGGGGAGTGCCGCGCGCGCTGGTCGCGGTGCAGCGCTACGGCGAAGGCCGATCGATGGTCTTTACCGGCGAAGCGTTCTGGCGGTGGCGCATGATGCTGCCGTCGGCCGATCCGTCGTACGACCGGTTCTGGCGGCAGGCCGTGCGATGGCTGGGGCAGGGCTCACCTGACATGGTTTCGTTGCAGGCGCCGGTCGCAGCGGGAGCCGGCGACGTGCCGGTCGTCATCGATGCACGCACCCCCTCGTTTGCGCCCGAGCGCGATGCCACCGTCGACCTTCGCATCACCGGCCCGGGCGGCCGCGTAGAGACGGCTCGCGCCCAATCAGACCCCTCGCATCCAGGCCGTTATCGCGCGAACGTGCACGCCACGCAGGCCGGTGTCTATCGCGTCGCGGCGGAGGCGCGAGTGGGAACCTCGACGCTCGGTTCGGCGACCAGTGCCGTCCTTGTCGGCGGCGTCGATCCCGAGATGACCGATCCGCGGCTCAACGAAGACACGTTGACACGAGTTGCCCGTGCCTCAGGCGGACAGCTGCTGACGGCCGGCGACGAGGTCACACTGGTCGATCGATTGCGCACGGGAGCGCCCGCTGCGGCTCTGGCCGTCCGCCGCGACCTGTGGCACACGGGCTGGTCGTTTGCGATCATCGCGCTGCTCCTTGCCGCGGAGTGGTTGCTGCGGCGGTCCTGGGGATTGCGGTGAGCTGGCGGGCCGGGCTCCTGATCGCAGCCGTCGTGCTGGCGGCCGCGCCACCCGCGGTGGCGGCGGAACGCTATGCATTGATCGTCTCGGGCGCCAACGGTGACGCGTCTTACGCCGACCATTACGGCAAGTGGCGGTTGTCGCTGTTCACGGCGCTGCACGAGACCCTCAAGATCGACGAGCGGCACATCGAGATGCTGTTCGACGGAGCCGATGGGGAGCACGCGGCAACCGCTGCGGGCGTGCGGCGCGCGATTGAGGGCCTGCGCGCAAAGCTCGGACCCGACGATCTGCTCCTGGTGTTCATGATCGGGCACGGGACATTCGATGGCCTGGAAGCCAAGTTCAACCTGGTCGGTCCCGATCTCTCCGGCGCCGAGTGGGCCTCGTTGCTGAAAGCGCTTCCCGGCCGCCTTGTCGTCGTCGATACGACGGCCGCGAGCTTCCCCTATCTCGAGCGACTTGCCGGTCCGCGGCGCATCGTCATTACCGCCACCGACTCCCCGGCACAGCGCTTCGACACGGTGTTTCCCGAGTACTTCATCAAGGCGCTGACCGATCCCGGCGCCGACATCGACAAGAATGACCGGGTCTCGATCTGGGAAGCATTCCTCGCCGCGAGCCTGAGCGTGCGCCGCCATTACGAGCAGCGCGGTCAGCTCGCCACCGAACGGGCGCTGCTCGACGATAACGGCGACGGCGTCGGCCGGGAAGCCGGCGGTGACGGCGACGACGGATTGGTCGCGAGCCGGTCGTACCTGGACGAGAGCGTTGTCGGGGCCGCGCCGACGGACGAAGAGCTGCTCGCGCTCCTCCAGAAGCGCGCGACGCTCGAGATCGACGTGGAGGATCTCAAGCAACGCCGATTGTTGATGACCCCCGATGATTACGAGAAGGAGTTCGAGCGCCTGATGGTCGATCTCGCGAGGGTATCGCGGGACATTCGGCGCAAGCAGAAGACGTAAGAACCCGAGGTGCGGGGCCCGAGGTCCGAGGCCCGAGGCCCGAGGCCCGAGGTCCGGGGCCCGAGGTCTGAGGTCCGAGGTCCGGGGCCCGAGGTCCGAAGTCCGAAGTCCAAGGTTCGAAGTCCGAGGTCGATTTGGCGGTCAGGTACTTCGGCTCGTAATGTTCCCATCGACGATCGCGCACGCGCAGGAAGACACCCACAATCAGCCCTGCCATGAAACCGCCGATGTGAGCGAAGAAGGCCGTGCCTCCGCCGGCGGCGTTGCTCACGCCCAGCGAGCCCACGCCACTCAGAAGCTGCAGCAGAAACCACAAACCGAGAAAGAAGATTGCCGGGATTTCAACCACGTCGAAAAAGATCAGGACGAACACCGCCGTCAGGACTCGCGACTGTGGGTACAAAACGAAATACGCGCCCATCACGCCGGCAATCGCGCCGCTGGCGCCGACCATCGGCACCGCCGAAAACGGATTGATCGCGAGCTGGGCGATCGCCGCGACGCTGCCGGCCGCGACGTAGAAGCCCAGGTAGCGAACGTGCCCCAGGCGATCCTCGACGTTGTCACCAAAAATCCAGAGATACAGCATGTTTGGCACTACGTGCCAGAAGCCGGCGTGCAGGAACATGCTGGTCAGGAGCGTTGGCCAGCTAAACCACGCCGGGATCAGCGCGTATTGCTGCATGAAGGCTTCGAGCGCCGGGGCAGGCAGCAGCAGCTCGTACAGGAACACCAGCGCGTTGACGATGATCAGCGCGATGGTGACGACTGGAGTGGTGCGCGACGGGATGACGTCGCTGATTGGGAACATGGCGTCGTATGCAGTATGCCGTATGCGGATTGGAGAAGAGGTGAGGCGGTCCGGGCGTGCGGTCTGCGGTTCGGGGTGCTGGTACGCGTCCGGGCCGGTGTGGTGACGAATCCTGAGCGCGACGCGTCGGGGCCGATCATCACCGCCACCAAATTCCGGGTTCCGGAATGCGGACCCCCACACCCGGTATAATGAAATCGTGGTTCTTACCCGGCATCGGCTGGGCTCTTTCATGAAGCTCGTCGCCGCAGCGTATGTGCTTGCGCTGGCGGTACTGCCGTTCGCCCACCACGACCTGGCATGCCATCTGAAATCGACCACACACTGCTGGACCTGCCATGTCGGGACATCCGCCGATGAGAGCCGTCCCGATCCCGCCGCCGCGCCGACCTCGCTCGGCGACGCGGGTCGTGCCGATGAACTATCGCTCTCGTTGATCGCCTCGTGCCTGCCGTCCCCTTCATCGGGACGCTCGCCACCGCCCGTCCACGCGGTTCTCTGAACAGGACGCTGGCCCTGGTGTGGCCGGCGATTTCTCTCATTCCGCGTGCCCGTTCTCCCACCGAGAACGAGGAGGTGGTCGTGTTGCAGTCATTGCGGGTCAATCAGGTCATACCTCTGTTCGTGGTCATACTGGGCTTAGCCAGGGCAGCTTCTGCCCAGACACCGCCCCCGTCATCCCAGGCCACCGCGGATCTGCGGGCCGAGCTCGAGCGGCTGCAGCAGGCGGTCAAAGCGCTTGAAGAAAAGGTCGCTTCGCTCGAGCAACAGCAGCAGCAACAGCAGCCCCCGACGGTGCCGCCAGTTCCGCCGCTGCCGACTGGGGAGCCCGCGCCCACTGCTCCTCCAGCCGCGGCGCCTCCCGTCACCGAAGAGCCTCCGGTCGCCCAGCGACCTCTCCCGCCTCCGCCGCAGGGTCCACCGGCCGGCGTGACGGTTCCGCCAGGTGCGGCGGGCGCTGGCGGACCCGAAGGGTCGCTGCCGGTCTACGGCACCACGTCGGCGCTGTCGAAGGTCTTCAATCCCGACATGGCGGTGATCGGCAATTTCGTCGGCGCGGCGGGAGAGAACAAGGTCGCGCCGCTTCCGGCCCTGAATCTGCAGGAAGCCGAGGCGAGCTTCCAGGCAATCGTCGATCCTTATGCGCGCGCCGACTTCTTCCTGTCGGCGAGCCCCGACGGGCTCGAGGTCGAAGAAGGCTTCATCACGTTCCCGACGCTGCCCGGCGGCCTGCTCCTCAAGGTGGGGAAGATGAAGGCGCAGTTCGGCAAGGTCAACACCCAGCACAGTCACGTGCTGCCGTGGGTGGACGTGCCGCTGCCAATGGCCAACCTGCTCGGCGGCGAGGAAGGGTTGAACGATTCGGGGCTGTCGGTTTCAAAGCTTATTGCCAATCCGCTGTTGTTCCTGGAAGCGACAGGCGAGGTCTACCAGGGCAACGACGATCTGTTTACGAGCCACAAACGCGGCAATCTTGCCTACGTCGGTCGTCTGCGTGGCTATCGCGACATCACCGAGGCGACCAATCTCGACGTCGGGACGTCGGTCGCCTACGGCCACAACGACGCCGGTTCCGACTTCACCACCACCGTGTACGGCCTCGACGCGACCATTCGCTATCGTCCGCTGCGCCGCGCGATCTACAAGCGCTTCATCGGGCGCACGGAACTGTTCTGGAGCCAGCGGCAGCAGGAGCCCGCCCAAGCCAACGCATTCGGCGCGTACGTCAGCGGTGAATACCAGTTCGCGCGCCGCTGGTTCGCCGGCGCGCGCTACGACTTTTCGGATCGCGCCGCGGCTCCGTCGCTGCGGGACAAGAGCGGATCGCTGCTGTTGACCTACTGGCCCAGCGAGTTCAGCCAGGTCCGCGGCCAGTTCCGTCACACGACATACGCGGGAGGCATCGACGCCAACGAGCTCCTGTTCCAGTTCCTGTTTTCCATCGGCGCGCACGGCGCGCACCTGTTCTAGTGAGGACCATGGTCATGAAGAGACTGACAATCGGAGTGATCGCGTTCAGCGCGATCCTGCTGGCAAACGCGGCCCAGGCGCGGGCCGCACTCAGGGTCGTGGCGACCACACAGGACCTCGAGGCCCTCGTCAAGGAAGTCGGAGGCGACAAGGTCCAGACCGAGTCGCTCGCGAAGGGGTATCAGGATCCGCACTTCGTGGAGGCCAAGCCGAGCTTCATCCTGAGACTGAACAAGGCCGACCTCCTCGTCGTCGTCGGTCGCGAACTCGAAATCGGTTGGCTGCCGCCGCTCATCACTCAGTCGCGCAACCAGAAGATTCAACCCGGCGCTCAGGGCTATCTCGATGCGTCGTTGACGGCGAAGATCCTCGACCTGCCGACCGGCCAGGTTACTCGGGCCATGGGGGACGTGCACCCGCAGGGGAACCCGCACTACTGGCTCGACGCCGATAACGGGCGGCGGATCGCGAAGTCCATTCAGGCCAAGCTCTCCGAGCTCGATAGCACGAATGCGCCTCTCTACGCGCAGCGCGAGGCGGACTTCGAGCGTCGTCTGACTGAGGCGGAGCAACGGTGGAAAGCGACGATGGCCCCGTACAAAGGGCTCAAGGTCGTCACCTACCATCGCTCCTGGCCGAATTTCGCCGATGCATTCGCGCTCGATGTGGTCGGATACGTCGAACCCAAGCCGGGTATCCCGCCCTCGCCGGCACACTCGCTGGATTTGATCCAGGAGATGAAGAAGGACAACGTCAAGATCATCATCGTCGAGCCGTACTTCGATCCAAAGACGCCCAATTCGATCGCTGCGCAGACTGGCGCGCAGGTAGTCACGCTGGCGCCGTCGGTCGGCGGGGAGAAAGAGGTCACTGATTACTTCAAGCTGTTCGACTACGACGTCAGCCAGCTGGTCGCGGCCTTCAAGGCGACCGGAGCTAGGTAGCCATCATGAACTGGGACATCCTGTCGTTTCTGGCCGCGCCGTTCGTCGCGAGCCTGGTGATTGCCGGTATCCACGCCTATCTCGGCGTCCATGTCGTGGAGCGCGGCGTGATCTTCGTGGACCTGTCGCTGGCGCAGATCGCGGCGTTCGGCGCGACAGTCGCGATCCTGCTGCCCTGGTCCGACGGCGACCCGCATTCGCCATCGGTCTACTGGATCGCCCTCGTCTTCACGATCATCGGCGCTGGACTGTTTGCGACCATTCGCAGCCGTCGCGCGCGAATCCCGCAGGAGGCAATCATCGGAATTTCGTACGCCGTGGCATCCGCGGCCACGATTCTTGCTTTGAGCAAGTCCACCTCTGAAGGTGAGCACCTGAAGGACATGCTCGTCGGCAATCTGCTGTCGGTGTCGTGGACTGAGGTCTGGCAGACCGCCGCGTTGTATGCGGCGATCGGCGTCTTCCATTTCGTGTACCGGAAGCGCTTCCTGGCGATCTCCATGAATCCCGATGCGGTGGAGGCTTCCGGCGTCAGTCTCAGGTTTTGGGATTTCCTCTTCTACGTGTCCTTCGGCTTCGTGGTGACGCGGTCCGTCTCGATGGCGGGCGTGCTCCTGGTCTTTTGCTATCTCATCGTCCCATCCGTGGCCGCGATGCTCTACGCCGAGAACATCGGTCCCCGGCTCGCGATTGGCTGGACGATGGGAACTGTGGTGTCCGCGCTGGGCGTGTGGCTGTCGCTCCAGCTCGATATGCCCACGGGCGCTACGATCGTGTGCACGTTCGGCGTCGTGCTCGCGCTGATGGCCATGCTGAAGCCGCTGATAAGACCGGCGTATGCCGAAGGACGGAAGAGGGAAGAAGGAAGCAAGACGAGGGGCATTACAATTCCCTGATGAAGTGCCGGCAGTGCGGGACGGAGATCGCGGACAAGGCCATCATCTGCTACCGGTGTGGCGCCGCGACGACCGATCCGGTGCGCCGTCCTGCGCAAATCCGGCAGCGCCGGGGCGGCCTGCTGCCGATCGTCGCCTTCGTCGTGCTGCTGTTGCTCGGCCTGTATCTCGGCATGGCCGGGCGCTCGATGGGGCCCGGGCCTGAGGCGACGCGGCTGGAAACGATTGCCGGCGTCCTCGTTGCGGTTGCGCTGCTCACGCTGGTGATCCGTATCGCGCGTCGGCGACGATAGCGAGATGCGGCCGCTTTGGACGCGGCATTCGAGACTGAAACTTCTGACATGACCGGCACGCGTCGTCGCCTCCCGCATAACGCATCGCGCCTCGGACTGTAATAAACTCCACTTTGTGCCAGATGCTCGATTGGAAGTGACCGACGCCCTGGGACGCCGGATCGTGCCGATCTCGAAATCCCTCTTCGAGATCGGCCGTCGGGAGACCAACGATCTGCGTCTTGCCGGCAGCGAAGTCTCCCGCGATCACGCCGAGATTGCCGCCGGCGACAAGGCGTTCGTGATTCGCGATCGCAATTCGCGTTACGGAACGTACGTCAACGATCAGCAGGTCACCGAACACACGCTGAGCCATGGCGACGTGATCCGTCTCGGCCGGAGCGGCGGCGCAGAAATGGTGTTTCTCGTCGCCGAAACGTCTCAGGCGCAGGATCGCGCGACGACCACCGCGATTGGCGACCTGCGGCAGATTGCCGCGCTTCTCGACGGATTGCGCGCGCTGGGCAGCGGCCGCGTGCTCGACGACGTGCTGGCGCTGGTGCTGGATTCGGCAATCGACGTGAGCGGGGCCGAGCGTGGGTTCATCATGCTCGCCAACCCGGACAACGAGCTGGAGTTCAAGCTCGCACGCGCTCGCGGCCGCCAGACCCTGCCCGGCGCCACCTTCGCCACCAGCCGCAAGATTCCCGACGATGTGTTTCGGACCGGCGAGCCGAAGATCGTGGTCGACCTGCTCGACGGCGAGCTGGCCAACGTCCACATGGGCACCGTTGCGCTCGGAATTCGCAACGTCCACTGCGTGCCGCTGCGCCTGGTGCGTTATCTCGACAAGGCGGATGCAGTCAGCGAAGACCGGCGGATTGGCGTCCTCTATCTCGACAGCCGCGAAAAGGCAACGATTGTCTCCAACTCCACCCGCGCTGCCCTCGAGACGCTGGCCACCGAAGCGGCGGTTGCGATCGAGAACGCCCGGCTCTATCGAGAAACGATGGAGAAGGCGCGGATGGAGCAGGAGATGCGCATCGCGGCCGAGATCCAGCAGGCGCTGCTGCCCAAGGCTGGTCGCATCGGCGCGTTCTTCCGCGCGGCGGCCGCGTCTATCCCGTGCCGATCGATCGGCGGCGACTTCTTCGACTACGTCGATCTGCCCGGGGGGTCGTTCGGCTTCGCCCTCGGCGATGTGGCGGGAAAGGGACCTCCCGCGGCGCTGCTGAGCGCGATGATGCAGGGGATCTTTGCTGCGCAGGCCGCGTCGAGCGATCGGCCGTCGCAGACAATCACCCGCGTCAACCTGGCGCTGTTCCGACGCGGGATCGAGTCGCGTTTCGTCACCCTGATGTACGGGTCGCTCGAGCATGACGGCCGGCTCACCTACTGCAACGCCGGTCACAATCCACCGCTGCTTGTCGGCAAGAACGGTGTCCGGCACCTCGAAGTCGGGGGTCCGATTGTCGGTCTCTTCGAAGCGGCGTCGTTCACCGAGGAGACGGTGCAGTTGACCCCCGGCGACTGGCTGATCGTGTTCAGCGACGGCGTGTCGGAGGCGCTGTCGGTCGGCAACGACGAGTACGGCGAAGCGCGCATCGTGGAGACCGCTCAGAAGCACCTCTCGGGAGATCCGCCCGAGATGCTGCAGGCCATCTTCAGCGACGTCCGCGCTTTCACCAAGGGCGCCCCGCAGAATGACGACATCACCGCCTTGGTGCTGAGATACAGCGGCCTGAAGCAACCATGAACCGCATCGAGAAGCGGCTGCTGATTCTCTGGCTCGCACTGGCGTTCGTCGTGTGGAACGGTGTCTACGACATGCGCATGCACGACACGGTGCGAGGGTACCTCCTGGAGACGGCGCTGGCGCAGGCGGGCCTCGGCGGTGGTGTCGACATCCGGACCGTGCTCCATCGCGGCCAGATCGACGCGATTGCCTTCTCGACCGCATGGGCGCTCGGCGTTTTCCTCGCAGGCATCGTGACGATGCGGACCTACCGAAAGCACGTCAGGCACACGGACGCCTAGATGTCTGGCTCCGCGCTTCGCCCGTCGCCCCTCGCCCGTCGCCCCTAAATCCATGCACCCGCTGATCTACGACTGGAACCGCAGCGCCGACCAGAAGCCGGTGACGGTCCTCCTCGACGATGAGACCCTGCGGGACGGACTGCAGTCTCCTTCGGTCCGGTGCCCGTCAATCGAGGAAAAACTGAAGATCCTGCACCTGATCGATCGACTGGGGATCGATACCGCCGATATCGGCTTGCCAGGCGCCGGCGCCCACGTCGTCCGCGACGTCGAGCGGCTTGCGCGCGAGATTGCGAACGGTCGGTTGAGGGTGCAGGCGAATTGTGCGGCGCGCACGGTGATTGCCGATATCAGGCCGATTGCGGAAGTCTCGCAACGCGCGGGAATTCCGATCGAGTGCTGCACGTTCATCGGATCGAGCCCGCTGCGGCAGTACGCGGAAGGCTGGACCCTCGACCAGTTGCTGAAACTGACGGAGGATGCAATCACCTTTGCGGTCGGGGAAGGTCTGCCGGTGATGTACGTAACCGAGGACACCACGCGTGCGGATCCGGATTCGCTGCGCGCCCTGTATTCGACCGCGATTCGCGCGGGCGCGAAACGCGTGTGCATCTCCGACACCGTCGGGCACGCGACCCCGGCCGGGGCGGCGGCGGTGGTCCGATTCATCAGGACCGTCGTCGACGAGTGCGGCGGCGGCGTCGGCATCGACTGGCACGGCCATCGCGATCGTGATTTCGCGGTCAGCAATTCGCTGGCGGCGCTCGATGCCGGAGCGACGCGGCTGCACGGCGCGGGGATCGGGATCGGCGAGCGGGTGGGGAATACTCCGATGGACGCGCTGCTGATGAACCTGGTGCTGATGGGATACATCGAGCGCGATCTCTCGGCGCTCTGCGAGTACCTGCGAAACCGTGTCGGCCGCCACCGGCGTGCCGATTCCGCCGAATTACCCCATCGTCGGACGCGACGCGTTCCGCACCGCGACGGGCGTGCATGCTGCGGCCGTCATCAAGGCGTACCGCAAGAAGGATGCGGCGCTCATCGACGCGGTCTACTCGGGCGTGCCCGCGAGCCTGATCGGGCGCGAGCAGCAGATCGACGTCGGGCCGATGTCAGGGAAGTCGAACGTGGTGTTCTGGCTCGAGCGGCGTGGCATTCCGGTAACCGACGAACTGGTCGAACGGATTTTCGCGAAGGCGAAGGCCTCTTCCGCCGTGTTGACCGACCAGGAGATCGAGAAAGAGATCGCGCGAGAATCGTAGCCGGCCTACTTGAGCCGGGCCTCGATCGCCGGAAGCGCCGCGATCAGCACGTCCCCGACCGCCTGAAGGCTGCCCGCCGCGATGCGGTCGAGGCGATCCTCGGGCTGGTGCCAGGCGGAGTAGTCGAGGTCGATCAGGTCGACCGACGGAACTCCGGCTGCGAGGAACTCGAGATGGTCGTCTTCGATTGGCGTCGTCTCGTCGAGGAATTCCGGGCGTTTGAGCCGGCGCGCGGCGTTCCAGATTGCATCGGTCAGCCACCGGGTTGAATTCTGCTCGCGGCGGATGTCCAGATCGCGATCGCCAATCATGTCGACGAGGATGAAGGCGCGAATGTCCTTGATCGTGCCGGCGCGCTGCAGCTCCTGCACGTAGTGCCGGCTGCCGTAGGTGTGATCGGTTCCCTGCCATTCGATGACGGCTTCTTCGCCATCCAGGAACAGCAGCTCGATCGGTAGCGGATTCGCCCGGCCTTTGAGCGCGCGCGCCAGTTCCAGAAGAAACGCGGCACTCGATCCGCCGTCGCTCGCGCCGACGAACGGAAACTGGTGGAACAGCTTCGTGTCGTAGTGACCGCCGATGACGATCCGGCCACGATTCTGGGCCTGGCCGGGAAGCGTGGCGCGCAGATTGACCATGTGGATCGGACCGAGTGGGGTGGCCGCCTCGAAAGGCTGCTCTTCGACTTTCAATCCGGCCGACGCGAGCTGCTTCTTGATGTAGTCGCGGGTCTGCTGAATGCCAGGGGAACCTGACGGACGCGGCCCGATCGCGACCATCTGCCGCACGTCTTCGTAGGCGCGGCCGCCATCGAATTTTGCAGCCGACGATTGCAGGATCGACGAGCACGCGGCGACGGCGAGAAGTACGGCGATTCCTATTCTCATGCGACGGTAAGCGCGATAGTGGCCTCGGGCGAGTGGCGAGCCGGCACGAGCCCGCGTCGAGGTCCTCAAAATCTAGCCCGACCTCGAGGTCGGGCCTGCCATCATTTTCGCTTTTCCCTGGGAACGTAATCCCGCTTGGTGTACCCGACATAAATCTGCCGCGGGCGGGCGATCTTCTGATCGGGATCGGTGAGCATCTCCTCCCACTGCGCGATCCATCCGGCAGTGCGTGGGATCGCGAAGAGCACCGGGAACATGTCGACCGGAAAGCCCATGGCCTGATAGATGAGGCCGGAGTAAAAATCGACGTTCGGGTAGAGCTTCCTGGTGACGAAGTAATCGTCTTCGAGCGCGATTCGTTCGAGCTCCAACGCCATCTCGAGAAGCGGGTTCTTGCCGGTGACCTCGAACACGAGGTCGGCAATCCGCTTGATGATCTTCGCGCGCGGGTCGTAGGACTTGTAGACCCGGTGGCCGAATCCCATCAGCCGGCCTTCACCAGCCTTGACCCGCTTGATGAACGCGGGCACGTTCTGAATCGATCCGATCTCGTCCAGCATGCGCAGGACGGCCTCGTTGGCACCGCCGTGCAGCGGGCCGTACAACGCGGCGGCGGCTCCAGCCATCGCGGAATACGGATCGGCGTGCGAACTGCCAATCGCGCGCATCGTGCTGGTGCTGCAGTTCTGCTCGTGATCGGCATGCAGGATGAACAGCACCTCGAGCGCCCGCTCGAGCACCGGGTTCGGCTGATATTTCAACTCCGTCATCCGGAAGAGCAGGTTGAGGAAGTTGCCGGCATAGCTCAAATCGTTGTCCGGCTGATTGTAGGGACGGCCGATCGAATGACGGAATGCATACGCGGCGATCGAGGGGGCCTTGGCGATCAGGCGAATGGTCTGCAGCCGGCGCGACGCTTCGGAGAAGATGTCCTTGGCGTCGGGATAGAAGGTCGAGAGCGCTCCAACAGTGCTCAGGAACATGCCCATCGGATGGGCATCGTGGCGAAAGCCTTCCATCAATTTGGCGATGTTGGTGTGCAACATCGTGTGCAGCGTGATTTCCAGCGACCACCGCTCGTACTGCTGCGAGGTTGGAAGCTCACCGAAGAGGATGAGGTACGCGGTCTCGAGAAAATCGCTGTTCTCGGCCAGTTGCTCGATTGGATAGCCCCGGTATTCGAGGACCCCCTTGTCGCCGTCGATGAAGGTGATCTTGCTCCGACACGCGGCGGTATTCATGAACGCCGGGTCGTAGGTCATCATCCCGAACTCGTCTGCCGTGACCTTGATCTGGCGGAGATCGGTCGCGCGGATGGTGCCGTCCTGAATGGGAACTTCGTAGGTTTTGCCGGTGCGGTTGTCGGTGATGGAGAGCGTGTCGGCCATAGCAGGAGGGAGCGCTACTTTTCTTCCTCGTCCGCGTCGGGCGCCGCCGGAGTGTCGGCGGGCACACGATATTCCTCACCAAGCCATCGACCCAGGTCCGCCATCTTGCACCGCTGACTGCAGAATGGCTGCCACGCCGGATCGATGCGCCGCTCGCGGCAATAGACGCACAAAGCTTCCCGTGCGCGCAACCCAACTATTCTATCGAGTTATGTGGGAATTGAGGTAATTGCAGGATCGAGGCGGCGTGGGTTCCCGGATCCTGCCGGACTGCGCTCAGCGGCGGTTGCTCAGATTCTCGCTGGCGTGGTGCCGGACGTCCCGCGCGGAGACCATGAAGATGACGTCCTCGGCGATGTTGGTTGCATGGTCGCCGATGCGTTCGAGGTGACGCGAAACGAGGATCAGGTCGAGGGCCGGTTCGATGGTTTGCGCGTCGCGCAGCATGTAGGTCAACAGCTCGCGGAACACCTGTGTCTTCAGGCCGTCGAGCGCATCGTCCTGATCGAGGACCGCCTGCGCCAGCGCCGTGTCACGCCGGACGTATGAGTCCAGCGCGTCGCGCAGCATGTTCTGAGCGATGTCGGCCATCCGTGGAATGTCGATCAGCTCCTTGACCGGCGCATGGCCAAGGTAGCGAAGTACGGCTTCGGCAATGTTGATGGCCAGGTCCCCCACCCGCTCCAGATCGGTGTTGATCTTGACCGCCGACATGATCGCGCGGAGATCGACCGCCATCGGCTGGTGCAGCGCGAGCATCCTGAAGCAGCGTCCGTCGATTTCGATATGCAGCTGGTTGATGGGGTGGTCGCCCGACAGCACCATGTCGACCAGGGACGCGTCCCGGTCGACGAGCGCCTTGACCGCCGAGCGCACGCGATCCTCGGCAAGGCCGCCCATCTCGAGAAGCCGCGCTTTGAGCTGTTCGAGCTCTTCCTGAAAATGCGGAACCGTGGATGTTGCCATGTGTTTAATCAGTGATCGGGGAGCCTCGACTAACCAAATCTTCCCGTCACGTAGTCTTCGGTCAGCTTCTCGGTCGGATTGGTGAAGATGTGATCGGTCGGCCCGAATTCCACGAGACGACCCAGCCAGAAGAATGCGGTATTGTCCGACACGCGCGCCGCCTGCTGCATGTTGTGGGTCACGATGACGATCGTGTAGTTCGCCTTCAACTGATAGATCAGCTCCTCGATGCGCTGGGTCGCAATCGGATCGAGAGCCGACGCTGGCTCGTCCATCAACAGCACTTCCGGTTCGATGGCCAACGCCCGCGCGATGCAAAGCCGCTGCTGCTGCCCGCCGGAGAGTGCCAGCGCCGACTCGTACAGCCGGTCCTTCACCTCGTCCCAGATTGCGGCGGCCTGAAGACTCTGCTCGACCCGGCCGCTCAGCTCCGAGCGGCTTCCGGCCATGCCGTTCAGGCGGAGTCCGTAGGCGACGTTTTCAAAGATGGATTTTGGAAACGGGTTCGATTTCTGGAACACCATTCCGACGCGGCGTCGAAGGGCCACCACGTCAGTGCTGCGGTCGTAGATGTCGCGGTCGTCGATGCGGATCTCTCCCTCGACTCGCGATCCCGCGATGATGTCGTTCATCCGGTTGAGCGTCCGGAGGAACGTACTCTTGCCGCACCCGGACGGACCAATGAAGGCCGTGACCCGGTTGGCCGGAATCGTAACGTTGATGTTCTCGAGCGCCCGCTTCGGGCCGTAATAAAAGTTGAGATCGCGGACGATGATCTTGTCGGCTGATTGCTGGGTGCCGTTGCGCCGCTCTTCGTCTGTCCGTGCGTCCCGCCGCGCCGCGAGCGCCGACCGCATGTCCGTCATGATTGTCGAGCGCTCTGATGAGACCGCAGGAACAGCCATCGCTTCATGCTAGGGTTGGCCGGTTTCGCGGGGGTTACTGAGATGTAACGGGTGTGTAAACTTCGGGTGGATCGGTGGTTGACGCCAGTCGTGGCCGCGAGAGATCAGGCATTTGGCAAATCGTTGACGCCGCCCGCGCGCCACCCGCCGGCCGGCACATCCGATTCTGCGAGGAATGCCGCGATCTGCCGCCGTAGTTCGTCCTGAATCACGTCGACCTTCCGGCGCGCGTCGAGCACGCGGAAACCGAATTCGTCCGCCATCGACCCATACTCTTTCAACAACGCCCGCTGGTAGGCACGGAAGCTCTCGTAGATGTCGTCGCCCAGCTTCAGGTCCATCCCGGACTCCCAGTAGTCCATCCCGCGCGACTGAAGGACGCGGCGGATCAACGTCTTCTCGTCGATACGCAGGTAGAAGACCAGGTGCGGCGCGATGCCGAAGCCGTAAAGGTTGCGGACCCACGCACGATCGACGCCGCGGACGCCGGCCCGCGCCAGCGCGGTGAAGATGTAGCGATCCGACAACACGATGAAGCCGGCCTTCAGCGCGGGAATGATCTCCTTTTCGAGCCGGTCCGCGAAGTCGGTAGCGTAGAGCAGAACGAAGGTCAGCTTGTTGAGCGTGTTGCTGCCCTTGGCGACCTCGATCGTCGGCTGCATCAATTCCGAGCGCGTCCACCCGGTTTCGACCACCCCGTAGCCCTGCACCTCCAGCCATTCACGCAGCAACCGGATCTGCGTCGAGCGGCCGACGCCGTCCGTCCCTTCGACCGCGATCAGCTTACCTGGGTAGTCGTCGATCGAGAGATAAGGGATGCCGTAGCTGTAATAGTGACCCGGCCGCCCGGTCTCGGCCGGCTCAGGCAGATTCGTCGAGCTGCTCATGATTCTCGATCTCCAGGTGCTGCGAGACGAGCTTGCGGAAGGTGCGCTGCTGCTCGGTGATGCTGCCGCTCGCGTTCACGACACTGAGGCCGTACTCGTCGACCAGCCGGTCGTACTCGTCGAGTACCTTGCCCTGGAACATGCGGAAGCTTTCCACAGCATTGGTGCTCCAGCCCATGTCGAGCCCCGCTTCATAGAATTTCAGCTTCACGCGCCGCGCCACCAGGCGATCGACCGACACGTCAATCGGCACGCGGAAGTACACCGCAAGATCCGGCTTCGCCGCAAAGCTGTAAAGCTCTCTCACCCAGCGGCGGTCGACGCCGCGCGCGGCGTCTCGAGCGAAGGCGGTATACGTGTAGCGATCGGCGAGCACGATCATGCCCGCTTTCAGCGGCGGGATGATGTTGTAGAGCAGCCGGTCCGCGAAATCGGTGGCGTGGAGCAGGCTGAACGTCATCGGCGTCAGCGCGTTCTTCTTCTTGCCGGCCTTGGTTGCCGCCTTCACCAACGGCGAGGAATTCCATTCGGTCATGAAGACCGGGTGCCCGGCCGCGCTAAGCCACTTCGCCAGTAGTCCTAGTTGCGTGGTTTTTCCGGACCCGTCGATGCCCTCCACGACGAACAGCTTTCCGGGATACTCGTGCGGCGTGGTCAGGTTGTTCAGCATTCGCGATGCGTTCCTTGTGCTCGCGCCCCGACACGTCGAAATGAATCGGGTGGCCAAGCATCTTTTCGAGCGGCGCCGCATGACGAACCGCCGCCCACAATTCGAGTTCCGCGTCTCCCGAGGAACGAAGGTGCACGGAGTAGTCATCCCCCCGCGGAAAGACGTCGACGCCGGATATCGCTTGCGAGTGACTGCGATCCAGGCCTTCGGCGAGCCGGACCATCGCCGACAGTGCGCGAACCATTCGACGCTGCCCGCCCTTCAGCGTGCCGTAGCCCTCGTGCGATTTCTTCGGCGCCGCTTGTCGATGGTACCGCGCGATCAGCGCGATGATCTCGATTTCCATCGGGTCGAATCCGCGGAGGTCGCCGTTCTTGATCAGGTAATACGAATGACGATGATGTTTCTCGTAGCTGATGTGGACGCCGATGTCGTGCAGCAGCGCGCCATACTCCAGCCACTCACGCTCGCGATCGCCGAGCTTGTGCACCGCCCTGGTTTGATCGAAGAGCGCCAGCGCCAGCCGCGCAACCTGCTGCGCGTGGTCCGGCCAGTACCTGCACCGCTCGCCCAGTTCGACGATACTCCGGCGGCGGACGTCGGGGTAGCGCTCGACCTTGCGAATCCGTGAAGTGTTCCGGTGAATGTAGTCGAGCACCAGCCCTTCGCGGAGCGCGAGGTCGCAGAGCGTCAACTGCTGCGCGTTGAGGCGTCGCAGGATCGTGTCGAGCAGAATCGAGCCCGCCACGGCAATGTCCGCCCGCCGCGGATCGAGCCCGGGCATGTGGAGGCGCGCTTCGAGATCGACCTCGCTCAACCGCTTCCGGATCCGGTGCATTGTCTTCACCGAGACGCGGCGATTCCGAAGTTCCTCCGGGTTGGCCCCGCCCTCCTCGTTCAGCGCCAGCGAGCCCAGACTCAGGATCGTGCCCGATGTGCCGATCACCCGCTCGAACTTGCGTTGGGCGATGCCATCGACGTAGGACCCGAGTCTCCTTGTTGATGTGCTTGACCAGGCGGCGCTCGTCCCGTTCGGAAAGGGATCCGAGCTTGACGAACCGTTCCGTGAGTCGGATGACGCCCGAGCTTGAAGCTCTGGCCTTGCGTCAGGTGCGGTCGCTGGTCCCGAGCGTGATTTCCACGCTTCCGCCGCCGATATCGATGACGACGGCTGGGGTGCCGCCGATGTCCACGCCGTAGACGGCGGCCAGATGAATGAGGCGGGCCTCCTCGGTTCCTGAAATGACCCGTATCTTGATTCCGGTTTCCCGTTGGACCTCGCCAATGAAATCCCCGCCGTTATCAGCCTCACGAGTGGCGGAGGTCGCTGCCGCGACGATTTCGTCCACTTTGTGGGAATCCGCCAGCCGCCTGAACTTTGCCAGCGTCTGGAGGCCGCCGTCATGGCGGTAGGCGTCAGGCTCCGGCCGTCGAGCCCTCCGGCGCCCAGGCGAACCATTTCCTTTTCCCGGTCAATGACTTCGAAGGACAAGTCGGGCCGGACCTGGACGACGATCATGTGAATCGGAGTTGGTTCCGATGTCGATGGCAGCAATACGCATGCAGGGCGGGAAAGTAACGGATCGGCTGGCGGCGGCCTTGCTTGTTACAAACGCGTTATATACTGGAGTTTCCGTCGAGCCGGCCGCGATCCTACCATGAACCGTTCAAACAACCTGGTCCGTCTTCTCGAACGTCGCACTCGTGCGTTGAACCGTCATTTGCCGCGGGCGATGGCTGGCGACGATACGGGTGTGCACCAGGCTCGAGTCGCCTCGCGCCGCCTGCGGGAGGCTGTGCCGGTCCTGACCGAGGGCTTGACTGGCAGTCAGCGAGGGAAGGCGCAGCCGCAAAATCCGACGCCTGACGCGAGCTCTGGGGAGTGTCCGGGAACTCGACGTCACGCTTCACCTGCTCGACGAAATTGGTGAGAAACCGGGCGTTCCGCGGCCGGCGCTCCTCGACGTCCGCGCTCACGTCATCGAAGAACGCGAACGGCGCCGCGCCGTGATGCACGAGCGGCTGGCAGCCGTGAACGGCGACAAGCTCGCCAAGCGGCTGGAGGCCGTACGCCAGGCGCTTCTCGAACCGACGCCCGAGCACAACTGGCGTGCGGCGCTGGCCTCGCGCATCGCGAAGAGGGCCCGCCGTCTCGAGCGCGCGATCGCCGAAGCGGGTCAGATCTACGCGACCAGAGGCCTTGCACCAGGTGCGCATTGCCGCGAAAAAGCTGCGCTACGCGGTTGAAATCGCCAGTGAAAGCGGCGCCGCGCCCGCGAGCGCCACCATGCGCACGTTGAAGCGGGTTCAGGACACGCTTGGCCGCTTGCACGATCTGCAGGTGCTGCAGCATCACGTGGCAGCCGTCGCGGCCGCTCCGCGCCCGGCAAACCGCGACACACCCGACGTCGGTCTCGCCGTGCTGTCTCGCCGCATCGAAGACGAGTGCCGTCACCTGCACGGTCGCTACGTCGGCATGTTGCCGATGCTGCATGAAGCAGTCGAGACGGCGCGGCTGCAGATTGCCGTGAGACTCACGGCGTCGCGGCGTTCCCGGACCGCGAAGATGGGGCTGCCGGCGCGGAGACGCGCGGCGATTGCCAGGAACTGATGGCGATGCTCGAACTCTATCTCGTGCGCCACGGCATTGCCGAGAATCGTGGCGAAGACTGGCCGGATGACTCGAAGCGGCCTCTCACCAACGGCGGCATCGCGAAGCTGCGCAAGCAAGCAAGAGGGCTGGTCGCGCTCGACGTGACGTTCGATCAGATCATCAGCAGCCCGCTGGTTCGCACCCGTCAGACTGCTGATGTGCTCGCCGAAGTGGTCAAGGGCAAGCCGCCGATCACCACCACCGACGCGCTCGCGCCGGCCGGCACGCCGGCGGCGGTCATTCAGGAGATCGGGCGCCACGCGCGCAAGGCCCGTCTCGCGCTCGTTGGCCACGAACCGAATCTCGGAGAGCTTGCCGCGCAACTGATCGGCGCGAAAGCGCCGCTCGAGTTCAAGAAGGGGGGCATCTGCCGGATCGATTTCGACGTGCTTCCTCCGAAAGGCGTGGGCGCGCTTCGCTGGTTCGTCACTCCGAAGATGCTGCGCAATCTCGCGGACTGATCGACGACTTCCTCAATCCCTCTACGCGAGCAGTTCCTTCCTGACGCGCCGACCGGTCGATTGCGCCGCGTCGGTGTCGAAGGTGTGAATGGTCGCGCTCGGTGAGCCGATGCGGCGATAGAGTTGTTCGAGCGCCCGCTCGTCGCGGACGTCGACCGCCTCGGCCACTTCAATCGCGTGACGCAGCTCGTGGCCCATGAGTGAAATCAACTCAGTGGGCGCACCATTCCGGTTGATCTGGATGCGGAGGTAGCGCTGGTTGTTTGCCAGCGGCAGCAGGAGCAGCCGGCCGTCGAGGGTCTTGGGGATATCGTCGGTCTGCTCGATGTACACGATCACATCACTCGCATTCAGCCGCGCCAGCAGCGACGCGAACGTGGACGAGTGCGACACGCCGATCTCCAGCAGGTGCTGGACGTGCGGATTCGTCGTCCGTACGTGACGGTACGGAGATTCGAGGAGATCCGCCCTCGACGCAGGGAACGAGGACGTAATCAGTCCCGCGCAAAACAGAACCGGCAAGAGCGAGAGCATAGGACCTCCGTCCGTGCTTCGCTCTCATCCATCCATGCGCCTTAGACGGCAAAACCGTGGAAAGGTTTGTATTTGTTCGACTTCGGCACCGGCGGACAGTGGCGGGACCAGCCGTGGGACCGAAGTCTCGGTGCGGATGTGCGTCTGGTGCGGTTGGTGCTGCGGGCGGTGCCGCACTCGCGCACGCCGCGCACCCCTCGTGCACCCTAGGTCCTGGTGCCGATTCGCACGACGGCCCCTTTCGGCACGACGACGATGCCGTCACGGATGCACCAGCCGTCGCCGTCGGCATTCATCACCTTCCCATCGTTCACCAGGCGAACGCCGTCGGCGATGCGGGCGTTCTTGTCGACGATCACTCGATCGAGCACAACGTCGCGGCCGATACCCAGTTCGACCTCGTGCCCTCCAACGCTCTCGTCCGGGTAATAGTCGGCCCCCAGCAGAACCGACCGGGTGATCGACGTCCCGGCGCCGACGTGCGAGCGGATCCCGACCACCGATTCGGCAATGCGGCACTGATCGAGATAACAGCCCTCCGCGATGATCGAGGTGTCGACACTGCAGTCGTAGGTGCGCGTCGAGGGAAGAAAGCGAGGGTGCGTGTAGATCGGCCGGTGGGCGTGAAAGAAGTTGAATGGCGCGCCACGCTGCGTGAGTTGAATGTTCGCGTCGTAGAAGGCGGCGATGGTTCCGACGTCAGCCCAGTAGCCACGATACAGATAGGAGTGGACCTTCAGCGAGCCAAGCGCCGCAGGAATGATCTCCTTGCCGAAGTCGATCCCCGGCCGCTGCAGTATCTCGAGCAGCACGTCCCGGGAGAACACATAGATTCCCATCGACGCCACGAACGGCTTGTCGGGCGAGAGGCCGCCGACGGTTGATCCTCTCGGCGCACTGCTTTTCATTTCGGTAAGCCGCCCCGCGCTGGGCTTCTCCTCGAAGCCGTTGATCTGTCCGGCGCCGTCGAAGCGGAAGATACCCATCTCGGTCGCGTCGGCGGACGTGACCGGTAGCGCCGCGATGGTGATATCAGCGTGGCTCTCGATGTGAGCGTCGATCAACTCGCAGAAGTCCATGCGATAAAGATGATCGCCGGCGAGGATCAGGTAGTAATCCGCCTCGTGACCTGCGAAGTGCCGCGCCGCCTGCCGCACGGCGTCGGCCGTTCCCTGGAACCAGTCGGAGCTGTCGGGGGTCTGTTCGGCCGCCAGCACTTCGACGAAACCCTCGGAGAACATGTCCAGCCGGTAGGTCTGCGCGACGTGGCGATTGAGCGACGCGGAGTTGAACTGGGTGAGAACGAAGATGCGCTTCAGCCCCGCGTGAAGGCAGTTGCTGATGGGGATGTCGATCAGTCGGTACTTGCCGCCGATGGGAACGGCGGGCTTCGACCGCATGTGCGTCAGCGGGTAGAGCCGGGTTCCGCGGCCGCCGCCCAGGATCAGCGTCATCACGTCATTCATGGCCTAATCTTATAGACTGGATTCAAACTGCTATGGCAAAGCGCTGTGTCATGCTCTTGGTGGTGCTTTCCGCATCGGCCGCAGCCGCCAACCGTCCCCTGATCATCGCCCATCGGGGCGCCAGCGGTCATCGTCCCGAGCACACGCTCGAGTCGTACCGGCTCGCGGTGGAGATGGGGGCCGACTTCATCGAGCCCGACCTGGTTGCCACCAAGGACGGGGTGCTGATCGCCCGGCATGAAAACGAGATCGGCGCGACAACTGATGCCGCCGAGCGGTTTCCCGATCGAAAGCGGACCAAGACCGTCGACGGTCAGTCGATCACCGGTTGGTTCAGTGAAGACTTCACGCTTGCCGAAATCAAGACCCTGCGGGCACGTGAGCGCCTGCCGTTCCGCTCTCACGCGTATGACGGGAAGTTCCCGGTGCCGACCTTCGACGAGGTCCTGGACGTGGTGCAATCGCTCGGCGACGTGGTCGGGCGTACGATTGGCGTCTACCCCGACACGAAGCATCCGACGTATTTCCGAGGCCTCGGCCTGCCGCTCGAGGACGCGTTGATCGCGTCACTCGAAAAGCACGGCTGGAACCGTCGCGAGGCCCCGGTGTTCATTCAGTCGTTCGAGAAAGACAATCTCGAGGTGTTGCGCAGGAAGACGCCGGTGCGGCTGGTGCAGCTTGTCGATCTCCAACAGAGCGTGCCCTTGGACGATGCCGGGTTGAAGGCGATCGCGGGTTATGCGGACGTGCTTGGCGCGAACAAGGCGCTCGTCATTCCGGCGAATCAGGATGGGACTCTGAAGGAGCCCACCGATCTCGTGGCGCGCGCGCACGCTGCCGGGCTGCTCGTGCATATCTGGACCTTGCGTGCCGACAAGGAATTTCTGTCGCCGTCATATCGTGGACGCCCCGAAGCCGAGGTCGAACAGTTTCGCGACCTCGGTGTCGATGGCATCTTCACGGACTTTCCCGACATCGCGACGAAGGCATTGGGCAAGCGCGACTAGCATTTCTGCTGTTCGGGTCAGCTATTGGCTGCCTCAGCCGAAACATCCGGGCCGGAATCCGGCAGCAATTCCCACAACCAGAGCCTGGCGCCAACTTCGTGGCGCCTGACGGGACAGCGTTCGCCCCGCCGCTCGACGACACGTGTGTGGGCAAGACCGGTCTTCGGATGGCACGACACGTAGACATCACAGCCGCACCAGAGCGTGACAGAGTAAGACATGAGAGACGTTATAGCCCCGCGGTGTGTCAGTCGCGCGTCCAGTTGGTGAAGACTCTGCAATGTTTTACGGAGATTTGGTAGGGCTAACGCCCCACGGAGTTTACGCAGTGTTTACAGCGACCCCGGATGATCTGCGTGCATGATGGAGGTTCGTCAGAGGAAACCGACATCTCATCCTTTTCGTAGCAGAGAGTATTCATGTTTGTAAAAGAGCTCCATCGAGCCGGTCATACAAAGCGGTTTTCCATCGAACAGCAGGGAGGCGAAGGCTGGGACGTCCGCCTCGAGCAGGACAACCGTGTGTTGAAGCAGACGCGCTACACGGACTGGCACCGAGTCGAGCGCGCCATGACCATGTTCGCCATGGAAATCGGGGAATTGGAAGAACTCGGGTGGCGCGGCTAGGGTGCCGCCCGCCCGCCGCCCTAAGACGGCCGTCAGAGCCGTCAGACGAGCGACAGACTATGAAGTCGGTGTATCGATAAAGCGATAGCCGAGACCGACAACGGTCTCAATCTGCTGGCCGGCGGCGCCGAGTTTCGCGCGCAGCCGGCCGACGTGCACGTCAACCGACCGAGTCTCGACGAAGCGGTCATAGCCCCACACGCGCTCCAGCAGACGATCCCTCGACAGCACGCGATTCTTGTTCTCGACGAGAAACTGCAGCAGTTCAAACTCCCGACGAGTCAGGCGCACCGGCGTTCCGTCGACAGCGACGGAGATCGCGTCGAAGTCCGCAACCAGGCGCTCGCCCCGGTAGACCTGGGGCTTCGCAGCTTCGGGAGCGAGATTGCCGCGTCGGCGCAGCACGGCGCGCACTCGCGCAGCCAGCTCGCGGAGGCTGAACGGTTTCGTGACGTAATCGTCGGCGCCGAGATCCAGGCCGCTGACGCGGTCCGACTCGGACGTCCGCGCCGTCAACATGATGATTGGGATGTTCGCGGTCGCGGGGCGCTGGCGGAGCAGCCGGCAGACATCGGTGCCGCTCAGGACCGGAAGGTTCAAATCCAGGATCACGAGATCGGGTGTCAAATCGGATACGGCGCGCAACGCTTCGTCTCCCCGGCCGACCGTGGCCACGGACGCATCCCCCGAACGTTCGAGGGTGTGCTTGATGAGCGCGGCAATATCCTGCTCGTCTTCGACGACGAGCACACGAGGTGGTGTCATCGAAAGCCAGCGTATGCCCGCCGCGTTTCCCGGATGTGACGCCGGTGTTAAATGCTTGTTAACGAATAGATGGAGAAAGGTGCGCGCTGCGGTAAGCCTGCAAAATGGGTCGTTATGCGCCCTCGGGGGGTAATCGCGATCGTCGTCGAAGCACGGCGCAGTCCTTTACTAGGGTCCAACCGCACACTCGTCACATTCCCGTCGGCATCGTCACCGGCTCGTCAAAGCCTCTCGACCATGTGAATGTCGAGTGTGTCTTGCGCAAGCCTGCCACGAGCGAGGAACTCGCAAGAGCCGTTCGCCGCTGCGTGACGCTCCATTCGCGCCCGGCGCGTAGGGCCGAGCGAAGACGCTGACCCCGTTTGCATATCTTTCGCGCCGCCCTGCTCTCTCTTCTCTGGAGATCTGATTCGATGTGCGTAGCTGGTGTAGGGCACGACGGATATATGGAAGGACCTTAGTACCCATGCTACTCTTGCGCTCCGGTCGGTTCCTCTTCCAAGCGTGGGGTGGTCGCTTGTCGTGTCGCTCACACCTTTCGAGCCAACTCGATGGTTCGTGTTGGTCGTCTCGGAGGACGATGACGCGCGCGAGATGTACGGGAGTTGGCTTGCATTCTCGGGCTTTCCGGTTGCGACGGTGAGCAGCGTACGCGAAGGCTATGAGGCCGCAATCCACTGCCAGCCGCGTTTCGTTGTCGTCAATGACTGGCGATCCCACGACCTGCCGCTGTCGCTGTGCCGCGCACTGCGACACGACGTGCGAACAGCACGAATCCCTATTCTTTTCGTAACCGGAATCCAACTGCCCGAACATCTCGAAGCCGCGATCGCGAATGGGTGCGTCGCGGTACGCCTCAAGCCGTACCTTCCAGATGCGCTTGAGCGAGACGTGCGCGCAGTCTTGAGCGGCGAAAGGATCCACCCATTACCAAGCTCCTATCCTCGGCGGTTTGCCGGGTTGTGGGTCCCCGGCAATGGAGGTCCAAATCATTCGCGTCACTCGTAAAGCGCGACGCCACTGAGGCCCTCATCTTGGGGAGGGCCCGTGTGCCGTGATGCAATACTTAAGGAAGCGATGGCGGGTTCCGGCACGGGTGAGTGAAGGGTAGGCTGAAGGTTCGACACAGCTCGAGCCCCTCCTGTCTATGACGCGGAGGTCTCGTACCAATCGTCGTGAGGCGACCACACGCTGCAGCGGAAACACGCCGTTTCCAGCCACTGCTTTTCGCAGCCCGGGCACCGGCCATGTGTTTCGAAGGTATTCCACTCGTAGTCGCAGCCGGGGTCGCAGCGCCATCTATCGTGCTTGCCCGGCTGCCACTGACAACGTGGGCAGCGGATCCGTAAGAAGTCGTCGTGGTAATCCGGAGTGACGTCCGGCTTCTTCTTAGCGGTGACCAGGAGGAACACGGTCTATTATCGCCGGGTTTCTCGAGAGATCGACCTCCCCTGAACCTCGAGCCTCACGCCCCCCGCTGCATCTTCTCCATCCGCGCCGTCGCGAGCCTCGCGAGAAGCGAACAGGTCAGGACGATGGCGACCAGTACCAGGGCCCCCGCCCAAGCCTGACGATGCCAGTCCTTGTAGGCCGAGTTGGCGTAGTAGTACACCTGGACCGTAAGCGTCGCGATCGGTTGACGAATATCCGTAGTGAAGTAGGTGTTGTTGAACGCGGTGAAGAGAAGCGGCGCGGTCTCACCCGCCACGCGCGCAAGCGCGAGGAGGATGCCAGTCAGGATGCCCGGTAGCGCCGCCGGGACGACGACGGTGAACACGGCGCGTGCGCGGGTAGCGCCCAGCGCGAGCGCGCCTTCATGCAGCGACGGCGGCACCAGCAGCAGGAGTTCCTCCGTGGTACGCGTCACGAGCGGCAGCATCATTATGCCCAGCGCGACGCCGCCGGCGATTGCCGAGAAACGTTGGAACGGCAGCACGACCAGACCGTATGCAAACACGCCGATGACGATCGACGGGACGCCGTTCAGCGTGTCCGCCGCAAAGCGCACTGCGCTGGAGAGTCTCGTGCCACGGTACTCCGCCGCATAGATCCCTGCCATCACACCGATTGGAATCGCGAACGCTGCCCCGAGTCCGGTGACCACCAGGGATCCGACGATCGCGTTGGCCATGCCGCTACCTGGCTCGCCAACCGGAGTCGGCATGTGGGTGAAGAAAGCCCAGTTCAGCGAGGTAACCCCTTGCGAGACGACGTAGAAGAGCACGAGAGCGAGGGGAATCAGTGCGAGCAGCACGGCCGCAGCACACAGCACGACAATCACGTGGGAGGCGGCTTTGCGGCGGAGGTCGCGATTCATGCGGACTCCGTGGCCGGGGTAGAAACGAACCGACGGACGCGGCGCGGCTTCTTCTGTCGGCCGAGCGACCAGATCAGCCCGCGCGACATCGTGTTGATGACCAGCGTGATGATGAAGAGGACCAGGCCGATTTCCACGAGCGCGTGCAGGTAGAGCTCCTGCGCCGCTTCGGTGAACTCGTTGGCGATGACCGCCGCCATCGTGTACTGCGGGGCGTAGAGCGAAAGCGAAATCTGCGGCGTGTTCCCGATCACCATCGTGACCGCCATCGTCTCGCCGAGCGCCCGCCCGAACCCGAGCATGACCGCGCCGATGATTCCAGTGCGGGCGTAGAACAGGGCCATGCGGATGGCCTCCCACCGTGTGGCGCCGAGCGCGTAGGCCGCTTCGCGCTGCGCCTGGGGCACGGCCTTCAGCACCTCGCGCGCGATCGACGAGGTAAAGGGGATCACCATGATCGACAGGATGATCGCCGCCGACAGCATCCCCACCCCGAGAGGCGGCCCCTTGAACAGCGGTACGACCTTCAACCATTCGGGCGTGTTCACTTCCAGCTGACGAACCAACGGCACCATCACGAAGACGCCCCAGACCCCGTAAACGATCGATGGGATTGCGGCGAGCAATTCCGTGAGAAAGACCAGCGGCAGCCGCAGCCGCGCCGGCGACAGTTCGGAGATGAAGATCGCGATCCCCAGCGCGATCGGTGTGGAGATAATCAGGGCCAGGATCGACGAATAGAGCGTGCCCCAGATGAACGGGCGAGCGCCGAATTCGCCGGCGACCGGATCCCAATTGTCGGTCTGCCAGAACTGCCAGCCGAAGTGATTGATCGACAGCTTCGACTGGCGGTACAGCTCGAAGGCGATCGCCGCGACGAGCGCGATGATGAGAACCGCAAACAGGCCCGTCCCGGCACGAAACATGATTTCGTCGGGACGAGCCTTGATAGTGCGCTTGCGCGAAGTCACGATTCGTCACCCCGTAACCTGAAAATCCGCGCAGTCGCTGCAATCATCGAGCGCTGCACGGGCGCACGTCCGCGACCACCACCCGTCACTGGGTCTTGACCTGGGCGAGCGCCTTCATCTCGATGTCGATCACCGGCTTGGGCAGCGGCGCATACCCGAGATCCGGCGCAAACTTCTGCCCGTCGGTGAGTGCCCACTTCAGGAAGTCGACCATCGTCTTCGCCTGCTTCTTGTCCTGGGCATCCTCATAGAGCAGGAACCAGGTGAATGAGGAGATTGGATACACCTCATCGCCAGGGGCATTCGTAATCGACACCCGGAAGTCGGCAGGCATCTTCCCCGCCGCGGCCGCAGCCGCCGCGGTGACCGCGTCAGTCGAGGCCTTGACGAATTTCCCGTTCATGTTCTGTACGGATCCATAGGCGATCTTGTTCTGCATCGCGTAGATCAATTCGACGTAGCCGATTGAACCGGGTGTTTGACTGACGAGGCCGGAGACACCCTCGTTCCCCTTGCCGCCCACGCCCACCGGCCACTTGACCGAGGTCGCGACCCCGACGGTCTGCTTGAACTCAGGAAAGACCTTGGACAGGTAGTCGACGAAGATGTAGGTCGTCCCGGATCCGTCGGAACGGTGCACCACGGTGACATCGGCCGACGGCAGGTTGACGCCCTCGTTCAGCTTGGCAATCGCCGGGTCGTTCCACTTCGTGATCTTGCCGAGGATGATCTTGGCGAGCACTTCACCGTTGAACTTCAGCTCCTGCGAGATGCCCGGGACGTTGTAGACCGGGACGACCGCACCGAGAACGGTGGGGAAGTGGAGGATTTTGCCGGGTGCGGACTGCAACTGCTCAGGGGTCATCGGGCCGTCGGTGGCACCGAAGAACACCGTCTTCTTGATCATCTGCTGGATTCCGGCGCCGGAACCGACAGACTGATAATTGATCAACACATCGGGGTGCAGCTTGTTGTACTCGGAGAACCATTTCGTATAGATCGGATTGGGGAAGGTGGCCCCCGCGCCGTTAATCTGCGTCTGGGCCGTCAACGCGGTGCCTGCTAACGCCAGCGCCGCGACGCCAGTAAGTACGTTTCTCTTCACAGTGCCTCCGTGTGTGTGTCGTCGGCTTCCGGCTGAACGCGGAAGCCATGGCATTCAAAGGGCAGAGCCACGCGTTTCAATTGGGTATTCCACGCCTCGCGCCTCACAGTGCGCGTCAAAAATTCAGTAACATGTGCAGGGCAACCTTCTGCTGCTTCGACACCGCTGGTACGAACCCGTCATTGTCGGTGTAGTCGAAATCGAGCAGCAACGACGTCGAGACGTTCCCCTGGTGGGGGAACCAATACGCGATACCGGCAATCGACCGCTTCCGAGTGCCGGGAGCGTGGGTATTGGGCTCCAGATGGTCGTAACGCAGGAGGCCTTCCCATCCCTTTGTCGTCCTTGGAGTGACCCAGGCAGACCAGCCGTTCGCGTCAACCGTGGCAAACGTGGGCGGCCGTTGATCTTTCGCCGAGAGATATTCGAACGAGGCATTGACGTATTGGTGCTCGTACGTGGCGTTGATGATCCCGCGCTGCCGGTCCTCGCCCTTCAGATACGCGTCCTGATCCCAGAAGCCGGTAATCCGTAGGCCGCGCAGCGCAGAGCTCATGGGCAAGGGACGGAGCGTTCCTCGAATCATGAAGCCCTTTTCCTGGTTCAATTCGGGCTGGGTATAGCTCTCGCCGTTGTAGACGCCGGTGTGGATGTCGCCGAAATTGCTGGGAAGTGAATAATGGAACGAAGCACCTACGTCCGATGAGGAGAGGAATCCGTCGCGCTCCGCGAAAATCTGTCCCTGGAAGCGGTAGCGGTAGATCCCTTCCATGAAGTCGACCCAGGGGGTCTGCTGCTGGCCGAATCGAAGCCACGATCCTTTGGTCATCCAGTCGTCGAGATTGAACTGCGCGTAGGCGTATTTGAGACGGAAGGTCAGACTCCCATTGAGCGAGCTTCCCACGCCCGACTCGCGGGTGATGTCCGGAGTGATACGAAATGCGATGAGATGCGAGATATTGCCGGTGATGTTGATGTAACTGCGGGCGACGTTGAAACTGTTTAACGTAACGTCGTCTCCCTCGGCGTCCTTGACCTTGGGCTGCTGCTGAACGGTGTAATCCGCGAAGATCGTGGCCCCGACCCTGATGCTCGGCGTGTCGTCCGGCGGCGTATAGCCGGCCGCTGGTGTTACCTGTGCATGCACTGGCAACGCCAGCAGCAAGCACGCCGCTGCGGCCATTGCCGCGCCGCGTGCCCGCGAGTGTGCCTCAATCACATCTGCCTCCTTGGCCCTGACGGCCACGATAAACACCTCGCGTGTCGTGAACGTGACGTGAGTTCCCCCGACCGCGCTTCCTACCGTACGCACGGGGAGTGATCCACTTGTAACGAGAACGTTTCGGGAGTGTTAAATCGTGGCCGGCGTCCGGAGGTGGTTCGTGCTTGCGTCGATCGTCGACCGCCGTCGCAGCGCGGCTCCAGCCCGGATCTCAAATTCAGGACGAACTCGCGACCCTGAAACTTCAATGTACATGGCTCAGGTAACGCCGCCATGTGACGAAACCGTTAAATCTGAAGTCGATCTGCTAAGATCCAAGCCGCGGAGGAGACTGAGTGGCGTTCCGACTGATACCGAGGGAAGAGAAGTTCTACGACGATTTCGAGGCGCTTGCGGAACAGATTCGTTTTGGCGCCGGGCTCCTGGATGCCATGCTCGCGCCGGAGCGGCCGATTTGGGACAAGGCTGACGAGATCAAGGAGGTCGAGCACAAGTGCGACTTTCTGACGCATGAAGTCATCCAGCGGCTGAACCGCACTTTCGTGACCCCGCTGGATCGCGAAGACATCCACACCCTCGCCCGCACTCTGGACGACGTGATGGATGCCATCGACGCGAGCGCCACCATCCTCAGGCTGTACCACATTGACAATGTCCGCCCTGGCGCACGCGAGCTCTCGCGCATCATCGTCGATTCGACTGATCAGGTGGTGTGCGCGATGAAGGCGCTCGAGGGGCGGGCCGGGGTGGCCGAATGCGCCGTCGAAATCAACCGCCTCGAGAACGAGGCAGACCGCGCGCACCAGGCGGCCGTCCAGTCGCTGTTCGAGGAAGAGAAAGATGCGATCGCGATCATGAAATGGAAGGAGATTCTCGACTTCCTCGAAGAGGCCACCGATCGCTGCGAGGATGTGGCGAACGTGCTCGAAGGCGTCGTCGTCAAGCACGCCTGATCGGATGGACGCGAATCTCGCCGCTGTCATCGCGCTGATCTTTGTTGCGCTGACCTTCGATTACATCAACGGCTTCCACGACGCCGCCAACTCGATCGCGACCGTCGTTTCGACTCGGGTACTGAGCCCGGGCAAGGCGGTGCTGTGGGCCGCGTTCTTCAATTTCGTCGCGGCGTTCACCTTTGGCACGGCCGTCGCCAAGACGGTCGGCTCCGGCCTCGTCGACCTCCACGTCGTGACCTTCTCAGTCATTTTTGCAGGACTGGTGGGCGCAATCGTGTGGGACCTCATCACCTGGTATTACGGTCTCCCGACCAGCTCGTCGCACGCGTTGATTGGCGGCTACGGCGGTGCCGCGGTCGCCAAGGCCGGGTTTGTCGCGATTCTGCCAGCGGGCTGGACCAAGACGCTGATTTTCATCGTTCTCGCGCCGCTCATCGGCATGGCGCTCGGGTTCACCATCATGGTCGCGGTGCTCTGGATTTTTGCCGGGTTCGCGCCGTCACGCGTGGACCGATGGTTCCGCCGGCTGCAGTTGCTCTCGGCGGCGGCGTACAGTCTCGGGCACGGCGGCAACGATGCGCAGAAGACGATGGGCATCATCGCCGGTGTGCTGTTCGCCGGAGGCTACATCAGCGCGTTCCGGATCGACATCTGGGTGATTCTGATGGCCCACGCCGCGATTGCGCTCGGCACGCTCTCCGGCGGCTGGCGGATCATTCACACGATGGGATCGAAGATCACCAAGCTGCAGCCGGTGGGCGGCTTTGCCGCGGAGACCGCCGGGGCGATTTCCTTGTTTACCGCCACACACCTCGGAGTCCCGGTGAGCACGACCCACACGATTACCGGGGCGATCATCGGCGTCGGCTCGATTCGACGCCTCTCCGCCGTCCGCTGGGGAATAGCCGGCCGCATCCTCTGGGCCTGGATCCTGACGATTCCCGCTGCCGGGATCATCGCGGCGCTGGTCTACTGGGTGACTGCCGCGACAGTCGCGCCATAGAGATTTGGTGCGAATCACAAATCACCAATCAGCAATTTTCCAAATCAATCGGCCGGCAGTTCGATCGTGAACACTGCGCCGTGGGGCGGCTGGTTCGCGACGCTGACCCTGCCGCCGTGCAGTTCGATCAAGTGTTTGACGATGGCCAGGCCCAATCCGGTGCCGCCGGGATCGCGGCCGTCGCGCGTGCGCGACTTGTCGACGCGATAGAAGCGTTCGAAAACGCGTCCAAGGTCCGACTCCGGGATGCCCGGTCCCTCGTCGGCGACGCTGATGAGGATGCGATCGCCACGTCGGCTCGCGTTCATCCTGATGCGGCTGCCGGCCGGTGAATAGTTGGTCGCGTTCTCGAGCAGGTTGCGCAGCGCGTCCTGAAGCTTTGCAGGATCGCCGGGAACCGAGGTGGCATCAGAGGCGGTCTGCCGATCGACGGTCTGGCTGCGTCCGGAGAGCAGGCCCGCAAGATCGGCTTCCACCGCAGTGAAGAGAGACTCGATCGAGCAGGCCACGCGATCGAGCGGCTCCTGGCCGGCATCGAGACGCGCCAGCCGGAGCAAGTCGCGCACGAGGCGTTCCATCCGCAAGGTGTGTCGCTGGACGATCTCGAGGAAACGCCGGCTCTCCTCCGGGTTGGCATCCGCCATGGCCTCGACGTAGCCGCGGATTGCGGTCAGCGGTGTGCGCAGCTCATGCGAGACGTTCGCGACGAAGTCGCGCCGGATCTGATCTGCGCGCCGCAGATCCGTGATGTCGTGAAACACCACCACGGCTCCACGTCCGCTCGGGGACGCGACTGGCGCCGCGCGCGCGATCAAGATCGTCGACGGATCGCGCATGCCGGTCAGCTCGACGCTTGCCGTCGGCTGTCCGGCCAGCGCCGCGGTGATCTGCTGCGCGACGGCCGGCTGACGGACTATCTCCGGATAGTGCCGCCCTTCGATCGCTCCGTCGATGCGCAGCAGGCGCCTTGCGGTCTGATTGGCAAGCTGCAGCCGTCCGTGTTCGTTGACGACCAGCACGCCCTCGATCATTCCGGCGAGGATCGCCTCCATCCGAGCGCGGTCCTGCGACAGGCCGGCCACCCGATGCGCGAACTCGTAGGCGAGGGAATCGAGCGTGCGCGAAACCGCGCCAATCTCGTCGTCTCCATAGTCTGGGGTCGTGCGCGTGAAGTCGCCCGATTGATACCGGCGCGCGCGTTCGGCAATGGCCCGTAACCGGCGGCCGAGCGGGACGGAGAAGATCCAGGTGAGGACCATCGCCGCGATGATCCCGGCGCCAAAGCCGAGCCCGGCAAACGCGCGGACGCGCGCCAACTGTCGATCGATTTCCGTCAGCGGCAGCGCCAGCCGGACCACGGCGAGCAGCGGCATGCCGGTGTTGTGGATCGGCACCGCCACATACATCATGTCCGCGGAGAGGGTCGTGCTGTGACGCCGCGCGCTGCCGGCTCCCTGCTGCAGTGCCTGGACGATCTCGGGTCGCGTGCCGTGGTTCTCCACGGTGCGTATCTGGTCCGGCGTCAGCTGCGAGTCGCCGACCACCCTGCCGTCAGCGGCAATGAACGTGACCCGCGCCGTGAGGATCCGCCCGAGCGCGTCCGCTTCCGCGTCGAGTTGTGGATCGGTGGCCGCCTCGCGGTGTGAGAGCACCTCCGCGGCCAGCCGCGCCTGGTTGCCCAGGTCTTCCTCGATCCGTTGCTCGAGATGGTTTCGTACCGACCACGAGACGAGCAGGGTCGCGACCAGGACGGCGAGGGCAGCGGTCCCGAGCGCGGTCAAGAAGATCTTCGTGCGGAACGTCACGTCAGGTGTGCTCTTCGAGCTTGTAGCCGAACTGCTTGACGGTCGTGATGGCGTCGCTCAAGAGCGGGAGTTTCTCGCGGAGACGACGGATGTGCACGTCGACGGTCCGCGTGCCTCCGGTGTACTGATATCCCCACACGTCGGTCAACAGCAGGTCGCGCGAGAGTACCCGGCCGCGATGCTGGACGAGGTAATGGAGGAGCAGAAACTCCTTGGCCGTGAGCCGCACCTCGACGCCGTCGACCTCCACCGTGTGGCGCGCGATGTCGATGGTGATGCCTCGGTATTTGAGAACATCGCTTGGCCGGCCGTGCTGCGAACGGCGGAGCAAGGCGCCGACGCGGGCAACCAGTTCCTTGGGGCTGAACGGCTTGGTGACGTAATCGTCGGCGCCAAGCTCGAGTCCTGCCACCCGATCGCCTTCCTCGCCACGCGCCGTCAGCATGATGATTGGAATCGCGGACGTGGCCGGTTCGTGCCGCAGCGCTTCGCACACCTGCATTCCGTCCATGCCCGGCAGCATCAGGTCGAGGATGATGAGATCGGGCCGTGTCGACGAGACCCGCGGCATCACCAGCGCGCCGGAACCAAGCGTGTCGACGACGTGTCCTGCCTTCTGGAGGTAGTGCACGATCAGATCTGCGATGTCTTTGTCGTCTTCGACGACGAGCACCCGGCTCATGCCGCCTCTGCTCCGCGCGCCTGCCCTTCGAGGATTGCGACCGGTGCTTCCTCGAAGGCGGCGCGAAGGTCGGCAGCCGAGGCGTAGCGGCGATCCGACAATCGACGCGCCCGCACCCGCAACACGACCGGGGCGGCAAACGGAGTTGGAGTGATCACAATACCTTGATCGTCGCAGCGCGTGCGGGTGGCGAAACGCTCGTGGTCGTCGTGCCAGTCGTTGCAGAAAGTAAGCGACAGCAGATCCACGACGGCAAGATACGGGTAATCCGCGTCGAGCTCCTCCGGCGCGTAGCCCGAGCGGGCACGGAGATCGTCGCGCCGGCTTCGCATGGCCGCGAAGAACGGTGCCCATTCGGGCTCGTCCCGGTGGCTGTCGTAGACGAACACGGCGTGCTGCGCAACCAGCGCTGCCGCATAGAGCGATGCCCCCGCCAACCGATCCACGCCTCGCGGCCATACCTCATGTTTGAGGGGATCCGGGGCGGTGATGAAGTCGAAGGCGCGACCCTCCCCAGAATCGAATACCAGCTCCTCGTCCAGTTCCCGCCAGCCGTTATCGTGCTCGCGCGCCGCAAGCAGCAGCGCCGCGCGCCGCGGATGGTCCGCGAATCCCTTCCAGTGGTTCAACAAATCCGCGGCGAGTCGGGCATGGTCTGGCTGCGTGATGAACAAGAGAGAGGCGCCGTCGGCACGAATAATCATGCGATTACAGAACTGGTGTATGTCCTGCGTGCGATGAACCGTTGAGCCATACAGAGGACAGTTGATTCTGGCATCCCGCCGATCGTGGCGCAAATTCGGCCTGAAATGCGGGGTTGCCGCGAATCGCCGCTGGCAGTGCTCTTGATGTATCGCCTCGGCATGGGAGGAACCCTTATGAGGCACTCGATTCGATCCAAAAGCACGACTGCTGCGGCGGCGATTGGCGCGAGCGCGCTGTTGCTCGTTGGCTGCGGCAGCCGCGATTTCGGCGACACGCGCGCACAGGCCATGGGGAGCGCAGGCGTCCCGACGGCTGTGAGCTGCGAACCGAACCAGCGGGCGCTCGTGCGTCCAGCCGTCATCAACGGCACGACGGTTTCGCAGGTCGAGTGCGTGAGCGGCCAATATACGGCGGTGCCGGTGGCTGTCCCGGCTGCTTATCAGCCTGCCGTTCCTGCGCCGACGCCCGTGAGCTATACGGTGCCCGCGCAGCAGCCATTCGTGCCGCTCGACAACACGCGCGTCGTGCCGGTGCAGCAATATCCGGCTGCCGCGCCCGTCGCGCCACGCCGCGTCGTCTATCAGCGCGCACCGGAGCGCGTCGTTCGCGACACGCGCTCGGTAAAGAAGAGCGCGGTGATCATTGGGTCGTCGGCCGCCGGCGGCGCCGGACTCGGGGCGTTGCTGGGCGGCAAGAAGGGTGCGGCGATTGGCGCGATCGTCGGTGGCGGCGGCGCGACGTTGTGGGATCAGATCACGAGACACAACGATAGGTAACGGTTGGCGGTCGGGGTTGGGTCGGCGGTTGGTTGGCGGTCGCAAACCGTTGACTCGCAGCAGAAGGGGCGGCCCCCGTATGTGGGGCCGCCTTTTCTGTCAGCGTGCGGTAATCTATTGACGATGCCGCTGTTTCTTTCAACGTTGTTCGTCGTAATACTGGGAGCCGGGCCGGTGGAGACGCCGCACCTGAAAGTGACGACCTCGGCCAGCGACAAGCTGGCACGCGACCAGCACATGTCGCTCTTCGTGGATGTCGAGCCCAAGCCGTTGATACACGTCTACGCGCCGGGCCAGGACGGCTTCATCGTCGTCACGCTGACGCTCGACAAGGACGCGGCGTTCACCGCCTCGACCCCCAAATTCCCCAGACCGGAAAAAGTGGTGTTCGAGCCGCTCAACGAAATCCAGCTCGTGTACTCGAAACCGTTCCGCATCGTGCAAGACATCACGCCAGCCCGGAAGGGGCCGCTGACGATCAAGGGCACGCTCCGTTATCAGGCGTGCGACGACAAGGTCTGCTTCAGGCCCACCAGCGTGCCGGTCGAGTGGAGCCTTAAATGACGCAAGGCTCAAGGCTCAGGGCGACTCAGGCCCTAAGCCGGCTTAGGCTTGAGCCAGCATGAGCCGTGAGTCATAAGCCGTAAGCCATACTGCTGTCCCCGTCCTCGGCACGCTATAATCATCCGTCTTGATCCTCGCGACCGCCCTCTTCCTCGGCTTCCTGCATGGCCTCGGCGCCGATCACCTCATGGCGATCGCGGCACTGACTGTCGATGGCAGCGTGACCACCGCCTCGGCTCGGCGCTCGCGCGCCCTCGGCGTCGCGCTGCGATTCGCGACAGGACATGCCGTCCTGCTTGGGATTGGAACCGGTCTGATCGTGATCGCCGGATGGACCATTCCGGCGGTGGTGGAGCGTGAGGGCGAACTGCTCGGCGGCGTGCTGCTCGTCGCGATGGGATGTCTCGCCGTGGCGGGGATCATCTCTGGACGCGTCTACGGCCACACGCACGTGCACGGTCGCGAGCCGGAACCGCACTGGCACCTGCACGTCGGACGTCGCGAGCGGCATCCCGGCACGGCAGCCCACTCGCACCTGCCGACGATCATCGGCGCCGCGTTCGCGATCAGCAGCCTGCGCGCCCTTGCGATGCTGACGCCATTCGGCGCCGGGCTGGGCGCCGCGCCGTTGCCACTGCTGATTGTTCTGATCGCCTTGTTCGCCGTCGGAATCCTGCTGTCGATGTCGCTCTTCGGTGTCGCGCTCGCGCGCATCCTGTCAGCCCGCGCGCTCGAACGCGTGGGTCAGGGCGCCGGCATGCTGGTCGGCGTTTCGTCGATCGTGCTCGGCATCGCCTGGATGGTCACCGCATGAGATGTCAGAGCTCGCGCACACCATGACTCCGAATCAGGAAATACAGAGCCACGGCAAGAATCAGCACGCCATTGGTACCCAGGACGAGCGGCGCTGAACTGCGGCTCGCCGCGTATCCGGCCGCAAGGCTTCCAAGCGGCATCCCGCCCCTGAACGCCACCATGTAGATACTGACAACGCGGCCGCGCAGCTGGTCCGGCACGATCAACTGGACGAGCGACGTGGTCATCGAAAAGACCATCAGCAATGACGCGCCCGTGCAGAAGAGCAGCGCGTAACTGATCCAGGCCACGCGCGACAGCGAAAACGCCACGACCAGCACGCCGAACGTGGCCTGCACGCCGAGCAGCACCCGGCCCATGTGACGGAACCGTCCGAGCCACGCGACAATCAGCGCGCCACAGACCGCCCCGACCCCGGACGCCGCCATCATGTGACTGAAGCGGTTGATGTCTCCCTTGAACACGTCGCGCGCGAAGACCGGCAGGAACGTGAGCAGCGGCAATCCCAGAAATGTCGTCAGGGCCGCGAGAATCGTGAGCGCGATGATGGCCGGCTGTCCCTTCGCATACCGCAGGCCGCCTTTCAGGTCCTGCATCATGGGTTTCTTTTCCGGCGGGGGAATGTGTTTGATCGTCAGCGCCAGCAGCGCGACGATCACGACGAGAAACGAGAGGCCATTCAACGCGAAGCACGCGGCGCCGCCCCAGGCCGCGAGCGTCGCTCCCGCCAGGATCGGTCCGATGACGCGCGCCAGGTTGAACTGGATCGAGTTGAGCGCGATCGCGTTCGGCAGATGGTCTTTCTTGACGAGCGAGGGGATCAACGCCTGATACGCCGGGCCGCCAAACGCCTGCCCCATCCCCGCGGCGAACGACAGCAGCAGGATGTGCTCGACGCGCACGCGGTGCCAGAAGATCAGTCCCGCCAGGATGAACGCCGTCGTCATCTGCACGAACTGCGACCCGAGCAGCAGGTGACGGCGATCGTGCCGGTCGGCGACGACCCCGCCAATCAGCGTGAACAGCAGAATGGGGAGTTGCCCCAGGAAATCGTCAAGGCCGAGGTAGAACGAGGATTTCGTCAGGTCGAAGACCAGCCACGCTTGAGCGACCTCCTGCATCCAATTTCCGACAGTGGAGGTGAAGGCTCCAAGCCACAGAACGCGAAAGTCGCGGTAGGTGAAGGCGGCAAAGGCGCGGCGCAACAAGCGTAAGCCAGAGTATCACTTACCAGCGGGCTTGATCGCGCGCAGGCGGCCGCGTATACTCGCGGCGGTGAGGCGAATAAAAAGCGAATGAGGGCCGTGCTCGAGTCCCTGCTGCGTGCCCGCAAGCTGGATGTGACGCTCACGACGGCTGCACCGTGGTCCGAAGTGCCGGTGGACCGCCTGGCTGCCACGGGTTGCTCTGAGCTGGATGCGGCGCTTGGCGGCGGCCTCCGCCGCGGCCACCTGTCGGAGGTCACGGGCGGCTGGTCCAGCGGCCGATCGACGGTCGCGGCACAGCTGCTCCGCGCGGCAACGGCCCGGGGAGAAGTGGTCGCGGTCATCGACGCGTG
Source organism: uncultured Acidobacteriota bacterium (assembly GCA_963755695.1). Lineage (GTDB taxonomy): Bacteria > Acidobacteriota > Vicinamibacteria > Vicinamibacterales > 2-12-FULL-66-21 > QHWT01. Next base: position 1,800,428 of record CAVWLB010000010.1, on the reverse strand, counting down.
CGACACGTTCGATCCTGCATCAGCCGATGCGTACGGCGTCGATCTCGCGCGCGTGCTCTGGGTGCGCGAGTCGGGGGATGCCGCGCGCGCGCTCAAAGCGTTTTCCCTGGTCCTGCAAGCCGGCGGCTTCGGCCTGGTCGTTCTCGATTTCGCGGATGTACCGGCGGCCGCGATCCGGCGATTTCCGTGGACGACATGGATGCGCATCGCGCGACTGGTTGAAGGGTCCGAGACGGCGGCGCTCCTTATCGGATCCGAGCGGATCGCGCGCAGTCCCGGGGGCGTCACCATCGCGCTCGAGTCGAGTCCCGCGCAGTGGTCCGGCCGTGGCAGTCGCGCGCGACTGTTCAGGGGCGTCGCGCCGACGCCGAGAGTGGTGAGCGCCCGATGATTCCGTCGTACGACGATCTCACCCCGCCGATTCCGGACGTGGTGTCGTCGGAAAGCGTTACCCAGCTGGCGCTGTTTCTGGGCCATGGGCTACACCGATCACCCGGAACTCGAACCAGCCACGAAGCTCCCGAATCTGCACAGAGCCACCCGGCCGAAGCGGTGATCGTCGCGCGGGTTACGTTACGCCTGCCTGCACGGCGAAGACACCACGGCACTGCTATCGATCGCGCGCGATTTTTCACCCCGCGTAATGCGCGCCGGAGATCACGACGTTCTGCTGGACGTATCGGGGCTGGGCCGGTTGATTGGCGAGCCGGCAGCCATCGCCGCAGAGATCGCTCGGGCATACGCGAATCCGCGCTCCGCGCGTCAGTGGCGATTGCACCTACGCAGACAGCGGCGCGGCTGTTGGCAGGCGTGAACGGCTCGGCCGCGACGGTCGTTGCTGGCGATGCGTCGGTAACACTTGCGCCGCTGGCGGTTCAGCACCTGCAATGGCTCGAAGTCCTGCCGCCGCGGATGAACGTCCGCGACCGAGTGCGGCCGTACGAGATTTTCGAATCATGGGGGATTGCCACGCTGGGGGATCTCGTGGCGCTTCCCGCGGCGGACCTGGCCTCGCGTCTCGGCCGGCGCGGCTCGGCACTGCAGCGGCTGGCGCGCGGCCTCGACGCGCGGCCGTTCGTGCCCGACAGCGAGACGCCGCGCTATCTGGAGCGGCTCGAGCTCGAATGGCCGATCGATGAACTCGAGCCGTTGTCGTTCGTGCTCGCGCGGTTGCTCGATCCGCTGTCGGCGGCGCTCGAGCGGGCCGATCGTGGAGCGGCGGCGGTCCATCTCGATCTGCGCCTGACCGATCGGTCCACCGACGCGCGGGTGCTGCAGCTTCCCGCACCGATGCGCGACGCGCGCGTCCTGCGAACGCTGCTGCTGCTCGATCTCGAATCCCATCCGCCATCCGCGGCGATCGACATTGTCAGCATCGAGGTCGATCCGGCGCCGGCGCGGATTACCCAGTTTTCGCTGCTCGAACGCGCGCTTCCCTCGCCAGAAACCCTGACGACGCTCACGGCGCGCTTGTCGGCGCTGATCGGCGAGTCACGGGTCGGCGCGCCGGCGCTCGTCGACACGCATCGGCCGGGCGCATTCGAGATGCGGCAATTTCAGCCGGAATCAGCGGCGCGCGAGAACACGGATCAACCCGCACCCGACACCGGGGTTGGCCGGGCGGATGCCGTCATGCGACGACAGCGTGTGCCGCCGGCCATTCGCGTGAATGTCGAACGCGGGCGGCCGGTGTTTCTCTCGGCCTCGCGCCGGGGCATGCCGTCAGGTGCGGTGACCCAGGCGGCGGGGCCATGGCGGACGTCGGGCGGATGGTATGGGGAGAGTTGGAATCACGACGAATGGGACGTCGCGCTGAAGAGCGGCGCCATCTGCCGCATCTTTCAGGATCGTTCGACGGGGCGCTGGTTTTTGGATGGCGTGGTACGACTGACCGTCATCGTGTACATCGAACTTCACGCCTCGTCGGCGTTTTCATTTCTAGATGGCGCGTCGTTGCCCGAAGCGCTGGTCGCGCGGGCAGTGGAGCTGGGCTATCCCGCCCTGGCGCTCCTCGATCGCGATGGCGTGTACGGCGCCCCGCGCTTTCACATGGCGGCAAAAAAAGCCGGCCTCAAGGCGATCATCGGGGCCGAACTCACCGTCGCGAGCCGAGGCTCGAGGCCCGAGGCCCGAGGCCCGGAGGATCGGATCTCGAATCGCGACCGTCGGAGCTCGAACCTCGGACCTCGGACCTCGGACCTCGGACCTCGAACCTCGGAATCCATCTTCAAACTCCCCGTCCTCATCGAATCGCAGGAGGGATATCGCAATCTCTGCCGGCTGCTGACGAAGATGAAGCTTCGTGCCCCGAAGGGAGAAGGGGCGCTCGCATTGGACGATCTCGACGGGGCGACATCCGGTCTGATCGTGCTGGCCGGACGCACGATGCTCAGCGGCGTGCGATTTGGCGTCGGCGGTCTCGTCGATCGTCTCGTCGGGCTGTTCGGCCGCGACCGCACCTATATCGAGTTGCAGCGGCATCTGCTGCGCGACGAGGAAGCGGACAATCACGCGCTCCGCGACCTTGCCGCGGCGTTTCATGTGCCGATCGTGGCAACCAACGGCGTTCGCTTCGCGCAGCCAGCGGATCGTCCGCTTTACGATGTCCTGACCTGCATCCGTCACAAGACCACCGTAGAGCGTGCGGGACGACGCTTGAGCTGCAACGCGGAGCGCTATCTCAAGGATCCGGACCAGATGGCCCGGCTGTTCAGCGATCTGCCGCACGCCCTGGCCGCGACGCGCGATCTCGCCGACCGACTTGGTTACACCATGGCGGATCTCGGCTATCGCTTTCCTTCGTATCCGGTGCCACCTGGAGAAACGATGGGATCGTTTCTTCGCAACATTACGCAGGCCGGCGCGCGCGAGCGATACCGCCCGATCGAGCCGCGGCATACGCGGCAGATCGAGCGCGAGCTCGATCTCATCGACCGACTCGATCTCGCCGGCTACTTCCTCATCGTCTGGGACATCGTCAATTTCTGCCGGCAAGAGGGGATTCTGGTCCAGGGTCGTGGCTCCGCGGCCAACAGCGCCGTGTGTTACAGCCTCGGCATCACCGCCGTCGATCCGATCGGGATGGACCTCCTGTTCGAGCGATTTCTTTCGGACGAACGCGGCGAGTGGCCGGACATCGATCTCGATCTCCCGAGCGGCGATCGCCGCGAGCGGGTTATTCAGCACATCTATCAAAAGTACGGGAAGCTCGGCGCCGCGATGACGGCCAACGTCATCACCTATCGCGGCCGGAGCGCGGCGCGCGAGGTGGGCAAGGTCCTCGGCATCGAGCCGGCGCAGGTCGATACGCTCACGAAAATCATCAACCGGTTCGAGTGGGTCGATCCAAAAGAGACGATCGAGCGCAACCTTCGCGACGCAGGCTTCGACCGCGCGGACCCGACGATCCAGCTATTCGGTCAGTTCTGGCAGCAGATCCAGGATCTGCCACGGCACCTGGGCCAGCACTCGGGCGGCATGGTCATCTGCCAGGGCCGTCTCGACGAGGTCGTTCCGCTCGAGAACGCCTCGATGCCCGATCGCGTGGTGATCCAGTGGGACAAGGACGACTGCGCCGACATGAAGATCGTCAAGGTCGACCTGCTGGGATTGGGAATGATGGCGGTTCTTCAGGATGCGCTGGAAGTGGTAAATGGAGCCGAGCGGCAAGAGGCGAGGGGCGAGGAGGGGGAACACGAGAACCGAGAAGAGCAGGAGGCGCGAGAGGCGTACGAAGAACCCGAAGCACCAGCGCACCTCGGACCTCGGACCTCGGACTTCGAACCTCGCGCCTCGCCCCTCGCCGCTCGCCCCTCGCCCCTCGATCTTGCCCATCTTCCCTCCAACGACCCCGCCGTTTACCGAATGCTGCAAGAGGCGGACACCATCGGGATCTTCCAGGTCGAATCGCGCGCGCAGATGGCCACGCTGCCACGGCTGCGTCCCGAAACCTTCTACGACATCGTCGTCGAGGTCGCGATCATCAGGCCGGGGCCGATTGTCGGACAGATGGTGCATCCATATCTGAAACGGCGGCAGAAGCAGGAGCCGGTGACGTATCCGCATCCGTCGCTGCAGCCGATCCTCGAGCGCACGCTGGGGGTGCCGCTGTTTCAAGAGCAGTTGCTGCGGATGGCAATGGTGGCGGCCGGATTCAGTGGCGGCGAGGCGGAGGAACTGCGCCGCGCGTTCGGGTTCAAGCGGTCCGAGCATCGCATGCAGCAGATTGAAGGCAAGCTGCGGGCAGGGATGGCGCGACAGGGTATTACCGGCGATGCCGCAGAGGAGATCATTCGGTCGATCACCTCGTTTGCGCTGTATGGGTTTCCCGAGTCGCACGCCGCGAGCTTCGCGCTGCTGGTCTACGCGAGCGCGTATCTGAAGGCGCACTATCCCGCGGCGTTCTACATCGCGATGCTGAACAACCAGCCGATGGGGTTCTATCATCCCTCGACGCTGGTCAAGGACGCGCAACGACACGGTGTCCGCTTCGCGCCGATCGATGTACAAGTCTCCGATTGGGACTGCCGCGTCGAACCCGACGGCCGCGTGCGGCTCGGGTTGATGTATGTCACCGGACTCCGCCGCGAAGTGGGGGAGACGATCGTGGCGTGTAGCGAGGTCCGAGGAGCGGGGTCCGAGGAGCGGACGAAGAACACGGAGATAACCGAGCTTCGATGCCCGAAATGCGGAGCTGACGATCCCTCGATGCTCGAGATACTGCACACGCACGAGGGGTTCTGCAACATCTGCTCGCACCTGTGGCGATTGCCCATTGCGGCTGTCCTCCCCGGATTTCGCACTCCGGACCTCGGACCTCGATTTTCATCTCTCGACGATCTGATCCGCCGCACCGGCCTGCGGCGCGACGAGGTCGCAACGCTGGCGGAAATCGGTGCCCTCAATGCGTTTGGCTTCGATCGCCGCACGGCGCTGTGGCAGGTCGAACAGGCGATTCGGCCAGAGGGTGAACTGTTCGAGCGAGGCGTAACCGTCGAGGGCCGAGGCCCGAAGCCCGAGGCCCGAAAAGACAATGAAGAAGAACCGCCTGACCTCGGACATCGCACCTCGGACATCGCACCTCGGACATCGCACCTCGGACCTCGGCCCTCGGACCTCGGCACGCGAAGCGCCCCTCAAGCCAATGACCGTTCCCGAGCGCTTGCTCGCGGATTATGCCGGGACGAGCCTGACGATCGGACCGCATCCGATGTCCTTGCGGCGCGCGGAACTGGCCTTGCGCGGTGTGCTGCGCGCCAGCGATCTTTCTCGCGGACGACATGGCCGCCGCGTGCGGGTTGCCGGCGCCGTCATTACCCGGCAGCGTCCCGGCACGGCGAAGGGGTTCGTCTTCCTCACCCTCGAGGATGAAACCGGAATCGCGAACATCATCGTCCGCCCCGACTTGTTCTCCGAGCAGCGCGCGACCATCGTGGGGGAGCCTTACCTGCTCGTCGAAGGCACGTTACAGATTCAGGAAGGGGTCACCTCGGTGAAGGCAGAGCGCCTCCATTCCATTGGGGGAAACTCACCTGCCGTCGAGTCACACAATTTCCGATGAATCCTCTCAAAGACTCCAACTGAGGAGATCCTTACCGCCAACCACTGCCTTAAACCCCGTCCTCCTTGCTCGATGCTGCACAACGTTCCTTGCTGAGCTCTCTGGCCCACAGCTTGCACATGAGCCTGTCGAGATGCGTCGCAACGCGCTGCTCTTGATCGTGCCGCTCGGGCTGATTACGTCGTGCCACCCAGCCATTCGCTCGACGCTCGCCGAGCCGCCGACACGGACCCAGCTCGCTCAGCTGTGGCATGCGCCGGACCCCGGGCGCGATCTGTTCTGGGGCGTGGGCGGGAAGCGCCTTGCGCCGGATCCCGAGGCGACCTACAAAGTTGTCGACGTGAAGAAAATCGGATTCAGCCCGGGCATGACCGTCGTGGGGCCGGGTGATCGGCAGTGGAGCATCAAATTTCCGCCGGAGGCCCCAACTGAAGTAGTTGCGTCGCGAATTCTGTGGGCGGTCGGCTTCCACCAGCCGCCGATTTATTACGTCGGCAAGTGGAACGCCGACGGCGCACCGGACCAGAACCCTCAGCTGCCTGCACGCTTCCGTGAAAGCAAACCCGACCTCCACGGTCTGGACGCGAAGGGTACGTGGTCGTACTATCGCGGCCCGTTCGTCGGCACGCGCGAACAGAACGGCCTGCTGGTTCTGCAGGTGATGCTCGGCAACTCGGACCTGAAGGACGAGCAGAACGCGATCTACGAGCTTCCCGAGCCGTTCGAGGGCGCCCGCAAGTGGTATGTCGCGCGCGACCTCGGTCAGTCCTTCGGCCGGACCGGGGTCATCGACGCGCCGCGCGGCGACGTGCAGATCTTCGAACAGACGCCGTTCATCAAGGGAGTCGTCGACGGCCACGTGCGCTTCGACTATCGCGGCCGGCACGGCGCCCTGGTCGAACGGATCACCCCCGACGACGTCCGATGGATCTGCGAGCAACTCGACAAGCTCACCGATCGGCAATGGGACGATGCGTTTCGCGCCGGCGGCTATGCGCCGGAGATCGCCCAGCGGTTCATCCGTCGCTTCAAACAGAAAATCCAGGAAGGTCTCGCGCTCAGATGACGATGAGGAGATGGGCCCTTGCGTTGCTGCTGCTGTGGCCACTCGCGATTGGCCAGCTACACGCGCAGCAGCCGGACGCCGCGGTTCTGGGTACCACCGCCAAACAGCCGGCCGTCCCCGCGGACACCACGTCCGAGATTCTCGACGCGCTGGTGCGGCTGCCGCTTGCGGCGGTGCTCGGCGCCGCACTTGCCATCCGCCCGCGGCGCCGCGGCACGCCACCGCGACAACCTGCCGTGATCCAGACGCAGATCATTCTCGCGATCGTCGGCGCGGTGGTGATGATGGTGGTTGGCACCAACCTGGCGCGCGCCTTCGGCGTGGTCGGCGCGGCCGGGCTCGTGCGCTACCGCGCCAAGATTGCCGATCCAAAGGACGCGGGCGTCATGCTCTCGACCCTCGCGCTGGGACTCGCCTCGGGCGTGGGTCTCTACGCGATGGCGGTGTTTTCCGCGGTCTTCATCCTGATCGCGCTCTGGGTGATCGAATCCTTCGAGCCGAAGAAGCGTGACGCGTTCGTGATCAAGGTGAAGATCGGCGATGACACCGACAACCGGCGCGAGGAGGTCGAGGCGATTCTGCGCCGGTATCGTGTAGACTTCGTGCTCAATTCCTCCTCCGACGAGGAGATCTGCTACGACGTGGAAGTGCCCCTGGAACTGCGCCGCGATCGCGTCACGAATGCCATCCTGAAACTCGATCCAGCGGGGCACGCGGCGGTGGAGTGGGCCGAAAAGAAAACCAAGTGAAGCTGATTATTCAACCCGACGCCGGCCTGACGCCGGTGGTCAAAGCGATTAAGACGGCGAAGAAAACGATCGACATCGTGATCTTTCGCCTCGACCGGGCCGAAATCGAAAAGGCGCTCCGCACCGCGGTCGACCGCGGCGTGGTGGTGCGCGCGCTGATCGCCCACACCAATCGCGGCGGCGAGAAGACGCTGCGGAAACTGGAGCAGCGGCTTCTGGAGTGCGGCGCCACCGTTTCGCGCACCGCCGACGACCTGCCGCGCTACCACGGCAAGATGATGATCGTGGACGGTACGCTCCACGTATACGGCTTCAACTACACCAAGCTCGATATCGATCACAGTCGCAGCTTCGGCGTCGTCACCCGCAACAAGCGCCTGGTCGCGGAAGCGTTGAAGCTGTTCGAGGCCGACAACAATCGCACAGTCTACGAACCCGGATACCGGCGCCTGGTGGTCAGTCCCGAGACTTCACGCGACGCGCTGACGACGTTCATGAAGCGCGCGAAGCGGCAGTTGCTGATCTACGACGCGCAGGTGAGCGACAATCTCGTCCAGCGGGTGCTGCTCGAGCGGGCGAAGGCCGGAGTCGAGATCCGGATCATCGGCAAACTGGAGAAGAAGCTGCCGGGCGTGAAGGTGCGAAGGCTCGGCGATCTCAGGCTGCACGTGCGCGCGATCGTACGCGACGGACAGGAGGCCTTCGTCGGCAGTCAGAGTCTGCGCAAGCTGGAGTTGGACGGCCGCCGCGAAGTCGGTGTGGTGGTGAACGACTCCCGGATCGCCAAGAAGATTGCCTCGGTGTTCGAGACCGACTGGGCCCACGGCCAAAGACTGAAGATTGCAGATTGAAGATTGCAGATTAAGGATTGCAGATTGACGATTGCAGATTGGAAATGCAGATTGGGGATTGCAGATTGAAGCAGATCTTAGCTCGTTGCCTCCTGCCTCCTGCCTCCTGCCTCCTGCCTTCTGTCTTCTGTCTCCTACTTTGGTTCCTCGCGACGCTTGATGACGCCTGAATCGAACACCTTGCCGGAGCGATCGATGGCCACAAACGTCAGGTCGTCGTCATTGATCTCCATCAACATGAAGGCGTTGTCCCGGTCGAGGCCTTTCGCCGTGAGCGGCGAATCTTTCCGCAGGTCCCCTTCGCGCAGCTGCCCCGACGAGCCCACGACGAAATAAGCGATCCCGTTCTGGGGCTTGATCCGCTCGTAGATGTGATCGTGACCGTTCAGGACGAGCGACACGTTGTACTTGATCAGCAGCGGCTCGAGCGTCGCGCGCAGCCTCGTCTCGGATCCGTGGGTGCGCCCCGAGGAATAGAGCGGGTGGTGCCAGAAGCCGATTTTCCACTTCTCGCTGGAGCCTTCGAGCTCCTTGCGAAACCACTCGATCTGCTCCGGTTCGGGATACGTGCTTTCGAGCGCGAAGAAACGCACGTCCTGTTTGGGAGCCTTGAAGCTGTAATAGAGCTTGCCGTCCATGTTGAAGTTCTTGTAGTAGCGCTGCTCGCGGGCGTCGTGGTTGCCGAGACACGCGTAAAACTTCACCCCGGCGTCGAGCAGCGGCTTGTAGGGCGCTTCGAACTTCTTGACGAAATCCTGAGGCCGCTCGGAGCCGTAGATGTTGTCGCCCATCATCACGACCAGCTCGTAGGGAAACTGTCCGTGCCAATTGACCATCTGCTGCGCAATCTCGGTACTGCCGCTTCTCGCCGTTCCCGTTGTCGCCAATCACCGCGAACTTCAGGGAGTCCGGCTTGTTCGGGAGTGGCACCTCCTGCGCTGGAGCGACGGCCGCGCCTTTCGGCCCGCCAGGCGCGTCGCCGCCGATGACCGATACCGGACCAGCAGGCGCGGCGCTTGCGCAGCAGATCAGCGCGAGCAGCGCGCAGACGTGGGCCCACGGGCTCAGGCGGCGAAGCCGCATATCTCTCTCAAGGGATGGCGCGCTCGATGTAGTCGGCGATGATGTGTGCATGCGGATCGAGGAGGATCATGTACGTGCCGACGAAGCGATACTCGAGTTCGTCCGGCAGCTTGGGAAGTCCCGAAAGCACTCCCGGCGGGACCGTTGACAGCGGGATCTCATCCGGATAGCGCCCGTTGACCCCCGGCTTGATGTCGCGCTGTTCGTATTCCTCGAAAATCTCGCGCTTCATCTGGGCTCCGCCGGGCCCCCGGAAGATGTCGGACAGAAGCTTCCTGGCCATGCGCTCCATGCCGGGTGTGAAGATGTCGCCGCGCTTGGCGGACGAGCGATTCTGTGCGATCAGGCGTGAAAGCGCTCTCTGGTGCTGATCGATCTGCAACGGCGTCGCCTCCTTGGGCAGCGCCGGGATCGTGGCTTCGAGCTTCTTGTGCAGCGCGACGTATGCGTCCACCCGCTTCAGGAAGTCCGCGATGGTGGCGGCGTCCGGGTTTGTCGCCTCCTTCTGCAGGTCGGCCGCGGGCCCCGAAACAATCGCCGCGGCAAGGACGAGTCCGAGCATGGGCTGGGTCAGCATACCTCAGCCGATGCAATTCGACTGCCGAGAAGCGCGGCCCGAAAGCGGCTCCCAGATGCGGAGATGGTCGGTAGTCGGTCGAAACAGCACTCTCGGTTCTCCCAACCTCGAACCGACGACCGTCAGCCTCTGTAGTTGCCAAATTGCAGCGCGCAACCGAAGTCCTGCTCGCGGAGCAGGCGCATGGCTTCCTGCAGCTCGTCCTTGGATGGAGAAGAGATGCGAACCTGGTCCGCCTGAATCGCCGCCTGTACTTTCTTGAGCTTGCGCTCCTTCAGGAATTTGACGATGTCTTTCGCCGCTTCCGTGGGAATTCCCTGCTGGAGCGTGACGACCCGGCGGACGGTGTCGTTGGCTGCGCGCTCGATCGGGCCCGGCGTCAGGTTCTTGGTCGGCACGCCGCGCCGCACCATGCGCGTCTGGACGATCTCCCACAACGCGTTCATCTTGAAGTCGTCGTCGGCGGTCAGCGTCAGCGTGTTCTCGGTTCGATTGAGATCGATTGCCGCGCGCGAGCCCTTGAAGTCGTAGCGCTGCGCCACTTCCTTCCGGGCCTGGTTCACCGCGTTGTCGACCTCCTGGAGATCGACGTTCGATGTGATGTCGAACGAGGGGACCTGCGCCATCTGACTAGTTGGCTGGTGAAACGGATCCCTGGGAGATGGAAGGCTCCTGCCGTTGCGGCTTTCGCCAGTAGTCCATGGTCGACACCCGGTGCACGCACCCGATCGTGCAGAGCGGCGCGCACCACTTCGGCGCCAGGAACTCGCGCTGAATGTCCGCCCGCGTGTAGGTCGTGAGCGGCACGCCGGGACAGCCGCGCTGCTGAGAGCACCAGTGGACCAGACCGTTCTCGCAGACATACAGGTAGCGAGCGCCGGCGCGACACTGCCAGTCGTTGGGCTTTCCGTCCGCAAGATTCATCTGGAAACGGCGAATTCCCGAATACAGGTTCTTCAGCACCTGACGCCGGCCGTCAATCCGCTGCATCACGTCGTCGAACACCGCGCGTTCGGCGGGACCGAGTGGTTTCAACAGGCCTGAGCCGTCGTGGATGATCCCGATGGAAGTCGAGAACCCGAGCTCCGCGGCGCGCTGATTGATCGTCCGCGCGTCATCAGGGTTCTTGATGCCGCCGCCCACCACCGAGTTGATGTTGACGTCGAAATGGGCGTACTCAGCCAGCCATTGCAGCTTCTTGTCGAGCAGGCGAAGGCTCTTTTTCGAGACCTCGTCCGGCTCGACGTTGTCGATGCTGATCTGAAGGTAGTCGAGCCCGGCCGCGTTGAGTGCCTCGATCCGCTTCGGCGACATGAGGTAGCCGTTGGTGATCAGCCCGGCAATCATGCCGCGGCGGCGAATGCGACCGATCAGCGTGTCGAGATCCGGATGGAGCATCGGCTCGCCGCCACTGAACGCCACCACAGAGGTGCCGAGATCCGCCAACTTGTCGATCCGTTTCACCATTTCGTCGGTCGGCACCGGCTGCGACACCTTGTCGTACTCGTTGCAGTAGCCGCAGTCGATGTTGCAGCGCCGGATTGGGACGAGATGCACCAGAAGCGGGTGATCAGTGCTGGCGAGACCGCGAACGAACTCGCGGACCGAGCGGGTGCGTCGGCTGATTTTGCGGCGGAAACGTGGCATCAAAACCAGTAATTATATCAGGCGGCCGGGCTGGGCTGCCCAACTACTGGCGCCTCCCGCCGGGCCCGCATCATCCGGCCCACCTTGAGTGAACCTTCGAAGATGGCCCCGACGCGCAAGCCCCCTGGCAGCCGATGCGCCGCAACGGCGGCCAGCCCTGCGGAGGCGATGCAACCGCACTGTGAACAGTCGGGCGTGCCGCCGAACTGGCACGGCGTGATCCGGCGTTCGAGATCCGCCGAAATGCAACTTGTGGTCTGCGCGAACACGCACTCGTCGGGACTCTGAGGCGGGTGTGCGTATTTCTTGATCAGCCCTTCCGGCATCTGCAGCTTCGGGTACTTGTGCCGCAGCGTCATGAGCGCCGCGACGACACGCTCGCGGTCTTCCGGGAGCAGGATCTCCTCTGCGACCTCGCCAACTTGCGGGGTGAACAGGCTGACCCAGATCTGGCGAGTGTGTGGATTAGCGGACCAGAACCGCAGGAAGTCTTCGAGGTACCCCTCGCGCTGCACCTGCTGGCGGGTGACCGTGCAGTGGACAGTAACCTGGTGACCGACGATGTGCTTCAGGATCCGGTCGTAGGTTGCCGGCGTGCGACGGATGTCGTGTTCGGGTTGCAGGCCGTCGATCGAAACGACGATCTGCAGCCGCGGGATTGTGGCGAACTCCGCTGGAATCGGGCGCACCGCGCTGGTGACGAGCTGGCCGTAGATTCCCCGGTCCGCCAGCTTCGGGAGTAGCTCCTGCAGCTCGCGGTACCGAACCAGCGGCTCGCCACCGACGATCGAGACGTGAATCGGTCTTTCTTCATCGACAATGGCCAGGACCCGATCGACCAGTTCCTGACCTCTGTAGTCGGTTACCTGCCGCAGAGTGACGTCACCGCCGAGGTGATCATCTCCGTATGCATAACAACCCGGGCATCGAAGCGGGCACTCGCGGGTGATTTCAATCGAGAGCGACGGCATATAGCCGCGCAGGATTCGACCCCACGCGGTTATGATCCCTTCCATCCCGCGACTATATCACGGCCATTTTGAACGAAGCTCAAGGTTCGGGAGCGCGGATTCCCCAACGCCTACGATCGTTTCAGCGTGATCCCTCCATTCACCGTTTCGATGGAGAGCATGCGTCCGCCGCCGCCGATGGTCCCTTCTACGCGATGCCGAGACCACCGGCCGGTGATGGTGAGCGGGAAGTCGGTCGCGATGTCGCCGTTGACGGTCTGAGCTTTGACATCGGTGCTCAGGTCCCCTGGCAGCGTGAGGACGACGCTGCCGTTGACAGTGCTGAACTCCAACGTATCGGACCAGTCCGCGCGCCCGAGATCTCCCTTGATCGATCCGTTGACGGTCGTTGCGCGGCCAGACGCTGACGTGGAGAAGGTGACGCTTCCATTGACCGTTGAGAGGTCGACCGCGCCTGCCAGGCGCTGTGCTTCCACGTCGCCGTTCACCGTGTGGCCCAGGAACCGGACCCCCGCCGGCACCTTCACCGTGAAGTTGACGGTGACGTCGTTGTCTCGCGTGTTCATGCGACCACCCTTGCCGGCGGCGCATTCATTGGGCTGGTCCCCCTGGCGGCTTGGATAGACCGCGCAGATGGTGACGCCGTCGCCATGCTGGACCACGTCGATCCGGACGCTCGCGGGGTCGCTGTGTCGGGCTGTCTTCTCGGCGACGACCTCCACTTCGTTACTGCCGGAGGGTTCGGCGGTGACGTTGCCATTCACGCCTTTGATTTCAATGGCGGCGCCCTGGGCCACCGAGCCGTGCCACCGGAACGGTGCCGATTGCGCCTGGGCGATCGACGCAATCGTCAACAGCGCGGCGGCAAGCGCTGGTATCGAACAATGCCGGAATCTCATGAAACCTCTCAGTGTGATGTGCCTCGCACCGGAGAACGGTGCCGAAGTTCGAGCGTTTAGACGGGCATCTCAATCCGGAAGGTTGCCGGCTCGGCTAAATCTCTGCGAACGCTGGGCTTAACTCGCGGATTAGCTTGCGCGGGACACGTCGCTGTGGTTCAATGGAGATCCACCGCGAATCAACAATCCAGATCTGAGCTTGGCCCGTCCGACAGCTGTCGGACGAGTTTTGGAAAACTATGCTGTCACTCGAACGCCTCAGCCGCCGCAACTTCCTCGGACTGGGTGCGGCGGCCGCTGCAGGAGCCTTGCTGCCTGCCCGCGCGGTGGAGGCCGGGTCTGCGAGCCTTGCCGTGTCGACCGCTCCCGACCGGACTTTGTCCTTTTTCCACACGCACACCAGCGAGCGGTTGACTACAGCGTATTGTTGCGATGGCGAGTACCTCGCGAAGGAATTGAGCGACATCAATCACCTGTTGCGCGACTTTCGGGTGAACGAAGTCAGGGTGATCGATCCGCAGCTGCTCGACCTCCTGTACGAGTTGAACAACCGTCTCGGCACCGATCAGCCGTTCCACGTGATCTCCGGCTACCGAACCCCCGAGACCAACGCGATGCTTCACGAGCGCGGCGGTACCCACAGCGGCGTTGCGACCCACAGCCTGCACGTCGAGGGGAAGGCGATCGATATCCGCGTACCAGGCATCAAGCTCGAACATCTACACGACACCGCGAAGCGCTTGCGGGTCGGCGGAGTCGGTTATTATCCCGCGTCGAATTTCGTTCACGTCGATACCGGACGGGTCCGGTACTGGTGAAAACGGGTGTTGAGCGGATCCCTAACTGGGCACTGACCGCGATTTTCATGATCGAAAAGCGTCGTTCCTCCATCCAGGGCTGGGGTGTGTTCGCCACCGAGCCGATCCGCAAGAACAAGCGCATCATCGATTACGCGGGTGAGAAGATCACCAACCGGGAAAGTCTGAAGCGCGAGAAACGCTATCTGAAGAATGGCCACATCTGGTGCTTCAAGCTGAATCGGCTCTACGTGCGCGACGCGGCGGTCGGCGGCAACGTCGCGCGCTACATCAATCACGCCTGCGCTCCCAACTGCTACACCCGGGTGATCGGCGACACGATCTGGATCATTGCCGCGCGCAACATCTGCAAGGGTGAAGAGCTCACCTACGATTACTCGACCGATGGCGAGGGATCGATCAGTGCCGCTGCAGCCCCGGCTGCAAGACGCTGATCTGACGCGGGGCCGACGGGTTGGGTGCCCTGGTGATTTACCTTCACGGATTCGCATCCGGGTCGGCCTCGTCGAAGGCGACATATCTCGGCCGCCGATTGCGCGAGCGCGGCATCGAGCTGCAGGCCCCGGACCTGAACCTGCCTGATTTCTCCACGCTGACGGTTACGCGCATGCTGAACCAGACGCGCGTGCTGCTCGAGGCATCAACGAGCTCACAGACGGTCATTGGATCCAGCCTCGGCGGCTTCGTCGCGGTCAACGCCGCCGTGCAGAATCCCGACCGGATCAAGCGCCTCGTGTTGATGGCGCCGGCGCTCGACTTCGGCTCTCACCGGATGGCCAAGCTGGGCAGCATCGGACTCGACGAGTGGAAAGCGTCGGGTCAATTGCCTGTCTTTCACTACGCCTACGGTCGCATGGTCCCGGTGCATTACGAGCTTTACGCGGATGCGCAACGCTACGACGCCCTCAACGCGGATGTGCGGATGCCCATCCTGATCTTCCAGGGCCGGCGGGACGATGCGGTCGACCCGGAGACCGTCGAAGCGTGGGCGAGCCGCCGGCCCAACGTCGAGCTGCACATGCTCGACGACGACCATCAGCTGACACACAACCTTCCTTACATCTGGGAGACTCTGGTGGCGTTTCTGGGTTTGGCGGTTGACTGAACCGGTCGCGGGGTTGGTGACTTGGAAATTGGTGATTTGGAAATTGGTGATTTGGTGATTGGTGATTTGGTGATTTAGCGAGTCAGTGAGATTCCGAGACGCGTCGGCGCGCTCACGTTAGAAACACCAAATAATCAAATCGGCCGTCACCAGCAGATCCCCCGATAGTTCGCTGGAATCCGATCCCGTCCAATCTTGACGCGCACGAGATCCAGGACGATCTGGTCTGGGCGCGTCCGCGTCAGCGCGTCGCCGAACTCCGGCGCGCGCGTTGCCGACGACGATCACCTCGGACTTGTCCAGCACCTCGTCGATCGACTCGCACAGCAGCGACGACAGATGGGGAATCTGCTGTGTTGATGTATTCCTTGTTGGCGCCGACCAGCCGCGCGAGCGACACGTTCCGGTCGTAGATGCACAGCTGGTAGCCCTTGCCGAGCAGCGCCTCGGCGAGGATGACGATCGGGCTCTCGCGCAGGTCGTCGGTGCCCGCCTTGAAGCTGAATCCGAGCAGGCCGACGCGCTTCTTGCCGCGTCTCGACGATCTCGTCGATTGCGTGCTGGATCTGCAGCTGGTTGCTGCCGAGGATCGACTGGATCACCGGCATCTCGAGGTCGACTTCCTTCGCCCGGTACTGCATCGCGCGCACGTCCTTCGGCAGGCACGAGCCGCCGAACGCGAAGCCGGGCTTCATGTAGTACGACGAGAGGTTCAGCTTCTCGTCGCGGCAGAAGATGTCCATCACCTCGTGGCTGTCGATCTCGAGCGCGCTTGCAGAGGTTGCCGATCTCGTTCGCGAAGCGTGACCTTCAGCGCGTGCCAGGTGTTGCTCGCGTACTTGATCATCTCCGCGGTGCGGATGCTGGTCGTCGACCAGCGGCGCCTCGACCTTCGCGTAGAGCGCCTGCGGTCGGCTCGGCGTCGGACTGCGTAGTTGTGGCCGACCAGCGTCAGCGGCGGATTGCGGAAGTCGTGGATCGCCGTGCCCTCGCGCAGGAACTCGGGGTTGACGGTGACGCCGAAGCCGGTGCCGTACTTCTTCCCTGACGTCCGCTCGAGCGCCGGAATGACCACGTCGTGCGTCGTCCCCGGCAGCACCGTGCTGCGGACGACGACGACGTGATAGCCGTCCTTGTCGCTTGAGCGCCTCGCCGATCTGCTCGGCGACGCGCTCGAGATAGGTGAGATCGAGGCTGCCGTTCTTGCGGCTCGGCGTGCCGACGCAGATCAGCGAGAGATCGGTGTCGCGTGACCGCTTCCGCGGTGCTGGTCGTCGCGCGCAGCCGTCCGTTCGCGGCGTTGTCGCGAATCAGCTCGTCGAGCCCTTTCTCGACGATCGGGCTGCGCCCTTCGTTGAGGCTCGCCACCTTGTCGGGATTGACGTCGACGCCGACGACCGTGATGGCCGTCGGCGGCGAACGACGCCGCCGACACGCTGCCGACGTAACCCAGACCGAACACCGAAACCTTCATTGACTCGATCACTCCTCTATGCGATGGCCCGAACCTCGCCGTGCTCGCGCAGTCGTTCGCGCGTCGACGGCCGTCGCTTGGCGCGCGTCTCGCAGCAGCGCCTCTTCGAAATCCTGCGCGACCGCCGACCAGTCGTAGCGCTCGACGACCAGCGTGCCGCGCCGCGGCCTCGATCGGCGCGGCGCGCCTCGGCGTCGCGAATCAGTCGGACGACCGCCTGCGCGAAGCCGTGCGGGCTCGTCGGCGATCACGATGTCTCGTCCGGCTGTCACCGGCAGGCCTTCGGCGCCGACGGTCGTCGAGACGACCGCCTTGCCCATCGCCATCGCTTCGAAGATCTTCAGCCGCGTGCCGCCGCCGATCCGCAGCGGCACGACGTAGACGGCGCCGCGCGCGATGTGCGGCCGCACGTCGTCGACGCGGCCGGTGACCTCGACGCCGGGATCTCGGCGAGCCGCCGCACGGCCGGCGTCGGCGCGCGGCCGATGATGCTGAGCGTCGCCTCGGGCTCGGCCTTGCGAATCTGCGGCAGGATCTCGCGGCAGAAGTACATCATGCCGTCTTCGTTCGGCAGCCAGTCCATCGAGCCGGTGAAGACGAGGTGCGGCGCGCTCCGGCGTCGCCGCGGTCGGCGGCGTGAAGTACGTCGGTGTCGACGCCGGTCTGCACGACGTGCACCGGGCGCGCGCAGGGCGTCCGGGATAGAGCCGCTCGAACGTCTGCCGTCGGCGTCCGACACCGCCAGCACGAGATCGAACCGCGCGAGCGCGTCGCCCTCGAAGCGCAGCATGCGCCGCCACTGCTGCGTGAGCAGGCGCTGCGATGACCGGGTTGGCGGCGTTCTCCGCGTGGCGCCGCCAGATCTCCGCTTCCACGTTGTGCGTGAAGAGGATCGACGGGCAGGGCAGCTGGTCCGGCAGGTTGACGACCGGCGGCAGGAAGTCGCAGACGACGGCATCGAAGCGCTCGGTCGCGAGCAGCTGTTCGACGCGCGCGCGATACGCGGCGGAGCGGTACTTCGCGACGGCGTACGGTGCCGGAGTCGACGAGGTACCGGCCGCGTCGGCGTAGAACCGCCACGTCCCCTTGGCCGCGTCGGTCGCGCGGCATGGTCTCGAGCCGCGAGCACACCTCGCGCATGCCGGTGCGGTTCGGTCGGCATCGCTCTGGCGACGGCTCGGCGAACGACAGGTAGGTGATGTCGTGGCGCTGCCGCGAGGTGCCGCATCAGGTGCCAGGTGCGCAGCTTGCCCCCCTTGTCGAGCGGCAGCAGCAGGCCCGCGTTCAGCCAGAGCATCTTCATGCCGTGGCCCTCTTCAGCGCGGCGGCGGCAGGCGCGGTCCGTGTCACGGGCGGCTGTCGGCAAGCGTCTGAACGCCCTCGCCGTCGATGAACGTGCGATACCAGAGCTCGAGGTTGAGCAGGCTCCAGATGCGCGTCGCCGCCATCGGCCGTGCCGCCGCGATGCGCGTCGATCAGTCGCTCGACCGCGGCGGATCGATGATGCCGCGCTGCGCGGTGCGCGCGATCGAGCAGCACGTCGCGGGCCAGGTCGCCCCACGGTCCGCGCATCCAGAGCGCCGAACGGCACCGGGAATCCCATCTTCTTGCGCGTGAGGATCTCCGCGCGGCAGGATCGCCCTGCACCGCCTTCGCGCAGGATCCACTTGGTCGTGAAGCCGCGCAGCTTCATCCGTGGAGGCAGCGCGGCCGCGAACTCCACGAGGTGGTGATCCAGGAACGGCACGCGGCTCTCGATCGAGGCCGCCATGCTCATCTGGTCCTGCTTCATCAGCAGTTCGACCAGGTACGTCTTCAGGTCGGCGTAGAGCAGCGCGATCGAGCGTGCGTGCTGTCGCCCGTTCGGCGCGTCGAAGTACGCGCGCGACGGCGCCGTAGGCATGCTCCGGCGTCGCCAGCAGCCGCGAGTCGGGGTGCCAGCAGCGTCGCCTGGCGCCGGAGGCCGATCGCCGCGAAGTTGTCGAAGAACATCGCCTCCGGCGTGCGCGGCATCGCCAGGAACGAGCGCTTGGCGTAGCGACCGACGCGGCCGGGCAGGCGCGGCACGACGCGTGTCGGCGACGAACGCCGCGGACCGGATCGGGCGCGACGCTCCAGTAGCGCTGCCGGCGCGCCAGTTGACCAGCGCGCGCGGATATTTGCCGTAGCCGGCCAGCAGCTCGTCGCTGCCTTCGCCGGTCAGCACGACCTTCACGTGCTCGCGCGCGAGCTCCGAGACGAAGTACAGCGGCACGCTCGAGGGATGCGCGATCGGCTCGTCCTCGTGCCAGATCAGCCGCGGCAGCGCGCCGAAGAAGTCCTGATCGTCGATGACGATCTCGTGCGCATCGGCCTTGATCGCCGTCGCAACCTGGCGGGCGTAATCGAGCTCGCTGAACGCGCGCTGCTTGAACGCGACCGAGAAGGTCTGCAGCGGCCGATCGATCATCCCGGCCATCAGCGCGGCGATCGCGCTGCTGTCGAGGCCGCCCGACAGGAACATGCCGAGCGGCACGTCGGCCA
Organism: uncultured Acidobacteriota bacterium; assembly: GCA_963755695.1. Lineage (GTDB taxonomy): Bacteria > Acidobacteriota > Vicinamibacteria > Vicinamibacterales > 2-12-FULL-66-21 > QHWT01. The sequence goes on along the minus strand of CAVWLB010000010.1, from coordinate 1,781,105 downwards.
TCAGCCGGATGCGCACGGCATCTTCGAGCAGGTCGCGGAACTGCGGCGACCGCCTCGCGATCCGACAGCCGCGTCGGACGAGCCGTCGCGCTGGCCGACCGGAATGTCCCACCACTGCAGCGCGTCGTGACTTGCCCGTGTTCGAACACGAGCATGTGGCCTGGCATGCAAGCGGTGGATGCCGCTTGAAAGAGCGTCTCGGTGCCGGAGAGGTAGCGGGTGCTGAGCAGCTCGGGGATCGCCCGCTCGTTCGGCTCCGGCTCGCACCAGGCCGCTCTCGAGGATCGCCTTGATCTCCGATCCGAACAGCAGGCGCGTGCCGGCCTGCGCCCAGTACAGCGGCTTGATGCCCAGCCGGTCGCGCGCGAGCAGCAGACGCCGCCGCGGTGCGTCCCAGATCGCAAACGCGAACATGCCGCGGAGCCGTTCGACACAGCGCGTCTCCCCACTGCTCGTAGGCGTGGACGATCGTTTCGGTATCGCAGCGCGTCTTGTATTGATGTCCGCGCAGCTTCCAGCTCGGGCCGGATGTCGGCGTGGTTGTAGATCTCGCCGTTGAAGACGATCCAGACGGTGCCGTCCTCGTTCGACAACGGCTGGTGACCGCGCTGCCAGGTCGACGATGCTCAGGCGTCGATGGGCAAGCCCCGCGTGCTCGTCGGCGTAGACCCCGGCTTCGTCCGGCCCGCGATGCGTGATGATGTCGCGCATTCGCGTGAGGCGCACGCCATCGTCCGCGTCGAGTCGGTCGGTTGTCACGAAACCGGCGATGCCACACATCGGATTAGATCGCCTCCGCGGAGATGCCGCACATGGTCTATGTCGCCGCCCCTCGACGCTGCTCGGGACCCTGCGTCTGTCGAAGAGCCGCGCGGCCGTGCGCCTCCGAGCCTATCGCCTCGAGTTGGGTGAAATACAGATCTTCGAATGCCGCCACCATGCGTTCGAACGAGTAGCGGCGCGCCACCTCCTCGCGTGCGGCACTGCCCATCGCGTAGGCTCGCTCGGGATTCAGGACCAGCTGTTCAATCGCCCTGGCCAGCTCCGAGGGTTCACCGGGCGACACGAGGATGCCTGTTCGGCCGTCCTCAATCAGATCGAGGAGACCACCGACACGGTTGGCGATCACCGGCACGCCCTCGGCCATGGCCTCCATGACCGCATTTGGAAACGCTTCCGAGCGTGAAGGCAGCACGAACAGATCCGCCTGCGCGAGCACCGTTGGTACGTCTTCCCGATGACCCATGAAGGTCACCTGGCCGGCCAGGCCCAGTGATTCGGCCAATGCCACGAGTTCATTGCGGCGAGGGCCATCGCCGACGATCAGGTAGCGCAGCCCGGGATAGCCTGTCGCAAGGTGCCCGGCCGCCTGCAACAGCACTTCATGTGCCTTCTCCCCGCGAAGATTCGCAACGGTCACGATCGTGGTCACGGGCCGTAGGGCGCGCCGAGCGCCGTACCTGGTGATCTCGATGCCGTTGGGAATGACATGAACGCGAGCGGCGGATATCCCTTCCTTCCGAAGCTGCTCGGCGGCGGCGTTGCAGTTCGCGACGACGCGGTGCGCACAGCGGTACGCTTGGCGCTGCAGCGCAATCTGAAGGTTCGTCTTGTCAGGGTTCAGGTCACGGCGGCTGCCGATACGGATCGGGACACCCGCGAGCGTCGCGGGCGGCAACGCGAATGCGTTTGCGTAAAAATCGCACGTCTGCAGCACCACAATCCGTCGCTCCCGGCACCAGCGTGCGAACCGGGCGGCCTGTGCGAGGGTCTGTCGCCGTGCAAATCCCCGGATTGGGAACTCGGCGATGGGCGCGGAGTGTTCCACCCGGGACAGCCAGGATCCTTCGCGATGGATGCAGGCGACGTGCACCTCGAACCGATCACGATCCAGCCGCTGCACCAGTTCCGTCATCTGGCGCTCCGTCCCTCCCGGATGGAAGCTGTTGAGGAATACGGCGACCGGAATTTGTGGCGGAAAATTCACAAGCTGCCATCTCAGCAAGCCAGATGCCACTGGTAGAGGCGCCGGAGTGGGTAAATCTTTGGAAATTTTATCCCAGTCGCGGTAACTCAACAGTTCGGTGTGAACGGCGTTAGGTGTAGTTCGGCATCCGGCGACCCTCAGCGGTCTGATCGACGTACTGCCGGTGCCACAACTCGAAGACGAGCAGCTGCCAGAGCCGCAGCGTGTGATCGCGCTTGCCGGCCAGGTGCTCGTGCGTCAACCGCCGGACGAACGACGGTTCGAAGTAGCCGCGCTGCTCTGTCCGGGGTGAGTGCAGCACGTCGGCGAACAGATCCGTGAGTCCGCCGCGAAACCAGCCGCCGAGCGGGACGCCGAAGCCCTGCTTGCGCCGGTCGAGAATATTGGCCGGCAGCAAGGGGCGCAGTGCTTCCTTGAGCACGTGTTTGCGGCGGCCGTTGCGGATCTTGAAGTCGGAGCGGCAGCGTCGCGGCGAACTCGATCACCTCGTTGTCGAGCAGCGGCACGCGCGACTCGATCGAGTGCGCCATGCTCATGCGGTCGACTTTCGTGAGCACGTCCTCCGGCAGATACGTCTCGAAATCGAACCGCATCATCCGGCCGTGCAGCGGCAGCGCCGTCGAGACGATCGAAATGCCGTGCCAGCGTCTGCTCGGCGATGGCGGTCCGCGCATCGCGGACCTCGGCCGAATAGAGCGACGCGCGCTCGTCCGCTTGGAAGAATGCCGACTGAATCGAGATAGCGCGCCGTCGGGATCCTTGGCCGACGTGACGCAGGAAGTTCTTGCCGCGAACGCCGTGCGGCAGCCGCGGCCAGACCAGCCTCGCGGCGCCGCGCAAGCCGGGAATCGCCAGACGATCGAATTGCGCGACGCGCGGATGCGGGAGGTAGCGATCGTAGCCGCCGAACAGCTCGTCGCCGCCATCGCCCGACAGCACCACCGTGACGTGTCGCCGCGCGATTTCCGAGACGTACCACGTCGGGATCGCCGAGGAATCCGCGAACGGCTCGTCGAAATGCGCGATCAGATCGATCGAGGATCGACAGGCCGTCGGGCCGGACGACGAACTCGTGATGGTCGGTGCCGAAGTGCTGCGCGACCGCGCGCGCGTGCTCGAGCTCGTCGAACTCCGGCTCGTCGAAGCCGATCGAAAACGTCTTCACCGGCCGTGATGAGGCGCGGGCCATCAGGCCGACCACGGCGGAGGAATCGACGCCGCCGGAGAGAAACGCGCCGAGCGGCACGTCGCTGATCATGTGCGAGCGCACGGCATCGGCCAGCACCGCCCGCAGTTGCTCGGCCGCCTCAGCTTCCGAGCCTTTGAACGTTTCATCGGCGGCGATCTGCCAGTACTGCCGCACCTCCGCTCGACCGTCGCGCCAACGCAGATAGTGCCCAGGCGGCAGCTTCTCGACATTCTCGAAAATCGACCGTCGCGCGGCGTGTACAGGAAGGAGAGGTAGTGGTCGAGCGCGTCGAGATCTGACTTGCGGATCGACGGCACCGGCGGCGAGCAGCGACTTGATTTCGCTGCCGAAGTACAGCCGTCCGTTGCGCTGGGCGTAGTGCAGCGGCTTGATCCCGACGCGGTCGCGCGCGAGCAGCAGCGTGCGCTGTCGGGCGTCCCAGATCGCAAGCCCGAACATGCCGCGCAGCCTGCGAAACGCGTCTTCTCCCCACTCTTCGTAGGCGTGAACGATTGATTCGGTGTCGCTCGCCGTGTAGAAGTGGTGGCCCGAGGATTCGAGCTCGCGGCGCAGCTCGCGATAGTTGTAGATCTCGCCGTTGAAGACGATCCAAATCGTCCGTGTCTCGTTGTGCATTGGCTGCCGGCCGCCAGCCAGGTCGATGATGCTGAGGCGCCGCATGCCGAGGCCAACTCCCGGCTCCACGTGAATGCCTTCATCGTCGGGTCCGCGGTGGCGAATCACCTCGCACATCCGATGGACGAGCGAGAATTCCGCCTCCAGCCGCGCCGGTGACTGATGCGCGACATCGCCCGGTGACGAGTCCGCGACAAAGCCTGCTATCCCGCACATACGAGGGGTCTCCTGCCGCTGTGGTGTTAGAGATCTTATCGCCTTTGGGCTACGCGGAGGACCGTACCTGCGGCACCTGCGCGGCCGAGGCCATCGACTGTCGCACCTCGACCGTGGGCCCATCGATGAGCGCGATTACTGATCCGCGGCTGACGACGCACACTCTCGCATCGGTGCGAACATCGGCGGTGCCCCACACTTTTTGCGGACCTCCGGTCGCGCCGTCGCGCGCGCGCCGTGTGGCCACGAGAACGCTCAGGTCGGCCGTGCCCGTGATGTGAAAGGCGCTCCCAACCCAGTCCTCAGGTACCGCCAGCTCGATGGCGAGTGGGCTGACCGCGATCGGCATCCTCGCCGGCGCGTGCGCGGGGATGAACGTTGCGAATGAGAACGGCGGTTGCCCCCGTTTCATGACGCAGATCGCCGGCGCGTGCTCGACGCGTCCGTACTCCGGCGCATATAGGGAGAACCCTCCGACGTCAGTTCGCCGCGCACGCTCTGAAAATGCAAACGCGCGATCGAGCGACAACGACCACGATGGGTGAACATGCCACCAGGCTTCTGCCTGGACCTCCCGCTCGCCGAGTACGTGGTCGATGACGACCCAGCCGATTCCGTGGAGTGCAAGCACCGACCGCACTTGCGATGCGTGTTCGTAGGCATCGTGAGTACCTTCCACGAAATCGAACCCGTCGTTCGTGCAGGCAAACAGCACCCGCGCGTCGGCGTGGGTCTGCCAATGAAAGGGTCCCTGCGGCTCCGCATGATCGCGTCCATCGAGGACGACGGTGTTGTGCATTCGGGTCGAGCGGAACCGATTGCGGAGAGCCGGATCCATCGTGTAGGTCGCAGTGCCAGGGTCGACGAGCAGCGGTTGTCCGCGCACGCTGAGAAGCACCGAGAGCGCATCCGAGTGCGCGTGCCCGCAGTTCAAGAACCCATGCCTGCCGGCATCGAAGATCAAGTGATCGCCGTCCTGGTTTCGAGAGACGAAATAGCCGCTGGCACCCAGGAGCTTCGACGGCCAGGTGGGCCGCGGCCCGACCTCCTCGGCCGGAACCGCGCCGCCGAGCGACCAGTACACTTCTTCAGACGGGGATCGGACGGCGAGCGAAGGATCTTCGAGCGCAGCTGCGGCAATACCGAGTGTCACGCTCGCGTCACTCGGGCGTGTGCCGCACCATCCGGTCAATTGTCCGCCGTCATCGTCGCCAATCAGCGGCAACTGGCCGTGGTCGTCGCTGATGCATCGCAGGTACTCAGCCTGTGCGCGCGCCGCGCGCTCGAATACGGCCGCCGCCGGATCGCCCGAGCGGCGGGCGACGAGCAGCGCGAGCAGGTAGATGTCGGTCGAGTAGCGGTGATAGTGGGCCGACAGCTCGACGTGGCCGCCGTCGGCGCCGATCTGTTTCGAGGCCTCGGCGATCAGCACCTCGCGTCCGATCGCGGCGCGACGCCGGCTGTGGCGAAGCTCGGGCAGTGCCTGCGACACCGCGTAGAGGCCGAGCGCTTCCCCGGACAGGTGCGTGTTGGGACTAAAGTACCGAGAGAGATTGTTGGCGACGTGATCCAATTGCCGATCGAGCGCGACCAGCAGATCGACGAGCCACGGCGTCCGGTCGTGTTCGGCACCGGTTGAGAAGAATTCGATCGCCCACGCCCACGAGATTGCCCGGAACGCGAGTTCGAGCATGCTCGACCAGTTGACGCCGGCGAGCGGCGGATTTTCCACGATCCAGCTTTGCAGTTCGCGGACGAAGGCGTCGCGATAACGAACATCGCCGGCCAGCGCGAAGGCGCGTCCCAATGCGATCCAGTGCTGATGCCGATTGATTTCCCAAACGACCTTATGATCGCCGCAGGCCGGATCAAGATAGGGCACCGAGGCCCAGAAGACGCGCGGAGCGCGCCGGCCGTGGACCGCGTCCAGGTGCCAGTCCGGCGGCGAGCCGTAGTCCAGATCGCGATAACCGAGCAGATCGAAGCGGCCGTCCGCGATGCGATTGCCTCGTACGATGGCCGCCTGCCTGGCATCAGGGAAGCGGTCGGCGATGGCCGCGGTCACGTCAACTGCCGACCTGGCAGTAAATGGCCACACCGATGCGCGCGTGTGGAAGTGGACCCCCAGCACCTGGTGCGCGGTCAACAGCCTGCCGCCTCTGGCCGCTTCACAGGCGCGGGTGAGCGGTTCGGAGTGGTCGGGATCGAGGATCTGCGCAACCGAGGTGCGATCCCACCTCGGAGGCGACAGCGCGTAACGCGTCCGCTCGATCGCCTTCCGGGCGTGACACGTAGCACGGAACCGGACCTCGCCAGCATCCATCGTGACGAGCCGTCGCACGTTGGACACGAGGGTCATGCCGGAGTCGGGGCAGGAATAGCCGGAGAAGCGGCGAGGCTTCGATAGAGCTGCACCCACTGCTCCCGGACAGAGGACCACCGGTAACGGGCACAGGCCGCCAACGCCGCTTCGGTCAATCGTGTCGCGAGTCCCTGCTGATTGACCAGGCGCAGCACGGCCGTTGCCGCAGCGGTGTGATCGTTAGCCGGAACCAGCAGTCCTTGAACTTCATCGGTCAGGATTGCCGGGACGCCGCCCACATTGGTCGACACGACCGCGCACCCGCTGGCAAACGCTTCGAGAACCGAAAGCGGCATGTTGTCGATGTCGGGCGTCTGCAGGTAGACATCAGCATCCGCGTAGTAACGCCAGATGTCGTCGGGTGCGACGCGGCCGGCAAAGGTGACGTGGTGAAGGGCGAGCTCGCTCGCCAGCCGGCGAAGAGCCGGCTCCTGCGACCCGCCGCCGACCAGCGTCAACGTTGCATCCGGGTGGCGATCCTGGATCATCCGGAATGCCCGGAGCGTGCAGGGCAAGTTGTAAAGGTCCTCGAAATTCCGTGTCGACAGGACGCGCGGCCGAAATGTTCCCCGGCGGCGGAAGCGAAAGCGATCGACGTCGACGATGTTCGGAATGATTTCCGATGCGATGCCGAATCGAGCGAAGACGTCGTGGAGGAAGCGCGACGGAACCGCGTTGCGATCCACTCGCCGGAGCGTCGCGCGGGCGACGGCGGAGCGCCGCAGATGATCGGGAGCCTGGCCGCTGTGATAGTTCAGAAGCACGGGCTTACCGAGCAGTTTTGCCACGAGGACGGCGGGGAGCGGGGCGAGAAGGAAAGAGGTGTACGAGGCGGAGAAAGCGTGAACGACATCCGCCCGGCGCAGTTCCTTCAACAGCAGCGGCCAATACGTCAGTTGCGTTGCGATTGTCCGGACATACTTGATGTGGCACAGATGTCGAAGAGGTCCAGGTGGCGAGGGATTGATTGGCACCAGCCAGCCGTGAATTTCGGGATCGTCCTGCCACGACCTGAGCATCCGCTGCGCCTGCACGGCCTGGCCTCCGAGGATCTCTGTCGACGGGGCGACTATGGCAATGTTGAGTCGGCGTGACGTGCTCATGCTGAAGGCGACTGAACGAGCTGATGGCACTGAACGAGCTCTGCAAATGGTGCGCCGTCCGAGAACTGTCTGATATCAGTGCAGATACTCCTGCGGCTGAGCTCCATGGAAGAGCAACGGTCACGCATGTGTCGCGGCTGAGGACTGAGCGGTATTTGCTTACACCTCTAGGAAATGGGCTATTTGCAAACGGCGGATGTAAATCCTCCAAACGGCCGTGTTGCAACCACCACTCGACGCTGAGTCTCAAAACGCGTCGTTGAGCCATAGTCCCTGAAATTCAGCCGTTTTTGCCGTTGGTCGGATCCTTGCTGTTGTCGGGCCGGCGGCGCGAACAGCTCCGTCACTTCAACCCAAACTTCTTGCGCTGACGTTGGTGGCTCAACGGGCACCAAGCTGAGGCGTTGCCTGTTCACCGCAGGAACGGGCCGGTGTGGGTCTGTGTGTCTGGCGACGAACCCGGGTGGAAACGAGAACAGACCCTCGTCACCGCGGTGACGTGCGCTCATCGTTGGTTCAGTCGGCGCGCGTTCAGCGGTTGCGGTGCACCTACGGGCTGCACCCTGCACGCCCGCTCTCGGAGGTTTCCGAAATGCGACATGCTGCATTCGCTCTTGCAGCCATTCTGGCCGTGGCGCCCGCGGTCCACGCGCAAACCGTTACGATCCGCTCCGCGAAGGACGCCACCGTCCGCGGCGGGAGTTACGCTTCAAAGAACTTCGGCGACGATCCCATTCTCGTCACACGCGCCAGCAACAGCGATCGGACGTATCTTCGGCGCGCCGCGATGATGTTCGACACCGACGCGAGGGTGCCGGCCAACGCGCACATTGCGTCAGCGACGCTGGTGTTGACCGTCAAGGGTGGCAACTCTGAATCCCGCCGCCTGGGCGCATGCTCGATTCCCGTCTCGTTCGACGAATGGAGTGTCACCTGGAAGCTGCGCAGGACTGGGTCGGCGTGGCAGAACCCCGGCGTCGATGTCGTGGACGGTAGTTGTTCCTCGGCATCGGTGACGGCCACGCCGAGGTCGCAGGTCAGGTTCAACGTCACCGCGCAGGTCCAGAAGGTCGTCAATGGCGCCTACGGATCGCGATTCGCGCGCTTCCTGGTCGGAGACCTGGGTGCCGACAGCAAGGGTTCGCTGAAGCAGTATTACTCGAACAACGACCCTAACACCGCGCTTCGCCCCGCCCTGATTATCACGATTGGCACGAGCACCACGTCGCCGGATCCCGCCCCTTCGTCGCCAACGACAACCGGTACCACCCTGAGAGTCCTGCACTGGAACACACACCATGGCGGCGTCGGCACGGACGGAAAGTACGATCCCAACCGCCTGGCGACGTGGATCGCCAAGTTCAAGCCGGACGTGATTTCACTGAACGAGATTGAGTACTTCACCGGGTATGGGAACGAGGACCAGCCAGCCCGCTTCGCCTCGATGCTCAAGGCGAAGACCGGGCGGACCTGGTATTACAAGTTCGTGACCGCCAACGGCGCCACCCACGGCAATGGCAACCTGGTCATGTCCCGATTCCCGCTGGACAGCAAGGCCGCTTATCACATGAGTTATGACCGCTCTGCCGCGGAAATAACCTTCCACGTCAATGGGCGCGCGATTCACATGATTTCGACGCACCTCGACGCCGATTCGACATCGCGCCGGCTCAGTCAGATCGGGCAGCTCAAGAGCTGGGCATCCGGTATTGCCGAACAGCGGATCATCGCCGGTGACTTCAACGCGTGGCCGCAGACTTCGGAGAACGCGAAGATGGTCACCACCTACTATGACTCGTGGGCACAGGCGGTGAAGAAGAACCTCGATGTGTCGTATGCCGGTAATCCGGATGGGAACACGCGGAACACGCGCATCGATTACATCTACTATTCGCATGGCGCGAGTGCGCTGGTGCTCAGGAAAGTCCAGGTCTTCGACACGCGCAGTGGTGGCGTGATGCCATCCGATCACCGGCCCGTCATGGCGACCTTCACGGTCAAGTAAGCAGCCCGAGGCAGACGATCACGCAGGACGCGTGATTCCCTGCCTATCAGAGGACGCACGCGAGGCCTGGTTCCGGGTTTCGCGTGTGTTCTCTACCTCACTAGGGTGCCGTGATGCTGGCGGACAGTGCCGCCCGCCTGGGTCGGTGTCGCCGCGCCTCGCTCATGTAGCCAAGAACGTAGGCCATCATGCAGAAGTGTTCGGCGCTCTCGGCCCTCCGGCCGCGCAGCAGGGCGCCGAGCCATCCGCCCAGATGTCGCGCGAACATTCGAATCACGTAACGAGGTACGCCGTAGATATGTGGCGTCGTGCGTAGATTGAGTCCCAACTCGGTCTCACCATGCAGCGCGTGCACCCGAGCGTGTGACAAACCCTTCCAGTACCACCATCGGCGGAAGTAGCGCCGGTTGAGGCGTGATGCGGGCACCCGGTGATCGACAATCGCATCGGGCACATACAGGCCGCGTGCGCCGGCGTGCCGCGTGCGGTAAAAGAAGTCAGCCTGCTCCTGTCCGAGCAGGGAATGCCGGTTTCGGCCCAGGTCAGGATGGAAACCGCCGATCCGTTCGATCAGCTCGCGCCGGACGGTCATGTTCACGCCCAGCGCAGTCCTCTGTTGCTCTTCAAAGATGAACGGCGCCGGGCCATGATCTTTCACCGCAATTGTGCCCCCCATGCGTCCGCGTTCATCGAGCCAGGAGGGCTTGCTGCCGTCCCAGATTGGCCGCACCGGTCCGCCCGTGTAAGCGAGATCTGGATCGCGGAGCAGCGGAGCGATCGACTTCATCAGCCAGTCCGATGGGACCCTCACGTCGTCGTCGGTGAACGCGATGACCCGACCGCACGCCGCCCGAAGTCCGGTATTGAGTGCGTTGGATTTACCCTGGAGCGGCTCGAACACATATTTGAGCGAAGCTGGGAACAGCTCTCGATGCCGCGCCACGATCGCTTGGGTGTCATCAGTCGAATGGTTATCGACGACAATCACCTCCCAGGTCAGCGGTGGTTCGAGCTCGAGGCACCGCACGCTATCAAGCGTCGCTGACAAATCCGACGAGCGATTGAAGGTGCACACGAGGACCGTCACGTCGCACCGCGGTGCGGATGCCGGAAGGGGCGGAACCTCCATCGAAGGTACCCAGCTGCGGATCGTGGTCATCGCATTCCAGGGAGAGCGTTATCCCCCGCGTAAACGTTTCGATTCGCGGACCGGCGCAGGGATGGTGAGCGCATGCTCATTGCAAGATCGACAAGACGCAAATCACGCGCTGTGGGCGGTCTCCTGACCGTCGCTGGCTGAGATCGTGGATCCTGGCTGCGGACGCGAGGCGACCGTGCGCTGGATCCGCCGCTCCTTCAACCTCTCCACGACGATGCCGCCAAAGAACCAGAGCCACAATTCCTTTTCGAACGCGGCCGCGGCATCGCCCCGCACTGCAGCCTTCGCCCAGCGTCCAACAGTGACGAGGGCTTTGCGGTAGAGATATCGCGGCACGCCCAGGATGTGCGGTACTTGCGACGGATCAGGGGCCTTTTCTTCGGGTGCCTGGAGGTCGAACCCCCATCGTTCGTACAGCTGTGCCCGGCTGATGCCTCGCCAGTAGAACCAGCGACGGAAGTACCTCTTGTTCAGCCGGCTTTCCGGAATGATGTGGTGCACGATCATCTCCGGCACGTAGTACCCGCGCAGTCCCACGCTGCGTGCACGAATGCACCATTCGCGCACTTCTTGTCCGAGCAGCGTCCCGGCCTTCCGGCCGGTGTGCGGGTCGAAGAAGCCCGCACGCGTAAAGGCCTCGCGCCGGAACGCCATGTTCACGCCGAGCGGTACGTGACTGCCGAACTCGATTGGGTCAGGACCGTAGTCGAGCAGTGCGATTACCGCCCACTGCTGTCCGCCGTGGTTCGTCAGCCATGCCGGGCGCGGCGCGCCCCAAATTGGGGTCACGCGTCCGCCGACATACTCGCAGCGCAAGCGCTCGAGGCCCTCGCCCGCACGATCCAGCCAATCGGGTTCCACCCGCACGTCGTCGTCGGTGGTGAGAATGATCTCGCCTCGAGCGAGCCGGATACCGGCGTTCAGCGCGGGGCTGCGCCCTTGTTCGCGTTCGAAGACGTAGCGGAGTGGTGCCGGAAACCCGAGGGCCGCGGATGCGACGACGCTACGAGTTTCGTCCGGTGAATTGTTGTCGACGACGATGACTTCCCAGTCGCCAGCTCCCGGGCGCAATCCGGCGAGACTGGCGAGTGTGCTGCCGAGCTCGGAGGCACGGTTGTAGGTCGCGATGACGATCGTGAACTTCATGGCAGCTCGGTTGTGGGCCGCGCCGGCTGGTCCCGCCGGCGGTCCATGTACAGCGGCGCGGTCACGCTGAGGGTTGGGACTCCGCCTCCTGCCTCGACGCGAGCGCTGCAATGGGCGAAAGCGACAACGCCTCGTACAAGTACCTGGATCGTCCGCCCGGTGGCTCCGCCTGGCCGGTAGAACAAATCGGCGGCTACGGCGCGTCGTTCGTCGCTGCGCATACTGGGATTCGCAAGGCCACGGTCCACCGCGGCGAGCGCCTCGCCCACCGTCGTCACCGATTCGGATACCGACGCGAGCAGCGCTGCATAATCCGGGTGCACCTGGGCCGCCGTCAGCAACTCGGGTCGATGAATTCGGACGATCGGCCGATTGCACAGCAGGAATTCGAATCCGGCGGAGCTGTGATCGGTGATCATCAGGTCGGCGGCGATGAGGTATGGCGAAACATCGTGCCGTGGCGCGATCACACCCTGCCGGCCGCACAGAATGGGACGCAGGGTCCCGGGCCAGTCGATTCCGCCGGAATAAAACGCGCGCTGGTCGAGCGATCGATCGTGCAACTTCACGATCAGGTTGATCGGTCGATCCAGCAGACCGCGAACGAGGTCCACCCCCAAGGCATTAAGCGATGACGCCGGCGACCACGTCGGCGCGTAGAGCACCGTCGGCCGCGAGGAGTCGAGCGCGAGGGACTCGAGCACCGCGTCGCGTTGAATCGATCCATCGACGAGGCAATCCGTTTTCGGCATGCCGACGAGGCGGATCGCGGAGCTGTCTGGATCGATCGCGCCGCTCGCGATGAAGTTCCCAAGCCGGCGCTGGTTGACGAAGAACAGCCGGTCCCAGTCCCGCATCGAGCGATCCGGTGCATCGAATCCGTATTTTCCCGCCACGCCGTGAAACACCTGGATGCGGCACGTCCCGCGGGGGAGCGATGCCCACATGAAATCGGACGCGACATATGCGTCGAATTTCATCAACGCGGCGCGGCCGGGGTGTACCAGCCGCACTCCCTCCGCCTCACGATAGATCTGCGCGAGCTGCGCGGGTTCCTCGCTTGCGGTGAACCAGAATTCCAGCCGCGGGTCGGCGCGCATGACGCGGTAAACCGGCGCGACCATGGTGAAGTTGACGGGTTGTCGCGCGTCGACGAGCACCCGTCGTTGACCGCTGCGACGAGCAATTCTGGTGTCGAGGGCGCGCGCCGCGTTGACGCCGCGACGCAGGATTCCCGCGCTCATGCTTGTACAGCCTCGAAGCGCGGCTGAAGCAGCCGTTGTCGTGACGGCCGCTCAGTCGTCATACGGGCGAGGATGGCATCGCGGGGTGAGACCGCCAATGCGAGGAGGTAGTAGAACGTCCAGTTGTAGGCCACTGATGCGAAGAGGGCGCACACTAACCAGCCCGCCAGCGATGCGGCCATAGCGGCCGAATGCGCATCGAACCACTCGATTTCGCCTCGATCGAGCGTCGGCACCGGCCGGCCTTGCGGCGGCGTGCGCTTCCGCCGCGGCGACGAGGCGTAACGGGCGCGGCGCAGCTGCTTGCGGGTGGCCAGCACCGAGAGTCCCCCGCGCGCAATCAGAAAGAGGAAGATGACCAGACCGCCAATTCCGAGTTCCGCCGCGACCTGCAGAAACAGATCGTGGCTCTCATGCCAGGGTTGGAGCCGGCCCTCGGGGTTCCAGTTCTTGAACTGCCCTGCACCAACGCCGGTCAGAGGATTTTCGAGGAACGCGGCCGTCGATTCCCGGAATAATTGTTTGCGTGCCTCCCGTGAACCGGTCTCGTCCTTGCTCGGGTCGGTGATGCTGGCGATCCGATCCCAATAGCTGGAAGGTGCGAGTGGCAGGGCGAGCATCACCGCGAGGGCACTCCCGAAGACCAGCTGCGGACGCGTGCGGATCGCGAATGACACGAGAACTATCGCCATCGCGACGAGTCCAAGGGCACCGGCCCGGGAGCCGCTCGCGACGGTCGCGCCGACCATGACCAGCGCTGCCAGCAGCCCGAACAGGCGACGCGCCAGGCTGCCGGGCCGGGTTGCGATGAACAACGCGAGCGGCAGCACCGCCACCATGTTCGTGGCCAGATCGTTGGGATTGCCGAAGATCCCGTTAACGGCGCCGGCCACGCGGCCGTTTCCAACGAGATGCGCGCCGCGCACATAGTCGACCACCGCGAGGAATCCGATGTAGCCCGATGAGAGAACCAGCAGCCAGGTCAGAGTCTCGATTCGTTTCGGCGACGTCAGCACGTTGACCATCAACAGGAAGATCAACATGTCCTTGGAGTACAGGTCCTGGAAGACCGCAATCGAGCCCATGAACCAGATCGAGAACGGCGCGAGCCCGATCATCAGTAATCCGAGCGCAAAGACGGCCACGAGCTCCGGGGTAATCCGAGTCACCGGCAGGTTGCGCGATAGTCGCCCGAAGATGAGCGCCGTGAGACCGCCGATCGCGGAGAGTTCGGCGAGATGCAGCAGGTGCAGTCCAGGAATCTGGTCCTGAGGGCGGAAGAACACAACTGCGGTGAATGCGAGGAAAAAGAAAAATGCCCAGTCCTTCGGCTCCCTCCGCGCCCTGGCACGAGTGTGCGCCTCACTGTTCGGCGGTGGCGTCGAGGGTCCTGCCGGACCGACGCGGTCCGAGTCGGTGCGACCCTCGCCCGCGCCGGACTCCGGGGCCGATCCCGAACCCGGCGAGGGATCTTGCCGCCCCGAGGCGGCAGACGGACGGGGGGTGAAGGCGAACCGCTCGTTCACCGCCAGACCTCACGTCCGCGGCGCAGCGCCGCGAGACCGGCGACCGCGGAGTAATTCATCATCACGAACGTAAATGCGACTCGTGAGCCGCGTTCGCGCACCGTCAACCATGCACCTGCAGCGGCCAAGGCGTAGAACGCCAGCTGCGCAACCAGTGCAATCAGGTAGAACCATGCCGCTGTCGCCAGGAGAGCGCTCGAAGCCAGCAGCGTGATGAGCGCCCACGGTACGAGCAGGCGTCCGATCTTGTGCGAGACGTACTGAATCCAAACCGGGTTGACGAAGGGCACGAGGATTCGCGGCTCGTGCGCGAGAATCTGATAATTCCCCGCAAGCGTGCGCGTCTTCCGCACCGATTCAGCAGCGGCATCCGCTGCGGCGCGATCGAACGCGACGGCGCGTTCCTCGAAGACAATCCGGCTGCCATTGAGCACGGCCCGCATCGGCGCCAGCACGTCGTCGAGGAGCGACGTCGCCGGGAGCGGCCGCCACGCCGAGCGGCGGATCGCGTAGATCGCCCCGGTGGCTCCAAGCGTGGACCACACGCGGCTCTCGTTGCGCCGCAGCCACTTTTGTACTTCCAATACAACCCGACGCCGTCCCCAATTGACGAGTCGGTCGCCGTCCCCGTTTCGCAATCGAGCACGAGTTCGCCGGTGACGCCTCCAACCTGCGGATCCGCGAAGTTCGTCACCAGCGCCTGGATTGCCCCGGCGGCGAAATGCTGGCGCGCGTCCGCGAACACCAGAATGTCTCCCTGGGCTGCGAGCACGCCGGCGTTCAAGGCGACGGGTTTCCCGCCCGGCGGTAATTCGATGAGCTGAATCTGATTGAGATAAGCGGCGAGCGCGGCACGCGGCTCATCGGCCGAGCCGTCCGATACGACGATGACCTCTCGAGGCCCGGGGTAATCCTGTTCAAGAAGGTTGATGACCCGTGCTGCGAGCTGATGCGCTTCGTTGCGCGCGGCGACGATAATCGAGATGGACGGCCATTGTCCGGGCTCGAAATCCCTGGCGCAAGGCCGGCGATTCACGATCTTTGCCCACGCGGCGAGCAGGAGCGGGTAGCCCGCGTACACGTAAAGCACAGCCGTTACCGATAACCAGAAAAGCGCATCCATATTCAGCCGTCGCTGCCGGCAGGCTCGGCAGACTTGCAAAATCATGACCCATCAAGGCAATCCCGACTCTCCTCGGTTGTGCTCCTATACCGCGCCGATCTTCTCCGGAACACCGGTCCCGCGCGGGCCACCGAGCCTGAAGACGTTCGGATGCGATCCCTTGATCGCGTTTCGTGTGTCGACGACGAGGTCCGCCTGCGACACTATTGCATCGTAATCGAACACCTTGTGATCGGTCAGGATGACGACGCAGTCGTATTGACTGATCGAGCCCCGGGTGAGTTCGACCGCCCTGATGTCGTAGCCACCGGCCCACTCGCGTCCCTGCACCTCCGGCACGAAGGGATCGGCATACGACACCTGCGCGCCCTTCGCGTGTAGCAGTCCCATGACGTCGAGCGCCGGCGACTCGCGCATGTCGTCGATATCGCGTTTGTAGGCGACGCCGGCGACGAGCACGTTCGCTCCGTTGACCGCCTTGCGCCGCGTGTTCAGCGCGTCGCCGATCTTCTCGACCACGTAATGCGGCATCGCGGCGTTGATGTGACCGGCGAGCTCGATGAACCGCGGATCGAATCCCGTCTGCTTCGCCTTCCAGGAGAGATAAAACGGATCGATCGGGATGCAGTGGCCGCCGAGACCTGGCCCCGGATAGAAGGCCATGAAGCCGAACGGCTTCGTCTTCGCGGCATCCACCACTTCCCACACGTCGATGTTCATGCGATCGCACATCAGCGCAAGCTCGTTGACCAGTCCGATATTCACCGCACGAAACGTGTTCTCGAGCAGCTTCACCATCTCGGCGACCCGTGTGGAGCTGACCGGGACAATCGTCTCGATCGCGGAAGCGTACAGCTCCTTCGCGAGCAGCGAACAGGTTGCAGTGAGGCCGCCGACCACCTTTGGCACGTTGTGCGTCTGGAACGTCGGGTTGCCAGGGTCGACACGCTCGGGTGAGAAGGCGAGGAAGAAATCGACGCCGGCCTTGAGGCCGGTCGCCTCGAGCATCGGCTGCACGACTTCGTCGGTGGTTCCCGGGTAGGTCGTCGATTCCAGGACGATGAGCATGCCGGGATGCAGGTGCTTCGCAATGCCCTCCACCGCCGAGACGATATAGGACATGTCCGGGTCCTTCGTCTTGCGAAGCGGCGTCGGCACGCAAATGTTGATCGTGTCGAGATCGCGAACGACCGAGAAATCGGTGGAGGCATCGAGACGCCCCGCGGTGTGCAACGCGGCTACGTCGGAGTTCGAGACGTCGGGGATGTACGAACGCCCTTCGTTGATCGCCTGCACCTTGCGGCGATCGAGGTCGATTCCGGTGGCATGGAAGCCGGCCTTGGCGAGTTCGACGGCAAGCGGCAATCCGACATAACCGAGCCCTACGACGCCGATGCGGGCTCGCCGGCTCCTTAGCTTTTCACGAAGGGCATCCGCGATCGTTGACATCGATGTCCGTTATCTCACGCATTGGTCCGATAGTTCTTCTGAACCGGTGGCGAAACACCCAGCATAACCCGTCTCAGCCAGCCCCAGAACCCTTCCGGCCGCGACGCCTCCACGGGCATCGGCTGTCCGCCATGCACCTGCAGGCGGATGCGTCCACCGGCGGCCGACACCGGTTCGGCCGGTTGCGTGACGGTCGCCCGCTGATTGCGGAGCAGCCGATACTCCTCGGCGAGCACGCGACGCTGTTCCGCGAGCTCGCGTTCGCGCTGCCGCAAGGCCTCTTCGCGTTGGTCCAGCGCGCTCGCGCGCAAGTCGAGGCTCGAGTCGCGGCGTGGCGGCGTTGGCGGCCAGTTGATGTCCACCGGTGGTGCGACGGGCGACATCATCGCCGTCGGGATTGCACTGGCCGGACTGGACAGTCGTGGCGGGGCCACCGCCGAAGCGGCCACCCCGGTTGATGGTGCTCGAGGTGTCTCGGCAATCGGCTCGGTCGCTGGTGCCGTCGACTCGCTGGAAGCCGGCGGCAAGACGCCGGTGTTTTCCAGTTCCCGGAGAACCTCCACGATCAACTCGCGATCAATCTGCCGGCGCTCTTCCGCATAGCCAAACACCAGCGCGGCATCGCAGATGACATTGATGATCCGCGGCACGCCGCGGCTGCGCACGTGGATGATGGCGGTCGCGTCCGGCGGAAATTCGAGAGGCGCGCCGAGCGCCGCACGCCGGAGCCGATGGTTGATGTAGTGCAGCGTCTCGTCTGCGTCGAGTGGGGGCAGGTGATAACTGACGGTGATGCGCTGCCGGAGTTGCTCGAGTTCGGGCGCATGGAGCTTGTCGCGCAGATGGGGCTGGCCAACCAGCACGATCTGGATCAACTTCGATTTTTCCGTCTCGAGGTTCGACAGCATCCGCAGCTCCTCGAGCGCGGCGAGGCTGAGGTTCTGCGCTTCGTCGATGACCAGGAGCACCAGGCGGCCGGCCAGACGCTGATCGACGAGATACTGCGCGAGATCGCGGAGCAGCAGCGGTTTGCTCCGCCCGCTCGGGTCGAGACCGAAGTCGATCATGATCGTCTCGAGCAGCTCTCGCGGCTCCAGCATCGTGTTCACGATCCGGCCGACCGTCGTGTGGCTATCCAGGTTGCGCAGCAGCGTCTGCAGCAGAGTGGTCTTGCCGGATCCGATTTCACCGGTGATCACCACGAAACCGGCCTGCGTCTCCAGGCCATAGCGAAGGTAGCTGAGCGCCTCCTGATGGACGCGGCTCGGGTACAAGTATTCGGGATCCGGGCTTAGCGCGAACGGGCGTTCACGAAGCTGATAAAACCGTTCGTACATCTCACATGCCTCCGAGCTCTGGTCGGCTTCGCCACGCGCTAAGCTTGCCCTGCGCCAGCGCGGTGATCGCGGCGGCAAGGCATTCGGGATGATGACGGATCTTTCCTGCCGGATGCTCGGACACGAGCGGCACCCCGATGGCGCGCACACCCAGACGCTCCAGCGCATTCAGCTCGAAGCTTCCGGTGATCAGCGGCAGCGCGCCTCGCTCGGCGTATGCCCGGGCGAGAGGGTCCAGCACCGGTCGCGTGTTGTAAATGACGTAGTCGAACAGTTGCCGGCCCGCATGCCGCTCGATCGTCAGCAGGTGATCGAGAACACTGAAATCGTCGGTCTCACCAGGCTCGGTCATCAGGTTGGCGACGAGAATCCTGATTCCTTTCGAGAGGTGAATCGCATCGCTGACTGCCGGTACCAGGAGCGGCGGCAGGATGCTGGTGAACAGGCTGCCAGGGCCGACGACGATCACCTCGGCGTTGTGTATCGCGTCGGTGACCTGCGGCGCGCACCGTGGACGATCCGGCAGCAACGACAGCCGCTCGATGGTTCCGCGCGTCGCGGCAATGGCCGTCTCACCGCTCATGACCCGCCCGTCGGCGAACTCCGCGACCAGCGTTACTAGTTCGCTCGTCGCCGGCAACACGACGCCACGCGCGCCAATCACCCGCGAGGCGATTTCGACGGCTTGGGTGAAATCGTTCGTGACATCAGCCAAGGCGGTCAGCACCAGGTTGCCAATCGCATGGCCGTTCAGGCCGTCCCCCGCGCCAAAGCGATACTGAAAAATGTCGACGATCTGCGAGTTGTTGTCCGACAGCGCCGCGAGGCAGTTCCGGATGTCGCCGGGCGGGATGACGTTGAACTCCGCACGCAGCCGCCCCGAGCTGCCCCCGTCGTCGGAAGTGGCCACGATCGCGACCAGGCGCTCGCGTGGAACTGAGGCGTCCACAAACAGCAACGGGCGCAGACCGCGCAACACGTTCGGCAGGCCAGTGCCCCCGCCAATTGCCACCACCCGCGGCACGATGCCGCGGTGGGATTCTGTCTGACAGGGCGCCTGCTCGGAATCAGCGTGCGGCAGCATGGATCGTCTTATCGCGCGTCGGCCGCTATCCGCGCGTGAGCTGGAGTAACCTGTTCGTCGCCGGTGCGATCGTCGATTTCGGTTCCGACCATCGCTTCAATCGCGGGCAGCACCTCGTGCACCGCCCGGTGATAGTCCTCGGGAAAATCAATCTCAATCCAGGGCAACCCGCGAGTGCCGACAGCATGGAGCGGCCGCACCCTGGCGAACTCGCTGAACGCGCGAGGCGCCCACGCCCGCAGTTCGCCGGCGGCGACCAGGCGGTCCATAATCTCCACGAGAATCGGCACCCCGTCGGCACCGAACTTGACGATGCCCAGGTTCTCGCCGTGCGCTTCAGTGGGATCCATCGTCTTCGACATGTCGACGACCCGGCCGCTGCGGACGCTGACCTTCATTTCTTCTTCGCCGTAGGGCGATTGATCCGCTTCACGATACGCCATCAAGAGAGCATCCGGATGAGGTGACGTCAACAGGTCGGTCAGCAGGACCGGGTGGAAAAGGACGTCACAGTTGAGCACTACAAAGCCCTCATAAAGCAGAGCTCGTGCCATCCAGAGGGAGTACAGGCTGTTGGTTTCCGCGAACCGTCCGTTCTCGAGGTAGGTAACCCGCCTGCCACATACCGAGCGCACACGATCCGCCGCGCAGCCCACCACCACCGTGATCTCGTCGATCCCGGCGCGCTCGAGGACAGTGATTTGGCGCTCGAGGAGCGTCAGGCCGCCCACCTCGACAAGACACTTCGGCTTGTCGGCGCCCGTCCCATTGAGCCGCGAACCCTTTCCGGCCGCCAGAATGACGCCCCGCATGCAGTAATCCTCGTAAATGGCCGCAATTCAGGCTGCGGTTGCCAAGCCGCGCCGTCCAATCAGTTCGATCGCCCTGGCCAGGAAGCTCGCGCGATCGCGACGTCCGACGGCAATCAGGAAGAAGAGCGCCAGGTACGCCGCTACCGCCATCGATCGTTCTATAGGCACAGCCAGAAGCGTGCCGTCAACATCCACAGCCCAATAGGTCACCGGTCCGAGATGCCGCAGGTTGAACGGCAGCATCACCAACCCGCGAGCTGTCCGCGGTCGTCCAGTGCCCAGGTCTCGCTTATGCCGCTCCCTTGCGGAAGAGCACGACCTTCACCGTGTCGAATACGATGGTCAGGTCAAAGAAGATCGACAGGTGCTTGATGTAATACAGGTCGTAGCGCAGCTTCTCGGTGGCATCCTCCCGCGACGATCCGTAGCGATATTTCACCTGCGCCCAGCCGGTGATGCCGGGCCGGACCGCGTGTCGCTGCTGGTAGAACGGAACGTCCTTCGACAGCTCCTGCACGAAGTACGGCCGTTCGGGACGCGGGCCAACGAAGCTCATGTCTCCCCGGATCACGTTCCAGAGCTGCGGCAGCTCGTCGAGCCGCGTCTTTCGGATGATCCGGCCGACGAACGTGACCCGATCGTCGTCATCTCTCGCCCACATCGGCGTGCCGTTCTCGGCGTCCTTGCGCATCGATCTGAATTTCGACAGCGTGAAGGTGCGGCCGTGTTCGCCAACCCGCTCCTGGCGATAAAGCACGGGGCGTCCGTCCTCGACGAGGATGGCGAGCGCGGTCACGAGCATGGCGGGAAGCGCGAAGATCAGCATGGCCAGCGAGAGCGTGAGATCGATGGTGCGCTTCATCAGTCGGGTCAGGCGGGAAACACAGAAGCCGTCCGAGAAGATCAACCATGATGGGCGGAGATCGTCGATCAGGATCTTGCCGGTGACCCGTTCGTAGGTGGTGGTCGCGTCTTCGACGCGGATCCCAGCCATCTTCGCGCGCAACAGTTCTTGTACTGGCAGCTTTCCGCGACGGTCCGCCAGGCCGACGATAATGCGGTCGACCTGATATCGTGCAATCAACTGCTCGATGTCCGCCGGCGTGCCGACGATCGCGGGATTGACGATGCGCTCCCCGATGCGCGACGGATCGTCGTCGATGAAGCCGATAATCCGATAGGCGAAGTCACGCTGATCGAGGATCTGCCGCGCAACTTTGCGTGCCGTTTCCCCGGTGCCGACAAACAGCACACGTTCTTCGAGCCTCAGTGAGCCGATGATCCGGTTGAACGCGAGGCGCCATGCGAGGATTGCAATCAGGAAGACGAACAGCGCCGATACGAAGATGCCGTTGCCGATCATCAACTGCGGGCGCACCGAGTAGAGCGCGGCGAGCACGATCGAGGCGGCGCCCGCCGCCTGCAACAGCCGTACGATGAGCTCGCGATTCGAGTGGACCAGGGTGAGGTCGTAGAAATCGTTGTAGTAGAGGCACAGTTGGCAGACCACCGTGACGAGCGCAATCTTCCACAGATTGGCCGGCAGATCCGGCGTGTTCTGGATGAGTGCGGCGACTGCGACCGATCCAAAGATCAGCAGCAACTCTCCGGCGAAGACCGTCAGGCTGCGGGTCGAGACGTAACGGTTGAATAGCTGCATGGCCCGGTCGGTTCCTCAGCCCGCGATGTACCGGTATCCCGCGTAGTCGTGGTAATTGGCTTCGGCGCCGACTTCGTTGAGCACCAGCCCGAGCACCTTCGACACGTCGAGGCCGGCCAGGGCTCGCTCGATCGCCGGCTTCTGGGTCATGCCCGCACGGACGATCATCAGGATGCCGTCGGCGATCGCGGCGGCGATCTGGACGTCGGCGAGCGGCGCCACCGGCGGCATGTCGAGGATCACCCGATCGAATCGCGTCCGCAGGGTGTCCAGGACGCGGCGCATTGCGGCGGATCCCAGGAGCTCCGCCGGGTGACTCGGGGGGACCCCGGACGGGAGCACGGTGAGGTTATGATCCGCCAGCGTCACGAGCGCATCGTCGAGCGGCGTGCCGCCCATGAGCACGTCGGTGAGGCCCGGTGACTCCGGCAACCCGAAAAGGTGATGCACGGACGGCCGACGCAGGTCGGCATCGATGAGCAGTACTCGCTGTGAGAACTCCTCACCCATCGCGAGCGCGAGATTCGCGGCAGACAGACTCTTGCCGTCTCCCTTCGCCGGGCTCGTGACTATGATCACGCGTACGGCGCGGCCGGTCTCGACCCGGCTGATCCGGGTTCGCAACGATCGGTACTGTTCGGCGGCGAGCGACTGGGGAGCCAACGCAGCAACGAGATGGCGATCCAGGTGGACCTCGCGCTCGGGCGGCGGCTCTGCCAGACGTGCCCGCGCTTCACGGCGTTCGGCAATGGGCGTGGGCTCGACGAGCGGTCGTGGAACGGGCGCGGGTGCGGGGGGCGCAATCGGGGACGACGACGGCCCCGCCGGCACGTCCGTTCCAATCGATCTTGTGCGGCGGGCGGCCCCCTCACGTTCCGCCTTGTTCAGAATGTCCTGTATGCGGCTCATAGTCGTCAGCTCTCACTTGCCAGTCCCCAGCTGGCGGATACCAGTGGCCAAACTCCAGGGGTCAGTTCCCAGCAATCTCTCAGGCTGAAATGCGCGGAATTTCTCCCAGCACCGGCACCTCGAATTCGCTCTGCAACGCGCGCACGTCGTGCACCGAGCGATCCATGAACTCGCGTCCGATTGCGGCCGCAGCACCGAGCACGAGGCCGGCGCCGATGGCCATCCCCATGATCTTCAGCAGATCGGGTTTGCTCGGCCGCGACGGCAGATTGGCCGGGTACAAGACGCTGAATCGCTCGCCACCCTGTTTGCGTGTGAGGCTTTCAGCGGTCAACGCCTGCTGATGGCGGTTCGTCAGGTCGGTGTAATGGTTCTTCTCCATAAGCACTTCGCGTTCGAGCGACTGCAGCGCCTGCTCGACCATCGGCGCGGCATCGACGCGACTTTGATAGACGGCAATCTGACTCTGTGCGGCTGCCGACGAACGCTTCAGTTGCGCAATCCGAAGCTTCGATCCCTCGCGCTCCTGAACCTTCTGGCGGTACAGCGGATCGGTGGCGAGCCCCTCGTCACCGTTGCCACTCTCCTGTTGCGCGGCGGCGAGGTCTTTACGCGCACCGGCGATCTCCTCCTGTAGACGCGCGATCTCGGGATGCTTGTCGGTGTAGACCGTCCGCGCCACCGCCAACTCCTTCATCAGATCGTTGACGCGCTTTTGCGCAAGCCGGATCATGGAGACGCTCGACGCAGTGCTCCCCCCGCCCTCGCGCATGGCTTCGATCTGGTACTCGATGCTGGTCAGCCGGTCCTGTTCGCTGTGCATCTGGTTGGAGAGCGACTCGAACTGGCCGCGCAGTCCGTTGACCATCTGAACGTTTGCGTTCACCTGGTCGGGAAGCCGGCCCATGTTCGCCTGCTTCTTGATCCGCAGGTCATTCTCCAGGCTGGTGAGCCGTGCCTGGCTCGCCTGAACTTGCTGGCTCAGCACCTCGGACGTATTTTCAGTGCGCTCGATCTGAGTCTTCGAGTTCTCCTCGACGAAGACGTACGCGATGCGATTGGCGATGCGCTGTGCTCGGGCTGGATCGCTGTCGCTATAACCGAGATTGAAGCTGTCCAGCCCTTTTGGAGAAGAAGAAGACCTGGTGATCGGGTTGGGTACCGAGATGTTCTGCCCGATGTTCGCCCGCAGCACCTGCGCCACCTGGTCTACCGGAGACTCGGGATTGATCCGTTCTTCCCGCACCACCCGCTGAAGAACCGCCGGACTCACAAGCTGTTGAGAGATAGCGCGCTGTCGTTCTTCCTTGTCGAGGGAGCCCACGCCCTTCAGCAACTCCGGGCTCAAAGTGGGGGCGGCAACGCCAATAGTCGCCTGCGACAGGTACTGGCGGGGCAGCAGCAGCGCAAGCGCGGTGCCCGCAGCGACGCAGAAGACGAGCGGCACGATGAACCACCACATGCGGCGCCGCACGACCGCCATGTAGTCGAGCGGGTGAAAACGGGGTTCGTCGATCATTGGATCCTCATGGGTTCGGAGATGACGACCTGAGCAGCGATCCGGTGGCGCTTGATCAGGCCCCCCGGAAGGTCCGCGTCCTGTCGTGTGTAGACGTAATAACCCTGAACGCGCATCCACCGGGAAATCCCGTACCCGACGGTCGATCGTACCCACCAGGTGTCGAGAGGAAAGGTGGTTCGAATCAGAGGATTGGTGCGCCGCCAGTTTATCGACTGCTGAACGTACATCCGGTTGTGGGTGACCGGCATCTCCACGTGGGCGCTGGCTCCTTGGCTCTCACTGGCGCCCCCGAATCCGAACGTGGGCACCCAGGACTGCGTGTAACTCGCGCCCATGCTCGCGCGCTCCAGGTTATGCGTGACCTCGGCGCGCACGTATGGGCCCGTTCGCGTCTCGTTCAGTATTCGATCGCGCAGTTGTGAGACGCCGCCCGCTGCGTTGAACGAGGTTCGCTGGCCCAATTCATAATGAAACGTTCCGCCGGCGTCTTGAAACAGGAGCATCTGCGCACGGCTCTTGAGATCAGCGAGGCGGACGCCGTACTCCACGCCCAGCGAGGCCCGCTCATTCAGACGCCGCGCGAGTTCGGTGTGTAGGCTATGTGTGAGGCCGCCTCGAAGAAGGAGGAGGATGTCCGCCTGGTCGAAGTCGATCCAGTTGAAGTCGTAATTAACGTTGAAGTTCCAGTATCGTGTCAGCTTGGATTGCAGGCCGGTCGTGAAGTGGTTGGTGCGGCTACCGGATCGGGTGAACCGGACCCCGTCCAGCTGGAGTTCATCAGTCGACGGCACCGTCTTGAACGTCTCGGACATCGACAGCGTCGTGCGCCGCGTCAGGCGATGACGCAGCGACGCGAAGGCCTCCTGATTGAAGCTGTCCCGGGCGTCGAGATCGCTATAGCGCCGCACGTTGCCGCGGTAGCCGCTGTCGAACGTGGTGCGCGGGCCGTGATATGCGAGCTGACCAGACGGTTCCACGACGAACAACTGGTCGCCGATGGTGTCGGGTCGCGCCGGAAGTTCCGAGGTCAGCGCGACGTTGCTGTCGTACACCGTGGACACCACAACCCCGGGAGTGAACGACCACCCGGGAATCTGCGAGCCCTGGAATTCCTGCGCGAAACCCGCGCTCGCGCCACCGAACAGCAGCAACGAGGCCACGGCCATAGACGACGGGAAGTGCCGAAGGGATCTCATGAACTGCGTCCCTACTTCACCACCACCACGTCGTTGGCCTGCAGCAGCAGCGGAGGGCGGTTCTCCTCGAGCGCTTCCTTGTAGTTGAAGGTCAGCGTCTTCACGCCGTTGCCGGTCTGCCGCTGTATCCGGATATCCTTCTTTTTCGCGAAGTCGGAAAAGCCGCCCGCCATGGCGATGGCCTGCATCACCGACAACGGTCCCTTCAATGGGATCGGGCCGGACGACTTCACCTCTCCCATGATGTACACGCTCTGCGGCGTCGAATCCGTGACGATGACCGTGACGACGGGGTTGGTGATGTATTCCTTGAGCGATGTCGTCAACGCATCTCGAAGCTCAGTCGGAGTGAGACCGGCGGCCTTCACGTCCCCGAGAAACGGCATCGTGATCTTGCCGTCGGGGCGAATCTGCAGGGATTGCGACAGTTGCTGATCCTTGTAGACCTCGATGCGCAGCTTGTCTCCGGGGAACATCCGGTAGTCCGGAACAACCGACGTGTCGGCTCCCGACATCGATGAGGACGGGGTGGCGGGGGCGGGATCCCGCCGCGCCTCTTGCGCGAAACCCGGGCTCAGCAGAATGAGGAAACAGCATGCCGTGAACATGGCGGTCTTCATGGCCATACCTACTATTGGGCGTTAGAAGCATTGGACCGCGCGCCCGGTTCTCGCCTGGGCATCCCGGTCCGGGCCTCCGCAACACGTCTCAGCGTGTCGGCATCGGCTCCATGGGTTGGGCAGCACGCCGCGCCAACCTCGATTGCGAGGGGCGTGGAGAACTGATAATGCTCGAGGCGCATCATCAATCGATCGATGACCCGCATCGAGTTCTGCATGTCGGCGTCGAGGAGCACCATCGACAGGCGCCCATCAGGAGCGGCCGACAAGAGATCGGTTTCACGGATTTCCCGGCTCACAATCTGCGCGATCTCGCGCGCAGCATCCTGACGCGGTCGTCCTTCGGCCTGCGGTTCGACGACCACGAGCGTCAAGTAGTTTTGGGACCGTACCGCGCGTTTCAACTCGTTGTTCAGCACGAAGTCAAACGCCTCGGGAGTGAGCACGCGGAAGTCCTCTTGAAGGAACGGTTCGTCGGTCATCACGACGCTTTGTCGAGTTCCGCTTCCTTGATCTTGTAGAGCAGCGCCTTGTAGCTGATGCCGAGAATCTCCGCCGCCTCCCGGCGGTTCCAGCGGGTCTGCTGAAGCGTGCGGAAGATGAGTTCTCGTTCGGCTTCACGCGCCGCCTGCCGTGCGATGTCCTTGAGCGATCCGGTCAGACGTGTCGTGACGGCCGGGGCCGCCACCGCTGCCGACGCTGGCACTACCGGTGCCGCCGCTACCGGCGGAGGCTCGATCGTCTGGAGCGCGGGAATCGGACTGACCCGTGCCGTACGACCGGCGATAGCCTCCGCGAGTTCGCGACGGATCGGAGCGTCGGTGCCAAGAATGAGCATCCTCTTGATCAGGTTCTCCAACTCGCGGACGTTGCCGGGCCAGTCGGTACTCGGCAAACAAGCGCAGTGTATCGGTCGCAAGCGCCGGAGCGGGCTTGTTGTAATGCTCCGAATACCGCTGCAGAAAGTGCGCCGTCAGCGTCGGAATTTCATCGCGGCGTTGGCGTAAGGGAGGCAGCGTGATACAGACGACGTTCAGTCGGAAGTAGAGATCTTCACGAAAGTGCCCGTCGGCTACGGCCGACTCGAGGTCGCGGTTGGTGGCCGCGACCACGCGCACGTCAACGCGCACGTCCTGCCGTCCACCGAGTCGCGCAAATTCGCCGTCCTGGAGGACTTGCAGGAGCTTGGCCTGAAGGCCTCCTCCCATCTCGCTGATCTCGTCGAGGAACATCGTGCCATGATGCGCGAACTCGAACTTGCCGGGCTTCTGCTGGATGGCTCCGGTGAACGCCCCGCGCTCAAAGCCAAAGAGTTCGGACTCCAGAAGCTCAGCCGGCAAGGCTGCGCAATTGACCTTGACGAACGTTCGATCGCGCCGCGGTGAGGCGGCGTGAATGCCCCGGGCGACGAGTTCTTTCCCCGTTCCGCTCTCGCCTCGTACCAGCACCGTGACATCTGTATCGGCGACCCGGCAAATCAGCTCGCGAACCTCGCGCATCTTCTCGCTCGCGCCGAGGAGCTCACCATGAGGACGCCGAGTGACATGCGTACTCGAGAGATCAGGATCCGCAGAGCTATCGTACGCGCGCGTTGGAGTGGTCCACTGCACGCCTGCGGTTCAGCAAGGCGAATGCCACAACGGAAAAAGTTTGGAGAAGTTGGAGAAAACGGGGGAGTAGGTCGAATCTCGCCAAGCGATGTCCCGCGGCGCTACCATCCGCCGCGGAACCTAACTACCTACTGTTGGTAGGCTGCGTACCAACGAGGTCAGCCGTTAGCCAACTAAGCCCGGCTGATCCCACACTCTTTGATCTTGTTGAGCAGCGTCTTGTAGCTGACCCCCAGGATCTGCGCAGCCTTCCGCCGATTCCAGTGTACTTGTCGGAGGGTCTGCTCGATGGCAGCCCGCTCGGCCTTCATCGCCGCCGCTTTGGCGACGGTAGCCAGCGACCCTGCGCCTGCATCGGCCCCATCGTCAGCAATGTCACCTTCCTCGGCGACTTCCGGTTCCGCAGCCGGCGGGGGTGACGGCGCGTACCCAACCGGAAGAGCCGGCGCAACCATGCCGACGGGCGCGCCGGCGCCCACCATTACGGCTGCTGCCGCCGGAGCGGTCGCCAGTGCCAGCGCACGCTGCATGTTCCTCTCGATTTCGCGGACCACGAGCTGTTCGTCCTGGAGGATGACGACACGCTTGATCATGTTTTCGAGCTCCCGGATGTTGCCGGGCCACTCGTAGTGCATGAAGAGCTGCCGGAGCGTGTCGGAAATCAGGCGCGCCGGACGGTTGTACTTGCGCGAATAACGCGCCACGAAGAAATCGGTGAGCGTCGCCACCTCGTCGCGGCGCTCACGTAAGGCCGGGACCAGGAGTTCTATAACCTTCAGGCGATAATAGAGATCCTCGCGGAAGTCTCCGCTCAGCATCATCTTTTCGAGATCTCGGTTTGTCGCGGCGACGATGCGCACGTCGACCTGGACTCGCTTGTTGCTGCCGAGTTTGGTGAATTCCCCATCCTGGAGGACGTGGAGAAGCTTGGCCTGGAGCGCCGGCTTCATTTCACCGATCTCGTCGAGCATCAGCGTGCCGCCGTCGGCCTGCTCGAACTTTCCGATGCGCGTCGTGGCGGCGCCGGTGAAGGCACCCCTTTCGTGCCCGAAGAGCTCGCTTTCGAGGAGTTCCGCCGGGAGCGCCGCGCAGTTGACCTTCACGAAAGGCCGGTTTCGCCTGGTAGAGCGCTGGTGGATGGCCCGAGCGACCAGCTCCTTGCCGACGCCGCTCTCTCCACGGATGAGCACGGTGACGTCACTGTCCGCCACCTGTTCAATCACCGTGGCGATGCCGCGCATCTTTTCGCTGTTGCCCCAGACCGCGCGATCTTCATCGTCGCTCAGCTGCTGTCGGAGCTCGCTGAGCTCGGAGACGAGCCGGTTCTTCTCGATCGCGTTTTTGATCGCCACATCAAGGGCAATTTCCCCCAGCCCTTCGGGGTCGTCTGGCTTCACGACGTAATCGGCGGCGCCAAGCCGGACGGCTTCGACAATCGTGGACGCCTGGTTCCGACCCGAAAGCATGATGACCTGCGCCTCCGGGCGTGAAGCCTTGAGCGCCCGCAAGGTCGCCATACCGTCGAGCCCGGGCATCATAACATCGAGCAGCACCACATCGGGCGCCTCAGTTTGTTTCATTGACGCAAGCAACTCGTCGCCACGTGTGTAGCATCGCGCTTCGTAGCCGCGTAAAGATAGAAAGGTTCGGAGATACGAGGCGAATGCGGAGTCGTCATCGACTATTGCAACGTAAGGCTTTTTCATCGTTCTTCCGGGGATAACGGGCGCACGCTGGTCTGTATCATGGGGCTGCACTGGAAGTCGAGTGTCCATTTCGTTTCCCACATCATTCAAGAGTCGTACCTCGGCAGCATCAATCTTCCTACGCATCAGAAAAAGTCGGTAAATTGAGCAACATTTTTCCGACGCCGAGTCTCATTTCTTCACGATCTGTGAAGCGCGCGCGCATGGTTTTATGGCACACCACTTGTAGCTTGCCGCCGCGCCGGCATCACGCTGCAGCCCGCAGACCGGAAGCGAATCAGGCGTTCAGGCTACGCCGGGCGCGGGTCCACCAGGCCTCGGGCGGCCGTGACGCGTGAGATTACGGGAGGTTGGATGCATCGAGCGGAGCCTTTTGTCAGACGGATCTTTCTGGCTTCTCTCGTCATGGCCGGGAGCGCCACGATGGCAGCTGCCGCACCGGCCAGCAACGACCGAGCTGCCGCAGATCGCGCGGTCCCAGCGGTCGCCGCGCAACAGGTGCGAGTGCCGATGCTGGGCTTGCCGGAAGAGGCAGCGATGGTGCTGGTCGGCTCCGTGCTGATCGGGTTGGCGGCGGCGGTCCGCCGCGTGGGCTGACCCTGTTTCGGGGTGCGGCTGGGCCTGCCTGCGGCGTATAGTCCGCACCCGCAGCCCGCCGCCTTCGAACGCCTCTGCCAGACCTTCAGATTGATCGGATATTGAGTTAGATTGATCCGATATTGAGATCGATGCACGTCTCCGCCACTTTCGGAGTTCGCCTCGCGGCTGTCCTTCTCTTATTGGCGCTGTCGGCGGGAGCATCGGCGCGGAGCACCATTTCTGTGGCGCCCGGCGGCGACCTGCAGGCTGCAATCAACAGCGCATCCGGTGGCGACGTGATCAACTTGACCGCTGGTGCCACATACACGGGTAATTTTGTCTTACCGGTGCACGGCGGAAACGGGGCCGTCACGATCCGCACGCTTCCCGATGACCAGCTGCCACTGCCCGGTCAGCGGGTAAGCCCCGAAGACGCACCAAGACTCGCCAAGTTGCGGCCCGGCAATGGCGGTCCGGCACTCCGCACGGCCCCCGGCGCGCGCGGCTGGCGGCTCGAGTTGCTCGAGATCGGACCCACTGCAAAGGGCAACGGCGACATCATCCGGCTTGGCGACGGATCTGCTGCGCAATCCGATCTTTCCCAGGTGCCACGGGATCTGGCGATCGATCGGTGCTACATCCACGGTGATCCATCGTTCGGTCAGAAGCGCGGGATCGCGCTCAACAGCGCCGCGACCGACATCACTGGATCGCATATCGCCGACATCAAAGGGATTGGCTTCGACACGCAGGCGATTGGCGGTTGGAACGGGCCGGGCCCCTTCCGAATCGAGAACAATCACCTCGAGGCTGCCGGCGAGGTCCTCTTACTCGGCGGCTCCACCCCCGGCATCCGCGAACTCGTTCCGTCCGACGTGGTTTTCACCCGCAATTATGTGGGGCGCCCAGTAGCCTGGACGAACGAGAACTGGACCGTGAAGAACCTGCTGGAGCTGAAGAACGCGCGGCGCGTCATGATCTCGAACAATCTCTTCGAGCACAACTGGGTGTCCGCGCAGGCGGGGTACGCGATTCTCTTCACGCCGCGTGGCGAACATGGGACCGCGGCATGGGCCGTCGTTGAAGACGTCACCTTCAGACAGAACATCGTTCGTGACGTGGCCGCCGGGATCAACATCCTAGGGCATGACGATGGTGGTCCCAGCGGACTGGCGCGGCGGATCCGAATCAGCGAGAACTTGTTTTATGGGTTCGATCGGGAGAAGTGGAAGGGAAACGGCTTCTTTCTCCTCATGTCGCTGGGACCAACGGACATTGCTGTGGAAAGAAACACCGTGCTGCAGCGTGGCAATATCATCGAGGCAGCCGGCCGAAGCGCCGGAGCCCCGATTACCATTGAGCCCTTTGTTTTCAGGGACAATATCGTTCTCAGTAACAGCGGATTCGGCATCCACGGGCAGGGCAGAGGCTTCGGAAACGACACACTGAATGCCTATTTTCCCGATGCCGAGATAGACCACAATGTGTTCGCAGGCGCTCGGGCCTCCGTCTATCCTCCTGGAAACGCCTTCCCGACCATTGCCGCGCTAATGTCGCAATTCCTGGATCCAGGGTCGGGCGACTTCCGCCTGAAGGACGGTAGCAGGTTCCTCACGGCAGCATCTGACGGGGGAGCGGTTGGCGCGCCCATCAAGGAATTGCGGGCCGTTTTGGAACAGCAGATTGGAGAGAGAGAAAGAGATCGCGAGCGTATACCCCGGATCCTGCGGGGACGCGGATCGGGCGGATAGCGGGCCGAATGTGGTCGGAGATGGGCCGCCGGGAACCGGCCAGACCGAGCCACAACTGTAAAGCCTCCCTCAGCAATGTAATAGAAAGGTCAGGGCGTGGCCGCTGCGCGTCCGCGTTAACGCTCTGATCCGAAAGGCGTTGGGCACGAGCGCCAGGACCGGCAATACCTTTGTAGCCGAGCTTGGCCATAAGCCCATGCCGACAATACCCCGGTTAAGCGTACGCCTCCGTGTGTCTCTCGTCGTCGCGGCGATGCTCTTGCCGTCTCGAGCGATCGCGGCAACGATTCAGGTCCAAGCAGGGGAGGATCTCCAGTCGGCGCTGGATGCCGCTCAACCGGGAGACCTGATCTTGCTCCAGGCAGGAGCGACATTCGTTGGCAACTTCGTCCTCCCGGCGAAGCCGGGGGCGGCGTTCATCATCGTTCGGTCGGCGGCGAGCGATATCTCACTTCCTGCGAACGGACAACGCATCGGACCGAAGTGGGCCAGCCTTCTGCCAAAGCTGCGGTCCCCCAACAGCCTAACCGCGCTGCACACCGCCGCCGGCTCGCATCATTGGCGCCTCCAATTTCTTGAGTTCCTGGCCAACGAGGATGGTTTCGGCGATTTGATCCAGCTCGGGGATGGGTCCAGCCGACAGAACACACTTGCGGAGTTACCCCACGATATCGAACTCGATCGCGTGTATATCCACGGCGACCCGCTCGTGGGGCAGAAGCGCTGCGTGGCGTTGAACGGCAGCGCCATTACCATCCGGTCGTCGGTCATCACCGACTGTAAAGCTGTCGGACAGGAGGCGCAGGCAATCGGGGGCTGGAACGGGCCGGGTCCCTATTGGATTGAAAACAATTACCTCGAGGGATCGGGAGAGAACGTGCTGTTTGGTGGCTCGGATCCATCGATATCGGGTCTGGTCGCCACCAACATCACCTTCAGACGCAACCATGTATCGAAGCCGGTCGCATGGCGCAACCCAATCATTCCTAGGCCCACGTCGTTGACCGCGACTCCTGGCACGGGTGGCACGCTGCCGGTGGGGCGGATCACGTACCTTGTTGTGGCCCGACGATCAGTCGGCCAGGGCGCCATGGGGCGCTCGACGGCAGCATCCGTTGCCGTGGCGGTCGCGGCCAACGGAAAGGTTCAGCTGAGGTGGTCAGCGGTGCCGGCCGCCACGGAATATCAAGTATTCGCCCGCGGATTCTCGTGGACTGTTTCGTCGGCAGCCTTCACCGATACCGGCGAAGCCGGTACGGTCGCATCCCCGCCCTCAGGCCCTGGTACCACGTGGCTCGTCAAGAACCTGTTCGAATTGAAGAATGCCCGGCGCGTCACCGTCGAGTACAACGTCTTCGAATCGAACTGGCTCAATGGTCAGAACGGATACGCGATCGTGTTGACTCCGCGGAATTCAGGCGGGACCTGCACTTGGTGTGTGGTCCAGGACGTCGTCTTCCAGTACAACATCGTCCGCCAGACGGCGGCGGGCGTGAACCTTCTCGGCTACGACAGCCCTGGGATATCAGCACAAGCTACGAACATCAGTATCCGGCAGAACCTCTTTTATGACGTGAGCGCGGCTGACTGGGGTGGCAACGGCTGGTTCGTGCTCATTGGAAACGAACCGCGGAACATCATTGTGGATCACAACACCATCGACCATGACGGCGGAGCCCTGGTGTATGCGTACGGGAGCACCGCGTCGGGCCCGCGAACCATTCTTGGATTTCAGTTCACCAATAATCTTGCGCGCCACAACAACTACGGTATCGCCGGTGACAGCTACGGATATGGGAACGAAGTAATTCGTGCATATTTTCCGGACGGAATCATCAATCACAATCTGTTGAGCGGCGGCCCGGCGAATCGGTATCCGCCAAACAACTATTTCAGTACAGATTTCGCGTCTCTCTTCATGAACCAGAGCGGTGGCGACTACCGGCTCAGTCCGACCAGCTTTGCGCACGGACGCGGTTCGAACGGGACTGATTTGGGCGCTGATATGAATACGCTTCTTGCAGGAATTCAAGGAGTTGTGAGCGCCGTGCCTGCCGCGGGACAGCCCCGAACATCGGCGCCCGTTACTCCGCAACATTTCCGGATCGTCCGCTGAGCGTTTTAAAACACCGAGTAAATTTTACTAACTGCTGAGTTAGTTTTCACAACAGCCCGAATTCGTTCCGTCCTCAGCCGGGCGAAATTCAGCGGTTTCTGCGCGCGGCTCTACTTTTGCCCACGGCCAGGCGCCCGTTCACCCCAACTGTTCCAAAGGTGGCCTACGTGCGGCGATTCGCATTCCTGTGCCTTTTGTGTGTCGTGTTCGTCTGCCAGTCCCTCCCTGCTCGCGCCGGCACGATCACCGTGTGCTCGAGCGGGTGCACCTATACAGATATTCAGGCTGCGATTGATGCCGCGCGATTCGGCGACACGATCCTGTTGCGGGCGGGACAAACGTACGTAGGGCACTACAAGCTGCGGGCAAAGGCCGGGACCGGGTGGATCACCATTCGAAGCGACGCGAGCGCTTCACTGCTGCCCGCACCCGGAACGCGTCTAGTCCCGTCGGACCGCCCAGGCGCGAACACATCGCTCTCACTCCTGCCACGGCTCGTCGGCAGAGGCGGGCAATACAGGTCGGCCCCGCTGCTGCGCACGGATCCCGGCGCGCACGGCTACCGGATTCAGTACATCGACTTCGACGGTGTGAAGAACGTGGGATGGGAATCGCTCATGTACCTCGGCGAGTTCGGTACGGCGGCGAATGCTTACGACCTCGAGCTGGATCACGTGTACATTCACGGCCACAAGTACAAGGGGCAGAAGCGAGCGATAGCGCTCAACAGCGGCAAAACGTCCATCACCGACAGCTACATCGCGGACATCAAAAACGTTGGATTCGACACGCAGGCCATCGCCTGCTGGAACGGTACCGGTCCCTACACCATCACGAACAACCATCTGGAAGCTGCCGGCGAAAACGTGATGTTTGGCGGTACTGATCCGGCAGTCACGAATCGCGTGCCCGCTGACGCGACGTTTCGTCGCAACCTCTTCACGAAACCGGTTGCATGGCGGAACGAGATCCTCTCGGCGCCTGCCGGAGTTACAGCAGCCGCCCAGACCGGAGGAGCCCTCGCGGCCGGAACCCACTATTTCAAGGTGGTCGCACTGATGTTCACGGGCCCGGCCACGGCTGTTTCGCGTCCCTCGGCCGAAGTGCGTGCCACGGTGTCGTCGGGCGGCAAAGTCACGGTGTCTTGGTCGGGGGTGACCGGCGCTGACAAGTACCGAATCTACCGGGGTACCGCTGCCGGAGGGGAGAAGGTCTACATCGATACACCCGGTGGGGCGACTTCCTTTGCTTATACGGGCCGCGGAGAGACGGCCAAAACGCCTGCCGCGTCAGGTACGATGTGGACCGTCAAAAATATTTTCGAGCTGAAGAATGCCGAGCGGATCACGCTTGACGGCAACATCCTCGAAAACATCTGGGCCGCCGCTCAGTTCGGATACGCCATCGTCCTGACCCCTCGCAACAGCAACCACACTGCCCCATGGGCTCGGGTCAAGGACATCGTCTTCACCAACAATCTCGTCCGTCATGCATCCGGAATTGCGAACATCTCCGCCTACGATGACAACAGCCCAAGCGGCCGGACGACCAACGTCACTTTCCGCAACAACGTCTTCCAGGACATCGACAGGGTCAGGTGGGGCGGCAACACGATGGGCTTTCTCATCCAGAACGGCCCGACGGGGATCGTCATCGACCACAACACCAACCTCGCCACGAGCAGTGCAATCGTGTACGCCGGCGGAGCGGGGGGACTGGCTTCGTCTATACGAACAATGTGTCGCGCCATAACCTCTACGGGATCAGAGGCGACGGCACGGCGTCGGGCCTGGACAGCCTCGCCAGATATTTTCCGGGGTCGACGGTCACCTGTAACGTCCTCGCAGGCGGCAAGTCGTCCAGCTATCCCTATCCGGTCCCTAATGCCTTCCCGACGGAGGCACAGTTTATCGCCTCGTTTGTGGATTACGCCGCAGGTAATTACGAGCTGCTGCCGGGAAGCGTGGTGGGCTCACTTCGCTGCGGCGGCACTGTTGCGGGAGTCGATTTCGACGCTTACAACTCGGCGCGTGGAATCATCCCGCCGCTGTCATCTCCGGAGACAGCGAACGCGACGCCCACGGCGTCGGCAGGGGGACCGTACTCGAGCACGCCTGGTGTGAATTTCACGGTCGATGGGTCGGCCTCTCACGATTCGGACGGCACGATCTCCACCTACCGCTGGAGTTGGGGGGATCAGATATTGGTGCGGGCAGCGGGTCTCCCAGGCACAGCGATCCACGGTACTGAGTGGATTCGGTTGGTGGATTCAACTGCTGCCGGAGGCGCGGCGTTGAACAATCCGGACAAAGGCGCCGCGAGAAGGAGCACGGCACAAGCGACGCCGGCAAGCTACGTGGAGTTCAGTGTCCCGGTCGCTGCGGGCACACCCTACCAACTCTGGATGCGGATGCGGGCGGCCGGCAACTCGTTGGCGAACGATTCGTTGTACGTGCAGTTCGACGGCGCCCGGAATGTGTCTGGCGCTCCTGTGGCGCGGATCGGATTTCCTGAGGCGATCCCGGTTGTGGTCGAAGAAGGCAGCGGCACCGGTGTGAGTGGATGGGGCTGGAACGACGGGAACCATGGCACCCTCGCCGCGCCCGTGTACTTCGCGACGAGCGGCATGAAGAGGGTCCGCATCCAGCAGCGCGAGGACGGCGTTACCTGGGATCAGTTCGTGCTCACCGCAGCCTCGAATGCGACGACCAGACCCGGTTTGGTGCGGGGCGATACGACGATCCTGCCGGCCACCTACGGGACCGGCAGCGGTGTCACCGCGCAACACGCGTACGGGCGCGCCGGGGTGTATCCGATAACGGTGAGAGTCACAGATAACGATGCTGCGTCGGCGGCAGCATCGACCACCGCAACGATCGCATCGACGGCGTCCGCACTCGTTTCTGCCGCCGGTGGGCCATACACCGGGTCTGTCAACGGAGGAATCACGTTCGACGCTGGTTCGACCCGTGTGCCGACTGGCAGCACGGCGCAGTACGCGTGGAGCTTCGGCGACGACATCGTGCTGCACGCGTCACAGTTGGCAATCACTGGTTCGGCGTGGAAGAAGGTCAGCGACGCCTCCGCTGCCGACGCCGTCGCGATCGTCAATCCAAATCTGAGCGCCGCGAAGTTCCTTACCGCCCGCTCTGCACCATCGAGCTACATCGAAGGCAAGTTCCACGCCGCTGCCGGCGTGCCCTATCGAGTGTGGCTTCGGATGCGGGCGGCCAACGACCACTGGGCGAACGATTCCGTATTCGTGCAGTTCAGCGGCTCCGTCACCTCGCCGACGCCGACGTCACCCGCGGCATGGCGCATCGGCTCCAAGAACGCGCTCGCCATTGTCCTCGAGGACGGACGGGGAGCAGGCGTCTCGCAGTGGGGGTGGGCCGACTCCGGCTATGGAACGCTTGGCGCGCCGGTCTACTTCAATCAGGACGGTGAGCAGACGATTCGAATCCAACAGCGGGAAGACGGCGTCCGCATCGATCAGATTGTGATTAGCACCGACGCGTACTACGATGCTGCACCCGGCCTGGTTGAGGGCGACAAGACAATCGTGCCGGTCAAAGCCGCCGATACTGTCGGCGTGATGGTGCAGCACGCATACCGGCGCGCGGGTGTGTATCCGGTCGTCCTGCGAGTGACCGCAGGAAGCATGACCTCGCGGGATCAGACCACAGCCACCATCAAGTAGTCATGTCGATCGGCGCGCCCTCGGCCGGCGCGCCGGGTGACTTCGCGATTGTTCACCTCGATCGAACAATCGTGACCTCACCGGTGGTCCTGCCCAGCCAACGCGAAGCGTAGGGCGTTGAACCCTCCTGGCCGATCCTCGATTGCACATCTGACGGGCGCAGAGTGACTGAGAAAGCCGCGAGCGCCCCCTCCTTCCTCGTCTCGCGGGCTGTCGTCTCGCGTTGCCCCGTGCGCAACGCGAGTTCCTGCATTCGGAGCGCACCTCGCGCGATCTGCCTGGTCCGCCTGGAAACTCCGATTTCCACTCCCTCGCGCCAGAGCAAGAAAGTCGCGGAATTTCGAGCGTAATCGCGACGTTGTTTCCGGCACCGCCGTTGCCATCAAGCGAGACGGCCGATATCACCGGCCGTTTGACCTCAAAGCTTCACAGGTGAGTGATGAACAACGAGTTTTCAGTTGCGGCGAGAGTGTGTCTTGCGATGTGTCTTGGCGTGCTTGGTGCGGCCTCGCCAGCCCGCGCACAAGCAGGAAGCGTCATCGCGGTTCCTGCCGGGGGCAACCTTCAGGCGGCGATCGACGCCGCCGCACCGGGCGACACCATCCAGTTGCAGCCGGGTGGAACTTATGTTGGCAACTTCGTGTTGCCGAAGAAATCGGGCGCCGCCTTCGTCACAATTCGTACTGCTCCAGATCCTCGCCAGCCCGGCAAAGGCGTGCGCGTTTTGCCCAAGCACGCACCCGGGCTGGCGCTTCTTCGCTCGGGCAATGCACACGCGGCCATCAGGACGTCCAGCGGCGCACACCACTATCGGCTGATGCTGCTCGAACTGGGTGCGAACCGCCGTGGCTTTGGAGACATCCTGCAGCTCGGTCAGGCGGACGACAGCCAGACCAGTCTCGATCAGGTGCCGTCCTCACTGATCCTCGATCGGCTGTACATCCACGGAGATCCATTGATCGGTCAGAAGCGCGGCATCGCATTGAACAGTGCGTCCACCGAGATCATCAACTGCTACATCTCCGACATCAAAGCTGTTGGACAGGATACCCAGGCGATTGCCGCGATGAACGGCCCGGGTCCGTATCTGATCGAGAACAACTACCTCGAGGCGGCAGGCGAGAACTTCATGACGGGCGGGGTCGATCCGCAGATTGCTCACTTGACTCCTTCGGATATTACCTTCCGCTACAACCACTTATTCAAACCCCTCACCTGGCGCGATCCGATCGTCCCGACACCCGCCGGTGTCAACGCGGTGGTTTCAGGAGCAGGTTCGCTTCCGCCAGGAATGTATGCCTACCAAGTGGTCGCACAGCGGATGGCCGCGCCGGGTGTGAACGCACGCTCGAGGGCGTCGGCGAGTGTGTCGGTCACGGTAACCGGCGCGGGGCGCGCGATCGCCGTAACCTGGGCCGCGGTTCCGAACGCGACTGCCTACACCGTCTACGGGCGATTACCCGGTGGTGCCGACCAGTACCTGGACGACTACCTCGACCTCCATCGTGGACGATGGTCATGCAGGAACGGCCGGAAGTCCGGGCGCTGCCACGACCTGGTCTGTCAAGAACCTCTTCGAATTGAAGAACGCCCGCCGCGTGCTGGTCGACCGCAATGTCATGGAGCACAGCTGGAAGGCTGCGCAAACGGGATTCGCCATCGTGCTCACTCCACGCAACTCCGGTGGAGTGTGCACCTGGTGTGCGATTGAAGACGTCACCTTCCGTTTCAACATTTTCCGCCACGCGGGGGCAGGTGTGAACGTCCTCGGAACCGACGACGGAAGTCCAAGCGGATATGCGCGCGGCCTGACCTTTCGAGACAACCTCTTTTACGACGTGAACACGGCATGGGGCGGACCCGGCTGGCTGGCGCAGCTTGGAGACGGGCCTGCCGACGTGGTCTTCGATCACAACACGATCGACCACAACGGTTCCGCAATCATCTACGCGTACGGGTCGGCGACCATCCCCGGCTTTCAGCTGACCAACAATCTGGTGCGCCACAACCATTATGGAATCGCCGGAGCCGGTGGGACGTTGGGAATTCCGACGCTCGATCGCTTCTTTCCTGGTGCAATCGTCACGAGCAACGTGCTGGCCGGCGGGTCTGCATCCAGGTACCCGGGCGGCAACTTCTTTCCAGCTGTCGCGGCGCACATGGCTCAGTTCAACAATCCTTCGAATGGCGACTACTCGCTGGTCCTTGGTAGCTCCTACAGGCTGGCCGCCTTTGACGGCCGAGACCTTGGCGCGAACATTACCGAGATAGAGAGATCAGCAGAGGTCGCATGGTCGGGTCTGCCGGCAGGAAGCGTCAGAATCACAACCAGCGAACTGGCACGGGGGTCGGTCGGCGTCTTTCTCAGCGTCACGCTCAACGCCACCGGAGGCAGCGGACGGTACACATGGTCGATGACTGGGGCTTTGCCGGCGGGTATGCAGTTCAATCGCACGACTGCGACGCTCAGTGGTGTTCCTGCCCAGTACGGCGTGTGGCCCGTCACGTTCACGGCCACTGATGCGACCGCTTCGAGCAACACCACGACACAGCGGTTTACTCTTTCGGTCCGGCCACTCC
Organism: uncultured Acidobacteriota bacterium; assembly: GCA_963755695.1. GTDB lineage: Bacteria > Acidobacteriota > Vicinamibacteria > Vicinamibacterales > 2-12-FULL-66-21 > QHWT01. The sequence goes on along the minus strand of CAVWLB010000010.1, from coordinate 1,740,778 downwards.
TCGTACGGATCGCGGGTTTCTCGTTGCCTGAGGCGACGGCGGGCCGTCCAGCGAGTGGCATCATCTACGCGGCCGGCGGAACCGGCACTTATCGCTGGCGCGTCGTGTCTGGCGCCCTTCCGAAGGGGATGTCGATCGACGCGTCGGCAGGAACTCTTGCCGGCACTCCAGTCGCTGCGGGCACGTCCTCGTTCGCAGTTGAAGTCTCCGACCAGACCTATCCCGATCTGTCCGCGCGCGGCACGTTCTCGATCACCGTTGCTCCGGCGCCGATTGCGAAACCAGACATCGTTCTCTATGCGAGGGATGCGACGGTGCTGGCAGGTACTTGGCGGGTGATGATCGACCCGACTGCTGCCGCTGGGGCGTCGATTGGCCAGCCGGACCGCGGAGCCGCCAAGGTCACTTCCGCGCTGGCATCGCCTGTCAACTACGTCGAGCTGCCATTCGTCGCAGCCAGGGGAACTCCTTATCACCTGTGGATACGTGGCAAGGCCCAGAACAACTCGTGGGCCAACGACTCCGTCTTCGTGCAGTTCAGCGGCAGCGTCACCGCGAGCGGTGAGCCCACGTATCGCATTGGCACCACAGCGGCGACGACCGTAAATCTGGAAGACGGACCGGATGTCGGTGTGAGCGGCTGGGGCTGGCAGGACAACGGCTATGGCGTCGGCCTGCTCGGGACAGCGATCTACTTCGATGGGACTTCGCAGAAGCTGCGAATTCAGACGCGCGAGGACGGCTTCTCAATCGATCAAGTCGTCCTGTCGCCGGCGACCTACTTCAACATCGCCCCTGGTGCACTGAAGAACGATACGACAATCCTTCCGCCGACGACGGTGACTACGAGTATGGATTCAACGGAGGTTGTTCTGCGCGCCGGCGCCGTCACCGCGTTGGCCGGCAGTTTTCACGCGATTGGCGACGCGACCGCTGCTGACGGCATCGCCCTTGGCACCACCGACGCCAGCCTGCCGAAGCTCACGAGCGCTCTCGCCGCTCCGGCCGATTACGTGGAGCTCACGTTCCAGGCGGAGACGGACACGGCCTATCGCCTCTGGATGCGCGGCAAGGCCCAGAACAACTCGTGGGCCAACGATTCGGTCTTCGTGCAGTTCTCGAACTCGGTGGATGCGGACGGGGCGCCGATCTACCGCATCGGCACAACGTCCGCGACCGTCATCAATCTCGAAGAGGACACCAACGCTGGCGTCAGCGGATGGGGCTGGCAGGACAATGGGTGGGGCGCGAATGTGCTCGGACCTCTCATATATTTTGCGAAGGCGGGCCCGCAGACGATTCGCGTGCAGACCCGGGAGGACGGGTTCCGCTTCGATCAGATCGTCCTCTCATCGCAGAAGTACGTGGCTATTGCGCCGGGCGGGCTGAAGGGGGACGGCACCATTCTCAAGTGAGACAGACTTCTCGCAAGGCTGGGTGCCGGAAGGCCGCGGCGGCTACCGGCACCCAGCGTCACCTGTCCCGCCCCGCCAGCCCAGCTGGCACGAAATTAGCACCTCTCGCGTTCGCCCGACTCGTGCCAATGCTGCCTACCCCGACTCCTGCCGCTTCGGCTGCTTCCTCCTATCATTCAGAAGTTGCTCGCGGAGAACGGTTCGCGTTTGGCAAGAACTGGCAGGAATTCCTTCGAATTATCGACGAGACGCGCATCCGGCAAGCGCAGGATTCCCTTGCCGTCATGTTGCGTGAGTCGACACTAGTGGGCAAAAGCTTTCTCGATATCGGGTGCGGAAGTGGACTGTTCAGCCTTGCCGCCAGGCGTCTGGGCGCCCGGGTCCACTCGTTCGATTTCGACGCGGACAGCGTCGCCTGCGCCGTCGAGCTTCGGCGTCGCTACTTCCAGAGTGATCCGCAATGGACCATCGAGCAGGGCTCCGTCCTGGACTCGCAATATATGAATGCCCTCGGCAACTTTGACATTGTCTACTCTTGGGGCGTGCTCCACCACACCGGACGGATGTGGGACGCCATCGACGCGGCGTGCCGGCGGGTCGGGCCTGGAGGCAAACTGTTCATCGCGCTGTACAACGATCTCGGCTCCCGCTCGACGCGGTGGCGGGCAATCAAGCGGACCTACAACAAGCTCCCCCTGGTCGCGCGGCCTGCCTTCACGGCGATCACGATGCTGCCGCAGGAGCTCAAGGCGTTCTTGAAAGCGCTGATGAAGGCGCGGCCCGCGAGCTATATCGACTTGTGGACTGCTTACAACCAACGTGGTATGAACCGCTGGCGGGATATGGTGGATTGGGTCGGCGGCTATCCATACGAGGTGGCGACGCCGGAGGCTGTCTTCGAGTTTTGCCGACAGCGCGGCTTCTCGCTGATCAATCTGCGATGTGGCGGTGTCGGGCTCGGCTGCAACGAATTCGTGTTCGAGCGCGTCGCGACCCAGGGGCGATGATGAAAGAGATGCGCATGTCCACCGTTCCGACGGTCAGCATCATCATTCCCGCTTATAACACCGCCGCGTTCATAGGGAACACGCTCGCGTCTGTTGTTGCTCAGGCGTACACCGATTACGAAATCATTGTCGTCAACGATGCGTCTCCCGATACGCGGGAAATGGAACCTGCACTCGCTCCGTACCGCGATCGCATCCTCTACATCGTCCTGGAGCAGAACCGCGGCCTGGCCGGAGCACGGAATGCCGGAATCCGAGCGGCTCGCGGCCGGTACATTGCGCTCCTCGACAGCGACGACGAGTGGGAGCCGACGTACCTTGCCGAGCAAGTGGCGATCATGGAATCCGATCCGTCGCTCGCAGTCGTGTACCCCAACGCGCGGATCATCGGGGATCATCCGCATGCGGGACGCACTTTCATGGACGACTGTCCGTCCCATGGTGAACCGACCTTTCGCAGCGTCCTGACGCAGAGATGCAACATCTTCGTCAGCGTGCTGGCGCGGCGCGAGGCGCTGTTGCGCGCCGGACTGTTCGAGGAATCCTTGCGCAGCGTCGAGGATTTCGACCTGTGGCTCAGGCTTCTCGCCGCGGGTGAGCGGATCGGTTATCACCGCCGCGTGCTCGTCCGATACCGGAAGCGGCGCGACAGTCTCTCCGCGAATCCGATCTGGATGGCTCAAGTCGTCGTCCAGGTGCTCGACAGGCTGGCAGCGCGCCTCGAACTTGCTCCCGATGACCGGGCCGCACTCGTAGAGCGGCAGGCATATTTTCGGGCAAGGTTGGATCTGGCCGAGGGCAAACAGGCGTTCTTTCGCCTCGAGACCGATGCCGCGCTGGAACGCCTCGAACGGGCGAATCAGTTTTTCAACAGCCGCCGGCTCCGGGTAGTGTGCGCGCTGATGCGCACGTTTCCCGGAGTGCTGTTGCGAGTGTACCGGCTGCGGGATCGGCTGCTCGTTGGGGCGGATACGTCGTTCTGATCCGGTCCTCCGCGGCGCTGCGACAGGTCAAGCTCGCTGTGAACGCCGCGGATCGCGAACAGCCTGGAATCAGCTAGGCGCGCAGCAGCACGACGGCTCCGGTTTTCCGCCCGTCGGGCGGCGCCGCAAGCTGTCCGCCGTGTCCGTTCAGGATGCGTCGTGCGACCGCGAGGCTCATTCCAAGTCCTCCGCGCCATTCATTGAAGACCGGCAGCTCCGCGATCGACGTTCCGTCGAACAGCGCGAGCGTCTCTTCGTCGCCAATGCGGATCTCGAATCCATCGCTCGTTCGCTGCTCGCGGACGATCAATCGATCGGTCAACACGACCTCGCGGCGCAGTCCGGCGATGAGCGACGTGAACGCATTGGTCAGCCGGGTTACGTCGGCCTGAAAAACCGCATCTCCGGAGCCGGTCTGGAGATCCACCTGGACCTCGCGGTCGGGCAGTCGCGGGAGTTGTTCGACGGCCGCTCGAAGCACTTCGCGCAGGTCCGCCGGCCGGCGATTCAGGGACGTCGTCTTCCGCTCGATGCTCGTCAGTTCGCTGCCTTCCTTCAACAGCCCCGAGACGCGGCCGCAGGACTTTTGCACTTCTTGGAGGATTTGGCGCTGTTTGTCCGTGAGCGGTCCGAACCGTTCCTTCAGCAGCATGTCCACGTATCCGGCGACGACGGTCATGGGGGTCCGGACGTCGTGCACCATTACAGAGAACAGCTCGGCCCAGCGAGGATCTATCGTCGGCTCCGGCATCCAGGAGATTGTAATATCGCAGGAGGTGGAATGCCCCGCTCTCAGGCGGTGTTATTCCATGTGGGGGTCGGTCTATGCTGATCAAAAAGGCGCCCGACATCAAATCGTCGGAAATTACGGACGAGGCGCATTACCTACGCCGTCGCGAATTCATGCAACTCGCGACCGGCCTTGCGCTTGGGGCGCTGGCTGCCGGCCGAACGGAGGCTCAGACCCCCCTGCCTAATATCACGAAGCGCATGGTGACCACCGACGAGAAGGTCAACAGCTTCGAGGAGATCACCAGCTACAACAACTATTACGAGTTTGGCACCGGCAAGAATGATCCACAGCGGTATGCGGGCCGGCTGAAGACGAGTCCGTGGACGGTCAAGATGGACGGCGCGTGTGCGAAACCTGCCGAGTACCAGCTTGAGGATCTACTCAAGCCGTTGGAACTGGAAGAGCGCATCTACCGCCACCGGTGCGTGGAGGCGTGGTCGATGGTGATTCCGTGGGTCGGCATCCCGCTCGCGTCGGTGCTGAAGCGCGCCGAGCCCACGTCGAAGGCCGCCTTCGTGGAATTCACCACCGTCCTGCGGCCGACACAGATGCCCGGGCTCGACTCCGGTGGCTTGAACTGGCCCTATACCGAGGGGCTGCGGATGGATGAAGCGATGCATCCGCTGACGCTGCTCGCCGTGGGTCTCTACGGCAAGACGTTGATGAACCAGAACGGCGCACCGATCCGACTCGTGGTTCCCTGGAAGTACGGCTTCAAGGGGGCGAAGTCGATCGTTCGCATTCGCTTCGTCGAGAAGATGCCGCGCACGTCGTGGGTCGAGGAGAATCCGGACTGGTATGGGTTCTATTCGAACGTGAATCCCAACGTCAGTCCCGTCCGCTGGGATCAGAGCCGCGAACGGCGTCTGCCCGGACTGTTTGCGACGCGCCGGACCGAGATGTTCAACGGCTACGCCAACGAGGTGCAGTCGCTGTATGCCGGAATGGATTTGAAACGCAATTACTGAACCCAGCACGCGAGGGCTTCGGGCTCCAGGCACCAGGCTTCTCGGACTTATGGCTCAGAGCCCACAGCCCGAAACCCCCGCACTTGAACCGGAAGCAAGAAGTCTGAAGCCTGCAGCCTGAAAACGAGGACCCCGCAGAGTGATGCGTCGATTCAGCAAAGCGCTGCTTTTCGTGCTCGCGCTCGTGCCGGTGGCCTGGCTCACATGGGGTTTGTTCCAGGGCAGACTTGGCGCGAACCCCGCCGAAACCATTCAGCTTCAAACCGGGCGCTGGGCGCTGAAGTTCCTGTTGATCACGCTCAGCATCACGCCGCTGCGCCGGCTGACGGGATGGAACGTCGCGATTCAGTACCGGCGCATGCTCGGACTCTTCGCGTTTTTCTACGCGTCCCTGCACTTCACGTCTTATATCGTCCTCGATCAGTACTTTGACTGGTCGGGGATCCTCGCCGATGTTGGCAAGCGGCCATTCATTACGATGGGCTTTACCGCGTTCGTCCTGATGGTACCGCTCGCGTTGACGTCGACCAGGGGCTGGATTCGCCGCTTGGGTCGCAGGTGGCAGACCATCCATCGCCTCGTCTATGTGAGCGCCATCTGCGCAAGCATTCACTTCATCTGGAAGGTCAAAGTGGTGAGTGGCAGTCCCGTGCTGTACGCCGTGGCATTGACGTTGTTGCTGGGATTCCGTGTCGTCTGGCGTGTAAGACACCCCGCACTGCGGCGCCAATCCGCGGAGGCCCAGCTCCGGTCGACGTAGCGGCTCAATCCGCGGGATTCTGTTATTGGTGCGATCGGTTCTGAGGCTTCCGAAGCGTGACGACGAGATTCGAGCGGAGCTGGGCGAGCTTCGGCCGCTCGAGGAGCCGGATGTACAGCAGTTCGAGCAAGACGACCGGTCCCAGCATCTTCAGCGCGCCGGAGCTGCTCACCAGCGCCACGTCGACGATCTCGAATCCACACCGCGCGGCAAACCGTCGCACCGCGGGTGCCGTGTTGATCTGATAGTGGGTCGGGAACACATCGTGCCCGGCGCGTCCTTCGAAGAACAACAGTAACGGCTTCTTCAGCCTCTCGGGGATCATCCATGCCGCCAGGGTGATCCAGTGGTAGAAGTTCGGTGTGTGAAAAACAAATGTACCGCCCGGCGCGAGCAGGCGATGGACCTCGTTCAGCACCAACGCCGGGTCCTGCAGATGTTCCATCACCATGTTCGCGCTCACGGCATCCCACGAGCCGCTCTTGAAGGGGAGCGCCGTGAGATCGCCGAACACGCGGTTGCGCAGGCTGCGATGCCGGCGCAGGGCGGCCCAATCGAGATCGACTCCTGCCGCGACGCCGCTCTTCTGGACGACCGTCACGTCTTCGGCGGTCATCCAGTCGGCGAATACCTGATGGCCGCACCCGAGATCGAGCCAACGGCAACCTGACGTCAGCGCCTCGCGGAGTGCCTCGTAATACGCGTATTGGGAACTTCGCAGGTGCGGTGCGATGCGCCGCTCGGCTCTGAAGTAAAAGCCGTATAGCGCCGACCGCAGCGAGTGCCGTCGTTTGGGCAAATTCGTTTCAACGGTGACGCCATCAGCGCTCACCAAACGCCTCCCGTAATCAGGTTGCATCTCGAATCGGTTAACGTGCAACGCGCGATGTGCAAGCGGTGTACCTGCCCAGCGGTTGCGGAAGCAATCGTGCACTCTCGCCCGGCTGAGTCGTGTCCACTGCCTTCACGCTACGCCAGTTCACCCCCCGATCCTGCCAATTCGCCTGATTTTCGCTGCCAATCCCGCAGAACGCCGATATTCTCGCGAAATGCACAAGCCGATGAAGTATGTGGAGAAGGGTCTGACGGTGGCTGCGAAAGGCGCGTGGGTCGCTTTTGACGCGTTGAACCGCATAAAGCCCAACGGCACCTTCACCCCGAAGTGGTCGGACCTGCCGCTGCAGAAGTCGTGGCAAAAGGTGAAGCCGCCACTCGGTTGGCCCCGCGAGACCGATTCTCTCTGCCCGAACTGCGTCCGCGAAGCGCGGCAGGCCATCGTCGACGGCAAGCAGGATTACCGGATCCTTCTCAACGAGAAGGTCGGCGAGATCAAAGCGACCATCACGGAGAAAGACGGCAAAATCGTCATGATCAAGGATTGTCCGACCCACGGACATTTCGAAGACGTGATGGCGATCGATCCGGCATTTTTCAAGCACCTCGAGGAATCCTTCCCCGGCAGCGACATCCGCTCGCACAACGACGAAAAGCTCCACAACCACGGCAGCAGCACCATCAAGTACGGACGCGGCTCGGTCCTCACGATCGATCTGACCAACCGCTGCAACATGATGTGCGATCCGTGCTTCATGGATGCGAACCAGGTCGGCTTCGTCCACGAGCTCACGTGGGACGAGATCAAGACGATGCTGGACAATGCGATCACGCTGAAGCCAAGACGTCAGATGTCGGTGCAGTTCTCGGGCGGCGAGCCCACGATGTCGCCGTACTTCCTCGACGCCGTGCGCTACGCCAAGAAGGTCGGCTACAACTCGGTGCAGGCGGCGACCAACGGGATCGAGTTCGCGAAGAGCAAGGAATTCGCCAGGGCTGCTTTCGAGGCGGGTCTCCGCTACGCCTACCTGCAGTTCGACGGCATCGGAAACGCGGCGAACTCGCACCGGCTGGTGGGCAATCTGTTCGACGTCAAATTGCGAGCGATTGAAAATCTCTGGTCCTCCGGCGTCGACATCGTCCCGGTCATCACCATCGTCAACGGGATCAACAACGAGCAGGTCGGGCGGATCGTCCAGTTTGCGCTCGACAACCCGAAGAAGATCAACTTCCTGTCGTTTCAGCCGGTGTCGTTCACCGGACGCGACGAGGAAGTGACACCGGAGCGCCGCGCGGCCCAGCGCTACACGCTGTCGCATCTCGCACACGACGTGAAGAACCAGACCGGGCTTGGCGAGCCGACGCGCGACTGGTTCCCGATTTCGTTCATGGGCACGTTTACCGACTGGGCCGATCTGGTACATGGCCCCAGCGCAGAGTGGGGCAACCTCACGTGCGGCTGTCACCCGAACTGCGGCATCGGCATGGCCGTGATGATCGACAAGGAGACGAAGGAAGCAGTGCCGGTGACCGCGTTCCTTCATGCCGATCAGCTCGCCAAAGATCTGCAGCACGTGAACGATGCGGCGCGCGGGCGCCGCTTGTCGGTGCTGGGGATGACGCTCGCCCTGATGAAGAACTACGACCCCTTCAAGGCGCCGACGCACTTCAAGCTCGTCGATCTGATGAAGAAGTTCGACAAGACCTTTGGCGCGACGAAGAGTGCGCACAAGGGCGCCTACGGCCGCGTCGATGGCACGCGCACGGCCGAAGATCAGGACAAGCGCCGGGGCGATCGCTGGAACTTCCTGTTCATTGCCGGCATGTGGTTCCAGGATCTGTTCAACTACGATTTCCGCCGCACCGAGCGCTGCATCATCCCGTATGCGACGCAGGAAGGGGAGATCTCCTTCTGCGCCTACAACACCGGCATCGGCTGGCGGAACATTATCGAGAAGATGCACATGACGGCTACCCTCACGAAGTGGTACGAGGAGCACGGCCGTCACCAGATCTACGCCGGCGGCAAGAACGTCGAACTGTCGTCCGCGGAGCATCACCTCGTTCTGGATCCCGAGGCGGTCGCCGCTGGCAAGCAGACCGATCTCGACGAGCTCGGCGTGGCGAAGAACGCGCGCGAGGAGAAGCTGCGCGCCCGTAAGCAGCAGCAGGAGCACGAGCGGATGGAGGTGCTCTACCGGCAGCACGTGCTGAAAGAGGCGCCACCGGAGCCCACCATCCAGATCGCCGGGCTCGGTGGAAAGAAGAAGTCAGAGCCGCAGGTGTTGCACAAGAACCAGGAGTAGGCTTCGGGCTTCAGGGGCTTCAGGACGGTCCGAGACTCCAATGTAGACCGGGTCCGTAGACCCGGCATCGGCAACCGCCGCGTGCGATCTCTGTATAAGGCCTTGGCGCTCGTCGTTCTGGTGACAGCGACTGTCGCCATTGGGCGTCCCCAGCCGGGGCCCGTTCAACCTGCGCGCCCGCAAATCATCGGTATCGCTTACGTGGCCTTCCAGACGAGCGATCTCGCGAAGGCGCGCCGCTTCTACGGGAACCTGCTCGGGTATCCGGAGGTTGCCCCTCCAGGACGGAAACACGTCGCCGTGTTTGCCGTCAACGATCGCCAGCGGCTGATCATCCATGACGGCTTGCCATTCGACCGCGACGAGCGGCTTCTAGCCTTGGCATTCGAAACCACCAGCATCGATGCGATGCGGATGTTTCTAAAGGCGCACGCACCACCCATCGCAGAGGCGACCATCGACACCGACGCCGACGCCGGCGGAAAACAGATCGAAGTGGCGGACCCGGACGGCCATCACGTGCGATTCGTCGAGCGGGATCGACGACCTGCCAGCCAGACTCAAGAGCGCACCGACAAGCGGATTTCGCACCGGATTTTGCACGCGGGACTGACCATTCGAGAGGTGAGTGCCGCGGATGCCTTTTACAAGGATGCGCTCGGGTTTTCCGAGATCTGGCGAGGCGGTCGGACGCCGGACGTGACGAGCTGGATCAACATGCGAGTCCCCGACGCCACCGAATACCTCGAATACATGCTCGTCGCGACGGACCGCGTCGATCGCCGTGAGCTGGGAACGCTCCATCACGTCGCGCTGCTCGTTCCAGACATGCAGGAAGCGCTGCTGATCGTGCGCAGCCGGACCGCCCCCGACGATTCCAATCACCGGGCGACCCCGCAGATCGGGCGCAACAACCGTTGGCAGTTGAACCTCTATGACCCGGACGGCACTCGCATCGAGTTCATGGAGCCGTGGACTGTCAGGTAGAGCCGGCACGGCTGTAGGCGCCTCTTCAGAAGCGCCGCGTCGAGCCGGTGTCTTTAGTGCTTCCGCTCGGTTGGAGTGTTTCCGTCCGGTTCCGCGCCTTCGATCGAAGGAGTTCTCGCCCCACAGGATTCGCGAACGATCAGTTCGGTCTGCAGGAGGATATCCCGGACCGGACGATCCGGGCGTGACAGTCGCTCCAGCATCGTCGCTAGCGCTGCGTCGCCGATTTCCCGTGTCGGCTGACGGAGCGTCGTCAGTGGCACGGGCAGAAGCTTCGCGTACTCTGCATCGTCGATGCCGACGAGTCGGACGTCACCCGGCACCGCATACTCCAGGCGCAAGAGGGTGTGCATCAGGAGAGCTGCGGTGCGGTCGTTGGCGCAGACAATCGCGTCGGGACGGCTGGCCGCCATCATCGCGTCGACGGCGGCTCGGTCGGACGGATCGAGACGGTTTGCCAGTTCGCGCTCGACGGGGGCGTGCTGCGCATCCAGCGCCTCCCGGTAGCCCGCCTCGCGCGCGTCAACAGTGGCCGCCGTGTGGGGCATCGCGACGAACGCCACACGCCGCGATCCCAGACTGAGAAGGTGCTCCGTGATCACGTAGCCGGAGCGGCGGTTGTCGATGCCCACGAGATCGTGACGCCCGCGACGCGGATAGGGAAGCACCGTGCGATCGAGCAGGACGATGGGGATGTGCGCCTCGTCGAGCGCCTGTGCGATCCGCCCGTTCACTTCATCCTTGCCCGCGGTGAGCTCGAGTGGCGCGAAGAACACGCCCGCGACCTGTCGATCGATGTACTGCCGGCACAACTGCCAGGCGCGATCCTCCTTCGACGTGCCGTCGCGCTCCACGCTGCCCCAGAGCAGCGCGTGCTTCCGGGCGAGCGGCGATGCCATCATTCCCTGACAGATCGGCTCGAAGATTTCCGTCTCGCCGAGATCGGGAATCAGGAGACCGAACGACATGCCGGTTGTGGCATCCGGCTTCTTCACGAAGGTACCCGAGCCGGCCCGGCGCTCGACGAGTCCTGCGGCCTGAAGGTCACGCACTGCCCGCCCGATCGTGATGCGGGACGCGCCAAATTGACGGACCAGGTCGGCCTCGCTCGGGAGGCGATCCCCGCCCTTCCAGTGCCCGGTCTGAATCGCCTGCCTCAGGGCGGCATAGACCTGCCGGTATTTCGGTTCCGACGCCGGAGGGCTCTGGATGGCTGCCATACCTAAATAATATAACAAGTTAGGCCTATTTGACGTAAAATTGACATATTCGTTACGCCATGTTGCTATAACAATAGCGGCAATGAGGGAGGCGATGACAACAGAGACCGTTTCCAAGCATTACCTGGTCGCGTCGGATTTCGACCAGACGCTGAGTTTCAACGACTCCGGGCAAGTGTTGAGCGAACTGATTGGTGCGTCGGATTTCCAGCGAAAGGTGGAGGGGTTGGCCAGGACGAACCTGGTCCAGCAGGGAGGCGAGCTCGCCTACCTCATCCGGCACGATCCGGAGTTTCGCGGCGTTCGCCGCGAGCACCTCGAAGAGACAGGCCGCCGCGTCCGTTTGCGCAGCGACATTCCGGCGCTCATGGAGTTCCTCGAGCGAGGGCTCGACGGCGCACGATTCTCGTTCTTCGTCATCTCGGCGGCGCCGCGAGAAGTCATTCAGTCGGCGCTCGCCGGCATCGTTGCGCCCGCGCAGATTTTCGGGACCGAGCTCGAATACGACGCGGAGACGGGCGAAGTGCGGTCGATCGTCCGCGTGCCGGCGGGCTATGGCAAGGTTGCGGTCGTCGAAGAACTGGAGACACGCCTGGGTGTCGCGCCCGACCGCACGATCTATATCGGGGACGGGAGTTCCGACGTGCACGTCATGCTGCACGTGAACAACCGCGACGGATTCACGATCGCGGTGTCGGAGAACACGCAACTCGCCCGCATTGCGCGCAGCACCGTGCTCAGCGACAACGCGTTCTCGGTCGTGGTGCCGATCCTGGAGCAGGTTCTGCACTGGGGATCGGGGCGGATTCGTACGCTCTTCGAAACCAACGGGCTCACGCTGCACGAATGGGAGAAGGCGCGTACCGACCGCGTGACCGTGCGGCAGGCGGCGCAGATCGGCGACGAGGCGGTCGCGTGATGCCCGGCACCGAATATCTTGGCTGGGCTGCGACGGCAGTGTTCGTGGGATCGTACTTCTGCACCCGCGACCGCATGCTGCGCGCCGTGCAAATGACCGGCGCGTTGATGTGGGTGGCCTACGGCATCGTGATCGGCGCGTCACCCGTCATCGCCGCCAACGTGCTCGTCTTTGGCGCTGCGGCCTGGACCATGGCGGCGCGCCGGCATTCGCCCTCGCCGTAGCCGGCATCACACCGAGGTCAGGGTCAGCCGTGAAGGCTGCGCCAGGTGCTGGAAATGTGAGAGCATGCGTCGGCCACCGTGTAGCCGCTAACTGTTAACCATTTCCCGCTGTACGCAGTAAGATGGCGCGCTATGGATAGAAGAGATTTCTTGAAGCTGGGCGGCAGCGCGATCGCGGCGGGCGCGGTCGCCACGCGTGAGACTCGGGCCACGGCGCAGGGGCAGGCGCAGTCGGCAACAGCGGCGGCCCCGTTTGCCGCGAAGCCAATCGAAACCGTCCGCCTCGCCTACGTCGGGATTGGCGGCCAGGGTTCCAGCCACGTCAGGAACCTGCTGAAAATTCCGGGCTGCCGGATCACTGCCGTCTGCGACATCCGAGCGGAGCGGACCGACTGGGCGACGAAGGCCATCACCGAGAAGGGGGACCCGGCGCCCGCGGTCTACAACAAGGGGCCGCGCGATTTCGAGCGGCTCTGCGAGACCGAGGATCTCGATCTCGTCTACAACGCGACGCCCTGGGAATGGCACGTGCCGATCATGCTGGCCGCCATGAAGAACGGCAAGCACACTGCCACGGAAGTTCCCGCGGCGATGACGATTGAGGACTGCTGGGCGATCGTCGAGTCCGCCGAGAAGCTCCGGAAGCACTGCGTGATGATGGAGAACTGCAACTACGACCAGATGGAGATGATGGTCTACAACATGGTCCGGCAGGGAGCCTTTGGCGAGATCCTTCACGGTGAAGGGGGCTATCTGCACGATCTGCGCGCCATCAAGTTCGCGGACCAGGGAGAGGGGCTGTGGCGCCGCGAGTGGGCCAAGAAGCTGAATGGCAATCTCTATCCGACGCACGGTCTCGGTCCGGTCGCCAATTGCATGGAGATCAATCGCGGCGATCGCTTCGACTATCTGGTCTCGATGAGCGGGCCATCACGCGGGTTGCAGGACTGGGCGAAGGAGCACACGCCGCCGGATTCGCCGAAGCGCAATGAGAAGTACGTCCTCGGCGACGTTAACAGCAGCCTGATCAAGACTGCGCGCGGCCGCACGATTCTGGTCGAGCACAACACGAACCTGCCGCGTCCCTACAGCCGGATTCACCTGGTGGAGGGCACGAAGGGCTTGTTCCAGGGCTATCCCAGTCGGGTGTACATCGAAGGCCGCGGCAAGGAAGACGAGTGGCAGGACGCGACCGCCCTGCTGGAGGAATTCGAGCATCCGCTCTGGAAGGAGATCGCCGAGATTGCGAAGGGCGCCGGCCACGGCGGCATGGACTTCATCGAGGACTATCGCCTGATCAAGTGCCTGCGCGAAGGGCAACCGACGGACATGAACGTGTACGACGCTGCGTCGCTGAGCGCGGTCGTGCATCTGAGCGTGCAGTCGGTGGCCAAGAAATCAGCCGCGGTCGATTTCCCGGACTTTACCCGAGGTCGCTGGCAGCACACGCCGCCGCTGCCGATCGTTCACATGTAGCGGGATCGCGGGCGTGAGACATACATCGCGCGCGGTCGTGCTCGCCCGCGGTCTGGGCACGCGCATGCGCGAAGCCGATCCTGCCGTCACTTTGACGCCGGAGCAGCAGCGCTCCGCGGACGCGGGCCTCAAGCCGATGGTTCCGGTCAATGGCCGCCCGTTCCTCGAGTACGTGCTCGGCGCCATCGCGGATGCCGGCCTCCGCCAGGTCGGGCTCATCGTCGCGCCCGATCACCACCTGATTCGACGTCACTTTGACGAGCACGCGCCGTTACGCCTGTCGATCAGCTACCTGGTGCAACCCGAGGCGCTCGGCACGGCGAACGCGGTGCTCGCGGCCGAGCAATGGGCGGAGAGCGCCGCGTTCCTGGTCATGAATGCCGACAACCTGTATCCACCGCGGGCGCTGGCCGATCTCGCGTCGCTCGACGAGCCCGGTCTGCTCGCATTCGAGGCCGACGATCTGGTCCGGACGGGGAACATTCCGGCCGAACGCGTGAAAGCCTTCGCGCTCGTCGAGACCGATGACGACGGCTATCTCGAGCGCATTGTCGAAAAACCGGAAGAGCTTCCGCCCGCCGGCGGAAGCCGCAGGACCCAGGTCGTCAGCATGAACTGCTGGCGCTTCGATGCCCGTATCTTCAGCGCGTGCCGCGACGTGCCTCGATCTCCGCGCGGGGAGTTCGAGCTGCCCGAAGCGGTGGCGCTGTCGATGGCGCGCGGTGTCCGCTTCAGGGCGGTCCGGGCGCGTGGGCCGGTACTCGATCTCTCGCGCCGCGCCGACACGATTGACCTCGCGCGACGGCTCGAGACCTCGTCTCCTCGTCCATGACCGGCGCATCCCTTGCGCAGGCGCTCGTCGAGCACGGCCTTCAGCCTTCCGATCACGCCGGGAAGGTGGAGCTTTTCGATCTGGTTCTCGGCGGGCACACCGCGCTCAATCCTTCCGGACGCACAGAGGCACACGCGTGGTGGGTGCCAGGAAGGCTCGAGGTCTTCGGGAAACACACCGACTATGCCGGCGGCCGGACGCTCGTGTGCGCCGTCCCGCGTGGCTTTGCGGTGATCGCGAGCGCGCGCGCCGATGGCGTCGTCAACGTCGTCGACGCGCGCAACGACGAGAGCCTGACCCTCCGGCCACCGTTCGACGAGGCATTTGCCGGCTGGCGCAATTACGTCCGCGTCGTGGCCCGACGGCTGTCGCGCAATTTTCCGGAATCCGCGCTCGGCGCCGACATCGTGTTTGCGAGCGATCTGCCGCGGGCCTCCGGCATGAGCAGCTCGAGCGCGCTGATGATTAGCGTTGCCGCCGTGCTGGCTCGCATTGGAGCGCTCGAACGCCGCGAGGAGTGGACTGCGAACATCCGCTCGCCACTCGACGTGGCGGGTTATTACGCCTGCATCGAGAACGGTCTCAGCTTCGGCTCCCTGCAGGGCGATTCCGGCGTCGGCACTCACGGCGGCAGCGAAGACCACGCCGCGATTCTGACCGGCCAGCCCGGCCGCCTCTCCGCCTTTCGTTTCGTTCCGATGCGTGCGAACGCGACGTGTCGCGTGCCGGACGAATGGCGCTTCGTGCTGGCGCCAAGCGGTGTTCCTTCGGAAAAGACCGGCGCAGCGAAGGAGAAATACAACCGCCTCTCTCTCGGCACGCGGACGCTGCTCGAGTACCTGGAACCGCACCGAGCCTCGCGCGGAATCGCTCGGCGCGGCGCTCGGATCGCGCCCCGATGCGCTCGGTCGCCTTCGCGAGATCGTTCAGTCCTCTGCGACCGACGACTGGACACCCGCCGCTCTGATGAAGCGGCTCGCTCACTTCGTGCGCGAAGATGAGCGAGTGCCTGACGCGCTGGCGGCGTTCGATCAGGTTGACGCGCCTCGATTGCGGGAGCTGGCGACCGGGTCGCAGGAAGACGCCGAGACGCTTCTGGAAAATCAGGTCCCCGCCACTGTCGATCTGGCGCGCTCAGCGCCTGGCCTTGGCGCGATCGGTGCCTGCGGTTTTGGCGCAGGCTTCGGCGGGAGCGTGTGGGCGCTCGTCAAGCGCGAAGACGCAGACGCGTTCGCCTCGCGATGGAGTTCGCAGGCGTTCGTTGCGGTGCCCGGTCCGGCGTTAACGGAGCTCTGAGAATTCGCAACGAGCCCTATTCCAGCTGCAGCGGTTCGGGTTCCGGAAGCTCCGGGGTGGTCTCGGGTAGTGACATCATCAGCCGCGCGCATGCGTTCCAGCGCAGCACCGCATCGTCGTTGTGGGCCGGGCTGAGCGCTTCCGCCCGCTCGAACAAGGCCATCGCTTCGCGCAGCCATTCCACTGCCGCGGCCGCTGCCCCGTAGCGCTCGTGCTCCAGCACCGCCTTGGCGCGACGCTCACGAATGATTCCCGAATAGTACTCGCGGTCGTACTCGTCCTTCAGGCGTGCCGCGAGCTCCACTGCGCGTCCAACGACCTTCGACGACGACTCGTGCGGGAATTGATCGGTCAGAGCAAGGAGCAGAGTGATCAATGCATTCTGGTTCTCTGGGTCCACCTGCAGGACGTCGAGACAGATGCTCTCCGCCTCACCCGGCTCGTTCAACAAACGATAGCGTTCGGCCTTGGCCAGCGCCGATGGAATGGCGTCCTTCGAGAGCGGCTTCAAAGTGAACATCGGGGCACCTCAGGAGCGAAATACCCGCAGCAGCCTGGTGATCGGGTCGTAGAAGCGATCGACGACGCGTTCCTTCAACGGAATGATGGCATTTTCGGTGATGGTGATGTGTTCGGGACAGACCTTCGTGCAGCAGCGCGTGATGTTGCAGTAACCAATTCCGTGGCGGTTCTTCAGGTCGTCGAGCCGGTCCCCGGCGTCGATCGGGTTCATTTCGAGTGCCGCCGCATAGGTGATGAACCGGGGGCCGATGAACCGATCGTGCATCTTGTGATCGCGCAGGATGTGGCATACGTCCTGGCAGAGAAAGCATTCGATGCACTTCCGGAATTCCTGGACCCGATCGATATCCGGCTGCTGCATGCGCCAGGTGCCATCCGCGGCGTCCGGTTTTCGGGCCGCGAACGGCTTGATCGACTCCTTGACCCGGAAATTCCACGAGACGTCAGTGACCAGATCCTTGATCGGCGGAAAGGCGCGCATCGGCTCGACGGTGACCGCCTGGTCGAGCGGCAAGCTGCTCAGGCGGGTCATGCACATCAACCGCGGGTTGCCATTGATTTCTGCGGAACACGATCCGCATTTGCCGGCCTTGCAGTTCCAACGCACCGCGAGATCGGGCGCCTGCGTTGCCTGGATCTGGTGGACGGCATCGAGCACCACCATGCCGGGCACGACATCGACGGAATAGTCGTGGAAGGCGCCGCCGGTCTCGTTCGTGCGCCAGACCTTGAAGGTTGCGTTCGCCATGGGCTCCCCCGGGTCTATAACCCGGCCCAAGCGGCGTCTCAGAAAGAGGCGCCTACCGCGTCCCTTGTTCCAAATTCGATTGTAGGGCGCCTTTTCAGAGGCGCCTTATTTCTGTTCTTCGATAATCTGTTTCAACTCCGCCGGCATCTCCGGAAGCGGCACGCGGCGGACCTCCATCGAGCCATCTGGTCCCTTGACCGTCACCATGTTGAAGGTTGCGAACTCGGGATCCTTGTTCGGGAAATCCTCTCGGAAATGACCGCCACGGCTCTCCTTGCGCTCGATTGCCGATCGCGTAATCGCCTCGGACACGGTGAGCAGATGACCGAGATCGATCGACGTGTGCCAGCCAGGATTGTATTCGCGGTGACCGGTGACCCCGGCCCGCTCGGCGCGGGCCCTGAGCCTTGACAGTTCCTCGAGCGCGCGCTGCATCTCGGATTCGGTGCGGACGATGCCGACCAGGCTTTGCATCATTTCCTGCAGTGCGCTCTGGATCGCATACGGATTCTCACCGCCGTTTCCTGCGGGTTCGAAAGGCTTCAGTGCCCGGTCGGCGGCCGCCCCAGCCGCGCGCGAATCGATCCCGGTGCGCCCGTGCTGGCGGGCGAATGCGGCCGCATGTTCCCCGGCCCGTTTTCCAAACACCAGCAGGTCTGACAGCGAGTTGCCGCCGAGGCGGTTGGCGCCATTGATGCCGGCTGCGCATTCACCCGCCGCAAACAGCCCCTGCACGCTCGACATTTGTGTGTCGCTGTCGACCCGTACGCCGCCCATGATGTAGTGGGTCGTCGGTCCCACCTCCATTGGCTCCTTCGTGATGTCGATGTCGGCGAGTTCCTTGAACTGGTGATACATGCTCGGCAGCTTGCGGCGAATATGTTCCTCGCTCTGCGGCAGCCTCTTCTTGATCCACGCGATGTCGAGGAACACGCCGCCGTGCGGGCTGCCGCGTCCCTCCCTGACCTCGCGCATGATGCAGCGCGCGACGTGATCGCGCGTCAACAGTTCCGGCGGCCGCCTCGCATTCTTGTCTCCTTGAGTGTACCGCCAGCCCTCGTCTTCGTTGTCGGCGGTCTGGTTGCGATAGGCTTCCGGGATGTCATCGAACATGAAGCGGCGTCCGTCCTTGTTCAGCAGGATTCCGCCTTCACCGCGAACACCCTCGGTCACGAGAATTCCCTGAACGCTCGGCGGCCAGATCATGCCCGTTGGATGGAACTGGATGAATTCCATGTCCATCAGCTCGGCGCCTGCGTGATAGGCGAGCGAATGACCGTCTCCGGTCCCTTCCCAGCTGTTGCTCGTGACCTGGTACGCCCGGCCCGCTCCTCCGGTCGACAGAATCACCGCGCCGGCGCCGAACACCTTGAAGCGGCCGCGCTCGCGTTCGTAGCCGACGACACCGGAGGCACGGCCGTCTGTCGTCAGCAGTGACACGACGGTGAACTCCATGTGGACGTCGATGCCGCGATGGACCCCTTGATCCTGCAGCGTTCGAATCAGCTCGAGGCCGGTACGATCGCCGACGTGTGCGAGACGCGGATAACGATGGCCGCCGAAGTTGCGCTGGAGGATGCGGCCGTCAGCGGTGCGATCGAACACGGCGCCCCACGCTTCGAGCTCGCGGACCCGAGCCGGCGCTTCCTTCGCGTGCAGTTCGGCCATGCGCCAGTTGTTGACGTACTGGCCGCCGCGCATCGTATCGGCGAAATGCACCTTCCAGCTGTCGCGGTCGTCGACGTTGGCCAGCGCCGCCGCGACGCCCCCTTCGGCCATCACCGTGTGCGCCTTGCCTAGGAGCGACTTGCAAATCAGGCCGACCTTGACGCCGGCAGCCGACGCCTCGATCGCAGCGCGAAGGCCGGCGCCGCCTGCGCCGATTACGAGTACATCGTAGTCCTGGGTCTCGAAGTCCATCGAACGGTTAGAGCAGCCTGAGATCCGTCCAGATTCCCATCGAACACAGACGGACATAAACGTCGGCGAAGCCGACCGAGAACAGGCTCAGCCAGGCGAAGACCTGGTGGCGACGGTTGAGCGAGGACACGCACGAGTAGCAGGTCCACCTGGCCGCCGAAGAGGACAGCTCGTCGCGACGCCCGCCGATCAGGTGACGCAACGAATGGCAACTGAACGTGTAGCCCGCAAGCATCAGCGTATTGATCGTCAGCACCAGGCTTCCGACGCCGACGCCGAAATGCCTCGCGCCGTCAGCACCGGTGAACCGGAAGGACTGGACGGCGTCCGCGGACAGGATGCAGATGAAAATCAGACCGAGATACAGGAAGTACCGGTGCACGTTCTGCAGCACCAGCGGGAAGGAACGCTCGCCGAGATAGCTCTTTCGCGGCTCACCAATCGTGCACCCCGGCGGATCAGCCCAGAAAGCCTTGTAATACGCGCCGCGATAGTAGTAACACGTGAACCGGAATCCGCCTGGAGCCCAAAGAATGAGCAGCGCGGCGGAGAAGGGGAGCGCGGCCGGCCACCATCCCGGCTTCGGACCGAACCAGGCGTGCGAACTGTCGCCGAAGAGCAGCGGCGAATAGAACGGCGACAGGTATGGACCGTACTCGAAATGGTCCCCCTGAAATGCCGCCCACGTTGCGTAGACGATGAAGGCAGACAGCGCGAGAAAAACGACGAGCGGCTGAATCCACCAGGCATCACGACGAGTTGTTTCTCCGAACTTGCGCTGAACCAATGGCCACGCGGCCTGTGCCATCGAGTGTCTCCCGGGCGCGAATCGAGCGTATGTAAAAAAACGATACTGGGCGCAGGAGCGGATTGCAAGGGATAGAATTGAGCCGGAGGATCGAAGCCGTGTTAATCAGCCGTAACCTTGCGCGAGCTATCAACGAGCAGATT
Source organism: uncultured Acidobacteriota bacterium (assembly GCA_963755695.1). Classification (GTDB taxonomy): domain Bacteria; phylum Acidobacteriota; class Vicinamibacteria; order Vicinamibacterales; family 2-12-FULL-66-21; genus QHWT01. The sequence goes on along the minus strand of CAVWLB010000010.1, from coordinate 1,720,617 downwards.
GGAAACGAGTTCGGGGCGCATATGCAGTACCTGAGCATCGCCGCGCACTTTCGCCAGCGCCAGCTGACCCTGCTCTCGAAGCTGTTCTTCGAGCAGGCCGAAGAAGAGAAGCAGCACGCGATGAAGTTCGTCCAGTATCTGCTCGACACGAAATCGGAGCTGCGGATTCCGGCGATTCCTGCGCCGAAACCCACCTTCGCGTCGGCGGAGGAAGCGGCCGAGGCCGCGCTGACGTGGGAGCAGGAGGTAACGCAACAAATCACCGGGCTGATGGAAATTGCCGTGAAGGAGAACGACTACCTGTCGCAGAGCTTTCTGCAATGGTTCATCGACGAGCAGCTCGAGGAAGTGGTCAAGATGGATCGGCTGCTCAGTGTCATTCGCGCCTCCGGCGAAAAGAACCTCCTGATGGTCGAGGCCTATCTCGTGCACATCGAAAAGGTCCATTAGGGGCCTCGCGGCCTCAGGCCTCGAGCAAATGCTGACCGCCACCCGGACTCCACACCTCTTTTGTCGTCAGCATTTGCCATTGACATCAGCTTTTTCACCAACCTCATAATGGTGGCCACGGGGAGGCGTTTCATGGAAGTCGCCCTCACGCCGCTCGAGTTCTTCCGCCGTGCCCGGCGTCTTCATGGCCGCCGGACAGCCGTGGTTGACGGCGCCCGGCGCTACACCTACGACGAATTCGGTGATCGCTGCGATCGGTGGTCCGCCTGGCTGCAATCGGCTGGCGTCAGACCCGGCGATCGCGTGGCCTATCTCGCGCCCAACACGCACGCACAGCTCGAGTCCTTCTACGCGGTGCCACGCGTCGGCGCGGTGCTGGTGCCGCTCAATTACCGGCTCATCGCCGACGATTTCCGGTATCTGATCTCCCATAGCGGCGCGACTGTCGTGTGCGCCCACGCCGACTATCTCGCCACCGTCGACGAGATACGAAAGGACATACCCGCGGTACGCCAGTTCGTTGCGCTCACGGGATCCGCTGCCGGCTGGCTCGATTACGAGACGCTCGTCGCAGACACGCCCTCTGCCTTCACGCCTGCCACCATCGATGAACGCGACCTGCTGACCATCAACTACACCAGCGGGACGACGTCGAAGCCGAAGGGTGTGATGATTACCCACCGTAACGCCTGGATGAACAGCGTCGGCACGCTGGTTCATATTCCGATGAGTGCAGCGGATCGCTACCTGTGGACGCTGCCGATGTTTCATGCCAATGGGTGGACGTTCACCTGGACGGTCACCGCGGCCGGTGGCCGCCACGTGTGCCTGCCCAAAGTGGAGCCCGCGCGTGTATTCGAGCTGATTGCCAGCGAAGCGATCACGATGCTGTGCGCGGCGCCAACCATCCTGATTGGCCTTGCCAACGCGGCATCTTCGGCGCCGCCCGAGGCTCGCCGTCCCGTCCGCGTGATCACGGCCGGGGCGCCACCAGCCGCGGCAACCATCGAACGGCTCGAGCGTGATCTTGGCTGGTCCGTGATCCAGGTCTACGGTCTGACCGAGACGGCCCCGTTCATTACCATCTGCGAGCGTCAGCCCGAACACGACGGCCTGGGCGCCTCGCAACAGGCGATAGTCAAGGCGCGCCAGGGTGTCGAACTGATCACCTCAGGGGAGCTCAAGGTCGTCGATCAATCGGGAGTCGAGGTGCCGCGCGACGGCCACACGCTTGGCGAAATCGTGGTTCGCGGCAACGTCGTGATGGCCGGCTACTACCAGGATCCCGAGGCCACGAACCGTGCGATGGGAGACGGCTGGTTCAAGACCGGCGACGCTGCGATCGTCCACGAAGACGGATATGCCGAGATCCGCGATCGCCTCAAGGACGTGATCATCAGCGGCGGCGAAAACATTTCGTCCGTAGAAGTGGAAGGGGTCCTGCTGCGGCATCCGGCAGTGCAGGAGGCGGCAGTGGTCGGCATGCCCGACACGCGATGGGGCGAAGCACCACACGCGTTCGTCGTGGTGCGCGCTGGCGAGGTGGCAGACCCGGAAGAGATCAAGCAGTTCGTACGCACCCACCTGGCGCATTTCAAGGCGCCGCATTCGGTGAACTTCGTTTCCCAGCTGCCGAAGACCGCCACCGGAAAGATCCAGAAATATGTGTTACGAGGCAATCGCGCCGCCATCGCGCATCAGTAAATCAGCGTGGGCGCACAGACGTGAATGCGCTCACGCGACCGGAGCCGCTCGCGACGCCGATATTCGCAGCGACGACTCACACAAGCCGGCGAGCACCAGGCTGAAGACCACGCACAGCTGCCCGATCGTTTCAAGGCCCCATGTCGTCGCCGCGAGCCCGACCGCGCCGGGCAGCACGGAGAGCCCGACTGCAGCCGAGGCGATCTGAAATCCGACGGCATTCGCGGCATGCCTGGAGCCGACCCGCGACGGCGTCATCGCGACGAGCAAGGGAAAGATCGGGCCGCACGCGCAGCCGGCGAGCGCGACTCCGGCAGCCGTCGACAACAGGTTCCCCCGCATCCAGACCAGCGCGGTCCCGAGCGCGACGCCGCAGACGGCGATGCGAAGTAAGGTTGGTACCTTGACCGCGTGTCCTGCGGTGCCGGCCAGGACTCGCCCGGCCGTCAGGCTTCCCCAGAAGAGGCTCGCCACGAAACCGGCTCGCGCCGGCGCAACTCCCCGACCTTCCGTGAGCAACGTGAAGGTCCACGCTCCGATCGACGCTTCGACGCCGGTGTAGAGGAAAAATGTCACAATTCCGAGCCACGCCGCCCCCTCTCGCAACGTAGCCGGCATGCGAGCCGCCGCCACGTCGTCCGCACCGTGCGCCTGTCCTCCCGTCTTTGGCCACCAGTCCGCGGTGAGGGTAAAGGCTCCCGCCAGCGCAAGCTGCGCGGCGGCGACGATGAGATAACCGCGCTGCCACGGGCTGCCTCGTTGCATCACCGCTGTCATGATCATCGGACCCGTCGCTGCGCCAACGCCATAGCAGGCGTGCAGCCAGTTCAAGGCGCGCGCACCAAGATGGATCGCGGCGTAGGTGTTCAGTGCGGCATCGATCGCGCCTGCGCCGAGGCCGAGCACGATGCCGAGCGCGAGCATCAGCGGCCACGACGTCGCGTTGGCGTAGCCGAGCAGGCCGGCGCCGGTGAGAGCGCAACTGACGGCAAGGACGGCTCCGAGGTTCATCCGTTGAAGCAGCCGGCCGCTCGAGAAGCTCGACGTTACATAACCGACGGTGGTCAAAATCAGGAGCGCTCCCAGCCGGTCGAGTTCGAGACCAAAGAACGCGCGAATCGAAGGCCACGCCACGCCGAGCAGGCCATCGGGCAGTCCCAGGCTGATGAACGCCAGGCCGGCCAGTGGTGGAAGCAGCCGTTTCATTGCGATCTACGATACAGGCGCGAAGGAGGAATAAGGAATGACGACGAACACCCGGTGCGTGATTGCCGTTTTCATAGGAGCGTTGGCGCTTGCCACGGTGCCAGCGGCTGCGCAGACGAGCCCGGTGGCCGCGCCAGAGGGCGGCACGGTGCTGTATCTGCCCGCCGACAAGGTTGCGGCGGCGTTCGCGAAGGGTCAGCCCATCGTCGAAACCGGAAGCTACAAAGTCAGCGCCAGCCGGCGCGATCGCGACGGCCAGGCGGAAGTTCACGCCCGCGACACGGACATCATGTACGTGGTCGAAGGCACGGCTACGCTCGTCACCGGTGGACAAGTCGTGGGCGGCACGTCGATGGCGGCGGATGAAATCCGTGGTGATGGCATCAGCGGAGGCGATTCGCGCCCGCTCGTCAAAGGTGATGTCATCATCATTCCCAGCGGCGTGCCGCACCTGTTCAAGGACGTCAAGGCGCCGTTTCTGTACTACGTGGTCAAGGTGACCGCGAAAGGCGGCGCATGATCCGACCACAGATCCTGGCCGGATACTCCGGCCAAACGCACAGCGTGGACCGGTCGACGTGTCGATACGGTGCTACTCTGAGCGGATGCTGCCGATCCGCGCTCTCGCGCTTTCGTGTGCGCTTCTGTTCACAGGAGCAACGGGTGTTGACGCCCAGACCGCCGCGCGCGGCCGCGAGCTCGCGCTCGGCGATCTGTCGAAGTCGTTGCAGGACCTCGCCGAAAAGGTCAGCCCATCGATCGTCCAGATCTTCGTGACCGGCTACGCGCCGCAGGAAGAACAGAATGAAACCACACCCGGCGAACCGACAGTGGAACGGAGCAGCGGTTCCGGAGTCGTGCTCGACGCCGACGGTTTCATCGTCACCAACGCGCACGTTGTCGAGTACGCGACGCGGCTCGAGGTCGAGCTTCCGATTGCTGCGACCGGGAGTGCGGCCGGGCGCTCGATCATGAAGCGACGTGGACGCCTGGTTGCCGGCAAGATCGTCGGGATCGATCACGAGACCGATCTGGCCGTCATCAAAGTAGAGGCTGCAGGTCTGCCGACGCTGCCGTTCGGCGATTCGGACACACTCCGTCCGGGACAGATCGTCATGGCCTTCGGCAGTCCGCTCGGTCTCGAGTCGAGCGTGACGATGGGGGTGGTCAGCGCGGTGGCGCGACAGCTCGAGCCGGAAGATCCGATGATCTACATTCAAACCGATGCGCCAATCAATCCTGGGAACAGTGGCGGCGCATTGGTCGATGCCGAGGGGCATCTCGTCGGCATCAATACGCTCATCTACTCGCAATCGGGCGGCAGCGAAGGCATCGGCTTTGCGGCCCCCAGCAACATCGTCAAGAACATATTCACGCAGATCCGCAGCAACGGACGGGTGCGTCGCGGCGACGTGGGCGTCTCGCCTCAGACCATCACGCCAGTGCTGGCCGAAGCGCTCGGGTTGTCGGAGGAAGGTGGCGTGATTCTCGCCGACGTGGACCCGAAAGGGTCCGGTGCCAAGGCCGGACTGCAGTCGGGCGACATCGTGCTCTCGCTCGACGGCAAGCCAATGGAAAACGGCCGGCAGTTCCGAGTGGATCTCTATACGCGTCCCATCGGGAACGTAGTGCGTCTGGAGGTACAGCGTGGCGGAGAGCGCCAGAGGCTGTCGGTCACGATTGCCGAACGCGAAGACGATCTCGGACAGCTGGCCGAGATTGCCGCGATTCAGCGCGAGCTGCTGCCGGAGCTGGGGATTCTCGTGGTCGATCTCACCGAGCGCATCGCGAAGCTGCTGCCCGAGCGACGGTCGGATACCGGCGCTGTCGTCGTTGTGGTGGCACCCGATGCGCCGTTCTCTCAGCAGGGCAAGCTGCAGCCGGGCGATATCGTGCGCGCAATCAACGGAACGCCCGTCAGGAACATCACCGACCTGAAAAATCTCTCGGCGGTCTTGAAGGCGGGATCCGCCGTCGCCTTACTCGTCGAGCGGCAGGGAGACTTGATGTACGTCGCGTTCAGAGTCGCGAAGTGATGGGTTTGCGGATTGGTTGCTTCAACCTTTCAAGCAGTCTTACGCCGAGCCGTTACCCGCCGCGGGTGTGCATTTCGAGGTGCGCGTCGCGCTTGAGGGCGGCGACGGGAATCAATGGCTCGCGGGCGGCGGTGCCCAGACGTTCTTCGGCGCCGCGATCGGCGCGCATCGACCACACCGTCGTGATCAATTGCGCGATTTCCTCGCGCGTCGCGCCCTCACGAAGCGGCCGCCGCAGGTCGAGCCCGCCGCGCGCATAAAGGCACAGCAGCCAGAGCCCGTCGGCGGTCAACCGGCTCCGATCACACGCCGCGCAAAATGGCTCGGTCGTCGACGCAATGATGCCGAACGTCGTGCCATCCTGGAGCCTGAATCGTTCCGCCGGTGCAGAGTCGCGTCCGTCGACCGGTTCGATCGGTCCGTAGACCGAGGCCAGCCGCGACAGCATCTCCTCGCGTGAGACCACCGCGTCCATCGACCAGTGGGTGGCGCCGCCGACATCCATGTACTCGATGAAGCGAACCTCGGCGCCAACCGACTTTCCAAACTCGATGAGCGGGATCAGCTCGTCGTCGTTCCGTCCGCGCATGACGACCGTGTCGATTTTGAGCGACGTAAACCCGGCGCGCGACGCCGCGTCGATTCCCGCCAGGACGGCGGCGAGCTCATCGAACCGCGCCAGCGTGCGGAACCGCTCGCCGCTCAAAGTATCCAGGCTCACCGTGATGCGGTGGAGGCCCGCGGCGCGAAGAGCCGCGGCCTGATCGCGCAGCAACACGCCGTTTGTGGTCAGCGAGAGATCGACAATCGCCGGCTTCGTCGCGAGCTGTTCGACGAGCTCCGGCAGATTTCGGCGCAACAGCGGCTCTCCACCCGTGAGCCGGACGCGATCGACGCCGGTCGAAGTGAATGCATCCACGACCGTCGCGGTCTCCTCGAATGTGAGGATGCTCTCGCGAGGGAGCCACACGTAGTCCGCCTCCGGCATGCAGTACCGACAGCGCAGGTTGCACCGGTCGGTCACTGAAATGCGCAGGCTGCGCAGCGGGCGATTGAAGCGATCCACGGTTGCCATCGAAGCTGGGATCCATTATCTCATTGCGGCTCCTCGATATACTGTGATCGCCCGAGCCGGCCGAACGTCGGCACGCCGACAGGATAAGCAAGGAGCTTCGATGAACTGCCGTCCCTGGATGTTTGCAGCGCTGATGGCTGCAAGCATGGTGGCTGTCCCTCTCGCGCAGAAGCCCTCACCGAAGGCTGACACCAAGATTGAATCCCTCAAGCAGCAGGCGGTTGCCGACGTGGAGTCGCGCAAGGATTTCGCGCAACAGATGGTCGATCAGCTCTTCAGCTATGGCGAGCTGGGCTTCCAGGAGTTCGAAACCACCCGCCATCTTATCGACATCCTCAAGACCAACGGGTTCAGCGTGCAGGAAGGGGTCGCCGGTGTTCCGACCGCGTTCGTCGCAAGCTGGGGATCCGGCAAGCCGGTAATTGCGCTGGGTTCCGACATCGATTGCATTCCGCAGGCCTCACAAAAGCCCGGCGTGGCCTATCACGATCCCATCATCGAGGGAGCACCAGGGCACGGAGAAGGACACAATTCCGGACAGGCTGTGAACATCGTTGCGGCGCTGGCGGTGAAGAAGATCATGCAACGCGAGCATCTGTCCGGCACGCTTCGGATCTGGACAGGCACGGCCGAAGAGCTCGTCGGCACCAAGGCGTATTTCATACGAGCCGGATTGTTCAAGGACGTCGATGTGGCCCTGTTCAGTCACGTCGACGACCAGCTCGATGTCTCCTGGGGAGCACGCCGTGGGACCGGACTCGTGTCCGTGCAGTATTCCTTCCTCGGCGAACCTGCGCACGCGGCGGGCAGCCCGTGGCGCGGTCGCAGCGCGCTCGACGCCGTCGAATTGATGGACATCGGATGGAACTTCCGCCGCGAACATCTGCGACTGAGCCAGCGTTCGCACAGCGTGATCGTCGATGGCGGCGATCAGCCCAACGTCGTTCCGGCCACCGCGTCGGTCTGGTATTACTTCCGCGAGACCGATTTCGAGCACATCAAGGAACTGTGGGAGACGGGCGACACGATCGCCAAGGCCGCTGCCACGATGGCAGGCGTCGAGCTGCTACCCACGAAAGTTCTTGGATCCGCATGGCCGCAGCACTTCAACAAGGTGATCGCGCAGACGACCTGGGCGAACATTCAGAAGGTCGGATTGCCGCAGTGGAGCGATGCCGATCAGGGGCTCGCCAAGGCGCTGCAGACCGAATTGAAGAATCCTCGCATCGAAGGGCTGAGAACCAAGCTGCGCGAAAGCCTGCAGGGCCCGGTTGAGGAGAACGACGGCGGCGGCTCGGACGATATCGGGGACATTTCGTGGAACGTCCCGACCGTCACGCTGCGGTTTCCGTCGAACATCCCCGGTCTCCCTGGGCACAACTGGGCGAACGCCATCTCGATGGCTACCCCGATCGCCCACAAAGGAGTCATTGCCGGCGCCAAGGTGCAGGCGATGACGATGCTGGATCTGGTGATGAAGCCGGATCTCGTGCACCAGGCGTGGGACTACTTCATGAATGCGCAGACGAAAGAGACAAAATACGAGCCGCTGCTCCGCCCCGAGGACCAGCCGGCGATCTGGCTCAATCAGGCGACGATGGAGAAGTTCCGGCCGGAGATGAAGAAGTACTACTACGACCCGTCACGGTACAAGACCTACCTGGATCAGCTCGGAATCAAGTATCCAACCATTCGTCAGGCCACCGAGCCGAGCCGGGCAATCGCGGCACAGGAAACCGCCGGACTGACGGACACAGACAGAGACTAGACGGGACCGGCGACATTCCATTGGCCTGCGCCTCCGATTTTCTGTGTCCTTCGGTGTTCTTCTGTGGCTAAAATCGTTCACCGGATGCTCCGACCATACAAAGGCGTATTACCGCGCGTTGCCCCCGACGCGTACGTGGACGAGTCCGCGCAGGTGATTGGCGACGTCGAGATCGGCAGCGAGAGCAGCGTCTGGATGAACGTGGTGATCCGCGGAGACGTCAATCGGATCCGGATCGGCGCGCGCACGAACATTCAGGACGGCACCATCGTGCACGTCATGCGCGACACCCATCCGACAACCATCCACGACGAGGTGACGATTGGTCATGGCGCAATCGTGCATGGCTGCACCATTGCCGATCGCGTGCTCGTGGGGATGGGGGCGATCCTGTTGAACGGAGTCGAGGTTGGCTCCGACACCATCATCGCGGCCGGGACGCTGCTGACGGAAGGCACCTCGGTGCCGTCTCGATCGCTGGTGATGGGGAGTCCCGGGAAGGTGCGCCGCACCTTGACAGACGAGGAGGTCGCCTCGATTCGCTGGTACGCGGAGAACTACGTTCGATATCGTCTCGACTATCTCGTTCATCCGCCTGAAGACGCACCCGCCATGATGAACGAGAACGCTCAGCGCTAGCCGCAATGCCGTCGCACACGCATCCAGCGCGCGGCATGCGCGATTTCCTGCCCGAGGACGTCCGACGCCGGCAGTACGTCATCGACATCGTCCGACGGACCTACGAGCGCTACGGATTCGAGCCGCTGGAAACGCCGTCGATGGAGAACATCGAGACGCTGACCGGCAAGTACGGCGAGGAAGGCAACCAGCTCATTTTCAAAGTGCTGCGGCGCGGCGAGCACGAAGCGTCCGGCGAGACCGATCTTGCGTTGCGCTACGATCTGACCGTGCCGCTGGCGCGCGTGGTGGCTGAGCACCGCGCGAAGCTGCCGAAGTTTTTCAAGCGCTATCAGATTCAGCCGGTCTGGCGTGCCGATCGGCCGGCCCGAGGACGCTTTCGCGAGTTCTATCAGTGTGACGTCGACGCGATTGGATCGACGTCGCCGGTCGTCGAGGTCGAGATGCTCGGTGCGGTCAGCGAAGTGCTCGGATCACTCGGCTTCAGCGACTTCGACATTCAGCTCAATCACCGCGAGCTGCTGACCGCGATGCTCAACGCCGCCGGCATTCCGGTGGATCGTCATACCGACGCGCTGGTCGCGATCGACAAGCTCGATAAGATCGGCCGCGATGGGGTGAGGGGAGAGCTGGTCGCCCGCGGCATTGGCGAGGCTGCCGCGGCCACCTGCCTCGAGGCATTCGAGGACGAGCCGACATTCACCCGTCTGGTGGCGCAGGAAGAGCGCGGCCGCGGCGCGCTCGAGAACATTGCGGCCATCACGGCGCTTGCCGAAGCCACCCCCGCCAAGGGGCACGTCAAGCTTACGCCGCGTCTGGCGCGCGGGCTGTCGTATTACACCGGCGCGATCATGGAAATCTCGGTGCCGGATCTCGCCGGCAGCCTCGGCGGGGGTGGGCGTTACGACGGACTGATCGGGATGTTTTCCGGAGAGAATATCCCGGCGTGCGGCTTCTCGCTGGGGCTCGAGCGCATCCTGGTCGTCATGGCCGAGCGGCAGATGTTCCCGCCAGACGTGCAGGCGAGCGGCCCCGATGTCCTGGTGACGATCTTTGGCGCCGAGTCGACGCCCGAATCGCTACGCCTGGCGGAAGAACTACGGACGGCTGGTTTTCGCGTCGAGCTGTATCCCGAGCCGGACAAGCTGGGTAAGCAATTCAAGTACGCGTCGGCGCGGAGTGCCGCGTTTGTCGCGATTCTGGGCAGCAATGAAATCGCGCGGGGCGAAGTGACGATCAAAAATATGAGTAGTGGCGAACAGAGTTCGATGCCGAGGGCAGACGTGGCGGCCCATCTTCGCCGTCTTCGCCCTGACCTCGGATCTCGGAGCTCGAATCTCGACAAGCAATGAGCATCGACGTAGAACCGCTCGGACAATTACGGCGAACCCATACCGCAGGCGAGCTGACCGCAGCTGACACCGGCAAGGATGTCGTACTGCTCGGTTGGGTGCATCGCGTGCGCGATCTCGGTGCGCTGGTCTTTTTCGACATCCGTGATCGCCATGGCCTCACGCAGGTGGTTGCCCGCGACGATCACCCCGGAGCTGCAGATGCCGCCAAGCGCCTTCGTCCGGAGTTCGTCGTGGCGGTGAAGGGCCAGGTCGAAAAGCGGTCGAAGGACTCGGTCAATCCGAAGATCCGGACTGGAGAAGTCGAGGTCGTCGCACACGACATCCGGCTGCTCAACGACGCGAAGACGCCGCCGTTTCCAATCAATGAAGACTCCAACGTCTCCGAGGAGACGCGTCTCCGCTATCGCTACCTCGATCTGCGCCGGCCAAAGCTGCAGCAGAACCTGATCCTGCGCCATAAGTCGGCGTTCGAAGTCCGCCGGTACTTCGACGAGCAGGGCTTCCTCGAGATCGAGACGCCGATTCTGACCAAGTCGACCCCCGAGGGGGCCCGCGACTATCTCGTGCCGAGCCGCGTGCATCCTGGCGAGTTCTACGCGCTCCCGCAATCGCCGCAGATCTTCAAACAGATCCTGATGATCTCCGGACTCGATCGCTACTTTCAGATCGTCAAGTGTTTCCGCGACGAGGACCTACGCGCCGATCGCCAGCCGGAGTTCACGCAGGTCGACCTCGAGATCTCGTTTGCCAGCGAGGATCTGGTCTTCGCGATCCTCGAGCCGCTCATGGGGCGACTGATGAAGCTCATCGGCCGTGATGCGCCGATGCCGTTCCGTCGCATGCCGTACGCCGAAGCCATTGCCAGGTATGGATCCGACAAGCCGGACCTGCGCGTCGGCATGGAACTGAAGGAGCTGTCCGAACCGTTTGGATCGTCGGGGTTCGCAGTCTTCCGCAACGCGATTGCGACCGGGGGCGACGTGCGCGGCTTCGTCGTGCCGAACGCTGCGCGCTATTCACGGAAGGAGCTCGATCAGATCAACGACGAGGTGAAGCAGCTCGGTGGTGCTGGAGTGGTCTGGGCGAGGTACGCGGAAGGAACCGTGCAGAGCTCCGCCTTGAAGGCCGCGGGAGAAGACGTCATCCGGCGAGCGCTCGAGCTCTCGGGCGCCCGGCCGTCGGATCTGCTGCTGATGGCCGCCGGTGCGCACGCCCCGACGGCGCGTCTACTTGGCTCGTTGCGATTGAGCATTGCGAAGCGCGAGAACCTGCTCGATCCCAACCGCTACGAGTTCCTCTGGGTGGTCGACTTTCCGATGTTCGAATGGCTCGAAGAGCAGCACCGGTGGGAGTTCATGCACCACCCGTTCACGGCGCCCCTCGAATCCGATGCCGATCGCCTGGAATCCGATCCGGGATCGGTCCGGGCGCGCGCTTACGATCTGGTGCTGAATGGCAGCGAGATCGGCGGCGGCAGCATCAGGATCCACGATCAGCGGCTCCAGCGTCTCATCTTCAAGCTGCTGGGGATGTCGGACGAGGAAGCCCGGCTCAGGTTTGGCTTCTTTGTCGACGCGCTCGAGTACGGGACGCCGCCGCATGGGGGGATTGCGCTTGGGCTGGATCGGATCGTCGCGATTCTGGCCGGCGAACAGTCCATCCGTGAAGTGATCGCGTTTCCGAAGACGGCCCAGGCCGTCGATTTGATGGCCGGCGCCCCCTCGCCGGTAGACGCCAAACAGTTGCGAGAGCTGAGGATCAAGGCCGGTGAATGACGCGCGGCAGCAAACGTGCTAGGATCTGCCCTCAGGTAATTTGCTCAGATAGAAGGAGTTACCGCCCATCCCTACTTCTGCCATGCGCAAGGTGACGGTCCCGGACGAAGGGGCCGAATCGCTGTTCGGCACCTACGACGAGAACCTCAAGCATCTCGAATCGCTCTTCAACGTGCGCATCCGTACGAGCGGCAGCGAGCTGATGGTCGAAGGGGACCAGGCCGACGTCGGCCGAGCCGAAAAAGTGCTGGACCAGCTCGCGACGTTAATCCGTGGCGGCTACCGTCTGGCCAAGGGGGACGTCCGGACCGCGGCGCAGCTCGTCGCACAAGACGACACCGTCGAGCTCGCTGATTACTTCCTCCGTTCCTCGACCAAGACGTCGGGGAAGCGGCAGGTCGTTCCGAAGAGCGTCACCCAGAAAAAATACCTGGACGCGATCGAACAACACGACATCGTGTTCGGCATCGGACCGGCGGGCACAGGAAAAACGTATCTGGCGATGGCGCAGGCCGTTTCGTTCCTGCTCGCCAAGCGGGTCAGCCGGATTATTCTCGCGCGTCCGGCGGTCGAAGCCGGCGAGAAGCTGGGCTTCCTGCCTGGGGACCTGCAGGAGAAGGTCAATCCCTACCTGCGGCCGTTGTACGACGCGCTCTACGACATGATCGATATCGATCGTGCCGAGCGGCTGCTCGAGCGAGGCACGATCGAGGTTGCACCAATCGCCTTCATGCGGGGCCGGACGCTGAACGACGCCTTCGTCATTCTCGACGAAGCGCAGAACACCACGTCGGAGCAGATGAAGATGTTCCTGACGCGGCTGGGGTTCGGCTCGAAGGCGGTGATCACCGGGGACGTCACGCAGATCGATCTGCCGACGGGCCGCACCTCGGGGCTCGTCGAGGCAATGAAGGTCATCGGCAACGTATCCGGGATCTCGTTCATTCACTTCGACGAGAAGGATGTCGTGCGCCACGCGCTCGTGCAGCAGATCGTGAAAGCGTACGAAGCCTACGGTGGCGGATCCCGATAGTCCGCGGCGGATCGCACCGCGCCTGCGGGTCGTCGTCAGCGACGGCCGTGGCCAGTCCGTGCGCGCGCCCGGCCTGGCCGCCTGGCTGGCGCGCGTGGCCCCCCGGAGCGTCAACGGCGAGGTGGCGGTCGCTCTCGTCTCCGATGCCCGCATCCGCTCGTTCAACAAGAGATTCCGCCAGCAAGACAAGCCGACGGATGTCCTGAGCTTTCCGAGTGAGGATCGATCGCGCGCCTCGCACATTCCGCCTGGCGCCTCGCGCGTTGCCCGTCGCGCCTCGCACCGCCCGCCGCGATCGATTGGCGACATCGTCATCTCGACCATGACCGCCCGCCGCCAGGCAATCGACGCCGGGCACTCGTACGCCTCCGAACTCAAGGTGCTGGCGCTTCACGGACTGCTGCACTTGCTGGGTTACGATCACGACCACCCGACAGACCGCGGCCGGATGGCGCGCGTCGAGCGGCGCTTGCGCGCGCAGGGCGGCCTGCGCGCCGGACTGATCGAGCGAGGGCCTGCGAAGCCGGCGGGCCCTGAGCAAGCGCCTGCGGCCCGCGCGAGCTGGGGGTGAGGCCCAGCGAGCACTGAAAAATGATTCCTCTTCTGTTGTTCCTTCTCGGCGTCGCCGCGGTCTACGTCGGCACCATTGAAACGGCGTTCAGCGCGCTGATGAAGTTGTCGCTGCGTCTCATGGCCGAACGCGGCCGGGACGACCGCCTCGGGTTCTATCTCGACGATCCGGTGCAGCTGTTCGTGCCCGCGCGGCTCCTCCTCGGGATAATCTTCTCGCTGGCGACGGTCCTGCTCGCTGTGCTGACCGGCCGCTCCGGCGTCACCTTCACATCGGTCGGCATTCTGCTCGCGTGCGTGGCGGTCTACATGCTGCTTTGCGAGCACCTGCTGCCGACGCTCATCGTTCGTCGGAATCCGGAAGCAGTCCTTGCCGTGCTGCTCCCTCCCTTCCGCATCATCACGCGCGCGCTGTCGCCGATCAGTGATGGCCTGGTGCGGCTGTTGACGACTGACCGCCCCGAGCGCAACCCTGCCGCGCAGCCACCGGATGAGGACGAACCGGGAGAAGTTGCGCACGCCTATCTGGAAGCCGGTGAAGAACAGGGATTGATCGAACGGGACGAGCGGCGCCTGCTCCAGTCTATCGTGGACTTCGGCGACACCCTCGTGCGTGAGGTGATGACGCCGCGCCCCGATATCGTCGCGATTCCGTCGGGCGCCACGCTGGCCGACCTCCGGGCGCTCTTTCGCGAGCAGGAGTACTCGCGTTTTCCGGTCTACAACGAGAACCTGGACAACATCGTCGGCATGGTGTTCGTGAAGGATCTCGTCAAGCGTCCCGAAACGGCCAGCGATCACGATTCGCTGTCGACGATCGTCCGTCCGGCCACGTTCGTGCCGGAAACCAAACGGGTCCATGAACTGCTGAAGGAATTCCAGCGGAAACAGGTGCAGATCGCCATTGTCGTCGACGAGTACGGCGGCACGGCCGGGCTCGTGACCATCGAGGATCTGCTCGAGGAGATTGTCGGGGAAATCCGCGATGAGTACGACGTCGAAACCGAGCCGATCGTCGACGAGGGGAACGGCTCGTTCGTGTTCAGCGGCAAGGTGAACTTCGAGGAATTGCGCGAGCGCCTCGGTGTCGACGTCGAGCCGGAAGGTTTCGAAACGGTCGGCGGCTACATCCTCACCCGCCTCGGACGGGTGCCGGCCATCGGCGAGACCTTCGAGCTCGACGGCCTGGTCGTAGACGTGCTGGAGGCCGAGCGCCGGCGCATCCACAAGGTCCGGTTCCGGCGGGCGCCGGCGGCCGTCAGCCGGCAGCCGGCAACGGAAAATCGTCAAACAATCTGATGCGCTCCGGCTTCGTCGCGATTGTCGGTCGCCCCAACGCGGGCAAGTCGACGTTGCTCAACCGGATCATCGGTGAGAAGATCGCGATCGTTTCCGACAAGCCGCAGACGACCCGCACCCGCATTCTTGGCGTGAAGAACTATCCCGAGCTGCCTGCCTCGCCAGATCGTCCGCAAGTCCGAGAGGCGGGACAGATCGTGTTCGTCGACACTCCCGGCATTCATCGTCCCTTGCACCGTATGAACGTGCGCATGGTCGACGCTGCCGTCGAGTCGCTGCGGGAAGTGGATGTCGCGGTGCTCGTGCACGATGCCTCGACTCGCGCCGGAAAGGGCGACGAGTACCTGTCGCGCCTGCTGAGCGATGCGACCGTACCGGTAATCCTCGTCCTCAACAAGATCGATCTCGTCAGCAAGCCAAGGTTGCTGCCGGTGATCGATCAGTTGCGTCGGTGGCACGACTTCGCCGACATCGTCCCGCTTGCGGCTGCCACCGGTGACGGTGTCGATCGGCTCGAGCGGCTGCTGCTCGAGAGGATGCCGGAAGCGGAGGCGCTCTACCCGGAGGACTTCCTTACCGATCAACCGCAGCGAACGCTCGCGGGCGAAACCGTTCGTGAGAAGGTGTTGCAGCACACCCGCGCCGAGTTGCCTTTCTCGACGGCGGTCCTGATCGATCAATACGAGGAGCCCGCCAGACCCGGCGGATTGACACGAATCTATTGCACGATCCTCGTCGAGCAGGAATCCCAGAAGCCTATCGTCATCGGCCGCGCCGGCGCGATGATCAAACAGATCGGCACCGAGGCGCGGCTCGATCTGGAGAAGTCGCTCGGCGCGAAGGTGTTCCTCGATTTGCGCGTAAAGGTGAAGGCGGACTGGAGAAACAACGACGTAGTCCTTGATGGACTGGGATTGCCGCAGAGGAAGGTAAAAAGTGGAACACAGAAGAAAGAGCTAAAATGGGAGAAGAGCAACACGAGACGACACTCGTCACACGAACGCTACACGCCACTCGCAGTCTCAGTGAAAGCGGCGTTCGTTCTGGGATCGCGGCCGAGGGGTGCGGGTAAGCGCGGCCTGGCCCAAGCGCTGCACCACATAACGGGCGCCTCCTACCAGCTCCCGACGGATCCGGCCCGCCTGGCGCTGCCGCAAGTGCCTTCGGCACCTCCGGTACCAATGGTACAGATAGACGCGCCGAGACCCGGGACTCAGGAGCATCTTGATGTAGTGGGCTCCTGGCCCGTAATCGTACCCGCGGCTCTGCTGGTCGGCATCGTGCCCAGGCTTCCGGCCGTGATGATGCGCCACGATCGGCCGCGGATCGTAACGGCCACCCCACCCCGCCCAGACCGCCCGCGCTATATACTCAATGTCCTCTCCCGCAACGCACGACGCCCCCGCCCCGAGCAGCGGATCGAACTCGCCGATCGCGCGGACGACCTCGCGTGCGAACGCCATGTTGGCGCCCTGAATGAGACTTGGTGGCACGAAACTGTGCGGCCGAATGTCGATGGCCTGATCCACATCCCTGACGCCGACCGGGGCGTCTCCGGGGTCGTGAAGCACAACGCGCCCGCCGACGAATCCACAATCACCTTCATCGAATACCTCGACCAGCGCCCGCAGGTAATCGGGACGCGGGTAGCAGTCATCGTCGGTGAAGGCTAGGATGTGTCCGCGTGCGCAGGCGAGCCCAGAATTTCTCGCTCGAGACAGTCCGGGAAGAGCAGCATGCACGCACTGAACGGGAAACGCCGCATCTTTTCCGAATCGATCGAGGATGCTCCGGGTCTCGTCACGAGAGGCATTGTCCACGAGAACGAGCTCCCAGCCGCCCGGTGGTGATTCGAGCGAGGCCAGAGACGAAAGGAATGGCGCGAGCCGCGCCGCCCGATCTCTCGTGCAGACGATCAACGAGACCCGCATGACCGACGGGTCCATCCGAAGAAGATGTCCGGGAGATGCGGTGTCAGCAAGCGCATCCGAGGAGCGTGAGTCATGAACCGGCTCAGGTGTGCAAATCATAGGCCGCCGCGGTCGGCGAGCAAAGACGGGCTTGGCCGTCTACGTGGTGACCAGCTGGGCAAAAGGCGGCCTACCCTTGCTCATTTGCCTCAGCATTGTGGGTAATTTGCGGTCCACTTCAATTCACGAATTCGCACTCCGGGCGGTCCTGGAACCTTTTCCCTCCTCAACTGAATACACATAGCGAGCGGAATGGAGCGGCCGACGAAGCGGCGACGTCATGGAACGACCACAAGCGAGGAGCAGCCGGGAACCGCCGTGAAGCGGTGGCCCCAGCCGCCAAAGACTGACGCGTCGAATCGGCGACGAGATGACCAGGTCGGATGAAGAGCTGATCGTGGCAACAGCCAGAGGAGACCGCGAGGCATTTGCCGAGATCTATCGACGGCGCAGGCCAGACGTTTACCGGTTTGCCGCGCACATGACAGGCGATCCGGCGGCTGCCGAAGACGTCACGCAGGATGTGTTCATGGCGGTGATCCACGAGGCTCGGCGCTACGATCCGGCGCGCGCTGCAGTCGTGAGCTGGCTGCTTGGGATCGCCAGAAATCACGCGCGGCGCCGGCTGGCGATGGATCGGGCGCTGGACCCGCTGACCGGCACCTCGATCGACAATCTGACGGTCAGCTCAGATCCGATTTCGGGGCTTGCGCGCGAGCGCCAGATCGCGACGTTGCGAAAGGCGCTGCGTGCGCTGCCGGTGGCCTATCGCGAGGCGGTCGTCCTGTGCGATCTCCAGGAGTTGACGTACGCGGATGCGGCCGCTGCGTTGGGATGCGCGCTTGGAACCGTGCGGTCGCGCCTGCATCGCGGCCGCGCCATGCTTGGATCGCTCGTCCGCGGCGAGCATCGATCGTTCGCGCGGTGGCCCGCGCGAGATTGGGTCTTATGACGCACGGCAATCAGGAATCTGCTGATCGGGATTTGCTCGTTGCGCTGCGCCGGCTGGCTGACGAGACGGTCGTTCCGCCAGCCGATCCGGCGAGAGAAATGGCGCTGCTGACGGCGTTCGAAGCGGCGAGGCAGCAATCGCCGCGGTCGCGCGTCACCTATTGGTGGATGGCCGGCCTGGCCACGGCCGCGGCGCTGCTGATCGCAGTCGGCATCGAACCTCACGGCGCGCGTCCCGGGAATGCCGACCTGCTGGCATCGCACCGCGTGGTCGTCGGCGAGTTCGTGCCGTGGCCTGGTGCACGCGATCTGCCGCCGCTCGAGAGTGGGGAACTATTGCGGGTCGATTTGCCGGTATCGATGCTCCCGGCGCTCGGGATGACGCCGCCGCCCACACACGGCGCCCAGGTAAAGGCCGACGTGATTATCGGCCAGGACGGCCTGGCGCGGGCCGTCCGTCTCGTTGCCAACTAGTCCGGTAGACCCCGACCTTCGGGTCGGACGTTTGAGGGGTGACGCCATGCGGAAGCTCATGATTGCCGGTGCCTGCGTGCTTGCGGGGACCACCTTGCACGCCCAGATCCCCGACGAGCTCGCTCAGCGCCAGATGCTGGAGGCCAAAGCCAAGGCCGAGCGGCAGGCGATCATAGACGAGAAGTTCGTGATGGCCGAACGCGTGCCGCTCGAGAAGAGCGTCAAGGGCGCGCCGTATTCAGCCGAGATCGTGACCGAGATGAATCAGACGCTTGCCGACGGCAATCGCATCTCACGCCGCACCACTGGCCGCGTCTACCGTGACGGCGAGGGACGAATCCGTCGCGAGGAAGATCGGCAGCACGGGGGAGTGGCGATCTCCATCGTCGACGGTGTGGCCGGCGTCTTGTATCGCCTCGAACCCGAGAGCCGCATCGCGTGGAAGACCAGCGCCGCTGCTGGCACGGCAATCATGAAAGATCTCGAACAGAAGCGGCGCATCGAGCAGCGCAAGATGGAAATGGAGCGCTCGACCGCCGGCGTTCCCGCCGGTGGCGCCGTGCGTGAGCGGACCGCACTGCCGCCCCCGCCCCCGCCTCCTCCACCGCCAGGAGGCGAGGGCGATATTCGTAATGTGGGTCCGCTCGAGCGGAAAACGATGGAAGGTGTCCTCGTCGAAGGCCGGAAGAACACCAGCACGATTCCCGCCGGACAGATCGGCAACGAGCAGCCGATTACGATCGCGTCGGAAGAATGGCGATCGCCCGAGCTCAACGTGCTGGTGATGACCCATCACACCGATCCGCGAATGGGCGACTCGAGCTATCGGCTCACCAATATCGTCCGCGGCGAGCCCGATCCGTCGCTCTTTCAGGTCCCCGCTGGCTACACGATTAAGGAAACGGAGATTCGACGCGAGACGGAGATCCGACGTGAGCCGGACAAGGAACCGTGAACGACGACGTTCCCTTTCGTCGGTCCGTTCTGAGACTGAGTCGCTTCCACTGACCAAGCCGACAGTCGGGAAGCGGCTGCGATCGATCGAGAAGAAACGGCCCGAATGGGCCGTTTTCGTTTCAAATGGCCGTGGGCTCCGTGATAAATTGATCGGATCCCATGGCCCAGCGCAAGATTGACGTTGTCCTTGATTCCGTCCGGCGCCTGATTCGACTTGGCGCCACGGCGAATCTCGTCAATCTGCTCCAGAAACAGCATCCCGCCGATCTCGCGCAGGTTTTCTCCGAGCTCAATGAAAAGGAACGCTCGACCGCCTTCTCGCTGCTGGTCGAGCGCAACACCAAGCTCGCGATGGAAGCCCTTTCCGAGCTCGGGCCGGAGGCGGGCGCCGTTCTGCTTTCGGATCGATCCGCGGAAGAGATCGCGCGCCTTCTCCACGAGCTGCCGCCCGACGACGTTGCCGCGATTGTCGATTACCTCCCGGAAGAACTGCGGGCGTCGGTCCTCGAACTGATCGAAAAGCGGCCTGGGGACGAAGTCGGCGAACTGCTCGAATACGCCGAGCAGACCGCCGGCCGCATCATGAATCCGAAAGTCTTCGCGCTTTCGGAAGACATGACGGTCGCCGAGTCGATCACCGCGCTCCAGGGATCGCGCGACGTCGAGATGGTGTTCTACCTCTACGTGGTCGACGCCCGCCGGCACCTGGTGGGGGTCGCCTCCCTGCGCCGCCTGCTTCTCGTGCCGCCGACGACCCCTCTCAAGCGAATCATGACGACCGACTTGATCAGTGTCCGCGCCGACACCGACCAGGAAGAGGTCGCACGTCAGGTCGCTTCGTACAACCTGCTCGCGATTCCGGTCGTCGACGAAGAGAACAAACTGGTCGGGGTGATCACCGTCGACGACGTGATCGACGTCATCAAGGATGAAGCGACCGAAGACGTCTATCGTCTCGCGGGTGTTGCGGGCGACGACCGCGTGTTCTCCACGGCCAGGGAATCGTTGCGCAAACGCGTGCCCTGGCTCGAGGTCAACCTCGTGACGGCATTTCTTGCGGCGTCGGTCGTCGCGCTGTTCGAGGGCCGTATTCAGCAGGCGCCGGCGCTCGCCGTCTTCATGCCCGTCGTCGCAGGCATGGGAGGGAACGCTGCCACGCAGACGTTGACCGTGATCGTCCGCGGCATCGCGCTCGGCGAACTGACCTGGGCGAACACGCGGAAAGCGTTGTTCAAGGAAGCGCTGGTCGGTCTTGGCAACGGGATCGCCTGCGGACTCGTCGGTGCGCTCGTCGTATGGGCGTGGAAGGGAAACCTGTGGCTGGGCGTCATCCTCGGCGCGGCCATGGTCATCAACATGTTCGTGGCGGCGACGGCGGGCACGCTGATTCCGCTGTCGCTGAGGGCGTTGAAGATCGATCCGGCGCTGGCCTCCTCGGTGTTCATCACGACGCTGACCGACGTATTCGGGTTCGCATCGTTCCTTGGACTCGGCACGTTGTTCCTGAGGTTGCTGCAGGGGACGGGGTAGAATACGAGGTCGTCCATGCCGGTTTACACCACCGATGCGTTGATCCTGCGCACGTATAAGCTCGGTGAAGCGGACCGGATTGTGGTGTTCCTGACGCGGGATCGCGGCAAGAAGCGCGGGGTGGCCAAGGGCGCGCGGCGCGCGCGTTCCAGGTTCACCGGGACGCTCGAGCCGCTGACCCGCGCCGGAATCGCTTACTACGAACGTGAGTTGCGTGACCTCGTGCGGATCAATTACGTGGAGCCGCAGAGCAGCCCGCTCGCAGTGATTGGCCGCATGCATCTCGACGTCGCGGCGCTCGGCCACACGGAGTATTTCGCGGAATTGATCGACGAGTGGGCTCCGGAGGCCCATGCAGACGAGCGTCTCTACCGCCTCGGCGCATCGGTGATCGATGCCCTGGCGGCTGGCGCACCGGTGCCACGGCTCGCACGCTATTTCGAGTTCTGGCTGCTGCGGCTGCAGGGCGTCTACCCGCAGTTATCGAGCTGCCCCGGTTGTGGCGGTCGGTTTGACGGCGGCGCGGTGATGCCGCCCCGAGATTCACATTACCTCTGCCGGCGGTGCGTGCCAGCCGGCGGGGGCACGACCCTATCGGTGGACGCGTTGAGATTTTTGCGGAGCGCGGCCGCCTCGGCGCCGGAAGCGCTGGAGAGCGTGGCGCTCGACGCCGGGCCCGCACGCGAACTGGAAACGGCGCACCGGCGCCTGATTCACGTGCACCTCGAGAAGGAACTGAAGTCGGCGCGCGTTCTCCGCGAGATCAACCACGGATCCCACGGATCCGAACCACCACCTCAACCCACTGATTAATGGTCACGCTGCAGCAACTGATCTTCAAACTGTCGGAGTTCTGGGCCTCGCGAGGCTGCCTTCTCCAGCAGCCGCTCGACATCGAGATCGGTGCGGGCACCATGCATCCCGAAACGTTTCTGCGCGTGCTTGGGCCTGAGCCCTGGAGCGTTGCCTACGTCCAGCCGTCGCGACGGCCGGCAGACGGACGGTTCGGGGAGAATCCGAATCGCCTGTTCAAGCACCAGCAGTTTCAGGTGATCCTCAAGCCCGCGCCGGACGAGGTGCAGCAACTCTACCTGCAGAGCCTCGAGGCCTGCGGGATCGATCTGCGCGCGCACGACGTGCGATTCGAGGAAGACAATTGGGAATCGCCCACGCTCGGCGCCTGGGGGATTGGCTGGCAGGTGCTGTTCGACGGCCAGGAGATCACTCAGTTCACCTATTTTCAGCAGGCAGGCGGGATCGATCTCGCGCCGATCTCGGTCGAGCTGACCTACGGCATCGAACGGTTTGCGATGGCCCTCCAGGACGTCGATAACGTCTTCGACCTCGAATGGGCCCCGGGCGTGAAGTATCGCGAGGTCCGTCACCGGGACGAAGTGGAGCAGTCGAAATACGCGTTCGGGCAGATCGACATGCCGGCGGCGGAGCTCCATCGGATCCATCGCGAGCTGTTCGAGCAGTACTACGTGCTGTCAGAGACGCTGCTCAGATCCGATCTCGTGCTGCCCGCACTCGATTACTGCCTGAAGTGTTCGCACATGTTCAACCTCCTGGATTCGAGCGGGGGCATTGGCGTCACCGAGCGTACAGGCCTACATCCTGCGGGTAAGACACCTGGCGGTGGCGATTGCGAAGAAGTGGGCGGGTGTGGAGGAAAAGCAGTTGATTTAGTGATTTGGCGATTTGGTGAAGCCGTGATTGGCGGGAGGCGCCGAAGTGACCAAATGGCGAATCCCCAGAGTTGACCGTGCCAGTTGATGGAGTGATTGGGACTTGGCTGATTTGCTGGCTGTACGCAGACGCTCAATGAGCAAATCACCAGATCTTCAAATCACCAAATGTGATGACCGATGGATCGTGAACTGCTCATAGAAATCGGGGTCGAAGAGTTGCCGGCCGGGTGGCTTCCTGGCCTGACGAAGCAGCTCGCCGAAAAGCTGGAAGCGCGTCTGCGCGAGCTGCGGATGGTGCCCGACGTTCCCGTCGAGAGT
This sequence comes from uncultured Acidobacteriota bacterium, assembly GCA_963755695.1. GTDB lineage: Bacteria > Acidobacteriota > Vicinamibacteria > Vicinamibacterales > 2-12-FULL-66-21 > QHWT01. The sequence goes on along the minus strand of CAVWLB010000010.1, from coordinate 1,697,816 downwards.
TACAGCACGCCGCGGCGTCTCACTGCGGTGGTCGGCCGGATGCCGGAGCGACAGGAAGATCTCGACGAAGCGATCACCGGACCGCCAGTTTCTGCCGCGTTCGACGCGGCGGGTCAGCCCACACCTGCCGCGCTTGGCTTCGCGAAGAAGCAGGGCGTTCCCTTCGAGTCGCTGGAGCGGACGGAGACGCCAAAGGGCACGTATCTCGTCGCGCGCCGGCGGCAGCGTGGAAAAAGTGCGGTCGACGCGTTGCCCGAGCTGCTCACCGGCCTCCTCCGCAACATGACGTTTCCAAAGCAGATGCACTGGGATGCCATGCTCGAGGATGGGCGGGGTGAGCTGATCTTCGGCCGTCCGATCCGCTGGCTGTTGTTCTTGTATGGCGGCCGGGTCGTGCCCTACACCATCGGGCGCCTGCCGAACGCGGCGGGACCGCAGGTTCAGGAAATCACCACCGGTGCGTTCACCTATGGTCACCGCTTTCTCGCGACCAGCGGTCGTGCCGGACGTTCAATCAAGGTCCGCACCTTCGAGGACTACCGCGCGCGCCTCGGCGAACACTTCGTGATTCTCGAGCACTCGGAGCGACGCGATCGCATCGCGCGTGAGCTCGAGCTGAAGGCGCGCAAGCTCGGTGGCCGCGTTGCGCTGCGCGAGCATGCCGCGCTCGTGGACGAAGTTGCCGATCTCGTCGAATACCCGGGTGTTGTCGCCGGTTTCTTCGAGCGATCCTTTCTCGAGCTTCCGCATGAAGTACTGACGACGGCGCTGGTGCACCACCAGCATTACTTTCCGGTGGTCTCTGAAACCGGTGAGCTGAAGGAGGCCTTCCTCGCCATCGTCAATACGTCGCCCGCTGACGAGCGGTTGATCGCGAAGAACGCCGAGCGTGTAGTGACGGCGCGGCTCCGGGACGCGCGCTTCTTCTGGGACGCCGATCGACGGACGAGGCTCGAGGCCCGACTCGACCGCCTTCACACCATCGTCTTTCATAAGAAGCTTGGCAGCTATCGCGACAAGGCGGAGCGCATCGAGAAACTCGCCCGGTGGATTGCCGAACACGCGTTCGGCAAGCCCGCCGAGGCGGACAACGCGGCGAAGGCGGGCCGGCTGGCCAAGGCGGACCTGACCACGGAGATGGTGTTCGAGTTCACCGAGCTGCAGGGCACCATGGGCGGCATCTACGCGCGCGAGGAACGGCTGCCCGAGCAGGTCTGGAAGGCGATCTACTACCAGTATCTGCCGATCGGTGTCGAAGCGGACGCGCCGCCGACGAAAGGACAGCTCGGAGGCGCGGCGGTTGCGTGGGCGGCGGTGTCGCTTGCCGACAAGCTCGATAGCGTGACGTCGCTGATGAAAGCCGGCGAGCGCGCCACGGGATCGCGCGATCCTTTCGGTCTGCGCCGGCAGATGCAGGGCATCGTGAAGACGCTGATGGATCTTCCCGAGCTCGCCGGCGTCGATCGTGAAATCGCGCTCAACGCTCTCGTCGATCAGGCCGATCCGAAGACCGTTACCGGCGCCGAGGGCTGGGATCCAGCGGTCGTTGCGGCGTTCGGACACGATCGCATCCGATACGCGCTCGAGCAGCGCGGATTTTCGCTCGGTGTTATCCGAAGCGCCGTCTCGGGCAGCAGTGCCGACAATCCTTTGCGCGCTCGCCGTGTTGCCGAGGCACTCAAGGCACTCGAGGGCTCGGAAGATCTCCGGGCCCTGGCGGTGCTGTTCAAGCGCGTGAAGAACATCGCCCGCGAGCTCAAGGGAGAGGCCGCACTCGATCGTGGAGCGCTGACTGAGGCCGCCGAACAGGCATTGTTGGGCGAGCTCGACGCGCGGCGTCCGCGCGTCACCGAGGCGGCAAGGATGTCGGATTACCGCCGCGCCTTCGGAGAGATTGCCGGCTTGAGAGCGGCCGTCGACCGTTTCTTCACGGATGTGTTCGTCATGGCCGACGACCCTCGGGTCAGGACCGCGCGTCTGGCGCTCATGACCGACCTCCGCAACCTGGTTTTGAATCTGGCAGATATTTCGGAAATCGTTCCGCAAACGGAGTAAACGATAAGCAATGGCGAAGAAATTGGCAGGCAAGAAGACCAAGTCCACCAGCATGGCCGATTCCAAGGTCGGGCGTGCCGCGAAGAAATCCGCCGCCCGGACCTCGACCCTCGGACCTCGGACCTCGAAGGGCAAATACGTCTACTTCTTCGGCACCGGCAAGGCCGAAGGCGATCGCACCATGAAGGATCTGCTGGGCGGCAAGGGATCCGGTCTCGCCGAAATGACCAACGCCGGATTGCCGGTGCCTCCCGGCATGACGATTTCCACCGAAGCGTGCACGCTCTATTACAAGGAAGGACGCAAGACTCCGGCGGCGGTCGACAAGCAGATGCTCGACGGCTTGAGGAAGCTCGAAGCGGCGGCTGGCGCGAGGCTCGGCGACGTCAAGAACCCGCTGCTCGTCTCGGTCCGCTCTGGCGCGAAGTTCTCGATGCCCGGCATGATGGACACGATCCTCAACCTCGGGTTGAACGACGAGACCGTCGAAGGCCTGAAGAAGCGGACCAGCAACGGCCGGTTCGCTTACGACAGCTACCGCCGGTTCATTCAGATGTTTGGAAATGTGGTTCTCGAGATCCCGAAGGAAGCCTTCGAGCATCAGTTCGAAGCGGTCAAGAAGGCGCACCGCGCGAAGGTCGATACCGATCTCGACGAACAGGGACTCCGCGAGGTCGTCGACAAGTACAAGCAAGTGGTCAAGCAGAAAGCCGGGAAGAGCTTTCCGCAGGATCCGCTCGAGCAGTTGCGCGGCGCACGCGACGCGGTGTTCCGTTCCTGGAACAACGCGCGCGCGATTGAGTATCGCCGCATCTATGAGATTCCCGACTCGATCGGCACGGCCGTCAACATCCAGATGATGGTGTTCGGCAACTCGGGCGATCGTTCCGCGACCGGCGTCGGCTTCACCCGCAACCCCGCGACGGGTGCGAAGGAGTTCTACGGGGAGTTCCTCGTCAATGCGCAGGGTGAGGACGTCGTGTCGGGCGTCCGCACGCCGCAGCCGATTGCGGAGCTCGAAAGGGTGATGCCCAAGGCCTACAAGGAGCTGCGGACCATCACCTCGCGGCTCGAGAAGCACTACCGTGACGTGCAGGACTTCGAGTTCACGATCCAGGACGAGCGGCTGTTCATGCTGCAGACCCGCAACGGCAAACGCACCGGCTATGCCGCCGTGTTCATTGCCACCGACCTGGTCGACGAGAAGCTGATTACGCCAAAAGAGGCGGTACTGCAGGTCGATCCTGAGTCGGTCTCGCAGCTGCTGGCGCCGGTCTTCGAGCCGAAGGCGTGGAAAGCGCTGCCGGTCGCAACCAAGGGGCTGCCCGCATCGCCGGGCGCCGCCTCAGGACAGGCGGTGTTCACGGCAGACGCCGCCGTCGAGTGGACCCGCCAGGGCAAAAGCGTGATCCTCGTCCGCAAGGAGACCGTGCCGGACGACATCCATGGCATGTTCGTCGCGCAGGGGATTCTGACCGCCACCGGCGGCATGACCTCGCACGCCGCAGTGGTCGGCCGCCAGATGGGCAAGCCGTCCATTGTCGGCGCCGGCGCGCTGCACATCAGTGAGAGCGGCAAGCAGTTCGAAGTCAACGGAAAGACGATCAAAGAAGGGGAGTGGGTGTCGTTTGACGGGCTCACCGGCGAAGTCAAACTCGGGCAGGTCGCGACCAAGCCAAGTGAAATCCTGCAGGTGATCGCCGGAGAGATGAAGCCGGCTCAGTCCGACATCTATCGGCGCTTCAACAACCTCCTCTCGTGGGCCGACAAGTTCCGGCGGCTTGGTATCCGCGCCAACGCCGATCAGCCCGATCAGGCGGAGACCGCCTATGCGTTTGGCGCCCGCGGCATCGGCCTCTGCCGCACCGAGCACATGTTCTTCGGCGAGGGGAGGATTGCTCACGTCCAGCAGATGATTCTGGCCGACAACGAGGCGGATCGCCGCAAGGCGCTGGCCAAACTGCTGCCGATGCAGCGCGACGACTTCTACGGCGTGTTCAAGGCGATGCATGGCCACCCGGTCACCATCCGGACGATCGATCCACCGCTCCACGAGTTCCTTCCGAAGCGCGAAGATCTGATGGTCGAGATCGCGCGCCTCGAGGCGACCAACGGCGACAAGCAAAAACTGGAATCGACCCGGACACTGTTGCGACGCGTCGAGCAGCTTCACGAGTTCAATCCGATGCTGGGCCATCGCGGCGTGCGCCTCGGGATCACCTATCCCGAGATCACGGAGATGCAGACCCGCGCGATCATGGAAGCCGCCGGTCAGTTGAACCAGGAGGGGCTGAAGATCGTTCCCGAGATCATGATCCCGCTGGTCGGGACAGTGAAGGAGCTGCGCGATCAGAAGGCAGTCGTCGATCGCGTGGCGGAAGAGGTGATGAAGGAAAAGGGTCTCCGGATCAAGTATCTCGTCGGCACGATGATCGAGGTGCCGCGCGGCGCGTTGACTGCCGACGAGATCGCTTCGGAGGCGCAGTTCTTCTCCTTCGGCACCAACGACCTCACCCAGCTGACCTACGGGTTCTCGCGCGACGACATCGGCAAGTTCCTCGGCGTGTACCAGGACAAGAAGATCCTCGAAAAGGATCCGTTTGCCACGATTGACACGGTCGGCGTCGGTCAGCTCGTGGAAACCGGCGTGCGCAAGGGACGCGCCACGCGGCCGGGGCTGAAGGTCGGGATCTGTGGTGAACATGGCGGCGATCCCTCGTCGGTGCATTTCTTCGAGCGCGCCGGCCTGGATTACGTGAGCGCGTCGCCGTACCGCATCCCCGTCGCGCGCCTGGCCGCAGCGCAGGCAGCGCTACAGGTCAAGGTCGGCGATTGATCCGGGTCAACGTCCACACCCACGCGGCCGGCACGACCAAGCCGGCGGATCACGTCGATCCTGCCTGGCTTCGTTCCGACAGCGGGATCGTCGTGTGGGTCGACCTGATGAACCCCTCGGCTACAGAGGGGAAGATACTTTCGGACGTCTTCCAGTTCCACGAATTGGCGGTGGAAGACGCGCTCAGTACCACGCACTTTCCAAAGGTCGAGTCGTACGGGGAGTAACCTGTATCTGATCCTGCACCGGATCGATTTCAAGGCTCCGGAGCACTGCTTTCGCACCTACGACGTCGACTTCTTCCTGGGCCCCAACTATCTCGTCACCATTCACAGCGGCGACTCGCGCTCGATCGAGCAGATATCGGAAATCTGCGCCCGTAACTCACGAGCGATGGGCGAGGGGCCGGCGGCGCTGATGCATCGCATCATCGACGCGATGGTCGACAACTACCGGCCGGAGATCGAGGAACTCAGTGAACGGCTCGACCAGCTGGAGGGGGAAGTCTTCGAGCACAGCACGCCGGCACTGGCCAAGAAGATCCTCGACTTCAAGGCCGACGTCTCATCGCTTCGCCGCGTCGTCCAGCCGCAGCGCGACGTCGTCGGACGGCTCGCGCGGCGGGAGTTTCCGTTCATCGACGAGCAGGTCTCGTACCGCTTCCGCGACGTGCACGATCACCTGGTGCGGCTGGCCGACGAATCGATGTTCTTCCAGGACCGCATCACCAGCCTGCTCGACGCGCACCTGACGACCGTGTCGAACCAGCTGAATACCGTGATGAAGGTACTCACGGTGATTGCTACGGTGTTCATGCCGCTGACGTTCATCACCGGCCTGTACGGCATGAACGTCGACCTTCCACACTTCGGGCTCGGCGGCACGAGAATGTTCTGGATGCTGATGATCCTGATGATGGCGGTTGTGATCAGCATGCTGGGGTATTTCCATAAGAGAGGGTGGATTTGACAATCGAAGGGATCGAAGGAGGACGAAGGGGCGAAGGAGATTCCTATAATCTCTTCGAAGGAGCGCTCTACCGGAGAACTTCGACCTATGGGTAAGGTCTTTAGAACTGAGGGCAGGGGTTCCTTCGATATATAAAAGGTAGCGCTCCTTCGACTGAAAAATGGTGTTCCTTCGATTTCCTCGGTGTCGATTGTCAAAGACATGGCTCGCATCCACAGGCTCCCTACCGACCTCGCCAACCAAATCGCCGCTGGTGAAGTCGTCGAGCGCCCCGCGTCGGTGGTGAAGGAGCTCGTCGAGAACGCGCTCGATGCCGGGGCCCGGCGGATCACCATTGCGGTGGAGCTCGGGGGTAAGAAACTGATCCGGGTCGAGGACGATGGGGATGGAATGGACCCGGAAGACGCGAGGCTCGCGATCGAGCGGCACGCGACGAGCAAGATCGCGCGGGCGGACGATCTTGGCGCGATTCGAACGCTTGGATTCCGCGGCGAGGCGCTGCCGAGTATCGCCTCTGTCTCGCACTTCACCCTCCGCACGCGTGCGCGAGGGGCGGAGAGCGGTACCGAGATCAAGGTCAACGCGGGTGCCGTCGCTTCCATCCGCGAGGTGGGGGCGCCCGAAGGCACCTGTATCGAGGTCGCCGACCTCTTCTACAACTTGCCCGCGCGGCGCAAGTTCCTCAAGTCTGATGCCGCGGAGACGTCCCAGGTCTCCCGCCTTGCGACGCAACTGGCGCTCGGCTATCCCGAAGTGGGCTTCATGTTGACCAGCGGTGGCCGGACCCTGCTGCAATGCCCGCCGGCGGCGAATCTGCGAGAACGCTTCTTTCAGCTCTTTGGCGACCGCCCGGATCTTGTCGACGTGAGAAAGGAGGCCGGCGGGCTCGCGATCGAAGGATTCGTGGCAGCCCTGGGCGATCAGGGTCCTGTCCGCGGCGCGCAGAACGTGTTCGTCAACCGACGGATCGTAAAGGACCGCACGATCGCGCACGCGATTTCGCAAGCCTACAGCGTTGCGACGATCAAGGAACGGAGCCCTGAGGTCCACCTGTTCCTGCGCATCGCCCCGGAGCGCGTCGACGTCAACGTGCATCCTACGAAGGCCGAGGTCAGATTTCTCGAGCAGTCGCTCGTCCACGAGGTGCTGCGGCGCGCGCTGGGCGACGCACTTGGACAAGGGCGAGCGCCCGAATTCCAGTTCGCCCCAGTCCAGTCCCTGCCGCTCGAGCCACGGCCCATGACCATTCCAGGAGTGCTGGCTGGAGCATCAGTAGCAAATCGATGGTCCGCCGAGCCGTATCCGCGGGTGCCGGAGACGGGTTCCCAAACAAGGACTGAGGATGGAGGATTTGCGATAGGGGAGGCCGGATTGGGGATCTCCGATGAACGATTGGAGATCCGGCCAATGATCCCGCTGGGTCAGTTCCGAGACACCTTCATCATCGCCATCGACGACGAGGGGGTGGCGATTATCGACCAGCACGTCGCGCACGAACGGGTGCTGTTCGAGCAGGTGATGGAGCGGCTGACGAGCGGTCGGCTCGAAAGCCAGCGGTTGCTCACTCCGCTTCTGCTCGAGCTCTCACCAGGTCAGCGGCACGCGCTCGCCGAACACTCCGCCACGCTGGAGCGGTTCGGAATGGAAATCGAGGACTTTGGGGGGGGCAGCCTCCGACTGTCGGCCGTTCCGGCGGTCCTGGAGCCAAGTGATTGTGAGGCCGCGATTCGGGCGCTTGCCGAGGACCTCGAAGGGCTCGACCGGGGGACGCGCGTCGAGGATGCCCTCCGACGGGTCGCCGCGACGATGGCTTGCCATGCCGCGGTCAAGGCCAACTATCCGCTGACGCTCGAGAAGATGCGCTATATCCTCGAAGAACTGAGGCGGACGGCCTATTCCAGTGTCTGCCCGCACGGTCGTCCGGTGGTCTTGCGGCTTTCGCGCCGGGAAATCGAGAAGAATTTTCAGCGGATCTAGTGCGGGTGCATCCTCACCTCGGTGCTACGAGGGACTTCCCGATCGGGTCACTTACAGTTTTGGCCCAGTGACTCCAGTGTTCGGGGGAGCCCGCGCCTCCTGTCCTTCCGGTCAAATCAAAAAAATGACCAAATGCCCAAATCCCCCTTGACTGTGGAGGTTAGGCCGTTTACTCTGCACTCATCCCAGCAAGTGTGTCCAAGCGATAAAGGCGTTTCCGGAAGGTCCGGGAGCGCAAAGCTGTAGATTCCGCGCAGGGTGTGTCGGGGTTGTACAGCTGCCGAACTTGGAGATGTTCATGACCCGCGGCTTTTTACCGACCCTGTTGTTTGCCCTATCGGCCGTGATGTTCTTCGGTCTTGGCAGTTTCCTGGCCGCTCGCCAGGCGGCCGAGAACGAGAACGAGCAAATCGCGGCTCTCCGCGCCGAAGTCGGGATACTCAAGCGCCAGCGCACGGAAGGCGCGGCGGCTACGACCGGCAAGACGCCCGAACCGCACGTGCCGGCTCCCGCTCCGATCGACGATCACAGCCGGGCGGCCCTCGTCGCAGACATCAAACGGCAGCTCAAGAGCGAGATGGGACTGTTGCCCGTCAGCATGCTGCGGGAGCGCCGTGCGAGCTTCGTCGAGATGTACTCCTACGACAGCACCGGCGCGAGCAACTACGGAACGGCCGGTTATCTCGGCAACGGTTACTTCATCACCGTCAAGCACGGGGTCATCGCCCTGGGCGACGGCGCCGCGAGCCGCAAGATCACCTCGATCAAGATCATGTACGACGGACGCGGCATTGCCGCCAAGGTGGTCGACACGGGCGACGCCAGCGTCGAGGTCGATCCGGGCGACTGGGCGATTCTGAAGGTGAAGGACACCATCGACCTGCCGCCGCTCGACGTCGACCTGACGTATGCGTTTGATTTCGCCGAGCCGATCTTCCGTCTGGGCAACGACTATTCGAAAGGGATCATCCTGTCGACCGGATACGTCGGTCAGCGCACGTCGAACAACCTCGTTACGTGCCTGACGGACGGCCACCCGGGCGTTTCAGGCGGCGGCGTGCTGAACGGCGATGGGCACCTGGTCGGGATTCCGATCGGCCGGATGCAGGGCGACTATCGTTTCTCGTTCATTCTCCCGCTCCGGGCCGAGATGTTCCGGAAGATTCCGCAGGCGGTTCAGCTCGGGGAATAGCTGATTTCGAAGCCGCGTCACAGCGGGCGCCCGCGATGCCAGTCGGTATCGCGGGCGTTTTGCTTTTCCGGACGACCAGCGACGGCTCACGTGTCCGAGCGGTTGCGACGTTTCCGAAGCTCCTCGAGACGTTTTCCAATCTCTATCTCGAGTCCGCGATTGACCGGCTGGTAGAAGCGTCGCTTGCGGTGTGCTGGTGGCAGGCACTCCATATCGGCCGCCACCCCGTCGGCCTCATCGTGCGCGTACCGGTAATCTTTCCCGTAATCCAGCGACTTCATGAGTTTCGTGGGCGCGTTGCGCAGGTGCAGCGGTACGGGCTCGGCGACTTCGTTCGCCGCCGCTTCGGCCGCGGCGCTGTATGCGCGATAGACGGCGTTGCTCTTGGGCGCCGTCGCCAGATAGATCGCGGCTTGCGCGAGGGCGGTGTTGCCTTCGGGCATGCCGATGAAGTGCAGGGCGTCCTTGGCTGCGACCGCGATCGTCAGCGCCCGCGGATCCGCGTTGCCAATGTCTTCGGACGCGAACCGCACCAGTCGCCGGGCCACGTACATCGGATCTTCGCCCGCTTCGAGCATCCGGGCGAGCCAGTAGACCGAAGCATCGGGATCGCTGTTACGCATCGACTTGTGCAGCGCCGAGATCAGGTTGTAGTGCTCTTCGCCCGACTTGTCGTAGAGCAGGGCGCGGCTTTGTGCGAGGTCGGCGATGAGGGCGGCGTCGAGGACGCGCCCGTTCGCGGCGCCCGCCGCCATCTCGAGCATGTTCAGCGCCACGCGTGCGTCGCCGTTCGCATATCGGGCGATTCCGGCGAGTCCTTCGTCGGTCGCGGTGATGTGCTGCTGACCGAGACCCCGCTCTGAATCCGCGAGCGCGCGACGGAGGATGGTCACGAGCGCGTCGGGCCCGAGCGGCTGCAGCACGTACACTTTCGAGCGCGAGAGCAGCGCGGAGTTCACCTCGAACGAGGGGTTCTCGGTGGTGGCGCCGATCAGGACGATGTCGCCCGACTCGACGCGCGGGAGGAAGGCGTCCTGCTGCGCCTTGTTAAAACGATGAATCTCGTCGATGAACAGGATCGTGCGGCGTCCAGATCGCCGCCGCGCCTGTTCGGCCTCGGACATCACCTCGCGGATCTCTTTGATTCCCGACAGCACGGCGCTGAACATGGTGAAGTGCGCGCGGGTCACGTTCGCAATCACCCGCGCCAGCGTAGTCTTGCCGGTTCCGGGCGGACCCCAGAGGACGATCGAGCGAAGACGATCGTGTTCGATGGCTTCACGAAGCGGGCGGCCGGGCGCAATCAGCGCTTCCTGACCGACGAACTCGTCGAGCGTACGCGGGCGCATCCGTTCAGCGAGCGGCGCCGACAGGTCCACAGGCGGAAGCGCTGCCGGTTGGGGTTCCTCGTCGGCGAAGAGATCCATCAGTGCGCCTCCTCGCGCTGGCGTGACGCTTCGTAAAGGATCAGCGCCGCGGCGATCGCGACATTCAACGACTCAACCGGTGGCCGCATCGGGATCGTCACCGTCGCGCTGGCGGTTGCGAGCGCGGTTTCGGAAATCCCGGATCCCTCGCTGCCGAGAACGATGGCGGTGGGGCCGCGCAAGTCGACGCGGGGGAGCGGGCTGCCGCCATGCGGCACCGCCGCCATCACCCGAACCCCGGCCTCGCGTGCCGCCGCGATAGCGTCCCCGAGCGTGCCCCGCGCGGCAACCGGCACGCGAAAGGTGCCGCCCATTGCTCCGCGCAGCGCTTTCCAGCCGAACGGATTCGCGGACCCTTCAATCGTGACGATGCCGGTCGCGCCGCAGGCGGCGGCCGTGCGTACGATCGCGCCGACGTTACCCGGGTCCTGCAGGCCGGCGAGCACGAGCACCAGTTGTGGCGCCCGGGCAAAGGCTTCTGCCAGGTCGGACTGATGGACATGCGCGATCGCGACGACCCCCGAAGGATGTTGTACCGGACTCATCGCGGCAAGAACCTGATCGCTGACGGTGAGGACCCGGCCACCGTGCTTCTTCACGTCTCGTGCAATCCGCGCGAGCGACGAGGGCGCGGCGTTCACTTGACGATCGGAGAACGCCGCCACCTCGATTGCCACACCGCACCCGAGCGCCTCCTGCACGAGATGCGAGCCGTCGAGCAACACCTCGCCGGACTTCGCCGTCTTCGCCGCGCGCGCCAGTTCGCGGAACCGCTTGACGATGGCGTTCTGTCGACTGGTGATGCGTTGCATTGTTGGCGCTCGGGGCCGCCGCTTCGCGGCGGTTCCCTCCGGCCCCTCGCTTTGGCTTACTTCACTACGCTCGCGCTCCGCCGCTCGCTCCGCGCCGTTTGGGTGAGCGCTCGGGACTTCTTCTCAGCGTATTATTCCGCAACGCGCGACCGGTTTGCCCAACCGCCAGGATGGCTGCCGGAGAATGGGCGTCGATCGGCGACTCTCTCCTGTGTTCTTCCTCTGTCTCCCGCCTCCTGTCTCCCTCCTCCTGCCTCCTGAATCTGCTACCATGACCGCGTGAAGGCGAAGATCCTCAAGAAATTCGAAGACGAAATCCATCAGCTCGACCGCGAGCTGAAGGCGGAGCTTCCCAAAGAGATCAAGCGCGCGCGCGAGCTTGGCGATCTGCGTGAGAACGCCGAGTATCAGGCGGCCAAGGAGCGCCAGCGGCTCGTCGAGTCGCGTATCAGCCTGCTGCAGAAGCGCGTCAGCGAAATCTCGTTGATGAACCTCGATCGCCTGCCGAAGGACAAGGTTGGTTTCGGATCGACGGTCACTCTCCGCGACGAGGCGGGACAGACGGTGGTCTATCAGCTCGTCATGCCTGAAGACGCCAATGTCGAGGAAGGTCTGATCTCCACGGCCTCGCCGATCGGGCGTGCGCTGTTGAACAAGGAAGAGGGTGACGAAGTGACGGTCAAGACGCCCAACGGCACCGTCCGGCATTTCGAGGTCACCAAGCTTTTGACCATTCACAATGAATGAGGCCGCGGTCGGCCTGCCTGTGATCACACCAGACACTCCGGATCGCCAGTACTCGACGCGCCTTCGCACCGCGCTCGTCCTGACCGGCACCGGCACCGCCGGCGCGTACCATGCCGGGGTCCTCCGTGCCCTGCACGAAGCCGGTGTTCGGATCGATCTCGTTGCCGGACGCGGGGTCGGCGCGCTTGGGGCCATCTTCGCCGCCGTCGACGGTGGCCAGCGGTTGTGGGGGAGCGACGGCCTGTGGAAGCAGGAAGCGATTCATGGCGCCTACGGCTGGCGGACACCGTTGCGCGTTGCCGGATGGGCGCTGGTCGCGGCCTGCGCGCTGCTGGCGATTCCGCTCGCGCTGCTGGGGATCGGGGTCGTCGTGGCGGCCATCGGCGCGCTGCTGTGGCTCCTTAGCCTGACCGCGGCGTCGACGGCGTTCACCGCCGCGTACGCGCGATCGATCGATGCGCTGTTCTCGCCGACGTCGCTTCCGACGGTCATTCCCCGCCTCGTCGTGTTCTCGCTGCTGGTTGCCATTGGAGCGCTCGCGGCCTCGCTCGTCACGGCAATGTTCCGGGCACCGCTGCGACGGCGTGTCCGTCACGGCGGAATCTGGCGTCTCGTGGGGGCGCCGCTTTCGACCAGTACGCTCATCGAACAGACGTCCATAGAAGTGTGGAACCTGATCCGTGGGGCCGCGCCGATTGCCGTGCCCGCCCGGGCCGAGCTCGGACGCAAGTATGTCGACCTGCTGGCGGAGAACGTCGGGCAGCCGGGATTTCGCGAGTTGATGCTGCTCGCGCACGACATGGATGCGCGTCGCGACGTGGTGTTTGCGCTGCTTGGCGAGAGCCACCGCGGGCGCTTCTTCGGTCGGCCGGTGCTCGATGCGAGCCGCCAAGCAGAGGCATTCGATCTCGCGGCCATCGGTCGCGAGCACATGTTCGATGCGCTGGCTGCCGCGCTCACGATTCCGGTCGCCACCGATCCGCATCTGGTGCGATTTGCGGCCGAAGGACCGTGGCGTGGCGAGACCCACCGCCTGTGCGATCGTCCCGGTTCGCTGGAGCGGCTGCTGGAGGAGGTAGGGGCTGCAGGGGCCGAACAGGTGATCGTCCTGTCGGCGGCCCCGCCTCCGGCGCGTCCGCACGAGCTCAGCGCCGGTCGGGCCGATCTCCGCGGCCGCGCCGGCGAGCAGCTCGGTGCCTTCGACGCGGCGGCGCTGCGCGAGGCCATGGAGCGCTCGGCGGGTCGCTTCGCCGGCCTGTTCCTGATCCGTCCGGCGCACAATCCCCTCGGCCCGCTCGACTTCCGCGGCATCTACGACGAACGGTCGGATCGTCCGTACTTCATCGCCGAGCTCGTCGATCGCGGTTATGAGGACGCCTATCGGCAGTTCATCGATCCGGTCATTGCCGCGAGCGGCGACCGGATCGAACGGGTCCAATCGTAATTTGGTGGTTGGGTAGTCCGCTGATTTGGTAGTTTGCTGACCTATGCGAACCGCGACCGAGATGATTCACCGGGCCGAGGGGGCCAACCCCGACGCCGATCCGCTGACGCTTCCAATCTACGAAACGACGACGTTCGTCTTCGAGAACGCGGCGCAGGTGAAGGCGTATAACGAGGGAAGATCGCAGCGGTTTCTCTATTCGCGCTACCGCAATCCCACGATCGTTGCCGTGGAGCAGACAATCGCCGGGCTCGAGGGGGCCGACTCCGCGCTGCTGCTCTCGAGCGGGATGGCGGCGACGGCAACGGTGCTGCTCGCTCTGCTCAAGTCCGGCGATGAAGTGGTCTGCAGCTCTGCGATCTACGGTGGCACGCTGCACCTGCTTGCGGATCTCTTCCCCCATTTCGGGATCAAGGCTCGATTCGCGTCGCTCGACGAGCTGGCGCAGCCGGCGTCGCTGATCGGTCCGGCGACGCGCGTGCTCTGGTTCGAGTCGCCGATCAACCCGACCCTGCGCTGCGTGGACGTCGCCCGGATCGCCTCTGCCTGCCGCGCACGGAACGTGATCTCGATTGTCGATAACACCTTCGCCAGCCCGTTCAATCAACAGCCGATCGCGCTTGGCGTGGATGTGGTGATGCACAGCGTCACCAAGTACCTGAACGGCCACAGCGATGTCACGGCCGGCGCGCTCGCCGGACCGCGCGCGCTGATGGAGCAGGTGGACCAGACCCGCAGGATGCTCGGCACGGTAATCGACCCACATGCCGCCTACGCCATCGGCCGTGGGCTGAAGACGCTGGCCGTGCGCATGGAGCGGCACAACAGCAACGGCTTCGCTGTCGCACGCTGGCTCGAGCGCGATCCGCGCGTGACCAAGGTCTACTACCCGGGACTCGAATCGCATCCCGACCACGTGCTGGCGGCGCGGCAGATGCGGGGGTTTGGCGGCATGGTCTGCGTCGATCTTGGGGACGGGCAGGACCGAGCGGAGCGTTTTTTCGACCGGCTGAAGGTCTTCAAGCGTGCCGCGAGCCTGGGGGGTGTCGAGAGCCTCTGCAGCCTGCCCGTGCTGACCTCGCAGGTGGGATACACCGATGCGCAGCTCGCCGACGCCGGCGTCTCCCGCAGCATGGCGCGCCTGTCCGTCGGCTTGGAAGATCCGCAGGATCTGATTGAGGATCTGGACCAGGCACTTGGTTGAACCTGACAATCGAAGTTTCGAAGGACGATCGAAGAAATCGAAGGTTCCTAAGAAATAAGTATCCTTCGAAGGATCTTTGAAAGAATTGGGCTCCTTCGAAGCTTCGAGGGATCTTCGAACCTTCGATGGTCAAGGCTCCCTAGCGCGCCGCGGTGAGCTTCTTCTCGGCTGCGGGCTCGTGCAGGAACTGGTCGGCCATTTCGGCGAGCTTCGCGGCGACGGCTTCTCCCTCGAGATTGCCATACTTGGCCCGGAAGCGTTCGATTGGCACCACCGCCTTGGCCATCGCGCGATGGCCGCCGGCCGACCCGAGCTCGGCGAACCAGCGCTTCACGAATTCTCCGGCATTGCGGGAGTAACCAAGGTTCCGCACGCTGACGATCAGCATCTGCCCGACAATCCCTGAGACGATCGTCCACTTGACGTCTTCGAGCTGCAGGAAGAAATCCGCCGTGTAGGGGATGAAGTCCTCGCGCGGCGCTTCCCCGATGAACGCCGTGAACACCTGGTCGCGAAGCTTGCCGCTGCGGCTCGCGCGAGTCACGTACTCGAGGCGCTCGAGCGTGATTTCCGCTCCTTCCATCTTCCGGATCAACGCGGCGTCGGCGAGCGGATAGAGGAACGTGAAGGCCTCGAGATCGACACGGTTGGTGTGACGGGCGAAAAACAGCGTGTCGGACTTGATCGCGTAGAGCATCGCCGTCGCCGTCCGCTCGGAGATGTTGACGTCGACGGCCCGCAGGTGTTCGGTCAGGATCGTCGAGGTCGAGCCATAGTCGGCGCGGATGTCCTTGAAGACCGCGCTGTAGCCCGGTTGTTCCGGGTGGTGATCGATCACCAGATCGGCGCGGTCGAGCAGCCCGCCGAAGTAGTGCGGTTGCACGTCGACCGTCGCGACCCGGTCGAAGCCGGTGAACGACGCCGGCGTAATCTGCTCGACGTGGATGTCGAGCATGTTGGCCATGCGAAGGTTCTCCGGCCGCGTGACCCCCTGCATGGCGCCGATGATGGCGGTCGTTTTCGTTCGCCGCAGCAGGTTGCGCAACGCGAGGCCGCTGGCGAGCGCATCCGGGTCGGGGTCGTTGTGGAGGAGAATGAGGACGCGGTCGGCGTCGGCGAAATACCGCTGGTACTGCTGGACGCGCGCACGGGTCATCGATCGGCTCAGCTCGGTGACGAGCGTGGGCCGCACCAGTTCCGCCAGATCGAAGTGCGTGACCTCCGCGGCGTCCGTCTTCAAGCCGTCGGCCTTGCCGTTGGTGGCCCGCTTGCCCGTGTGCAGAACGTAGATGAGCGTTCCGCCGGCATCGCGGATGGCGTCGAGCACCTTCTTGATGCTGCGGCGACCGGTATCTTCGACGATGAAACAGGTGTTGGGGGAAACGTCTTCCTTCAGGTAGGTGTCGACTCGTCGGGGATCGGCCGCAAAGACCTCGATCCCCGCGTCGTGGAGGCGCCGCGCAAGCGGCTTGCTCTCCACCAGAAATTCAACTTCGAAGCTCGGGAGCAGAACTTCGTCGAGCGATCGAATGACCAGCTCATCCTGACAGATGGCCAGAACGCGCACGTCAGTTCCTAGATCCGCTGGTCACGAAGGCACCGCGGCTGCGGGGCTTAGCCATGCCAAACGCTCATTATACGCCGGGTTGAGGTGCGCCGCGTTCGCGGCAGGCGTGCTGACGCCGGCCTTGACGCACGCCCAGAACCGGCCGCAGACCGCGCCCTGCGCGCAATGCGCCCGCTTGAGTGTATCGGCTTCCGAGGCGCTGGCGTTACCTCTCCGGCTGGATGGGGTCAGGCTCTTGCTGCGCGTCCGCCGCGGCGATTCCCCATCCGAATGGGAGCCGGCTTGGCGCGATCTCTCCGAGCGCGGCGCAATTGTCGGCCTCCACATCGTCGGCATCCCCGATCCTGGCGATCCGCTGCTCCGTGTCATCAGCCCGGACGTCACCTTGGACGTGCGCGACGAGGCAACCGCCAGCGAAGCAGCACCCACGGATATCGTGTTCCGCGTGCGGCGGGCGGTTGCTGTGGTAGCAGGCGCGCAGCCGGGAGCGATCGTGCGCATCGTGTGCCCGCCGGCGCTCGAAGAGGCGATGCAATCGTCGAGGGACATTGGCTTTGGCATCTCGGTTCTCGCGAGGGAAGCTCCTCCTATAGCCCATCGCCTCACCGACGTGCTGTTCGGTCCTGGCGAGGGCTTCTGGCGGCTTCCCGCGGATCCCATCGATGCGAATCGGATCGTTTCGGACCTTCTGCGCGTTCTGCCGTGGCTCCCGGCGGACATGCTGCCGCGCGGCACGACGAGGTGCGGTCGCACCGTGGTGCCGTTGTACGTTGACCTGGCTGCCGTGAAGGTCGTGGGCGTGAGCGAGAGTTGCCCAGCCGGCGCCGCGATCGCTCAAGGTGTTCAGGGCGCCAAGGTTGAACGGCTGGATGTGGCGGGGTTGTCCCTCTTTCGAATGAACGATCCCTGGTACCGAATTGCCGACCGAGAGCGTTGGCGTCACGGCCCCCGCCTTGTTGACCGTCGACGAGATTGTTGGCCGTCACCACGCTCAGGCAGCCAGGCAGGCGACGAATATCTCGACGCTGATCTCCACCGGGTCGTTGACGCTCACGTTCGAGGCTCCAGGCTTCGTCGCACCACTGACGATCACCTCACGCATGACCATTTTCACGGGCGATGGCCGTACCGATCTGCAACAGCAGGGCATCCGGGTGAACGGCGTCCCGCTCACTGCCAACGGCGGCGTCCCGCGGCTGCCGATCATCGAGCCGGAGCGCGTCGCGGCGCCGCCGCTGGCGATCACGCTCAACGACTTGTATCGCTATCGTCTCGAAGGACGAGAGACGATTGACGGACACCGATGCTACGTCCTGCGGTTCGAACCCCGGGATCGCGGTGCCTCGTTGTACGAGGGGCGCGCGTGGATTGCCGCCGATTCGTTCGCGATGGTTCGGGTGTCAGCGGCGCAGACCGGACTCCGCGGACCGATCACTTCGTCGGAGCAGACCGACGAGTTCCGCGAGAACGGCAAGGGCATATGGGTGCTGGCGCGATCGGATGTGCGACAGACCTACGAGGGCGCCAGCATCCGCACACCCATTCACCGACTGATGGTGCTCGATGAGCAGGAGATCAACGCGCCGGACTTTCAAGCGCGCCGCGAGGCGGCGTACACATCGACCGACGTGATGCTCCGCGACACGGCGGCAGGCTATCGGTATTTGTCGAGAGCTGGCGGACGGAGCGCGGAGGACGGAGGAGTCAAAGCGGAAACCGGAGGTGACGCGCGGGTCGTCTCCGGAACCGCCAATCGCGTCCGAACGCTGGCGTTCGGCACGATCATCGATCCGAACATCTCCGAGCCGTTGCCCTTTGCCGGCGTGAGCTACGTCGATTTCAATCTGTTCGGCAGCGGGACCGAGTTCAACGGCTTCTTTGGAGGCGCGTTCGGGCAGCTGGCAATCTCGGCGCCGTCGATCGGCGGATCGAGATGGCAGCTCGCCGGGCGGGCGTTTGCGATTGCCACGGCGTACAACGATCGCGCCTTCGAACACGGCCGAGAACAGTACGCGCAGGCCATCCGGCAGCGGCCGGCACAGGCGTCGGTATGGGCGCTGCGCCCGCTCTCGTCACGCCTCGCGCTTCGGCTCGGTTACGACTGGGACTACACGAAGTTCAGCCGCAGTGACGTCACCGATGCGGCGTTCGTGGTTCCTGCCGGTCAGGTCGTCCATGGCGCGCGCATCGGACTCGACCTGCAGCGTGCGGGGTGGCAGGCCTCCGCCTGGTGGGCACCAGCCTGGCGGGTCGGCTGGAAACCCTGGGGATATGACGTCGATCCGGACACCGCTGGCGGCGACTTCCAGCGCTACGGTGTCAGTGTGCTTCGGTCCGCCGCGCTGACGCCGCGGCTCGTCACGCGCGTCGAAGCGGCATGGATGGGCGGGCAGCATCTCGATCGGTTCAGCAGGTACGCGTTCGGCACGTTCGACAATCGCCTGCATGGCTATCCGTCGGCGCTGGTCCGCTACGATCACGGTGCCGTGCTTCGCACAACGCTCGCCTGGTCTGTTGCAAAAGCGATACGGCTCGACGGGTTCGCAGATACCGCCCAGGTTCATGACCCGGCATTCGCCGCGCGATCGCGAAATTTTACGGGCTTCGGCGCCGCGGTCGAGGCGCCTGCGCCGTTCGGTTCCCTTCTGGCGGTCGAGTGGGGTTTCGGTGTGCAAGGCATCAATCCCGACGGTCGCCGTGGAACGCACGTCCTGAGAATCACCGGCTACAAAGTCTTTTGAGAGGCGTAGAATGACCGGGGAAAGGATGGAACGCGGTCGGCGTCCGCGCTCGATGTTGAATGCTGAAGGTTCAGGATTGTCTCTCGACACTTCGAACATCTGACATTGAACATCGCAGCGAGCGTTGGCCAGCGTCAGGTTCCCATGGAGGTTCCCGTGGTGCGCGCTGCCTGGACCGCCTGCCTTCTCGTTGCTGCCACGTACGCCGTCTGCGCGCAACAGCCGTTTCGTGCCGGCGTCGATCTCGTGCACTTTGGTGTCAGCGTCGTCGACAAGCAGGGTCAACCGGTTGTTGGCTTGAAACCGGAAGACTTTGAAATCATCGAGAACGGGAAGAAGCAGTCGCTCCAGTTCTTCACCGTGGGCGATCCGGAAGACGCGCCGCCAATGCATCTCGGCCTTCTGCTCGACACCAGCGGCAGCATGGCAGACGATCTCGGCGACGCCCGGTCGGCGGCAGTGAAGTTCGTCAATGCGATGGAGCAGGCGTCGGACTTCACCGTGGTGGACTTCGATACCGAAGTCAGGGTCGCGCGCTTCGGTCCGGCTGACTATCCGCGCCTGGTCGAGCGCATCCGGATGCGCAAGGCGGACGGCTGGACGGCGTTGTACGATGCGCTGGGCGTGTATTTGAACGGTGCGCAGGCACAGGACGGCCAGAAGGTCCTGGTGCTCTACACGGATGGCGGCGACACGCGCAGCTCCCTCAGGTTCGCCGATGCGCTCGACCTGCTGAAGGCGTCGGACGTCACCGTCTACGCGATCGGCTACCTGGAACACCAGTCGAGCAGCGGCCGCTTCCAGCAGCGCTCCGAGCTCGAACGCTTTGCGGCGATGACCGGTGGACAGGCGTACTTTCCCATGGGCTCGAAGGATCTCGGCGGCGTGTTCGACAGGATCCGCAAAGAAATTGCCGCCCGCTATTCGCTCGGCTACGTGTCGAGTGACGCACGCGCCGATGGAAGCTGGCGCGGTGTGGAGATCAAATTGGTCCGGCGCGATCTCAAAGGTATCCGTCTTCGGACGCGGTCCGGCTATTTCGCTCCATACAAAGGAAAAGACGCACGCTAGTGCTAGTGGTCCGACTGGGGGGTCCGACCCGGCGCACAGTGAACGCCCCGCGGGGCCGTCATTGTCAGCCGCCGGTTTAGACCCGCAACCGGCCTTTTCCCTGTTCTACCTGTGGTACGATCACGGGTTGATGTCGCACCCGTCCGCCCCCTCCCTCTAGCGCTCCCATGGCCTCCAAGTACGACCGCTTCACGCTGGTGACCGACTTCGATTTGCGCGGCGACCAGGCGCGCGCGATCGACGAGCTTGTCGAGGGGCTCAACCGCGGCGACAAGTCACAGGTATTGCTTGGCGTCACCGGGTCGGGGAAGACCTTCACCATGGCGCAGTGCATCGCCCGGGTGAACCGGCCGACGCTGGTCATGGCGCACAACAAAACGCTCGCGGCGCAGCTCTATCAGGAGTTCCGGCGGTTCTTTCCCGACAACGCGGTCGAGTATTTCGTCAGCTATTACGACTACTACCAGCCCGAGGCCTACGTTCCCACGACCGACTCGTACATCGAGAAGGAAGCCACCATCAACGACGAGATCGACCGGATGCGCCTGTCCGCGACCCGATCGCTCTTCGAGCGGCGGGACGTGATCATCGTCGCGAGCGTCTCATGTATTTACGGTCTGGGATCGCCCGAGGCCTATTACGGGATGATGCTGCCGCTCGAGCGGGGCCAGCGGATCGACCGCGAGCAGATCCTCCGGAAGCTCGTCGAGATACAGTACGAGCGGAACGATTACGAGTTCGCACGCGGCGCCTTCCGCGTCCGCGGCGACATTGTCGAAGTCTACCCGTCGTACGAAGACACCGCGCTTCGCATCGAGCTGTTCGGCGACGAGGTCGACGAGCTGGTGACGTTCGACCCGCTGACCGGCAAGTCAATCAAGCGTCACGACAAGCTCGCGATTTATCCGAAGACGCACTTCGTGACGCCGCGCGAGAAGACCAAGCGGGCAGTCGAGAGCATCAAGGCGGAGCTCGAGTGGTATCGCGGCACGCTCGAAAGCGAAGGCAAGGTCCTCGAAGCGCACCGTCTGCACCAGCGGACGATGTTCGACCTGGAGATGATCAAGGAGATCGGCTACTGCCACGGGATCGAGAACTACGCGCGGCACCTCACCGGGCGCGAACCGGGCGCCCCGCCGCCGACGCTGCTCGATTACCTGCCGCCGGATGCCCTGACGATCGTCGATGAGAGTCACCAGACCATCCCGCAGATTCGCGGCATGTACCACGGCGACCGCTCACGGAAAGAGGTGCTGGTGGCGTATGGCTTCCGTTTACCGTCGGCGCTCGACAACCGGCCCCTCAATTTCGAGGAATGGGAAACGCGGGTCGGGCAGCTGATGTTCGTGTCGGCGACGCCGGGTCCCTACGAGTTGTACGGATCGGGGGGAGTGGTGGTCGAGCAGATTATCCGGCCAACCGGTCTGCTCGATCCGGTGATCGAAGTGCGCTCCGTGCGCGGTCAGGTCGACGATCTGCTCGCCGAGATTCGCGATCGTGCGGCACGCAGCGAGCGGGTGCTCGTCACGACGCTGACCAAGCGGATGGCCGAAGACCTGACCCAGTACTACCAGGAGCTCGGCGTCAAGGTGCGGTACCTGCATTCCGACATCGACACCCTGGAGCGAATTGAGATTCTGCGCGACCTGCGCCGCGGTGCGTTCGACGTGCTGGTCGGAATCAACCTCCTGCGCGAGGGGCTCGATCTTCCGGAGGTCTCGCTGGTCGCGATTCTCGATGCCGACAAGGAAGGCTTTCTCAGGTCGGGCGGTTCACTCATCCAGACGGTGGGGCGCGCGGCGCGGAACGTGAACGGGCGCGCAATCATGTATGCGGACAAGGTGACCGATTCGATGCGGCATGCGCTCTCGGAGACCGAGCGGCGTCGTACGATTCAGGAAGCCTACAACCGCGAGCATGGGATTACGCCGGCGTCGATCGTGAAGAGCATCGACGAGGTGATGACCAGCGTTTACGAACGTGACTACGTCACCGTGGGAACGACCGCCGACGAAGGCGGTGTGTTCAAGACACAGGCGGATCTCGACGCACACGTCGGGGTGCTGCAGGCACAGATGAAAGCGGCGGCGGCGAATCTGGAGTTCGAGAAGGCGGCGGCCCTCCGCGATCGGATCAAGCAGCTCAAGAGCCGGGAGCTGGGGTTGGCGGGGAGTCGTCGCTGAACGTGAAGCCAAAGCTGATCGAATGGATCAAGGCGGCACTGCTCGAGGTGCAGGAGTACGTGCACATGATCGGGCAGTTCGGCCGTGCCCTGGTCACCCGCCCGATGTATCCGCGCGACATCGTCGAGCAGTTCGAGGCAGTCGGGATCGGATCGCTGACCGTCGTCCTGTTGACTGGCATGTTCACCGGGATGGTGCTGGCACTGAACTCGGGGTTCACGCTCGACCAATTCGGCGCCCGTTCGATGATCGGCCGTCTGGTGAGCGCGTCAATGGTTCGCGAGCTCGGCCCGGTGCTGACCGGACTGATGGTGGCCGGCCGCGTGGGTTCGGGGATCGCGGCGGAACTCGGCTCGATGATGGTGACGGATCAGATCGCGGCCCTGCGCGCGCTGGGAACCGATCCGATTCGAAAACTGGTCGTGCCACGGATTCTCGCGGGCCTGCTGATGGTGCCGCTGCTGACCGTGTTGTCCGGCGGTATCGGAATGGTCGGCGGCTGGATCGTCACTGTGCTGCAGTTTCACGTGGCCGGCTCCGTCTACTGGAACAGCGTCATCGCCGGCCTTTACATGCAGGACGTCTGGATGGGACTCATCAAGCCGTTCTTTCTCGGCTTCACCATCGTGAGCATCGGCTGCCACGTCGGATTGCGGACGCGCGGCGGCACCCAGGGCGTGGGCCGGGCGACGACCAACGCGGTGGTCGCGAGCTCAGTGGCGGTGATTGCGGTGGATTTTCTCGTGACCAAGCTGCTCATCGTCCTCATCTATTAATGCCTAGCTATCCATCCCCGAGACCCCAGCTGCTCGCCGAAGCGCTCGCGCACGGGGGGCCTATCATCGTGTTCGACAAGGTCAATCTCTCGTTCGACGACAAGGTCATCCTTCGTGACGTGAGCTTCACGCTGCAGACCGGGCATACGAAGATCTTCCTGGGGGCGAGCGGCGCCGGCAAATCGACGATTCTGCGGCTGATCCTGGGATTGCTGAAGCCGGATTCTGGAGTGATCTTCGTCAATGGCGAGCGTGTCGACGACATGACCGAAGAGCAATTGATGGCCGTCCGCGCCGATCTCGGTATGGTCTTCCAGGAGGGCGCACTGTTCGATTCGCTCACCGTGCGCGAGAACGTCGGCTACAAGCTGTTCGAAGAGCTGCACTGGCCGCTCGACAAGGCCAACACCCGAGTGGCCGAAGTACTCGGCTTCATCGGACTCGGGGAGTTCATCGACCGGATGCCGTCGGAGCTGTCGGGCGGGCAGCGACGCCGGGTTGCGATCGCACGGGCGATGGCGGCCAAGCCGAGGATCCTCCTCTACGACGAGCCCACTACCGGGCTCGATCCGATCACGTCGATTACGGTCGACGAGGAAATCATCAAGTTGCGCGATCTCGAGAACGTGAGCTCGGTCTTGGTCACGCACCAGCTGCGCGACGCGTTTTTCGTCGCCGAGCACACGGCGGTCCGCGAGGGACAGGGCCTGGTCTTCCCAAGAGCCAAGCCGGCCAAGGCGTCCGAGGCGGAGTTCATCATGCTCAAAGAGGGACGCATCTCGTTCGAAGGCAACGCGCAAGAACTTCGCGCGATCGCCGAGGCGGATCCGTATATCGAGGCATTTCTATCGTGACGACGAGGTCGAGGCCCGAGATCCGGAATCCGGCCGCCGACTACGTCAATCGACGAACCGTTAGTTGGAAGGGTATATGCCGAGAACTCGTTCGCTTGCCTGGTCGGAATTGAAGATTGGAATACTGGCGTTCGTGGCGCTGTTCCTTTCCGCGACGCTCATCGTTGCGGTCGGAGGCCAGAGCGGCTTTGCCTGGCAACGCTACGAGCTCAAGACGAAGTTCGACAACGTGGCGGGATTGAAGAGCGGCGCGATCGTCCGCGTGGCCGGCGTCGAAGTGGGCAAGGTGACCGAGGTCGAGTTCTCGGGCGCGGCCGTGCAGGTCACCCTCTCGGTGAAGAACGACATGCAGCAGCGCATCACGACGGACTCGCGCGCCTCGATTGGTTCGCTCAGCCTGCTCGGCGAGCCGATCATCGACATCTCCCCAGCCTCGACCGGGACCCCGCTGAAGAATGGCGACTTCGTACAAGTCGGCAGGGGCCAGGCGGCGATTTCAGACGTTGCCGCCAGCGCGAGCGTGGGACTCGATCAGGCCACCCTCCTGTTGAAGGACGTTCGTCAGGGCAAGGGAACGGTGGGTAAGCTGTTCACCGACGAACAGCTCTATCGCGACATCAACAGCTTCGTGGACTCAGCGCAGGTCGTGGCCGGATACCTGTCCAAGGGACAGGGAACGCTCGGCATGCTGATCAGGGATCCGGCAAGCTACCGGCAGCTGAATGCCGCGCTGGCCAACCTGCAGGACATGACTCGCCGCATCAATGCCGGAGAGGGCAGCATCGGGCAGTTGCTGAACGATGACAAGCTCGCCAGGTCGCTGACGTCGGCGAGCGGCAATGTCGATCAGATCTCGGCCAGGCTGAATCGTGGCGAAGGGACTGCCGGCAAGCTGCTGACCGACAAGGAGCTGTACGACCGGTTCAACAGTCTGGCCAACCGGATCGACCAGCTGACCGCGAACTTGAACCAGGGTCAGGGGACCGCCGGCCAACTGCTGCACGATAAGCAGTTGTATGACAATATGAATGCCGCCGCGAACGAACTGCGTGGGCTCGTGTCGGACATCAGGAAAGACCCCAAAAAGTATCTGAACGTGAGAGTCAGTATCTTTTAAACGGAGTACAGACCTATGGCACGCGACAACGGCGGGGAAGCAGGCACTGTCATTCTGGCGTTCGTGCTGGGCGCCGTCACCGGCGCCGCCGTGGCGCTGCTGATGGCCCCGACCAGCGGCGAGGAAACGCGGCGGATTCTGGCGGACCGGGCGCGCGAGGGAGCGGGAAAGGCCCGCGACGTCGCCGGCCAGGGACGGGAGTTGTGGAACCGCCAGCGCCAGACATTTGCCAACGCCGTCGAGCGCGGGCGCGACGCCTACCAGCAGGCACGCGGCGCACACGCTCCCGGTGCGCCGGCCCAGGAGCCGCTGTGACGGATTGGAACCCGCTGTTCCTCGGGATCATCGCGGTCGCGACGCTGATCATGGCGCTCGTCCAGATTGGCGCGATCATGCTCGCGGCACGGCTTGGCGCCCGGGTCCAGCAACTGGCGACGACGGTGGAGCGGGATATCCGGCCGCTGATCGCTCGCGCGAACGCGATTGCCGAGGAAGCGTCCAAAACTGCCTCGATCGCGACGGTGCAGGCCCAGAAGATCGATCGGCTGGTGACAGATCTCGCCCGCCGGGCAGACGAAACATCACTAGTCATCCAGCAGGCAGTGATTACGCCGGCCCGGGAGGGGCTGGCAATCGTGGCGGCATTGAAGGCTGGCCTGGTGGCGCTGCGCGCCCTTCGCGAGCCTCGCGGCCGTCCGGCACGGGTCGAGGATGAGGATGCACTATTTATAGGGTAAACTGCGGCACACACCTATACGGCTTCAGGCATCAGGCTTCTGGCCTAGGCCTTCGGGGGGAGTTGCCATGGTGAATACCTGCGTCGCCGCACTTGTCCTTGCCATCACGCTTGCCGCGCCGAGTGCGTCACCGGCGCAGGAGGCCAAATCGACCGAGTTCGTCAAACAGCTCACGCAGTTGCTCGATCAGAAGAAGCTCGATGCCATCGCGAGCGCTGATTCCCAGAACCTCGGCACCTATGTCGCCGCGTTGTATTTTCCAGGCACACAGCTCCTCGTCGTCAGCGGAAAGTACGCGGCCCCGCCGCTCCTGAACGAGAAGATTGCGAAGAAGGACTACCGCGACGTTTACATCGACTTGAACTCTGCGTCGGTGGCCGGATCGAAAGTGTTCGTGATGGACCTCAACGCCGACGGTCTCATCGCCAAGCCTGGCGACAATCAGGGCACCGACAGCGTCGAGCAGGCCGGCAAGATGGTCACCTTCGACGGGGACTGGAAGAAAGCCAAGATCAGCGAAGCGGATTACAACAAGGCGTTTGCCGACGCCGACGATGCATACGCGAAGGCGTTGGTGTTGCTGATCGCACAGCTGAAGAACCTTGGTACGCAGTAGCGCACCTTCGGTACTGCCAAGCAGCGAAAATGTAGATGGCTCGTCAGCGGTCGTGCCGACGAGACTGGGATTGGTCCACCTTCGCACTTGCCATGAAGGGAAGGTTGGTGGGCGCTGCTGGAATCGAACCAGCGACCCCCGCCGTGTGAAGGCGATGCTCTACCGCTGAGCCAAGCGCCCAATTCCAGTCACGGATCACACGGACGACGCGGATCTGTTGATCCGGCCGATGGTGTGAATCCGGAGGAGAGACGTTCAGTCTATCTCATTCGCGCGGACAGCGGCAACCGGTCAGAACCGGGACACTCACACTTCCTGTCGAAACAGTCACACGCCCGATGCCGACACCGGGGCTGGCAGTGGACGGTGACCGTTCTGGTCAGCGGCGCTTCTCGGGGAGTCGGCGCTTGCCCGCGCCGTCATACACGTGATCCTTTGGGTCGATCTGCCGCATCGGCTTCTCGCGCTGGCGCTCTTCCTGCGCGTGTGCCGTGATGCCCGGGACCCGCGAGATGATAAAGAGCGCGTTGGCGATTTCCGGCGGGATCCCGATATCGCCGCACACCGCCGCGATCGCGCCGTCGATGTTGACCGGATGCGCGCGGCCCGCGGGCGCTTCGCTGACGACCAGCTCCACGGCTCGAATCATCTGGATGTGTTCTCCCTCGAGCTCCAGTTCGAGCGCCATCTGAAAGAGCCGCGCCGCGCGCGGATCGCGGGTGTGGAAGCGGTGCCCAAAGCCGGGAATCGGTTCACCCGTCTCGTGGAGCTTTGCCACGACGGCAACGGCCGCCTCCTTGTATGACGATCCACGACGCACGAGCTCGAGCCCGCGATCGAGAAACTGCATGCAGCTCTCGATGTCCCCGCCGTGGTAACGACCGAAGCCGAGCACGCCGGCCGCCACGCACGCCCGCAGCGGCGCCCCGGTGGTTGCAGTGTTGCGCGCAGCGAGCGTCGACGGCGGCGTGGCGCCGTGATCGATGAACGACACCAGGATCGCCTCCATCATCGTGCCGATGGCATGTGACGGCAATTCGCCCATCAGCAGCAGATAGATGGCCTCGCCGAACGACATGCGGCCCATCATCTCGTCGAGCGGATAGCCGCGAACGAGAATCTTGTTCGGCTCGATGCACGTCAGCGATGTCTTCCATCTGTCGTCGGAGACGCGCGGCGTCAGCCGGCGCTCGACGATGACTTGCGGTGTTCCGCCGCCAGAATTGGTCTTCGCCATATGCGGGCCTCAGAAGGTGCCGTACAGGCGGTCACCGAAATCCCCGAGTCCTGGCACGATGAACTTGTGCGCGTTCAGTTCGCGATCGATGGCTGGGGTATAGATCCGAACCTCCGGATGGTGGCGTTCCACCAGACGGACGCCCTCTGGCGCCGCGACAATGCAGATCATCCGGATATCGCGAGCCCCGGCGCGAATCAACAAGTCGAGCGCCGCCACCGCGCTTCCGCCGGTCGCCAGCATCGGATCGATCATCACGACGACCGACCGATCGAGATGGGTCGGCAGCTTCGCGTAGTACTGCGACGCAACCGCGGTGATCTCGTCGCGTTGAAGGCCAATGTGTCCGACCCGCGCGCCCGGGATCAATTCGAGCACCGCGTCGAGCATCCCGAGGCCGGCACGCAGAACCGGTACCACGACCACGTCCGCCGAGACCTTGCGTCCGGCTGCCGGACCGAGCGGCGTCGTGACGGTGACTGCCGTGGCGGGCAGATCGCGTGTCGCTTCAGCCGCGAGCAGCAGGCTGATGCGCACCGCCATCCGACGGAAGATCTCGGGCGGCGTCGTCGCGTCGCGCAGCGTGACCAGCGCATCGTGCACCAGCGGGTGTTCGACCAGGAAGACTGCCACGCCGGTGACTATATCAGCAGCCCGACGATTTTCCGAAGACGACCACAGTATAGAATCACTCCTCTGACGATGATCCTGGCCACAGAAAAACACAGAACCACACGGCGAGAAGGTCAGTGTCCTTCCGTGTCCATTGCTGGCAGTCGATCCGTGTTGGCCAATAACGGTGTTCGTTTCCTTTGACGATGATCGTGGCCACAGAAAAACGCAGAACCACACTGCAAGAAGGTCGATGTCCTTCCGTGTCCATCGGTGGCTGTCGATCCGTGTTGGCCAATAGCGCTGTCCGTTTCCTCCTGCCGTGGGCTGCGGTGGCGGCGCTCGCGGCGACAGCGGTGCCTCAACCTCGTCGCGTATCGCTGCTCATCACCAATGGCATCGTCATCACCGAAGACACCGCACGGCGTGTGATCGACCGCGGGTCGGTGGCCATCGACGGGCGGGATATCGTCGCGGTGGATCGGGCCGAGACGATTGCCGGCGCCTATACATCCACGGAAATCATTGAGGCAAGCGGCTCGGTCGTCATGCCCGGGCTTATCAACACCCACACCCATGCGCCGATGGTCCTCTTCCGCGGTTTGGCCGACGATCTCGCGTTGATGGATTGGTTGCAGAAATACATCTTTCCGGCAGAAGCGAAGATCGTCTCTCCGGAGTTCGTTCGCGCGGGGACGCGACTGGCGGCGCTCGAGATGATCGAGTCGGGCACCACCATGTACGCGGACATGTACTACTTCGAGGAGGAGATTGCCCGCGTCACCAAGTCGGCCGGCCTCAGGGGCGTGCTCGGCGAGACGATCATTCAGTTCCCCGTGGCGGACGCGAAGACGCCGGCCGAAAGTCTGGCCAGGACGGAGAAGTTCGCGGCTGAATTCGCCAACGACGAGTTAATCGAGCCTGCCGTGGCGCCGCACGCGATGTACACGCTCGATGCGGCGACGTTGAAAGCCTGCCGTGCGCTCGCCGATCGGTTGCGGATCCCGGTGATCATTCATCTCGCCGAAACGGCGGACGAGATCAGGACCGCGCGTGAGAAGTATCACGCCACGCCGACCGAGTATCTCGAGTCGCTGGGCTTCTGGGGGAGCCGCACCATCGCCGCACACGCGGTTCACGTGACGGATGCCGATATCGGGGTGCTCGCCCGTCATCACGTCGGACTCTCGCACAATCCGGAAAGCAACATGAAGCTCGCCAGCGGCACCGCGCCGGTGCCCGCCATGCAGAGCGCCGGCCTTGCCGTGGGCCTCGGCACCGACGGTGCCGCCAGCAACAACGACCTCGACATGTTCGAGGCGATGCGGCAGGCCGCGTTCCTTCACAAGCTCGTCTCGGAGGATCCGCGGGCCATTCCAGCGCCTCTCGCAATCCAGATGGCCACCATCGATGGAGCGCGGGCGCTCGGCATGGAGCGCGAGATCGGGTCGCTCGAGCCGGGCAAGCGTGCCGACGTCATTGTCGTCTCGATGGACTCGGCGCGTCAGACGCCGATGTACGATCCGCAATCGCACCTCGTCTACGTGACGCGAGGCGACGATGTCAGGACCACGATAGTGAACGGCAGGATTCTGATGCGGGACCGAAAGGTGCGCACCTTAGATCGGGATGCGGTCCTGGCTGAGGCGCGCGCATTTGCCTCGCGGGTGCGGGCGGCCGTTCAATAGGGACCGGTCGGTGCAGGCGACATGTCCATGAACAAGATTCTCATTTCCGAGCAGGAGATTCACGATCGCATTCGCAGCCTGGCTGCCGAGATCGAGCGCGACTACCCCAAGGGGGAGGAGATCCACCTCGTTGCCGTGCTGAAGGGCGGGTTCATGTTCCTGGCGGATCTGGTGCGCGCGATGTCGACCGGCGTGACGATGGACTTCATGGCGCTCTCGAGCTATGCCAACAAGACCACATCATCCGGTCAGGTCCGGGTACTCAAGGATCTCGACAGCAGCCTCGAGAACCGCCACGTCATCATCGTGGAAGACATAGTCGATACCGGTCTCACGCTTCACTACCTGCAGGACATTCTGAAGGCGCGTGCGCCGAAGACAGTGACGGACGGCGTGCTTGCTGAGTAAGCCGTCACGACGGAAGGTCGACGTGACGGTGGACTACATCGGCTTCACCATCGAAGATCACTTCGTTGTCGGCTACGGCCTCGACTACGCTGATAAGTATCGCAACCTTCCACACATCGCAATCCTCGGCGAACAGCCCTGACCACCATGCGTGGCAAGCCGGCATCCGTCTTCAGCCAGAGGTCGTGAGCGCTTCATGATTCGCAAATTCGACATCATTACCGAGGCCGACGCGCGACAGATTGAGAGCGGCGCAACGGTGGAGCTGGCTGCCGGCGGCCACGTGACGCCGCTGGCTCGCGACACGCTGAACGCGCGGCGGATTACCGTCGTCCCTGCGGGATCGGTGGATCCGTCGATTCCAGGGAACCTGGCGCCTCCGGCCGAGGTCCGCCGGGTGGCTATCGCGAGCGATCACACCGCGATTGCATTGCGCAAGGCAATCGTGGGGCACCTGCGGGGGGAGGCCTTGCGGTCGACGACATGGGGGTCGAGACCACGGTTTCTGTCGATTATCCTGACACCGCTGCAATGGTGGCCAAAGCGGTCGCGCGCGGCGAAGCGGATGCCGGAATCGTCCTCGACGGCGCCGGAATCGGATCGGCGATTGCCGCAAACAAAGTCCGCGGCATTCGCGCGGCGATGTGCCCCGACGAAACGATTGCCCGATATGCCCGCGAGCACAACGGCGCGAATGTCTTGACACTCGGCGCCACGCTCCTTTCCGGGCCCGAAGCGGCCATCCGCATCGTCGACGTCTGGCTCGGGACGCCGATGAAGGAGCCGAGATATATTCGAAGGCTGCTGAAGATCCGGCGGCTGGAGGAGTCCTTTTAAGGTGCTCTCGCCTCACAGCGGCGGCTAACCGTCGCCGACCTCGAACGCGGGATCTTGGACCTCGGTATGTTGAACCCCAACGACCTGCAGCGTATCGTCGAAATCATCACCGAGGAGGTGATGGCCGCACAGCGGCGAACGGCAGATGCGCCCGCGCATTGCGCCTGCCATGCCGTTCTCTACGAATGCTGCCCTGAGCGTCTGCGTGGGGTGATCGATGCCGGCGCCTCCCGAATCGGATTGCATGCCTCCGGTGGCGCCGCGGGCAGCGTGGCTGGCATGATCGACCACACGCTTCTCAAACCGGATGCCACTCGCGCCGACCTCGGAAAGCTCTGTCGTGAGGCCTCCGAGTTTCATTTCGCTACCGTGTGTGTCAATCCGACGTGGGTTGCCACGTGCGCGTCGCTCTTGCGTGGCACTGGCGTCGGCGTCTGCTCCGTCGTCGGCTTTCCTCTTGGTGCCACCACGGCTGACGTCAAACACTATGAAACGCGGCGCGCGATCTTCGACGGCGCGAACGAGATCGACATGGTGATCAACATTGGTGCGCTGAAGTCGGGCGACCTCCAGATCGTCGAGCGCGACATCCAGGCGGTGGTCGGTCCTTGCCGGGAGGCCAGAGTGGTCAGCAAGGTGATCATCGAGGCAGCGCTCCTGACCGACGATGAAAAGATCACGGCCTCGGCGTTGTCGAAAGCGGCAGGGGCGGACTTCGTAAAGACGTCGACCGGTTTCGCATCGGGCGGCGCGACCGCCGCTGACGTGGCGTTGATGCGCCGGGTCGTGGGCACCGACATGGGCATCAAGGCCGCCGGCGGAGTCCGAGACTACGAGGGGTTGAAGGCAATGGTCGCGGCGGGGGCAACCCGGATCGGCGCCAGCGCCGGCGTGAAGATTGTCCAGGAATCGAGCGGCCAGAAATCGAGCGCTACTGCTCCGACTGGATATTGACGGCCTCGGTCCGCTGCGGGGACCACATGTGGATGCCGTGCTGCCGCATCGCACGGACCAGTCGCCAGCGAAATTCCCGACCGACATCGGCGTGCTTCTGCGGCGCGCATTTGATTTTGACTTTCAACCGCATGGCGGTCGGGTCCAGGCCCTCGATGCCGAGCACTTCCAGCGGGCTCATGACGAACGGCTTGAACCGGTCGTCCGCCGCTACGCCGTCAGCGACCTCGCGCACGAGCGCGGTGACGGCATCGACGTCCTCGCCATTGGCGATCGGGATCAACATCACGTAATTCGTGAAATCTCTGCTCCGGTTGGCCATCGTCGAAATTGCACCGTTCGGCACGATGTGGAGCGAGCCCTCTTCGTCACGCAGGACCAGCGTGCGCAGGTTAATGGCTTCAACCGCGCCGGTGATGCCGTTGACCGTGGCCGCATCGCCGACCCGAAGCTGGTCTTCAAGGATGAGGAAGAACCCGCCAATCAAGTCGCGGACGAGCGTCTGCGCGCCGAATCCGAGCGCGACCCCCACGATTCCGGCCCCCGTGACCGCCGGAGAGATGTCGACCCGGAATTCGCGGAGGATCATCAGCAGCGACGTCACGACCACGACCGTGCTGGTGATGCGAGTAATGACCCCGCCAAGCGTGCGGGCTCGCTTGGCGCGCTCGAGTGCATCGAGACCGGTGCCGAAGTTGACGTCGTGTTCGAAACGCTTGACCGCCACCTTCACCGCGTGGGTGAGCGCGTAGGCGACCGCCAGGATCAGCAGGATCCGCAAGCCGGAATCGAATGCCCAGGCGCTCAAGGTGCCCAGATGGACCCCGGCGCGCGGCCGCAACCCCACCAACTCGAATGCGGGAAAGATCAGGACCCCGAAGATCAGGAAGAAGGTGGCCAGCGCAATCAGTCGCAGCGGCGCCCTGACGAGCGGGCTGGACGTGGCGACGGTATCGCGCAGCAGGCCGCGCATCACGTTGGTGAGGAACACCCGGGTCATGTGCGCGGCGGCCCACGCGATTGCCGCGGTTGGAATGACCGCGAGCGCCAGCAACTGCCAGTTGACCGGTCCGACGAAAAGGCGTCGCCACATGGCGCGAGCATAACAAATTGGTTATCGGTCCGTTTGCACTTGACAGGTCGCTCCTGACCCCGGACAATCGTGACTCAATCCCCAAAAACATCATTGCGGTGGCGTAGTGCGCGGCCTCGCCGAAGTCATTCGGTTGGCACTGGCGGGGCTTTATCCGGCCGGAACCATGGAGGAGTCTCGATGACTGTCTTGCGCAGAGCAGGGTTAGTTGTGCAGATCGCCGCGGTTGTGAGCCTCATTTATGTAACTGGTTCGACATCTCCGTCGGCGCCCCAGGCGCAAGGGCGTGGAAGCGTCGCATCTGCGGCCACCCGGGACGCCCAGTTTGTTCAGGGTGAGGTGCTCGTTCAATATCATCCAGGGGCATCGGATGCCGCCAAGCAGCGGGCGCGAGGGCGGGTAGCAGCCGAAACCGAGGAAATGATCGTCGATGCTGCCGGACGCAGCGATGGAAAGGGCGACCTCGAGCTCGCACGCGTTCCGCCAGGGATCTCCGTAGCGGCGGCGGTTCGTGGTCTCCAGGAGGATCCAGCAGTCGAATTCGCTGAACCGAACTGGGTCTACACGCACGAGGTCGCGTCGGACGACACCTACTACGTAAGCGGGCAGCTCTGGGGAATGTACGGGGATGCTTCGTCGCCTGCGAACCAGTTCGGCAGCCAGGCCGCGGAGGCCTGGGCCCACGGGCACACCGGGTCTAACGCCGTCTACATCGGCGTGATCGACGAAGGCATCCAGTTCAACCATCCCGATCTCCAGACCAACATCTGGACCAATCCGTTCGATCCTGCTGACGGTATGGACAACGACGGGAACGGATACGTCGACGACATTCATGGGTGGGACTTCGACGGCAACAACAACTCGATTTACGACGGCGGCACCAAGGGAACGCTCGACGATCACGGCACCCACGTCAGCGGGACGATCGGAGCCCGGGGCGGCAATGGCGCGGGCGTCGCCGGGGTGAACTGGAACGTCACACTGATCTCGGGTAAGTTCCTCGGCCGCCGTGGCGGAACGACAGCCAACGCGGTAAAGGCCGTCAAGTACTTTACCGATCTGAAGGTCCGCCATGGGTTGAACATCGTCGCTACGAGCAACTCGTGGGGCGGCGGGGGATTCTCGCAGGCGCTGCTCGATGCGATCACGGCGGCCGCACAGCAGCAGATTCTGTTCATCGCCGCCGCGGGCAATGGCGGCAACGATCAGGTCGGCGACAACAACGATGTCGTGGCGAACTATCCGAGCAACTACGACACTACGGCTGGCGCCGGCTACGATGCGGTGATTGCCGTGGCTGCCATCAGCAGCAACGGCTCGCTCGCGTCGTTCTCCAATTACGGCAGCGGCACCGTCGATATCGGCGCCCCGGGCGTTGGCATCATCTCGACGACAGCGTTCAATACGTATTCGTCGTTCAGCGGCACGTCGATGGCGACCCCGCATGTAAGCGGCGCGGCGGCGCTGTACGCCTCGACGCATCCGGGTGCCAGCGCCCAACAGATCAGGGCTGCGATTCTGGACAGTGCGACGTCAACCTCGTCCCTCGCAGGCAAGACGGTGACCGGCGGCAGACTCAATGTGAGCGGATTCTAAAGATCCAATTCCGGAGATGCAGAACGGGCCGGCCGCTCCACGCGCCCGGCCCGTTGTGTTTCTGCCCCGCATGGACGGTATACTCCGCGGACAATCCACAGGAGGGTTCATGGTCCCACCCCGTTTTATCCGTCCGTTCGTCGCGATCTCGTCCGTTGCCCTGCTCATGTCCACGGCCGGGTCCGCGCAACACAGCGCAGCGAAGCCCAGCAAGGGAGGCGCAAGCCACACGGCGCGGCAGGCGCGACCGATTCAACTTGGTGTATCCGGCGGGAACGCGTTGGATGTCGCAAACGGATTCTGCTGCTCGGTACCCTTGGAGCGCTCGTAACCAACGGCGCTAGCCAGTACATCCTCAGCAATACCCACGTGTTTGCCGGCGACGTCGTTGCAGGCGGTAACAATCGAGTGGCCAGCGTCGGCGACGATGTGGACCAGTCCGGGTTGGTTGACGTGGCTTGCCAGTACATCGCTGGGGACATCGTGGCGGACGTTACCGACTGGGCACCCTTTGGTGCGTTCAACATCGACGCAGCGATCGCGCGCGCGCGGGCGGGACAGGTGCGCACGGACGGCGCGATTCTCGAGATCGGAACGATTGCCAATACGACGGCGCAGCCGTTCGTCGGCCAGGCGGTGAAGAAAAGCGGCCGAACGACGGGTCTCACGCGCAGCTCGATCAGTGCGTTGAACGCGACGATCACCGTCGGATACACCGACGAATGCGCCGGCAACAGCTTTACCGTGCCGTACACCGGCCAGATCGTGATTGGCAACAGGGGGAGCCGGTTCCTCAACAGCGGCGACTCAGGGTCGCTGATGGTCGAGGACGTCGCCACCAATCCCCGCGCGGTCGGCCTGCTGTATGCCGGGAGCAGCAGCGTCGCAATCGCCAACCCGATTGCCGACGTGCTGAATCACTTCAACGTGTCGATGGTCGGTGGCACGGCATCGGCAGGCGTGACGACCGCCGCGGAATCGGGTCCAACGAGCAGGCGAGGTCTCGCGCGAGCCATTGAAGTCCAGCAACGCCACGGCCGCGAGCTGCTCGCCGTGCCCGGCGCCGTGGGTCACGCTGTTGGCGCCGGTAACAATCCGGTCATCAAGATTCTCGTGCAGAGCCTGACGCCGCGGGCGCAGGCTGCTGCTCCGCGACAGATCGAGGGCGTCCCCGTGGTTCTTGAAGAAGTAGGCGAAGTGAAAGGGATGCCGTTCTGCAGCAAGGGTAAGCGGTAAGCGGGAGGCGGTCAACACTTAGCGGTTGGCGGTTCACGACCCGCCAACCGCAACGTGCGAACCGCAAACCGCGAACTTGAGACGACCGTTTACCGCCCCCCATGCCCGTCCGCGCCGAGCGGCGATTGGCGCGTGATCTCGTCGCGGACGGTCCACAACGCAGGGAAGAAGCGCAGATCGATGCGTTTGCCCAGCACCTCCACGGGAGTTCCCTGGGTTCCGAGGACGTTGCCGCCGATGATCCGCTCCACGACCTTCAAGTGATGGAACCGCCAGAGGATGGTCCGCTCGTCCCACGTGAGGAGCTGCTCGGCGATCTGATAGAGATCTTCCACGTCGGATCCGCGACGGTAGACATCCATCAGCGTGATCCCTCGACGAGCGAGGAGCGCGTCGAATGCGGTTCCGGCGGCAGGTGAGCTGGAGTGGACGCGCCTGAACCCGGGTGAATCGAAGCCGGCTCCGTGGCCGAGCGCCGTGCGCACCACCGCGTAGTCGGTTGGCGACATGTGCTCGAGCATGTGAACTTCGCCAATCAGCAGCGACATGCAGTCGGTTGCCCGCCGCAGCAGGCGACCCGCCGCCCATGTGTCGTCCGCCTCGAGAAGCGTGGCCGCTTGCTCGAGCTCGAGGCATGCGAGCTTCAACCACAATTCCGATGACTGATGAACCGTTTGAAACAAGTGCTCATCGCGATGAACGACCTCTTCGGGCCGCTTCTGCAGCGAGAGCAGTTCGTCGGTTCGCAGGTAGCGTTCGTAATCCGTCGCGGCGGTTCCGCCAAGAATCGGCTTGTTCAAGTGATCCATTGACCCGTTAACCGATTGCTGACAATTGAGAATTGACCGGGGCCGGCAGGACCGCCTGCAGCGGAAGCCGGAGGCTCGCGCGGCAACCGGTCCGGTCGTCCCGGTTCGCGAGGATCAGACTCCCGCCGTGCGCTTCGGCAATCTGGCGGCTCAGGACGAGACCGATGCCGGATCCTCCGGGCTTGGTCGTGAAGAACGGCACGAACAGGTTCCCGGTATTCGAGAGACCCGGTCCTTCGTCTTCCACCCACAATTCCATGGTAGCGGGAGACGAGCCGGGAAGCCGCTGCCATCCGATCCGCACTCCGCCGTTGGTCTCCCGCACCGCGTCGATGGCATTGCGCACCAGGTTGATGAGCAGTTGCTCGAGCTGATCGGAGTCGCCTTGCACGATCAGCCGTGGCCCTCCCGCAATTTGCACGTTGTGCCCCTTCTCGAGCGTTACGACGCGATCGATCACCGCGGCCACGTCGAGCGGCGCCAGTTTTGGCGGCGGCAGCTTCGCGAGCCGTGCATATGCGCTCATGAAGCGGCTGAGAGACTCGGAGCGCGAGGCAATCACGCTCAAGCCTCGCTGAACGTCGTCGCGCCAGTCCGACGGCGGCGGGTCGCGCTCGACAATCGTTGCCAGGCTGCCAGCGATGGACTTGATTGGCGCCAGCGAATTGTTCATCTCGTGTCCGATGACGCGAATGAGCCGCTGCCAGGCCTGGCGTTCTTCCTCGCGAAGCGGCTGACTCAGATCGGAAAGCACCAGGAGCTCGTGCGGCCGCCCGCCTTGTCGAAACAAGCTCCGTCGAATTTCCCATCGTCCGACGCCGCCCGGGAAGGCGGTGTTGATCACCCGCGGGGCTTCGCCGGTGAGACAATCTTCGAGGCCGAGCTCTTCGGCTCGTCGCCCGAGCAGGCGCTCGGCTGTCTGACTGAGGAGCCGGGCACCGGCGCGGTTGACGAACTTCAGTTCCTGATCGTGATCGAACGTGAAAACCGCGACTTCGATCTCGGCCATCACCTTGCGCAGAAGCGTCGTGGCTTCCAGCGCGTCGAGTCGCTGGTGCCTGAGCGTTTCGACCAGCGTGTTCACCTCGATCATCACCTCGCCGAGGGGATCTCCCCCACGCGCGCCACGCGCGCGAATCGAGAAGTCTCCCTCGCCGAGCGCGGCAAGAAGGTTCGAGAGCGTCTGGAGCGGCAGCACCACGCGCTCGCGAAGGGCGAATGCGAAGCCCAGACAGAAGGCGACAATCACGACCGTCAGCGTCCACTGGACTTTTGGGGTGTAGTCGCCCGACCAGAGGAAAATGAGCGAGATGAGCGCGCCGGGCAGTGCCGAGGCGAACGCCATCAGCAGAATGCGGCGGTCATGGCTTAGCCGAGGCTCTCTCGGGCGGGCGGTCGCCATGCTCAATGCTAAATCAGACCGGGGGCCGACCAGAGTCCAACCGGCTTACCAGCCGTCCGAAGAGGGTCAGACCCCGAAGGGTCCGTCCCCGTCAGAGGCCGTAGCGCTGCAAGCGCCGATAGAGGGCAGAGCGGCTGAGACCCAGGGCTTTGGCCGCCTGACTGACGTTGCCGTCGAACCGGGTCATCGCCTTCTTGATCAGGAAGCACTCGACGTCCTCGAGGCTCATGTCTTCGAGGCGGCCGCCACCCTCCTTGCCGCCGCGGAGACCGAGATCCCCGGGCTTGACGAGCGGACCCGCGGCCATCAACACCGCGCGCTCGACTGCGTGATCGAGCTCGCGGACGTTTCCCGGCCAGCTGTGTTCGAGCAGCATCTGCATGGCGCCGCTCTCGAACCCGGTGAGCCGCTTGCGATACCGCTGCGCGTGCTGACGCAGGAAGTGCTGCGCGAGCAACGGGAGATCTTCGCGGCGATCCCGCAGCGGCGGAAGGCGGATTTCGATCGTATTGAGCCGGAACAGCAGATCCTGGCGGAACTTGCCGCTGGAGACTTCCTCGGTGACGTTTGCGTTGGTGGCCGAGATGATGCGCACGTCGACCCGACGGGTGCGGGATGACCCAAGCCGCTCGAACTCGCCGGTTTCGATGACCCGCAGCAGCTTCGCCTGCTGGCTGAGCGGGACGTTGGCGATCTCGTCGAGAAACAGCGTTCCCAGGTCCGCAAGCTCGAACCGGCCGACGCGATCGGCCTTGGCGTCGGTGAACGCGCCGCGGACGTGACCGAACAGCTCGCTCTCGAAGACTCCTTCCGAGACACCGCCGGAATTCACGACCACCATCGGTCGCGAGGCGCGGCTCGAAACCGCGTGCAGCGCGCGAGCGACGACCCCCTTGCCGGTGCCGTTTTCGCCGAGGACCAGCACGTTCGCATCCGACGGCCCGACCCGCGAGACGACCTGCAGCACGTTCTGCATCGCCGCAGACTCGGCGATCAGCTTCGGCATGCCCTCACCGCGAAGCAGCGAGTTCTCCGCCTCGAGTCGCTGACCTTTGCGCAGCGCCTGGCTCAGCTCGATCTGGGTGCGGATGATCGCCAGCAGCCGTGCGTTGTCCCAGGGCTTCTGGATGAAGTCGCGCGCGCCGCGGCGCATCGCTTCGACCGCGACCTCGACGCTCCCCCAGGCGGTCATCACCACCACCGGAAGGGTCGGGTCGATGCCCTGGATGCGCGAGAGCAGGTTGAGTCCCTCCTCACCCGATGTCGTGTCCCGTGCGTAATTGAGATCGATCAACGCGACGTCGAACTCGCGCGCTTCGATTGCCGCCAGCACGCCGGCCGGAGAAGAGGCGGTCTCGAGGTGAAAGCCTTCCGCCTTGAGCAGCAGGCGGAGCGCTTCGAGGACGTCCGACTGATCGTCCGCAATGAGGACCCGCGGGTTCTCAGGGCGGTGCGACGGACGAGACCCTTCCGATGAGTCGTGACGCTGATCCTTCAAGTGGTCGGTAATGAGCATGGTTTATCTGGGCTCCCGGTTCCGGCTCGGGGCTGCGGGTTTCCCGGCTCGAAAAGACCACCGCCGGAACACGCCTGAAGCCTGGAGCCCGAAGGCCTTTCTCAGTCCGTCCGAAGCGCGATGAGCGGATCGATCCGGGTCGCACGCCGGGCCGGAATGTAGCTGGCCAGCAATGCGATCGTCCCCAGCACGCTGGCAGTGACGACGTAGGTGACCGGGTCATGCGGATTGACGCCGACGACAATCGCCTTCGCGAAGCCAGCGGCCAGGTACGCGACGACGAGCCCGATGCCGAGGCCGATGCCGACGAGCGCCATTCCATGCCCCAGGACGAGTGCCAGGACGCTGGACGGCTGCGCCCCCAGCGCCATCCGCACGCCGATTTCCCGCGTCCGCTGCGAGACCGAGTAGCTCGCCACACCGTAGAGCCCGATCGATGCGAGCATGAGTGCCAGCACGCCAAACACGGTCAACAGGACCACGTTGATGCGCTGTGGCTGCAACGACTGGCCGACCTGCTCTTCCAGCGTGCGCACGTTGAACAGCGCCAGCGTCGGATCGAGTCGCTGCACTTCGGCGCGCACCGGCGCTGCGAGCGATGCGGCATTGCCGCTTCCCCGCACGTGCAGCGCTGCCGCCGGCGTGTAGTTCTGCGACAGCGGCTGATAGATGAAAGGCTGCGGGTCTTCGGCGACGGCGTTGTACTTACTGTCCCTCGCGACGCCAATCACCGTGGTGTAGTCGTTGTCTCCGAAGAATTTGAAGCGTTTCCCGAGCGGCTCGTCGTTCTTCCAGAACTGCTCGGCCATCGTCTGGTTGATCACGACGACCTTTGGCGACTTGTCGGTATCGCTGCGGGTGAAGTCGCGACCGCGAACGATTGGAATGCCGATGGTCTGGAAGTAGCCGACGCCGACCGTGTTCACCTGGACGAGCACCCGGTCCTTGGTCGTCGTGTCCGCCCCCTCGGGGAAGACGCTGCGAGAGATTCCGCCTGCCAGCGGCGGCACCTGCGCGATTGCCGCACCCTTGACGCCGGCCAGGGCCAACGCGCGCTCGGCGATCTGTTCGAAAAACACCTGGCCGCGTTCGG
The DNA here is from genome assembly GCA_963755695.1 of uncultured Acidobacteriota bacterium. Classification (GTDB taxonomy): domain Bacteria; phylum Acidobacteriota; class Vicinamibacteria; order Vicinamibacterales; family 2-12-FULL-66-21; genus QHWT01. The sequence continues at coordinate 1,657,007 of CAVWLB010000010.1, read as the reverse complement.
GTGTGTAGCCCTCTCGACCGAGGTTGAAGTTCATCACCAGCACACCGGCGGTTTCGAACCCTGGATCGGTTTGTTGCGCGTGCCGCAGGTCGCGCAGGAACAGTCCCGCTGCAATCAGTGCGACGAGCGAAGCTGCCACCTGAGCGACGACGAGGATCTGGCGAAGCGAGAAGTAGCTCCTGATCCCTCGGGCACCCGTCGCGGATGGGACGAGCTCGTTCTTGAGCACCGGCACCACATCCGCTTTGGAGGCCTGGATGGCCGGCGCAAGTCCGAACAGCACGCCGGTCGCAACCGCCAGGATTCCCGTGAAGGCGAGCACCCGCGTATCGAGCGACAACGTGTCGTCGACGGGGAAGGGAAGCGGCAGGTCCGCCGTGACCAGTGCATTGAGACACCAGTAGGCGAGCAGCAGCCCCGCAACGCCGCCCAGCAGCGACAGCATCACGCTTTCGGTCAGCAATTGCCGGATCAACCGCGTACGCCTCGCGCCGAGGGCCAGCCTGATCGCCACCTCGCGGCGGCGCTTCGACGCCCGGGCGAGCAGCAGGTTCGCAATATTGGCGCAGGCGATCAGCAGGACGATCGCCACGACGATCATCAGCACCGTTGACAGCGTCAGAACGATGTTGGGGCCCTGGCCGTTGGGATTGAGACGCGCATCGAGCAGCGGCACTGCCGTGGCGCTTCTTCCCTTGTTGTCGACCGGAAACGCCTGTTCGAGGTTCGCGAACGTCGTGCGCAGACTGGATCGCGCCTGCTCGACGGTGACGCCAGGCTTCAACCGGCCGATGCCGAACAGAAACAATCCGCGCCGCGTCTCATACCAATCGAACCCCGGCTGCACGACAAGGTGCATCGACAACGGTACCCACAATGACGGTCCGCCACCGAGGAGCGTGCCGGAGAAGTTGCGGGGTGCGACCCCGACCACCGTAAAGGGAGTCCGGTTCAACGTCAGCGTCTTGCCGACGATGTTCGGATCGGAACCGAGGCTGCGCTCCCAGAAGCCGTTGCTGACGACGGTGACCGGCGTCGCCGTGCCTTCTTCTTCGGGCAGGAACCCGCGGCCGTGCACTGGTTGGGTTCCGAGCAGCGAGAAGTAGTTCGCGGTGACGACCTGCACCGGAACCTGCTCCGACTCCTTCCCGGTGGAGTAGTTCACCTGCGCGAACGTGAACGCGGCCATGCCGCTGAACACGGCATTCTGGTCCCGCAGATCCTTGAAATTGAGATGTGAGATCGGCAGGTTGCCGGGATTGCGCTGATCGGTGGTGGACACCGCAACCAGCGACGTCGCGTCGGTCACCGGCAGCGGCCGCAACAGCACGGCATTCACCAGGCTGAAGATTGCCGTGTTGGCGCCAATTCCAAGCGCCAGCGACAATACGGCCACGATGGTGAAGCCCGGACTCTTGAGGAGTGTACGCGCTCCGTAGCGGATGTCTTGTAGCAGCATGGTGATTGGCAGCGGGCAGCAAGCAGCCAGCAACAGGCGGTTCGCCGCACCGGCCGGCAGGCCGGCTGACTGCCCACGGCGAACTGCCTACTGCCAACTGCCGACTGCCACCGAATTTGAATCAGTGCGCGACGTCGAAGCCGCTTTCCTCGAGTTCCTTCTCGGCGCGCTTGCTGCCGTCCTCTTCGAGCACGCGGCCGTCGAACAGGTGAATCGAGCGGTCCGCATGACGCGCGTAACGCGGATCGTGCGTGACCATGCAGATCGTCGCCCCTTCGCGGTGCAGCTCCCGCAGCAACTCCATCACCGCCTCGCCGTTCTTCGAGTCGAGGTTTCCGGTCGGCTCGTCCGCGAGCAGGATTGACGGCGCCCCGGCGACGGCGCGCGCCACCGCGACGCGCTGCTGCTGACCGCCCGAGAGCTGGCTCGGGAGGTGCTTCGCGCGGTGCGCCATACCGACCTTCTCGAGAGCGGCCATCACCCGCTCCTTGCGCTCGGTGGACTTCATCCCCCGATAGGTCAGCGGCAATTCGACGTTCTCGTACACGTTGAGATCGCCAATCAGGTTGAAGCTCTGGAAGATGAAGCCGATCTCGCGGTTGCGCACCCGCGCCCGCTCCGAGAGCGGTAAGGTGGCGACCTCCTTGCCGTTCAGGATGTAGCGTCCTTCCGTCGGCGAGTCGAGCAGTCCGAGAATCGAGAGCAGCGTCGACTTGCCGCAGCCCGACGGCCCGGCGATCGCGATGTACTCGCCGCTCTTGATTTCGAGGTGAATGCCCGCAAGGGCGTGCGTCTCGACCTCGTCGGTGAAGAAGACCTTCGTGACGCCGTCGAGATGAATGAGCGGTTGCGCGGACGTGTTCATCGTGACTCCTCTTGAAACTGGCTTCAGGCTTCCGGCTCCGGGCCTCGGGCTCCGGGCCTCGTACTATTTCAATTGCACGCGTTCGAACGAGTCGTACTGCGTCATGTCGGACAGAATCACCTGCTCGCCAGGCTGCAGCCCCTCGACCACTTCGATGGTGTTGACCGAGGCGCGTCCGAGCTTCACGTTGGTGCGCTGCGCTTCACCGCTCGGCAGCACCTTGAAGATGCCGACCGTGCTGTTCTCCTGGCCGAACGCCGGACGCCCGACGTAAATGATGTTCACCAGACGTTCGAGCTGAATCGTGCCGTCCACGCTCAGATCCGGACGCGCCCCCGGTGGCAGTTCACCATCCATGATCACGTCGACGCCGACGGTGCCACCCTGCGCCGCCGGATCGATGCGTGAGACGTGTCCTTTGACGACTCCGTTGCGGGTGTCGACCTCGGCGTACTGTCCCGGGTGAATGTCTTTCGTCTGCGTTTCCGCGATACGAAGTTCCGCCTTCAGGTTGCTCGGGTTGGCGACGCGCGCCAGGTTCGTGCCCGGGGCGACCTGCGCTCCGCGTTCGACCGGTACCAGCTGCAGGATGCCGGCCATGCCGGCCTTCACTTTGAGGTCCTCGAGTTGCTGACGACGGAGGTCCCAGGCGGCCTTTTTCTGGTTCACGTCGGCCTCCTGCGGCGCCAGCTGAGAGGTGATCCCTTCGCGAGTGATTGCCAGTCGGCGCTGCTCGACGCTCAACCGGTTCTTCAGGTCGTCGGCGAGACCGCGCTTCTGCTTCAACTGCAGGTCCGACACGAGGCCGTCCTTGGCGAGTTGTTCGTTGGCTTCGAGATCGAGCGCCGCCTGCTTGTATTGGGTTTCGATGTTGGCGGTGTTGGCTTCCTGGCTGAGAAGCGCACTCTGGAGCTCCGCCTTCTTGTTCGTGAATGCCGCCTGCGCGGACTGATATCCGAGCATCGCTTCCCGCACTGCCTGCTCGAGTTCGGGATTGCTCAATTCCAAAATCACGGTCTGCGGCGTGACCTGCGCGCCGGGGCGGAGCACGATGCGCTCGACGCGACCCTGCGTCTGGGCGGGAATCCAGCGAATGTCTTCCGGGACCAGCGTACCTGAGCCTCGCACTTGCCGAGTGAAGTCGCCGCGCTTGACGGTGTCGACCCACACGACGGCGCGGTCGACGGTGGGGGCTGCCGGCTTCAGGCGCGACACGCCGATCGAGATCAGCGCGATGGCGGCGATCGCGGCGCCGCCATAAATCGCGCGGCGAATCTTCTTTTTCCGGGCTTGCGAAGGACGAGCGATATCAACCATGTGCTACTGCCTCTGTAATCTCGAACGGCCGACCCCAGCCGGATCTGAAGAGCCGGCTTACGAACCCAAGAACGACACGTCCGGTGAGGACAGATAAGCCAAACGTCGTGCCACGCGGGACTTCGCCTAGAACCGCTTGTTTTCCTGTTATTTGGCGCGGCTGCTCTTCACCCTGCCGTGCCAGCAGTTGACCGTTCTCGGAATGCTCGCGTCCCAGATCCGGTCAGTGTCTCAGGCGCCAACCGCCCCGACATTCGGTTGCATTGGACGAGAGTGACCGCTTCCGGGTTTGCAATAACTTACAGAAATTTAGTTTGATTTGACAAAACAACTAATGTAAGTCAACCTGCCCTCGTGCATGCCAAGGACGCAGTGCTGACGCTCTATCCCCGCATCTACCTCGCCTGCCACACCCGGCATGTCCGCGACGCGCAGAGTCAGCGCCTGTTGAGCCGACATCAGGCCAGCATCCTCGATCCTCTCGACGAGATCAGCCCGACCAGCGTCGTGGAACTCGCGCGTCACATGGGAGTCACGCCAGGCACCATGTCGCTGGCCATTGATCGGCTCGAGCGCAAAGGTTACGTCGTGCGTCTCCGCGATGCCACCGATCGACGACGAGTGCACGTCAGGTTGACGAGCGCCGGCGTACGCATGCGCAGCGCCACATCGGTACTCGACCCGGAGCGGGTGGACGCCGGTACTGGCGAGGCTCACCGAAGATGAGCGGGTCCGTGCAATTCACGGCCTCGAACTGCTCGCCCGCGCGTCACAGGAAGAGATAGCATCGCGACTTCCGGATTCGCGAACGCGTCAGCCGGCTGTTTAGATCCGGCCGCGCGAAGTGAACAGTCTTTAGGGACCTTTTGAGTGTGGAGGCCGGGTCAACGCTTTCCGGATCGCGATGGATCGCAATGATGAAGGATGTGCCGAGTACCCGTCCGCGGATCGACAAACTGGGCGTCAAACCCGATCACGATGTGCTCCTGCTCGGGATTGAAGGCGACCGGACGTTCGTCGCTGAACTGAAGGAACGTGGCGCGCGGGTACGGACGACCGGCCCCGGCGCTGCCGATCTGGTGTTCGCGACCTTTCGTCACCGCAACGATCTGCGCAGGCTCGCGTCGCTCGTCTCGAGGCTGAAACCGGCGGGCGCGCTGTGGACGCTGCGGCCCAAGGGATCGAAGGATTTGACCGAGGCGGAGATGATGCGTGCGGGTCAGGAGGCCGGTCTCGTCGACGTCAAGGTGGTCAGCTTCTCGGAGACCCTCACGGCGGAAAAGTTCGTCATTCCGGTGGCGAAACGAGGAGCACATCGCCCTGGTGCTGTTTCACCTCGTACACGCGGAGCTTCTTCTTCGCGGGACCGCACCTGACCTCTCCGGTCGTGCAATCGAACTGCGATCCGTGCCACAGGCACTGAACGGTTCCACCTATGCAGACACCGTCGGCCAGCGATCCGCCGCGATGCGTGCACCCATCGTCGAAGGCGGCAAAACCGCGCTTCAACCGGGCGAGCACGATTCGATGCCCGTTGACGAGGAGCAATTTCATCTGATCTTCCTTCAGGTCGTCGGCGTGGCTGACGGCGAGCGGCTGGCCAGCGGGGGCAGAGAAGCGCTGCTCGAGCCACTTACCCGCGGCGGCGTGCCGATGGTCGACGCTGATCAAATTGCGCGTGACGAGCGTGCCGCCGAGCGTCCCGGAATAAAAGAGCGTGAGGACGCCCAGAAATTCGAGCCCCAGGGTGGTCGACGTCACCGACCCGTCCTTCCGCAGGATGTACACGATGATGAAGATCGCAATCGCGGCGACGTTGAGTACTGCGTGGCGCACGGCGCGCCGCCGGCCGGAACTCTTCGGCGGCACCCGCTTATAGAAATCGGCGACGCCGGGGACGGCGGCGACGAGCCCCGCGAGGATCCCGAGTTGCAGCAGGTGGAATCCGGTGATCGCCCACGGCGGCCGCGCGAGCCACTGGCTGCCCAAATCGAACAGAAGAGCTCCTGGAAGGAACGCAAACGGAAACGGAATCAGCGCCGGATGAACCGGATGACCAATGACCTGCACGAAACTCTTCATTTGCGCTCACCGCACGTGGAGATCGCCGTGCGATAATCGACGGCTGGTATGAGCGACATCAGCGATCGCCTGCTAACTGAACTCGTCGATGCAGTCAAAGACATCCTTCGGAAAGAACAATCCGACCGGCTGCGGGACATTTATCTCATCGGCGACATCGACAAGGATAGCGCCCGCGCGTCCATCGAGCGCCTTCGCGAACTGGCCAACGACAACCGCCGGCCGATCACTTTTTACATCAACAGCGCGGGTGGCAACGTCACCGACGGTCTCGCGCTGCACGATGCGATTCGACTGCTGGTCGGCACCGGCATCGAGGTGACGATCATCGTGCAGGGCATGGCCTACTCGATGGGCTCGGTCGTGTTGCAGGCCGCGAGTCCAGGCCGACGGCTGGCGTTCCCGCATTCGTGGATGATGATCCACGAACCAGCGAAGTGGGCCGGTTGGCAATCGACGACAGCCGCCGCGCAGCACCTCGACCGGTTGAAGCAAATGCAGAGCCAAATCTATCGCATTCTCGCCGATCGATCGGGGAAGCCCTTGCGCCAGATCATTCGAGACACCAAGCGCACCGACTTTTATCTGGATGCCGTGAAAGCCAAAGATTACGGACTTATCGATGCGGTGCTCGGCGAGCCCGCGGCCCCGGTTCCAGATAAAGAAGAGTTGGAAGCGCAGACACCCGCCAAATAGCTGCTCTGTCCCGTGGCACGCGCGTTGCGACAATCGGCTGGATAGCTGTGCGTTGCCGTACTTCCGGGGTGGTTGCACGACATGACGAGAGGGACCGGGCCTTATCCATTTCCGACACTGCCGCGACCGGTACGCCATTTTGTGGCCATCGCCGCGGCGGTGATCGTGTTTTTGGCGGCCCGCTCTCCGACCACCCTGCTCGATGAGGGTGGCTTCTTCCTGCTGCTAGGCATACTCGTCCTGGGAAGCGCCTGGTTCGCGGGCACCGGCGCGGCGCTGGCTGTCACGGCGCTCGGTGCGACCTTCGGTTGGGTATCTGCACGTTCTGCTCTGACCGCAGCGGTACATACTCACCTCGCGTTGTTCGTCCTGCAGGGCCTGCTGTTGACGGCGCTCGTAGCGGAACTGCGGCGTGCACGGCGTTCCGCCGAGCGGGAAGCACGCGTGGCGCATGCGGCACGGCTCGAAGGCGAGGCCGCCAACCGGTTGAAGGACGAGTTTCTTGCCACGATTTCCCACGAACTGCGCACGCCGCTCAACGCAGTGCTCGGCTGGGTCCATCTGATTCGCACCGGCAAGTTGGATGGCATCACCGCTCAGCGCGGCTTCGAGTCGATCGACCGGAACGTACGACTGCAGGCGCAGTTGACGTCGGATCTGCTCGACATCTCGAAGGCTCTCACCGGCAAGCTCCGGATCGAGAGTCGCCCGGTGTCTTTGCGAGCGGTCGTGCAGGAAGCTGTGACCTCGGTGTCTGCTGCCGCCGAGGCCAAAGGTGTCCGCGTCGACCTCACCTCACCGGAGGCGATGGTCGTCGTGCGTGGTGATGCCGATCGCCTGCGACAGGTGGTCTGGCACCTGCTCGCCAACGGAATCAAATTCACGCCACGCGGCGGCGCGATGCAGGTTTCAATCGACGCGAACGACGCCGCGTATGTCATGGTGCGCGACAACGGGCCAGGAATCGATCCCGAGTTCTTGCCGCGGATTTTCGATCGGTTCACTCAGGCGGATGCGTCGTCGACGCGCTCGGCCGGCGGCCTCGGGGTGGGTCTGTCGCTGGTGCGGGAAATCGTCGAACGGCATGCCGGCGAGATTCAGGCAGGCAACGATGTCGGCGGCCGCGGCGCGGTCTTTACCATCCGATTGCCCTTACACCCCGAAGATCAGCGCGTGCGGCCGCGCCTGCGCCCGGCATCGTCGCCAGCGGTTGGCTCGCCGCCGCTGACCGGAGTGCGGGTGCTGGTGCTCGACCGCGACCGCGACGGCCGGGAACTGTTGTCGGTGGTTCTCGAGCAGCGCGGCGCGAGCGTCCGCCTGGTCGACAGCGTCGACCAAGCGCTGGAGGTGCTCGAGGCCTGGCGTCCCGACGTGCTCGTCAGCGACGCTTTGTCGCCGGATCGCGACTCCTACTCCCTGGTGGGCAAGGTGCATTCGCTCGAATCCGATCGCGGCGGACGAATTCCAGCGCTGGCGTTGACGACCTTCGCGCGGACGAATCAGGAGATGCAGCGGCTGTTGTCCGACGTTCACTGCGACCTTCCCAAACCGGTGGAACCCGCAATCCTGACCGCGGAGATTGCGCGGCTCACCGGTCGCGAGCGCCGGCGCGCGCAGCGTTGACGCGCCCGATGCGCCCGATTTACTCCAGACGCCGGCTCACCATCGGCGCGGAACTTCAAAAGCAACGCGGTGCGGACCTTCGCGTATGGGCGCCGGCGTGCCGGACCGTTGACCTGGTGGCGTTTGCGCACGAGGGCCGGCCGGCTCGAACGTTGTCCCTGACGCGCGAGCCCGACGGACACTTCAACGGTTTCGATCCCGACGCCCGGGCCGGCGGACGGTACTGGTTTCGGCTGGACGGGGAGCGCCTGCGTCCGGATCCCGCCTCACGCCTTCAACCCGAGGGGCCGCACGCACCATCCCAATACGTCGATCCGACGTTTGGCTGGACCGACGGCGGCTGGGGAGGGCTCGCTCCCGACGGACAGGTCATTTACGAGATGCATGTCGGCACGTTCACGCGCGAGGGAACGTGGGCGGCGGCCGTACGCGAGCTCGACGAACTGGCGCGAATGGGAATCACCGTGATCGAAATGATGCCGATCGCGGAATTCGCCGGGCGGTTCGGTTGGGGCTACGACGGCGTCGGCCTGTATGCGCCGACACGCCTGTATGGGGGGCCGGACGACCTGCGCGCATTCGTCGATCGCGCCCACGCCCTCGGTGTCGGCGTGATTCTCGACGTGGTCTACAACCATCTCGGTCCGGACGGGAACTATCTCTCGGAGTTTTCGCCCGATTACTTCACCGACAAATACACCAACGACTGGGGCCGCGCGATCAACTTCGAGGGGCCGCCCCCGGCACGGGAGTTCTTCGTCCAGAATGCGGCCTATTGGATCGATGAATTCCATTTCGATGGCCTGCGCCTCGACGCTACCCAGGACATCAATGATGCGTCGCCGGAACACGTCATCAAGTCAATCGTGTCGAGTGCGCGGGAGGCAGCAGGCGCGCGCTCGATTCTCGTCATTGCCGAGAACGAGCCGCAGGACACGCGGATCGTGCGGCCGCCGACGGCACGCGACTCTCAGGCTGCCGGCACGTCGACGGCCGGCTACGGAGCGGACGCCCTCTGGAATGACGATGCGCACCACACCGCGGTCGTGGCGTTGACCGGCCGACGCGAGGCGTACTACCGCGACTACCTTGGAACCGCACAGGAACTGATCTCGTGTGCGCGCTTCGGGTACCTGTATCAGGGCCAGTACTACTCATGGCAGAAGCAGCGACGCGGCACGCCTGCCCTCGATCTCATGCCGCACGCGTTTGTGACCTACCTGGAAAATCACGATCAGGTCGCGAACTCGGCATTCGGACGCCGGTTGCATCAGCTTGCTGCGCCTGCCCGTTATCGGGCGATGACCGCCTGGCTGCTGCTCGGGCCGTCGACGCCGATGCTCTTTCAGGGGCAAGAGTTCTCGTCGTCACGACCCTTTCTCTATTTCGCCGACCACCAACCCGACCTGGCGGCGGCGGTGCGCGACGGACGGGTCGAGTTTCTCGCGCAGTTTCCCAGTCTGAACGACGAGGCGGTTCGACGGGTGCTGCCGCCGCCGACCGATATCGCGACGTTCGAGCAGTGCAAGCTGGATTTGTCCGAGCGCACGCAGCACGCAAGCGCATACAGGTTTCATTGCGACTTGCTGGCACTCAGGCGAAACGATCCCGTTCTGTCACACGCCGGGCTACAGCGGCCTGAGGGAGCGGTGCTCGGGCCGGGCGCCTTGCTATTGCGCTACATCAATCCACAGCACGGCGACCGCCTGGTCGTCGTCAACCTGGATTGCGATCTGGATCTCATTCCCGCGCGCGAACCCCTGATTGCGCCACCCACGAATGCGTGCTGGCGCCTGGCCTGGAGCAGCGAAGCTCCCGAATACGACGGCCAGGGAACCGCAGATCTCGACACTGACGAGGCGTGGACAATCCCGGGCGGGTGTGCGCTGTTGTTCACACCCGAGGCGCGTCCCGCTGGATCCGAGGAGTGACATGCGTGAGCTGACGCGGGCCATCCACGGGCCGCGCGATCGTGAGGAAGAAGCGGCTGAAGCCGGCGAGCGTCCCCCACGGCGCGAATGGCTCGTGACCAACGGTCTCGGCGGCTATGCCGCCGGCACGGTCGCCGGAGTGATGACCCGCCGGTATCACGGGTTGCTGATTGCAGCGCTCCCGGCGCCGCTGGGACGCTTCGTCATGTTGAACCACCTGCTCGAACGTGTCCGGCTTCCCGAGCGCCGCGCCGTCTGGCTTGGTGATGAAGACGAAGTGGCCGGCCCCAACACCTCGGATCGCGACGAGCACCTGATCGAGTTCAGGCTCGAGATGGGGCTGCCGGTATGGGTGTATCGGCTCAACGGTTTCATGATCGAGAAGCGCGTGATGATGCCGCACGGCCAGAACACATCCCATGTGACCTACCGCGTAGTGGAAGGCACGGGCGTGCTGCGGTTCGTCCTGCGGCCGTCGGTGCACTTCCGCCCGCACGAGGCGGATGTGAACGAGTCGCCGGCCAAGGCCTACACCATCTCGGCGACCGGAAGTCACTACGAGCTCTCCGCCGGCCCGGACCTCCCGGTCTTGCGCATGCTGCTCCACGGCGAATGTGCGGCGCTCACGCTGGATGAGAAGGGCGCGCCGAACGTTCCATATCGCATGGAGGAGAGCCGCGGCTATCACGGCGTCGGACCGCTGTGGAGCCCGGGCTATTTTCGGGCCGACGCGAAGGTCGGCCAGGAGGTCACGTTGATTGCGTCGACCGAGCCGTGGGACACCATCCTTGCCCTCTCGCCGGGCGCCGCGGCAGCGGCCGAACACGAGCGCCGCGAGCGCCTTCTCTCGATATCCGGCGTGCCTCAGGAGGACCCTTTCGGCGCCGAGCTCGTGCTCGCTGCAGACCAGTTCATCATTCGCCCGGCGGGCCGGATCGAGGAATTCGCCCGCGCGCGAGCGGCGGGTGACGAAGTGCGCACGGTGATTGCCGGCTATCACTGGTTCACCGACTGGGGCCGCGACACGATGATCAGCCTCGAGGGGCTGACGCTGACGCCGCGTCGTGTGCGCGAGGCGGGCTATATCCTGAGGACGTTCGGCCAGTACGTGCGTGACGGACTGATCCCCAACATGTTCCCGGAAGGGGACCGCGAAGGGCTCTATCACACCGCTGATGCGACCCTCTGGTTTTTCCACGCGATCGAGCGGTACACGCAAGTCACCGGCGAGGAAGAGACGCTGCGCACCCTCCTGCCGGTGCTGATCGACATCGTCGAGCACCATCTCCGCGGCACGCGGTTCGGCATTCACATCGATCCTGCGGACGGCCTGTTCACGCAGGGGGCGGAGGGCTATCAGCTCACATGGATGGACGCGAAGGTCGGCGACTGGGTCGTCACGCCGCGACGCGGCAAGGCTGTCGAGCTGAATGCCCTTTGGTACAACGCCCTGTGCCTGCTCGAATCGTGGACCAGGCAGTTTGGCGGTGGCGAAGGGCTCGGCATCGCGGAGTACGCCCGCCGCGCCAGGGAGTCGTTCAACAAGCGCTTCTGGTTCGAAGGCGGCGGTTATCTTTACGACGTCGTCGACGGTGAACACGGCGACGATTCGTCCTGTCGCCCGAATCAGATCTTCGCGATCGCGTTGCCGCACCCCGTGCTCGACCGGGCGCGGTGGCCGGCCGTGGTCGACGCGGTCAGGGACCGCCTGCTCACACCGGTCGGCCTCCGATCGCTCGCGCCAGACAGTCCCGACTACAAGCCGAGGTACTATGGCGACCTGCGAGCGCGCGATGCCGCGTACCATCAAGGGACGGTCTGGGGATGGCTGATAGGGCCCTTCATCGATGCCTGGCTGAGGGTGCACGGCGATGATCGCGCCGGCGCACGGCGGCTGCTGCAGGGATTCGAGCAGCATCTCAACGAGGCTTGTGTGGGATCGATCAGCGAGATCTTCGACGCAGAACCGCCGTTCCTGCCGCGCGGCTGCGTTGCCCAGGCCTGGAGCGTCGCGGAAGTGCTTCGCTGCTGGCGGCAGCTGGCGTAGGACGGCAATCGTCAATCCCGATCCCGGATCGGGCCCTGACGCTGGCGACGCGTCATTCCGTAAAGTATGAAGGCGGCACTCGAGGATCTGGGCTGGTCGCCGAGTCTCGCAGCGGCGTTCGAGCCGCACGAAGCGGCAGGTCTGTCTCCCGCCCGCGTGAGCCTGGAGCACACTCACATCTATCGGGTGTTGTCGCCGGAGGGGGAGCGACTCGCGCGCATCGCCGGACGGCTGCGGCACCATGCAAGCGGCCGCGCCGATTATCCTGCCGTGGGCGACTGGGTGGGGGTCGATGCCGCGTCAACCGGCGGCGACGCCCGCATCCGCGCGATTCTGCCGCGCTTCTCGCGCTTCTCCCGTCGAGCCGCTGGTGATCCGACCGAAGAGCAGGTAGTTGCCGCCAACATCGACGTCGTGTTTCTCGTCTCGGGGCTCGATCGGGACTTCAATCCGCGTCGGATCGAGCGTTACCTGCTGACCGCATGGGACAGCGGCGCTTCCCCGGTGATCGTGTTGAACAAGGCTGATCTCGTGGACGACCTTTCACCGTTCCTCGATGAAGTGCAGCCGGTCGCACAAGGCGCTCCGGTCGTGGCGGTATCGGCAAAACGCCCCGAATCCGTCGTGCCGCTGCTCGAGCATCTCGGCCGCGGGCGCACGGCGGCGCTGCTCGGTTCGTCGGGAGTGGGGAAGTCGTCGATTGCGAATGCGCTCATCGGCGAAGAGCAGTTTCGGACGCGCGAAGTACGTGAAAGCGACGGCCGCGGCCGTCACGCGAGCACCAATCGGCAACTGGTGTTGCTGGGGCACGGCGGAATCCTGATCGACACACCGGGCATGCGGGAGCTGCAGCTCTGGGACACCGGCGACGCGCTCGCGGACGCGTTCGGCGACATCGACAGGCTCGCCGATGAATGCCGCTTTCGCGATTGCCGTCATGCGGGAGAACCCGGATGTGCGGTCTCCGCCGCAGTCGACGCCGGCACGCTGTCAGCGTCGCGCCTGGAGAGCTATCACAAACTGCAGCAGGAGCAGGCGTTCCAGCTGCGCCAGCAGGATCAGCGGGCGCAGCTCGAACAGAAGCGCCGCTTCAAGATTCTGATGAAGTCCTACAACAAGCATTTCAAACGGGATCAGTAACCGGAGCGTCACGCGGCAACCGCTTTTTGGTCGTGTTCCTTCGATTGATGTTTTGACGCTGCGAGACCTCGGTCGTCTTTCGACTCCTTCGATTGTTCAGGACCCCGACGGCTTCTCGTCGGTGAGGTCGATACCGAACCGTTCCGCCATGCGGTACAGCGTGCGCCGATCGATGCCGAGCACTTCGGCGGCGCGGGTGCGGTTGCCCCCGACCTGCTCGATGACATGGAGCAGGTAGCGACGCTCGATCTCGTCGAGCGACGGCAGGTCGGCGAACAGGCGTTCGTGCAGGTCGGGACCGGCCGCCGCCTTGAACGGCAGATCCGGAAGATCGACGATCGAGCCACGGCTGAAGACGACGAGCCGCTCGATGGTGTTCTCCAGCTCGCGAACGTTACCCGGCCAGCGATACGCGGTGAGCGCGGCGATCGCCGCCGGCGTGAGCTCCACGCGGCGGCCGGCGCGGCTGCAGGCGCTCTCGAGAAATGTCTCGATCAGGAGCGGGATGTCTTCCCGGCGATCGCGCAGCGCCGGCACCTGAATCACGATCACGCTGAGACGATAGAAGAGATCCTGACGGAATCGTTGCTGCGCGACCTCGCGTTCGAGATCCACGTTCGTGGCCGCCACCACCCGCACATCGACCTTGACGATCCGGCTCGCGCCGACCGGACGGACCTCCCCTTCCTGCAGCACGCGCAGCAGCTTGACCTGGAGCGCCGCCGAGGTCTCGCCGATCTCGTCGAGAAACACCGTGCCGCCATTGGCTTGTTCGAAGATGCCCTTGGTATCGGCCACCGCGCCGGTGAACGCTCCACGCGCGTGCCCGAACAGTTCCGACTCGAGTACCGTTTCGGTGAGCGCGCCGCAATTGATCGGGACGAAGGCGCGCGCCGAACGGCGGCCGTTGGTGTGAATCGCCCGGGCCACAAGCTCCTTACCGGTGCCGCTTTCGCCGGCGATTAGAACTGATGCGCTCGCGTTGGCAGCGTGCGCGATCTGCTTGTAGACGGCAAGCATGCCGGCGGTACGGCCGATCAGCCCGGGCGGAGCGACGTCGAAGCGCGGGCGCTCGATACGTGCGGGCGCTGCGGCGTCGGCGAGCGCGCGTTCGACCGTGGCCTTGACCTCGGAGATGTTGAATGGCTTGCTGATGTAGTCGTAGGCGCCGGCGCGCACCGCCTCGATCGCGGTCTGGAGGGTGCCGAACCCGCTGATCAGCACGACCTGCCCCGAAGGGTTCCCCTCTTTGAACACCCGCAGCACATCCATGCCGTTCTGCTGCGAATCGAGGTTGATGTCGGAGATCAGGAGGTCGAACTGCTCCCGGGCGAGACGCAGTGCTTCATCGACGCGTTGCGTGGCGCGAAGCTCGCGTCCAGGCCGTTCGAGCAGTTCTGCCATGAACCGGCACGTCTCGCCATCATCGTCCACGATAAGAATTCTGGCCATCAGGCGTCTGCAGGCCGCGGCGTCGCGGCGGGAAGATCGATCGTGAAAGTCGTGCGGCCAGGTTCGCTGATCGCATCAATCGTGCCGCCGTGGCGGCCAATGACATCGCGGGTGATGCTCAAGCCGAGGCCGGTGCCGCGGCCGGCCGCCTTCGTGGTCACCCATGGCTCGAATATCCGCGGCAGCAGGTCGGGCGCAATTCCCCCGCCAGTGTCGGTGAGCTCAATCCGCACGCGGCCGGGAGCGCTCGTGACCCGGATCGTCAGCGAGCCGCCATCTGGCATCGCATCCAGGCTGTTGTTCACCAGGTTGAGGAGCGCCAGTTCGAGCTCCTCGGCGTTGGCCTCTACCGATGGAACATTTGGGGAGAGATCCAGCGTAAGCGCAATCTTCGAGGCATCGAGTTTCGGCCGTGCGACATCGCCGACGCGCGAGACGAGCGGGCCAAGCGCCGTCGGCCAGCGTGTGTCAGGCCGGCGCGCATGGTCCAGCATGTTGCGTACGACCGAGGCGACCTTGGCGATCTGTTCCTGCACGATCGTCAGTCGACGAGCGGTGCGCGGATCGACGGCGGCGTCCTCCTGCGTCATCTGAACGTAACCGGAGATCAGATTCAGCGGCGTACCGACCTGATGCGCCACACTTGCGGCGGTTTGGCCGATCGCCGCGAGCTGTTCGGCGCGTGCCAGTGCTTCACGCAACGCGAACACGCGGTGGTAGCTCTCGATGAGCTCCTGGTTGCGAACGCGCAGCTCGGCGGTCGCTTCCTCGACCCGGTCCTGCAGTGCGACGTTGAAGTTCTGAAGCCGCGCGAGCATGTC
The DNA here is from genome assembly GCA_963755695.1 of uncultured Acidobacteriota bacterium. Classification (GTDB taxonomy): domain Bacteria; phylum Acidobacteriota; class Vicinamibacteria; order Vicinamibacterales; family 2-12-FULL-66-21; genus QHWT01. The sequence goes on along the minus strand of CAVWLB010000010.1, from coordinate 1,641,574 downwards.
GTTCAGGCCCGATGCGACGTCGCCGATCTCGTCCGGACGGACGATCGATGCGCGCGCCGAAAAGTCGCCTTGTCCCGCGCGGTGCATCGCCTGGTGGATGCGCGCGACTGGTTGATGGATCAGCCGTCGGGCGAACCAGTCGATGAGCAGGGTCAGAAGCAGCACGGCGATCGGTGCGAAGAGCAGCGTAACCCGTCTTCCCTTGGTTCGCAGCTGCGCGATGGCGCCAAGCGAAACCGTCACGACCGCGCTGCCGACGATCCGGCCATCTCGCAGCGCGGGTACGGCCGTGATCCCGATCCCCTTGGGATTGTCGACGACAACCGTCTCGTGACGGTTGGCAGCCTGCACCGCGGCGGCCAACGCTTCCGGTCGTTCGTCCGATGAGGTGCTGGCGAGCAGGTGAGGACCTTCGGCATCGACTTGGACCAGTGAGATCGTCCTGATCGAGGGAGCGCTGCCGGCCACTTCGTGGAGCATCGCGCCCACGGCCCCGACGTCGACCGGCTCACGGCGCAATTCGAAATCGTCGGCGACCGCGACCGCGGTCAGCCGCGCCGTCTCCATGAGATCGCGCTGTACGGCGCGCTCGAACACGCTGATTTCAATAATCGCCTGGACCCCGAGGACCAACGCGACCGCCAGCGTGATGAGCAGTGCCAGTCGTGCCCGCAGCGAGAGCGAGCGCACATTCGCCACGATGGGGCGCGCCTGCATGAGTTCGGCGGTCGTTGGCTCGGAAGCCGGATGGAGAGAAGTCGTTGCAGACAAGCGTTTTGCGCCATTCTAACGGGAGCGGCTCCCGGTGGCACCCGGATTGTGATCACGGAAGATGCCCGCCCGGCCTAGCGGCGACACGGCTGGACTCTCCGGTCAAACTCCTCCCGACTGCGAAGCCGGCGGGCATTTCCAGGGACCCCTCGTGCCACTTATCGCCACGTTGCTCGTGACGGCGGCCGCTGCAACCGCGCAAGCGCCCGCGATTGCGGATCCGTTCGCCGGCACCGTGCCGATCAGCGAATCGCGCGTCGCCGCCGCCGTTCTTCCGGCGGAATCGTCAATCATCGGTATCATCGACGCCTTCGAAGAAGCCGCACGTCGACTCGTGCTACAAACCAAGGGGGAGCGGGTCACCTTCACGCTGGCGACCGATGCGGTCATCAGGCTGGGCTCGCGCACCCTCACGGCAGCCGAGCTCGCCGCACACCGCGGCCGGCGTGCGAAGGTGCGGTTTACCCAGTCAGGCGCGCAGCGGACCGCGCACTGGATTGTGATCGCCTCCGAACGCAATTGAATTACGATCTTCCGTGTGAAGATCGGCCTGGTCCAGCAACACGCGACTCCCGACAAATCCCAGAACGTCCGTCGGGGACTGTCTGCAATCGATGAGGCCGCAGCCGCCGGGGCCCGGATCATTGTCTTTGCCGAGCTCGCCTTCGAGCGCTTTCATCCGCAGCGTCCTGCATCTTCCGATTCGTTGATCCTCGCCGAGCCGGTGCCGGGCCCGACCACCGACGCCTTCTCGGAGCGCGCGCGCCAACACCGGATCGTGGTCGTTCTTAACCTGTATGAACGTGACGGTGGCCGCGCGTTCGACTGCTCGCCGGTGATCGACACAGACGGCCGGCTGCTCGGCCGGACGCGCATGATTCACATCACGGACTACACGTGTTTCCACGAGCAGGGGTACTACACCCCCGGCGACACGGGAGCGCCGGTGTACGACACTCAGCACGGGCGGCTTGGCGTGGCGATCTGCTACGACCGGCACTACCCGGAATACATGCGCGCTCTCGCAATTGGCGGCGCCGATCTCGTCGTCGTGCCGCAGGCCGGAGTTGCCGGCGAGTGGCCGGAAGGCTTGTACGAAGCGGAGCTGCAGGTGGCCGCTTTTCAAAACGGCTACTACACGGCGCTCTGTAACCGCGTCGGTAAGGAAGACCATCTGGTGTTTTCCGGTGAATCTTTCGTCTGCGCTCCCAACGGGCGGGTGATCGCCCGGGCGCCGGCGGCGAAGGATCACATCCTCTATGCGGACGTCGATTTGTCGACCGCGGCGGCCTCGCATGCGCGCCGGTTGTTCCTCCGCGACCGCCGGCCGAATCTCTATGCGGACTGGATCCATCCCGCGACGGTGACGCGCCGATGAAGGAGGCGCTGGAAGCCCGCCTGATTGGCACCTGGCGACTTGTCCTGTACGAAACCGTCGATGAGGGCGGCCGGCGCAGCCGTCCGTACGGCGATGCCATCGGTCGCCTCACATACGATCCGGCTGGAAACATGACCGGACAGGTGATGCGGCCGAATCGTGCGCCAGTGGCGCTCGGCGATGGTTACGCGCAGCAGGTTCGTGCCGCCTACATCGGTTACATCGCGTACTTTGGTACTTACGAAGTGGCCGGTGACGGCCAGTCGGTCGTGCATCGGGTCGAAGGGTCTCTCAATCCTGCATGGGTCGGCGGCAACCAGGTTCGGACGCTGCGATTCGATGGCGATCGGCTGGTGCTGCATGCCAACGTCGAGAAGGCGGGAGCGATCGTTCGCCACGAGCTCACGTGGGAGCGGTGCTGATTCCTCGTCATCCGGTGCGGTCCGCCGGTGAGCGTAAGACGTTTTTAGTTCTCTTCTTGCTTGCAACCTGCTGCGCAGGCATCGAGACCAAGTCGAACGTTTACGCGACGGTCGACGAGGCGCGGGCGGAAGGTGCCATAGAGCGCGGCTGGGTACCGGAAGGCCTGCCCGCGTCAGCCACTGACCTCCGCGAGGCGCATCGCGGCACCGAGATCCAGTGGGGGGTGTTCGTGTTTCCGCCGGCCGACGGTGCAGCCGTCCGCGCGCTGGTCGGCACTGAAATCACCGGCACGCCGCCCCGATGCGATCCTCCCGGCCGGCTCGAGTGGTGGCCGCGCATTCTTCGATCGCCCTTGAATCTCGAGCAGCTGCGATCGACGGGGCTTCGCCTGTACCCAAGTCGGGACGATCGCCTGACCTACGCGGTCAACTGGCAGCAGGGTCGAGCGTTTTACTGGAAGTAGTCAGCGGCGTCCCTTCGCAGTCGTCATGGTGACTTATCGAGTGCAGGGCGGGTCTATAGGCGCGCCTCCGGCCCTTGAAACAGGCCCCCTACAAACTAATACCCTCGGTACCTCTGTAGAGGTGCCTTACGATCCTTTCAGCAACCTTCGCGCGGCGCCTCTAAAGAGGCGCCCTACACTCGCACCTTTTCCGCAAGCTGCTAAAGAAGCGCCCTGCGCAACCACTTCTTACAACTGCCGTAGGGGTCGCCGAGCGCTGGAGGGAAGCCGCCAACGGCGGCCGCGAGCGCGCAGCGAGGCGGGGAAACTAAAGGGGCCCCGCCGAGCGAAGTTAGACGATGGTGCCGAGGACTGGAATCGAACCAGTGACACCAGCATTTTCAGTGCTGTGCTCTACCAACTGAGCTACCTCGGCACGACAGATTCACGGCTGGCAGAACAGCCATCATAGCAACGCCGGCGACGGATCGCCAAATGTTGTGGTTGCGGTTTCGCCTCGCAACTTGTTCGGCCCGCGTTCGTATTTGAACATGGGCCATGGCCTTTCATTCGGACCCGCGGACCTCGTCCGGGGCGCACCGCCCTGCGCGCGATCTCATCGATGCCGTCGTCGAAAGCATGCGCGCGAACCTCGAGCCGCTGAAGTATTCCACGCTCGCGCCGAGCCGATATCTTGTTTATCTGCACCCCGACGAGTTCTCACGCATCGAGGGGATTGTCCCAGTGCTCCAGGAACAGGCCGCCCGCGCGCTCACCGAGGAACTCCACAAGCTGAACCGCCGTCCTGGCTACCGGAAGTACATTGATCGGGTGCTCGGCAGCACGCCGCCGGTGGAAAACCTCGCGCGCGACTGGCAAATCGAGTTCCTCCCGGACCACGACGGGGACATTGGTGCCGGCGACATTCTGATCCACTCCGAACTGCTCCTCCCGACGCCGACTGAAGAACTGGGCGCCGGCCAGCGCACCCGGCGCATCACGACCGTTCACGTTGGCCATCGGACCACCAAGCGCGAAGAGACGATGACCCGGACACCGCCGGCTTCGGAGCAGGCCCACGCGCGGTTGCGTTTCGAAGACAACGCCGGAGCGCACACTTTCGACATCGTTCGCGACTCGGTGACCATCGGTCGCGGCGGCATCGCGTATCGGGCGGACGTCCGCATCGACGCATCCGTGGATGTCTCGCGCGAGCACGCCCGGATCCGGCGCGATCCGCGTCACGGCACATTCTTCATCGTGGATCTCAGTTCGCTCGGGACCACCGTCAACGGCGTGAGGCTGCGCAAAGGCTACGAAGACGGCGACGGCACGAAACGCGAGAACGGCGTCGAAACCCCGTTGGCGACCGGCTCGCGCATCGGACTTGCAGACACGATCTATCTCGACTTCGACATTCTGCGCCGATGACGTGGCTGCTTTGGGGACGATTCGTCGTGCTGGCCGCGCTCGGGTACGGTGGCCGTTGTGCTCGCCTGGGGCGCGATGACCAATCGCGGATGAGCGATGCAGGTCAGCAGCGCGTTGAAGGCGGCAGGCGATAGCCACCCGGGCCTGAAGCGGCCGGTCAACGAAGACCGCTTTCACTCCGATCCCGCCCGCGGCATCTTCATCGTCATCGATGGCGTCGGCGGGCAGGCGGCCGGCGAGAAAGCAGCCGAAACCGCGCTCACCATCGTCCGCTCGCGCCTCGAGCGAGAGACCGGCGCCGTCGAGGACCGGGTCCGCGAAGCAATCGCCCTGGCCAACAACGAGATCAATCGGCTGGCGTCGCTCCATCCCGAGTGGAGCGGTATGGCCTGCGTCCTGACGGTTGCGGTCGTGACCGACGGCGACGTCGTGGTGGGACACGTCGGCGACACGCGTCTCTACAAGCTGCGCGGCAGCGCACTCGAAAAGCTGACGCCCGATCATTCGCCGGTGGGCGAACGCGAAGATGCGGGGGAGCTCCTTGAACGTGACGCGATGCAGCATCCGCGTCGCAACGAGGTGTACCGCGATGTCGGATCGGAGCGTCACGATCCCGACGACCCGGATTTCATCGACATCATCCGTACGCCGTTCGAAGCCGATTCGGCGCTCCTCCTGTGCAGCGACGGGTTGACGGATCTGGTTACCGGCGTCGCGATCGTCGACATCGTTCGGGTCTTCGCCGGGCACCCCTACGAAATCGTCGGTGCGCTCATCGACGCGGCGAACGATGCCGGCGGCAAGGACAACGTCACGGTCGTCTACGTTGAAGGTCCGCGCTTCGCGCTGGGCGAGGACACGCGCGACCTCCGGCCGCATCGGTTGCCGCCGGAGATCGTTCCGGAAAAGACTCGCACGTCTCGTCGCCTGCGCGTGACGTCACTGATCCTCCTCCTGCTGGTGGTGGCGGGGATTGCGGCATACCTGAAGCGCGACCGGCTTCGTCTGCTGCTCGCTTCAACCCCCACGGCCGTCGCGCCCACCGAACTGACCGTTCGCGCAGGACAGTCGATCAGCGATGCGCTCGCGGCTGCGCGCCCGGGCACTCAAGTAATTGTCGAACCGGGCGATACCGCGAACGGGTCCGGCTCCAGGAGGGGATACGGCTGGTTAGCAGAGTGCCGCGCGGCGCCGCCATCAGGCTTCCGGGCGGCGCTTCCGAAACCGACGCGGCGGTGATTGCGACCGAGATCGGAAGCGCAGTGTTGTCAGGTTTTCGAATCGTCGGTGACGCCGCCACCCCTCTCGGCACCGGCGTGATGATCCGCAACGGCAACGTCGATTTGTCGGACATCGAGATTACCGGAGCGCACGTTGCTGCCATCGAATACGCCACCGGTGCCGCCGGATCGGTGACCGCCGCCGACCTCCACGACAATCCGGGCGTGGCGATCGTGGTGCGAGCGGGCGCCACGCCTCGCATCGCCCACAATCTGTTCGTCAGAAACGCATCTTCCGAGCGTGCGTCCGGCACTCTGCTGATCGAAGCCGACGCAGGCCCGACGCTCGTTGGCAACACCTTCGACGGCATCCGGCCGGAATCGGTGGTCCTGCCGGCCGGGATCGATATCAAGCGTGACAACTGGTTCGTGAACCTGCCGGACCGCACCGTGCCTTCGCCGGCTCGCGGCACCGCACGAGGACGTCGATGACGACGGTGTTTCAGCGGGTCGGGCCGTATGAAATCATCCGCGAGATCGGCCGCGGCGGCATGGCGGCGGTGTTCCTCGCGGACGACACCCGTCACGCAAGGAAGGTCGCGCTCAAGCTCGTCCCGCTCGGCAGCGATCGCGAGGCCCGCGAGATCCTGGAGGCGGAGCGTCACGGCGCCCGGCTCCAACAACGGCTCGCGAAAGCATGCGGTCTGGTGCCGCGCGTGTTCGAGGAAGGGGATCAGCCTCCGTATTATTTCATCGCGATGGAGTACGTCGAAGGAGAGAATCTCTCGGACGTCATCCACCGCGGTGCGAGCAACCCGGCGGACGCGGTGCGCATCGCATCGGCGCTCTGCCGGTTTCTGCAGGCCGCGCATTCGTTTGTCACCACGATCGACGGCCGGACATCATCGTCACTCGTGCATGGCGACCTGAAGCCGCGGAACGTGAGGCTTAGCTCGAACGGGGACATCAAGGTCCTCGATTTCGGCATTGCCAAGGCGCTGTCGCTCAGTCGCAAGGTCACGCGCAACGACTTCGGGAGCATGCCGTATCTGTCGCCGGAACGGCTCGATTCCACCGAAGTCGATCGACACGCGGATCTCTGGGCGCTCGGCGTGATTTTTTACGAACTCCTGGCGGGGGCGCCGCTGTTCCAGGCGGTCGATACTCGCCGACTCGAACAACAGATTCGCGCCGGCTATTCACGGCGGCCGCTGCCGTCTTCCTGTGCGATCTCATTGCAGGCGATCGTGGCCCGGCTGCTGGCGCCCGGGATCTCGGATCGTTATCCGTCAGCGGCGGCGGTGCTCGCCGATCTGCAACTGATTGAAGCGGGAAAACCGCCGCAGGCGCAGGCGCTCGGTTTCCCGGCACGGGTCGACGAGGCGCCCACCCGCCGCACGCGCCCGGCGGTTCCCGAGGGCGACACCGAAGCGACGCGGCCGACCAAGCCAGCAGCGCCGCTGTCGACAACGACTCCAGCTCTGGCAGGAGCGACCGCGCCGCAGGGCACACCTCGTTCCGCCGCGAAGCGGTCGCATCGACTGCGAGCGTTCCTGATGCTGGCCGCGCTACTGCTCGTCTGTAACGAGCTGGCTGTCGGGTTCAACGCGCGACGGGCGGCGGCAGATGCCACCACGCGTGATCTCGATGGATTGGAGGACGTCTGGGCGCGCTACCAGGCGCTGTCGCGCCGCAGCTATTTGCGGATGGGCGTCGCGCCGCTCGAGCGAACGCTGGAGGACCGTGTTGGCGTGCTGTCGGATCAGGTAATTGCAAACTATCGCAGCCCGATGCCGACCGTCCGCGAGCGGCAGTGGCGGACGGCGCAGAAGAACCTCCAGCAGGCGCTCGTTCTCGAGCCGAACAATCGCATGCTTCGTGCAGCGCTGCGCTACTCGGAGGGACATTTGCACCGCATCGACGGTGAAGCGGAGAAGCTCCGGCGCCACGCCGCGGCCGCGAGCCAGCATTTCACCGAGGCGGTCGCTGCGTTCCGCGAGGCCGCGGAGCTCAGACGCGACTGGCCTGATCCCTTCCTGGGTCTCGCGCGCACCTTCATCTACGGCCTCGAAGACATCGATCGTGGCGCCGACGCGATGCGGGCCGCGCAGAAACTCGGTTATGCGGTGGGCGATCGCGAAACGCTGCAACTTGCCGACGGCTACCGCGCGCGCGGCGACGGTCTGTTCGAAACGGCGCGGCAGCTCTCCGAGTTGCCGCAGGAGCCGGAATACCTGCAACGTGCGGCCGACGCGTATCGCCAGGCACAGGGCCTCTACGAGCGTATTCCCGGATTTCCCGGTGCGGCCGGCGGTCTGCGCCGCACCCGCCACGGACTCGAGCAGATCGACGCCCGCAATGCCGAACGCGAGCTCGCCAAAGCGCCTCGCGAATCCGAGCCGATGCCATGGCGGTAACCTACACGACCGCGGCCGAACGTGATGCGCGCCGCGTCACGCACGATCGATTCGCGCTCCCTCCGTTCGAGGCGCCGCTGCTCGCCGCGTCGGCACTGGCGATCGTGCTCCTGTGTGCCGCCTACTTCGGTGCCGTCACCGCACCGCGGGCCGGCACGACGCGCACCGGTCCAATCGTCAATCTGAACACGGTCGCAGCAGCCGCCAGCCTCGAGCGCGTGCTCGAGCCGGTGTTCCCCATCGCGGAAGACCGCCGTTCTGCCGCCCGCGAGCTGTTCGCGTTTCTCGTGAAAGTCGATGACGGCCGGCGCCGGCTTTCCAGCGTCGGCAGTCTTGCGCGAATCCGGGTTCCGGATCGATCTGCTGGCTCATCCCGCAGTGCGGCTGCTCGCTCGCGGCCGCTCTTCACGTCCGGCCAGCTGGCGGAGATCAAGCCGTCATTCGTGGTCAGGGATCGGGCCGCCGTGCGCGCCTCGCTCGCGATCTGGGCGGTGTTGTACCTGGTGGCATTTCACGTCCTGTCGTGGACGTGGCGCATGAAGGGGCTGCGAGGCGATCGAGTCTTGCTGACCGCGGCGCACGTGCTGACCGCGCTTGGGTTTGCGGCCATGGTCAGCCGTCCCGATCCGCTGCGCGACAGCGTGCTGTTCATTCGCTACGCCCAGGGCGTCACTGCCGGCCTCGGCGTCGCCGGGCTCGTTTCGTTCATCAACCTGCGAACCGGCAGCATTCGCGCGCTCAGTTACGTGCCGCTCATCACGGCCTTCGTGCTGTCACTGCTGCTGCTGTCGCCGCTCGGAAGTGGGCCGGCGGGGAGCGGTGCAAAGGTCAATCTCGGGCCCTTCCAGCCGATTGAGGCGATCCGTATTCTGCTTGCGCTGTTTCTGGCGGGCTATTTCGCGCGCAACTGGGAACTGCTCCGGGCCGTTCGCAGCGAGCGGCTCGGGACGGTGAAGCTTCCGTCGTGGGTGAATCTGCCGCGCGCCAGGTACGCGCTGCCGGTGTTCATCGGTGTCGCTGCCGCCCTCGGGTTATTCTTCGGACAGCGTGACCTGGGCCCCGCGCTGATGCTGGCGGTCGTCTTTCTCGGCGCCTATGCGGTTGCTCGCGGAACCATTGGCATGGTGATCGTCGGTGCGGGGTGTCTCGCCTCGGGCTTCTATTTCGGGTACCGGCTGGACATCTCTTCCACGCTGGTGGATCGCGTCCGCATCTGGGCGGCGCCGTGGGACAACATCGCACGCGGTGGGGACCAGGTGGCGCAAGCGCTCTGGTCGCTGTCGACCGGCGCCGTCTTCGGTACCGGCGTCGGGCTGGGTGATACGCACTACCTGCCGGCGGGGCACACCGATCTCGTCCTGGCCGCAATCGGCGAAGAGCTCGGCTACGCCGGGTTGCTCGTCGTGGCGCTCCTGTACGCCTCGATCATCGGGCGGGCGCTGGCAATCGCGCGCCGCGCCTCGACCGACTACGGCTTCTTTCTCGCAACCCTGCTGGCCTTGTTCATTGCCGTCCCGGTGCTGTTGATGGCGAGCGGCACGCTCGGCCTGGTTCCGCTTACCGGCGTCGTGACGCCGTTTCTCAGCTTCGGTGGATCGGCCATGGTGGCGAACTTCGCGGCGCTGGGCCTGCTCGCGTCGATTCGCTCCGACGCCGCGCCTGCCGCGGATCTCGCCGTCTTCTCGACGCCGATCCGTTGGCTCGGGATAACGTTGGCGGCCTGCGCCGCTGCGGTCCTGGTCGCCGCGGCCCGCGTTCAGGTCGTCAATCCGGATGCGCTCGTGGTGAAGGCCCATCTGGGTCTGCAGGCGGACGAGGCGAGACGGTATCAATACAATCCGCGGATTCTCGATATCGCGCGCGCGATTCCGCGCGGCACCATCCTCGATCGCGAAGGGGTCCTGCTCGCAACCGACGATCGTGATCGGATTCACAAGTCGGCTCCCGGGTTGCTCGGACTCGCTGTTTCGGTCGATGCGGCATGCAGTGATTCGACCAGCCGTTGCTATCCATTCGGCGGCCGGACTTTCCATCTCCTGGGTGACGCCGAGACCCGTCGCAACTGGAGCGCATCGAACACGGCGTTCGTCGAACGCGACGAGGAAGCTCAGCTCCGCGGCTTCGACGATCACCAGTCGGTCGTCAGCGTCACCGAGAAAGACGGATCGCCTGGCACCGCGCTGCGGCGCGACTACCGCGATCTCGTGCCGCTGCTCCGGCATCGGTTCGATTCCGATGACCCGGCGATGAGAGCGGCGATGAATCCGAATCGAGAGCTGCGGCTGACCATCGATGCGCGGCTCCAGACCCGGGTAGCCGCGATCCTGGCGTCTTACGCGCGCAAGTCGTCAAGCGGGCACGCCGCGGCCGTGCTGATTGACGCGGCCAATGGCGATCTATTGGCCAGCGTCAGCTACCCCTGGCCGGCATCCGGCGTCGTGCGAACGGACGGTGGGTCTCCAGATGTCTCCGATGAGACACTGCTGGATCGCGCTCGGTTCGGTCTCTATCCTCCCGGGTCCACTTTCAAGCTGATTACCGCGGCGGCGGCGCTGCGGCAGGATCCAGCCGCCGGCACCCGCACCTTCACCTGCAGCCGCCTACCCGGCAACCGTGTCGGTGCGCGCGTCCCCGGGTACGCACGGCCAGTCCGCGACGATGTGAAGGATCACTCGCCGCACGGAACGATTGACATGCACGCGGCGATCGTGGCCTCGTGCAATGCGTACTTCGCCCAGCTGGCGGTACGTCTCGGAGCACGTGCGTTGCTCGACACGGCGGGCCGGGCGGACATTCCACTCGCCCGGAACAATGCCAGGGATCGCATCCGCGACACCCTGCCGCAGATCGGTTACGGACAAGGGGAAGTGGTTGCGTCGCCGCTGCGCATGGCGCGAATCGCCGCGGCGATCGCATCGGACGGCCGGTTACGCGACGTTCGCGTCGACCTTGGAGCCCCCGTTCCCGCCACGCACGACTTTCTCCCTGCCGATACGGCGCGGACCCTGGCTCAGTACATGCGCGACGTTGTGCTCGACGGCACCGGCCGCGTTCTCCGCGACGCGCCGGTTGGGATTGCCGGCAAGACCGGCACGGCAGAAGTGACCGGTGCGCCGTCGCACTCGTGGTTCATCGGATTTGCGCCGTTCGGTCCCGCGGCCCGCCGGGTTGCGGTGGCGGTCATCCTGGAGAATGCCGGATATGGCGGCGCGGGAGCGGCCCCGGCGGCGGGGGAGATTCTGTCCGCGGCCGCCGCGGCAGGACTGGTTCGCTGAGGAGCACCATGGACATCGCCGGCAACGCACGCAAACTCGAACGCAGGATCAGCCGCACGGTCGACGCCGCGGTCGGGGAGCTGGTTGGTCGGAGCGCGATCACGCCGATTGAAATCGTCCACGCGATACTCGATCGCGCCGAGCAGCAGATTCAGGAGATCGGCCGCGGCCGGCGCGTGTTTCCTTTCGACCTCATTCGCGTGCACGTCGTCGCGGGGCCGAAGGACAAGGAGGCCCGCGCCCGCCTGGCCGCCGTGATCGACGGACCACCAACCTTGGCACAACGAGTCGCCGAACGGCTGCAATTGGCGGGTTGCGCCGCCAAGGACATCGCGACCGAAGTGACCTTCGTGCGCGGACGCGGCGCCGGCTGGGGAGCGTCCGACTTTCATGTCGAATTCGATCGGGCTGTCGTGCTGCCCACCGCTCCTGCCGTCCCCCGCTCTTCAGCGGGAGTGGAATCCATCAGGCTGACCGTCCTTGCCGGCAGAGCGCATCAGCGTGTCTACTTTTTCAAGGCGGGACGCATCGATATCGGACGGCGGGCCGAGGTCGTCGATCAGCGCCAGCGATTGATCCGGACAAACCAGGTGGCGTTTCTCGAGGAGGGCGCCGACCAGAACGCGACGGTCTCCCGGCGTCACGCGCACATCGAATTCACCAATGCGCAAGGCGGCTACCGGCTGTGGGACGATCGAAGCGCCCACGGCACCAGCATCATCCGTAACGGGCGGACGATCCGCGTGCCCGCGGGCCCCCGCGGAATGCGGCTGGAGGCAGGCGACGAGATCGTGCTTGGCGCGGCCCGATTGAAAGTGGCGTTCGGAGAGCGGGAACACCGCGTCCGGTAGCCCGAACCGTCGACACAAGTGGGAAGGCCGGGCGGGTCGCAGGCCCGCCCCGGCGCGTTACACGGCGACTTCGACTTCTTTCACCAGGCCGAGTTCCTTCCGCACCTTCTCTTCAATCGACTTGAAGGTAGTGGGGTTGTCCTTCAGGAACTGCTTGACGTTCTCGCGTCCCTGGCCGAGACGCTCGCCAGCGAAGGCGAACCAGGTGCCGCTCTTCTCGACGATCTTGCGATCGACGGCAAGGTCGAGCAGGTCACCTTCGCGCGAGATGCCTTCGCCATACATCACGTCGAATTCCGCCTCGCGGAACGGCGGGGCCACCTTGTTCTTGACCACCTTCACTCGAGTGCGGCCGCCGACGATGGCGTCGCCGTCCTTGATCGCGCCAATCCGGCGGATGTCGACACGGACCGACGCGTAGAACTTCAACGCGCGTCCGCCGGTCGTCGTCTCGGGGTTGCCGAACATGACGCCAATCTTCTCGCGGAGCTGGTTGATGAAAATCAGGCAGGTTTTCGACTTCGACACGATGCCGGTCAGCTTGCGAAGAGCCTGGGACATGAGCCGCGCCTGCAGGCCCATCTGGGCCTCGCCCATCTCGCCTTCGATTTCCGCGCGCGGGACGAGCGCGGCGACCGAGTCGACGACCACGACGTCGACGCCGCCGGAGCGGACCAGGACCTCGACGATCTCGAGCGCCTGTTCGCCGTTGTCGGGCTGCGAGACGAGCAGATTCTCGAGATCGACGCCGAGCTTTTTCGCGTATTGCGCGTCGAGCGCGTGTTCGGCGTCGACGAACGCCGCCATCCCGCCAGTCTTCTGCGCTTCGGCGATCACCTGCAGGGCCAAGGTGGTCTTGCCGGACGATTCCGGTCCGAAGATTTCGATCACCCGGCCGCGCGGCATCCCGCCGATCCCGAGCGCGTAGTCGAGGCTGACGGCGCCAGTGGAGATGGCGGGAATCTGCGCGACGACGTCCTTCTGGCCGAGGCGCATGATGGAGCCCTTGCCGAACTGCTTCTCGATCTGGCCAACGGCCATCTCGATGGCCTTCAAGCGCTCGCGGTCGTTACGGTCGTCTACTGCCATTAGATCTCCTTACGCTGTCGAGGGTCCGTATCTGAGGCCGAAGTCGAGGGGTCGGGAACGACGTGCGCCTTCGGAGTGTCGGACGTGCCTCATTCTAGATTTGGGTTTCCAGAGTGTCAAGCGAAAACGCGTACAAGGACGTGGTCTAGGTCACAGTTGTACAGCAACTTGCGACGACAGTCCACTTTCGCCCCTGGTGCAAAACCGTGCAGATTCTACCGCCTGGGGCGCGCCCAGTGCCGGCACTTTCTGCATCGGTACTCGCCGGCCGTGACAATCCAGGTCATTTAGCATCAGGTGAATGCCGTCGCCTGTCGGACACGCGTTGGGAGGAATCGCCAGCGGATGGTGGTTCACGCGAGAGAGAAATATTCGAGCCGCAGTGCTGCTGGCGGTTGCTGGTGCGGCCGCCGATCTGGATCTGCTGGTCGGAATCCATCGGGGTCCGACGCACAGCCTTGGCGCGGCCGTGCTGACCTTTCTGATCGTCGCACTGGCAACGCGCAGCGTGTGGTGGGGAAGTGCGGTGTCAGCGGCATGGGCGTCGCACGTCGCGCTCGACTGGCTCAGTACCTGATACGACGCCGCCGATTGGGGAGATGGCGCTCTGGCCGTTGACTCGCTCGTACTACGCGTCGCCGCTGCACCTCTTTCCGGCGATCTCACGTCGCTACTGGCTGGCGGAATTCTGGACGTACAACCTGAAGGCGCTGTCGATCGAGCTGGCCATTCTCGCTCCGATCACGTGCATGGTCCTGCTCTGGCGCGCCCGGAAGGGATGATCGGGTTCTCGGGTTCTCAGGTTCTCGGGTTCACAGGTTCGGGTTCACAGGTTCGGGTTCACCGGTTCGGGTTCACAGGTTCGGGTTCTCAGCGTTCTCAGGGTCACCGCGAACCAGGGGACCCGGAGAACCCTGAGAACACGGAGAACCTTGAGAACCCGGAGAACCTTGCGAACCCGGAGAACCTTGCGAACCCGAACCCGAGAACCCGAACCCGAGAACCTGAGAACCCGAGAACCCGGGAACCCTGAGCAGTCTGCCTTCGCCCTACTTCCGTTTCAGCAGAACGTCCATCCCGGGCTTGTCGACGGCGCGGAGGAGCGCTTCCTCCGGGGTGATCTGTCCCCGCCTGACGAGATCCCCGAGCGCATCGTTCAGGGTCACCATGCCCTGCGCCCGTCCGACCTGCATCATCGAGTTGATCTGGAACGTCTTGCCTTCGCGAATCAGGTTGCTGATCGCGGAGTTGACCAGCAGGACCTCCAGCGCCGCCACCCGTCCCCCGCCCACCTTCTTACACAGCGTCTGCGCGATGACGCCGCGCAGCGACTCCGACAGCATCACCCGGATCTGCGCCTGCCGGTCGGTGGGGAACTGATCGATGACGCGGTCGACGGTCGACGCGGCGGTCGTGGTGTGCAGCGTCCCGAACACCAGGTGGCCGGTTTCCGCGGTCTCGATGGCGATCGCGATCGTCTCCAGGTCGCGCAGCTCGCCGACGAGAATCACGTCGGGATCTTCGCGCAGCGCCGCGCGCAGTGCGTCCTTGAACGAACGGGTGTGGCTGTGCACCTCGCGCTGGTTGACCAGGCACTTGTCGTTCCGGTGCACGAATTCAATCGGGTCCTCGATGGTGATGATGTGATCCGCGCGGTTGCGGTTGATGTAATCCACCATCGCGCAGAGCGTCGTCGACTTGCCGGACCCGGTCGGTCCGGTGACCAGGACCAGGCCCTTGGTCAGCTGGCACAGGCCGAGGACGTGCTGGGACAGGCCGAGCGTTTCCGCGCTGAGAATCTTCGACGGGATGACGCGAAATACCGCGCCGACGCCGTTGCGATCGAGGAAGACGTTCGCGCGAAAACGCGCCAGACCGGAAATCTCATAGGCGAAGTCCGTGTCGTGCCGCGACTCGAACTCCTGCTTGTTGGCCTCGGGCATGATCTCGGAGAGCAGGCGACGCAGCATCTCGCTGGTCAGAGGACCGGCTCCCTCGGCGAGCGGCTGCATCTCTCCATCCTTGCGTATCAGCGGCGGCGTGCCGGAGCAGAGGTGCAGGTCGGACGCCTTGAGATCGCACATGCGGCGAAACATCTGATCGATCATCGGCGCCGCAGGCTGCGGGCCTCCGTTGTCGACGGCAGTGGCAGGCGCGTTCGCAGGCGAAAGCGGATTGGGATCGGTCGTGAACTGGTCCGGCGGCGCGGTGAGCATATGGCGAGGGACCGTTCAAACGCTGTACCCCCACGAAATATGCAAGTTCATTCAATGTTTAAGGCAAATCGAAGGCGTTCAATGTGTGCGCTTTCGGCGGGTGTGTTCCGATTCAGGCCACCGCCAACACTTCAGTACGTGTAGAACCCGCGCCCGCTCTTCCGACCGAGGTGTCCCGCAGCCACCATGCGGCGCAGCAGCGGACAGGGCCGGTACTTCGGATCGCCAAGTCCCTGGTGCAGGACTTCGAGGATGGCCAGGCAGACATCGAGGCCGATGAAGTCGGCGAGCGTCAGCGGTCCCATCGGGTGGTTCATTCCGAGCTTCATCACCGTGTCGATCGCTCCCGGGGTACCGACGCCTTCCATCACCGCATAGATCGCCTCGTTGATCATCGGCATCAGGATGCGATTGGAGATGAACCCCGGATAATCTGCCGCTTCCACCGCCGTCTTCCCGAGTTGCATGCAGATATTCGTCGCGGTGAGCATCGATTCGGCGGAGGTCGCCTGGCCGCGAATCAACTCGACGAGCGACATCAGCGGAACGGGATTCATGAAGTGCATGCCGAGCACGCGATCGGGGCGCGTGGTGGCGGCACCCAGGACGGTTATCGAGATCGACGAGGTGTTCGACGACAGGACCGCGTGCGGCTTCGTGATCGCGTCGAGCCGCTTGAATAGGGCGGTCTTCGCCTCGAGGTTCTCGGCAATCGCTTCGACCACGAAATCGACGTCAGCGAACTCGTCGAGATTCGATCCGACGGAGAGGTGGGCAAGCGCGGCGTCGCGATCGGTGGGAGTCAGACGTCCCTTTTCGACGAACTTTGCGAGGCTGGCGTCGATCTTCGTGCGCGCCTTGTCGAGCGCGGCCGGCACGGCATCCGACAGCCGCACGACGTAGCCTGCCTGCGCAAACACCTGGGCAATCCCGCTGCCCATCGTCCCGGCGCCTACAACTCCGATTCGCTGAACCATACTCCTCCGAGATCCGAGATCCGAGATCCGAGGTCCGAGGTCCGAGGTCCGAGGTCCGAGGTTCGAGGTTCGAGGTTCGATCGAGGTTCGAGATCCGAGGTTCGAGGTCCGAAGTTCGAGGTCCGAAGTTCGAGGTCGGATCTGCGGTGCGCGCGGCGCGGCTTCGGCGACCGAGCATCAAAGTGGACGCCCGCTGGTTCAGGCCGGACGCCAGATCAGAGCCGCTCGACCGCGAGCGCGACCCCGTTCCCGCCACCAAGGCAGAGTGATGCGATGCCGCGTTTCAGATTGCGCCGTTTCAACGCGTAGAGCAGTGTCGTGAGGACGCGCGCGCCGCTCGCGCCAATCGGGTGCCCGAGAGCCACGGCGCCGCCGTGCACGTTCACCTTACAGGGATCGATCCCAAGCTCGCGAAGAACCGCGACCGCCTGCACGGAAAACGCTTCATTGATCTCGAAGAGATCGACCTGCTCGAGTTTCCAGCCGATCTTTTCCACCACCTTCCGGACAGATTCCACCGGCGTCATCAGCACCAGCTTGGGTGGAAGGCCGCTGGTTGCCTGTCCGACTATCCGCGCGATTGGGCTGAGGCCGAGCGCTTTGGCTTTCTCACTGCTCATGACCGCCAGCGCTGCGGCGCCGTCGTTGACCCCCGGCGCATTGCCCGCCGTCACGCTCCCGTCCTTTTTGAACGCCGGCTTGAGCGCGCCCAGCGTCTCGACGGTCGTGTCCTCGCGAATCGCTTCATCGCGTTCGAACACGAGCGGCGCACCTTTCTTCTGCGTGATTTGGATCGGGAGGATTTCCTCTTTGAACCAGCCTTCTCGCGTGGCCTGCGCAGCCTTGCGGTGGCTCTCTGCCGCGTACTCGATCCTGTTCGGCCCGCGCGACCTTGTAGTGCTCGGCAACGTGTTCCCCGGCCATCCCCATGTGACACTGCTCGAACGCGCACCAGAGGCCGTCCTGAATCATCGAGTCGACGATGGTGGCGTTCCCCATGCGCAAGCCTTCGCGGACGCGGGGGAGGAGGTACGGCGTGTTGCTCATCGACTCCATGCCCCCGGCGACGGCGATGTCGATGTCTCCGGTGGCGATGCCCTGGGCGGCCAGCATCACCGCCTTCAGGCCCGAGCCGCAGACCTTGTTGATGGTCATTGCGGCGACATGGTCGTCGAGACCGCCGTTGAGCGCCGCCTGCCGCGCGGGATTCTGGCCTTCACCCGCGGTGACGACGTTCCCCATGATGCATTCGTCGACGTTGGCGGGGTCGATGCCGGCACGGCGAACCGCCTCGCGCACGACCATGGCGCCAAGTTGCGGGGCAGTGAAGTCTTTGAGCGATCCGAGAAACTTGCCGGTCGGAGTCCTGACAGCCGAAACAATTACAGGTTCACGCATACGTCAATTCGAATTACGTTGTCGTCGCCGAGCAGCATCCTGAGGCGTGTGAGCACCACGTCGCGCGCCCGCTCGACCTCGCGGGCCCAGCGCGCGTCGCGCGCGTGCACCCGCAGCACGCGATCGGCCGCGAGCTCGACCGAGGTCACGCGTGCGAGCGCAGGACCGACCGCCACCGACCAGGCGAACGACGTCTTTCCTTTGGACGCGGGTTGCCGCCGAATGATTTCCGCGAGCACCCCGGAGGCGAGGTTCTGGAGGGGGAGCACGATCCCTTGATGTTACCACCCGGCGGTTCTAAGTACCGACCAGATACCTGTCGCCGGTCGGTGCCGGGACGCCGTTTTCGGGCTCGATCGTCACCGCCACGGCTGACGGCTTGACGAGATCGACCAATGGCCGGTAGACCGCAACCACACCGCCTGCGAGGTCGGGCTTGAACACACCTGCACTGATCGGTGCAGGATCCGGAGTCAGGATCCACAGCTGATAGGCCTTGCCTGGCGGAAGCGGGGGGAGCCTGGAGGCAGTGAAGACCAGACCTCGAGACCGGCTCCAGAACGCGCGCCCTGAGGCTTGCGGAGCAACCCGCTGTCCCGCTAGATCGATCCGCTGCAGGTCGGGGGAGGCGAGCACCGCCATCTGCGAGACCGTCTCAGCGGCAACCCGCCGGAGTTCCGCTATCTGGCGCTCGCTGGCATCTGCCTGCTGCATCGCGGCACGCAGCCTGAGTTCGAGCGTTTCCACACGCGAGCGCAGCGTGACCGCGTAGGCGCCAAGACCGATTGCGAGCACGAGCAGGGCAGCGGTCGCCAGCCACGCCAGATACGCGGTTGCCAGCGGACGCCGCACAGACGGTGACTGTCCCGCGCGGGGAACATCGCCGCCGATCTGGCCAAGAATGCGCGCCCGCAGTGAGGCCGGTGGATCCTGCTGCGGAACCGCCTGCGCCAGCGCTCCGGTGACCACCGACAGCGATTGCACTTCGGCGGTGCACTCCGCACAGCCGGCAAGGTGCGCTTCGAAGGCGCGCCGCTCGGCCGGCGTCAACGCGCCGAGCGCATAGAGCGCCGCCAGCTCGCGTTGTTCGTCGTGCGCCATCGGGCTCGTCGTCATCAGCAGGTACCTGCCAACACTTCGCGCAGTTTCGCCAGCGCCAGGCGAATGCGCGTCTTCACCGTGCCGAGCGGCTGCTCGAGCCGTTCGGCAATCTCCGTCTGCGTGCAGCCTTCGTAATAGGCAAGTTCGATCGCGAGCCGCTGCAGGAGTGGCAGTCCGTCGATTGCCGCGCGGACGCGAGCCAGCTGTTCGGAAGAGATCACCTGCCAGTCGAGAGCGGGGGCCGGGTCGACCACCTCCGGTGTGGAAACGCCGGGTTCCGCGACCGCCGGGCGCGCCCGGCGGGCGCGCAGCCGATCGATCGCGCGACTGCGCGCCTGCGTCAGGAGCCAGGCCGCTACCGCTCCGCGCGACGGATCGTAACGCGACGCCTGCCGCCAGGCCTGCATGAACACCTCCTGCACGATGTCCTCCGCCTCGGACGGATCACGCAGGATGCGAAGCGCCAGCGAATAGATTGCGCGCGCATAGCCGTCGTACAGCGCGGCCAGACCGCTCGCGTCTCCAGCCGCGGCACGGCCGAGAGCGGCCTGATCCGCCTCACGATCATTCGGCACGCGCGTCCAGACCTGCGTGCCGCCGACGACAGCCGCGACAAGCCACATCAACATCTACGTAGCAGGACGTCGAAGCGGATTCCGAAAGCGGGCGGATTATATCGCGCCGCCGTTCCCGTCGAGCTCGAGTGACTGTTCAGATTGCGGTGCCACGCATCACAAGGCAGGAAATCCGACCGTCAGCCGCCAGCCGTAGTACCGAGCGAATGCGGAGGACGGCGATGAAATACGCAGTGGCGCTGCTTCTCATGGTCGGCGCGGTCGGTGCGGCAATTGCCCTCACTCGTCCGCGGCCAGACCTTCACCCGACCGACCTGTCCCCCAAAGCTGGTGCCTGTGAGGTGGCGCTCGCGCCAGGTTCACAGCAGGGCGACATCGATCGCACGATCCATCAGCTTCAGGACCGCGCCCGCGAGCCACGCCATGCGCGCGAGGCGCTCGAGCAGCTTGGATACCACTTCGTCGCGCGAGCACGTGCGGCAAACGATCCCGGCGACTACATGCTCGCTGAGAAGGCCGCTGAGTGCCTGGAGGAACTCCATCCCGGCGATGCCGGCGCGCTCCTGCTGCGGGGACACACGCTCCATCAGCGCCATCGCTTCGCCGAGGCGGAAGCGATCGCGCGACGGCTGGTCAGCACCCGCGAATACGTCCTCGACTACGGCTTGCTCGGCGACGCCCTGATGGACCAGGGACGCCTCAGTGAAGCGGCGACGGCGTATCAGAAGATGATCGACCTCAAGCCGTTCTATCAGTCGTACACGCGAGCGGCGCACCTGCGCTGGATTCGGGGCGATCTCGATGGCGCAATCGAGCTGGTTCACAAGGCCATCGATGCCGCCGGATCGCGCGATCGCGAATCGATTGCCTGGGCGTATACGCGTCTTGCGATCTACGAGCTCCAGCGAGGGCACCTGCAGGACGCGGAACGTGCGACCGATGCCGCGTTGTCATTCGAACCGGAATATGCCGCGGCGTTGCTCGCACGCGGGAGGGTGCTGCTCGCGACCGGCCACCCGATCGATGCCGTTGACCCGCTCGAGCGTGCAGCGAATCTGAATCCGCTTCCGGAGTACCAGTGGGCCCTTGCCGACGCGCTGCGCCGGTCCGGTCTCGACAACGACGCCTCGTCGATCGAGCAGCAAATCATCGCGCGCGGTGCCGCGGTCGACCCGCGGACGCTGGCGCTCTTTCTTGCCACGCGTCGCATCGAGCCCGCCCGGGCGCTCGAGCTGACCGAGCGGGAACTGCAGGTCCGCGCCGACATCTTCACGCACGATGCCCGCGCGTGGGCTCTTGCCGCTGCCGGCCGCATCGACGACGCCCGGATCTCGATGAGGCGCGCGCTCGCGGAAGACACCAAGGACGCCCGCCTGTTTCTCCATGCCGGTGTGATTGCGGCAAGCGCCGGCCAACCAGCCGAAGCGCGTCAATGGTTCGCGCGCGCAGATGCCTTGCACGCGACGCTCCTTCCCTCCGAGCTCGATCTCCTTCAGCAGTACCGCACGATGCCGACCCGCAACACAACAGGAGAGTGACATGAAAGAACTAATCTGCAGAACGTCGCGGCTCGCGGCCGCGGCAGGCCTCGTTCTCGCCGCTTCAGGTCCCGCGCGCGCCTCCAGTCACATGGACGCACCACTCATCACACTTGACGACGCCGCGAATACGACCGACGTGTATGCGTTCGTCGCCGATCGTCACGGCCACCGATATCTCACCACCGCGCTCGCCGTGTACCCGCACGAGGAGCCGGGCATCGGTCCCAACAAGTACAACTTCGACGACGACGTGCTCTATCAGATTCACGTCGCCACCGGCCCCGACGTCGCGGCCGGCCGCGCAACGTTCAGCTATCAGTTCCGTTTTGCGACGGCATTCAGGAACCAGCGACACGATCCTGCAGTCGTATCTCGGCGTCATCAACTGACGTGGGGGACCGCGCGCAGAATCTGATTCAGACCTACAGCGTCACCAGGGTCGATCGCCGGACCGGTGACGCCGACCGTCCTGGGCGAAGGCATCGTGCCGCCCAACAACCAGGGAAACGCGACACCCAAGTACAACCAGAACGACGACGGAGAGCGGCCTGCGAAGGATGGCGTCGCCAGCGAGATGGCGCTGGATCGCTACACGACGCAATCGATCGCCGAGCTCTCCGACGGTTACACCGCGTTCGCGGGCCAGCGCGACGACGGGTTCTATGCCGACATCCAGGCGGTGTTCGACCTGCTGAAGCTTCGCGGTCCCGGCCAAGGATTTGATTCGCAGGGCGGGTTCAACGTGCACACGATGGCGCTGAACATCCCGATCGAAGAACTGGGTGGCGACCGCCAGATTGTCGGGGTCTACGCGACGACGAGCCGGCGCAAGGTGACGATCCTGGGAACGAGGCACGATCCGAAACACGAAGGCAAATTCGTCCAGGTCGCACGGCAGGGCAATCCACTCTTCAATGAAGGCCTGGTCGCGATTGAAGACAAGGATCTGTACAGCCGCACGAGCCCGACGAAGGACAACGAGCTGTTCCGCAAGTACGCGGAGAAGCCAGAGCTGGCGTCGCTCCTCAATGCACTCGTATTCCACGCCAATGTCGCGCCGACCGCCAATCGCACGGACATTGCCGGCATCTTCATCCCCGATCTGATCAAGGTTGATCTCTCGACCGGACCGGCCCGGCTCGCCGGCGGTGGTGCCGCCGATCCGAACAACCCTGACGATCCTGGATTCTCCCGATTGAGCATCTTCGGCGGAGACACTCTGATCAGCCAGGTACAGGCGGGATTTGGCGGTGGGGTCGTGCCCGGTGGCTGGCCTAACGGCCGCCGCTTCGGTGACGACGTCGTCGATATCGCGGTGACCGCGCTCATCAGCGATTTGCGGGTCAGCCCGCCGATCATTCGTGGGCCGGCCGGTGACAACGCGGACAAGAACGACATCGCCTACAACAAGGTCTTTCCGTACGCGGCGACCCCACACAATGGGCGCAATCACACTCACTAATCGTGTGCGCTGCGCGACCGCGGTCCTCGCGCTGGCGTTGAGCCACTCGGATCGCGTGTTCGCTCACGACCCCGGACTGAGCGCGCTCGACGTGAGCGTCGAGCCACAGAGGATCGTCGCCGTTCTCTCGCTCGCGGCCGCCGACGCCACCGTCGTCGGCGGCCGTGACGCGGCGGGGCGGCTGGCGCTCGACGCCATAGAGCTTCGAAGCGACGGCGGATCGCTCGGCGGAATCCTCGACAGCATGTGGACTGACGAGAGCAAAGGCGTGCACGTGCGCGTCGTCTACCCGCGCGCAGCTGGCGCGACGCTCGTCCTGCGCTCGGATGTACCGGTCGGGCTCTTGCGCGGACACCGCGAGCTGGTGTCAATCAGATCCCAGGACGGCACGCTGCTGGCCGAGCGCATGCTCGATGCAGGGAACAATGAGGTGTCGGCAAGCGTAGGCCGCCAGGTGACGACCTGGCAGACCACGGCAGCTCGATTCCTCGCGCTCGGCATCGAGCACATCCTGACCGGATACGATCACCTGCTGTTCCTGGCGGGGGTGCTGGTGGTGATCCGCCGGTGGCGCGACGTGATTCAGACGATCACCGCGTTTACCGTCGCCCACTCGGTCACGCTTGCACTGGCGACGCTCGGCCTCGTCACCGTGCCTGCGCGGATCGTCGAACCGCTGATTGCGGCGTCAATCGTGTATGTCGGAGTTGAAAATCTCCTCCGGAACCTGGACGCATCGAGATGGAAGTTGACGTTTGGGTTCGGCCTGATCCACGGGCTTGGGTTCGCGACGGCGCTCGGCGATCTCGGCATCGGCGGACGCGGCATCGCGGTTGCGCTGCCGCTGGCGTCGTTCAACGCAGGTGTGGAGATCGGCCAGATTGCCGTGGCGCTGGCACTCGTTCCGCTGTTCACGAAGATGAGCGCGACACCGGCTTCACGCCTTCGATTCGCATCCGCCGGATCGCTGATCATCGTGCTGGCTGGCAGCTACTGGCTGGTCGAGCGTCTGGGATCATAGAGCGCGCGCAGGGCCGAAGCCCTGCGCGATTCGACTGAGGAGGAACCCGACGAGGTCCCGTGCGCCGGCGCCACGACCGGAGCCGCGGCAACGGTCCGCGAGGCTCAGAGAGACTTCAGGTATTCCACGAGATCGTGGCGCTCCTGGGTGCTCAGGTGCAGCCCGAACACGCTGTCGTAGTGGTCGACGACCGCTTCGTAGGTCTTGAATCGTCCATCGTGGTAGAAGCCACCCTTCAGGCGGGTGAACAAGCCACGAAGCGGCGTCGTCCGATAGGCCTCGTCCGGCGAGCGCTTCGACTGGAAATCATCGATCCCGATGTCGGCCGCCGGATGCATGTTCCAGCCAGGCTCGGTGAACACCGGCGGAACGTGACACCGCGCGCAACCGGCGCGGTCGTTGAAGATCTGCTTGCCGGACTCCGCGGCGCGCCGATCGAAGCTTCCCTCCGGCGGCCGCGGCGCATCGAGTGCCAACTGATAGAACTGCAACGCCGGAAGCTTCGAGGTGATGAGATCGTGTTCCGCGCGAACGTCGAAGAATCCAGCGCGCGCGGCCACCGGGAACTTCAACGGGTCGTTGAGGCGTGGATCGTAGAACGTCCCCTGCCCGTGCATCTCGAGATTGGCGACGAAGGCGTTCCAGTGCGGTACCCCGCCCCATCCCGTCCAGGTGTGAAGGTTCACTCCGGCGAGGCCGAATGCCGGCGGGATCATCACGGTGCCGGGCGTGCCGTCCGGACGCAGCGCCTTGCCATCGACGAACACGGTGGCATCGTAGTGTCCCGGACCCCAGGCATTCAGCACGGCACGCAAGGTGGCGTCATCGACGCCGAGCAACTGCGAAACCGGCGCGAGATTCGGCGCGAGCGCCACGATTGCGCCGACATTCAGGTCGCGATTCGGCCAGCCGTCGCGGCGCTTGCCGATCCCCGATGCGAAACTGTTGTCGACATCCGAATGACACAGCGCACACTGAATTCCAATCGACGACAGCTGCGCGCCCTTGAAGAAGCCGGTGAGGCCGACGACGGCGTTCAATCGCAACAGCGCCACTGTCGTTGCCGGATCGTTGAGGTTCACCTCGCGGCGCCGGATTGCACGCTGGAGCGCCTCCGGCAGTGCGTTCACGTCGACCTTCAGTCCAACCGCGAGCGCCGTCGCGGGACTCACGCCTGGTCCGACACCGCCCAGTTTCGCTCCGGCAATCGCCTGGTGCAGCTTCAACGTGTCGCCCCAGAACGCCTCGTCGCCGAACGTGTCGAAGCGGAAGGTGTGCCGGCCCTCCTTGACCAGCTCACGCGCGTGCGCGGCGACGTTGTCGCGTGCGCGGTCGTTGTCGTCATCGAAGTCGTGCGCGATGATGGCGCGGCTCAGCACGGCGCCAAAAATGATCAGGCAGCACGCGAGAGCAATCGAAGAACGTCGCATTGTGTCTTTCCCTCCCAATGGTCCGATCGGGAAATCCCCCGGCATTCGGCCGAGGCCGGATCCTCGCGAGCGACGAGGGATCCTGCTCGAACCACTAGAGACACAGAGTTCAAAATCCAGGGAAGGTGACAAACGCCGAGGTTGGTAGCATAGGACCATGCAGCTGATCCTTGCCTCGGCTTCGCCAAGACGAGCCGAACTGCTCGCCAGCAGCGGCTTCGAATTCATCGTGCGGCCAGCGGATGTCGACGAGCGCTACTCTCCCGACGAAAGTCCCGAGGACTACGTGGTGCGCGTCGCGCGCGACAAGGCTGAGGCGTTGGCAGACGAGTGCAGAAAGACCGGAAGGGTCGTGCTTGCTGCAGACACGATCGTGGTCGCGCGCGGAGAAATTCTGGGAAAGCCCGCGGATCGACTCGATGCGATCAGGATGCTGAAGCTGCTCTCAGGGGGGGTGCACGACGTGTTCACCGGTGTGGTGATCGCGAGTCCCGATCAGGAGCTGGCCACGGCCGTCGGTACGCGCGTGAGCTTCCTGCCGCTCAGCGTCGACGAGATTAACTGGTACATCGACACGGGAGAGCCGGAAGGGAAAGCCGGAGCATATGCAATCCAGGGGCACGCGGCCCGGTTCATCGATCGAATCGAGGGATCGTGGTCGAACGTGGTCGGGCTGCCAATTGCGACGGTATACCAATTGCTGAAGCGGGTAGGGTTCTGACTGACGGTCACGTCACCTCGGGGCACTTCCAAGACTCCATTATGTAGGTGCCAACAGGCAACGTGCCGAGTTGGCGGAAATCCGGCGGTTCTGCGGCCGGGCTCCGAAATCGTCCGACGGTTTGCCTGGCGCGCCTTTTTGGGGCGGTGCACGAGTAGAATACGCACAGGGTGCAGGCCCCTTTTTCAACTCGACAGGCTCCCTTATGTCTTCCAAACCTCTGAAGATAGGTGCGACCCTCCTGATTCTCGGCCTGGCCTTTGCCGGCTTGATGTATTCCACGCTCAGCGAGGGGACGGAATTCTACAAGCACGTGGACGAAGTGATGGCGGATCCGGGTGCGTGGCAGGGCAAGCGCCTGCAGCTGCATGGATTCGTCGTCGAGAAGTCGATCATGCGTCGGCCGGACACGCTCGACTACCGGTTTCAGGTGCAGAGCAACGGCAAGGTCCTGCCGGTCCGTTACACTGGCGTGGTCCCCGACACGTTCAAGGACGGCGCGGAGGTCGTCCTGAAGGGACGACTCGGGCCTGACGGCTTCTCCGTCGACAGAGACGGTGTTATGGCAAAGTGCCCCTCGAAGTACAACGCGCAATCGCCGGCCGCGAGCGCCGGCAGTTAGGGTTCCGCCGTGGCTGCACTCGGCTCATTTCTCCTCTTGGCGAGCTTCGTCGTCGCGAGCTACGCGCTCGCGAGCTCGGTCGCCGGCGCGCGACGACGTTCGCGCCGCCTCATCGAGAGCGGCATTGGCGCGTTCTACCTCGTCGCCGCGCTCATGACGGTCGCATCGGTGATCATCATTCACGCCTTCGTCACCGGGAACTTCGCAATCAAATACGTGCAGCGGTACTCCGAGTCGGCGCAGCCGCTCGCCTACAAGTTCGCGTCGGTACTGGGGCGGGCTCGACGGCTCGATCATGTTCTGGGTGTTCCTGCTCTCGGTCTTTGGAACCATCGCGGTCGCGGTCAACCGCGAGCGGCATCGCGAACTGATCCCGTGGGTAGTTGCGGTCGTGGCGGCCACCGAGATGTTCTTCCTCTTCCTGATGGTGACTCACAACAACCCGTTCTCGACGTTCCTGTCGCAGGCGCCGACGGACGGGAAGGGGCTGAATCCGCTCCTGCAGAATTTCTACATGGCGATCCATCCGCCATCGCTGTATATCGGATTCGTCTCGATGACGATCCCGTATGCATTCGGGATCGCCGCGCTCATCACCGGGCACCTCGACGACTCGTGGCTTCGAGCCGTGCGTCACTGGACGATGATCGGGTGGCTGTTTCTCACCTTCGGCCTGACCCTCGGCATGTTGTGGGCTTATGAAGAGCTCGGGTGGGGCGGCTTCTGGGGCTGGGACCCGGTCGAGAACGCCGGTCTCCTGCCCTGGTTCACGGCGACGGCTTTCCTGCACTCGGTGATGGTCCAGGAGCGTCGCAGCATGCTCCGCGTGTGGAACGTGACGCTGGTCATTACCACATTCTTCCTGACGATCTTCGGCACGTTCATGACCCGCTCCGGCGTGGTGCAATCGGTGCACGCGTTCGGCGAAGACCGCGAGCTCGCGATGATGTTCACCACGTTCATGATCGTGCTGCTGGTCTTCAGTTTCGGCTTCGTGATTTACCGGCTGCCGCTCCTCAGGGCGCGGCACGAGCTCGATTCCTGGGCCTCACGCGAAGCGGCATTCCTGGCAAACAACTGGATCCTGCTGTTCTCGGCGTTCTTCGTCCTGTTTGCAACGATGTTCCCGACGATTAGCGAGTCGCTCACCGGCCAGCGACTGACCGTCGGTCCGCCGTTCTTCAACAAATGGATGCAGCCGATCGGCCTGATACTGCTGATGCTGACGGGCATCGGTCCGCTGCTCGCGTGGCGGAAGTCGAGCGCGGCGAACATGCTCGACCAGTTCGCCTGGCCGATCGCGGTGGCGCTAGTCACCGGTGCGGGGGTCTATGCGCTCGGCATCCGCATGTGGGCCTCGGGCGTCTGCTTCGCGCTGTGCGGGTTCGTGGCCGGCACGATCACCCAGGAGTTCATCCGAGGAGCGCGGGTGCGGCGTGGCGCCACCGGCACCGACATCTTCACCGCAATGATCGGCCTCGTGGCCAGATCGCGGCGCCGCTATGGCGGTTACATCGTTCACGTCGGCATCGTTCTGATGTTCCTCGGTTTTGCGGGGCAAGGCTTCAAGCAGGAGCAGCAGGTGCTCTTGAAGCCGGGTCAGCAGGCGACGCTCGGACACTTTACGATCCGCCACGACGCGCTGACGGTGACGAACGACGACCAGAAGCAGATGATCACCGGTCACGTGACCGCGTTCAACGACGGCAAGGTCGTCGCCGAGATGACCCCGGCGAAATGGTTCTTCAACAAGCACGACCAGCCGACGACAGAAGTCGCGATCAGGCGCGCGGCGGGTGAAGATCTCTACCTCGTGCTCGCGGGTTACGAGGTGTCCACGCAGACGGCCACCTACGCCATCACCATCAACCCGCTGGTCAACTGGATCTGGCTGGGATTCGGCGTGCTCGCGTTCGGCACCGGTCTCGCGCTGCTGCCCGAGCGCGCGTTCGCGTTCGCAACGGCAAGGATTCCCGCCGAAGCCGTGACCACGACCCTGATGCTGCTGTTGCTCCTGATTCCGGCCAGCGGTCGGGCGCAGACCGCGGCGTCCGCAGATAACGCCTTGCAGAAGAGCGAGCTTCGCAAGCAGCTCGAAGCCGACATCATGTGCAGCTGCGGGTGCCGCGCGCCGATGAACAACTGTCCGATGGCCCCCAACTGTCACGGGCTGCGCGAGCTCGGGCCAAAGCTCGATGAATTCATTGCGCAGGGCATGGACCGCGAGCAGGTCCGCGCCGCCTTCGTCGCGTGGCATGGCGGCCAGGACATTCTCACCGCGCCCATCGACAAGGGCTTCAATCGTCTGGCCTGGCTGTTTCCCTACGCCATCGGTGTGAGCGGTGCGGTCATGATCGGTCTCGTCGCGCGTCACTGGTCGCGACACGATGCCGCCGCCCCCGAGGCGGTGGTGGCAGGAGGCACCGAGGATCCGGCACTCCGGACGAGACTGGATGATGAGCTCCGCGACCTCGATTGATCGACGCAGGCCGGGTCTCCAGACCCCGCCCGGAGAGGCGGGTGAAGAGACCCGCCCTGCAGACGCCGGTTTTCACGTCGGGCATTTCTTCGTGTTGCTCTCGCTGATTGCGGCAACCGTCGCCGTGATCATGACGAGAGACAACACGCCGCAGCATCTCATTCTTCTCAGCCTCGCCGTCGGTGGTGTCGGCCTGGCGTCATACGGGGTCTACAGGATGCTGGCGCCTTTCGCATTTGGCGAGGGCGCGGGCGCCGTCGAACCGATCGGCGAGCGGCTTCGCGCCGATCTCGAGCGTGAGAAGACTCTCGTGCTCCGATCGATCAAAGAGCTGGAATTCGACCATGCGATGGGCAAGCTGTCCCCCAAGGACTTCGAGGAGATGTCGGGCCGTCTTCGGGCGCGTGCCATCGGGATCATCAAACAGCTCGATAGCGGTGGCTATCGCGAAATCATCGAACGCGATCTGGCCGCGCGGATCGGCCGCTCGCCGTCGCGATCAACGGCCGACGGTTCGACCACTCCGTCCGCTGCTTGCGCGAAGCAGACAGGGTGGTGCGAGTGTGGCGTCCCGAACGACCAGGACGCGCGGTTTTGCAAGGCTTGCGGCAGCAGGCTGGGGGCCGCATGACGAGGTGCGCACTCTGGCTGATCGTCGCGCTGTTCCTCTCCGGCGCCGTGGCGGCAGCACAGATGCCGGATCCGAAGCAGATGTCCGGCATGCCCCTTCCGGTCTCGGATATTCCGGTCGGGACGGTAACGGTGCGATTGATTCGCGGTCAGCTCACCAATCCACTCCCCGGCGAAACCGTGGAGCTCGCCGGTCCGGGTGCGGCCCCGAGAACTGCGAAGAGCGACGAGAGCGGCCGCGCGCAGTTCACCGGGCTCACACCCGGAACACGGGTCAAGGCATCGACAACCATCAGCGGCGAAAGACTCGAGTCGCAGGAATTCGAGGTGCCTTCTGCTGGAGGCATTCGCCTCATGCTCGTCGCGAGCGACGCCGCGGCGGAGAAACGAACGGAAGGTGGTGCCGGCGTTCCGCCCTCGGCCGCGGTGCGGGGCTCGGTCGTTCTCGGTCCGGAAAGCCGGTTCGTGATCGAGGTCGGCGACGACGGGCTGAACGTGTTCAACATCCTGCAGATCACCAACGGCGCGCGCGCGCCCGTTCAGACCAATGCGCCGCTGATGTTCGAGCTGCCGGCTGACGCGACAGGAGCCGGACTGCTTGACGCCTCGGCAAAGAATGCGGTCGCGGAGAAGGGACGCATCGCGGTCAACGGACCGTTTCCGCCCGGGAATACCGTCGTGCAGTTCGCGTACACGATACCTTTTGGCGGCGACACGATGACCATCCGCCAGAAGCTGCCCGTGCAGATGACCCAGTTCACCATTCTGGCGCAGAAGGTGGGGAACATGCATCTTTCGTCGCCGCAGATGGAACAGCATCGCGAGATGACGGCTGAAGGGCAGGCGTATATTCTCGGCCGGGGACCTGCGGTCAATGCCGGCGACACCGTCGCGATGACCTTGACGGGGCTGCCGCACGAGGCAGCCTGGCCGCGCTATCTCGCGCTGACGCTGGCGATTGCCATCCTGGCCGCCGGCGCGTTTGCTGCGCGCAGTCGCGGACCGGCCCCCAACACGTCGTCCCGCCGTCGCAAGCTGCACGCCGATCGCGACCGTCTCCTCGGGCAGCTTGCCGCGCTCGAGGACCAGCGGCGACAGGGCACCATCGACGAACAGCGGTATGCCGCCCGGCGCAGCGATCTGATCGCGGCGCTCGAGGGCGTGTATGCGCAGCTCGACGAGGGAGCTGCCGCTTGAGCCAGCCGATCGCGCACCTGGACTTCACCACGCTGACGCTGACCGAGGTAACCCGCAATTTTGGCCGCCGCCGCGTGCTCAATCGCGTGTCGCTCCGCGCTCGCGCCGGCGAAACGATCGCGCTCCTCGGCCCGAATGGCGCGGGCAAATCCACGCTGCTTTCGATCATCGCGACGCTGCTCACGCCGACGAGCGGTGAAGTGCGCTATGGCGAGCTCGACGGCCGTCGCGCAGGCGCGCAGTTGCGCGGGCGGCTCGGTCTGCTCGGACACGATCTCTACATCTACGGAGAGCTCTCAGCCGCGGAGAACCTCAGGTTCTTCGCACGCGCCTACGGCGTCGACCATGTCGAGCGGCGGATTGCCGATGCGCTCGAGCAGGCCGGGTTGAGTCATCGCCGCGACGAGCCGGTTTCGGAATTTTCGCGCGGCATGCGGCAACGCCTTGCGCTGGAGCGCGCGCTGGTCCACGGTCCGCGTCTGGTGCTGCTCGACGAGCCTTTCACCGGCCTCGACGATGTCGCGACCCGCGCGCTGCGGCAACGACTCACCGGACTCCGCGAGTCGGGCTGCATCGTCCTCATCACGACTCACGACCTTGAGACGATTGAAGGCATCATCGATCGGGCGCTGGTGCTCCACAACGGCGCGGCGATCGAGCTGGCGGGAGGGGCGGGTTCGCTGCGCGAGCGTTACCGCGCGTCGATGACCCGGCTCTCGAGCTCCTGACGCGCGATGACCTTCGTCCAGACGATCTGGCTGATCACGCGGAAGGACCTGCTGATCGAGGCGCGCAGCAAGGAAATCCTCTTCACCACGCTGTTCTTCTCGGTGGCCTGTGTGCTGGTTTTCGCCTTCGGGTTCGTGCGCGAAGGGCGCGCCGTCGAGGATGCGGCCGCCGGCATCCTCTGGATCGCGATTGCGTTTTCCGGCACGCTGGCGCTCGGCCGCGCGTTCGAGCGGGAGCGGCAGAGCGAGACGCTGCGAGCGTTGATGATTGCGCCGATTCCACGGCCTGCGCTCTACCTCGGTAAACTGCTGGGCATCGTGCTGCTGCTGACCGCCGTCGAGGCGATCGTCGTCCCGATGGTCAGCCTGATGTTCCAGGCGCCGCTGTTCAGACATGCGTGGCTGACGCTCGGACTGCTGTCGACCGGGACGGTGGGGTTTGCCGCCGTCGGAACGCTGTTTGCCGCGATGCTGGTGCGGGCGCGCAGCCGCGACGTGCTGCTGCCGGTTCTGCTGTATCCGATTACAATCCCTGTGATCATCGCTGGTGTGCGCGGCACGGCAGCGCTTCTTCAGGCGGACGCGGATCTGCCGATGGCGCGGCTGTGGCTGTCGATGCTGGTGTTTTTCGACGTGGTCTTCGTCACGCTTGCTCTGTGGACGTTTGAAGCCGTCATGACGGAGTAGGCCGAACCTGCAGGGCGGCTGCCTATGCGAAAGCTCTTCGTCCCGGTAGCGGTCATCGCCGCGGCGATGTTCGTCTACGCCCCCTTCATGATTCTCGCGGCCCCCTACGAATCGACGATGGGGCTGGTGCAGAAGATTTTTTACTTCCACGCGCCGATCGGAATGACCATGTTCGTCTCGGCATTCGTGTGCGGCATCGCGAGCGGGATCTTCCTGTTCACGCGCCGGCCGGGCGCCGACCGTGTCGCCGTCTCCGCAGCGGAGCTCACGTCGATTCTCGGGATCATCGTGCTGGTCACGGGTCCGTTGTGGGCCCGCAAGGCATGGGGTGTGTGGTGGGAGTGGGACGCGCGGCTGACGTCCTCGCTGGTGCTCTGGCTGACCTTCGAGGCATACCTGCTGTTGCGCCGCTACGGAGGGCCGGGATCGGATCGCCTCGCCGCCGGAGTCGCCCTGTTCGGAATGGCGAACGTCCCCTTCGTGTACTGGTCGGTCAACGTGTGGCGAACCCTTCATCCGAAAACCAGCGTGGTGCCCACGCTCCAACCTGGCATGCGCGGACCCTTCTGGTTTTGTTTTCTCGCGTTCACCCTGTTCTACGTGCTGACGCTGCACTTGAGAACCCGGCTCGAGAAGCGTCGCGCGGAACTCGAGACGCTCTATCTCGCGGCGGAGGAATAGTAATGATCTGGAAAATGACGGCGGCCCGCATCCTGTTCGCTGCGGTCATGCTCTGCACCGTCGCGGCTCCATCGGCCCAGCAACCGCCGCCCCCGTCCGCAGCCCAGGAGGGTTTCGTCCCGGTCGACCAGCTCCCAAAGCCGCAGGACACCATGCCCGCAGCTCCGCTCGTCGCGACGGCGTACGCATTCGTGTGGGTGATGCTCTTCGGCTATGTCGTGTCGATCTGGAGACGGCTCAGCACCGTACAGCGTGAGCTGGAGACGGTGAGCCGGCGAATCGGCACCGGAGGGCGCACGCCATGAACTTCGGCAACATGACGGCGGCGCACTTCCTGTTCATTCCAGCGGTTCTCCTCATCGGCATCGTGATTGGTTGGATTCTCGGCGGGCGTGCTGCGCAGGATGCCTTCGCGGCGGAGTTGAGGCGGAGGGAAGAGCGAGCCGCGCGCGAGCGCACGAAGTAGACTGAGTCTGAGGCCACGGGTTTTCCGTGCGGGCGGGTTTGGCTTTTCTTTGCTTCCCTTTCAGATCCCCTTCTGCCTGATCCTTTCGTTCGCTACCTTCCCAACGCGAGTCGGTTGGCCAGGCTTGCCGGCAGTCCTGCGGCGAGGATTTTGCGTTGCGCGATTTCAACCGGGTAAGGTACGCGCTTGAGGCGGAGCTCGTGGGCTTCGGTATCGAGGATTCCGTAGGCCGCGCGCGGATCGCCGTCGCGCGGCTGGCCGACCGAGCCGACATTCACCAGATACCTTGCATTCGATTCGAGCGGAAGCCCGGTCTCGACGTCAGGATCCGGAGGCGCCCCTTCCAGCACCTCGCCAATCATCCTGAAGATCACCGGCAGATGCGTGTGTCCGAAGAGGCACAGTGGACGTGTGGCGGTTTCCAGGGCGTGGCGCGCGTCGCTGCCGTCGAAGATGTAGTGATCCTCATCGAACGGTGCGCCGTGACAGATCTCGAGCGAGGCATCGATCTGCGCCGGGCCCATCGGCAGGTTCCGCAGGTACTCGCGATTCGTGGAGGTCAGCTGCTCGCCGGTCCATGTCGCCGCGAGACGGGCCACCTGGTTGAACTGGCTGCCATCATCCAGGCCGCAGGCCGCCTTGTCGTGATTGCCGCGAATGACCGCCGCCGGCTTCAGGCCGTGGATGCGATCCATGACCTGGTTCGGCTCCGCTCCGTAACCGACGAGATCGCCGAGGACGAGCGCCTGGTCCCACGAGCCGGCGGCGTCTGCCAGCACGGCCTCGAGCGCGTCGAGGTTGGCGTGGATATCCGAGAGGATCAGGTAACGCACACTCACACCAGTTTCAGCCTGTCGAGCACGCGCTCGGCGATCTCTTCGGCCGGCGCCAGGCCGGCGTCGACGTGGATTTGCGCCAAGGCGTAACCGGCCTGGCGGGCCGCATACAGGCGTTCCATTTGCGCGCGGTCGGCGGCCAACGGCCGGCGTCCATCGGCGGGCAGCCGCGCGAGTAACGTGTCGAGCGGCACGTCGATCCACACCGACACGCCGTCCAGGTTGATTGCCTGCCGGTTCTCGGGATCCATGAAGGTGCCACCGCCGGTGGCGACGACCGACTGCCGCAAGGGCAGGACGAGACGCAGCATTTCCCGTTCGATCGTGCGAAAGTGCGGTTCGCCGAATCTGGCGAAGATGTCGGTGACCCGCATCCGTTCCCGTGCTTCGATGAGCTCGTCGATGTCCTCTGCGCGCCAGCCAAGCCGTGCCGCAAGCAGACGCGCCACGGTGGTCTTGCCCGCTGCCATGAATCCCACGAGATAGATCTTGTCGATCGTCACCGCGACCGGGCGAGCCGTTCGAGCTCGGCGAAGAACCCAGGATACGAGACGGCGACCGAGTCGGCGCCCTGGATCGAGACCGGCGCTCGCGCCGCCGTTCCCGCGATCGCGAACGCCATCGCGAGGCGATGATCGCCAGCCGCGTCGACTTCGCCACCCGACGGCGGCCCTCCCCCGATCGAGAAGCCGTCGTCGTATTCCTCGACGTCGACGCCCATCGCGCGAAAACCACGAGCCAGCATCGTGATCCGGTCGCTCTCCTTGACCCGCAGTTCAGAAGCCCCCCGGACGGTCAGGGTGATGCCGGCCCGCATCGCCGCCAGCGCGGCGAGGGCGGGGATCTCGTCGATCATCAACGGCACGTCCGCCGCCGTCAGCTCGACGGACCGCGGTTGGCTGGTTCTCACGTGGATGCTTCCGATTGGTTCGCCCGCGCGATCCTGCTGAATCGAGGTGTCGATGTCCGCACCGGCGCGGCGGAGCACATCGAGCACCGCGCAACGCGACGGGTTCAGCCCGACCTCCTCGACCGTGATCTCCGAGTCGGCCGCACCTGCCGCGAGCACGAGCCAGAACACCGACGACGAGACGTCGCCGGGAATGACCGCGTCGATGGGATGAAGGCGCTGGCCGCCGTCGACCGAGACGGTCATGCCGTCGCGCCCGACCCGCGCCCCGAACGCCTCGAGCGCGCGCTCCGTATGATCTCTGGTCGGGGCCGGCTCGCGCACCGTCGTTCGTCCCTCGGCGTGCAGTCCGGCAAGCAGCACCGCGCTTTTCACCTGAGCGCTCGGCACCTCCGGCGCGTGGGTAATGGCGTGGAGGTTGTCGCCGTCAATCGTCAGCGGCGGCCGGCCCGCGTCAGCGGCAATCGTCGCGCCCATGCGCGTCAGCGGCTCCATTACCCGGCGCATCGGACGCCGCGAGAGCGATTCGTCGCCGCCAAGGACGCTGCGGAAGGGGTGGGCTGCGGCGAGGCCGGCCAGCAGCCGCATCGATGTGCCCGAATTCGCGCAATCGAGCGGAGCGGAAGGAGGGCGGAATCCGCGCAGGCCCCGGCCGTCGATGCGGACTGACAGCCCGCGGCTGCTCGGCGAGCGCGTAACCGGAATGCCGTACGCCTCGAGGCAGGACAGCGTCGCCAGGCAGTCGGCCCCTGCGAGATACCCATCGAGATGCGAGATACCGTCGGCGAGCGCACCAAGCATCGCATACCGATGCGAGATCGACTTGTCTCCCGGAACGCGCAGCCGGCCATGGACGCGCGTAAGGCGAGGCACGAGGGCGGAACCGATCAAGGGGGGCACCGACGGACTATACTGTATTATCTTACCTCAGGCATGATGACGCGCGGCGGCCTTGTAAGGCTGCAGATTCCGAGCCTCTTCGACATGCTGGACGTTGTCCAGGTCCTCAGCGATCGAATGGGGCAGATGGCCGCCCTCGACGAGGACAGCATTCATTGGATCGGCGTCGCCGTGCGCGAGTCGGTCATCAACGCGATCAAACACGGCAACCGCGAGCATCCCCAGAAGCTGGTGACGGTCGAGTTCTCGTTCACTCCGCTCGACTCTCCAACCGAGCTCGTGGTCAGCATCACCGATCAGGGAGAAGGCTTCGATCCCGACTCGGTCGCCAATCCCCTCGACCCTGAAAACATTCTCAAGTCGAGCGGCCGCGGCATCTTTTTCATGCGCAGCTTCATGGACGACGTGCGGCTCCAGCGGGCGCCGGAGGGAGGCATGGAGGTCCGCATGAGGAAGAAGCTGGCCACCGGTGGCTGACGCGCTGCCGCCGCTTTTCCTTGCGACAGCGATTGAAGCCGTGATCAAGGCCGGCGCCATGCAGCTTGCCGGCGCCGACGATCTCCGCGTCGAAAAGAAGGGGGCGATCGATCTCGTCACCCAAATCGATCGCGATGTCGAGCGAATGTTCCGCGCGCTCATCGCCGAGCGGTATCCGGACCACACGATCCTCGCCGAGGAATTCTCGGTGCAAGGGGAGCCCGAAGCGCGGCATTGCTGGGTCTTCGATCCGGTTGATGGGACCACGAACTACGCGCACGGCCTCCCAATCTATTGCAGCGCCGCCTCGCTCGAGATCGACGGCCAGCCGGTCGTGGCCGCCATCTACGATCCGACGCGTCGCGAGCTCTTCACCGCCGAACGCGGGCAAGGAGCGTGGCTGAACGGCGCCCCGCTCAGGGTTTCATTGGCCGATTCGCTGATTGATTCGCTCCTCGTGACCGGTTTCCCGTATACCGTCCACAACAGTCCGGATGATCTCCTCGACTTGTTCGGTGATTTTCTGAAGCGCGCACGCGCCGTTCGACGGCTCGGCTCTGCCCAGCTCGATCTGGCGTACGTCGCCGCAGGGCGGTTCGACGGTTTCTGGGAAATGCACCTGCAGCCGTGGGACATGTCGGCCGGCGCGCTCCTCGTGCAGGAGGCTGGCGGGACGACGACCGACGCGCGAGACGGCCCATTCAACTCGCGAACCGGGTCGATTATCGCGTCGAACGGCCGCATTCACACACAGATGGCAGACGTGATCCGTTCAAGAAACCGGACGTAGTGACCTGTCCACCGGACACCACCAGCGACGCCGGGTCCGTATAGTTCTCGTCTTTGCCGGATCTACAGCCGCCTGCGCTGCTGTCGTGCTGGCATTCATCGTGCGTCATGTGATGTAGAGCACATCTTCAAGGCGTGCCTGTCGGACGAAGTCACGTGATGTAGGGCGTGTCTTCAGACGTGCCATCGGACGAAGGACGACAGTTCGGATATAGGGACGGCCTCAGACGTGCCGTCGGCTAGTTGGCGGAGGAGCCATGCGGAAAGCACTAGTGTTCGCAGTCGTCCTGCTGCTCGCGCCGGTGATGGCGCAGGCGCAGATCCATCAGGTCAGCTCGAGCGCGAGCGAAGGCAGTTCGACCATTCAGTTCGACCTGGGCTACTTCGCGCTGAGAGGTCTCGAGTCGCGTCCGGACAACGACGTGCTGGTTGGTGATTTGATTTCGGCGCAGCCGCTGTTGTTCGAGATCAAGGACTTCAATGGCTTCCACTTCGGCGGTGAATACTTGTTTGGCGCCGGGCACATCGAGGGCGGGGTCGGTCTCGGCTACACGCAGGAAACCGTGCCGACCGTCTATGCGAACCTCACGCACTCGAACGGCAGCGAGATCGAGCAGGACCTGAAGCTGCGGACCATTCCCGTCACGTTTACGGCGCGCTTCCTGCCGCTCCGCCGTGGTTCGGTCGTCGAGCCCTATATCGGTGCCGGTCTCGTGGCGATTCGCTGGGACTACAGCGAAGTAGGTGAGTTCGTCGACGCGGTGGACGATTCGATCTTCCCCGCGCGCTTCACCGCGGACGGGACCGCGGTCGGACCGACCGTGCTGGCCGGACTGCGCGCGCCGATCTCGAACTGGACGTTCGGCGGAGAAGTGCGCTGGCAGAAGGCTGAAGGGGACATCCCGGCCGAAGCCGGATTCCTCGGGACCAAGATCGATCTCGGCGGCTGGATCACCAACTTCACCCTGGGAATCAGATTCTGAAATCCCGTGAATTGGTGATCTGGTGACTTGGTGACTTCGGTTCACCAATTCACCGGATCACCAATCACCAAATCCGTCGATACAGCGCCACATTGCCTCCTTCGGCGACCCGCTCGTATCCCTTCAAGAAGTTCGGATCCAGCTTTCCCTGCCAGTAGACCACGTCGCCTCCCTCGGCCTTCTCCTCGACCACGATCCACTTCGCAAACGGCCGCGGGTGAGCGATGGCCTGCTTCCAGATCTCACCGTTGCCCTCGTGTAGAAAGTCGCGGATGTTGAAACCGGCATGCGACATGTCCTGCATGTAGTGTCCGAGCGATCCCATGCTCATCATGATCGGTTGACCGTCCCAGTGCCCGGCGAGATAGTCCGTCACCGTTCGA
This sequence comes from uncultured Acidobacteriota bacterium, assembly GCA_963755695.1. Taxonomy (GTDB): domain Bacteria; phylum Acidobacteriota; class Vicinamibacteria; order Vicinamibacterales; family 2-12-FULL-66-21; genus QHWT01. Next base: position 1,603,067 of record CAVWLB010000010.1, on the reverse strand, counting down.
CGGCCCGCGGTATTCCTCGCGTCGCGCTGAGATTCGACGACCACCGGCGCCTTTGCGTCGAACGGCTCCGCCGACCAGGCGGCGACGGCAATCACGATCGTTCCGGTCACGGCCCGGACGCGGCGAGGCAGCAGCGCGATCCCCGTGCCGGCGATCGCTGCTGCCGCCGCCACCAGCGGAACGTCGTACCGAATCCTGATCGGATGGCCCTTGAAGTAGGCGTACCATGGCAGCGCGGATGACGCCGCCAGCGCGAGCACCAGGATTGCGCCCGAACGCTCGCGAGAGACGACGAACGACACGATGACGATGGCCACCGCCGCACAGGCAATCCACGGAATTGCCGTGCCGGTGAGTTCGCCAAGTCCCTTCCAGACCTGCGTCCACGCGAGCCACGGCCGGCCCAGCGCGGGATTCTCGGCGACGAAAAATCCGCTCGACACGAACCAGGCTCCAACGGTTACTTTGCTGTTGACCAGAAACGCCGCGATGGCCCAGAGCGGCCACAGCGCCAGGCCGCGTACCGCGCGAAAGGCGTCGATCGTTCGCCAGCCGCGGCGCACCAGGATGGCGAACGACAACACGATCGCGGACGCGATGATCGGCCACGCCTCATAGCGCGTGAGAACAGCCGCAACACATGCCCACCCAGGGGCTTTTGTCGTCAAACATGGTCCGGGATCAGAGGCTGGGGTTCCGGAACCAGATGCGGTCCTCCGAACCCCGCCCTCGAGTGGAAGCCGCGATGCCCACCGCGCAATCAACGCTGCCGCAAGGAAGGTCGTCCCGAAGAGCAGCGGTTCGCTCATTGGGGTGCTCTGCAGATAGAGCATATCGGGGTTGATCAAGAGGAGCGTGGCGGCGACGATGCCGCCGATGGTGGATCCGGTTGCTGCCTGAATGAACCACGCGACGGCCCACGCCGCCACGGCCATTGACGCGATCGAGATCGCGACCGCGAAGGCGCCGCTTCGATAGAAGGCGTCGATCTGCACGGGGACCAGATTGAGCAGGTGAGGGAGCGGGAGCCAGACCGCGCCGACCTGCTGCCATCCTGGCGTGAGGCTGTCGAGCACGCGGCGCGCGACGACGAGATGCGCGCGCGCGTCGTAGTGAGCCAGCGTCAAGCCGAGTCGATGGTAATGAATCGCCGCGACGGTGCCGATGATGGCGACTACCGCGGCAAGACAAATCGGAGCGCTCGCGACGAACCATGAGCGGTCGAACCAGGCAGCGCGGGGAACGGTCGAACCGACCGCGAACCGTCCACTGACTTCAAACGCTCGCATTTGGCGGCGAAGTCGCAAGGGACAATTAGTCTACACTCCTCTGGATGAAGCGCCTGGTCGATTGGATTCAGGGATTCGCGCTCGCGCTGGGCGGACCTGGCCTCTTTCTGATCGGATTCCTCGATTCCTCGTTCCTCTCGTTTCCCGAAGTCAACGACCTGCTCGTCATCGTCATGGTCACGCAGCACAAGGAGCGGCTGCTCTACTACAGCCTGATGGCGACGCTGGGGTCAGTCGCGGGATGCCTGGCGCTTTACTACATCGCCCGTCGCGGCGGTGAAGCGTTCATGCGGAAACGCTTCAAGGCACATCACATCGAAGGGGGCCTGCAGCTCTTTCAGAAGTACGGCTTGCTCGTCGTCATCGTGCCCGCGCTGCTGCCACCGCCGGCGCCGTTCAAGATCTTCATCCTGCTGGCGGGCGTGGCGGCCGTTCCTCTCTGGCAGTTCACCGCCGCTGTCTTCATCGCGCGGTTCATCCGTTACGCGGGTGAAGGAGTGCTCGCGGTGTTCTACGGAGAGCGCGCCGCCGACTTTCTCCAGGAACACGCCAAGGAGGCCGGGCTCTGGCTCTCTGGGATCGCGCTGGTGCTGGGTCTCGCCTGGATCCTGTTCAAGCGGTGGCGTCAGGCGGACACCCGAGTGGAGTCCCAGGAATAGGCCATTTGAAGAAACCCATGTATAATCAAGTGTTTATCTACAGCAAATGCAGGCAACGGATATTTCAGTTGTCATCCCGATGCGCAACGAGTCCGCCAACGTGGCGGAACTTCATGCGCAGCTCACGTCCGCGTTGACGGCATTCGGCCGGCCCTACGAAATTCTCGCGATTGAGGATGGAAGCACGGACGACACGTTTGCCGCGCTGGCGTCAATCCAGGCGCGGGACGCGCACGTGCGGGTCGTACGATTTCGCCGCAACTTCGGCCAGACCGCCGCGTTTGCCGCCGGCTTCGCCTACGCCCGCGGCCGCTACATCGTCACGTTCGATGGCGATCTACAGAACGATCCGCAGGATATCCCGTCGATGGTCGAGATGCTCGAACGCGAGGGGCTCGACATCGTGTGCGGCTGGCGGAAAGATCGGAAGGACGCGTTTCTCAATCGCCGCCTTCCCTCACTGATTGCCAACAAGGTCATCTCGATTACCACTGGCGTCATGCTGAACGACTACGGCTGCTCGCTGAAGGTGTTTCGCGCCGAGGTCGTCAAGCCGATGAAGCTGTATGGCGAGATGCACCGGTTCCTGCCGGCGATTGCCAGCGAGTTCGGCGTGACGATTGGCGAGAAGGTGGTCAACCACCGTGCCCGGGTGCATGGCAAGTCGAAGTACGGCATCTCGCGAACGGTGCGGGTCGTGCTGGATCTGCTCACGGTCAAGTTCCTGAGCAGCTACTCGACGCGGCCGCTGCAGATGTTCGGCGGGATCGGCATCACTCTCGGGCTCCTCGGGTTCATCGCCTGTGCGTGGGTCACCTACCAGCGATTTTTTGGGTACGAGTCAGCGAATCGGCCGCTGTTCTTCGCAGGCATCATGCTGGTGCTCGGCGCCGTCCAGTTGCTCATGACGGGCCTGCTCGCCGAAATGCTGTCGCGCACGTATCACGAGTCCCAGGACAAGCCGATTTACGTCATCCGGGAAGTGCGCGAAACCCCGTCCCGCTCCCACGAATTGATCGAAGCCTGAAGTTTAGGCGAATACCTGATGAGACAGCGTTCTGTTTGGCTCGCGACAGGATCCGTGACAGCGGTTGTCGTCGCGCTCGTTCTCGCGGCGTGCGGCGGCAGTCCGACCCGTCCGTCGAACACTCCGGGCGGCGGCGGATCCAACCAGCAGCCCCCGCCCAACAATCTGCCGGTCATCGACTCCATGGCGATTCAGGGAACGCGGTCGAAGGAGCCTTCCAACTTCGCCGACCTGAGGGAAACCGTCGCCGTCACCGCCAAGGTGCACGACGATGAAACTGCGGCGGATCAGTTGCAGTACGTATGGACCGCAACGGCCGGGACGTTCACTGGAACGGGTGCGAACGTCACGTGGCAGGCGCCCTCGACAGCGGCGACGCCCGTCGAGGTGACGATCACCCTCAAGGTGGTCGAAAAATACGGCTCGCCTTCGGCGTCGTTTCAGCACGAAGTGACCGGGACCGCCATGCTCTCGCTCCACGACTCCATCAAGGAAGTCGGCGACATGGCGCGCCAGTTCCTCCTCGACTTCTCTGATACGCACCTCAAGGACGCCGATTACATCATGCGTAACTTCTCGACCGAGCGATGTCCGAATCCAAAGGATGTCCAGGCCGAGCGTTCCGACGTGACGAATCACTTCACTCACTTTCAGACGGTCTCGTTTCGTATTGGAGCACCGATCGTCACGGTCAATTTCGACGGCATCTGCACCTTCCGAAACCGTCCAGGTGACGCCTGCGCGATCGTCCCGTCGTTCTGGGATGCCATCGACGTGCGCGACAACACACGCGGTGCCGTGGACGGAGACGACCATCTGGGAGCGACGTATTCCCAGGCCGACGCGCGCTTCTGGCTGTGTTCGAGCGACTATCAGGGCCGCAGCGTCAGCGGCGTCACCCTCCGCGGCTTCATTCGCTGATGAAGGCAGTTCTCGCGCTCGTGGTGGTGGCCCTCACGGCGGCCGCCGGGCAACCGCCGTCACATCTGCGGGTCGAGGGGACCGAGTTCGTCCGGCCTGATGGTGCGCCGTTCGACTGGCGCGGCATAACGGCCTTCCGGCTGGTTGAACTCGTCGCCCATGGCAAGGAGCGCGAGGCGGACGCTTACCTGGCGTGGGCCGCATCGAAGCAGCTCACCATCGTGCGAGTGTTGGCGATGGCGGAGGGCATCTTCCGGTTGCCGCCGGCCGAAGGGGTGCGCGCGCTGCCTCGTTTGCTCGACCTCGCACAGAAACACGGATTGTTCGTCGAAGTGGTCGCGCTCGCATCGACCGGGGAGTACACCTTCGACCTGGAGGCACACGTTCGAGAGGTCGCACGGATTTGCGCCGAGCATCTGAATGCCGTGCTGGAACTGGCCAACGAGCCTGGCCACCGCAGCCAGGCCGCGTTCGTGCACGATCCCGAGCAGATGCAGCGTCTGGCGGCGACGCTCCCGCGCGAGCTCCCGGTGTCGCTCGGATCGGTGGAATACGACCAACGGTTCGCCGCGGGCAGCTATGTGACGTGGCACGCGCCGAGGCGGCCAGGATGGGAACACGCTCTGATAGTCGCCGGCGGTGCGGAGCTGATCCAGCGTTTCCGGAAGCCGGTCGTGAGTGACGAGCCCATCGGCGCGGGAGATCGCCTCGAGCAGGGACGCCGTGACAACGCTCCTGAAAGGTTCCGGGGGGTGGCGCTGGTGTCGCGGCTGGCGGGGCTTGGCGCGACCTTTCACTACAATGGTGGGATTCAGGCCGCTCGTCCATCGGTGACCGAACTGGCGTGTCTCGACGCCTGGGCAGAGGGGCTCGATACCGTGCCTCGAGATGCAGGCGCTGTCGGGACGTTCCGGCGCGCGAATGCGACCGACCCGATCGTCGCGTTCGACTCCGGCCAGGTGGCCGCTGTGTTTGTACGCGCGACGGACACGAGCGCGTGGGTCCTCGGGGTTGGTGTCCAAGGTAACCCGCAACTTCGCGCGCGTGCGCCATGGCGTCAGCTGACCCTGAAGCAGTGGCCGGGTGTGCAGTTGATTCAGGCCAGGCGGAATCAGTGATGTGGAGAGTGAAGGGGGGCGCATTCGGACGTCGAACGTGCCTCGTGTTCGTTGTCGTCGTTCTGTCGGCGTGTGGTGGAAAGAAGGGGCCGACGTCGCCCACGTCCACGCCGCCGCAACTGGCGCTGACATGTCCCTCACGCGTCGAAGCGAACGCAAATGACGGCGTCCAGGCGGGAGTGACGTTCGAGGTCGCCACGCAGGGCGGCACTCAGCCGGTGTCGTTCGAGTGTTCGCCGCCCGCCGGCCAGTTTCCCGTCGGCGACACGCACGTCAGGTGCAACGCGCGGGACGCTGCAAGTCAGACGGCGACCTGCGATTTCCTGGTCGTGGTCGTCGTTCCTCCGAAGCTGGCGGTTACGCGTTTCGACGCCTTCGGCGACAGCATCACGGAAGGGGTCGTGAGCCTCGGTCTCTCATTGCTGGAGCGCCTCGCCATGCCGGAAGCATATCCAGCCAAGCTGCAGGGGATGCTGGCGACCCGGTACTCGGCGCAAACCTTCACGGTAGTCAATCAAGGGATCGGAGGCGAGCGGCTGGAGACGGGCCGCAAGCGCCTGCCCAGCATCCTCGACGCGGACCATCCCCAGGTCGTCCTGGTTCTCGAAGGGACCAACAACATTCGCGGCGTCACGACCGCGGAGCTCGCCGCCGATCTGGATAGGATGGTGGTGACGGCGCGACGACGGGGGGTGCAGGTAATGCTGTCGACGTTGCTCCCGATCAGCAGCAGCCGGGAGGAGAGAATGCCCGGGACGATGGCCGATATCCGGGCCTTCAACGGGGAGATCGCGCGGATTGCGAACAAGTACCGGAGCGGGCCGGTGGTCGATGCGTTTTCGGCGTTTTCGGCAGCCCCATCGTTGATCGGTCCCGACGGATTGCACCCGACCGCCGAAGGTTACACGCGTCTGGCCGAAGTCTTCTTCGACGCGATCAAAGCGCGTTACGAAGAGGCTCCGATGCTGACGCCGGTCGTCCGGTCGATCATTCCGATGCCTCAAACGAGCCAACCAGCGCCGCTTCACGCCAACCCGAGAACCCAGTGAGTCAGGAAGAGACGCCAGGTCCCGACTTCTACCGGACATTCTCCGAGAAGCGCCTGACGCGCAGCGGAGAAGCCCGACGCGACCGTATCGAACGGACGCGGCTCGGACAAGTCATGCGCTTCCGGCAGCCGCCGGGGAAGCTCCTCGAAATCGGGCCGGGTCAGGGGGGCATCGCGCGACTCGCGAAGGATGCGGGGTGGGCGTACACGGCGGTCGAGCCCAGCCCGATCCTCGCCGATCAATTGCGGACGAGCGGCTTCGACGTCATCGAATCATGGACGCCGCCCATCCCGTCAGCGGACGCGAGCCAGGACGTCATCTACCTCGATCAGGTGCTCGAGCACATGTCGGGGATCGACGCGGCGCGCGCACTTGTCGCCGAAGCACTGTCGCGTGCTTCGCCCGGCGGGCCTTCTCTCATCGTCGTCCCCGACTACCTGAAGGAGCGCGGCTTTTTCTGGGACATCGACTACACGCACAACTTCGTGACGACCGAGCGGCGCGTCCGGCAGCTGCTGTACGACGGCGGATTCGAGATTCGATCGAGTGGTCCGCAGCATCGGAGCCGCCGACCGGTCCGGCGCGCGATCTGCTGCGCGGCGGATCTCGCTCGTCGCCAACCTGCCAGGCCTCGATGCGCTCTCGCGCTACACGCGGACGCGAAGAGTTGCTGTTCAAAGTGCGCAAGAATCTGTTCGAAACGCTCGCCTTCGTCGCCCGCCGCAAGCGGCTAAATCCCTTTACCCGTTGGCGGAAATCGCGTAAAATACAATTGAGATTCATGGCCCAGATCTATGCAGCCAAGTACCTGCTGAAGGCCGCTGCCAGCGCGCCACGGGACCTGGTCAACTCCCTACGTCGCGCAGCATCGCCCGATCCATCCCACGGTCCTGATTTTTCACTGCACGTTCGTCTGCGACGCCCGTTGCGAGATGTGCAGCAACTGGGAGCGCGGCGACCGCAAGTCGGACATGTCGCTCGCGGAAATCGAGCGCTGCTTCGAGGATCCGCTCTGGAAGAACGTCGAGATCGCCAACCTCTCCGGCGGGCGAGCCGACGACCCGCAACGACCTGGTCGAGATCGTGCGGGTGATGCTCGACCGGCTGCCGCGGCTGCGCAAGTTCGGCATCAACACGACCGGGCTACCCCGCACCGCGCGCATCCCGATGCTGACCAAGGCCGTGGCGGAGCTCTGCCACGAGCGCGGCATCATCTTCAGCACGCGCGTCTCGATCGACGGCGTCGGCGAGATGCACAACGAGGTGCGGAAGGTGAAGAACGGCTTCGACAAGGCGCTGCAAGACGATCCGCGCGATGCAGGAGCTGCAGAAGCGGATCCCGTTCAACTTCGGCATCTCGACGACGATCTTCTCGATGAACCTCGACGATGCCGAGAACATCCTCGCGTGGGCGCGCAGCGAGAAGCTCGACATCGTGTTCAACATGGTGCGGTTCACCGACGCGATGCTCGGCAACGCGGACCTGGCCGGCCACCTGCAAGCCGATCGGGAAAGAGGAAGAGCGGATGCGCGCGTTCTTCCTGGAGCGCGTGCGGATGGATCCGCTGCTCGACGGCCAGAACTACATCTACATGCACTATGCGGACATGATCGCGAACGGCTACCACCGGCTCGCGCCGTGCCCGTTCCAGACGCAGGGGATCATGCTCAACCCCAATGGCGACCTGTTCTTCTGCGAGAACAGCGACGTCGTCGGCAACGTCCGCGAAACGAGATGCCGAGGAGCTCTACTTCCGCGCCGCCAGCCAGGCGCACCGCCGATCGATTCGCGACGAGAAGTGCCCGACCTGCCTCAGTCCGTGCCAGATGAACGTGTCGGCGGTCAAACAGGTCGCACCCTACGTGCGGTTCCTGGTGCGCGCCTCGCGTGAGAAACGCAAGTTCGTTCCGCTGGTGCCGATCAACGGTCATCCGTAAGCTGGCTTCGGTGGGGGACTGCGCCGCTTCATGACCGCCATTCGTGTGGCTTCTGCCGGGCTCGAACCAGGTCAACTCGAACGCGAGCTCAAGTTCGTGCTGCCGGCGGCGCGTGGCGTGCTCGCCCGCTCGGTGCTGGAGGCGGTCTGCCGGCCGGATGTGGAATATCCGGCCGCGACCCTTTCGACGATCTACTTCGATACGCCGGACCTGCGGTTCCTCGGCGAAAAGGTCGACAGCGATTACCTCAAGACCAAAGTGCGGCTGCGTTGGTATGCACCCATTGGCGGGCAGGACGACCTGGCGCGAGCCTTCCTGGAGATCAAGATGCGGGTCGGCGATCGACGGCAGAAGGCTCGCCTCCAGACGGCTCTGACCGCGCGGACTCTCAGGGAAATGTCGTTCGATTCTCCGGAGTTCGAGGACGTGCTGGAGCTGGCGCGGCCGCTGGGTATCCCGCTGCCGGCGCGGCTTCTGCCGGTCCTCCTGATTCGATACGATCGCTACCGCTTCGTCGAGCCGGTGTCGTCGAGCCGCATCAGCATCGATATGAACATCGGAGCGCCCCGCGGCCATCACCGTCTCGTGCGGGACGCCGCGCCGGTCACGCTTCGGCATGCGGTGCTCGAGGTCAAGGGGGCCGGCACCGAACTGCCGCGGGTGCTGCATCCGTTGATTCGCATGGGCGCGCGACGCGGATCCTCGTCGAAATACGCGGCCGCAGCGTTCGCGATGCTGAAATACGCCTCCTGAGCGTGACGCCCCGACCGGTCTATGCAGAAGCAACTCTCTGACATCTATTCGATCCTCGCCGGGGCCAACACGCCGGCGATGTCAAAGGTCGGCATCGCCGGCATCGTGGTGCTGCTGGCGATTTCGCTGGTCAGCTCGCTGCTGACGTCCTACCTGTATCTGCACTTCTACGGAAACCGTGCCACCGGCAGCCAGGTCCACCGCGCCTTTCCGCTGCTCGGCATTTCCATCACCGCGATCTTCGTGGCGATCCAGTTCTCGCTGCCGCTCTCGCTCGGGCTGCTTGGCGCGCTCTCGATAGTCCGGTTCCGCACGCCAATCAAGGAGCCCGAAGAGATCGGCTTCATCATGCTGGTGATCGCAACCTCGATTGCCTGCGCGACCTTCAAGCTGGCCCTCGTGGGATTGATTCTTGGCATGGCCATCGTGGCGCTCCTGCTGCAGGCCCGCGTCCGGCCGTTGAGCGGCGGATCGGCTGACGGCGTGATCGTCATATCGGTGCCGTCGTTCACCACCCCCAACGAAGCCGCGATTGGCGATCTCCTGCGTCGGCGGCTTGCGAAGGCGCGGCTCGAGAGCATCTCGCAGAACGAGAACACCACGGTCCTGTCCTACAACTTCCAGGATGCCAGCGAACCGATGCTGTTCGCGCTGAAGCAGGATTTGGCCAGCAGCGCGAGCGGCGCAACCTACAACATCTTCTTCAACCGCGCCGGCGCACTTTAACCGTGGGTCCTCAGGCTCGTCGTCCCGGCCTGCTGGTGCTTGCGAGTGCGGCGGTGGCGCTGGCTCTGGCTGGCACGGTGATCGAACAGGCCGACGCGTTTGGCCGCCTCCGCTTCGCGATCCACCGGGAACCATCGGAGCTTGCCAGCTCGCGTGGCGTAGACCGGCGGGAAATCACGCGCGGCCTGCCGCTACTGTCCATCTACCTCACGCCGGACGATCTGGCCGAGTTAATGGCCAACAAGATGGAGCACGGCAGGAAATGGGAGCGTCAGGCCAGCCTGTCGTATTTCGACGAAGGCCGTCTGCTGTATGCGGCGGAAGTGGGCGTGCGCATTCACGGCGGCGGCAGCCGGATCACATCACCGCGTCAGGGCTGGCGCGTGTTCTTTCGGCGCCAGTACCGGAGCGACGCAGTTCAAGCCCGGGCTGCTGTTCACCGATCGGAGCGATCCGCTGCAGCGTTTCATCGTGCACAACGATGTGCGCACCGACGAACAGGGACGGCCGTGGCATCTCGTCAACCCGCTGGCCTACGACCTCGCGCGGAGGGTAGGGTGCATCACCCCGGATACGAAGCCGGCTCGGTTCTTCCTCAACGGTGAGGATCAGGGACTGTTCGTCCTGACCGAGCACTTCGACGACGAGTATTTCGACACCCACATGCCCGGCCACCGGGTCACGATGGAGTTCGACGACATGGAGCGTCTCCGCGACCAGTTGGAGGACATGGGGCGGCTGAACATGGACAGGGTCTCCGCGCTGATGTCCCTGGAAAACGTGACCAGCTGGTTCCTCGCCACGGTGTTTACGGCCTCGGGCGATGCGTACCAGGGTCCTGGTCAATTCCTCGACGAGAGCAAGGATCGCGGCGGCTGGTTCTGGATGACCTGGGATCTCGATCAGAGCTTTCGCTACTGGGACGCCGACAGCTTCGAATACCTGCTCGAGCGCGTCGAGGAACGGCCAAAGGGAAGACGGGCCAGCGAACCACGGTCGTTCGTCCTCAGCGCGCTGCTTGCCGACGATCCAGCGTTCCGCGAATACATGGCGAGGCGGGTGGACGACATGCTCAATCACCAGCTGACGCCCGCCTTCGTCGAGGAGCGCCGCGGGTACTACGCCGGGCTGGCCGCCCGATTCGGCGTTCCCGATCACGACTACCTCGCGCTGCAGAAGGAGTTCTTCGAGAAACGGCCGGCGTTCGTGCGAGCGACCGCGGAGCAGTGGCTGAATCGGCCTCCCAGCCTTCCCGTGCACGTTCGTCGTGACGATGGCGGGACGCTCAGTATCGACGGCTTCGAGGAGAACGGCGACTATCGCGGCCTGTACTTCCCGGGACGTGACGTCATCGTCCGGATGCCGCGGGGAGCTGCCCGTTGGGTGGTGAACGGGAAGCTGGTCGCCAGCAGCTCGGAATTGCGGCAGCGCGTCGATCGCCCCTTGTCGATTGTCGCGGTCCTCGGCGACGGCGAGGCTGCGATTCCGGACGAGACGCCTGAAGTGACGACATCGGAGCCGCTGACGGAGAGTGCGGCACCGATCGAGTGGCGGCAGATCAAGGGCCGGCCATTTGACATCGGATGCAGCGTCGGCGACACGCGATGTGAATCGAACGAGCTGCCGCGTCAGCGGGTCGACCCGGGCGCTTACACACTTGCGGCTACTGAGACCACCGTCGAGCAGTTCACCGAGTTTGCTCGCGCGACGGGACGCGCGGTGCCGCGCCAGCCGCGATGGAGCGGCCGCACCCATCCCGTCGTGAACCTCACGTGGGACGAGGCGGCGGCGTTCTGTGAGTGGGCGGGCGGCCGTCTGCCGACGGAAGCCGAATGGGAGTTCGCCGCTCGTGGTGGGCAGCTCGACGCAAGCGCTGCTCCTGGTCCTGAATTCGACCGGACGCTGGTGAACGGGAGCGGTGTCGCGGGCCGCGACGTGTGGCGGAACACGGCGCCGGTCAGATCGTTGCCAGCCAATCCGTTCGGACTGCACGATCTGATTGGCAATGTCTGGGAATGGACGGCGGATTGGTACCGTGAAGACGCGAAGTGGTCCGCGCCGCAGGATGAAAACGGGGCGGTGCCCGCTTCGGACCTTTATCTGAAGACCATCAGAGGGGGCTCGTGGGACAGTACTCCCCGTCAACTTCGTGTTTCGCGTCGAGCCGGCTTGTCGTCCCGCGGGCGGCAGAACCTTTACGTCGGCTTCCGCTGCGCGCGGTGAAGAGAACACTCACAGTTCTTGCCTCAGCGGCTCGTCGTCTCGTCGGGAGGGCTGGAGCCCGGTGCCAGCACTCGCCAGACGGCCACGTCGCCGCTCCTGAAGGCTGACCGGAACAGGGAAGGCACCGCATCGAACTTGCCCAGGCCGCCAGGGTATGCGGCGCGTTCGACGCGGTCCGCGTAGACGTATTCGATCCCGAGCCGTCGCGCGAGCCGCCATGCCGCCTGCGCATCGGCGGTTGCGTACATCTCGCGAACCTGATTCGAGCGGTCGCGGTACTCCGGTGTGTTCAGCAGCGAAATCGGAAGTCCCGCCGCCATCCGTCGCTCCGCGAACGAGGGGATCAGGCTCCAGGTCTCGCGCCCTCGCGCGAGCGGATCCATCTGGACGATTGCCGTCGGTGGCGTGCGAGCCCGAATCCACTCGAGCCCCGCCTGTTCGTCTGCCGACATCTGCACCGTCCAGTGAAAGCCCGGTCCCATGCGCCGATTGCTCGTGTCCTGCGCGTTTCGATAGTCGATGAGGGTTGTCGGCGCACCCACGAGCGCCAGACCGGCGAGCGCGCCGGCGAGCCACCGTCCGCGCGCCAGGGTGAGCCCTGCACCGACCAGGACAATCATCAGCACCTGGAGAATGTGACCCGTGCGGAAGCCAACCCAGAATTCGTCGACGCTCAGCCTCATCCCGAACATCGCGACCGTCGCAATAAGGGATCCCAAGGCTGCGGGAACGAGGCGTGATGCGCCAGGACCGCGAAGCGCCAGCAGGCCGGCAGCCCCGGCGCAGAGCAGCGGACCAAGCGACAGGACCATCGACTGCAATGGATGATTGGCCGCCGGCCCGCCAAGGCCAAACCGGATCGCTCCGCCGGCTCCTTCGGCCACCTCGTTGGCAATCGACCAGCCGAACGCCAGAACCATCGGCGCGACAGCAATCGCGTGCACGACGACCTGCCGGATCCCGAGACGGCTGCGCCACGTATCGACGACGACCGCCCCCCCGTACGTGGCGGCGATCAGGACACCGACAAACGGATTGAACGTCATCGACAGGGCCAGGCAGACCCCGACGAGCAGCGAAGCCGTTGCCGGGATCGCGGCTCCCCCGGCCGACACAGCTCCTAGCGCCGGGAGCGCGAGCGCCAGCGACATCGAGTGCTGCGGGTTGTACCACATGGCACGCGCCAGCCCGTCGATCCGCAGGCCGCCGAAGCGCCATGCGCTCATCGCATCGATATTCAGATCGGCCACTCCGGATAGCGCCCGACCGCGCTGCCATAAATCGAACAGCGCATACGTTCCCTCGAAGCTCGCGGCGATCAGGCCAAAGGCGACCGAAGCGAGAACGATCGGCCCGCGTGGGACGGCGATCCACGCCGTCGCGAAGATCGACGCGACGAAGAGAAATGCTGCGACGAGTGCCGTGACCTTCAGCGCGTCAGCGACCGGCAGGCGCGGCGCTGCGCGCACGGCGGTCGCCGGCGGGAGAAAGTAGGTCCAGTAATAGTGAAGTCGCTCACCTCGCAGATACGGATTGCGTGGCGGCACCTCGCCCTTCTCGAGCTCCGCCGTCAGGCCCATGTGCCAGATGAAATCGGCGGTGAAGTATGCGCGATAGAGTCGCGTTCCGTCCGGATCTCGTGTGCCGACCCGTGCGAAGGGCGGGACCACGAGGAACACCGTGAGCGCAAGCGCGGCTGCCAGCGACCAGCTGGTCGAAGCGTCCCACTCGGGTAGCGTGACCAACGGGAATCTGCGCCGGCGGACAACGAGCCATCCAATAACCGCGACGCCGATCCAGACGAGGTCGCCGATGAGGAGCGAATGTGTGCTCATGCCGACCCACAAGGCCAGCGAGGTCAATCCATAGCCGACCGTGCTCCCGGTGATGATCGCAACCGGATGCGAGCCGAACAGCGCAATGCCAAGAGGCCAGCCGACGGTGCAGGCCGCGACAAGGGCGATGAAATAGATGCAGCCGGCGCCGCCGGCGAGGACTCCGGCCAGGATCGCCGCCGTCGCGACCGCCGCGCCGAGCAGGATCCAGGCGGTGGAAATTCGGCTCTTCATGTCGAACGCCGAGCCCCGCTCGCTTCGCTGGAATTGGAATCCACGGCGTAGAGAACCGCACCCGGGAGATTACCGACGATGCCAAGCGCGAGAAAGAGGACGGATAACGCGAACGCCGATGGCGCTGGGACTCCGACGGTGCCGAACAGCCACACGAACGCACCCTGGCTCGTGCCGATGCCGTTGACCGTGATTGGCAGCAGCATGATCAGCAGGATTAGCGGGACGAACGCCATGTACGTGCTCAGTCCGGCGGGAATACTGAGTGCCAGGCCAAGCGTCCATGCCTCGAGGACACGCAGTACCCTGAACGGCAATGGAGCCGAGCAGGACCGCGGCGATTCGTGCCCGATGGCCGCGATGAATCTGGATCGCGTCGATCATCTCCACGCCGAGATGCTTCAACTGCGGTCCGGGTGCTGCGCGCGCGAGCAGCCGTGCCAGCGCGCCAGCCCGATCGCTGAAGATCAATGCGGCGCCGGCCGCGACGATCGCCGAGGTGAAAGCCAGCGCCGCGACCACCGCCGGATGCGATCTGAGGTCGCGTGCGAGGAACAGTCCGAACACCGCGAGCGCGAGGATCCCGACGATCCCAAGCAGGCGATCGAGAACGACCGAAGCGGCGGCAGGTGCGGCGGGTACGCCCAGTCGCGCGGTGGCCACCGTCCGCACCGCGTCCGCGCCGATGCTCGCCGGAAGGAACGTCCCGAGAAACGTGCTGACGAAGAAGATGCGCATGGCGGCGCCGAGGGACGGTCGGCGGGACTCGTCGATGGCGCCGAGAAGCGCGATCCAGCGCCAACCCATGAGCGCCCGATCGACGATGACCAGGCCGACGGCGGCCAGCAGCGGCGCCGGACGGGTGCCGCGGGCGGCCTGCAGCACGGCGCCCATATCCGATTTCCAGAGCACGATCGCGGTCAGCCCGATGGCAACGACGGCGCGCACCACGCGCCACACGCGGGGCGTCACGCGCGATTCACCGTCTTGCAGTCACAGAAGCTGGAGGTCCGACTCACGAGCAGTCAGTATAATAGCGCTGTTGATGCATCGCCTCGCGCGCGCGCGTGACGCGCTTCCCCTCGCCGCGATCGTCCTGCTGGGCATCGGTCTTCGGCTCCTTTACATCTCCTCACCGCTGCTCGACGCGCACCGCTGGCGCCAGATCGATACCGCCGTGATGGCGCGGTACTTTTACCAAGACTCGTTGAATCCGCTCTATCCCCAGGTCAACTGGGGAGGTGCGCACGGCTACGTCGAGAGCGAGTTTCCACTCGTCCCGTTCATCGCGGCGCTGCTGTATTTCGTGTTCGGCCCGGACGATCGGTTGGGCAGGCTCACGTCGGTAGGTTTCTCTGCGGGTCTGATCGTGCTCGTCTATCTGCTGGTGCAGGCGATGCGCGGGCGGCCGGCTGGGCGGGCCGCAGCATTCCTCGTCGCGGTTTCGCCGGGCGCGGTCTATTACGGCCGCACCTTCATGCCGGACACCGCGATGCTGTGCCTTTCGGTCGGCGCGCTGTTCGGCATGATCCGATATCTGGAATCGGGCAGCACGCGCGCGCTGCGGTGGGGGAGCGCCGCACTGTCGGCGGCGATTCTCGTCAAGCTTCCCGCGATTCTGGTGCTGCTGCCGATCGCGGCCGCGGCGTGGCAGACCCGCGGACGCGCGGGGCTCTTCGATCGGCGGCTCTGGCTCGCGCTGATCGCCCCGCTGCTCCTCGCGGCAGCGTGGTACGGGCATGCCTATTTCATCTATCGCGCGAGCGGCCTCACCTACGGCATCCTCGCGCATCCTGCCCGGACGTATCCTCCTTCGATCGCACCCGGTCCGTGGCCCGACGTGTTCTCGAAATGGAGCACGCTGGCACGGCTGCGCGACGCGGAGCTCTATCGCGAACTGCTGGAGCGCATCACCCGGCTGCTCCTGACGCCGATTGGTCTGGCGGTGGCGCTGGTCGGCATGCTGACGTGGCGTGGGAAGTGGAGCCTTGTGCCAGCCGCGTGGCTGGCCGCGATGATCGCCTTCATCCTGATTGCAGCAGAGGGAAACATCGCGCACGACTACTACCAGCTTCCGCTCGTGGTGATCGGTGCGATGTACTTTGGGGTGGCCGCGGCTCCGCTCTTCGACGGTGCGTGGGTTCGCGAGCATGTCGGCGCATGGTGGGGAAGGATTGCCGTGCCGACGGTGGTCACGGCGCTCGCTCTCCTCATGTTCGCCGAGAGCGGAGTCGTTCGAACGCATTTCCGCGGCTCGCACCTCGACACGCGAATGCTCGTTGCGGGTCAGGCGATCGACCGGGCGGCAGCAGACCGTCACGCGCTGTTCGTTGTCGTGGACGACTACGGCGTGACCTCGCCGGTGTTGCTGTATCTGGCGGATCGGCGCGGCTGGAGTTTCGGGCCTGGCGATCTCAGGCCTGCAACGATCGAGTGGCTCCGCACGCTTGGCGCAGGGTATTTCGCGGCCACCCGGTGGAGCGACTTGAGCAGGCGTAATCCGGAGCTCGCAAACTATCTCGAGAGATATCCGCGAGTGCCGCTGTCCGGTGAGCCGCCCGATACAGTGCTGATCGATCTCCGGCGCCTCTGAAAGAGGGCGACCGTGGGATAGCTCGGCAGGAGCTGCGTGTTATGCGCGTGTTATGATCGAGTGCTGCCCCAGGCGACGCCACGCTATCCGCAGGCAGCGAACTTCCACCACACCGAGGGCCGAGCGCGATTTTGAATGAGTGTGACTGTACGCCGGCTGATTTTTGCCGCGATCTTCGTCGCAGCCTTCGGCACCTACGGGTTGCGCGCGTATCGGTCGGGGAATCTGAACAATCCACCCGAGGCCGGTGACGGTCCCGACTACGAAGCCATTGCGTTCAACGTGTGGAAGGGCAGGGGCTACGGCTATTATTGGAGCGACCCCGAGTATCGCGCGCCGTACGAAGGCCTCGCGCGATACCGCGACCTTCTCACCAGGCAGTCGAGTTACTACCCGACCACCTATCGGCCCCCTGCCTTGCCGTACGTGCTGTCGGCCGTCTATACCCTGGCCGGGAGAAACTTCGCCGTCTGGCGCATCCTCAACTGCGCGATCATGGCCGGCGCCGTCACGATCGCCGTCGCCATAGCGGTCCACCTCGCCGGTCTGCTGGCAGCTCCCGTCGCCCTAGCGCTGCTCTTGCAGAGTTCGCGTCTGACGCAGGACCTCGCAGATGTTCATGACCGAGGGGCTCGCGACGTTTCTCGTGTCACTCCTCGCGTTCATCTGGCTGACACAGAAACACCGACGGTGGAAGCTCGCCGGGACCGCTGCCTCCGGCGCCGTCCTCGGCGCGTTGATGGCGGTACGGAGCATCTACGTCCTCTGGGTTCCGATCGCCTTGTTTGCTCCTACTTCCGATCCAGGATCGGAAGGCAAGTTGGGATGGCGGGCGAAAGCCGTCTGCCTGGCGACGTGCCTGGTCGTCATTGCTCCCTGGTGGGTGCGGAACATGGTCGTGACCCAGGCCTTCATGCCGGCGGGGACGCAAGGGCCGTTGAATCTGCCCGCCGGCTTTGGACCGCAGGCGTTGAAGTACGACGGCATGTGGCGTTCGATTCGCGACGACGAGGCGGATGCATTGCGGGGGCAGAACGTCGACCCGTATTCCGTCGAGTTCGAGGTGCGGCTGGCCAAAACACGATCGCAGATCGCGACGACATGGATGCGAGAGCATCCCGCAGACGTGCTCCGCCTGATGGTCTTGCACGTGTGGCAGGAGACGAAACCGCGGGGGCATCCGTTCTGGGACTACCTCCTGCCTCTGGGTGCACTGGCCGCATTCGTTCTCAGGAAGTCGCCCGGCGTGGGTATCGTGGTACTGATGGTCTGCGCGAATATCCTTAGCGTGGCGATGACCTGGGGTGCCGGTGGACGTTTCATGACCCCGGTGCAACCGCTTCTTCTCGCGCTCATCAGCGCGCTGATTGCCGTCGGGATCCGCCAGACGACCAGCGTGCTGCAGCGTCAGCGCGATCGCTGGTCGATGGCATGAGCGACCCGTCGAAGAACGCCGCGGTGATGGCCAATGCGACGAAGGACCGGCCTGCCAGCCAGCGAAAGCAGGAGCTTGCCGACCACTTTGATCGCCTGGCCTCCGGCCGCGAGCGGTGGAAGAGAAACCGCTACTACCACGACGAGCTCGCGCGATTCGTCTCGTTCCTCGTGCCGGAAGGCTCACGCGTTCTGGACATCGGGTGTGGCGCCGGCGATCTCCTGGCTGCCACGCGTCCAGATGTAGGCGTCGGCGTCGATCTCAGCCCGGAGATGCTGGAGGTCGCGCGGCGACGCCATCCCGGTCTCCAGTTTCGAACCGGCGACGCCGAAGATCTTCCGGTCGAGGGTGCCTTCGAGTGACGTCATCCTCGCGGATTTGATTGGTTATCTCGAAGACGTGCAGGTTGCCTTCGACAACCTGCATCGCGTGACCTCGTCCGACAGTCGCATCATCATCACCTACTTCAACTACCTGTGGGAACCGGTGCTCGGCCTGGCGCAGAAGCTCGGGCTGATGACCCCGCAGCGGCGCCAGAACTGGCTGGCGCTGCCGGATATCGTCAACCTGCTGTTCCTTTGCGACTTCGAGGTGATCACGAGCGGCTACCGTCTGCTCTTTCCGCAGTGGATTCCTGGAATCTCATGGCTGGCCAATCGTGTGCTGGCAAAGCTCCCGGGAATTCGGAAGCTGTGCCTGGTCCAGTACGTGATTGCCAGGCCAGCGCCGCGCCGCCCCGAGCCCGCGGCCCATTCCGTGTCGGTCGTCATTCCGTGCCGCAACGAGCGAGGGAACATCGAGAATGCCATCGAGCGGATGCCGCACCTGGGGAGCCGGACGGAGATCGTGTTCGTCGACGGAAACTCGACCGACGGCACCGCCGCCGAAATCGAGCGCGTGGCGCAGCTGTACAAAGGTCGATGGCCGATTCGACTGCTTCACCAGGGTAACGGGATTGGAAAGGGGGATGCCGTCCGCAAGGGCTTTGCCGCGGCGGACGGCGAGGTTCTCATGATCCTCGACGCCGACCTGACCGTCCCTCCCGAGGATTTGCCGAAGTTCTATGACGCGCTCACGAGCGGCAAGGGGGAGTTCATCAACGGCACGCGCCTGGTCTATCCGATGGAGCAGCAGGCGATGCGCACGCTGAATCTGATCGGCAACAAATTCTTCAGCCTCGCGTTCTCGTGGCTGCTGGAGCAGCGCTTTCGCGACACGCTCTGTGGAACCAAGGTCCTCTTCAAGCGCGATTACGACAAGATTGCCGCGAATCGGCACTACTTCGGCGATTTCGATCCGTTCGGAGATTTCGATCTGATCTTCGGCGCCTCGAAGTTGAATCTCAAGATCGTCGAAGTGCCGGTTCGATATCGTGAACGCACCTACGGCACCACCAACATCAGCCGTTTCCGTCACGGCTGGCTCCTGCTGCGCATGTGCCTCGTCGCGTTCTACAAGCTGAAACTGAATTAGCCGATGATCGGTCGGCGCCCGTTCCTGTGGATTGCGGTCAGCGCCTCGGCAGTCTTCATCCTCTACGCCTCGCTCTTCCTGTGTTTCTTCGTTGACGACGAGGCCATCCCGCTGGTGTATGCGCGGAATCTGCTGCGCGGACGCGGGATGGTTTACACGGTCCTGGAAGGGCGCGTCGAAGGGTATTCCGATTTTCTTCACGTTCTGTGGTCGGCCGTGCTGCTACGGCTAACGACCGCACTGGGGCTTTCAAACCTGGCGCCGCTCGCGATCGGTAAGGGCCTGAGCTTCATAGCCGGCGTTACGATCATTCTGCTGACGGCGCAGTCGATGCGGCGTGCCGGGAGCAGCATCCCCGGGCTCGCGTCCGGCCTGGCCTTTCTGGCGCTGTCCGGTCCCTTGGCGATCTGGAGCTGTTCGTCTCTGGAAACGGTGATCTTCGCGCTGCTGGTCACGCTGCTGGCGTTCCTCTTGTTCATCGACTCGCCAGCGACGGTCGATTCGAATGAGCGATGGTTTCCGATCGCTGGGGCATTGGCGCTCGGCATCCTTCTTCTTTTCGAACGTGTAGACGGCTTCATCTACGGCGGCACGCTGCTGACCGTGGCATTGCTCACCTCTCGTGCGAACCGCCGCCGCGATCTGGTTGTGCTCTCATGCGCGCTCGCGGTCATCGCTGGCGCCTACGCGATCTGGCGTTACGCGTACTTCGGATCCTTCGTGTCCACTCCAATCGCGGCAAAGGTGCTCTTTCACTTCAGCGGCGCCGAAAATCGGGTGGTCGAAGCCAAAGGGGAAAGCTACCTGGGAGGGTTCCTGGCTCTCTACGGTGTCGGGGCGCTGGCGGTGCTGCCCGTCGCCGTCGCCCTGGCCCGGCGGTCGCCCACCACAAGGGCGGCAGCTATCTCCCTTGTGGTGCTCGGCACGTATGTGGGTCTGGTCGGCGACTGGATGTTCGGATGGCGGCTGACCGTGGCGCTCCTGCCGCTGACGGCTCTGATCATTGCGCTAGGGGTGACGCGCATTCCGAATCGCTACGCGTGGCTCGTCGCGGGAGCGATCCTCGTGTGGAGCGGCATTGCCAGCCGCGCGTTCGTGACCGCCTACGTGAACGCCAATCGCTGGCCGATCTTCTGGACGCGTCCGCACTCGAGCGCATCGGTCTGGCTCGAACCCTACGGAGGCTTGCTCGCCGTCAGCGGCGGGCTGATCGCACCGGGGGATCGCGTGGCCTACAACCAGGCAGGCATTCTTGCCTACGCGCTCGACGTGGAGAACATCGACGATCTGGGCATCTGTTCCCGGTTCGTAGCGCGGCTCCCCACGACCGACGTCGAATACACCAGTGTCGGGCGGTATTCACCGCTCCGGAATCAGCCGGTGTTGGAAACCGCGCAGGCCTACCTTCTGCATCAGAACGTGCGATTCCTGGTGAGCCGGACGCACCTGCTTCGCGGAGCCAACCGCGGAATCGTTCCAGAGCAGCTGCTCGACGGATATTTCCGGCACGTCGCGACCGATCCTTCAGGGGAGAGTGCGATCTACGAACGCACCGACAAGGACGCTGGCGCCTATCAACACAACCCCAACCTGTTCACCGAGAATCTCGCGCACGTGTCACGCCTGGTCCGTGGCTCGATCGGCGAGAAGGTCGTGAGGGGCACTGATCTGCTCAGGAACTTCGGATGTCTGCGAGAGGAACGGACGGTGCTGGCGTTCGAGACGGCAACGGAAGTGCTCGTCCAGTTCGCGAGCGGCGATCAAGATGCCTTCAGTCTCTACGTCGATCAGATTTCGGCGTCGACGCCGACGACACTGACCCTGAGACTGTTCAACGCGAACGGACGGGAGGTCGTGGAGCGAAACATCGAGCTGACATCGGCACCCCGATCAATCGTCGAGCTCCTCGAACCGCATACGCAGGCGCGCACGCTCTCGATACATTTGCGGACTTCCGGCGGCCCGGACCGCGTCACCATCAGGGACCTGCGCGTCGTCGGCCAGTCTGCCGCACTTCGCGATTACGTCCGCCGGAATCTTCAGTTTCGCAACTAGACCCGGCGGACGCCTGAGATTAGTGACAGGTCGGCCGGGGCTCGTAGGTCCGCGAGTCCGGCGTGGGACCGTGAATGCCCCAGACCAGATCGAGCGTCTTGCTCACATCGTCGTAGGCGCGGCCGATGTCGACGCCAATCCACTGCCTGCCGTCGTGCCAGGCAATGAAGTCGATGCTCTTTTCCGGACCGCCGCGTTTCATGTTCCAGGCCAGGTTCATGCCGCCGCAGATGCCGATTTCGATCACGCGATCGCGAAGGAACGCCATGTTGGCCTTGCGCTGCGCGACCGTGACGTGGGGCACGAGGTACTGCGGATACTTGCGCTCGACGCAGTCGATCACCGCCTTTCCATTGTTCGGATATGGCGGCGCGCAGTTCGCATTTCCGCCGCCGCCAGGGCCCGGCGCGGGCGGAGTAGGCGGTTCCGGAGCCGACCCGCCGGCAGGCGTCTGGAACGACGCGGTCGCCGACCACGGGCTGGTGGTTGTGCCATCACCCCCACGCGCACGCCAGAAATAGCGTGTCTGCTCCTTGAGGTCGATCACCACTGGAGCGGTCGTGCCGCCGTTGCCTTCGCCGGCGTTCACGCGATAGACCACGTTGGTAAATGCCTGGTCGAGGGCAACCTCGAACGAATAGGTGACGCTCCCGACCGCCCCGGCGTGGCCGCCGTTCTTGATGCTCAAGTTGGGACGGCGATTCGCGGTCCTGGCGTCGTTGATTGGTTCGAGCGGGACTGGCGGCTGGATCGCGGCAGGGGGGACGACGTCGAACGCGATCGGCCCACCAAATGGGCCGGAGTTGGCGCCGTCAGCCGCGCGCGAACGCCAGTAGTATTTCCGGTTCGCGGCCAGTTTGTCGGGAATAGTGACCTGAGTGCGACCGCCGTCGCCCGGCGGCACGTTGTCCACGGCGAAAAGCTTGGTCTTGAACTCGGAGTCGCTGGCCACCTCGAACAGATAGAAAAGCTTCCTCTGACCGTTGGTGGTCGCGTTCTCGAGTACGAGCTTGATTGGCTGTTCGGTGTCTTTGACGGTGACACCGGCGCCCGGCTGCATCAGCCTTGGCGCGCTGATGTCGACGCCGGCAATGGGGCCAGCAACGGCAGGGCTCAGCGGATTGGCGCTCTTTTCGGCCGAGCATGCGCCAGCGAGCGCCAGCCCCACCACGAGAACGAAACGAATGCCCCTGTTCATGGCAAAACCTGTTTGGTGACGTGCGCTCTGCTCGGATCCGTCTATCGGCCGCTGAACGTGAGGACTGTAGGGTCGCGGGCGGGGGAGACACTCAAGAATACGGCACTGCTGGGCTGGTGTCAACGCGAACACGAGCTCATCCGCAGCAGATGCGCCGCTCAATGCGAGCGATGAGCGTTGGAATGGGTGCTACCACGCGTCAGCCAGTCGCCAAGACGTAGCGTCATCGCGGCAAGTGTGAGCGTGGGGTTGGCGCTCGACCCTCCCGGAAAGGTCGATGTCGACAAGACGTACAGATTCTCGAGCTCGTGATACCGGAGATTTCCGTCGACGCATCCGTCCGCGGTTGACGCGGCCATGCGGGTCGCCCCGAGCCAGTGATAGCTGCCGGAAAACGTGCTGAGGTGTTTGACCTCCGCCTGCGGCAGCCGGCGACGAACATCTGCCAGCGTGCGGTCGATGCACTCCTGGAAGTACGACGGATAGGAGTGAACTATGCGGGGGATGGCCTGTCCTGATTCCGAGATGTGATCGAGCTCGACGGTGTGAGCGGGAATCGGTTGCGTCTCAACTGCAAACCACAATACGAGCGTCGAGCGCCAGGCGTCGGTGAAGTGTTTCCGCACCGATCCGCCCACTTCCGCGCGCCGTTCGATCGCGCGCTG
Organism: uncultured Acidobacteriota bacterium; assembly: GCA_963755695.1. Taxonomy (GTDB): domain Bacteria; phylum Acidobacteriota; class Vicinamibacteria; order Vicinamibacterales; family 2-12-FULL-66-21; genus QHWT01. The sequence continues at coordinate 1,579,876 of CAVWLB010000010.1, read as the reverse complement.
CAGCAGATCCCGGACCACCACGTCGCGGGTCATCTCGCCGCGATTGAGCGACAGCGCGCTGGCCTTGATTTCCCCCAGCATCGAGACGGGGAGATCGCTCGCCACCTGGTCGAAAAACGAGACCAGCATTCCGGTTTGCGCGCTGTCGCCATAACCGGGCCGCGTGTCGACGCCGGTCCCGTAGATGGCGAGCTCGAACACCGGATGGTCCATGTAGTGCCGTCCGAGGCTGGGCAGCTTGGGGACGTCCGGAGATCGCTGCAGCAGCAGACACGAATCGATGCCGTTGCAGGCGACGACGAATTCACGCGCATGTATGCGTTGACGGCCCCTTTTCGCGTCCACGCAGGTGACTGCCGTCACCCGACCCCCAGTGCAGTGCAGGTCGATGGCGAGCAGGCCGGTCTCGATCTCGACCCGGCCCTCGAGCGCCGGATAGACCATGTTCAGCGCCGTTCCCTTGGAGTCGATGGGACATAGGTCGCACTGATTGGTGGCGCAGCACTGCGGCCGCTTGCCGATCGGCCGGGACGGCCGGACCGTCGGCACCTGGGTCACGCTGCCGTGGCCGAAGATCGTGGCACACGCGCGGTCGGAAGGACTCAGGCGGTGCGGAGGAAGCGGGTAATCGAACCGGCCGGCGAACGGCGTCTGCTCCGAATTCCCGCTGATGGACAGGCGTCGTTCGGCCTCGAGATAGTACGGTTCGAGATCCGCATAGGTGAGCGGCCACCGCCGGCTGACGCCGCCGAACGCGTCGCGCTCGAAATGCGCGGGATGCATTCGCGGCATGTTCCCGAAGAAGATGTTCGTGCAGCCGCCCAGGTTGTAGATCGGCCAGAAGACGTACTCATGGTCCCAGCGGGTCCGCGGTCCTGAAGGGGGCGCCTCGTGCGGAAAGCGCTGGGGGCTGCGGTTGAACGGGAGCGGATCGTCGTGGGACCCCTGCTTGCGGCGCTGCTCGAAAGACAGGGGAGTGCCGCGCTCGACCACCAGCACGCGCCGGCCGCGCGCGTGGGCGCGCTCGGCAAGCAACATTCCTGCGATTCCGCTGCCGAGGATGCAGAGGTCGGTCTCGCGCTCACTCTCTGAGAAGGCCATCGCACACGCTGCGCTTGTCGTTGACCAGGGGATACCCGAGGAACGCGAACGTCCGGCTTCTGGTGCCGACCAACGAGAACGCCAGTTGTGCCGCCCGATCCGTCGCCTGGTGCCCGGGCGTTTCAAGCGCTTCGCGCAGTTCGCGGAGCTGCGCAGGACTCAGAGGATTCAGCCACGTTGCTTCAGCGGGCTGCAATCCGAGAAGCCTGACGAGCGCGGCTTTATCTGATTCGGACGGGCCACACCCCCACAGCGGTGCGAGGACCGCGCTTCCAATCAATTGCGCAAAGCGACGGCGATACATCGGAGCGGAAACAGGAGGAACCGCCAGGGTCGAGCGACCCCGGCGGTTTTCACCCCTGCCTAGTTACGGCAGGGCTGCGGATTCGGAAGGGCGGAGAAGAACGCGCGCGGTGCGTGCGGCGCCCAATGCAGTCTCAGTGGCTTGTCCGTCGCGTCGTACCCGCTCGCCAGGTCGACTCCCCAGGTCTTGCCGCCGGTCTTCCAGGCAAGGAAGTCGAAGCTGAACTCGGGGCCGCCGCGCTTCAGATTGCGTCCCATCACCTGATGGGTGCAGAGGGCCACTTCGATGATGCGATCGCGGAGGAACGCCATGTTCGCCTTGCGTGTATCCAGACTGACGTGTGCCTTGAGCTTGTCGGGATAGTTCGCCCCGACGAAGTTGACGATCGCCGACGGGTCCGTCGGGTACGGCCCCGGCGGCAGCAATGACGGCGGAGCGGTGATCTTGAACGACACGAAGTCGCTCCACGGTCCGTGAGCCGCGCCCATCTCCGCGCGTGCGTGCCACTTGTAGTCGCCCTGATTGAGGCTGGTTGGAATCTGCCAGCGGGTCGAGCCGTTTCCCGGTGAAATCCTCAAAGAGTTGACCACGAACTGGCCACCGTCGGTGAAGACCTCGAAGCGATACTCGAGCGCCGCGGGCACGCCGAATTTCGGCTGCGAGTTGTTGACGCTGAACACCGGGGCGGAATTCTTCACTTCTTCGCCGCTGTGCGGCGAGACCGCTCCTGGTGCGGTGACTTTGAGGGTGCTGCCATCGGGGGCTGCTCCCCCATCGGTGACTGTTGTGCTCGAGGGTGATACCGGCGTGGCCTTGTCGCTCGAGCAGCCGACCGCCAACATCAGGGCAGTCGCTGCGCCCATCGCACTTACCTTACGTAGGAACATCAGGCTTTCTCCTGAAAATCCGCATACAGACATCGAACGCGAGCAAGAGCGTTTCGCGCCGAGCGATCGGCCTCGCTGCTGGGAGAGCGAAGCGCGATGACATGGGACAGAAAGAGCTTACGGACGCATCTTGACAGTGTCAAGAGTTTTACGTCCACGATCCGACGCGCAGAACTTTTCTTTACGAGAGCAGGTACTCAGCGAGGTCGAGCCATGCTACCATCCGACGTCCCCACTAACATCGCTTCCGGCGGCGGGAGCGCGCGAGTCAGGAGTAAGTCTGGATGAAGAAGGTTCTGGGAGTCATCGCGCTGGTGCTCGCAGCAGCGCCGGCACACGCGCAGGTAATGCAATGGCAGGATCGCGGATTTGCGAACGTCAACGTTCTGGCTCAGCCGCAGTCACGCAACGTGACCGACACCAGCACGTTCACGCTGTACGACGAACAAGGCACAGTCACAGGCCCGCGTAAGATCGGCGGCGGTCCCGTGTTCGATCTTTCCGGCGGGTACCGTGTCTGGCACAACCTCGCGATTGGCCTTGGCTACTCGCACTTCTCCGATTCGAGCAACGTCACCGTGACCGCGCGGGTCCCCGATCCGCTCGTGTTCGATCAGCCGGTGCAACAGGACCTGAATGCCGGCAAGCTCGATCACTCCGAGGATGCGATGCATATCTCGGCGGTCTGGTTCTGGCCGGTGACCGACAAGATCGACGTGGCCGCATCGGCCGGTCCGTCCATCTTCTTCGTGTCGGATCAAGGCGTCACCGGCGTCACGGTGCAGCCCAATACGTCGATCGCGACCGGTGTCACGACGTCCAAGGAAACGGAAACGGGCGTCGGCGTCAATCTGGGAGTCGACGTCACCTACCTGGTCACCCAGAAGATCGGCGCAGGAGTGACGATGCGCTATGCGGGGGCCTCGGTCGATCTCCCCACGGTCGATTCGCTGAAGGTAGGCGGTTTCCAGATCGGCGCAGGGTTGCGCTACCGCTTCTGAACGGACCAGACCCCTACGTGCCCTTGGCACGATAGCCACGCTGGCGCTATCGCGATTACTCGACGACCGCCCGGCCGATCGTCCCTGTCCCGATACGTCCGCGTGGCATAATTGAGCGTGTCTTCGACACCCGGCGCACGCCCGCCGAATGTCAACGTCGTACTGTTTTCGGGCGGTCGCGGCTCTGGCGCACTCACGCGTCAACTCGTCTGCCGCCCTGGCGTGTCGCTGACGATTGCCATCAACGGCTACGACGATGGCGCGTCGACCGGTGAAGTGCGGCGGTTTCTCGGCGACAGCCTCGGGCCGTCGGATTTCCGCAAGAACGCGTCGCGGCTGGCCGCGGAGCTGAGGACCTGCTCTCCGGGTTTTGCCGAGCTGCTGGATTCGCGACTGCCCGCCGATGTCACCTCGTCCGCCGCGGTGGAACTCCTCACCAAGATGACGTCCGGCGACGCTTCACGATCGACGTCTCGTCGATTGGATGCACGGCGTTCCTGTACGAATACAGCCGTCAGGCCACTCCGTTTGCCTTCGGCGACTGCAGCGTCGGCAATCTGGTTTTCGCCGGAGCGTACCTGCGCGCGAAACGGGACTTCAATCGCGCGGTCGACGACTACTGCGCGCTGCTCGGCATTCCAGCCGGCCTCATCGAAAACGTCACTGACGGCGCCAATGCCCACCTGGTTGCGCTCGATGCGGGCGGCCGCCTGCTGCGGACCGAGGAAGCGATCGTCGACGCCCGGGCCCAGAACACGATCAAGAGCCTGTTCCTCGTCGATCGACCGCTTGGCGACGACGAAGCGCCGTCAGCTCGAGGCGGCCGGGCCGGAGACCGCGGCGCGCGCGCTCGAGGGGCGCCGCGCGAAGGCTGACGTTGAATCCCCGGCTCGCCGGGAAGATTGCCGCTCGCCGACGTGATCATCTACGCGCCGGGCACGCAGCATTCCAGCCTGTTCCCGTCGTACATGACGCCTGGGCTTGGCGACGCCATCGCCGCGAACCTGCGCGCGATCAAGCTGCTGGTCACCAACATTCAGACCGACGCGGAGATCACCGGCAGCACGGCCGTCGATCTCATCGACCGCGCGCTTTACTACCTGAACTTGAAAGGTGAGCGCACGGTGCCGACGCCGTGCCTGATCACGCACTACCTGATGAACGAACCGGGGCGCACCGAAGACGTCGCCCTACGTGCCGCTCGGGCCGGTCGAGACGATCGAGGACCCGCGGCTCGTGCGGATTGGCAATTACGAAGACGGTGTCACCGGCCGTCACGATGCGGCCCGCATTCTGGGTCCGTTCCTCGACGCGCTGCAGGCTCACTCGCGTCCGTACCGCATGGCGGTGCTGCTGCACGACGCCGGGTCGCTCAACAAGGTCACGCAGACGCTGCTCGAAATGATTCGCGGCGGCATCGAGTCGACTCCCGCTGCAGATGACGGTGTTTTACGAAGGTGGGGAGACGCTCGATCCGGCGTTCGTCGCGCGGCTGCCGTTTGCGGTCCGGAGCGTCGCCGAAGCGGCGTGCCTTTGCCGAGGCGGTACGCGCCGGAGAATTCGATTACGTCGGGCTGTTCGAGTCCTCGGGCATGTATCGAGGGGAGGATCTCGTGGGCCTGGCATCGCACCTGGCGGTCGGCCGGCTCGATGCCGTGTGGGGCAGCCGGCGGTTGTCGGTGCGCGACATCCACGAGTCGTACCGCCTTCGTTACAAATCCAACATGCTCCTCGGCGCAGTCAGTTACATCGGAAGCCACGTGCTCAGCCTGGCCTACCTGCTCTGTACGGCCGCTACATTTCCGACACCCTGTCAGCCGTGCGCGCGGTGCGCGCGGCCGACGCGCTCGAGGCGGGCATCGAACTGACTCACAAGCGGGCAAACCAGTTCCTCCTGTCCCGGCTCTTACGGCGTCGCGCCGAGATCCTCGAGTTGCCGGTGCAGTTCTTCCCGATTTCCCCGGAGAAGGTGAAGCGCACCAGCCCGTTCGAGGGAGTGCAGTCGCTCGCGACGATCGTTGCGCACAGATTCGCGGCCGGCGCGAGCGCGCCGGAACGCGCCGCGGACGCCGGGAAACGCGACGAAGCACGCACCGCCGCGGTCAGCAAGTCCTGAATGTCGCGCCTCCTGGTCATCCCCGCCGCCGGTCTTGGCACCCGGCTGAGGTCATCACGCCCCAAGGCGCTGGTATCGGTCAACGGCCGGCCGATGCTCGATCATCTGGCCGATCTTTACGCCGCGTACGTCGATTACAGCGTCATCGTTGCGCATCCATCGTTTGCGGACCAGGTGGAGGCATGGGCGGATGAAGCCGGTTATTGCGAGGTCGTCCTGCAGCCGTCACCAACCGGCATGCTCGACGCCATTCTGCTCGCCGCGCCAGCGGTGATGCGTCTTCGCCCGGACTCGATCTGGATTACGTGGTGCGATCAGGTGGCCGTGCTGCCGGAGACCGTGCGGCATCTGGCCGACGTGTCGTCGCCCGAGCCTCCGCCGGCGCTGGCATTTCCGACCGTCAACCGGGAGCACCCCTACATCCATTTTGCGCGCGAGGCAGACGGCCGGATTGCGAGCGTGCTGCACCGGCGCGAAGGAGACCCGATGCCGGATGAAGGCGAGAGCGACATGGGGCTGTTCGCGCTGTCGCGCGCCGCGTTCGATCGCGACCTGCATGAATACGCCTCCGAAGTCGCGCCTGGCAGATCGACCGGCGAACGCAATTTCCTGCCGTTCATTCCATGGCTTTCCAGGCGCCAGCCCATCGTCACGTTTCCGTGCACCGATCCGATGGAGGCCGTGGGCATCAATACACCGGAGGAATTGCAGCAGGTGGAGGAATGGCTGCGCCGGCGCGTGACGTCATGAGCACGCTCTCGATCGTCATCCCGGCTTATAACGAAGAGCGATTCATCGGCCGTCTGCTCGAGCAGATCAAGGCCGTCGATCTTGCGCCGCTCGGCGTCCAGCCGGAGATCATCGTGGTCGACGACTGCTCCAGGGATCGCACCGCCGAGATCGCATCTGCGGTTTCCGGCGTGCGCCTGCATCGGATGGAGCGGAACGGCGGAAAGGGACGCGCGGTTCGTGCGGGCATGGCGCTGGCGACCGGCGAGTATCTGATCATCCAGGACGCGGATCTCGAATACGACCCGCAGGACTACGTGCCGATGATGCAAGCGCTCCTCGACGGGGGAGCCGACATCGTTTACGGCAGCCGGTATCTCGGTCGCGGGCGCCATCCCAACCAGTCCCTCGGCGCCTATCTTGGCGGCCGTAGTCTCAGCGCGATTGCGTGGCTGTTCACCGGCCGGTACCTCACCGACACGGTCACCGCGCTGAAACTGTTCCGCCGCGAGGAGATCGCAGCGCTACCCCTGGAGACGAGCGGCTTCGAACTCGATCACGAGATCACCGCGCGGATGCTCGCGCGCAAGCGGCGGATCGTCGAAGTGCCGATTCGCTACTATCCGCGCAGTCGCGCCGAGGGAAAGAAGATCGGCCTTCGCGACTGGTTCCGGGCGCTGGCCACGTTCCGCAAGTACCGTCGCGGTTGAGTTGCTGAAAGAGTGAGGGTGTAGGGCGCCGCTTTGAGACGCCGCGTGAAGCGGGGCTTCGGACGGATCAGGCGGTGCGCCGAGCCGCGTGACGCGAGGTTCGCGCGGTACGGCCCAGGTAAGTGACGCCGCCGCTCAGCGAAAAGAGCATGATCAAGGCGGCTCCCATGAAGGAGACGAGGAGCGCCGATTCGAGCGGTAAGCCCAGACGCGTGAAGTAGAAGCCGAAGGTCGCCTCGCGTACACCGAAGCCGTTCATCGAGACCGGCAACATCTGCACGATGAAGGACACCGGGACAATCACCGCCAGCTCGGCGAAACCAATCGGGATGTCCATGCTTCGCGTGATCGCCAGGTAGAACAGCACGAGGAGTCCTTGGACCAGGACCGCTCCTCCGAAGCAGCCGGCGAGCGCTGCGGGTGTTTCCTTGAAGCGGGTCAGGGTGTCGGTGAGCATGACGATCCGTCTATCCACCCACTCGCGGTGAAACACCCGTAACGGCTGCAACAGCTTGGTCATCGTCTCGGGCATGAGGAGCGCGGGTGTGGCGACGATCGCGCCGATGCCAAAGCCGGCCCAGAGCATGCCCGGTCCGACCGGTCCCACCGCCATCCGGTGCATCAAGGTTGCGCCGCTCGCCGCCATCAAGGCCAGCGCCAGCAGACCAATGCCGCGGTCGATCAGCACAACGGTGGCGGCCAGCGTTCTCGATCCCGCCGCTTTCACCGTATCGGTGATCCGTACGACGTCACCACCAATGTTGCTGGGCAGGAAATTGTTGAAGAACGTAGCGACCAGAAACGACGCGGTCAGCGAGGTGAACGGCATTGCCACGTGCTGGGCGCGCAGCAGGATGCGCCAGCGCCACGTGCTCGCGAGCACCATCAAAAGGTAGAGGCACAACGCGCCTACCAGCCATGAGATCGAGGCCTCACGCGCATAGCGCCAGAGCCGCGCGAGGTCGACCCGCGACAGGAGCAATGCGAGGAGTCCGATACTGACGATGGCCTTGAGTGCGCCGAGGGCGACCGGGCGGATGCGCGGTGGGCGCGGTTCGGTCTCGTGAGTCACGTTTGATCGAGCCCGCCGCCTGCGCGCGCGGGTGCTTCAGCTTACCACGAGGGCCACAATACGCGGCAAGAACGGTCTCTTGCGGCCCGGCCCTGCTTTTCCGTGCCTCTTCTGCGGCTCGTATTGTCCCGTGTCATTGCGTGGTCGTACAATACATGGACTCATCTCGATGCGCATCCTCATGATCGCACCGGAGCCGTTCTTCGAGCCCCGGGGCACACCCTTCAGCGAGTTCCATCGCATTCGCGCGCTCGTCGAGCTCGGCCACACGGTCGACCTCGTGACCTACCCGTTCGGTCACGACGTCTCCCTGCCGGGGCTTCGAGTGTTTCGCAGTGCGCGGCCGCCATTCATGAACGGCGTCGGGATCGGTCCGTCGTGGCGTAAGCTGCCGCTCGATTTCTTTGTCTTCTGCTCGACGCTGCGCCGGTCGCTGTCGGGCCGGTACGATGCGGTGCACTCGCATGAAGAGGGCAGCTGGTGGGGCGTGCTCATCGCCGCAGTGCTTGGCGTGCCGCACCTTTACGACATGCATTCGAGCCTGCCGCAGCAGCTCACGAATTTCGCCTACAGCCGCTCGCGGGCACTGACCGCGCTCTTCCGCGCCCTGGAACGCTTCGTCATCCGGCGGTCGCGGGTGGTCATCGTGATCTGCCCGCAGCTGGAAGATGTCGTGCGCGGCATCGATCGCGCCGTGCCGTCGGTGCTCATCGAGAACGCGCCTGGCTCGGGCGATGCGCCCGTGGCCGGTTCAGGCGTGGCCATCCGCGCCGCCCTTGGCCTGAATGCGCAGACGCCGGTAATTCTCTACACCGGCACGTTCGAGGCTTATCAGGGACTCGATCTGTTGTTCTCCTCGATGCGGCAGGTTCTCATCGAGCGTCCCGCCGCGCGCCTCGTGCTCGCCGGCGGGCGCCCCGATCAGATTGCCGCGGCACGGCTGCTGGCGGAACGCGAAGCCATCGCGACGGCCACGATCTTTGCGGGTCAGCGGCCTGCCGAAGAGATCCCGGCGTTTCTGGACGCGGCTGACGTGCTCGTCTCGCCGAGAAGCCTCGGCACCAACACGCCGCTGAAGATCTATCAGTACCTTCGGTCGGGTCGCCCGATCGTTGCGACGCGGCTGCTGACCCACACCCAGGTACTGAACGACGACGTGGCGATCCTGACCGAAGCACGCGCCGATCGCTTTGCACGAGGCATCGTGATGGCGCTCGATGATCCGGAACGCGCCCGAGCGATTGGCGCCAGGGCACGCCAGCTCGCGGACACGAAGTACAGCTACGATGCCTATTTGTCGCGGACGCGCCAGGCCTGTGCGCACCTCTTCGGCGATGTCACGCCGCAGATGGCCGGCGGTGTTGCGTGACGGCTGCCCCGGCACCTGACGACGCCTCGGCGCACCGGGCCGCCGCGGCGCGGCAATCGTCCGACCACTACAGTTACGCCGTCTATGCCGATCCCGCAATGGCGGAGCGCTTCGACGCGATGCGCTTCAGCGGACCGATTGGCCGTCTCATCGCCGAGACACAGGAGCAACAGATCGCTGCATTCCTTGGAGCGATCGAGGGCCGGCGCATCCTCGACGTTGGAACCGGAACTGGCCGCGCAGCGATCGCGCTGGCCCGGCGAGGGGCGGTGGTCACCGGCATCGATGCGTCCGCAGAAATGCTCCAGGTGGCCGAGCGTCGCGCGCGCGAAGCTGGAGTAAGCGTTACCTTCACCCGGGGGGACGCACACCGGCTGGGCTGCAACGATCACAGCTTCGATGCGGTTGTCTGCCTGCGGGTGTTGATGCACACGCCCGACTGGCAGCAGTCGCTCAAGGAACTCTGCCGGGTCTCAAGGCACCGCGTCGTGTTCGACTATCCAGCGCAGTTGAGCACGGCAGCACTTCAGGCGGCCGCCCGCCGGGTTGCGCACGTGTTCGATTCCCGCGTCGAGGCCTATCGCGTTTTCTCAGGGCGCTGCGTCGCGCGCGCGCTCCAGGCGGAGGGATTTCGCGTCACCGGGGAACACCGACAGTTCGTGCTGCCCATCGCGCTGCACAAGCGCGTTGGCTCGGAGGCGTGGACCAAGCGAACGGAAGCCTGGTTCACGCGGGTCGGGCTGATGCGGCGCTTCGGATCCCCAGTGACGGTCGTGGCCGAGCGTTGCGCGTCTTAGTCACGGGGGCGAGCGGGTTCACGGGCGGCCATCTCGCACGCGGCCTCCGGGCCCGTGGCTACGACGTCCGCGCCCTGGTGCGCGACCCTTCTCGCGCCGAGGGACTCCGCACCTCAGGCGTGGAGGTTGCGACGGGGGATCTTCGCGAACGCTCAGCGATCCAGCGCGCTGCAGCTGACGTCGACGTCATTTACAACATCGCCGCGTTGTACCGCCAGGCCGGGCTACCCCACAGCGTCTATCGCGAGGTGAATGCCGAGGCAGTGGCCGGGATCGTCGAGGCTGCGGCCGCGGCAGGGGTTCGCCGAGTGGTCCACTGCAGCACCGTGGGCGTCCACGGCGACGTCGAGCGGCCGCCAGCCAACGAGGACGCGCCGCTTCGTCCGGGGGATATCTATCAGGTTGCGAAAGTGGAGGGGGAGCGTCTCGCGCGCGACGCAGCCGCGCAGACGGGTGTGGAAGTCGTCATCGCACGTCCAACCGGGATCTACGGTCCGGGCGATCGGCGGTTGTTGAAGCTGTTTCGCGGCATCGCGCATCGCCGTTTCGTCATCCTGGGCAGCGGCAACATCTTCTACCATCTCACTTACATCGACGACCTCGTCGAGGGATTTCGACTCTGCGGCGAAGTGCCGGCGGCGGCCGGACGGACCTACATCCTGGCCGGCGGCGAGGTGACGACGCTGAACGAGCTGGCGGGATTGATTGCCGGGGAGGCCGGGGTCGCCCCGCCGCGTGTTCATCTGCCGGTCTGGCCGTTCTGGCTGGCCGGTGCCGCCTGCGAGGCGATCTGTGCGCCGCTTCGGATCGAGCCGCCGATCTACAGGCGGCGGGTGGATTTCTTCACCAAGAGCAGAGCCTTTGATATCAGTCGCGCACGTGCGGAGCTCGGTTACGATCCGAAGATAGGTTTGCGCGAAGGGATTCGAAGAACGCTCGCGTGGTATCGAGGGGAGAAGTGGATTTGAGTCAGGCTCCAGGCTCCAGGCTCCAGGCTCCAGGGGCTTAGGCCACAGAGCCCAGGGCCGGGGCCCGAAGCCTGAAGCCTGAAGCCCGAAGCCTGAAGCCTGAAGCCTAGCCGTTATCATATTCACAGCATGAACGAGGTCCGAGACATCCCGCGCGCACAGGATCAGCTCTTCGATCGGCGCGGCAGTCGGCGCGCGAGAAATACGCGGCGCTCGTGGTCGGGCAGCCGGGCTGGGGCGCGCTCCTCAAACACGAGCTCGTTCACGCTGCTGTCGCAGAACATCGCCGGCGCGCTCGGCTTTGCCCTGCGCAAGACGCTGTTTCCCTGGCTGCTCGGCGCCTGCGGCCGCAACGTCATCTTCGGGCAGAACGTCGTGCTCCGCCATCCGCACAAGATCCGGATCGGCGACAACGTGGTCATCGACGACAACTGCCTGCTGGACGCCAAGGGGGACAGCAATCGCGGCATCACGATTGGCAGCGGCGTCTTCGTCGGCCGCAACACGATCCTCTCGTGCAAGAACGGCGACATCGAGCTTGCCGACGGCGCCAACATCGGTTTCAACTGCGAGATCTTCTCCGCCAGCCGCGTGCGCATCGGACGCGAACACGCTGCTGGCCGCGTACTGCTACCTGATTGGCGGCGACCACGACTTCAGCGATCCGTCGGAAGCCGGTCCTGGCGCAGGGACGACGATCGGTCGGGCGTCTGCGATCGGCGACGGGCGCCTGGCTTGGCGCGGGCGCGAAGATTCTCGACGGCGTGACGATCGGCGATCGCGCGATCATCGGCGCCGGTGCGGTCGTGCGCGATGCGGTCCCCGAGGCGGCGGTTGCGGTAGGCGTTCCGGCTCGCGTGATCGGCCAGCGCGACAGGGTCGTGCGGTCGTGACGCCGCCGGAACGGCAAGGCATCGCGCCTCCGCCGCGGCGCGCGGTCAGCGAAGCGACTGACGGTCAAGGACAGCGCCGATTGAACGTCCTGCAGGTTTGCGATCACCTCGGCTGGGAAGGGTCGCGGATGCACGGCGTCAAGCGGCTGTTCGGCTGGATGATTCCGCGCTTCGACCCCGAGCGCTACAACGTGTCGCTCGTCAGCCTGCGGAAGAAGGATCTCTCCGAGGAGACGCTCGAGTCGCTGGGCATCGACATCACGCTACCTGCACAAGTCGAAGTTCGATCCCGCCACGCTGCCGGCGCTGCTGAAGGTCATCGATCGCAAGCAGATCGACATCCTGCACCTGCACGGCTATGGCGCGACGACGTTCGGACGGCTGGCGGGGGCGATGCGCGGCCTGCCGACGATCCTGCACGAGCACGCGAACCTGACCGACACGCCGTGGTTCCAGAAGATCGCCGACCGGCTGCTCGAGCCGGTCACCGACATCGCGATCGCGGTGTCGAAGAGCACGGCCGACTTCGTCATCCACGCGCGGCAGATTCCGGCCGAGCAAGGTGAAGGTGGTGTATCTCGGGCGTGCCGCTCGAGGAGTTCAGCCGCCGCGCTCGCCCGAGGAGATTGCGGCGGCCCGGCGGGAGCTCGGCATCGCGCGCCGACGAGTTCGCGATCGGCACGGTCACGCGGCTGCACGACTCGAAAGGCAACTCGTACCTGGTCGAGGCCGCGCAGCTGGTGCTGCAACGACGCGGCCGAACGACGCGGTTCTTCCTCGTCGGCGAAGGACCGCTGCGCGACCGACCTGGAGGCGCAGGCGCGGCGCGCTCGGACTGGGCGATCGCTTCGTGTTCGCGCGGCTTCGCGCGCGACGTCGCGCGCGTGCTCTCCGCGTTCGACCTCAGCGTGTTCCCGTCGCTGTGGGAGGGCACGCCGCTGACCGTCTTCGAGGCGCTCGCGATGGGGAAGGCCATCGTGGCGACCGACGCGGACGGACTGCTCGACGTGCTCACGGCACGATCGCGACGCGGTGATCGTGCCGAAGGCGCGACGCGACGGCGCTGGCGGGCGGCATCGTGCGCGTGCTCGATCAGCCGGAGAACGGGCGCGGCTCTCGGCGGAACGCGCGGCTCGAGCGGGCAGCCAGTACGACATCGCGGCCTTCGTGCGAAAGATGGAGCGGCTCTACGAACTGCTGCACCGGGTGTCGCGATCCACGAAGCGCCGCGGCGTGCTCCAGGCTGATCTCACGTTTCTGACGGGAGGAGTCCGCGCGTGAGCTCGCCGTTCACCGCCGCTCGGGCGGCGGCCGAGCGCATGACAATCCGTCCGGGCTTGATCGCGGCATTGGTGTGCCTGTGCGTCTACGGCGCGCTCGCGCTGACGGTGGACTTTCCGCGCGCGGCACTCGGCATTCAGAGCGACGAGGCAACCTATTACATGATGGGGCACAGCCTCGCCGAAGACGGCGACCTCACCTATCGGTACGGAGGATCTCGTCCGGGTCTGGCGCGAGTTTCCCACCGGGCCCGCCGGCGTGTTCCTCAAGAAGGGACAGACGATCGACGCGGCGCGCCCCGATCCGCGATCACGCAGCGCGCTCTTCTTACGGAAAATCCTTCATCTATCCGCTGTCTTCGCGGCGCCGTTCGTGAAGCTGTTCGGGACCAACGGCTTTCTCGTCCTCCACGCGATTCTGCTCGCGCTGGTCGTGTTGTGCGGCTACCTGTTCCTGCACGCGCGCGCTCCCGCTCTGCCGTCCGTGCTGCTGGCGACCGGCTTCGTGATGGCGCGACGGTCGTGCCGGTGTACTTCGTCTGGATCACGCCAGAGTTGTTCAACTTCTCGCTGGCGTGCCTGGCGTACTTCTGCTGGCTCTACAAAGAGGTGGCGTCTCCCGTCCGGACGCCGAAGGGCACGCGCTGGCTGTTCTCGGACCGCGAGCGACGTCGTCGCCGCGATCCTGCTTGGCATCGCGACGTTCTCCAAGCCGTCGAATGCGCTGCTGTTCGTGCCGATTGTCATCTGGCAGATGGTTGGACGGCGACGGCTCGGGCTGGCGATCGCGAGCGCGGTGATCTACGCGCTCGTGACCGGCGGGCTGTTCGGCATCAACATGGCGATCTCCGGCGACTGGAATTACCAGGGCGGGCGCGATCGGCAGACCTACTATTTCGAGTTTCCGTTCCAGAATCGGACGCAGACCAGCGACATCGGCATGCCGAAGGCGCGCGACGAGGCGCTGACGGACATCATCTTCAACCGGCGCGTCTTTGCGACGAACCTGCTGCACAACCTCGGTTATGTGTTTCGTCGGCCGCTATGCCGGCCTTGTCGCCTATTTCTTCCCGGCTGTGTTCGCGATGATCGCGCTTCTTGTGCGCGCCGCCGCAGGCGACGTCGGGTGGCAATGGCTCGTGCTCGCATCCGGCCTCGCGCAAGATCGTGCTGTTCATCGTCGCGACCCCTACACCTGGAACGGCGGCGGCGGCTCGGTCGGCAACCGCTACTTCATGAGCGCCTACGGCGTGTTCCTGTTCCTGCTGCCGCCGATCGCAGTCGATTGGCCTGTCGCTGGTGCCGTGGATCGCCGGCGCGATCTTCGTCGCGCCGCTCGTGCTCAATCCGTTCGCCGCATCGTTCCACCCGGGTGACAACGCGAAGAGCGGACCGCTCGGCTGCTGCCGGTCGAGCTGACGCTGATCAACGACTTGCCCATCAACAACGAAGCGACGCGTGTGCGCGCATGTGGTTCGGCGACAATCCCGGTCAGGGCGATCCCGGCTTCCAGATCTACTTCCTCGACGACAACGCTACGGACGCGAGACGGACAAGAGCTTCTGGACTGCGCGGCGAGTCGCGCGCCGAATTCCTGATCAAGACCGATCGTCCGATGAAGCGCGCGGTGTTCACCCTGTCGGCCGGCCCGGTTGCAGACGACGTCAAGATCGTCGGTGGACGGGCGCAGCTCAGCACGTGCACCTCGACGCCGGCACGACACAGCAGATGACGTTCGCGCTCGGTCCCGGGTTTCTCGTACCAGGGCACCTGGCCGACGTTTGGAGCGTGTCGATCTCGAGCTGGCGCGGGCTTCACGCCGATCTTCTACGGTAACGACCGACGCGCGCTACCTCGGCGTGCGCGTCAAGCCCATCCTCGGTTCGCATGAGCCGCATCGCCGTCGTCACGTCCAGCCCGCCGATGGCGGAAGGCGGGCACCTGGTCATCGCGCGCGAGCTGACGCGCGCGCTGCGCGAGGCCGGGCACGATGCGCACATCGTCGTCACGCCGCAGAACCGGTTCGGGCGCCAGGCGTCCGCGTATCTGGCGACCTGGCTGACCGACGTCGGCATCGAGCGAAGGACAGCCGATCGACCAGGTGATCAGCCTGCGTTATCCGAGCTACGCCGTCCGGCATCCCCGGCACGTGTGCTGGCTGAATCACACCATGCGCGAGTACTACGACCTCTGGGATCGGTTCAGCGCGTCGCTGAGTCGCCGCAGGGTCTGTTGAAGGAGCGAGTGCGGCGCTCGCTGATTCAGCGCGGCCGATCGCTACCTGCTGACGCGGAACGTGACCCGGCTGTTCGTTCAGTCGCAGACGATTCAGCGAGCGGCTGTCGATGTGGCCGTCGCTTCGTTCGACGGTGCTGTATCCGCCGGCGCCGCAGCGTCCGTACCGCTGCGAGGGATATGGCGAGGAGTTCCTGCTGGTCTCGCGGCTGACCGCCGCTGAAGCGCGCCGACCTCCTGATTCGAGCGCTTGTCGACGACCGCGGGAGGCGGACTGCGTGCGGTGATCGCAGGCGACGGAGAAGAACGCGGCGCGCTGGAGCGACTGGCGTCGGAACTTGGCGTTGCCAGCCGCGTGACGGTTCGCGGGCGCGCTCAGCGACGAGCAAGCTGATCGACGAGTTGGCGCGCTGCCGCGCCGTGTGTTTCCCGCCGTATCAGGAGGACTACGGCTTCGTGACCGTCGAGGCATTCGCGTCGCGGAAGGCGGTCGTGACGTGCTCGGACTCCGGCGGACCGACCGAGCTGGTGCAGGACGGCAAGAACGGGTTCGTGACGGCATCGACGCCGGAGTCGCTGTCGTCGGCGCTCCGCGCGCTGGCGGAGGAGGGGTCGTTGGCCGAACGGCTCGGGTCTGCGGCGTACGAGACCGGCGCGACGCTCACGTGGCCGGAGACGGTCCGGCAACTAGTCGTAGAATGATTCGTCACTGCGGGTCTAAGAGCCCCCAAAACACCAGAGGGATTGTAGGGCGGCTCTGAAGAAGCGCCGCGTGAAGCCGCGTGCAAAAGAGACGGCGAGAAACTACAGGAAATGGCATACGCATCTGAACTGGAAACCCGC
Source organism: uncultured Acidobacteriota bacterium (assembly GCA_963755695.1). Taxonomy (GTDB): domain Bacteria; phylum Acidobacteriota; class Vicinamibacteria; order Vicinamibacterales; family 2-12-FULL-66-21; genus QHWT01. The sequence goes on along the minus strand of CAVWLB010000010.1, from coordinate 1,563,571 downwards.
ATCGCCAAGAAGGTGACCAAGGCGATCACCGACTACAGCCTGATCGAGGACGGCGATCGCGTGATGGTCGGTCTCTCCGGCGGCAAAGACAGCTGGGCGCTCATTCAGATCCTCGACGTGCTCAGGCGGCGGGCGCCGATCGACTTCTCGCTGGTTGCCGTCAACATCGATTCCGGCTACGAGGGCTACGAGCACGGGAAAATCACCGCCACCTGCGCGGAGCGCGGCTGGGAATGTCACATCGAGCACACGACGATCGGCGAGGCGATTGAGGACATCCTCGACGAAAGCGCCACGCCGTGCTCGCTCTGCGCGCGGCTGCGGCGCGGCGCGCTGTATCGGCTCGCGACCAAGGTCGGCGCGACCAAGATCGCGCTCGGACATCACGCCGACGACTTCATCGAGACGCTCCTGCTGAACCTGTTCTTTCAGGGATCGCTCAAGGCGATGCCGGCGCGGCTCGTCTCCGACAACGGCGAGCACGTGGTCATCCGGCCGCTGGTCTACGTGCTCGAATCCGAAGCGCGCGCCTACGCGAAGGCATCGGCGCTGCCGATCATCGGCTGCTGCTGTCCCGGCCTGCGGCGACCTGAGCCTGCAGCGCCAGCGCGTGAAGCGCCTGATCGCGGAGCTCGAGGTCGAGCATCCCGAGATCAAGAACTCGATGCTGCGCGCGCTCGGCAACGTCGCTTCCCGTCATCTGCTCGACAAGCGGCTGGATCCGCTGCCAGAACTGCGCGCGGCGGCCGCGAAGGTGCTGTCGCTGACGCCCCTCCCGGCGCGCTGATGCGCGCAGTGGTGCAGCGCGTCAGCCGCGCATCGGTGACGGTCGACGGCCGGATCGCCGGCGAGATCGCGCGCGGTCTGGTCGTGCTGCTCGGGGTGGCCAACAAAGACCAGCCTTCCGACGTCCAATACATCGCCGGCAAGGTTCGGGACCTGCGGATCTTTGCCGACGAGGACGGCAAGATGAACCGATCAGTGGAGGACGCAAAAGGCGCGGTCCTTCTCGTCTCGCAATTCACACTTTTCGGTGATGCGCGAAAGGGACGTCGGCCGTCGTACGACGCGGCGGCTGCACCAGCCCTGGCGCAGGCGCTCTACGAAGACATGGCTCGAGCGCTTCGCGCCTTCGGTCTCACCGTCGCGACCGGCGTGTTCCAGGCCGAGATGCAGGTGGAACTGGTCAACGACGGCCCGGTCACGATACTGCTCGACAGCACGCGGCAATTTTGAGGAGGTGACGAGTCGATGAATCGAACGCTGACAGCGGCCGTTCTGGCCCTTTTTGGTCTTACATCACCCGCGTGGGCACAGCAGCGGCCGCTCGTGACGGAGGATCCTGAGACGATTGGCGCGGGTAACGTGCTCATTGAAGGCGGAGTCGACTAGCGCGCGACATTTTCTATCCCGTCAGCGGCCTGGAAGGGAATCTGCTCCGGCTGCCGACGCTGGGCGTCAGTTTCGGCCTCAGCTCGATCGCGGAGCTGCAGATCGACGGCGGCCTCTACAACCGGCTCTCGATCAAATCAATCAGCCCTGCGCCGCTCTCGGGAATGCTGGATATCACCGGCGACTCGACCAGCGACGTCGAGGACATTGTTGTCGCGACCAAGATTCGCGTCTGGAGCGAAACCGAGACCCGGCCCTCGATCGGGGTCCGCTTCGCGACCAAGCTGCCGAACGCGAGCAACGAGAGCGGTCTTGGCCTCGATACCACCGATTTTCTGGCCACGGCGCTCTTCGGGAAGACCGTGCAGTCGATCAGATTTGTCGGCAACGCCGGCCTCGGAATTCTCGGCGACCCCACGCGCGGCGATCGCCAGAACGATGTATTGCTGTACGGGGCGTCGATCGCCCGCGCGGTCCGTCGAGGGGCTTGAAGTGGTAGGGGAGGTCAACGGCCGCGCGAACACCCGTGGCGGCGGTGCCCCTCCTGGAACCGACAGTCGAGCCACGTTCCGCGTCGGCGGCAGGTACACCTACGACACGGTCCGTGTCGACGCAGGGCTGCTCCTCGGAACGACGTCGCGCGACCCCGACTGGGGCTTCACGATCGGCGCCACGTGGGTGTTCAAGGGCTACACGGTCCCGTAGGGGGGCGTCGAGTTTGCGGTCGCAGTCGGCGGTCAAGTTCTGCCAACCGCGAACTGGCAACCGCCCGACCGCGAACTGCCAACCGTGAACTGCCGACCTGTTTGTTATAGTTTCACGCAATGAATTTCAGACGCGGAATCTTCCTGCTCTCGGTGCTCTCGGCGACAGCGTCGCTTTCCATTGCTCCTTCCGCTCAGCGTGAGACCGAACCGAAGGGGCCTCCAGCGACGGCAAACGTAGAATCGCTCAAGTTCCGCTACATGGGGCCCGCGGCCGCGGGGCGAATCGCGACGGTCGCGGGTGTGCCGGGCGATCCGAGCACGTATTACCTCGGCTCGGCATCGGGAGGAGTGTGGAAGTCGACCGACGGCGGCCAGACGTTCGTGCCGATCTTCGACGACCAGCCCGTCGCCGCGATCGGCAGCGATTGCGGTCGCCGACGGCCGATCCCAACATCGGTCTGGGTCGGCACCGGCGAGCCGTGGGTGATCCGCTACAGCGACGTGATGGGCGACGGCGTTTACAAGTCCGACCGACGCCGGCAAGACCTGGAAGCACATGGGACTGCCGGAGACCGGACGCATCTCGCGTGTCCTGATCCATCCGACCAACCCCGAACATCGTTTACGTCTGCGCGCAGGGACGGCTCACAGGTCCGCAGGAAGAGCGCGGCGTCTTCAAGATCGACCGACGGCGGCGCCACCTGGAAGCGCGTGCTGTTCGTCGACGCAAACACCGGCTGCTCGGGCCTCGCCATCGACGAGAAGGATCCGAACACGCTGCTCGCCGGCTACTGGCAGGTCGAGCAGCACACGTGGGTGCAGCGCAGCGGCGGACCGGGCAGCGGCGTCTACATCACCCACGACGGCGGCGCGAAGTGGACGAAGCTCACGAGCGGGCATGCCGAAGCCCCCGGTCGGCAAAATCGACGTCGCCGATCGCGCCGTCGGACACGAAGCGGATGTATGCGCTGATCCAGACCGCGGACCAGGGATCGCTGTGGCGTTCGGATGATGCGGGCGCGACGCTGGAAAGTCGTGAGCTGGGATCGCTCGCTCATCGGCCGCGCCGGCTACTACATCCGCATGGTCGTCAATCCGCAGAACCCGGACGACGTCTTCATCATGAGCAGCAGCATGCATCGCTCGCAGGACGGCGGGAAGAGTTCAGCGGCAACGGCGGCCATTCGCGTTCACGCAGGGGCAGGCGAGCTGCGGCGACTGCCACGACGTCTGGATCGATCCGAAGGACCCGGTGCGCTACATCGCTGGTCGACGACGGCGGCGCGTCGATCAACACGCAGACCGGGTTCACGTCGCATCTTCATTCCCAACGGACAGATGTATCACGTCCACGTCGACAACCGCGTGCCGTACTGGATCTACAGCAACCGCCAGGACGACGGAACGATGCGCGGGCCGAGACGAGTTCGGAGTCGACCGGCAACGGCCGGCTGCCCGACGGACAGCACGATGCCAGCCGCTGCCGGTCGGCCGGGCGGGACGCGGCGGTGGTGCGCGGCGGCGGCGGGTTCGGCGGGCGTGGACGGCGGCAACGCCGGCCCGGCGTGGCAGCCGAACATCGGCGGCTGCGAGTCCGGCTTCACCATTCCCGATCCGACCGACGCCGACGTCGTCTACGCCTCGTGCTACGGCAACAAGGTGACGCGGTGGGATGCGCAGACCGGCACGGCGCGCTCGATCGAGCCGTGGATGGTGTCGCTCGATTCGCCGCCCAACGAAGTCGAAGTACCGCTGCCACTGGACCGCGCCGATGGCGATCGATCCGTTCGATCACGAACAACGTGCTCTACGGCTGCCAGCTGATCCTGAAAACCACCAACGGCGGCCAGTCGTGGACCGAGCTCGAGCCCGGACCTCTCGACCAAGGATCCCTCTCGCGATCGTTTCCAACGGCGGCCTCGTCGGCGACAACCTCGGCCAGTACAGCGGCGAGGTGGTGTGGGACATCGAGTATTCGAAGATCCAGCGCGGCCTGATCTGGGCCGGCACCAATGACGGCAAGCTCTGGTACACGAAGGACGGCGGCGCGAACTGGATCGACGTCACGAAAAACTTCAAGGACCTGCCGGTCTGGGGCACGTTCAACGCAGATCTGGCCGTCGACGTTCGATCCCGGCACCGCATACGTCGCGGTGTCGTTCCACCTGATGGACGATCGCAAGCCCTACATCTACAAGACCACGGACTTCGGCGCGACTGGACGAAGATCACCGGCAACATTCCGACCGGCCATCCGCTCGATTACGTGCTGTCGCTCTCCGGCAATCCCGAACCGGAAAGGCGATGCTCTTTGCCGGCACGGGACGCGCCTTCTACTACTCGCTCGACGACGGCGCGACGTGGACGCGGTTCAAGGACGGACTGCCGCCGGCGCCGGTGAGCTGGATCACCGTCGAGCCGCGCTTCCACGACGTCGTCGTCTCGACGTACGGCCGCGGGCTTTTCATCCTGCCCAACATCACGCTGCTGGAGCAGACCGGGCAAACGGCCGCCGCACCATCGACCACGGCCGAGCTCTACGACGCCCGCGCCGCTCTTCCGCCAGGCGCGCAGCGTGTTCCAGCAGGCCGGGCGGCCCGCACTTCACGCTTGCGCTGCCATCCGCCCCGTCGGGGCCGATTCAGATGGAGATCCTCGACGCGGACGGCAAGACCCTCCGGACGCAGACGGTCGCGGCACACGAGGGGTTGAACGGACTCGACTGGGATCTGCGGCTACGACGGCGCCGACGCTCGTGGCGCTGAGGACGACGCCGCCCGAGAACCCGCACATCTGGGAAGAGCCTCGCTTCCAGGGAACGCGACATCCGCCGGATCACACACTGGGGCATCACGCCGCAGACCGGCATCCCGATGGCCGCGCCTGGCAAGTACCAGGTGCGTGTCACGATTGACGGCACGCATTACGCCCAGCCGTTCGAGGTCCTCAAGGATCCGGCCGTCGCCGCGCCCATCGAGGATCTGCAGGCATCGACCGCAGACACAGGTGCGGATCCGCGACGACATCACGCAGACCTCCGAGATGGTGAACCGGATGGAGATCTGGCGGAAGCAGATCGAGGATCAGCTGAAGGCGAAGCGGCGGCAAGGCGGCGGTTGCGAAGGCGCTCAAGGATCTGAACAAGGCGATTCTCGACGTCGAATTGAAGCTCGTGTCGCGCTCGGAGATGCTGAGCGACGACAAGTACTTCCCCGAGGCCTACAAGGTCTACATGAACCTGATCTGGCTGAGCGGCGGCGTCGGCCAGGGTGCGAGCGACGAAGCGGGCAGCATCGACTACCGTCCGACCGACACTCAGATGCAGGTGCTCGCGGTGATCGAAAAGGATCTCGCGGCGGCCAAGTCCGGCTTCGACAAGCTCCTCTCGACGGACCTGCCGGCGTTCAACAAGGCGATGGCCGGGAAGGTGCCCCCGATCGGCGACACCGTCAGAACACCGTCGGCGTTCTAGGCGCACGGCGCGCAGGCTCTTCAGCGCAAGCGATAGAAGTCCTCGACGGCCGTGATCTCCTGCGTGCGGCGATCGGCATCCCATTCGAGCTCGTCTCCCGCGATGCCTGCCGCGCGCTCGATCAGCGCGGCGCCCGGATGACCGCCGGCGCCAAGCTCGGTTCGCCGGATCACGATATCGGCGAGCGTGCACGCCATCTCATGACGGACCACGTAAATCACCTCTGCCCCGATGGCGGTCTGCCCGTTGACCAGCGGCATGCGCCAGTCGCTGTGCTCCGCCATGATCCGGACGATCTGCGCACACCGGTCGCCATAGGTGGCGGTGAGTCGACGGATGATCGGCGGCGCGAGCTCGAGGCCTACGGCGCGGGCGGTTTCAATCGCCAGCGCCTCGTGATCGGCGATACCGGCGCCGGCAAGCGGCTCGCGATCGCTCGGTGATGTCCGCACGTTCGCGCCGAGCCGGCGGGCGGCCCTGGTCACCACGCGCGCGGCGACACCGCGTGCGGTGGTGTACTTCACACCGACGACCGTGATTGCACCCGGTGCACCATCGCGCTCGTGATCGAGAATGCGCGGCGCCGACAGCAACTCGGCGCGTCCTCCGCGCCCCCGCTCAGCGGGAACTATCCCGCGATGCACCAGGAGGACCTCGTCTCGCGTGAGCTTCAAGGCCGGGAAGGCGACGTTGATCTCGTCGATGAAGGCGTCCACTTCCGCGGTCGTGACCGCCAGGTCGGTTGGATTCTTGAAGTCCGTCGATTGACTGGTGCCGATGAGCGCGCGGCCGCGCCAGGGAACCAGCGTCAGCATCCGCCCGCCGCGGGTCGGGGCGGCAAGCGCGATGTCATTCGCCGGCCTCGACGTCACCAGGTTCATCGCCTTGAGCGACAAAGACTCCCGAGACACACCAAATGCCCGCATGATCTCGCCGGCGTGTGCACCGGCGGCGTTGATCGTCATCCGTGCGCGCACGTCGAATTCCGTACCGCTCAAGCGATCGCGGACGCGCATTCCGGAGATGACGCCGCTCTCCCTGAGCGGCGCCGTGGCTTCGGCGTAGTTTGCGAGGTGCGCTCCATGCGCATCGGCGGATTCGGCGAATGCAATCGCCAGCCGGTTGCTTTCGACGATCTGGTAGTCGTACCACATTGCGCCGCCGGTGAGCCCTTCCGGACGAACCCCGGGGAACAGCTTGAGCGTCGCGGCGCGCGAGGTGAGTCGCGGCGGCGGGAGATGCAGTTCCGGCTCGACCGCGTCGTTTCGATGCCGGCCCAGCCAGCGGTCGATCCGGAACCCCGCGCGCAGCACCAGCCGATTCTTGACGGCCGAACGGTAGGTCGCGACGATGAAGGGCAGGGGGCGGAGAAGACGCGGCGCCATGCGCGCGAGCGCGCGCCGCTCGCGGATCGATTCGCGCGCGCGATCGAGGCGTCCCGACTGCAGCGATCGCAGGCCGCCGTGCGCGGTCTTCTGATGGTTGAAGGAAGTGGCGGCGGCAAAATCTCCGGCGTCCACCAGGGCGACGCGCAGCCGCCGGCGCGCGGCCTCGAGCGCAATCGCCAGCCCGTAGATGCCGCCGCCAATGATCAGGAGGTCGTGAACGGTCCCGGCGAGGGCGTCGAGATCGCGCGGACGCATGGCCTGATATCTTATAGTAGTGAACAGTGCCCGCCGATAACGCGCAAGTCCGCGACTACTGGAATCATCACATCCACGACCTCGAGATCACCCGCCACCCGGTCGGCTCCCCGGGCTTCTTCGCCGATCTCGATCAGTATCATTTCGAGAAGCTGCACCATCTGCCGCGGCTGATTGACTTCAACGGTCATCGCGGGGAACGCGTGCTGGAGGTTGGGTGCGGCGCCGGAACCGATCTGGCACGGTTCGCCAAAGGGGGCGCGATCGTCACGGGAGTGGACCTCTCGTCATCGGCGGTCGCCCTGGCGAGACAGAATTTCGCAGCAACAGGGACTCGAAGCGGACCTGCGCGAGGCGGACGGCGAAGCATCTGCCGTTCGCCGATGACTCCTTCGATTTCGTCTACGCGCATGGCGTGGTCCAGTACACGGCGAACGATCGTGCGCTGGCCAGCGAGTGCCGGCGTGTGCTGAAGCCTGGCGGTACCGCCGTATTCCAGGCCTACAACCGCATCTCGTGGCTGAACGCGCTGTCGAAGCTGATGAAGGTCGGTCTCGAGCACGAGGACGCGCCGGTTCTGAAGAAGTACAGCGCGGCGGAATTCCGCGAACTGCTTTCCGGCTTTCGTGACGTCCGTATCGTCGAAGAGCGATTTCCGGTGAAGTCGCGGCTGCATGGCGGATGGAAGGGGACGCTCTTCAACACGTTTTTCGTCGGCACCTTCAACGCACTTCCGCGCGCGTGGGTGCGCCGCTTCGGCTGGCACCTGCTCGCCTTCTGCCGGAAATGAACATCGTCAAGACGCACGCCTACGGAAACGACTTCCTGCTGGTCGAGGAACAATCGGCACCTCCAGTGGCCGATCGCGCGGAGCTGACCCGGGCGTTGTGCGAACGACACCGCGGGATCGGCGCTGACGGGGTGATCTTTTTCAGCGATGGTCCGCGAGGCGCCTCGATGCGGCTGTTGAATGCCGACGGCAGTCCCTCGGAAATCTCGGGGAATGGCGTGCGCTGCCTGGCCGCCTGGCTGGTGCGCACCCGCGCGATCCGCCCGGGCAGCTCGCTGGAGATCACCACCGACGCCGGCGTCAAAACGCTCGACCTGCTGGCGATCAAGGGACGCCAGGTCACGTTCCGGACGGCGATGGGGCAGCCGGAGCAGATCGAACGGCGGACGATCGACGTCAACGGGGAACCGGTGGATGCCGTCACGCTCCGTGTCGGCAATCCTCAGTGTGTCGTCCTCGGGGAGGTGACCGAGGATCGCCTTTACCGGATTGCCTCCCGCCTGGCCGTGCATCGTACGTTTCCCGAGGGTACGAACGTGGAACTTGCGACGGTCGAACGTCCCGACCGCGTGCGCATCCTGATCTGGGAGCGTGGTGTCGGACGCACCGAAGCGTCAGGGACGGGCGCCTGCGCCGCGGCGGTCGCGGCGATGTCGTTTGGCGGCGCCGCTCGGGACGTCGAGGTCGTCTCTCCCGGCGGCGTGCAACGCGTCGAGTGGCAGCCGTCGGGACTGTTCCTGACCGGGTGGGCTGAAGTCGTTTTGGATGGCAGGTGGGTTGAGATATGACGATCCAGGGTTTCGAAACAGACGCTTCTCGAAGCCTCGAGTGGCTCCTTCGAAACCATCAGTAGCTCCTTCGAAGACCCTCGATAGCTCCTTCGACTCCTTCGCTCCCCTTCGAATCCTTCGATTGTTACTTCCGCTTCCGCGCCGGCCGCTGCGGGATCCCTTCCACCTCGGTCAACGCGGCGTCTAGCTCGGAACGAATGGAAGAAACCTTGGAGGCAACGTCCGAGTAGTTCCCGGCGTCGATTGTTGTGCGCGCTTCTTGCAAGGCGGTTCGAGCCTTCGCGAGTGTGTCGCGGCTCTTTTGGAGCTCGCGCGCCGGCACGCGCGCGGCTTCTGCGGTCTTGATCCGCGCTTCGAGCTGCTGCGCTCGCGCAGAAATCTGGTTGAACGCGACTTCGGCAGTGATCCGGGCGCGCGCCTTGCCGTCGGCCGCCTGACGGGCAGCGTCCTGCGCTCGCTCCCGGGCGTCGAGTGCGTAGCTGAGCGCCTGGCGGTAGTCGCGCTGATCGACCGCATCGTGCGATTTCTGCAACGCGGTCGTGGCGGCGTTGTACTCCTCTGCCGCGTACTTATCCGCGCCGGCCGCACGCGCGGCGTCGATTGCACCCTGGGCCTGGTTGATTTCCTTCTGGGGGGGCTCCGAGCAGCCCGCTGCCAGCAGCAGCAGGAGTCCGATCGCCGGCAGGCGACGCATCGTGTGAAGTATAGCAGCAGCGGATAACGGCCATGAAGAAGGTTCCCGAGCAAGATCGACCGCGTGAAAAGCTCGAGCGCCTCGGTACCGGCGGTGCTTGGCGACAACGAACTGCTCGCCATCGTGCTTGGCCACGGCGCCCCGGGGGCCGGCGCGCTCGAACTTGCCAACGCGGTGCTGATTTCGGTCGGCGGTCTCCACGGACTCGCGCGAACGTCGATGGACGAGTTGCGCCGCCTGCCCGGCATTGGCGCCGCGCGGGCTGCGCAGCTGATCGCCGCCGTCGAAGCAGGCCGTCGCACGCTCGTGCGGCGGCCGCACGAACGCCCGCAGATCATTGTCGCCAAGGATGCCGCCGAGCTTCTTCTCCCGCAGTTCGGCAGCCGCGCCGTCGAGCAGTTCGGCGTGGTCCTGCTCGACACGAAGCACCGCGTGCTGCGTATCACCGTCCTCTCTGTCGGCACGCTCGACGCGAGCATCGTCCATCCGCGGGAGGTGTTTCGCGCGGCGGCGAGCGGCGGCGCCGCGGCGATCGTGCTGTTTCACAATCATCCATCCGGGCGATCCGACGCCGAGCGAGGACGATCTCGTGCTGACGCGGCGGCTCGTGCGAGCGGGAGAGCTGATGGGCATCACCGTGCTCGATCACCTGATTCTTGCCGAGACCCGCTTCTGCAGCCTGACGGAGGAGATGAGGAAGCTGACATAATCAAGGATTGGCTCGTGGTTCACGGGTTCATGGTTCGGGGCGGCTCATGGCTGACGGCTCGCGAATGCTGTATCTAGACTGTTTCTCTGGCGCATCGGGGGACATGATCCTGGGCGCGCTGATCGATCTCGGCTTGCCGGTGGAAGCCTTGAAGAGTGCGCTTGGCAGCCTGGCGATCGAATACGGCGACGTCACGGCCGATCGCGTCATGCGGGCCGGCGTGTCGGCAACGAAGTTCCGTCTCGTCGAAGAGGCGGCGACGGATACCGCGCCGTCCGGTCACCACACGCACCACCATCTCAAACACATCGTCGCGGCGATCCGCCGTTCCGCGCTGTCGAGCGAAGGACAGGATCGCGCGGTGCACTTGTTCGAGCGGCTCGCCGAGGCCGAAGCGGCAATCCACAACACGCCGTCGAGCGGGTTCATCTCCACGAAGTCGGCGCGCTCGATTCGATCATCGACATCGTCGGAGCGGTGTACGGATTCGAGTGGTTCGGAATCGAGGACGTGTGTCGTCGCCGCTGAACGTGGGTGGCGGCACGGTCCACTGCGCGCACGGAGTGTTCCCGGTGCCAGCACCGGCAACTGCACGGCTGCTGGCGGGCGTGCCGGTGTACTCGGACGGCCAATCGGAGCTCGTCACGCCGACCGGCGCTCTCCTGGTTACCGGTTACGCGAAGCAGTTCGGCCCGATACCGGTGATGAGCATCGAACAGATTGGCTATGGCGCGGGCGATCGTGACCCGAAGGACCGGCCGAACGTCCTGCGCATCCTCCGTGGGACCTGCCCTGCACAAACGCGCGAGGGAGCGGAGCGGGGCGTCGGGACCCCCGCGAGCGACCGAGCCGGGGTGTGGGGCGGAGCCCCACCTGACGACGAGCGGATATTGAAGATGGAGTCCGAGATCGACGACATGAACCCGCAGCTGTTCGGGCCGCTGATGGACGCCCTGCATGCTGCCGGCGCGCTCGACGTGTTCTATACGCCGGTGCAGATGAAGAAAGGCCGGCCTGGCACGCTCGTCACGATCATTGCCCCTCCCGAACGGCGTCAGGCGCTCACCGACATCCTGTTCCGCGACTCGACCACGATCGGCGTCAGGTATCAGGAGATGTTGCGCACGCGGCTCGATCGGTCGGTCGAATCCGTCGACACCCCGTACGGTCCGGTCCGATTCAAGATCGCGCGCCGCGGCGGGGAAGAACTCAACGCAGCTCCGGAGTTCGACGACTGCGTCCGCCTCGCCGCCGAGCGCGGCGTCTCGATCAAGGCCGTCCAGGCCGCGGCGATCAAGGCGCGCCTCGACAAGACCTCGCAGTCGTGATTGGCTGCGAAAATTGCTCGAACCCGGTAATCCGATAGAATTATTCGGATGTCCCGGTTCTACCTGACGACGGCTATCGACTACGTGAATAGCCGTCCCCACCTCGGAACCGCCTACGAGAAGATTACGGCGGATGCGATCGCCCGCTACAAGCGGCTGGCGGGCGTCGAGACGCGCTTCGTCATGGGCAACGACGAGCACTCGCAGAACGTCTTCCGCCGAGCGCGCGAGCTGGGGCTGGATCCGCTCGCCTACTGCGATCTGATGGAGCGCGAGTTCCGCGAACGTCTGGGACCACCTCGACGTGTCGTACGACGACTTCATCCGGACGACCGAGCCGCGTCACCGGCAGGCGGTCCAGGAACTGGTGCGCCGGATCGCCGCGGCGGGGGACGTCTACGAAGGCTTCTACGAAGGCTGGTACTGCATCGGGTGCGAAGCGTTCAAGCAGGACAAGGATCTGGTCGACGGCAAGTGTCCGCTGCACGGGGCCGTGGAGTGGATCAAGGAGAAGAACCACTTCTTCCGGCTGTCGGAGTACCGGGACAAGCTGCTCGAGCACTTCAAGGCGCACCCGGAGTTTCTCGAGCCGGAGGTCCGCCGGAACGAGATCCTGCGGCTGCTCGAAGCGGGTCTCGAAGACATCTCGATCAGCCGCGCCGGACAGGCGTGGGGCATTCCGGTGCCCGACGATCCCGACAGCGTGGTCTATGTCTGGTTCGACGCGCTGATCAACTACGCCGCAGCCGTCGGGTTCGGCACCGACGCAGGCGCTGTTCGAACGCTGGTGGCCCGCCGACCTGCACGTGATCGGCAAGGACATCACGCGCTTCCACACCGTCATCTGGCCCGCGATGCTGATGAGCGCGGGCGTCGCGCTGCCGCGCCAGGTCTTCGGCCACGGATTCATGACCGTCGACGGCCAGCGGATGAGCAAGTCGCTCGGCAACGTCGTCGATCCGTTGGAAGCCGCGCAAACGGTTTGGCGTGGATCCGCTGCGCCTGTACCTGATCAAGGAAATCACCTTCGGCGGCGACGGCGATTTCTCCTGGGAGCGTTTCCAGGAGCGCTACAACGTCGACCTCGCGAACAACCTCGGCAACCTGGTGAGCCGCATCGCCGCGATGGCCGAGAAGTACCGCGGCGGCCGGGTCGCGCCGGCAGGATCGCCGGGGCGGCTGGCCGAGCGTCGCGAACGAAGGCGCTTGCGGACTACCGCCGGCGATGGATGGCTTCGCGCTCGAGGCGGGCGCTGCCGCCGCGTTCCGGCTCGTCGATGCCGCCAACGAATACATCGCCGAGACCGAACCCTGGGCGCTCGCGCGCGACGAGCGACATGCCGATCGCCTGAGCCAGGTGCTGTTCGACGTCGCCGAAGCGGTGCGCGTCGCGGCCATCCTGCTGCTGCCGATATGCCGACGTCGGCGGCGGAGATCCTGCGCCGCGTCGGGGAGACGACGACCGCACTCGACCAGGTGCGGCTGGACGACGCGGCGTGGCGGAACGAAGGAGAGCGCATCATTCGAAAAGGGCGACGCGCTCTGGCCGCGCGTCGATGCGCCGAGCGCTGGCCGGACCGCGCCGAGGCATCCAGCGGGCCGATCGCTCCGTCTTCGCGGGAAGCTGCGGCGACCCGGACGTCAAGAAACACGCAGATCGGACCAGGAGCAAAACGTGGCAGATCAACCGAACGCAACCAGCGCAGTGCCCACGACCGCGGCCGCAACTGCACCGCAGGTCCCGGCCGTCACGCCCGCGAGCGGCGACAACCGCATCACGATCGACGACTTCATGAAGGTCGATCTTGCGCGTCGCGAAGGTGCTCGCCGCCGAGAAGGTGCCGAACTCGCGCAAGCTGATGAAGCTGCAGATCGACGTCGGCACCGAGCAGCGCACGCTGGTGGCCGGCATCGCCGAGGCGTATGAGCCGGAACAGCTCGTCGGCCGGACGGTCGGGCATCGTCTTCAACCTCAAGCCCGCGAAGCTGATGGGCATCGAATCGAACGGGATGGTCCTGGCCGCGAGCCCCGAGGGCGGCAAGCCGAGCTCGTCGGCTTCGACGGCGAGGTTCCCGCCGGGCTCGCGGATCGTTGATGCAGCGAGCACGGCTGGCAGCACGACATCGGAGTGGGGATTGGGCCCCGCGAGGTGTCGTGTATCGGGCGAAGCCTGATGGCAGCGCGACCGGGAGCAGACACGCCCGATGGAGTCGGGGCCCCTGCGAGTGTCGTGTAGGCATTCCGGGAAGCCCGATGCAGCCGCCGAGCTGAGCGAGGGACCAGACACCAGCGGAGATGGCCCCCGCAGGTGTCGTGTAGGTCCGGGGGCGAAGCCCCGGGTTAAATGATCGACTCCCACTGCCATCTCGCCGACGAGGCATTCGAGGCGGACCTCGACGAGGCGATCGCCCGCGCCGCGGCGCCGGGCTGACGGGGCGCTGTGCATCCTCGGCGCCGGGGACGAGGCGGAAGCCGCGCGCGCGCCGCGGCGTGCGCGAGCGCTGGCCGGCGGTCCGGTTCGCGGCCGGCGTGCACCCGCACAACGCGGGCGCTTCGCCGGGCGCTACGCGGATGCGGCCGCGACGTGGCGCGAGCACACGCTGGCGCCGTTCGGCGCCTGCGCGATCGGCGAGATCGGCCTCGACTACCACTACGACTTCTCGCCGCGCGACGTGCAGCAGCGACGTGTTCGCGGCCCAGCTCGCAGCTGGCGCGTGAGCTGGATCTGCCGGTCATCATCCACACCCGCGAGGCGACCGACGACACGTTCGCCATCCTGCGAGAGGCGGGCCGGCGCCTCCGCGGCGTGTTCCACTGCTTCACCGGCGACGCGGCGATGGCGCGGCGCGGCGCTCGACCTCGGCTTTTACCTCTCGTTCGCCGGCATCGTGACGTTTCCGAAGGCCGGCTGATCTGCGCGAGGCGGCGAAGATCGTGCCCGCCGATCGGCTGCTGGTCGAGACCGACAGCCCGTATCTCGCGCCGGTGCCGCACCGCGGCAAGCGGAACGAACCGGCGCTACGTCGCGCGCGTCGCTCGAGGCGCTCGCCGCGGTCCGCGAGCGAGGCCGAGCGAGCCGCTGGAGGCCGCTCAGTCACCCGCAATTTCGACGCGCTTTTCGCGTCCAAAGTCACGTGCGCACGCAACGGCTTAGCGCGTTGACACTCCGGTGCTGAGTCCAATATTGTGAAGCCGACAACCTGACGACATCCCCTTGAGCGACACCGCGCAGAACTCCCCGTGACTGCCGATCTGGCGCAGATCTTCGAGCCGATCCGCGAGGATCTCGAGCGCGTCGAGCAGGAGTTCGTCCGGCACATCCAGTCGCGCGTCGCGCTGATCCCCGAGATGGGCCGCTACATCCAGAAGAGCGGCGGCAAGCGGGTGCGCCCGGCCGTCCTGCTGATGGCGGCGCGGCTGAGCGGCTACACCGGCGACCGCGCCGTGCTCTACGCGTCGGTCGTCGAGTTCATCCACACCGCGACGCTGGTGCACGACGACATCATCGACGGCGCCGACCTCCGCCGCGGCCGCCTGGCCGTGCACTCGCGGTGGGGCAACGACATCACGGTCCTGCTCGGCGACTACCTCTACATCAAGTCGATGGCGATGGCGCTCACGCAGGACTCGCTGGAGATCATCCGGCTGCTCTGCGACGTCACGCTGCGGATGATCGAAGGGGAGCTCTATCAGCTCACCAAGACCGGCGACGTCGACATCACCGAGGAAGAGCACTTCGAGATCATCCGCCGCAAGACCGCGTACCTGTTCGGCGGCTGCGCCCAGATCGGCGGCATGCTCGGCGGCGTCAGCACGGAGCAGGAGCACGGCGCTGCGCGAGTTCGGCTTCAACCTCGGCGTCGCGTTCCAGCTCGTCGACGACCTGCTCGACTACACGGCCGACGAGGCCGCGCTCGGCAAGCCGGTCGGCGGCGACCTGCGCGAAGGCAAGGTCACGCTGCCGATCATCTTCCTGCTGCAGCGCGGCGGCGAGGAGGCCGACGCGCTGATCCGCACCGTCGTGCAGGACCGCGCCGTGTCAGCCGGACCAGTGGCGCGAGATCCTCGCGCCTGCTTGCGCGAGCACCGCGCGCCGGAGCTCGCCTACGCGCAGGCGGTCGAATACGCCAAGCGCGCCAAGAGCTGCCTCGACGCCTTCCCGCCCGAGCCGCGAGCGCGACGCGCTGTGGCGCTCCCCGACTACGTCCTCGCCACGCGATAGATGATGGCTCAGCGCGTATGGCTCATGGCTCAGGCCGGCTCAGGATTCAGTCGGCTCGAGATCCGGACGCCATGAGCCAACCGCATCGAACGCTCCAGGAACTCCGCGAGGCCATCCGCCACCACGAAGAGCGGTACTACATTCACAACGCGCCGGAGATCTCCGACGAGGAGTTCGATCGGCTGCTGCACGAGCTCGAGCGGCTCGAGGCGGAGCATCCCGATCTCGTCACGCCCGATTCGCCGACGCAGCGCGTCGCCGGACGGCCGACCGAAGGATTCGCCGACCGTCGAGCACCTCGCGCCGATGCTCAGCCTCGACAACGCCTACAACGAAGAGGAGCTGCGCGCGTTCGACGAGCGCGTGCGCCGAGGGCGCCGGCCTCGGCGACGCGCCGGTCGCCTACGTCGCCGAGCTGAAGATCGACGGCCTGAGCATCGCGCTGACCTACGAGGACGGCCGGCTGGTGCGCGGCGCCACGCGCGGCGACGGCGTGCGCGGCGAGGACGTGACCGCCAACGTCCGCACGATCCGCGTCGATTCCGCTGTCGCTGCGCGGCGGACCGCCCGGACGGATCGAGGTCCGCGGCGAAGTCTTCCTGCCGCGCGCGTCGTTCGAGCGCATCAACCGCGAGCGCGAGGAGGCAGGCGAGCCGCTGTTCGCGAACCCGCGCAACGCCGCGGCCGGGACGATGCGGAATCTGGATCCGGCGCTGGTGGCGAAGCGGCGGCGGCTCGTCGGCGCTGTTCACCTATCAGCGGTCGGCTCCGCCCGGCAGCGGCGATCCTGCGGCCGGAGCGCGACAGCCACGCACGCGATGCTCGACGCAGATGCGCGGCCTGGGGGCTGCCGGTCGAGCCGCACTGTGCAGCGCTGCGCCGGCATCGACGAGGTGATCGCGTTCTGCCGGCAGTGGGCCGACGAGCGCCGCGAGCTCGAGTTCGACACCGACGGCGTCGTCGTCAAGGTCGACGACCTCGCGCTGCGCGACACGGCTGGGGACGACCGCGAAGTTCCCGCGGTGGGCGACGGCGTTCAAGTTCCCCGCGCAGCAGGCGCACACGAAGCTGCTGCAGATCGACGTCAACGTCGGCCGGACCGGCGCGAACACGCCGTACGCCGTGCTCGAGCCGGTGTTCGTCGCCGGCTCGACGATCTCGATGGCGACGCTGCACAACGCCGAGGACATCGCGCGCAAGGACCTCCGCGAAGGCGACACGGTCGTCATCGAGAAGGCCGGCGACGTCATCCCGCGCGTCGTCGCGCCGATCCTCAGCCTGCGCCCGGACGGATCCGTGCCGTGGGTGATGCCGACCGACGTGCGCCGCGTGCGGCAGCGAGCTCGCACGCGACGAAGAGGAGGTCGTCTGGCGCTGCGAGAACACGTCGTGCCCGGCGCGGCTGCGCCGCAGCCTCGAGCACTTCGCCTCGCGCAGCGCGATGAACATCGAAGGGCTCGGCGAGTCGCTCGTCGATCAGCTGATCGAGCAGGGGCTTGGTGCGCGACTTCGGCGATCTCTATCACCTCGACGCGTCAGCAGCTCGAGAACCTGGTCGTCACGCCGCGCGAGCCGCGCTCCGAGCGCGCCGTGCCGCGCAAGCTGGGCAAGGTCGGCCGCAACGTCGTCGAGCAGATCGAGCGCAGCAAGCAAGAACGATCTGTCGCGGCTGGTCTACGCGCTCGGCATCCGCCACGTCGGCGAGAAGGCGGCCGCCACGCTCGCGCGTCACCTGCGGACGATGGACGCGATCCTCGATGCGCCGGTCGAGAGCGCTGCAGGCGGTTCCGGATGTCGGTCCGGTCGTCGCCGCGTCGGTCCGGGCGTTCGCCGACGAGCCGCACAACCGGGCGCTGATCGCCAAGCTGGCCGCCGCGGGCGTCAACATGGACCAGCCAGCAGCCGGCACCGGAACGTCGCGGCGCCGGGCCCGCTCGCCGGCAAGACGTTCGTCCTCACCGGCACGCTCGCGACGATGACCCGCGAGGAGGCGACCGCGGCCATCGAGCGGCTGGGCGGCAAGGTGTCGGGCTCGGTCAGCAGGAAGACGAGCTACCTGGTGGTCGGCGCCGATGCCGGCAGCAAGCTCGAGAAGGCCCGCACAGCTCGGCGTGCCGACGCTGACCGAAGACGAATTCCAGGCGCTTATAATCGAAGTGACAGCCGCAGCCGTCAGCTGGAAGCTGCTAGCCGACGCAGCAAGTGGCTGCAGCTGGCGGCTGGCAGACTGGTAGCTCGCTGGAAGCTGGGAAACTGGTAGCTGGTAGCTGAGATGCGCCGCTTCACGCTCGTCACCGTCGTGCTCTCCTCGGCGGTGGCGTTCCTCGTCGGCGTGATCATCGCCGGCGGGCTGACGCCGGCGCCGATGGTCTCGAGCGCGCCGCGGACCGCGCCCGGGCGCGGACGGCCCACGCCCGGCGGCGAGATCGTTCGCCGGCGTCGGTCAACTTCGCCGACGTCGCCGAGCGGATCAATCGCCGCGGTCGTGAACATCGACGCGGCGTCGCGCGCCGGGCAGCGAGACCGCACCGGCGCCGTCTCGACGAAACCGCCGATCCGTCAGCGCGACTTCGAGATGCCGCGCCAGGGCTCGGGCAGCGGGTTCATCATCGATCGCGCAGGGCTTCATCCTCACCAACTACCACGTCATCGAGGCCGCGGAGCGGATCACGGTGACGCTGGCCGACGGCCGCGCGCTGCGCGGCGAAGTGGTCGGCACCGATCCGGCCATCGACGTCGCGCTTGCTCAAGATGGCCGGCGGCGGCCGAGCTGCCCGAAGCGCCGCTCGGCAACTCCGACGACCTGCGCGTCGGCGAGTGGGTCTGCGCGATCGGCAATCCGCTCGGCTACGTGCACTCGGTCACGGTCGGCGTCGTCAGCTTCATCGGCCGCAAGCTGTTCGACGCGAGCCTCGACGACTACATCCAGACCGACGCGGCGATCAACTTCGGCAACAGCGGCGGGCCGCTGATCAACGCGCGCGGCGAAGTGATCGGGATCAACTCGGCGATCAGCTCGCGCGCCAGCAACATCGGGTTCGCCGTGCCGATCAACCAGGCGGTCGCGATCCTGCCGCAGCTGAAGGCGCGCGGACGCGTCTCGCGCGGGTTCATCGGCGTGTGCTGACCGACGTCACGCCGGACCTGCAGCGGTCGCTGAAGCTGCCGGTCTCGCGCGGCGCGCTGGTGCAGGACGTCAGCGAGCGACTCGCCGGCCGAGCGCGCCGGCCTGCAGCCCTACGACGTCATCCTCGCCGTCGAGGGACGCGACATCTGGACCAACGAGGAGCTGATTCGCGACATCTCCGGGCGCCAGCCCGGCACGGTGGCGCGGCTCGACCTGCTGCGCGACGGCCGCCGGCAGACGCACGCACGGTCAAGCTGGCCGAGCGGCCGCCGCGCGAGACCGGCGACGCCGACGAATCGCCGGGCGACGCGTCCGCCGCCGGCAGCCGGTCGCCGAGCCGAGCGACCCGCCGCTCGGGCTGACCGTCCGCGAGCTCGACGCCGGGTTCGACGCGCCGCCTCGGACGATTCCCGCCATCGGTGCAGGGCGTCGTCGTCACGCGCGTCGATCCCGCCGGCGCCGCGTTCGTGCCGGCGATGCGCCGCGGGTTCGTGATCATGGAGATCAACCGCCAGCCGATCCGCTCGGTCGCCGACTACCAGCGGCTCGTCTCGGCGGCGCGCACCGGTGACGTGCTGGCCTTCTACGGCTACGACCCGTCGCTCGGTCAGCGCGCGTTCGTGACCGGCGACGGTGGACGAATCTCGATGAAAGCACGCATTCTGGTCGTCGACGACGAGGCGGAGATCCGCCGGTCGGTGCGGATGATTCTCGAGTACGAAGGCTACGACGTCCAGGAGGCGTCGAGCGGACCGGAAGGATTGGCGCTCGTCGAGCGCGAGGCGCCGGACCTCGTGTTCCTCGACATCAAGATGCCGGGCATGGACGGCCTCGAGGCGCTGCAGCGGATCCGGCAGATCGAACGAGTCGCTGCCGGTCGTCATCATCTCGGGCCACGGCACGGTGAGCACCGCGGTCGAGGCGACCAAGCTCGGCGCGTTCGACTTCATCGAGAAGCCGCTGGCGAGCGAGCGCGTGCTGGTCACGATCCGCAACGCGCTCGATCAGACGCGGCTGCAGGACGAGAACCGCATCGCTCAAGCGCGCGGTCGAAGTCGCGTCACCAGATGGTCGGCGAGAGCCCGGCGCTGCGCCAGATCTGGGACGCGATCAAGCGCGCGGCGCCCGACCAACGCGACGGTGCTGCTGCTCGGCGAGAGCGGCGTCGGCAAGGAGCTGGTCGCGCGGTCGATCCACCGCAACAGCCTGCGCAGCCGCGAGCGGTTCGTGCAGGTCAACTGCGCGGCGATCCCCGAGGAGCTGATCGAGTCGGAGCTGTTCGGCCACGAGAAGGGATCGTTCACCGGCGCGACCGAGAAGCAGATCGGCAAGTTCGAGCAGGCCGACCGCGGCACGATCTTCCTCGACGAAGTCGGCGACATGAGCGCGAAGACGCAGGCCAAGGTCCTGCGCGTGCTGCAGGAAGGGGAGGTCGAGCGGCTCGGGCTCGGCGCGGACGATCAAGGTGGACGTCCGCGTGATCGCCGCGACCAACAAGGACCTCGAAGCGGAGATCGAGAAGGGCACCTTCCGCGAGGACCTCTACTTCCGCCTGAGCGTGATCCCGATCCGCGTGCCGCCGCTGCGCGATCGGCGCGAGGACATTCCGGCGCTGGTGCGGCATTTCGTCGATCTGTTCAGCCGCGAGAACAACCGCCGGCCGCAGCGCTTCACGCCAGGCCGCGCTCGAGTTCATGCAGAAGGCGCGCTGGAAGGGCAACGTCCGCGAGCTGAAGAACACCGTCGAGCGCCTGCTTGATCATGACCCCTGGCGACAGCATCGACGTCGACGATCTGCGCGACGTCGTCCGCATGGACGCGAAGCCGGCTGCCTCGTCGCGCCGAGCCGGCAACAATGCACGATCGCGCCCGGCACGCTGCGCGAGTTCAAGGAGTCGGCCGAGCGCAGTTCCTCGTCGAGAAGCTGCGCGAGAACGCCTGGAACATCTCGAAGACCGCCGAAGTCATCGGCACGCCGCGCAGCAATCTCTACAAGAAGCTCGAGCAGTACGCCATCACCCAGGAGAACGACGGCTGACGGGGATGTAAAGACCGGCTGGGGCGAGTCTAGTGACCCCGCCCTACGTTCTGCAGGAAACTCCGCCGAGAGATCCGTAAGCCGAATTCTGTTCCACCTTCGCCCGCCTTGCGGCGAACTCCGGCAGACGACGATCATTCCTCTAGCCCCGTCATCGCTGACGGGATCGAGCAGCCTACCCGGAAGCATCGGACGGGCCGTCCTCTAGCGCTTCCCTATTTGGCCTTGCTCCGTGCGGGGTTTTGCCTGCCACCCGTGTTGCCACGGGCGCGGTGCGCTCTTACCGCACCTTTTCACCCTTACCTCGGCGTACCCGGCTCACTTGAAAAGGAGTGGTGGCGCCTCTTGACAAGTCGCGCCACCACTCCTTCGGGCGAGCCGGGCACGCCGGGGCGGTATGTTTTCTGTGCCACTAGTCCTTCGGGTTACCCCGACCGGGCGTTACCCGGCGCACTGCCCTGCGGAGTTCGGACTTTCCTCCCTCCACCTTGCGGTGGACGACGATCGTCTGGCCCTCTCGGCGGAACCTCGATTATCGCACGGCTGGCTGAAACTTCTCGACCTCGGCCTCCGTAATTGGCTATGTTGGCTACCAACATAGCCATGACCAGGACCGTCAATCTCAGTTTCGGTGCCGCCGCCATCCTTCACGCCGTTGCCGCCGGCCAGCAATTCGGCTTCGACATCATCGAGGCGACCGGGCTGACGAGCGGCACCGTCTATCCCACGCTGGATCGTCTCGAATCGTATGGTTACCTGCGATCCCGATGGGAGAACGAGGCGGCCGCGCACCGCGAGGGGCGCCCCGCCCGCCGCTACTTCACCCTGACCGCCTCGGGCGCCGCGGCGCTGCGCGTCGTGCTGGCTAAATACAAGGCGCTTCGGCCGCTGCCCGGCTTCGCGCCCGAAGGAGCAAAGAGCTAGTGCTGCGAAGTGTCCTGCTGTTGATCGATGCGCTGGCACCGCTGGTACCGCGGTCGCATCGCGACATCTGGCGCGAGCAGTGGAGGGCCGAACTGTGGCATTACTCGGCCTGGCTCGCTCGTGAACGCCGCGGCTCGCCGGTCGCGGCGCTTCTGCTCATCGCCCGATGGTCCGGCGCGATTCCGCACGCGGCGGTGCTGCGTCTCTCCTGTTGGAGCCCTCGGATGATCCTGCACGACCTCAAGTTCGCCTGGCGGTTGTTCGTCCGGCGTCCGGCTTTCACCGCCGTGGCCATCCTGATCCTCGCGCTCGGAATTGGCGCCAACGCCACGATCTTCAGCTGGGTCGAAACCGTGCTGCTCAATCCGCTGACCGGGGTCGTCGAGCAGGATCGGCTGGTCGCGCTACGCGGCACGCACCTCACCCGGACGAACCTTTCGATCTCCTATCCGAATTTCGTCGACCTGCGCAGGGCGAAGGTCGACGGATTCGACGACCTGATGGCGTTTCGCATCCTGGCCCTGAGC
This sequence comes from uncultured Acidobacteriota bacterium, assembly GCA_963755695.1. GTDB lineage: Bacteria > Acidobacteriota > Vicinamibacteria > Vicinamibacterales > 2-12-FULL-66-21 > QHWT01. The sequence goes on along the minus strand of CAVWLB010000010.1, from coordinate 1,541,206 downwards.
GTACGTACCGACGGGGAGCCGATGCGCGTGTTCGGCGAGCTGGTGACGGCGAACTTCTTCGATCTTCTCGGCGTGGCCCCGGCGGTCGGACGCGGCTTTCGCGTCGACGAGGCGCAGGCGCCCGGCCGCGATCCAGTGATCGTCATCTCTTACGCGCTGTGGACCAGGGTGTTCGCCGCGGACCCGGCGGTCATCGGGCGATCGATGACCGTCAACGGCACGGCGTTCACCGTCATCGGCGTTGCCCCGCGGGATTTTTACGGATCGGCTGCGGGCCTCGCGCTCGATGCCTACGTGCCGATCACCATGCAAAAATCGGTGATGTCCGGGGATCGGCTGGGCGAACGTGGCAACTCCTGGCTGCAGGTGGACGGACGATTGTCCCGCGATGCCACGCTCGATCGTGCGAACGCCGGCCTGCGGGTGGCCGCCGGCCGGCTGGCAGCCGCGTATCCGCAAGACAATGAGGGCCGCGGCCTGCTTGCCGTGCCGCTCTCGCAGGACGGCGCGAGCGGCCTTCTGATGCCGGTGATGAGCACGTTGATGGCGGTCGTCGGTCTCGTGCTGCTGATCGCGTGTGCCAACCTCGCCGGCCTGCTGGTGGCACGTTCGGCCGGACGGCAGCGAGAACTGGCCGTCCGCCTCGCTGTCGGCGCCAGCCGGGGGCGCCTGGTGCGGCAGTTGTTGATCGAGAACCTATTGCTGGCCACGGCGGGTGGCGCAGCAGGCCTGGTGATCGCCGGCTGGACGTCGCGCATGCTCGTGCTCTTCATCCCACCGACGCCGTTTCCGGTTTCGTTCCATTCGGGCCTGAACCCCACCGTGATCGCGTTCACGATTGCGGTGACGCTGATCACGGCAATCGTGTCGGGCCTGCTGCCGGCGCTGCGCGGATCGCGTCTCGATGTCGCGGCGTCGCTGAAAGACGCCGCGCCGGGCAACATCGGCGGAGGGAAAGGATGGCTGCGACAGGGCCTCGTGGTCTCGCAGGTCGCGCTGTCCCTGCTGCTGCTGGTATCGGCCGCGCTGTTCCTGCGCAGCCTGACGCGTGCGCAGTCCTTCGATACCGGGTACGCTGCCAGACAAGGTCTGCTCACATCCATCGATCTGCTCGCCGGCGGCTACGACGAGCCGCGCGGCCGGGTGTTTCTAGCGCAGGCCCTCGATCGGGTGGCGGCGGTTCCCGGCGTGCGTGCGGTATCGGTCGCATCTGCCGTGCCGCTCGACATCAGCGCGGGCGCGGACATGTCCTTCGAAGTCGACGGCTACACGGCGCAGCCCAACGAAGAAATGCAGGCGTACTACAACCGCATCGGGCCGAACTATTTCGACGCGATGGGGATCGATCTGGTGGAGGGCCGCGGCATCACCGCGCGGGATACCCAGGACCAGCCGCTCGTCGTGGTGATCAACGAGACGATGGCCGAGCGGTATTTTCGAGGCCGCAGCGCGATTGGCGGAACGATCAGGTTCGGCCGAGGACCGGCGACGGTCGTCGGCGTGGCGCGAAGCGGCAAGTACAGCGCGCTCAACGAAGCGCCCCGCAATTACATGTACGTGTCAGTGCTTCAGCTCTATCGTCCCGACCTGGTGCTTCATGTGCGTACCGTCACAAATCCGCTCGGGGTCTTTCCGGCACTGCAGCGGGAGATTCGTGCGCTCGATCCGGCGCTTCCGCTGTTCGACGTGCGAACGCTCGAGGAGCATCGCCGCCTGAGCGTGTTCATTCCGAAGATGGCCAGCACGCTGCTTGGTCTGTTCGGTGTTCTGGCGCTGGTTCTGGCCGTCGTCGGTCTCTACGGCGTCGTTGCCTGCAACGTCGCCCAGCGCACGCGCGAGATCGGAGTGCGTATGGCGCTCGGCGCCGCGCACCGTGACATCGTCCGGCTCGTACTGCGTCAGGGGCTGCTGCTCGCGAGCGTGGGCGTCGTGGCTGGCCTCGGTTTGGCGTTTGCCGCGGGGCGGCTGCTCGCCGGTCAGCTGGTGGGAATCTCCGGGACGGATCCCGTCAGCTTCTTCGGAACAGCCACGTTGCTGCTGATCGTCGCCGCGGCAGCGTGCGCACTTCCAGCGCGTCGCGCGGCGCGCCTCGATCCGCTCAGGGCGCTTCGGCAGGAATGAGCGCGCGCTGTAGGGCGCCTCTTCGGAGCCGCCGAGGATAGTCTTTTTGCAGGGCGCGTCAGGAGCCGGCTGATCCGCAGCGTCTTTGACGTGCGGCCCCGGTCGGTTTACTGTTGATCTGTGGCGGCCCGCGGCCTCCTCTCGATCGTCTTTCTCGCCCTGCTCACCGTTCCGTGTGCGGCGGCTGCCGACAAGCCCGCCGCGCCGCCCGACGCACGCATCGATGGCGTCCGGATCGCCGATCAGGCTGACGGCACTGTCTTGTCGGTCAAGCTGCGCGGGCGGCTCCGGCCGAGACTGCTGCGATCCGTCGAGCGTCTCGTTTCCATCGTCATCGCCGACGTGGACGCCGACGGCGATCTCGACATCCTGGCGTCGAGCATCCGCGAAGGCCTGCTGCTGTGGCGGAACGCCGGCCGCGGACACTTCGTCCTCGCGCGGCTGCCAAAGGCGCGTGACGCGCTTCCCGGCCCTCGTTTGTCGGGCGCCGCCCGCGCGAGGATTCTCGAGGAACCTGGCGAAAGCGGCGCCGACAGTGTCATCCCGCAGACCGAACGCGGTCGCGATCCCCTGGTTCTTCGATCGTTCGTTCCCTTCGAATCGTTTTCCCCTCTTGCCCGGTACCGCGTAGCCCCCACGGGCCGCGCGCCGCCCCCGCTCGCCTGACCGGTTTCTCTTCATTCCCTGGGGCTGGATGTGGTCCGAGCAGGAGGGTGTGTCCATGCGTGTATTGCTGGTGGACCTGCCCGCGCGCGACGGGTTCGTGTCGAAGGACACCGTCGTCGGCGGGTATGGGTCCCGTCTTCTTCCGTTTTCCCGGGTGACCCGAATCATTGGCGAGCTCAAACGGCGTTTTCTCGATGTCCCCAGCGTGCAACTTGCTCACGTCGCAGCGATGTTCGCGCGATATGGGCATGACGTGATCTGGTCGCGTGGCGAGATGGTGAACGTGGACGTGGCCATCGTCCTCAGTTCGCTCGTGGACCACCGCCATGAAACGGCCTGGGCGGATCGACTGCGACAGGCAACGGGAGCGCGCGTCGGTTTCGTCGGCCTCGCGGCGTCGAAGCTGCCGCAGCTGTTCCGATCGGCTGCGGACTTCGTGGTGATTGGCGAGCCGGAGTCGGCGATTGAACGACTGGCCCGCGGTGAAATGCTGACCGGCGACGCCGTGAGTGAGGCGGCCCCGGATCTCGACGCCCTGCCATTTGCGAGGTGGGACGCGCTCGATGAGCGCCGTCGCCGCGACGTGCCGTTTTCGCCGCGACCCTACGGCGGTGGAATCCCGCTGCTGGCGAGCCGCGGCTGCCCGGAGTTCTGCACCTACTGTCCGCACCGCATTCTCGCCGGACACCGCGTGCGCTCGGTCTCGAACATCGTCGACGAGCTCGAGACACTGCGCGACCGGTTCCGGAATCCTTATGTGATCTTCCGCGACCCGCTGTTCACCTACGATCGCGACCGCGCGCTGGCACTGGCCGACGAAATCCTGGCGCGCGGCCTCGAATTGCGCTTCGAATGCGAGACCCGCCTCGATCGTCTGGATCCGGAACTGCTCGACGCGCTGCACAGCGCCGGCCTTCGGGCGATCAGCTTCGGCGTGGAATCGGTGTCGTCCGAGATTCTGCGGCGGGTGGGACGGCGGCCGACCCCGGAGCCGCATCAACGTGCCATTCTCGATCATTGCCGCCGCCGGCGGATCATGACGGCGGCGTTCTACGTCCTCGGGTTTCTTCAGGACGACTGGGCGTCGATTGCCGCCACGATCGATTACTCCATCGCGCTTGATTCATCAGCGGCGCAGTTCAAGCTGCTTACGCCATACCCCGCGACCCCGCTGTGGAAACAGCTGGGGCCGCGGATCTACGAAACGGACTGGGAGAGATTCGACGGCTTCACGCCAACCTTCGAGCATCCGCACCTTTCACCGCGCGAGCTTCGGTTTCTGCTCGGCGCAGCCTATACGCGCTTCTACATGCGTCCATCGCTGGTGGCGCACTGGCTGCGCGCGACGGCGCGTCCCGTGCGATCCGTCGTCCGCTGGGCGGACGGTCACGTCGCGCGGCGGCATGAGCGGGAGGAGCGTGCGATCATGTCGAGGACGGTGACATGCTGAGAGCGGTCTGCCGCTACGGGCCGCGCGTGGTGCCGGAGACCGACACCATCGTGCAGCGCTGCCGGGAACGCGGTGAGCTGATCGAGGGGGGCGATATCGCGGCATTCGAGCGCGCGTGCGCCGCGCGGATTGGAGTGGAGGAGGCCGTCAGCACTTCTTACGGGCGGATGGCCTTCTACTACATCCTCAACGCGCTCGACCTGCCTGCGGGTGGGGAAGTGATCCTGCCGGCACTGACCTTTTGGGTGGTTCCAGAAATGGTGCGCGTCGCAGGACTGAAGCCGGTGTTCGCGGATGTCGATCCACGCACGTTCAATCTCGATCCCGCGTCGTTCGAACGCGCGGTCAGCTCTCGCACGGTCGCGGTCGTGCCGACGCATTTGTATGGGCTGCCGTGCGATATGGACGCGATCGTCCAGATCGCACGGAAGCACCGGCTGGCAATCGTCGAGGACTGCGCGCATGCGCTTGGCGCGATGTACCGGGGCCGGCAGGCGGGAACGCTAGGCGACGCGGCGTTTTTCAGTTTTCAGACGTTGAAGCCGTTGAACACCTATGGCGGTGGCCTCGCGGTCTCGCGCGACCCTCGGATCCTCCGGAGGGTTCGGGCGCAGGCTGAGGCGGAGCCGTGGCCATCGATCGAGCGCGTGCGGACGCGGTTGCGGGTCGGATGGGTCCAGCGCACGTTCAGCCGTCCATCGGTGTTTACGTTTACCGCGTATCCCGCCCTCCTTGTCGCCTCGCTATGGAACGCGCGAGCGGACGTCTATCTTTGGGAGAAGATCCGTCCACTCTCCCCGATGCCGGACAGCTATCGCGAGCGATACACCAACGTGCAGGCAGCGATCGGCCTGGCGGCATTGGAACGCCTCGTCGAGTGGACGCGCGCGACCCGGACGCACGCGGCGATCATGGACACCGCGCTGAAAAGTCTTCCCGGGGTGAAGACGCCGGAAGTGCCGGAAGGTGCCGGGCATGTCTATTACCAATATTGTGTTTACGTGACCGATCGCGATCAGCTGGTCCGCCGCGCGCTTCGACAGGGCATCGACATCGAGACCCTGCACGTGGACGTGTGTTCGACTTTGTCGATGTTTGGCAGCCAGCCGCCCACGCCGGGCGCGGAACGGGCCGCGCAGGTGGTTCAGTTGCCGGTCTACGCGTCCCTCGGAACCGCCCGCGCACACCGCATTGCGCGCCGCATTCGGAGGCTTTTGAGTTCAGACGCGGCTTCCCAAGGCTCTACGCCCCAATCGCGCACGGATATTGCTAAGGTATAGGGCATGGCACATTACCTTGTTACCGGCGGCGCGGGGTTCATCGGATCGCACCTTACTGAGGAGCTCGCTCGGCGCGGCCACCAGGTTCGTGTCGCTGACGATCTGAGCACCGGCAAACGCTCCAATCTGGATCACGTGCCGGAGGTCGAGTTTCTCGAGGGGGATCTCGCTGACCTCGATTTTGCCCGTCGTGCGGTCGTCGGCTGCGACTACGTGCTGCACGAGGCCGCGATGCCGTCGGTGCCGCGTTCGGTGAAGGACCCGATTACTTCGAACCGGGCGAACGTGGATGGTACGCTCAACGTGCTGGTCGCGTCGCGCGATGCCGGGGTGAAGCGACTGGTCTTTGCCGGCTCGTCATCCGCCTACGGAAACACGCCGACGCTGCCGAAGCGGGAGGACATGCCCACAAATCCGCTGTCGCCTTACGCATTGCAGAAGGTGGTGGGCGAGCAGTACCTGCAGTTGTTCACCCATCTCTACGGCTTCGAGACCGTGTCGATTCGATATTTCAACGTGTTCGGTCCGCGACAGGATCCCTCCTCGCCATACTCGGGCGTGATTTCCGTTTTTGCCTCGGCGCTGATCGAGAAGCGCTCGCCGAAGATTTACGGCGACGGAGAACAGACGCGCGACTTCACCTACGTCGCCAATGTCGTCGACGGCGTGCTGCGCGCCTGCGACGCGCCGGGCGCGAGCGGGGAAGTGATCAACGTCGCGACGGCGGGGCGCATTTCGCTGAACCAGTTGTTCCGGACCATGCGCGACCTGATAGGGGCATCGGTCGAGCCGATCTACGAACCCGAGCGCGCCGGCGACGTGCGCGATTCGCAAGCCGACATCACGAAGGCGCGCCAGATCCTGAAGTACGAGCCGATCGTGTCGTTCGAAGAAGGCCTGCGACGTACCGTCGAATGGTATCGGACGGCCGGCGCCGCTACGACGTCGGCGTAGTCGATCCGCTTCAAGTGGCTTCCGCCTCCGGGTGGAAGAAGGCAGCCTATGTGCCGTATGCGGCGCGCCGTTCTCTCCTGGTGCCTCGTGGCCGCGCTCGTGATTCTCGCGGGCTACGATGCGCGCGCGCAGACCCACGCCCCTCGCGTATGGTTCTGTCCCGGACCGGGCACGCTCGACTACACCCGGTTGTTCGAGCATCCCGAAGAGTGGCCACGGGCGCGACGGCTGACCTCGGTCTTCAAGTTCTATCAGCAGCACACGCTGACGCCTCCGGACCGCATCGTCGGGCCCGATTCGTACGATGCGTTCGTGCGAGCGGGCGCATTTCAAAAGCTCAGGGACTGGCACATCGAGACCGCGATCGAAGTCGCGTCGGTCAAGGAATTTTTCTGCACAGCTGACGGCAGCGGGATGAATCAGTCGATCGCAGCGACCCTGAGATCTGTTCGCGCGGTCGAGGCGGCCGGCGGCGCGGTATCCTACCTCGCGATGGACGAGCCGTTCGTCTCAGGCCGAGCTCCTGTCTGTGGCGGGCCCGCCCTCGAGCCAACCGCTGATCGGATCGCGACCTACGTCAGCGGCGTCCGCAGCGCGTTCCCGGCCGTGAAGATCGGTCTGATCGAGGCGTTTCCGTTCTCGAGCGCGGACGCGCTGGTGACTGTCCTCGATCTCCTCGCTGCAAGAGGTGTGCTCCCGGCGTTTCTTCACATCGATGTCGACCTCGCAGCCATCCGACCTGCACGCGACGACTTCACTCGCGACATGCGGCGGCTCAGAGACACCGCGCACGCCCGGGGCATGCAATTCGGTATCATCATCTGGGGCAACAATGGCGATGCGAACGTGCTGTATGCGCTCGACGCGGAGCGGCTGATCGAATCGCTGACCGGCGCGTTCACGTCATGGCGCGACATGCCAGATGATCTGATCGTTCAGAGCTGGGCCGAGTCGAGTACTGGTCTGCGCATCACGCCAACGAACCTGCCGGAAAAGGACCAGTACACGCACACCAACATGCTGTGGAATTTCTATAGAAGACTTCGCGGCCAGAGCGCGGCCTCCACCGGCACGGCCATAAGACGGTGAACGTGACGCGTGCCGGCTGGCGCGAGACGCTGCTCGTCGCTGTCCTTCCCCTGATCCTTTACGTATCCCACGGCACGCTCGGTGCGTACCTGGCACGTGACGACTTCCAATGGCTCAACGACGCGCGCGATCTTGGCGTGCTTCGTTCGGTCATCGTGACCGGCCGCGCTCACTTCTATCGACCGGTGGTAGAGCTCTGGTGGGATGGTGCGTTCCGTGCGTGCAGCACGAACACCGTGTGTTACCACTCGCTCGAGTTGTCCCTGCACGTCATCAACGCGATTCTCCTGCTGCATCTCACGGCCCGAGTCTTCGGACGCCGTGACGTTGCTCTCGTGGCGGCGGTCACGTGGGCGCTGATGCCGTCGTACGTGGAAGCGGTGATCTGGATTTGCGCCGTCACCACCGCGTTCGCCGCGGTATGGTATCTGGCCGCGCTGCATTGTGCGCTCAGCGCCGTGCGGCGCGAGCGCACGAACTGGGCTTCGTGGGGCGCCGTCGCCTGTGCCGCTGCGGCCATGTATTCACACGAGGCAACCGTCACGCTCTTCGCAACAATACCGCTCGTCGTCTGGGTGTCGCCTGATGTGGTTCGGCAGCGGCCCCGGCCGGCCGAAGTGCTGGCCTTTGCTGCTCTCGCCGTATCGTTAATCGTGACGACCGTCATCGCGAACCGGCACAGCTACGTGTTTACAGAAGGACACTATGCCGCCGGCCTTCACGCCTTCGAGCACGCACGAGACTACGTGGTGTCGATGTACATCGGCCGGCGTACGACGCTGGACTACGTCGTGATCGCGCTTGCAGCCGTGGCGATTGTCTTTCGCGGTTCGCGCATCATGCGAACTGGCCTCGCGTGGATGATCCTGACCATGCCTCCATATCTCTGGTTTACGTGGGGAAATGTCGGCCGCTACACCTATCTGCCGGCAATGGGGCTCTGCTGGATTCTTGCGGGTACGATCGCTTGGATCGGCGATCGTCTGAGCGTGCGCGCGGGGATTCGTGTTGGCCTCGCGACAGCGACGCTGCTCGCCGTCGTGGTGGCCGGCCGGTTTGCCTCGTTTACCCGCAGCGCAGTCCGCGACCAAGTCGGCTGGATGCAGGCCTATCGCGCCTACCGCGACGAAGTCACCCCTCTGATCTCACCGCAGGCAATAGAAGTCACGGTCCCGTTGCCGCGAGACGCGCGCGTCGAGCGGGCTTACATCGAACCGATGCTTCGGTGGCATACCGGTCAACCCGAGCTGCGCGTACGCATCCGCGACTTCTAGAAACGCCGATCGAAGCGCACGATATACTGCCCGCCATGGTTCGTACAGGTCGCTTCCTGCTGACTGCAGCCGTGATGCTGGTTGCTGCCACGCTCGGTGAAACCTCGGCGCAACAGTCTGCAGGGAATGGCACGCCGTCGATCTTCAACGAAATGCGGTGGCGCTCAATCGGTCCGTTCCGCGGTGGTCGCACGAAGGCGGCAAGCGGCGTTGCCTCGCAGCCAAACGTGTTCTACATCGGCGCGGTGAACGGTGGTGTCTGGAAATCAACCGACTACGGCGTCACCTGGAAGCCGATCTTCGACGACCAGCCGACCGGCTCGATTGGCGCGATCGCGATCGCGCCGTCGAACCCGGACGTGATCTACGTTGGCAGCGGGGAAGGTCTTCAGCGTCCGGATCTCTCCACCGGCGACGGCCTCTACAAATCCACCGACGCAGGAAAGACCTGGACCCATCTCGGACTCCGTGACGGCCAGCAGATTCCGCAGATCATTGTCGACCCCGGTAATCCTGATCGGTTGTTCGTGGCCGTTCTCGGCCATCCATACGGACCCAATGAAGAACGCGGGATCTTCCGATCGACTGACGGCGGCCGGAGCTTTCAGAAGGTCCTCTATAAAGATGAGAATACCGGAGGGGTCGACGTCGTGTTCGATCCATCCAACGCGAAGCACGTGTACGCCGTTTTGTGGGAAGCGCGGCAGGGACCGTGGGAGAACGGTGTCTTCAGCGGACCAGGCAGCGGCTTGTTCGAATCGACGGACGGCGGAGACGACTGGAAACCGCTGACCAACGGCTTGCCGAATTTCGAACAAGGCGGCCTCGGCCGGATCGGAATCACCGTGGCTCCAAGCGATGGCAGACGGATGTATGCGACCGTCCAAGCGACAGACGGCGCCGGCCTCTACCGCTCGGACGATGGCGGCCAGAGCTGGAGCAGACCGACCGACAACACCCTCATCGTCACTCGCGGTGACGACTTCGCCGAGGTCAAAGTCGACCCGAAGAACCCCGACATCGTCTACACGGCCAGCGTGGTGGCGTGGAAATCAACCGATGGCGGCAAGACATTTCGAGCACTGCGCGGGGCGCCGGGCGGCGACGACTATCACCGCATCTGGATCAACCCGACCAACAGCGACATCATCCTGATCGCATCGGACCAGGGGACCGTGATCACCGTGAACGGCGGCCAGAGCTGGAGCTCCTGGTATAACCAGCCGACCGCGCAGTTCTATCACGTGAGCACGGATAACGCCTTTCCCTACCGCGTGTGTGGAGGTCAGCAGGAAAGCGGCTCCGCCTGCGTGCAGAGCCGCAGCGACGACGGCCGGATCACGTTTCGCGAGTGGCACCCGGTGGGTGTCGAGGAATACGGCTACGTTGCCCCGGATCCTCTCGAACCCTGACATCGTATTATGGAGGCAAGGTCTCTCGTTACAACCGCAAGACCGGCGAAGTGGTGCAGGTGCCGCCGCGACTAACGCGAGGAACTGACTATCGCACCATCCGTACACAGCCGGTGCTGTTCTCTCCGATCGATCCCGCACACGATGTACTTCGCGTCGAATAGATTGTGGAAGACCACGACCGGCGGCAATGCGTGGACCCGGATCAGTCCAGACCTGACACGCAAGACGTGGGAGGTACCCGAGAACGTCGGCAAGTACAGGAATACGCCCGCCGCCGACCGTGTCGCAACGCGGAGTCATCTACACCATCGCCCCGTCGTACTCGGATATCAATCGCATCTGGGCTGGAACCGACGATGGCTTGATTCACGTCACCGCCGACGGCGGCAAGACCTGGAACGACGTGACGCCTCCGCGATCTGAAGCCGTGGGCCAAGGTCTCGATGATGGACGCATCCCACAGCGATCCGCTGGGAGCGTATGCGGCAATCAACACGTTCCGCCTCGACGATCTGCGTCCGCACATCTATCGCACGCAGGATGGCGGCAAAACCTGGAACGCCATCGTCAATGGCCTGCCGGCCGGCGCGATCGTGAATACCGTGAAGGAAGACCCGAAACGCAAGGGTTTGCTGTTTGCGGGCACCGAGACACAGGTGTACGTCTCGTTCGACGACGGGGAGAGCTGGCAGTCGCTGCGAGTGCAACATGCCGGCCACCTCGATTCGGGACCTCGTCATCAAAGACGACGACCTCGTCGTCGGCACGCACGGCCGCGGGTTCTGGATTCTCGACGACATCACGCCGCTTCGACAGTGGAGACCCGAAGTCAGGGACGCCGACGCCGAAGCGACCTTGTTGAAGCCGCAGGTGGCCACCCGTTTCGAGTGGAACCGGAACACGGACACGCCGCTGCCGCCCGACGAGCCGGCGGGTGAGAACCCCCAGGATGGTGCGATCATTCACTATTTTCTTAAGCAGCCGTCCAGCGGATCCGTCTCTATCGAGATTCTCGACGGTACCGGGAAGGTCGTCAGGCGATACTCGAGCGACGATAAACCTGTCGAAATTCGCGACGAGGGGAACGTGCCGGCTTACTGGATCAGGCCGTCACCGGTCGTTTCAACGGACGCCGGACTGCATCGGTTCGTGTGGGATCTGCACTATCCGCCGGTCCCCGGGGCGCCGGAGTATCCCATAGCAGCAACACCGCACGACACGGCACCCGGACCCAAGGGCCCGTGGGTCGTGCCCGGCACGTACACCGTGAAGCTCACGGTCGCGGGGAAGGCTTACACGCAGCCGCTCACGGTCCGAGTGGATCCCCGCGTCAAGGTCGGGCCTGCCGCACTACAAAAACAGTTCACTCTTTCGAAGCGCCTCTACGATGCCCTGTTCAGGATTGAAGAGGTACTTCCCAAAATTGCGGAGGCGCGCGAGCGCGCCCAGGCGGCCGGGAAGGCGGACGTAGCGCAGACGCTCTCGACGCTCGCGGGCACCACCGACGAGGGTCGCGGGCGAGGACGCGGATCTACCGGTTCCACGCAGCCAACACTTACCACCATAGCGGGGGAGCTCTCCGCGTTGTACTCGCTGTCACAGGACGGCAGCGAACTGCCGCCGACCCAGACCGTCACAGCGGCAGAAGATGCGCTGAAGAGGTACACCGCCATCATGACCCAGGTGACACCGCTGCTACATTGATTTACCGGCGTGCAACGCCGCGCTGCTGCCGGTGCCCGCTGGTTCCACGCGCATCCGCTGCGCCGGTCAACTTTGGTTGACGCGATCCCGCCAGTCCCGGACGGCCGTCTCGTCACTCGTCGATCTCCGTTCGCGCAACTCTCAGCCTTTCACTCACTTCCCGAGGCATCACCACACTCGGCCGCCGGTCCATCCGTTGCACTGGTTCGGCGCGACCTACGATTCGTCACCGAACTGGCCCTTGGATCAATGGAGGCCTTTCATGAATCGACTTCGACTTGAAAGTGCGCTCGTGTATCTGCTGCTCACGTCAGTGTCGGCCGTGCACGCGCAAGGGAAACCTCCGGTTTCGGACTCGGACGTCATCACGATTGACGGCGAGAAGAATCCGGAGCTGATCCCGAATTGGGCGGCCTGGCTCGAAGCGTTTCGTGTAATGGCGGGACCGGCTGCTCCGATCGAGCCGATCCCGACCGTGATCTATCTCGCCACTTCAAGGGAACAGCGCGCGCAGATTCGCAAGGAGGCGCAGTCTGTCATCGCGCAGGAACGGGAACTCGGACAGCGCGCCTTGAAGCTGCAGGACGGCCTCACCTCGGCAAATCTATCCGAGCGAAGCGATCAGGCCGATGCGCTCGAGATGAAGCGGCGTCAGGCGGCGCTCGATGCTCGCGATCGGCTGCTCGCGGCCCTGCCACCCGATGGGCAGGCGGCGCTCCGCGAGTTCGCCGAACACACCCGAAAGGGTTACAAGGCGACGATGTTGAAGTCGAAGCTGGCGCAGTTCCTGTTGCCTGAATGAGGCGTGGGTCGGGAGGAGAGGAGATTCATGAGAGCGCGAATAGTGTTGGTGTGCCTGGCGGTTCTTTCCCTCTTCGCGGCGTCGGCGTATCCACAGAGTGTCGGCATCCCCTGCGGAGGCGTGGTACAGACACCGAATACGAGCTCGCAGCTCGGTTCGAATCTGTGGGTGGTGTACACAGTCGGCACAACGGTGCCGTTCAATGTTTGCGTCGTGGGTGTGATGGTCGACGCGCACATCGCGGGGCGCTCCGGGTCAGCGTTGCACAAGGACGGGTTCTGGTCGGCAACCGCACAGCGCCAGATCCCAGTACCGTACAGGTGGGCCATGGGTGACCCTGGGGGCGCACGCTTACTGGCTGGCTGGCATCCCGTCACCGGTCTTTGTCCCTGCCGGCCTGACCCAGAGTACTGCCCTGGTCACAGCTCAATCACCGGCGCAGCAGTGTGCCGGTCTCGGGAGCGACTATTACTGGAATGGGTTCGAATGTGTGTTTACGCCAGGCAGCCCGATCATCATCGATACGTCGGGAAAAGGGTATCACCTCACGAGCGTGGAAGACGGGGTGCTGTTCGATCTTGATGGAGACGGTCAGTCGGAGCGGGTGTCATGGACGCGTCGCGACGCCGACAACGCATTCCTGGCATTCGATCGCAACGGGAACGGCACAATAGACGACGGGACCGAGCTGTTTGGATCGTATACCCCTGCGTATCCGAACGGTGATCGGCAGATTACGGCACCGAACGGGTTCGAAGCCTTGCGCTTTGCTGAGAGTCCCTCATATGGCGCCACGACCGTTGGGGACGGCATCATCGATAGTCGGGATCCGATCTTCCAGCACTTGCTGTTATGGACCGACCGAAACCATAACGGGCTCTCCGAGGAGGAAGAACTGCAGCGGCTCCCGGATGCCGGGCTCGTCGCAATCCGCACGGACTACAAACAATCGAAGAGGATGGATCGGTTTGGCAACGAGTTCAGGCAGGTAGGCAAGCTGACGTGGGCCGATGGGGAGGAGGCGAACGTCTACGACGTCTGGTTGAAGTTCGATCGCTGACCGATCCGGGGATCCGCGCGGAGAGCAGGCTCCGCGCGGTCCCGCCCTCCAGTAGTTTTTCCGAATTCCCTCCTCGCATCGCCGCTCTCTCTGTGGAGCCAGCATCAGAGTCCCAATTGTCGCATCCAGAATCACTCGCCGGGGTGTAGGGCTCCTCTTCAGGGCCGCCGCTTGAAGCCGGGTCTTTCGATCCGGCATCGAGGGTTGTGCCGCCGTTCGCCGGCAACGCTGGTTGCTCATGTCGTCCGGCCAGTTCCCTGGAAATCCGTGGCAGTTGTAAACCGAGGTTGACATTCACAGTTCTCGCTTCCGCCGGAGCGCGTCCTCTCGAATCGGTGAGAGCGTCGTATGTCGTGCGGCAGGTGTGACTTCCGAGGTTGATGCTCAGAGGTGGCAAGATGGTCCATCGATTGCGATGGAGCAGGCGGCCCCGATCGAGTTCGTCCACGGGGTGGTCCGACCCTACACGGTTACCCTGTGCGGGGAAGCGCACCGACGGGGCCTCTAATCCAAATTCTGGCAGAGGGTGAACTGTTAGTCGCGGCCGACGCCCAGCGCATCGGCCACGCGGTTGATGTAGTTGAACCACGAGGCGATCAGCGTGATCTGCAGGATGCCGCGGTCGTCGAACCCGACGGCGCGCAGCCGGTCGTGGAACTCCGGCGTGATCCGCGTCGCAGTCGCGCGTGATCTGCTCGACGTACTCGAGCATCACGCGATCCTGGTCGGAGATCGGCGCCGACCGGAAGTCGCGCTTCGAGCGCCTCGACGAACGCTTCGTCCAGCGTGACCCTACGCAGAAACTCTGCGTGCGACTCCAGTCAATACTGGCACCGGTTGGTCGCCGACACGACGGTCGTGATCATCTCGTGCTGCCGGCGGGTGAGCGGGAGGTCGGGCGACATCAGCGCGCCGAACGCGGCGAAGGCGTGGTACAGCGCGTCGGGGATCAGCGAGTGCGAGCCGACGATCCCGTCAGTCTCCTTGTGATGCGGATGTGTCGGTTCCGCGTACTCGATCGGGTAGAGCGCCTGCTGGGCCTCGCGCGCCTTGCGCAGCGTCTCGTCGTCGTCGAAGGGAATGGTGCGAATCCAGGTCATGATTGTGCCTCTTGGCCGTGCGGCGGCGCTGCGACGGATCGCTCGGTGCAGGTGATAGACGGGCACGCCGAGCGCCACGATCGCGACGCCGAGCAGGGCCTGCAACGGATTGTTCAGGAGCAGGAGCAGCAGCAGCACGGCAACCATGCCAGGAAGATAAGCGCGGGCCAGGGTGCCGGGCACGTGGAACGTCGGATCGCGGCGGCGCAGCACGAAGACCGCCGCCACGGTCAGCGCGATGAACACGACCGTGATGAAGATGAAGTAGGCGACGATGCGTGTCGAACGTGCCGAGCACGACCAGGACCGAGGCGAGCACGCCTGGGCGGCGATCGCGCGCGCCGGCGTGCCGAACCGCGGATGGATCGCGGCCGCGGCCGCCGGGAACAGGCCGTCCTGCGCCATCGCGAAGTAGACGCGCGGAGCGAGCATCAGCATGGCGCCCAGGCTGCCGAGCACGCACACGATCGACGATCACCGCGACCACCATGCCGCCGGCGCGGCCGAGCAGCACCTCGCCGACCTGCGCCACGAACGCCTCGCCGGTCCCGACCTGCTCGATCGGGATCGACGTACATGAACGCGAGCGTCGCCAGGATGTAGACGAGCGTGACGATCGCCAGCCCGAGCAGCAGCGCGCGCGGCATCGTCCGCGCCGGGTCGCGGACTTCGCCGGCGATCTTCGTCACTTCCCACCAGCCGCCGAACGAGAAGAACGCCGCGACCAGGGCGCCGGCCAGCGCTCCGGCCGAGCGGCGGCGCGCCGGCGCGCCGCGAGCGAACGGCACGAAGTGTCGCCAGTCTCCCGCGGCGCTCGCGAACGCCAGCGACGAATGAGCGCCGACGATGAGCGACGAGCTTCAGCACCGCAAGGTCGTCAGCAGCCGTGTGCCGGGCTTGACGCCGCGATGTGCACGAGCGCGAGCAGCGAGGATGGCGGCGATGGCGACCAGCCGCAGAGGCATCGGCCCGAGCGGCACGATGTACCCGACGTAGCTCGCGAAGCCCGGTCGCGAGCGCCGCGGTGATCCCCGGATCCATGACCAGAAAGCACTTCCATCCGTACAGGAACGCCACCCGCGGCCGTACGCCTCGCGCAGGTAGACGTAGCCGCCGCCGGCGTGCGGATAGCGGGCGGCGAGCGCGCCGTAGCAGAGCGCGCCGCAGATCGCCATGCCGCCGATGAGCACCCAGACGACGAGCACCCAGAGCGGCGACGCCAGCGTGCGGATCATCGCGCCGGGCGTCAGGAAGATGCCGACGGCGATGACCTGGCCGACGACCACGAGCGCCGTCGCGCTGCGACGGCGAGTCGGTCGAGCTCGCGCGCGCAAGGACGTGCCGTGCCGCCGGTGACCATGGCGATCAGATACGTCGCGCGCGACCGGCGAACTGGAACGGCGCGCGGCCCGCCGGACCCGAACGACGCCGCCGGCGGTGGTGACGGGCTTGCCGAACGACGACGAGCGCAGATAACCCGGGCTCGCCGGATTGCTGCTGTCGCGCACCAGCACGTTCGAGTAGCCGGAGTAGTTGCGGTCCGAGACGCCGAGGATGTTCGTCACGTTGAACAGGTTGAACACCTCGACGATCGGCTCGATCGCGGACGCTGCCGCAACGTGAACGGCCGCGACACGCGCAGATCGAGCGAGTTGAAGCTGTCGCTGAACTCGCGCATCGTCGCTCACGAGCGGCAGCAGCTCGCCGTCGATGCCGCCGCGGCGTTCAGGTCGCTGAGCGCCGCGTTCAGCTCGGCGGCGGTCTTGAACAGGCGCCCGCCGGCGTTGCGCTGGAACACCGGGATGCGCGACTGCGCCGTCGGGCATCAGGATGTCCATCGGCACGCCCGACGCGATCGTCCAGATCGGCGCGACGAGGATGCCCGCCGGGCGCCGTGCCCCAGCCGGCCAGCGTGAAGCGGTGCCGCTGGTCGTTCGGCGTCGGCCCGTACTCGCGCCGCGAGATCGTTCGGATCGATCGGGCCGTTCGCAGAACGGAATCTGATCGTCGTTGGCGTAGTTGAACGCCTTGGCCAGCGTGTACGACGCGCGGAATCCGAACCGCGCTGCCGCGCTGCTCGGCGCTGACGAGCAGCGCGTCGTACTGCGTGTTCACGCTCGACTCGAGATTGACGACGCGATCGGGTCCGCCGACGACCGGGTTGAACACCGTCGCCGACCGTGCGGCCGATGATGAAGTGCGTGCCGAGGTTGTGCACGCCGTCGACGCGCAGCACGACGCGTCCCGGCAGCTCGTGCTGCGACGCCGAGGTTGAACTGCTGCACGGTCGGGTTCTGCATGCGCGTTGTCGATGATGTTGATGCCGGAGGCGCCGGCGCCGGGCAGGATGAAGCCGGTGAACGGGTTGCGCGATCGACGGCGCGAACGGCGGGAACTGGCCGGTCGCCGGATCGAGGAAGAAGACGTTGCCGGCGCGCACCTCGATCGGCAGCGCGCGGCCGTCGAGGCCGCGCTCGAGCGACTGGATCTCCAGCGTGATGCGGTCGTAGTAGATGCCGTAGCCGCCGTGCACGCTCGTGCGCGCCGTCGCCGGGCGCCCAGTTGAAGCCGATGCGCGGGCCGAAGTTGTTCAGGTCGCTTGCCGCGCGTGCCCGTGCAGGAACGGCTGCACGATCGGGTTGATCTCGTCGACGCGGCTGATGTTCTTGACGTCGGTGTCGAGCTCGTAGCGCAGGCCGAGGTTCAGCGTCAGATCGGGCCGCACGCGCCAGTCGTCCTGGACGAACAGCGCGACGTAGTTGTTGTCGGCGTCGGGGATGATCAGCGCCTGGTCGGGCTTGCCGCTGCGCAGCGTCACCGCGAACAGCAGGTCGTCGTCGTCGACCCGGCCGTCGCCGTTGTGATCGAAGTCGGCGAAGTCCTCGACGAGCTCGATGCGGCCCTGCGCGGAAGACGCCGAGGTCGAAGTGCGCGTCGACGCGCTGCCACTCGCCGCCGACGCGCAGCGTGTGCGCGCCGCGGACCAGCGTCGCGCGTGTCGGCGAGCTGGAACCGCTTCTGCGTCGTGCCCTGCGGCACGCGGAACGACGCGCCGTCCTGAGGCTCGGGAACGTCAGCTGCGGCCCGGCGGCGACCGGATCGATCGCGTTGTCGAACGTGCTGAACGACGCCGATGGCGCGTTGACGAGCGTCGGCGTGACACGATGCGCGTCCAGGTGCCGACGACCGATTGGTAGCGGTTGCGGCTGCGCCTGCCGCTGCGACGCCGAGCCGATCGCGCGATCGAGCGTGCTCGCGCCGGTGTCGTCGGCCTGCTCGCCGGCGTAGCGGACCATCAGCGTGTCGGCGTCGCGTCGGACGCCAGTCGACGCGGGCCGAGCCGAGCAGGTCGTCGAGCGGCGCCGGCGCGAACGCTGCGGCGGATCGTGCGCGTCGGCGACGTCGCGCGCGCCGACCAGCACCGCGCCGTCCTGGTTGCGGTACTCGACGGCGCCGAACCAGAACAGCCGTGTCCGCGACGAGCGGCCCGCCGACGGCCGCCGCGAACTGCTGGCGATCGAACGGGCGGCTCGTCGCCGGACGATCGATCGTAGGTCGCCGGCAGCGCCTGCCAGCGGCTGTCGCGCAGCGAAGAGCGACGCCGAGCCGCGCAGCTGATCGCTGCCCGACTTGGTGACGACGTTGATCACCGACGAGGCCGAGCGGCCGGTCTCCGCGGTGAAGCGGTTGGTGGCGATCTGGAACTCCTGCACCGCCTCCTGCGTGACGTTCTGCAGCGGCCCGCCGACCACGTCGTCGTTGTTGTCGGCGCCGTCGATCGTGATGTTGCCGCCGCGGCCGAGCTGGCCGGCCGACGAGATCAGGACGCGTGTTCGACTTGGTCGGATCGAAGTTCGGGCGCCGGCGCGTTGCCGGGCACGAGCAGCGCCAGCTCGAGGAAGTTGCGGCCGTTCAGCGGCAGCGCGTCGATCGCGCGCGGCCGGGATGACGGCGTCCACGACCGAACGGCTGGTGTCGACCGCAGCCAGACCGATGCCTCCCGTGACGACGACCGCCTCACGTACAGGCGCAACCGTCAACTCCACCGACAGCGACACCGTCTGCCCGACCTCGATGCTCACATCGTTTCGCTTGACGTCAGCGAAGCCGGGAGCGGCGACGAGGATGTCGACAGCGCCAGGGGCCAGGTTCGGCACGACGAAGCTACCGTCGGGCTCGGTTGTGACTCGTCTGACCAGACCAGACTCGCGTGCAGTGACCGTCACCGATGCCGCTGGTACTGCGCTTTCTCGCATATCGCGAACACGCCCATTGATTGTCGCGGTCGTAGTCTGTGCAGTTGCGCCGAGCGATACTGCGAGCGAGATTGAGAGACAAACGGCGATGTGGAGGACCCGTGCCATGCGCGCCTTCCTTTATCGATCCCGTGAGAATCCCGGCGGCCGGGAGAATACGTCAAGACCGCGCGCTTCTGCCATAACCTGAACCAGTTACCGCGTGAGCGAGGGCGCAACGCGAGTTGCCCGTCGAAATCATTGCCGTACGGGGTCTCGCACCCGTCGAACGCGCCCACGGTTGTCATGGCCGTCCTGGCCTTCGAAGCTTCGATGCTCCGACTCCGACAGGGGAGCTCTTCAACAGTCATCCCATCAGCGACTTCCGCAGCCCTCGTCGAGGTCTCTCGTTCGGGCAGTCTCCTTGCCATGTCGCGACATACCGCCGCTCGTCACTTCATGTGAAAGCTCTTTTCGGTTTGGAGGATCGACATGCGTCTACTTTTCATTGTCCTGGGACTGCTGGTACTGGCCGTGGCTGTGCCGGTGGCGCAGAAGGCGCCAGCCGCCAAGAACGCCGCCGCGGCTACCGCATCGACGCCCGTGAATTTGAACACTGCTACGCAGGCGCAGCTGGAATCGCTTCCCGGCATCGGGTCTGCCGCCGCGCAGCGGATTCTCGAGTACCGCCAGAAGAACGGCGGCTTCAAGAAAATCGAGGACCTGATGAACGTCAAGGGCATCGGGGAGAAGAGCTTCCTGAAGCTGAAGCCGCTCATCACCATATCGGTCGACAAAGGTGAGCGGGCCGGCGGCGCGCGATGAGCGCGTCCGCAGCGCGAGCGGCTTCTCGATCGTCGAGTTGATGCTTGGGATCTCGATCGCCGGCACGATTACCGCGATTGCCGTCCCGCAGGCCCTGCATGCGCTCGACGAGTACCGGACTCGTGCGGCGGCCCACTACCTCGCCATGCGGCTGGCAGAAGCACGCATCGGCGCGATCAAACGCTCCACATATGTGGGGCTCCGATTCGAGGCCGTGGGCGCGGACTACCAGTTCACTGAAGTGGCCGACGGAAATGGCAATGGTCTTCTTACCGCAGATGTACAGGGCGGCGAGGATCCGGCGATCGCCGCGCCAGACATGCTGGCGTGGCATTTCCAGGGCGTCACGTTCGGGATTCTCGCGGGCGTGCCAGACGCGAACGGCGTTGCCGCTGGCACGTCTGACGGTGTTCGTCTTGGCTCGTCAGCGTTGCTCTCGATGAACCCGAACGGGTCGTCCTCCTCGGGAACGCTGTACATGCACGGTCGCCGGCGCGCGCAGTACGCCGTTCGGGTGTTGGGAGAAACCGGCCGTATCCGCGTCCTTCGCTACGACGCCCGTCGACTTGTCTGGGTACAACAATGAGCCAACGAAAGGACTCAACGATGACTGATAGATCGGCCGTAAGGTGTGGCCCGATTGCCACAGCAGGCCGCCCGCGAGGACAAGACGAACCTGCCGCAAGGTTTGGCCCGATTGCCACAGCAGGCCGCCCGCGAGGACAAGACGAACCTGCCGCAAGGTTTGGCCCGATTGCCACAGCAGGCCGCCCGCGAGGACAAGAAGACGACCGTCGTCGCGAGATTCGTTCATCGGGTACATGCGTGCACTCGATCGCGGCCCGCATCCGCGGCGGCCACGATGTCATCCTCCTCGACCTCAGTGCGTCGGGGGCGCGAATCGAGGGGACACGCCCGCTCCGGCCAGGCGCGCGCGTGGATGTGCACCTCTCTCGCGACTCTCGACGCGTCACGGTGCCGGCCCGTGTGGTCCGCTCCCTTGTCGCGGCGATTGATGCGGACCACGGGATTACCTATCAAGCGGCGCTGTCGTTCGAGCGTCGATGCGACTGGCCGTGTGAAGAAGACACCCCGGCTGTGTCGAGCCTGCACAACGCGTGCTCCTCATGAGGAGAACGACCGTGCAGCAAATACCCTGCGTCGTGGCGGAATCGGATACTGGGGCGGGGGATCATCGAAATGATTAAGACATTTGCGCGTGGGTCCGTGGCATCGGGTTTGTGTTCGTCGCCAGCCACGGGATTGAACGAAGCAATGACTCGCGCGTGGCGACGCGTAGCGGACAGGCGTCGAGGGATGGCGTCCTTGATATCAGCGCTGGCATCGGCGCTGCCGATCACCCGGGAGCCGCGTGCGCTGCGGCAGCGATTTGAAGAAGAGCTGCGCGAGCGCGTGCGCGCTCGCACGATCCTCCTGCGCGACTCGACTTCGTCAGCCACTCCTCCGGCGGGGGCGCTGACGATCGACGTGGTTGCCGGGTCGTTCACGCTCGGCGCCATCGACGTCGTGCTGGATGAAGCGGGGATTGATGAATGGGATCTGCAGGTCCTGGAGTCGGCGCGGCAGCTTGCCGCACTGGTACCTGCTGCTCGAGCGGGCGCACCGCGCTGGATTCTGTGCAGTGCCGCGGCCGCGTGCCGACGGCGCGGCGCCGATCATTGGATCCAGTCCCGGCATGCGCGCCGTGCGCGAGCGGATGGAACGTATCGCGCTCACCGATTTTACGGTTCTGATCGAGGGCGAGAGCGGCTCGGGCAAGGAGTTGGTCGCGCGCCATATTCACGAGCTCAGCCCCCGGCGCAACGGGCCGTTCGTCCCGGTCAATTGCGCGGCGATCGTCGAAACGCTGCTCGAAGCGGAGCTGTTCGGGATCGAGGATCGCACGGCCACCGGCGTCCGCGGCCGCCGCGGCAAGTTCGAGCATGCGCACGAAGGGACGCTCTTTCTGGATGAAATCGCCGATCTCTCGGCGGCCGCGCAGGCGAAGCTGTTGCGAGCGATTCAGGAACTGTCGATTGAGCGTGTCGGCACCACCGGCGCACGCCGGGTGGACGTCCGAATCATTGCGGCGACCAACCAGAAGCTGGCGGACCTGGTTGCCCGCGGCGCGTTTCGCCTCGACTTGTTCTACCGCGTCCACGGCGTTGAGATCCTCGTCCCGCCGTTGAGGGAAAGGCCGGAAGACGTCCTGGAGCTCACCGAGTACTTCCTCGAGCGGCACAGCGGGGTGCGGCGGCTGCGCCTGTCGCTTCCGGCATCGGAAGCACTGATAGCGCACGGCTGGCCGGGCAACGTGCGCGAGCTCGAGCGGGTGATCGAACGGGCGGTGGCGCTCGCCGAATGCGACGAGTTGCGGCTGGAAGATCTGCCGGCCTCGATCGTCAGTGTCTACCGCGAAAATCTGATGCCGTCGTTCGCGTGTGGGCACACGCTGCGCGAGTGGGGCAGCCGGTACGCGCGCCTGGTGTTGGATCGGTGCGGGTACAACAAACGAAAGGCCTGTCGCGAGCTCGGGATTTCCTATCACACGTTGCGCGACTACTTGAAGGAACTCCCTGAGCACGATCGCGGATTCACTAGCGACGTGGAGCGCGTCCGGGCGCGCCGCGCTACGCTGGCAGCCGCCTGCGCGCCCGAACCGGAGCCAGACTCACAAGAGCCGGAGGCGATGTCATGAGACGTATCAGCAGCGCAACGTCCACTCAGTCGCGCTCGCGGCGACGTCTCACCATCGCGGCTGGCACCTCTGAAACGTCCGAAGTGACCAACCGAAAACGAGTCACCACGAGTGGGGAGTTGCCTGTTTTTCCAGCCTGCATCCGCTCCAGCCATGACGCGTCGCGCCCATGATCCCACCAGCGCGCTGTCAATCAAAAACAGGGTGGACGGTTCAGGAACCGCCGTCTGATTGGCGAAGAAGCGAAAGAGATCGGCGCCGGCCTTGCAGCATCGTCCGTCATTTACCCCTCCGTATTTGCGGTACCGCGTCGAACAGGGCCGTTCTGTGCAGTCGAGGCGCGTGCAGTCCCAACGCCGCATCAGAACGATTCGCAGTGGCTTCCATGATGTGAGATCCCCCACGTTCGTGCCATTGCGTTCCCGCAACTGCGTGGATACCGTTTCCAAATTCATCTTAACTACTCGAATTCCCGCGCCCGCACGTCTGGGGCTCCGAATCCACGATGGACGACAACACAGACGGTCGCGCGGCGATTATCTGGCGCCTTCGCGCTCGCCACACGACGGCGCATTGCGTCCTCGAGAAGTTGTCCGTTGGCGCCCTGCTGACGCTCTTGCAGGACGAAGATGTGATTTCCCGCGAAGCGTTTCCGGATGTACTCCTGGCCGAGGCGCGTGCGGATGCACTGCGTGCGCGTCTGGAGGCGAAAGGCTGGACACCCGTGCCGATCGAGCGCGTCGAACGCGGCCGGCGTCGCGCCTGAGTTCTTTCACTCGATGGGCGTCAACGCGCGAGACGAATGTTCTGCACCTTCTGCTCACCATCCCCGATGGCAAGCTTCATGGAAGAAGGGACGAGCTCCTGCAGGAGCGCCGAATCGAACAAACCGCCCGGTTCCACGTCTTCGAGCGCGGTCAGGTAATACTCGCCGGCTGGCAAATTACGGACGACGAATGTGCCGTCCGCGGACGGGCGGACGCTCTGGATGCGCCGCGCGTGCGAAAACCACAGCGCCGGCGAGGTGGGGAAGAGCACGATCGAGTACTCCGGCGCTGGCGTGCCGCTGGCGTTATGAAGCGTGCCGGTCAGTTGCCCCATTCGATCGACGAATGTGATGACTGCTTTGGGGCCTTCGCTGCCTGGGGCAACCGTGAACGGCACGTCCAGCGCGTCGACACCGTTGACGAGGGCCGAACCGAACGCCCAGCCGCCCGGTGCGCCGAGACCAGGAAATGCCGCGGTCAGCGTGTAGCGCCCGGGAAGGATCCCCGAAATCGTGAATCTTCCCGCTTGGTCGATAGTGGCGCCGGCGGGGGAAAGCGTCGCAGCACCAGCAGTTTCGACGGGGAGCAGCGTGAGCCGCACGCTTTGCAGATCCGCTGGCGGCTTCAGCGTCTTGCCGTCGAATCGGAGCTGGCCCGAGAGGGCGTTCGCTGGCGCGAGCAGCAGGCTGAGGCCGGTCAGGCTCTCGCCGGCGACGACAACGTTCGTGGATGCCCAAAGGGTCTGAGTGGGGCCACTCGCGCTGCTGTCTCTGGCGTGTGCGAAGACGGTGTACTCTCCCGGCACGATATCGGAGAACGTAAAGGTGCCGTCGGCTTGAATGCTCCCGGTCCTATACGTGTCGAACCGTCCGCCTGGAAAGGCTGACTGGTCGTTTGCGATAAGCGTAACCACTGCGCCTGGTGGCGCGGACGCGCCAGGCGACGAAAGCGTCCCTTCCACGCGAGCCGTGGGAACGACCTGCAGCGCGAAATCAACGCCGGCACGTTCCTCACCGCCTCGAACCGTGACGAGAGCCGCCTGTCGCATGATTGTCGTTCCAGGATAGAACGTCGATGCGAGCGCTATGGGTTGCGGCGCTCGCTGGGACGCAGAGGACTCGGACAACGCGTCGCGGACATCCCCCTCGCTGGTCAGATGGAGTTCGCGGCCTCCGGTACCAAAGTACGCGGGCCGCCATGTCGCGGCAATCACGTAGTCTCTTGGCGCCAAACCATAGATCCGGTAGACGCCGCGATCGTCGGCGACCGCCAGCGAACCCGTCGGGTTGAGCCGCCGCTCGCCATCGACCGTCGAGTAGTCCAGGGCCCGTACGGTCGCCCCGACCGCCGGCTGTCCGCCCGAATCGAACACCGCCCCGGTAACGACGCCGCCGCGCGGCAGTCGAATCACTACTCTGGCTGCTTCTCCAGTGCCAAGCGGCACGGGGGTCCCTGGCCCCTGGGGCCGCTTCGCACCGTAAGCAATCGGCAGCCAGCCCGCCTTCACCACCGAAATGCTGAAGCGACCGGCCGGCAATCTTTCGAACCTGAATTGCCCGTCGTCGCCACTAATGGTCGTGAGTCCGATTGCGGGCTCGGAGCTTCCGAGCGTAACGCGGGCGTGCCGCACCGGACGTGCGTCGGGATCGTCGGCAACGACAATTCCGGTGATTGTCCCGGCGCCGGCCTCGCGCACGCGAACATCTCGTGGCGGCATCGAAGGGGCCTGTGCCGCCGCCATTGCGAGCCAGAGCTGCACGAGCAGGATGGGACCGATTGTCGCCTCCTCGATTATCGAATTGTCGCCGTGCGCAGGTCCTGTGTTTTGCGCTCTCCCTCCGCAAGATGCACGTGTTCAGCCGTGCGCGCGAGGTTTTCGAGCGAAGCAGGATCCGCCCAGTCGTCAGGCGGTTCGTGCACCGCCACCACGCAGTAGTCCCCCTCCGGAAGCGAGGGGAACAGGTAGGAGCCGTCAGCGGTTGCACGCGCGGTCCGGATCCGCCGTGGCGCCGCGCCGGTAGGCGTCCATTCACTGCTGTCAGTGGGAAACACCAGCACTACCGCGCCTCCATCCACGGCCGATGCGCTCGTCACATTACCCACGATGCTCGACGGCCGGTCCGTGAACGTGAGCACCACGCCCGACACATCGTCGGTTGTCAGATCGATCGGGGTATCCGCCAGGTCGCGTCCCTGGTAGATCGCTCCTTTGAAGAACCAGTCCGACAATCCGGCCGCGCGAACGAAGTATTTTCCCGGAGGCACACCAAAGGTGCGGAACTGTCCCGTCTCGTCGATTCGTCCCGTGACGAATCCAAGTTGCTCCGGCAGCTTCGAGCCGTCAGCCGGATCCAGCGTCACGCGCACGTTCGCGATCGTCGCTGCATCCGGGCGCTGGATCGACCCGTCGAATTCCACGCGTCCTCCGATTCTTGGTCCTGCCCGCAGCGGCAGCATGACGCCTGTGACGTCGGTGTCGCCGACGACGAGGGAGGCCTCCGCGAACAATGTGGCGTCCGCCGGAACCGGAGCGGGAAGCGGCGGTGCAGCCGATGGAGGTCGTGAATCAGACACGGCAATTGCGCCCGAGCGAACCGTCATCGCGTTGCCGTCGCTCGAGGCGACCGGCGGTCGTGGGATGCGCACGACCCTCAAGAGATACTGGCCTGGCGGAACGACGGGAAATGTGAAAGCCCCCTCTGAATCGCTGATCGTTCTCGCGACGTCGAGATCGGAAGCTCCATCCGCCGGCAAACGAATCAAGCGCATTGGAATGTTGCCCGCATATCCGCTTGGCGCCAGGATTTGACCAGACACTCGGGCCGCGCGAAATGGCCGCCACTGAATGTCGACCCCGACACGTTCTTCGCCCGACTTCACACCGATCACGGATCCCTCCGCTGCAGATGTCGAGGACGGATAGAAGGTTGTTGGATAGACGAGCCATGAACCATCGCCACGTTCCATTGTCGTGGCTGTGCCAGAGGGCAGGCTGATCGTCTGTCCTCCGGACGCGATGGCGAAAGGAGTGCCCGAGGGTGCGCCGGGTGAACCAATGCCGCCCACCTCGCGAGACAGTTCAGCCCTTACAGCGCCTCCGGCACTGCCCTGACCGAGCGTGTTGATGACGCCGGTGGGAACTGCGACCTCGGTCGAGACCACCGCGATTTGATACTCGTTCGGCACCAGGTTGGCCAGCCGATACGCGCCGCGATCGTCCGTCGTGGTCGACGCCGTCGGCATGAAGACGACGCGCCCGGCAGCGAATCCACGCCGATAGGACTGTACGTGGGCGCCGACGACCGGTTCACCCGCTTCATCGATCACGGTTCCTGCGATGACTGAGTTTCTCCACATCCGCACTTCGATATCAGTGATCCGCTGTCCTTCCTTGACGTCGATTCGCTGGGCAGTGCCTTCGGGGCGCGACTGTGCGTTGGTCGCATCAACGTAGCCCCCTTTGGTGACGACCAGAAACAGCGATCCCTTGCGAAGACCCCGCGCCACGAATTGGCCCGCGGCGTTCGTCATCAAGCGGGGAGCAGGCGTACCTGGGGGGTGCCCGGCTCTCGGAGGAGGTAGCGCGGCGCTTCCAAAGAGTGTGACGATAGCTCCAGCGATCGGCCGGCCCGTGGTGGCATCGATCACGCGCCCGATCGCTACGCTCGCGCTCGCCGCCGGAGGCTGGCTGGACTGCGGCGCGGCGCCAAGTACCAATGACGAGAGCCGCGGCGAAAAACGCCATTACCCACATTATGCCAACGCGAACGGAACGGAGCGAGCGGCGCTCTGCGAGTAGGTCAGCGGGAGTACGCGAGCGCCGAGGGAGCCGCCGCGAGAACGGCGGCGCCCAGCGCCAAAATCTTGACCCCAGCCGGTGCGCATAGTACGTTCATTGGATATGCGCCCGCCTGCGCGCGCTGCCAGGGCTGGCTCCAGTCAGATCTGATGACACAGCCTGCCTCGGGCACTCTCAAGAAAACGCCGCTGCACGCGCGACATCGCGCGCTTGGGGCGCGCATGGTCGAATTCGGCGGCTGGGACATGCCGGTCGAATACTCCGGAATTGTCGACGAGCACATGGCGGTCAGGACGCGTGCGGGACTGTTCGATGTCTCGCATATGGGGGAAATCGAAGTAGCCGGCGCTGATGCCCTGAAAGCCGTCCAGCACATCACCTCCAACGACGCCTCACGCCTGGCCACCAATCAGGCGCAGTATTCTGCGCTGACGACCCCGCAGGGGACATTCGTCGACGACGTCCTGACCTACCGGCTGGCGGACGACCACTTCATGCTGGTCGTCAACGCGTCGAACATCATCAAGGACTTCAACTGGATCTCGCAGAGCATCCAGGGTGTTGGTGACGCGGTCGCCGTCAACACGAGCTCGCGCTACGCGCTGATGGCGCTACAGGGCCCCGTCGCCCGCGAGGTGCTGCAAACGCTGACCGGCGTGAATCTCTCCGGCATCAAGTACTACTGGTTTTCGACCGGCGAAGTTGCCGGCGTCCGCGTGACGATTTCGCGAACCGGCTATACCGGCGAGGACGGCTTTGAAGTGTTCGTGCCGCCGAACGCTGCCGAACGGGTGTGGGAGGCGATCCTGCAAGCGGGGAAGGCCGCCGGCGTCGTGCCGGCTGGACTGGGCGCACGCGACACCCTCCGTCTCGAGGCCGCGATGCGGTTGTACGGCAACGACATGGACGAGACGACGACGGTCCTCGAGGCCGACCTGGGTTGGATCGTCGGATGGAAGAAAGATGAATTCATTGGTGCCGAGGTGTTGCGGGCCCAGAAGGCGAGCGGCCCTTCTCGCAAGCTGGTCGGCTTTGCAATGCTCGAGCGCGCGATCGGGCGTCACGGCTACGACGCGTATGTCGGAGGCGAGAAGGCCGGTCTCGTGACCAGCGGCACACAGACACCATACTTGAAGAAGGCGATCGGCATGGCATATCTCCCCGCTGATCGCACTGCCGTCGGGACAGAGTTCGAGGTGGACATCCGCGGTCGTCGGGCGAAAGCCGCCGTGGTTCCACTACCGTTCTACAAGCGGGCGAAATGACCGGTAAGCCGGTCATCAGACACGGCGGGAGCCATCATGTATCCAACCGACCTCAAATATACGAAAGACCACGAATGGATTCACCTCGGGGGCGGCGATGCGCGCGTGGGCATCACCGACTACGCGCAGAAGCAGCTCGGCGACGTCGTGTATCTCGAACTGCCGCAGGTCGGGCGAGCGTTGAAGAAGGGGGAGGTCTTCGGGACGATCGAGTCCGTGAAGGCGGTCTCGGAGCTTTACAGTCCGGTTGACGGCGAGGTGACCGAAGTCAATTCCGCGCTCGTGCAGCGGCCCGAATCCGTCAACTCCGATCCTCACGGTTCCTGGATGATTGCGGTTCGCGTCCGCGGCGATTCGGATGATTTGTTGAACGCCGATCAATACGCGGACCTGACCAAGTAGGGCCACAGACAACACTGACCGCCACTGACGGCTGCTGATGGCCACTGACAAACACAGACAAACACAGACAAATTCAGACAAACACCGACCAACACGGCACTGACGCGGACCACCACGGACCCACAACCAACACGGAATACGGACACAACGGACCACCGGATGCAGACGGAGCAATCGGCGCCACGAATGACTACGGACTTACAAGGATCTTTTCAGGAGCGGCACATTGGACCTGACGCCGAGGCGTCCGATGCGATGTTGCGTGCCATGGGCGTTCCCTCGCTCGATGCGCTGATCGAACAGACGATTCCCTCTGGCATTCGACTCTCGCACCCGATGAACCTTCCGGAGGCAGAAAGCGAAGCGGCGTACCTGCGACGCCTCGGGAGCGTCGCCACCAAGAACCGCGTCGCGCGGTCGTACATCGGGATGGGCTATTACGACTGCCATACGCCCGCGGTCATCCTGCGCAATGTTCTCGAGAACCCCGGATGGTACACGCCTTACACCCCGTATCAGGCGGAAATCGCCCAGGGCCGGCTGGAGTCGCTTCTGAACTTCCAGACGGTTGTGAAGGATCTGACGGCGATGGACATCGCGACGGCGTCACTGCTCGACGAAGGGACTGCAGCCGCAGAAGCGATGACCATGTTCCATCGTCTGAATGCGAAGAAGGCGCCGGCGGGGCAGGACAGCGTATTCCTCGTGTCCGCGCGTACGTTCCCGCAGACCATTGACGTGCTGCGCGGCCGCGCGGAACCGCTGAAGATCCGGATCGAGATCGGCGATCTCGAGTCGCTTCCGATGGAACGCGCGTTCGGACTGCTGCTGCAGTATCCGGACGATCGGGGCGAGGCCCACGATCTGAGAGCGATTATCGAGAAAGCACACGCCGCGGGTCTGCTGGTGGCGGTGGCCAGTGACCTGATGGCGCTCACGCTGTTGACGCCGCCGGGTGAGGTCGGCGCTGATGTCGTGGTCGGCAACTCGCAGCGCTTTGGCGTACCGCTGGGCTATGGCGGACCGCACGCCGCGTTCTTTGCGACCCGTGAGTCGTTCGTTCGTCAGGCACCCGGCCGGATCATCGGCGTGTCGATCGACGCGCGCGGTCAACGTGCCTATCGGATGGCGCTCCAGACTCGCGAGCAGCACATCCGCCGAGAGAAGGCCACCTCGAACATCTGTACCGCGCAGGCGCTCCTGGCCAACATTGCGGCGATGTATGCGGTCTTCCACGGTCCGAAGGGACTCCGGTCGATCGCCGAACGCATTCATGGCCTGACGCGGACCCTCGACGAGGCACTCACCGCCCAGGGCCTTGCCCAGACCAACAGCGCCTACTTCGACACCCTCCGGATCGAACGCGCGAATGTTGCCGGGATCCGTACCGCGGCTGAGGCCGCGGGCCTCAACTTCCGGTACTCGAAAGACGGCGCGATCGGTATCTCCCTCGACGAGACGACAACCATCGACGACGTGACCGATATCGTGAAGGTCTTCACTTCGGGCAAGCGTCCGATTTTCAAGGAGCGAGTTCCGTTTTCTCTCAAGGCGCCGATTTCGCTGCGGCGAACCAGCGAGTACCTCAGCCATCCGGTGTTCAACACGCATCACTCGGAAACCCAGATGATGCGCTACATCCGGTCGCTGGAGCGAAAGGATGTCGGGCTCGACACATCGATGATTCCGCTGGGATCCTGCACGATGAAGCTGAACGCGGCGGCGGAAATGCTGCCAGTCACCTGGACGTCGTTCAGCCGCATCCATCCGTTCGCGCCGCTCGAGCAGGCGGCCGGTTACGCGGAAATCTGCCACGATCTCGAGGCCGCGGTGTGCGAGATTACCGGGTTTTCAGCCGTGTCGCTCCAGCCGAATTCCGGTGCGCAGGGCGAATTCGCTGGGCTGATGGTGATCCGGTCGTATCATCGCGACCGAGGAGAAGAGCGCCGGGACGTGGTGTTGATCCCCGCGTCGGCGCACGGGACGAACCCGGCCAGCGCTACGCTCGCGGGATTGAAGGTGATCGTTGTCGCGTGCGACAGCCATGGGTATGTCGAGGTCGACGATCTCCGCGCGAAGGCCACGGAACATCGCGACCGCCTGGCCGCGATCATGGTGACGTATCCGTCGACTTACGGCATTTTCGAGGAGCGCATCCGCGAGATCTGCGCCATTGTCCACGAGCATGGCGGGCAGGTCTACATGGACGGGGCCAACATGAATGCGCAGGTGGGCTTGACGAGCCCGGCGTCGATCGGCGCCGACGTCTGCCACTTGAACCTGCACAAGACGTTCGCGATCCCGCACGGCGGTGGCGGTCCCGGGATGGGACCGATTGCGGTGGCAACGCATCTCGCGCCGTATCTGCCCGGCCACCCAATCGTCAAAGTTGGCGGCCCGAAGGGCATTCCCGCTGTCTCGTCGGCGCCGTGGGGCAGCGCAAGCATCCTGCTGATCTCCTACGGTTACGTCCGGATGCTTGGCGCATCGGGAATGACCGACGCCACCCGTTATGCGATTCTCAATGCCAACTACATCAAGGCCCGGCTCGAATCGCACTACGAGGTGCTGTACGCCAATCACAACGGCCGCGTCGCGCATGAGCTGATCTTCGACCTGCGCCCGTTCAAGCACAACGCCGGACCCTCGGTCGATGAACAGGATGTGGCGAAGCGACTGATGGACTACGGCTTCCACGCGCCGACGGTCTCGTTCCCGGTCCCCGGGACGATGATGATCGAGCCGACGGAGAGCGAAGGGAAGGACGAGCTCGATCGCTTCTGTGACGCGCTCATCGCAATCCGGAGCGAAATTCAGGCGGTGATTGACGGACAGGCCGATCCGAAGGACAACCTCCTGAAGAACGCGCCCCACACCGCAGACGCGATCGCCTCCGACGAGTGGTCGCATCCCTACTCGCGCGAGCAGGCTGCCTACCCGCTGCCGTTCGTGAGACTGAACAAGGTGTGGCCGGCCGTATCCCGCATCGACAATCCTTACGGTGATCGAAATCTGATCTGTGCCTGCCCGCCGCTCGAGGACTACATCGAGCAGGGCGCGGCGGTGTAGCAAAGAAAACAAGGAGGCAGGAGGCAGGAGGCAGGAGGCAGGACTACTTCCCTAATCGGTCTTCAGTCTTCGGTCCTGGCTACGCCCGGCTTGCCAGCGCGCGCGTCAATTCCTGCGCCTTGCGCCGATAGCCCTCGAGCAGCTTCATGGTGATCGGACCGGGAGTCCCGGAGCCGATCACTCGATCATCGAGCCGGGTTACCGGGCTCATCTCGCGGGTCGTGCTGGTGATGAACATTTCATCGGCCGAGTCCAGATCCTTCGGATACAGCGTCTCGTCGCGAACCTCGACGCCCACTTCGCGGCCGACCTCGAACATGAATGCCCGCGTCACGCCCTCGAGCAGGCCGGCCGCCGACTTTGGCGTCAGCGCGACGCCGCCGCGCACCATGAAGAAGTTCGATTGCGAGCACTCGGAAAGCTCGCCTCGGTAGTTGCACATCAGAGCTTCTTCGCCACCTTGGCGATAAGCCGCCTGCATCGCGAGCGCGTTGTTCAACAGGTTGTTCGACTTGATAATCGGGTTCACCGATTGCGGATGGTTCCGGATGACATCGACGAGGCAGATCTTGATCCCCTCGGTGAACATCCGCGCCGGCGCCTCTTCGTTGGGCTTCACGATGATGACCAGCGACGGAGCGGGCGTCGCCTTGATGTCGTAGGTCAGTTCACCGACGCCCCGGGTCAGGAGCACCCGAATGTAGGCCTCGTGCATCTCTCCAGCGGCCTGCATCGTGTCTTGGATCCATCCGAGCAGCGTGGGGTCGTCGAAAGAAACTGCGAGATCGAGATGGCGCGCGGACTGGCGCAGGCGCCGTATGTGTCGGTCGTAGAGGAAGGGAACCTTGTTGTAGGTCCGCAGGGTCTCGTAGACGCCCTCGCCGTAGACAAACCCATGGTCGTACACCGGGATCACTGCTTGATCGGCCGGAGCAATGTTCCCGTTCACATAAACGGCACCGCGCATGTTGCGCAAAGTCTAGCATACGCAGTACCTTAGACTGTTCGCAGTAAACCCGATGCGGGTGCGTGGGCACCAGTGCCGGGGCCGCCTTTGCTGACGAGCGCATACCGCATACTGCATACTGCCCACTTCATGCGAGTTCTCAACACCCAGCAGATGCGCGAGGCCGATCGCCAGACCATCGACGAGATCGGCATCCCAGAAATCGTGCTGATGGAGAATGCGGGTCGCCAGGCCGTTGCGGCCATGGAAGCGGCGTTCGAAGATCTCGACGCGAGCAAAGTGGCGGTTCTGTGCGGCCGCGGGAACAACGGCGGTGACGGCTTCGTCGTCGCCCGCACTCTCGCGCAGCGCGGTATCGAGGCGATTGTGTTCCTGCTGGGCAGCGTGAGCGATGTCCGCGGGACCGCACGTACCAACCTCGAGATTCTGGGGCGCATCGGACTGACCGTCGTCGAGATCACCAACGCCCAGGAGTGGGAGCTGCACTTCACTGAAGTGTCGGAGTGCGATCTGATCGTCGACGCCATCGTGGGCACCGGGTTCCACGGCCAGCTCACTGGACTGCTCGAGACCGTGGTCGCCGACGTCAACGGACTCGGGGCGCCCGTGGTCGCGATCGATCTGCCGACCGGGGTCTCCGCCGATTCGCCCGAGCTCGAGGGTGAGGCGATTGAAGCCTCGATGACCGTGACGCTTGCCGCCCCGAAGATTCCCCTGATCCTGCCGCCGGCCGACGCATACGGTGGCGATCTCGTCATCGCAGACATTGGCATTCCCGGCGCGGTGATCGACGAGCTCGAAGGACCGTGGGTCGAACTGCTCACGCGCGAGCGAATGCGTGAGCTGGTACCGACTCGCGCCGCGGAGTCGCACAAAGGAGATTTCGGACGCGTGCTGGTGATTGCCGGCTCGTTTGGCAAGACCGGCGCGGCACACCTGACGGCGCTGGGCGCGCTGAAATCCGGCGCCGGGCTGCTGACCGTTGCGACCCCGCGATCATGCGTCCCCACAATCGCGGCGATGATGCCCGAGTACATGACCGAACCGCTGGAGGAGACCGCGGCCGGGACGATTGACTTCAGCGCCGTGGAGCGGGTGCTCGACATGAAGGCCGACGTCATCGCGATCGGACCCGGTCTGGGGCAGGATCCGTCTACCGCGGCGTTCGTTCAGGCGATCGTCGAGCGGGCCGGCGTCCCGCTCGTCCTCGATGCGGACGGGCTGAATGCGTTCGCAGGCGATCCCGAGCGGCTGACCGGCCGCGACGGTGTCGATTTGATCATCACGCCGCATCCGGGCGAGATGGCGCGGCTGCTGAACGTCAGCATCGAACAGGTTCAGGCGGATCGGCTCGAGCACGCGCGCGAGTTCGCCGTGGCCCATCGCGTGTACGTCGTGCTGAAGGGACATCGCACGGTCATCGCCGGTCCCGAGTCTCGAACCTTCGTCAATCTCACCGGGAACGCCGGCATGGCCACCGGCGGCACCGGGGACCTGCTCACCGGGATGATCGCGGCGTGGTTCGCCCAGATTCTGGATGCCGAAGGTGCGTGCAAGCTCGCGGTCTATCTCCACGGGACTGCGGGCGATCTCGCGGAAGCCGACGAAGGAGAGGGCGCGTTGTTGCCGACCGACATGGCTGCGCGTCTTGGCGATGCCGTCCTCGAGCTGACGGCAAGGCGGAGGATCAAGCGTCCGGCGGACGGCGGATGACCACCGACGCTGTCACGACATCCACCGAACAGGAAACGACAGAGGCCGGCCTCCTGCTCGGGCGTCAGCTGCGACCGGGCGATGTGGTATTGCTCTACGGCGATCTCGGAGCAGGGAAGACCGCATTCGTGCGTGGCCTCGCGCGCGGCATGGGCGCCAACCCGGACGAGGTGTCGAGCCCCACCTTCACCATCGTTCAGGAATATGCCGGCGAAACGGCGACGCTCTATCACGTCGATCTGTATCGTCTCGAGCCTGCGGAGATCGATGATCTGGGACTCGAAGACCTCGTGTCCGGCGACGGCGTCGTGGCCATCGAGTGGGCGGAACGATGGCGCGGCCGGCCGGAAGGAGAGGGCGTCGTCGAGGTCAGGATCGACGACGCCGGCGAAGACCGTCGTCAGATCAATGTCAACCGCGGCGTGGATCGGTATGCCGGCCCTTAGCAGGTGAAAAGTGGAAGGTGTAGGGCGCCTCTTCAGAGGCGCCGCGCGAAGCCGGCCTACAGCGAATTGATCCTCCGCTTCAGAAGTCTCCCTGAGCGCGTAACCTGAGGCTGTAACTGGTTGCCTGCGAACCGTCAGCGCGCTTGTCGATTTTTCCAAAGAGCACCTCTCGGTTGCGCGAGCGGTAGTCCGGGGTCGCGAGTGGATCATCATCGAACATGACCTCGGCGAACTGGCGCCCGCAACACCTGGTGACCAGGCTGAGGTGCACGTGCGCTGGAATGTCGCGGCCGGGATACGCTGCCGGTCGAATCGTCGTGAATTCGAAGCGTCCCTGCGCGTCGGTCACGGCCCAGCCTTTCAGCCGCCAGGGATCGCTCGCCCCCGGCTTCGCATAGAGGCCCGTGTGGTCGGTGTGATACGCAAAAATCTCGATGCCGGGTGCAGGCTTCCCCTCGACATCGAGTACTTCCCCGTGGATGATGAACGGTGTGCCGGGTTCGGCGGCGGGCGCGATGCGGCCGCTGCTGGTCACCGTGGAGGGACGCTGCTTCTGTGCGTCGTTCCACTGGCGCAGGAAGACGGGGTCGACGCGCGCGTCGAGCGCGACGCCGAGGACGAATGTCGTGACGAGCGCCGGCAGTGCTTTTCTCATGCCGGATAAGACGCTGGGCGCGGCGCAAATGTTAACCGGCCGCGATCGCCGGTGGCTTGCGCTCTTCGCGACCGGATTGATGGTTGTGCTCGCGTGCGAGATCGACCGGAGCCGTCC
Source organism: uncultured Acidobacteriota bacterium (assembly GCA_963755695.1). GTDB lineage: Bacteria > Acidobacteriota > Vicinamibacteria > Vicinamibacterales > 2-12-FULL-66-21 > QHWT01. The sequence continues at coordinate 1,505,333 of CAVWLB010000010.1, read as the reverse complement.
CCGGCAGGAGACCCACGACTGGGCTGCAGAACGCAGCCAGATGGTCGACGAGCAGTTGCGGGCACGCGACATCAGCAGCCCGCGAGTGCTCGACGCCATGCGGCGTGTGCCGCGACATCTGTTCGTGCCCGGGTCGGCTCGCGCGGAAGCGTATCGTGACGGACCGCTGCCGATTGGTCACGGCCAGACCATCTCTCAACCCTACATCGTGGCGTTCATGACCCAGGCGCTCGAGATCGAGCCGCATCATCGCGTGCTCGAAATCGGCACCGGCTCCGGCTACCAGGCTGCGGTGCTCAGCGTGCTCGCCGACGATGTGTACAGTCTGGAGATCATCGAGCCGCTCGCCGACCGGGCACGCGCCACGCTGACGCGGCTGGGCTACGCGAACGTGCACGTCCGCGCCGGCAACGGATACCTCGGATGGCCCGAGCATGCGCCGTTCGACCGGATCATCGTCACGGCAGCGCCGGAAGAAGTACCGCCGGCTCTGGTGGAGCAGTTGAAGGTCGATGGATTGATGGCAGTTCCGGTTGGTTCGGTCCTGCAGGAGCTGCGCATCCTGCAACGTACCGCCAGGGGAACCGAAACACTGCGCACGCTTCCGGTGCGATTCGTGCCAATGACGGGAAAGCCGGGGAAATCACCAAATCACTGAATCACCAAATTACCAAATCATCCGCCCGCTGCGCGGCCGCCTTGCGGCGGCTTCCCTCCGGCGCTGCGCATGCCATCCTACTCAACTCGATAATTTGGCGCTTCTTTCGTGATAATCACGTCGTGCACGTGGCCTTCGCGCAGGCCCGCAGGGCTGACGCGAATCATCTTCGCCTCGCGTTGCAAGGTCGCGATGTCGCCGCAGCCGGTGTAGCCCATGCCGGCGCGCAGGCCACCCATCAGCTGGTGGATCATCGCGGCCACGCTGCCTTTGTGCGCCACTCGTCCTTCGATGCCCTCGGGTACCAGCTTTTCAGCGGACTCAGGGTTGCGATCGAGATCGAATTCGTCCTGGAAGTAGCGGTCGCGGCTGCCACGGCGCATCGCCCCGAGCGAGCCCATCCCGCGGTACTCCTTGAAGCTGCGACCCTGGAACAGGATCATCTCGCCGGGACTCTCATCGGTACCGGCGAACAGACTGCCAATCATCACCGAGCTTGCGCCGACGGCCATCGCTTTGGTGATGTCGCCGGAGTAGCGGATGCCGCCATCGGCGATGATTGGGATCTTCCGCGCCGCAGCGGCCCGCGCACAATCGGCAATTGCGGTGATCATTGGCACGCCGATCCCGGCGACAACCCGGGTCGTGCAGATGGAGCCGGCACCGATCCCGACCTTGACCGCGTCTACGCCGAGTTCGATCAGCGCCGCGGTGGCTTCGGCGGTCGCCACGTTGCCGGCGACGAGATCGACGCCGGTGAATTGACGGCGAATCCGCCGGACGACGTCGAGCACGCCTTGCGAGTGGCCGTGCGCGGTGTCGACGACCAGCGCGTCGACGTTGGCCGCGACCAGCGCCTCGGCGCGGGCCACCGCATCCTTCCCGACCCCAATCGCCGCGGCAACGCGCAGCCGGCCCAGCGTGTCCTTGCACGCATTCGGGTACTTGATCGCCTTCTGAATGTCCTTGACGGTGATCAGCCCCTTCAGCATGAACCGTTCGTCGACCACCAGCAGCTTCTCGACCTTGTGACGATGGAGAATCTCGCGCGCCTGTTCGAGCGTCGTCCCGACCGCGACGGTAAACAGCGGATCGCGGGTCATGACTTCGGAGATCGTGCGATCGAGATTCGTCTCGAAGCGAAGATCCCGGTTGGTCAGGATCCCGACCAGCCGGCCCTCCTTGCTGCCGTCCTGGGTGATCGGCACCCCGGAGATCCGGTACTTCTTCATCAGCTCGAGGGCTTCGTAGATCCGGTTGGAAGGGGAGAGCGTGATGGGATTGACAATCATTCCGCTCTCCGACCGCTTGACCCGGTCGACTTCGGAGGCTTGCTCCTCTATCGACAGATTCTTGTGGATGACGCCGATTCCGCCCTGCTGCGCCATCGCGATCGCCAGACGGGACTCAGTGACGGTGTCCATCGCCGAGCTCGCCAGCGGTACGTTCAGCCGGATGTTGCGGGTGAAGGAAGAGGAGACGTCCACCGCGCTCGGCAGAACCGTCGAATGTTGTGGCACGAGCAGGACGTCGTCGAAGGTGAGCGCCGTCGTCAGCCCGATTGAGATCTGGTCAGCGTTGAGTACGTCCGTCCGGGTGTGCGTGTCCATTCAGCGGCTACCTGCAAAAAAGGCCGACATCGGTCGGCCTTGTCTTACGAACCATGACATTTCTTGTACTTTTTCCCGCTGCCGCAGGGGCAAGGATCGTTGCGCCCCACTTTCGGCTCGTCGCGCCTCACCTGGCGCACGACATCGTCGCCGCCGCTGCGCGCGGGCCTTGGCGGCTCAGCGACTGCCGCTGCGCCGCGCCCCGATCCTCGAATCGCCCCGAACGGCGAGGCCGCAGCGGTTGATGGTCCGCTGAGCGTCATCGGTGATGGCCGCCGTGGCGCGGTTCGTGGCGACGGCGGCACGCCAGGTTCGCCAGCCTCGCTGATGACCGGCATCAAGCGCCACAGGTAGCGGACGATCTCATCGTCGATGCGGTCCCGCATCGCCTCGAACAGCGCGAAGCTCTCTTTCTTGTACTCGACGAGCGGGTCGCGCTGGCCATAGCCGCGAAGCCCGATCCCCTCTTTGAGGTGGTCGAGGCTGTAGAGGTGATCTTTCCACTGCGCATCGACGACCTGCAGCATGATGTCGCGCTCGACACGATGCAGGATTGAGGGGTCGTCGAGGAGCTTTTCCTTCCTCTCGTACTTCGCCACCGCCAGCTTCCAGATCGCGTCGGTCATCTGGTCCGGGGTCATCCCGGCGAAGTCGAGCGACTCCGCTTCCTGCTCGTCGAACCCGAAGATGTCGGTGACCGCCTTGGTCAGCGCATCCAGATCCCAGTCTTCGGGATCGGTGTCCTTGTTGGCGTAGGTCTGGACCGTGGTGTCGGCCAGCTCCTCGCCGAGGGTCATCAGGTAGCCGCGGGTGTCGACTTCTTCGTCTTCGGTGATGTGAATCTTCGCGTCGAGCAGCTCGCGGCGCAGCGCGTACACATTTTCGCGCTGCTTGTTCATCACGTCGTCGTATTCGAGGAGATGTTTGCGGACGGAGAAGTTCTGCGCTTCGACCTGCTTCTGCGCGCGCTCGATCGCGCGCGTGACCATGCCGTGCTCGATCGGTACGCCCTCTTCCATCCCGAGACGCTGCATCAGCCCCGAAATGCGGTCGGAGCCGAAGATGCGCATCAGATCGTCTTCGAGCGAGAGATAGAAACGCGACGAGCCCGGATCGCCCTGGCGGCCGGCGCGGCCGCGCAACTGGTTGTCGATGCGCCGGGCCTCGTGACGTTCGGTGGCGATGATGTGCAGCCCGCCGAGCCCGACCACCTGATCGTGTTCGGTGTCGGTCTCCCTCTTGAACGCAGAGAGCAGCTGTTCGTACTGCGCGCGAGGCACGCGGTAGAAATTGTCGAGATGGTAGAAGTACACGAAGTCCGCGTCGTCGACGAACTTCTCCTGACCCTTCGGCTGCTTCTCGGCGATCTCGTCGGCGAGCGTACGCTGCCGCGCCATGAACTCGGGGTTGCCGCCAAGCAGGATGTCAGTTCCGCGTCCCGCCATGTTGGTCGCGATCGTGACCGTACCCTTGCGGCCGGCCTGGGCAACGATCTCGGCTTCCTGCGCATGGTACTTGGCGTTCAACACGACGTGGCGGATGCCGCGCAGCTTGAGCAGCTTCGAGAGCCGTTCCGACTTTTCGATCGAGACGGTGCCGACCAGCGCCGGACGGCCCTGCTGCTGCTTCTCGATGATGTCGCTGACGATGGCGTCGTACTTTTCTTTCTCGGTGCGGTAGACGGTGTCCGGCTCCTCCACGCGCTTGAGCGGGCGGTTGGTGGGGACCACCATCACATCAAGCTTGTAGATGCTGGCGAATTCCTGGGCCTCGGTGTCGGCGGTGCCGGTCATGCCGGCGAGCTTGGCGTACTTGCGGAAGTAGTTCTGGAATGTGACCGTCGCGAGCGTCTGATTCTCGCGCTCGATCTTCACGTCGGGGTGGTTGCTGTTGTGTTCCTTGGCTTCCACCGCCTGGTGCAGCCCGTCGCTCCAGCGCCGGCCGGGCATCAGGCGCCCGGTGAACTCGTCGACGATCACGACCTGCGCCGTCCTTCACCATGTACTCGACATCGAGCTGGAACAACGAGTGCGCGCGGAGCGCCTGGTTGATGTGGTGGAGGATCTTCATGTTGACCGGGTCGTACAGCCCGTCGGTGCCGGGCTCGAGACGGTGGGCGAGCATCTTCTCGGACTTCCCCATCCCGCTCTCGGTGAGCGTAACCGTCTTGTGCTTCTCGTCGACGATGTAGTCCCCGGTCTTCTCGAGCTCCTCGCGCTCTTCGGCTTTGACATCGCCGCGCGTGACCGCTCCCTTCGCCAGCTTCGGGATGATGCGATCGACCTCGTAATAGAGGTCGGGCGCTTCTTCGGCGGGGCCGGAAATGATCAGCGGGGTTCGCGCCTCGTCGATGAGGATCGAGTCGACTTCGTCCACGATCGCGTAGTGATGCCCGCGCTGCACATAGTGCGCGAGGTCGAATTTCATGTTGTCGCGGAGGTAGTCGAACCCGAACTCGTTGTTGGTCCCGTAGGTGATGTCGCAGGCGTAGGCGACCTGCCGTTCCTGGTCGTTGAGATCGTGCTGGATGACGCCGACCGTCATCCCGAGGAACCGGTAGATGCGTCCCATCCACTCCGAGTCGCGTCGCGCGAGGTAGTCGTTGACGGTCACGACGTGCACGCCCTTGCCGGCGAGCGCGTTCAAATAGGCCGGCAGGGTGGCGACGAGCGTCTTGCCTTCGCCGGTCTTCATTTCGGCGATCTTGCCGCGATGGAGGACCATCCCGCCGATGAGCTGTACGTCGAAATGCCGCATGTTCAGGGTCCGGCGCCCGGCCTCGCGGACGACGGCAAACGCGTCCGGCAGGAGGTCGTCGAGCGTCTCACCCTGCTGGAAGCGGAGGCGGAACCCGGCCGTCTTGGCGCGGAGCTGTTCGTCAGAGAGCGACCGGATTTCCGGTTCTTTGGCGTTGATCTCGGCAACCAGGGGCGCGAGCCGTTTCAGCTCTCGCTCGTTCTGCGTGCCGATGACTTTCGCCAGGAGTTTGTCGAGCAACATGCGGGACTAATCGTCTGGGTATTCAGACAATTGTACACCAACGGCCGCTTCCTCCTAACCACCTTGCGGGGGCCGCGGCGGTCGGCCGACGCTTCAGCGAACGGCCGGTCGATGCGCCGCCTGGAGGTACGAACGACGGTGAAGAGTTCCCGGAGGGTCTATCTGGCCAGGAGCGTCATCGGATTGGTCAGCCGGCCGTTCATCCACACCTCGTAGTGCAAATGGGCGCCGGTCGAACGTCCGGTCGATCCGACCAGGCCGATGATGTCGCCACGTTTCACGTGCTGCCCCTCGACGACGGAGATGCGCGAGAGGTGGCCGTACTTCGTCGTGATGCCGAATCCGTGGTCGAGCATCACCATGTTGCCGTAGGAGCCGTTGCGCCCTGCCGCCGTCACGATGGCATCGCCGGTCGCGAGCACTGGTTGCCCGTAGTCGGCGGAGATGTCGAGACCGGGATGAAAATCGTTGGCGTCGGTGAAGGGATCGCGGCGCGTCCCAAAGGAGGAGGTCAGCCAGCCGGCGACGGGCCACATCGACGGCGTGGCCATGGCCAGCTTGTGGCGCCGTTCGACATTGTCGCGCACCGATTCGAGGCGGCTGCCGATCACCCCCAGCAGTTCGCTCAACACACCGAGCGCCGTCTCGGGCGAGCCAATGGCGCCGTTCAACATCACGGCGGAAGCCGACGGGGCTGCCGGGAGCGGGGCGCCGCCCCCCATCGCACTCGACTTCACCAGGGCGGGTAGCTTGTTCATCGCACGGACGACCGACGGGTCGACCGCCGCGTGTTCAGTGAGCTGATTGACGGCACCCTGAAGTTCAGAAATCTGATTGGAGAGCTGACCCGTGGCTTCGCGGTAACTCGCGTTCTCGACCTGGAGCGCCGCGTTCGTGGATTGCAGGTCGGTAATCGTCGTCGTCGCGCTCCATCGCGCACCGAGGCCAATCAGAATCGGCAGCGCGAAGAGAGCCGCGACCGTGCCGAGCGAGGGCCATAACGATATAGTGACGCGGCGCATGGCGCCGGTCTGGCGATCGGCAATGACTATGGAGTATCGTTTCGCTCGCATCAATCCGACGAACAGAGGAACGGGCCCGGCCTGAGAAGAAAAGGACTGTACCCACGTACTGCGGTTTGGCCACAAGGCGAACGGCTGGGCTTGGAAAGATGGTCGCCAGCTTGCACTGCTGGGCCCGGACCCTGCGAAAAGGCAGGTGATTGGGAAAATTCCCTCTCACTCGCGGAATCGGATCGGGAAATGAAGGCAACCTTGCTCCTTGTCGTGCTCGTGATTGTCGGGCTAGCTGTGCTGTTCGGTGAGCCTGCAGCCGTCGCGGCAGGACTCACGGCAGCTACCGGGCACGGAACCCAGACGCCCGAACCTGCGTGGATGCTACTCTCAGGTGCCACGCTGCTCGGGGTCGCAAGTGCAGTGCGCCGGTTCGTCCCGTAACACACTCGCCCGCCTGCGCTGACGAGTTGAAATGTGGAGGTGATATGAGAGCACTGGGTGTGGCTCTGGTCATGAGCTGCGCGGCCGTCATGGCGCCCGCAGCAGCCCGCGCCGACCCGATCACCGTATCCGTGAATTCCACGAGCGGAGGGGCGTCGGTCAGCGGCTTGTCGTCGCAGGCGTTGAACATCGATCTCGGGACCGTCAAGTTACCCCCGGGGTCGAGTACGACGATCTTCGTCGATGGGTTGCGGGCCAACAAGAACTACACGGTCACCTTCTCGGTGAAGGGCAACCCGGCGCTCAACCCTTGGGACGCGTTGACCGCGGAGGTTCTCGATCCGCTGTCGAACGGGTTCGACGCGTTTGACGCGCAGCCGCAGCCCGGATACGTGCCGGCAGGGTACTCCACGTCCAACAACACGGACGGGTTGAGTTTCGCGTAGAACAGCGGACTCAAACGCAGCGCAACCTTCGCGAGCGGCGGGCTAGCCACGCTGTTTGTCGACGAAGACACGAACGCGCGCGATCTGCTGCGCTTCTCAGGGTTCTCTGGCGGCGACACCGCGCAGGTCACGTTCGGACTGCGGGATCGGATGGGGGGCAACGGCTTCCTGGTCCGGCTGTCAGTCAACGGCACGGCGGCCATGGTCAATCCCGAACCGGCATCGCTTCTGTTGCTCGGAACGGGACTGGTCGGTCTGGTCCGCTGTCGCCGGCGCTTCGCGGCTCACGCCGCATGACGAAACGGACGACCGCCGCGTTCGCGGTAGTGGCGCTCGCGGCGGTCGCCGTTTATCTGCCCGTACTGTCGTCGCTCGTCGCTCAGTGGGCGAGCGACGAGAATTATTCCCACGGCTTCCTGATCGTTCCCTTTTCCATCTATTTCGCGTGGACCCAGCGCACGGCGCTCGCGGCGGCGCCCATCCGTCCATCCGTCCTCGGCCTGCTCGTCGTCTGCGGCAGCCTTCTTGTGCTCATCGGCGGCCTCTTCGGCGCTGAACTGTTTCTCTCGCGGATTTCACTCATCGGCGTGCTCGCCGGCACGGTCCTGTTTCTTCTCGGACCCCAACACCTGCGTCTTCTTGCGTTCCCAATCGCTCTGCTGATTCTGATGGTGCCGCTGCCGGCGATCGTCTTCAATCAAATCGCATTTCCGCTGCAACTCTTCGCGTCGCAAGTCGGCGAGGTGGTGCTCACGACTGCCGGAATTCCCGTCCTGCGCGAAGGCAACATCCTCGAACTGTCGACGATGAAGCTCGAAGTGGCGCAGGCGTGCAGCGGGATCCGGTCGCTCGTCTCGCTGGTGACGCTGGGCGTGATTCTCGGCAAATTGAGCGAACCGCGGCGGTGGGCACGCGTGGTGCTCGCGCTGGCGGCGGTTCCAATCGCAATCATCGAGAACGCGGCACGGGTTGCGGGCACCGGTCTGGCGGCCCACTGGATAGGGCCCCGGGCCGCCGAAGGCTTCATTCATACCTTCTCGGGTTGGCTGATGTTCGTACTCGCGTTCGCACTGCTGCTGGCGACCCAGCGGGCGCTCGCCCACGTGCCGTTCTCGTCGCGGCGGGCCGGCTCGGTTCCCGAAGGCAGGGGGCCATCAGCGATGGTGCTGCCATCATGATCGCTCGCGCGATAATCCTGGCGGTTTTGATCGCGGGTGCCGGTGTGATCGGCATACGTGGCGCCGGATCTGAGCAGTCGGTGACGCGCGAACGGTTGACGACCTTCCCGACGCACGATCGGATCGTGGACAGCCGCGGGCGACGTGCCCCTCGACGACGAGATCGTCCGTGTGCTTGGAGTGGACGACTACGTGAGTCGCACCTACCTGAACGCGAGCGGTCAGCCCGCGAATCTCTACGTCGGCTACTATGCGAGTCAGCGGCAAGGCGACACGATCCACTCGCCCCAGAATTGTCTGCCCGGGTCGGGCTGGCAGCCGGTGGAGTCCGCGCGAACGTCGCTGGACGTCGATGGTGCCACACTGCCGGTCAATCGCTACTTGATCGAAAAGGGAGGCGAACGCCAGGTCGTCCTGTACTGGTATCAGGGACGCGGACGGGTCGTCGCCAACGAGTATGCGAACAGGCTGTGGCTGATGGTGGATGCCGCGCGCCTGCGGCGTACGAACGGATCACTGGTGCGTATCGTGGCACCACAGGAAAAGCCTGCCGTCGAATTTGCACGGGCCGTCTATCCACGACTCTCCGGATACCTGCCGTGACGAAACCATCGCTGGCGCTGGTCGTGCTTCTGACCGGGTTGGTGGCCTGCAGCACCGATCCGAAGGTCAAGGCCGAAAAATACCTGGCGAGGGGCGATGCGTACGTCGCGCAGCACAAGTACCGGGACGCGATCATCGAATATCGCAATGCCGTGAAGGCGCAGCCGGCTCGCGCCGACGTCCACTACAAGCTCGCCCAGGCGTATACCGCGGCAGGCGAGCCGGTCAGGGCCTACGGCGCGTACTCGCACGCCGCCGATTTGGACCCCGCGAACATCGATGCGCAGCTCCAATCGGGCACGCTGCTGCTGATGGCCGGCGAGTTTTCCCAGGCGCGCATGCGCGCGGAACTCGCACTCAAGGCGGATCCGAACAGTGCCAAGGCGCACATCCTGCTCGGAAACGCGATGGCCGGCCTGAAGGACACGACGCAGGCGGTTCAACAGATGGAGCAGGCGGTGGCCCTCGACCCGACGTATGCGCCGGCCTACGCGGCACTCGGTGCCGTGCAGTTCATTTCCGGTGGCACCGACGCAGCGCGGCAGTCGTTCGAAAAGGCGGTGCAGCTCGATCCGCGTTCTGTCGATGCCCGGCTCGCGCTGGCGAATTACAACTGGGCGGTGGGGAATCGCGCAGGTGCCGAGCGGGAGCTGAAGGCGGCGCTCGCCGCCGATCCCAACAATTCGCTCGCCAATCGCGCCCTCGCGTTGTACTACCTGAGCGATCGGCGCCCGGCGGAGGCGGAGCCGCACTTCAAGGCGCTTGCGAAGTCATCCGAGGAAGGACAGCTGGCGCTCGCTGATTATTACAGCGGCCTCGGGCGTTACGACCAGGCGATGGAAGTGTTGCGGCCGTTTACGGCGGAACCGGCTTCACGCTCCGCGGCCGGCCGTCAGGCCAGGATGCGGATGGCCGCCATCGAGCACGCGCGCGGAAAACCGGCAGAAGCGGCGGCAATGGTCGACGCGCTCGTCAAGGAAAAGCCCAAGGATCCCGACGCGCACGTGCTCGCGGCGCGCCTGCTGCTGGCGAGAAACGGCGACCTCGACGTCGCATTGAAACACGTCCGCGACGCCGTGGACTCGGATCCGTCATCCGCGCCTGCACAGTACACGACCGGGCTCGTCGAGCTCGCGCGGCAGGACTATCCGGCCGCCGAGGCGGCGTTCCAGCAGGCGCTGAAGCTCAATCCGCGCGCCGCGGCCCCGCAGCTCCAGCTCGCTCGTCTCCGCCTGGCGCGTGGCGACGCCGCTGGCGCGCTGAGCGCGGCCGAGGACGTCGCGGCAGGCCGGCCCGAGGATACGGAGGCGGCCGTGCTGCTGGTCCGAAGCCTCAGAGCGCAGGGCAAGCTGGATCGAGCACGGCGAGAGGTGACGACACGACTCGAGAAGGCGCCGGACAATCCACGTCTCCAGACCGAACTGGGGTGGATCGAGCTCGCGTCGGGCAAGGTCGACCTGGCCCGCACCGCATTCGAGCGCGCGCTCGCTCGTGCCCCGGATTACGAGGACGCGCGCGTCGGTGTGGTCAGCGGGGACGTTGCCGCCCACGATCTGCAGCACGCGCGCGAGCGCGTAGGGCGATGGCTGGCGGCGCGGCCGCAGGACGCAGGTGCACAGATCCTCGCCGCGCGACTGGATCTTCTTCAGAAGAAAACCGCCGACGCCGAGCATCGATTGCTGACGATTGTTCAGCAGCAGCCGTCGCGCCTGGATGCGTACGAGATGCTCGGCCAGATCTATCTGCAGCAGGGTCAGCTCGACGCGGCGCTGGTGAAGTACCGCGAGATGACGGCGCATGCCCCCACTGCCTCGGGGCCGATGACCATGGTCGGCATGATCCTGGAGGCCAAGGGAGATCGAGCGGGCGCGCGCAAGCAGTACGAGGCGGTTCTCGCAAAGGATCCGCGGGCCGGCGTCGCTGCGAACAATCTCGCCTGGATGATGTCGGAGGACGGCGAGCTCGATAGTGCGCTGAAGCTGGCCATGGTCGCGACTGAAGAACTACGCGATCGACCCGAACCGCACGATACCCTGGGATCGATTTATCTCCAGAAGCAACTGCCTGTCCACGCGCTGCCCGCGTTCCAGCGCGCAGTCGAACTGGCACCGCAGAACGCACTCTACAAGAAACATCTCGAAGAAGCGCGAGCCCGTTCGGCGGATGCCGGACGGCAAGGATCGTGAGTTAACGGTTCGCGGTTCGCGGCTTGCGGTTAGTTAGCGGTTCGCCGTTCAGGCTGCGGTTGGCAGTTCGGCGATCCGCCAACTGCCAACCCCTACCCTCTGAACTGCAACGCCTCCGCTACGTGCTCTGTTGCAACGGTGGCGGCGCCCTCGAGATCCGCGATCGTGCGGGCGACACGGAGTACGCGATCGAACGCACGCGCGGTGAGTCCCAGCCGCTCTGACGCGTGCTCTAGCAGCCTTCTTCCAGACCCATCGAGCGCACAGATACGCCGCAACGCGCGTGGCGCAAGTCGCGCATTCAGTATCCCTCGCGTTTCCTCGCGTCCAGACTGGCGGCGGCGGGCGTGCTCCACACGCAACCTGATGGCCGTCGTCGCTTCACCCCCTTCGTCCGACGTCAGGTCGGAAGGCGCAAGAGCCGGCACGTTGACCGTGAGATCGATCCGATCCCGCAGCGGGCCCGAGAGCCGCGCGGCGTAGCGATCGATTTGCTGCGGCGTGCAGCGGCAGGCCCGCCGCGGGTCGCCGACGTACCCGCAGGGACATGGGTTCATCGCGCCGATCAATACGAATCTCGCCGGGAAGACCGACGCGCGTTGCGCACGCGCGATGCGAACCACCCCGTCTTCGAGCGGCTGACGAAGGACCTCGAGGACCTGGCGGCTGAACTCCGGCATCTCGTCCAGGAACAGCACCCCATGGTGGGCGAGGCTGATCTCTCCCGGCCGAGGAATCGGGCCGCCTCCGACGAGCGCGATGTCGGAGACGGTGTGGTGCGGCGCGCGAAACGGCCGCGCGCGCAGCAGACCGGCTCCCGTCGGGAGGAGGCCGGCGACGGAGTGGATGGAGGTGACTTCGAGCGCTTCGTCGAATGTGAGCGGCGGCAGAATCCCGGCCGCCCGCCGCGCCATCATCGTCTTTCCCGAGCCGGGCGGGCCCGCGAGCAGCACGTTGTGGCCCCCTGCCGCGGCGATCTCGAGCGCGCGGCGGGCCGCGAATTGCCCCCGAACCTCGGCGAAGTCTCCGTGCACGAGCTCGGTGACCTCGCCGTCGGGTTCGGCCGCGAGCGCCACGGGTTGGGGATGGTTGAGGGCCGCGACCGCTTCACTCAAGGAGCGGACAGGATAGAAGTCGAGGCCGGTCACCACCGCCGCCTCGCGGCAGTTGGCGGAGGGAAGCAACAGGCCGCGAAATCCGCCGCGTCGAGCGGCTGCAGCGATCGGCAGAACCCCGCGAGCCGCCTGGATGCCGCCGTCGAGCGACAGCTCTCCGAGGATGAGCACCGTATCCACGTTTCGCCGCGAGATGACCCCGCTGGCGGCCAGCACACCGAGGGCAATCGGAAGATCGAACGACGACCCGGCCTTGCGAACGTCCGCCGGGGCGAGATTGACGGTGACGCGCGTGCGCGGGAATTCGTACCCGGAGTTGCGGATCGCGGTCTTGATCCGGTCGCGACTCTCGCGAACGCTCGGGTCCGGCAGTCCCACCACGGTAAAACCGGGAAACCCCAGGCTGACGTCGACCTCGATGGTGACCGGGGCTGCGTCGATCCCGGAGACCGCCGCTGAACGCACGCAAGACAGCATGCCGCGACGGATTGCAAAGCGGCGCCCGAGGCGGAGCCTTCCCGATCACAAAGAAAAACGGCGCCGGAAGGACCGGCGCCGTCGGGAAGGTTGCAGTTTCTGCCGTCTTGTCAGTGGTTGCGGCTGTCCAGAATCTTCAGGCGCGCTCCCGTCGCAATCGTATTTCCACGGAGACTGTTCCACGACTTGATCTTCGCGACGGTGGTGTCGAAGAGGTCCGCAATCGAGGAGAGCGTGTCGCCACGGCGCACGCGATAGGTGATCTGCGTCACCGATTGCGGTCCTGCAGCCGCGGGCGTTTCGGCTGACGAAGCCAGCGAGCGCGACGCGACCTCGGTCGGCGCCGGGCGCTCCGTGCGTGCGGCCAGCAGGGTCGCCGGCGCGCGCGGAATGATCAGATCCTGTCCCGGACAGAGCCGTGCCTTGACCGACAGGTTGTTGGCTTCCGCAACGTCGCTTCGCGAAACACCGAACCGGCGCGCCACGGTGAGTAGCGTTTCACCCTTCTTGCGCCGTGTACCACTTGAGCGCGCTAAAGTCCGCGGGCGAGGCTTCCGCGAGCCGCGCGTTCAGGCGCCCCGCCGTACCGACTGGCACCTTTACCTCGTACTGCGGATACTTCACGGGCGTGGTCCAACGGCGGAGTTCCGGATTGAGTGCCTGGATCTCGCTCACGGTCGTGCCGGCCCACTCGGCGACGCGGCGCAGATCGATGGCGCGTGGGACGTTGACCTTGTCGTAAGCAATCGGCTCGGTTTCGAGCACGGTAAAACCGTACTGGACGGGATTGCGAGCGATGATCATGGCCGCGAAGATCATCGGCACGTACTCGCGTGTCTCGCGCGGCAGGAACTTCGAGGTCGACGCGAAGTCTCCAGAAGTCGTCAACCCCCGACTCGGTTGATTGCCCGCTGCACGCGGCCGGGCCCGCCGTTGTAGGCCGCCAGGACCATGTTCCAGTCGCCGTCGAACATCTTGCTCAGCGTCTTCAGGTATTTCGCGGCCGCCAGCGTCGCCTTTTCCGGGTCGGACCGCTCGTCGATGAACCAGTCCGTCTTCAGTCCGTGTTCCCGTGCGGTGGCCTTCATGAACTGCCATGGGCCCTTTGCACTGGCCCTCGACAGGGCGTTGGTCTTGAACGAGCTCTCGATGATCGGAATGTAGGCCAGATCCAGCGGAAGTCCTTCGGCGCGGAACACGTTCTGAATCATTGGGAGGTACTTCGCGCCGCGCTGGAGGCTGTCCTGGATATAGTCGCGCAGCCGCGTCTGGAAGACCTCGACGTACGACAGAACCTTGGAGTGCTGCGGGATTGGAATATCGTGCGCGGTCGATTCGAGATCTGCGGCGACGGCGGCCATTGTCGAGGCGTCCGGCGGCAGCACCGGGAACGTCGTGGCATTCGTCAGGAGCTCGTCGATGGTTGCCGCTTCATATGACTTCTCGGTGAAGCCATCGCCCTGAGCAAGCGCCGTGACCTCGTACGCGTTAATCCGGTCGACCAGGCGATCGAAGTGCTCGCGCAGACGCGCGTCGGTACGCGCGCCGTAAGGCGATTCGAGCAGCACTTCTACCGCGCGATCGAACTCCTCGCGGGCCTTCTCGAGGTGTCCGGCCTTGAGCTCGCGCTCACCAGTCTCGAAATGCCGCTGCGAGTTGTCGATGAGCGACGCGATCGGATCTACGACCGGTGCGCTCCGGATCGGCGCCTGCGCAGTGGACGTAGTAGAGGAGGCGGTGGGCTTGGCTGCTGCAGCCTTGGGTTTCGGATTCCCGCCGCACGCGGCGACGGTTACGCAAAGGCCGATGGCAGCCAGGGTGGCAAACCCTGGACGCAAACTCCGATGAATCATTCGGGGCGCTCCCTCTCGGGCGGCCGGCGTGTGCATGACCCCGGTCCTGCAAGGCCGCTGCCCTGTTGAGGTCGCCCCCCGTTCGGGGGGCGCCCGTAGTCCGACCGATCCAAGCCACACCCGGGAATCGGCCGCTCGTTTTCACGCCAGTAGGCGGCGTGTACTTCAGCTTGCTGGGGCGGACAGCATAGCACCGCGACAATTTCGCGGTCAATCGAAACCCAATAAACTCAGCCGTAGCAATGACTTCCAGCGGTCCGAGCGCTAAATGCCTTACGCAGCAATAGTTTGGCGTCGAATTCCTAGCTCCTGTCTTGCCGGGCGACCCCACTCGGATGCGAAAAGGTATCAGCCAGGAAGCCTAAAGTCACCTTGGCAAGGCCGCCTGCACGAACAGCCGGTGCTCTTCGCCAAGGTCGCGGGCGGCAGGTGTCACGATCGAACGCTCGCCGATTACAATTCTGCGCCCCTGTCGCATCGCCTGGCGGACGTCGTCTTCGCACACGAAGTCTGCAGGCTTTTCAGTCGCAGCTCCCTCGACCGCGGCACTTTTTACCTGCCCACTATCGTGCGCTGGAGCCACCGCCGCGATCGGCACCGCCGGCGCAGCCACTGACGCCTTGGAAGGCGCGTATCCCCTTGCCGTCAGGAACTCGTCGATCCGACGCGCGAGCACCTCCGCGGCGATTCCCGCTGGCGCTGCCGGTCCGGAGGGGGCCCGTGGGAGCGTACGCCCGGAGGCGGCCGATGGTTCCGCCGCCGCCGCCCGTACCACCGGTTTGGTCTCGTACGCGAGGCGCTTGATGTTCAACAGATGACGAGGCGAGATGTTGTCGGACGTGATGTTGCCGCCGTAGCCGCCACACCCCAGCGTCATTGCGGGATCCAGGCTCGTGGTCAATCCAATCGACCCTAAGGTCGTCGGAGTATTGACCACGATGCGGAATGCCGGCTTCTTCAAGCCGAACTGCAGGATGATGTCGTCGTTGCGCGAATGGATCGACATCGTGTGCCCCATACCTCCGTAGCGGAGGATCTCGATACAGCGCTGGCAGCCCTCCTTCCAATCGGCCACGACGTAGAAGGAAAGCACCGGACAAAGCTTCTCGATCGACAACGGGTAATCGCGCCCGACGCCTTTCAACTCGGCGATGAGGACGCGCGTGTCTCGAGGTACCGTGATTCCCGACTGTTCCGCGACGTAGGTTGCTGGCTTGCCGACGACCGCGGGGTTCGGCAGTCGCTGCGGGGTGACCAGCACGCGTGCGAGCGCCTCCTGCTCCGTAGGAGACAGGAAGTAGCCTCCGTTCTTCACGAATTCCCGTTTGACCTCCTCGACAACCGGTGCATCCACCACCACGGAATTCTCTGACGAGCAGAGCAGGCCGTTGTCGAAAGTCTTTCCGGTGATGATGTCTCGCACCGCCTTGACGACATCGGCACTGCGCTCGATGAACGCCGGCGCGTTGCCCGGCCCGACACCGTAGGCGGGTTTTCCCGCGCTGTAGGCGGCGCGCACCAGTCCCATCCCGCCGGTCGCAAGGATCACGGCGACCTCACGCGCCTTCATCAGTTCCTGTGTGCCCTCGAGCGTCACGGTCGTCATCCAGTTGATCGAGCCCTCGGGCGCTCCGGCGCGGCGTGCCGCGTCGTTCATGATTTCCGCCGAGCGCGTGATGCAGCGCACCGCCGAAGGATGGGGGCTGATGACGATGGGGCAGCGCGCCTTGAGCGAAATGAGGATCTTGTAGATTGCCGTCGACGTGGGATTGGTGGAGGGAACGATCGCGCAGACGACCCCGAAGGGCTCCGCGATCTCGACCACCTTGCGGTCCTCGAGACGGTTCACGACCCCGACGGTCTTCATCGGGCGGATGAACTGGTAAACCGTCTCCGATGAGAAGAGATTTTTCTGGACCTTGTCGGCGACGACGCCAAAGCCGGTTTCTTCCTGCGCAAGACGCGCGAGCGCCTCAGCGTGCGGCGTCACGGCGGCGGCCATCGCGTCGACGATGGCGTCGATCTGTTCCTGGGAGAATTCGGCGAGCTGGGGCGCGGCGGCTTTCGCGCGGCGCGCCAGCGCGCGCGCCTCCGCGATCGAGGCGAGATCGCGATCCGTCTGCGCCATCTACACGCCCTTTGTATCCTTGGGGGCTTTCGGCAGCACCTTTTCCACTTCTGAATGAGGCCGTGGGATGACGTGCACCGAGATCAGTTCGCCGACGCGCCGCGCTGCCGCGGCGCCCGCATCCGTCGCCGCCTTCACCGCCCCGACGTCGCCGCGAATGAGAACCGTCACGTAGCCGGCGCCGATGTATTCCTTGCCGACGAGGACCACGTTGGCGGCTTTCACCATCGCGTCGGCTGCTTCAACGGAGCCGATGAGGCCCCGCGTTTCGACCATTCCGAGTGCTTCCATCAGAGTTCGCAGTCAGCAGTTCGCGGTCAACAGTTCGCCGTCAGCGGTTCGCAGTCGTGGTTCGCGGTCTTCAGGTTCGCGGTGATCCGTCGTGGCAGCGAACTGGAGACTTCTCCGCCGCTCACGCTAACATATTGCTGTACCTGTCACAACTAAGTTACGATCACTTTTTGCCATCACTATGAACACTTCGGTCCGACGTCCGCTCTACGCGGCCGCGCTCGTTGCTCTCGCGTTTGCGCCAGGTTGCAGCAAGAAACAAGATAGCGAGCCAGCCGTTGCCACTCCGTCCCTGACGCTGAACAAGGAACGCGTTCCCATTGGCAGCGCCATCACGATTACCTACAAATTCCAGGTTGCGCCAGGCGCGTCGTTCGACAAGAGCTACTACGTCTTCACGCACATGCTCGATCCGGAAGGGGAGCAGATGTGGACCGACGACCATCTGCCGCCCACGCCGACGACGAGTTGGAAGCCGGGGCAGACGGTTGAATACAAGCGCACGGTCTTCGTGCCGAACTATCCGTATATCGGCCCTGCTGTGGTGCGGCTCGGACTCTACGACGTGACCTCCGGCCAGCGTCTGGTGCTGAACGCTCAAGAGGCCGCGCGGCGTGAGTACGTCGTCGCGCATTTCGAGGTGCGGCCTTCGTCAGAAAATATCTTCCTTCTTTATAAGGACGGCTGGCATCAGGCCGAGGTCGACGCGAAGAACCCGGCGAGCGAGTGGCAGTGGACCAAGAAGAACGCCGTCATGTCGTTCCAGAATCCGAAGAAGGACTGCATCTTCTACCTCGAGTACGACGCGCGCATGGACCTGTTCGACCCGCCGCAGCAGGTGACCCTGAAGGTCGGCGATCAATCGATTGCGCAGTTCGCGGCCGATACCAAGGGTCCGACGCTGAAGACCTTCCCATTGACCGCTGCCCAACTCGGGACGGGGGAGATGGTGAATCTCTTGATCGACGTCGATCGCGCGTTCTCGCCGGGGGGACGCGATCCTCGGGAGCTCGGCATCCGGGTCTTCCACGCGTACGTCGAGTCGAAATAGGCCAAATTTGGCGCGTCACGTGCGGTTGCCGGAGGCGCCCTCCGGCAACCGCCGGCCGCTCACACTGCAGACCTGTATCCGGCCCGGACAGCCCATCCGACCTCTATTTAGAGCTTTACTGTCGGGATTCTGGACACGCAGCCCGACCAGATGATAGGATCTCGCGTCCCAATGAGTGTGCGGGTTCCCGTCCGGCTAGCGATTGCTACGTGTGTCTTTGTGGGCGCGAGCATCTCGAGCGCCTCGGCGGAAATCGTGTATCTCACGTCGGGCCGCACGTTGTCGGTCAAAGCGCACCGGGTGGAGGGGGAATCGATGGTTCTCTGCCTCCGAGCGGGCGGCGAAATCACCTTTGCCCAGTCGCTCGTTGACAAGATCGTGCCCGACGAAGTGCCGTATCCAGACCCCCAACCCGAGCAGGAAACAGCGGCGACACCGGACGCGCCGAAACCCCCGGCGATTGACGTTCAGGCGCTGCTGGACTCGACGCCTTACGGGGAACTCATCTCGGCGATGTCGCAGGCCAATGGCGTAGATCCATTGCTCGTCCGCGCGTTGATCCAGGTCGAATCCAATTACAAGCCGGGCGCGAAGTCATCAAAGGGGGCGATGGGTCTGATGCAGTTGATGCCTCAGACCGCGCGCGAATACAACGTGCGAAACCCGTACGACCCGAAGACAAACGTCGAAGCAGGAATCAGGAAGCTGAAGTCGTTGATCGACAAGTGGGGCGTCGAACTCGCGCTCGCGGCTTATAACGCCGGAGAAGGAGCCGTCCAACGTTTCAACGGCATTCCTCCGTACCGGGAGACCCGCGATTACGTGACGCGCATCCTCTCGCTTTGGCGACAGTAGGGCGGCTCCATGATTAATGACCCAAGGCTGACGGCGGCTCATAGCTGGTTGGTGTAGGTCGTAAGCCCGCAGCCGTGGGCCGCCGTGAGTCCTGAACCCTCGGCCATGAGCCCGTCCGAAGCCCAGCCAATTCGCCCGCAACTCGGTCTAATACAAATGCTTGTGTAAAATTAGGCCGGAGCCTTTTCCCCAAAATGGAATACCGCTGCCGACTCGGAACCCCGGGTGGAGACATCATCGAGGGGATATACGTCGCCGACAATGAGGCGCGACTGCGGCGGGAGTTCGAGGAAAAGGGACTCCTGGTGCTCGCAATCCACGGCGCCGGCCGCCGGGCGGTCGCCGGGATGGCGCTCCCACGCCGGCACAAGGTGGCGACCCGCGAGTTTCTCGTGTTCAACCAGGAGCTCGCGACGCTGCTGAAGGCGGGGATGCCGCTGGTGCAGTCGCTCGACATCCTGCGGCGGCGTGTCGCCAACCCCATCTTCAAGGGGGTGCTCGACGATGTTTACGAACGTGTGCGGGCGGGCAGCGCGCTCTCGGAGGCGTTCGACGCTCACGGTTCGTTGTTTCCGGGGGTCTACACGGCCTCGCTGCTCGCGGGCGAAAAGTCCGGCAACCTCGAGCAGGTACTCAGGCGGTACGTCAGTTACGTCAAAATTGTGAGCGGCGTACGGCGCAAGACGCTCTCCGCGCTGGTCTATCCCGCCATCCTCCTCGTGCTGTCGATCATCGTCGTCACGATCATCGTGGTGCGCGTCGTGCCCGAGTTCGGATCCTTCTACAACCAGTTCGGGCACGAATTGCCGTGGTCGACTCGGTTGATCGTCAGCATCTCGGACGTCGTGACGACGTATTTTCTGCTCATTCTCGGTTCGGTGGCGATCATCGCCGGGAGCGTGTGGTGGTGGCTGAAACAGCCCGGCCAGCGCCGGCGGATGGATCGGTTCATTCTCAAGGTGCCGGCCCTCGGCTCCGTAGCCCAGAAGTTCTCGACCTCACAGGCCGCGCGCACGCTGGCGACGCTTCTCGGCGGCGGCATTCCGCTCGTCAATGCGCTCGAGGTGTCGGCGCGTTCGTTGAGCAACCAGTACATGGCGGGAGAGCTGTTCACCGCGGCGCAGCAGGTGCGCGAAGGACGCGCGCTCGCCACCGCGATGCAGGACAGCGGCGCCTTTCCCGACGTCTCCATCAAGATGGTCGAAGTGGGCGAGTCGACCGGCGCTCTGCAGGAGATGCTGAACAGTCTCGCGGACTTCTACGATGAGGAAATCGAGACAAACCTCGGACGCTTCGTGACGCTCGTCGAGCCGATCCTGCTGGTGATCATGGGGCTTGTCATCGCGGGCCTGCTGCTCGCGCTGTACTTGCCGTTGTTTAACCTGTCGTCCGCCCTGAGCTAGACCGTCATGCGGGCTGCGACGACGTTTCCTTCCTCGGCCGACCCAATGACGGCGCTCCCGGCGCCGAGGTTCGGGGCGGAGCCCCGCTGAATATGGATGTGAATCTCTACGCGGGCGTGCCTGAGCAGACGGCGGCGGAACACGCCGAAGAGGTGGCCCAGGCCAAGCGTCTCGCTGAACGCTACCGGCTGCCGTATCTGGATTCGGCACACTTCAACATCGACCACGATCTTTTCCGGACGATCCCGGCGGAGCTGATGCTGCGCTACGGCTTCGTGCCGTTCCGTCGCGAGGGGCAGACGCTGGTCATCGTCGTGTCGGATCCAACGGATCTGCCGATGATCGATGAGCTCGCGATGCTGCTGGGGACGCCAATCAAGGTGATGGTTGCGGCTCCGTCAGCGATCCAGTCGATCTTGAAGAAAAGCGAAAGCTCGACGCGGGTGCTGGAGGAGGCGACAGAGAGCTTCCAGCTCCAAATCCTCCGTGAGGACGAGCAGGGCGAGGAGCAGCTGACGGTCGAGAAGCTGACGACCGATGCCAGCCCGGTGATCCGGCTGGTCGACACGACGGTCTACACGGCAATCCAACGGCGGGCGAGCGACATCCATATCGAGACCCAGGACGATGCGGTGTACGTGAAGTACCGGATCGACGGCGTGCTGCAGCCGGCCATGCGTCCTATCGACAAGCGCTTTCACAGCACGATCATCTCGCGCGTGAAGGTCATGGCGGAACTGGACATCGCCGAGAAGCGGATTCCGCAAGACGGACGCTTCAAGCTGCGGCTGCCAGGGAAGACCATCGACTTCCGCGTGTCGGTGATGCCGAGCGTGCACGGCGAAGACGCGGTCATCCGTATTCTCGACAAGGAGTCAATCAGCGAGCAGTTTCACGAACTCCGCCTCGACATCCTCGGCTTCCCGGATACGGAGCTCAAGCGGTTCCGGAAATACATTGCCGAGCCCTACGGGATGGTTCTGGTCACCGGGCCCACGGGCAGCGGCAAGACGACGACCCTTTACGCCGCGCTGTCGGAGATCAAGACGATCGAGGACAAGATCATCACCATCGAGGATCCGGTCGAATATCAGCTGAAGGGAATCACTCAGATTCCGATTAACGAGAAAAAGGGGCTGACGTTTGCGAGGGGGCTGCGCTCGATCCTCCGCCACGATCCGGACAAGATCATGGTCGGCGAGATCCGCGACAACGAAACCGCGCAGATTGCCATCAACTCGGCCCTCACCGGACACCTGGTGTTCACGACGGTTCACGCCAACAACGTCGTCGACGTGCTCGGCCGCTTCCTGAACATGGGCGTCGAGCCCTACCAGTTCGTGTCGGCGCTCAACTGTGTGCTGGCGCAGCGGCTGGTCAGGAATATCTGCATGCACTGCAAGCGGCCGGCCTCCATCACCCGCGAGCAGTTGATTGAATCGGCGATGGACCCGGCGCTTGCCGAAAGCGGCCTGTTTTTCGAGGGCGCGGGATGCATCGAGTGCGGCGGCACCGGCTACAAGGGGCGCACGGCCATATGCGAGTTGCTGGATCTAACCGATAGCATTCGTGAGATCATCCTGGCGCGCCGTCCGACATCCGAAGTCAAAAAGGCCGCCCGCGAGGAAGGCATGCGGTCGCTGCGGGAGTCCGCGGTCGAGCGGGTGCTTGCGGGCGTCACGACGCTGCGCGAAGTCAACAAGGTCACGTTCGTCGAATGAAGCTGCCAGGGATTCTCGTCAGCCGGCCCCCGTCGATCGGGGTGGAAATAGCGTCGGATCGGGTCACCGGCGTGGCGCTCTCGGGCCCGGCGTCGGCGTGGACGGTGGGCGCGCACGCAACCGAGCGCCTGCCCGCCGGCGCTGTCACGCCCGCGCTCAATGCCGTGAACATCCACGACGAGCGGACGGTCGCGGCGGCGCTGCGATCGGTGTTCGAGCGATTGGGAACCAAGCCGCGGCGGGTGGGCCTGGTGATCCCGGACAACTCCGCGAAGGTGTCGCTGCTGCGATTCGAGAAGGTGCCGGCGGCCGCGGACCTCGATCAGCTGATTCGCTGGCAGGTGCGCAAGGCGGCGCCGTTCAAGCCCGAAGAGGCGCAAATCTCGTGGGTCCCGGCGGCGGCCGCTCCCCGACGGCGGGCGAGAATTTCTCGTTACGCTGGGGCGCCGCGACATCGTCGAGAGCTACGAGCGGGTGACGGCTGATGCGGGAGCTACGGCTGGTGTCGTCGACCTCGCGTCGCTGAACTTGATCAACGCCGCACTGGCATCGGGCGGGCAGGCGTCCAGCGGCGACTGGCTGGTCGTCAACGTGGCGCAGGATTACGCGACGCTGGCAATCGTGCGCGGACCGGACTTGATCTTTTTCCGCACCCGTCAGCTCGAAGGCGAGGGCGATCTTGCCGATCTCGTGCACCAGACATCGATGTATCACGAAGACCGCCTGTCCGGCGCGCCGCTTCGCCCGGGTCGTGTTGTCGGGCGCCTCGAGCCGTGGTGCGGATTCCGGCGAGCTGGTTCGGCGCGGCCTCGAGGAACGGCTCGGAACCCGTGTCGAGCCGCTCGACTTCCGGTCGACCGCGGCGATCAGCGATCGCATCAGCGCCGGTGCCGACCTGCTCGATACGCTTGCACCGGCAGTTGGCATCGTGCTTGAGGGAGCGGGTCGCGTAGTGCTCCGCACCAATCTTTCGACCCGGCCGTTTTACAACGAGCGTGCGCGTTCACGCGGTGATCGCTCTGCTCGCGGCGGTGCTGGTCGTGGTAACCGCATGGCAGGTGGGCCGGATCGTCCGGCTGTCGCGCCACAAGACCGAGCTCACGGCGACGATCCGTCGCGATCACGCTGAATCGGAGAAGCTCACGCGGGAAGCGGGCGAGATCCGGCGCGGGATCAACCAGCAGGAGCTCACGGTCGTGACCACCGCCGCGCGAGAAGCCAACGATTTGATCGAGCAGCGGACGTTCTCGTGGACGGCAGCTGTTCAACCAGCTCGAGGCCACGCTGCCGGAGGACGTGATGCTGCTGTCGGTGCGCCCGTCGTTCAAGGAAGGCATCACCAGCATCAACTTCGAGATGCAGGGCAGGCGCACCGAAGACGATCGACACGTTCTTGGAAAACCTCGAGACGACGGGCGCGTTTCACAACGTGCGTGGACCCAGGAGAACGTGACCGAGGACGGTCTGCATCGGATCACCATGCAGGCGGATGTACACGCGCTCTGCGCCGTCGGCCAAGCCTGGGGCGCCCAGCTCGACGCTGGGCTCGCAGCCAGAATCAACCGGAGCGAGGCGATGACGCGGGTACGACGGATTCTTTCGGAGAAGCGCCGCCTCGTCGTGCCGCTGGTCATAGCCAGCCTCGCGAGCGCGCTGCTCTACGTCGTCGTGGTGTTTCCCGCTCGGCCGGCAGGTGGCCGCCGCTGAGCAGCAAGCGGGCGCGCAGCGCGATCTCGTCCTGCGTGCCCGGCAGGATCACCAGTCCGCGAAGGCGACGGTGCAAGGCAAGCAGCATGCCGATGCGTCGCTGCAGAAGTTCTACAAGGACGTGCTTCCCGCGAACTCCAGCATCGCGCGAAGGCTCACCTACCTGAAGCTGTCGCAGCTCGCACGCGCAGCGAACGTGCGGCTCGAGAGCGGCACGAACAGCGTCAAGCACGAGAAGGGCAGTCACCTGTCCAAGATCACGACGACCTATACGTGTTCGGGGGAGTATCGCGACGTGCGGCGGTTCATCTACTCGCTCGAGACCGCACCAGAATTCATGGTGCTCGAGAACATCGGCCTCTCGAGCGTCGAGCAGCAGGCGCGCACGGGTCTGGCGGTCAGGCTGGACGTCGCCACATATTTCCGGACGGACAATGTCGGCTGAGACGACGCCACCGTCACAGCGGCCTCGTCCGTGGCTTCTCGTTTGCTTGGAATACTGATCGTTGCCGCGCTTGTCTACTGGCAATGGCCGGCGGCCAGCCCAGCGGTCGGGCCGTCTAACCAAACAAGGCCGCGGACGGCGCAGCAACAGTCCGCCAGGGGGCGAGACATCGCTCGATGTACGGCTCGATGCGCTGAAGCAGGCGGCGCCCGAACCGAGCGATTCCGACAGGAACCCGTTCCGGTTCCAGCCGAAGCCGCCGCCGCCTCCGCCGCCGGAGGCTGCAGCGCCTGCTCCACAGGCCACGCGCCGGTGCCGCAGGAAACCGCTCCGCCGCAACCGACCGGACCGCCGCCGCCGCCGCCGATTCCGTTGAAGTTCATCGGCACGGTGGAAGGCAGGGGCCGGGTAAAGTGGCGGTCTTCTCGGATGGTCAGGGTCTACCGCAGTACGGACACGAGGGAGATATCGTCCTCGGTCAATACCGGATCGTGAAGATCGGAGTGGAGTCGGTGGTGATGGAATATGCGGACGGTCGCGGAAGGCAGACGATTCCGCTGAGGGGTCAGTAGGAATCTACATGAGCACACGCAAACTCGCAGGTTTGATCGTCGTCGCGGTACTGCTGAGCGCCTGCAGCGCGGGCCGCGCTTTCCGGCACGGCCAGGAAGCCGTGCGCATGCGGACTGGGACGCCGCGGTCACGTATTTCACGAAGGCGGTTCAGGCGAACCCCGACAACGCGGAATACAAGATCAACCTGCAGCGCGCGCAGGAAGAAGCGGCGCGCGTGCACATCGAGAAGGCGCGCGAACTCGAGAAGCAGGATCAGCTCGACGGGGCGCTGGCGGAGTATCGCCGCGCGCTGGAGCTGGATCGCCAGAACCGGCTGGTCGCGACCAAGGTCGCGGAG
The DNA here is from genome assembly GCA_963755695.1 of uncultured Acidobacteriota bacterium. GTDB lineage: Bacteria > Acidobacteriota > Vicinamibacteria > Vicinamibacterales > 2-12-FULL-66-21 > QHWT01. The sequence goes on along the minus strand of CAVWLB010000010.1, from coordinate 1,480,237 downwards.
CTCGAGACAGACGATTCGCGAACGCATCGAAGCGTCGCGGCCGAAGCCCCGCATCGAACAGCTGCGGCAGCAGGCGCGCAGCGCTGCAAGGCGCCGCCGCTGCTGAACCCGGCGTCGCGCGATCCGCTGCGCATCAACTTCAACAACGCCAGCCTGCGCGACATCCTGAACTTCATCGGCACCAGCGCCGGGCATCAACATCACCTACGACCAGCAGTTCGTCGACAAGCCGTTCACCGTCAATCTCGACGGCGTCACCCTCGAGGAAGCGCTGCAGCAGATCCTGTCGGCGAACCGGCTACTACTACAAGGTCACTGAACCAGCGGACGATCATCGTCATCCCGGATCAGCCGGCGAAGCACGCGCAGTACGACGAGCTGGTGGTGCGGGTCTTCTATCATCTCGCACGCCGACGCGACCGAGCTGGCGCAGCTCGTCAACAGCATCATGCGCATCCCGCAGATGGCGGTGCAGCCGATGGTGATGCCGAACAAGACCGCGAACACCATCACCGTCCGCGCGACCGGCCGGTGGTGGACGTCATCGAGCGGTCATCCGCGCCAACGACAAGCCGCGCGCCGAGGTCGTGCTCGACGTCGAGATCCTCGAAGTCAACCGCGCGCGCGTCAAGCGCTACGGCATCAACCTGAGCTCGTACAATCTGAACATCCTGTTCTCGCCGGAGCTCGCGCCGCCGAACACGTCCGGCGGCGGCGTCGGCGCGCCGCCGCCGTTCAACCTGAACACGATCAGCCAGGGCGTCAGCACCGCGGACTTCTATCTCGGCGTGCCGACGGCGGTCGTGAACTTCCTCGAGAGCGACAACCGCAGACGAAGACGCTGGCGAAGCCGCAGCTGCGCGGCCAGGAAGGGCAGAAGCTGACGCTGAATCTCGGCCAGGACGTCCCGGTCGTGTCAGACCGTCGTTCGGCGCCGCCGCCGCCGGCGGGCTTCGCCACGATTCCGCAGTCGTCGTACAGCTACCAGCACGGTCGGCGTGAACCTGGAGATCACGCCGCGCGTCACCTACGAAGGGGAAGTCGTGCTCGACCTCGCGCTCGAGAACAGCGCGCTCGGCAGACGCCGTCGACGTCGCGCGGCCAGCAGCATTCCGTCGTTCACGTCCCGCAAGGTGCACACGCTCCTGCGGCTGCGCGAAGGGGAATCGAATCTGCTCGCGGGCCTCATCAGGCAGGACACGAGCGCAAACGATCCAGAGGGCTGCCCGGGCTGATCCACGTGCCGGGCTTCAAGCAGCTGTTCTCGAGCAACGACAACCAGGATCACCGACACCGACATCGTGATGCTGATCACGCCGCACATCGTGCGCGACGCACGAGCTGACGCGCGAGGATCTCGGCTCGATTTACATCGGCACCCAGCCGAACGTCGGCCTCGCCGGCCCGCCGCCGCTGATCGCGCCGCAGCCGGAAGCGCCACCCGCGGGCGGGGAAGCTGCGCCCGGCCCGGGCGGGGTGCCGCCGCCTGCCACCGCGTATCCGGGTACGACGCCCACTCAGCCTCCGCTTGGCGTACCTCACACGCCGGCGCAGGGACATTCGGCGTGCCGACCACGGCGCCTCCGCTGCCGCCTGGAACCTCGCCGGTTCCGACGACTGTGGCGCCGACGCCTCCGCCCGCAGGCGCGCGCCACCGCGGCGCCTGGAGTGCCGACGCCGCCGGCAACGCCGCCAGCGGCACCGCCCACGACCGAGGCACCGCCCACCACGACGCCTCCGACGACGACGCCGCCCGCGCCCGCGAATCCGACGGGTGACAGGGCCGGCAACCGGACGCGGCGCGGCGCCCCCGTCGACTCCGGCGCAGATCATCGTCACGCCGGCCGGGACGACCTTCCAGGTCGCGGGCGGGCCGTACACGATGCCGATCTCGATCAACAACGCGTCGCGCATCTCGGTCATCACGCTGACGGTCACTTACAACCCGGCGGTGCTGCGCGTGCGCACGGTGCAGGACGGCACGTTCATGCGGCAGGGCGGCGTGACCGCGTCGTTCACGCCGCGAATCGACGCCGCCGCCGGACGCGTCGACATCGCCATCTCGCGCACCGGCGATCAGACCGGCGCCTCGGGCGCCGGGCCTGCTGGCGGCGCTCCTGTTCGACGCGGTCGCGCCGGGGTCATCGCAGATTGCCGTTACCGGCGTCGCGAATACGCCCGACGGGGCACCTGTGCCGGTCACTTCGGCGCCGGTCACGGTGACGGTGCGGTAAGACGGCCATGTTCCAGGTTCAGTGCTCAATGGGCCGTAGAGTACGCGGAGCCGGCGATGTGCGTGGCCGGCTCCCGGCCTTCGTTCAGCATTGAGCACATGGGCACGCGGTCGGGACCAACGGGGTTTCACCTTCGTCGAGCTGCTCGTCGTGACCACGATCCTGCTGATCCTGGCGCCGGCGGTGATGCCGCTGGCGCGGGTGACGGTGCAGCGCCAGCGCGAGGCCGAGCTGCGGCGGGCGCTGCGAGAGATGCGAACGGCGATCGACAAGTTCAAGGATGCGGCCGACGCCGGACAGATCGCCGCGCAGGATCTGCGGGCCGGCGCGGAGAACTATCCGCCGGATCTCGAAACGCTCGTCGAGGGCGTGGCCGTCAACAACGATCAGACGGGACGCAAGCTGAAGTTCCTGCGGCGTATCCCGATCGATCCGATGACGCATTCCAACGAGTGGGGGCTGCGCGCCTACCAGGACAAGCCAGACTCGACGTCGTGGGGCGGCGGCAACGTCTTCGACGTCTACACGAAATCAGACGGCAAGGCCCTCGATGGCACCAAATATAAAGACTGGTAGCGGCGCCGGGCAGATCTTGCCGCGGATCAGGCGAGGAGGAAGCGAGCGGGGCTTCACGCTCGTCGAGCTTCTTATCGTGATCTCGCTGATCTCGATCCTGGCGGCGATGGGGCTCGTGCAGTACAAGAACTCCATCATCCGCACGCTGAAGCCACGCTCAAGACCGATCTGTTCCGCATGCGCGACGCGATCGATCAGGTACTACGCCGACAAGGGGAAGTACCCGGCGCCCTCGATGCGCTGGTCAGCGACGGCTATCTGCGGAAGATGCCCGAAGATCCGATCACGAAGTCGACCGACAGCTGGCAGACCGTTCCGGCGGAGCCCGATCCGAACAATCCCAGCACCGAGCCCGGCGTCTACGACGTCAAGAGCGGCGCGCAAGGCACGGCTCTCGACGGATCGAACTATTCGGATTGGTAAGGCCGACCTGTACGGCGCCAATCAAAGGCGCCCTTCGCCGAGGCGGGTCTGAAGACCCGCCCTACTCCGCAGAGCCGGACTCGAAATCGACTTTGTAGGGCGCCTCTTTAGTGGCGCCGTTGGCGTAGGAGGCACCAGGCGGGTCTAACCAGCCTCAGCCAAGGCTACCGCGGTCCGCCGAAGCGCTTCCCGCGAAGGCGGAAGACCGCCCTACGGGTTCACCGTCTCACCGTCACTGTACCGTCACTGTGACGGACGTTGTTGCTGACCCGCCCCCGACGAGGCTCACATCCAGTCTCACGGTGTGAGGGCCGGCAGTCCTGAAAACATGCGACAACGAGTTGCTGGTCTGCGTGACAGGAGGCCCGTCGTCGAACGTAAACGTGAAACTCTCCGCCAAGGTGGTGGCCGGCAAGGTAGCGGTGAGCTGTGTCGGCTGGCCAGCGTTTGTGGGGTTCGGATCAGCCGCCAGCGTCACGGAAGCTGCGCCAATGACCACGGTGGTTTCAAGCGTCTGGCTGCCGCTGCTTACGTCGTTCGCCGTGACCCTCGCCGTGAACTGACCGGCGCTGCTGTATGCATGAACGAACGTTGCCGCACCGGTGATGGCTCCGAGGGAGTCACTTCCTCCGTCGCCGTAGCTGATCGTGCCTCCGGAGATGTTCGCGCCAGTCGCGGGAGTTACCGTGAAGGTGATCGGCGTGCCGGCGGGCCCGAACGTTGGATTCGCGGTGAACGTTGACAGTGGCCTTGTACCGACCGTGACCGTGACGGAATTGGAGCCGGTGGCGCCGCTCCCGCCGCCGGCGTCGTTTGGCGCGCCCGCGATCCGTGCCGTTACCGTTGCCGTCGCCCCTGTCGTCAGCGTCGTGGTCGCCAGCCCGTTGGGATCGGTCGTGGTGGTTGCCGGCGAGACCGTCCCGGCGCTCGTCGTGAACGTGACCGGAATGTTCGCGAGTCCGGTCCCGCCGATGTCCGCCACGACTGCCGTAATCGTCGATGATCCGCCGTCTGCCGGAAGTGTCTGTGGCGCCGCAGACATGACAACCCGTTCGGCGCCGGTTGCGCCCACCTTGACGTCGATCGCCGACGAAGCGCCGCCGGAGAAGGCAGTGATCCGCGCAGTGCCGCTCTGTCCAGTGCTGATCAACTTGACTGTGACCTGGCCGTTGTGAGTGCGAGCCTCGGCCGGCTCAACCCGACCGATCGTCGTCGTAAACGTGATGACGGTTCCGTTCTGCACTGGCGTCCCTGCGCCGGTACTCGTCGTCGAACCCGTCCCGGTTCCGGCAGCCGCACCGTTTTCGATGACGGTGGCGACGATGTCGATCTGGCTGTTCAGGGACAGCGTGTTGCTCGTTGGGATGAGCGTGATTACGGTACCGGTCGGGGCCAGCAGAGGTACCTTGTCGCAGCTGACCACGCCGAGGGGAATCGCCACGGCGAGCAGAATGACGACGGCACCGAGGACGATGTCGTCGCGGCGGAATCGTGTTAGCATAAAGGGCGCTAAGGATAATACTCTCATGAGGTTACAGCGTCAAGGCGGAGGTAGCGAGCGAGGCTACGCGATGGCCGCGCTCCTCGTCATGTTGACGATCATGGCCATCATGATGACCGTGGCGATGCCCGTCTGGCGCCAGCAGGCCCAGCGCGAGAAAGAAGAAGAGCTCGTGTGGCGCGGTCAGCAATACGTTCGCGCAATACGACTGTTTCAGGCCAAGAATCAGGCATTCCCGCCGAGCATCGACGTGCTCGTGGACGGGCGCTTCATCCGGAAGAAGTACAAGGATCCGATCACCGGCGACGACTTTGTGCCGCTCGGTGCAGCTGGCGCTCCAGGCCAGCCGGGGATGCCGGGGATGCCGGGGATGCCAGGTGCGCCCGGTCAACCTGGCCAGCCCGGACAGCCCGGCCAACCCGGACAATCCGGGCAGCCCGGCCAATCCGGACAGCCCGGCCAATCCGGACAGCCCGGCCAACTCGGACAGCCCCGACAGCCTGGGCAATCCGCACAACCGGGGCAGCAGGGTGGCGCGTTTCCCGGCGCTCCTCCAGTCGGCGGCGTGATTGGCGTAAGCAGCAAGAGCAAGGCGGAGTCGATTCGGATTTACCAGGGGCGCACGCACTACAACGAGTGGGCGTTCCTGTTCGTCAACAACGCCCCTGGTGGACGTGGCGTGCCCGGGCAACCGGGACTGCCAGGATTGCCCGGAGGAGTCGGCGGACAACAGCGGCCTGGTGCCCCACAGCCCGGAGGGCGTGGCCAGCCAGGCACTGGTCCGGGCACGAACCCTCGGCCTCGCACCCCAGTCGTACCGAGCATCGAAGGAGGATTTCCGCAAGGGCCCACGGCGCCAAACCCATTCCCCGCAGGTCGGGGTCGCGGCGGCGGCGGTCTCTAGCGCTGTCACGGTCTTAGGACGAGCGCGGCTGATTGATAGCCGGATCTCGAAGCGCGCCGATGACGGAATCGTGAAACGCTCGTCGTACCGACTGAATGGCGTTGTTCTCCCGGGTTGGGTGCACGCGATTGGTGAGCAGGACGATGTAGAGATCCTGTTCGGGATCGATCCAGAGCGATGTGCCGGTGAAGCCGGTATGACCGATTGCGCGCGGCGACAGGCGAGTGCCACACGAAGACGTCGTCAGCATCGTGTCCCACCCGAGAGCGCGCGAACTCCCCGGCACGCTTGATTTCCTCGTGAACCGCGCCAGCGTTTCTGTGCGCGCGATCGATCGTCCGCCATTCAGACCCCGTAGCACCAACCGCGCAAAGGTACCGGTCGCCGCCGCTGTGCCGAAGAGGCCGGCGTGCCCTGCGGCGCCGCCGAGCGCCCACGTGTTCTCGTCGTGCACCTCTCCCTGCAGCAATCGTCCGCGCCAGAGATCCAGCTCCGTCGGTGCGGTTCGCTCACGCCACTCGCGGGCTGGATTGAAGCGCAGCCCCTCGTATTCGAACTGTTGCGCGAACGGCGTGCGGTTGACGTCTTCGAGCATGAACCCGAGCAGGATGAATCCCAGATCGCTGTAGATCGACTGCGTGCGTGGCGTGTATTCCAGCGGCAGCGTGCAGATCGCGCGTTCGAATTCGCCGCGCCCGTGGTGATCGCGAAAGAACGGCAGGTAGGCGGTGAGTCCCGACGCGTGCTCGAGGAGATCTGCGACCGTCACCGCCTGGCGATCGAGCCCGCGCCATCCGCTGAGCCGATCGGCCACGCAGTCGGTCAGCGAGAGCGTTCCCGCATCGACGGCCCGCATGATGAGCGTGGTGGTGGCGATGACCTTCGTGAGCGACGCGAGATCAAAGAGGGTTTCTTCGGTTGCGCGCGGCGCGTCTTCCGCGTAGGTGAGGCGGCCAAACGCGGCGCGCCAGGCCATCCCGGCGGCGCGGCCGACTTCCACCGATGCCGCGGGAAACGCGTGTGCCGCGATTGCTTTCTCGAGAAGTCCGGCCGCCTGGGCGAACTGGGTCACACCGTGTTGGCTTCCGCGGCAGGCGGAAGTGCTATCTCGACGATCCAGTTTCGACCGCTCGCACGCCCCCGAATGCGCCACGGCTGACGGTTGCCAGATAGTCGGGGGCCTGCGCGGGATTGATCAGGCTGTCGTAGGAAAAGAGAATGAAGCCGGCGGTGCCGAGCCGGCGCGCCGTCTGGATGTTGTCGATCGTCTGCGACGGCGTCAACCGATACGCGCCGATGCCAGCCCACACGGCCCGACCGCCCGCGATGTCGCGCGCGGCAGCGATCTGCTCCGCGAACCGCGCCGGCTCCTGGGTGTAGGCCATCGGGCAGATGGCATCGACCACGCCCGTCTCGAGCCATGTGCGCCAGTCCTGCAGCCGGCGGTCGAATGCGTCCTGGGCATCGGGCGCGGCGGCAATCGTCATCATCGCGCCCGGACGTGCGGCTTTCACCGCGGTGCGAAGCCGCATGACCAGCGCGGTCAGTCGGGCGCGACGAAAGCTTTTCCACTCGGCAGGAAAACGATCCGGATAGGCGAACAGATCGACCTCCTGCTTCGCATCGAGCGCAGCGCGGACCGGCGCCGCCAGGCCGGACGGATTTCCGCGCGAAATTCGGCGATCGCGTAGCGGCTGTAATCGAACTGGTCGTTCGGATAGCGCACGTAGTCGAGGTGGATGCCGTCGACCTCGTAACGCCTGGCGATGTCGCCGACGATCGACTCGGCGTATTTCGCGGCGTCGGGCTGCAGCGGCGACGCATAGAGGCCTTCGACCTTGTCGGCCTGCGCGCGCGTCCATCGTGCCAGTTTCCCGATGTACGCCGGGCTCGTCGGGTCGAGTCTTGCGACGTCCTGCGCGATTTCGCGGGGGACCATCAGCCATTCCGGATGCCGGTAGATGAGATGGTCGCGCGATGCGGGGAGTTCGGCGGCGCTCGACACGAGATTCAGGTTGATCCAGGCGTGCACGCGAAGCCCTGCGTCGTGCGCTTCTCGTACGACCGTGTCAAGCGGATCGAAACTGGCTGGCTGCCGGATGAGATCGGCGGCGCGCGGCTCGAGCGTCGCTGCTGTAGTAGGCGTCGCCGCGGCCCCGCACCTGAACGAGCAGTGTGTTGAAGCCGTGTTCCCGCGCGGTGTGCACGAGCGAGGCGACGGCCGCGGCGACGTGAGCGACGTGCGCAGCACCCAGAGCGCTCGTACTTCCGCCGGCGCTTGCGCGGACGCGACCGGCCCTCCTCCGACCACCGTTAACCCGAGACAGCAAACCGCCAGCGCCGCAGCCATGCGCCGGAGGCGCACGCGCGCTCCGCCAGATTGCATATAAAGTGATTGAATGTAACAGTTGGCAGAACAGACTGTCAACGCGAATGCGTGCTTGCGATGCGCGATCTGACTGCGAGTACCGAAGGCAATCATGGATTCGTGATTGCGAATTCGCGATAGAGGATGAGGATTTCGGATAAAGGATTGACGATTGATTTACGTGCTGGGCATCGACGCCGGCGGCACGAAGACCGTCTGCCTGCTCGCCGACGAGAGCGGAGAAATGTTCGCCGAGGCGCGGCGCGGCGGCGCCAACCTCCAGGCGGTCGGGGAGCTCGAGGTCGAGAAGGTCCTGCACGAGGTGATGGAGGAGGCGATCGGCGATCGCGACATCGTGCCGGCGGCGATCTGCCTCGGCATCGCCGGCGTCGATCGCGCCGACGATGCGCGTGTCGTGCGCGGCATCATGAGGCGCATCGGCTACAAGGCGCGCGTGCTCGTCGTCAACGACGCGCTGGTCGCGCTCGAGGCGGGCGCGCCGGGTGCAGCCGGGCGTCGTGGTCATCGCCGGCACCGGTTCGATCGCCTACGGACGCAACGCGCAGCGAGGAAGCGGCGCGCGCCGGCGGCTGGGGCTACGTGCTCGGCGACGAGGGCAGCGGCTACTGGATCGGCCGGGCGGCGCTGCGCGCGGTGCTGCGCGAGGCCGACCGCCGCGGTCCGCCGACGCTGCTGACGCGATCTGCTGCTGCAGTACTTCGACGTCGTCGCGCGCGCAGGACTTGATCCACGAGGTCTATCACGGCACGCTGCGGCCGGCCGCGATCGCGGCGCTCGCGCAGTGCGTGCAGGGCGCTTCACCGCCGGCGACGCGGTCGCGATCGGGATCCTGCGCGGCGCCGCCGACGAGCTCGATCCTCGGCGCTGTCGGTGGCGCGGCGGCTCGAGCTCGTCGGCACGCCGTTTCCGTTCGTCCTCGCCGGCGGCATCTTCCGCGCCGTGCCGTGGCTGGACGAGGAGCTGGTCGCGGCGGCTGCCGCTCGCGTCGCCGCAGCAGCCGCACGTTCCAGCTCGACCGTCGAGCCGGCGGTCGGCGCGGTGCGCTCGCGCTGCCGAAGCGCGCGGCGGCGCGCGCGTTCCGGCCTACAAAGCGACTGACTGACCAGACTCATGCTTGCGCATTCACGGTGATTTTCCGACGAACGCGCGCTGGCAAGACAGCGCTAGCGCGCGCGTATCAGCCGACGCGTTGAAGGCGAAACCGCGATCTCGTGCTCGGCCTGCCGACCGGCCGCACGCCGATCCGGCTCTATCGCGAGCTCGGCACGCTTGCACGCGCACGGCCAGGTCGATTTCTCGCGCGCGACGACGTTCAACCTCGACGAGTTCCTCGGCATTCCGTCCGTCGCATCCGGGCAGCTACCGCACGTTCATGGAGCAGCACCTGTTCGCGCACGTGAACCTCGCGCCGGAGCGGATCAACTTCCTGAACGGCGCGGCGCCGGATCCCGAGGCGGAGTGCGCGCGCTACGAGCGCGCGATCGCCGCGGCCGGCGGCATCGATCTGCAGATTCTCGGGCTCGGCACCAACGGCCACATCGGCTTCAACGAGCCGGCGCGCGAGCTGGCAGGCGCGGACGCATCGCGTCGACGCTGAAGGCCGGCGACGCGCCGCAGCAACGCCGCGCTCTTCGGCGGCGACGTCGGCGCGCGTGCCGCGCGAAGCGCTGTCGATGGGGATGGCGACGATCCTCCACGCGCGGCGGATCGTGCTGCTCGCGACCGGGAAGTCGAAGGCGCGCTGCGTCGAGCGGATGGTCAACGGGCCGTTGACGCCGAAGCTGCCGGCGTCGTTCCTGCAGCTGCACCGACGACGTCGAGCTGATGCTCGACGAGCGCGGCGGCGAAGTCTCGAGCTAGACGGACTCGATCGCGCCGAGCTCGATCGATCTAGCGAGCAGCTCAGTGCTGCGCAGCGCGCGGCTCGATGTCCTCGCCGATCGCCTCGCGCACCGAGTCGTGGGCCTTGCGCAGCCGCGTGAGCGCCTGCGGCAGCGTCAGGCCGGTCTTCTGCATCACGATCGCGGCCTTGACGTTCCACTGCGCGCGCTTGCAGCAGCTCGTCGGCCGTCGTCGTAGTCGAGGCCGGTGACGATGTTGATGATGCGGCGCGCGCGATCCTTCAGCTTCTCCGATCCCGTCTGCACGTCGACCATCAGGTTGCCGTAGGTCTTGCCGATCTGGATCATCGCGACGGTGGTCAGCATGTTGAGCACCATCTTGGTCGCGGTGCCGGCCTTCAGCCGCGTCGAGCCGGCGATGACCTCCGGGCCGACCGCCGGCGCGATCGTCAGGTCGACGAAGGTCTGCAGCTCGGTGCGCGGGTCGCAGGTGACGAAGATGATCTTCGCGCCCGCCTTGCGCGCGCGCGTCAGCGCGCCGCGCACGAACTGCGTCATGCCGCTCGCCGACACGCCGATGACGACGTCGTTCTTGGTCGGCCGCAGCCGGCCGATGCTGCGGCGCCCTCCTCGTAGTTGTCCTCGACGCCTTCCTTGGCCTGGAACACCGCGTCCTGGCCGCCGGCCATGATCGCCTGCACGAGCGCGCGGGTCGGTGCCGAAGGTCGGCGGCATCTCCGCCGACTCGAGCACGCCGAGCCGGCCGCTCGTGCCGGCGCCGACGAAGATGATGCGGCCGCCCTTGCGCAGCGCCTGCGTGATGATCTCGACGCCGACCGCGATGCGCTCCTTCTCGCGCTGCACCGCCGCGAGCACCTTGCGGTCTTCGTTCAGCATCATGTCGACGATGTCGCGGCGGGAGTCTTGTCGATGGCGAGGGTGGCGGGATTGATCGCTTCGGTGGGAAGCGACTGCCACTTCGAATGGGTCGGCATGTGAGGTTTCGGCCGAGACGCGAGGGACGCGTCACGGACAACCGCGTATGTTACTCGGCGCGCCAGCGCATGTCAAACGAGGCCATGAACAGTTCTTGCGCGCTCAAACGCTCGAAGCACACCGCCAACGCAAAGGCCAGCAGCGCGAACTGCGAACGCAGCGCGGGAACCGCGAATGCAGCGCAATCCCGGTTGCCTTCGATACTGTCACTGAATGTCCGCCACCATTGATACCTATCTCGATTATCTCCGCGACGACCGGCGGCTGTCGCCGAACACCCTCGAGAGCTACGCGCGCGACCTCGCGGCGCTCGCGGCGTTCGCGGAAGGCAAAGCGCGTGCGGTCGAGACGCTCGATCGCCGCGACCTCGAAGCGTTCGTGCGTCAGCTGATGGCCTCGGGCCTGTCGCCGCGCTCGGTCGCGCGTCGGTCGCCTGCGTTCGCGGCTCTACCGGTTCCTGGTGCTCGAGCAGCGGATCGAGGCCGAGCCCGGCCGACGATCTGCGCGCGCCGCGCGCCTGGCCGGCGCTGCCGAAGTTTCCTCGCTCGAGGAAGTCGATCGGCTGCTCGCGCAGCCGGATGTCGCGACGCCGCGCGGCCTGCGCGACCGGGCGCTGATCGAGCTGCTCTACGCGACCGGCCTGCGCGTCTCCGAGCTGCTGTCGCTTCGCGCCGGCGATCTGCAATCTCGACGAGGGCTACCTGACCTGCATCGGCAAGGGCGACAAGGAGCGGATCGTGCCGATCGGCGAGGAGGCGGCCGACTGGGTGCGGCGCTATCATCGCGAAGGCGCGGCCGGCGCTGCTCAAGGCGCGCAAGTCGCCCTGGCTGTTCGTCAACGCGCGCGGGCGGCCAGCTCTCGCGCGTCGGCTTCTGGAAGATCCTGAAGGAGTACGGCATCAAGGCGGGCGTGCCGCGCGAGCTCAGCCCGCACGTGCTGCGGCACTCGTTCGCGACGCACCTGCTCGAGCGCGGCGCCGACCTGCGCGCGATCCAGATGATGCTCGGCCACGCCGACCTGTCGACGACGCAGATCTACACGCACGTGCTCGAGGCGCGGCTGCGCACGGTCTACGACCGTTTCACCCGCGCAATGGCGTGGAGGCGGAGGGTGATACGTGCCGATACGGTTATGTTAACCCGTAGCTTTACCTGTGCTACAGTTGATGGGTTCTGACACAGCAATTCTGTCTGCACGAAGGAGCTCGATTCGCATGAGCCGTAACGGCCGGCATCTGTTCACGTCCGAGTCGGTCACCGAAGGGCATCCCGACAAGATCGCCGATCAGATCTCCGATGCGATTCTCGACGCCATCCTCGCGCAGGATCCCGTCGGCCGCGTCGCCTGCGAGACGCTCGTCACGACCGGCCTCGCGATCGTCGCCGGCGAGATCACGACCAGCTGCTACGTCGACTTTCCGAAGATCGTCCGCGAGACCATCAACGAAGTCGGCTACACCCGCGGCAAGTTCGGCTTCGACGCCGAGACCTGCGCGGTGCTGTCGTCGATTCACGAGCAGTCGCCCGACATCGCGCATGGGCGTCGACACCGGCGGCGCCGGCGACCAGGGCCTGATGTTCGGCTTCGCCTGCACCGAAACCGAGAGCTGATGCCGCTGCCGATCATGCTCGCGCACAAGCTCGTCAAGGGGCTGTCGTGCGCGCGCCGCGACGGCGTGCTCGACTACCTCCGGCCCGACGGCAAGTCGCAGGTCACGTCGAATACGACGGCGGCAAGCCGGTCCGCGTCGACGCCGTCGTCGTCTCCACCCAGCACAGCCCGACGGTCACGCAACGAGACGATGCGCGAAGACATCATCGAGAAGATCATCAACCGCGTGATCCCGGCGGAGATGATGGACGCAAGAACACGCGGATCCACATCAACCCGACCGGCCGCTTCGTCGTCGGCGGTCCGCACGGCGACGCCGGCGTCACCGGCCGCAAGATCATCGTCGACACCTACGGCGGCGCGGCGCCGCACGGCGGCGGCGCGTTCTCGGGCAAGGATCCGACGAAGGTCGATCGCTCGGCGTGCTACATGGCGCGCTACATCGCGAAGAACGTCGTCGCGGCCGGCCTCGCCGAGCGCTGCACTGGTGCAGCTCGCCTACGCGATCGGCGTCGCCGAGCCGGTGTCGGTGCTGGTCGACACCTTCGGCACCGGCAGGATTGCCGACGAGAAGATCAGCGAGCTCGTGCGCGCGCACTTCAAGCTGACGCCGCGCGGCATCATCGAGACGCTCGACCTGCGCCGGCCGATCTACAAGAAGACCGCGGCGTTCGGCCACTTCGGCCGCACCGAGCCGGAGTTCACCTGGGAGCGCACCGACAAGGCGGCGGCGCTGAAGGCCGACGCCGGCGCGGTCACGAGCACGAAGCTCGAGGTCAGAAGCTAGTAGGTGGATTGAAACCCTTGCCACGCACGCTGGCCGCCCTCGTGGCGGCCAGTGTCGTCTTCGCCCTTCTTTTCATTCTCTTCGTTCTTCCCCCTCGGCCTGTCCGCCTCGATCGGTCCGCGTGGGTCGAGGCTCGAGTCCCGAACGGTCGCCGGCGCCTATCACGTTCACACCTCGCGCTCGGACGGCGCGGCCGACACCGATCAAGTGGCCGCGGCCGCAGCGCGCGCGGGGCTGCAGTTCGTCATTTTCACCGACCACGGCGACGGCATGCGACCGCCGGATCCGCCGGTCTATCGTCACGGCGTGCTCTGCATCGATGCGGTGGAGATCAGCACTGACGGCGGCCACTACGTGGCGCTCGATATGCCTGCGGCACCGTACCCTCTGGGCGGGGCCGCTTCGGCGGTGGTCGAGGACGTGACCCGGCTGGGCGGCTTCGGCATCGCCGCGCATCCGGATTCCCCGAAACCGCCGCTCCACTGGCGCGAGGCTGCCGCGCCAATCGACGGGATCGAGTGGCTGAACGCTGACAGCCGAGTGGCGCAATGAATCTCGCCGTGCGCTCACGCGCGCAGCCCTCGGCTATCTCGTGAGACCAGGTCCGGCGCTCGCGACGCTTCTGGATCGCCCCGCGACGCTGAATCGATGGGACGCGATGGTCCGGAGCCGACGGGTCGTGGCGCTCGCGGCGCACGACGCCCACGGCGGCGTCGGCCGCGCGGCAGAGGATGGCAGCCGTCATTTCGCCGCCGACGTGCCGAGCTATGAGGCAACCTTCCGCACGTTCGCGGTCCGGGTGATACTGGATCGCCCGTGGAGGGGAGATGCCGCGACCGACGCGCGCGCGCTGCTCGCGTCGATTCGCACGGGCCGCGTCTACACGACCATCGATGCCCTTGCAACGCCTGGACTGGTCGACTTCTACGCGGAGACTTCCGGCCGCCGAGTTGAAATGGGGAGCGAGGCTGCCGCAGGCATCCCCGCACGACTCGTTGTTCGCGTGTTGGCCCCTCCGAACGCTCATGTCCTCATCGTCGACGATTCGCTACCACGGAGGCGCGGAGGACTGTCCGTGCTCGGGGCCTCACGGCGCTACGCGCCTGACGGAACCCAGGAGTTGCACGCGGAGCTCGGGGCAGGGGAGGGCGCCTTCCGGGTAGAGGTGAATCTGCCGTTGGCACCGGGCACGCCGCCGGTTCCATGGCTGGTCAGCAATCCGATCTACTTCTTGCCGCCGCCGGTACCTCGCAAGCTCGACGAGGTCCCGCTGACGGGCGACGCGATTGATTCAGCAGCTTGGCGCGTGGAGAAAGACCGTGACTCGACGGCTACCCTGAGCACCGGACCGCCGACGCTGCTGCAATACACACTGCGGGCAGGGGAGCGCGGTAATCAGTACGTTGCGGTGGCGGCTCCGCTCTCTGGAAAGCTGTTCCGGGCCCTCCGGCTGCAACTGCGCGCCGACCGGCCAATGCGCATCTCTCTTCAGCTCAGACGGCCCGACGGCCGGCGGTGGCGGGATTCAATCTACGTTGACGACAGTGCACGCGACCTGGTCGTTCCCCTGGCCCGGTTGGCCAGCGTCGACGGGAGGTCCGGGGCGGCGGTCGCGACCGAAATGAACTCGTTGCTGCTGGTGGTCGATCTCGTCAACGCCGTTCCGGGTGCCTCCGGAAAACTCACGATAGAGCGCGTCGCTCTGCTTCCCTGACTTTCAGTTCCGGCCCGCTTCGCTCGCCGGACGGGTGAGTAGTGCACTAGTTAACTAGTGCAATATCAAACTAGCTAACTAGCGTGCTAGTATTCTCTCCATGTTCATCGAAATGAAGCGCGATGATCCGCGGCCCGCCTACCGTCAGATCGCCGACGAGGTGACCCGGGCGGTTGCTGTCGGGGTGCTGAAGCCAGGCGAGGCCCTTCCGGCGACGCGCCAGCTCGCCGCCGACTTGAAGCTGAATCCAAATACGGTGCAGCACGCGTATCGCACGCTGCTGCAGGAAGGGATCATTGAAATGCGCCGGGGACTGGGAGCCTTCGTGGCGGCAGGATTTCGAGAGGCGCGCCATAAACCGGCGGCGGTCGCCCGGCAGATAGCCGAGCGTGCGTTGCGTGAAGCGTTCAGGCACGGCCTGCTCGCGAGCGACCTGATGAAGGCCCTGGAAGAAATCTCGCCTAGGTCCGCGCGGTGAGCAGCAGGTAAGCCGCCCCCCCGGCCGCCAGCACGTTGGGGGCCCATCCCGCCAGTGCCGGATTCAGAAGACCGGCCTTTCCGACCGCCGCGAACGCCCCTACTGCGATCCAGTAAGACAGGGCGATCACGATCCCGATGCCGATGCCATACAGAGTTCCTCGTTTGCCGGTGGTCATCCCGAACGGGACGGCAAGCAGCGTCATCACGAAGGTCACAAACGGGAAGGCGATCTTCTTCTGCAACTCCACGCTGAGAGGAGTGATGTTGAATCCGCTCGCCGAGAGGTCGTCGATGAAGCCCTTCAGCTGCGGGACGGTCATCATTTCCGCCAGGGGCTGCTCGGTCTCGAAATAGTCCGGGGGCTCGAGTGCCAGCGCGCGTTGGGGAACGGGCCGCCACTTGGCGGCCGACCCCTTGAATTCCTGTTCCCACCCATTGACCGCCTGCCACTGGCCGTCGCTCCAGGTCACGCGTTGCGCGAAGGACCCGCCTTCGAGCTGCCACGCCCCCTTCGCCGGGCGATAAATCGCGAGGTTGTCGATCGCCAGCTTCGACGGATCGAAATAGCTGTAGTGGTAAATCGTCCCGTCGCGCGCGATCAGCCACCGGCGGGTGAGTGGATTGAAGGTCCGCGGCGGACGGCCGCGGATTTCAGCGTCGAGGGCGTCGGCGCGGCGGTTCGCTCGCGCCATGACCTGCTGCTCGAGGCCGAACAGCACGCCGCTCCACGCAACCGACCAGAGAAGGAGGGGAGCCGCGATGCGGTAGAGGCTGATGCCGCATGCCTTCATGACCGAGAGTTCGCTCGTCCGGCTCAGGAGCCCGAAGGTCACGAGAACGCTCAGGAGCGCCGCGATCGGGATCACGTAGTAGATGAACTGCGGTGTATAGTACGCAAGCAGCACCGCAACCTTCCCCGTGCTCGCCTGGCCTTTGAAAATCTTGTCGGCTCGATCGATGAAGGTGGAAATGTAGAAGAGCCCCAGCAATGCGGCGAAGGAGATCGCCGCCGTGCGCAGGTAGATTCGGCTGACGTATCGGTCGAGGATGTTCGGCGTGAGCCAGGTCATGCGGGGTACCCGAACGACCACGACCGGGCGGCTTTTTCGCGAAGACTCTCGGTGCTGCGCGGGTGACTTCAGCTGGGGAGTGACGGCGGATCCGGTTCGCTGTTTCCATCGCTCGACCAGCCGGTTGCCCAAGGCGTTTATCGATCGGAAGGGCAGCCGCCCTTCGGCCCAGCGCGCTCGCCAGATCAGCGCAATGATCCCGAGCGGAAGCAGGACGATATTGGGGACCCAGCGGGCGAGGTGCGCCACGGCCAACGTGCCCTGGGCCCTGGCCGACATGTAGTAACCCTTCGCGACCGAGTCCGCCAGGTACATCAGCACGTAATAGGCAAAGATGACCGCAATGCCGACGACGAAGCCTGCGAGCTTGCCTTCGCGGGCGACGGTCAGGCCGAGCGCCAGGCCGATGACCGCGAATACCAGACAGGCAAACGGGAACGAGAACTTCTGCTGGACGGCGATGATTTCGGTATGGGCCGGGAATCCGGCCTTCAGCTTCTCGGCGATGAGCTTGCGAAGCACGCCAATCGTGAGCTCGTTGACCCCGCGCTGCAGCTCCATCCGCGGAAACACCGTCTGCGGATCCAGTCCCACGATCAGGTCTTTCGGGAAGCGGTAAATCTGCGTTTCGCGTCCGCCGGGACCGGTATTGGAGTATTGGGTGCCGTCCTGGAGGACCAGGTCCACCGTCCGCTTCTCACGGTCGAGAATCAGTCGGCCCTGGCGCGCCAGATAGAGAATCGGAGCGTCCGGCTTGTGCGTGTCGGCAACCAGCACGTCCTTCCAGCCGCCGCCTCCCTGGGGCACGTCACGGGCGTAAAGCACCCATCCCGGGAAGTCCTCGAAGAACACTTGCGGCTGGACGTCGTTCTCGACCCGCTTGGAGACGATGTCGTAAGTGATTTCCCGGAAGGTCTGATTGGCGTCCGGAATCGCCCAAATCATCACATAGAGGTGGGCAAGACCGCCCGCGAGAGCCATCCCGATAACCGGCCGGAGCAGCCGGTAAGGGCTGACCCCGCATGCCAGCAGCGCGACCGCCTCGCGGTCGTCCGACATCCGGCCGAGGCCGATCAGCAGACCTACGAGCAGCGCCATCGGGATCGTCAGCCCGAGCGCCTGCGGGATCAAGTGTCAGGAGGATCCGGCCGGCGACGCTCCAGGGGACCCCTTTGGAGACCAGCTGTTCGAGTTGCTGCATGACCGGGGGGATCTCGAGAATGAACGTGAAGATCAGCAGCGACAGGAACAGCGGCGGCAGGACTTCCCGGACGACGTAGCGGTCGAGAATTTTCATCACAAAAGCGGTCTGACCGAGGATAGCACCAGACTTCCGTGCGCGCCGTGCACAGGCGCCAACCGATTCGAGGATCCGGCTGAACCGTCGGCCGGAGAATCGCCGTCGACTTGGGGGCGAGCCTCAAACGGGGCTCCGCAGGTTATCCACAGGCCAGTTTTCCAGGCGTTTTCGCGTGGTTCTGATAATGTATGTTATGTTAACTAACGTCACGTTCGCTTGGCCCTGATCGGCGAGTCAGCAGGTTCGTCAGCTCGTTTTCAGGCGGTCTCCGCCGTTCTTGAAGCCTTCTGGGCTCTCCGCTTCGTCGGCCGCCTCCAGCTCGGGGTTTCCAGTTCGTGCGGTGCGCTGGAGCGTGCGCTCGCGCGTGACGATCGGAAAGACTGAACGAGCGGGATTGCTGCGGACGACTCGCGCGATGTCCGCGACTGACGTCGACCAGTCGTCGCGTTTCCCGTCAAATCGCGCGAGCGACTGGAAGCGGTCTCGCGAGTATCCCATCGAGCGACCGATCGCGATCCGACTCGCCCCTGGATAGCGCCGATTGCGCGGCCGCGGTCCACGACCTCCGATCCGTCCAAGCCACCTTCCTAAGCCGTGATGGGTAAAATCGATGTCGTGGCACTGTCAGCGATGTTGTGGTACCTATCAATTGAAGACTGAAGACTAAAGAGTTTCAGGCTCCGCCTTCCATTGGTTTTCACGGCACAACGATGTTTTGCGTCGAAACAGCCCCGAGCGCTTGTCGGCCGGCCGACATTTCCGCTAAGTTGTTGTAGCTTTGATAGTTAGGTTAAAGTAGCGGCCAATATTAGCGAGGTTCGAGGTCCCGAGGTTCGAGGTCCGAGGTCCGAGGTCCCAGGTTCGAGGTCGGAGGTTCGAGGTTCCAGGTTCGAGGTCGGAGGTTCCAGGTTCGAGGTCAAAGGGGAGGAGGCGACGTTCGAGCGGGCGAGGTTCGAGGGCGACGTTTGAGGTGTGAGGCGCGATGCGCCAGGTGCCAATCGCGATGGGCAACGTGCCAAATGCCTCGGCGTGCCTTCCGCTACGCGCCGCTCCCCTCGCCCTCGCCTTTCGCTTCTCGCCCTCGCCGCCCGCCCCTCGCCCCTCGCCTTTCGCTTACTGGGCGCGAAGTTCTTTGATGATCGCCTGCAGCGCCTCGATCACTTCGTCGCGGTCGACGCGCGCCTTCGTGAACCGCAGCTGCAGGTTGAACGCTTTGGTGGGGGCCTGTAGCTGAACACGTAGGCCTTCGGGCCGGCCGGCTTTGGGCTTGGCGGTTTCCTTCGCGGACCGCCTCGCGCGTCGCGGTCGCGCCGTCCGCGCGAGATCTTCTCGACCAGGGCGATCATTTTCTGTGGGTCGCCTTGCCTAACTATCTGCAGAAGCAATGACTTGGAGGAAATGTCGGCCAGCCGACAAAGGTTTTTGACCTCCTCGGGCATGTCGTTCAGCGACAGCGACTCGGTGATCGACGTCCGCGACTTCCCCAGCCGCCGCGCCAGGTCCTCGTGCGTGTAGCCGCAGCGCTCGGCCAGCGACGTGCAGCGCCTCCGCCTCTTCGAACGGCGTCAGGTCCTTGCGCTGGATGTTCTCGATCAGCGCGATCTCGATGATCTCGTTGTCGTCGACCTCGCGGATGACGACCGGGAGCTCGCGCAGGCCGACCTGGACCGCCGCCTGGTAGCGCCGCTCGCCGGCGATGATCTGGAACCGGCTCGCCGCGCTGCCGGACGATCAGCGGCTCGATGATCCCCTTCTCGGCGATCGACGCCATCAGCTCCGACAGGTCGCCCATGACCTGGCGCGGCTGGTTCGGGTTCGGGTCGATGCTGGTCGATCGGCACCAGCCGGCCGATCGGCGCGCCGGCCGAGCTGGCCAGCGCCTCGACGTAATGCTCGTCGTGGCGCATCCGCACGCGTCGTCGGCAGTCCTCGTTTAGGCACGATCCATGACCTCCTCGCACAGCCGGTAGTACTCGGCCGCGCCGGTCGAGTCCGGCGCGAACGTGAAGATCGATTCCTTGTAGGCCGGGCTCTCCTCGAGCCGCACGCTCTTGGTGATCACGGTCTTGAAGACCTTGCTCGCCGAACACCTTCTCGATCTGCGCCCGGATGTCGCGCGCCAGCGCCGTCCGCTTGTCGTGCATCGTGATGACGACGCCGAGGATCCGCAGCGCCGGGTTCGGCCGCGCCCGCACCTTCTCGATCGTCTCGAGCAGATCGTCGGTGCCTTCGAGCGCGAAGTACGACGACTGGATCGGAATCAGCAGGTGCGTCGCCGCGACCAGCGCGTTCACCGTCAGCAGCCCCAGCGTCGGCGGGCAGTCGATGACGATGTTCGGGTAGTCGCTCGAGGATCGGCTCGAGCTTGTCCTTCAGCCGGAAGTGCGCGTCGAGCTCCCCCACCAGCTTCGACTTCGAGCTTGGCCAGCGCGATCCGCGACGGCGCGACCCACAGGTTCGGCTGATCGTCGACGGCAGGATCACGTCCGTCGAGCGTGCACGTCCGGCTCGGCGATCGCGTCGTAGACGCTGCGCGTCACCTGCGTGCATGTCGAGGTACGACATCGTGCTGTTGGCCTGGGGATCGAGATCGATGAGCAGCGTCGGCTTGCCGCGCAGCGACAGCGCGGCGGCGAGGTTGATGGCGGTCGTGGTCTTGCCCACGCCGCCTTTCTGATTGGCGATGGCGACGATCATCAGGTGCGGATGACGTCGGCAGTGTAGCACCCGGATGCGCGTCATGCTAGGAGCGCTCGGCAGGCGTCAAGGACCAGCGACCGCTACATCTTGTATTTGCCCATGTCGTCGGGGTCGAGGCTCTCGAGCCACTTCTGCAGCCGCTCGGCGTCCCCCTTCTCGGGCGCGAAGTCGACCGTCTTGGCGTTGTCGATGACCGTCTCCTCGACGAAGATCGGCGCCCGCGCCCGCAGCGCCAGCGCGATCGCGTCGCTCGGCCGCGCGTCGATCGCCATCGACGTCGCCGTTGACGCGTCAGGTAGATGAGCGCGTAGAAGGTGTTCTCCTTCAGGTCGCGAGACGACGATCTTCTCGATGCGCGCCGCGCAGGTCGTGGATGACGTTCCGCAGCAGGTCGTGCGTCATCGGCCGCGGCGTCGTCGACGTTCTCGATCTGCAGCGCGATGGCGTTGGCCTCGAAGATGCCGACCCAGATCGGCAGCACCCGCTGCCCGTCCTTGTCGCGCAGGATGATGATCGGCATGTTCGTGATCGGATCGACCATCAGCCCCTTGATCGTCATTTCGATCTGCATTGATCCTCGCCTGGCGCGTGCGCCCTCGCCGGAGTCAGGCGCGCACCGCGGCAGCGTCAAGCACGGCTTCCCCGCGCAGGCTGTTCGGATTCGCGCCGGTGATCGTCACCGGCACGATCCGCCCGATCCACGCCGGATCGCCCGGCAGGTTCACCACCGTGTTGCCGGACGTGCGGCCCGACAGCTCCCATGTCGCGCCGCCGGCTCGTCGCAGTCGACCAGCACGCCTCGACGCCGTCCGACGGCCGCCGTCGAACAGCTCCCCCTGGATCCGCTTCTGCAGCGCCTGCAGCGCGACGATCCGCCGCGTCTTCTCCGTCCTCGCTCACATCGTCCGGCAGCCGCTTCAGCGCCAGCGTGTTCGGCCGCGGCGAGTACTTGAACGAGAACATGCTGTGATACCGCGCCGCCGCGGTCAGCGACAGCGTCTCCTCGAAGTCCGTCGTCGGTCTCGCCCGGGAAGCCGACGATCATGTCGGTCGACAGCGCGATGTCCGGCATGGCCGTCGCGCAGCGCGGCGACGAGGTCGAGGTAGTCCTCGCGCGTGTGGCGCCGCCGCATCGCCTGCAGCACGCGCGTCGAGCCGGTCTGCACCGGCAGGTGCAGGTGCCGGCAGACCTTCGGCAGATCGCGCATCGCCTGCGATCATGCGCGGCGTCACGTGGCGCGGATGCGGGCTCGCGAAGCGGATCCGCTCGACGCCCGGCGACGTCGTTGACCCGCGCGAGCAGCTCCGCGAAGTCGCACGACGGATCGTCGGGCGCCTGGTAGTGGTTGACGATCTGGCCGAGCAGCTGCACTTCCCGGGCGCCGGTGTCGGCCGCGTGCGCGGACCTCGGCCAGGATGTCGGCGTCCGGCCGCATCCGCTCGTGGCCGCGCGTGTACGGCACCACGCAGAAGGCGCAGAACTCGTTGCAGCCCTCGATGATCGTGACGTAGGCCTTGACCGGATCTGCCCGCCGCGCGATCCCCAGCGGAAACGACACGTCGTCGTACGGGTTGAGATCGATCCGAGGCCGCTCGCCTGCGCCGCTCGCCGCTCGCCGTCGCGTCTTGCGCATCGGCGAGCAGCATCGGCAGCCGCTTGAGGCTCTGCGTGCCGACGATCACGTCGATCACCTGACCGTTCGTCTTCGAGAGGAGCTTCGCCCCTTCCTGCTGCGCGACGCAGCCGGCGACCGCGACGATCGGACGCGTGCCGGTCTCGTCAGCCAGGACGCGGATCTCGCCCAGACGCGTGTAGAGCTTCTCCTCGGCCTTCTCGCGCACGCTGCAGGTGTTGATGACGATCGACGTCGGCGTCGCGATCGTCGTCGGTGCGCTCGTAGCCCGCCTGCTCGAGCAGCCCCGCCATCCGCTCGGAGTCGTGGTCGTTCATCTGGCAGCCGAACGTCTCGATCAGGTATTTCATTTGGTCCGAATTCACTGGTTCAGGGCTTTCCGATCTGACGGTTTCGCTTTCGCCCTGTATTCGCTTTCGCCTTCGCCTGCAGCATTTCGCGCGCGCCCGGCGAGCACCGCGGCGGATGACTTCGGCGCCGCCAATCATGCGCGCGATCTCGGCGTTCCCGCTCGTCGCCCATCGACGCGCGTGACCGCGGTGGTCGTCCGTCCGCCCTTCACGGACTTCTCGATCCGGAAGTGCGTCGCGCCGTAGGCGGCAATCTGCGGCAGGTGCGTGATGCACAGCACCTGGAAGCGCTCGCCGAGCCGCTGGAGCCGCGCGCCGACGACGTCCGCGACGGCGCCCGCCGATGCCGGCGTCCACTTCGTCGAAGATCAGCGTCTTGCCCGGTGCGTCGGTGGTCGCCAGCGTCTTCAGCGCGAGCATGATCCGCGACAGCTCGCCGCCCGAGGCGATCCGCGCCAGCGGCCGCAGGTCCTCGCCCGGATTCGGCGAGATGTAGAACTCCGCCTCGTCGATGCCGCGTTCGGACCATCGCGCCGTGTTGCCGGCGCTCGAGGCATCCATGAAGCGGACCTCGCAGCGCGTCTTCGGCCATCGCGAGATCGGCGAGCGCCTGTTCGAGCGCGCGTGAGAACTCCTTCGCGCCGCTCGCGGCGGCGCCGCGAGAGATCCGCCGGCGACCGCGCAGGTATGCTCGCGTGCCGCCGCCAGCGCCGCGTCGAGCTCGGCTGCGCGCTCGGTTGCGTGCTCGAGGTCGTGCAGCTCGCGACGGAGCATCCGTCGCGTTCGCGATGACGTCGGCCAGCGCCGGGCCGTGCTTCTTCTTCAGACGCTCGAGCAGCGCAAGACGGTCCTCGATGTCCTGCAGCCGCGCCGGCGAGGCGTCGATGTTCTGCGAATACGATCGCAGGAAGAACGCCAGATCTTCGAGCTGCGACTTCACGCCCTCGCGCGCTTCGAGATACGGCGCGAACTTCGGATCGAGCGCGGCCAGCTCCCCGACCTTCTTCCAGACGCTCGCGAGCGCTGGCAAGCGCCGCTTCGTCGCCGTCGTAGAGCGCGGTGTAGGCGTCGGCGCAGAGCCGCTGCAGCCGATCGGCATTGGCGAGCACTTGCCGCGTCGCCGCCAGCTCCTCGTCCTCGCCCGCCTTCGGTCGCGACGCGATCGATCTCCGACAAGCTGGAACGCGAGGAACTCGGCGCGTGAGGCTTTCTGCTGCTCGCTGGCTGCCAGCCGCGCGCGCTCGTCGTCGCATCGCGCTGCCATCGGCGGAACGCGTCGGCAACAGCCTCGCGCTTCGGGGTCAGGCCGGCGAACTCGTCGAGCAGATCGAGATGCGTCGAGGGATCGAGCAGCACCTGGTGCTCGTGCTGACCGTGCAGATCGACGAGCAACGCCGGCGGCGTCGCGCAGCGCCGCGCTGGTCACCAGCGCGCCGTCGACGAACGCGCGGCTGCGTCCCTGCGCCGAGACCTCGCGCCGGACGATCACTTCCGTCGCCGTCGGGCTTTTCGAAGACGGCCTG
Source organism: uncultured Acidobacteriota bacterium (assembly GCA_963755695.1). GTDB lineage: Bacteria > Acidobacteriota > Vicinamibacteria > Vicinamibacterales > 2-12-FULL-66-21 > QHWT01. Next base: position 1,456,203 of record CAVWLB010000010.1, on the reverse strand, counting down.
GACGGCTGCGGTGTCCGCTCCGGTCCGCACGAGTTCGGCGCTGACGCGCGGCCGCCGACGAGCAAGCCGACTGCGCCGACGAGGATCGACTTGCCCGCGCCGGTTTCGCCGGTCAGCACGTTCAGGCCGGGCGCAAACTCGAGCTCGAGGCGATCGATGACGGCCAGATTGCTGATGCTGAGGAATCGCATCATGCCTTGAAATAATGTGGCGCGGAGGTGTTAGCCGGTAGCGTCCGCGGCTGCGCGGAAGTTCAATACTATCAGATGTTTGACAGCGGATCTGGTGCGTGTTACGTCTGCGGCTCGTCTGCGCTGTCCCAGCGGCGCATCGTTCGTCAACGGAGGCGTTTGCGCACGTTTGGCTACTTCGCCCTTGCGCTGCAGGCGCAGGGGCGCGCCGGAGTCTGGGGCCGGCGGCATCGATTTCGTTCAGCTCATCGCCCATGCCGAACTGGCTGACCGAAGAGCGTCCTGCTGATCCTGCTCCTCTTCTCCGCCGTCTCCTGGGGCATCATCCTTTTCAAGACCTGGCAGTACCGCCGCGCCGTCGCGCAACACGACGACGTTCCTGCAGGTCTTCCGCAAGAGCACGAAATTTTCGGAAGTGCAGGCGATCTGTTCGAGCGTCAGCGCCAGCCCGCTCGTCGGCATCTTTCAGTCGGGCTACGCCGAGCTGAACACGCAGCTTCGGCAGCATCGACAGGTACCAGACGGACCGAACCAGGCCGACGGCCGGTCCACGCGCGTCCAACACTGAAGAGCCTCGACGCCGTCGATCGGGCACTGCTGCGCGCGACGACGATCGAGGTCGGCAAGCTCGAGAAGCGGGTGCCGTTTCTTGCGACGACGGCCAGCATCACGCCGTTCATCGGGCTGTTCGGCACGGTGTGGGGCATCATGGCGGCGTTCCAGAACATCGGCGCGCAAGGGTCGACGAGCCTCAACGTCGTCGCCCCCGGCATTGCCGAAGCGCTCGATGGCGACCGCCGCCGGTCTCTTCGCCGCCGTGCCGGCGGTCTACTTCTACAACCACTTCACGAACAGGGTGAAGGAGTTCGCCGCGGAGATGGACGACTTCTCGCTCGAGTTCCTGAACATCTCGGAGCGCAACTTCACGTGAGAGTTGCTTTTTACAATCGAAGAAATCGAAGGGGAGCGAAGGAATCGAAGGAATCGATCAACTAGGGTCAATCGAAGGATCAGCAAGACAGGTTTCATCGCTCCTTCGACACACGTGATTAGCTCCTTCGACCCTTCGATGTTCTTCGGTTTCTTCGATTGTTAGAGACAGCCATGCCAAAGGTTCAGCAAAACGGCAACAGCGGCGGACGAGGACGACGGGCGCGCGGCGCGCGTGTCTCCACCTCGCTCGCCGAAATCAACGTCGTCCCGCTCGTCGACGTGATGCTCGTGCTGCTCATCATCTTCATGGTGGCCGCGCCGATGATGACGCAGGGACTTGCCGGTGAACCTGCCGCAGGCGCGACGCGCGACGCCGGTCACCGCGCAGCCGCTCTACGTCACCATTCCGGCGAGCTTTGCCAAGGATCACATCGTGCAGATCGGCAACGACGAAGTCCGGGTCGAGATCCTGCAGGAGCGCATGAAGCAGGCGATGCTCGAACGCGACGACAAGTCGCGTCTTCGTCCGCGCCGATGGCCGCCGTGACGATCAGGATTTCATGTCCGTCATCGACAAGCTGAAAGAGGCAGGCGTCGAGAAGGTCGGCAATCTCCACGCGCCCGGTCGAGCGTCAGCCCTGAACCATCGATGGACGCCGTCACCGAAGATCCTGATCGATCGCTCGCGCGAGGCGGACAAGCTCAGCCGCATGGTGTGGCTGTCGCTCGCCGCCCATGCGGTGCTCATCGCGGCGGTGGCCTTCATGCCGGCGGACTGGGGCTCGTCGGTGAAGGACGACCAGACGTCGACGATGGCGATCTCGCTTGGCGGCGCGCCGGGGCCGCGGCAGGGCATGACGGCGATTTCCGCGAAGCCGGTGCAGCAAGCGGCCCCGAATACTGTGAAACCGAACGAGCAGGCGCCTCCTGCGCTGGCCAAGCCGGAGATGGTCGAGCCGTTGAAGACCGCGAAGCCGCAGCCGAAGGCGGTCGCGAAGGCTGGAGCCGAAGAAGAACGAGCCGCAGCTTCACGGCGCACGCCGACGACAGGGCCCGGAAGTGAAGCAAGGGACCGCGCGGGTCGAGACCGGCGGGCAGGCGCGTGCCGTTCGGCGGGCTGGCGACCGGCGGCGGCGGCAGCGGGTACCGCGTATCACCGACTACGCGAACTTCTGCTGTCCCGAATATCTGACCACGCTGGTGCAGCTCGTCCAGCGGAACTGGCAGCAGAACCAGGGCGTCGATGGCACCGTGATGATCAAGTTCACGATTCAGCGCGACGGCACGATCACCGACGTCGAGGTCGAGAAGCAAAGCGCGCCCTTCCTGAACCTGGCCGCGCAGCGCGCCGTCGTGCAGACGAAGCAGTTGCCGCCGCTGCCGGCGGCGTTCACCGGCGAGCAGTTGACCGTCCACCTCGCTGTTTCAATTCAAACGATGACGACATCACCGATCCGATTTGCTACGATCGCCGCGCTTGCGGCGGCCGCATCGCTCTCACTTTTCGGCCGAACAGCAGCAGCCACCCGCGCCACCTTCGCAGCCGCAGCAGCCGAGCGACGTCACCGTCGCCATCGAGCGGTGCCGGCGGACTTCCGCCGAAGCTGGCGATCGCGCCGTTCATTGCCGCTCTCCTCTGACGCGGAAACGGTCGCGGCGGCGAAGACCATCGCCGACGTGCTGTTCGACGACTCGAGTTCGAGCGCGAGTTCTACATGATCGGGAAGGACGTGACCGCCACCGTGCCGAAGCCGCACCGTCGCTCGACGAGGTGCAGCTCGACCGGTGGAGTGAGCTGAACGCGAACGGCCTGATCGTCGGCAGCGTCCGAGAAGACCGCGAGCGGCGTCGGTCGTGCAGGTGCAAGTCGATCGAGGTGAGCTCCGGGCCGGACGGCGCTCGGCAAGGAATACAGCGGGCTCGATCGCCAATCCCGCGCCTGTACGCGCACACGATCTGCGACGAGATCCATCATGCAGCTGCGCGGACTGCGCGGCGTCGCGCGGACGAAGCTGGCGTTCGCCTCCGATCGCGACGCCGAGCGGATGACTGGACCGTCGGGAGATCGCGACATCAAGGAGATCTACTTCGCCGACTACGACGGCGCGAACCCGCGGCGCGTCACCGTCAGCAAGACGCTGAACGTCGCGCCGGCGTGGTCGCCCGACGGTCAGGCGCTCGCCTACACGAGCTATCGCCGTCGGGCAGTTCGGCATGTTCCAGGACATCATCGTGTCGCTACATCTACAAGGGCGTCCGGCAGACGCCCGCCGAACGGCAGCCCCGACAAGCAGAATTACCTGCCGGCCTGGTCGCCCGATGGCACGCAAGATCGCGTTCACGTCGAACCGCGACGGCAACCCCGAGATCTACGTCATGAACCGCGACGGCAGCGGCCTGCGGCGGCTGACCAACAACCCGACGATCGACGTCACGCCGACGTGGTCGCCGACCGGCAACCAGATCGCGTGGGTGTCGGACCGCACCGGCAACCCGCAGATCTACATCATGAACGCCGACGGCACCGGCCAGCGGAAGCTGACCAGCGAGTCCTGGTGCGATCGCCCGACGTGGTCGCGCGGCGCCGTTCAACGAGATCGCCTACGCGTCGCGCACCGGCGCCGGGCTTCGACATCAAGATCTACAGCTTCGCCAACCGGCGAGGCGACGCAGCGTCACCGACGGCATCGGCAGCAACGAGAGCCCGGCGTTCTCGCCCAACGGCCGCCACATCGCGTTCACCTCGACGCGCAACGGCAAGCAGCAGATCTTCACCATCGCGCGCGACGGCAACGATCTGCGCCAGATCACGCGCGAGGGAAACAACGGGTATCCGAACTGGTCGCAGGTGACGCGAGCGGCGGGATGCGAAGTGCGTGGGACTCGATCGACGACGTCCGAGAGTACACGTTCGACAAGCGATAAACGGAGACTGAGAGCGAGATGAGAGACGAAATCACACGATATCGCTGTGTGCCGTGATCGATTGCGCTTGCGCTCGGCGCGGCGCCTGCGGCAAGAAGAAGCCGCCGGTCGCGCGGCCGACTGCCGCCGCCGCCGCCGACGGCTCCCGACCACGACCGCCCGTCCACCTGCGCCGCCCGGAACCGGTGCCCGAGACGCCACCGATTCCGCCGGAGCCGACGATTACGCGACGATCCGCTCGGCGGGCAGCGACCTCGACGTCATCAACAAGAACTCGCCGTTCCAGCCGGTGTTCTTCCCGCTCGACAGCTCCGAGGTCGACCAGCGCCGGCCAGCAGGCGCTGAACACGAACGCCGACGATCCTGCAAGAAGTACCCGACGTGGGTCATCACCATCGAGGGGCACTGCGACGAGCGCGGCACCGCCGAATACAATCTCGCGCTCGGCGAGAAGCGGGCGCTGGCGGCCAAGACCTACCTCGTGTCGCTCGGCGATTCCCGACGGATCGGCTGCGCACCGTCAGCTACGGCAAGGAATTTCCCTTCGATCCGGGCCACGACGAAGCCGCGTGGTCGAAGAACCGCCGCGCGCACTTCGTCGTCACGAGCAAGTAGGATCGGGTGATTGGTACATTTGCAGATTAGGTGATTTAACGATGCGCATGACGATTGCGCGCACGTCGCTTCTTGCTCGCCTTGATCGTCGCCGCCTGGCGCGCCGGCGTCCGCGGCCGCCAACAAGGAACATCTGCAGCTGATGGCCGAGATCCGGATGCTGCAGGAGCAGCAGCAGCAGCTGCAGGCAGCTGCTCGGCACGCTGCAGGACACGCTGAAGACGGTGTCACCAAGCTCGACGATCAGTCCGCGGCGCATGCGCAAGGCGATGGCCGATCAGACGCTGGCGATCGACCAACATCGGCGACAACGTGCGCGTGCTGCGCGAGAAGACCGACGACACCAACGTGCGGATCTCGTCGGTCTCGCAGGAGATCGAAGCGCTGCGCCAGGCCATCGCGTCGCAGCCAGCGCCGCAGGCTGCGGCCCCGCCGCCGGCGGGCGCTGACCGACCGCGGCCGGCGCGGCTCCGGCGCCGACGCCGCTGCCGCCCCGACCGCGACGACCAACCGTGCCGCTCGGCGTCTCGCCGCAGCGGATGTTCGACACCAGCTATCGACGACTACACCGCCGGCCGCTACGACCTGGCGATCCAGGGCTTCCAGGCTTCATCCAGGCGTTTCCGCGACGCCCAAGGCGGCCGAGGCCCAGTTGCAACATCGGCATTCGTACTACAACCAGGGCAAATGGCCGAAGCCGCGCGACGCGTTCCAGAAGGTGATCACCGACTACCCGCAGAGGCCGATCGCGTGTCCGAGGCGTACTACAAGCTCGGCCAGACCTACGAGCGGATGAATCAGCTCGATGACGCGAAGAAGGCCTACGAGACGGCTGTCAGAACTATCCCGAGCGCCGTCGATCCGCCAGCCAGGCGCGGCAGGCGCTGGAGCGGCTGAACAGGAGCGAGTAAGAACACTGAAGATTGCAGACTGCAGACTGCAGATTAGGCAGACTGCAGCTGAAGACTGGACTGAACGGACTGATGATCCGGGCTTCCGGCTTCAGCCTTCCGTCTTCGCCTTCAGGCTTTGTCTAGAACGGAATATCGTCGTCGGTCAGCTCGCTGATCGGCTCGCCCATCGGCTCCAGTGTTCGCCACCGCCGGCGCCGGCGCCGGCGCCGGCGCCGCGCTGCGCGCTGGGCGCGGCCGCGCCACCCATGCCGCCGCCACCGCCGCCGCCAAGCAGGACGATGCGGTCGCCGCGAATTTCGGTGGTGTAGCGCTTGTTGCCGTCCTTGTCGTCCCACTGGCGCGTCTGCAGGCGGCCCTCGACGTAGATCTGCTTGCCCTTCGTGAGGTACTCCGACAGCGACTCCGCCGACTTGCCCCACAGCACGACGCGGTGCCACTCCGTCTTTTCCTGCTTCTGGCCCGACGCCTTGTCGTTCCAGACCTCGGTCGTGGCCAGGTTGAGCGTCGCGACCGGCGCTCCGCCCGGCGTGTAGCGCAGCTCGGCGTCGCGCCCGAGATTGCCGACCAGAATCACTTTGTTCACGCTACCCATCCTGTCGTCCTTTCAGAGTTCGCGACCCGCTCGTCAGCCGCTGGATGCCCGTTCGCCGATGGCTGACCACCGACGACATGGTTAGGGACTTTGCCGGCCGTACCGGTCCTCCAGCCGCACGACGTCGTGCAGCTCCGGCGTCGAGACCTCGAAGATGTCGCAGTCGGTGATCGCCGTCATGCGGTGCACCGTCTTCGGCGTGACGTGGACGGCCTCGCCCGGCTGCATCTCGCGCTGCGTCAGCGGTCCTCGCGGTGCCTTCGTGGCCCCGCGATCTCGAACAGCATCCGCCCGGACCAGAGGAAGATCGTTTCGTCCTTCTGGTTGTGGTACTGCAGGCTGAGCGCATGGCCGGCGTTGACGTGAATCAGCTTGCCGACGTACCGATCCGTCTTCGCCCAGTGCAGCTCGTAGCCCCAGGGTTTCTCGACTTTCGTGATCTCGCTCACTCTCGCTCCTCAGCGTGACAAGGTCGGGTCAATCTCAGTTCGTCTGCGCCGGCGACAGGAACTCCGCCAGCGTCCGCTCGACGTCGGTCGGCGGTCGCCGCCTTCAGCGCGCGGCTGGCCAGGCGTGATCGTCTCGGCGATGCTGCAGGCCGCGGACGACCTGCTTCGCCAGCGGGAATCGCCGCGGGCGTCATGCTGAACTCGCGCAGGCCGAGGCCGGCCAGCAGCGGCAGCAGCACCGGATCGGCGGCCATTTCGCCGCAGACCGAGACCGGAACGTCCGGCGTCGGCGCGCGCCGCGCGCCACCTGGCGCAGCACGCGCAGGATCGCCGGGTGCAGCGGCGCGTACATGTCCGGACACGCGGTCGTCCGTGCGATCGACCGCCAGGCAGTACTGAATCAGATCGTTGGTGCCGATGCTGAAGAAGTCCGCTTCGTCGGCCAGCAGATCGACGTCAGCGCCGCCGACGGCACCTCGATCATGATGCCGATCGGCACGTCGGCGGCGGCGAGATGCCGCGCGCCCGCAGCGATCTCGGCGCGCAGTCGCGACCGCGGCGCGCGCGAGCCGCACCTCCTCGACCCCCGTGACGAACGGGAACATGATCCGCAGCGGCCCGTGGACGGCGGCCCGCAGCAGTGCGCGCAGCTGCGCCTGGAAGACCTCGTCGAACGACAGGCTGAGCCGCAGTCCGCGAAGGCCGAGCGGCGGCGCGATTGTGACCGCCTGCCGTGCGCCGAGGCCGAGCTGCGCCTCGGTAACGTCGAACGTGCGCACGGTGACGCGGCCGCCGCTCATGCCGTCGATCAGACGGCGGTAGACGTCGTACTGCGCGTCCTCGTCGAGGCCGGCGGCGGTCGTCCCGGCCAGCAGGAACTCCGATCGGTAAAGGCCGATCCCTTCGGCGCCGCGCTGCGCGCGCGCGCGCGGCTTCTTCCGGCAGCTCGACGTTGGCTTCGATCGCGGATCGTGCGTGCCGTCCTGCGTCACCGACGGCAGTTCGCCGTACTCCGTCGAGCGATCTGCTCGTAGGCGCGTCGCTTCTTCGCGCGCGACTCGAGCTCCGCCAGGACCTCCGCGGACGGCTCGACCAGCACCTCGCCGCTGCTGCCGTCGACCGCGAACAAGCGCGCCAGGCGGAATCACGGCTGCTGGCGTGGCGCAGGCCCGCGACGGCGGGCACGTGGATCGAGCGCGCGAGGATGGCGGTGTGATACGTCCAGCTGCCCGCGTCGGTGACGAAGCCGGCGAGCCGCTGCCAGTCGAGCTGCGCGATGAGCGACGGGCTCAGCTCGTCGGCGACGAGCACCAGCGGCCCTTCGATGTCGCGGAAGAGATCGACCGGATCGCCGTTGGTCCGCAGGTTCATGCACAGCCGGCCGACGACGTCGGCGACGTCCCCCTTGCGCTCGCGCAGGTAGGGGTCGTCGGCCTGATCGAACAGCGCCGACGACTTCGTCGAGCGCGCGGTGGAGCGCCGACTCGGCGTTGAGCCGTTCCGCCCTGATGACCGCCGCGGCGCGATCGACCAGCATCGGATCGTCGAGCATCAGCAGCTGCGCGTCGAACAGATACGCGTGCTCGGCGCCGGCGGCAGCGGCCATCCGCTCCTTGATGTGCTCGAGCTGCTCGCGCGACTGCGCGCGCGCGGCATCGAGGCGCGCGAGCTCGACGTCGATGCGGCGTTCCGGGATGCGGAAGCGCAGGTTGCCCGTGCCGCGCGTCACCACCAGCGCGCGTCCGATGCCGATGCCCGGCGAGACGCCGAGGCCGTTCAGGCGCATGGCGACCTCGTCGAATCCGCGCTCGACCAGCGCGCACAGCGCGGCGATCGCGTCTGCTTCGTCCGGCCCGTCGGCGGTGATGCGTGATCGTGCTGCCCTGCGCCGCCGCCGAGCAGCAGCAGTCCCATGATGCTCTTGCCGTCCATCTCCGCGTCCGCCGCGCGCGACCCGGATGTGCGAGGCTGAACCGTCCCGCGGTATGGACGAACTTCGCCGCGGCGCGCGCGTGCAGGCCCAGCGCGTTGAGGATCGCCACGTCGCACGACTCATCACTGCTGCTTTTCCCCGCGCATCAGGTCCGACGCGACCCAGATGGCGTTCCGCCCGTGCTCGCGCATCTCGCGCGCGAGCGTCAGGAGGTCGGTGTCCTTCAGCGGCCGGGCCAGCTTGATCAGCATCGCCAGATTCACGCCGGTGATCACTTCGACGTTGTCGGTCTCGAGGAACGTCACGCCCAGGTTCGCAGGCGTCCCGCCGAACATGTCGGCCAGGACCAGCACGCCGGCCGGCGCCTCCGGTGTCCCTCCTGCCTTCTGCGCGCACCCGCTCGATGGCCCGTGCGATCTCCTCGCGCGCCTGGTCGACGTCCTCGTGCCAGCCGATCGACACGGCGGCGAAGTGCGGCAGATCGCCGACGATCATCTCGGCCGCGTTGAGCAGCTCGGTCGCCAGCTGCCCGTGCGTCACGACGACGACGCCGACTTTCATTGCGGCTCACCAAATGCACGCAACTCACCGACACCGTCATTCGATCGCAATGTCCCGATGCCGGCACGCGCAGTTGGACGCCGGCAATGCCGGCCAGGCCTTTCTTCAGCGCCTCGGCAATCGCCACCGATCGATGCCGTCCGCCGGTGCAGCCGATGCCCACCGTCAGGTAGGTCTTCCCTTCCGCCACGTATTGCGGGATGAGAAACCGCAGCAGGTTCAGCGTGTGCTCGAGGAACTCGTGCGTGGCCGGCGACTTGTCGAGGAACGCTCGCACCTCGCGGTCGCGGCCCGTGTGCGGTCGCAGCTTCGGGCACGAAGTGCGGATTCGGCAGGAACCGCACGTCGAACAGCAGGTCCGAGTCCACCGGAATGCCGTGCTTGAAGCCGAAGCTGAGGATCGTGACGACCAGCTGCGAGCCCGGCGCGCGCCCGGCCTCGACGTCCCGGAAGGCGTGGCGCAGCTCGTGCACGGTCATCGCGCGACGTGTCGACGACGTGATCGGCGAGCCGGCGCAGCGGGCGCCATGCGCTTGCGCTCCTCGCGGATCCCTTCGATCGCCGATCGATCCGGCGCCAGCGGATGCGGACGCCGCGTCTCGCTGAACCGGCGCACCAGCACCTCGTCGGCGGCGTCGAGAAAGATCAGCACCGGGTTCAGGTTGCGCATCTCCTTCAGCTGCTTGTAGACGCTCGGCAGCTCGTCGAGCATCTTCCCTTCGCGCACGTCCACGACTACCGCGGCGCGCGCGATCTCGCTGCCGGCCCGCAGCGTCAGCTCGCGCCAGCATCGGCAGCAGCGCGACCGGCAGGTTGTCGACGCAGAAGTAGCCGAGATCCTCGAGCGCGCGGATCGCCTGCGACTTGCCCGAGCCCGACAGGCCGGTCAGGACGACGAAGCGCGACGACACCGCCGTCCGCGCCGCCCGCCGCGCCGCGTGCCGCTTCTCCGGCGCACTTCGCCCTACAGGTCCTCTCCGAATTCGAGGTCCGAGCCGTCACCGCGCCTGGCCCAGCCGTTCGTCGAGGCGATCGACCAGCCGGCGCGCCGCGTGGTGGCCGCCGCTGCGCAGCAGCTGGTTGCGCGCCGCCACTTCCACGAGAATCGCCAGGTTGCGGCCCGGCGCGACCGGCATGCGGATCATCGGCACCCGCACGCCGAGCGTCTCGTAGTGCGCCTCGTCGAGGCCGAGCCGGTCGTACTCGCGCGACGGATCCCAGCGTTCGAGCTGCACGACCAGCTCGACCCGCTTCGATCGCCGCGTCGACGCGACGCCGAACAGGTCCTGCACGTTGATCAGCCCGAGGCCGCGGATCTCCATGTGATGCCGCGTCAGCTCCGGGCAGGTGCCGATCACGAACGACTCCGCCCGGCACCGCAGCTCCACCGCGTCGTCGGCCACCAGCCGGTGGCCGCGGACGACCAGGTCCAGCGCGCACTCGCTCTTGCCGATGCCGCTCTCGCCGACGATCAGCACGCCGAGACCGAGGATGTCCATCAGCACGCCGTGGACGACGGCCCGCGGCGGCGAGGTAGACGTCGAGCGCGGCCGACAGCCGCGCCATCGCCATCGGCGTCGCCGCGCGCGTCCGCATCAGCGGCACGTTCGCGCGATCCGCCTCGTCGACGACCTCCGGCGGCGGGCTGAAGCCGGCGGTGATCACGAGGCAGGGCAGCGCGTGCGAGAAGACCCGGCGGACGACCGCCGGTGCGCTCGCTCGGCGGCAGCGACTCGAGGAAGCGCACCTCGCTCTCGCCGAGCACGAGCACGCGTCCCTCGCGCAGGTACTTGTCGAATCCCGACAGCGCCAGGCCGGTCTTCTGCGGATGCGGATTGGTGATGCGGCGATCGACGCCGCCGCCGCCGGCGAGCAGCTCGAGGTCGATGGCCCGGGATTCGGCGAGGTCGCGCAGGACGGTCGCCACCTGTACGCCAGGTTAGGCCTGCGCGGTCATGCTCATCATCGCTCGTGGTGACCGCTCTAATCCGGTTCGATCAGGCCGAGGTTGCCATCCTTGCGGCGGTAGAGGATGCTGACGGCGTCGGTCTCCGCGTTGCGGAACACGACGAACGTGTCGGCCCCGGCGTCGACGCGCAGCGCGGCATCCTCGACCGACATCGGCTTCACCGGGTAGCGCGGCGTCCGAACGACGCGCGAGCCGAGCGCGCCGTTCGTCCGGCGCCGCGGCGACGGGCCCGCCGGCGCGCTGGCGGATCGACGTCTTCCGCTGGCGCTTCCTGTCGGTCCACCTGCGACTTCAGCGTCTGCGCCTGCTGCTCGACCTTGTCGGCGGCCTTCCGCACCGACAGCGGCCACGTGTTCCCCTCGCCGATCGCCGCGTCAGCATGTGGTCGCCGCGCGCGTGAATCAGCAATCTCGGTGATGTGGCGGTATTTCTCTTTCGTCAGGATGACGTTGGCGGAGACCGCGCTGTCGTTGAGCACGCGCTCGAGCTTGGCGAGCCGCTTGTCGATCAGCTGCCGGAGCGCGGGCGTGATCGTCGACGTGCCGGCCGGTGATGTCTAGACGCATGTTCGCTCATTCAGGCAGCTAGTACAGCACTTTGCGCTGGTTCGAGGTCGGAATCTTCAGCTCCTCGCGGTACTTCGCGATCGTGCGGCGCGCCAGCATCAGCCCTTCCTTCTGCAGGATGCTGACGATCTTCGAGTCGCTGAGCGGCTTGCGGGGGTCCTCGTTCTCGATGATCTTGCGGATCCGCTGCTTGATCGTGACCGACGACACGCTGTCGCCGTACGAGCTGCTGATGCCGCTGTGGAAGAAGTACTTCAGCTCGAACACGCCCTGCGGCGTGTGCATGTACTTGTTGTTGACGACGCGGCTGACGGTCGATTCGTGCATGCCGATGTCGTTGGCCACGTCGCGCAGCACCAGCGGCCGCAGGTACTCGATGCCGTGGTCGAGGAACTCGCGCTGGAAGTTGATGATGCTGTTGGCGACCTTCTGGATCGTCTTCTGCCGCTGGTCGACCGACTTGATCAGCCACAGCGCCGAGCGGAACTTGTCCTTCACGTAGGCGCGCGTCTCGTTGTTCTCTGGACCGTGCCGGCGCGTTCTTGTCGAGCAGGCGCCGGTAGGTCGGGCTGATGCGAAGCTGCGGCAGCCCTTCCTCGTTCAGCATCGGCGACGTACTGGTCCTCGACCTTGACGACGTAGACGTCGGGGATGACGTATTGCGACTGCTGCGGGTTGTAGCGGCTGCCAGGCTTGGGATCGAGGTTGCGGATGATCTCGATGTGCTCCTTGAGATCCTCGATCTGCATCCCGAGGCGCCGCGCGATCTCCGGGACCTGGTGGTTCTGGAGCAGCCGCAGGTGCTCGGTGACGATCTTCTCGGTCGGCGTGCCCTCGAGACCGAGGTGCCGGATCTGGAGCCAGAGGCACTCCTGCAGATCGCGCGCGGCAACGCCGATCGGATCGAACGTCTGCACGTGCTGCAGGGCGCGCTCGACGTCGGCGACCGGCCAGTCGCCCATCGCGGCGATCTCCTCGACCGACGCCACCAGATAGCCGTCGTCGTCGAGATTGCCGATGATCGCGCCGCCGATCTCGCGCAGCTTCTCGTCTTCCGTCTGCAGCGACAGCTGCCACATCAGGTGATCGGCGAGCGAGGCCGCCGACGAGAGCGTGTTCTCGATCGGCGGCAGTTCCTTGACTTCCGACGGCGTGCGCGAGCGGTAGCCGTCGTCGAGGTAGTCGCCGAAGAAGTATTCGTAGTCGGCGTCGTCCCACTGTGTCGGTCTTTTCGGTCGTCGGCTTGTCGGCCTCCGCCTTCTCCTGCTGCTGCTGTTCGGCGGGCTGCAGTTCCTCGGTCGGGACCTCCTCGAGGAGCGGGTTTTCCACCATCTCCTGGTTCAGGAGATCCGCCAGCTCCAGCGTCGACATCGGCAGCAGCTTGATCGCCTGCTGGAGCGATGGCGTCAGGATGAGCTTCTGAACGAGTTTGGTGTGCAGCTTCTGCTGAATCGCCATGGGTTGGTTCCGGTCGGACTCTTTGATTCTAGTCCAAGCGGAAGTCGGCACCGAGGTAAATCCGCTTCACCTCCTCGTCCGCGGCCAGGCTGTCGGGCGTGCCGCTCTTGAAAATCACGCCATCGTGGACGATGTAGGCGCGGTCGGTGATTCGCAGCGTCTCGCGGACGTTGTGGTCGGTGATGAGCACCCCGATGCCGCGCGACTTCAGGTGAAAGATGATCTTCTGGATGTCGGTGACGGCGATAGGGTCGATGCCCGCGAACGGCTCGTCGAGCAGCATGAACTTCGGCGAGATGACCAGCGCGCGCGTGATTTCGACCCGGCGCCGCTCGCCGCCCGACAGGGTGTAGGCCGGGCGACTTGGCGAGCGGCGTCAGGCCCAGCTCGGCGAGCAGTTCGCGCAGCCGGGCGCGCCGGGCGGCGCCGTCGAGGCCCAGCGTCTCGAGGATCGCCAGGATGTTCTGCTCGACGGTCAGGCCGCGGAAGATCGACGCCTCCTGCGGCAGGTAGCCGATGCCCTTGCGTGCGCGGATGTACATCGGGTCGTCGGTGACGTCGACGCCGTCGAGCAGGACGCGGCCCGACTCCGGGCGCGGTCAGCCCGACGACCATCGAGAAGGTCGTCGTCTTGCCGGCGCCGTTGGCGCCGAGCAGGCCGATCACCTCGCCCGACGCGATCTCGAGGTTGACCCCTCGAACCACCGTCCGCCCGCTGTACGATTTGGTCAGGTCCCGGGTGCGCAGCGTCGCCATTCAGCGGGGTCCCGGCCGTGCCGCAGGCGATCGTTTCGGTCTGGTCCCTGGCAGACGCTCCGTTGCCGGTCGCGCGTGATGGTGTCGACCGCCTTGTGGAACGTCAGCGTCGTGCCTTTCGTGACCTTGCAGTCCGGCGGCGTGTCGTCGTACACCTTCACCGGGGTGCCCACCATCGTGTATTCGTCCTTCGCCGCGATGATAGGTCAGGTGTGTGCCGTAGGCGCGGCGCGTCTCCTGCCGCGAGATCGACGTTGCCGTCGGCCTCGGCGCGTTCCAGCTCGCCGCCTGCTTCCGGTCAGGTACAGCTCGATCTTGTCGGCGGTCACGTCGCCGTCCGGCCCGCTCATGTGGGCCTTCGTCGTGTAGGTGGCGCGTGTGCTTGTCGTCCTCGTAGAGCAGCTCGTCGGCGACGGTGATGGTCGGCTGTCGGCTGAACCTGCGGCGCCTTCGGCTTCTGGTCGCTTTTCACCGGTCTCCTGCGGTTGTGAGCGACATCACCGTGCGCACGTTGGTCGTCGCGTGCAGGTTGCCGCGTCTTGTCGTCGAGCACGATCGTGTCGGCCTGCGGACCTCGGTCTCGGTCCTGCCACAGCCGCGCGTTGCCGGTGTAGGTGGCCAGCGAGTTGGCGCCGTCGTAGTCGAGGCGATTCGCCGTCACGTTGACCGGCTCGTCCTGCTTCAGCATCGACGGCATTTTGACCGTCGAGTCGTCGCCGGTCTTCGCCGCCGGCTGACCGGCGGCCGGTGCACCCGGCCGTTTCGAGGTGTCTCGCGCGGGCGGCGTCGCAGAGGGCACCGCGGCAACCTGCGGCAATTTTCCGCCTGGTGCCGCCGGCTGCGGCGCATTGCGATTCTGCGGCTGCATCAGGCTGCGCACTTTGGTCTCGGCGCTCATCTTCTGGGTGCCCAGCACCATCTGAATGGTGCGCGCGTCGACGTTGATGTGTCCGTCGCTGACGTGGGGGCCGATTCCCGGGTCGCCGGTTGCCGACGGCGACAGGTCGAGCCGGTCCTCCTTGATTGCATAGATGGCGAGCGGCGCGTCGGCGGTCGTGGTCGTACCTTCGGTGAAATGCACGTTGCCGTGAAATTCGGCGCGTTCGAGGTCGCCGAATCCCGGTTTGGTCTGCACGTCGAGTCGAATCGATTTGGCGGTACGATCGATGGGGTCGATGCCCTTTCGCGCGGCGCGAGTCTCACGATATTCGACGGGGCCGGCGAAGGTGGCGTTTTGAATGCCGATCCCTGGATCACCTGTCGCGACGAGCGACGTCGATCGAATGCGGCGGGCCGGGGTGTCTCCTTCGGCAGGCAGATGACCTCCACCTTGTCCTTGGCAGTCAGGCTGGTGACGGTCGCACCGTCCGGTCCGAGCGCGATGTCGATCGTCTTTCCGGCAATGCGGTGCCCGCTGGAACTCGCCTCGCCCGGGAGCTGAACGGAGGCGTTCTCGACCAGCGTTGCGCCCTGCAAGGTCCGTCCGTCGGTGCCGACGCGCAGGTCGATATCGCGTGCGTCCATCGACTGCGGCCCGCTGCCGGAGCCGGTCACCCGGGAATTGCCACGAAGTTCCAAGCAAGGTCACCTGCTCGTTGTCGGACGTGAGCCAGGCGGTCGCTTCGTCCGCGACACTGACGCGTTGCTCCCCTTCGAGGCGCGCGCCGCCGAGGAACTTCATGTAGTGCTCCAGCCGCGCGAGCCCGGCGGCCTTCGACGTGACGTGGAGCGCACCGCCGCCCTTCTGGTCTGCCGCGACTGTCGACCTCGGCGGCGTCGAGAATCCAGAGCACGTCGCGGTTGCGGTCGTAGGTCGCCCCCGTGCCGCTGCCATTCATCCGTCCTTTCGAGAATTTGACCGGCCCCGGGTACGCGCGCGATTCCTTCCTGCTGATCGTAGGTCGCCTCGGCCGACGTAATGATGACCCCGTCGCTCGTCGTCGAGCTTCACGCCGCGGAAGAACTCGGCGCGCGCGAATCCCTTGTCCGGCGGATTGAGAACGGTGGCTTCAGCGGAGGTGATCGTGACCCGGCGTCCTGCCTTGTCCGGCAGCAGGAGCCTGACACCCCAGAGCTTCGTTCGTCCGTCGGAATAGGTGAGGCTCCTGCCGAATTTCAAGGAGAACGTGGTCTTGCCTTCCGACGATCGCTCGTACACACCACCACCACGGTTCTCGATCGTAGCCTTCGGGTCGCTGCGCAGGACCGTCGCGCTGGTCGCGCGCCGCTTGTGCCCGTGCCGTAAAGACACGACGACCATCGCGGCGAACACCACGACGAGCAGGGCTATCGCCAACCGGAGACGTTTCTGCCACATGGGACTGGCTTAGGACTCAGGGCTCAGCTTCGGCGGCTCAAGGCTGGAAAGGCTCATGGCTTACGCCAGCATCTACCGTGGGCCGCCATGAGCCATAAGTCATGAGCCCTGAACCTCTATTCTACGTCGCTGAGCCTCTTGACGTCGGCGACGGTCAGCTCGAGATAGGTCTCGCCCTGGAACTGGTTCTGCTCGAGGGAGAACGCGAGATTGACGCCGGCGCGGTGCTCGGTCAGGAACGCCGCGCGCTCGGCGGCGCGCCAGGCGATGGCGCGGAAGCTCCGGCCGTCCTGACGGAACGTCATCTTGAGGTGACGGTCCTTCAAGGGACGCGGCCCGTCGACGATTTCGACCGGCATCGCGTGGAAGACCGGGCGCGGATTGGCCACAGCCGAACGGCGCGACGGCATTCAAGCCGTCGACGAAATCGGCCGTGATGTGCTTCAGGTTGAGCGCCCCGTCGATGCGCAGCCGCGGCCGCAGTTGATCGGGCTCGAGCACCTCGTCGGCGTGCGCGTTGATGCGCGCACGGAACTCCGGCACGCGAGCGGCCTCCATCGTCAGGCCGGCGGCCTGCTTGTGGCCGCCGAAGCGAAGGAACAGGTCGGCGCACCGCTCGAGCGCGTCGAGCATGTCGAAATCCGGAATGCTGCGGCACGACCCGTGGGCCACGTCGCCGTCGACCGAGAGCACGATCGCTGGCTTGTGATAGGTGTCGACGAGCTTCGACGCCGCGATGCCGATGACGCCGCGATGCCAGCCGTCCCCGCCGACGACGAGGACGTTGTGCGCGCCGATCGCCGGATCGGTCTCGATCGCCTTCTTCGCCTGGGCGACGAGGTCTGCCTCTTCCTGCTGGCGTCGCAGGTTTTCCTCGTTGAGCTGTTGGGCGAGCGCCCGCGCATCCTCGACGCGCCGCTTCGTCGGTCGCCAGCAGCAGCCGGGTCGCGATGTCCGGCGTGCTCATGCGGCCGGCGGCGTTGACGCGCGGCGCGAGCATGAACGCCGACCTGATAGCTGTCGATGGTCTTGCCCGTAAGTCCCGACGCTTCGAGCAGCGCGCGCAGCCCGACGGTGTGACGGCCGGTGCTGAGCGAGCCGAGCCCGAGCTTGGCGATCACGCGATTCTCGCCGACCAGCGGCACGACGTCGGCGAGGGTGCCGATCGCGGCGATCTTGACGAACGCCGGCAGCCACTTGGCCTTCGCCGGCGCGCTGGCAGAGCGCCTGGACCAGCTTCAGCGCGACGCCGACGCCGGCCAGGTTCTTGTCGGGATAGGTGCAGTCGTGCGCGCTTGGGATTGATCACGGCGAAGCGCCGGCGGCAGCGTGCCTTCGGGCTCGTGGTGGTCGGTGATGATCAGATCGACGCCGAGTTCGCGCGCGCGCTGAGCGCCGCATCGGTGCCGCGGATGCCGCAGTCGACCGAGACGATCAGGTGGACGCCTTCGGCGTGCAGCCGATCGATGGCCGCCGGCTGCAGGCCGTAGCCGTCGCGCAGGCGCTCGGGAATGAAGTGCACGACTTCGCCGCCGAGCATCTCGAGCGCGCGCCGCAGGATCACCGTCGAGGTGATGCCGTCGACGTCGTAGTCGCCGTGGATGGCGATCCGCTCCTTCTGCGCGATCGCGCGCTCGATCCGCTCGACGGCCTTGCCCATGTCCGCCAGCAGATACGGGATCGTGCAGATGATCCAGCGACGGCTGGAGGAAGCGGAGCGCGACCTCCGGATCACGAAGGCCGCGCATGCACAGCAGGCGCGCCACCGTCGGATGCAGGTTCAGCGCGGCGCCGAGGCGCCGCGCCTCCTCGTCGTTGCACGGCAGGTGTTGCCAGAGCAGGGTCTTCATCCGCCAGCAGGACTGACTCGCGCCGTTGGCAGAGTTATGGCGCGGCGCCGCGGCGCTCGGAAGACGGCGCGTCGGGTGTATTCGAGCGGCCGGCGCCGCTCGGTGGCTGGTATCGGTAAACGCCGTGCCCTCTTCCCCCATCCGCGGAACTTTGCGTAGCGCGCGTCGAGCCGCTCCGGCACGCTCAACGCGGTGACCGCGTCGAGCGCGTGCGACAGCGCCTGATCGACCAGCGCCGTGGCCGCGTCGTAGTCGTTGTGGGCGCCGCCGGACGGCTCCGGGATGATCCCGTCGACGAGTCCGAGCGCGAGCATGTCGGGCGCGGTGATCTTCAGCGCCGTCGGCCGCCTCGACCTTGCGGTTGGCGTCGCGCCACAGGATCGCGGCGCATCCCTCCGGCGGAATCACGCTGTAGACCGAGAACTCCTGCATCAGCACGCGGTCGCCGATGGCGATGCCCAGCGCGCCGCCGCTGCCGCCTTCGCCGCAGACGATCACGATGATCGGCACTTCGATCATCATCATCTCGCGCAGGTTGAGCGGCGATGGCCTCGGCGACGCCGCGCTCCTCCGACTCCATGCCCGGGTAGGCCGCGGGCGTGTCGATGAAGACGACGACCGGCCGCGAGAACTTCTCGCGCCATCTGCATCACGCGCAGCGCCTTGCGGTAGCCCTCGGGCCGCGCGTAGCCGAAGTTGCGGAAGATCTTCTGCTTGGTGTCGCGCCCCTTCTGGTGGCCGACGAACGCGATCGGCTGCCCCTTGTAGTCGCGCGATGCCGGTGACGATCGCGTGGTCGTCGGCGAAGCGGCGGTCGCCGTGGAGCTCGTCGAAGTTGGTGAACAGCCGCTCGACGTAGTCGAGCGTGTTGGGCCGGCTCGGGTGCCGCGCGACCAGCACGCGCTGCCACGGCGTCAGCGTCTGGATAGATCTCGGCGCGAATCTCGTCGGCGCGCCGACGCAGCGACTCGATCGATCGCTCGCGCTCGGGCGTCTGCGGCAGCATGCTGAGCGCCTCGATCTCCTTCAGCAGCACGCCGACCGGCTCTTCGAATTCCAGCAGTTCGGGCATATGCTTATGTCTCAGGCTCATGGCTCAGGACTCATGGACGCGGCTCGCCAGTGGTGTCCATGAGCCGCCATAGCCTGCATGAGCCTATCGGATCACCGATCCCGTCCGCACAACTGTTCGACTTCCTCCACCAGCTTCTCCGACGGCCGCACGCGCTGGGCGACGTCCGCGCGGACGCGCAGCGGCTGTGCCGCCGTTCTTCTTCACGTCCAGCTCCAGCAGACACGCGGCGATCGCCGCGGTGGCGCGACAGCAGCTCCGCGAGCGCCTCGATCGTCGTCGCGCGGCGGCGCCGTGCAGGTGGATCACCACTTCGCGCGTCGTCCGCTCCTTCAGCATCGAGATCGGCTGCAGCTCGGTGGCGACGAGCCGCGCCGATTCGTCGTCTTTTTCGAACTTGCCGCGGACGAGCAGCATCGCGTCGGCGGCGATCAGCTGACCGTGCTTGCCGAACGTCTCCGGAAAGACCACCACCTCGACGCTGCCGGCGATGTCGTCGAGCATGAAGACCGCCATGCGGTCGCCCTTCTTCGTCTTCAGCGGGCGCAGGCCGCTGACGATGCCGCCGACCCAGACGTCGGCGAGCGAGCCGCGTGAGATCGGCGACGCGCTGCGCGCCGAACGCCTTCAGCTCCTCGCTGAAGCGCTCGAGCGGATGGCCGCTCATGTAGAGGCCGAGCGCTCCTTCTCGAACGCGAGCTGCTGCGCCTCGGTCCACGGCGGCGCATCGGGCAGCGGAATCGGCCGCCGGGCTCGTCGCCGTCGTCGCCGCCGCCGAACAGCTGAGTCCTGCCCCTGGTCGCGGTCGCGCTGGTGCCGGCCGCCGTGCTCGATCGCCCTGTCGATCGCCGCGAACAGCCGCGCGCGCCGCGACGCGGATCGTGCCCGTCGGCACGAGCGAGTCGAACGCGCCGGCCTTGACCAGGCTTTCGAGCGGCCGCTTGTTCACGAGCCGCAGGTCGACCTGCTCGCACAGCGTGTACAGCGAATCGATCGCGTCCGAGCTCCTTGCGCGACGCCGAGCATCGACAGGATCGCGCCCTCGCCGACGTTCTTGACCGCGCACGAGGCCGAAGCGGACGCCCGTCCTGCTCGACCGTGAAGGCGAGCTGGCTCGTGTTGATGTCGGGCGGCAGGATCGGGATGCCGAGCTCGCGGCACTCGCCGAGATACATCGCGAGCTTGTCGGTGTTCGGCCGCCTCGATGGTCAGCAGCGCCGCCATGAAGTGCCACGGATAGTTCGCCTTCAGATACGCCGTCTGGTACGCGACCCACGCGTAGGTCGTCGAGTGCGACTTGTTGAAGCCGTAGCCGGCGAAGAACTCCATCAGGTCGAAGATCTTCTTCGCCTTCTTCTCGTTGACGCCCGTTGCCTTCGCGCCCCGTCCATGAAGGCCTCGCGCTGCTTCGCCATGACCTTGGGATCCTTCTTGCCCATGGCCTTGCGCAGCACGTCCGACTGCCCCATCGTGAACCCGGCCAGGACCGCGGCGATGCGCATGACCTGTTCCTGGTAGGCGATGACGCCGTAGGTGTCGGACAGGATCGGCGCGAGCTGCCGGCAGCTCGTACTTGACCTCGGTCTTCCCCTGCTTGCGCGAGATGAAGTCGTCGACCATCCCCGACTTGAGCGGGCCGGGCCGGTAGAGCGCGTTGAGCGCGATCAGGTCGTCGAGCCGCTCCGGCTTGGCCTTGCGCAGCAGCTCGCGCATGCCCGAGCTCTCGAACTGGAACACGCCGTAGGTCTGGCCGTCCGAGAACAGCTTGTAGGTCTTCTCGTCGTCCAGCGGGATGGCGTCGATGTCGAGGTCGATGCCCTCGGTCCGCTTGATCTCGTCGAGCGCAGTCGTCGATCAG
This sequence comes from uncultured Acidobacteriota bacterium, assembly GCA_963755695.1. Lineage (GTDB taxonomy): Bacteria > Acidobacteriota > Vicinamibacteria > Vicinamibacterales > 2-12-FULL-66-21 > QHWT01. Next base: position 1,435,244 of record CAVWLB010000010.1, on the reverse strand, counting down.
CGTCAGCGTGCTCAGGCCGAGGAAGTCCATCTTCAGGAGGCCGACGCGCTCGACCTCCTTCATCGCCCACTGCGTGACGATTTCGTCCTTCTGCGACTTGTAGAGCGGCACGAACTCGGTCAGCGGCCGCGGCGCGATGACGACGCCGGCGGCGTGGACCGAGGCGTGGCGGGTCATCCCCTCGAGGCGCTGCGCGACGGCGAGCAGCTCCTTGACCCGCTCGTCCTTCTGCTCCATCTCCTTCAGCGCCGGGCTCTCGGCGAGCGCCTTCTCGAGCGTCATGTCGAGCGCCGGCGGGACCGCCTTGGCGACGCGGTCGGCGTCGGCGTACGGGATGTCCATCACGCGCGCGACGTCGCGCACCACCGCGCGCGCCTTCATCGTCCCGAACGTGATGATCTGCGCGACGTTCTCGCGGCCGTACTTCCGCGTGACGTACTCGATCACCTCGCCGCGGCGGCGCTCGCAGAAGTCGATGTCGATGTCGGGCAGCGACACGCGCTCGGGATTGAGGAAGCGCTCGAAGATGAGGTCGTACTCGATCGGATCGACGTCGGTGATCCGCAGGCAGTAGGCGACGAAGCTGCCGGCCGCCGAGCCGCGGCCCGGGCCCGACCGGAATGCCCTGCTCGCGCGCGTAGCGGATGAAGTCCCAGACGATCAGGAAGTACCCGGGTACTTCATCTTCTTGATCATGTCGATCTCGTAGGAGAGCCGCCGCTCGTACTCGTCGATCGTGTGCTTCGAGCGTGCCCTTCGCCTGCGAGCTCGCGCAGGCGCGGCAGCCGCATCTCGAAGCCCTGCGCGCACGACGTGCTCGAAGTAGTCGTCGAGCGTGAAGCCGCCGGGCACGTCGAAGTTCGGGAGGTAGTTCTCCTTGAACGAGAGATCGACGTTGCAGCGCTCGGCGATGCGCACCGTCCGCGCGCAGCGCGTCCGCGTAATCCGGGAAGACCGCCGCCATCTCCTCGGCGGTCTTCAGGTAGAACTGATCGCCGTGATAGCGCAGCCGCTCGGCGTCGTTGACGGTCTTGCCGGTGCCGATGCAGAGCAGGATGTCGTGCGGCTTGAAGTCGGAGTTCTGCAGGTAGTGGACGTCGTTGGTGACGACGAGATCGAGGCCCAGATCTTTCGCGATCGGCTGCAGGCCGATGTTGACGATCTGCTGTTCCTCGATGCCCTGATACTGCATCTCGAGGAAGAAGTTCTCGCGCCCGAGGATGTCGCGGTACGCCGCCGCGGCCTGCGATCGCCTTCTGCTGCTGCTCGGTGCGGATGCCGGTCGCGACCTCCCCCTTCAGGCAGCTGCTCAGGCCGATCAGCCCCTTCGCGTGCTGCGCGAGCAGCTCCTTGTCGATGCGCGGCTTGTAGTAGAAGCCTTCGGTGTAGCCGGACGACACCAGCTTGATCAGGTTGTGGTAGCCCTCGTTGGTCTCCGCCAGCAGGACCAGGTGATTCGCCGTCTCTCCCGGCGTGCCGCTCTTGGTCCGCCGATCGCCCGGCGCCACGTAGACCTCGCAGCCGAGGATCGGATTGATCCCGCGCTTGCGCGCCTGGTCGTGGAAGACCACCGACGAGAACATGTTGCCGTGCTCGGTGATCGCCATCGCCGGCATCTTCAGCTCGACGGCCTTGTCGAGCAGTTCCTCGATCCGGCACGCGCCGTCGAGCAGCGAGATACTCGGAGTGAAGGTGGAGGTGGACGAACTCACTCATTGCAGATTGGAGACTGCAGATTGACGATTACGATTGGCGATTTGGCGATTGGCGATTGCAATGACGATTGGCGATTGGCGATTGGAATGACGATTGCCGACTGGCAATTGCCATGACGATTGCGGATCGGCGATTTCATTGCAGATCGGAGATTGCAATCTCCAGTCGACGATCCGTTGATCGGCAATCGGCAGTGTCACTATTCCCACTCGATCGTCGACGGCGGCTTTGACGAGATGTCGTAGACGACGCGGTTGATCCCCTTTACCTCGTTGACGATGCGCGACGAGATCGATGCCGAGCAGATCGTGCGGCAGCCGCGCCCAGTCGGCGGTCATGCCGTCCCTGCTCTCGACCGCGCGGATCGCCACCGTGTACTCGTAGGTGCGGGCATCGCCCATGACGCCGACGCTCTGCACCGGCAGCAGCACCGCGAACGACTGCCACAGCCGCCTGTACCAGCCCGCCTTCTTCACTTCCTCGGCGACGATCGCGTCGGCTCGGCGCACCAGGTCCAGCCGCGACGCGGTGACCTCGCCGAGGATCCGCACCGCGAGTCCGGGACCCGGGAACGGCTGACGCCACACGAACTCGTCTTCGAGCCCCAGCTCCTTGCCGACCGCACGCACTTCATCCTTGAAGAGCTGCCGCAGCGGCTCGACCAGCTTGAACCGCATCCGCTCGGGCAGACCGCCGACGTTGTGATGGCTCTTGATCACGTGCGACGGGCCGATCACCGACACGCTCTCGATCACGTCCGGATAGAGCGTGCCCTGCGCGAGGAAGTCGAACGTGCCCGAGCTTCTTCGCTTCGTCTTCGAACACGTCGATGAACGTCGCGCCGATGATCTTGCGCTTCTGCTCCGGATCGGTGATCGCCGGCCAGCCGATCGAGAAACAGCTGCGACGCGTCGGCGAAGACGAGCGGCAGGTGCAGCCGCTCGAACCGCCTGCGGATCTGCTCCGCTTCGTCCTGCCGCATCGACGCCGTTGTCGACGAAGATGCAGGTCAGGCGATCGCCGATCGCCTTGTGAATCAGCAGCGCCGCGACCGTCGAGTCGACGCCGCCGCTCAGGCCGCATACCACCCGTCTGTTCCCCGACCTGCGTCGCGGATCGCCGCGACGCTCTCGTGCACGAACGACGCCATCGTCCAGTCGCCGGTGCAACCGCAGACGTCGAAGGCGAAGTTGCGGAGGATCTCCGTGCCGCGATCGGTATGTGCCACTTCGGGATGGAATAGCAGTGCGTAGAATCTGCGATCCTCGTCCGCCATCGCAGCCACCGGCGCGTTGGCGCTGGTTGCCGTCACGGTGAAACCGGACGGCGCGCTCTTCACGAAGTCGCCATGGCTCGCCCAGACGCGAAGCTCCGACCCGACTGACGCGAGCAGCGGCGCCTCTTCGCTCGATCCGGATCGTCGCCATGGCCGAACTCGCGATGCGGCGCCGGAGCGACTTCTCCGCCGAGCGCATCGGTCATGAGCTGCATGCCGTAGCAGATGCCGAGCACCGGCACGCCAGCGTCGAACACGGCGTCCTCGCACCGCGGTGCGGTTGGCTCCGAGACGCTGCGCGGTCCGCCAGAGAGGATGATCCCGGCCGGGTTCTTCGCGCGCGAATCTCAGCAAGCGGCGTGTTGAACGGAAGAATTTCCGAATAGACCGACAGCTCGCGCAGCCGGCGCGCAATCAACTGCGTGAACTGCGAGCCGAAATCCAGGACGACGAGTGTTTGATGTTTCACGGAAACCAAGCGCTGGGGGAATTGGTGAAATGACGATCTGATGAATTGATGATTTGCAATTGTGGTCTGCGCCCAAATCACCAAATCACCAAATCACTAAATCACCAAATCATTGTGCCGCTATTATAAGGTGTGCGGTCGGTTAGCACCACAACATCTTGTAGGTTGGTGGTCCTTCTTCTTGCCATCCTGCTGATTCCGTCTCGCACCGTTGCGGGTGATCCTTCGCTTGACGGCCGGGGTCACGGCGACGGTGTCCATGAAGTGAACGTGTTGCCGCTTGCGGTCCGCTGGTCGGTCGACCTCGGCGGGCCGCCGGTTGCCCGCGCGGTTCCGGTCGTCGACGAGCAGCGCGTCTTCGTCGCGCTCCGTTCCGGTCAGATCGTTGCGCGCAGCCTCGTGGACGGCGCCGAAAAGTGGCGCAAGGATCTTCCCACCGAGCAGCCGATTGCCGTCGACGGAGGGGTGGTGTTCGTCCTGTCGCGTGACGCGATTCATGCTCTTCGCGGTAGCGATGGCGCGGCGCTGTGGGAAGCTCCGGTGGCAAAGGTCACCGCACCGCTGGTCGCCCGCGCCGGTTGGCTGATTGTGCTGGCTGAACGGCGCGCGTTCGCGTTCCGGGCAAAGGACGGCGTGTCGATCTGGCAACGCGACGTCGGGGGATCGATGGAGCCGCCCGCAGTCAACGGCGATCGAGTTTACCTGTCGCTCGACGATGGCCGCATCGTGTCGCTGGACATCACCACGGGAAGATCGATCTGGGAGACCAGGGTCGGCGCGGTTGCCGGCGAGTTGGCGGCCGCAGGCGATCGCGTGTATGGCGGGGCGAGCGATCGGCTGTTCTATTGTCTGAAGGCGCAGACCGGGGAGGTCGATTGGGCCAAGCGGATCGGTGCCGCCATCGTTGGAGCGGCGGTGGTCGATTCCGCGCGCGTCTATTTCCTGGCACTCGACAACGTCGTTCGCGCGCTCGATCGATCGAACGGCAACCAGCGCTGGCAGCATTCCTATCCGAAGCGCGCCTCTACCGGACCCGCGATTGGTGGGAACTACGCGTTCGTGGCCTCTTCATCGTCTCCAGACATCTGGATGTGGACCAGCGAGGGACAGCGTGCCGGCAGCTTGACGCTGCCGGCGGCGCCAGTCGTGCCCCCGGCAATTGTCGAACGGGGCCCCACCACCCTTGATGTCCTGACCGTCACCGGCAACCTGGCGGGTCAATGGCAGCTCACGTTGCTGACGTCGGCCGGCGAGCCGCCGCTCGTGCCGTTTACCGTGCCAGGCGGTGCGCTGAAGCCGGAAGAGCGCTACGTGCCGGCCGAGCCGCCGCTCGTGCCCCTCGCGATCCTGCCAGGGACAATATTGGAACCAGAAGCACTGGTGATTCAGGAGCGCGACGTGCCGGCGGCTTTGGGCCGCATTGACGCCTCGAGTTCTGCACGCAACACCAACGCAAGCCGCGAGACGCCAGCTTCGATTCGCTCGGGCGTTGGCGCGGAAAACGATAGCCGCATGGTGTTGGCCGCCCGGTGATCGACGAAGAACGCGTCTCCCGCGACGTAAATGACGCCGTGCTCGACCGCGCGGGGGATCATGGCATTTGCGTCGACTGCCGCCGGCAGCGTGAGCCACAGGAAGAAGCCGCCCTTCGGCGCCGGCCAGCTGACGGTGCTCCCCAACTCGTTGGTCAGCGCCTGTTCCATGACGTTGCGCTTGTGCTGGTAGTGACTGCGCAGCAGCGGAAGTTGCCGATCGAGTACTCCGCGTCGACACGCCTCGTAGACGATTCGCTGATCCAGGGATCCGGTGAGCAGATCCTCCGCCTGTTTGGCCATCTCGAACTTGGCGGCGAGCGCGGCGGGAGCCGCGATCCAGGCGACGCGATACCCGGGCGCGAGGGTTTTTGAAAAGCTGCTCAGATAGATCGACGCGCCCTTCGCGATCGTCGGCCTTGATCGGGCGGACGTCGCGCTTCCGTGGCCGAGTCTTCGAAATACAGCTCCCGATAGGGATCATCCTCGACGATGAGAACGTCACGATGCCCAGCCCATTCGAGCAGGCGCTGTCGTTTGTCGAGGCCGATCAGAAGCCCGGTCGGATTCTGGAAGTTCGGCACGACGTAGAGCATCTTCACCCGCTGCCCATCGCGTTGGAGCCGCTCGCAGGTCGCGTCGAGCGCCGCGAGATCGACGCCGTCCGCCTCCTGGGGCACGCCGACAATCCTGCCTTGCACGTTGCGAAAGGCAGTCAGCGCTCCGGTGTAGCTGGGACAGTTCGACCAGTACCACGTCACCCGGATCGAGCAGGACGCGGGCGACGAGGTCGAGTCCCTGCTGCGATCCGGTCGTGACCAGCAACTCCTCTGTCGCGCAGGAGATGCCGCGGTGCGACATGATTCCGCCAATGGCCTCGAGTAGCGGCCGGTAGCCGCGCGTCGGACCGTATTGCAGCACGCCCGGTTCCTTGCTGTTCAGCAGTTCGGCCGCGATTTGACTGAACTCGATCCAGGGAAATGTGTCCGGCGCGGGATATCCCGGCGCAAACGAAATGATGTCGCGCGACGCAGCACTCACCGTGCCCATCCGGCGGATGGCCGACTCCTTCATCTGTACCGCGGCGCTCGAGAGGAACTGATCGTAATTGGTCATGCGAGGCGAATCCCGGGTTCCTTTGAAACGACCGGCGTCTGCCCGTCAGCGCCGCGTCGGTACCAGCGATAGTGTGACAGGTATGCGCCCAGGGCAGCCAGCGCGAGATACTCGAAGACGATGCCGCGAAGCAGCCATGCCGCCAGTTGCAGCGGTAGCACCGCGAGGCCGACGAGCGGGACGAAGGCAATCAGTCCGAGTCCGGCTGTCGCCAGAATCGAGGCGGCGGTTGCGATCACCACCCCGACCAGCACCACGCCGAAGACGGCCGCGACTTCGCGAAAGTGTCCCCACACGAATTCCAGCGCAAGGCGCACGCCGGTTCTGACCGGCACGTCTTCGATCGCGACGACCATCTGGGTCATCAGATAGAAGAAGTTCAGGAGGGTGATCCAGACGATGAGCGCGCTCGACGCCAGCGCGGCGCCGGCGGTCCATCCGAGCATCAGCGCCGAGTTCGCGGCAAGCTCGTAGCCGCCGAAGACGAAGGCCAGATACAGGCCCGCGGTCAGCGCGTAGATGACGAGCAAGCCGAACCCGATACGAACGTAACGCCGCCACAATCGCGCGCATCCGGCGAGGAACGGGTCGATGCCGACCACCGATGCCCGCTGCAGCGGCTCCAGCCGCAGCGGCGGCCGTTCGATCGGACCCGCAATGCGCCTCCGCTTCCGCCAGTAGCGCAACGGTTCCCCCCTTCACGACGAAGGTCAGCGTCGACCCGCCCACGAGCACGAGCAGCGTGGCGGTGACGAAGGCGATGAGCGCCGCCGGATTCGCGGTCAGCGCAGAGATGATGGCCGTCACGATCTGGCGCACGTCGCCGGTCAGGAGTTCGGAGAGACTGGTGTCCAGCAGCAGCGCCACCAGGAAGGCGCCGCCCACGATCGGCACCGCCAGCAGCAGCTTCAGGCTGGATTCGGCGACGAACTGAACGATGACCAGCGGCCAGTTGGCCGCCGCGAGCAGCGCGCCGCGCTTCAATGCCGCCTTCAGTCCGGGTGTGGTGGTCATGGTGTGGGCGCGCGGGAACCCTGGAAACATTCCATCATAACATCGGTGTATCCTGCGATCGGTGGTCCCCTCGACAGTTGCCCCGCAGGTTACAGGTGAGCGAAAGGTGTACGTCGGGCGGCTGATTGCCGGCGGCGTCGCCACTGCCGCACTGGTCGCATTCGCAGGGACCGCGCTGGAGCTTCAACGTTTCGGCACCACCGACGCTGCCGCGGCCGATCGCGTTCAGGCCCGTGTCCTGCGCGATATCGCCGGGATAACGGCGCTCGCACGGTTCGTGGCGCATGAAGTCGCAACCGATCCATCGGTCGGCCGCAACATGCCGGTGGAGGATGCGACCGAAGATCGCGTCCGCACGCTGTTTGATGTCGTGGCCGCGGCGCGCCAGCGCCAGGGCTCCGCGGCGCCGCTCGTGGCGCTGACGATCTACGACCGGCGCGGCGCCCGGGCCTGGGCGGGCCGGCCCTCCGATCTTCCCCGCGATCGCAGCAACGGCCCGGCGTCGCTGTTCGTCACCCCCTCTCCGCTCGGCCTTCGGCTCGTCTACGTCGAACCCATCCTGGCAATGAGCGGCGACCGCGCGCGGCTCGGGACTATCGCGGTGGAGCACGTGCTCTCGCCGTCACCCGCAGCCTCCACGATCAACAATTTTGGCGGCGACTACGTGCTGCCGGGTCAGGTCGTGCCGGTGCTGCTTCGGACGCCGGTCGCGGCAGCCGCCAGTTCGCCCAACGCGTTCGTCATTCGGAGCGCCGACGGTTCCCCGCTCCTGCAGGCGTCGATCGATCCCGACGACCTTCGAGAGGCGCGAGACCACTCGCGCCGTGTCGTGATCGCGCTCGTGGTCGGCGTGCTGGGCGTCACCATGCTGCTGCTCATCGGCCCTCTCCTGGATCGTCGCGTCATGGCGCGCACGGCTGCGCGCGAGCTCCAGCTCTCGGTCGCCATTGCTCTGGTGATCCTCGCGAGCACCGTTGTCCTGTGGGGCGCGGCCGCGATCGTCCAGCGTCCTGCGTGGAACGCACCACTCACACTGCTGTTTGTCGGCGCAGCCGCGGCGGCCGTGGTGGCAACAACCGTTTCGGGGGCAGTCCGGCTTCGCGTGGCGCTCCGCACCGATCGCCGATGGCCGAACCGGGAGCGCGCCTGGTTCGTCATCGCGCAACTGGTCGTCGGCGGTCTGCTGGCGGCGATGCTCGTCGCGTTCGAGCAATGGCTCGGCACGGAGGTCGACCCCGCTGCGGTCGACCTCCGCCACTTCACTCTGCACCCGTGGGGTGGACCTCGACTCGCCGTGCTGAGCGGCATCTTGCTGTGTCATGCCGCAGTCATGTGGGCGGGCGCGCTGGGGTGCGTGACTGCGCTAACCAGGTGGCGGCTCCCCAGGAGCGTCTCCGGTTGGCACATCGCAGCCGCCGCGCTGTGGGTCGGCCCGACCGTCGTCATCGCCGTGCTGGGCGCGGGACGCGAGTGGCCGGTTGCCGGCGCCGCGATCGTGCTGGCCGCGTTCGCGTGCGCGCTGGCGGCACTGGTCGCGCCCCGGCTCGTGGTCTGGTACCGGCAGACCACGGTGGCCTCGCGCATCCTCGCACTGTTCATGGCATTTCTGCTGCCGGCGCTGCTGATCTATCCATCGGTGCATTTCTTCGCCGAGCGTGCCACCCGGCGTCTGATCGCGACGCGCTATGCGCCCGAGGCGATGTCGCACCCGCAGGCGCTGCTCTCCCGACTCAATGAAGCGCTGGCGGAAATCGATCGCATGACCACCTTGCCGCGGCTGGTGGCGGGCGGGACGCTGACAGAATCGGGTACGCCGCGCACCGACAGCGCGTTCTTCATGTGGAGCCGCACGGTGCTGGCGCGCGCGCGCCTGACGAGCGACATCGAGTTGTACGGCGCGGATGGCGCGCTGGTCAGCCGGTTCGCCTTGAACTTTCCGGAATATACGGGGGCTCCGCAGCGTCCCGCGGCCCTGAGCGGATGCCGGTGGGACGTATTTGGCGAGGCCCAGCTGTTCGGCGCGCAGGAGCGCAACATGCTGCACGCCGAACGCAACATCTGCGACGGAACCAGGCCCGTCGGTGCGGTCGTCGTGCACGTCATCTTCGATTACCGTACGTTGCCGTTCATCAGTTCGCAATCGCCGTACTTCGATGTGTTCCGTCCGTCCGATCAATCGAGCGGGATCGAGGGGGCGCCGACCGGAGACGTCGACTTCACGGTGTACGGCTGGGGCCTCACCGCGATCTTCACGTCGGTCAAAACGGTGTGGCCGTTGGACGACGTGACGTTTTCCCGCATTTACAAGTCGCGCGATCCGTTCTGGACGGTGTTACGCAAGGGAGACACGTCATACAACGTGTATCTCTCGAACGACCGCTACGCGATCTTCGCGCTCGGGTATCCGCGTCCCGATATCTTCGAGCACCTGGTGCGGCTGGCCGAGCTGACGACGCTCGCGGCGGCCGGCTACGTCATCATCCTGATCGGCAACGCACTGTTCGCGCGGATCGCGCGGACGCGTCCGGCAACCGGGCGGGCGCTGCTCCGTGAGATCCGCGCCAGCTTCTATCGCAAGCTGTTTCTTGCTTTCGTACTCGCCTCGATCGTGCCGGTGCTGACCCTGGCGCTGGTCATCCGCGCTTACTTTGCCGGGTTGCTCGTCGACGGTATCGAGGGGGATGCGGCGCGCACCGCTGCCGTTGCTCAGCGAGTGATCGAGGAATCGGATGCTCTGTTGCGCCGCGGCGCCGAGGGGGTGGCCCCGCTGACCGATGACGTCATGATCTGGATCAGCCAGGTGGTCGATCAGGACGTCAATATCTTCAGCGGCGCGGAACTCTCAGCGACAAACCAGCGCGACCTCTTTGCATCCGGGCTTCTTCCGACCCGCACCCCGGAAGACGTCTATCGTGCGATTGTCCTGGACCGTCTGCCCAACTACATCAGCCAGGATGTGATCGGCTCAGTCCCCTACATGCTCGCCGCGACACCCGTGCGAAGCGGCGGCCGTGACAGCGTGCTGACGGTGCCACTGGCGCTGCGGCTGCAAGAGGTCGAGCGCGAGATCGACGATCTCGATCGGGGCGTGCACCTCGCAGCGTTGTTCTTCATCCTGCTGGGCGCTGCCATCGGGCTCTCGATGGCGGAGCGCATCGCGGATCCGGTGCGGCAATTGACCCGCGCGACCGGCCGCATCGCCCGCGGCGACTTCGATGCACGCATTGCGCTGCGGTCCTCGGATGAACTCCGTCGGCTGATCGACGCGTTCAACAGCATGGCGGCGGAGCTCAAGGCGCAGCGATCGCAGCTCGAGCGCACACATCGCATCGAGGCCTGGGCCGAGATGGCGCGGCAGGTGGCACACGAGATTAAAAACCCGCTCACGCCGATCCAGTTGTCGGCTGAGCACCTCCGACGGGTTCACGCCGACCGTGGCGAGCCGCTCGGGCCGGTGCTGGAGGGCTGCGTCGATTCGATCCTCGGGCAGGTCCGGTTGCTGCGGCAGATCGCCGCGGAATTTTCGAGCTTCGCTTCGGCGCCGATCGCTCGTCCGGCCCCGGTCGATCCGGTGCAGCTGGTGCGCGACGTCGTGGAACCGTATCGCGCCGGCCTGGAAGGACGGATCGATCTCCAGAACCAGGTCGGCCCGATCTTGCCGCCGGTGCTGGTAGACCGCACGCTCGTGAGCCGGGCGCTTGCCAACATCGTCGAGAACGCGCTCCATGCGATGCCGGGAAGCGGGCGGCTGCTGTTGACCTCCGGCCTCGAAAACGGGTTGGTGACGATTCGTGTCGCCGATACGGGCGTCGGGATGGATGCCGAAGCGCTGGACCGCGTCTTCGAGCCTTACTTCTCCACCAAGACGACCGGCACCGGCCTCGGGCTGCCGATCGCTCGCCGCAACATCGAGCTCAATAACGGCACTGTCTCGGTAGCAAGCGAGAAAGATCGAGGAACGACCGTCACCATCAAGCTGCCGATCGCCGCCTAACCGGTTAAGCCTCGCGGTGAGGGGATTCGGAAACCGTGGCGTTGGGCTGTTGTGCCGGTGGTATCGGATTGAGAGACCGGCGGCGCAGTCGCGTATACGCGAGGACGACGAACGCCGACACCACGTAGGAATACGACAGGACGACAAGCGCGAGCCGGGGGTGTGAGGCGATGAGCGCGAGGACGATGGCGGCGAGAAACAGTGCGAAATAGGATCGCTGCCACCCGACCTCAATCGCCTTGATGCTGCGGAACCGGATGGTGCTGACCATCAGGAAGGCGGGCACCAGCACCATCGCGAGCGCTGGTGCTGCGGCCCGCGGATCCTGCAGACCCCACGGATAGAGGTAGACAGTCGACGCGATCACCGATGCCGCCGCCGGGCTCGGCATGCCGGCGAAGTAGCGCTTGTCGGTCACGGTGCTGGTCTGGATGTTGAAGCGCGCGAGCCGCATGGCCGCCGCCGCCACGTAAATGAAGCCTGCGGCCCACCCGAGCCGCCGCAGCGGCCACAGTCCCCAGGTAAACGCGAGAATCGCGGGTGCGAGGCCGAACGAGACGACGTCTGCGAGCGAGTCGAGCTCGACGCCAAAAGCGGACGAGGATCGTGTGAGGCGCGCGAAAAACCCGTCGAGCGTGTCGAGCACCATCGCAATGCCAATCAGGACGGCCGCCGTGTCGAAGTCGCCGCGGGTCGAGTAGACGACGCAGGCGTAGCCGCAGAACAGATTGCCGACGGTGAACAATGACGGCAGGATGTAGACGCCGCGCTTGAATCGTTGCGGCCGATCCTCACGACGCCGGCGCACCGTTTCAAGCACCATCTGTGGATCGTGAACTGAGGTCCGCGGTTCGTGGGCTCGAGGGCGATTCGAGGCGTGCGAGCACCGTCTCGCCCGCGACGACGTGTTCGCCCACGCCAACCGAGATCGTGGCGAGCGGAGGCAGGAACACGTCCATCCGTGACCCGAACTTCATCAGGCCGATTCGCTCCCCGCGTTCGAGTGTCTGCCCTTCGGCGACCCGACACACAATCCGTCGCGCCAGGACGCCGACTACCTGCCGAACGACCACCGTCTGGCCGTGCGAGTCGATCCAGATCTCGTTCAATTCGTTGCCGCTCGCGTCTTCTTGGTAGGCGGGCAGGAACTTGCCTGGCCGGTATTCGAGTCTGGTGACCCGTCCTTCGACCGGGGTGCGATTGATGTGCACGTCCATGGGCGACAGGAAAATCGTAATCTGCTTCCAGTCGCCGGGGGGCGCCCAGCGTCCGTCGGTCGGCCCGGCAATCATGACCCGTCCATCGGCCGGCGAGACGACCAGGCCGGGCGCTGAGGGCACCTGACGCTCCGGATCGCGGAAGAAATACGCAAAGAACCCGCCGAGCGCCGTGAAAGCCGCGGCCCAGCCGTAGCGCTTGTTCAGGGCCAGCCCGGCTGCCGGCACCAGCGCGCCTGCAATGAAGGGAACGCCCGCCTTGTCGATTTTCATCAGGGCAAAAAAAGGGGGCCGGGAGATACGCCTCCCGGCCCCGAAAGTCTCGGCCGGTCGCCGACGTCAGGTTCTCAAATGCGTAGGCTCGACCATGTGATGGCGCAGAATGCTCTCCATCTGATCCTTCAAAAACAGTTTCTTTTTCTTGAGGGTTACTTCTTCGAGCTGCTCGGGTTGGGATAGATACGGGCGGGTCGCCAGGTCGTGAATCTTTTCGTCGAGATCGTGGTGCTGCGTCGCGAGCTTGCGGAATAGATCGTCGCTTTGCAGCAGCCTCTTCTTCAGCTCTTCGAAGTCTGTCGGCATTGCCGCCTCCTTGTGAGAAGGACCTTACACGAGGGCATTCATGTAACTACCGTACTACAACTCGAGGCTGTCGCGCCACAAAATGAGCGCGTCTTCCTCGGGTTGCGAGTAATAGCCCGACCGCCTCGCTGTAACCCGAAACCCAAGTGCTTCATAGAGTTTCAGGGCGGCGGTGTTCGAAGCGCGCACCTCCAAAGTTGCCCGGGTCACTGCCCGTGCCGCTGCCTCAGCCATGACGTGCTTCAACAGCACCGTTGCCAGTCCCCGCCGGCGCGCGGCCGGCGCGACCGCGACGGTATTGATGTGAAGCTCGTTGAAGATGATCCAGCAGACGCAGAACGCGACGATGGTCCCATCGTCGAGGCGGAGCACGTAGATGTGGGTGACATCGGAATTGCGCAGTTCCCACTCGAGCGTCTCCCGCGACCATGGATTGGTGAACGACTCGCTCTCGAGCGCCACGATCGCGTCGAGTTCCTTATCGTCAGTTATGCGATCGATCTTCACGTCATTCCTGCGGCATCCCGACGGCCCGCCGGCGATCGCGCGCGAGCTCTGCGTCCGGCCGGCGGACGTACAGCGGGACGATGGCGTGAGGGTGAACGGCGCGGGACGGCTGAACCGAGGCGATCTCGCCGATGGCTCCAGCGAGGATGGGCAGATCGGTGTCGATCGACGCGCGGTCCCCGAGCGTTTGGCGGATGACGGCTGCGTATCTGACCGCGCCGTTGCCGGTGAAGCGAACGCGCGGGTACCCGTCGAGCACCGGACGCCACTGTTCGAGCGTCCTCTCCGGCGACAGCGACGAGGGGGGCTGCTGCACCGTGGTCGCGTCTGACTGGTAGAGCGACGCGAACACTTCGCCGCGATGCGCATCGATCCACGTGGCCAGGGGTGCCCGCTCGTTGCGCGCCCTCCAGGCCAGGGCTTCGAATGTCGAGACCGCCACGACCAGCGCGGCTTTCGCCAGCGCGAGTCCCTGGATGGTGGCGATGCCGACGCGCAGTCCGGTGAAGGAGCCGGGACCATTCGCCACGGCAAAGCCATCGATTTCGGCGAGGGTGACGCGCGACTCGTCGAGCAGCGTCATCAGTTCGGCCGGCAGGCGCTCGCCATGCGTGCGCGAGCCGTCACCCGCGCGTTCGATAGTTACCTGCCCGTTCTCGACGAACGCCGCGCTGCCGGCAGCCGTCGAGGTGTCCAGCGCCAGAATGCGCATTCAGGTGAATGTTATACTCGCGACTACCCTTCAGATGTCCTCCTCGGTCTCCCCTGCCGGCGCCACGCCGGCCATGCGTCAATACTTCGAGGCGAAGCGGCAATACCGGGACGCCATCGTGTTTTTCCGCATGGGGGATTTCTACGAGATGTTTTACGAGGATGCGCTCACGGCGGCACGCGCCCTCGAATTGACGCTCACCTCGCGGTCCAAGGACGCTTCCGGCGGTGCGATCCCCATGTGCGGCGTGCCCTTCCATGCCGCGGACGGGTACATCGCGCGGCTCGTGCGCAAGGGATTCCGTGTCGCCGTCTGCGAGCAGGTCGAGGACCCCAAAAAGGCCAAGGGACTCGTGCGGCGGGAGGTCGTCCGGGTCGTTTCGCCCGGCACGCTGACCGACGCCGCTTATCTCGAGGCGCGCGAGCCGGCGTTTCTCATGGCGCTGGCCCCGGCGCATCCCGGCCCGGGCTTTGGCGTAGCGATGCTCGATCTCTCAACCGGCGAGTTCACCGCGGCCGAGTACCTCGGGGCCGAGGCGGACGCATCGCTGGCCGATGAACTGGCGGTGCTGCGTCCGCGGGAGATTGTGACGCCGATCGGCTTCGAGGCGGCTTCGAACCTCGTGGCCGCCTCGCGCCTCGACGCAAGAATAACCAACGCGGAGCCTTGGACGTTCGAGTATGAATCGGCGCGCCGTACGGTTCTCGCGCAGATGCAGGCGCAAACGCTTCAGGGTTTCGGTCTCGAGCATCGCCATGCGGCGGTCTCGGCCGCCGGCGCGCTGGTCCAGTATCTTCGCGACACGCAGAAGGCAGACCTCGCGCACGTGCGCGATCTCTCCTTCCGCACCGGCACCGACTGCCTCCTCATCGATCCCACCACGCTTCGCAATCTCGAGGTGATCGAATCATCGGACGGCGCACGTGCCGGCTCGCTGCTCCATGAGATCGATCGCACGATCACGCCGATGGGAGGCCGTCTCCTCCGGTCATGGCTGTTGCGGCCGCTCGTGTCGATCGAGCGCATCCAGGATCGGCTCGATGCGGTGGAAGACTTCGCCTTCCGCGGCACCGCCCGCGTGAAGCTGCGCGACACGCTGAAATCGGTGCACGACATCGAGCGGCTCGTGGCGCGGGCCGCGCTCGGCACAGCCGGGCCACGCGACCTGGTTTCGCTTCGGCAATCGATCGCGGCAGTGCCACGCGTGCGGATGGTGCTGGAGGATTTCCAGTCGCCGCTGGTGAACAGCCTCAGCGCGGAGCTCGACGACCTGGCGGATGTTCGCGACGAGCTCGATCGCACGCTGATTGACGAGCCTCCCGCCGTCGCGCGCGAGGGCGGCCTCGTCCGCGACGGGATCGACGCTGAACTCGACGAACTGAGAGCCATCAGCCGCTCCGGCAAGCAGCGCATCGCGGAGATGGAGGAAGCCGAGCGGGCGCGAACCGGCATCTCGTCGCTCAAGATCCGCTACAACCGGGTCTTCGGCTACTACATCGAGGTCTCGAAATCCAATCTCGCACACGTGCCGGCCGATTATCACCGCAAGCAGACGATTGCCGGCGGTGAACGCTTCATCACCCCGGGGTTGAAGGAGTACGAGGAAAAGGTCCTCGGCGCCGACGAGCGGATCGTCGAGCGTGAAATCGAGATCTTCGAGGCGCTGCGTTCGAAGGTCGCGTCCGAGGCGCCGAGAATCCAGGATACGGCGCGCGGCCTTGCGTCGCTCGACGTGTTGGCGGCGCTCGCCGAAACGGCCGCTCTCCAGAACTACACCAAGCCGCTGATGCACGGTGGCGACGAGTTGACCGCCGCCGATGCCCGCCACCCGGTGGTCGAGCGTCACGTCCCCGATGCGTTCGTGCCGAATGACGTCACGCTCGATGGCGGCGAACGTCAGTTGATCATCCTCACGGGCCCGAACATGGGCGGCAAGTCCACCTACCTGCGGCAATGTGCGCTGCTCTGCCTGATGGCGCAGGCGGGCTCGTTCGTGCCGGCGCGATCGGCCAAGCTGCCGATCGTCGATCGCCTGTTCGCCCGGGTCGGAGCCTCCGACAACATCGCGCGCGGTCAGTCCACGTTCATGGTGGAAATGCAGGAGACGGCGAACATCCTGCACATGGCGACGCCGCGCAGCCTGGTGATCCTCGACGAGATCGGCCGCGGGACGGCAACGTTCGACGGCCTCAGCCTGGCCTGGGCGGTGGCGGAGCATCTCGCGTCGAATCCGAAGGCGCGCCCCAAGACCATCTTCGCGACCCACTATCACGAGCTCACGGATCTCGCCGACGCCCTGTCGTCGGTCGCGAACTTTCACGTGGTGGTGCGCGAGTGGAAGGACGACCTGGTGCTGTTGCGGAAGGTGGTGCCGGGGCGCGCCGATCGCAGCTACGGAATCCAGGTCGCGCGTCTCGCCGGACTGCCGCCCGCCGTCGTCGCACGTGCCCGCGAGATCCTGGTCGGCCTGGAACGCGACGAACTGTCGCGCGGTGGCCGGCCCTCGTTGAGCGGTGCCCCACGGGAGAACCAGCAGCCCGGACTGTTTCAGGCGTCCACGCCGGCCGATGATCCGATTCGGCGGCGGCTGCGCGAGCTCGACGTGAATCAGCTCACGCCACTGCAGGCGCTCACGCTGCTCGCCGAATTGAAGGACGAAGCCGCGGACTAGCCGTCACGGACGTACTGACGCATAGCTGGAGTGCTTTAACAGGATTTCGACGGCGACGTCAGCGCCGGATTGCCGCCGTCCTCCTCTCCCCAATTGCGTTGGGCAACAGTACAATCGTCTGGTGGGTTCACTGCGACGTGCGCTGGCGGCCGCGGCGATTGGCATGCTCTTGCTGATCTCCTCCGGGTGCAGTACCGGCCGGCCCGAGGGCTCGGCGATCATTGTCGCGACGGCAAACTCCCCGGCGGATCTCGATCCCCGCGTTGCGCTGGACGAGGCATCGCAGAAGGCCGATCAGCTCCTCTTTAACTCTCTGGTCAACGTCGACGCGAACCTGCAGGTGACGCCGGAACTCGCCGAGACGCTCGAGCACCCTGACGAGCGCACCTATGTTGCGCGACTGCGGCACGGCGTTCTGTTCCACAACGGCCGCGAGCTGACGGCGGAAGACGTCGCGTATACCTTTCGAAGTTTTCTCGATCCCAGGTTCCGCGGCCGCTCTGGCGCGTATCGCATCGTGCAGAGCGTGGAGGTCATCGATCCCTACACCGTCGCGTTCCACCTCAAGGAACCCTCGGCTTCGTTTCCAATCAACCTCGTGATGGGAATCGTGCAGGCGGGATCGGGCGCGTCAAATTCCCGCTCGCCGATCGGGACCGGGCCTTACAAGCTGGTTTCCTTCAAACCGGACGACCGAATCGTGCTTACACGATTCGATCAGGTACTTCGGCGGCGCGCCCAGGAACGACGGCGTCGTGCTGAAGGTCGTGCCCGACGATACGATGCGCGGCCTGGAGCTTCGCAAAGGCACCGTCGATCTCATCATCAACGACGTCTCGCCGGATATCGTGTGGCAATTGCGACAGGAGAGGACGCTGGGAGTGGAGACCGCGCCCGGCACCGACTACGCGTATATCGGCCTGAACCTGCGAGATCCGGTGCTGCAACATCTCGAGGTGCGCCAGGCGTTCGGCTACGCCATCGATCGAGACGCCATCGTGAAGTATCTGCGACGCGGGTTTGCCTCGACGGCCGTGGGAATCGTGCCGCCGATGTCGTGGGCGTTCGAGCGGGAAGTGTTCGACTTTCGACACGATCCGGCGGAGGCCGAACGGCTGCTCGACGCGGCGGGATTTCGTGATCCGGACGGGAGTGGCCCGCTTCCCCGACTGAGGCTGACGCTGAAGACGTCGACCTCGGAGGTGTATCGGATCCAGGCGGCGGCGATCCAGCAGGATCTCGCACGTGTGGGCATCGCCCTGGAGATCCGATCACAGGAATTTCAAACCCTCTTGAGCGACGTCGTCCGCGGCAATTTTCAGCTCTATACCGCGCAGTTCGTCGGCGTGACCGATCCCGACATGCTGCGGCGCGTGTTCCACTCGTCCCAGGTGCCGCCGGCGGGCCTGAACCGCGTGCACTATCAGAATGTTGCCGTCGATCGGTTGATCGAGCAGGCCTCGGCGGCGGAGAGCGACGATCAGCGCGGACAGTTCTATCGGCAGGCGCAGCAGGCAATCGCGCGCGACGTGCCGTACATCAGCCTCTGGTACAAGACCAACATCGCGGTGTTTCAGCCCGAGATTCACGGCGTGCGTCTGTCGCCGATTGCCGGCTTCAACTTTCTCAAAGATGTCTATCGCCAGGCCCCGCCGCCAGCGGCTCATTGAGCGGGCTGCACTCCTCGCGATCCTGTTGATGGTCGGTGCGCCGCCGCTGAAGGCGAACACCCGGTACGACTGGCGCCTTCGATTCCGGACGTTGAGCACGCCGCACTTCGACATTCACGCGCACCAGGGCGAGGAACATCTGGCCCGCCGTCTTGCGGCCATTGCGGAACGGGTGCGGTCCCGGTTTGCGCCGGTCTTTGGCGTTGCCCGCGGCCGGGTTCAGGTGATTCTCGTCGACCAGACCGATCTGTCGAATGGATCGGCGACGCCATTCCCGTACGACGCCATCGAAATCACTGCGGTGCCTCCCGCAGGGGAAACGCTGATCGGCAACACGACCGACTGGCTCGAATTGGTGTTCACGCACGAGTACACCCACATCCTGCACCTCGATCGAACGCGTGGCTGGATCGACGGCGTGAGGCACGTGTTCGGGCGTGTCCCGGTCGTCTTTCCAAACGCGTTTCTGCCGATCTGGGAGATCGAGGGGATCGCGACGTTCGAGGAGAGCCGCATGACCGGCGAGGGACGGATTCCCGCCGGAGACTTTCGCGCGATTGTCGACGTGGCTGCGGCGCATGATCGATTCGCACCCATGGATCGCGCTGCCGGCGGCCTCGATTTGTGGCCATCCGGCAACGCCGCCTACGCCTACGGCGGGTACTTCCATCAGTACCTCGCCGATCGCTTCGGTCCCGACAAGCTCGCGGCCTTGGCCGACGCCACCTCGGGCCGTGTTCCCTATTTCGGTACCGGAGCATTTCGCAACGTGTTCGGCGAATCGGTCGGTTCGCTCTGGAAGGACTTCCAGAGAACTCGCGAGAGGGTGGCACCCGCAGCGCACGCGACCGATGCGGCAGCGAAACGGCTTACCTCTTACGGTTTCGACGTCACTGCGGCTCGAGTTGCCGGCGATGGGGCCTTGTATTACTCGATCTCCAATGCCGACGGGTTCCCGGCTTTGATGCGCCTCTCACCCACCGGCACGAATGAACGACTAGCCTGGCGGGTCCTCGGGAATACGACGACGATCGGCCGAGGCTGGATTGTGTTCGATCAAGTCGAGCGGGCGCGATCGACCGCCTTGTTCTCGGATCTCTATGCGCTGAGCGTTTCGGGCGGCACGGTGCACCGGCTCACGCACCAGGCGCGCGCGGCCGATCCCGATTTGTCCCCGGATGGCCGACGGCTCGCCTGTAGCATCCAGATGACGGACCGGCGGGCAATCGCGACCATGGATTTCGATCCTCCCGGTGTCTCAGCCCCACGCGTTCTTGTTTCCGACGAGGAGTCCGATTATTCACGCCCGCGCTGGTCGCCTGACGGCCGCCATCTTGTCGCCGAGCGACGGATTCGCGGGAGAGGCTACGAGATCGTGTTCATTGACGTCCAGTCCGGTGAGATGCGCCCGCTCGTGTTTCGAGGCGACGCGCGCCTGGTCACGCCCTCATGGACTCCGGACGGTTCAACGGTGCTGTTCTCTGCCGACGAGGGGACGCGAGCATTCGACGTGTTCGCAGTCGAACTGGCTACGGGGGAGGTGTCCCGGGTGACGGATACCGCGGCCGGGGCGCAGGCGCCGGAACTATCACCTGACGGTCGTTCACTCGTCTACGTCGGCTACACCCCGGATGGATACGACTTGTTCTCGGTGCCGTTCGACCGATCGAGTCTCACCCGAGTTCCTGACTTCCGCACGGAAACAGACGCTACTGAAAATCAAGGAGCGGCTGACGCTGGCAAATCACAAACTGGCCGGCTCCCTGTTCCGGATCCCTCGCTCCAGGCCTCATCGTCGACCGATCGACCCTACCGTCCGTGGCGCACGCTCGCGCCTACCTACTGGACGCCAATCATTGAAAGCGATAGCGATGAATTGCTGATCGGGGCGGGAACCGCGATGAACGACGTGCTCGGGCGCCACGCGTATGCCGTCGACGCCGCATGGGCAGACCGCGCGCGGCCCGATTGGCACGCTTTCTACGTCTACGACCGCTGGGCTCCCACTCTGTTCGCAGACTACTCGGACGACACCGATCCCTTTCGCGGAGCTCTGGTGCGCTCACGCGAGATGACCGCAGGCGCGCTGCTCCCATTTCGGCGGATCCGGTGGACCGAGACCTGGCTAGGTGCGTTCAATGTCGATAACGACTCCATCCGTTGCGATGAGCCGTGCACGCTTCCGCCTGAACAGCGGCGGCGCTCGCTCCGCGGCGGCTGGATTCACGACAGCCGCCGCGCGTTCGGCTACTCGATCGGCGCTGAGGAGGGTGTTCAGATCGAAACGGCGGCAGAGAGCACGCGTGAAGCGTTCGGATCGGACGGCGATGGTGGCGCAACCATCGTCGAGGCGCGCGGCTTCCAACGGCTCACCGGTCACACCGTGCTGGCCGGTCGCGTTGCCTTTGCCGGCGCGTGGGGCGACCCTGTGGTTCGACGCCAATTCGCGGCTGGCGGCCCCGGCCCGGCGGTGGCGGCATTTGATTTCGGCCGGGATACGATCGGGCTGCTCCGCGGCTTCGCCGCCGACGATCTCGTCGGCTCTCGCGCTGCCGTCGCGAATGTCGACCTTCGCATACCCCTCGCGCGTCCGCAGCGTGGCATCGGCAACTGGCCGTTCTTCCTCCGGAGCGTTCACACGGCCGCCTTTTTCGACGCTGGTAACGCCTGGGATGGGCAGTTCCAGTCCTCTGACCTCTGCACATCGGTCGGCGGCGAATTGTCGCTCGATCTCGTGCTCGGTCATTACCTGCCGGTGACGTTCACCAGCGGTGCTGCGTGGACGCGTGATCCGACCCGGGATCGCTCTCGCGCGGCTCTCTTTGCCCGCGTAGGCTACGCCTTTTAACCCGCGAGAAACACAATCCAGCCGTCGCCATGGGATCGTTCGAATGCCACCGATCGCGAGTTGCTCGATCGGTGTGATCCCTGACACCGGCGGGGTGTGAAACGGTCGTTCGGTGTGATCGTGGGCCCGCCACATCCGTGGCCTGTGAGATCCGTGGCAGAATATCCGCGGATGAAAACGAAATCCCGTTTTCTTCGCGCGCCCGTGGAACCGTTTGCCGTCGAACCCGGCCTTCCAGCAGACGAGGTCCTCGAGCGCATGGAGCGCATTTCGTTTCAGGGCCGCAATCTCGCCACGGCGCGCCGCATCTGGGAGAAGATGCTGGGCGACAATTGCACCATCTTTCTCGGCATGGCCGGCGCTCTCAGCGCCGGCGGGCTGCGGATGGTCGTCGCCTACCTGATCGCCAACCGGTACATCGACTGCCTGGTCTCGACCGGCGCCAATCTGTACCACGATCTGCACGAGGCGCGCGGTCGCCGCCACTACATCGGTTCTCCGCGTGAAGACGATGCCGCGCTGCAGGCGGAGCATATCGACCGGGTCTACGACACCTATGCGAAGGAAGACGAGTTCGTCGACAACGACGAATGGATTGCCGCATTCGTGCTGACGCTCGAGCGACGCCCGTATACGTCGCGCGAGTTCCTCTACCGGCTCGGCGAGTATCTCTGGAAGGAAACCCAGCAGGAGGGGATCCTCACCGCGGCATACCGGGCCGGCGTGCCGATCTTCTGCCCGGCGATTGCGGACTCGTCGATCGGTATGGGTATTTCACAGGCGCGGCACCGCGATGCCACCGCAGGCCTGATCGACGTGGTCGGCGACATCATCGAGTCCGCAAATCTCGTGATCCGTCATCCGCGCACGGCCTCGATCGTGCTCGGCGGCGGCACACCCAAGAATTTCATCAACCAGGCGAGCGTGCAGGCGGAGTTCTACGACGAGCGTGTCGGCGGTCATCGCTACGCGCTGCAGATCGTGACCGACGTCCCGCACTTCGGCGGAGCGTCCGGAGCGAGTCTCGAAGAGGCGCAGAGTTGGGGCAAGCTGGCGACCGACGCGGAACAAGTGACGGTACACGCCGATGCCACCGTGGCGCTGCCGCTGCTCGTGACCGCGCTGGCGACCAGTTCGCGCGAGACCCTCGCCAGCCGGAAGTGTCTGGGCTTCGATCTTTCCGGCCCGGTGATGGCAGTCGACGGCCGCCCGTTTCCCGAGGCGCGCTTCGAGGCACCCACGTAATGGAGTTTCCTTTTCAGTACGACCATGGCGCTCCGCTGGTGTTCGGCGGCGCGCTGCCCCAGCGGCGTTCGTTCGACGATTCGAAAGTAGTGGTTCTGCCCGTTCCCGTCGATCGCACCACGTCTTACGTTGGCGGCACCCGCAACGGTCCGCGCGAGATCCTCCAGGCCTCCTCTCACATGGAATTGTGGGACGAAGAGATGCAGGTGGATGTCCACGGCATCGGGATATTCACGCTGCCGGAAATGGAACTGCCGTTCGGCGAGATGGAGCCGCTCGTCGACGAGATCGAACGCGTCGCCTACGAGGTGATCGGCCGCGGCAAGTTCCTCGTGGCACTCGGCGGCGAACATTCGATCACGCCGCCGCTCGTGTCGGCCACCGCCCGGCGATACTCAAAGCTGTCTCTCCTGCAGATCGACGCGCACGCCGATATGCGCGATGCCTACATGGGGACGATTCACAATCACGCCTGTGCGATGCGGCGCTGTCTCGAGTTTGCGGCCATCACCCAGGTCGGGATTCGCAGCCTGTCGACTGAAGAAGCCGAGGTGCTGCCGCGGCTCGGGTCCAAGGTGTTCTACGACCACTCGATGCGGCGGGATGACAAGTGGATGGAGGCTGTGGTCGAGACGCTGGGCGATTCCGTCTATGTCACCATCGACGTGGACGGGATGGATCCGGCGATCATGCCGGCAACCGGGACGCCCGAGCCGGGCGGACTGTCCTGGCCCGAGATTACCGCCCTCCTCCGCGCGATCGCCGAGCGGCGGACGGTTGTCGGCGCCGACATCGTCGAGTTGAGCCCGATCCCGGGAATGGTGGCGCCGTCGTTTCTGTGCGCCAAGCTGCTCTACAAGCTGCTGACGTATTGCTTCGCCTCGGACCCGGCCGCACGCCGCCTCTGACGCGTCACGACTAGCGGCCTGGCCGCTCGAGTCCAGCCAGACAGGCTGAGTCATTCTGTAAACCCTCTATCCGAACAGCTGTATACCAGCTATACTGCCGCGCATGCCGGCGGCCGACCTCTTCACTAAAGCCACTGAAGCCCTGCAACGCGGCCAAGGAGCGGACGCCACGACCCTGCTCATCCGGGCGATGAAGCAGCCCAGCGCCTCCCGTGACGAGGCCCTGCAACTCCGCTGTTCCCTGGCCGAAGCGTGGCTCCTTCAGGACGATCTCCGCCAGGCGACCGATGCCCTTGGTGAGCCGCCCCAGGAGCGCGAACGGGTTCACCCGGCGCGTCTGTCCGAGCTCTGGCGGCTCCATGGCAGGCTGGCCATCGCTCACGGCGAGCCCTCACGCGGCATAGCGTTTCTCGCCCGCGCCCTGAAACAGGCTGAGCGCGCCCACGACTCGCGAGCCATCGGCCTCGCCCATTACGAGCTTGGCCTCTGCTATCGCCAGGTTGGCGACAGCGCCATCGTGCGGGAGCACATCGCGCAGGCCGCATCCGCGCTCCATGCCGCGGGGGACCTTCGTCACCTGGCGCTCGTCCACTCGCTTTCGGGAGTGACGCTGGCGCAGGATGGGCGGCTCGACGAAGCGATGGGGGCGCTCCGCCATGCGGAGCGGCTCGCGCTCATGGTCCAGGCAGGGGACGTGGTGGCGACGGTGTGCGGCAATCAGGCAAACGTCGCGATGATGCAGCATCGGCACGACCAGGCGCTCGCGCTCGCCGAACGCAGCGTCGAGCTGCAGGAGCAGTCGGGCACGCCGCACGGCCTCGGGATAGCGCTCGCCTCGCTCGGTCAGATCACCGTGCGGCTTGGCAACCTGAAGCGAGCGGAACAGGCGCTGAACCGAGCGCTCGACGTTCGGAGTCCGCTGCAGTTCATGCGCGAAACGACGGGCGCGGTGTTCGACACGCTCGCACAGATTCACCTGATTCGCGGCAATCATGCCGAAGCGAGCCGTTGCCTTCAGCGATCCCGGGAGGCCTACGGCGAGCAGGGCGCGCAGGCGACACGTTGGTACCAATGGTCGGTGCGCGTGCTCGAAGCACGCCTTGCGCTCCGGCGCGGCGAACCTCTCAAGGCGCTGTCGATGGCTGCCGATGCCGCGCAAGCCGAAGATGCGCCGCCGGCCTACGCGCTGCAGGCGGAGCTGATTGCCATCGAAGCGCTGCTCTCGAGCGGGCAGCAGGAAGCCGCCGAGGAGCGGCTGACGCTCGTCGGTTCGCGCCTCCAGCCGTCAGGCATGAGCAGCATCTGGGGAGAATTCCTTCGCCTGCGTGGCCGGGTTCACGCGCGCGGCGGCCGGTCGACCGAGGCGTATCATGACTTCGGCCAGAGCGTCAGCGTGTGCGATCTGCTGGGTGAACGCTACCAGGCGGCCCTCAGCTATCTGGAGTTGGGGCGGCTTGCGGGCGCCGCAGGCGCGCGTTCGCGGGCGACCCGGTATCTGGGGGACGCGATCTCCATCTTCGAGTCGCTTGGCGCGCAGCCAGATCTTGCCGACGCGCGCGCTGCCGTTGCCACGATTCCGGCGGTCGCCACCGGCGGCTTCGTCGGCGTTCAGATGGATGGCGACGATGCGCTCGTGAGGCGGATTGTGGACGCTGCCGTCACGCCGGCGCTGCTGGCCAAGGAAGGAACGACGGCGCTGCTCGAGGCGTGTGACGCGAAGGCAGCCGTCATCTTTACGCATGCCGCGGCTCCGACATCCGGATCGTTTCGAGCAGCGGGATGCGACCTGGAGAGGGCGCGTTCGATCGCATCGGCCGCGACCCGGAGCGCCCCCGGCAAAAGCGCCCCGACCGCTCATCGAACCTATCGGGCGCGACGTGGACGTACCCCGCTTCGCCGTCGTCTCCGGACTGCGGCCATTTGGGTTGCCGCTCCTGCAGCGGTTCCGCACGCTTTGCACAGTGCTCCGGCAGGGGTTCGAGTTGTGCGCTGCGCGCGAGCGCCCGGTGGAGCCATCGGCCGGCAGCCATGGAGCGACGCTCGAGCCGTTGCTTCCCGGGTTTCGTCTGCGCGAGCGCGGCGATGCAACGCGTCACCGACCAGATTCAGCGGCTGCAGGGTAACGACCTGACCGTTCTGATTACCGGAGAGAGCGGCACCGGAAAGGACCTGGTGGCGCGGGCGATCCACGCAGGATCGCCGCGTCGGGAAGCGATGTTTCTTCCCTACAACTGCACCAGCGCGACGCGCGAGCTGGCCGACAGCCAGTTGTTCGGTCATCGCCGCGGCAGCTTCACCGGCGCGCTGGCCGATCAGCCGGGCGTGATGCGGACGGCGGTCGGCGGCACGCTGTTCCTCGACGAAGTCGGCGACCTCCCGCTCGACGTCCAGCCCAAGCTACTGCGGTTCCTCGAGCAGGGTGAAATCCTGCCGGTCGGCGAGACCCGGCCCACCCGGGTGGACGTGAGGGTCGTCGCGGCAACCAACGCCGATCTCGAGCAGCGGGTCGCCGAGGATACCTTCCGCGAGGATCTCGTTCTATCGGCTGAGCGTCATCCGCATTCACGTCCCGCCGCTGCGCGAGCGGCGCGAGGAGATTCCGCACCTGAGCACGTTCTTTCTGCGCGAAGCGTAGCGAGCGGCTCGTCAAGCCGGGCGTCCGGCTGAGCGCCGAGACGCTCGATCTGTTCGACGCCTTCAGCTGGCCCGGCAACGTCCGTCAGCTCCGCAACGAGATCCAGCGCGCCGTGGCGATGGCGCCAAGCGGCGGCGCTGATTACGCCGGAGCTGCTCTCGCCGATTTTCGGCGGCGCGGATGCGGTCTCCTCAAGCTCACGCGGCCGCGCGCGCAACGTCACGCTTGCCGCCGCCGTCGAACGCCTCGAGCGCGAGATGATCGAGGGCGCGCTCCAGCGGGCGGCGGGAAACATTTCGCAGACAGCTCGGTCTCTCGGGCTTACCCGCCGGGGCTTGTACCTGAAGATGGACCGGCTTGGGATAGCTTCACGGATAGCAAGTATCCAATAGACAGCCCGATTGGATACCGCATATCCATACATCAGCTGGCGGCTGCGACCACGATTCCAGACAAGTCACTTCATATCAAGCAGTTAGCAATTGCCGGCCTTCTACGGCTGACTCGGCGCGCGACTTGATATGTTTTCGCGGCAACTGCCACCGGGAGGACAAGTCAGATGGAACAGCGTCTTCGTCTCGTCCAGGGAGGTCACCAACCACTCGTCCAGGGAGGCCACCAACCACGCGCTGACAAGCGCTCCTCGGAGCGGCGCGCCGTGGCCGTTCCGGGCCAGATCGTCTGGAAGGATGTCAGGGGCACGACGCGGATGGCGTCGGTGATGACACGCGACGTCAGCGAACATGGCGTGTCGGTCGAGTGTCTCAGCGGCACTCCGATTCCGCTCTATCGCCTGGTCTACTTTCAGATTGATCGCGACGCGCGGAATCGGCCGGATCTCCCCGCTGCGCTGCGCAAATCCAACGTCTTGTCAGCGATCTTCCGTGTCGGCGACTACAGTCAGGTGACGGGCGCACCGGCGGATTACGCGCTGCGGCTGCTCGTTGAACCGGCCCGCGAGGCTGGCCCCACGCGCACGACCCCATGGCCGGCGCAGGAGCAGACGAGGACCGCGTGAGCGCTCCCGCTGCGTTTTTGACCGCCACGGGGCTCGCACGTCTGGCGTGGGTGGGCCGCTACTGGCGCACAGATCGATCTCGGACTCGGAGGGCCGGTATGGTGCGGCTGATGCGCATCGAGCGCTGGGATCCACGGCGGGATGGAGCGTTGACGGAGGCGGCGTTGCGTCACAAGATCGAGACGCGTGGTTACCAGGTATCCAAATGCGACTGGCCCGCCGGCACGGTTGTCGCGCCGGAGGCGAATTCACGGGAACGACTCGATGCAGTCCTTTCGGGGCTGGTGAGAATCACGATCGATGAAGAGTCCGCAATTCTAGCCGCGGGTGACATGGTGTTCGTCCCGCGCGGTGCCGTCCGGGGTGCTCAAGTCGTCGGTGCTTCGCCAGCGCTGTCTTTCAACGCCGTTTATCAGGGCGTTCCGCGCAAAAAATAGACTGCCCGCGGGACGGAGCCACGGCTTCGTCCCCTGCCTCAACAAGATTGACGGCGGACCTCATTTGGAGGGCGCGTCACTAGACGTGTCCTCGGTCTCAACAGACGCCCACAAACTAATACCCGGCGGCCCCTCTAGAGAGGTGCCCTCCAGACTGTTTCACCTGCTAAATTAAGAGGCGACCTACGCCCCGCTCGGGGACTCGACTCGCGTCTACGCCTTCTTGAGTTCCGCAATCTTCTCTTTCGCTTCCGGCGCATACAGCGACTGAGGGAACTCGTCGACCACACGCGTGAACGCGCGGGTCGCTTCATCCTTCTTCCCCGCCTGCATAGCGGCGCGTCCGAGCTGCATCAGCACACCGTCGAGCGGGAGCTGCGACTGTGTGTCGGTTGACAGCTCCTTGAAGGTCGCGATTGCGGCGTCGAACTTGCCCTGGGCCATCTGCGCGTCGCCGACGCCAAGCCGCGCCGTCCGCCGGTAAATGCTGCTGCTACCTGCCTTCGCAGTCACTTCCTGGTAGCGCTGCTCGGCCTCGGCGTAACGACCGAGCTCGGCGAGCGACGCGGCCAGCCGGAATCGCGCGGTGATGGCGGCATCGGTATTCGGGTAGGCGTCGGCTGCCTGCTGCAGACGTGGGACGGCCGCCTCGAGCCGGTCGCGTTCCGTCCGGAACGTTCCAGGCTGCTGAACCGGCGGCGGGCTGCCCGGCGCCGGCGGTGGCGGTGCGACCACCGGCGCTTCGGCGACCGCGAGCGCGCTCGCGAGCAGATTCGTTGCCTTCGCATCACGGTTCGTTCGCCAGGCGAAGAATCCGCCGACGGCGACGATCGCAACGATCGCGATCGTTACTGCCGTCGTGACCTCGCGCCGACGCTCGCCCATCGCTTCGCGAGCCCGCGCGACCGACTGAGCGAATTCGTTCTCCTTGAGCCGATGTCTCTCTACAGCTTTCATGTCAATTACCAGTTGCCCCTGAGCAGTCAGCGGTTAGCAGTTACCGGTGAGCCGTCATCGGTTGTCAGTTTCGGCGTCAGGTGCCGTTTAGCGGATGGCGCGCCCGGCAGGACTCGAACCTGCGACCCCCGGTTTAGGAAACCGATGCTCTATCCTGCTGAGCTACGGGCGCCTGCGAACCAACGACTTCCCTTTTAGTCTATCGGCTCTCGGTGGAAATTCTTGGAATCACCAGCCCGTGTCCTGCACCGAGAATCGAGACCCTAGATGTAAACCGGCTCTGTCCGGTGGTGATTGGACTGCAGGACGGTGCGAACGTTCTCACCGTGCAGCTTCGAGCGGCCGTTCAATCCCGCCAGCTCGATGAGAAACGTGACGCCAACGACATCGCCGCCAAGCTGCCGCACGAGATCGACCGTCGCACGCGCGGTGCCGCCGGTGGCGAGCAGATCGTCGACGATCAGTACCTTCTGCCCTCTCTCGATCGCGTCGCGGTGCATCTCGAGGCTGTCGCTGCCGTATTCGAGATCGTAGCTCGCGCGCACGGTCTGGGCCGGCAGCTTCCCGAGCTTTCGCACCGGCACGAATCCTGCGCCGAGGCGATCCGCGACGGCCGATCCGAGAATGAACCCCCGGCTCTCGATCCCAACGACCAGTGTGACGCCGGAACCGAGATACGGTTCCGCCATGCTGTCGATCGCAAGCTTGAAGCCCTGCGGGTCCTTCAGCAACGTCGTCACGTCATAAAAAAGAATGCCCGGCTTGGGAAAGTCCGGCACGTGACGGATATGCGTCTTCAACAGTTCCATTGCAGTCATCGATCTATCCTCGCGGATCGCCGGCTCTGGCGTTGCCAGCATCGCGCGGCGCTCGTCTATCGAATCGAAAAGCCGGTCGCCCGTCCGCCGGGGCTTCTTCCGCCACCGTGACCTCGTCTACCCGTGACGAAGAAGGTCCACGCCGCAACGCCGCTTCCACCCGTTCGACGGCCTCGGCATCTCCTTCGATGCGCGCTTCGACGCGGCCGTCGGGAAGGTTGCGCACCCAGCCGTGTACTCCTTCGCGCAGGGCCGCCGCTTCGGCGAAAAATCGAAATCCTACGCCCTGCACACGTCCGGCGATGACGTAGCGCCGTGCGATCAGCATGGGTGAAAGCGACTAGTATAACCCGATGGCGCTGATTCATTCGAGCAGTTACGGCGAGTCGCAGCTGCGCCTCCTTCGGATCATCCGTCGCGGCGACCGCGACGATCCCCAGGACCTCACGATCGCCGTGCGCTTCGAGGGAGACTTTGCGCCGGCGTTTCGCGAGGGAAACGCCGCCGGCGTGCTGCCCGGCGAAGCCCTCAAGAATCTGGTCTACCGGATCGCTCGCGAAGAGCGCCATCCGGCAATCGAGGCCCTGGGGCTCGCGGTGTGCGATTGCCTTCTTCGGCAACACCCGCAGATCGGCCGCGTGCGCGTCGAGATCTCCGAGCAGCCGTGGGCGCGCGTCGACGCCGGCGGCAAGGCGCAGGGACAGGCCTTCACGCCCGTGGCGCACGAACGGCGCACGACCACCATCCTCAGCAACGGCAGTCGGACGTCCGTGTCGTCGGGAATTCAGGATCTCACGCTCATGCGGACGAGCGGCCTGGCGCCGAGGTCACGCTCCACGAATGCCGACGATGGCGCCGCTGACGGGTTGCAGCGGCTGCTCATCGCCACGTTGTCGCTGACCTGGGCCTACGCCGAGGGCGACATCGCCTTTGCGCCGTACCGTCAGGGCATCCGAGCCGCCGTCGTCGAAACGTTCGCGTGGCATGCCAGCCGATCGGTGCAGCACACGCTCTACGCCATTGGCGACGTGATCCTGGCGAGCTACCAGGAGATCTCCTCGGTATCGCTGGCGCTCAAAGAGCGGCCCTACCGCCCCGCCGATCTGCTCGAACTGTCGCTCGATGCCGACGCGTTGTTCGTCGCCTACGACGAGCCGGTCGGGATCGTCGAAGTCACTGTGGAGCGGGAATCTCCGTCCTGATCGGCTCCAGCTTCTTCTTCACGATCTGCTTGTTGAACGCATCGACATCGGTTTCAATCACCGTGTCGACCCGGCCGAGCTGTTTCTCGAGCTCGGCGGCCAGTTCCTTGAAGACCGCATACGACTGGCCGGTCGGCTTGTAATCGCCGTTCTCGACAATCGACTGCAGCGCCGCCAGCTTGTTGTTCAAGCGGATCGGGAAGTTCAAGGGATCCTGATTGCTGCGGTTGCGATACTGGTAAATCTCTCCTTCGATGTCGGTCACCTTGGTCGTCAGCGTATCGCCGCTCGCTTTCAGCCTGGCGTCGTTCAGCTTCGTCAGCCGATTGCCGATCTGCTCTTTGATGCTGCGCATCCGGAGCACCGCCTCGTTCGCGGCAGTCACGCGTTCGTTGATCTGCTTGGCGAGTCGTGAATTGCTCCTGCAGGTCGGCATCCGTCGCCGCGCCGAGCGGGTTGCGCACGATCGTGAACGGCTGCATCTTGGTTTGACCCGCCGCGCTGAGGCGCACCTGATAGTGCCCCGGCGGCGCCGCGGGGCCTCGCGTGCTGCCCGCCCACATAATCAGCCCCGGAAACGTCCGGGCGTCCGCGTAACGTGTGTCCCAGACGAATCGATTCAAGCCCTGCTTGGTTTGAACCCGCGCCGGAGGCCGGCGCGAGAAGTCCTCTTCCTCCTCGTCGTTACCCGTCTCCGGAGAGGTGGTCTCCGCCGTCTGTCCTTCGCCGGTGAATGATCGAATCAGGTTTCCCTGCGCGTCGAGGAACTCGAGGGTGACCTTGTCGGCCGCCTGCTTGAGGAAGTAATCGACGGTGACGCCCGCGCGAGACGGATCGCATCGCATCGCCGGGCTTGAAGAGCACGACCGGATTGGTCGCCGGTCGCTGGTCGATCTGGCGCAGCACGTTGATGTTGTCCATCACGTAGAACGAGCGGCCATGCGTCGCGATCACGAGGTCGTCATTGTTGACCGTGATTCCGTGCACCGGTGTGACCGGGAGCTCGAGATTGAACGACTGCCACAGGCCACCATCGTCGAACGATACGTAGAGACCGGTTTCGGTGCCGACCCACAACAGTCCCTTTCGTTTCGTGTCCTCCTCGATCGATCGCGCGAAGTCGTCCGCGCGAATGCCGTTGACGATCTTCGTCCACGTCCTGCCGTAGTCGTGCGTGCGGTAGACGTACGGCGCGCGGTCGGCTCGCTGATAGCGATTGGCCGCCAGATACGCGGTGCCGGCATCGTGAGGGGACGCCGCGATCAGGCTGATGCGAGCGAACTCGGGTAAGTCAGTGGGCGTGACCTTTTCCCAGTTCTTTCCGCCATCCCGCGTGACATGCACCAGGCCGTCGTCGGAGCCCGCCCAGACGACGTTGCCGTCGACCGGTGATGGCGCCAGCGTGAAGACGGTCGCGTATGTTTCGACACCGGTTTGATCGAGCGTGATTGGTCCGCCCGAGTCTCCCAGCGTCGAGGGATCGTGCCGAGTCAGGTCGGGACTGATTCTCTCCCACGCCTGTCCTTCATTGGTCGACTTCCAGACGTGCTGGGAGGTGGCATACAGCGTCTTTGGATCCGTCGGCGCGATCACGATTGGATACGTCCACTGAAAACGCTCGGTCATGTCGCCGGACGCATGACCCATTGGGTTGTCCGGCCAGACGTTGATGGCGCGGTTCTCGCCAGTCCGGCGGTTGATTCTCGTGAGCAGCCCGCCGTAGCTCCCGGCGTAGAACACGTCCACGTCGCGCGGATCGGGCGCGATGTACCCGCTCTCGCCGCCGCCAACCGGATACATTTCGCTTCCCGTGCCGGTGCTCGGCACGCAGACGGTGGAGTTGTCCTGCTGCGCACCGCAGACCTGATACGGCACGTGCGCGGTAGTGAACACGCCGTAAAGCTGCGCGGTCGGGAAGTCCTGGTCGGTCCACGACTCACCCGCGTTCACCGAGACATTGGCGCCGCCGTCGTTGGCGTTGATCATGCGTTTCGCGTCGTTCGGCGCAATCCAGAGATCGTGATTGTCGCCGTGCGGAACCTTGATCGCTTTGATCGTCTTTCCGGCATCAGTGGATCGATAGATGCCGGTATTGAGGACGTAAACGGTATCCTTGACCAGTGGGTCGGCGTAGATGCGCGAGTAGTAGAAGGCGCGCTGGCGAAGGCGTCGGTCGTCGTTGATCAGCTTCCAGCTCTGTCCGCCATCGTCCGAAACGAACACGCCACCGTCTTTCGCCTCGATGATCGCGTAAATGCGGCTCGAGTCGGCGGCCGACACCGATACGCCGACTTTTCCCCAGACCGGTGTTGGCAGACCAGTGTTCTTGGTCAGGTCGCTCCAGGTCGTCCCGCCATCGGTGCTCTTGTACAGTCCACTGCCAGGTCCGCCGCTCGAGAGCGAGTGCGGCGTGCGAAACACCTCCCAGAGACCGGCGTAAAGGATGTCTGGATTCTTCTGGTCGAGCGACAGATCGACCGCCCCGGTCTTTTCATCGTGAAAGAGCACACGGTCCCACGTCTTTCCGCCATCCTTCGACCGGAACACTCCACGTTCCGGATTCGGCCCGTACGGATTTCCAAGCGCCGCGACGTAGACGATGTCCGGATTGCCGGGATGAACGCGAATCCGCGCGATTGCCATCGTCTTGTCGAGACCGACCTGTGTCCATGTCTTTCCAGCATCCGTGGACTTATACACACCATCGCCTTGGATGATGTTGCCGCGCAGTTCCGTCTCCCCCATCCCGACATAGACGACATCCGGATTCGACGGAGCCACGGCGACGGCGCCCACCGAAGATGTCTTGAATGCCTTGTCGGACACGGCCGCCCACGTTTGTCCACCGTCGGTCGTTTTCCAGAGTCCTCCACCGGTCGCGCCGAAGTAGTACTCGAACGGCCGGCTCGCGCTGCCTGCGACCGCCTGCGATCTGCCGCCACGATTCGGTCCGATCGACCGCCAACGCAGTCCCGCGAACAAAGATGGATCGACCGCGCCATTGATTGATGGCGCCGTTTGCGCGGACAGCACACCGTCATGTGACGGCGGTGTCAGCCCGACGACAATCAGAACAGTCGCGAAAATGCGTGCGGTGAAATTCAGCATGCCGGCCATCGTAATGCCGCGTTTTGAGCGACGACAAGATGGTGCAGATGAGCCGGAGTACGTAGCGTCCGACACACAAGGAGGTGATATCAGCCATCTACTGCAGAGGCAGACGGTGATTTTGTGTCAGTTTCCTCCTATATGGCAGACCCTAAAGCGGGCACGCGCCGTGCTCTCATGGAGCGCAGGAGGCGACGATGCTTTTTACGATCGCGGTAATCCTGCTCGTGCTCTGGCTGCTCGGACTCGTCAGTGGCTACACGCTGGGCAACTTCATCTATGTGTTGCTGGTGATCGCGCTGGTGCTGTTCGTCGTGGGGCTCGTCAGCGGACGACGCACGGTCTAGCGGGTCAGGTCGAACGGACGAGTTCGACGGTTCACTGGTTCAGGTTCGCGGTTCATCAGTTCGTGAGTGATCTAACGGACTGAGAACCGTGAACCATCTTCGTTCGCTACCTGAGCCATTCAGGGCGGACACGGCTTCTAGGTCCGCTAGTCATCTCGAAATCTGATCGTGAGATCGGCCAAGTTCTTGGCCGCCGGCCAAGGCGTTGGCTGGAAGTTGTCCCCCGCCCTTCCCTCGATCTTTTAAATTCTCGAATGAATTTGTGTGCAATCCGCCGAACACTGCGGGCATGCGGGTTGCTCATCCAATCGGTCGGAGCTTCCCCAGATGCCGACCTTCAGTTCCATCGGCGCATCGATTCCGCCTGCGGCCAATCTTCAGCCAGTCCCGAGCCCCCACGGCCGACATTTGGCCTGTCAGCACTGCCACTACTTGTTGGAATGCGTCGACCAGAGTCGACGGACCGGCACATGGCTAGGTTCGTTCATTTGCCCGAACTGCCGCAGCGAGTACTTCTACGCGTATCGCTGGGGGCGGCTCGTCAAGAAAATGTAGGGATGCGCTCGGGTCCTTGGACCCGACGAGAGTGTGACCCGTGTTTCTCGAAACCCGGGTAGGGCGGCAGATAGTAGACAGCAGGACACCAGGCGTGCAGTTCCGGTCACCTCCGGGCTGGAACTGCCCTCCTACAGCTCGCAGCGCTGGCCTGGTGGGCTCAACAAGCCTGCTGTCTACTGTCTGCCGCCCTCTTTTTGTACGGTGGATCGGCGACGTGTATTGTTGCAGCGAGACGCGCTTCCCGCCTGCTGGCGTCAAGCGACGCGACGAGAAGAACGGGCTGCTATCGATTATCGAGTGCGGAAGACCGATCCTCTGCTGAGGCTATTCATTGACGGCGCGCGCGACGTCGGGTGCCGTGGCTGACGTGTCCACGCGCTCGACGTCGATACTGCAGTCCTTGATGAGCGCGACGAGGGCGCCGATGGCCGCCAGCGTGGGAGCAATCACTGCGCCGACGACCCCAGCCGTCAGCGGGAATTCGGCGACGGTGCGCGATCCCTGGCGGATGCGCACGCGGCGGACATTGCCTTCGTGAATCAGCTGCTTCAGTTTCTGAAACGCGTTGCCGCTCTCCGCCTTGAACGACTCCCAGCAGGTCCTTTCGGTCATCGACTGCTCCTCTACTGAATATACGTTTCAGCCGATCGGAAAGTGCCGGGCGGCGTCGAGCGGTCCGGCCGTCGGGCGCGAGGTTCGCCTCCAACCCGCGTGATGCGGCTTTACGGGTCAGCGTGATATCGTCGGCTGGACACATGATTAGAAGGAGCTTCCATGGTGCACAGGCATCGCCTGCTCGCGACCGTCGTCACGTCATTGTTATTGGGAGCGCCCGTGTTGGCGGATGACCTGAAGGTCGGCGATCAGGCGCCTGACTTCTCGCTCCCGGGCAGTGACGGCAAGACCTACTCTCTTGCCGATCTCAAGGGCAAAACCGTCGTCCTGGCGTGGTTTCCAAAGGCGTTTACCGGTGGTTGAACCGCCGAGTGCAACTCACTCCGTGGGAGTGGTGAGCTGATTCGCAAGTACGATGTCGCCTATTTCATGGCGAGCGTCGACACGCCGGAAGACAACAAAGCGTTCGCCGAGAAAGAGCACGCCGACTTTCCGCTTCTCAGTGATCCATCGAAGAAGATCGCCACCGCCTACGGCGTGGTGACGCCCGAGCGTCAGTTCGCCTATCGATGGACGTTCTACATCGGACCGGACGGAAAGATCCTCGCGATCGACAAAGAGGTGAAGCCGCAGACTGCTGGTGAGGCAGTCGTCGCGAAGTTGAAGGAGCTTGGGGTCAAGGAAAAGCACTGACCGCGCTCCCTCGCTGAACCCGCCGGGCCGGTCAACCCTCCCCGGTCCGGCTTCGCTCGAGCCAATGACCCCGGCTGCGAGTTGTTTCCCCGTTCGAACTCCGCCGCAACCAGCCGCAACAGTTCCCCGCTCATTCGCTGAACTCATCCGGCTGATCGCCCCGGCCAGACCTCAGGTCTCGGGGCTTGACATGTTATTTTTGTAGCATTAATGTTATAAAAATAACATGTATCGATCGCTCCATTCCCTGACTCGCCGTGAGCGCCAGATCATGGATATCCTCTATCGCCGCGGTCGCGCAACCGCCGCGGCGGTGATGGCCGATCTTCCCGGCAAGCCGAATTCGTCAACCGTGCGGACGCAGTTGCGCGTGCTCGAGGAAAAGGGGCACGTTCGCCACGACGAGGAAGGGCTTCGTTACGTCTACATGCCCGCCCTTCCACGCCACGCGGCGCGAAAGTCCGCGCTTCGCCATCTCGTCGACACCTTTTTCGATGGGTCCGCCGAGAAGGTCGTGACTGCGCTGGTTGGTGGCGAGGGGGCGCGGCTGTCGGACGACGAGCTGAATCGGATTGCGGAAGTCATCGAGAAGGCCAGGTCGGACAGATGAAAGCGTCGATCCTCGTTCTCGTCGCCTTGTGCGCAACCCGTCTGCTGCGCAACCGATCGGCTGCGTTGCGGCACTGGATCCTCACCCTTGCAATTGCCGGCGCCGCCGTGCTCCCGATGGGTGAATCGCTCGTGCCCTCATGGGGATTGTTTCTCCGACCGGCATCATTCAGCGAAATCGCCCCGGAATCTAGAGTCGACCTCGGATCGCCGCTTCCTGTGCGGTCGGCGGGCGGAACGACCGCACCACTCGCCGGAGGGCTGGTCGAGCGTTTGGCGCCGAATGAAATGAACGGCCGGGAGATGGCCTCGGTCCTCCGGGCGACTTGGCTCGCCGGCACGACGATCAGCTTGGCGATCCTCGCCGTCGGACTGGCTCGGCTCACATCGCTCCGTTCCGCGGCACGGGAACTGACCGCCGGCAACTGGCCGATCCTGACCGCGCAGATTGCTCGAGAGTATGGGCTCGAGCGATCCGTGCGCCTGTTGCTGAGCGATCACCCCTCACTGCTCGCGACCTGGGGCATCAGATCTCCGAGCATCATCGTCCCAACCGCGGCGCGCCACTGGCCTGACGACCTCGTCCGCATTATTCTCCGCCATGAGCTGGCCCACATCAGACGTCGCGACTGGTTCATTCAGATGGCCGCCGAGATCGTGCGATCCCTCTACTGGTTCAATCCCGTGTTCTGGCTCGCCTGCCGACGACTGCGCCTCGAAAGCGAGCATGCCTGCGACGATGCGGTGCTGAGGAGCGGCGTAGACAGCGCCGTGTATGCGAGACATCTGATCGATCTCGCGCGCGAGTTGAACCACCCGCCGCGTCTATTCCCAGCTCCGGCCATGGCTCGATCGTCGAGCCTTCACAAAAGGGTGACTGCCATGTTGAACGTCGGTCAGAACAGGAACGCGATGTCTCTGTCGGCGCGAATCATTTCGCTGGTTGTGCTCGTCGGTGTGGCGGGCGCGATCGCCGCGGCGCAAGTCTTCGCCACGTTCTCCGGCTCGCTGGTCGATGCGCAGGGAGCGGCGCTGCCCGGTGTGGCGGTAACGCTGACCAACGTGGACCGTCAGATGAAGTATGACGCGCAGAGCAACAGAAGCGGCGAATTCGAATTCGTCGGTCTACCGCCCGGCGACTACGTCTTCGAGGTGCTGGTGCCTGGATTCAAGCCGTATCGGGCGGCCTTGACGATGACGGGCGCGAACATCCGCCGCGCCATCAGCATGCAGCTCGGATCGATCCAGGAGACAGTGACGGTTGCTGATGGCGATGACGTCACGAGCCTGCCAGTCCCGGCTGCGAGCGCGCGCCCGAACCCTCCCTGCTCCCAGGCTGGCGCCGCAGGCGACGTGGCGATCGGTGGAAACCTTCGCCCGCCGAGACGCATTCGGAATGTGAAACCCGTGTATCCCGCAAGCCTGCGGGGCACGGGCACCGAGGGCGTAATCATCCTCGATGCCGTGATTGGCCTGGATGGATTCCTGAAGGACATCCGCGTCCACGAACCTGCGAACCGCGAGTTCGCGAACGCGCTGCTTACTGCCGTCAATCAGTGGCAGTGGGATTCGACGCTTCTCAACTGTGTTCCGACAGAAGTGGCGATCACCGTAACAACCCGGTTTGAGCGCCGGCGCTAGTCCTCGCTCGGCCTGGGACAGACAGGGTGGCAGTCACGGTTCGGAAATGTGACTGTCACTCATCCTCACCGGGATCACTTCACTGCTTGGAAGAGGGAGCACTCGACGCCGTGGCCAGTGCCGGCTGCGCGGGGTCGGCGCGATACTCGTACACGAACTGCTTGAATTCAGGGTGCAGGAAATCTGCGCCGAACCTGTAGCGCTTCATCTCGGCGAAGGCCTGGTCGGAGCTCCAGCCGTCATGCGTCATCCGATACGCTGCGGTCATCACGCCGGTCCGATGGCGCCCACCAACGCAGTGAACGTAAACCGGTTGATTGGCGGGATCGTTGACGATGCTGAGAAATTCCGTCAACTCCGCGGTCTTCGGCTGTTCGCGGGTGGTCATCGGAATCTGGAAGTACTTCATTCCAGCCCCCTCGACAAACGTGCGTTCGTTGGCGTCGGCGTCGCTGCTGGTCAGATTGATCACCGTCTTCACCCCGACTGCGGCGAGATCCGCGTAATCACGACCCTTTGGCTGCGCGCCCCGGAAGTAGTTCGCATTAATCTGCCCGAAGTTGTCGATGCGAATGGCTGACGCAGCGACAGCTGTGGAGGGCGGACCGTCTGGGCCTGCATAGGCGCCCGTCGGAAGCGCAAGTGCCGAGACAACGAGGATCGCAGCCGTGTACACACTGAATCGTTCATGTAGACGCACGGTTTCACCTTCAGCTTTTGGTTGAGGCCAACTTCGACTGTTACTGGGGAGCACGCTCGAGCGCGCCCAACTCTGTCATGGCAAGGGTAGTGCCACGACACGCTCCGCTCCCGACATCATGATTCCTTGTCGAGACGTCGCCTTCGGGAAGCCGGTCTTCGTCAGTTGCACGGACACCTGGACTGCAACGCCTCAGTTTCTCAAACTTTACGGGCGTGGCCCGTCCGCAAGTCACTCACCGGCCGATATGCGTATTACGACGCTGTTGAGGCAAGGATAGTCTGGTCAACGTGCCGGCTGCCGGAATTTCGGCAGCGTGCCGCCTCGTCGGCATCCTGTGGGACTGCGCACATCCACTTACTTCAGGTGGGCGTGTCGAAAGCCGAGCGCACCAGGGCGCCGAATGGGGTGGGGCGTTTCGGTTCCGCAGCCGTCACGAGATGTGGCGCGTCGGTCCAGCTCCATGCGAGCCAGCCGATGTCCCGGGCCTGCAGGTAGGCCAGCAGCCGGCTCCCCCACTCGACATGCTCCTCTCCCCCGCCAAACTCGGTGATACAAACGGGCGCGTCGGCCGCAAGCGCCCCGAATGCGCGATCCCATGCCCGGGATCCGTTTGCGGCACGTGCTCCTCCGCGTTCGAACATGCTCGACGGATAAACGTGAGCGGCATAGACGACGCCGGCAGGTTCGATCTTCTGATCGCGATCGAACGGGACGCCGCGCAGATCGTATCCCCACGACACACCCGACACGAAAGTGAACGCGCGCGGATGAACGCGCTTGATGATGCGCACGAGACGGGCCGCGACCTCGCGCCACACTCTCGCGGTCACCCGACCGTCAAACACCGAATACTCCGAGCCATCGGGCCGGACGCCGATCGGCACGTGCGAATCACCGGGAAGTCGCGAGTGTGGCTCGTTGTAGATATCGAACAGAACCGCCGGGTT
Source organism: uncultured Acidobacteriota bacterium (assembly GCA_963755695.1). Classification (GTDB taxonomy): domain Bacteria; phylum Acidobacteriota; class Vicinamibacteria; order Vicinamibacterales; family 2-12-FULL-66-21; genus QHWT01. The sequence continues at coordinate 1,395,479 of CAVWLB010000010.1, read as the reverse complement.
GGATTGATAACGCTCTGCCAGGAGTCGCCAGACGTCACAGGAATCCGGCGAGGGCAACGGGGCTATACGGTTGAGCGATCCGTCCGAGGTCCGGCCGTAGGAGCTGTCAGGATCGAGCCACTGCAGATCGAGCAGCGTGTACGCGCCGCAGCTGGCAACCCAGTCCGCCACCGTGTCGAGCGCATGAAGATAAGCCGCACTGGTCGTCGTCTCGAGCACGCGTGATTGCGCAAACGGGATACGCACCACGCGCGCGCCCCAGCCGTGGACGATTTCCTCGATTTCACTGAACGACAGGCCGGCGCCTGCGAGGAAGTCGCTACCAATCGGGGGCGCATATTCGAGGCCGGATCGATTGATCCCGCGCAGCACCACTGGCGTGCCATCCACGGTGACGATTCGATTCCCTGCCGTGGTCAACCACGAGAGCGAACTCATGTCGATCTATGACCATTACAATGGTAGTTCGGGTCAAGGAGACGACAATGGCGAAGAAGGCCAAGGCGAAGCCCAAATCGAGCAAAGGCAGACAATCTCCCGCGGCCGCCAAACCGATCCACGAGATTCGCTTTCCCGGGGAATCGGCGAAGTATCGCTCCGCGCGAAACTCTCTTCTCAAGGACGAAATGGCGCTGCGCGCGCAGATCGAAGCGGTCTCGGCAAAGCGCCGCAAGCTACCGCTCGGCGGTGAGATTCCCGAGGACTATGTCTTCGACGAGGTCGCTGCCAATGGTGATGTCCGGCAAGTTCGGATGTCCGAGCTCTTCACGCCGGGCAAGGAGACTCTGATCATCTACAGCTACATGTTCGGTCCGAAGATGGCCACTCCATGCGTGAGCTGCACGTCAATTCTCGACGGCCTCGACGGTCAGAGCGAACATGTCAACCAGCGGGTCAACTTCGTGGTCGTGGCGAAGTCGCCGATCGCTCGGATCATGGCACTGGCCCGCGAGCGCGGATGGCACGGTCTGCGACTGCTGTCATCGGCTGGCAATACTTACAACCGCGATTATCACGGCGAGAATCGACGCGAGGATCAGCTGCCCTCGCTCAACGTGTTCGTCAAGCGTAACGGCCGCATCCATCATTTCTACCAGACCGAGCTGCTCTTCGTGCCCACCGCGCGCGGACAGGACGGCCGGCACGTCGACATGATCTGGCCGTTGTGGAACATGTTCGACGTGACACCGGAGGGCCGCGGCACGGACTGGTATCCGCGATTGCGGTACTCCTAGCCGACGTCGAGGATTGCGCCACGCACCAGGGACCATGCCGTAGCGCAGGGTTGGCCGGCTCGTCACCGCGGCCGTCAGCCAAAGAACTGCGCTACGGTTCGACCCTACAGCTTCGCGGGTTTGACCTCAATCAATCGCACCGGCAACACGTCGAAGTTCGTGGCCTCGACCGTGTTCGTGTTCTCATTGAACGCGACGTTCACGGCGGGCGCCACCTTGCCGATTCCGACGCCGTCGGCTGCGAAGCGGATCTCGAGCAAGGAGAACGCGACCTCGGGTGACCAGCTCACAGTTGGCTGCCCGAAATCGAGAGGGTGATCCGAGGCGACGATCAGCTGACGGCCGGTCGGCGTCTCGATTTCGTGAGCGAAGAACAGATTGACGGAGCGCCGCGTGAGGGCGCGTGCCCCCGCGTTCGGTCCTCCGGGGATGAGCACGGCTCCCGCGCGTAGCCTCAGCGCGTGCAGGCCGGGGAGCAGCCCCTCCGGACCGCGTGCGGTCAGCGCGCCGCCCAGATCGCTGCACTCGCTGTCCGTGGACCACCGTTGGATCACGATGTCGACGCGACTCGGTGCACCGGGATCGCCGTCGAATGGCGCCTTGGCGACGAAACGCTGGAACGGTCGGACGGTTACGTCGGCGGCATACGGTGTCGGGGTCAGGGCGAGACACGTGACCGCGGCAACGGCGGTCGCGAGAACGGTTCGAAAACTCAAGGACCTCATGGAAGTCTACCTCCGTAAAAAACTCGCACGTGTGCACACGCGCGAGACAGGATGCGATTGTCCTGCCCCGCGCGTCATGTCGGAAACTACTGCTTCCTGATCTCGACCGCCGCGATGTTCCAGCGATCCGGCATCAGGGTCGCGTAGCTGTCGCGGATCGTGACGCTCGTACCTGACGCGGTGATCGGCGACGTCCGCTGCACCCAATAGGTGTCACCGTTCGGCGTGTTGAACGAGTTCACCAGGAGCTGACCTGCTGCCGGCGTCATGGTGCGGGCATTATCCCAATCCGTGCCCACGCCGACGACCAGCGAGTTGGCTCGCGTCGTCACCATGGTCGCGGTCGGTGCGCCCTTGGCCGCGCTTGCCGCGAGACTGGCCGCGCCAACCAGCGACGGCATAGCTCCGGTGAATCCCATCACCGTCATCGACGCCGCTTCCGAGTTGTTCATGACAGCAGTGACGGTCATGCTGGCGTGGGCCGGTGTCGTGAATGCCCACCAGATTTCCGCCGTGCCCAGTTGCGCGTTCGAGCGGACGGCTCGCGTCCACGTCAACGCCGCGCCGGAGTTGTTGACTCCGTTCACCACGGTGTTCACGCCATCGACGGGCGCGTCTGCAGAAATGAACGCCACCAACAACGTGTTCGCGGCCGGCGTGAACGCCTGACTGGTGATCGTCAGGTTCGCGGTCCCGGCGTTCTTCTTTGCCGTAACCGTGATCGCCGGGCCGGCCGTTCCGAGCGAGACGACCAGCGCCACGGCGCTCCCTTGCGGCGCGGTGCCGGTCGCCGGAGTCTGGCTGATGACGCTACCGGATGCCACGGTCTCGCTGCTCGCGGTGGTCACCGCGCCGACCTTCAGACCGGCGTTGGTGATCGCCGTTGTGGCGGCCGCCTGCGTCAGGCCGACAACGTTCGGCACCGCGACGAGCGGCGGCCCAGACGATACGACCAGATTCACTGCGGTGCCCGGGTTGACGCCCGTACCCGCGGCCGGATCCTGACTGATGACCAGACCTGCCGGGACCGTGGTGCTGGCCTGGTTGGTGACCGTCCCGACGACCAGTGCGAATTCGGTGAGGTTGTGCACGGCGCCGGCCTGCAGGGTGCCCGGATACGGCAGGCCGACCACGTTCGGCGTCTCGAGGCCCGTCGAGATCACGAGATTCACGGCGGTGCCCGCGGCGACCTTGGTCCCGCCCAGCGGACTCTGTGTCGCGATGAGCCCGATCGCGATCGGATTTGATGGCAGCGCCCGGCCGCTGATGGTCGTTCCGACCGTCAACCCGGCCGCGACGATCGCAGCCTGCGCCGCGGCCGGCGAAAGCCCGATGACGTTCGGCACGAGGTTGTTCGCCGGCCTCGGTGCCGGGATCGTCACATCCGAGAACTTGAGCTGCTCGATGTTCCGCAGGATGTCGGTGCCGTCGTTGGCCGGAGCCTTGAAGTTCCCCTTGGCGGCGACGTGAATCACCGTCAACGTGCCGTTCGGATTGAGCTGGATCGAGTAGTCGGCGAGCGCGCCCGAGAACACGGCCGTGTCGCAGTTCAGTGGTGCCGTGGCTCCGCAATCGGGCGGCGGAACGTTGGCCGGTTGAACGATGCTGCGGACGATGCTGATGTGGCCCGGGTTCAGGCGCTGCGGATCCGAGAACACGTCATCGACGAGGAGGCGCGGGTCGTCGACCAGCTTCACGGTGCCGTCGTTGAGCACCGCACGAAGCTGGACGTTGAACCAGGCGTCGCCGTCGATGAGGTCGTCGCCGCCGCGGCCCTCGATCGTGTCGCTGCCGAGGCCGCCGAGGAGGAGGTTGCCGCCGATCCAGAGAGTGTGCCTGGTATAGGCGAGAATACCCGGCTCACCACCGGCGTTCGAGAAGAAGTCGACCGGCGCGTCTGTCGGCGTGATGCCGAAGCCGTTGACGATCAGATCCCGTAGTCCGGCGACCTTCGCGGCGTATTCCTCGGTCAGCGCCATCTGAGGCTGCAGCTGTATCTCGACCGGCGCAGCCGGATCGAACACGTTGTCGTCGCCGACGATGTGGTCGTTCAAATCCCATCCTGACGCGCCATCGACGAACCGATACATGTTGGCCAGATTGTTGAAGTTCAGGATCACGCCGGGCAGCGGCAGGAAGCTCAGATCGATCTCCCCTGGCGCCGGCCATCCCCGCATGGTGAAGATATCGAACCCGTAATCGCCGAAGAACTTGTTCGAGCCCTCCGACATCAGGAAGATGTCGTCGCCGCCTTCGCCCCAGTGGTTGTCCTGTCCGGGACCGCCACCCAGGACGTCGTCGCCGCCGACCGCATTGAGACCGGCGAGCAGGTCGAACACGTTGCCGTCGTCGCCGAAGATGCCGCCGTCGTGTCCGTCGCCGTCGTAGATCCAGTCGTCGCCGGGGCCGCCGAACATGCCCTCGGCGCGCTGCGCGCCGTCGACGATGATGTCGTTGCCGCCGCCGCCGAAGTACTCGACCCCGTCGTCGCCGCCGAGCATGAAGTCGTTCCCCTCGCCGCCGATCGCGGAATCGCCGCCGAACCCGGGTCCGGTGCTCAGCGCATCGTTCCCCGGACCGCCCTTCAGGATGTCGTCGCCGGGGCCGCCGAAGAGGATGTCGTCACCGTCGCCGCCGACGAGCATGTCGTTGCCTTCACCACCGGTGAGGCGATCGTTGCCGCCGTTGCCGTACAAGGTGTCGTCACCGACGTCTCCCTGCATGCGGTCGTCTCCGGGTCCGCCGTTGAACATGACGTTCTTGCCTCTGTGCAGCGGGTCGAAGAACAGCTTCGTTCCGTCCGCGGTGGTGATCAGTGAGGTTCCATCAGCAAGAGGGATGGTCGCGGTACCCGTGAGGTCGGCGGCATCGAAGTTGAAATCGGCCGTCTCGAAGATCTTGCCCATCGTGGCGCCGAGGTCGGTGTTCCGGCGGCACAGCTCGGCAAACGAGTTGCCTTCGAGCTGGAACCTGAAGTTCAGGCCGTCGGTGCGCTGCAGGTAGTAGAACCGGTCGCCGTTCTGCAGGTCTTCGAGCTGGTGCTCGAAGATGTAGTTGAACGTCGATCCCAGGAGGCCACCGAACACCGCCTGCTTCTCGGCGAGACCGCCTACCCAGAAATCCACGTTGTTCATGCCGCTGGTCGCGGCGGGCGAGAACATGAACGGATCGTTGGCGTCTATGAGCGCTTTCGCCGCAGCGCGCTTGGCGGCGACGGTCGTCGCACTCGTGATCGAGGGGTGGGTGCCGTACGCCGCCACGAAGTTCACCAGCGATTCGATATGCTTCAACTGCAGGCCGAACTCGAACCAGTTCGGGTACGGCGTCAGCGACGCGTCCTTCGTCTGTTCGAACAATTGCCGACGGATCTCGTTGAGCGGCGGGATGCCCTTCGCTGCGGCCGCGCGCGATGTTGATTGCCGGCAGATCGAGCGGCAGACCAACGAGGGTGTTGCGCACCGAGGAGGTCACGAACTCGTCGAGCTCGTTCCCGACTTGCAGCGACAGGCCGCGAATGATCGCTGCCCGCCGCCTTGTCCGCGGTCAACGGCCCGGCTGGTCCGCCGTCGTTGTACCCGACCGGGTTGAGGAACGCGTTGAACAGCCTGATGTCGTTGTTCGACCCGTCCGCGTTCACGGCGGCTCACCCGCTCGGGCAGCATCGAGTGGCCGAGGCGATAGACGGTGTGCGCGAACTCGGCAGAGATCGCGCGGTTGATCGACGTGATGCCGCCGAGGAACGGGTTGATCAGCGGCTGCATCTTGCGGGCGAACTCCTCGAACACGAGGTGCTGGTACTGCATCTCGGTGCCGAACCGCGCCGCCTGGAACAGGCGTTCGCCGTAGTCCCAGCCGGAGGCCCGTCCACCGCGTGCCACGCCGCGATTTCGGCCGGCGTCAACAGCGAGTTGATCTGTTGATCGATGTAGGCCACCAGCCGGTTGTGCTCGGCATGGAAGATCTGGTGAATCATCGTCAGCGCGATGTTCTCGTTGCCGCGGCCGTCCCCGGTGACGAAGTGCACGATCGAGCAGCTCGTCGTCGTAGGTTCCCGCCGGCTGCGTGCACGTGCGGAAGTCGCAGATCGTCGTGTCGGCGTCGGGGACCAGACCCGGGCTCGGCACGGCGTTGTGCGCGATGTCGTTCAGGAACGCGTGGCCGGTCCTGAAGGCGTTGGCGGGGACGAGGACGCCGGCGCCGCCGTTTGCGGCGGGATTGCCCTCGAGCAGTGCGCTATTCGGCAGCACGAGCTGCGGGAACCCGTGGGGACCCGGCTTGAAGTGGCCGTACGGATCGGTCAGCAGCAGCGGGCACGTCGAAGACATCCTGGTCGACCAGCTGGATGCCGAGCATCGTGCGCGCCTGCGCCTTGACCTCGGCCCAGTTGCCGATGTTGCAGATGTTGTCGCCGGGAATGCCCGTCGGACGCGGCGAGCAGAATGCCGCCGTCGAGCATCTTGCCGTCTGGCACGGGCCGGCCGGCCGCGTTCATCACGTATTGACGCAGGAACACCTGGTGTGACGGATGCGACGTGTAGGTCTGGTTCTGATCGACCCACGGCGTCGTCGTGTTGATCGCTTCTTGGATGTCATCGGCCGTTGCCGAGGATGCCGTCTGGCCCCGGCTGGTTCTGGCCGCGGGTCATCACCATGAAGTTGGTCTGGCTTCCCGGCACGAACAGCGGATCGTCCGGCTGCAGCGGCATGATCACGGTGCCGCCCCCCTTGGTCACGAGGTCGAGGCCGTGATCGAAGAACTGGCCGAAGAAGGTGAACATCAGGTTGAACGGCGCCGAGAGGCCGAAATCCGGCGTGATGTTCGGGATGAACAGCGAGCCGGTAATCCGGATCGGGCGCGGTCGGTGCCAGAGCAGACGAAGCCGCCCGAGCCGCACGGGTTTGCTGCCGCGGCGACGGCCGCCGGGTTGTTCGCGGTCTGATCGACGATCAGGTTGCTGATAAGGCGCGGCTGCGAGTCGGAGACGAATCCGGCCTTCTGCTTGTATGACGTCGGCTGCCCCGCTGCCTGTCCGCCCGGCACCATCCGGATCGAACGGCAGCGGCTCCGCAGCGCGGAAGACCGGCGTCGTCAGGCGCGGGAAGGCCAGGTCGGCTGCGCCGAACAAGTGCTGATCGGGGATCGGCACCAGGTTGTTGAACGACCCATCGACCGTGCGCAGGCCCATCGGGAGCTGCGGATCCCGTTGGGGGCGGCCTGCGAGTTGACTTGGTTCGGTCCGGGCCCGAGCAGCGCTCCGCCGGCCGCATGGGCCTGCGCGACCTGGATCTGCCTGAAGATGAAGCGCAGGTCGTCGGCGTTGATAAAGAACCCGTTGCCGACCGGGGCCTTCTGCACTTGCGCGTGAACGGTGACCTCGAATATCGGACGACCGAGCGGCGTCAGGATCATTCCGATCAAGGCCAGGATCGCCAGCGGCTTCGAACGCGCGCGACGCCGGCATGTAAACGGCTGCTGCACTCTCATGACTTCCTCCCATCGATGGTTTGCACTGCTGCGGTGGACACACGTCGAGCTGCACTGACCCGTGTTGGTCATCGAACGGCCTTCCTTTCGTGGTTGACGCGGACGAACCGGTACCGACCCGCCGTTGCCGCAGCGGCGTCGAAGCCAGTCGGGCAGGCGACCTGGACGCGAACGACGAGCGCTCGCACCGAGGCACACCTCCAGCGACGCGGCCCATCGGAGGACGAGCCAATGCGCGCTCTGGTCAGACCTGTCGCGCCGAAGCACGCGGGCGCTGTTCGCACGTGCGCGCGACGGCCAGACGGAGCTCAGGCCTGACGATTACTGGGTTGTGAGAGAGAGACTACTGCGGGGGAGCCCGGAGGGATTCGACGTCGGAGGTGAACGAACCCGGGTGGTGAACTTCCGCCCGGGAGAGCAGCGACGACGTGTGAAGCTCGCAGGACACGCTGGCGGAGGCCGTAACCTGCGTGGCCAGGCCGTCTCCGTCATCGGTGTCGGTATCGTCGTCGCCGTCATCGTCGTCGTCGTCGGCATCGAAGGACGTGTCGACGGGACCGGTTCCCAACCGATGGGTCGCGCCCGAGTCGTCGGAAGGTGGACCACGGAGCCAGAAGACATCCGATCGAAGCGGTGACCATGGGTATGCATCCGCGACGGTCAGCTCGTCGAACGGGTCGGGTTCGGCTGTCAGCTGCGGGAGTGCCGCGGCCAGCGCCTTCGCGGCATCGCCATGGTCGTCAGGCGACAGGCTCTCTCCGCTCGGTGTGGCTGCAGTCGAATGTGGTGATGTTCTGGGAGCCGTAACGCCTTCGCATGCGTTGCCGTAGGTCAGCGGACGCACGGGTTGCGGAGACGTTCCGTGCAGCAGCATGAACAGACCGCTGCACATCAAGATCGTCGATACGAACGGGACGTAGCGCCACTGGGGCTGCGTAGTCGTCACCTGCTGCCCCGCCACCAACCGAAGTGACGGCCCTGAAAGAGTGCCTGTGAGGCTAGGGGATCGCTGACGGGATGGGAATGGCCATTTAGTGGGGGGGTGACCCGCTTCGGCAGATCGACAGCTTATGATGCAGCCAGCGTCATGGCTCTCGAACAGCTCTCGTACGAACTGCGGCTCGCGTGCCGGGCACTGCGGCAGGCCAAAGGGGTCGCCGTCGCGGTCGTGCTCACGCTTGCCGCCGGCCTCGCAGGCACCACGATCATGTTCGCGCTCGTCGAGGGCGTGCTTCTGCGGAAACCGCCATTCCCGAACTCTGACGCGTTGCTGATCGCGTGGAAGCAGCTGCCTTCCGGCGGGCTCGCGCACTTTCCGTACCGAATGTCCGAACTCGAGGTCCTAGGCCGGCAGACCAGGCTGCTCGAGAGCATCGCCGGTGTTGGCTACAACGGCGCCGGTGAGTCCGTGGCGATCGAGAACGGGTCCGCCACCTACATCAGCACCGCGTCAGTCAGTGGAGACTTCTTTCGAGTACTCGGCGTCACGCCTGTTCTAGGGCGAGCGCTGACACGCGCGGACGATGTGGAGGGTGCGGAGAATGTGCTGGTGATTACCCACGGTCTCTGGCAGCGCCGATACGGTGGCGCGCCGGATGTGCTCGGACGCCGGCTGGAGATCGAGGGCATGCCGTTCACGATCGTCGGCGTGATGCCGCGCGATCTGAATTACCCGCGCGGTGTCGAAGCCTGGGCAACGCTGACCGCTTCGGCGTCGACTCTGGTCAACCCTGCCTTTCGAGAAGGTGTGCTGCGTGACGTCGATGTAATCGCGCGACTCCGTTCGGGCGCGACAGCCGGGCAGGCTGCAAGCGAGTTGCGAGCGCTGACTTCGCGGATAGAAACGGCCGCGTCTGCGGACTCGCCGCGCGGCCTGACACCGGTCGTTCGATCGTACACGGACGTAGTGGTGGGCGAGGTGCGCCGGGCGCTCCTCATTCTGTTCGGCGCCGTCGGTCTGGTCTGGCTGATCGCAAGTGCAAATGCCGCGAACCTGCTGCTCCTTCGCGGCGAGGCGCGGCGCCAGGAACTGGCGGTGCGTGCGGCTCTCGGGGCCACCCGAGGACGGCTGGTGCGCGAAGTCCTCATCGAGAGCCTGCTCCTGGCTCTGGTCGCTGGTGGGTTGGGACTCACGGTGTCATGGTGGACTCTGCGGGCGGTGATCATGCTGGTGCCCGACGGATTGCCGCGGGCGGAGTCCGTGCGGATCGATGCGGTCGTTATCCTGTTTACCTTCGTCGCGGCATTTGTCACGGCCGCGTTCGCAGGGCTTGCGCCGGCGCTGTCATCGGCGGGCGCCGATGTAGTGTCGGAGCTGAGGATCGGCGGCGGCCGCGGCAACGCCTACGGACTGCGCCGTAGCCGCCGGACTCTTGTCCTCGCGCAAGTGTCGCTCGCGGTCACCATTGTCGCCGCGGCAGGATTGTTGGTGCGCACTCTGCTGCGACTGCAGGCGCTCGAGATGGGACTGGCAGCAGATCGTCTGGTGTTCGTGGAACTGGGCCTTCCGGAGTCGAAATACGCGGACGGCACCCGCCACCGGCAGTTGCTTCGGGATCTCGTCCGACAGTTCGAGGGGGCACCGGGGATCACGGCGGCGACCCCAGTCAACACGGCGCCATTTTCCGGCACGGGCGGCTGGGACCTGCCGGTGTTTACCGCTGAGGGTCAGACTGCGCAGCGCGCGATGACCAATCCGTCGCTGAATCTGGAGTCGGTTCATCCCAACTACTTCGCGGCGCTCGGAGTGCCGCTCCTCCGCGGGCGCGGGTTCACCGACGCTGACCGGCAAGGGGCGCCGAATGTTGCGATAGTCAGCGAAGATGTCGCCGCACGCACCTGGCCCGGCGAGGATCCGATCGGGAGGCGGATCAAGTTTGGAGGACTGCTCTCGACGGACTCGTGGCGCACCGTGGTCGGCGTCGCCAAGCGAACCCGATACCGCGATCTACCAGAGCCGCGGCCGACGCTCTATCTACCTGCCGAGCAGTTCATCGTTGCCGCGCGCATGTTGGTGATACGGACGTCAGCGCCGCTGACGGATGTGGCGGCGCTCGCCCGCGCCAGCGTCGGAGCGGTCGATCCCGACGTCCGGGTCATGCGAGTCGCGCCATTTGCAGAGCTACTCGGGAAACCGCTCGCCCGGCCGCGGTTCAACGCGTGGCTGATTTCATGCTTCGGCCTGGTCGCGGTGGCGCTGGCGTCGATTGGGCTGTATGCGGTGATGAGCGCGTCCGTCCGCCTGCGGTACAAGGAGCTCGCGATCCGGCTTGCGCTTGGAGCGACGTCATCAAATGTTCGCCGTCTTGTGCTTGGAGAAGGTCTGCGAGTGGCGGTTGCGGGGGTGATGCTCGGCCTCGCAAGCTCCCTCGTCGCCGCGGGCTTTCTTCGGGACCTGGTGTTCGATGTCGCGCCGTTCGATCCAATCTCGATGGTCGGTTCGGTACTCTTACTGCTCGCGGTCGCAATTGTCGCCTCGTACCTGCCGGCCCGACGCGCGACGCGAGTCGATCCCATTGCAGCGCTGCGAATGAATTGAGCACGCTGATCATGTTGCACGACCTTCGGCAGGCGTTGCGCAATCTGTCGCGAACGCCGTGGCTGGCAGGAGTAATCGTGGTCAGTCTGGCGGTGGGCACCGGCGCGAATGCCGCCGTCTACAGTGCCGTGGACGCACTGCTGTTCCGCGCACCCGCTGGCGTCACCGAATCTGCCAGGCTGGTCGACATCTACACCAGCCAGACCAATGGCGCGACCTACGGCGCTTCTTCCTATCCGGATTTCGTCTCGTTCACGGCTGGTGCGCCGCTCGACGCCGCCGCTGCGATTGATGAACGTGCGGAAGAGGTGGTGCACTTCGGAGACGCGACTGTCAACGCTCGCGTCGCCGCCGTGTCGGAGAGCTTCTGGGACGTCCTGCGCGCCCACCCGCATCTCGGTCAATGGCCGCGCGCTGCACGGCCACAAGACGTCGTGATCGGGTACGACGTCTGGCAGGGGCTCGGCGCTCCGGCGGACGTGCTAGGCCGATCACTCACCATTGGAGGCCGCGGATACACGGTGGTTGGCATCGCGCCGCGAGGATTCCGTGGCCTTCACCTGGATCGTGTGTTCGGTGCGTGGACTCGGCTCGACGCCGGTATCCGTCGCAGCGGCCGCGGCGTCAGGCGCCTCAAGATCGTTGGACGGCTTGCATCACGGGCAAGCCTGGAGGACCTGCAGCACAGCCTCGATGAAGCGTCTCGTACCGTTGCTGTGGCCCATCCCGAGACCAACCAGGGCACGATTCGATCGGCCGACGAACCCCGGCGTTTCACCGCGCTCGCCTACTCCCGGCTGGGACCAGATCGGCGATCCCAGGCGCAACTGTTCGCGGCGGTGCTGCTCGGTGCGACCTGCCTGTTGCTCCTCAGTGCCTGTGTAAACGCAGGCTCGCTGCTGCTGTCACGCGGGATCGCCCGGCGCACCGAGTTGACGATCAAGATGGCCCTCGGGGCGGGCCGCGCACGACTGATGCGGCAACTGATTATCGAAAGCGTGCTCCTCGCGCTCGCCGGCGCCGCCGCCGGCCTGTTGACGGCCATGTGGACCGCCGCCTCGATTCCTGCGCTCTTTGCTCCGGAGCACGCACGGCTTCTCGACACCCGCGTCGAACCATCCGTGATGTGGTTGACGATGACCGTCGGTGTGGCTGCGGGCGTGCTCTGCGGGATCGCACCGGCGGTTCATTCGACGCGTTCCCTGTCACCGAATGTGCTGCGCGGCGATCCCGGCGGGCTTGGCGATCGTCAGGGCAGCGCGAAGCTGAGAATGCTGCTCGTCGGTGCGCAACTGGCACTCTCGACGATCTTCCTGGTCGAATCAGCGCTGCTGACGAAGGTGGTGAACACCGCCCTGAGTACCAGCCGGCCGCAGGCGCTGGACCCGTTGGTGATTGCGTCCATCGAGAGCTACAGCTACGACCCCGCCTACCGGGATGCCGCGACCGCGAGTCTCAAGCGGGTGTCTTCGAGCGCGAGGGCAGGATGGACGTCCTCTCCGCCGCTCACCCGGCCGGCTCGCCGCGAGTTCCGGATCGACCGCGGCTCGACCACGGAATGGGTCGATTTCGAGACCAACTTCGCCACCCGCGACTATTTTTCGGTGATGTCGATTCCACTGATCGACGGGCGGCTCTTTACGCCTGAAGACGAGTTGAGCGGTGCTGAACTGGCAATCGTCAACGATGCGCTCGTGCAGCGATACTTCTCCGGTGCAGCCGTCGGTCACACCCTCACGGATGCCGAGGGCCACACCGTCGAGATCATCGGGGTGGTCCGCACACAATCCTATCGCGCCTTCGAAGGGCCGCCGCAGCCGATGGTCTACTACCCGATGTCGAAGTCGACGGCCCGCGGATTCTTTGCCGTGGTCAGGGCGGTGAGCGGCGCTGTCGACATCGAACAGGACGTATTCAACGCGCTCAAATCGGCCGGGAAGGTTAGAAAGCTGGAAGTGTCTACGTTCGACGCCCACCTGTCGCGCGGGCTCGCCGCCGATCGGCTGATGGCGACACTGGTCGCGGCATGCGGCGCGATCGCGCTGGTCCTGGCCGCCATAGGCGTCTACGGTGTCATGGCGGATCTGATTGGTCGCCGCACCCGCGAGATAGGTTTGAGGATTGCGCTGGGCGCAAGCCCCTGGCGGATCATTCGAGGCTTCGCCGGAGTGACGCTGACGCCCGCGCTTGGCGGCATCACCGCCGGCCTCATCGGCGCTGGACTACTGGTCAGAGTCGCACAATCGCAGGTGTACGGATTGCCCGCCATCGACGCCAATCTGGTTGCGAGGGTTGTGGCCGGACTCTGGGTCGTCGTGGGTGCCGCGTTCATCCCGCCGGCACGCCGCGTCTTGCGCGTGAGCCCTCTGCTGGCGTTTCGAGAGCCGTCGTAGCGCCGCCAGCTATTTCATGATGCCGAGCACGAAGAGGATCAATTCCAGAACCAGGATCAGCACGACCGTGAGCTCGAGAAACTGACCGCGCGAAATCGACACCTGCTCTACCGCGAAGCGGTAGATGTCGTCGAGGGTTTCCAGTTTGTCTTCGACGCTCGCTTTCCACCGGCCCAGGCCGAGTCGTGCCGCCACCAGCGCCAGCACCCGCGCCGCATAAATGTCGCCGACGATCTTCAGCGCGTTCTCGGTGCGATCGGTGAGCTCGTTGACGTCGATGAACAGCGAGTGCAGCTGATTGGCCGCCTGCACCGTGCCTCGGCCAAGGATGTTGTTCAACCAGCTCGTTCGCTGCAGCGCCGGATAGATGCGCGTCAGCTCGGCGTCCAACAGCGCGTCGTAGTACCGGAACTCGAGCAGCTGCGAGTTGGCGAACTCGAACAGCTCGAGCGTAGGGGCGGCGCCGACGGCGCTGTCGTAGACAAACGCCGCGTTCCAGGTCGGCACGACCACGTCGCCCACCAGATACGACAGGCGATTGCGCAGGACTTCCTCCTGCTCCTGCCGGCTGAGAGGCTGCGCCTCGCCGCGCAACAATTGCGCGACCTGCTGCCCGTGGACCGCAAGAAGGTCATCGGCGGAGAGCGGATCGCCGAGCTGGTGGACACCGACGACCAGATAGTCCTCCGACAGGTACGCTTGATGGACGCGGGTCATCGCGGATCGGCATCGCTCCACGATCCCGCGAACCGTCTCTTCTGACTGCGCTTCCAGCGCCGCGTTTTCGATGTACTGCTGACTGATGGCGACGAGGTCTTCCCATTCCCCCGCGAACGCGCGCGACAGCGCCAGTGACACCACGCCGTACTCGAAGAACTTCAGGCGGGTCCGGAATCCGTCGAGTAAGGCGAGGCGGGCGCTCTCGCCGTCGATCACGAGCGGCGGCGTCTGGTACTTCAGGTAGGCCGGGGCAATTGCGGTCGAGGCGGCACGCGCTTCGGACGGGTTCAGAGCCGCTTGGAGACGCACGAGGTCGATGTGCTCGGCGACGTCGAACAGGTATATCGCGGTGATGGTTGCGTCTCGAATATCCACCGGGAACGTGCGAAGTCTTCCTCGGGAGTGACTTTCCTTACCACCTTCGTGGGATCTATCAACCGCGGTACTTCCGTACCCTTATCGAGTGTGAGGCTATCTCAGTCTTCAAGGGTCCTGCCGATCCCCGTTCATGGTCCGAGTCCGATGCAACTGAGCGGGAACTGAGCCAAGCCCACGCCCTGCCTCTGTCGCCATACCGTATCGAGCCGGGTCCGTGCTCCCAAACGGACCCGCGCATCCTCCTCATCTCGTCACCGAAAAATGCGCCCGATACCGACGATGGTCCGCCATCCACCGTCCAGTCCAAAACTGGTAGCAATGATCGCGGGTCCGACGAGGGTGTCCATCAGGAAGCCCACGGCAAGATGCGAGTTGACGTCGGCGTTCTCGTGGGAATTGAAGGCCGAGCCGTTCTCGAACCACGACCCGATGAAGACCGGGCCCCCCATGAAATCGGGCAGCCGCGCTACCTGCCGGAGCGCCCCGACGGTCAGGGCCGCGTAGTGATCGCCGCGCCGCTCACCAACGCTGAATGCGTCGAGGACGAACGGATACCCCAGCGAAAATTGACGCGTCGGCAGGGGCTGATCATCAAAGGAGGTTCCCCCTGATGCAACGACGAACAGCCGATGACGCCGGTCGAGGCGGAAGAAAGACGAAACCGACATCTCGGCCTGGGTCAGATCGCGATTCGTTCGCGCAAACCCCGGAACGTCCGGCGATGTAAATGTCTGTGAAAGGACTGCCACGGCTCGCGTGCCCTGAGATGGAATGGCTGGACTGTCCTGTTGATCGATGACCCAATGCAGCGTTGCCGTCACTTCCGCACCGGACAATTCCGGCAGGTTCGGATTGCCGGCGCGGACGCTGTCGTCCACGTGACCCACGAGAACGCCGCCGGCCAGCTCGCTGACCCTCGACAAGTTGACTCCGAAATCACCGCCTGCCAGGACACGCCCCTCGGTGTACTCGGCAAGGACCGCACCGTCGTGAGTGAAGCTGAAGGTTCGCTTCTGCGCAGCGGCGAACGGACGCACGAAGAGTCGTGTCTTGCCAATCGGTCTGTAGAGGCCGATCGCGACATTGGGATCGGCGCCCACCGCGCCGTCGACGCGAAGTTCGGAGCCTGAACCCACCACGTCGAACTTGAGATAGCGTGCGGCGAGCCGCACCCGAAAATCTTCGGAGGTGGTGTTCTCGATGTTGAGGCCGAGCATCAAGAAAGGAGGAGCGTAGACTTTCTCGCGGGCCCGGACCATGAGGCCGGTGCGCCCGTTCTGGTCGGTCATCTGCCAGTCGATTGCCTGGTATCGATCGAGGCCGGACAAGGTGGCGAGATCGCGCTCGAGGGACGGTATGTCCAGGGGCGCGTTGAGATGCCGTTCGAGCGCGCGCTCTACGAGGGCCGCGTCCGCGGGCTCTACGCCGGACGTCGTGACGAAGGCCGGTGGAGGAATGGTTGTCTTGCGCCGGCGTGCGCGTGCGTCAACCCAGGACTTCCACTCCTCATCCGAGACCCGGTACTTGAGGAGCTCGTCACGCCTCTTCTCGGCGGCCTCGTAGCCGCGGGTGATCAACTCGTCGGACCGGCGCCAGTCCAGCGACCCGAAACCCTGCACGTCAATCGCGATGGTCATGTCGGCCTGCGCCAGTGCCACACGGATCGACGTCCGCATCATCGCGTCGACGGTGCGGCCGAGCAGGCCGAACATCGAGTAGTTCACGTCGTCGTCCGGAGCGTAGCCGACATCGATCGCAATGACCACGTCAGCGCCCGACTCGCGGACGACGTCCGCCGGGATGTTGTCCAGAACCCCGCCGTCAACCAGCACGCGACCGTCGCGTGAGACCGGCGGGAACACCCCCGGGAGAGACATCGTCGCGCGCATGGCGGTGGCCAGCGAGCCGCTGCCGATCACCACCTTCTCTCCGGCACGCAGATCGACGGCAACGACGCGAAAGGGAGTCGGAAGATCGTCAAAGCGTTCGAGCGCGTAATAGGGTGCTGCGATGCGCGCCAGAAACAGGTCGACCTGCTGCCCGTCATTCAATGAGGATGGTGGAACGATGCCCCGCTTGAGTCCGAACTCGAGTCGCGACGGATAGCTCCGGGAATCTTCCTTGCGGCGCAGATTCTTGTAAGGAAATGACGAACTGCCGAACATCGTGTCCCAGTCGGTGCCGCTGATGAGCGCCCGCAGCTCCGCCGCGGACATGCCGGTCGCAAAGGCGCCGCCGACAAGCCCTCCCATGCTCGTTCCGGCTGCGAGGTCGATTGGAATGTGGTGCTCCTCGAACCATTGGATCACCCCGATGTGCGCAAGCCCGCGAGCGCTCCCTCCGCCGAAGGCGACGCCAACCTTCGGTCGTGACGGCTGAGTCTGGGCGATCGCTGCGCTCGGGGTGATCAAGCATCCAAAGAGCAGCAGCGCGGTGGCTGACCGCATGCGAAACCTCACGTTACGGTCCGCGGCATCTCGTGGCTGGCGTGCTTGGTCGCGGCAAGACGTCGCGGCGTCGCCGCCAGCCACACCAAAATGTCCGGACTACTCGTCAATATACCGTGGAGATCGACCGGGTATCGAACGCTCTGGTGCACGATGTAGCTAAACCGCTGCCATCTGACCGCGGAGACAATTTCGAGCGCGATCGGGTGCGCGGTGTTGCGGGTGAAGCGCTGGCCGTTCCGCCGGGGCCCGTGGTTGCGCCGTACCCGCGCCTCCGCTAAGCTGAATGAGACCATGACCGCGCTTCGACGGCACCTGCGGCTTCTGGCGGCTGGCTGGATCGTCCTTCAAGCGACGTCGCTCTCGGCTCTTGTCCCGTTTGACGCGTGCGCCACGCATCTGCGGTCGGTTGCTGCTCGGCAAACGAGCTGTCATACCAACGCCACTCCGGCGCCGTGCCCGATGCGAGCAGCGGACGGTCTTCCTTGTCCGATGCATCGCGGAACCGTTCACGACGAGGATCAACGATCCCGAGACCTCTGCTCGATGCGTGGGACGTGCAACCCTCCAGTGGCGGCGCTGGTTGCCCTTCTCTCGAATCACGGTGTGCTGACCCGTTCGGCACAGTCCCTGCCGGATCGTTCACGATGCTCCAGCACGATGGAAGCCGAGGAGCATCCGACTACTCGTCTCGCACCTCCCGACTCGCCTCCTCCCCGCGCATAACGCTCACCCGTTCGTTGCTCGGCGGCAAACCGGTGTGCCCCGAGCCGTCTGGTGCCGTTGTCCGGAGGAGGTGTTTTGTGCGGTATCTGAAAGTGGTCGCGCTCGCGTGCGTAGTGCTGGCGTGCGCCTGTCCCGTCGTTGCTCAGCAGTCGGTTGACTATGCAAGCGTCAGCGGACGGGTGACGGACCCGTCGGGCGCAGTCGTCCCCGGAGCGCAGGTCGTCGTCCGCCAGATTCAAACCAACGCGATCGGAACGGCGGTGACGGATCGCGAGGGTCGCTTCCGCTTCCCGTATCTGCGCATCGGGCCATCCGAGATCAGGGTGAGCCAGCAGGGCTTCAAGGACGCGACGCGTGCCCTGACCTTGACTGTTGGTTCCGCGTTCGAGCTCCCCATCACGTTGAGCGTTGGTGCGGTCGACGCGAGCGTCACCGTAACCGGCGAGGCCAGCGTGCTCGAAGCGGCCCGAAGCCAGATTGCCGCCACCGTCTCGGAGGCCGAAGTCAGGACGTTACCGCTCAACGGCCGCAACTTCCTGGATGTCGCGCTTCTGGTTCCAGGGGTTTCACCAACCAACGTGGCCAACACGCAGCTGTTTCCGGAAACGTCGGCGGTTCCAGGCGTCACCCTTTCGGTGGGAAGCCAGCGCAATCTCTCGAACAACTTCATTGTCGATGGCCTCTCGGCCAACGACGATGCGGCGGCGCTCAGCGGAATCACCTATGGCCTCGATGCCGTCGAGCAGGTTCAGGTCGTCACTTCAGGCGGGCAGGCCGAACTTGGGCGTGCGCTCGGCGGCTACGTCAACATCGTCACCAAGAGCGGCACGAATGTGCTGCGCGGGACGGCGTACGACTACCTCCGGGACGATCGGTTGAACGCGGCGAACGCGCTCTCGGGGACCGCCTTGCCGATGAACCAGTCCCAGTACGGTGCGAGTCTGGGCGGGCCAATCGCGTCCGATCGGTCCTTCTATTTTGGAAACGTCGAGCAGCGCCGATTGGATCAGACCGGCCTGGTCACCATTGCCCCGGGTAACGTCGGAGCGATAAACGCCCGGCTGACATCGGCAGGCTATCAAGGGCCGCAGGTCACGACCGGCATCTATCCCAATCCCGTCGACACCACCAATCTTCTGCTCAAGGTTGATCATCAGGCGAGCGGCCGCGACCAGTTCAGCCTTCGGTACAGCTTGTACGACGTGAGCTCTGACAACTCGCGCGGCGCCGGTGGACTGAGCGCGCCGAGCGCGTCGGCGGGCCTGGAGAATCTGGATCAGACGATCGCGTTCAGTAACACCATGACGCTCTCGATGCGAACCGTTCTCGAAACGCGCGCGCAGTTTGCCGACAGCGATCTGAAAGCGCCGCCGACCGATCCCATCGGGCCCTCCGTGAGCATCGCCGGCGTCGCATCGTTCGGAACGCTTTCGAGCAGCCCGACGCGGCGGAGCAATCGGATGTATCAGGTGGTCAACAACCTCTCGCATCAGGCGGGCGCGCACGCGCTTCGGCTTGGCGCCGACTTCCTGTACAACGACGACCGGATTACCTTTCCACGAGCGAACCGGGGGACCTACACCTTCTCGTCGCTGGCGAACTTCCTGGCCGGCACCTACAACAACGCGGGATTCACCCAGACGTTCGGCGCGACCGACGTCTCGCAAACCAACCCGAACGTTGGCGTCTACGTTCAAGATGAATGGAAGGCGAGCGCCAGCGTGACGCTTAATGCCGGTGTTCGGTACGATCTACAGTTCCTGGAGACCATCAACACCGATACGAACAACGTTTCGCCGCGGGTCGGAATTGTCTGGTCCCCTTTCAACTCCCGCCGCACGATCGTCCGCGCCGGTGCCGGGTTGTTCTACGATCGGGCCCCGCTTCGCGCGCTGGCCAACGCCCTGTTGTCCGCGGGAAACTCGACGGACCTCGGTAGCCTGCGTCAAACCAATGTCAGCCTGTCGCCGACCCAGGCTGGCGCGCCGACGTTTCCCAAGATCCTCTCCGCCCTGGTTCCGTCGGTCACACTGGCAAGCCTTACCACCATGGATGATGACCTGCAGAATGCGTACTCGCGCCAGGCCAGCGTGGAGGTCGAGCATCAACTGGGCTCTCGCGCGACCCTCAGCGTGGGGTATCAGTATCTGAGCGGCAGCGGTTTGTTGATGTCGATCAATCAGAACGTGCCGAGCTGCGTCGCGACTGGCACCAACAACGGATGCCGGCCGAACCCGACGTATGCGAACAACAATCAGTACTCGTCGGCCGGCAGGTCCAACTACCATGGACTCCACGTCTCGTTCATGCAACGTCCTTCGGCGTGGGGCGACTACCGGGTTTCATACACGTTCTCGAAATCGATGAACAACGTCGGCGAGTTCTTCTTCAGTTCACCGATTGACCCGTTTGATCTGTCGAAGGACTGGGGACGCTCGGACGACGACCAACGGCATCGGCTGGTGGTGAACGGCGCGGTTCACTCCCCGATGTCCCCCGCGGTCACGACCTGGGAACACATCACTCACGGATTCCAGTTGAGCGGAATGCTGCAGGCCTACTCGGCGCCCCCCTTCAACATTTTGTCGGGGGTGACGACCATTCAGGGCACGCCGGCAAGACCGGTGGTCAGTGGCGAATTCATCGATCGCAACGCTGGCGTCGGCAGCGACTTCTTCAGCCTGAGCGCAAGGTTGAGCCGATCGTTCCGGCTCGCCACCCGCCTGGAGATCGAAGCGCTCGTTGAGGGATTCAACCTCACCAACCACGTCAACGTCGTCACTCGCAACACCACGTTCGGAACCGGAGCTTATCCGTCCGATCCGCTGCCGACATTCGGTCAGGTCACCGCTGTCGGCGAACCACGATCGTTTCAGTTTGGCGCGCGGGTGAGATTCTGAAGGAGGATGAGGACCGTCACAGCCCAAAGGCTGGCGGATATCTGACTCGCCCGCGAACACCATCGAGCGCGCCGTCGCACAGCTCGAGCGCCATGAACGCCTCCGAAGCGAACGGACTCTCGAGCGGGCGTGTCAGCAGCGACGAGAATCCGAACCGCGGGTAATACTCGGGATGTCCGACAACGATGACGATCTGCTCCCCTCGAGCCCGCAATTCGACGAGACCGCGTCCAACCAGCTTCTTGCCGATACCCTGACGCTGGTACTCGGGGGACACCGCCATCGGCGCCAGGGCGACCGCTGCGATCGCCCCGGTCGCGGTGTCAATCCACATGCGGCTGAACAGAATGTGGCCGACGGGGCGCCCCCCCGATTCGGCAACCAGCGAAATCAGGGCCGTCCCATCTCTCCGCAAGGACTCGACCAGGTCAGCTTCTTCGGTGGTGCCAAACGCCGCCTCGTTCACCTGACGGATGGCCTGGTGATCCGGTGTTTTTTCGGCGCGAATCGAGACGTCAGTCATAGCAGTCGCGACACTCGAATCGAATACGTTTCGATCTCGCCGTGGTTCCATCTCCCCGTACCGCGCCGTTGGTCACAAGTGAGGGCTGGCGCGTTCCTTGCGTTCTCTGGAACCCCATAACTTCAGTAAGTCGTCAAACCGATACGAAGGCTGGCAACCAGGCTTGATTTGGGCCGCTCCGCCGCAATCGCCGATTACAGATTTGGGATCCTGGGTACGGATATGAAACGTCTATGCGTCACGGTTGTCCTGACGGCGGCTTTTGTCGCGCTCGCGGGCGTCGTTCAGCACCGCTCTTCGGTCTGGGCGCAGGAAGCTCGCGCGACCTTCCGGACGTCGGTTTCGCTCGTGCCGATCAGTGCCGTGGTGCGCGACTCGCGCAATCGGATCGTGCGCAACCTGGAACAGAACGACTTCCATGTTCTCGAAAACAGCCAGCCTCGCCGGATCCTTGACTTCAGGGCCACAGACGACGCGTCGGTAAGCCTGGCGGTGCTCGTCGATACCAGCGGCAGCATGCGCGGCCGCAACTGGTCTCGCGGCAGGGAAGTCGTCGACGAGTTGTTGAAGTGGGTGAATCGTCCGTCCGATGAAATTGCGCTCTTCACGTTCGACAAGGCGCTCCGGCAGGAGACCGCCTTCACCAAGGACACCAACGGCATCCGTCAGGCGCTCGACACGGTCGACGCGTGGGGCCTGACGTCGTTGTATGACGCCATCGGCGAGACGGCGAAGCGGTTGGCCGAACGCCGTGGCCAGCGGCGCGCAGTCATCGTGATCACGGACGGCGCGGACACCAGCAGCACCCTGTCGGCACCTGAAGTTTCCGGCCTCGCCAGCGCGATCGACGTGCCGGTCTACGCCATTGCCGTGGAGTCGACGCCTGACGTACTTCTACGGATCGAGGAGCGGGAAGACCCGCTGGCACAACTTGCCTACTGGACCGGCGGGGACGTAAGCCACGTCGCCGCACTCGAGACCCCGCGAGCGATTGCGGCGCTCATGGCCGAACTGCGGCAGCAGTATTTTCTCGCGATTGAGGCGGACCCCACGACCGGCTGGCACCGCATCGACGTCACGACCCACCGACGCGGTCTGACCGTTCGAGCGCGAAGCGGCTACTTTGCGACGCGTTCGGGACGTCCAGCGACCGGCGAGTAGCCCAGGCCCGGCTTCACGCGGCGCCTCTACAGAGGGCGCCCACACCCCTTTCAGCTACAACCTGCTAAACGGAGGCGCGGCTCTCTTCGAGCAGCCGCCGGCCCAGGTCGACGAGGGTGCGCGCCGAGACCTCATCCGGCGCGTCTCCGACCACGCGTGCGACCCCGGCCTCGGTTTTCGATCCGCGGATCCAGAGGAAACCCTCAGCCCCGGGGCGAAACAGCCGCGCCTTCCATCCGTACCAGGCGGCGCTCGGCCGCTCGGGACCAACGTACCGGGTGTACGAATACACCACGTCGAATCGCTCCCACGTCCGCGCCAGTTCTGACGCGAACAGGCCGGGGAAGGCCCGATCGAACGTATCGACCGTCCGGTTCCAATCCGCCGGACCGTCGTGCCGCTCCATAAACGAACGCTGTGCGGGCAGGACTTCGATGAAACCTGCCAGGTCAGGACGCATGTCCCGGCCGCGTGCGAGCGCCTGCGCGATGATCCTGCGGAGTTCGGCATCCGCGGCTGCGAGGAGCGCGCCGGCGCCGACTAGCGTTCCATCGCGGCAGGTGGTGCCCGAGAAGATGGTGCCGCCATTCGGGCCTTCGACGCCGATGACCGCACAGAAACCGTGGCGCTCGAGGTCCTGCATCTTGGTGACGACGTTGATCTCGCCAGTCTCCACTTCGAAGACGTCCGCCCCAAAGGCGGCGGCGACCTGCTTGACGCGACAGGACGTCGCGTCGGAGGCGACCACCGCCGGACGGCGCGAATCGCCGGAACGCTGGTGGACGGCAAGCGCAATCGCGGTGTTCATTGCCGCAGAGGCCTGGGGCGACGGGATGTGGGTTTTTCCGTCACCATCGATGTAAGTCAGATTCCCGCGATCCGCGTCGAAATCGTACGCCAGACCGAAGAGCGCGTTTTCCGCTCGCACCCGCCTGGCCACGTCGTCGAGCACATGGGTGCCGTCGGGCCGCGCTTGCTCCACATCGATCTCATGCGCGACCTCTCCTTCAACACCATTGACGAGAATTGGCTCGACGCCAAGCGCACGAAAGGCACGTTCGGCGACCGTACTGGCGGCGCCGCCATTCGGGTCGAGCACCACTCGCACGCCCGGTGCATCGGCGAAGTAGGCCTCGGAGAGAAAACCGACGTAGTTGTCGATGGCGCGTTCGCGGGCGACGTTGTCCGTCACCGACCTGAGGGGAGAACGCCAGGGGTGCGGGTCGAAGGCATTCGCGGCACGGATCAGGTGCCCCATCTCCGCCGCTGACAGCAGGGCGCCGGGAGGTGCCGGGTCGACGCCGAATGTGTCGAAGCCGGTTGCGTACTTCCACCCGTTTTGGTCCACCGGATTGTGACTTGCGGTGATCATCACGCCGCCGTGGGCCTCGAACAGCCGGACCGAGTGCTGCCACAGCGGAGTGGGCAGGACGCCGAGATCGATCAACTCGAGCTCGACGCCCAGATCGTGACACGCGGTCACGAGCCCGCGCGCCTGCGCGCGCGCGAGCGCGGCGCCGGTCGGACGAGGGTCGCGGGCGAGCACGAGTTTCGCGCGAGGCGCGGGATTCGCCTGCAACCTGGACACGGCGTAGCAGTACGCGTGACGGAAGGCGAAGGCCTCGTCGTCCCGGCTGACGTCTGGTCCGAGCCCAATCTTCGCACGCACCCCGGAGTAGGATTGAAGCCACGCGGAGCCGCTCATGAGATGCATCTTACCGCTGTCGTTGCTCGCCGCAGCCGCCCTCGCCGGACAACCTGGTCCTCCCTACTCGCCTCAGGAAGCACTCGCGACCTTCAGGATTGCCGACGGCTTTCGGATCGAGCCGTTCGCCGCGGAGCCGCTCATATCCGACCCGGTGGCGATGGAGGTCGACGAAAACGGGCGTATGTACGTCGTCGAGATGCACGGCTATCCACTGGACGTGAGCGGCTCCGGCCGGGTGATGTTGTTGAGCGATTCGGACGGCGACGGCAAACCCGATCGCAGCACGGTCTTCGTCGACGGACTGAAGCTGCCGACCGGCATCATGCGATGGAAGAACGGCGTTCTCGTCACCGATTCACCCGACGTCTGGTACTTCGAAGACCAGAATGGTGACGGGCAGGCAGACGTGAAGCGGGTCGTGCTCACGGGGTTCGCGCTCTCCAACCCTCAGCACACGACGAACACGCCGGTCTACGGTCTCGACAATTGGGTCTACCTGGCCAACGAAGGCCCGGTCAGGACGATCAAGTATCGCGATCTGCTCGGAGACGAGGGGAATGAGGTCCACTTCCCCGACCGCCCGTCAGGTCCGCATCTTCCGCCCGATGGTGACGGGCGCAACGTTCGATTCAAGCCGGACACGTTCGAGCTGGAGACCCTCTCGTCAAAGAGCCAGTTCGGACAGACCTTCGACCGCTGGGGCCACCAGTTCCTGAATACGAACAACCGCCATATCTATCAGGAGGTGATCGCCGCACGTTACGCGTCGCGCAATCGTTCACTCATCCTGCCGACCGTCGTCGAACAACTGCCGGATTACAAGGTACCCGCGGATCTCTTTCCCATCACCCAACATCCCGAGTACCAGCTGCTGACGGATGTGGGCGTGATGACGGCGGCGTCGGGGCTGACCTATTACCTGGCGGATCTCTTTCCACCGGCCTACCGCACGGCGACGTTCGTGGCTGAGAGCGCACACAATCTCGTGCACGTGGACTCGGTCCAGGACCACGGGGTCACGTTTCGGGCGAGCCGCATGTTCGATGGGCGCGAGTTCCTCGCGTCCACCGATTCGTGGTTCCGCCCGGTCAACTTCTACATCGGTCCTGACGGCGCGCTCTACGTCATTGACTTCTACCGCAAGATCATCGAGCACCCCGAATGGCTGGATGACGCGACAGCGAAGTCGAGCGATTTGTATGCCGGACGGGATCGCGGCCGCATCTACCGGGTGGTTCCGACCGGGACCGCGGCCCCATCGTGGTTGAATCAGATCCGCCTGGGAAGCGCGTCCGCCGACGAACTGGTCCGGACGCTGGCACATCCGAACATCTGGTGGCGACGCCACGCTCAGCGGCTCCTCGTCGATCGCAAGCCGCATGACGCAGTCCCACTGCTCGAACGGTTGGCCACAGACCAACAAGCAGCAGCGCCGGCCGCGGCTACCGATTCATCTGTCGGTCGAGTGCACGCGCTGTGGACGCTCGAGGGCATGGGCGCGCTGGGGCCGGAAACAATCGCGACGGCGCTCGGGGATCCGATCGCCGGAGTGCGCGAAAACGCCATCAGGCTGTCGGAGCGGCGCCTCCGCAGTACCCTTGTGCGAAATCGGCTCCTGCGCATGGCCGGCGATCAGGATCCGAAGGTTCGCTTTCAACTCCTTCTCACTCTCGGCGACATCGATGCGCCCGCCGTAGAAGCCATCCGCAATCGTCTCCTGCTCGACAACGTGGAAGACGGCTGGATGCAGGTGGCCGCGCTCAGCGCCCCGAAATCGGATGCCGCGGCGCTCTTCCACACGTCGATCGAACGGCTGACCGATCGCGACACACCCGGCCGGCGGATGCTGTTCAATCGAGTCGCGGCAATGGCTGGAAGCAACAAAGATGCGGCTGCGATTCGCGACATCGTGCAGCTCGCGGCGAAACCAGCCGGCTCGTCGACCGACTGGTGGCGGGCGGCGGCCCTCCAGGGGCTTGCCGTGGGCGTTCGCGGCAAGGACGGACGTGAGCGTGTGCTCGAGCCCGAACGCAGTTCGCTGACCAGTGCGGTGGTCCGTAACGAGTCCGCGGCGATTCGTCGGTCCTCGCTTCAGCTGCTGGAAGCGCTCGGCCCCGTGCCTCTCGGTTCAGATGCCGACCTGCTGAAGGAAGCGGAACGCCTCGTGAGCGACACACGCGCCGATGCGGATCGGCGCGCGGACATGGTGCGGCTTCTGGCGCTCCGAAATGCCGGTGCCTACGAACAGACCTTTCGCGATCTGTTGACGCGCAGCGAGCCAGCGCCAGTCCAGGCGGCGGCGGTCCATGCCCTGGCCGACTCCAAGGATCCGCAGACTTCTCGCGAATTCATCCAGTCGTGGGATCGTTGGACGCCTGCCGTACGCGAAGAAGCCGTCCGCGCGCTGATGCGCGATTCTCCATCCGTCCGGCTCCTCCTCGACGCCGTTGCCGCCGGCAGGATCAAAGCCACGGAGATTGAGCGTCCGTCGCGCGTTCACCTGATGATGCTGGACGATGACGAGCTGCGGAATCGGGCACGAGCCCTTTTCGGTGCCCCCCCAGGCGCGCCGAAGGAAGCCGTCGGACGTTATCAAGCTGCGCTGTCGTTGAACGGAGATGCGGATCGTGGACGAGAGGTGTTCACCCGGGTCTGTTCGGTCTGTCATCAGTATCGAGGATCATCCGGTGCCGCATTCGGTCCCGATCTCGGCGAAGTGCGCAACCATCTTCCGGCGTTCCTTCTGGCCGATATCCTCGATCCCAACCAGTCGATTGCGGACGGATACGAGATCTGGATCGTGACGCTCACCGATGGCAGTTCGCTCAGCGGGACCATGGGGCACGAGGCGCCCACCTCGGTGACGCTCCGCGTTCCCGGTGGAACTGAAACCGTCATACCGCGCACGCAAATCCAGGCGATGCGCATAGCGGACACCTCAGGCATGCCCGAAGGCCTCGAGGCACAAGTGGATCAGCAGCAAATGGCCGATCTGATCGCGTTCCTGAAGGGCGCAAAGTAAGGCGCACGGCAGGTCTGAAGACCCGTTTCACAAGCCTGTATGGCGCCTCTCAAATCCACGTGTGTGGGGCGCTCCTTCAGAGGCGCCGAGGGTATTTCGTTTTGTAGGGCACCTGAGAGGTGCCGTGGGTATCAGGCGGTACTAGTTTGTAGGGCGCCTGTTTTAGATCCGCGCAGGGGTTTCGACTGGAAAGCTGGCGGCAACCCTTTCGAATGCGTCGACGACCACAGGGTCGAAGTGTGTGCCCTTCTTACGGACGATGAGTCGGACCGCTTCGTCGTGCGAGATCGATTGCCGGTACAGTTCCCGGGTGGTGGCGGCGTCGTAGACGTCGACGACAGCCATGATCCGGCCGGCGACCGGAATGTTTCTGCCGCCGAGGCCTTGCGGATATCCGCTGCCGTCCCACCGTTCATGATGGGTGTAGGCGATCTCCTTGGCCATCTCGAGGGTCGTATCGTCGCGCACGCCAGCCTGCTGCTCCGCTTTCACGATGACATCGCGCCCGAGAGCCGGATGCTTCTGCATCTCGAGGCGCTCTTCGGGCGTGAGTGGTCCAGGCTTGTGGAGAATGTGATCGGGGATCGCGACCTTGCCGATGTCGTGCAGTGGCGCGAGACTCGACATGAGGTCGACGCGTTCCGGCGTCAGATAGTCGTGGTAGTCGGGATGCGCGGCGAGTTCCTGAGCAAGCAGGCGTGCGTAGCGCTGGGTTCGCCGCGAATGCTGGCCGGTCTCCGCGTCTCTCGCTTCGGTCAGCGACAACAGCGTCTGCACCATCAGCCGCTGCGCATCGGTCTTCTCCCGGCCGGCGGTTTCCGCCTTGCGCCGTTCGATAGTGAACTTTGCAAGGGTCATCGTCGCGAGCGTGAGCGTCACGCCAACCGTCGGATAGAGCGGCGATAGAAACAGACCTTTCGTCGAGAGCAGCCAGGCTGTGCCAAGCCACAGTGCGCAGACTGCGCCGACGCCGCCTGCTACACCCGTTACGACACCCGTTCCGCCAATCAGTACGGCAACGCCCAACCCGATGAGGAGAACGGTCAGACTCTCCAGCAGCGGAGCGGCGGCCGGCCGGCGGATGAAATCCTGCTGCAGCAGGTTATCCGCAACTGTGGCCTGGACCTCGACGCCGACAAACAGCGTGTCGAGCGGCGTCGCCACCACCTCGCGCGTGCCGAGGGCGGTGGTGCCGACAAACACCAACTTGTCGCGCAGCGCCCCGGACGGAATCTCGCCGCTCAAAACGTCTGCGGCGGAGAAATAAGGAAAGGACTTCTTCCTGCCGCGATAGCGCAGCAACAGATTGCTCTTTCCATCGACCGGCACCCCACGATTCCCGATGGTCAAGGACGCCGCGTTGACGTTCGTGATTCTGAGAGCCATGTCACGATTGCCGGTTGCAGCAGCAACCGCCTGGAGTGCCATCGCAGGATATATGTGGCCATCGAGCTCCGCGATCAGCGGAACGCGCCGCAGGATCCCGTCGGAGTCAGGGGCGGCGTTCAGAAATCCCGAGACGCCGGCTGCCTTGCCGAGGACGGGCAGGCTGCAGACGACGCCGCTCGCCTGGAAGTAGGGGGCGTCGGCTGTTTCCTCTGCCGGGTGCACGACGGGAAGGCTGATCGGATGGATCACGCACGCGCTTCCCATACGCGCCGGTGCATCGAATGTGAGTGCATATCCAAGCACCACTCGGCCGTCCCGGAGTGTTTTGGCCAGAACATCGTCGGGGCTGCGTTCGAGACGGTCGTACCGATCGGATTCGGCGAAGATGATATCGAGGGCGATCGTCGACGCCCCCATATTGCGCAGGCGCTCAATCAGCCTCGCTATCACGTCGCGACGCCAGGGCCACTGCCCCACCGCTGACAGGCTGCGCTCGTCGACGTCGATGATGACGACACGGTTCCCCGGTGGCTGTGGGCGAAACGATCGCAGCACCGTGTCGTAGACGGTGTCGTCGAGGCGGCCCAGGGAGAGCGGCCGGGAGACGGCCAGAACTGCCGTCAGAAGCACGGGAACCAGGCCACAGATGAACAGCAGACGGCGGCGTGTCCGGCCGGCGCCGGTCGCAGGCGAGTCCATCGTGGTCGGCGTTATTTGACCGAAATCTCGACCCGGCGATTGCGTGGCTCCGGGGTGTCGTTGGGTGTGGGAACCAGCGGATCTCCCTCGCCGTGCGACATGACGTCGATCGTGGAGGCTGCGAGGCCCGCGTCGACGAGCAGCGCGCGCACCATCCTCGCGCGTTTCAGCCCCAGCTCCACGTTCGTCGGCGGCATGCCCATCGTGTCGGTATGGCCGACGATGGCAACCTCAGGATCGGGGCGATCCTTGACTGCGCGTAGAATCTGGGGCACCAGCGCGCGTGACTCGTCGGTAAGCGCGTCGGATTGGAAGCGGAAGAACAGGGTGAAATGCTGCGGCGCCGGCGGCAGCGCCGAAATGGCGTCGCCGAACAACCGGTCGATTTCGGCCTGACTCAACGTCTTGATCGGACTTGGGCGTTCGGCCGCCGTGGCATTGGTCGATTCACGCGGCCCGCCGATATCCACCGATCCCGCTTCGTTCGATACGACGATGCGCCCTGTGGCACCGGTTTCCGCATCGGACAGGAGCACGACCATCGCCTGCGTGGGGCGCGGTTTGGGACTGGGGCCGGCCACCTGCTTGGGACCGCACCCCGTTATCAGCGCTGCCAGTACTCCAACAACGAATAGTCGCGCGTTCGCCATCATCAATCGACGCGTACCGCGAGGCTCGTGCCGCGAACGCCGACGATCGCCGCCGGTGTTTCGAGGCGGATCGACTGCGGCGCCAGCTTCGCCATGCGTCCGGACACGTACGCGGCCGCGCCGCGAACGAACTGAAGAACCATCCCGAGACTGCCCGTGCCCGGTTCGTAGACGAAGTGCTGAAGGTGAAGTTCACTGCTCGGACCAAGCGAGACGCGCGTGTCGTCCTTCAACGTGATGCCGATGCGTCCGTCAGCCCCCGTCTTCAGGCTGTCGGTCTCGAACACTTCCTGTCCGAGTTCGGCGGGCAGCGTCGCGTCCTGACGAACGATGAACGCCGAGCCCGATACTACTTTGATGCGTCCAGCAGCAGACGGCTGTTGCGCGACAACCGGAGTCGCCGTCGCAAGCACCGCCAAGACGATCCCGGCCGACCATCGAAGCCTGCTCATACGAGCCTCCTGGAATCCCGAAACGCCTGTTGCGCCGGTCCGCGGGTCACTCGAAATGGAACACTGAGTTACAAAAATGACAGTGTGCCCGCCGAAGTGGCTTCACAAACTGGCGAATTTGGGTGTTGCCGGAAGAGTGTGCACCGGCTGTGCCGGAAGCGGCTCAAGCAGGCTTCAGGCTTCGGGCTTCGGGCTTCAGGCTTCAGGGGCCTCGGGGGCCTTTCTCGAGCCTGAAGCCTGGAGCCTGGAGCCTGGAGCCTGGAGCCCGTTTAGAATCGATAACCTGCGGTGACGTCGAACCTGCGAGCCGGCATCCGATAGTACTGCGCCTCACCGAGCTCACTTTCGGAGACGGGATCGCGCGCGTCGGTCAGGTTGCGGCCGTCGACCCGCAGTTCCCATCGGTCGAGGCGGTAGCCGAGACCGATATCCAGAGTTGTGAACGGCGCGGCGAGGGCGGTGTTTCGCATGTTCAAGTAGCGATCGCCCGTGTACTTCACGATCACGTCGCCGATCACACCGCTCTCCGGTGCGACAATGAATCCCGCCGAAAACAGATGACGCGCGGACATCTCGAAGCGATTGCCCGCCAGTTGGGTGTTGACGCCATCGAAGTCCTGCACGAAGTCGGCGAACGTCCCATCGTGGAAGCTGTAGGTTGCGCGGCCGATGATATGCCGGGGTCCCCTGGCGTCAGCCGCGATCTCGAAGCCTTGAAAACGGGTCGAGCCGGTATTCTGGAGCGACGGCAGACCGTCGACCACGGTCGACGTGACCAGATTCTCGAAGTCCATGCGGAACACCGCGGCCTCCAGGTCGAGGCGCCCCTGTGCGGTGCGGACCTTGACACCGCCTTCGATACTTCTTGCCGTCTCTGGATCGAGAACCCCTTCGTTCTCGGCAAGAGAGAAATCGAAGGCGGCCGGCTTGAACGTGTCGCGATAGTTGGCAAACAGCCTCGCGTGATCGGGTCCCTGCTCCCAGATGCCAAAGATCGCGCCGATGCTGCCAGCGGGACGCACGTGGGTCGTTGCCTCGCCCTCTCCTCGCCGCTCCCAGGTGGCGTTCAACCGGAGTCCGGTCGATACGTGCAGCCTGGCTGACGCCTTCCACTCGAGCTGTGCGTAGCCGCCCGAAAAGAGGCGCCGGCTTTCCGAATCGAGATCGAGTGTCGTTGGCTCGGGAACCGGCGTGGCGAACGCTCCGCTGAGCGGAGCCGAGTAGGTGAAGGTTGCGCCGCGGCCTTCACCGTTTCCAAACAGGAAGTCCCCGCCGACGATGAACTGAACGTCAGGACCGAAAGGCCACAGGACATGTGTGTCGGCGTAGAGATCGTTGATATCGATGTTTTCCTTGAAACCGGTCGCGTTGTTCAACGTGTCCGAGACGTCGCCTAGAAATCCGCGGAACATGCTCTGCCCCGCGTGAGAGTACGATCCGGTGGTCGTCCACCGAGCGTTGCTGCTGATCGTGCGCTCGTTCCCGAACGCGACACTGAGCCGCGTCTCGTTGATGAACGCCCCAGCAGGGTTGTAGTTCGCGTCGAGTGGCGTGGCGGTCGACAGTTGACTGCCCTCGCGAACATGAGGGCTGGCCGGATCCTGATTGAGCCAGTTGAGATCGGCGAAGAGCCACAGCCGGTGACCCTCCGATCCCTTCGCGGCTCGATAGTTGGCGTGCACGCGCGCGAAGGAGGTTCGATCGTCCTTGAATCCCTGACGATCGAAGTCCGCGGTCAATCGAGACGTCCAGTCGCCAATTGTCGGCATCGCGAGATCGACCGCGGCGGTGCCGCTGGCGAACGTGCCAGCGCGCCCGGACAGATAACTGTGCCGCGCCGCCGCCGGCTTGTGGACGACGTGGATGGCGCCGACAAAGGAGGTTGCACCATAGGTCACCGGCGCCGCTCCGCGCAGTACCTCGATGCGCTCGACGTCACGCAGATTCAGCGTGGTCAGATCCGGGTTGAATGCGCCTCCCCAGGGGATGTCGTCGACGACCAGTAGAAAGGCATCGAACTCGCGCAGGCCCCAGAACTCCGGTACGGCTCCGGCGGGGCCGGCGTCACTGCCCGGCCCGACTTCGACGCCAGCGGCCAGCGAAAGCGCTTCGCGCAGATTCGATGCCCCCATGGCACGAAGCATCTCGCCATCGAACACTTCAATCGAGACGGGCACGTCGTGCGTCGGCTCCGGTACGCGCGTCGCGACGACCTCGACGTCTTCGTTGATGGTCACCGGTGGCTGCTGTGACGCGGCCGGTGGGGTCTGACCCCCCGCCCGGGCCGGCACCGCGAGCGGACAGGTGGCAAGGAAGGCGCAGATCACCAAGCGACGCTGCTTCGTCATGTCGACGGACCTCCTGCCCTGGCGGCGAGTGCCCAAGGACAGCGAATCCTACCCACCCCACCGCCCTACTACCAGCGCTAGTGCCGCTACACGCTCTTCTATGCAGAAGATGACCGAGATCGGGGAAAGCCTTACCGAGTTTGGTGCGGCGGAATTGAGAAGCAAGGCCGAACTGGCCCCGGTCCGGCTGGCCCGGCCCTTGCGTCTAATACGTTTGGACAGCTGAGTTCGACTCGAGACCAACCGAACGGAACTTTCCCGAAGCGCGCGGCGACTATTCCCTGATAGACGTCCATTCCGGGTGATGCATACAGTCCTGATTGATCCCGCCAGCTATGAGTGCCGCAATCTTGGCGACCTCGCGATGCTGCAGGTCGCCATCCAGCGGTGGCGGGCGCTCTGGCCGTCGGCGTCAATTGCGGTGCTGACCAATACGCCCGACGCCCTGGCATCGATTGCGCCGACCGCCATTCCGGTCAGCGCCCGCGCCCGGTCGATTTGGCTGAACATTCATGTCCTAGGCCGGCTTCATCCACGTCTTCCGGGGCGCGCGCGAGCGGGGATGGAGCGGTTCGAGCGACGCCTGAAACTGGACATCGCGCGGCCGCTCGAGTCGGCGTTCGCAGTCAGGCACGGAATCACCGGGGGGGACGCGGCGGAGGTCGCGTCGTTTCTGCAATGGATGCGTCGCGCGGACGTCGTCGCGTTGACCGGTGGCGGCGGGATCACCGACGCGTTTACCACCAAGGCGTCCGCGGTCATGGACACGCTCCAGATCGCAGTACGACGTGCGCGCCGGATTGGCCACCCCGTGACGGCGATCTTCGGACAGGGGTTCGGTCCGTTCGACCGCAGCAACGTGCTGTGGTCGAAGGTGGCCTCCGTCCTGCCATCGATTGATTGCATCGCCCTCCGCGAGAGCCGCGCGAGTCGAGCGTTGCTTCGCGAGATGGACGTTGCCGACGACCGCGTGACGGTGACCGGAGACGATGCCATTGAGCTGGCGTACAACGAGCAGACCCGCGAGCTCGGCAACGGCCTGGGCGTGAACGTCAGGGTGGCGTACTACTCCAAGATCGATCCCGCGGCGCTCGGTGCCATGAAGGACACTCTGCGTACGGCGGCGGAGCGCTACAAGTCACCACTGGTGGCGGTGCCGATTTCGCACCAGGTTGGTCGAATCGACCGTCCGAATGGGGAGCTGTCGGACGCCGAGGCGATCCGGGAGCTTCTGTCTGGAGTCACGGAGCACTACGTCGAAGAACGTGTGCCAGACTCGCCTATCGCCGTCATCCACGCAGTGTCGCGTTGCCGGGTGGTGGTCACCGGAAGCTACCATGGGGCGGTGTTTGCGCTCGCGCAGGGGATTCAGGCAATTGCGATAGCCGGCTCGGGGTACTTTCGCGCGAAGTTCCAGGGACTCGCGCAGCAATTTCCGGGAGGTCTCGAGATAGTCGACGTCGCGGAGCCAGGGTGGGAGCGCCGCCTGGAAATGCTGATCGCGCGCGGATGGCAATCCGCCGACAACGTTCGATCGGGACTGCTCAGGGCTGCCGTGCAGCAAATCGATCTCTCCAGGCGTGCGTATCGAACAGTCGCGCAACTGGCGGAGGCGAGACAGACCATGCCTGCCGCCGAAACGCGCGCTACACTGGGGCGTGCTGCTCAGACATGAAGGCTTCCGGCGGCTGTGCAGGGCGCGCGACCTGTTGCGCGAGGTACGCGAGCCCTCCCCGTCGATAGCCGACCTCGCGCGCGAGGTGCAGATCTCCCCTTTCCATTTCATCCGGCAATTCGAGGCGGTGTTCGGCCTCACGCCGCACCAGTTCCGCATCCAGGCACGCCTCGATGCCGCCAGGCATCTCCTCGCGACGAGCGACACATCGGTCACCGACATCTGCATGGAAGTCGGCTTCTCGAGCCTTGGCAGTTTCAGCGCGCTGTTCACCCGCCGTTTCGGCGAGACACCGTCTGCCTACCGGCGCCGTGTGTGTCCGTCGCGCGAGTCTGGCGCTCATGCAACGGATTTGACGCCGGGATGTCTCAGTCTGATGGGCAACCTGCCACGCCCGCGGGCGGCGCGCCCGGCTCGCAATTTTCGAGAAGCGTGAGCCACCGCTCTCGGGCACACTTCCGTATGGTCGATTGCGGAGGTTCAATGCGCATCAAACTCACCAGCATCATGGTTGACAATCAGGACAAAGCGGTGAAGTTCTACACCGACGTCCTGGGGTTCAAGAAGAAGCACGACATACCGGTCGGCGAGTATCGATGGATCACGGTTACCTCACCCGAGGGCCCCGACGATCTGGAGCTCGCTCTCGAACCAAACGCCAATCCGGCGGGCAAGATGTTTCAGGAAGCGATGTTCTCGCAAGGCATCCCGCTTGCGGCCTTCGAGGTCGCCGATCTCGCGGGCGAGTTCTCGCGTTTGACGGCGAAAGGCGTGGCGTTCACCCGTCAACCGGCTGAAGCCGGACCGGTGATGCTTGCGGTGTTCGCTGACACGTGCGGCAACCTGATTCAGCTCTACCAACCGGTGTGATTGCGACGCTTCCCCTTGCTTACCGAGGTGAAGGTTCGTATACTCCACTCGGTTACCGAGGAGGCCGATGTGGCTCGATGGTTTTACACATGGCCGCTGCGATGGCGATCGCTGTTCCGGCGTAGAGCGGTCGAGCAGGAGCTCGATGACGAGCTCCAGTATCACGTCGATCGCCAGGTCCAGGAATTCATCACGCGCGGACTGGATCCAGCCGAGGCGCGGCGTCTGGTTTTGCGCGATCTGGGTGGGCTCGAGCAGACCAAGGAGCGATGCCGCGAGGTGCGCGGTGTCGGCTTCGTCGAGGTTCTGGCCCAGGATGTCCGCTACTCGCTGCGCACGCTGCGACGCGATCCGACGTTTGCGCTGGTGGCGATTCTGACCCTCGCACTCGGCATCGGCGTCAACGCTGCGGTCTTCAGTCTGGTCGATGGGATTCTCTTCACGCGACTGCCCTTCCCCGCATCGGATCGGTTGGTCAGCGTGACCGGCAGTTACCCCGGAGGTGGGTTTGCTGCCATGCGGGACGAGATCCAGACGCTTGACGTGGCGGCATATGCGGAAGGGCACTCGGTCACTCTCAAAGGGATGGGTGAGCCGGTCCGCGTGTCCGGCACGCGCGTGTCGGCAGAGCTCTTTTCCGTGCTTGGTGTTCAGCCGCAACTCGGAAGATGGTTCCGTACCGGCGAGGACATAGCCGGGGCGGACCACGTGGTGATCCTGAGCCGGGCGCTGTGGGAGACGCGCTTCAGAGCCGACCCCGACGCGGTTGGACAATTCATCGAGCTCGATGGCGTTCGCCGTCAGATTGTTGGGGTGACCGCCGGCGACTTTCACTTTCCTTCGTCCAGAACCGAGGTCTGGATTCCGCTCGGCCTCGATCGGCGAAACACCGCCGCCTACTGGGCTGGAGACTTCATGCCGGTCGTCGGCCGACTTCACCAGGGTGTCGCACGTCTCAAAGCGCAGGCCGACGTGCGAAGGTTTCAGTCTCGGGTGGTGAGCTACTTTCCCTGGCGCATGCCGGAGGACTGGAACCACGACGTCGCGCTCGTCTCGCTTCAGGAAGCGCTGGTTGGACCGGTCCGCCCGCGCTTGTGGCTCCTGTCTGCTGCGGTGGTGATCGTGCTGATCATCGCGTGCGCAAACGTCGCGAATCTCACGCTGTCGAGAGCGCTGACACGACAACGAGAGATGGCCATTCGCACGGCAATCGGCGCCGCGCCGCACCGCATCGCGCGGCAGTTGCTTACTGAGCACGTGGTGCTGGCGCTTTGCGGAGGTCTCGTCGGACTCTTGTTCGCCACCGAGCTGCTCGCGCTGTTGAAACTGGTGCTGCCCTCGGACACACCCCGTCTGGCCGAGGTACATCTGAACGGCCGCGTCCTTGGTTTCGCCGGCGCCCTCGCCATCGTCACCGGCGGTGTCTTCGGGCTCGCCCCGATCGCTCAGGCGGGCCGGTTGAGTCTCAGGCCCGCACTCGAGTCCGGCGGACGCGGAGGCGGATCGACGATAGCCGGACCGTTTCGCGCGATGCTGACAATCGCCCAGATCGCCTGTGCGGTGTTGCTGTTGATTGCCGCCAGCCTCCTGATGCGAAGCCTGTGGAATCTGTCGCGTGGCGACCCGGGGTTCAGCGTGAATGGGATTGTCACCGCCAGCGTCTCGCCGACCGAGTCGGTGTGCCGCGATCCAGCAGAATGTCTGGCGTTCTTTCGCGCGTTCGACGCGCAGGTGCAGGCGGCGCCTGGGATCGTTGACCGAGCGCTGGTGAACACGCTGCCGTTGACCGGCGCGGTCGCCAAACGTTCGCTCGAACTCGAAGGCCACACACTGGCCCCTTCCGAGACCGCCCCGCTGTTCTGGCTGACCGTTATCACGCCGGACTACTTCCGTGTCATGCAGATAGGGTTCGACGCCGGGCGCAGCTTCACCCTCGCGGACCTCTCGGGCAATCCGCCGGTGGTCATCCTCAATGCATCGACTGCCCGACGATTCTGGCCGGGGCAAACCGCAATTGGTAAGCGTGTGCGATTCGTGGGCGGGCGAGACTGGCGCACGGTCGTCGGCGTCGCGGCCGACGCGCGCGCGTTCGACTTGACCAGGAGCGTGCCCGAATGGATGAACGGCACGGTCTACGTGCCCTACGCTCCGAACGCGACGCTCGAGGATGGTCGCATTCCCACCGACATGACCGTGGCGGTGTCGACGACGCTGGAAGGCCCGCAGGTCGCCGCGATGCTGCGGCGCGCCGCGGCCGCGGTGCATCAGGACGTTGTCATCGGCGAGATCCGGTCGATGCAAACGGTACTGGCGAACGCCGTCGCCGGGCCGGCCGCCACCGCCTCGGTCCTCATCACGATGGCTGGTCTCGCCCTCGTACTTGGGTGCATTGGTGTCTACGGCGTTCTTTCTTTTCTCGTCTCCAAGCAGGTTCGCGACTTTGCGATTCGGTTCGCGCTGGGGGCGCCGCGAAGCGACGTGTTCTGGCAGGTCATGAGACAGGGAGGGACGCTGTGCCTGACCGGTGTGGTAATTGGTTCCGCTGGTGCGGTGGCGGTCACCAGGTGGATATCGAGTGAGCTTCACGATGTGAGCGCAACCGATCCGGCGACTTACGCCGCCGTCGCGATTGCAGTGTCGCTGGTCACCTTCATCGCCTGTCTTGTTCCGACGCTCCGCGCGATGTCCGCCGATCCTCTCGTGCTGCTTCGCGACCAGTGACGTCGCTGGCAGCGCCGCTCCCGCCTCTCTCGAGGTAAGCCCAAGAGCCCGGCTGAACATTCAGCTGTGGCGGCCGTATCTATCGCCATGCGATGGAACCAGGTGTTGCGAAGTCTTGTCAGAATGCCGCTCTTCACGAGCGTGGCGGTATTGACCCTGGCCATCGGCATCGGCGCGAATACGGCAATTTTCAGCGTCATCGAAGGCGTGCTCCTGAAGCCCTTGCCCTATCCGCGCTCTGATGAACTGGTGGTGCTCGACCACGCCGCACCAGGCGTCAACATAGAGCACGCCGGCGCGGCGCCGTTTCAGTACTTCACCTATCGCGAAGACGGCCGGGTGTTCCAGGATGTCGGGCTCTGGAACACCGGCACCGTCAGCGTTACCGGACTGGCGGAACCGGAAGAGGTTCCAACCTTGTTTGTGACCCACGGAGTACTGCCGATACTCGGCGTGTCGCCGATGCTCGGCAGGGTGTTCTCGAGCACGGACGACAAACCTGGAGGCCCGGAAACGGTCGTCCTGATGTCCGGATACTGGCGCTCGAAGTTCGGCGCCAGCCCTGCCGCGATTGGCCGCATGCTGATGCTCGATGGCCGCCCGCGCGAAATCATCGGCGTGCTCCCCGATACCTTCCGTTTCCTCGATCGCAAGGTCTCCCTGGTTGTGCCTTACCGGTTGGATCGCAGCAAGGTGTTTCTCGGGCAGTTCAGCTACTCGGCCGTCGCGCGTCTGAAACCGGGCGTCACGATCGCCCAGGCGAGCGCCGACGTGGCGCGCTTGATCCCGATTTCGCTCACACGCTTCCCGCCGTTCCCCGGCGGCAGCGTCAAGATGTTCGAAGAGGTCGGTCTCAGTCCGGTGATTCGATCGCTCAAGGACGATCTGGTCGGCGATGTCCGGAAGGTCCTGTGGGTACTGATGGGCACCATCGGGATCGTGCTTCTCATCGCTTGTGCCAACGTCGCAAACCTGCTCCTGGTCAGAGCCGAATCGCGCCAGCAGGAACTGGCGATTCGTGCCGCGCTCGGCGCCGGTTCGGCGCGGATCGCTCGCGAACTGCTGCTCGAAAGCGTGGCGCTCGGCATCATCGGCGGCCTGGTCGGACTTGGCCTCGCGTTTGGCGGATTGCGACTGCTGGTGGCTCTTGCCCCGGGCAACCTGCCGCGTCTCGAGGAGATCACGATCGATTTTCCCGTCCTGCTGTTCACGCTGGTGTTGTCAGTTTTCGCAGGTCTGCTGTTCGGCGCGATCCCGGTCTTCAAGTACGCGCGCGCCCAGGTCGGCACCATGCTCCGCGGCGGCGGCCGGACAGCCAGCGCAAGCAAAGATCGCCATCGCGCGCGCAACACGCTGGTGGTTGCGCAGATCGCGCTGGCGCTGGTGCTCCTCGTCAGCTCGGGCCTGATGATTCGGACGTTTCAGGCGTTGAGAGACGTGCATCCCGGCTTCGTGCGGCGCGGGCGACGTGCAGACGCTCCGGCTCGGTATTCCCGACTCGCAAGTGAAAGAGGAAGTCGCGGCGATGCGGATGCACCAGGCGATCATGGACAAGATTGCCGCGGTCCCGGGGGTGGCCTCGGTTGCGCTCTCCTCGACCGTCACGATGACCGGAGACGGATGGCACGATCCGATCTACGCTCAGGATCGCGCCTATTCGGAATCGCAGATTCCTCCCCTTCGTCTGTTCAAGTTCGTCTCGCCCGGCTACATGAGCACCATGGGCGGGACGTTGATCGCCGGTCGCGACATCACCTGGGCCGACGTTTACGGGCTGCGGCCGGTCGCGATGGTCTCGGAAAACCTGGCGCGCGAGCTGTGGGGGCAGCCCACGGCCGCCCTCGGCAAACGCATACGTCCCAACCCCAATGGCGTCTGGCGCGAAGTGGTCGGGGTCGTCAGCGATATGCGCGACGACGGGCTGAACAAGAAGGCATCGACGGTCGCCTACTGGCCGCCCTTGATGGTGGATTTCCTGTCGACGAAGCCGGAGGACCGAAACTTCGTGCAGCGCGAGGTCGCGTATCTGATCCGCAGCCGCCGCACCGGCACCAGCGGGTTCGTCAACGAGCTCGGGCGCGCGGTGTGGTCGGTCAATCCCAATCTGCCGCTGGCGGGCGTTCAGACGTTGCAGGACATCTACGACCAGTCGCTGGCGCGGACGTCGTTCACGCTGGTGATGCTCGGGATAGCCGGCGGGATGGCGCTGCTCCTCGGCGTCGCCGGGATTTACGGGGTGATCTGGTACTCGGTCTCGCAACGAGTGCGCGAGATTGGCATTCGCATCGCGCTCGGAGCGCAGGCGCGGGCCGTTACGCGGATGTTCGTGACCCACGGCGTGACGCTGGCGATGATTGGTGTGGCCATCGGCCTCTTCGCCGCGTTTTGGAGCATGCGGTTGCTGTCGTCGTTCCTGTTCGAGATCAGCCCGGTCGATCCGCTGACCTACGGCGCGGTGTCGCTGATGCTGATTGCCGCCACCGTCCTCGCCAGCTACGTTCCTGCACTGCGTGCCACAGCCGTGGACCCGATCCATGCGCTGAGGTCGGAATAGGGGACATGGTCGGCGTTGCGACGCCAACCCGAACGAGATCATTGCCTTCTATCTTGAAAAGACCGCCCTCGAGGACAGCTACAGCGGCCTGGGAACCATCGTGCTTTCAGCGGATGGTCACTCGGCACCTTCGAGCTGTACGATCACAAGGCGTCGGGACGTTTCGACTGCCGGGCCGCACCGTCGCGGCAGTGAGCGGAGCGATTTGCCGAGTCACAGTTCGTTACATGTGTGACGAGCGTGCGGCCCGTGTGTTGCAGCAACCGACACGCGAGGCATGGAAATGCGTGGAACCCGAACACTCGCTTCATTCTCGACAATCAAACGTTCACATTTCGAACTCAGCTGGAAAGCGTCTACGAAGGAGAAGTAGAGGCGATCCACGACGCGCGTGTAGCCACCCGCCGGACACGCGAGCTGCTCGCCCTCGTGCCCGTGGTTCCCGGGCGGGCGCGGGAGGATGATGCAGCGAAGGCGTGCAAAAAAGTCGGCCGCGTGCTTGGGCGGGTCCGCGACATCGACGTTCAGCTCGCGCTGATACAGAATCTGGAAGCCCACGCCACCCAGACGGCGCCGTCACTCGTGATCATCCGGCAAGACTGCGAACGCGAGCGGCTGTCGAAGACCCGCAGACTAATCAAGACGCTCGAACGGATCGACGTCGGCGCGCTGCTGCACGCCGCCTCCGAGGGCCATCCGGGTGGCCTGCGGCGCCGGTTGATGTCGAATGGCTGGCAGAGACAACTTTCGCGGCTGGTCATCGAGCGCGCCCCCGACGCGGTCACCGCCATCGCGCACGCGACCGGAGTGTATTTCCCAAGCGGGCTCATTCCACTCGAATTGCGATCAAACAAGTTCGCTACGCTGCAGAGATCGCCGATGCCACCGGTATGGGAGACATCCAGGCGGCAATCAAAACCCTGCGAAAGGGACAGGAGATTCTCGGCGATCTTCACGATCGACAAACGCTGGCCGATACGGTCGAGCGATATGCCGACCACGAAGGAGTCAAGGCTGCGCAAATCGAGCTGACCCACGAGGTGCTCGAGCGCGAGGTGATCCAGTTACACCGCGAATATCTTGCGCGCCGGGCGGCATTGCGAGATGCGTGCGCGAAGATTGAACGATCCGCGTCGCGCACGTGGCGCGACCATGCGTCGTTGGTCGCGATGAGCACGGCCGTGGCGATGTCAGGGATTGTCGCCGCCCAGTACGCGTTGGCGGCTGGTTCGCACGAATCGCGACGCGAGGTGCGAACCGCTGCTTCGAACGCGGCCTCTACTTTCCCGCCGATACCACGAAGCCAATCGATCGTTGGATCGGGTTGAAGAACTTGCCAAAGTCGGGCGAGGTGATGTTGTTCTGCACGTCGCGCTCGTCACCGGTGCTGAACGCGTTGTAGATCTTGATGCCGCCGGTAAACTCGTACTTCTTGAAGTGCCAGGGCCGCGCCAGCGAGAAGTCGAGTGTCGACACGGTCGGAAGACGGCCGGATTGGTTCCGGATGCCGACGAAGTCCTGGAACTCATTCACTGCCGACCAGGGGAACCCGGTGCGCCATTCGTAGACCGGCACGAATACCCATCGCCCTGGCAAGCCGATGTTCCCCCGCACGATCAGCCGGTTGGGGACGTCCGTCGGGCTGAGCGAGTTCTCGTTGAGCCGGATAATCGGGTTCCGGAAGTTCCCAAAAAACTGATCGTAGTCATTCAGATCGCGAGTGCTGTGCGATCGCACGTAGGACACCGTCAAATCCCGATACTCGCTCGCGAGGTACCGGCCGGTCGCCTCGAACTCCCAGGTACTTCGACTCCCCCGTCGATGACAGCGTGAGCAGCCCCCGAGCCGGATCCGGATTGAGCTGATAGGCGTGGGATCCGTTGCGATGCAGGTACGCGCCCTTGAAGAAAAAGCGGCGCCCGAACCGCTGATCCCAGGCGACGGTTTGCACGATGCTTTCGGGGGTCTTCAGCACTCCATCGATGGTGTGGACGAATGTCACGGGTCCGCCGAGCGCCTGGCCGTCCGGACCGAATCGGCTCGCGGTGGCGATCTCGTACTGCGTGAAGGCGCCAATTGCCAGGGGTGTGCGCTCCGCGAACTTTCCGAAGCCGCCCCGGAGGATGCCGCGGCCGTTGGGCAGCAAACTCACCGACACCCCCGCGCGCGGCGAGTAGTTCACGTGCTC
Source organism: uncultured Acidobacteriota bacterium (assembly GCA_963755695.1). Classification (GTDB taxonomy): domain Bacteria; phylum Acidobacteriota; class Vicinamibacteria; order Vicinamibacterales; family 2-12-FULL-66-21; genus QHWT01. The sequence continues at coordinate 1,352,972 of CAVWLB010000010.1, read as the reverse complement.
GACGATGTCGTCGCGATCCGAGCGGAAGCCCAGCTCGAACATCAGGCGATCGTTGAGCCGCCATCGATCCTGCACGAACAGCGCGAACTCGGTGCCGCTGATGTCCGGGTGGGTCAATGGCGGCGCATAGGTGGTGAGCTCGGCCAGCGAGCCGTCGAGACGCCTGGCCTCGAGCTGCTGGCTGAAGTTGTCGCCGTCGAAGCCGGAGCGCTGAAGGTCCAAGCCGGCCTTGAACACGTGCTCGCCCGCCCACTCTTTCGAAAACGTCAAGGCCTCGACCACTTGCAGGCTCCGAACGTTGCGCTCCTGGCGATTGAAGAAGTTGCCGCTTTGGCCCTGCGGCGCATACACCATCGGCAGCTCGCCTTTGCTCTTCTGATCGACCTCGAAGAAGCGTCCAGCGATGGTGGTTTCCAGGATGGCGTGCGACGAGAGGATGATCCGATCGACGAGGCCGGTCGAAAATCCCGATTGAGTGAACTTCGGCGTGGTTTCTTCGGGTCGAAACGTCGACAGCGTCGCGTTGACAATCTTGCGGGGGAAATAAATCACGCCTCCGGTGAGCGCATGACGCGACGACAGGACAGCGTCGAGTCGCGTGAACGAGTCGAAGCTGTCGAGCCCCAATTGTGGTTCGCCGGGAAGGCTTTTGACTGGGGTACGGACGTACCGATACTGGAAGTACTGGCCGAGCATCAGTCGGTCGCGCTTGATCGGACCCGAGATCGACAATCGCGGCTCGAACTTGTTGACGAAGGCGAAACCCTTGCCGAAACCGGGGACCAGGTTGTCGGGCTTCACACTCCACTCGTTCGTCCCGCGCTTGGTGCGGACCTGCGTGACGCTCGTCGAGAAGCGCCCGTATTCGGCGGCGAACGGGTTCGACAGCACTTCCACCGATTCGACCGCGCCGCTCGGCAACTCGAGATCGAAATCGCCAGTCGATGGATCGTTGAGGCTGGCGCTGCTCAACTGCAGCGCCCCCGTCGTCGGCGCTCCCCCCTTGATGCGGAGGCGCCCTTCGGGTCCGCGAATGATGCTGGGGAGGAGCGTCATGAGCGACTGGAAATCGTCGCCGGCGAGGGGTTGAACGTCCATCTTCGTGCCGGTCAGCACGTCGCTCACGGCGACCGGCTGCAGGCTTTCGGTTGGCGAGTTGGCGGGAACGACCACCTCGACGCTTTCGCGGACGTAGGTCAAACGCATCTCGACGAGCACCTGCTCCGTCTCGGCGGGGCTGACACTGAACGCCGAGGTTTCGGCGTCGGCAAAACCGTCATGCGTCGCGCGGACCAGGTATCGGCCGGCGGGCACATCGGGGAACTCGACCTGACCAACGGGATCACTCGTCGAACGCGCAATCACGATGTTGCGATCGACACTGCGGAGCTCGACGCTGACGGCGGGAATCCGCAAACCCTCTACACCAAGGGTCACCACCACCCGGCCAGTTCCCGACGTCTGGGCGCCCACCGCGCCGGGCATGCCCAGACTGAGAATAAGAATGCCAATCACACGCGACATGGAAACGCACCGTGTTGTTGTTAGTGCTGGAGGACGCCCGAGTCTACCTGAACCGGCGCCATCGCAAAACTGTTAAGTTGTGCAGGCGACAGCGGGTTTTGGGCAGATGAACTGGACCCATTGTGCACCGCTGGACATGTCGCGAGGATTACGAACCGCGGCCACTCGGTCCGGAGAAGAGCGGAAAGGGTCGTTCGGCGACGGCCGGTATCCGGTGATCGGTGAGGGCCGCAGGACCAGGGTGCGGAACATGCTGTCCGCAGCCGGATCCATCCTCATGAAGCTCCGACCACCGGCTACCGGCCGTCATCGGAGATGATGGAATGGCTCCGCGACTTTTCCATGACGCGCGCGCAAATTCGGCGCAATGTCCGCGACCGACACAGAGAGTTTGCAGGATTCTTACGCGGTCGAATCGAGGCCGTCATACGGGCGCCATATTCTCCCCTGTCCATGCAGCCCGATCAGCCACCGACGGATCGATGGGGGATCGACGACCACTCCGACCGTGGCGCTCTACCACAATCGCCTCACCTGGTGGTCGCCTGGACGCTTTGGAAAAGTGAGTACTCCGCTCAGTGCGTACTCTGCCCTGTCGCCGGCGGAATCGAACTCCACATTAGAATGCAGGACGCAGTCATTGTGTCCGAGCACTGCCGCGGTCCAGAGCAGGCGGCGTTCGTGTCGGACACCTGGTATGCTGCATTGACCGGTCGCGGGTGGCACTGAGGCGGCCTCTGCCCTTCCGAGCCGAGACGTGCCGTCCAGCCGCGGGTCAACGCGTCCAGCACGCTTCAGCGGCTGACTGATCCAACCCATTCAGGATTGGCAGTACGATGCCATGGCGGTCCGACGAGCTCTCTCTCGTTCGGCCGGGTCCCGCATGCGATATCGAGCCTTTGCGACAGACTACGACGGAACAATCGCACACGATGGAATCGTTGACGAAGCAACCCTCGAGGCGTTGCGGCGCCTGCGGGCCGCAGGAGTCAAGGTACTCCTCGTCACCGGCCGCGAGCTGACCAGCCTGTTCAACACCTTCACGCAGGCCGAGGTATTCGATCAGATTGTCGCCGAAAACGGCGCTGTCCTTTACGTGCCGGCGACAGGGTCGGTGCAGGTTCTCGGCTCGCCGCCTCCGCCGGCCTTTCTCGAGATGCTGCAGCGCGCGGAGGTGCCGCTCTGGATCGGCCACTCGATCGTCGCCACCGTGACGCCGCACGAACGTGAAGTGCTGCAGGCGATTGGCGAGCTGCAGCTGGATTGGCACGTGATCTTCAACAAGGAAGCGGTGATGGCGCTGCCTTCCAATGTGACGAAGGCCACCGGTCTTCGCGCCGCGTTACAAGCGTTGAATGTGCTGGCCGAGGAGACCGTCGGCGTGGGCGACGCAGAGAACGATCACGCCTTCCTGCAATTAAGCGGCATTTCCGTTGCCGTCGACAACGCGCTGGATGAAGTAAAGGACTTCGCTGACGTCGTCACCACGGGCGCCAGGGGAACCGGTGTGCGCGAGCTGATCGACCGTCTGCTCTCCGGCGAGCTCGATGCGATCGAGCCTGATGCCAACAAGCATCTGCCGACGACGAGTCGGAGTTGAGACCTGTCGAACCACGTGCGGCCGACGCGATTGACCTATTCGCCGGCTGCCAAGGTCCGGTGAACGAACGCCACCGCAATCGAGCCTTCGCCTACCGCCGACGCGACCCGCTTGACGTTGCCGCCCCTCACGTCACCGACGGCGAATACACCGGGAAGGCTGGTTTCGAGCAGAAGCGGCGGCCTGCTCAGTGGCCACCGTGCTGCCGTCAAATCCTCGCGCGACAGATCCGGTCCGGTCTTGATGAATCCCTGCGCGTCGAGCGTCACACAGCGACCGAGCCAGGTCGTGTTCGGCACCGCCCCGGTCATGAGGAAGACGTGTTTGATGTCCTGACTGGTGACGCTCCCGGTCTGATTGTCGCGCAGGCGTACGCGCTCCAGGTGATCCTCGCCCTCGAGTTCCACAATCTCCGTGCAGGTCTTCAGATCGATGGTCGGGGTCTCATCGATGCGATGAATCAGATAGCGCGACATGCTCTCGGCAAGGCTGCTCGAGCGGACGAGCATGTGGACGCGTTTGGTGGTCTGTGACAGGAAGACTGCGGCCTGACCGGCGGAGTTGCCACCGCCGACGACGATGATCTCGTCGCCGCCGCAGAGCTGCGCTTCCATCGGCGTCGCGCTGTAGTAGATGCCCGCCCCCTCGAATTGTGAAAGGTTGGACAGCGCCGGCTTCCGGTATTGCGCGCCGGTCGCAATAATCACCGCGCGCGCCGGAACACGACGGTCCTCGTCGATCCTGATGCTGTAAGGCTTGCGATCGCACGTGAGCTCGGCTGCAGTCTGGGCAATCAGAATCTCGGCGCCGAACTTTCGTGCCTGCGCGTAGGCCCGACCAGCCAGTTCCTGTCCGCTGACGCCGGTGGGAAATCCGAGATAGTTCTCGATCCTCGAGCTCGAGCCGGCCTGCCCGCCGGGGGAGTTGGACTCGATGACCAACACGTCGAGCCCCTCGGAGGCCGCGTACACCGCCGCCGCCAGGCCCGCCGGTCCGGCGCCAATGACCGCCACGTCGCGGACCTGTGTCGGGTCGATGCCCTCGTTGAATCCAAGGCAGGCGGCAATCGCCTGGTTCGTGGGATTGCGCAGGACGACTTCGCCGCGGCAGATCAGGACCGGTATTTCGGCGATCGTCACCTGAAAACGATCCAGCAGCTCCTGGACGTCCGCGTCGCGATCGAGATCGATGTATTTGAACGGATGTCCGTTGCGGGTGAGAAATTCCTTGATCCGAAGCGTTCCCGCGCAGTGCACCGAACCGATGAGGACGACATCGCCGAGGCCGTGCGCCACCAGCTCCAGCCGTCGATAGATGAACGCCCGCATGATGATCTCGCTGATCTCGGAGTCGGTCTGAATCAGATCGAGGAGTCCTGCACGAGTGACTTCAATGACTTCGCCGGGCTCGCTCGCTTGCGCGCGGGTCAGGGAGCGGCGGCCGAGGATCAAGTTGGCTTCGCCGGTGAATCGGCCGGGCGTATGGACGGCCACGAGTGCGTCGCCAAGGCTTGACGGCCGGATGATCTGGACGACACCAGCCCGGACCACGAAGAACGGGACGATCGGTTCGCCCGCCTCGATCAGCACTTCTCCGCGGCCGATCCGGCGCACCACGCCATGCGCGGCAATGCGGGCGATCTGGGCGGGCGACAGCGTCGGGAACATGAGCGCCTCGTGCGAGGCGCTCACGTGCGGAGTCGACAGGGCGCTGTCGATCACCGGCTCGCTCAAGCGCGCACCAGCGGGGTGTCGACGAGGTGCTCGGCGACGAACCACGCCTGGAGTTCGTTGCGCCGGATCACGTCGCTGACGAGCAGGTCGTTGGTACCATCGTCGCCGGCGTCAGCGGCCCGCCGGGCCATGGCCCGCGCTTCCTTGAGCACGATCTCGTGCGCGTGCAGGAGACGCGAGATCTGGACCGGCGGCTCTTCCCGGCCCTTCGGCGGACGGGGGATCAGCGTCGTCTCCGCCACGTCGTGCGCTATCGCCAGGCTGACGCCTCCAAGCAGCTGGATTCGCTCGGCGATCGTATCGACCAGTTCGTTCTGTTCGTCGGCGTGTTTGTCGAAGAGCAGGTGGAGCGGATAAAAGCTCGGACCCGCGACCTGCCAATGGTGCTTCTTATAGAGATCGCGCAGCGTAATCGTGTCAGCGAGAATCTGATTCAGGTTCTCGACCGACTCTTTGCACGCAGTCTCCGACAGCGCTATCGGCATGCGGACGAGATGTCCGAAGGGCTGGATCTCGGGTGCCTTCTGATGGGCGGCAGGCGTGGCACGAGAGATGATCGCGTCGGCGTCGAGAGTCTTCATGTCTGATCTCCTTGTATGAGAATTGTCGTTCTTTTTATTACATCTCAAGGCGTAACTTGGGCGATCGGCGAGACCTTCGTATCACGGTCTGGGTCGTCCCAGCGTACCACTCTCGTGGTAGGAGCGGTGACCCAGAGGAGAATGCGAAGTGGACGGTGGCGGATGGCCGTGGTACAGCTCTGAGCGCGACGCCAGATGGGCTCGGCTCGTGGGCGTCCTTGCTGTGGGCGAACGGGTGTCAGACGTCGCTTGACTGCGGGTGTCGTGCAGACATGCCGGAACTACTCGGCGCGGACGTAGGCGTTGCCGGCGGTTCGCCGCAGGAACCGTTCCGCTTCGAGCACTTCCACGAGAGCGTCGCACGTCTCCGCATCGAGATTCCAGAGCCGCTGAATCTGTGGTCTGGTGAGATGCATACCGGGAAACTCGATGTACTCCGCCCGGATTATTGGCAGCCAATCGTTCAGGTCGTTGCTCTCTCGAAGCATGGAAACCTCCGTGGTCTTTCCTCGAAGAATGGAGCACAGATGTGGCAAGGCGATGACGCCCTCGTGAAAACTAAGAAACGCTTGCGGTTCGAGCGGGGACGAATGGGTGATGACACCCGCTCGCCTGAATCAGCAGGTCACGATGTTTCGTGGATCGAGGGCGGTATTGATCGCTTCCTCGATGCTGGCGACACTCCCCTGGTGGACCGTAATCAGGCGTTCGACGCCGTCAGCGTCTTCGAACCGCAGTTCCCAGGCAAATGGGAGCGAGCGAATCGCAATCAGGGTCAAGGATAGATCGGCCTCCCGGAGCGCCGCATGAACGGCGTGGGCAATCTCGGAACGTGTCATGAAGGTAAGGACGCTTTCCGAGCGGCTTTCGATCCCGATGGTTCGCTTGTAACAGACTTGTCACATCCGTGAGGCTGGTTCGCCACGGGTCGCCCACTCGGTGGACCTGGTGCTGCTCGTGGTGTTCGACCCGCTCTTTTCCGGGAAGCGGCTCGCGTCGACGAACCCTAGGCCGTGGGGCCCGATGGCGGCGGGACGATTTGATCCCAGCCTTGTTCGAGCAGTCGGCGCTTCCATCGTCCGGCAAGCGCGAATGTCTCGGCGCCCCGCTCACAGCGTTCGGTTAGGAGAATCTCGCAATCGACGAGCACGCGCAGTTCCCACGAGCCTCTCCAGGCCAGCAGCGCGCAACGGGCGGTGTGGCCACGCTGTCGCAACGTCCACAACGTTCCGACATCATCCGGGCCTTCCTGACGCGACCGCTTCGTGGTTCGGTTCCGCATGGCGTTCCCCTTCAGGCCAATGCCCGAATCCTACGCTTCGGTCGTGAGATCGGTGTGACCGACAGGCAACGATGGTGTGAAGGAGCGGGCCGAACGGCGGGGTGAAGTGACGACGGTGTAACAGAGGATACACACGAAAGGCCCGTCCGTACCGGAACGGGCCTCTCGCGAGTTCGAGTATTTGTCGCGATCCGTGTCCTAGAAATTCAGGCGGAACGCAAACTGGATCTGGCGGCTCGTGCCGAGCCCCACGGTTCGACCGACGGTGCTTTGGAGCTGACCGAAGGTCGCAGCGGCCGACGATGTGTATGGTTGCCCCGGTTGCACTTTGTTCGCCTCGGTCAGGCTGTTGCTGGGGAGGGCGTTCGGCAGCGTTGCCGCGGGATTCGCAAAGTTGTCGAAGTTGAACAGGTTGAACACCTCGACCCGGAACTCGAGGTTCGTATCGCTGACGAGCGGGATGTGCTTCGCCAGCATGAGGTCGACCTGTTTGAAGATCGGCCCATGAAGCGAGCCGCGCTGCAGATTGCCGTAGGTGCCCGGCTGTGGAGTCGCAAACGCGGCGGGGTTCAAGAACAACAGGCCGTCCGCGTCGATGAACGGGTCGACGCCCTGAACGAGATCCGGCCGTCGAACGTTGCGCGTGTTGCCGCCGTTCGGAGTGTTGATCACCGCCGTGCGGCCAATCGCCGGGTTGTTGAACGCGTTGCCCGCCCCGTCGACATAAACCACGTCCGGACGCGTGATACGGACGTCAATCGGCAGGCCGCTTCGCGCGTTCACGATGCCGCCGACGTCCCAGTTGCCGAGCACCGCTCCCGCGACGCCGTTGGCAACGTACTTCCGACCGCGGCCGTATGGAATCGAGTACAACGCGCTGAAGTTGAAGGTATGTCTGACGTCGAACGCGTTGTAGCCCAGGTCGTAGTCGAACTCCGACAGCGTCTGGGCGGCATTGCCGGCCGTCAGCGCTTCGTTCGACCCGCTCGTGTTTCCGAAGCTTCGAGCCAGGGTGTACTGCGCATTCAACGACAGGCCGTTGACGGACCGGCGCGACAGCCCGAGCTGCATCGCATTGTAGTGGTCGCGGCCGCCGCTGGTTTTCGTGTCGATCTCGGCGTAGGGATTCTGCACGCCGATCACATTGCCGGCGGCATTTCTCGATACGAGTGAGAATTCGCGAATGACGAACGCCGCGCTCGCCGGGTTCGGGTTCGTGATGACGTCCACGATCGGGTTGGCGATACTCCGCAGGAACAGGTTCCTTCCCTGCGACCCAACGTAGGCAGCCGTCGCGACCAGGTTGGCGCCAAGGTCCTGCTGAACCGAGCCGGTGTATTGCCAGATCCGCTCGGGGATCGTGTACTCGTTCCGATACGCCCGCGGCTGATAGGCGCGGTTGTTGGGATTGTTGATGAACAAGTCGGTCGCGACTCTCGAATCGAGCGGGAATGCCAGGTTCGGACCGGAGGTGATCGCGGCACTGACGCGGTCGGAATCACCAATCGTCTGGATTTGATCTTCGGTCTGACCCGGCCCGACGAACATGCCGAAGCCTCCGCGAAGCACGGTCCGGCCAGTCAATGCATAGGTCGCGCCGACCCTCGGCTGGAAGTTGTTGGTCTTCGACTTGAGTACTGGCGTGGTCGGCGGATCGATCACTCCGGTGTCGGGGTTGAACTTGACCTGCAGATCGTTCGCCTCGCGGGGCACTGTGTAGTAGTCGTAGCGAAGGCCATAGTTCAGGGTGATCTTCGGCGACGGATGCCACTCGTCCTGGGCGTAGGCGATGTAGTACTCCTGCTCGAAGTGGCGGGGTCCGGTGGCGCCGTTATTGAACACGCTTGGCGCACTCACGTCACCGAGGAACTGAACCGTCGAGGGCTGGTTCGCCAGGAACGCATTGACGTTCGTAAACGAGTAGGTCGTCCCGCCGAGCCGATCCGTCGACATGCGGATCACGCGGGCTTCCCCACCGACCTTCAGGTAGTGATTACCTCGCAGGGAGCTCAAGGAATCAATGAACGACAGCGAGTACGGATCGTACGGCTGCGACCGGCCGTTCTGCGCGCTGTTCGATCGGATCAGGCCGCCCGGCACCGTGATCCCCGAGCTGGCCCCCTGTCCGGCGATGCCGTTGTTGGCGATCGAGCCCGAGAGGTTGACGATCATGTTCGAGAAGTCGGCGCCGTTGACTGCCTGCACGTGACCGTTGAGCTGGGTCGGCGCGCCGTTGTAGCCGAACTTGAGCTCGTTGGTTGTCCTGTCCGACAGTATGCCCTGCAGATTGAAGACCGCGTTCCTCGGTCTCGCTTCGGTGTGCACTACTCGACCCGACACGCTGTCCGGCTGATCGCTGATGCCGCGGTCCCCGAAGACGCGCGCGTAACTCGACCATCGACTGGTCAACCTCATGTCGGCGCGGCCGCTGAACGAGTCTTCCCGCACCTTGGCCGGCGTCTGGAGTTGTGCGATGTCGAAGTCAGGATTGGTTGATTCACCGGGCAGCAGCACCGCACCCGGTGCGAGAAAGCCCGGCCGCAGCACCGCGATTGCGGGAACCGCGCGTGCCCACGCCGCCGCGCTCGGCACGGCCTCGACGATGTTCACGCCTGCCTTCAGCCGGTACGCTTCGTAGCTCCCGAAGAAGAACGCTCGATCCTTGGCAACCGGTCCGCCAAACGAGCCGCCGAACTGGTTCTGCCGCAGCATCGACTTCGGCAGTCCGGCCGTCGTGTCGAAATGGTTCGGCGCATCGAACTGGTCGTTGCGCAGGTACTCGAAGGCCGAGCCATGAAAGCCGTTGCTGCCGGACTTGGTGATGACGCTCACCTGCCCGCCGCTGCCGGTCCCGAATTCCGCCGGGTAGGCGCTGGATTCGACGCGGAACTCCTGCACGTTTTCAAGGCTCGCCTGCAGCTTGAATGGCGTGGCCACCTCGCCATTCAGATTCCCCGGTGCGGCGTCGATGATGGCCGACCCCTCGATTCCGTCGTAACGGATCGCGTTCTGCTCGACGGCGCGACCGGTGAACCGGATGTCCTGCCACGTGCCGGTGCCCGCGTTTTGCGAGCCGGGCGCCTGCAACAGGAGCTGTGACATCTGCCGGCCGTTGACCGGCAGGTTGACGACGTCGCGCTCGCTGACGTTGGCGCCGATCCGCGCGGAGCTGAGATCGAGAATCGGCGATTCAGCGACCACGGTCACCGCCTCCTGGACGCCGCTTGGTTTGAATTCGAAGTCGAGATGGAGTTCCTGACCCACCGCGACGGCCATCCGGGTGTACTCGATCGGCGCGAACCCGTCCTTCTCGGCGCGCACCGTATAAGTGGACGGCTTGAGGTTCCCGATCAGAAACACGCCACTCGCGGATGTCACCTGCGTGCGTTCTTCGCCCGTACGCTCGTTTTTGATCGTGACCGTCGCGCCGGCGACGAACGCGCCGCTGCTATCGTGGACCGTTCCCGTGAACTTTCCCTGGTCGGACTGAGCGCGACCGATCGTCGGGAATGCCGCGACGAGCAACGCCGCCGCCATCCACGTTCTCATTTTCATCTCTGCCTCCTCCGGACTGAATCTGAGGGAGCATAGATGTCGGTGGTAACGTCTCTGCGACGCGAGAGTTAATGGAGTGTTAACGCTTGGATAAGGAAGGGCCTCGATTTATCGAGGCCCTTTTGGTCTCTCCACCGAAAAGGCCCACGAATAGCACCCACGAATAGCCACACGAAACACGCGCTCGAGTAATACCGGGGACGGTCTAAGACAAGTGCACTCGGGGGGATGCCCAACATCGACTCGTCGATCCGCTGGTCCCTACGTGTCACGGATGCGCTCGGTGCGACACGCAGACGGCAGGACTCACTGCTGCGTGTCATCGTTCAACAATCGACAGTCAACGTCTCTTGCATCGGCTGCGTCTGGCGGCGCCTTCACGATGGTCTCACGCAGACTGAGGGAAGGCGTGCACGCAATATCCTTCAGACAGGCGAGAATCCAACCTCCGGCTGCGGTCGAAAGCGAAGGTTGCCACGTCGCAGCAGCAATCCCACCAGTCCCGTGCCGACGAGCAACGTCGTTGCTGGCTCGGGCGTTGGCGACTCGAACTCAACGTGTGACCGATCGTATGCCCAGAATGAAGGTGCGCCTTGCGGTAAGCCTACAAAATGGGTCGTTATGCGCCCTCGGCCGGTAATCGCGATTGTCGTTGTCGGCACATTCTCGAAATCAAAGATCTCCACACTGCCCCTTAACCTGAACGGCGCCGACAATACTGCCTCTGCACCAATTGGCGGAGCGGTGACGTCGGGCGCGTCGAAAAAGAGGGCTATATCAGCTTCGAAGGAAGGAATGGGAAACGTATGGCCATTGACGACCAGCGTTCCGTCGAATAGCTCCTCGCCGAAGCTGCCACCCATGATTACGGGAGCCTCAGGCGAGCAAAGGTTACACACACCGAGGCCCCCAGCCTCGCCCTTTACTGTCAACGCGAAGTTTCCGGTACCACGAATGCTCATGGTTCCGTCACCGAAGGTGTTGCCTGGGACAATGTCGAGGGACCCACCGGTGATGATGATCGGATCGCCGCGAGCAGGGACGGCCGCAAGCACCAACGCCAACGACAACAGCAGGGCGCGCTGCATGGCGTCTACCTCCTGAAAGCGCTCCCCGGGCCGCAAAGGAGAAGCCAGTCAACCATCGCGTGACTGGAGAGCGAATGTTGTTGAGCGTGCTGATTGATTGGTCGGTGCACGGTCCGCTCATCGCCGGTACCGAAGACGGCATCCTACAACCAGAACAAGTTGGGAACAAAACTGCCCTAACATCGGCATAAGTCCCGGACTCGGTAACGCGTTCGACGCGGTTGACGTGCGGTTAGAACGTCTCGTCAAAGCCGCAGGCGTGCAGCGCGTCAAGTTTCGCGGCGTGCGCCATTGGCGGCTGGCACTTGGAGGCAGGCTTATCAGCTCGGGACACAGCGGACGCGAAGCTCCCTGGTGGCCGCCGGCCGGCCGCCTCAGTCGTGGCTGTCTCGAGCGCCGACGCCTTCGGGAAGAGAAGGTTGTTTTCGAGGTGCACATGGGTGTGGAGGTCACGCTCGAAGGCCTCGAGCTCCTGCAGGCACGCCGCGTAGGTCGAGCAGGCATCGTCAGGCCGCTTGAAGCCGTCGGTCAGCTCGCGGAGTTCGAGCATGATGTGACCAGCGGACTCGTGCTCTGCTTCCATCTTGTGGATCGGATTGACGATTGAACCGAAGGGTGCGGATGGCGCCGCGAGTCCGCCGGCCTTGGCCGCGGCCAGCCGGACGATGTACGGGAACAGGATCTGCTCTTCTTTCACTATGTGAGCGGTCATCTCATCGGCGATCTGCCGCACCAGTTGCGCGACGCGTGGCAGCTCAGGATGCCGATGGCGGTGCACGTCAGCGATCTTGCCCGAATGGCTGATCAAGAGCGGCAACATCTCCCGCACGTACGCGTGGTGATTGGCAACGATGTAGGAGACGAGTGCCGGCACATCCCATGAGTTGAACCGCGGCAGGAGTTGGTCTGGCCGAGACGTGACCTCCTCCAGCTCACGCACGATCGCCGCGGTATCGGCTCCGGCATCGCGGCAGCCGCGTTCGAACGTGCGCGCGCCGTTGCAACAGAAGTCGATCCCATACCGTTGAAAGACCGCTGCCGTGCGGTAGTCGGAGGCAACGATCTCGCCGATGGTCATCGTGAATGTGCATGTGCCAGTCATTTCCAAGGTCTCGCGTTGAGCAGTTCGATAAGGGCCAGATGATCTTCGAGCAAGAGGCTCCGTCGGATGCCTTCTACGCTATCGCGTCGGGACGCGTGAAGATTTTCAAGATGATGCCGAGCGGCAGGGATGTGATCCTGGAAGTCTTCGGTCCCGGCGACCCGCTCGGCGCCGTGGCCGTCTACATGGACCGTCCATTTCCGGCAAGCGCGATGGCGCTGGAAGATACGACTTGCGTGATCATCCCCCGCGAGGCGTTCTTCCGGCTGATCGAGTCGAATCCGTCGCTCGTTCGCGGGCTGCTGCTCGGCATGACGACGCGGCTGGTGGAGTTGACCAACCGCTTCGCCGAGCTGACCGGCGGCCGCATCGAGCCGCGCTTCGCCCGATTGTTCCTGAAGCTCGTGTCCGAGATGGGCCGCGCCGAGCGAGGCGGCACGTTCATCCCGCTCGCTCTCTCGAGGCAGGAGCTGGCGGACATGACGGAGACGACGGTCGAAACGTGCATCCGGATCATGAGCCGGTGGAACAAGGACGGCTTCGTGCGCACGGAACAGGATGGCTTCGTCGTGGTGGAGCGCGCTGAGCTCGAGCGGTTGTCGCGCGAATAGCGTCGCCACCGCCAGGTGTCACCAAAGCGCGGACGGAGATGTCGACCGAAGCAACAGATCCACGATTGCCGCCGCGGCTCCTGCCCACGCTGTACTTCGGGTTCGCGCACGCGTGCCTCGCTCTCGCCTTTGCCGTCGTCGCGTACGATCCGCGCGGCGTTGCCGGGTTCTTCTATCACTCGCGCATGCTTGGCGTCGTCCACCTGGTGACCCTCGGGTGGATCACGACGTCGATCCTCGGCGCGCTTTATGTCGTCGGTCCAATTGCCCTGCGCGCGCGCGTCCAGGCCGGGTGGCCGGACTACGCCGCCGCCCTGCTCGTCGCCGTCGGCGTCGCCGGAATGGTGGCGCACTTCTGGATCGAGGAATACGGCGGCATGGCCTGGTCCGGCGGTACCGTTGGTGCCGGAATCATCACCGTCGGCGTCAGGGTCGCCGGTCCGCTCCGGAGGGCGCGTATTCCTGCGGCGATCCGCCTTCACATCGCGCTGGCGTTTGCGAACGTGACTGTGGCGGCTGTGGTCGGCGTATTGCTCAGGGTTAACAAGATTCATTCGATCCTGCCCGGTTTTGTTTTGCACAACGTCTTCGCCCATGCGCAACTGGCGGCGGTTGGCTGGGCGGCGATGATGGTCGTCGGGATCGGCTACCGGCTGCTGCCAATGGTGCTTCCGGCAGAAATGCCACGCAGGAGGGGGCTATGGGTCAGCGCGATCCTTCTTCAGTCGGGAATCACCGGCGTCTTCGTGACGCTGCTGTTACGCGTCGGCCTCACCTGGATTTTCGCCTCGCTCGTGGTTGCTGGATTCGGCGCCTTCTTCCGTGAGGTCAACTGGATGGTGCGCCATCGGCGGCCGAAGCCGCCCGCAATCCCTGCGCCGGATCCGGCGGTGTTGCACGCCGCCGCGGCACTAGCCTGGCTCGCGATGGCATGCATTCTCGGCTTGTGGCTGGCCCGCCGCGGCGCCGTCCACGTGGATGCTGCGCGCAGCCACCGCATACGGCGTGCTCGGCCTCGTGGGCTTCCTGGCGCAGATGATCGTGGCAATGGAGAGACGGCTGCTCCCGCTCCTCGCCTGGTACTGCGCCTCTGCGCATGACGGAGGGCGCCGCACAACCGTATCGCCGCACGAAATGCCATGGCGCGTCGGACAAGAGATCGTGTTCGTCCTGTGGCTGGCCGGCGTGCCGGCACTGGCGGGCGGGCTTGCCTTCGATGCCGTGCCGTTCGTGACCGCGGGCGCATGGTCGCTGCTTGCGGCGAGCCTGCTCGACTCGGTGCAGGCAGTGACCATTTTGCGCCACGCCCATGCGAAACCGTCTCGAACGGTCGAGCCCGGTCGAATCAACTCGTCCAGTGGAGGACGTTCCGGACTATCGACCAGCGGGGGTGAACCGTTAGGGCCGCTTCTCCCAGGATCCAGTGCTTGTAGAGCGTGTCCAACGTACCGTCGCGACGCTTCAGCTCAATCCATGTGTTTACGAGATTCGCCCACGCCTGATCGTGCAGCGCGAGGGGAAACGCCAGCGGCACCTTGATCAGGCCGGGTTGCGGCACGACCACTGTCCATTTCGGGTTGAGAAGCGTGAGCACCGACCCTCGCTCGGCCGGATAGGCGACGGCGTCGAATCCAGCGGGGCCGTCCAGCGGCATCTGGTCGCGCGGAAATACCCTCATTGGCAAGTCCGGCAAGCGCAACTGCAACAGTCGCTGGTAGTACGGCAATGCCGGTACACCTATCACCAGGTCCTTCGCGTTCTGGATGGACGCCCAGGTTTCAAACCGGCTACGAAGATAGTCTTTCACAATGAACGCCACTGTCTCCTCGAGATACGTCTGGGAAAACATGCAGCGGGTCGCCAGCAGCGGGGTGACGGCATTTCCGCCGATCCCGATGTCAGCGTCACCGCGCGAGACGGCGTCCAGCAGATCGTCGACTCGCCATTCCACGAACTCGACGCCGACGTTGAGATCGGCGGCCAGCAGATGCACGAGCTCCAGATCCATGCCGACCAGCTCCTGTCGCGCGTTGCGAAACACGTAGGGCAGGCGCGGTAACGCAAAGCCGACTCGAAGCACACCGCGGGCACGAATAGTGTCGAGGACAGGGCGAGTCGGGTCGGCCGGCACACGCGGCGGATTGACCACTGTTGAGGGCTCGTGCTCGAGCGCATTGCTCATCCCATACACGATCTCCTCGCCCTTGAAGTCGTGCCGCAGGAGCGTGCGGAACGTCACCCGGAGACCGCCAACCACGAGGACGGTAAGAACCGTCGTCACCACCCCGTAACGGATCAGGCGACGTGAGTCGAGTCGAATCGCGCCGGTGAGCGCCGCGCTTCCCAACAGGGCCACCACCACTGTGTGAACCGCGGCGACCAGGGATCCGATTCGTGCGTTGATCACGCTCGTCGCGAGGAACAGTTGGAAGGTGTCGGCGGGAATGCGGAACGTGTCCAGCAGGAATGGGATTGCCGCATTCATGCTTCCAAAGAACGTCATCAGTCCGGTCAGGGCCAGGCGCGGATACTGGCTGACCGGCACGACCGCGTCCGAGAACCAGCCTGCAAACAGGATGAAGCTGAGCGAGAGCAGCTTGGCGGTGTGGGGAAAATTGAACGACGCTGGAACGATGACATCCGGGAGCGCCGCCGAGCGCGCGTCGGCGCCGAGATAACGCTCGAGCAGTTCCTTGCAGGCGTCGATCAAGATCGGCAGCACGATGAACAGATCGCCGGCGACGAACGCCGTCACGAGCGCGCCGCGCGTCGGGCCGAGGACCGCGCGATACGGGATCGGCGTAAGCGCCGACACCAGCGCGGGCATCACCCAGATCGACACCAACAGCGACAAGGCGGCGTAGGTCACCAGATAGACCTGGATGCGCTGGAGCTGCTCGACGTTCAACGTGCCGGCCGCGGTAGCGGTGAGCGCGAAGATGCCGTAGGGGGTCAGCCGGACGATGAAGCGGGTCGCGCGCGAGATCGTGGTGCTGACGATCTGGAGAACATCGAGGAGCATGGCCTTGCGTTCGACGCCGATGAGGGCAACACCCAGGATCGCTGAAAACAGCACTACCGCCGGCACGATGTTATTGGCGAGCGAGTGGAAAGGGTTCGACGGTATATAGAGGTCGACGAAGTCGAACGCGGCCGGCTTCTCGAGAAGCGAGGACGTGAAGAACGATGCGTTCTCCGACGGCGGAAACACGAGGGGCACGAGAAAGCTGTAGACAATCCCGACCAGCCAGAGGCACGCGAGTACCGCGCCGGCCGCCTTTCCCAGACGCCGCGCCTCGCTGAAATCCAGACTTCCCAGGGTCACGATGATCGAGACCGTGACGTACGGCAGGACCGTCATCTGGAGCAGCTTGACGAAGCCGTCCGCGACGATCTGCAGCGGCGCAACCAGTTCGCCCAGGAACACGCCGACCGCGATGCCGGCAGCAAGGCCGACCAGGATCTGTCCCGAGAATGTCAGCCGCGTTCCGCGAGTGGGCGGGCTCTGATTCCCCGCGATCTTCTGTAGCGGTCGGACGGCCACGGTCCGCGAATCTTACAGCAGTCAGCTGGTCGTTATCGGGCGAGATCGAGGAGGTAGATAAAATTGGAACAGCGCGTAAAAATATCTCACACGACATAGCAGGCGTTCAAATCCAGATCCTCAGATTAATTCAATCGCTGCATCTCCGTAGCGACGCTCTGTTGACTCGGTCTGTCCCATCGGTTGGATCAGGAACTCCGCGCGCGAAATAGCCCGCTCGGGGAATCGCGCGGCCCCAGTCAGTGGATAGGTGAATCCCGGTCGGCCCGGTGGCCCTTTCCGGTAAGGAGAAGCCTGCCGGCGTTTCCGCGGCCGCCTCGCAGAACGCCATTCAACATTTTCGATGTTATCGGCGGATCAGGGCCCGTTGTGGTTCATGAGGCTTGATGGCAGCAGGGACCAGGTGCGTTTGCGCCTGGGAAGGTTCCTCGCCATGCAGGCAGTGTTGAGAGTTCGATTACCGATTGACGACGCGGCGGTATTCAGCGAGAGCGTCGATGCGTGGTCTAGTACGAAGAGTACCAAATGCGGCGTGAACGGCCTCCTGGTGGCCGCCAGGTTGGCGAGGCCCTGGATCCGCCCTGCCGTGGCGGGTCACCATCGAAAATCGAACGCATACTGACCGGCCAGTCGCACTCCGAAACGGAAGAGTGCCGACATGGAGTCATCACCGAGGTCAGGTATGTAGCCTGCTCGATATTCTCGATGCGTCACTTTCCCCGCGGGAGATTGGTGGGAGCGTCTCACCGGCGTCACGGCCCGTGAGGAGATCTGAGGCGTACACCTTCCGATTGTTGCCGATGGTTTTCCTCATTTGAAGACCTGAGCGATTGCTGAACCCAATTATGCGCTCAGTCTTCAGGCTGGCATCCGCCTCGCATAACCCCAGCCCGTCGCACATACGGACGAACTCAGGACGGAATGAATGAATGGCTACGGCCCCGGACGGAACGAACCATTATGACCCGCGGTAGGCTTAGTCGACTGATCGTGACGGCCTCCTTCGGCGCCCTCTTTGCCGCAGGGTGGGCGGCCCCCGTGCAGGCGCAAATCAGCCCCGTGGCGGCGTCGAGCGCGTGCGCGGGAGCGGGCGACTGTTTGTGCGACAACTCGTACCAGGATTGCCGGTCGCCAATCCTGGCGCTGATCAACCGCGAGACGGTCGGCATCGACGTCTCGTTCTGGTTCATGAGCGATGGGCGCTACTCCACCGCGTTGATCCAGAGGTGGCAGGCCGGCGTGCCGGTCCGCGTCATCCTCGACACCGCCGCAGACGCGAACTATCCGGCCAACAAGTCCGTGCGCGACCAGCTGGTGAAAGCCGGTATCCCGATTCGCAACTATCGGGGGTCCGCGATCAATCACTGGAAGATGATGCTGTTTGCCGGCCAGGGCAAGGTCGAGTTCAGCGCGGCGAACTATGCGCCCGGCTCGTACTCGCCCTCGCCCTCCAACTCCGCGTACACAGGCTACGTGGACGAGGCCATCTACTTCACCAGCGATGATGCGATCGTCAACAGCTTCATGACCAAGTTCGACGATCAGTGGATGGATACGACAAAGTTCGTGAACTTTGCCAACGTCACCACTCCGTTGGCGCGCCGCTACTCGACGTTCCCGGTGTCGCCGCAGCTGAACTTCGTGCCGGATCAAAATTACGAGACCCGGCTGGCCTCGCAGATCAAGTACGAGAACCGGCAGATCGATGCGGTGATGTTCAGGGTGACTTCGGCGAAGATCCCCGATGCCCTGATCGCCCGACGCAAGGCGGGTGTACCGGTGCGCGTCATTACCGAGCCGAACCAGTATCGCACTCCGGCATATATGTGGGATGCCTACAACATCGATCGAATGTACATGGCGGGCATTCAAATCAAGATCAAGAACAACACGACCGATCAGGACCTCCATCAAAAGTCGATCATCTTGTACAGCCGCGGCCTCGGGCCGGCGCCCGGTAACACGCCGATGGTCATCTTCGGCTCGTCGAACTGGACCAGTGCCTCTGCGTCCAGGCAGGAGGAGCACAACTACTTCTCCGCGAAACCGTGGATGGTCGACTGGTTCGAACGGCAGTTCGAGCGGAAATGGAACAGCGAAAAGGCGGACGGTACGCCGACCCCGAAAACCATGTACATCCCGTTCGCGCCGCGGCCGCCGGAAACGCCGGTCTACGCCTCGCCTGCGGACGGCTCGGCAGGGGCCGTGGGCAGCTCGGTGACGCTCAGATGGGAGGGTGGCTGGTACGCGTTCAAGTACGACATCTACCTCGATACGACCCCGACGTTCTCGAAACCATTTACCGCTGGCTACACGCCCAGCACGGCCACCGCGGGTGTCAGGTCCACGAAGGAGTCCTACTCGGTTGCCGGCCTGCTGCCGGGTACGACCTACTACTGGAAAATTGTCAGCAAGACGATGGCGAACAAGACCAGGACCGGCCCGACCTGGTCGTTCACCACGGGCGGCACCGCGGCGCCGCCGGGGACGACCGGGACCCTCGGAACCGGCGACATCCTCGTCTACGGCATGGATGGGCAGATTGTCGGAACGGCGTGGAAGAAGATCTCTGATGCGGGGGCCGCAGGTGGCCAGCGCCTCTCGAATCCAAACCACAACGCCGCCAAGGTCGCGACTGCATCGGCGAGCCCCGCCAGCTACGCCCAGTTCACGTTCAATGCGGTCGCGGGAAAGCCTTATCGTCTGTGGATTCGCGGACGCGCCGACGGTAACGACTATAACAACGATTCTGTCTTCATACAGTTCTCCGGCGCAGTCAATGCCTCCAACGCACCCATCTATCGAATCGGTACCGCGTCAGCGACGACTTACATTCTCGAGAACTGCAATGGCTGCGGGCTGTCGCTCTGGGGGTGGCAGGACAATGCCTACGGGCTGAACGTGTCTTCTGCGCCAATTTTCTTCGCCAGAACCGGGCCACAGACGATACGGGTCCAGCAACGCGAAGACGGCTTGTCAATCGATCAGATCCTGCTGTCGCCGGTCAAGTTCCGCACCACGGCGCCGGGTGCGGTCAAGAACGACAAGACGATCTATCCACGGCAATGATCACCATGACGTCCGGCCGCAGCGCCTGATCCTCCAGTCTCGCAGGCCCTCCCTCAGGGCTTCGCGATCATGACCTCTGTTGCTTTCACGACCGCCGTAACCGCGTCACCTTTCTTCAGTCCCATCTCCTCAGCGCTGCGGCGGGTAATCACCGACTCGATGATGGCGTCACCGACCCGGACGGTTACGTGCGCGAGAACATCGCCCATTTGCACTTCCTCGATGGTCCCTCGCAGATGATTCCTGGCGCTAAGCGTCATGACGTCCTCTTCCATACGCGTGTGCGACGGCCAGGCTCGGCCGGTCGACGATCTGAACCGGGATATCGATTGAGGTGAGGGATCGATTGTTCAGCATGATCTGAAAGCGATATACGCCTTCCTCGCTCAGCGGCAGTTCACGCAGCGTGATCAGCACGTATTGACCGGCCATCTCGATGACCAGGCTGCTGCAACTGGATCGCGGAGTCGATCGGCCGCCCGGTGGGATGATCCCGACGGCAACCTCGACTTCGTCAACCGGTTGAACGTCCACCATACTGGCGACGAGCATCACCTGGTTGACCGCCAGCGGAAGCGAGCGTGCCGTAAATCGATCGATCACGCCGATCAGGCACAGACGATCCTCACGGTCCAGGAAGGCGCGGTCACACATCACTGCCCAATCGATTCGTGGCATCTGAGGATCACCTGAGAGCGGTCTTGCGCTGCAACATCGGCGGGCTCTTACGAGTCCGGTCGATCAAGACGATCGTCCTCGCTCAAGGCTTTCATGTGGCGATTGATGGTGGGACCCAGCTCGTTCATCCTCACGAATCGAACGATTGCCAGCCCGATGGCTTCGCGCCACCAGGTCGGATTCGGGTTATCGATTCGGTCGTCGGAGACGGAGAACAGGACGTGTTGCCGGACGACCGTCTCCATCATCGCGTGCCATGCCGCGAGCTCTTCGACGGTCGGGCTCTTCAGCGCCTGGAGCGTCAGCCACGCGATCGTGACGGCGGTCCGTTCGCGTGCATCGTCGTCGAGACGTTCGACGGACAGCCCAATCGCCTCGGCACCGATCTGCTCGACAGCCTCGACCCACATATCCGCCACTCAAAAGATGAATTTCAAGGCCAGCTGCACGACCCGAGGATCGCCGGCTGAGGTGATCGTTCCGAAGGCGGCCGAGCCCACCGTGGTGTTTGGCGCCCCCAACGGTGGCGTGTTCGTCGCGTTGAACACCTCGGCTCGCACTTCCACGGCTCTGCTCGTTGAGAGTGGTATCCGGCGCATCAACGCGAGGTCCAGATTGTTGTAGCCAGGCCCGCGAACCGGATTGCGCGAGCTGGTGCCAATCGTGAACGCGGGAGCTGCCGAGAATGCGCTGGTGTTGAACCAGCTGCTCGTCGATCGTTCGTCGGCCGGCAGCGTCGGGTCGCCATTGACGTTGGGCCGTTGCGTGCCAAACCCGGCAAACGCGTTGTTGTTCGTCGTTTGACTGATGGCGACCGGCATGCCCGATTGCAGCGTGACGATGCCACTCAAGGTCCAGTCGTTGACCAACGCCCCAATCAGGCCGGACGCATGGTTTCGCCGGTTCGTGCCCCAGGGAATCTCCCAGACCGCGGAGGCGACGAACACGTGCGGAGCGTCGCCGGTCGAATAGTCCCGTTCGAGATGCCGGTTGAACGTGTCGGCAACCGGAAAGTTGGCGATCGGGCCGGTCAGGATTGATGCGTCGAACACCGACGAGGCATCGTCGACCAGCTTCGAACGCGTGTAGCTGACGAGATACGACAGGCCGCGTGCGAAGCGCTGTTCCAGCTTGGCGTAGAAGCCGTTGTACAACGTGGTCCCGACGTTATTCCGATAGAGACTCACGGTCGTATACTCAGGAAACGGCTTGAGCAATTGAGCAACCGAGATCGTGGGATCTCCGAGCGACGATGAACGCGGGATGGTTCCGAAAAACGGATTGGGCACGCGCCGTTGCAAGGCCGCGCCCTGAGAGAGCTGCTCGACGGTCAGCTGATTCAGATTCGTGTCGGGGAGGCCGACGCGCGTAATTTTCGACCCGACATAGGCCACCTCGACCGAGATGTTGGAGGTCAGCTCTCGTTGCAGCGACGCGTTCCACTGCTGAACGTAGCCGGAGCCCAGGTCGCGGTCGACCGAGAACACGCCTTGGCCAAGACCCGCGTCCGGCGTCAACGGGATTGGGTCGACACTTGGTCCTGCTGCCAGCGTGAAGGCGGGCCGGATGTTGTCGAGCGTCCGCTCGGACACCGTCTGTAGGAACGGAAAGACCGGCGTGGTGAAGGGCGTCGTGATGCCCGCCATTTCGATCCACACCAGACCGTAACCCGTCCGAACGACCGTTTTGTCTGTAAGGAGTCCGACGACACCCAGACGCGGCCCGAAATTGAGCTTGTGCAGCTGGCGGGCCGCGCGCGGCTGGCCGTTCTGCCCGGCATATTCCAGTTGCTCGGTGTCCAGGTTGAAGACGGCCACCTGATCGTTCTTTTCCGTCGACGGAAAGTTCAGCGTGTAGCGGAGGCCGGCATTCACCGTCAGGCGATCGAACAGACGCCAGTCGTCCTGGATGAAGTACTCCTCGAAGTGCGCCCGGTTGCGGATCTCCTCCTGCTGCAAATCAATCGAGAACTGCTGAACCTGTCCGAGCAGAAAGCTCGCGAACGGTGTGCCCGTGTTGGCCACGCCCGGCAGGTCGGTGAACAGGTTGCTGAACGTGAAGGACCCGGTTGGCGACGGCGGCTGCACGACGTTGAGGCGCTCCCAGCGCAGGTCCGCTCCCATTTTCAGGGCATGTCGTCCTTTGACCCACGTGAGCGAATCGGCGACCTGCGTCACGCTGGTGCCGAAGTCCGATGCGGTGTTCGGTGGTGAGCCGAGCTGCTGATAGCCGCCGATGAGAAATGTCGGCAGCGTGTTGGGGAACTGAGCGTTGGCCGGAATGCCGGGGAGTCCCAGGCTGCTCGAGGCCGTTCCCTCCAGGTCGACGGCCGAACGGCCGACGGTGCGCCGGGTATCGCCAATCCTCAGCTCGTTGAACAGATTGCTCGAGAAGGTGCGCTGATAGCTGGACGCGAACGACCAGGAGGTCGTGCCCTGCGGTCCCAGCGTCCCTGTCGTCAGGCCGCTGCCATCCGGAAGCGGGGTGACGGGAATGAACTCTTCCCGGAATCGGGTCAGCCGCCCGAACACCTGATCGCGATTCGCGGAGAACCGGTGATCGATCCGCAGGCTGAATTGATCCTGATCGACTTGCTCGTTGTCGACGCGACGAAAGTTGTTGGCCGTTCCACTGCTCGTTGGCAGCGGATATCGATCCAGGAGCGTCTGCGCGACGGGATCGATGCGGTCGGCCGGAATCGTATTGCCTGGGAACTGGGTTCGGGTGGTGCCAGACCCGGGCGTGGAGACGGTCGTGGCGGGATCGTAGACAGCCGGCACGCGCCCACCGATGGCCTCCGTGAATATCCCCTGGCGTTGCAGCACGGTCGGAACCGTGGAAATGACCGTGCGCCCGATCGTCTGTCGCTGGCCTTGATAGTCGACAAAGAAGAACGTCCGATCGCGGCGAACCGGGCCGCCGGCAACGCCACCGAACTGATTGCGCCGGAACTGCGGCTTGGGTGCGCTGGCGGAAGCAAAGAGATTTCGCGCATTCAGCGCTTCGTGGCGAAAGAACTCGAACGCGGTTCCATGAAACGCGTTGCTGCCGGATTTGGTGGTCAGGTTGACGACCCCACCGTTGAAGCGGCCGAACTCGGCGGGCGGACTGTTGCTTTCGATCTTGAATTCCTGAATCGCATCGATGTTGGGGAAGAACGCGACCTGTCCTGGTTCGGGCTGCAGGACGGACACACCGTCGAACAGGTATTCGTTGGTGCGGGGCCGTCCGCCATTGATCCGCGGTAAGGGCGCCGCCGGCGGCGGTGGAACCGCGACTCCGGGGACCAGGCTTGCCAGCGTAATGAAGCTTCGGCCGTTCACCGGGAGGTCGACCACCTTCCTGTGGTCGACGACGTGGCCGAGGCCGGAGGTTTCGCTGCGGAGGAGCGGCGCGTCCGCTTGCACGGTGACGGCTTCGGTCAACGCACCCAGCTCAAGCAGCAGGTCGAGGCGCAGCGTCTCCCCCGTCGCGAGTCGAATGCCCTCGCGGGCGAGGGGACGGAAGCCGCTCAGGTCGACTCGGATCCGGTACGGGCCTGGCGCGAGCCCCGTGACGAGGTATTCCCCGTCCACACCGGTCATCACGGTGCGGGAGAGGTTGGTCCCCACCGCGGTGATCGTGACCGTCGCGCCAGGAACGCCCGCGCCACCCTGATCGACCACCGTTCCGGCAAGCGCTCCGCCGCCAATCTGTGCGGCGGTCGGCACCGACAGTACCGCGCACAAGGCGAGTCCCAGACAGAGCTCCGTCCAGCGGTTTCCGATCAAACGATCCTCCCGAATCATGAAAACTGTATATTGGATCGATACGATCATCAACTCGACTCAAAACGGCTCGGTCTGCTTCATTCGGTCTGGAGTGATAGCATTCGCCCCATCGGAACGAGCAAAGGAGACTGATGCCCCTCCTGACGGTAAGAGCGGCGGCCGAGCGGCTCGGCGTCGCTTATTCGACGCTCAAACGATGGGTGCACACGGGCAGGGTGCGGACGATCCGCACGGAAGGCGGTCATCACCGCGTCGCCGATGCCGAGATCGATCGGCTGCTCGCGCGTCAGCAGCCCGAGGCCCGACGCCGCCGGGTCGCGGCCGACAGCGACGAGTTCCTCGTCGGCCTGAGCGCTCGCAACCGCCTGCACGGCTTCGTCGACGAAGTGCGCGTCGACGGCCTGCTCGCCCAAGTACGCCTGCGAGTTGGCGATCAGTCCCTGACCGCAGTAATCACCGCCGATGCCGTGCGCGCGCTGAAACTGCGCCGTGGCGACGATGCGCTGGCAATTATCAAGTCGACGGAAGTGATGATTGCCAGAGCTGTATATAGTGCCGCCGCCGAAAGAAGTGACACCGCAAATAGGCGTCGATCGCGACGACCACAGCAAAGAGGCTGAACGCCGTGGTCAGCAGGTAGGCGTCGAGCCCGGCGACCACAGCAAAGAAGCTGAACGCCGTGGTCAGCTCGACGAGGTGCGGCGCCCGCAGGATCGACGCCAGTCCAAAGGCAACCGCGTTTGACGTAGCGGTATTGCTCAGCAGCACACCGTGGTTGTCGCGACGTTCATGCGCTGGCCGCCGTACGGTTGGGCATTGCCAGTGAGGCGGCGGGTACGCCGATCGGGTGGATGGGCGCTTCGCCCGCGCGAGGCTGCTCGGCCCAGATCCGTGTGTTCGTCAGAACTCGTCCGAGCGGACTGTGCACTCTCAGGCGACGCTTTGCGGCGAAGTAGCCGAGATAGGAAGCGCGGAGGAAGTGCGCACGCAGGGCCGGATGCCCGTGACGGTTAGAACCGGCGCGCTGATACCCGAGTTCGTCGAGGTACGGCCCGACCAGCGATTCGCACATCCCGACGTCCGCTACGACCTCCTGTCGCCGCCAACGGCCGACAGGTGTGAAGCTCGGGTCCTTCGAGTGACGAAACGACGTATTGGGAGCCTTCAGACAATGGATCGGGTTCTGGACCATTCGGTCGTAGTCCAGATCGTGGTGCAGAAACCCACCGACCTGGCTCAGGGTCTCCCGCGGATGTTCAATCAAGTCTTCGAACCGCACTTCAAGACAGTCACGTTGGTGATCGCGAGCGAAGGTGCGGCCGGAGCGAACCATGAATTCCCAATAGAGCGCGGCGATCCCGACGCGATGCCGTTTGTCGCACGGAAGCGTTGACGTCCAGCCCTGCCTGTCGTACGACAGCGCGCAATCACGTCCATCCCTGATCACATGCACGAAAAGTGCATTCGGAACTGCTCGTTTGATCTCGCGCATGTAAAGAACGTGTGTCGGCGTCGCTTCGACCCAGCGCTCCATCTCCTGACCGTGAGTGATGGCATCCATCAAGTGTGGCAGGACCTCTTCGTAGGTCCGTGATGCGTCAAGAGCGCGATCGAGGAAGTGCTCGACGGCGAGTCCTGGCACCTTCCCCAGGTATCCCGCCATGTACTGTTCCTTCAGCCGCCGACGTGTCCGCTCAGTCAACACGCGTGGAAAGCCTGGCGCGAGATGATAGAAGTGGGTCTCCTTGCGATACACCGCGAAACCTCCCGCCGCCATGAACATGGAATACAGAAGCGTCGTGCCCGACCGCGGACAGCCGACGACGAAAACGGGTGGCTTCATCAGCGCCCTCCCCAGGTGCGAGGCGCCACCGTGCAATTGATTGACCCGGACTCCGGCGATCGGAATCACATTTGTGCAAATTCTTTATCGTCCACGAAACATTGAGTGTTGTTGATGCCGAAGCCACGCCGCTGGCGACATCGGCGTTGGTCGTCGCTGCCGTACGCTGGGCGAGTGCCGCACGGTTGTCGGCTGAGTCGCGCGCGGTTGCCGTGACTGGGTGGCCATCGCAACACTTGCGGCATTGCTCTACACTGCGCCAGTGCCGTACGACACATCGAATTGTCGCGCGCGTTACATCGTTGGATCTGCGACGCGTCCCGAGCGTCGCAGCGGCGTTACATCGCGCAAAGTGACTCGTCCTCACGATCGATCGAAGGCTCCTGAGGTGTCGTGAGCATCGCGCTGACCACACCCTGTGACCGCGGCGTGGCGGCAACCGCACCGCCGCCAGGGTCGCAGTGTTCGCGCCGGGCCGGGCGATGGACCCTGGTTGCGACGATTCTGGGATCGAGCTTGACCTTCATCGACGGTACGGTAGTGACCGTCGCGTTGCCGGCGTTGGCGCACCAATTCGGCGCGAGTGCCGCAGCGGTACAGTGGATTGTCATCGGCTACACCTTGCCGCTGTCGGCACTGGTCCTCACCGGCGGCGCGTTCAGTGACCGGTTCGGCCCGCGCAAGGTGTTTTCGCTGGGCGTCCTGCTGTTCGCGATTGCGTCGGCGTTTTGCAGCGTCGCGCAGTCGTTGCCGCAGCTCCTGGCCGCTCGCGCGGCGCAAGGCGTGACCGCCGCGCTGCTGGTGCCATCGAGTCTCGCGCTGCTGGGCACCAGCTTTCAGGAACCCGAACGCGGCCGCGCCATCGGCACGTGGTCGGCGTTTGCCAGCCTGACCGCGGCTGCCGGTCCGTTGCTGGGAGGATGGCTGATCGACTGGTGGTCCTGGCGCCTGGCGTTTCTGATCAACGTGCCGCTGGCGGCGGCGACGCTGATGATCATCGCGGCCTGCGTGCCGCCGTTGGCAGTGCGGCCAACCGGCGGCCACATCGATGCGCCTGGCGCCGCAGCCATCACCATTGGCCTGGGCGCCATGGCCGCGGGGTTGACGCTATCGTCTGTTCCTGGCGGGGATGCCCGCGTCGCATGGCTGCTCGGCGTGGGTGGCGCGGGGGCGTTCCTGCTGTTTCTTTCAATCGAAGCGCGAACCGATCACCCGATGATGCCGCTGGATGTGTGGAAGTCGGCGATGTTCGCCGGCCTGAACGCGCTGACGTTGGTGATCTATGCCGCGCTGGCGATGCTCATGTTCGAGTTGCCGATCTACCTGATTGAGATTCTCGGCCATACCGCCACCGCCGCCGCGGCCGCACTCCTTCCAATCGTAGCAATGATGTTCACGCTGTCACGGTTGACTGGTGCCTGGGCATCGCGAACGGGCTCGCGACTGCCATTGACGCTCGGTGCCGTCATTGTGGTGGTGGGATTCGTGCTGTTGGCGGTACGAGACGGCGTCTTGCCCGGCACCGTGACGCTCGGTCTGGGAATGGCGCTGATGGTCGCGCCGCTGACGACGGCGGTGATGTCGTCGCTCGAGCCCGGTCATGCGGGACTCGCCGCCGGCGTGAACAACGCCGTGGCGCGAGTTGCCGGCTTGTTTGGCGTTGCCGCGCTGGGGACGATCACCCGGGCGCAATCGGCGCACGATCTGGCGGCAGCCTTTCACCGGGTGATGATCGCGGCTGCCGTGCTCTGCGCGATTGGCGCGGCGATTGCCGCACGGCTTCCGTCCGGGCCGCACAATCGAGCAGGCTGACGATCGCGCAGCCTGGCCTGCGGAGCTCAACGAACCGGTTCGAGCGGCCAAGACCCAAGGCGATCGCACCTATAATTCATATGATGAGCCGCTCTCTTCTCGTTGGTACTGGTCATATCGGTTGCCGCAGCAGCGCTGGTCGCTCAAACAGGCCCCAACGATCAGCGTGCGAGGGCCATTTACCAGGAACTCGTCGAAATCAACTCGACCGATACCCCAGCCGGAAGCGTCACGAAGGCGGCTGAGGCGATGGCGGCACGGTTGAAGGCGGCGGGATTCCCACCCCAAGATGTGCAAGTGCTCGGACCGGATCCGCGCAAGCACAACCTCGTTGCGCGGTATCGCGGCGGCGGTGCACGGCGCCCCCTTCTCCTTCTGGCCCATCTCGACGTCGTCGATGCGAAGCGGGAGGACTGGTCGTTCGATCCGTTCGTCTTTCGCGAACAGGACGGCTGGTTCTACGGCCGCGGGACCAGCGACGACAAGGCGATGGCTTCACAATTCGTCGCCAATTTCATTCGTTTGAAGGACGAGCGGTTCGTTCCCGACCGCGATGTGATACTCGCGCTGACCGCAGACGAGGAAGGCGGCGACTTCAACGGCGCCGACTGGCTCGTGAAGAACCACCGCGATTTGATCGATGCGGAATTGGCCATCAACGAGGGCGGCGGCGGCACGATGCGGAACGGCAAGTACCTGACGAACGAAGTCCAGGCCAGCGAAAAGGTTTACCAGGACTTCAAGCTCGAGGTGACCAACTCGGGCGGCCACAGCTCAATGCCCGTGAAGGACAACGCCATCTATCATCTGGCAGGCGGGCTGGCGCGGCTGGCGGCGGTGGAATTTCCCGTGGAGTTGAACGCCGTCACGCGGTCGTACTTCGAGCGCTCGGCGATGGTGGAAGCCGACGCGTCTGTCGCGGCAGATATGCGCGCCGTCGCTCGTACTCCACCCGATCTGGAGGCCGCGGCGCGCCTTTCCGCCCGGGTTCCCTACTGGAACTCGATGATGCGAACCACCTGCGTCGCGACGCGGCTGGCTGGCGGACACGCAAACAATGCTCTCCCGCAACTCGCCACTGCCAACGTGAACTGCCGCATTCTGCCTGGCGTCGATCCCGAAACGGTGAAGGCAAGGCTTACCGAAGCGCTGGCCGACCCAAAGATCACCATCTCGTTCGTCAAGAAAGCCAACCCGAGTTCACCATCGCCGCTGCGGCCTGACCTGATGTCCGCCGTCGAATCGCTGACCAGAGCCATGTTCCCAGGCGTCACCGTCGTTCCGGTCATGAGCACCGGAGCGACTGACAGCCTCTATCTGCGTATCGCAGGGATTCCGACCTACGGGATTGACGGTACTTTTGGTGATATCGACGATGTGCGCGCGCACGGGCGCGACGAGCGCGTCGGAGTGAAGCAGTACTTCGAAGGCCTCGAGTTTCAATACCGCCTGATCAAGTCGCTGTCGGGCGAACCGGCCCAGACACGCTGATCGGCGGCCAGCGGACTATTTGCCGCGGATCAATCCGTCCTTCCGCATCTGGTCGGCTGCGCTGTCGACGATAGCGGCGACGAGAGCCTGGGCGTCTTTGGGATTGACGCTTTCGCTGGTGCCAGCCCAGAGCGGACGATTGCTGGCGATGTCGAAGACCATCGTCTCGACGACCACCCTGACGTCGGTCTGGCCCGGCCCGATTTCAAACGCCGTTCCCCAGGCGTAGGGATAGTACGACCAGAGCGATCCGTAGTAGGACGCGCTCTGCCAGACGAAGGAGGATGGGGTCGTTTCCTTGGAGAGATCCACCAGCCGCATCATGACCACGCCGGCGGCACCGCTCTGCTCGAACCAGTGCTTGGCGCGATCCTTGTCGCGGATCTCTTCTTTCGGAATGACGCGGTACGCGGCGATACCTGCCGCGCCTCTGGCGCTCAACTCGCGCGCGAGCGCTTCCTCGGTACTCATCCGAAGCGAGAGATCGTCGCTCACAATCAGGCCGACGACCTTCTTTCCCGCGTAGGCCACCGCAGGCGCCCCTGGCGCCTTCCACGTGGAGGTGAACTTGGCCTTCGTGTCGAGGGCAGCAAGAAACGGAAACCACGTGACCAGCAGAAAGACGGCGGCGACGTGTGTCATTGCGAGAATCTCCCCTTCTTCATCTCAGTCGGTCCGCTTGACGAAACCTGCGTCCCGCACGATCAAGCATGAGACAGGTTATGTGCGGGAGGCGGCCGCCACAAGTCAGACCTTCGTCTGATCAGTGAGGGCTGAGTCTGGTCGTCGGAACTCAGGCGCGCCAGAGGGTTAGAGATTTTTCAAAGCGCCACACTTCGAGCGGAAATATGCCGTCGGTGGTCTGCAACGCGTTCACCATGATGCCGGCCAGGCGCCATCCGCACTTTTCATAGAACCTGGCAGCACGCTGATTTCCGATCGCGCAGGCGAGCCAGGCGGTTTGGATGCCAGCGCCGGAAAGCCGAGCCTCAGCATCAGCTATCAACCGGGCCGCGGCGCCCGAACCACGGGCCGATGCCGCCACGAAGAGTTGATAGATTTCGGCGCCTTTCACGATGCAGAAGCCGGCAGGGGCGCCGGGTGGCCCGATGACCCGAACCTTGTGCAAGTCGGTCCGCAGCCGCTGCCGGAAATTCTCCAGCGTGCGCAACCGCGTGAGTTCGGCCGGGACGATCTGCGCATGAGCGTCATGCCATCCGTCGAACCAGAGTTGCGCCAGTTGATCGAGTTCGGTTTCTTCCGCGGCTCTCACAACCATTGCCTGCCACGATTCATCACTCATCCCCGCAGACCCTGGCCGCCGGCAGGGACGGTCACGACTGGCGCGCCAAAGCCAGCAATCAACGGCCGACCCTTCGCAATGGCCGCCCGCACCGCCGGAAGCGCGAGTGACGCTTTGTGGCTCGCCTCGCTGTCCCACACCTCCGTGATCCAGATAGCGTTCTCATCGGTCGAGTCGCGGGCAACGACGTAGCTCAGGCAGCCCGCCATGTCGACGGTTCCTTCCAGGAGCACGGCGATGAGCGCATCTCGCTGGCCGGCTTGGGCGATCATCTTGCCGATAAGGCCATACATGGGCGGTTTCCTCTGGGCGAGCGTGCGCGTGTCTGGCAGGGCCGCTATCGCCGCAATCGCGCACAGTAAGGTTCGGCGGCCCAGTATCATTCGAGAGTATCCTCGTCACCCAATCAACCTTGCCATGGAATTGCCCGGCGTCCAACCCTCGGCCCGCGTTTACAAGGCGCCACGTCCGTTCGCAAGAAGGCTGACCGCGGAATTCATCGATGGTGACGTGATGCGCTGGTGTGCCGCACTGCCCGCCGTGCTGATTTGCGGCTGCGTGACCCTGACGCCTGCGGGAGCGCAGGTCGGCGTCTATCGCGCCCCGTTGAGAGACCCACCTGCCGAGCGAAACATTGCCGGAAGGGTGTCACCTTCTCGCCAGGAGACCGCCGGTCTCGATGACCGAGCTCGACATGGAGGGCCAGAAGGATCCCTTCCGGCCGGAACGCAACGAGACCGCCGCCGCCGGAGGGAACGCCCTGCTCGTTCTGTCGCGCATGACGATATCCCGGCGGGACTGGGAGTGTCCCGCGTCGTCGCCGATTACCGATTGCCCGCCCAACGTCGGTGCGTGGTTTCGAGTGGTCATCGAGAGCTACGCGTGCACACCGGATGCGCTCCACCATCTCACGGCGGCTGGCCACCAAGGGTGACAGCCACAATTTTGGAAGTGTGACGCTCACCGCTTCTGGCCCACCCGTATCACAATACCGGCCGTGCGGTGGCATTATCGCGACGCGGGGTTGTTGTGGCTGTTCGTTCCCGCTTATCTCGTGCACGCAGGCGAGGAATGGTTTGGCGGTTTCCCGAGGTGGATTGGAACGGTCGTTGGCCGCCCGCTGCCCGAGTCGGCGTTCCTGATCATCAACGGCGTCGGGCTGGTACTCCTGGCCGGAGGCATTCGCGCCGCGATCCGAGCCGAAAGATACGGGTGGGTCGGCATCGCTATCACGACGATCGTGCTGGTGAACACGTGCGCGCACGCCGCAGGATCGTTGCTGACCGGTTCCTATTCGCCCGGTCTCGTCAGCGCGGTCGTCCTTTACGTGCCGCTGGGGCTGCTGGCGATGATCCGTGCGGTCGACCAGGCCCCGCACGCGCAATTGAACCGCGGCATCGTGGCGGGATTTCTGATTCACGGACTGGTGTTCGTCGTCGCGTTCACCTTTACCCGAATCGGAGGATGAATTGTCCGGTCACTGCCAGCGGACCTCATTTGTAGGGCACGTCTTTAGACGTGCCTTCGATCTTCTAAACAGGCGCCCTACAAACCAAATATCCTCGGCACCTCTGAAGAGGTGCACTACAGACCCTTCTCTGGCTTTGCGGTGCTATTTCGCCTCGGGCATCAGCGTCACCTTCACGTAGTTGGCGGTATTGAGGTACGTCTGGGCCGCCTGCTGAACCGCTTCGCCGGTCAGCGCTGCGATGCGCTCGCGCAGGTTGAGGACCGCTGCCACGCCTTCAGTGTCGCCGTCCTCGTAGCGCCGGGCGATCTGGTTGAGCAGGTAGCCGTTGTCCTGGCTGTTCCGCTCGAACTCGCGCACGCAGCGCCTCGCGGATGCGCGCCACCTGCCCTGGTGAGAGCGGCGTGCCCTTGACGAACTCGATCTCGTCGAACACGCGCTGCACGAGAGTCGCGGTTCGCGCGGGATCGCACGTCCAGTCGATTCGCACGCGTGTATTCGGGCCTGGGAAACTTCTGCGTGTCGGGCGTCGGCGTCGATGCTGTAGGTGCCGCCGAGCTCCTGCCGGATCGTGTCGAACAGCCGCGACTGCAGCACCAGCGTCATCGCCCGAAGCGCCAGCGTGTGCGCATCGTCGTACTCGAACGGACCGGAGAAGACGATCGCCACCTCGCTCTTCGGCGCGATGCCCTTCTCGATCGTCTTCTCGACGACGCCGGTCGGCGGCGCGATGCCGAGGTCGCGCCAGGTCTCGCTGCGCGTGCGTCGCCGGCAGGCTGGCGATGTAGGTCTCGACCAGCGGCTTGATGGTCTCCGGCGTGAAGCTGCCGACGAAGACGAACGTGAAGTTGCTCGCGTCGGCGAAGCGCGCCTTGTAGAACGCCAGCGACTTCGCGAGGTTCCACTGGTCCACGGTGGCCGGCGTCTCGGGCTGCCGCCGCGGGCTGTTTCCGGCTGAGCGCGGCGTCGATGGTCTGGTTGAACACGACGTCCGGGCTCGCCATCTGGTTCGCGAGCAGCCCTCTGGCCTGCGACGCCATCGCGGCGAACGCCGCCGGATCGGCGCGCGGCTGCGTGAACCGCAGGTACAGGAGCTGGAACATCGTCTCGAGATCCTGCGGCGTGCTGCCGCCGCCCATCCCCTGGTCGATCTCGCCGATGAACGGCGTGACGGCGACGGCCTTGCCGGCGAGGATCTTGTCGAGCGTCGACGGCGCTGAACCGCCCGACGCCGCCGGCGGGCACCACGTCGTCCGCGACGCGAGCGGGAATGAAATCGGCGTCGCTCGCCAGCGACGTTCCGCCCGGCGCCGTGGCGCGGAACAGGATCTGGTCTTCCTTCAGCGTCGTCGGCTTGAGCACGACGGTTGCGCCGTTCGACAGCGTCCACTCGGTGATTCCGGCTTCCGGCCGCGGACGTCGTCTTGACGATCGTGCCGCGTGCCGGCGGCGCGTCCATGAGCGCCTCGCCCGCGGCCGCATCCACGTACGGCTCGAGCCGCTTCGCCGATGCGGTCTTGACGACCGCGGCGAGCTGCGCCTGATCGGGCAGGACGACGCCGGCCGCTTCCGGCGCCGAGACGACGACCAGCCGGTTCTGATCGGGGAACCAGTCGCGCGGCGAGCGCGTTGACCTCGGCCAGCGTGATGTCCGGGACGAAGCGCCGGTGGAACGCGAGCTCCTGCCAGATCGTCGGCAGCGCTTCGCCCTGGAGGAAATTCCGCGTGTACTCGTCGGCGCGGCTCGCCGACTCGCGGTCGGGGCTCTCCGTCACCACGCGCTCGTAGCCGAGCATCATCGCCTGCTTGGCGCGCGCGAGCTCGGTCGCGGTGAAGCCGAACTGCGCGACGCGCTGCAGCTCGGTCACCAGCGCGTCGAGACCGCGCGCGACGCCGTCGTTGCGACACGAGCGCCTGGAGCAGCGCTTCGTCCTTCGTCCGCGGCGTCGGAAACAGCCCGCGGTCGGCGGCCGGCCCTGAGAAACGGCGGGTTCTCGCGCTGGCTGAGCTCGTCGAGCCTGTGCGTCGAGCATGCCGCCGAACAACTGGTCGAGCATCAGATCGCGATAGCCGCCGACCGATCCCTGGTTGCGCGCCGGCCGAAGATCGCTGATGCGCGACGGCGGTCGCGGTCGTTTCCTTGTCGGTGACGACGGCGTAGCGCGTGCCGGGATGGTCCGGCACGTCGAAGGCGGGCCGCGGCCGCGCCGGCGACGGAGCCGTCAGCGACGAAAAATGCTCCTTGATCATGTCGACGACGGCGTCGCGATCGACGTCGCCGACGACGATCACCGCCATCAGGTCCGGGCGGTACCAGTCGCGGTAGAAGCGCGTCAGCTGCTCGCGCTGCGCGTGCTCGATGATCTCGGGCTTGCCGATCGGCGGCCGATCCGCGTAGCGCGATCCTTCGAGCTGCACGCGCCGGATCTTGTCCTGCGTGCGCTCGCCGGCGCCGAGGTGCATCCGCCATTCCGACAGGACGATGCCGCGCTCGCGGTCGATGCCGCTCTGATCGAACGTGGCGCCCTGCGCCCAGTCCTCGAGGACGAGCAGCGCGCGATCGAGCACGCCGGGCACGTCGGTCGGCACGCGCAGCGTGTACTGCGTGTCGTCGTAGCTCGTTGCCGCGTTCGCGTCCGGACCGATGCTCAGGCCGAGCGACGACAGGAACTCGATGATGCTCTGCCGCGGAAAGTGCCGCGTGCCTTCGAACTCCATGTGCTCGACGAAATGCGCCAGCCCCTGCTGGTCGTCGTCTTCGAGCACCGAACCGGCCTTGACGACGAGCCGCAGCTCGGCGCGGCTGGGCCGGCTTCGCCGTTCGCGCGCACGTAGTAGCGCAGGCCGTTCGGCAGCGTGCCGACGACGACCTCCGGATCCACCGGCATCTGCTGCGACAGGGCATAGGAGGCGACCGACGCCGCCGACGTCTCGCGTCCGGCCGGCGGCGCTTGCACCGATCCCAGAGGGACCGAGCCGGCAAGGATGGCAGCGAAAAGGCTCCAGAAGGCGACACGGATGCGCGGCAAGCTCATACTGTCATCCTACAGGACGCGCAGCCGTCGGTGGAAAGGTTGCTGTCCGCGTCCAACTTTAGCGATCGGATCGAATGAAGGATGTGACCCGATTGAAAACGTGAGGCATTCCGTCACGTGCTCTGAGGCTTTGGATGCAGGAGCATCCAGGACGTCCCGAACTTGTCTCTGAGCATCGCAAACCGGGAGGCAAAGAACGTTTCCTGCATCGGCATGAAAATCTGCCCGCCATCCGACAGCAGGCCGAACACGCGGTCGGCTTCCTCGTCGCTGTCGAGCGTGAGGGACAGGTATGCGCTGCGCATCGGCTGAAAGCGATCGGGCGGAATATCGGCTCCCAGGAGCTCCGTTCCGCCGATGTCCATTCGTGCATGCAGGACGGCATGCGCCCAGTCGGCTGCCACGGCACGCCCGTCCGGCTGCTCCCCGTGCCTCATCATCATCGTGATTTTCCCGCCCAGGTGCTTTTCGTAGAACCTGAAGGCCTCCTCGCAGTTCCCGCCGTAGTTCAGATAGGTGTGAAGCTGCACTCGCCCCCCTGCTCCGTCTGTCCGTTGACGCGTTGTTACCAGCAGTCTCTAATTGATGTCAATGACGGCGACGCTCAAAACCACGGGTCCTGGACGCAGCGGCCGGCTGCTCGGCCGCCGGGCGCTCGTCACCGGCAGCAGCAAAGGCATCGGACGGGGTATCGCAATCCGATTCGCGGAGGAAGGCGCCGACGTCGTCATCAACTACAACACCGATCTGAGCGGCGCCGAGGAAGCCATGGCCGACGTTCAAGCGCTCGGACGTCGCGCGGTCGTTATTCGCGCGAACCTTGGCAATCTCGCGGAGGCGCGCGATCTGGTAACCCGAAGCGCCGAAGCGCTCGGCGGCCTCGACGTGCTGGTCAACAACGCCGGAATCGAAAGGCACTCGCCATTCTGGGAAGTCACCGAGGCGGACTTCGATGCCGTGCTCGACGTGAACCTCAAGGGCCTCTTCTTTGCGACCCAGGCATTCGTTCGGCAGTGCAAGGCTTCGGAGCGCCCGGGAAAAATCATCAACATCAGTTCGGTGCACGAAGAACTGGCGTATCCGAACTTTTCTCCGTACTGCGCGAGCAAGGGGGCCCTGCGGATGCTCACGCGGACGCTGGCGGTGGAGCTCGGGCCCCTGGGGATCACGATAAACGGCATTGCGCCTGGCGCCATCGAGACGCCGATCAATGCGACGCTGCTGAACGATCAGGACCGGCTGCAGTCGCTCGTTCGCCAGATTCCTCTCGGGCGGATCGGCCAGCCGGCCGACGTCGCGGGACTTGCGGTGTTCCTCGCGTCACATGAGAGCGACTACGTAACTGGCACGACCTATTTCGTCGATGGCGGACTGACGGTCTATTACCAGGAATAGAGGTGCTGCCGTAATAACTTCGAGTTGACGTGCGAGCCCGCTGGTCAACATCAATGGCGGTCGGCGACGGGCTTCGATGTCGCCACGGCAATCGCCCGGTGCTGATCCTTGGTGTCGCTGACCGCGGTGTAGAAGTGGTAGACCACGCCGTCGTGCTTGATCAGCCACGGCTTGTGAGCGAACACCGCGTCGTACGGCTCGGAGGGACGAATCAGATCCTCACCCGTCCACTTCGTCCAGTGAAGCAAGTCCTTCGACGCGGCAAATGTGTCGAAGGCGCCCGGCTTCCAGAACGCACCGAAGTAGAACATGACCCACTCGTCCCCCATCCGCACGACTTGCGGGTCGCCGCTGATGACGTTGCGTGCTGGGCCGGGAGGAACAGGGTTTTCGAGCACCGGTTCTTCGCCGATGCGCCGCCATTTCCGGAGATCGTCCGACACGGCGGCGAAGATCTTTTCGCTGCCGGTGAGCGGCTTGGCGTTATAGAACATCACGAACGGCGCCCCGAGGGATTGGGACTCGTCCTTGAGGATGTAGCTTTTGTAGAGTGTCCCGCTTTCCCCTGCCCGCGCTCCCTCATCGGTACTCGACAGAATCGGCGAGGCGACCTTCGACCACGCCTTCGGCTTCAGACGGATCGTCGGTAGAGGCGAGGCCAATGTGCAGCGGCACGACCTCGTATCCATAGCCCTTGCCGCCGAGGTACGAAAGCCAGTAGCGCCCGGCATATTTCTGGAGTTCGCCGCTGCCGTCCCATTTCGTATCGAAGAGTGCGACGCCTCCGCCGGCGTTGGCGTGGTCCCAGGCCCCGTCCGGACCGCGCGGCAGGATGGTGCCGAGCGGTCTCCAGTGAAGCAGGTCGGTGCTCTCGGCCAACTCTGTGGTGTATCCCTGTTCTGGTGCCGGCTCCAGCTGGACGTACACCATGTACCACTTGCCATCGTGGCGAAACACCGCGGGACAATCCACCTTCTTTCCTGCCGGGGGCTCGATGACGATGCCGTGCTTGTACGGGGTCTTCACTTCTTCGTAGATCGCGTTCATTCGTTCAGGGGAGACCCGCGACGACGCGGTCCCCTGCCGTAGGCGTCCCGCAATCGGAGGCCCCAACCGTGATGAGTGATCTGGAGCGTCGCCCTGGACACGATCGCCCGGCATCACTGTCCACACCGTGGATGCGAGGAACATGGTCGCGGCGATGGTTGTGATCCGAGGGCGGCGTTTGATGTCGTGACCTGCCGTTGGCTGCATCAAGGTCACGTACTCTACTCGGCTGAATCTCAAACTGCCATGTCCGGCAATCACGGCACGCATGAGGGAAATCCTTCGAGGGCGAAGGATCTCGATGGTTTCTGCCCTCTTACCTCTAAAGGCTTGTCGACGGCCTACGCCAGAGGGTTTGCAGGGCGCCTCTTCAGAGGCGCCACTCACCATGGTGCACCGGCCACGCCCGATGAAGGAGTTTCGTCATGAGAATCAGCCCGGCGGTATTGGCGTATCTTGTCGTATTCACGCTGTTCGGCGCGGAACGTTCACAGGCGCAGCCGGCAAACGACAACGGCGTCTGCTCGCGGACCGCCAGGATTGCCAGAACAGCATGTGGCCATGATGTGATGGATAACTATGAGATCGAGGTCGGCCGCTGTCTCAATACGGCCGACGCTGCGGAACGTGGCTCGTGCCTGGCCGAAGCAAAGGCCGCGCGAGTCGAAAGCACGCAATTGTGTTCGGAACAGTTCGAGGCGCGCGACGACCTCTGCGATCGGCTTGGCGACGCGCCATACGATCCATCGTTCGATCCCGGCGACTTCGTGAATCCCCTCCAGATCGGAAAGAGCGTCGCTCCGAATCGGTTCTTTCCGTTAATCCCCGGATCGCAGTGGGTGTATCGGAGTCCATCGGAACTGAACACTGTAGAGGTACTCGGCAGGGTCGTACGGATCCAGGGTGTTCCGTGCACGGTCGTCCACGACGTCGTCAAACAGAACGGCCAGACCACCGAGGACACGCTCGACTTTTTCGCGCAGCGCGTAGACGGCAGCGTGTGGTACTGCGGTGAGCAGACCCAGGAGATGGAGAACGGCCGGGTCGTCAACGTGGAGGGTTCGTGGCGTGGGGGTGTTGACGAAGCTCGCCCCGGCATCATCATGCAAGCGGTGCCGCGCGTTGGGGATACCTATCGCCAGGAGTTCCTGCTCGGCGACGCCGAAGATGCGGCAACCAATCGCAGCATCAGCGCATCGGCGACAGTGCCGGCGGCATCGTGCTCGCACACCTGCCTGGTCACGCGAGAATTCACACCGCTCGAACCCGACGGTCGCGAAGACAAGTTTTACGCGCCGAACATTGGTCTGGTGCTGAGCGTCGACCGCACCAATGGAGAGCGTTCCGAGCTGATTCGTTAT
This sequence comes from uncultured Acidobacteriota bacterium, assembly GCA_963755695.1. GTDB lineage: Bacteria > Acidobacteriota > Vicinamibacteria > Vicinamibacterales > 2-12-FULL-66-21 > QHWT01. The sequence continues at coordinate 1,314,080 of CAVWLB010000010.1, read as the reverse complement.
CGGATTCCGTGACGCAAGCAGCCGGCGGCCTCACGGCAAGCGTTCGTAGTGCCCACTGCGATTTTTCCATCTATTCTCGGGAGAGCGCGATCGAGAACGCGGATGCAGCAGCGCGATCAGGATCTCGTGCGCCGGCTACGGGCCGGAGACGAACCGGCCTTTGAGGAGTTCTTCGCGGAATACTTCCCGAGGGTGTTTCGGTTCGCACGAGTCCGCCTCGGCGGTGACGATGAGGCCGCCGAGGATGTCGCGCAAGTGACTTTGGTCAAGGCGCTGGCGAAGATGGGCACCTACCGTGGCGAGGCACTGCTCTTTACGTGGGTATGCTCCTTCTGCCGGCATGAGATTAGCGCCTGGTACGAACGCTCTGGAAGAGGGACGCAGCTGCCGCTGGCAGATGACAGCGCCGAAGCGCGAGACGTTCTCGACGCCATCGCCGTCCTCTCCGGCGACGATCCCGAGAGGGAGTACGAGCGTCACGAGTTGTCGCGCCTCGTGCGCACGACGCTCGATCACTTGCCGGGCAAGTACGGTCAAGCGTTGGTATGGAAGTACATGGAGGGCACACCGGTCGAGGAGATCGGCCGGCGGCTGGGTCTTGGATACAAGGCCGCGGAATCGCTCTTGACGAGAGCGCGTCAGGCGTTCCGAGAAGGATTCGCGCACGCAGCCGGCGGTCGACTTCGGCGCCCCTCTGTGATCTCAGACTCCGGGAGCAGCAATGGTTGACGAGGAAGACGTGACCGCCCAACTCCTACGACTGGCCGGAGCGCCACCGGATCCGTCGGCCGAGCGCACCGCGCGCGTCCACGAGGCGGTTCACCGTGCCTGGCGCGCCAATCGGCGGCGACGCATGATCCGCCACGGTGCAGCGATCGGTTTGCTCGGAGTGGCCGCAGCGCTCGTGATTGCCGTCTGGATGAACCGTCCGAGCGTAGTCGTAGCGCCAAGCAATCAGGTCGTCGCGATCGGCGAACGAATTCAGGGGCGGCCGATCGTCACGCGAGCACACGAGCGCACCGCTCCCCGGCAGCCTCTATCCGTGTCCACCGCGATTCACCTTGGCGATGTCGTCGAGACCGACGGCGCGTCGCGTGCAGCACTGCAAGCCGCCGATGGAAGCTCGGTGCGGATCGACCGGGCATCGCGTCTCGTCTTTCTCGCGCCGGCGGCAATCGAGGTGACCGCGGGCGCGGTCTATATCGCGACTTCCGATGGGTCGCCCGGCTTCGAAGTCCGGACGCTGATGGGAACGATTCGCGATGTCGGCACGCAGTTCGAGGCGCGCTTGACCGGATCGGCGCTTCGGCTACGCGTACGAACCGGCACCGTTGAGATCCGGCGCGGCCAAGACATCAGGGCTGCCACTGCCGGTACGGAAGCCATGGTGACGACGAGCAGCATTGCCGTTCGACAGGTGCAGTCCTTCGGATCCGACTGGAGGTGGACGACGGACGTGGCACCCCCCTTTGCGATCGAGGGACGGCCGCTTCATGTTTTTCTCGAGCACATCGTCGCTGAAGAAGGGTGGACGCTTCGTTACTCGAATCCGGATGTTGCCGAGGCCGCACGGCGGATCGTGTTGCACGGTTCGGTCGATGGGCTGAAAGCCGAAGAGGCGCTGGGTGTCGCACTCGCGACGAGCGGATTGCAGTACCGCCTTGAAGCTGGCGAATTGCTCGTTTCGAGGCCGGCGACGGCGCGCTAGAATCGTGATGATATGCGGCACATCGCGTGTGCCCTCGTACTGCTGCTCGGTTCGGTTGGCGCCTCAGCGGCGGACCAGCAGGTCTTTCGCGGCCGCCGCCTGGAAGACGCGCTGCGACTCCTGCAACAGCGTGGGCTGGCGATCGTGTTCAGCTCGGAGATCGTCAAGCCGAGCATGCGCGTTGTGGTCGAGCCGCATGCCGCAACCCCAAGGCAACAACTCGACGAACTCCTGGCTCCGCATGGCCTGAAGGCGGCGCCCGGCCCCGGCCGACTGATCCTGGTCGTTCGTGATCGTTCGACAGCCGCCGACGAACTGCCTCCGCGACCGCCGTCCGGACCTCGAACCCCAGGCACAAGAACGAAAGCATCAACCACAGAAGACGCGGCCAAATACAGCGACCAGGTCACGGTGTGGGGCGCAGACCTGCAGCCGCTCGATCGGGGTGGGTCCACGACAACAGTCAGCACCGGTGCTCTGCGAGCCGCCAGCAGCGTCCTGGCCGGTGACGGGCTCGAAGCCGTTCACGCGATGCCAGGAGTCGTTGCTGGGGATGATTTTCGCAGCGAGTTCTCGGTGCGCGGCAGTCCTTACCGTCAGATTGGAATCGTCATCGACGGTGTGGCCACGCCGTGGCTGCAGCATGCGATCTACGGCCGGAACGATGCGGGATCGCTGTCCATGTTCGCCAGCGACGTCGTAGATCAGGAGACACTTCAGGCCGGTGCCTATCCACGCCGATACCAAGACGTCCTCGGTGGTCAGCTCGAAGTCAGCCTGAAGGAGGGCTCGCGGGACTTCACGCGTGTCAGCGCTCGGGCTGGAGGCACGAGCGCGGCGGTCGCCGGCGAGGGTCCGCTCGGGAACGTCGGCCGCGGCTCCTGGATCGCGGGTGTGCGTAACAGCTATCGCACCTGGCCGCCGAAACGATTGTCCGCGAACGATGTCGGGTTCGCGTTCGCAGACCTGCATGGGAAGTTGGTCTACGACATGTCGCCGGCGCAGCAGGTCAGCGTGACGGCGCTTGCCGGTCGATCGGCGCTGGATACCGTCGATGAACCGCTGGAGGCGCCGCTGGGCAATGGGACCGACCACGCCGTCCTGTTCACTGTCGGATGGCGGTCGACGATCGGGTCGCGCACCGTCGTCCGTCAACGCGTGTCGTTCGTCGGTCAGGAACTCGTCACCACCTTGACCACGGGTCAGGTCGCCGGACGCAGCACCAACCGGACGCTCGGCTATCGAGGTGAAGTACTGCAGGCGGTCTTCGGCGGCCTGCTCGAGTCCGGCGTCGACGTGTCCGGGACATCCGGCGCACGCTACCTCGATACCGCTGATACCCTCAACCGGCCCGATGCCTTTCGCACCAGATGGACGACGAACGGCGTCTATGCGAACTTCGCACGCGCCGCGCCTCATGGCTTGTCGTTCGAGAGTGGCGTACGGGTCAGCGACTCGATGCTCGTACACGAACGCGCCTGGACTCCATGGATCCTTGCGGCGTGGCGAGTGAAGCCGGGATGGATCGTCAATGCGTCCGCTGGCGCTTCACGCCAATTCCCCGAGCTCGACGCGATTGTGGGTCGGTCCGGATCTTCGGCACTCGTGCCCGAGCGCGCCACCCATGTCGATGTCGGCATCGAGCAGCGAAGGTCGCGGCTGTCGTGGCAGGCGACGCTGTTCGCGCGTCGCGAGAACCAGGTGCTGCGCGGGCCAGAGCGACTCTCGACGGTGATCGACCAGGTGGCACTCGATCCGTTGGTTCCGAATGGCTACCGGAACTCGCTCTCTGGCGACTTTCGAGGAGTCGAGCTGGTGGTCACGTCTGCGAGCACCGCTCCGGTGTCGGGATGGGTCTCATATACCTATGCGATTGCGCGGCAGACGGACACCGGCACGAATGAAGCGTTTTGGAGTGACTTCGATCGCCGGCACTCCCTCAACGCCGCGGGCGTCTTCCGCCTCGGACATCTGACGACCGTAGGCCTGGTGCTGCGGACCGCATCGGGCGTTCCGATCCCCGGCTACTTCACTGTGACTAACGGGAAGCTGGTCATCGGCGACCACCGCAACGATGTCCGGCTCGCCCCTTACGCACGCCTGGACGCCCGGGTTGAGCGACGGTTCTCTTCATCGCGGCACGGCCTAACCGTCTTCGGTGAGGTTCTGAACGCGCTCAATCGTCACAATGAAGGAATTGCCGACGGGTTCGTGCGGCCGATCACCGGCGAAGCGGTGGGATTTGCGCGGTCGCTTGTTCCCTTCAGGGCGTCAATCGGGATCGAAGTGAGCCTGCGACGGTGAACCGGTCGCAATCTGTTCGAGGCCGGTACCTGTTCAGAGCGTGATTGTTCCCTTGGTCGAGAGCATCTCGACGATCTGCGCCTGTTCGGCGCGGGCCGCCGCCGATCCGCTTCCGCCACGGCCGGTGTTCAGAGTGGCCAGTGTGAGCGGCGTGGAACCGTTGCCGTTTGTCTGCCGCGGATCCGCGCCGTGTTCGAGCAGTGCCCGTACCGCGGCACCGCAGCGCGTCCGTACCGCGCGATGGAGAGGCGTGACCCCGCGCTTGTCGCTGCAGTTCGGCTCCGCCCCGGCTCGAATCAAGCAGACAATCGTCGCTGCCTGATCCCTGGGATTCCAGTGGCTCGATCCGGGCACTCCGTCCGCCGCATAGTGAAGCGGCTCGGCGCCGAGACGGTTGCGCGCACGCACCTGCGCGCCCAGCGCAAGAAGATCTTCCACAATCTTCAGGCGATATGCCGCTGCCGCGATGTGCAGTGCGGTGTCGCCCACGTAGACATAGTGATTGATCTGGTTCAGGTAGTAAGGTACTGCCTTCTCGCGCGACGCGCCGGCTTCCGCCGATTCCCGCGCGAGCGCAGGTGACTTATTCAGGAGACGCGACACCCGATTGATGTCGTGTGACGCGATCGCCCGGCAGAGAGACGTCAGCATGGTGTCTGAGGTCTCCATTATTGTGCCGGCAGCCGCTTCGGCGTTGCCGGCTGTCCGCCACGGGCGCTACTTCATCCGCCCGGGACCTGCTGACCCGCGGCCCGTATGACGCCCGTCATATTCAGATTGCAGCTGCTGATATACACTTCCGACCCGACGAGACGCTCTGACCCGGCGACTCGGGAGAGGAGACATCGTGCCGGCTACCTTCGCTGCTTCGACCGGCCAGCGGCTTCCCCGCCTCTCTGCGCAGTCGTTCTGCTGGTCATCCTGCTGGCGGTCCTCTACGCCGGCTGGGTGGGAATCACCAACTTTGCGCGCATTCGCGTGTGAGCGCCAGCCATGACCAAGCGTCACACGCGGATGTTCTTCGTTGCCGGGACCAGCGTGTTCGCGGCACTCTTCGTCGCGCTCACGATCGACAGCCACAGAAAATTCGGCAGCCTGACCCATGCTGAGGCGATCACCCCCGAAGTGATCGAGGGAACGCACGTCTGGCACCGCAAGAACTGCATCAACTGCCACACGCTGCTTGGCGAAGGCGCGTACTACGCGCCGGATCTGACGAAGATCACCCAGCATCGTGGTGACGCGTACCTCCGGGAATTCTTGCGCGATCCCTCGAAGTACTATTCGGAAGAACGGCACGGGCGCTTGATGCCGAATCTCAACCTGTCCGAGGCGCAAGTTTCAGCCCTGATCGCCTTCCTGACGTGGGTCTCTCACATCGACAACCAGGGCTGGCCGCCGCGTCCCATCCTGGTGACGGCTGCGTCGCCACAGGGGATCGTGCTCGGGACACCCGCGCCGGACGCCGCGTCGGACTGGCCGTTGGAAGATCCAAAGGGACAGCCGATTGAGCGGGTTCGCGCCATTCGCGATGAGATTCGCGCTCGCATACAAGCGTTACTCATTCAGGAAGACGCTCGATAGATCAGTACTCAGTAGGCGTGCGCCGACCAACGGCGAACGGCGCTGCGCGCTGCGGCAAGGCCGGCGTTGGCTGACAAGTCCTTTAGAAGCTGACGCGCGCGGCGAGCTGCAGGGCGCGCGGTCCTCCTCCGCCGAGGAACGGATTGCCTCCCCCGACATCCGGCGTCGCCGTGAGCGGCAGGAACCCGATGCCACGGTTGGTCGCATGATCGATGCCGTTCTGGAGGAAGTCGATGCCGAAGTTCGGAAGCAGCGGGTTGGTGAAGTTCGGGTGATTGAAGACGTTGAAGACGTCGAGACGGAGTTCGAGCTTGGCCCGCTCGCTGAGCGCAGTGTGTTTCACCAGGGACAGATCCACGTTGTGGAAGGCTGGTCCGTAGAATGCGTTGCGTGGCAGGTTGCCGAAATGGTGTCCGCCGGTGCATCCCCCCTCGCCATTCGGTGTGCACGGCGCGGCAAATGCCGACAGGTTCAGAAAACGATCCGGCCCTCCCGTGCCCTGAAACGGATCGCCCACGATGTCCGGCCGGCCGAAGAACTCGCCGCTGCCGTTGAAATCGTCTTCGAAGAGGTAGCTGACGTTGATCGGCTGTCCGGTCGCGAGGATCACGACCCCGTTGATCGACCAGCCTGACGTGAATCCCGAGCCGCGCGATGCCGGCGTGATGTCCCACGTGAAGTACCACGTGAAACGGTGACGCGTGTCGAAGTTCGAGGGGGCCCATTCCGCTTCGGGGTTGCGACTGTCGTCCGGTTGTGACGCGTTCGGGACGTAATCCTGTCCGTCGCTTGCCGTGTCCATGGATTTCGAGAGCGTGTAGTTGACCGTCGACGTGAGGCCTCGCCACTCGCGTACGCGCAGGCTTGCCTGCAGCGACTTGTAGTGTGACCGTGCCGTCGATTCGAAGTGATTGATGTAGACGAAGTCGGGGAATGGAGCCGTACCTGTCGCCGGATCGAGCTGGTTGATGTCGCGATACCGGAAGAGCGCCCGGCCGAGCGATCCGACGTAGCCCACTTGCACCGCCGCTTTCGAACCCAGCTCCTGCTGGAAGTTCACGTTGTAGACCTGGAGATATGGCGTCTTCAGCTTCCGATCCACAGTGAAGACGTCCGACGCGCTGAAGCTCGCGTCGTCGAAAACGGGCGCGCCGGCGACGATCTCGGACACCGGCGCGAAACTGAACAGGATGTCGTTGTACGCGGGCCCTGGATTGAAGGTGTTGAACGGAAGCTGGCCGACGAAAAAATCCTGTGAGAAAGCGTCGTAGTAGAGACCGTAGCCGCCCCGCAGCACGCTCCTGGCCTGTCCGGTGAGATCCCAGGCCACGGAGGCACGCGGCGAAAAGTTGTTCCAGTCCTTGTCGTAGAGCCTGGTGACGGGCGTCACCTGCTGCGAGGTCGTATCGAACATGGTGAAACGGTTCTGTTCTTCGCCGATCACCCCGTAATAGTCCCAGCGGACGCCCCAGTTGAGCGTAACGTTGCGTTTTACCTGGAAGTTGTCCTGGGCGTAGAACGACGTGTTGTTCTGGAAGGTGAATCGTCGCGAGTCCCCCTTGGCCTGACGGCCGCCCGAGAGACGACCCGCGATGAAATCGTCGAGGCTTCCGAAGTCGAGCCGGCCCCGATATCCGGCATCGAAGAATCCGTCCACGGTCGTGCGGCGGAACTCGAATCCCGCTTTCAGGTTGTGTCGGCCCTGGTTGTACGACAGGTTGCCGAGCGCCTGGTAGTTGGTGTCCACGCGCCCGCGCGGGAGCGAGAGATTCGCCCCGACGTTCGAGAATCCAGAAACACGAATCAGCGGCAAGCCGAAGTCCTGCGGGCTCGATACCGTGTTCAGTCCAACCGAGCGCGGGTCGAAGTCCCGGTCCTCCGGAAAAAAATCCTCGTCGAACCGATTGAAGCCGCCGCGCACTTCGAGCAGCAGCTTGGGCGTGAGCAGGTGCGTGAACGACCCGGACAGGAGGTGCACCGTGGTCGGCGTTTCCGTGTTGTAGCCGGGCAGCACGCCACCACCGAGCAATCCGAGCGGAAAGCTCTGATCGCTGTCGCCGAAGAAGTATCGCACCGTGAGCAGGTCGCCGGCGCCGACGCGCTGGTCCACCTTCGCAATCAGACTGTCGACTCGGTTGTCGAACCGCGTGACCGCCTGCAGGTTGTTGCCGCTGGCATCGGGCGCCTGGTTTGGCGCGGGCCAGAGTCCGCGCTGAAGGAGGCCGCTGACTACGGGGTTGACGACGCCCCCGTTTGCCGCCGTCGCCGCCGCAATCTCTTCACGGGTAGGCGCCCGCGCCGGCCCGGGCAATCCGCCGTGCTCTCGCTGCCCTTCATAACTGAAGAAATAGAAGGTGCGATCGCGCTTGAAGGGGCCGCCCAGCGAGCCGCCGAACTGGTTGTTGCGGAACTCGTTCTTTGGATTCGGTTTGCTGTTGAAGAAATTCCGCGCGCCCAGCCCGTCGTCGCGGAAGTACTCGTAGGCGGAACCGGCGATGTCGTTCGTGCCGGACTTGGTGACGATGTTGACGATCGCGCCGGCGTTGCGCCCGTACTCCGCCTCGACGCCGGAGAGCACCGGGAACTCCGCAACCGCATCGACTGGCAGCACGGTGGCCGGTGTTCCGAACACCCCGGCCTCGTTGATGGCGGGCAGGTTCCGGTAGCCATCGTTCATGTCGGTGCCGTCGAGGAGGTAATTGTTCGATCTGCCACGATTGCCATTGATGCTGAAGAGGCCAAAGGAGCCCGGGGAATCGTTGATGCCGCTCGGGTCGGCGGTCGATCCGGGCACGAGCGTGAGCAGCTTCACGAAGTCGCGACCGTTGAGCGGGATCGCCGCTGCCTGCGCGCCTTCGATGGTGCCTCCCTGCTCGTTGCGCGTCGTGTCGACGAGCGGCGATCGCGCGATCACCTCGACCGACTCCTGCACGCCGCCCGCGCGCAGCTCGAAGTCGACTCGCACGCTCGCCGACGCGCCTACGTCCACACGCTTCTGAGTCTGTGTCGAGAACCCTTGAAGGGCCGCCGCGACGTCATACTCGCCGACCGGGAGCTCCGAGAAGAAATAGTTCCCGTTCGAATCGGTCTGGACGGAGCGGCTGAGACCCGTGCCCGTGCTGGTCACGGTAATCGTGGCGCCAGGAACAGTGGCCCCGGCCTGGTCGAGCACCGTCCCTTGAATGCCGCCTCTGAACGTCTGGGCCGAGGCCGCTGTTGTGGACAACCAGAGACCAAGGACGCAGGCAAGCGGAATCCTCATGATCGATCCTCCAGGCTGGCTGACCGCGCTGGCTGTTGCGGAGGCCGGTTGATGGATGGGTGTTGATGGCTTTCGGCAACTATCGCGCCCGTCCGACGGGGATGTCAATTCACCGGCGGTTGACAAACAGAAGGGCTGCAAGTATTACCCGTGACGCTCGAGAGGCACAGGAGGTGCGCTATGCGGCATCGCACGCACGGAGTCGTTATCGTGCTGTTGGCGGGACTGCTGGTCGTTGCGCTCGGAGGGGTCGCACAGGCGCAGCCGCCCAAGGAATTGGTGGGCACCTGGAAGCTCAACACCGCGAAATCCAGGTTCAACCCCGGGCCTGCGCCCAAGAGTATTAGGGTCACCTACACGCTGGTTGGTGACGGGCTCAAGATTGCCGTGGAGCTGGAACCTCCCGAAGGCCCGACGCAGCACTGGGAGATGACAGGAACCTACGACGGCAAGGAGTACCCCGTCACCGGTAACCCCAATGCGGACATGTAGTCATTCACACTCGTGAACGATCGGACCGCTGAGAGCACGTTCATGAAGGACGGCAAGGTCACGTCCACGCATACGCGGGTTCTCTCGCCCGACGGCAAGACGCTGAGAATCACGAGCAAGGGCACGACTAGTGACGGGAAGCCTCGCTACGACGTGCAGGTGTTCGAGCGCTAGCGAGCGAAAAGAAGTCGAGCCACGCTCACCAGCGCGTCGAGGAGTACAAGCCGATCGATGGTGCGCCGGAGCGCGAACACGGCGATGACTCGTGGACATCGTGACCAAGCGGGTCCTGGCGCCTTAGCCGTTCGCGTTGACACTCATCTCCGAGGGGAGCGCGTCGATTATGGCTGGGCAGCTCACGGTGAAGCCGCCGCTCCGCGAAGTCCGCGTCGATCGATCCGCTCGGACACCGAGCTCACAGACGATTGCGAGCGTGACGAGCCTACGGCTCAGCATCGCTGCTGAGATCGGGCGCGCATGCCGTTGACATGACGGCCATCGATATTCATAATTTGTGAAGATATGTCGCGGCACTTGCTGACCGATTTCGAATTGATGATTCTGCTGGCCATCCTGCGCGTCGGCGAGGAAGCGTATGGCGTGCAGATCGCGAGAGAAATCGAATCGACCGGCGGAAGGCGCGTGCTCCTGGGCGCAGCCTACGCCGCGCTCGAACGTCTCGAGCGTAATGGACTCGTGTCGTCGACGATCGGCGCTCCCACACCCGGGCGTGGCGGGCGTGCCAAGCGCTTCTTCCGGGTGACGGCGCGCGGCGTGCGGGCCGTCAAGGATACCCGACAGGCATTGGTCGCATTATGGCGCGACGTGCCGCAACTGAAGGAGAGACGCACATGACGCGCCGCCATGCTCCGCGATTTGCGCTCGCGCTGCTCGAGCGCCTCGTTCCCTACAGCGAGGCGGTCGCTGGCGATCTCGTCGAAGAGTTCGAACGACGCCAGTCCACGGTTTGGTTCTGGTTGCAGGTGCTGGCCGCCATTGCGACCGCCTCATTCGCGCGAGGTGCAGAGATCCGGCCCTTACGGCTCGTGGACCTTCAGCCGGCTGACGCGCTGGAACGGTCCCGCCGCATGAACCTTCGATTTCCTCCCGTGAACCTGAGCGCGAGTCCCGTTTCAGGGGTGGGCGGACTCGGACTCGTGATACTCGCCGGCCTGGTCACGTTGGTCATGCCGGCCGCGTGGTGGTTGCTTCTCGCGTCCGCTCTCGCGGGCGTCGTGCTCGGCATCGCCGTCATTGCGATGCGCGGCGGGATCCCGACGGCTGGCCCGACGAGCCGACCGCAGTCCATCCGCGTGCGATAGACTGCCGCCGGTGAAGACGTCGATGCTTGATGGGCCCGCGCCACCTCCATGCCTGTGAAGCGGAGTTCGCGCCCATGGGTGACCACTGGGTTGCCACCGGATGCCTACGGCGCGCTGACTCGCGGATTGCCGAGCTCGCGCCTATGGTCGCTCTTGCTCGAGGTAGCCGAAGCGCGCGCCAGCGAACGCCGGCCCGCTGAACTGTTAGAGCAATGGGATCGTGACCGATTCGTCCAACCGGCGATCGTCGATCAGCGCAGGCTGATTGAAGTCGACGGGCATCTCCTCGGAGCAGCGCCGGCTTTCGACTCTATAGAGCTCTCCCCCGTCGCCCCGCTGGGCGTCTGCACCATCATGGGTCACGCGAGCCAGAATAAAGTCTTATCAGCGCTGCGCGGGACGGAAGTCGTCTCAGATCCGACCAACGTTCTGGCTCTCGAGTGTGCGCGCCGGTTGCGTCGAGATCCCACCACGACGGTACGGCTGGCGACGTCCCACCGCTGTACCCGCGCGCAGCCGATCCCGGAGCAGCGGGGATTCACCGCGAACTTCCGCATCTTCTGCCTCGCCTCGGCGGCAGTCGAACGGCAGAACCATGGCTTTATTGTGGATGCACTGGCCGAGCACATCAAGATTATGCTGCACGCGCTGGATCGACTCGAGGACCACGGGTTCGGGTTTCCTGAGCGGCGCATCACCGTGCTTGCGAGACCAGACACCGTCGCGCTCGGCGACCGCATCGTCGCGATGCTCGAAGGCGACGTTGTCGCGCGAGCCGTCCTCGAGCATCCCTATTACAACAGGGGATTGCGCTTTCAGATAGCTGCGCGTTCAGAGGAAGGAATCGAGATTCCGCTGATCGACGGCGGCGCATTCGATTGGGTGGCGCAGCTCACGTCGAACCGAAGAGCCGTTTACGTTGCGAGCGCGCTCGGATCGCAACTCGTGCCCCTGATGTTCAAGTCCCCGTCGGTCGGTCCTGGCGCCGCAAGCGACGCGAAGAAGATGCGTTAGGCTGGCGCGGACTGCCTCCTCAAACATTCGAAGCCTGAAAGCAGGGCGCCGCCGCGGCAGCGGGTATGATGGATATCTGCGTGGCAGATAAGCACGTCGACAACCCGTCCCGTGGTGGCTTTCGCGCGCTCTACGAGTGGCTGACCGGCTCCACGGCGCCTGCTGGCGGGTCAAAGGCCGCGAGCGGTACCGGCGTCGGCCGCGAGACGATCCCCGAGCGCATCGGCCGCTTCAGGATTGAACGCAAGCTCGGCGAAGGCGGCATGGGTGTCGTCTTTGCTGCGCGCGACGATCGTCTCGGACGCACGATCGCCGTGAAAACGCTCTCGGCGCCCGCAAACGACGAAAGTGCGCAGAAGCGCCTGTGGCGCGAGGCACGCGCGGCGGCGAGCGTCAATCACCCGAACGTCTGCCAGATCTACGAGGTCGGCGAAGAAGACGGCAGGCTGTTCATCGCGATGGAACTGCTCGAGGGGGAATCACTCGCCGAGCGGTTGCACCGCAGCCCGATGAGTCCGGACCAGGCGGTGTCGATCGCGCTGAGCATGCTGGCGGCGCTCTCCGCATTGCACGCTCGCGGGATCGTCCATCGCGATCTGAAGCCGTCGAACGTGTTCCTGACGGTCCATGGAGTGAAGCTGCTCGACTTCGGCCTTGCCCGGCCGCAGGTGGACGGCTCGGCCACCATCAACAGCGAGCTGACCCGGACTGGAATGGTCGTGGGCACGCCGCGCTACATGTCGCCCGAGCAAGCGGCGGGCGAAGCCGTCGATGCGCGAACCGACCTGTTCGCCGCGGGCGCGATCCTCTTCGAGATGCTCGCCGGCCGTCCCGCGTTCAGCGGCCGCAACCTGATCGACGTCCTGCACGCGACCCGTCACGAGCAGCCGCCGGCGCTGACCGGATCTCCTGCCGTGGCCGCCGTCGATCGCGTGATTCGCCAGGCGATGGCCAAGGAGCCGGCGGACCGGCCGGTATCGGCGGACGCGATGGCCGAGAGTCTTCGCGCGATTCGTGGCCTCCAGACCGGTGGAACACCGGCGCTGGCCCAGGCGCTGACGCGGATCGTCGTGCTGCCGTTCCGGGTGCTTCGGCCCGATCCGGAAACGGATTTCCTCTCCTTCAGCCTGCCGGACGCGATCGCGACGTCGCTCTCCGGCAACTCGTCATTGATTGTCCGTTCCAGCGCCGTAGCCGCGCGATTCGTCGCCGACACGCCGGATCTCAAGGCGCTGGCGGCCGAAGCCGACGTCGACCGGGTCGTCATCGGAACGCTGTTGCGGTCCGGCGATCAACTGCGTGCATCGGCACAGCTCGTTGACGCGCCGGGTGGAACGCTGCTGACGTCGCACTCCGTCCAGTCGTCCCTGGGCGATCTGTTCAGTCTCCAAGACGACATCGCGCGGCGCGTGTCGGACGCACTGTCCCACCCCCTCTCGGTGGGCACCGCCAGCCCGACGCCCGACGCGCCGCATGACGCGCGCGCCTACGAGCTGTATCTCCGCGCGAACGATGCCGCCCGCACCTATGACGGCCTTCGAGCTGCGCGGGATCTCTATCAGCAGTGCCTCGAGCTCGATAGCCGCTTTGCACCCGCGTGGGCGCATCTCGGGCGCTGCCATCGTGTCATCGGCAAGTACATCGAGCCCGCGCTCGACAGTGAAGTTCGTGCCGAGGACGCGTTCCGGCGCGCGCTGGGGTTGAACCCGCGATTGTCAGTTGCCCACAAGTTCTACGCCAACCTGGAAGCCGACAACGGTCAGGCGCAAAGCGCGCTGGTGCGGCTGCTCGGCGAAGCCAGCCGCCACCGCAACGATCCCGAGCTGTTCGCCGGTCTTGTTCACGCCTGCCGCTACTGCGGGCTCTACGAACAGTCGGTCGCCGCGCACGCCGAGGCCCGCCGCCTCGATCCCAACGTTCCGACGAGCGTTGAGCAAACCCTGCTGATGGCGGGCGACATCGATCGGCTGTTGGCGATTGTGCCTCCGCGTGTGATCGCGGGAGCCGACGATGGAATTCGGGTCATCGGATTGGGACTGTCGGGCCGTCGCGACGAGGCGCGTCGCAAGCTGCTCGAAATGCGACAGGCATCGCGCATTCCGCTGTTCCAGTCGTGGATTGAATATCTCACCGCCTGGCTCGATCGCCGGGCCCAGGCGATGATCGATCGCGCGGCCGAGTTCGGCGGGTTCAAGATTCGCAGCGACCCCGAGGGTATTTTTCAGGAGGGCTGGCTGCTGTGCGACGTCGGTGAGCTCGAAACCGGAATCGGGTATCTGCGGCGAGCAGTCTCGAAGGGGTACTTCGTGGCGCCGACGCTCTCGAGCTGGCCGCAGTTCGACACACTGCGGAATCTTTCTGCCTTTCGGGAGATGCTCGAGGAAGCCGAAGCGGGCCGGCAGCGGGCGCTCGCCGCCTTCCGCGAGGCCGGTGGAGATCGTCTCATCGGATCCTGAAGACGGCTGCTGAAGCGATCGCCGCATAGTCGCACCCAGCGCAAAGACCCGCCCTCCACCAGTGCATCGCCTGCGGTACCATCACCCGCATGCTCAACTACATCTGGTTTGGCCTGATGGCGATTGCGCTGGTCGTTGCCGCGATCAATGGAACGGCGGAGGCGGTCACGAGAGGCGCGGTCGAATCAGCTTCATCTGCGGTGCAGATCTCGATCGGGCTCATCGGCATCATGACACTCTGGCTCGGCATGATGCGGGTCGCCGAAGCCGCAGGACTGGTGTCGTCGGTCGGACGCGCGTTGCGGCCGCTCCTGCGCTGGCTGTTCCCTGACGTCCCGCCGGCGCATCCGGCGGCCGGCGCGATCGTGCTCGCGCTGGCCGCGAACATGCTCGGCCTCAACAACGCGGCCACCCCGCTCGGTATCAAGGCGATGGAGGAGCTGCAGACGCTCAATCCCGACAGGGACACGGCGACCAACGCCATGGTAACGCTGATGGCCATCACGACCGCGGGCGTGCAGCTGGTGCCGGCGTCGATGATTGGCGTGCTCGCCGCCGCCGGTTCGACGAATCCCACCGCCATCATCGCGCCCACGATTCTCGCCACGACGGCCGGTACGATCGCGGCGGTGATTGCCGCGAGAGTGCTGGAGCGCTTTTATCCGCTCCCCGCGCCAGCGGCGGAGGAGGGACGCTCGTGATCCGCGGCGCGCTCGACGCCATCTCGCTGTGGGCAATCCCTGTCCTCCTGGTCGCGATTCCGTTCGCCGGGATGCTGCGCAAGGTGAAGGTCTACGATGTCTTCATCGAGGGCGCGAAGGAGGGGTTCGACGTTGCGGTGAAAATCATTCCCTTCCTGGTCGGCATCCTCGTCGCGATTGGCATGTTTCGCGGATCCGGTGCGATGGACCTTCTGACGGCGGGCATCCGCCCGCTGGTCTCGCCGCTGGGCTTTCCGCCGGAGCTCGTGCCCCTGGCGGTGCTGCGCTCGCTCACCGGAAGCGGCTCGCTGGCGTTCACCACCGACCTCGTGAAGACGCACGGCCCCGATTCGATCATCGCGCGTACCGCCGCGACAATGTACGGATCGTCGGAAACGACGTTCTACGTGCTGGCCGTCTATTTCGGCGCCGTCGCGGTGCGGCGGACGCGCCACGCCGTGGCCGCGGCGCTCATCGCGGATCTCGTCGCGGCGATCGCGGCGGTGGCCGTATGCGCCTGGATGTTCTGAGGCGATGCCGTCCGCCATCGAACGATGTGATCGAAGCGACGGAGGGCTGTCGACCCTCCGTCGCCGCTCTCTTTGCCAAAGGCTCCACTTGACAAACCAGTGCAAGGCGAGCTCTACTTCACACGGAATGGCTACTGAAGATCTTGCGCGCGTCGAGCTGCTGCAAGGTACCTCTCGATCTGATCGTGCTCCGCGCGCTCTCGACCATGGGGCCGCAGCACGCCTACGGCCTCGCTGCCCGCCTCGATCAGCTCGCCGACCATCCGTTCCCGCTGAACCAGGGAACCTTGTACGTCGCGCTCGTCCGTCTCGAGCAAAAGGGATGGATCAAAGGGGCGTGGCGGACGACGGAGGCCGGCCGCGAAGCGAAGTACTACTCGATCACACGCTCCGGCGCCCGAGCGCTGGACAGACAGACCGAGCGATGGCACCGGCTTGCGGGCTTCGTCAACAAGCTACTGCTCCACGAGCCGTAGGCCTGCCGCACGCTGCGCTGCGACCGGCCTCGCGTCCGCCGGTCGTGGTCCACGAGGTGAGGTGATGGGGAGCCTGCGCCGTACTCTGCTGCGTCTCCTGACCCTGTTCCGCCACGAGCGCTCCGAGCACGAGCTCGCGCGCGAGGTCGAGGCCCACCTGGCGGAGCTGCAGCGCGAATTGGAGCGCCACGGACTGACGCCCGAGGATGCGCGCGTCGCGGCGAGACGCACGTTCGGGGGCATCGAACAGGTCAAAGAGCTGCAGCGCGATGCCCGATCGTTCCGCTGGCTCGAGGATCTGCGGCGCGATGTCGCGTACGGGGTTCGCACGCTGTCGCGGACACGCGGATTCACCATCGCGGCGACGCTCACCCTGGCGCTCGGCATCAGCGCGATTACCGTGATCTACAGCGTCGTCCGGAACGTCGTGCTGGATCCGTTCCCGTACTCGCGATCGGATCGGCTCGTCAACGTCGTCCTGCGCGATGGCTCGGACCGGCAGCTCCGCGGTCCGTACTTCCCTGCTGCGGAGTTCCTGGACTATCAGGAGCAGGCCAGCGCATTCGAAGACGTTGTCGGGACCAGCCGCGACTCGATGCTCTGGCAGGGTGAGAGCGGCGCCGAGCGGCTCGACGTCGCGTGGATGACGGCGAACGGGTTCGATTTCCTCGGCGTCAAGCCGTTGATCGGCCGCGTGTTCGACGCCTCGGACGCGGCGCCAGGCGCTCCGCCGGTCGCGGTCATGTGCCACCGGGTATGGACGCGGTCGTTCGGTGCCGACCCCGGCGTGATCGGGCGCACGCTGGTGCTGGACGGCACGGCGTGGACCGTCATCGGGGTCATGCCGCCGCGGTTCGAGTGGAACATCGCCGATCTATGGCTTCCCGCTGCGATCAGCCGCTCTGACGATCCGCGCACACCGCGGGGAAACCGGGCGTTCCAGGCGCACCTGCGGCCCGGCGTGTCGCCGAAGGACGCGGAGGCGCAGCTGAACGTGATCGGCGCCCGCCGCGCGCGGGAGCACCCGAACGAGTACCCGCCGCATTACCGCTTCCAGGTCATCAAGGTTGTCGACTGGGTGGTGAGGGACTTCCGCGCGGTGCTGTACACCCTGTTCGGCGCGGTCGGCCTGCTGCTCGCGATCGCGTGCTGCAACGTCGCCAACATGCTGCTGGCGCGCGCGACCATGCGCGAGCGCGAGATGGCGATTCGCGCGGCTATCGGCGCGAGCCGCGGCCGGATCGTCCGGCAACTGCTCGTCGAAAGCGCGCTGCTTGCCGCCGCCGGGCTGATGGTGGGGGCGTCGATGGCATACGGCGGCATCCAGGCGCTCGCCCAGCTGTTGCCACCGGGGCAGGGAGTGCCGTGGGAGACGCAGATCAGGCTCGATCGACCGGTCCTCCTCTTTGCGATCATCGTCGCAGGGGCCTCGACGTTTGCGTTCGGCTTGTTTCCTGCCCTGCAGAGCGCACGGCGGGATATCGGCGCCGGCGCGAATGTCGCGGGCCGAACGACGGCCGGCCGCCGCCAGACGAGAATGCGCAGCAGCCTCGTGATCGCTCAAGTGGCACTCTCGATTGTGCTCCTCCTCGGCGCCGGGCTGTTGATGCGCACATTCGTGAAGCTCGTCGGCGTCGACCTCGGGTTCGATCCGAAGAACGTGCTCGTCACCGGCGTGACGTTTCCGCAGCAGCGGCGCGCATCGGCAGACGATCAGCGGAGTGTGTACCGCCAGATCGCCGACCGTGCGGCGACGGTGCCTGGTGTGGTGTCCGTGGCGATGGCGAATGGCTTCCCTCCGTTCGGAGGGCTTCCGAGCGCGCTGGAGATTCCGGGGATGGCGGTCCAGCCATCATCAGAGGCGCTGGTGGTGTTCGGAAGCGAGCGGCTGCCCGAGACGCTCGGCATTCCGATCGTGAAGGGCCGCGGACTCTCGACGATTGACGTTGAGCAAGCGCACCGCGTTGCCGTCGTCAACGAAACGCTTGCGCGACGATACTTCGGCTCCGAGGACCCTCTCGCGCGCGTCATCCGGCTCCCGCGGCTGGTAACTCTGCCCCGGCCGATCACCGATCCCACATTCCAGATCATAGGGATCATGCAGGACGTGGCAACCGTCGGGCCGCGGGACGTCGCGACGCCGGAAGTACTGGTTCCGTTCAGTCTGCGGCTCCCGGGTGGCGTCGCACTGCTCGTACGCACGACCGACGATCCGCTGCGCGCGGTGAACGCGCTCCGTCGTGAGATCCAGGTCGTGGATCCGCAGGTCGCCCTGGCGAATCCGCTCACGCTCGAACGACTGATTCAGATGAGCTTCTACGCGCGGCCCGGCTTCAGCTTGCTCGTCCTGGGCATTCTTGCTGGGACCGGCGCGGTGCTGGTGGCGCTCGGCATCTACGGCGTTCTGGCGTACACCGTGTCCCAACAGACGCGCGAGATTGCGATCCGCATGGCGCTCGGCGGCGAGGCGGGGCACGTGGTTCGAATGATCGTGCGGTTCGGTCTGGGGCTGATCGCCGCCGGATTGGTCATCGGACTGGCCATCAGCTTCGCCACGAACCGTCTGTTGACGGCCCAGCTCTGGAACACATCGCCCAACGATCCCCTGACGTTCGCGGTCGTGATTCTTCTAATCACCACTATCGGGGTGCTCGCATGCTGGGTGCCCGCGAGACGCGCCGTTGGCGTTCAGCCGATGATGGCCCTGAGACACGAATAACGAAAGGCGCCCAGGACCGCAGCAGGCATCACAGAGCGCCTGACGACTCTCGAGTACGTGGGCAGAGTGAGTGGGATGTAGGGAGGCGGCGTCCGCCTTCGCGCTCACGCGCTTCGGCGCGATGGCCGTTGGCCAGAGCACCGAGCGCGAGTGCCAAAAACCGCGACCGGAGCGGAGCGAGCCGGCGTAGCGCAGTCGCGCGTTAGCGCGACCGCCTCGCGCCAAAATTGGTCGGGGCGAGAGGATTCGAACCTCCGACCCCTCGGTCCCGAACCGATGCACAATTCGCATAATGGTTCGAGAAATCGCCAACTCTGCGCGAAGCATAGGACCAGCATAAGCCCCAGCGAGCCATCATCGCCCACGATGGCCCACCATAACCACTTCAACGTCGGCGCTCTGCTTGACCGCTCCGCTTGGGCGGAATGCCAACGACCGCAACGCTATGGGTACGTGGCGCCAGCCCCACCGCCGCATCGTGCGTCGCCATGACGAGATTGGCGCGCGACATCTCCCGCCAGAGCACGGCGGTGGCGAGATGGAGAGCGCCCCGGAGTTCCAGTTCCGTCGGCATCGGCTTCGGCGGTGGGTCGTGACTCCGAAGCGCATTTGGGGCGAGCCTGGAATCTCGAGACTCTCTTCGACGATGTCGTGCCATGACCTCATGATTGGTCGCCACATGGCGACTGCTCAGGAGTAATCTGCCCCGCGATGTCGCATCTTGAACTCGTCGCGCTGGTGGTGCGGGACTACGATGCCGCTATCCGTTTCTTCGTTGACGTCCTGCAGTTCGAGTTGGTGGAAGATACACCGTCGCTGACCAATGATGGTCGCGCGAAGCGTTGGGTCGTGATTCGTCCCGAAGGAGGGCAGACAGGCATTCTGCTCGCGCGTGCTGACGGCGACGAACAAACAAGCATTGTGGGCCAGCAGTTCGCCGGTCGCGTCGGAATGTTCTTGCGCGTCGACGATTTTGATACTGCCTATCAGCGCATGGTCACCTCCGGTGTGCGGTTCGTTTCGCCGCCTCGCGATGAGCCCTACGGCCGACTTGCCGTGTTTCTCGACCTTGAGGGGAACCGCTGGGACCTCTTGGGACGAGACCCGCGGCGATAGGCGCCAGTCCGCGACAGCGGGATTCGCTCCAATCGATCCGCCGTTGGCGACTACACGGGCCAAAACGGTCTACCGCGTGCTGGCCTCGAGCTACGCTATGCAGGTCGGCGTAACCGCCGATGGCCGAAATTCGTAATTCCGACAGTCCAGCCGTCAATCGGTTGGCGAAATCTCTCGTGTGCCGGCGGTTTGCCGTTATGCTGCGAGCGGCGTTGGGTCGACCGATATGCTTGTCGGACTCCTGCTAGTTACGCCGGCCGAGAGCATCGCGCTGGCATGAGGGATGAGCATCAAGCCAGATGATCATCACCGATGACCTGGACAACCGAGAAGTCGCCACCGGAAGAGATCGCACTCGAGCGCGCTGCAGACGCGCTGAACCAGGCCTTGACCAGCGCGTACCAGTGTCAGTGCAGATGCGCGTCAGTGCGTGCGTCCGCGACGCACTCAGTTTCATGCCGCTTCTTCGTCAACTGGAAGCCGACGAGATTCAACGATCGGAGAAGCAGGTGAATGGGATACCTCCTTGGGATAGCCAGATGTCCTTTCAATTCGCCGCCGCGCTGAAAGCCATGTACTACTTCGTGCGCGCGCTCAATGATGCCGTCTACGCCGCTTTGCTTGAAGCGAAGGGGCATCGTGCTAGAGCGTATTCGTCGATGCACGCGTGTGCCACGAAGGCCGGCAACCCCATCCGGCCGCTGATAGAACAGGCGTTACCCGACTACTTCGAATGGTTCGCCGACTTTCGTGACATCCGCAACCACATGAAGCTGGGCGCTTTGACTGCGTTTGGATTTCGCGGCCCTGTGGGATCGACACAAATGCGAGTGATTCTGCAGAACGTTGATGACGCCAAACGATATGTCTCAAGCGGGCGGGAATTATCCCTTGTTGACGTGAGCCGCTGCCTGACGCAGAGCGCCAGGCTTTTGCAGTGTGCCGCAAATTTCATCGGCCACACTGCGCAAGCGTAATCAAGGGCGCGGCCGACCAAACGAATAGAGCCGACGCGCCGGTTGTCAGGTACGATCATGTCGCCGCGGCGCGCGGCTTATTTAGCGCGTAACCTTAGGCCGCAGATCTTAGAGGGCACAGAAACCAGAGATGACGGTAATCGCTACGGTCATCACCCGCCACTACACCGCACTTGCGAGCGACTCATTCATCACGATCGCTCAACAGGACGGCTCCAGGCAGGTTATTGAGGACCGAGCTTCCAAACTGATTCGGGTGCCTTCGTGGCGAGGCGCGATGGCTTACTGGGGCTTGGCGATGCTTGGGGCCGACTGGAACACGAAGCAGTGGCTCGGAGCGCGGGCGGCGAGCGCGGGCGATCATGACTCAGCCGAGGAATACGCCGCCGCGCTCTCAAGCAGTCTTACTCGAGAAATCGGTCAGCGGCGATTTCGGACGCCCACTGACTCCGGACTCGGCATTCATTTCACGGCCTACGAGCGTGTTGACGGCTACTCGATTCCAGAGCTCTTTCTCATCAGTAATTGGACTGACACCTCTTACAGTGCCGTGAGGCCGAACGGGTTTCAGATGACCCGCGAGACATATGCGACTTTGCAGAAGCTTCACGACCGACCGCCGGAGCAACGGGAGGTCCGCAATCGGAGAGCGGTCCACGCTGCTCTTCACGACACCGCCCTGATGTTTCGATTCAACAACGGAGATCCCGTGCTTTTCAATCCGGTTGCTGACTCAGTTCTCAATACATTCGCGACGCTCTATAGTCGTGGTCAGGTTCACGATTCGGGATCGGCTCGTACGCACTTGTCATTGGTTCGCCGCCCGGTAGACGTCGTCTCAACGCTCTTGGCCGATATTGCCGAACCCGGATCGCGGCTTATCGGCGGCCGACCGCACGATCTCGCAGTCAGCCCTGCGGGTCGCTACGAGTCAACTACAGGAGACTAAGGATGCTTGGATACGTGCGTCTAACACCGCATGCACCCGACGGCGCTTGTGAGGTGGTGACGCGCCGCGGGTGATGCGTTCACGTTATGCCCCTTGGCCATTTGATATCAACATCGGAGGTTCGACGATGAGTTCTCGGATACTCAGTTGGGCACTCTTGGCGCTGCTCGCAGGACCGGTGCTGACCGCCCAGGTGACTCCACACAAGGTTGTGCCCCTGAACCAAATCCCGTCCGAGCAATGGGTTCAGGTAGTCTCAGGCGACCCAAGTAAACCTGGCGTCCCCTTTCGTTCTTCGTATTCACAACGACGCCGGCTACGTATGCCCTCCCCACACGCATCCGACCGACGAGAACATTGTGGTCGTGAAGGGAAGCTGGGCGGCCGGTATGGGGGCTCGGATAAATCTATCTGTCGTTGAGCCTCTCGAAGTGGGAGCATACGCACTTGTACCGGCGAAGATGGCGCACTTCTGTCGGTCCAAGACCGAGACCATCATTCAGGTGCATGGTGTCGGGCCATTTTCCATTGACGCTGTCGATCCGTTCTACGAGCTGACGGCGAAAGGTGTCAATCGGGTGATCTCGGTTGGAGCGCCTGAGCAAATCGTACGAGACTATCCGGCTAGTTGCTTCACGTTCAAAATCGGAGATCGCGTAACCGGTGGTGCGGGGCAAGGGACAGTCGTCGGCGCGCAATGTTCAGCGGCAAGTGGCTACACTCGGTACCGGGTCCAAAAGAGCAGCGGTGAACGTTTTTGGGCCGCATCGCAAGATCTTCGAAAGGCCTGAAACCGCCCTTGAGCGACAACCCGACTTCCCAACCGTATGTCCACGGCATCCTTCAACACGTCCTCGGCGTTCTCCAGGAGCTCCCCATGATGCCGGACTACTCCCGCCGAGAATTTCTCGCCCACACCGCGGGCGCGGTTGCAATGGCCGCTGCCGGTTCCTCCCTCGGGTGCACGACGGGGCGCGGAAGGTCAGTTGAGGAATTGACTGAGCTCAGCGCAATGGCCGCGATTGCCGCGATGAAGAGCGGCGCCCTCAAGGCCGAGGACTACGCGCGGGTCCTGGTCGACCGTGCGACTCGCCTGGACTCGCTCAATGCGTTCCGGGTGCTCACGCTTGACACCGTACTTGAAGCCGCGCGCGCGGCCGACAGGACGCGCGCCGCCGGCGGCAGGCTCGGCCTGCTCCACGGCCTTCCGATTCCGGTGAAAGACAGCGTCAACACGGACGCGTTTCCGACGTCGAACGGCACAGCCACGCTCCGAGATTTTCGCCCCAAGGCTAACGCGAGCGTCCTCACGCCTCTGCTCGCCGCCGGCGCGGTGGTGATGGGAAAGACGAACCTGCACGAACTGTCGCTCGGGTGGACGAGCAACAACGCGACCTTCGGCCCCGTGCACAACCCCTACGACCCAACGCGCGTCCCGGGTGGAAGCAGCGGCGGGTCCGCTGTTGCGGTCGCGACGCGAATGGCACCTGTGGCGATCGCCGAGGACACGCTCGGCTCGATCCGCATCCCGGCCGGGATGTGCGGCATCTGCGGCCTGCGCCCGACTTACGGGCGGTATCCCGACGACGGCATCATGCCGCTCACCACCAACAAGTTCGACCAGGTCGGCCCACTCGCGCGCACCGTCGAAGATCTGGCGCTCTTCGACTCGGCGATCACTGGCGACATGTCACCGCTGGCGGTCATCGACCTGAAGGGCGTTCGCATCGGGATTGCCGACTTCTTCCTCGCCGACCTCGATCCGGAAGTCGAACGCGTGACGATCGCGGCGCTCGACCGGCTGCGCGCCGCAGGCGTGACGATTGTCCGCGCCGATGTGTCTGACGACGTCAAGGCCGCGCCCCGCGTCGCTCTGACGATTATTGCCTCGGAACTCCGCGCGGCGATCGGTAACTTCCTCGCGACACATGGCACCGGCGTTTCGTTCGAACAGATGGCAGCGCAGGTGGGACCCGATCTGAAGGCGTTGTTTGCCACCAAGCCCCCGCCGAGCAGCGCGTACGATGCGATGATCGCACAGCGCATAAGGACCGGTGAGGCAATCCGCGCATACTTCGCCAAGCAAGAGATTGTAGCCCTCGCGTTTCCGCCGGCGATGATTCCCGCACACAAGATCGGCGAGGACGGCAGCATGACTGTCCGGGGCCAGGTAGTTCCGAACACCGTGACGATGGGGCGCAACGTGTCCCTTGCCAGCTGTGCAAGTATGGCGAGCCTCGTCCTTCCGGCGGGCCTCACATCCGCGGGACTCCCCGTGGGTCTTGAGTTCGACGCACTTCCCGGCACAGATCGCCAACTCCTGGCGCTCGGGGTAGCGTTGCAGCGCGCGCTCGGCCCCATCGCGGCGGCGAAGGTGTAACGGCGAGGTGTGCTTCGCACCCATCCCGAAAGCCAGCTAACACGGCATGCAGCCGACGGCGCTCGATGCCATCTTGAAGCGCCGCGGCTGATGCCTGACGTTGCCTGCGAGACGTCCGCAACTCATTTTCACCGAACGACATATCGGCGCCTACTCAGGGTGACTCCTGAAACACGCCGTAGGGATGACCCATTTGACCCATTTAACACGGGGGCGTCGCTCGCCCATTCGCGAAGCGCAGTGAGGGGCCGTTCGAACGACTGCATGCGGTATCGTATGCTGACTTCACATCGCAGCGGACGCAGGAAGGCATCTGATGATTCTTAGATTACGGACTACGCGGCGTCTGGCCTCTACGATCGCCCTCGGTCTGCTTCTCGGCCTCACGGCCCAACGCATTCACGCCGCACAGTCCCCGCCCAAGCATCCCCTGACTGGACGGCAGATTGCGGACGTCTACACGGATGCCGCTTGGCTCGATCGCCCCACCCGCGAGCAAGAGGAACAACCCGATCGAGCGTTGGAGCTGATTGGGATCAAGCCCGGAATGATCGTCGCCGATGTGGGGGCCGGCAGCGGATTCATGACGATGCGGCTTGCACGCTTGGTCAGTCCCGGAGGAATGGTCTACGCGAATGATCTTCAGGCGTCCATGCTCCAGCTCCTTGAACAAAGGGCCTCGACACAGCACGTAGCCAACATAAAGTTCGTGCAAGGGACGGACAAGGATGTGCGCCTGCCCGCTGCGGCCATAAACTTGGCCCTGCTCGTGGACGTTTACCACGAGTTCTGGTACCCCCAGGAGATGCTGCGCAGCATCCGGGGTGCGCTTAAGCCGAATGGGCAACTGGTGTTGCTGGAGTATCGGAAAGAGGACCCGAAACTGCCCATTCATCCAAACCACAAGATGAGCGTTTCCGAGGTGCGCACCGAACTCGAAGCGGAAGGCCTCGTTTTTGACCGTCTGCTCGATGGCTTGCCCATGCAGCACATCCTGATCTTTCGCAACCCAAGTCGCTAATCGTTCAACAGGGAGATCAGGATTGGCGTGACCTGGGAGCGTCCCGCGACAAGTGCGCTGCCGGACATGTTGGCGGGGCAGGCCGACCGCCTGGGGTCTGATCGAGCTGCACGCAGACACACTGTAACGTCTTCGCCCGACGTCTCCCCTCGATGCTCTGGATCTCGTTCAGGAAACGTTCGTCGAGCCTGACCGTTTAGCCCGAATCCGTTCTTCGGCAACTGAGGGGAAGAGCCATGATTGTTTCGCGTACCGCCGGTCGTCAGGTCCTCATTAACGCCGATCTGTTAGCGGATTTCCCACGGATGGAAATCGGGCCGATTGGATTCGGCCCAGCGACGTTCCGGCTCCGAACCGGAGGCTTTAACAGGCTGAGCCACGCTCAAAGACTCTTGTGCCTGTCTTCGAGCCATTTGCGTCGCTTCGTCCCGAACCAACGCGAAGTGTCGCGAACTGCCAGCGAAATTCAGCGACTCGCCAACAGCGTCAGCGAGGCACCTCCTGAAGGCGCCGAGGCAACCGCGCTCCGCCGAACGGTTTCAGTGGGTGACGCGATAAATCAGAAGGCGTCAGATTCGAGCGCCGTGGTGCGCAGCTCACGACTGAGTGGTGACGGCTGCGAGCATAAGATCAGCATAAGACCTAGAGCTGACGCCGATGCTCCCGCTCCGTCTTCGAATTCGATTACGGGGGTAATGGCGGCGGGTCGTATTTTGGGCCCCGATGGCGCGAGTTCCCGCGCGATTTCGAGGCTGTTTTCGGCGGACATTCAGTCTGCCTGTTCGAGTTCAAGCTCGAGGTCACTCGGTTCCGGCGTGGCTTTCGACAGGAACCGAGCGGCCAGCCAGACTGAACATCACGGATTTGCTAATGATTTGAGTGGTCGGGGCGAGTGGATTCGAACCACCGACCCCTCGGTCCCGAACCGAGTGCTCTACCAGACTGAGCCACGCCCCGACACAGGCGAGTTTTGCGGCTTGGATCCCGGCGGCCGGGCACCGCCGATGCGCGAATCCCTATTCTAACCCAACACTGGGAGTTCGGCCTAACGTTGATCCTTCCGCCGCACAGTAAACGCCGGGAGGGTCAGCGCGGCGGAAACAGCGCGCGGAAATCCGGGCGCGACCTGAGCGAGCCAAACGCGGGATCGGCAGAGAGCTCTGCCGGACGGAACCGGAGGGAATGCTCGCCAGCCAGGCGACGGCGGCGCCTCGCGCGCTTGTCTGAAACAACCATCAGCGAGCAGGTACGGTGTCGATGGTCATCGGGTCGTATCGAAACCACGCCGTGGCGGTCGTGTCGCGATCGACGGTCATTCGCACCCAGTGCGCAGCGAAGCCTTCCGGCAGTTGATAGTCGAGTGTCCGGCCGGCAGGCACGTTGACGACATCCAGTTTCCGCCAGGACCCGTCAGCAGCAAAGTCCACCTCGATGGTGAACCGCACCGCTTCGGTCGAGTCGTGCGCGAGGCTCAGGCTCTTCCGCCCGAAGTTGGTCATCAAATACGGATCGCTGGGCTCCCCCGCCTTCACCGCGGTGTCCTTCCAGGGACCTCCTTCGCCCGCGGGCGCGCCCAGCTTATAGAGGTCGTCGATCGCGCCGAACCACAGTCCTTGATCGGACTCCGCCGCCTTGAAGAAGTGGCCGTCGGCCGCCGCATCGAAGTGTGTTCCGGCGAGGACCAGGAGTCCGCGCCAGGTGCAGAAATCCGTAATCCGGGCGCGGTGCGACGCGACCGGCTTCATGTGCCGGAAGTCCGGACCGGTGTTGTCGGCGCGGCGCGGAATCTCGTAGAAGGTGCCGTCGAAGTTCGCCAGGTAACGCTCGGAGATGACCTCGCGAATACCTCGCTCGGCGCTACGCTCGACCGCAGGCGTCCGCTTGGGCAGGCGCCAGCGGTCGCCGTCCTGGTCGATGACCAGCGCCGACGCCGCATCCACCGCATAGTCGGTCTTCAGCTCCGCCTCGCGCTGCAGTTCGGCGACCTTGTCTGGCGCATCGACTGGCGTGAATTGCAGTCGCTCGTCTATCTCGTAATAGGTTTCAGGCCCCGGCTGCCCACCTGCATCAACCGTGCGCGCCAGAAACTGCAGGTTGCGTGAAAACGGCGCCGGCCGGAGCAGCCCCCTCGTCCACGCGACGTTCGCGTCGAGTGGTGCCAGGCTCGCGAAGACATTTGGCGTGGCTGGTGATGCCGCTTCGGCTGGCGTCTGCAGGTGCAGAAACGCCGTTGCCGTGCAATCGTGATCCACGGACACCCGAAGCCATTCGCCTGGCGTGTCCGGCGGAAGCAGCAGCGACGAATACCCGTTGGCCGGGACGCGAACCTTCTTCCACACGCGCCAGTGCCCGTCTCCACGCTCGTCGATTTCCAGCGAGAACGACACGTCTGACGTCGAATCGTGCGCCAGGTGCAGATACCGTTCCGCGTAACCCGCGATCAGAAATGGATCGCTCGGCTGCCCGGCCTTGACGGGATCGCCGACCCACATTCCTCCCCAACCACTGCGAGGACCGAAATCGTGCGCGAGTTCAGCGTGGGTCACGAAGCGAAGATTCGACTGCGGCTTCGCGGCGAGAGGGTTCTGTTGAATGGACGTGTCATCTCCGGCAAGAACGACGCGTCCGTTCCACTCGGTGAAATCCGTCGTGTAGTGGAGATGTGTGCCTAGGGCGCGGATCCCAAAGGCTTGTCCGGACTTGAACGTCGACGGAAAGTCGAAGAACGTGCCATGCATGTTCAACAGAAGCAGTCCTTCGCCAATACTGCGGATGCGCGGCCACTCAGTGAACCAGCCGTGGGTTGGATCGTAGGTATAGCTGCCTTTCGGCAGCCTGAACGTGTGCCATCCGTCATCGGCTCTCACATCGAGCAGCACCGATCGCTTGTCCCAACCGATGCTCCATGCGGGAGCACTCGCTCCGCGCTCGCCAAGCAGTCCCCCCGGACCCGTGACGTCCGTGTGGGAACGACGGCTCACGATCGTCCACGTGCGGCCATCGAATTCAGCGAGCACACCGACGTCCTCTGGCCCGCGCGACCACTGCGGTTCCGGAGCTTCCCAGGTGAGTCCATCGAGATCGGGCGTGCGCCGGTCACCGTTGTTCGCGACGATCAACCGCCCCTGGCTGGTGTACGCACCTTTGCCGTGCCATCCCGGAACCGGCTTGACGAAGAGCCGTTTGGCCTCCAGCGTATGAACGTCCACCTCCCAGATCGGTCCCTCCATGTCGTACACGTAGACCTTGTTCACGGGATCCGTGAGGTGCCTGGCGATGGCCGTGATCCGCGCGGGAAACCCGTTATTCTGATCGATGGCCCGGACGATTCCCTGGGCATCGATGAAGTACGGGCCGATGATCAGCTGCTGCGATTCCCAGTGAATCATCCGGCCGGCGTGCGTGCCCCCGACGCTCTCGGGCCGGACCGTCATGTTCAGCGAGCCGTCGATCTCGTACAGCTTGTCCGCACTACCGGTCCGCCGATGAGGCGGATAACTAATCATCCAGAGCTTTCCTGCCCACGGAACGACGGCGCCGATCCCGCACTCGTTGTCCTGCTGCGCGCCGGTGTCGTTGAAGACCGCCAGGTGCGGATAGATGCCGCTGATCTGCAACGGTCGCGTGTCGGCGCCACCCTGCTGCGAGTGCAGGGTTACGGCAGCGGCAAGAACGAGCGTGAGACCGAGAACGAGGGGCCGTCGCATCGCTACCAATACAATTTCGCACCAAACTGTACGCGACGAGGCAGGTCAGCAGTGGTGATCCGGCCAAATACCCCTTTCCCTGAGAGAGCGTTGGTGTTCGGCAGGCCCAGGTTGGTGTGGTTGAAGAGGTTGAAGGTCTCCGCACGCAACTGAACGCTGAAGCTGTCGCCTGAGGGCGAAATCCTTCGTGAGTGAGAGGTCGACAGACGAGAACCCCGGACCGCGCACGTTCGACAGCGCCCGCGGCGTGTTGCCGTAGGTGAACGGATCTGGCGGCACGAATGCGTCCGTGTTGAACCACCGCTCGGTGGTTCGTTCATCCGCGGGCAGTTCGGGATCGCCGACCAGGTCGGGACGATCGGCGACTGTGCCCGTACCATTGTTTGCGCCTCTGATCACGAGCGGAAGGCCGCTGCGCATCGACAGGATGCCGTTGAGGCGGAAACCGCCGAAGATGTTCGACAGGACTCCCCCTTCCGACAGAAAGCGTCGACCGCGTCCGAACGGCAAATCGTACAGCGCGCTGAGCACGAACTGGTGCGTCACGTCCTGCGGCTCGATCGAGCGGCACGAGCGTCGATCGAACTTGGAATCCTGTCCGCATCGGACGCTTCCCTGCGGCGCCCCGCCGACGGTCCCGAAATCGATGATGTTGCGGCCGACATCGCCGTACAGTTTCGCGAGCGTATAGGCTCCGAGGAAGCCAACACCTCCAGAGAAGCGCCGCTCCACCTTGAATTGCCCGCTGTGATACGTGGTCACGCCGAGCGGCGGGTTGGCGACGTTGATGTCGAGATAATCCGGAAACGGCCGCAGCGACTGGCGGCGCGGGATGGTCGGACCGCTCAACGGCGTGTCCTTCCGGGATCCTGCCGAAGAACGGATTGGGCACGCGGATCGTCGAGGTGTGACTTGAGTGACAGGTATTGCGGATCGAGCTGGTTCAGGTCGTACCCGAATCCTATGATGTGCGTTCCGCGGCTGCCCGCATAGGCGATGTCGACGAGCGTCGATCCCGCCAATTCCTGCTGGAGGTCGAGGTTCCACTGGTGTACGCGCGGCGTCGGTCTGTCGCGCTCGAAGTAAGTGACGGTATTCCCCAGGAAGCTCTGCTGGCCCGCCCCTGTTCCCTGACGGCTCCTGAAGCTTCGACGGTCCCTTGGAGAGCTGAAATGCCGGAAAAACCGGGTCCGTCCTGCGACTGAAACTGGGTCGTCGTCGAAAAGCCTTGCGTGTCGGGGTACTCGAAATTGGCCGAGTGATAGTACAAGAGGCCGTACCCACCGCGGACGATGGTGCGCCCACCTCCGAACGCGTCGTACGCGAAGCCGGCGCGTGGCCCGAAGTTACGATAGTTGGTGTCGTACGCCTGGCGCCCGAAGTCGACGCCGGCATACTGCAGAACACCCGGAGTGTTGGTTACGGGATTGATCGCCGTCGGGTTGAAATTCGAGTAGCGATCGAATCGGTCGGTCGGCGCGGTGATCACGTCGTAGCGGAGGCCGAGATTCAACGTGAGACGCGATCCGACTCGATAGTCGTCCTGGACGAATGCGCCGTAGTAATGGAAGCCGTCGGCCCGCGCGATCGACGAGTTGAGGCTGCCGCTGCTCACCGCCCCGAGCAGGAACGTCGCGAGCCCGAACCCGGTGCTGCCTAACTTGTCCTGGGGATTGCCGGTCATCGCGCGCGAGAAGTTGTACTGTCCGGATACCGCTCCGGGCTGCGTGTTGTTCCGCTGGTGAACGCGCAGATCGACGCCGGTCTTGATCGTGTGCCTGCCGCGGACGATGCTCAGGCTGTCGGTGAGCTGGCCGACGGTCAGACCGCGCTGTGACAGTTGGCTTGGCGAACTGCCAAGCGACTGCACGTCGGAGCCGAGCACGTCGTTGCCAATCTCGAATCGCGGAAACAGGGTGTCCGGGATGATCGGCGGCAGGCCGATCTGGGCCGGCGCGCCGACGTTGTAGCCGGCCGGCTCGCTGAGGAGGTACTGACGCGACACCGACAGCCGCGCTTCGTTGAGCACTCCGCTGCTGAACGCGTGCGTGTCGCCAATCGTGATGCTCTTGTTGTGGCGCGTCTGGAGCGACAGTCCCGGATCGGCAATGTTGTTCACGGCGAAGATCGCGCTGTTGCCGGTGTTCAAGTGGTCCTGCTGCGAGTAGCGCACGAACAACCGGTTCGCCTGAACGATCTGATGGTCGACACGGCCGTTGTACTGATCCGAATTGCTGATGATCTCGGGGGTGCTGATGAAGTTGGGCCCGGTTGGATCGTCAGGATCCGGGTCGCGGTTTGGCTCAGGATAGCGCTGAATCGCCTGCAGCGCTGAAGGATCCAGGCGGTCGTCCGGAAGCACGGGCGTGGCGAAGGGAACACGGACATACCCCGATCCGGAGGGATCTAAGGCGGTTGTTTCCGGATCGTACAAATGGACCGGACTGAGGTCCCCGCCGGACGTGCGGACGCGCGTCTCGCTGAAATCGCCCTGCCGTTCCGCGCTTTGTCGGCACCCGCGACAAGACCGTCGTCGAGCTGTTGTACCGGACGCCTTCGTAGCTGAAAAAGAAGAAGGAGCGATGGTGCCCGTCGTAGGCGAGCGGCCCGAGCTTCTTCGGCAGCCAGATCGGTCCGCCGAATGT
Source organism: uncultured Acidobacteriota bacterium (assembly GCA_963755695.1). Taxonomy (GTDB): domain Bacteria; phylum Acidobacteriota; class Vicinamibacteria; order Vicinamibacterales; family 2-12-FULL-66-21; genus QHWT01. Next base: position 1,282,717 of record CAVWLB010000010.1, on the reverse strand, counting down.
GCCGCCAAACTGGTTATAGCTCAGGGGCGCCTTCGGCAGGTTGTTGCGATTGTTCGTCCAGCCGGTCGCGTCGAGCGCGTCGTTGCGAAAGAACTCGAATGCGGATCCGTGCAGCTGATTCGTTCCGGATTTCGTGACGAGATTGATCACGCCGCCGCCGGTCATTCCGAACTCGGCCGCCATCGCATTCGTCTGCACACGAAATTCCTGCACCGCGTCGACGTTCGGCGCGACCGAGTACTCGTTGCGCTCCGGCAGCGTCGCCGTCCCGCCGTCGAGCAGCACGGCGTTCGACCCGCCCTGGCCGCCGTTGATGCTGACGCTCGTCAGGTTGAAGTTGCGGGTGTCGAGAAAGGCGGTGGCGAGTAGCGTCACTCCAGGCGTGAGCCGAGAGAGCTCCAGCGGATTCCGGCCGTTCAAGGGCAGCTCGCGAACGCGCGTATTGTCGAGCACATGACCCAGTGATGAAGTGCGCGAATCGACGAGAGGAGTGCTCACCTGCACCGTCTCGGAGACGCCTCCCACTTCCAGCGTGAGATCGAGGCGAGCGGCCTGCTGCACGTCGAGGACGATTCCAGTCTGGGTCTGGGTTCGGAAACCAGACAACTCTCCCGTGATCGTATAGGGTCCTGGTGGCAGGAGCGGAATCTCGTAGAGGCCTTCTGAATTCGACGTGACGGCGTTCTTGATGCCGGTGTCGACATTGGTCGCGGTGACGGTCGCACCCGGAATCAACGCTCCGGACGCATCAACCACCCGTCCAGCGATGCTCGCTTGCTGGGCGTGGGCGAATCCGGCGGCTGTAAGCAAGAAGACAGTCAGCAGCAGTAGATAGTGATAGCTGCGCGATGACCGATTCCGCATCGACATCGTCCTTCCCTGTTGGATAAAATGGTGGTGCGAGGCGAGGGCGTGCAAGCCGCGTTCTTTGGCAGGCAGCCAACGAACACCGAAGAGATTGCAGCAGGGCTCTCCCAGCCAGCCGTTCCGATATTCTGAATTACGGTTCACATATTGTACATCGGTACGGCCGGAATTTGGGCCAATCTTTTTCGCGATCCGCACCTACCCCTTCGGCCACCCCAGCGTGACGGTGATCGGTAAGGATTCCATCGGTTGGACGGGTTCCTTGATCAGGAATTTGCGCCCGTCTCGGGTGACCACGAAACTGCTCAAGTACGGCGCGCTGACCCCGTGGATCGGTGTTTGGAAGAGCGGCCGAGCCAATCCGGGTCGTGGCGGATCGTCGCTTGAAACATCCACCGCTATCAACGTTCCATCGGCTGAAATGAAGAACAGCTCGCGTCCGTCGGCGCGCCAGCGAGGATCGAAGCCGCCGTTGCCGGACACGTTAGTCGCTCCCGCGCCGCGAAAGGATCGAACGTAGACCTGCAGGGTGCCGGATTCGTTCGATATATAGGCCAGGCGGTTGCCGGCGAGCTGCCCTTGCGCCTCGTCGGCAGGGGTTCGAACCAACGGACGGACCGAACCGGTCGGGCGATCGAAAGCCCAGATGTCGTGTTTGGTCGACAGACTCAGGCCATGAAAGATCACGGTATTTTCGTCGGGCGACCAGTCGGTTGGATACATGCCGAAGCCCGATGAGTAGAGCAAGTGATCGGCGTCACCGCCGTGCGACGGTCTTTCAAACAGATCATGAAGGCCCCGACGGTTCGATCGAAATATGAGGCGCTCACCATCGGCGGACCAAACCGGGGAGGCGTCAGTTTGCGACGAAGATGAAAGCAGGGTCAGCGATGATCGTTCGAGGTCCAGGACCGACAGATCAGGTGTGTTCGACACGGAGTCCACGCGCGAGAGCGCAAGACGCTGGTCGTCCGGTGACAGGCGGAAATCCACGTAGTCCTGCGGCCCGTCGGCGATTCCGAGTCGATGGCCATCGCGATCGTGCCAGACCAGTTCGCTCGTCGCTCCCGCGCTGCTCCATGTCGCGAGGATGTTCTGATTCGAGGCCGAGACGGCGGAGATTAGCGTGCTCGACGCACTGGCCTTCAGACCGAGAGGCCCGGCTTCTCCGGACAACCGCAACTTTCCCAGGTCGAAGGGCTGCGCAACGAGCTCGCCGTCGACCACGAACAACAGACGGCCGGCAGCATAGATGGCGCTGCTGCCGGTCGCAAGGACCCGGTGCGGTTCCTGCGGCCTTTCAATCGACGCGACGTACACCCCCTGCACCTCGGTGTCGGCACTGCGCACGAAGAACAGCACTCGACCGTCTGGCAGGAATTGAGGCCACCGGTGCGCCAGATGTCCGGTGGCAAGCCGGGTGAACTCCACCGGCGTCATGCCACTCGCGTCGGTGCGTGAAAGCGCGGTCGACGCATCGCTCGAGAACACGATGGTGCCGTCTTCCCGCCACGCTCCTCCCCGCCCGCTTGGTGCCTTGCAAATGATCTGGGATGCCCTGCCGGTCAACCCCACCTTCTTCAGGAAATGATCGGCAAAGAATCCAATGGACTTGCCGTCGGCGGACCAGAATGGGTACGTTGCTCCGTCAGGTACCTGGAATGGACCGAGGCTCGGTGCGAGTGAGCTCCCGGAGCCAGAGCTGATGCCGTCCCTGGTTCGAACCGACGAAAACGATGGCCTGTCCGTCGGGAGACACTGCAAACTGCGCGCTCCTCAAGCTCGATTCCGTCAATCCGAACGTGACGGCGGATGGTGGAAGCACTGACAAGCTCACCGGCAGGTGGAGATCACCCCGTCCGAGGGATGCCGGGGATGCCGGGCGGCGCAGGAGCAAAACCCCCGTGGCCATCGCTGCGCCGATCAATGCCGCGGTCACCACCCAGACGGCAAGGGTCCGGCGATCGGGGCGAGCGGCGGCTGTGGGCGGTGTGAGAGTTATCCCTCTGAGCACCTTCGCCGCATCGTCCATTGACTGCCAACGGGCGTCCGGATCCTTGACCAGGCAGTTCTGCACGAGCCACTGAAAATCCTCGGGGATGCCGGCCGAGGGATCGATCGGTTGCGGCTCCGAGGAGAGGATCGACGCGATCAGCCGTGCTTCACCCTTTCCTTCGAATGGCTTCCGCCCGGTGGCCATTTCGTACAAGGTGGCGCCGAACGCAAAGATATCGGACCGCGTATCCGCCTGGCGGCCGTCGAAACGCTCTGGTGCGAGATAGTTCAGGGTACCCACGATTCCCTGTTCCCTAGACGCCAGCGGCGCTGTGCTAGCGCTAGAGACGGCTTCGGTGCGTGCGCTTGCCGCACGCATGGTAGCGACCCCGAAATCGAGCAACTTTGCGCTGCCGGACCGGGTCAACAGCACGTTTGCCGGCTTCAGATCGCGATGGACGATGCCTTGACGATGGGCGTAGGCGAGAGCCTCGGCAATCTCGGTCGCGACGCCGACGAGCTCACGTCTTGGAAGAGGACCACGCCTCAGACGTGCGGCGAGCGCTTCCCCCTCGAGGTATTCGAGCACCAGGAAGTCCCTGCCGTCCTGATGGCCCGTGTCGTACAGCGTGCAGATGTGCGGATGATTGAGCGCGGCAATCGCGCGCGCCTCGCGCGCGAAACGGTGGCGAAATTCGGACAGGATGCTGAGCCCGCTGGTGATCACTTTCAGCGCGACGATGCGGTCGAGGCGTGTGTCGCGCGCCTTGTACACCTCTCCCATGCCGCCAGCCCCGATCGGGGCGATGACGACGTACGGCCCGAGTGTGTCGCCCGGCTCGAGTGGCACTCAGACCACCGTCTTTTCGAGCTCGGCCTTCATGTCCAGATTCCGTATCAGGCGGTGCAGGTAGTTCGGATGAACGCCAAGGAGCTTTGCCGCCTGGGTGTAATTGCGTCCCGCTTTGTGGAACGCCTCGAGCACCGCGCGGCGCTTCGCGTCGACAATCCGCTCCTGGAGATCTTCCGTCGAACTGCCCTGACGGTCCGCTGGCGATACCGCTTCGATGAGCGAGTCCGGAAGATCCTCGGGCAGGATTTCGTCGGTCGAGCCCATCACGATGGCCCGTTCGATCGCGTTTTCAAGCTCGCGGACGTTGCCCGGCCAGCCGTATCCGAGCATCCGCTGCATCGCGGCAGGCGAGATTCGGGTCACCCGACGGCCGCATTTGCGCGCGCAGACCGACAGGAAATGCCGCGCGAGCACCGGCACGTCATCGAGCCGCTCGCGCAGCGCGGGTAACCGGACCGAGACGACCGCCAGACGAAAATACAGGTCCCGCCGGAACGTGCCGGAGGATACCTCCGCGGGCAGGTCACGATTGGTCGCCGACAGGACGCGGACGTCGACCTTGATTGGACGGGTGCCGCCGACGCGCTCGAGTTCACGTTCCTGAAGCACCCGCAGCAGCTTGCTCTGAAGCGGCGGCGCGAGTTCGCCGATTTCGTCGAGGAATACAGTCCCGCCGTCCGCCAGTTCCAGCTTGCCTTTCTTCTGCGCGAGCGCGCCCGTGAAGGCGCCGCGTTCATGGCCGAACAGCTCGCTCTCGAGCAGGCTTTCCGCGAGCGCCGCACAGTTGATCGCGACAAACGGCCGGCGTGCGCGCGAACTGTTGAAATGTATCGCTCGGGCCGCCAGCTCCTTCCCGGTGCCCGTCTCGCCGGTGATGAGCACGGTGGTGTCGACGCGCGCGACCTTGGCAATCGTGGAGTAAACCTCACGCACCGGAGCGCTCTCCCCCACCATCTGGTGCGAGAGGTGCAGGCTTGCCTGGAGACGATCGGTCTCGCGTTCCAGGGCGGTCATCTGCCTTACGTTGTTGATGGCCATCGCCGAGATGCGGCCGACCGCCGTGACAAGTTCGAGATGATCCTCGGTGAATGCTGCCCCCGGAGCCGTGGCGAGGTAGATTGCCGCCAGGGCCGTGTCGTGAACACTGATCGGTACGGCCATGAGCGACCGAGAGTTGCTGGAAGCGACCGAGGACATTGACCGCTGGTGGTCTCCTCCACCGCTTTCGGTGCTGAGAACACCGAGGCTCTCCCTGACTGCACGGCGAACCATGGTAGCGCTCACCTGCACGGATCCCTGCGCGCGATCCGGTCGAACCGCCTCCACCACAAGTTCGTCGCCAGCGCCTGGCCGCAGAATCGCTCCTTCCTCAGCCGGAACGGCCTCGAAAAGAAGGTCCAGCAGTTCCCGGCACAAGCGTGCCTCGTCGCGAATGGAGTTCACGACCGTGCTGATCCCAAGCAGCACCCGCAGGCCCTCCTCCGACCGCCGGCGTTCCCCAGACGACTGCGGCTTGGAGCGAAGGTATGCCGCTATATCCGGCACGAAGCACGTGGTCTCGCCCGATCGCTCCTGTTCGTCGAGAACGACCGTCGATGCCGGGGCCGGACTGCCGTGCACGAAAAGCAGCACCGACTCGCCGGCGGCGACATGGTCGCCATCGGCGAGGAGATGATTCCGGACCTGAACGTCGTTGACGAAGGTGCCGTTGGAGCTCTCGAGATCGCGGACTCGCCATCCTGCCGCGTCGCGGATGAAGGTGCAGTGGCGGCGCGATATCGCTCCGTCCGGAATGCCGATCGTGTTATCGGCATCGCGACCGAGAGTGACTTCGTCGGTGTCGAGGGGAAATACTTCGCCGGTGAGAACGCCGCCGATCAGGACCAATTTCGAAGCGACAGCGTCTACCATGAATTTCGCCCGCGGGAATTCACCGAAAACGCATTATCACCGACGACGTACGGACGGATGCATCGTGAAGTGGAAACAGGTCTCCGTCAAGCACATCAAGCAAGTTTAGTTCGAAGCACGATCTCCAACACCGACTAGTCGCCAGGGCTCCTCATCGATCGGTGAGAGTGGCTATCCTTTCGGATAGCCCTCACGGCAATCGGCGCCGCCAATCACGTCCCCCCTCTCTCGTCGGATCCACCACAGCGTCCGCAACTTAGCGCGATCGATCCGCGCGCCAGCGCTCACGGCCCCGCGCTTGCCCTATCGCTCGGTGCAACCAAACAGCAACCACGCTGAGCGAACTCGCGGGCGCTGAACGAATCAACAACTTCAGGCCGCCTGTCTCTCAGCGCCACACGCGAGGAGTCGACATGACGCTACAGGTGCGCTTGATCATCATGAGTGTCGTTTTGCTTGGCAGTGCAGTCTCGAATGTGTCGAACGCGGAAGCACAGACGAGGCAAGTGATCGTGGACAACGTCAGCGCGGTCACCGCCGGCACCTGGGGCGTGTCCACCTCGAGGCCGAACTTCCTGGGGTCAAACTACTCCGTTGCCGCCAGCGGCGGCACCGGCGCCAACTGGATCCGTTGGAGGCCTAACCTTCCCGAGACAGGCCGCTACGTCGTCTACTACCGCCTGCCTGATGGCCTGGCCAACCGGGCCCCGGACGCGCCGTTTACTGTGACGTCTGCGACGGGCACCAGGGTGGTTCGCGTCGACCAGCGACAGGCTTGGAATGGCGACTGGATGTCGCTCGGGGCGTTCACCTTTTCCGCGGGAACCAGCGGCTCGGTGACGCTCTCGGACGAAGCCACGGGAACCTACGTCATTGCAGATGCCATCCGGTTCGTTCGCAGCGACCACGCCTACACCGTTACGAACCTCAAGAAACAGACGATTCTCGGCCTCGGGGTCGAGGTGCAGGCAGACAGTATCGGATCGGGCAATAACGGTCTGCCGGCGAAGGTCTCGGGAGTGCCGCACGATCTGACGACCACCGAGAGAACGCGCTTCTATTCGCAACTACTCAAGGGGTTCCGATACGCGCGGCTGGCCATGGGCCTCTACGTTCGCGGCCTCACGTTCGATCGTCAGAACATCGTGGAGCGTTATCCGGGGCAGATGGCCGAGCTGCGCGAGATGATGCAGCAGTCGGGAATGCAGGGCGCTTCGGTCGAATACTGGTCGCCGGGCCCCTACTGGAAGAGTACGAACAGCTTCATTGGCGGCTCGCTCAAGCAGTTTGACGACGTGTTCCTGTCCGATTTTGCCGACTCGGTGGTGCGCGATCTCCGCTACCTCACCGACAACGGCATTCCGGTCACGATGTTCGGCCTGCAGAACGAGCCGAAATACTCGTACAACAAGACCTACTCCTACACGCCCTATACCGATCAGCAGGTACTACGACACCTTCCGCCACGTGGCGCCGAAGGTCAAGGCAGCCTATCCGCAGATTTTCATCCACGACAACAGCCAGGGCGGACAGACGGGCATCGGTTCGAAGTTGATTCAGGGCGATCCCGCGACTCTCTCTTACGTGGACGGCTGGACGTGGCATCGGATCGGCACCAGCTCCAACGAGCAGATCACCGATCGCCTGACGTTCAACAGCAACAGGTTCAACAAGCCGGTCTTCAACAACGAGTTCGAATATCTCTCGGACGGCACCAGCGTCGACCGGATGCTGAACACGGCGCAGTCGATCATGAACTGGATGACGTTCGAGAACTCGCCGACCTGGTTCTGGCTGCACGCGTTGAAACCGACCTACAACAGCGAAGCGGAGGGATACGCGCTCGGCTTGTGGCGGCCCTATGACGACGACGATTTCACGAAGTACTCGAACATCGACAAGGGACACTTCGACTACGTCAAGACGAACTGGCACGCGATAGCGGGATTCCTGAAGTACATGCCGTGGAATTCCGTCCGCTACCACGTGGACGAAACCGTGCTGAGGCCGAACCAGCGGATCATGGCGTGGCGCTCACCCGCGGGCAAGCTCACGATCGCCCTGACCAACCGAAGCAACGCGTCGTACACCTTCGACATCGCGCTGCTCGGGGCCGCCCGCCAGTTCACCGGGCACCGGTACAATGCGACGCGCGCGAACGTGAATCTCGGGACCGTGAGTGGATCTGCTCTCCCGGTCACCGTGCCGGCGTACTCGATCGAATTCTGGGTTGAAAACTAACGGGGCTCCAGGCTCCAGGCTCCAGGCTCCAGGCTTCAGGCTTCCGAAGCCCGAAGCCCGAAGCCCGAAGCCCGAAGCCGAAGCCTGAAGCCGATGCATTATTTAACCGGCGCCTCGGAATCGAGCGGCAGATGTTCGAGCGCCGACAACGCGGTGTAGTCAGTCAGATCGGGCTGGAGAGGCGTGACGGAAACGAACCCGTCACGCACCGCCTGATAGTCGGATCGATCGTGCGGTTCCCAGTCGTTCTGCCCTTCTTCGATCCAGTAATAATTCTGGCCGCGTGGATCGCATCGCTCGTCGACAATCGTGATGTGGTTGCGCTTGGCCTGTACGGTCCAGCGCGATCCTTTTGGCTGGCCTGACGGGACGTTGATGTTGAGAAAGGTTCGCGGCGGCAGACGGTTGCGAAGGGTCAGCGCGGCGACGGAAGCCGCTGCGGCCGCCGACGGTCCGAAATCGTAGCCGTTGCGGCTGCGTGCGAGCGAGACGGCAATACTGGCGATGCCGAGGAGAGCCCCTTCCATCGCCCCTGCCACGGTTCCTGAATAGGTGATGTCGTCGCCGAGATTGAATCCCTTGTTGATGCCCGACACGACCAGATCCGGCAGCGTCGTGTACAGCTTGGTTACCGCAATATTGACGCAGTCGCTGGGCGTTCCATCGACCTCGTAGACTCCGTCTCTGACCGTTTCCAGCCGGAGCGGCCGGCGGAGGGTCAGCGCGTGGCCGATGGCGCTGGCTTCGACGTGAGGGGCGACGATAACGACGTCGCCGAGAGGACGCAGGGCGTCCGCGAGAGCGTAGATCCCTTCGGAGCGTACGCCATCATCGTTGGTAACGAGAATTCTTGGCATCAGGGAATGCTAAGTATAACAAAACGCTGGCGATGAGCGCGAGCGACGCGCCCGTCAGGAACGCCGCCCGCGGCGACACGCGAGTCCAGATGGCCCCGAACAGCAGGCTTGCCGCGAGTCCCCCGAAGCCAAGCGCCGCGTTGTAAATCCCGAACGCGGTTCCTCGAGCGTCCGCGGGCGCCATGTCCGCTACCCAGGCCTTCTCCACTCCCTCGGTCAGCCCGAAGTAGAGCCCATACGCGAGAAAGATCGCGATCACCGTTCCAGGCCGGCTGAAGAATCCAAACGCGGCATAGATCGCCGCGTACCAGAGCCAGCCCAGGGCGATCATCGTTCGGCGCCCCAGCCGATCGCTCAGTGTGCCGCCGACGACCGAGGAGGTCATCTTCACGACGTGCAGCGCGGACCACAGGAGCGGGATCCACACGCTCGCGACCCCAAGGTCGCCGAGTCGCAGGAGCAGGAACGCATCGCTCGCGTTGCCAAGCGAAAAGATCAGGATAACGGCAACCGCCAGATAGAAGCGGTTCGTCACCCGCCCCCGCGATGTTTGGGGCGGGTTAGCGTCAATGTGCTGGTCGCGTCGCTGCTCGGGCACCCGCAACAAGATCAGGATGACGATGATGCCGGGGACGAGCGTCCAGGCGAACAACGAGCGGTACGCGTCACGATGGAAGTACAGATACGCCGAGGCGACGAGCGGACCGGCGACGGCTCCGGCATGATCCATGGCTCGATGGAAGCCGTAGATCCGTCCACGCCGATCCGGCGGCGCCAGCCGCGCAAGCATGGCATCGCGCGGCGAGGTGCGGATGCCCTTCCCGAGACGATCGCCGAAGCGCAGCGCCAGTACCTGCGGCCAGGACGTCACGATCGCGATGAGCGGACGAATGAGTGACGAGAGGCCGTAGCCGGCGAGCACCAGCCGCTTCGGTGTCCCCGATCGATCCGCCAGCCATCCCGAAACGATTTTCAAGACGCTGTTTGCGGCCTCCGCCACGCCTTCGATCACGCCGAGCGACATCGCGCCGGCACCAAGCACGCGGGTCAGAAACAGCGGCAGGAGTGGATAGACCATCTCGCTGGCCGTGTCGGTAAAGAAACTGACCCACCCAAGCAGCCACACCGGGCGTGACAGGCCGTAACGATCGAGGGGATTTCCTGAGGGATCGACGCCATACGGCGCGCTCACCGGCGAAGGGGACATCCGCGGCAGCGTACAAGCCCGTATAATCGCGGGTCAAATTCAGATGGGGCTCTGCCCCATACCCCGGCTCGGTCGCTCGCGGGGCCCCAACCCCCGCTCCGCTCCCTCGCAGGCGCGCTGTGCGCGCCTAGTGCTAGGGTGTTCTGAGCCGACCAGGTCGAAAGGCGAACACCCGCGAACGAGCGCGGATCAGAATGGCGAGATCACCATTTGACGCGGTGCTGCTTGTTGCGTTTGGCGGACCACAAGGCCGCGATGATATCCGGCCGTTTCTTGCCAATGTTTTGCGCGGACGGCGGGTCTCGCCCGAGCGGGTCGAGGAGGTCGCGCATCATTACGAGATGTTTGGCGGCGTCTCGCCGCTGACCGAATTGACCATGGGTCAGGCGCGCGCGCTCGAGCGTCGGTTGCGGGAGCGCGGCGTCCCGCTTCCCGTCCATGTTGGGATGCGCAACTGGCATCCCTATCTCGCCGACACGATGACCGACATGTCGCGGCGCGGCATGCGGCGCGCGATCGGTGTACTGGCTGCCGCGCAGCGCAGCTACTCCGGTTGCCTGCAATACAAGGAGAACGTGCGCGACGCGCAGCAGGCAGTCGCGTCGGCCGGTCACGCGCCGGTCGACATCGTGTACGTGGGCGACTGGCACGAAGATCCGGGGTTCGTTGCGGCGAACGTGGAGCACATCCGTCAGGCTCTCGAAACGCTCCCTGCCGACGTCCGCGCGCGCGCGCGGCTGGTATTCACCGCGCACAGCATTCCGGTCCCGATGGCGGCGCGCTATCCGTACGAGGCGAACCTGCGCGCGTCAGCGGCGCTCATCGCCGGCGTGGCGGGCTTCGACGACTGGGCCCTCGTCTACCAGAGCCGAAGCGGACGTCCTGAGGATCCGTGGCTCGAGCCCGACGTTTGTGACTATCTGCGCGCGGAGCACGAGCGGGGGCTCGCGGCGGCGGTGCTCTGTCCGGTGGGGTTTCTCTGCGATCACATCGAGGTGTTGTTCGATCTCGACGTGGAGGCCGTTGCAGTGTGTCGTGAGATTGGCCTTCCGATCGCGCGCGCGTCGACGGTCAACGTGCACCCGCGCTTCATCGATGCGCTCGCCGAGGCGGTGTCGGAGGTTTGGAGGCGGTACGAAAGCGGGACGCCGCTGGCGGTTGCGCCTCCGCCAGTTGACCGGCCAGTCTGACCAGCCTCCGCCAAGGCTACGGCGGTCCGCCGAAGCGCTTCGCGCGAAGGCGGAAGACCGGCCCTACATGCAAATGGGCCGGCGGGTCTGAAAGGACGCGCCCTGCATGCTTGTTAATAACGTAAAATCTTCCCGCCGCTCAACTACTTTTCGATCGAGTTCGTCCAAAATGTCATCTATGCCACGAGCGCTCATTGCCCTGTTGTGCCTGTTGTGCGCGTCGATCCCTGCGGTCGCGCAGGAGGTCCGTCAGCAGATCGAGATTGCGGCCCCCGGACCCGGCGAGATGCCGATGTTCATGGGGCCGAACCGCCAGCCGAAGACCGGCACCGCCATCCTTCGCGGCCGCGTGCTCGCATCCGACACCGGAGCGCCGATCCGCCGCGCCCAGGTGCGCATCATGAGCCCCGATATCGGCGCGAAGACCGCCCTGACCGACGCGCGGGGGCGATTCGAATTCAAGGAGCTCCCGGCGAGTCGCTTCAACATGAGCGTGACGAAGTCCGGCTTCGTGGCGATGCAGTACGGCCAGAATCGGCCGTTCGAGCCGGGTCGCCCGATCGAGCTTGCCGACGCGCAGGTGATGGAAAAGGCGGACTTTTCGCTGCCGCGCGGCAGCGTCCTGGCCGGCCGTGTGGTCGACGAGTTCGGCGAACCGGTGGCTGACGCGAACGTCAGCGCGATGCGGATGCAGTACACAAACGGCAGGCGCCGCCTGATGCAGTCAGGGCGCAACGCAACGACGAACGATCTCGGGCAGTTTCGGATCTATGGTCTTCCGCCCGGCGACTACTACGTCAGTGCGACGCTCCGCTCGTTCGACATGATGATGGACTTCATGGGGCCCGGCGGTCCGACCGGTTCCAACCAGAGCGCAGGCTACGCACCCACCTACTATCCAGGTTCCGCGAGTCCGGCGGAAGCGCAACGAGTCTCGGTTGCCGTCGGCCAGGAGCTCGCCAGCGTGGATATCGCGCTGCAGCCCGTGCGCCTCGCGAAGGTGAGCGGTACCGCGGTTGGCGCCGACGGCAAGCCGATGTCCGGCGCGATGGTGATGCTGATCCCATCGATGCGCGAAGCGATGGTCTTCGGCCCTGGCGGGACCTCTCGTACGAACAAGGATGGTCAGTTCACCATCAGCGGCGTCACTCCGGGCGAATACACGCTGCAGCTTCGCTCGAGCGGAGCGATGATGACCGAGGTCGCCGGCGCGGCGGCGATGGTGTTCGCCGTCAACACCAACGGTCCGGGTGCCCCGCCCCCGGGGCCGCAGGCAGAACCCGAATTCGCATCGGTGCCGGTCAGCGTCAGCGGCGACGACCTCAACAATCTCGTCATCGTCTCGACCCACGGCGCGAAAGGAATCGGCCGAATCACCTTCGAAGGCGGCGTCAAGCCTGAGGGAATTACCTCGATTCGCGTGACCGCCCCGCCCGCGGATCAGGAAGGAGGGCCGGTGATCGGCCTGGGTGGCTCGGCGGTGAAAGACAACGGCAGCTTCGAAGTGAGCGGTCTCACCGGCACACGGCTGTTCCGTGCAGCTGCGCTGCCGAAGGGATGGTTCTTCAAGAGCGTGCGTGTCGAGGGTCGCGATGTGACCGACGCTGGCATTGAATTCAAGCCAGGAGAAGACGTCTCGGACATCGAGATCGAGCTCACGAACAAGAGCACGAATCTTTCGGGCAACGTTACCGACGACAAGGGGGAGGCGGTCAAGGACTACACGGTCGTGGTGTTTGCCGACGATCCGCAGAAGTGGGTGCTCCCGATGAACCGCTGGATCTCTTCCGCGCGGCCGGACCAGGACGGCCGCTTCAAAGTCGGCAATCTGCCCGCAGGCGGGTACTACGCGATTGCCGTCGACTCTGTGCCGTCGGGTGAATGGAACGATCCTGACTGGCTGGAGCGCGCGCAGACGAAGGCGAACCACTTCACGCTCGACGAAGGAGGGACCAAGTCGCTGGAGCTGAAGTTGACGGGGATGTAGGCGGAGGCGGTTCTCAGGTTCTCAGGTTCTCAGGTTCTCGGGTTCTCGGGTTCGGGTTAGTGTTAGCCGTCGGCGGCCGGTAAGCCGGCGAAGCGCCGGGCAGAACCGCCGCTCGCCACTCGCCCTCGCCCTCGCCGCTCGCCCTCGCCACCCGCCCGTCGCCGCTCGCCACCCGCCACTCGCCACTCGCCAGGCGATTAGCCCCTCTCGTTGTCGCTGTCCTGATGTCTTTGAATCAGCTCTGCTGCCTCGTCGTCGATCGTCGGGGCGGGTCCGACTTTTCTCGCATAGAGATAAGAAATCAGAAAGATCACCACGATCAGTCCGAATGAGAACCACTTGTTGATCCCGAAATCGATCCGCCCCTCGACGTGAAGGTATTCGACCAGCAGCTTCACGCCGACCCACGCGATGATGATGAATGCGCCGTCGACGAGCGCCGGGTACCTTCGTACCAGCACCAGCAGCTGACCGATCACCAGCCTCATCGTCACGATTCCGAGCAGGCCGCCACTGATCACCACCCAGATCTTCGGGGACATCGCGACGGCAACCAGAATCGAGTCGACCGCGAAGACGATGTCGGTCAACTCGACCTTGACGACCGTGGCCCAGAACGCAGACAGGCCGAGCCAGGGCGTCGCCGGTTTGATCTCGCGCCGGGTCTCCGATCCGCCGCTCGCGAAGAAGTGTTTGTACCAGAGATACAGCAGGTAGACGGCGCCGATTAGCTTGACGATACCAACCTGGATCAGGTGAACCGCCAGCAGGACCGCGAGAATCCGGAACCCGAACGCACCGACGATTCCGTAGCGCAGCGCCTTGCGTTGCTCGTGCCGCGGCAGTCCGAGAACCAGCACCGCCAGCACCAGCGCGTTGTCGGCGCTGAGCAGCCCCTCGAGCAGCACCAGCAGACCGATCGTAATGAAATCAGCGGCTTGGATGTCCATCTATCGAAGGCGGGTAGCTTGACACGCTTCGTATCAAGGCCTATCTTTGGATCGACGCAAGGTTGAAGGGGCGTTGATGCGGGTCGAACACGATCTCTACTTTATCAGCATGGCCGCGCGGCTGCTCGACATGCATCCGCAGACGCTGCGCAAGTACGAACGCCTCGGCCTCGTCCGGCCGACGCGTACCATCGGCAGCATGCGCGTCTATTCGCGCGATCAACTCGACCGGCTGAAGCTCATCAAACATCTGGTCGAAGACGAAGGGGTCAACCTTGCTGGGGTGCAACGTCTGCTGACGATTGCCGAAGCCGTCCAGCGCCTTCGCCCGCTGATGAACGGTGAAACCAGCGGTCGAGAGACGCGCCGACGGCTGATGCAGGAGATCGAGCGGATCAGCGAGCTCGTGGGTTTGTAGCACGCTCGAACAGCGCAAGGACAACGGCCTCGCTCTGCATGGCGATCGGTTGTTCGATTGAGGTGGGCTGGGTGGCGAACCCGGCGGCGACATGGAATTCAAGGATTACTACGCCACGCTCGGCGTCACCAAGTCTGCGACCGACAAGGAATTGAAGCAGGCCTACCGGAAGCTCGCGCGCAAGCATCATCCCGACGTGAACCCCGGCGACAAGGCGGCGGAAGCCAGGTTCAAGGAGATCAACGAGGCCTACGAGGTGCTCGGCGACCCCGAGAAGCGCCGCAAGTACGACGACCTCGGGGCGAACTGGCGCATCTACGAACAGGCGCAGGAACAGGGGCAGGCCTGGCCGGGCGGCGCGCCGTTCGGCGGATTCGGCGGTGCACCCGGCGGCGAAGGCGGCACGTGGACGATCAACATGGGCGGCCCCGGCGGCTACCGCACGATGTCGGAAGAAGAGATGCGGGAGATGTTCGGCAACGAGGACCCGTTCTCCGACTTCTTCAAGACGTTCTTCGGCGGCGGCAGCGCGGACCCGCGCGGGCGCGCCGGCCGCGCGCCGCGCAGCCAAAAGGGGCGCGACATCGAGCACGAGGTGGAGCTGACGCTCGAAGAGGCTTACCACGGCGCGATGCGTCGCATCTCGATCAAGCACGGTGGGCACGCGCGCAGCGTGGACGTCCGTATTCCGCCGGGCGTCAAGGACGGATCGCGTGTGCGGGCTGCCGGCGAGGGGGAATCCGGCTCGAATGGCGGTGCGGCCGGCGACCTGTTCCTGCGCGTTCACATCCGTCCGCATCCCGTGTTCGAACGCAAGGGGGACGACCTCCACACGAAGGTGCAGGTGCCGGTCACCACCGCGGTACTGGGCGGCGAAGCGCAGGTCCCGACGATTACCGGGACGGTGCGGCTGAAAGTTCCCGAGACGACGCAACCGGGCCAGGTCTTTCGTTTGAAGGGGCACGGCATGCCACTCGTCACCAAGGGTGAAGCGCGCGGCGATCTGTACGCAACGATCGACGTGCAGCTCCCCCGCACGCTGACCAAGGAACAGCAGCAGCTCTACGAGTCGCTCCGCAAGACAGAAATCAGGAGTCAGTAGGCAGGAGTCAGTAGGCAGGAGTCAGAAGGCAGGGGGCAGGGTCGGAAACCGAAGGAGCGTGTGGGCCGCGCCGCGCCGCCGAGCGCGCGGGAGTGGGGCCCCGCGAGCACTGATTGATGAATCTTCAGAAGTACACAGAAAAGGCCCAGGAAGCGATCCTCGCGGCGCAACAATATGCCGACCGCGAGGGGCACCCGGAGATCACGCCGGAGCACGTGCTGCTCACCCTGGTCGAGCAGCAAGGCGGCATCGTTCCCGAGATCCTCCGGAAGATGAACATCGATCCGGCGACGGTGGCGTCGGCCGTCCGCGCCGAGCTCGGACGCCATCCGAGCGCGCACGGCGGATCGCAGCCCGGCCTTTCAGCCCGCCTGCGCCAGGTCACGACTGCGGCCGAAGCCGAAGCGGAGCGGTTGAAAGACGAGTACGTCAGCACGGAACACATCTTCATCGCGATTTCAGGCGAAGGCGGCCGCTCCCCAGCCGCTCGCATCCTGCAGCAGCAGGGTGCCACGAAGGACAAGATCCTTCAGGCGATGACGTCCATCCGCGGATCGCAGCGGGTCACCTCGCAGAACCCCGAGACGACCTATCAATCGCTCGAGAAGTACGGCCGCGACCTCACGGAACTGGCGCGCAAGGGCAAGCTCGATCCGGTCATCGGCCGCGACGACGAGATCCGCCGCGTGATCCAGGTCCTCTCGCGGCGCACGAAGAACAACCCGGTGCTGATCGGCGAGCCCGGCGTGGGAAAGACGGCGGTCGTCGAAGGGCTGGCCCAGCGCATCGTGCGTCAGGACGTTCCGGAAGGATTGAAGAACAAGAAAATCGTGGCGCTCGACATGGGCGCCCTCGTCGCCGGCGCAAAGTACCGCGGCGAGTTCGAAGAGCGTCTCAAGGCGGTGCTCAAGGAAGTCACCGACGCCCAGGGCCAGGTGATTCTGTTCATCGACGAGCTGCATACCGTGGTGGGCGCCGGTGCCGCGGAAGGGGCCATGGACGCGGCGAACATGCTCAAGCCGATGCTCGCGCGCGGCGAGCTGCACATGATTGGCGCGACAACCCTCGACGAGTACCGCAAGCACATCGAGAAGGATGCGGCACTCGAACGCCGCTTCCAGCCGGTGATGGTCGGCGAGCCAACGGTCGAGGATACCATCAGCATCCTGCGCGGGCTTCGTGAGCGCTACGAGATCCATCACGGCGTCAAGTTCAAGGACTCGGCGCTGGTTGCCGCTGCGGTGCTGTCGCACCGTTACATCACGGATCGATTCCTGCCGGACAAGGCCATCGATCTGATCGACGAGGCGGCATCACGCCTGCGCATGGAGATCGATTCCATGCCGGTCGAGCTCGACGAGGTGCAGCGGCGCATCATGCAGCTCGAGATCGAGCGCGAGGCGCTGCGGAAGGAAAAGGACAAGGCGTCGCAGGAGCGTCTCGGGAAGCTCGAAAAAGAACTCGCCGACCTCAAGGAACAACGCAACACGCTCACCGTCCACTGGCAGCAGGAGAAGGAGGCGATCCAGCAGTCGCGCGAGCTGAAGGAGCAGCTGGAACAGGTGCGCCTCGACATGCAGCGCGCGCAGCAGGCCGGCGACTATGCGAGAGCGTCTGAATTGCAGTATGGCCGCCTGCCGGAGATCGAACGGAAGATCAAAGAAGGCGAGGCCCGGCTCGCGGACCTCCAAAAGGGTCAGCGCATGCTGAAGGAGGAGGTCGACGAGGAAGACATTGCCGAAGTCGTCAGCCGCTGGACGCACATCCCGGTGAGTCGCCTGATGGAAGGAGAAATTCAGAAGCTCCTCAAGATGGAGGATCGTCTCCATCAGCGGGTGGTCGGCCAGGACGAAGCGATCCAGGCAGTCGCCAACGCGATGCGTCGCGCGCGGGCGGGTCTCCAGGATCCGAACCGGCCGCTCGGTAGCTTCATCTTCCTCGGCCCCACCGGCGTTGGAAAAACCGAGCTGGCCCGGGCCCTGGCGGAATTCCTGTTCGACGACGAACAGGCGATGATTCGCATCGACATGTCCGAGTACCAGGAGAAGCACACCGTCTCGCGGATGATTGGCGCCCCGCCGGGGTATGTCGGCTATGAAGAAGCCGGCCAGCTCACCGAAGCCGTACGGCGCCGTCCCTACTCCGTCGTGCTCTTCGACGAGATCGAGAAGGCCCACTCGGAAGTGCTCAACGTCATGCTGCAGCTTCTCGACGACGGCCGGTTGACGGATGGCAAGGGACGCACTGTCGACTTCAAGAACACCGTCGTCATCATGACGTCGAATGTCGGCAGCCATCTCATCAGCGCCGCCGATCTGGCGGCCGGGCTCACCGAAGGCGTCAGGCGCGAAGTGATGGACGCGCTGCGCGCGCACTTCCGGCCGGAGTTCCTCAACCGGGTCGATGAGATCATCGTGTTCCACGCGCTCACTCGCGAGCAAATGCGCTCGATCATCGACATCCAGCTTCGCGGCCTGATGCGGCGGCTCGAAGATCGCAAGATCCACATCGAGCTCACCGATCGCGCGAAGGACCTGGTTATCGAGGAGGGGTACGATCCAGCTTATGGAGCGCGGCCGTTGAAGCGCACGATCCAGCGAGCGATCCTGGACCCGTTGGCACTGCGGGTCCTACAGGGGGAGTTCAAGGAAGGCGACAGGATTCGGATCGACGCCCGCACAGGAAAGCTCGATTTCGAGCGGGCCGAAAGCACCGTGCACGCCTGACCACGTGCCGGCCTTCAATCGCCGGCGTCGAAGATCCGTCGAAAGGCTCGAATCAAGACATAATACTAAAGGACGATTGATCTCAGGACGACATGGTAGAGCCACCAAAGAGCCCGAACCGGAATCGACGCCTCGCCGAGCGCCGGATGAACCCGCGCACGCCGGGCGGCGCCGTCTGGTACGTCCTGGGTTTTCTCCTACTGCTCGCCATCGCCCAGGCGTTCTTCTTCCAGCTTAACGGCGGAGAGACCCTCCCCTACAGCGAGTTCAAGCGTCTCGTGCGCGAGGACCGCGTGCAGGAGGTGACCGTCGGCGAGGATCGGATCCGGGGCGTCTTGAGGGGAGTCAATGGCGAGAAGGGCCGTCAATTCACCGCCGTGCGGGTCACCGACGACAAGCTGCCCGACGAACTCGAACAGCACGGGGTCAAGTATCAAGGTGAAGTCCCCAATCGCTGGCTCTCGGACATCGTCGGCTGGATCATTCCGCTGGTGCTGATTGTCGCGCTCTGGACCTTCTTCTTTCGCCGCATCGGCGGCGCTGAAGGGGGGGTCATGTCGTTTGCCCGCAGCCGCGCGAAGATCTATGCGGACGACGACGTGAAGATCGGATTTGGCGACGTGGCGGGCGTCGACGAGGCGGAGGAAGAGCTCAAGGAGATCGTCGAGTTTCTCAAGAACCCGAGGAAATACACGAGCATCGGCGGCAAAATCCCGAAGGGCGTATTGCTCGTCGGGCCTCCTGGGACTGGCAAGACCCTTCTCGCCCGCGCGGTCGCGGGTGAAGCGAAGGTCCCCTTCTTCAGCCTGAGCGGATCCGAGTTCGTCGAGATGTTCGTCGGCGTGGGCGCGGCCCGGGTGCGCGATCTCTTCTCGCAGGCCGAAGCCAAGGCTCCGTGCATCGTCTTCATCGACGAGCTCGACGCGCTGGGAAAGGTCCGGATCCAGACCCCGATGGGCAGCCACGAAGAGCGCGAGCAGACGCTCAATCAGCTGCTCGCCGAAATGGACGGGTTCGACGGCCGCAAGGGCATCATCATCATGGGGGCGACCAACCGTCCCGAGGTGCTGGACCCGGCGCTGCTCCGTCCCGGCCGGTTCGACCGGCAAGTCCTGGTCGACAAGCCGGACGTGCGCGGCCGCGAGGACATCCTCCGCATCCACGTGAAGACGGTCAAAATCGCTGATTCCGTCGACCTGAAAGTGATCGCCGCCCGGACGGCAGGGTTCGCGGGCGCGGACCTCGCCAACCTCGTGAACGAGGCGGCGCTGCTGGCGGCCCGCAAGGACAAGACGTCGGTCGAGATGAAGGACTTCGACGAAGCGATCGACCGGATCATCGCGGGGCTCGAGAAGAAGCGGGTCATGAGCGACAAGGAACGTCGAATCGTGGCCTTCCACGAGTCGGGGCATGCGATCGTGGCGAGCATCCTGCCGGGACTCGATCCGGTGCACAAGATATCAATCGTCGCCCGTGGGTTCGGCGCTCTGGGCTACACGATGCAATTGCCGCTGGAAGATCGCTACCTCATGACCCGGACCGATCTGCTCGGGCAGCTGGCCGTGCTCCTCGGAGGCCGCAGCGCAGAGGAGATCGCGTTCGGCGAGGTCTCGACCGGGGCGCAGAACGATTTGCAACGGGCCACCGACATCGCCCGCGCGATGGTGACCGAGTTCGGAATGAGCGACTCGCTCGGGGCGGTGAACTACGACGGCCATCGCGGCGCGAAGTTCATCGACATGCCGTTCATGAACGAGCGCGGCCCGCACTCCGAAGACACCGCGCAGAAGATCGATGCGGAGGTCAAGCGCATCATCACCGAGGCGCACGAGCAAGCGCGGCGGGTCCTGCGCGAGCGCAAAGACACGCTCGCCGAGTTGTCACGCCGGCTGCTGGACAAAGAGGTGATTGAAGGAGACGAGCTCCGGGCGCTTCTTGGCCCCGTGCCACCCAAGGATCCCGAAGGCACGGTTCCCCCAGCTGTACCCGATGAAGGCGTGCGTACAGCCGCCACGGAATGACCGCAGCGGATGCTAATGCGCGATGTTCACTACCAACCGAGGTTCGTTAGCCGTCAGCCTTTGAACATCCGCCGCTGCCAACGCTTCACCGCCCGGCCGCGCTGGTTGCCGGCTGCGGTAAGCGGGTCCTGACAGGTAGCAATCCCGAAGACACGCGCCCGGGTTAGGATGGACGCCGGTGCCACCGATCCCGCGGCCGAAGCGTGAAGTTCCGATCGTACTCACAGCGAGCGCGCTGTTGTCGTTCGCCTCGGCCTACCGCGCTGCTGCCCTCGCACTGCCGGATCTCGGCTTTGCGGTCTTTTTCATCGTTGCCCAGTTGCGACCGGATGTTGGAGCCATCGCTCCCGGGCTCCTCCTTGCGGCTGCTCTCGTCGGTATTGCCGTTCGTCGGCTGGATCTGGAGAGCTGGGCGCTCTTCATTCCTGGTGGCCTGACCGGCCGCGTCGACGCGGCGTTCGGCCCGAGAGCCGCTACCGCGGCCACCGCGGTGGTCATCGTCGAGCGCATCCTGCTGGCTGCGCTCGCGTGCGTGGTGTTCGGTCACTACGGAGCCTCGCTGCTGTTCGCGCTGACAGGAGTCGGCCGGCTGCCACAGATAGCTGCCGCCGCAGACCTGACGTCGGTTTTCGCGATCGCGCTGCTCGGCTGGTTGTGGCTGCGCGCGCGCCGCGGCTGGCTCCTGTCGGTCGCGACGCGCACGCAGCACGTGTGGATCGCGACCGGCACGCTGGTGGGTCTGGCCATCTGGGCCGCGATCTCCGCGGGCCGATCGTGGAACGGCACCGAACGGGCGCTGCTTCAGGTGCCGTCGCAGCTGACCAGTGCCGGATGGTGGACCATCGTCGTGGCGCTCGCCACGTTCGGGCAGACCTCGCCTGCGATCGGAGTCGGCGACAGCCTCCCCAGAATTGCGCGAGAACTCGAGCCGCCTCGAAGTATCGGCCTGCGGCGCACGGCAGCCCTGACCTCCGTCTACGGCCTGGTCGTCACGACGCTGCTGTCGCTCCTCTATGTCGCGCTCGTCCCGGTGACAGCGGATCCGCGATGGGTCGATGCGCCGCTCTTCGCACTGGCGCTGAACGTCGCCGGGCCGATGTGGCTCAGGGGTCTGCTCGCACTGGCGGTGGTCATTGCCGCGGCGTTGCTGCTCGGGCAGGCGACGCGCGCGGCGCTCTGGGGCGCCGAAAGCGTGCTGGCGCGGCTGGCCGAACGCGATGTGCTCGCTCTGATCTTCCGGGCGCGCGACCCGAGATTCGGAAGATATGCCGCGGCGATCGATACGGTGGTCGTCGCTTCTGCCGGCGCCATCGTGATGAGCGGCGCAAGCACTGCCTGGCTCGGTTCCGCCTACGCGCTGTCGGTTCTGACGACGTTCGTGCTGCAAATCGCCGCCTTGTCGCGGCTGCGCCGGTTTCCCGCCGGCTCGCCGTTGCGCCTGCCGCTCAACGTAAGGGTCGGAGGACGGGAGTGGGCACTCGGAACCTGGCTGCTGGGTATTCTCCTCGCAACGTCGGGTCTGGCGATGCTGGTTCGCCACCAGGCAGGCGCTATCGGCGCCGGGGTCGCAATGGCCGTACTCGCCTTCGTGCTTGCCCCCCGCACCGGGCGCACGGCCGCGAACGAATCGGCGGATGTGGACGCCTCTCAGCTTCTGCCTTCCGCCGAGCTGTCGTTCGGGCCGCTCGAACCCAGGCCGCAGACGATCCTCGTACCGGTCCGAAACCCCAATTGGCTCCCCCATGTGGACGCGGCTCTCCGCACGTCCCGAGATCACAACGTCGTGATCATGATGGCGCGCATGATCGGCATCGATACCGACGATGAGTGGACCGACGAGACTCGTCCGACCGCGTCGGAGCGGCTGGTCTTCTCGCGTGCGCTCGCCCTCGCGGAGCGCTACGGGCGTTCGGTTCGGCTGACGATTGTTCCCGCCGCGCGACGTCTTCGATGCGCTGGTCGCGGCGGTGCAGCGCCTCCAGGCCTCCGAGGTCTACGTCGGCGAGTCGGCCTCGATCTCCGCCGATGCCCAGGCGCAGATGCTTGGTCAGGCCTGGGAGCGCGCGCCCCGGTCCGACCTTCACGTCCGACTCGTCATTCATCACCGCAGCGGCCGCACCGACGTGTACCACATCGGCGCGCACGCTCCGGAGCTCAACGCACGCGATCTCGATCTCATTCATTCGGTCTGGCTCGACGCGGTGACTTCGGTGGGCCAGCACGTCCATCATCACGACATCGTTCGAGCGGCGCTGACACAAATGGCTGAACAACTAAGCGGCCCAGACCGCGACGAGGCGCTGGAGGCCATCCGCAGGGTGGCCAAACCGGCAGACGAGCTCGCCGCGGCCCTTCGAACACGCGACTACGCGCGGCTCCGCGACATGGTGCGGAACCGCCCGCCGAGCGAGCTGGGCGAGCTGCTCGCGGCCCTCTCGCTCGAGGACCAGGCGGTCGTCTTCCGCCTGCTGCCGCGCAAGGACGCAGCCGCGACGTTCGAGTACCTGCCCCAGGACGCGCGCGAGGCGCTGCTGAAGACCCTCTCCAAGGAAGTGGTCGCCTCGATCCTCAACGAGATGGCGCCTGACGACCGCACGATGTTCCTCGAAGAACTTCCGGCGGCTGCGACGCGCGAGTTGCTCGCGCTGCTGACCCCTCAGGAGCGCGCCATCGCGCTGACCCTGCTCGGCTATCCCGAGCGATCGGTCGGACGGCTGATGACCCCCGACTACGTCGCGGTTCATGAGGACTGGAGCGTTCAGGAGGTACTCGACTACATCCGCCGCCACGGCCAGGACAGCGAAACGCTCAACGTCATTTACGTCGTCGACGATCACGGCGGGTTGGCTGATGACATCCGGATCCGGGAGATTCTGCTCGCCGATCCGTCGCGGCGGGTCGCCGACATCATGGACCGGCGGTTCGTGGCGCTCAAGGCGACCGACGATCAGCAGACGGCGGTGTCCGTGTTCCGCCAGTACGATCGCTCTGCCCTGCCGGTCACCGACACGTCGGGCATGCTGATCGGCATCGTGACCGTGGACGACGTGCTCGACGTGGCGGAGATCGAAGCGACCAAAGACATCCAGCGGATCGGCGGATCGGAGGCACTCGACGAACCGTACATGGATATCTCGTTCGGCAAGATGATTCAGAAACGCGCCGGCTGGCTGACCGCGCTGTTCGTCGGAGAAATGTTGACGGCCACGGCGATGGGCTTCTTCGAGGCCGAGATCTCGCGGGCGGTCGTGCTCGCGCTGTTCGTCCCGTTGATCATCTCGAGCGGCGGCAACTCCGGATCGCAGGCGTCGACGCTGGTCATTCGCGCCCTGGCACTGGGCGAGGTGAGGCTGCGCGACTGGTGGCGCGTGATGCGGCGCGAGCTGGCTGCGGGCCTGGCGCTGGGCGCAATCCTGGCCACGATTGGCTTCATGCGGATCAGTATCTGGTCGGCCTTTTCCGACGTTTATGGTCAACACTGGCTGTTGGTGGCCATCACCGTGGCGATCGCACTGGTCGGTATCGTGCTTTGGGGAACGCTCGTCGGTTCGCTGCTTCCTTTCCTGCTCCGCCGCCTCGGCTTCGATCCGGCAGCCTCGTCCGCACCGTTTGTCGCGACGCTCGTAGACGTGACGGGCCTGCTGATCTACTTCTCTGTCGCGCTGGTCGTGCTCCGGGGGACGCTGCTCTGAGTCGAGCTGTCCCCTGGCGGCTCGACCTGCACCGCGGGTCTGTTTAATGGACTTCTAATGCCTTCCTAAGTCCTTTTCAATGGCGCGCGCTCTATCGTCGGAAGGTGATGAAAACCGTTACCCCACAGCCCGAGTATCGCGTCGGCGCGCGAGTCATTTCCGGCAGCCACGTTGAAAAGCTGGAACAGATCGATGCAGCGATTCAGGAACTGCTCGAGATCAAGATGCTCGAGTGCGCCGGCGAGCAGTCGAATGTCAGATTTCTCGCGGTGCCGCGCCGTTCCCACGCCAGCGTGATGCTGGTGGTGGTCATCGCCCTGCTGGTGCTGCTGGCGTGGCTGCTCGGCCCCCACTCAGGCGCGGTTGTGCGGCCTTTATGACTTCCTAATGCCCAACGCGCTACGATGAATTTGCCTAAGCGCCGCAGCCTTCGGCGCACGGGGGAACCACAGCCGCCAATGCCGGCGGCCGGGGCGAATTCCGGAGCACGCAATTCGCGCGCTTCTGAACGGGGACTTCCAACCTCGAGCCCGTCAGCTAACCTCGTCGGCAGATTGGAAGGCGGCTCGTGCCCGAAGGTGGCGCATATTCGGCGTTGAAGCGGGTCCTCCTCGGACGCCCAATTCCCACTCACCTCGCTCATCACGAACGACTCTCTAAGGTCACCGGTCTGGCCGTCCTGTCTTCCGATGCGCTGTCGTCGGTGGCGTACGCGACAGAAGAAATCCTTCGGGTCCTGGTGATCGGTGGGCTGGCGGTCTTGTCGCATGCCATGCCCATTGCGCTGCTGATCGCGGCGCTCCTCGCGATTGTCGCCTTCTCGTACCGCCAGACGATCTATGCCTATCCCAGCGGCGGAGGCGCCTATATCGTTTCCAAGGACAATCTCGGAAGCGGCGCCGCCCTGGTCGCCGCTGCGGCGCTGTTGATCGACTACACGCTGACGGTCGCGGTCAGTATCGCGGCAGGTGTAGCGGCGGTCACGTCTGCGTTTCCGACGCTGCATGTCAATCGCGTCGAGCTGTCGCTGGTCTTCCTGGCCGTGCTGGCGGTCGGCAACCTGCGCGGAATCCGCGAGTCCGGCCGCATCTTTTCGATTCCGACGTATTTCTTCATCCTCATGATCCTTTTGCTGGTTGGCGTCGGCGCGTGGCGCTACGTGACCGGCACGATCCACCCAGTCGAGCCCCAGAGTCCGGTTCCAATTGGCGGGAGTGTCCTTGCGACGTTCGCCCTGCTGACCGCGTTTTCCAATGGCTGCACGGCGATGACCGGCGTCGAGGCCGTCTCGAACGGCGTCCCGGCATTTCGTCAGCCGGAGGCCAAGAATGCCGCACACACGCTGATGACGATGGCGGCGCTCGCGATCACCATGTTCGTTGGCATTACGCGTCCTGGCGCACGCCTACCGGGTCGTCCCATCGGAGACCGAGACCGTCGTGTCGCAGATCGCGCGCGGCACGTTCGGCGGACGCGGCATCCCATACTTCCTCGTGCAGCTCGCGACGATGCTGATCCTGGTGCTGGCGGCAAACACCGCGTACGCCGATTTCCCGCGGCTCGCTTCGATCGTGGCGCGCGATGGGTATCTGCCGCGTCAGTTCGCGAATCAGGGTGACCGGCTGGCGTTTTCGAACGGCATCTTCGCGCTGAGCATCTTCGCCGGCACGCTGCTGATTGCCTTTGGCGGCGATACGCACGCGCTGATCCCGCTCTACATGATCGGGGTCTTCATCTCGTTCACGCTGTCGCAGAGCGGAATGGTGCTCCATTGGTGGCGGCTGCGAGGGCCGGGCTGGCGAACCAGCGCATTCGTGAACGGAATTGGCGCGATGGCCACTGCGGTTGTCCTGGTCATCGTCACCGTGACCAAAGTGCTCGAGGGCGCATGGATCATCCTGCTGCTGATTCCGGTGTTGGTGATCGTGTTCAGGGCGACCCGCGCGCACTACTACCATGTCGCCTCGCAACTGTCACTGCGCGGCTGGAAGGGAGAAGGGCCGCAACATAGTACCGTGCTGGTGCCGATCGGCGGCGTTCACCGCGCGGTGTTGCAGGCCATCGCTTACGCCCGCAGCCTGTCGGCAGACGTACGGGCCATATTCGTCGATACCGATCCCGCGGCGACCGAGAAGGTACGTCTCGAGTGGCAGCGATGGGGCAACGGCACCCGCCTGGACGTGCTCGAGTCGCCCTATCGATCGCTGATGGAGCCACTGCTCGAGTACATCGACGATCTTCAACGCTCCAACCCGCAGGACTACGTCACCGTCGTGTTGCCCGAGTTCGTGCCCGCAAGGTGGTGGCAGCACCTGCTCCACAATCAACGAGCGCTCCTGATCAAGGGCGCACTGCTGTTCCGTCCGCGGGTGGTCGTGACGAGTGTGCCGTTTCATCTGGACAGATGAATGGCTCAGGGCTCAGGGCGGCTTATGGTCTCTGAGCTCTGAGTCTCGAGCCTTCTTTTGGCTTAATGGCCTTGAGCAAGCATGAGCCCTGAGCGTTGAGCCCTGAGCCGCCTGATACGAGTCCTGCGCTCGACCGCACAATTCTGTCGCTTCGCGTCGGGCGGTCCAGGCAGGTTTCACTCGATTTGCTGTCGGATTGCGCAGGCACGTTCGTCGCAATACGACGAGACCCCGATATGAGCTGGTTCCAGATCAGCGACGAGCGGCTGCGCTACCGAGGGCGGATCGACCGTGCGCCCTTCGACTCTTGGGTCTCGACGCCTGCGGGCGATGAAGCCGTCGGCGCAGCAGCGAAGCAGATCGGTTTTCGCCTGTTCGGCCGTGCACGAGCTGCGCGACGGTCGATGTGGCGGCGGCTGCGAGATATCGCCGCGTCATCGGCTGGCGCCGCGGCACTCGACGCGGCGGCCGACGTCTATGCGCGCGGTCTCAGCGATCTCGCCTACGCTCCGGGTCTCCCGCGGGTTCAGGTCGGGCTCCGGCGTCTGGTGCTGGTCCCTCGCGCGCTGGCTGCAGGCCGGGCCCGCTCGGCCATTCCGTCACGTCTCCAGCAGTGCCGCCAGATCGAAGAGCTGGACGCGCCGCTCCGCGACTTTCTCTTCGAACGAGTCGTCGTCGAAGTGGATGCCGCAGCCCGGCAGGCGCGTCCATCCGTGAAACGTCCGATTCGCGCGCACGACTGGAAATGCATCGGCGTCGACACCGAGTTCGGCTGGGTCGACCAGGTCTGGTCGGGAGCCGGATGGTCGGGACACTTCTTCGTTTACGAGTGGCCGCCGGCGCCGCTGACCCGTGCCGAGCGCAAGGCGCTGGCGAAGGCGGTCAGCGACCTCGAATCGGGCATCAACACGCTCTCGCGCGAGCGGCGCCAGCAGCTCGTCAACGCTGCGGTACGGGCGTAGAGCGCCTGGTCAGTCCCGAGGTTCCAACATTAGAATTGCCGCCCGCTGTTCTCCGCGGTGCGGAACGGCAACGAACAGCCTATCGATTTCTGAAACGAAGAGTCCGGTGCGCGCGCCGGATCCAGTCGCCAGGTGAGCGACCCGCGTGAAGCGGTTGCCTTCCGCCTGTTGAAAGACGTCAATGAAGCCCGTTCCCCCAATCACGTAGAGACGCTTCCGCCGCCCGTCCCAGAACACATCGTCAGCATCGCCGACCGTTTCGAATGACTCGGTCAGCGCGCCGCCAGTCGTATCGTAGACGAGCGCCCGCGCAGGACTGCGGCACACCACGAACAGCCGCTTGGCATCTTCATCGAGTGCCATCGGATAGTTGGCGGCCGCGGCGGTGACCTTCCACGTTGCCACGATCGACATCGATTGCCGGTCGACGACGGCAACCTGGTGGGCGTTGGGAACGTTGATGAATATGCGTGCGCCGGTCCGTTCGAGCTGGAATGATTCCGGATGGGCAGGCAGATGCACCTCGTTCATCTTTTTGGCGCCGGAGGGGTCGATCGCGACGAGTGCGCCGGAGCCCACGCCGACGTACGCACGCCCAGCCGCAGAGTCGTACCGCACGTTATCGGCATCGCCCACGGTTTCAAGACGGGCGGCGACCTGCAAGTCGCCTCCCTCGCGAAACTGCACCTCGCCGGTTCCGCCATTGGCGACGATCAGCGTGCCGGGAGCAACGAACCCGAGCCCCTGCGGTTCGTCGACTCCACCTACTGAGGTCACACGCTTCGCGTCGTGCGTATCTATTACCTCTATGGAGTTGTTGCCAAGCGCAGCCACGAACAACCGGCCACTGCCGGAATCGAACGCGAAATGATCGAACCGTCCCTCGACTCCGGGCAATTCGATGCGTCCGGCGATAGTGAGTGGCATTTCAGCGCGGGGAGCCGCACATGCGCACGCCACAAGGCTAAGAAGAATCAGGCCGTTACGCATTCATAAACACCATGTGCCCGCGTGGTTACCTTTGTCTCACGCAATGGCGCAAGGGCGCAAACGCAATTAGTTCAACACTTCATTTCAACGATGTTTGCGATTCTTGCAACACATTGGCCTGGATCCGGCGCAAGCCCTTGCAAAGCACGGTGGCACGTCGCCTGCTTCAGGGGCAACGTGGCTACGGAACAAGAAATCAATCGTATCGCTCGTGAGATCGTCCTCGGCGCCATTGCACTCCACAAGGCGTTCGGCCCTGGGTGCTTCGAATCGACTTACTCCCCTTGCCTCGCGTACGAGATGCGGAGGCGAGGCTTGCAGTTCGAGGCCAACGTTGAACTCGACCTGCACTATGAGGAGCTCTGGGTACCGCGGGCGTACGTAGCCGATTTTATCGTTGAAGGCGTGGTTGTGATTGAGGTGAAGGCGTTACAAACGATTTCGCCAGTGCACCTTCGTCAGGTGAGGACATATCTAACTCTCACTGGCTGCCCGCTCGGGCTACTGATGAACTTTGGAGAAGAGACCATGAGGAGCGGCGTACGCCGCATCGTGAACCACTTTCCTGAAGGCACGAATGGCGATCTACGGCTCGGCGAAGCCGGGCCGTCGTAGAACTAAGGGGATCCGCCAGATCAAAGCACCGCTGATCAAGTCAGAGTGTTCACTTTGATTTCTTACCGCAAATGTACGAGTCGCGACCTGCGGGCCCAGCGAAGCCGGGCCGCGTCGGAGGAAACGAACCCTCCAGATCAAAGCGCCACTTGATCTTCTGGCGTTTTGATCTGGAGGGTTCGTTTCCTCCAGGGCCGCCGCTGCGCGGCGGCGCAGGTCGCGACGGTCCAGCCCTTTTGGGTCCTTGCGCCCTTGCGTGAGTCAGCGACGCGTTACCGACCCGACGCCCTGCATCATCGCGCCGGCGATCATCTTTACCAGACCGATGCGCCGTGCCAGCCAGGCAGCGAGCCGGACTGTCCTACCGTCAGCCCGCGTTCGCGGAGGGCAACGGCGGCCGCGACCCCGGTGAGTCCAGCCGCCGTCGAACGCACGAACGCCGTCGCGTAGAAGATGCGCGCATCCTTCGATGTAAGATTGACAGGGACCCGCACGCCGGTTCTGCCTCATTCCTTACTCGAGGTCTGGTTTCCATGACACGACGCATCACTCGATGGATCGCGGCCGCGGCAATCGTGTTCGCGACTGGCCCATCCACCGCTATTCGCGCACAGGCCGGGCAGCAGTCTGCGCCTGTCGCCGCTTCTGGCAATCCCTACGTTCGCGACACGAAGCAGCCGATCGACGACACCTATACCGCCAGGATGAAGGAGTACACGACCGCACCGTACTTCACGTCGCCGCTGGTCGACTATCTGCCGGCGTCGAAAACCGTCCCGACGCCAATGGCGGTTCTCAAGGATGTGGCCGGGGCGCCCGGCATCCTTCCGTACTCGCGCGAGGTCTACCAGTACATGCGGATGGTCGAGAACGCAACGCCGCGGGTCAAGGTCTTCTCCATCGGCAAAACGGAAGAAGGACGCGAGATGATCGCGGTCGCGGTGTCGTCGGAAGCCAATCTCGCGAAACTCGAGGCCAACCGCGCCAATCTCGAGAAGCTGGCGGATCCGCGCGCCATCAAGATGAAAGACGATGAAGCGGACCGGATCGTGGCCACGACGACCCCGGTCTATTACATTACCGGGACGATCCATTCTCCTGAAACCGGCTCCCCGACCGCGCTGATGGAGCTGGTATATCGGCTGGCGGTTGACGAAAGCCCTTATATCCAGAAGATCCGCAACAAGGTCATCACCCTCGTCACGCCGATCGTGGAAGTGGACGGACGCGATCGACACGTGGACGTGTATCGCTGGCACCTGGCCAACCCTGACAAGAACTGGCCCGGCACGCTCTATTGGGGCAAGTACGTCGCGCACGACAACAATCGTGACGCGATGGGACTCACGCTGGCGCTGACGCGCAACGTGCTGAACACCTACGTCGACTGGCACGCGCAAGTGATCCACGATCTCCACGAGTCGGTGCCCTATCTGTACGACAACACGGTCGGTGACGGCCCGTACAACGCCTGGATCGATCCCATTCTCGCCAGCGAATGGCAGATGATCGGCTGGCACAACGTCAACGAGATGACCAAGTTCGGCATGCCGGGCGTGTTCACTCACGGTACCTTCGATACCTGGTCCCCCGGTTATCTGATGTTCATTGCCGCGATGCACAACGGCATCAGCCGGCTCTACGAAACCTTCGGGAATGGCGGCGCCGACACGCTCGAGCGGACGCTTCCCCCGTCGCAGACCTCACGCACCTGGTACCGGCAGAACCCTCCCTTACCGAAGACGAAGTGGTCACAACGCAACAACAACAATTACCAGGAGACCGGTCTGCTCGTATCGCTGAATCAGTTCGCGGACAACGCGCAGTACTTTCTCAAGAATTTCTATTTGAAGGGCAAGCGATCGATCCTCAAGCCGCAGACCGAAGGGCCGGCGGCGTATGTGTTTGCCGGCGACGATCCGCGGCCAGGCGCACAGGCGGATTTGCTGCGCATTCTGCAGATGCAAAAGGTCGAGATTTCGCGTGCGACGCAGCCGTTCACGGTTTCGGTGCCGGGTCCGCGCCGGCCCAAACGTCCGAGCAACACGACTGAGACGTCGGCGGACCGTGGCGGCTCGAATGGAGGGGGAGATTCGCAGGCTGGCCAGGACTCGCAGGAAGGCCAGAAGAACGATCGCACCGCCGCGTCGCCGTCGGAGAGTCGCACCTTTCCGGCCGGTTCCTTCATCGTTCGGATGGACCAGCCGTTCAGCCGGATCGCCGACGCGCTGCTCGATTATCAGGTACCTGGGCGCCCGACGACCCGCAGCGCCAGCCCTACGACGACACCGGGTGGACGTTCCCCGAGCTGTTCAACGTGAAGGTCACGCGAGTGACCGACGTGAAGGTGCTCGATGCCAAGGTTGAAGCCGTCAGGGGAGAGGTCAAGGCCGGCGGTGGTGTCTCCGGCAGCGGCTCCGTATTCGCCATTAACCACAACAGCGAGCCGGCGCTGATCACGCTGCGCTATCGCTTGAAGGACGCGAAGTTCGACATCGCCGAAGAGGGATTCGAGGCCGGCGGACAGAAATTCGGCCGCGGGTCGTTCATCGTGCAGGGGGTCAGCTCGGACGATCTCCGGAAGGCCGCGTCGGATCTCGGTATCAAGGTGACCGCGCTTGCGTCCGCTCCGAACGTGACAACGCATCCCGGCCGCACGCCGCGGGTTGCCCTCCTCCACACGTGGATCAACACCCAGGACGAAGGCTGGTGGCGGCAAACACTCGACCTTCGAGGCGTGCCCTTCACCTATATCAGCACGCAGGCGCTCAGGCAGGAGGGGGATCTGAAATCGAAGTACGACGTCATCCTGTTCCCGCCCGTCGGACGCGCATCCGCGCAACAGATCATCACGGGCATGCCGATGTACGGCAATCCGATCCCGTGGAAGACAACGGAACTGACGCCGAATATCGGCAAGGAGGATTCGACCGACGACATCCGTCCCGGCATGGGCTGGGAGGGGTTGATCCACCTGCAGAAGTTCGTCTCCGATGGCGGCGTGTTGATCGTGGTCGACGACACGGCGGAGTTCGCGCAGCAGTTCGGCTTCGCACCGGGCGTCTCGACCACCGAGTCGCAGCGCTTGAAGGTCGTCGGCTCGGTGCTTCGATCGAAGACGGTGGACGCGGCCAGCCCGATCGCCTACGGCTACGGCGACGACCTCTCGATCTATGCGGACAATCCGCCGATCTTCGGTGTGAGTGCTCGCGTTGGCGGCGCCGGCGGCGGACGCCGCGGCGGCGATGAGGCCCAGCGTCGCGCCACTGGGCGTGGGACACCCGACGACCCGGATCAGGTGCAGGGATTCAGTCCAACCGCTCCCCTTCCCGACGAGCCGCGTGCAGAGGCCTGGCAGTTTGCGCCGATTCAGGACGAGCAGCGCCGCAATGCGACCAACATCATTCCCCCGCGCTTCCGTCCGCGCGTCGTCCTGCGCTACGGGGACGCGCGGGATCTCCTCGTCTCGGGACTTCTCGATAACGGCGCGGATCTCGCTCAACGCCCGATGGTGATCGACGTCCCCGTCGACAAGGGACACGTCGTCATGTTCTCGAACAATCCGATCTGGCGGGGGGAGACGCAGGGCAGCTATTTCCTCGTGTTCAACACGCTCTTGAATTTCGACAACCTTGACGCGGGCCGAAAGCTGGACGAGAAATAGGCTTCGGGCTCCAACCTTCGGGCCCGAGGCTCATGACTCAAAACTCGAGGTGGTCTATGGCGACAACGGCTAGGTCCATGGTCATCCGCCGGCATGAGCCCTGAATCACGAGCCATGAGCCGGCACCGCGTCAGAACAACTCGGCCGGTGCGGTGTCCAATCACCGGAGGGTTCCCGTGCGCGTGATCCCACTCGTTCTTCTTGCGCTTTTTGCCTCGACGCCGCAGCAAGCTGTTCCCCCGCTCCCTCCGGCCAGCGCGCAGCCGCCGCGTGACGCGCGCGTTCCTGAACAGAAAGGCACCGCCATCATTCGCGGACGCGTCGTGGCGGCTGACACGAACCTCCCCATTCGCCAGGCGATCGTCGAGGCGTTTGTGGCGTCTGTTCTCAACGAGATGGCTGCCGGACGGATCGTGGGTCGATCCACCCGGACCGACGATCAGGGAAATTTCGAATTCGAAGGACTCCCGGCCGGAAGCTACCGCGTGACGGCTTCGACCAGCCAGTTTTCCGCCCAGTACCTCGCGTTCAGCTACGGCGCCAAGGGGCCCGCGCTGGATCCGGGCACGCCGATCAAGCTGTCGGATGGAGAAACGTTCGACAAGGCGACGATCGCGCTGCCGCGTGGATCGGTGATCGCAGGCCGTGTCACCGACGACGGCGGTGAGCCGATGGCGCGGGTACAGGTCTCCGCACTGTGGTTTCCGCCCGGCAGCGCGCGCAGCCGCCGCCTCGTAAACGATGTACAGACCGACGACCTCGGCCAGTTTCGATTGTTTTCTCTGCTGCCGGGAGAATACGCGGTCGCTGCGGAGGCGCAAATCTCAACGTCCGTCGATCCAAGCATGCTGCACACAGGCCAGGACGATGAGCGTAACGGTTTCCTGACGACGTTCTACCCGGGAACGCCGGACCAGGCGAGCGCGCAACGCGTGCGAACGCGGGCTGGCGGTGAAGCCAGCGGCATCGAGATTCGGATGTCGCGTGGACGTTTCTTTCGCCTGTCCGGCATCGTGATGGATTCGCAAGGGAGTCCAATAGCGAGCGCGGACGTTCAGCTTGCACGACGCACTCCGGCGTTCAGCATGTCTAGTGAGGGGTTCACCACCGATGAACAGGGGCGTTTCCGGATGCAGAATCTCCCACCGGGAACCTATCGACTGATTGTCCGTCAGCACCCGCCGGTGTTCGGCCCGAATGGGCCCGAAGGTGATCCTGGTGAGATGGCTAACATGCCCGTCACGATTGCCGCCGCGGACCTCGAGAACCTGGTTGTGGTGACGGCGCCTGGCGCGACGGTCCTTGGACATGTCGAGTTCGAGCCGGCTCCACCGGAGCGGCCGGTCAAGGAGATGCGCGTCGTGGCGATGCCTGCCGATTCCGAGTCTCCGACGTTCGGACCGCCTCCGACGGCGCTGGTTGAGAGCGACTTCACGTTCCGCCTGCAGGGCCTGAGCGGCGAGCAAGTGATCCGGGAGGGCGTCGGGCTGCCGCCAAAGGCCTATGTCAAGGCGGTGCTGCTCGACGGCAACGACATCTCCGACACGCCGCACGAGTTCAATTCGCGGGATCGCGTCACGATCGTCGTCTCGTCGCGCGGCGCCTCGCTCGAAGGGACGGTAACCGACGCCGAAGGCGCACCGGCCAGCAACGCCTACGTCATCGTCTTTCCCGAGGACAAGGCGGGTTGGCAGGCAAATGGGATGCGCGTGCATCGCTCGTCGCCGGACGAGAACGGCCACTACAGAATTGCCGCGATACACCCCGGACGGTATTTCATCGTCGCGGCGCCGCAGGAGCGGTTGAACATCCCCGGGATCGACGAGGTTTCCTTCTACGAAGAGCTCTCGAATGAGGCAACGGTGGTGGTCGTCAACGAAGATGAGACGCGCACGGTTGATCTGAAGGTGCAAGGCTCGAGCGGCGGATAGACGCAGGCGGATCTAAAGACCCGCCCTACACCGCGGTGCTATAGTCCGACGCCATGAGGATCTTGACGCTGACTGTGGCGGTGTTTTGCGTCGCGGCGGCCGCAGGTCGGCAGTACCTGGACCAAGGCGTCGGTGCCCGACAAAGTCCCATCGAAGGCAGTACCGTTCAAACTCGAGGACGTCCGGCTCCTCGACGGTCCCTACCGCGACGCGATGATCCGCGATGAGGAATATCTCCTCAGCCTCGACCAGGATCGCCTGCTCCACAACTTCCGCGTCACCGCCGGCCTTCCCTCGTCCGCGCAGCCGCTCGGCGGGTGGGAGGCGCCGGACGTCGAACTGCGCGGGCACTCGGTCGGCCACTACCTGTCCGCGGTTTCGATCATGTACGCGAGCACCGGCGACACGAGGTTCAAGGCACGCGCCGACAGCCTCGTCGCGGAGCTCGCGAAGGTGCAGGCCGCCGAGGCGAAGACGTTCAATCCGGGCTACCTTTCTGCCTTTCCTGAAGAACTCTTCGACCGCGTCGACTCGCGCCGGCGGGTCTGGGCGCCGTACTACACGATTCACAAGATCATGGCGGGGCTGCTCGACGCGAACCTGCTGACCGGAAACCAGCAGGCGCTCGACGTTTTGAAGAAGCAGGCGGACTGGGTCAAGTTCCGCGTCGGCCGCCTGACCGACGAACAGCAACAGAAGGCGCTCGACACGGAGTTCGGCGGGATGAACGAAGTGCTCGCCAACCTCTACGCCGTCACCGGCGAGCCGAAGTATCTCGAGACCGCGAAGAAATTCGACCACCGACGCATCCTCGATCCGCTCGCTCGTGGCGTCGATCCGCTCGACAACGTGCATGCGAACACCCAGATTCCCAAGATCATCGGCGCCGCCCGCGAGTACGAGCTGACCGGCGATCCCCGCTATCGCGACATCGCCACCTTCTTCTGGAGCCGGGTCGTCCATCACCGATCGTTCGTGATCGGCGGCCACAGCGACGACGAGTCGTTCTTTCCTGAGGAGGAAACGTCGCACCATCTCGGGACGTCGGGCCCCGAGACCTGCAACACCTACAACATGCTGAAGCTGACGCGCCACCTGTTCGCGTGGTCGCCGTCGGCCGACATGATGGACTACTACGAGCGCGCGCTGCTGAACCACATTCTCGCGTCGCAGGATCCCAAAACCGGCGGCGTGCTCTATTACTGCCCGCTCAAGCCTGGCGCGTTCAAGACATTCTCGACGGCCAACGATTCGTTCTGGTGCTGCGTCGGTACCGGCATGGAGAACCATGCCAAGTACAACGACACGATTTACTTTCATGATGCGGCCGCGCTCTACGTGAATTTGTTCGTCCCCTCCGAGCTGACCTGGAAGGAAATGGGAGTGAAGGTCCGGCAGCTGACGAAATTCCCGGAAGGAGACTCGACTTCCCTCACCTTCACGGTGGACCAGCCCCTGCGCCTCGCGGTCAGAGTGCGCTATCCATCGTGGGCGACGTCAGGGATGACGCTGACCGTCAACGGCAAATCGCAGGAAACTGCCGCAGCGAAACCCGGCCAATACATCGACGTGACGCGCGAGTGGAAGACGGGCGACAGCATGCAGATCAAGTTGCCGATGTCGCTCCACCTCGAGTCTCTTCCCGATGATCCGCACGTTCAGGCGCTGATGTACGGTCCAGTCGTCCTCGCCGGTGATCTCGGCACCGCCGGCCTCGACGCGGTCCGCCGCTACGGTCCGAGCGCGCCGCCGCTCGGGCGTCTGACGTCGATACCGATTCCGGTATTCATCGCCTCGACGCCGCAGCAGGTGCTCGATCGTGTGAAGCCGGTTGCGGGCAAGCCCTTGACGTTCCAGACCGACGGTCTCGCCGAGCCCCACGACGTCACCCTGATGCCGCTCTACAAGACCATGGATCCGCGTTACACGGTCTACTGGACGATTTACACGCGGGCGGAATACGACAAGTACAAGGCAGACCTCGCCCGTGCAGCGGCCCGCCGCAAGGACATCGAGGGACGAACCATCGATACCGTCAACGTGAACGACGATGCGAGCGAGCGGGCGCATGCGTTCAAGAGCGAAGGAGCGGACGAGGGGTTCGTGGAAGGACGGCGCTGGCGCGACGCTCACGACGGCTTCCTCAGCTACGAGCTGAAGGTCCAGCCAGATAAGCCGCTCACCCTCGTCTGTACGTATCGCGGCAGCGAAGGTCAGCAGCGCGTATTCGACGTCCTCGTCGACGGCGAGAAGATCGCCACCGAGAGCCTCGAATACCACCCGACCGAACTGCTCGACAAGGAATACCAGGTTCCCGAGGGGCTGACGCGCGGCAAATCGAGGGTCACGGTACGGTTCCAGCCGCAGGGCACCGCGCGCACCGGAGGGCTGGTCGAAGTCCGCGCCGTGCAGCCGGGACGGTGATCACTGGGGTCTGACCCCGGGGTCAGACCCCGGGGTCAGACCCCGTTACCGTCCGCCGTCAGTCCCGAAGCAAGAGGGACTGCGATCGGCCGTCGAACCGGATCGTCTGGACCCCGGCGCCGCCCGCCATTCGGATCTGCAGCTCGCGGGGGACCGGCGGCAGCATCCGTGAACCGCGGGCGAGTGAAACCGACAATCGGCGTGCCGCATCCGTCCAATGCAGCTCGAGCCCCATCCATGCGCCGTGCTGGTAGTCGAACGAGCGGCCGTCATCCTCGAACAGATCGAACGCGCCGTCCGCCCCCGGATAGACGACGACCGTCAGCGGATCGTCGGTCTGTTCGGCTGTGTACTGCTTGACGGATCCCATGGGCACGATCGCGCCGGCCCGGACATACAGAGGCATCGTCTCGAGATCGACGGCGCGTTCGAGCTCGCGTCCGCCGTTTACGCGTTCGTTGGTCCAGAAGTCGTACCACCAGCCACGCGGCAGGTACACGCGCCGCGTGGATGCGCCCTTCTCGGTGACCGGGGCGACGAGGATGTCTCTTCCCCACAGAGTACTCGTCGCCGCGTGCCACCGCCATGGGATCGTCACTGTGATGCAGCCACAAGGCGCGGATGATCGGAAGGCCGGTCAACGACGTCTGCCTCATGCACGAGTAGAGATACGGCATTAGACGGTAGCGCAGCTCGAGATACTTGCGGCAGATCGGTTCGACCTGCGCGTTGTGCAGTTCGGACTCGGGCGGATTGCCGGCGTCGCGATATGACGAGACTTCGTTCGGGCCGAGCTCCCCAGTGTTCCATCCCCACGGGAGCCGCAGGTGCCAGGTTCTGCCGTGAGCCCGGAACAGCGGACAGAAGGCGCCGAACTGGAACCAGCGTACGTAGAGCTCGCCGGTGAGCTCCGGCGTGGGCACGAAGCCGCCGATATCCGTACCCCAATACGGAATGCCGCTCAAGCTCGTGTTGATGGCGACCGGGACATGCGTCCGGAGTGTCTCCCACGTGGAATACACGTCGCCCGACCACAGAAAGGCTCCGTAGCGCGCCATGCCGGCGTAGCCGTTACGGTGAAGGGCATACGGCCGCTCATTCGGCCGCCACAATTGCGGGCCCTCCCAATACATCCGGATGCGATTCAGCCGCGAGGCCGGATCGAGGCCGTCGCCTTGATCCGGCCACCAGCCGTCGATGCCGAGATCGAACCCGTTCTTGTGATACGGCCAGTAGCAGCCGACGCGGCGTTGGTCGGGCCAGTGACCGTCGGGCGTCCTCCCGCTTGGCTCTGGCGCGGAACACTCATCCTTCACCGTACCCGTCAGGTGCCGGCCTTCGATGACCGCGTGCAGCACGACCTTGAAATGCAGTCCGTGGAGATCGTCGATCGTCTGCTTCGGGTCCGGGAAGTTCGCTTGGTTCCAGGTGAACTCGCCATTGTGCGTGTTCCACCCCGACGGCGTGAAATCGGTGCCAAGGTATATCAGAGCGTCGCACGGCAGCTTCTTTGCGCGCATCGTGCGCGCCACCGCCAGTACTTCGTCGGGTCCGGCCAGCGTACGGTGCGATTGCTGATATCCGAATGTCCACAGCGGCGGCATTGCCGCGAGCCCCGTGATGCGTGCGTACTCGCGCATGATCACGCGCGGGTCGGCGGATACGATTACGAACAGGTCGGCCGGCAGCGGCGACGCCGAGGCCAGACGGCCGCGAGTGCCGGTGAAATCGAGCGCGCCGATCGGCTGGTGAATGAAAAGGCCCCAGCCGGCGGTACTGACCAGCCACTGGATCGGGACGCGGCCGCCGTGCGTGCGCAGTTGGTAGCCGTCCTGTCCGCTGCGCATCGCGTCGGTCGAGCCGCGGCGATCGAATTGCGGTCCGCCTTCGCCCAAACCAAGCAGCGGAGCGTCGCCAACGCTGAACTCGAGCTCGCCGGTGTTCGGCGACTCGCGGAGCTCCTGGGCGAGCTCTCCGCTCGAACGTGCGATGCGAATCGTCAGCGGATCGCGAGCCACGGACACGCGAATTGCACCTGCCGCCAGCCACCCGTTCGAAATCGCCCGGTGTTGTTCAGCGAAATCGACGAGCGCCCCGTCTTCGTTCGCTGCGATGCGCTCGGAGCCCTGCGGAACAATCCTGATCCGCACCGCGTGTGCGCTGACCGTCGAGAGGGTCAGGTCGACTGGCTGATTGGCGTAACGAAACGGCCGGGACTGGCCCTCCACGTCGGAGCAGAACAGCACCGATGCGGTCGCCATCCCAAGGCCACGAAGCGCGTCCCGCCGCGAGATCGGGATCGGCATGATCCCTGTGACCGGTTGAACGGTTCGATTCACTTCGCGCTGAAGGCAAACACCGTTTTCGAATCGTAGCTCTGACCCGGCTTGAGGATCGTCGACGGGAAGTTGGGCTTGTTCGGCGAATCCGGGAAATGCTGCGTCTCCAGGCAGAGGCCGCTGCGGTGCGCGTAGACGTGGCCCTCCCTTCCCCTTGATCGTGCCGTCGAGGAAGTTTCCCGAATAGAACTGCAGGCCGGGCTCGGTCGTCTGCGACCTCCAGCGTGCGGCCGCTCTTCGGATCGGTCGAGCCGCGCGGCGAGCTGCAGAGCCCGCTTCCCGTCCGGTTCAGCACCCAGTTGTGATCGTAGCCCTTGCCGTTCTTCAGCTGCGGATTGTCCTGATCGATGCGCGCGCCGATCGCGGTCGGCTGGCGGAAGTCGAACGGCGTTCCCTGCGACCGGCGCGAGCTCGCCGGTCGGGATCAGCGTGTCGATCCACCGGCGTGTAGCGGTCGGCGTTGATCGTCAGCTGGTGACCGAGGATGTCGCCGGAGCCCTCGCCCGCCAGGTTGAAGTAGCTGTGCTGCGTCAGGTTGACCGGCGTCGCCTTGTCGGTCGTCGCGTGGTAGTCGACGATCAGCTCGTTCTTGTCGGTCAGCGTGTAGGTGACGCGCGACCTGCAGGTTGCCGGGATAGCCTTCTTCGCCGTCGGGGCTCGTGCGGGTGAAGCACGACCGACGACCGTCCGCCGACTCGCGCGGGGTCGTCGTCCACAGCACCTTGTCGAAGCCCTTGTTGCCGCCGTGCAGGTGGTTCGGGCCGTTGTTGGTCGCGAGCGTGTAGGTGTGGCCGTCGAGCGTGAACTTGCCCTTCGCGATCCGGTTGCCGTAGCGGCCGATGATCGCGCCGAAGAACGGCGGCGGCGGTTCGACGAGATAGCCCTGCGGCGTATCGAAGCCGAGCACGACGTCGGCGAGCTGCCCGTCGCGATCGGGCACCTTCAGCGACGTGATGATCCCGCCGTAGTCATCGCCTGCATCTCGACGCCGTGGCCGTTGGTCAAGCGTGAACATCTCGATGGGCTTGTCATCGACCTGTACGGCGCTGGTTGAGTGTGTCACGGTCGGGCGCGCCGTTGCCGGCGCTTGACGGGTAAGCCGTGGCACGAAAGCCGCTGCGACGATGACGCAAGCGGCGCACTGGAGGAAGGTCGGCATATCGGGCGCTCCAATTCCGGACAAATGTGCGCGCATTGTAAGCGATGACCGCGACGCGCGCTGATCACGTAATATGCACCGCGATATGCACGCCGCCGGGCCTCGCATTTCAAAACGTCCGCAAGTCCTTCGGCGCCGTCCAGGCGCTGCGCGGCGTCTCGTTCGCGGTCGGCCGAGGGGGAGGCGCACGCGCTCGTGGGCGAGAACGGCGCCGGCAAGTCCACGCTGCTCAAGATTCTCGCCGGCATCGTTCAGCCCGATGCGGGCGAGGTCCTCTGGCGAGGCGAACGGCTTCACCTCGGCAGCCCGCGCGACGCGCTCGAGCGCGGCATCGGCATGGTCTACCAGGAGATGCTGTGCTTCCCGAATCTGTCGGTCACCGGGCAACATCTTCGCCGGACGCGAGATTGTCGACCGCTTCGGACGGCTGCGCCACGGCGAGCATGCGCGAGCGGACCCAGGCGCTCCTCGCCGAGCTGCACCTGCCCATCTCCCCGGACGCCCCGGCGGACTCGCTCTCGGCCGCGTATCGGCAGCTGCTGCAGGTGGCGCGCGCGCTCGCCTTCGAGTGCCGCATCCTGGTGCTCGACGAGCCCACGACGTCGCTGACCGACGCCGAAGCGGACCACCTGTTCGCCGTGCTGCGAGAAGCTGAAGGCGCGCAGGCGTACGCTGCTCTACGTGTCGCACCGGCTGCCCGAAGTGTTCCGCCTGTGCGATCGCATCACCGTGCTGCGCGACGGCGCCCACGTCGAGACCCGTCCGCGCCGCCGCAGCGTCACGCTGCGCACATCGTGCGCATCGATGGTCGGACGCGATCTGCCGCCGCGCGCGGTGGATGTCTCGGCGCCGCTCGTCGAACCCCACCGCTCGCCCTCCAGCGGTTGACGCGCGCGCCGTGCTTTCGCGACGTGTCGCTCACCGTCCATTCGGGCGAGATCGTCGGGCTCTTCGGGCTGGTCGGATCAGGACGTTCCGAGCTGCTCGAGACGATCTTCGGGCTGTTTACGCGCCGACGGCGGCAACGATTCGCGTCGACGGCGCAGCTCGTACGCCCGGCATCGCCAGCGCGACGGCCGCGCGGCCGGGATCGCGCTCGTGCCCGAGGAGCGGCAACGCCAGGGACTGCTCTTCAACCTGACGCATCCGTCACAATCTCGTGCTGCCCGACCGCACCGTGCGGCGCGACGTCCTCGTCCGGACGCGCGCGCGAACGCCGCGAGGCGCAGCGAGCTCGTCGACACGGTGGCGCATCAAGGCCGCCGGCGTCGAGACGCTCGCCCGACAGCCTGAGCGGCGGCAACCAGCAGAAGGTCGTCGTCGCCAAGTGGCTGGCGACCTCGCCGCGGGTGATCCTGCTCGACGAACCGACCAAGGGAGTCGACGTCGGCGCCAAGTTCGAAATTCACGAGATCATCCGTCGCGAGGCGGCGCGCGGCGCGGCTGTCTGGTTGCGTCGAGCGATCTGCCGGAGGTGCTCGCGCTCGCCGATCGCATCGTCGTCATGCGCGAAGGCCGGATCCAGGGAGCGATCGACGGAACGGCGGCGACCGAGGAAAGCGTCATGCACCTGGCCACTCACGAGGTCATCCGCCGCATGAAGAAACTCTTGGGAGTCCGCGAGCTCAGCACGGTCGTCATCCTCGTGCTCGAAGTGCTGTTCTTCACCTGGTAGCTGTGGCCGGAAGCCGGCCGGGCACACCCGTTCCTGAACGCGCGGAAACGCGCTTCTGATCCTCAAGTACTCGGCGATCTACGGCATCGCGGCGGTTGGCGCGGCGATCGTCATCATCTCGGGCGGCATCGACCTCGCGCCGGGCGCGGTGATGGCGCTTGCCGGCGTCGTTGGATCGCAGCTATTCGTCGTGCGAGGGCTGGTCGCTCGGCGGCAGCGATGATGGCTTGGCGTCCTGGTCGGGCTCGCGTCGGGCCTGCTGAGCGCCGCGCTGATCGTGCTCGTGCGCCTGCCGCCGTTCATCGCGACGCTGGGCATGATGGGCATCACGCGCGGCGCGGCCTTCATCATCACCGAAGGTCAATACTTCGACGTCTCGAGCCGCCTGCTCGGCGGCTGGCGGCCGCTCGGCCTTCCCGCCGACTGGGTGGCGCCGATCGTCATGATCGTCCTCGCGCTCGTCTTCCAGGTGCTGATGACCACCTTCCAGTGGGGACGCGCGGTGTTCTCGATCGGCGGCAACGAGACGGCGGCGCTGTTCTCGGGCATCGCGGTCAACCGGATCAAGACGTCGGTCTATGCGCTGTCCGGCCTGCTCGCCGGGCGTATCAGGGGTCGTGCTGGTGCTCGTCCAGGGCCAGGGCAAGGCCGATCTTGCCACCGGCTACGAGCTGGATATCATCGCGTCAGCGGTCGTCGGCGGCGCCAGCCTGGCGGGCGGCCGCGGGTCGGTGCTCGGCGCCGTGCTCGGCACGCTGATCTTCGGCGTGCTGCGCAATGCGCTGCCGCAGATTCCGGGCGCGACGTTCTACGATCGCCTGATCGTCGGCCTGGTCGTCATCGTGATCGTGGTGATGGATCAACTGCTGCTCAAGAGGCAAACATGATTTGTGGTCGAAGACCAATCGGAAGACCAATCGCTAGAATCCTGGGTCTGGCGTTGATGGTACTGATGGCCGTGTCCGGCTGTGGCCGCGGCGGGCAGTCGTCGAATGCACCGGCCGGGGAGAAGCGGCTGCGGTTCGCCGTGATCCCCAAGGCGCTCGACATTCCGGTCTTCAACTACGCGAAGATCGGCGCCGAGCGGAAAGCGAAGGAGCTCGGCAACGTCGACATCCTCTGGAATGCGCCGACCAACGCCGATCAGCTGAAGCAGAAGGAAGATCCTCGAGTCCTACATCACCCAGCGCGTCGACGGCATCGCGATCTCCTCGCTGAACGGCGACTTCCTGACCGAAACCATCAACCGTGCGGTTGACGCCGGCATTCCGGTCGTGACCTGGGACTCCGACGCGCCGAAGTCCAAGCGCTTTGCCTTCTACGGCGTCGACGACTTTGCGTCGGGCCGAATCATCGGCGAGCAGGCCATCCGCCTGCTCGACGGCAAGGGCAAGATCGCGATCATCACCAGCGTCGGCGCCACCAATCTCCAGCGCCGGCTCGACGGCGTCAAGGATGCGCTCGCGAAGGCACCCGGCATCCAGATCGTCGAGGTCTTCGACATCAAGGAAGACTCGGTCCGCTGCGCCGAGATCATCGCCACCGGCACGCGGCGCTATCCCGATCTCGCCGCCTGGCTCTCGGTCGGTGGCTGGCCGGTGTTCACGCGCAACGCGACCGCGTCGGTCGATCCGTCGAAGACCAAAGTCATCTCCTTCGACACGATTCAGCCGGCGCTCGATCTCCTGCGCGAGGGCAAGGTACAGGTGCTTCTCGGCCAGAAGTACTTCGGCTGGGGCAGCGAGACGGTGCAGCTGCTCTACGACATCAAGCACGGCAAGAATCCCGCCTCGCCAATCATCGACTCGGGCGTGGATGTGGTCACCAAGGAGAACGTGGACGCCTATGCCGCGGCGTGGAAGAAGATGGAGAGCGGAAGTTGAATTGGTGATTTGGTGATTTGTGATTTAGTGATTTAGTGATTTCGAGGTCAGCGAGTCTGGAGCAGCCGTTCGAAGGCGTCGGCGGAGAGATCGTCGAGCGACCTCACGAACACGTCGGCATCGAGCGGCGCCGTTCGGCTGACGCCGATGCACTTCATCCCCGCGCGCTGTGCTCCCTCGATCCCGGCCGCGGCGTCTTCGACGACGATGCAGCGCGAGGCAGCAATGGCGAGTCGCGTCGCGGCGGCAAGGAACACCTGCGGATCCGGCTTCCCCTTCGTGACATCTTCGGACGCGACGATCGCGTCGAAGTATCCTTGGAGATGCAGCGCCCGCAGCATCACTTCGACGTTTTGTCGCGGCGCCGAGGAGGCGATCGCCTGCTTCCAGCCCTCAGCCTGAAGACGCACCAGCCATTCCGCGGCGCCCGGCAGCGGCGTCAGACCGTGCACTTCCGCGAGCCGGCGGTATTCGGCTTCCTTGGCTTCCGCGATGCGGGCGATGCGCTCGTCGGTGGATTCGGCGCCGAGCCAGCCGCGCAGGATC
The DNA here is from genome assembly GCA_963755695.1 of uncultured Acidobacteriota bacterium. Taxonomy (GTDB): domain Bacteria; phylum Acidobacteriota; class Vicinamibacteria; order Vicinamibacterales; family 2-12-FULL-66-21; genus QHWT01. The sequence goes on along the minus strand of CAVWLB010000010.1, from coordinate 1,238,104 downwards.
CGATCGTTCCGCTGACCGAAGCTCGCCTTGAACTGCTCGCAGGTCACCCGCACGCCTTCGGCGCCGAGCACGTGCTCGCCAGGACTGCCAGTGGAACTCCTCGGAGTCGACCAGCGTGCCGTCGAGATCCCACAACACGGCGCGAGTCATTTCTGTCCGTAGTACGCCGCCGGGACCGTGCTTGCGCAGGTAGTGCTTGTCGACCAGGAAATGCGTCCGGCGCGGGCGCCTCGGCTGCGAGCGCCCGCACGCGCCACTCGAGGCGCGCGAGGTACTCGAGGACCTGCGGCGTGCTCGATGGCCGTCGCACGCATCCGCTCCCCAGGTGAACGGGCCGTGGTTGGCGACCAGCACCGCCGGCATCTCGTCGGCGCGACAGCCGCTGGCGGCGAAGCGTCTCGACGATCACCAGGCCGGTGTTCTTCTCGTAGTCGTGCTCGACTTCGCTCGCGTGCATCGGCCGCGTCACCGGCACGTCGCCCCGGAAATAGTCCGCGTGCGTCGTTCCCATGCAGCGGATCGGCGGCCGCGCCTGCGCGAACACCGTGGCGTACTCCGAATGCGTGTGGACGATGCCGCCGACAGTCGAACGCGCGATACAGCTCGAGGTGCGTCGGCGTGTCGGACGAGGGGCGCAGCGTGCCGTCGACGACCTCGCCCGTCTCGAGCGAGACCGGCACCATGTGCTCCGGCGTCAGCTGCTCGTAGGGCACGCCGCTCGGCTTGATCGACGAACACGCCGGCGGCGCGATCGACGGCCGACACGTTGCCGAACGTCCCCATGACCAGCCCGCGTCCCGGCCAGCTGCACGGTTGGCGCTGATACACGATCTCGCGCAGCTCGGCGCGCAATCATGCCGGACACCGCACGGCGCGTTCCTTGATCGCCAGCAGCCGCTTCATCACCGATCCCGAGGTCCGGCCCGCGCTCCGCTGCCACGCCGCCGAAGGCGTCGTGCAGCTCGCGGTAGATGCCGTACAGCTCGTCGTAGACCGGCGCGCGCGTCGGGATCGGGCTCGAACCGCTTCTCCTTCAGCGTCGTCATGCGCTCCTGCGCCTCGGTCCAGTCGTCGTAGCCGCCGGCGGCGGCGCCGGCCGTGACCGCGGCGGAAACGGCGGCGCCGAGCGCCGGCGTCTGCGGCGAGCCGGCGATCAGCATCGGCTGGCCGATGACGTCGGCGTAGATCTGCATGAACAGGTCGTTCTTCTCGGCGATGCCGCCGCAGCAGACGACGCGATCGATCGGCACGCCGTACTCGCGCATGCGCTCGATGATGGCGCGCGCGCCGAAGGCGGTCGCTTCGATCAGCGCGCGATAGATCTCGGCGCGGGTCGTGTGCAGCGTCTGGCCGACGAGCAGTCCGGTCAGCCGCGTGATCGACGAGGATGGTGCGGTTGCCGTTGTTCCAGTCGAGCGCGACCAGCCCCGATTCGCCGGGCGCGAGCGTCGCCGCCTCGCGCGGACAGCTCGCGCGTGCAGCGCGTCGCCGCCCCCGCACACGCCTTCGACCCACCACTTCAGGATGTCGCCGACCGCCGACTGCCCCGCCTCGATGCCGAAGTAGCCGGCATGATCGAGCCGTTGACGATGCCGCAGATGCCGGGGATGTCGGCGATCTCGTCGGCCGACCGGCGCGATCGCGCAGTCGCACGTCGAGGTGCCGATGATCTTCACCAGCGTGCCGGTCGTGACGCCGGAGCCGACGGCGCCGTAGTGCGCGTCGAAGCCGCCCATCGCGATCGCGATGCCCGGCGCGCAGGCCGAGCGTCGTGGCCCACTCGGCTGCAGAGCTGCCCCGCGGGACGGCCCGGCGGCCAGCGCCTTGTCGTAGAGCCGATCGCGCAGCTCGGCGAGCTTCGGATCGAGCCGCGCGAGAAACGCCTTCGGCGGCAGGCCGCCCCAGGCGTCGGAGTACATCGCCTTGTGGCCGGCGGCGCAGACGCAGCGGACGATCGTCGCGAGGTCGTCGACGCCGGCGAGGACGGCCGGAACGAAGTCGGCCAGCTCCACCCAGCTCGCCGCCGCGTCGAAGACGTCCGGCGCGACCTTCAGGCAGTGCCAGATCTTCGACCACCACCACTCCGACGAATAGGTGCCGCCGATCGGCGCGAGCAGTTCCGGCGCGTGCTGCGGCCGCGGTCTCGGTGATCGCGCGCAGCCTCGGCGGCGGAGGTGTGGTCCTTCCACAGCCACGCGTGCGCCGCGAGGTTGTTCTTCCACCGCGGATCGAGCGCCAGCGGCCGCGCCTTGCGCGTCGATCGGCAGCGGCGTCGAGCCGGTCGTGTCGACGCCGATGCCGATGACGCGATCGCGTGAGAAACGCCGGATCGCGCTCCGCTTCCGCCAGCGCGCCGCGCGACCGACGCGCGCAGTCCGTCGATGTAGTCGGCCGGATTCTGCCGCGCCAGGTGCGGCTGCTTCGGGTCGAGCAGCACGCCCTGATCGCCGCTCGGATAGTCGAAGACGCGCGTGCCGAGCGACGCGCCCGTCGGTGCAATCGACGACGACCGCGCGGACGGAGTTCGTGCCGTAGTCGACGCCGATGGTGAATCCTGTGCGAGGCATGGCCTATCACGGTATCATGCGCCGCTATGGCCAGACTGGTTACCCTCGCTCTCACTCTTTCGACTATGGCGCTGGCTGCTCTTGCCGCACGGGCGCAAAAGCCAACGCACGACTATCCGGTTCAGCCGATTCCGTTTACCGCCGTACATCTCGACGACGAGTTCTGGGCGCCGCGAATCGAGACGAACCGGAAAGTCACGATTCCTGCCGCCTTCCAGCAATGCGAGCTGAGCGGACGCGTGAACAATTTCGAGCGGGCAGCGCAGGCTCTCCGCGGCGAGCCGCACGACACCAAGGCGCCGGGGTATCCGTTCGACGACACCGACCTGTACAAGGTGATCGAAGGGGCTGCCTATGTGCTGAGCGTGCAGCCGGATCCCAAGCTCGACGCCTATGTCGACGGCATGATTGCGAAGATCGCCGCCGCGCAGGAACCGGATGGCTACATTTACACGACCCGCACGATCGATCCGAAGAATCCGCACCGCTGGGCGGGCGCCGAGCGGTGGGTGAACGAGCGCGACGACAGCCACGAGCTGTACGACGCCGGGCATCTGATCGAGGCCGCGGTCGCGCACTATCAGGCAACCGGAAAGAAGACGTTGCTCACGGTTGCGATTCGCGAAGCAGATCTCCTCACCCGGACGTTCGGACCGGGCAAGCGATCGATCTGGCCCGGCCACCAGATCACCGAGATGGCACTGGTCAAGCTCTACAGGGTCACCGGCAACGAACAGTACCTGGCGCTCGCGAAATTCATGCTCGACGAGCGGGGGCCGGACAAGATTCCTCCGGGTGAAAAGGTCAATCCGCGCGGTCTCGACTACAACCAGGCACAGCTCAAGGTGATCGACCAGACCGAACCCGTCGGCCATGCGGTTCGTGCCATGTACATGTACTCAGGCATGGCGGACGTGGCGGCGCTTGAAGCCGACGACAAGATGCGCGCGGCGGGGGACCGGATCTGGGAGAACCTGGTGCACACCAAGCTATACCTCACGGGTGGTATCGGTGCGGCGGGCGGGCACGAAGGATTCGGGCGCGAATACGAATTGCCGAACATGACCGCATACAACGAGACCTGCGCATCCGTCGGGATGGATTACTGGAATCATCGTCAGTTCCTGCTCCACGGCGATGCGAAATACGTCGACGTGATGGAGCGCACTCTCTACAACGGCCTCATTTCCGGCGTCTCGCTCAAGGGGGACACCTTCTTCTATCCGAACCCGCTGGAGTCGAACGGCCAGCACGCGCGACAGCAGTGGTTCGGAGTCGCATGCTGCCCCGGCAACATCACGCGTTTCATGGCGTCAGTGCCCGGCTACATCTACGCCAAGCGCGGCGACGTGCTGTTCGTGAACCTCTTCGCGGCTGGCAGCGCCGACGCGGACCTTGCGGGCGGCAAGGTCAAGATCGCACAGCAGACTCGCTATCCGTGGGACGGCGCGGTTCGGATGACGTTGACGCCTGACCAGGCGCGCGCCTTCACCGTCAACGTTCGCATTCCGGGCTGGGCCCGCGACGAACCCGTGCCGGGCAGTCTCTATCGATTCATGGACAAGGCACCGGCCCAGCCGTCGCTGAAAGTCCAGGGGCACGACGTGCCGATGAAGATCGAAAACGGCTACGTCGCCATCAATCGCACGTGGACGGCCGGCGACGCGATCGAGCTGAACCTGCCGATGCCGGTCAGGCGCATCGTCGCGGACGACCGGGTCGACGCGGATCGCAACCGGGTCGCGTTGCAACGCGGTCCGATCGTCTACGCGGCGGAGTGGCCCGACAATCCAAACGGCAAGGTGCGGAACATCGTGCTGTCGGATGCCAACAGCCTGACTCCGGAGTTCCGGCCGGATCTCCTGAACGGCGTCGAGGTGATCAAGGGTCGCGCCGTCGGCCTTGCCTTGCAGGCGAACGGGACCGTCACCAGAACCGAGCAGCCATTTCTGGCCATTCCCTATGCCACCTGGGCGAATCGCGGACGTGGGCAGATGGCCGTCTGGCTTGCGCGGACCGACGCGGCGGCGAAACCAACTCCTTACCCCACCCTCGCGACGGCCAGCACGCTGACGAATTCGCCGAGCGAGAAGAACATTCGCAATGCCGTCGACGGCGAAGATCCGTCGTCCTCCGACGATCCCACCTCGTATTTCGACTGGTGGCCGAAGAACGGGAGCGACGAGTGGATCGAGATGAGGTTCGCAAAGCCCGCGACGGTGTCGCAGGCCGACGTTTACTGGTTCGATGACACCGGCCAAGGCGGCGTACGCGTGCCGAAAAGCTGGCGGTTGCTCTACAAAGATGGCGAGCAGTGGAAGCCGGTCGAGACAACCGGCGAATACGGTGTCGCGAAGGACCGCTACAACACCGTTCGCTTCAAGCCGGTCACGACCTCGGTGCTTAGATTGGAGCTGACCATGCAGCCCGAGGTCTCTGCGGGTGTACAGGAATGGAAGGTGAAATAGGCTCAGGGCTCGAGGCTTAGGACGCAGGCCGGCTCAAGGCCAGGCCGCTCAATGCCATTGAGCCCATGAGCCGTAAGCCAGCCTCGGCCATGAGGCTAAGCCTTGAGCCACGAGTCATCGCGGCAGCGGAACCACCGCGAACGATACCGACTCGCCGATTGCGGTGAAATTCTCGCCTGCCACCTTTCCGATCGACGCACGATAGCGGCCCGGCGACACGATTGGGCCACCTTGTCGGCCGCGACCGAACTGAGGAGCGCTCTCCTGGTCGCTTCCCTCTCCACGTCCGCCGCGCCCACTCTGGAGCGCAGGCGGTTCGCCACGGAGGTCCCACGCGGCGCGGTGCAAGCCCGGTTCCGATGGCAATGTGATGCGACGAATTTCCTTGCCGGCTTCGTCGCTGATCTTCAGCGCCAGCTTCGTGTCGCCCTCGGGCGCGCGCCCGACGTGATAGGTGAAAAGCGCCCCGTACGGCGGATTCGGCGTTGCGATGTCTCCCCACGCCGCACCGACCTGGGTCAGCTCGTTGTATTGGTACGGATCGCGAAGCGGGAACAGCCACGCCTCTTCGCGCATCGTCAGAGGAGTCACCTCGCGCAGCGCGGTGTAGTCGTCGAGAATATAGACGCCCCGGCCAAACGTGCCGACCACGAGATCTTCCTCGCGGCGCTGAATCGTGAGGTCGCGTGCCTGAATCGTGGGAATCCCGCCCTCGAGCGGAATCCAGTGGCTGCCACCGTCAAGCGTCAGGTAGACGCCGAACTCGAGCCCGGCAAACAGCAGATTGTCATTCACCGGATCCTGCACGATCGACCACACTCCGGACCGCGGCGGCAGGTCTCCGGCAATCGAGGTCCACGTCTGCCCTCGATCGCCACTCTTCATCACGTAGGGTTTGTAGTCGCCGCGCTGCCAGTTGTTGAACGTTGCGAACACGACGTTGGCGTCGCGCGCCGAGGGCTGGAGGTCGGTGACGTAGCTGAACTCAGGTAGTCCCGGTATCGGATTCGCCTTTCGCCATGTCTTGCCGCCGTCCTCCGTCACCTGCACCAGTCCATCGTCGGTACCGACGTAGATCAATCCTTCGGCAAGCGACGATTCGTCGAGGGCCGTGATGGTGCTGAGCCTGGTCGTGGCCTGATTGAACGCCACGGAGTCGGACGGCCACAGCTTCCCCATAATCGCGATCTTTCGCGGATCGAGGCTGCGTGTCAGATCAGCGCTGACGACCGTCCAGCTGTCGCCGCGGTCGTCGCTGCGATAGACACGATCGCCGCCGAAATACAGGCGCCGCGCCGAGTGTGGGCTGACGATCACTGGCGCGTCCCAGTGCCATCGTCCGAGCACTCCGCCGCGTCCCCCGCCGCTCCCCTGCCCCCCGCCTCCCCGTCCGGACGACCCTTCTTGTGGTTCACCTTCGTCCTGCCCGGGCCGACGATTCGCCCGCGTTTCCGCGTCGATGTCCGCCTGGCTCATGCCGAACACGTTGCTGGTGCGCGGCCGAACGTTCACGCTCTGCCCGGTGCGAAGATCGAGACGCGACAGATTTCCCTCCTGCGTTTGTGCATAGACGATGTTCGGATCTTCGGGATCGACGCGCACCTGGAAGCCGTCGCCGCCGCCGACGCTGTACCAGTCGCTGGTGCGAATGCCGGCTCGATTGAGCGTTCGCGACGGCCCGCAGACCGATCCGTTGTCCTGCGAGCCGCCGCATACGTGGTAGAACGGCCGCGCGCTGTCGGTCGAGATCCGGTAGAACTGCGATAATGGCAGGTTCGTGAAATGGCGCCAGCTCTTCATGCTGTCGTAGGTTTCATAGAGGCCGCCGTCGTTGCCAATCAGCACGTGACGCAGATCGCTCGGATCCCAGAGGATCTCGTGGAAGTCGACGTGCACGCCCGGCATCGGCACCGAGCGCCAGGTCTTGCCGCCGTCCTCGCTCCGCCACATGTTGGTCTGCGGCGAATAGATGATCTCAGGATTGTTCGGATCGACGACGATCTCGTTGTAGTAGCCAGGGTCGCCGCCGCGATACCACTCCTCGGCGCTCGCTTGCGTGTTTCCCCGCCCTTGCGCCGCGTCCTCGGCAGCGCCAGGTCCGCCGCGCCCGCCGATCTGTCTGCCGATTCGCGTCCAGCTCGCTCCCGCGTCGTCCGACCGGAAGAAGCCCCCTTGATCTTTCTGCGCGGTCACGAGGGCGTAGATCGTGTTCGGGTTCTTCGGATTGAGCGCCATGCCGACACGGCCCATCTCGACGGTGGGGAGTCCTTTCGTCAGCCTGGTCCACTTGCTCCCTGCGTTGGTGGTCTTGTAGATGCCGCTCTCGGGTCCGCCGCCGATGAGTTGACCCAAGGCCCTGCGGCGTTGCAGCGCTGCGGCATACAGCACATCAGGCTTCTTCGGATCGATGACGATGTCGGTGACGCCGGTGTCGGGGCTGACCGTCAATACCGCCTTCCACGTCGCGCCACCGTCGGTGGTCTTATAGACGCCGCGATCGCCACCGGATGACCAGAGCGGCCCAATCGCGCTGACGTAGACGACGTTGGAATTGCGAGGGTCGATCACGATGTTCTGGATGTGCTCGGAGTTCTCGAGCCCCATGCGCTTCCAGGTCTTGCCCGCATCCGTGGACTTGTAGACGCCGTCGCCGAACCCAACGCTACGCTGGTTGTTGTTCTCTCCGGTGCCGAGCCACACGACATTCGAGTTCCGTGGGTCGACAACGACGCAGCCGAGCGAGTAGGCGCCGTACTCGTCGAAGATCGGCGTGAAGGTGTTGCCGCGGTTCTCGGTTTTCCAGAGCCCTCCCGATGCAGATGCGACGTACCAGACGTTGGGGTTCCCGGGATCGATGTCGACGTCAGAGATTCGTCCGGTCGTAACGCTCGGTCCGAGGCTGCGGAATTCGATGCCCCTGAATGAATCCGGACTGATCCCGTCCGTACCGGATGGTGTCTGCGCGCCGAGCATCGCGCAGCAGACGGCCGCGATGGCGGCATATGAGAACGACCTGTTCATGTGAGGATTCTATTTCAACCGACCGAATTGATACCCGGTGAGTGGGGGTCCGATGTTGCTCCTGCGGTTCTCGGCGATGATGTGTGAAATCGTGGCGGTGCGATTCGTGCCGAGTCGTGGTGCCCGGAATCGGTCGCGTCACCGAGGTGAACAGCGATAATCTCGATCGGCAGCGTCAAGGAGGAACGATGCGCAGCGGTAACTGTCCGAGCGTTCGAATGATTGTATGCGCCGTATTGACCCTGTTCGCGACAGCCGCGCCGCTGTGGGCGCAGGAGTCGACGCAGGCTGCCGACACCGCAAAGGCGATCAGGGAGCTGACCGGCGAGGTTCGAAGCCTGAGAGCTGTCATCGAGCGAACGGCGGAGAGCCAACTACAGGGTCAGATTCTCGGCTTGTATCTCAGCCTGCAGCAGAACCGCGTCACGCACGCAACCACGCGTCTCGACGCGGTCAGGAGAGAGCTGGAGACGATCACCACCAACGGGCACGAACTGACGCAAAACGCCGCGGCCCTCGAAACAGCGCTGTCGCAGGAAGCGGATCCGGCGAAACGACAGCAGCTCGAGCAGCAGGTTCGCGATCAGAAGGCGGAACTGGAGCGGATGGCTGCGCAGGAACAACAGATCAGAGCCCGCGAGGCCGAAGCGGATCAGGAGTCTCAGGCGGAAGAAGCCCGCTGGACCGAGTTGATCTCGAGACTCGAGCAGCTGCTCAAGAAATAAGACGTGCGAGCTACTTCGATAGCTCCACCACGTCGAGATAGCGCTGAACCCGTCCCTCGCTGACGGCCGTCAGCAGCAGGGTGATCGGATTGAGCAGCGTGACGGAACGGGGGGTCGGCGGAATGGAGGGCAGTGGCGCGAACTGGTAGCCGCCGCGTCCGGCATTGTTGAAGTAGGCGCGAATGAACGTGCTGCGATCGTCGATCGGGAGCGCCGCGACGTTGCCGTAGAACCGCTGCCACTCGTCTCCCCTGAACAGGTACCTGCTCTACGTTCGAGGTGTAAAACGCCGTGACGGTCCCGCCACGTTCGCGAAGATAGGCGGCCACGTCGCGCAGCGCTTTCGGCCCGGAAAAATCTCCGACGATCGGCACAATCAGGTTTCGCAGTTCGAGACTTCGCAGCGCCTGGTAGTGGTCCTCGGTCGCGAGGTAGCTGCGATGGCCCCCTTCCCCGTCGGTTTCCACCATCAGGTCGCGATAGCTGGGAAACGGCGCCCATCCCGGCCCGCGGCCGAACGAATACCGGATTTCCGGTCCCGCCGAATAAAACGATCGGTAGACGTACTCGATCGATCGAAGATCTCCGCTCGAAAGGCTGAAGCGATGGTGGCCCTGCAGCCAGGTTTCGAGGTCGTGCAGATTGCGCGCGAAGGCCTGCTCGTCCCCCTGCGCGTGCTCGAAGGCGCCAAACAGCGCCTCGGCGGTGACCGAAGGGTCGAGCTCGGACGGCGGCTCGCGTGAGAACAGCCGTGACAGGAACTCGTCCCGCGTCGGCGACATCTCGATGAGTGCCTTGTACATCAGGTGCAGAAGCATGTTCTGCCGCCTGATGTCGACGATGAATGCAATCTTCGGTTTGAGCGCGACGATGTAGGTGAAGTTCTGGTCGGGACCAACGCCGAGATAGGCGCTCGCCGTGCCGAGTTGGCGCTGCAGTACGGGAATCACGTGCTGGAACGTCGTTTCGTTCGATACGAGATTGTCCGACCGGAAGAACCCGCCGGGCTCCGAGAAATTCGATACCATCGACCAGAATTCGTGGTCGTCGAGCCGCTGCGGAAGGCCCTGCGAAACGCGACGCGCGGTCGGCGTGAGGCACAGCAGCAGCGAAGCCGCGGCTAGCGCCAGCAGACCAATGCGGGAAAACGCGCGACGAACCTCGGGCACCGCGTCCGATGATAGTCCCGGCAGACCGGGGAACAAAACGTGCGGGACGAACGGGAAACGGGGTCGGGATCGTTGGCTGTTAGCGGTGAACCCTTAACCGTTCACCGCTAACTGCTTGTGTCTTACCGTGCTCGGCGGCGCCACTCCCGTTGGACGTCGGCGTCAGTGATGTTGAATAGCAGCAGCGCCTGATCCAGCGACGTACCGTTACCGACGTATTGCAGGAAGACCGGGAAGTTGCCGCCGAGCCGCTGGGCCAGCAACCTGGCTGCGCTGAAGCCCTGCGCATAGGCGAGGAGCGCGTCAGCACCGTCCAGCCGGCCAAAGCTCTGTTCGAGATCGCTCATCGGAATCGTGGTCTTGGCCGTACGCAGCCGCTGCTCGAGCCAACTGTGTTCGACCGGCTCGAAGTAGGTCGCGAGCCCTTCGTTCAACCAGAACGGCAAGCCGCGCGGGGCGAGACTCTGAAGCGCGGCGTGCACGTACTCATGCGTGACGACGCGATCGAGCTCGCCAGGCGTACGCAGCGATCCGAGTACCGGGATGCGGATCCGTCCGTCGGTACGCGCCGGCGGCCCAGCTGGGCGACTTGGTCACGTCGTGGAACTGCTCGCGTGAATACAGAATCACGGTGATCGTTTCCGGCGGATACACGCCGAGCGAGCCACCCACGTTTGCATACGCCGCTTCGAGCACATTCGAGACGCGCGTCGCAATGGCCTGCTGCTCTGGCCCCTCAAACAGGATGTTGAACCGGACACCGGGGCGGCTGGTGAATCCGGCATGCAGCTCCGCCTCTTTCTTCCACGCCTCGAGCTGTTTGTAGAGCTCCGGACTGCCTGGCGCGATCTTCAACCCGCGGTCGTACGACTTGATCGCGAGATCCAGGTCCCCCTGTGCATAGGCGTACTGTCCCAGCAGGAAAGCCGCGTAGGCAAAGTCCGGTTTGATCTCGAGCGCCCGTTTCAGCGCAGCAATCGCCTGGTCGTCGCGCCCGAGGAGGTGCGACGCGATCGCGGAACCCGCCAGCGCCCCGGGGTCACGTGGATTGTCCGCGAGCACCTGGCGAAAGGCCACAGCCGCCTTTTCGCCGTCGCCGCGCTGGACGGCTTCCCATCCGGTGCGCGCCGGTCCTTCCGGCATGGTTTGCGGCGCACGCGTGAGGAGGAGGAGGCAGAGAACCGGGGTGATCATGTCGAGGTCCGAGGTCCGAGGTCCGAGGTCCGAGGTTCGAGGTCCGAGGTTCGAGGTCCGAGATCCGAGGTTCGAGGTCCGAAATTCGAGATCCGAGGTCCGGGTTCAAGTTCTTGGTTCAGGGTTCGAGGTGGACGGAGCAAGCGCGGGGCCGGGCGCGCACACGCGGCCAGCAAGACAGGCCCAGCGGGACAGACTGGACGAGATTACGATTTTCGCCGTGGAATTACGAAACGAACCGACGACCTGCAATCACCAAATCCCCAAATCACCAAATCACCAAATCCTAGTGGGTCATCGCGTAGATGACATAGTTCACTCCGAGTTTATAGGCTTCGTTCGAGAGATCGATTGCCGTGAAGCCGGTGTCCGAGTATTCCCAGTACTCGGAGACGTCGTTGTTGAAGTTCGCGATCAATTGGAGCGGCTTCGAGGCGTCGTTGTGCGGGAACATGCCGTAAAAGGTCGGGTACCGCGATCGTAGGTACTGGACGAAGTTCAGTGTTGGGATATCGAAGAACGCATGGAAGATCGGATGATCGAGCGTGAGCGCCACCGGCTGTTCGCCCGGCAGCACGCGCTCCATCGTCTCGCGAAAATTTTCCCAGTCGTACGGTCCACGGAAGTCGTCGAAAATGACGAATCCGCCCTTGAACATGTAGTCGTGAAGGGCGCGGGTTTCGTGGTCGTCGAGCGACATGTAGCCCGGCTCGGTGGCATACACGACCGGATAGCGGAACAGGTCGGGGTCACCCACGTCGACCACGCGCGAGCCGTCGATGTGCGGGTTCATGTTCGTGACGCTGTTGAGGATCTTGACGAGGCTCCGTTCCGCTCGCCGTCCCTCGCCGCCGCCGTAGTAGCCATGGGCCCAGGCCGGAAGGCCGCGGAAGTAGTAACCGCCAGGTCCCGTGGTGAAGCGCAGGCGGGCGAACACGAAGCGGCCGTCGTCGGCAGGCGGCGGATCGACTGGCACGTCCACGCCGCTCGTCATCCACCGCTGGCCGAAGGCGCACACCGCAGGAAGCAGGAGAACGCCCGAGAGAATGGAGACCAGCACCCGCCGGCGCGGCATGGCAGCGCTCCGACGCGCGCGGGGGGCCAGGGCACGCGGTCATTGCGAGTGTACCACCGCCCGGGCCGCCCACCGGATCGTGATATCGTCAAAGTACCTGCCGAACGCCGGAGGAACGATGACGCCCAGACTTCTTTTCGCCTGTTTCATCGCGGTGGCGCCGCTTGCTGCCCAGCAGGAACAGGAGCGTCCGAAGATTCCCAACGACTCCCTCGAAGTCACGATCACGGGGTGCCTGAACAAGCGGGTGCTGGTGGCATCCGACGTGCGGCAGACCGACGTGCAGAGCGGACCGGTGGTCCGCAATCATGCGTTCAGGCTGCAGGGCAAGAAGGACTTGATCGAAACCGTGAAGAACAACGACAAGCAGCGGGTCGAGGTCACCGGTTTGATCAAGAAGTCGGCGCTGATCGAACCGGGCCTGCGCTTCAAGGGCGGCCGCGTCACCGTCGGCGGTGGGACCAACGGCACCGCCCCCGGTCCGACGACAGCGGCCGATCCAGCAGAAAACGTAGTCGTGCTCGACATGTCGTCGATCCAGCTGGTCGGAGGAAACTGCGAGGGATGACCGGTAAGCGAGGACGGAAGGCCGAAGTACCGAACGCAGAGTACTTCCTTCTTCAGTCGTCAATCGTCAATCTTCAATCGTCAATCGTCAGTCGTCAATCGTCAGTCGTCAGTCGTCAGTCTTCAATTCCAATCTGCAATCTTCAATCTTCAGTCTTCACTTCTAGCCTTTTTGCATCGCCGCGAGGAAGTCGGCGTTCGACTTCGCCTTGCCCATCTTGTCGAGCAGCAGCTCCATCGCTTCGACCGCGGAGAGCGGCGCGAGCACCTTACGGAGGACCCAGACGCGATTGAGATCCTCGCGCGCGAGGAGCAGCTCCTCCTTGCGGGTGCCGCTCTTCTGCATGTCGATCGACGGGAACACGCGCTTGTCGGTGAGCTTCCGATCGAGATGGATCTCCATGTTGCCGGTGCCCTTGAACTCCTCGAAGATCACGTCGTCCATGCGCGAGCCCGTATCCACGAGCGCGGTCGCGATGATCGTGAGCGAGCCGCCCTCCTCGATGTTCCGCGCGGCGCCGAAGAAGCGCTTCGGTTTCTGCAGAGCGTTGGAATCGAGGCCGCCGGAGAGCACCTTGCCTGACGGCGGGATCACCGAGTTGTAGGCGCGAGCCAGGCGGGTGATCGAGTCGAGCAGGATCAGCACGTCCTTCTTGTGTTCGACCAGGCGCTTCGCCTTTTCAATCACCATCTCGGCAACCTGCACGTGCCGTTGCGCCGGCTCGTCGAAGGTCGACGAGATCACCTCGCCGTTGACCGACCGTTGCATGTCGGTGACCTCTTCCGGCCGCTCGTCGATAAGCAGGACGATGAGGAACACTTCGGGATGGTTTCTGGCTACCGACTGCGCGATGCTCTGGAGAAGCATCGTCTTGCCGGTGCGCGGCGGCGCGACGATCAGGCCGCGCTGTCCCTTGCCGATCGGCGTCATCAAATCCATGACCCGGCTCGACAGGTTGTCGGGGGTGGTTTCGAGCACCACGCGTTCCTGCGGATAGAGCGGCGTGAGGTTCTCGAAAAACAGTTTGTCGCGCGCCTGCTCGGGGGACTCGAAGTTGACCGCCTCGACCTTGATCAACGCGAAGTAGCGCTCCCCTTCCTTCGGAGGCCGAATCTGACCCGAGACGGTATCTCCGGTCTGAAGATCGAACTTACGAATCTGTGACGGCGATACGTAGATGTCGTCGGGGCCCGGCAGGTAGTTGTAGTCGGGCGCGCGCAGGAAACCGAAGCCGTCCGGCAGAACCTCCAGCACGCCCTCGGAAAAGATGAACCCGCTCTGCTCGGTCTGCGCCTTGAGGATCTGGAAGATCAGGTCCTGCTTGCGCATGCCGGTCGCGCCGGCGACGTTGAGGTCCTTGGCGATCTGGGTGAGCTGCTGGATGCTCTTGTCCTTCAGATCGGTGATGTTGAGCCCCTGCCCGCGCCGCCCCTCGCCACCGCCCCGCTGCGGCTGCCCAGAGTCGCGCCCCCCCTCACGCGGCGTCTCCCGGCCCTCGGTGCGCGGTTGCGCGGGAGGTGGAGCGGGCGCTCCGTCCGTGGTTCCCGGCGTTGGGGTTTGTGCGGATTCGTTCTGCGGCTCTCGGACGGCCGCCTGCTCGGCGGACGCCTGGCGCCCGGCATTGCGCTTGTGATTCGGCATGGTCACTACTGGCGTTTTAGGTGGTTGTTACGATGCTGAAATTACGGGTTGATTCAACGGTCGCCGACCGCGGCGTCAGCGAGGTCGCGGGGGGACCTCATTTGTGAAGGAAGTCTGTCTCGTTGAACCGGAGTATAGGACTGGCACAGGGTCCTGTCAAATACAGCCGATTGCGCCGCTAGTAACGTCCAGGTGAGTCGCCGATACCGATGATGCTGCAGGCGAGGATCGGTTTGATACCCAGCACGCGCGCACGTTCGATCACTTCCGGGCCATCTGCGCCGGGATTCAACCACACTTCGGGAATACCCTTTTTCGCGAGATCTTCCATCACCCGCACGCCGATGTGGGGCGGCACGTAGACGGTTGCCATGTCGATCGCCCCCGGCACATCGAGGACCGACGGATAGGTTCGATGGCCCTCGACTTCCCGCTCGTTCGGGTTGATCGCGAGTACGTGAAAGCCCTGCTGCTCGAACGCGCGAAGCGCCTTGTTGCCGTATTTCCCCCGATTTGATGAGGCGCCGATAATGGCGACGGTCTTCATCGAAGTCATCTATGAAGGACAGAAGGCAGGAGGCTCCAATCTCCAGTCTTCAGTGTTTGATCTTCAATCTCCAAGCTTCAGTCTTTAATCTTCAATCTGCAGTCTTCAGTCTATATTGGTAAGATGGCGTCGCTCGCAGAGGTGCTCGAGGTCCGCACGGTCGAGGCCGCGGCCGAGCTCGTCGAGAAGATCTCCAAGGAACGAATTCGCTGCTACGCGTGCGGCCACGAATGCCCGATTCCTGACGGTGCCGTCGGCGTGTGCAAGGTGCGCTTCAACAAGGGTGGACACCTGCACGTGCCATGGGGTTATGTCGGCGGCGTGCAGTGCGACCCGATTGAGAAGAAGCCCTTCTTCCATGCCCATCCCGGCGCGCTCGCCTACAGCTTCGGCATGCTGGGATGCGATCTGCACTGCTCCTACTGCCAGAACTGGGTGACCTCCCAGGCGCTGCGCGATCCCACCGCGGTGTCACCGCCACTCGAGACCACGCCCAGGGCCCTCGTCTCGGATGCCGTTCGTCTCGGTGCACGCGTCGTCGTTTCGACCTACAACGAGCCGCTGATCACCAGCGAATGGGCGGTTGCCATCTTCCGCGAAGCGCGCGCCGCAGGACTCCTTACCGCCTACGTGTCGAACGGCAACGGTACGCCACGCGTTCTGAACTACATCAAGCCATGGGTCGATCTCTACAAGGTGGATCTGAAAAGCTTCGACGACCGCCACTATCGTCAGCTCGGCGGCCGCATCGACCCGATCCTCTACACGATCCGCGCACTGCACCAGATGGGAATCTGGCTCGAAATCGTGACCCTGCTGATCCCTGGATTCAACGACGACGAAGACGAACTGCAGCGGCTCACGGCCTTTCTGGTGTCTGTCTCTCCGTACATTCCCTGGCACGTCACGGCGTTTCACAAGGATTACCGCATGAACGATCCGGACAACACCACGCCGGAGATGCTCGTGCGGGCGGCGCAGATTGGAGGGGCGGCGGGTCTCAAGTACGTCTATGCGGGAAACCTGCCGGGACAGGTAGGCGATCTCGAGCACACCCGCTGCCACCACTGCTCGACGCTGCTCGTCGAACGGTTCGGATACTACATCCGGAGCTACCGGATAACCGCGACCGGCAACTGTCCGACATGCGGCACCTCGATTCCCGGGCGATGGGGAGCGCAGTTTGCCGGGCAACTCACGTCGACGCCGTTCCTCCCGGGTAGCCGGCGGTTGCGCACGCTGTAGCCGGATGCCCGTGCTGAAGAGCGGCCAGCCTCCGAGAGATGGTCCTGCCAGTCCGACCTAGCTTCCCTTCTTCACATCGAACCCAGTCACCTGCACCTCGAGGTTGTGATTGATTCGGATCCCGGCGATCCCCTCGGTGGAGACTTGCGTCCGCGGCAGTTCGTGCACCTGCGTGCCGCCGATCAGGAACGACACCTTGCTCCCTTTGACATGTACCGCCAGCTCGTTGCTGGTCTTGAAACCGGCCTTGGCGACGTTCGCGTCCTTCATCGGCGCGGCAGTGGTCCAGTTCACGATCGGCTTCGTTGTCGCCCCGTCGCGCGACTTGATCAGGTACTTCCCGTCTTGTCGGATCAGGAAATAGGTATAGCGCTGGTTGTCCTTATCGAGATCGCTGCCGCCGATGAAGAGGCCGTAGGCTTCGGGGTGAGTGGATGGTTTCGTCTGCGAGAACGTGCCGCTGACGTCGTAGTCGCCGCTGCCCCTCATCGCTGGCTTGTAGTAGATGCCGGCGGGGCCGGTGGTGAAGGTGAGCGTGCCTTTGTCTTCCATGAACACCACGGCGTCGAGCTTTGCCGCCGCGTCGTCCAGCCTGCCCTCCCAGCCTGTCGGCAGCTTGCCGCTACCCTTTATCACCTTGCCGGGGTCGTGCTGCGCGGGGTGTTGCTGAGCCATCGACATTGCCACCGCCGTCAGCACGCCCAGGATGATCGAGCGCATGAAGCCTCCTATTGAGGGAAGATTTTCCCCGGATTCAGGATACCCTGCGGGTCGAACGCCCGCTTGATCCGTTGCATCAATGCGATCTCGTCAGCCGACAATTCGATCGGCAGGAATTTCGACTTCGCGTAGCCGATTCCGTGCTCGCCGCTGATTGACCCTTCGAGTGCCACGACCCCTTCGAAGAGCACGCGCTCCGCTTCGTGGGCGCGGCGGATCTCCTCGTCCACGTCGTTGACCATGATGTTGACGTGGATGTTGCCGTCCCCAGCGTGGCCGAAGCACGGGATGCGCAGCCGGTAGTCCGACTTGAGGCGCTCGACCAGCTCGAAGAGCTGTGGGACCCGACCCTTGGGAACCACGACGTCGTGATTGAACTTGATTGGCGTGATGGTTTTGAGTGACGGCGAGATCTCGCGGCGCACCCTCCAGAGCTCCTGGCGCTCGGCTTCATCACGCGCCCGCAGGACTTCGGTGGCACCGGCGCGCCGGCACGCGCGGTCGACCCGGGCAGCCTCTTCCGTCACCGCTTCCGCAAGACCGTCGACTTCGAGGAGCAGCAACGCGCCGGTGTCTTCAGGCGCCAGCGATCGCACGCCGAGGTAGCGCGCCACCGCATCCAGCGAATCTCGATCGATCAGCTCGACGGCGGCGGGTACGACCCGCTCGCGAATGATCTCGGTAACGGCATGTGCGGCGTCGCTGATGGTCCGAAAGGTCGCGCGGAGCGCCGACTGGACTGGCGGTTTCGGTACCAGGCGCAGCACTATCTTCGTGATGATCGCCAGCGTGCCTTCCGATCCCACGAGCAAATGCGTGAGATCGTAGCCGACCACATTCTTGACGACCTTCCCGCCGGTCTGAACGATCTCTCCGGTCGGCAGCACCGCCTCCAAACCGAGCACATACTGTTTCGTGGTGCCGTACTTGAACGCGCGCGGCCCGCCTGCGCACTCCGCCACGTTTCCGCCGATCGCAGACTGTTTCAGCGACGCCGGGTCGGGCGGATAGAAGAGCCCCACCAGTTCGACCGCAGCCTGGAGATCTCCGGTAATGACGTTCGGCTCGACGACGGCAATCAGGTTCTCTTCGTCGATTTCGAGAATACGGTTCATCCGTTCGAGCGAAAGGAGAACACCCCCCTCCAGCGGTACCGCACCGCCCGTGTATCCGGTTCCTGCGCCACGCGGCACTAACGGAACGCTGTGCTCCGCACACAGCGCCACGACGCCGGCAATCTGATCGGAACCTTCGGGAGACACAACGACATCGGGAGGATGT
The DNA here is from genome assembly GCA_963755695.1 of uncultured Acidobacteriota bacterium. Classification (GTDB taxonomy): domain Bacteria; phylum Acidobacteriota; class Vicinamibacteria; order Vicinamibacterales; family 2-12-FULL-66-21; genus QHWT01. The sequence continues at coordinate 1,219,883 of CAVWLB010000010.1, read as the reverse complement.
CCACGCTTGGTGCCGTCGGTGCCGTATGTCTGGAGGCTCGTAGGGTCGGTGCGAACATGGTCGGCACCAACCACGCGCTCGAGGCCGCGGAGAAAGTCAGGGGGAAGAGCCACCCGCTTACCGTTGCGCGGTGTCGGTCGGGGGTTGTTTGAGGAGGTACTGTTTGACGAAGGCGATGCTCGCGTAAAACAGGTAATCCTGGTTCTTCTTCTTCGCAAAGCCGTGTCCTTCGTCGTTGCCGACCAGGTACCACACCGGCGCCTGCTGCATACGCGCGGCCGTCACCATCTGCTGTCCCTCGTTCAGCGGGACGCGCGGATCGTTTTTTCCCGAGACGACGAACAGCGGCTTGGTGATTTTGCGCACGTTGTTGACCGCGGCGATTCGTTCCATGAACGCCCGCACCTGCGGATCGCGTTCGTCCCCATACTCTACCCGGCGAAGATCGCGTCGATACGCCTCGGTCCGCTCCAGGAACGTCACCAGGTTCGAGATCCCTACAATCGACAGAGAGCAGGCGATTCGGTCGTTGTAGTGCGTCGCAATCGCCAGGGTCATGAATCCGCCGTAGCTGCCGCCGGTGACCATGATCCGGGACCCGTCGAGATCGGGCCGCGTCGCGATCCAGTCGAACAGCGCATTGATGTCCTTGTACGAGTCTTCACGTTTCAGGCCGTTGTCGAGCGCGAGAAATGACTTGCCGTACCCGGTCGAGCCGCGGACGTTCGGGTAAATCATCGCGATCCCGAGCTCGTCGACGTAGTAATTGTTCCGGTTGATGAACGTCGGTCGCGACTGCCCTTCGGGGCCGCCGTGGATGTTGATGATGACCGGGTGCTTGCCAGCGAACTTCGCCGGTGGCGAATACAGGTACCCGGAGATCGACCGGCCGTCGAAACTCTTCCAGTGAATCAGCTCTGGCTGGGTGAACGTTGCCGGATCCACCGCGCCCTCGCCGCGCGTCCACCTCTCGACCCGAAGTGTCTTCGCGTCGACGCTATAGACATCGGACACCGACTGCGCGGAGGACAACGAGAAGCCGATATCCACGTTGTTCGGGTGCCACTTCAGGCGGGCGATCACTCCCTTGGGGACATCGCTGGCGATGCGATCGGCTCCCGAGGCGACGTCCAGCACGTGAAGCACGGAGACCCCGTCTTCATTGGTGATGTAGGCCAGCGTGCGCCCGTCGTCCGACAGGCGCGCGGCTTCGACGTCCCAGTTCACCCGCGCCGACACCGGCGTGGCCGCGCCTGTCGCGAGATCGATTCGGACCACCCGCAGGAACTCCGACTCGTCGTCGGTGACCGCGTAGATCGACGTGCCGTCAGCAGCGAACTGGGCGTCCGAGTACCGAGGCTCGGCGGTTTGGCGCAACCGGCTGCCTGGCACCACCATTCAGATCGACGACCCACAGGCGGCTCTCGGCGACCGACAGGAATTCCTCGACCAGGAGCCGCCGGTCGTCGGCCGACCAGTCCAGCGGGTCGAACGCGCCCTGTCCCTCGAGTGCCAGCACATGGCGCGCAACCGGATCGGCAGGACCGGCGACATAGATGTCGTTGTCCCGGCCGTTGCGCCTGGTCGAGGCGTAGGCAAAGCGGTCGCCCTTCCGCGACCAGGTGAGTCCTTCGTTTCGTGATTTGCCGTCGGTCAGCAGCGTGCTGACGCGCGTCTTCAGGTCGAGGTGATAGAACTGAAAGAACTCCCCGCCTCCGACGTCGCTGCGGTAGATGATCGCGTCGCCCGCCGGCGTGAAGGTGCCTTCGGCCACCGGCTCGTCGAGAAAGGTGATCTGGTGACGCGCCCCGCCCGGGTGATCGGCGATATGAAGTTGATTCGTATCTCCGAACCGGGTGGTCAGCAGCACGCGGCGCGTCTTCGGATCCCAGTCCTGGAACGTTGCCGGTCGAAAGTTCGTGTACCGGCTGACCTCCGCGACGATGCTCCGGGGAATTGGGGCAATGCCGTCCGCGGCGACGCTGTCGGGCGGATTGATGGCATCGGGCGGCTGCTGAGCGTATACCGCACCGGCGACGGTGACCGTGGCTGCAACGATCGCGACCGACAACCGGCTGACGATGATCGTCATCAGGTTCGCGCGGCGCGGGGCTCCGCGACCCGGTTCAGGAGCTCGAAAATCCGATCGGTGCCGCGGCGAAGCTCCTGAAGGGACGTCGCGTAAGACAGACGCAGGAAGCCGGGCGCGTCGAACGCCTCACCCGGAGTGACGGCGACGCGCGCGTCGTTCAAGAGCGCAGTGGCCAGATCCGCGGATGTACGGATACCGTCCGGCGACAGGAACTCGGACACGTCCGGGAACATGTAGAACGCGCCGGCCGGCTTCGTCAGTCGGATGCGGGGGTCTGCGGTGAGCCAGACGAAGAGTTGATCCCGACGGCTCCGATACTCGTCGAGCATCTCCGTGACGCAGGACTGCGCCCCCCGAAGCGCCGCCTCCGTCGCCTTCTGACTGATCGAACAGACGTTCGACGTCGAGTGGCTCTGAAGCGCGTTCGATGCGCTCACGATTTCCTTGGGTGCGATCGTCCAGCCGCACCGCCAGCCGGTCATGGCGTACGCCTTCGACGCCGAGCCGCACAGGATCGATCGTTCACGGTTGTATTTCGCCAGCACACCCACCAGGTTGTGCGGCACCGGGTCGTAGATCAGCTTCTCGTAACAGAGGTCCAGCAGGATCCAGAGGTTCCGGCGCGCCGCTTCCTGCGCGATCGCCGTGAGATCCTCTTCCGCAATCAGCGCTCCGGTCGGGTTGGCCGGCGAATTGATGATGAAGCCGCGCGTGCGCGGCGTGATCGCGGACAGAAACGCCTCCGCATGAAGGCTGAATCCATCCTCCGCGTGCGACCGCACGATCACCGGCGTCGCGTCGGCCATCTTGATCTGCTCGACCAGCGTCGGCCAGCCGGGCGCGTGGGTAATCACCTCGTCGCCGCCTTCGAAGACCGACATCGCGGCGTTGAACAGCGCCTGCTTGCCGCCGGCCGTGACGATCACCTCGCCGGGGGAATACTCGACGCCGTAGTCGGCGCGATACCGTTCGACGATCGCGCGCTTGAGATCGTCGGTGCCGGAGTTGGTCGTGTACTTCGTGAAGTTGGCGTCGATCGCCTTGTGCGCCGCGGCCGAGATGTGCGGCGGGGTCGGAAAATCCGGTTCGCCGGCGCCGAAATCGACGATGTCGACTCCCTGCGCCTTCAGGCGCAGCGCATCCGCCGTCACCTTCATGGTCGGCGACATCGCGATTCGCCTGGTTCGTGCTGAAAGTGCCATGTTGTTCACGCCCTCAAGGTTTGTCGCGCGAGCTTCTTCTCGCGCAATCGATCTTCGACGACCGTGGGCACGAGGCCGGTGACCGAGCCGCCGAGCGCGACGACCTCCTTCACCAGCCGCGAGCTCACGTAGGTATAAGGTTCGGCCGGCATCATGAACACCGTCTCGACCTCGGGATTGAGGCGACGGTTCATGAGCGCCATCTGCATCTGGTACTCGAAATCGGAGACGGCACGCAGACCGCGGACGATGACGCTCGCCCGGCGGCTCCGAGCGTAATCGACGAGCAGGCCATCGAAGGTGTCCACTTCGACGTTGGAGTAGGTCGAGAACACCTTGCGCGCAATATCCACCCGTTCTGGCACGGTGAAGAGCGGCGACTTCTCCAGGTTCACCAGGATCGCCACCACGATCTTGTCGAACAGCCCGGAGCCGCGCTCGATGATATCGACGTGGCCATTGGTCAATGGGTCGAACGACCCCGGGTAGATGGCAATGACCTCAGCGCTCATCAGCGGCCCCAAAGAAAGACAACGCGCTGTCGCCGGAAACGACCGTGCGCAACAACCGCAAGCCGGCGCGTTCGGCCGGTGACGTATAGCGTTTCGCGTGTTCGATCACGACTCGGGTCGCCGGTCCGGCGATCCGCGCCGCGGCATCGAGCGCGTCTCCGACCGCCTGGTCCGAATACGGTGGGTCGAGCACCACAATCTCGAAGCCGCCCAGCCCTCGCCCGGCCGCATCGGCAAATCCCGCGCGGATAATAGCATAGCGCTCTCCGTCCGCCGGCGTTGCGGACAGCACGCGCGCGAGGTTCTCCTCGATCAATCGCACGGCGCGCGGGTCGCGCTCGACAAAGGTGACGTGCGCGGCGCCTCGGCTCAACGCCTCGATCCCGATGGCGCCGGTCCCCGCGTAACCATCGAGCACGCGCGCCCCGATCACGGAGGCCCCCAACACATTGAACAGCGTCTCGCGCAAACGGTCGGACGTGGGCCGCAACCCCTCCCACGTCGGCGTCTTCAACTGGCGGCTTCTGAACTCACCGGCAACGACACGCAATCGTCAGTCCCCGATCCAGTATCTCCTATCCGCCGTCCACGTCATCGAAGGCACCGATCGCACCTTGCTTTTCGGACCTCGGATCCCGGATCTCGGATCTCGAGCCTCGGACCTCAGATCTCGGACCTCGGATCTCGGATCTCGAGCCTCGGACCTCGGATCGACCTCGGACCTCGGGCCTCGGACCTCGGGCCTCGGACCTCGGGCCTCGGACCTCGGGCCTCGATTCGACGCCTACCCTATTCCCACCAGGCCGAACCGATGTTCCCAGCTCGTATCGATGAGCGAGGTGAGCGCCGCGGCCTGCGACGGATCGTCGAGCGCGGCAACGGCTTCGCGCCTCGCTTCTTCCATCAAGGCATGATCGCGCAGCAGGTCGCCGACGCGAAGCGTCGGCATCCCCGACTGACGGGTGCCGAAGAAATCCCCGGGCCCGCGCAGGTTCAGATCGCGTTCCGCGATCTCGAAACCATCGGTTGTCTCGGCCAGTGCCTTGAGCCGCGCCTTGCCCTCGTCGGTGATTGGGTATTGATAGAGGAGCACGCAGTGCGACTTGTGCGGGCCGCGGCCGACGCGTCCGCGCAGCTGATGGAGCTGCGACAGGCCGAATCGCTCGGCATGTTCGACGACCATCACCGTGGCGTTCGGAACGTCGACACCCACCTCCACCACCGTCGTCGACACGAGAATCTGAAACTCGTTGCGCGCGAACGCGCCCATCACCCGATCCTTGGCGTCCTGCTTCATCCGGCCGTGGAGCAGCGCGACCCGATATTGCGGAAACACATCCTGTGACAGATGGTCGGCCATCTCGGTCGCGGCCTTGAGATCGACCTTCGCCGACTCCTCGACCAGCGGATAGATGATGTAGCCCTGGCGACCCGCGTCGATCTGCTCACGGACGAACTGGTAGATCTCGTCGCGCCGTGACTCCGGACGCACCGTCGTGGCGATCGGCTGCCGGCCCGGTGGCATCTCCCGCATGGTCGATACGTCGAGATCGCCGTAGGTGGTCAACGCCAGCGTGCGCGGGATGGGGGTCGCGGTCATGACCAGGACGTCGGGGTGCAGTCCCTTGGCGCGCAGCGTCGCGCGCTGCAGGACCCCGAACCGATGCTGCTCGTCGATGATCGCCAGGCCGAGCTCGCGAAACGCCACGTCCTCCTGCACGAGTGCGTGCGTGCCGATGACCATGTGCATGGAACCGCCGGCGAGCTCCGCGAGGAGTTCCCGTCGCTTCCGTGCGGGCGTGCCGCCGGTCAACAGCGTCAATCGGAACCGCGACTGTTCGAGCAGCCGGCGGACGTTGAAGAAGTGCTGCTCGGCCAGGATTTCGGTCGGCGCCATGAAGGCAACCTGCAGGCCGTTCTCCATCGCGACCAGCGCCGCCATCAACGCCACGATCGTCTTGCCGGAGCCGACGTCTCCCTGCAGCAGCCGGTTCATCGGCTGCGGCCGTTCCATGTCGCGCACGATCTCGCGAATGACCGTCTTCTGATCGTTGGTCAGCCGGAACGGCAGGATCTTGCGCACCGCCTCGCGGGTGGTGTCGGTGACCACGACCGCGCGGGCCTTGCGTTCCGAGTCCGCCCGTCGCCGCCGTTGCACGATGCCGAGCTGAAAGAGGAAGAACTCCTCGAAGATGAGCCGCCGGTGCGCGGGTGAACGAAACGCGTTGAGCTCACCGAGCGAGGCGTCGGCCGGCGGAAAGTGCACCGCGTCGAGCGCGGCTCGCCGGTCGATCAGCTGTTGCCGGTTCCGCACGTCCGGCGGAAGCGGATCCGGAAGCTCGGGCGGCAACTGCTCCAGCGCATGATGCACGAGCGTGCGCTGCATCTTCGCCGTGAGCTGCCCGGTCTTCTCGTAAATGGGAACGATACGGCCGGTGTGAACCGTCGACCGATCCGAATCGGCCGCGCTCTCGATTCCTTCGGCCGCTCCTTCGATTCCTTCGTCCCCTTCGACTGCTTCGAGCAGTTTGTACTGGGGGCCCTGCATCTGCAAGCCGTGCGACGTCAGCTCCAGCTTGCCGAACAGAATGACCCGCTGGTGCGGGCGGAAGATGTCGTTGAGGAACGGCTGGTTGAACCAGATCGCGCGCAGGCTGCCGGTCCGATCGCGGACGAGCATTTCGAAAATCTTGAACCGTGGCCGGCGAGTCGGGCGCACGCCGCAGCTCAGGACTTCACCCGCAATCGAGGCCGCCACGCCTGGTTTCAGCGAAGCAATGGTCTGGAAATGACCCCGGTCTTCGTATCGCGTGGGAAAGCGATAGAGAAGATCCTCGATCGTCGAGAGGCCGACCCGCTGCAGATCAGCCGCGCGTCTCGGTCCGACACCTTTCAGGTACTGCAGAGAACCTTGGAGGGGATCCATCATCATGCTCGACCGCTCAATGCTCAACGCTGAATGTTCCAGTTCTCAAGCGTTCGGCATTGAACAGTGAACATGAACATTGAACCGGGACACTACTGGACGATCGTCGCGGTTCCCTGCCCGACTTTGATTTCGCGGATTGCGGACGGCAGAGCGAACGGATCGTCCATGTTGATGCCCGCGGGGTTCTCCGGGGTCTTCGAGTAGTAACTGAGGAGCTCCTGCAGCAGCGCCTTCGGGATCGTCACGCCGGAGATCTCGGCACTTTCGAGTTGAAACTTGCCCGTCCCGTTCTGCGTGGTGAGCGTCCCGGCGGCGGTGACGGGCAATCGTCCCGTCAGATAACCGAGCGGGTCGCCCCACCCGCGCTTCTTCTGCTTCCGTACCGCATCGAGATCGACGATGGCGCGGCCGCCGACCCGCCCGTTCCCGAGCGCGGAGAGCGTGGGATCGACGATGCCCACAGGGACGCCGCTCGCGGAGTATTTCAGGTAGGCGTTGACCTCTGCGTCGGTCACCTGTGTCGTGCGCGATGCCCGCGGCGGATGCGCCACAGTCCCCTGCTGAGCGATCTGGGCAAGCTTGGTTTCAAATCGCGCGGCGTCCTGTTTCGTGGGCGTCGCCTGAGCCGCAAGCGACACGGAGAAACAGAAGCCGGCGAGGACTGCGAATCCGCGAAGAGTGTTGTGATTCTGAACCTGCATGAACGTGAAGCCCGGCGGCAACTGGCAGATCCATTCTAGCAGGAGGAGGGGCTTCAGGCTTCAGGCTCCTGGAGCCCGGAGCCCGGAGCCCGAAGCCCGAAGCCCGAAGCCTTTCAACTTCCCCCTCTCCGCCCTCGCGCGTTCTGACGGGCGCGCATGAGGAGATCCAGGCGCTTCCGATCCATCTGCTCCTCGAACAGGCGGAACTTCACCTGCTGCCGGACATCCAGCAGCTCGTCGACGGCATCGTACGCCTTTTGGACCTCGGCCGCGCCGCGGTCGTCCTCGTCGCGAAGCGCCTTGAGTCGATCGCGCATGGCCGCTTCGTCAACGGGCGCCTGCGGGTTCGACAGCCGCCGGAGGTCCTGGAGAATCCGGTTGCGAGCGATGACGTGGCGCCGCCGGGTTTCCTGGAGAGCCTTCAGGCGTGCGACGAAGCGGACGTAGCGATCGTCGGTCAGCTGCAACGCCTCCTGCGCCTGCACCAGCGCGTAGGCGTCGTACAACCGCTGTATTTCACCTGCAGAAACGCCTTGCGCGTCCGCGGCCGGAGGAGCGGGTTCCGGTGTCGGCGCGGCCTGCTGCCGGGCAGCTACTCGGCCGCTGAAGACAAGGAGCGCAATCAGCACGAATTGAGCGCGCACGGGTTGAATCCTCAGGCGCCTGCCCGCTTGAGCGCGTCCTGCAGCAGCCGTCGCAGCTCAGTGCGCTCGTCCGGCGTCAATTGCAGGACAGCGTTTTCAGTCTCGCCCGGGCGCAGCATCATGCCGGCGTCGGGCGCGTCTTCGATGGCCATATCAGCGGCCACGTCGCGCAGGAGCATCCACGCCGGATCGTCCGCCGGGTCGACCGCGGGAACGACTGCGGCCGGTGGCGCAACGTCCGCGGGCCCGTCGTGCGCGCGACGAGGATAGAGCGTAATCGTTGCGATGGCGACTGCAATCACCATCACGGTGACGAGCGCCGGCATGGGCCGAAGGAGATGCCACGAGCGGCGCGGCGAGGGCTCGGCAGCAATCGCCTGCTGCACGCGTTTCTGGAAATGATCCCAGAACAGCGGCGACGGCTCGAGCATCCCATCGCTGCGCGCCTCCTTCAGCGTCGACTGCAGCGCATTCGCCTGGGTGCGGCACGCATCGCACCGCTCCAGATGGGCCGCGTGAGCCGGATCGAGCGCCTGGTCCAGCAGGTCCACGAATGCCGAAGGCGACAGGTGACTCATATGGTGCCCAGCAGTTTCTTCAGATTGTTGAGTGCATGAAAGAAGTTGGCCTTCACCGCGCCAACCGAGCTGCCGAGCACGCTCGCGATTTGATCGTGTGGCAGCTCGTGATACATGCGCAGGATCAACGTTGCGCGCTGTTTCTTCGGCAGCCGCGCGATTGCGGCGCGCACCTGCTCGGCGCGCTCTTCGCGCAACACCAGATCGGCCGGACTGTCGGCGGCGCTTATCAGCCGATGCTCTGTGATCGGCGACGTGATGGGTCGCCGGGCCGAGACCCGGTTCAGAGAGACGTTGACGCTGATCCGATACAACCAGGTGGCAAGCGACGCATGCCCCTTGAAGCGATGCAGGCCTCGATACGCGCGGACGAAGACATCCTGGGCGAGATCGCTGGCATCTTCGTGATTGCCGACGAACCGGTAACAGAGCTGGTAGACCTGACGGCGATGCCGTTCGACGATGGTGTCGAAGGCGTCGCGCCGGCCGGCGAGACACGCCTCGACCAGCTCGGCATCAGTGGGATTGGTCACCACGAGCTTGCCGGGGCTGTCGGTAATCCGCGGCCACACGTTGGTCAGCATGCCTCACGTCGTTAGACCGTTACTGCGGGGCGAAGGTTAAACGGAAGGGCCATTGACTTTCGCTTTTCTTTTGCATATAGTGCGGCGCCATGCTGCCACTGACGAAACGCCAGCGGGAGATTCTCGACTACCTCAACGATTTCATTCAGCAACATGGCTATGCGCCAAGCCTGGAGGAAATCGGCCGTCGCTTCGGCCTGTCATCGCTCGCGACCGTCCACAAGCACCTGACCAATCTTCAGGAAAAAGGATTCATCAAGCGCGCGTGGAATCGCAGTCGTTCGGTCGAGCTCGTCTCGTCGCGGCTCGGGGGCCGGGCCGTCGAACTGCCGCTGCTCGGGTACGTCGCCGCCGGCGTTCCAATCGAAGCCGTCGTTGGCAGCGAAACCATTGCGGTGCCGGAAGACCTCGTCGGCAAGCGCGATACCTATGTGCTGCGCGTCAAGGGCGACTCGATGATCGACGAGCAGATTCGGGACGGCGACTACGTCATCGTCGAAGATCGCCGGACGGCGGAAAACGGGGAAATGGTCATCGCGTTGCTGAACGGCGCCGACGTCACGTTGAAGAAGCTGTATCGCGAACAGGGGAACATCCGCCTCCAGCCGGCCAATCCTGCGATGCAGCCGATCATCGTCCCCTCGGAGCAGGTGCAAGTGCAGGGGGTGGTGATCGGCGTCATGCGCCGGTATTGATCGCGCATACTGGGGCATGAACGAACGCAAACAGATCAATTTCACCATCGTTCCCGACGAGACCGGCGACTCGCCGCGGACGTACGCGAACTTCTGCGCAATTTCGCACACGCCGTTCGATTTCACGCTGTCGTTCTGCGAAGTGCAGCCGCTCTCGCAGAGAGACATCGAGGCCGCCGAGCAGGAGCACACCATCAAAGCCCCCGTCCGCGTACGCATTGTCCTGCCGCTCCAGGTCGTGCCCAACCTGATCGCCGCCCTGCAGGAACACGTGCGGGTGTTCACCGAGTCGACCGGGACGCCGCCTGGCTGGGACAAGGGCCCGGTGCATTAGCCGGAGGACGCCGAACGGAAACGGCTGCCGGAAGGCGCCATGATTGCCCACGTCGATCTTGGATCGTTTTTCATTGCGGTTGAGCGTGCGCGCAGACCGGACCTGATCGGTCAGGCGGTGGTGATTGGCGGCCGTCCCGGGAGCGGCGGCGTCGTGGCGGCGGCCTCGCGCGAAGCACGGCGGGCAGGCGTTCGTCCGGGCATGCTGCTCGCGCAGGCATCGGTGCGATGTCCCCAGGCGATCTTTCTCGGCGGCGCAGTCGATGCCTACCTCGCGGCATCCGCGCGGGTCGACGAGGTGCTCAGGCGCGAGAGCGCCGACATCGAGTGGATGTCGATCGACGAAGCGTTCATGGCGATGCCGCGCGCATCCACCGCCTCGGCCGACATTGCCGCCATCGAGCGGATCCAGGCGGCGCTGCAGGCGATGGGGCTGGACGCCGCCTGTGGACTGGCCCGATCCAAGGTGGTTGCGCGGATTGCGTCTCAGCTCGCGCGTCCGCGTGGTGTCGTTCACGTGCTCGAGGGATACGAGGCCCGATTCCTCGCGCCCTTGAAGATCGAACTGCTCCCAGGTGTCGACGCGGCGCTCGGCCGGAAGCTTCGCGCTGCCGGCATACGGCGACTCGGCCAGCTCGCCAAATTCTCAGAGGCGCAACTCGCTCTCCTGGCCGGTCGTCCCGCCGCGGCGCTCACACGGCACGCGGCGGGCATCGATTTCACGCGGGTTCGACCGACGGCACTCCTTCACGCTCCGATCGATGACTACGAACTGCCAACGCCCACTGCGGATGCGGAGGTGCTGAGAGCGCTGGTCCGGGCGCGGGCCGAACACCTCGGGCGTCAACTGCGGGCGCACGGGATGTTTGCGCGGTCGGTCACCGTGCGCCTCCGTCACGTCGACGGCCGCGTCGAGTCGCGGACTGCCGCACTCGCGCAACCCTCTGCCCTCGACGAACCGCTGGCCGCCGTTGCGTGCGAGTTGCTCGAGAAGAGGTCCCGCCCCGACCGCCCGGTCCGCTCCGTCAACGTCACCTGCCCGGGTCTGTTGAGGGCAGGTGGGGATCCTGCGCTGTTTGCTGTCTAGACAATCGAAGGTTCGAAGGAAGAGCGAAGGAGTCGAAGGAGAACGCTCTTTTATTCTTCGAAGGAGCTCGAAGGTCGAAGATTCGAAGGATCTCGAATCTGAGGGATTCTCAATCCGAAGATCTTAGGCCTGAAGGGTTGCAGGTCCGACGGAGCGCAACAGGCAGCTGCCCTGCTCGTACAGGCTCGACCTGCTTGTCGAGCAGACCGTCATCGTCGAAATCAAGGCAGTGGAGCAAGTGCTGCCGGTACACATCGCGCAGGTGAAGACGTACCTGAAGATGACGGGCCTGTCCGTCGGTTTCCGCATCAACTTCAATGTGCCGATTCTTCGACACGGTATCCGTCGGGTCCTGCATCCGGATCTCGAGAGATCCCCGGCGGCGGAATCAAAGGAAGCGGGCCAACGAACGCGAGTCCAACCGCCCTCCAACTTTGAAGAATCCTGATGGGGCCTTTATCGCTCCTCCGCTCCTTCGCTCGTTCGATAAGGCTTGGATGCTCCTTCGATAGGGCTAGGTTGCTCCTTCGATAAGGCCTGGTTGCTCCTTCGATAACCATTGGGTGCTCCTTCGACCCTTCGGTCTTCCTTCGACTCTTCGATTGTGAGAATCCCCTACAATACCCTCATGCCCTCGCGAGCCGAGACGCGCGCGATCATCAAGAAGCTCGCCAAGCAGCACCCGAATGCGGATACCGAGCTGCACTACTCGAACGCGTACGAGTTGCTCGTCGCCACGATCCTCTCGGCGCAGTGCACTGATGAACGGGTGAACCAGGTGACGCCGGCGCTGTTCAAGCGCTACCCCGACCCGCGGGCGCTTGCGACGGCCAGCACCGACGAACTCGAGCCGCAGATCCAGTCGACCGGCTTCTTCCGCATGAAATCGAAGGCGCTGGTTGGAATGGCCAAGGTGGTCGTGGAGCGGTACCGAGGAGAGATCCCGCCGCGGATGGAAGATCTCACGGGACTCCCCGGCGTCGGCCGCAAGACGGCGAACGTGGTCCTCGGTCATGCCCTCGGCGTGCCAGGCCTTCCGGTAGACCGTCACGTGCTCCGCGTGTCGAACCGGATCGGCATCGCGAAGTCCGATGATCCTGAGGTCGTCGAACAACAGCTGTGTGCGGCAATGCCGCCGAAGCACTGGACGCTGACCTCCGATACCCTGATCCTGCACGGCCGCCGAATCTGCAAGCCGAAGCCGCTCTGCGATCGATGCGTCGTTCGCGACGATTGCAGCTACTACCGAAGCGTGCTTGGGGTCGTCACCCGTCCGCGCAAGGTTGCCGGTGTGAAGAATGAAACCCGAAGCTTGAAGCCTGCAGCCCGAAGCCTGAAGCCAAGGAGGGCACGGTGACGCGCGAGGCCTTCACTGTGCTGGTCGAGGAAGCGCTCCGTGAGATTCCGCGACGGTTTCGAAAGGCGATGCGCAACGTGGCCGTCGTGGTGGAAGAAGAACCATCGCCGGACATCCTCGAGGAAATGGAGATCGACGAGGGGGATACGCTGTTCGGTCTCTATCACGGCACGCCGCTCACGCAGCGCGGATGGGGCTACGGCAACAGCCTCCCGGATCGCATTTCGATCTATCAACGACCGATCGAAGAGGCGTGCGCCGACGAGGAAGAGATTCGCGACTGCATCGCTGAAACCGTGATCCACGAGTTCGGCCACTACTTCGGGATGAGCGAGGAAGAGATCGAAGAGATTGAGGAGAAATTCTGGCGCGGCGAGTCGATCGAGCAGGCCTAGAACGCAAGTCCCGGCCGAGGAAACGATTCGGCCAGCACTTCCTCGAGCCCGTATGGGCGGACAAGGTCGTGGAGGCGATTGCCCCTCGGCCTGACGACCGATTTCTGGAAATCGGCCCGGGTCCCGGCATCATCACGACGAGACTTGCGCCGCGGGTGCGCGAGCTGACGGCCGTCGAAATCGACCGCGACCTTGCTGCCCGCCTGGCCCCTTCACTGCCGTCCAACGCCCGTGTCATCGTCGGCGACGTGCTCTCGATGGATCTCGCGGAGATGACGGCCGGCGGACCGCTGCGGGTCGCCGGGAACCTCCCTTACAACATCTCGTCGCCGATCCTGTTCAAGTTGATGGAAACGGCCCGCCGAACGGCGGCGATTCGGGACGCGACCATCATGCTGCAGGCGGAAGTGGCGGAACGGTTAACCGCGCCGGTCGGGACGGCCGATTACGGAGTGCTGGGCATCCTCACCCGGCTCTCCGCCGACGTCACCCGAGTGCTGACGCTTCCGCCGGGCGCATTCCGGCCCATGCCGAAGGTTCGATCTGCGGTGGTGCGACTCGTCTTCCGGCCGCCAACGGTTGCAATCGAAGATGCGGCCAGTTTCGAGCGGCTGGTCCGGACCATCTTCATGCAGCGCCGTAAGACGTTGGTCAATGCCTTGCGTCCGTTCGCCGAGCCGCTCGGCGTCGACCCGGCGAGGGCGCTGGCACGGGCGGAAATCGACGCGCGCCGGCGTCCCGAGACGCTGGAGCTGCGCGAGCTCGCGCGGCTGGCGAGGTCGGTCGATTTTAAAGGCTGATCCTGCTCTTATCTGTGGGGCGCCTCTTGAGAGGCGCGCCGCGTAGGTGTCTAGGGTAATCGTTTGTAGGGCACCTGCCTAGAAAGCCGACGGCGCGTCTAAAGACGCACCCTACAAGAACCGGAGAACCGGAGAACCGGAGAACCGGAGAACCCGAGTCCACCTGTGCTATAGTTTCAGCGATTTTTCCCGATCCATCGTCCCAGCGCTGGTCGGGTGGATACGCTCGCCTAGCGGCGCCCGCCGCAGCGTGTCCGATGAGATTTAGTTCCTCTTGACTGGGACTTCGTTCATTTGCGTAACGGTCCGGAATCGACGGGTGTCTCCGAAACGCCGCCGCTCGAGCTGATCCCGCTCGGGGGGCTGGGCGAGTTCGGCATGAACATGATGGTGGTCGCCTGCGGCGAGACCGCCATCCTGATCGACGCGGGCGTGATGTTTCCCGAGCCAGAGCTCCTCGGGGTCGACCTGATCATCCCGGACCTGCGTCCGCTCCAGCAGTACAAGATTCAGGCGCTGATTCTGACGCACGGCCACGAGGATCACATCGGCGCGGTCGCACACGTGCTGCCGCACGTCGATGGACCGGTTTATGGGACGCCGCTGACGCTCGCGCTCGTCGAGCCGAAGCTCGCCGAAGACGAAGACGCGCGCGCACGCCTGTCTGCCGTGCGTCCGCGCGATCGGGTGCAGGTAGGGAGTTTCTCGATCGAGTTCCTGCGCGTTACGCACAGCATGCCCGACTGCGTCGCGGTTGCCATCACCACGCCGGCCGGAGTCGTGCTGCACACTGGGGATTTCAAGTTCGATCAGACCCCGCTCGACGGCGAGCATGTGGACTTTCATCGTCTCGCGCAGCTCGGCGCCGAAGGGGTGCTGGTGCTGCTCGGCGACAGCACGAACATTGAGCGGAAAGGGGTCAGCGGTTCCGAACGCGACGTCATCGACGGGTTCGAGGAGATCTTCACCAGCGCCCAGGGGCGTATCGTGGTGGCGATGTTCGCCTCCAGCCTGTACCGGATGCAGATCGTGCTGGATCTGGCGTTTCAGTTCGACCGGCGGGTCGCGTTCGTCGGCCGGGGAGTGGTCGAGAACTCGCAGATTGCCGACAGGCTCGGATATTTGCGGATCCCGCCGGGCGTGCAGATACGAGACAGTGACGTCAGGAACTATCCGTCCCAGGACGTGGTTTGTGTCTGCACCGGTTCCCAAGGTGAGCCGCAGGCCGCGCTTCCACGGATTGCGATTGACGACCATCGTCACGTCAAGCTCGAGCGTGACGATGTGGTGGTGTTTTCAGCGCGCGAGATCCCGGGCAACGAGAAGGCGATCGGCCGGGTGATGAACCACATCGCCCGCCGGGGGGCCGATGTAGTCTACGAGGGCATCAAGCATGTCCACGTTTCGGGACACGGCTCTGAGGAAGAGCTCAAGCTCATGCTGTCACTGGTACGGCCGAAGTACTTCGTGCCGATACATGGAGAGTACCCGTCAGCTCGCCCGACATGCGCGAGTGGCGGCACGGGTGTCTCCAGGCACCGAGGTCGTGCTCGCGGAAAACGGCGACGTGATTCGGGTGGACCCGGACGGCGCCCGAGTTGCGGACAAGGTGCCGGCGGGCCGGATTCTGATCGATGGGACGCGCAGTGGCGAAGTCGGCGACGAGGTGCTGCGCGATCGGCGTCACCTGGCCGGCGACGGGCTGGTCGTTCCGGTCGTGGCAATCAGCCGGCAGTCTGGTCTGGTGGAAGAGACGCCGGACGTGATTACGCGTGGCTTCGTGCTCGACCTGCGAACGGAGAGTTTGCTCAAGGAAGTGCCGGGGCTGGTAGCGGCAGCGATCGACACCGCCAGTGTCGAAGAACGGACCGATCCAGGGTTGATCAAGGAAAAGATTCGAGTGGACCTCCAGCGCTTCTTCCGCAAACGTTCGGGTCTCCGGCCGCTCGTGCTGCCGGTGGTCATGGAGATCTGACGTGGCCTCCAGAACCGTGTCGCGGCGCGTGAGCGAGTTCGCGGGCGTGGCGCTCTTTGCCTGCGCGCTGATCTGGGTGATCGCGCTCGCCAGCTACAGTTCGTCCGACCCGGTGTGGTTCTTCAACACCGGCGCGGCGCCGGCCGCGGCGAATTTCGCCGGACGGGTCGGCGCCTTTCTCGCCGAGCTCTCCTTCCAGGTACTTGGGTACTGCAGCGTACCTGGTCCCGCTGGTCTTCGTGGTGATCGGCTGGCATTACTTCTGGTGCCGATCGGTCGACGCCGCCTACACGAAGCTGGTAGGGGCGGTGCTGCTCTTCGGCTGCGTGTCGTCCTTCCTGTCGCTCGCCTTTGGCACGATCCAGGTCAGTGGCAAGGAGTTTCGTGTCGGCGGATATCTTGGTGATTGGCTCGCCGGGGTGCTGGCGGATTATCTCAATCGCACCGGCTCGATCATCCTGATCCTGACGTTGCTCTTCCTGGCGATCATTCTTTCGACCCAGTTCTCGTTCGGCCGCCTGTTCGGGGTGCTCGGACATCTCGCTCACGATCGGTGGGCGGCAATGAGGGCGAATGCCGAGGCGCGCCGCGAGGAGCGCCGCCGCGAAAAGCAGCGCCAGGAGGTGATGAGGAAACACCTGACGCGGCCGGGCAAGGATTCCAGGGACACGAAGGAGTCGAAGGAGTTCAAGGAGGTTCCCGAACTGACACCGGAGCTTGTCGCGGCCAAGGCGGCCTCATTGAAATCCGCGAAAGATCCATCGAGCTCTGCGAAGGAGGCGTCGACTCCGTCTTCGGCTCCGACGCCTATGAAGTCCAAGACCGCGGCGATGGTCGAGGCCGCTGCGGCTGCCCTCAAGGCTGCCTCGTCGAAGCCGACGCCACCACCGCCGATCAAACGGCCGGCGCCCATGACCTCGACCCCAACCTTGCCGCTGTCCGAGCCCGAGAAGGCTCCCGCCGAGCGCCGGAAAGGCGCGTTCGCGCTGCCGCCGAATGCGCTGCTCGACGCGCCTCGGGGCGAACGCAAGATCGACGAGCGCGAGTTGATGGAAGGAGCGCGCTTGCTGGAGGACAAGTGTCGCGAGTTCTCGGTTGAAGGCACGGTCGTCCAGATTCATCCGGGGCCGGTTGTCACCACTTACGAGTTCAAGCCCGACGCCGGCGTGAAGTACAGCAAGATTACCGGTCTTGCCGACGACCTGTGTCTCGCGATGCAGGCCGAGTCGGTGATCATCGATCGCATTCCCGGGAAGTCCACCGTCGGCATCCAGATTCCGAATCCGAACCGCGAACAAATCTCGCTGCGGGAGCTGCTCGAGTCCGATGCCTACCGCCGGTCGTCGTCGAAGCTGACCCTCGCCATGGGCAAGACCATCCACGGCGAGCCGTTCGTCAGCGATCTCGCGACGATGCCGCACCTGCTGATTGCCGGGTCGACCGGCGCCGGAAAGTCGGTCAGTGTCAACGCGATGATCACCAGCATCCTGATGCGGGCGACCCCCGATGAGGTCCGGTTCATCATGGTGGATCCCAAGCGCCTCGAGCTCGGGATGTACGAGGACATCCCTCACCTTCTGACGCCGGTGGTCATGGATCCGAAGCTCGCCTCGAACGCGCTTCGCTGGGCGGTGCGCGAGATGGAGGAACGCTACAAGACGCTCGCGGCGTTCGGCGTGCGCAACATCGAGCAGTACAACCGCAACGTCCGTGCGATGCAGGAGGAAAAGAAGGGCGAGGTGGTCACCGACGACAAGGGCAACGAGATCAAACCCCTGCCCTTCATCGTGGTGCTGATCGACGAGCTGGCGGACCTGATGATGGTGGCAGGCAACGAGGTCGAAGAGTCGATTGCGCGGCTGGCGCAGATGGCGCGCGCGATCGGGATCCATCTGGTACTGGCCACACAGCGACCCTCGGTCGATGTCATCACCGGTCTCATCAAGGCCAACCTGCCGGCGCGCATTTCATTCCGCGTGTCGTCGAAAATCGACTCGCGTACCATCCTGGACGGCAACGGCGCCGAGCAGCTCCTTGGACGCGGCGACATGTTGTACCTTCCTCCCGCGTCGTCACGGTTCGTGCGCCTGCACGGTCCGTACATCTCGGAACAGGAATCGGCGCGGCTCGCGAGTTTCCTCAGGAAACAGGGAAAGCCGACCTACGACAACACCATTACCGCGGAGGAGAAGGGCGCGCAGGAAGCGATCGAGTTCGAGAAGGACGAGCTGTACGACGAGGCTGCCCGCATCGTGGTCTCGAGCGGCCAGGCATCGATCTCGTACCTGCAGCGGCGGCTCCGCATCGGCTTCAGCCGTGCGGCGCGACTGGTGGACATGATGGAGATGGACGGGCTCGTCTCGGCGGCGGTTGGCGGCAAGCCGCGCGAGGTGCTCGTGAAGAAGGACTATTTCGACGAAGTCGACGCGCAGCTTCGATAGGTCACTCAATGGCACAGCGACTGCTTCCCTCGCTACTGGCCCTGCTGATGTTCGTGCCGGTGCCCGCTCGTGCAGCCGACGCCGCCCGTACCGCGTACACGCGCGCGCTCGGGCAGGAGCGTGTGGTTCGAGACGCAAACGACAACGCGTCGGCTGCGGCAATCCGCCGCGTCATTCGCTCTTACGAGAAGATCGTTGAGCGGTACCCGGCCAGCGGGTATGCGGACAACGCGCTTTGGCAAGCCGCCAACCTTGCGCTGCTGGCCTTCGATCGGTCCGGCGACGAAAAGGACCGACAGGACGCCGCCCGGTTCCTGAAGATGCTGGCCGAGGGCTATTCATCGAGCAGCCTCGTCGCGCAGGCCGAGTCGACCCTGCAGGACATCGAAAGCAGCAGCGCGGCAGGAACGTCTCTGCGTGCGTCTTCACCGGAACTGAAGCCAAGCGCGGGCGAGCCCGCGAGAGTGGAGAAAGCGGCGGCCTCCCTCGGCGACAAGCCGGATGGCACGCGGCCGGAGAAATCCGATGCGGCGCCGGTTTCAACCGATGTCGTGATGCTGAAAGGCATCAAGCGATCGCTTCTGCCCGATGGTGTGCGCGTGACGATCGATCTGGACGCCGAGGTCCCGTTTCACCAGGAGGAACTCGAGCGTCCGAAGCGCGTCTTCTTCGATCTCAAGGGGGTTCGTGCCGTCACCGCACTCCAGGACGTCACGCTGAAGTTCGACGACGATGTCGTCCGCGAGATCCGTCTGGGACGTCACCCGCAAAGCACCACGCGGATCGTCGTCGATCTGTCAGGCGTAGACGGCTACAGCGTGTATTCGCTCTACAACCCGTACCGGCTGATAATGGATTTCCGGAGGTCCGGGGCGATGAAACCGGTGGCGGCATCGCCACCGCCGCTCGTCGCGTCCCTGCCGGCCCCTCGACCGCCGGCGCCAAAGATTGAAATCGGAACGCCCGTGCCGGCACCTGGGATCGACAAGACGCCGCTGCCGTCGATCGAGCGGACCCCTCCGTCGCTTCCACCGGCGGCCCCAATCGCGAACTCCGACGGAAAATTCTCGATCTCCCGCCAGCTCGGCCTGAGCGTCTCTCGCATCGTCATCGACGCTGGGCACGGCGGGCACGATCCCGGCGCACAGGGGCATGGAATCAATGAAGCGGAGCTGACGCTCGATGTGGCGCTTCGACTGCAGAAGCTGTTAGCGAAACAGCCCGGCGTCGAAGTCGTCATGACCCGCGATAGCGACGAGTTCATTCCGCTTCAGGAGCGAACGGCGATCGCCAACCGCGAGGCAGCTGACCTGTTTCTTTCAATCCACGCCAATGCCAGCCCCAACCCAAGGGCGAGGGGTATCGAGAGCTATTTCCTCAACTTCGCGAACAATCCCGAAGCCGAAGCGGTCGCAGCGCGCGAGAACTCGGGCTCGGGTCAGACGATGCACAGCTTGCCGGACATCGTGAAGGCGATTGCGCTCAACAACAAGATCAACGAGTCGCGCGATTTCGCGGACATCGTGCAGAAGGCCATGGTCGCGCGGCTGAAGACACGCAACAAGCAGCTCCGCGATCTGGGCGTCAAGCAGGCGCCGTTTGTGGTGCTCATCGGCGCCAGCATGCCCAGCGTGCTGGCGGAAATTTCCTTCCTCACGAACAGGCAGGAGGGAGCGCTGCTCAAAACCGGCGCCTACCGTCAGCAGATCGCGCAGGCGCTCCTCGATGCCGTCGTCAACTACCAGCAGGGCCTGAAGCGGATGCGAGTGATTGCGTCCAAAAGGGCGACGGAGCAATAGGAGCTGGGGGCTAGGAGCTGGGAGCTGGGAGCTAGATCGATAATGAGAAGGTTTACTCCAGCTCCTAACTCCTAGCTCCCAGCTGCTAGCCCCTGTGCCCGACGCAAGCGTTACAATAGCTCTATGCTTCTTCAGCCCGAGCCGATCATCGTTCGCGTTGTCGAGCAGCCGGTCCAGGACACCTCAATTGCTGACGTGATCATCGGCGCGATCGGGCTGACCGGCTTTCTCCTGATTACCGCTGCCCTGCTGGGCCTGGTGCTTGGCGGGATCCTGATTGGCGTGAAGAAGCTGCGCGCGCGTTACGGCGTCGAGGAAGAGGGCGATCCGAACGCGCTGCGGGTGACACCGCACTCGCTGTCGTAACCACCGCACTCCTGAACAGGCAGATCAGGGCCACAGAAGAACACTGAATAACACAGAGGACACAAAGACACAAAAGACACGAAAGACACAGAGAGAGTGGGGTTCCCTGTCTTTCTGTCCTCTTGCCGCGTGTTCTGTCTTCTTTGCCGTGTTCTTCCGTGTTTTCAGTGGCCTGCGCTTGTTCTGTGGCTACGGCTTCATAGCCAGCGCAAGCTCCGCGAGCGCGCGCACCGCAATTCCGGTCGCCCCTTTCGACTGATAGGGTTTCGTCTCGTCTGCCCACGCCGTGCCGGCGACGTCGAAATGGGCCCATGGCAGACCGCCCGTGAACTCCTTCAAGAACATCGCCGCCGTGCAGGCCCCGGCCGGACGGCCACCCGAGTTCATCATGTCGGCGATTTCGCTGCGGAGCTGCTCGGCGTACTCCTCGAAGAGCGGCATCGGCCAGCAGCGATCGCCGGCGCGGTCGGCGGTGTCGCGAACGAACTGTACCCAGGTGTCGGGCGTGCCAAACAGACCCGATGCGGCGCGACCGAGCGCGACGGCACACGCGCCGGTGAGGGTTGCGACATCGACGAGATGGGTGGCGCCAAGTTGCTGCGCGTACCACAGCCCATCGCCCAGCACCAGGCGTCCTTCTGCATCGGTGTTGATCACCTCGACGGTCTTGCCGCTCGCCCCCCTCAACACGTCGCCAGGCTTGACCGCTTTGCCGCCCGGCATGTTTTCCGTGGCCGGGACGACGCCGACGACCTTGATTGGCGCGCGCAGCAGCGCGATGGCGCGCATGGCGGTGATGACCGCGGCGCCGCCGGCCATGTCGTCTTTCATCCGCTCCATGCCGTCCGCTGGCTTGATCGAGATGCCGCCGGTGTCGAACGTGATGCCCTTCCCCACCAGGCCGAGGACCGGAGCGGCCGGTGCGCCTGCCGGTTCGTGTTTGAGCACGATGACACGAGGGGGTTCCGCGCTTCCGCGAGCGACTCCGAGCAGCAGCCCCATGTTGAGCCGCCCAATCTGGTGCTCGTCGAGAATGTCGACGGCCAGCCCGGCCTCGCGCCCGATCCGTGCGCCTCGCTCTGCGAACTCACGCGGGGTGAGCACGTTCGACGGCTCGTTGCAGAGCGCTTTCGCGATGTTGCACGACTCAGCGAGCACGCACCCGCGTTCGACCGCCGCCTCCAGCTCGCGGATCGACGTCCCTCGATCGGGGGGCACGAGGACGGTAAATTCTGCGGGCGGCGGCCCGAGGCGTTCCCCGGTCTTGTACTGATCCGCGCTGAAGGCCGACAACGTCAGCCCATCCGCGATCGCCTGGACGGCGGCCGGCCCATCGAGTCCGCCTCGCTCGAGAAAAGCCACCCGGCCGACCCCCTTCTGGCGCGCCGTCATCGCCGCGGCGGCGGCAACCTTGCGCAGGCGATCCAGCGTGAAATCGCCGGCCTTGCCAGCGCCGACGAGCGCGACCCGCCGCGCTTTCCATCCGGAAATCACCGGGGTGACGAAGAAATCGTAGGGGCGACCCTTGAGTTCTCCTGAGGTCACCGCGCGGGTGACTTCGCCGGACGTCGCGGCGTCGAGACCTTTCAGGCTGTCGGCTATTGGTTCCCCCTCGAAGAGAGGGACGAAAAGGAGATCGACGTCCACTTGTGCCGGTGACCCGGCGAAAAGCCGCACGGCTGACGATTGAAGGGTACGAGGCATGTGATGGAATTATAGTCTGCTAGAATGACTTCTGAGCCTTTGCGGAGGTACTTTCATGAGGGAATTCTCACTGTCGCTGGCCATCGCGCTGCTACTGCCGGTCGCGGCCGGTGCTGCCGATAAGGACAAGCCGAACATCTCCGTCAAAGCGTCTCCGGTCATCGCGTTCTCCCCCGCCCGCGTCATCGTCACCGCCGACCTCAAAGGGGGCGCGAACGATTACGCAGACTTCTATTGTCCAGAAATCGAGTGGGAGTGGGGAGACGGAACGATTTCTGAAGAGACCCTCGACTGCGATCCGTACGAGGCAGGCAAGAGCGAAATCAAGCGCCACTTCATCGCCTCGAAGATCTTCCAGACCTCGGGCGATTACCGCGTCCAGTTCAAGATCAAGAGGAAGGACAAGACGATCGCAGTGGGCGCCACGGACGTCAAGATCCGCCCCGGCGCGCGCGAAGCAGGAGGCTCTCAACACTGAAGACTGAAGATTGAAGATTGAAGATTGGTTACTGAAGATTGGCGATTGAAGATTGGGAATGACGATTGCCAATTGAAGATTGGCGACTTCAATCGGCACTCACAATCCAAATCGCCAATCTTCAGTCTTCAATCCGAATCTTCAGTCTTCACTCTGCAATCCCAATCTTCAATCTTCAATCTTCAGTCTGCAGTCGCTTAGGGTTTTACCCCCACCTTGAATTCTCGGCCGCCAACGGTGCGGGTGCGCGACTCGGCGGAGATGCTCTGCAGGTAGTCGTTCACTTGCAGCACGGCGTGAAACAGCATGCGGCCCATCGAGCCCAGGCTCACCGACCCATCGTCGCCGCCGAACACCTCTCCTGCTTCGGTTGCTTCCTTTTCCGCAATGGTGCCGAGCGTTGCAAGCGTGCGGAGGTAGTACTCGTTGCCTTCGTCCACCGCTTCCGCGCGGCCGATATCGAGGCGCACCGTGAGTGGCTCCTGCCACGCGGGTTGACGGCTGATCTCGCCATATTGATCCGAGACGCTGACCTGGCGGGTTGACGGATCGAGGATGATGCGGAAGACGGTGACCAGCGCCGGCTGCGTCAGACGATCCCAGATCGAACGATCCTCCCAGAGCTCGAGCTGCAGGCGCAGATGGAGCGCGCCCCCCTGCGTCAGGATCGATTGAAACTTCGTCGGGAACATGTCGCGGATCTCGAGGGCGGCCCGTAACGTGCCGCCGGCGAGGCGCACTTCCGTCACCCGCGCTTCGAGCGCGGCTGCCGGCGTGGCCGTGCCCAGCAGCGCAAGCAGCACGAGCCAGAGCGCGCGCCTGCCCATCAGAACGTCGGTCCAAGCCGCACCAGGATCTGGCCCGAATGCGGAATGTCGTCGGCGCGGAAGCCGAACTCGACACGGATTGACGCCACCGAGACGCCGAACCCGATGCCCTGGAGCCAGTCGCTGCGCGATCCGTCGATCGGACCGGTGATCTTTCCGAGGTCGTAGAAGCCGTACACCGACAGTATTGCCGAGCCGCCGTGCTGCGGCGGGGTCAGGTCGACGTGATACTCCGTGTTGAAGAGCGCCATTCCTTCGCCCACCGCTTCCTTGAATCGATAGCCGTGGACGCTGCCGATCCCGCCAATCGCGAAACGGCGTTCGATTGGCAACGTGCCGTTCGAGAAGCCGAGGATGCTCCGTGCCGACCATAGCTGTCGCGGCGACAACGACAGATAGCCGCGGGTGTCGAAGATATGGCGATCGAAGCTCGCGTCACCACCGAGACCGTGACCGGCAATTTCCGAGGTCCAGTCGATGCGCACGCCCGGCTGTTGACGTCGGCCGAATCCGAAAAGATCGTCGGTGAGATGCCGCTCGAAGGTAATCGTCTGGCCGGCACCGCTCATCCCTCGAGTGTCGAAGGTGTAGCCGAGAATCAGCGCATTGCACGCGCTGGTCGACGATCCGGGGGTTCGGACGAAACTCGTGGTCGTCGCGGAAGAAGCTGTAGTCGGTTTCATTGGGCAGCGGCTCGTGACGGTCCCATCGAGGCATCGCGCTCAACTCGTTGTTGGCTCCCATCTGGAAGACGGTGAATATCTGCTGCGCCGCGGCGGCGATAGTAGTCGCGAAAGATGTTCTTGAACCCGAGGGCGACCAGACGTCTGCTCGACCGTGCAAGCCGCCAGAGATCGTCGGAAGCCGTGACGTCGTGGATCTCGCCGCCAAGGAACAGCCGTGGTCCTCCGAACAACGGCCGTTCGATGCCCAGCGAATATCCTGGATCGTCGCGCCCGAATTTGTAGGAGACGTAGCCGTCGATGAAGGTGTGGTTGAAATCACGGTGATCGAAGATCGTCGTGGTGAAGCCGATCGCCGGCGCCAGCGCGTCAACCGGTGAATAGAAATCCTCACGCCGTCCGGTGCCCGAGGTGAGGTCGGTGTCGCTCGATGCCAGCGGAGCGGAATCGTCAGCACGTTGCGCCCGGTGCGGCGCTCGAGCACCGACGTCTCCCTTGGTGGCCGATCGCTCCGCCGTTCGCTTCGACAACCCGATCGACGGCCTGGCCGACGGTCCGCTTGTTGTAAATGTCCCCCGGTCTGATGCCCAGCGTTCTCGCGCAGCCGGGTCACGGCCTCCTCTGAAATGCCGGTGATCTGCACTTCGTCGATGCGCCCTTCATCGACCCTAAGGGTCAGCGCGCCGTCGCGGAAGTCGGCGGTGACCTGGGCTTCGGTATAGCCGTCGCGCTCGTAGCGTTCCTTCAGCGATTGCGCGATGTCGGCAGGTGGGGACGGAAGCGGCGCGCCCTCGCGCAGTCGCAGCAGCCACAGCACGTCGTCACGCGAGAAGACCGTGGCCCCCTCGAGCGGAGCTCGACAGGGGCGGAGCCTGGGTTTGGGAAGGTGCGGATGGCGGCTGAGCACCCGCCGCCGCGGGCAGGACGAGAAGCGCAATGAGCGGCAGCACGAGCACACGACGGGCGTAGCGATGCCGCTTCATCAAGGCACTGGGACGAGTTCCACCGCGACGAAGTTCCCGAGCCTCCACTCGAACACGCCGATGTGCGGGTCGCCGTGCTGCAGCGACACGATCATCTGTAACAGCGACGGATCGTTCAACTCGGCGCGTGTCGGTTGCGGAAGGTGCCGAGGGGCCGCGCGGATGGGAGTGATAGGCGCCGAGGACGGCGCGGCCGGAAGCCCGCGCATGCCGAATCGCGGCGAAGTGATCGGCGGGGTCGACCAGGAATCGGGTTGGGCTCGGGGAGAGATTGCGTGCCGCGATACGATTCGTCGATCTGATCGCTCAATCCGAGGAGCAGGCCGCAGCATTCGTTCGGGGCCTCGCGTCTGGCATGGACGATGACGGCCTCGATGACTGGTTGACGGATTCGCACACGGGTCATCTCGCGAGGCTTTCAACGATCATGGCGGTGCCCATGCCGCCGCCGATGCACAGCGACGCGGCGCCGCGGCCGCCGCCGCGCGCCTGCAGCGCGTGCACGAGCGTCGTCAGCACGCGCGCGCCGCTCGCGCCGATCGGATGGCCGAGCGCGATCGCGCCGCCGTGGACGTTCACCTTCGCCGGATCGAGCTTCAGTTCGCGGACGACGGCCAGCGACTGCGCGGCGAACGCTTCGTTCAGCTCGATGACGTCGAGATCGTCGAGCGTCAGTCCGGCGCGCTCGACCGCCTTGCGCATCGCCTCGACCGGCCCCATCCCCATGATCATCGGGTCGACGCCGGTCGTGCAGTACGACAGGATGCGTCGCGAGCGGCTTGCGCCCGTTCTTCTTCGCCCACGCTTCGGTGGCGACGACCAGCGCCGCGGCGCCATCGTTGATGCCCGACGCGTTGCCGGCGGTGACGGTGCCGTCCTTCGTGAATGCCGGCTCGCAGCGCCGGCGAGCTTCTCCGCCGTCGTGCCCGGCCGCGGATACTCGTCGCGCGAGACCACGACCGGCGCGCCCTTCTTCTGCGGCACCTCGACGCGCGACGATCTCCTTGTCGAACACGCCCGAGTCGACCGCCTGCTCGGCGCGCGCCTGGCTCTCCGGCGGCGAACGCGTCCTGGTCGGCGCGCGACACGCCGAATCGCTTGGCGACCTCCTCGGCGGTCATGCCCATGTGGCAGCCGTTGATCGCGCAGGTCAGGCCCTTCGTGCAGCATCGAGTCCACCACTTCGGCGTTGCCCATGCGATAGCCCCAGCGCGCGCCCTTCAGCAGGTACGGCGCGTTGCTCATCGACTCGGTGCCGCCGGCCAGGATCAGATCGACGAAGCCGGCCTTCACCGCTTCGACGGCGTGCACGACGGCCTGCAGGCCGGATCCGCACACGCGATTGACGGTTTCGGCGGGCACCTCGACCGGCACGCCGGCCTTGAGCGCCGCCTGCCGCGCCACGTTCATGCCGGCGCCCGCCTGCAGCACGCAGCCCATGATGACGTCGCCGATGTCTGCCGGCTTGACGCCGGCGCGCGCGATCGCTTCGCGAATGACGATGGCGCCGAGATCGGCGGCGGAGAGATCCTTGAACGCGCCGCCGAACGATCCGATCGGGGTGCGGCAGGCGGAGAGAATCACGGCTTATCCATCGATCATCCTCTTGTGACGGTCTCGGACGGGATTCGCCTTCAGGACCAGTTCGAGCTCCGTCCGGTCGCGGAACTGGTCCAGCGCCTCGGGGTTCGCCAGCGCCTCGCGGTTCTTCACCGGCGCGGCCGTGCACGACGTCGCGGACGGCCAGCTCGACGATCTTGCCGCTCTTCGTCCGCGGAATCTCGGTGACCTGCACGATGCGCGCCGGGACGTGGCGCGGCGTGGTGTTGCTGGCGGATGCGGCGGCGGATCCGATCGTCCAGCGCCGGTCGTCGAGCGCGCACGCCGTCGCGCAGCCGCACGAACAGCACGATCCGCTCGTCGCCGTCCCACTGCTGCCCGATGACCAGGCTCTCGAGCACTTCGTCGAGCTGCTCGACCTGGCGATAGATCTCCGCCGTGCCGATGCGCACGCCGCCGGGATTCAGCACGGCGTCGGATCGGCCGTAGATGATCACGCCGTCGTGCTCGGTGAGCTCGACGTAGTCGCCGTGGCGTCCACACGCCGGGAAAGCGCTCGAAGTACGCCGCGTGATACTTGCGGCCGTCCGGATCGTTCCAGAAGCCGACCGGCATCGACGGGAAACGGCATCGTGCAGACCAGCTCCCCTTTCTGCGCCGCGCACCGGGCTGGCCGTGCTCGTCGAACACCTCGACCTTCATGCCGAGCCCGCGCGCCTGGATCTCGCCGCGCCAGACCGGCGCCGATCGGGATTGCCGCCGACGAAGCAGCTGACGATGTCGGTGCCGCCGGAGATCGAGGCGAGGTGGATGTCGCGCTTGATGTGCTCGTAGACGAAGTCGAAGCTCTCCGGCGCCAGCGGCGATCCGGTCGACGTCATCGTCCGCACGGTCGCGAGACGGTGCGTCTCGCGCGGGCGCAGGCCGGCCTTGGCGACCGCGTCGATGAACTTGGCGGACGTGCCGAACAGCGTCATGCCGGCTTCGTCGGCGAAGTCGAACAGCACGTTGCCGTCAGGATGGAACGGCGAGCCGTCGTAGAGCAGCAGCGTCGCTTCGGACGCGAGCGCCGTCACCAGCCAGTTCCACATCATCCAGCCGCAGCGTCGTGAAGTAGAAGACGCGATCGCCCGGCTGGATGTCGCAGTGAAGCTGGTGTTCCTTGAGGTGCTGAATCAGCGTGCCGCCGGCGCCGTGGACGATGCACTTGGGAACGCCGGTGGTGCCGGACGAATAGAGGATGTAGAGCGGGTGGTTGAACGGCAGCTGCTCGAATTGCAGGCCTGGGTTCCGGTGCGGCCCGACGAATTCCTCCCACTGCGTGCCCGCTCCCGAATACGAAGACACGACCGTGCGTTCGACGCTCGGCAGACGAGCAACGATGTCCTTTAATTTTGCTGTGCAGTCGAAGCGCTTGCCGCCGTAGAAGTATTCGTCTGCGCCAACGAGCACACGCGGCTCGATCTGACCGAACCGATCGATCACGCCTTGCACGCCGAAGTCCGGAGAACACGACGACCAGACCGCACCGATCGCGGCAGATCCGAGCGCGGCGATGACCGCTTCGGGCGTGTTGGGCACGAACCCGGCGACGCGATCGCCGGGTCGGATTCGGAGAGCGCGCAGCGCGCCAGCGAAGCCTGCAACTTCCTCGTGGAGCACGTGCCAGGACATGGTCCGGGTTGTGCCGTTTTCTGATCTGAAGATAATGGCCGGCTCTTGCCCCGAACTGCGGAACATCAGGTTTTCGGCGACGTTCAGCCTGACGTTCGGGAAGAAGCGGGCGCCTGGCATCCGATCCAGATCGACGACAACCGGTCCGTCACGGAGAGATGCGCGGATGCCAGCGAACTCCCACATCGATTGCCAGAACGCCGCCGGCTCGGAGATCGACCACTCATACAGCTGCGCGTAGTCCACGTTCATTTGGTCGCCGCTGCGCCATCGCCCTTGCCCCTGGGCGACGAAGCGAACGAGGTTCGCGCGGCGGATCCGCTCAATCGATGGCGTCCAGAGTGGCTCCGGCATGCTCCTCCGATTATAGTTTTCAGTCGCTGGTTCCCAGGAGAGGCGCGACTCGTGCGAGGTGTAGGGCACCTCTTCAGAGGTGCCCCTCTGGCACCTCGTACGTCTCGGTCTTGAAAATCCTGAGCCCTCGCGCGAGATAGTTCGAAAGCGCGGATGGATGATCGAGCGATGAGGTGTGCAGCCACACGCGCGAAGGGCCCAGGCTCCAGGCTTCCTCCAGCGCGACGCTGAGCAGGTACTTGCCAAGGCCGCGACCGATGAACTCTTGCAGCACGCCGAAGTAGGCAACCTCCACGGAACCGTCGCCGACCTGACGCAGCTCAAAATAACCGGCCGGCGCACCGGCCACGGTCATGACCCACAATTGAATTGCAGGATCGCCGAGATAGCGCAGGATGTCTTCGTCGGTCCAGGGCAGGCGATCGACCCAGTGATACGCGCGGCCGACCTCGACGTAGAGATAGCGCCAGAACGAGGGCACACGCGCGGTGACCCGCTCGATACGGACGCCGTCGCAGGGCGCCGCCGCGGCGCGGAGGTCCTCCGGGCCGTGCATCTCGAGGTAGGTGCGCGTCGCCGTCGCGCTCACGAGGCCTACTGCTCTCCGCGCGCGCGCACCAGCGTCTCGCGCCAGCGCGACGCGCTCGTAAACAGAGATTCGATTTTCTCCCCGTCTCCGAGCGACGCGCGCAGATCGGTCAGGGTCCGGATGAGTGCGTCGAGCGCCTCCCGAAGCACGTCCTCGTTCGAGGCGGCGATGTCGCGCCAGATTTCGGGAGGGCTCGAGGCCAGGCGCGTGGTGTCCATCAATCCGGGCCCCGCGAGCTCGAGGCCGGTATCGCCGGCGAGCTTGCCGACCACGTGCATCAGGACGCTGGCGGTGATTTGCGGGAGATGGCTGACGGCGCCGACCAGGCGATCGTGAAGATCGGCGGTCATGATGTGCGGAACGGCGCCCACACCGGTGACGAAGCTTTCGAGCTTCTCGAGGACGTGGGCGTGGCGCGGACCCGGGGTGAGAATCCACGGACGGCCGTCGAACATGTCCGGACGTGCGGCGGCAAAGCCGCCGCTGGCCGCGCCGGACATCGGGTGCCCGCCGATGAAGGTGAGCGATGGGTTCCGGTCAGCGGCGGTGACAATCAGGCGCTTCGTGCTTCCGACGTCGGTCACCACGACGCCGGCTGGCAGATATTCCGGCAGCTCCTCCAGCAACGAGAGGTTCTGCAGCACGGGCGCGGCGAGGATCACGAGATCGGCATCGCCGGCCATGACCAGCGAGTCCCCTCCGACGTCCGCCGCGTGCACGCGCATCGCCGCCTCGAGCACCGACTTCTGATCGATGGCAATCACGAGGCTCGACGGCCACCGGCGCTTGATCGCCAGGGCAATCGAGCCGCCGATCAGCCCGAACCCGGCAATCGCGATGCGCTGAAACGGCCCGGGCTCAGTCGCCGCGCGTGCCTCTTGCAGGTCGATGCGGCGGCTCATTCACCGCGTTCCTCCCCACCCGCGCTTGGTCACCGGTTCGAGGCAGATGCTGCGGCCAATGGCCGGCGCAATGATCCGCAGTTCCGCCATCAGCCGGTCGAACTGCGAGGGGAAGAGCGACTGCGCGCCGTCGCTCAGCGCGTGGTCCGGATCGTGATGCACCTCGATCAGCAGGCCGTCGCAGCCAGCCGCGACCGCGGCGCGCGCCATTGGCGCCACCTTGTCGCGCTTCCCGGTTCCGTGGCTGGGATCCGCCAGCACCGGCAGGTGGCTCAGCTTCTGGACAACCGGGATCGCGGAGATGTCGAGGGTGTTGCGGGTGTAGCTTTCGAAGGTGCGGATGCCGCGTTCGCACAGCATGACGTTCATGTTGCCGCCGGCAAGAATGTACTCGGCGGAGAGCAGCCATTCCTCGATTGTCGCGGAGATGCCGCGTTTCAGCATGACGGGCTTCTTCGATCGCCCGAGCTCGCGGAGCAGCGTGAAGTTCTGCATGTTGCGCGCGCCTACCTGCAGGATGTCGGCGTAGCGCTCGATCAGCTCAAGCTGGCTGATATCCATCACCTCGGAGACCAGTTTCAGGTTGTGGCGA
Source organism: uncultured Acidobacteriota bacterium (assembly GCA_963755695.1). Lineage (GTDB taxonomy): Bacteria > Acidobacteriota > Vicinamibacteria > Vicinamibacterales > 2-12-FULL-66-21 > QHWT01. The sequence goes on along the minus strand of CAVWLB010000010.1, from coordinate 1,189,047 downwards.
TCGGCCGCCGACTTGAGCAGCCGCAGCCCCTCTTCTCCGAGCCCCTGGAAGCTGTAAGGACTGCTGCGCGGCTTGAAGGCGCCACCGCGCAGGACCTTTGCCCCGGCGCGCTTCACGGCGACGGCGCTCGCCTCGACCTGTTCCTCCGTTTCCGCGGAGCACGGCCCGGCCATCACGATCACCTCGTCGCCGCCGATGCGCAGGTCGCCGATCGTGATGACCGTGTTGTCGGGCTTGAACGTGCGGCTCGCCAGCTTGTACGGTTCCGTGATCCGCAGCACTTCCTGCACGCCGTCGAGGACCTCGATCAGCGCGGTGTCGTAGTTGCGCGACGATCCGCCGACCGCGCCCAGTACCGTGCGCAGCTGGCCGGTGGATCGGTGCACGTCGAATCCCATTTCCGTCAGCTTGGCGATGACCTTCTGCACCTGCTCGGCGCTCGCCCGTTCCTGCATCACTACAACCATATCGTCCTCTTTTGAATGGCGGGGACCCCTGCACCCCGCCAGGCTCACTGCGCTCCGCTCGCGCTCTCGTCGCTCGCTCCGCTCCGTTCGCGCCCGGATGAGGCGGGGACCCCTGCACCCCGCCAGGCTCACTGCGCTCCGCTCGTGCTCTCGTGGCTCGCTCCGCTCCGTTCGCGCCCGGATGACGCGGGGACCCTGCACCCCGCCCGGCTCACTGCGCTCCGCTCGCGCTCTCGTCGCTCGCTCCGCTCCGTTCGCGCCCGAGGCGGGGACCCTGCACGCCGCCCGGCTCACTGCGCTCCGCCCGCGCTCTCGTCGCTCGCTCCGCTCCGTCGCGCCCGGGTGAGGCGGGGACCTCCACGCCGCCCGGCTCACTGCGCTCCGCTCGCGCTCTCGTCGCTCGCTCCGCTCCGTTCGCGCCCGGGTGAGGCGGGGACCTCTGCACGCCGCCCGGCTCACTGCGCTCCGCTCGCGCTCTCGTCGCTCGCTCCGCTCCGTTCGCGCCCGGGTGAGGCGGGGCCCCTGCACCCCGCCCGGCTCACTGCGCTCCGCCCGCGCTCTCGTCGCTCGCTCCGCTCCGTTCGCGCCCGGGTGAGGCGAGGGCCCCTGTCTTCAAACCCGCCTAATCCGTGTCGTCTCCGCTGCGCTTCTCTGGAAGCGCGCTCGCCGCCTGCGACTCGCGATAGTCCTCCTCGGCAATGCGTTCCAGGTGACGCGCCTCATCGATGATCCGTTCGAACAGCCGCTGGATCGCCTGTGGACCCAGTGGACCGGTGTTCAGGCGATTGACATTCGTCAGCACTTCCGCTTCGCGCGTGGGCTGGTAAATGTCCATCCCCACTTCCCGTTTGATGCGGCCGATCTCGAGCGCGCAGGCCGCGCGTGCGTTGAGCAGGCGCACCAGATGCTCGTCGAGCATGTCAATGCGGCGCCGCAGGTCGTCCAGGTCTCCCCTCACGACAGTCCTTTCAGCCACCGGGTGTACGCGCCCACGCGATCGACGAGGTCGGATGATGCGCCGTGCTCCGCGATGACGTTGACGAGCGCGCTTCCCACGACGGCGGCGTCGGCCCACCGGCCGACTTCGGCGACGTGTTCCGGGCGCGAGATGCCGAACCCAATCGCCAGCGGCAGATCGGAATGCGCGCGGATGCGCCGGACGAGCGGCTCCGCATCGCCGCCGAGCCGCTCACGGGCGCCGGTGACGCCAAGGCGCGAAATCACATAGAGAAAGCCCCGGCCAAGCTCCGCCGACTGACGAATCCGCTCGTCGGTGGTCGTCGGGCTGAGCAGAAAGATCGGATCCATCTCGGCCTCGACGAGCCGTTGACGGAAGGCTCCGGCCTCTTCGACCGGAAGATCGAGGACGAGCACGCCGTCGATGCCCGCCTCCCCAGCCGCCCGCGCGAACGCCGCCTCTCCCATCCGCAGGATTGGATTGGCATAGGTGAAGAGCACAATCGGCGAGGCGATCCGTGCGCGGTGCCGCCGAATCATGTCCAGTGTCTTCTTCAGTGTCGTCCCGCTCTTGAGCGCGCGCTCGGAGGCGCGCTGGATCACCGGGCCGTCCGCGAGCGGATCCGAGAATGGCACGCCGACTTCGAGGACGTCCGCGCCGTTGGCGCCGAGCGCCGCGAGGATCTCTGCGGTGCGATCCAGATCTCGGATCGCCTGCCGTCACGTACGCCACCAGTCCCGGGCGCCCGGTGGCCTGCATGGCGGTAAACGCGGCGGCGATGCGCGCCATCAGCGAAGCGCCTCCTGGATGCTCAGCACATCCTTGTCGCCGCGGCCCGAAAGGTTGACGAGGAGCAGCGAATTGCGGGGCATCGACGGCGCCAGCCGGCAGGCGTGAGCCACCGCGTGCGACGACTCCAGCGCCGGAAGGATCCCTTCTTCGCGCGCCAGCCGCTGGAACCCGGCAAGCGCGTCCTTGTCGTCGATCCAGGTGTACTCGGCGCGGCCGATGTCGCGCAGCCATGCGTGCTCGGGCCCGACCGCCGCGTAATCGAGGCCGGCGGAAATCGAGTGGGTGAGTTCGACGTTACCGTCCTCGTCCTGAAGAATGTAGCTGCGAGTTCCCTGCAGCACGCCGGCGCTCCCGCCGGCGAACCGCGCGGCATGATCTCCGGAACGTATCCCACGCCCACCCGCCTCGACCCCAATCAGGCGGGTCCCCGCATCGTCGACGAACGCATCGAAAATCCCCATGGCGTTGCTGCCGCCGCCCACACACGCGACGATCGCCTCGGGCAGCCGTCCGAATTGATCCAACACCTGCGCCCGCGCCTCTCTGCCGATGACTGACTGGAACTCGCGCACCATCAGCGGATACGGATGCGGTCCGAGAACGGAGCCGAGCAGGTAGTAGGTATCGGTCACGTTGGTGACCCAGTCGCGCATCGCCTCGTTGATGGCGTCCTTCAGCGTGCGCGCGCCGGCGTTCACTTCGATCACCTCGGCGCCGAGCAGGCGCATGCGGAAGACGTTCAGCGACTGACGCGCCATGTCTTCCGTGCCCATGTAGACGTGGCAGTCGAGGCCGAGGAGCGCGCAGACCGTCGCGGTCGCGACGCCGTGCTGCCCGGCGCCGGTTTCTGCCACGATGCGCCGCTTGCCCATCCGCTGGGCGAGCATTGCCTGGCCGAGCGCGTTATTGATCTTGTGCGCGCCGGTGTGCGCGAGATCCTCGCGCTTGAGGAGGATGCGCGCGCCGCCGAGCGACGCCGTCAGTCGGCGCGCTTCGTACAGCGGCGTGGGCCGTCCCACATAATTGCGCAGCAATTGCGCCAGTTCCGCACGGAAGCCCTGGTCCTCCCGGACGCGGTAGTACGCCGCCGTCAGTTCCTCGACCGGCGCAACGAGCGTTTCGGGGACGAAGCGTCCGCCATACGGACCGTAATAGCCACGCGCGTCGGGGTCGCGGGCGCCGAACACGGGAGCGAAATCAGTCATGGCTCGCGAAGCGCGGCAAAGAGCGCACCAAGCTTCGCCGGATCCTTTCTGCCGGGCTTCATCTCGACGCCCGACGATACGTCCACGCCGTACGGCCTGACCGCGGCAATTGCCTCGCGCACGTTCTGCGGGTTGAGCCCGCCCGAAAGAATTACCGGCCGGCCCCGGGCAACGGCCGAAGCGAGAGACCAGTCAATCGGACGCCCGGTCCCCCCGCGCCGAACCGGATCGTGCGCATCGAGCAACACCATCGCGGCAGACGGGACGTCGGCGGCCGTCTTGCCGTCCGTCGCATCGCGAAGCGGCATCGCCTTGATGACGCGCACCGGCAGCGCCGCGTACTCCTCGGGTGCCTCGTCGCCGTGCAACTGCACCGCGCCGAGGCGGGCGAAGCGCGCAATCGCAAGCACGGTGGGGATCGGCTGATTCACGAACACGCCGACCGGGGCGATGAATGGCGGCAACTGGGCCACGATTGTCCGGGCGGCAAGCGGCTCGATGTAGCGCGGACTGTGAGGCCAGAACACGAATCCAATCGCCGCCGCGCCGAGTTCCGCGGCGAGCAGCGCATCGTCTGCTGTCGTGACGCCGCAGATCTTGACGTGCGTCACACGACCTCCTTCGAGGTCGCTCGGGAGGGCCGCCCCTCTCGCAACTGCCGGAGCGCGGCGCCGGGATCGGGCCGCGTGATGAGGCGTTCGCCGACCAGGAACGCGCGATAGCCGGCGTGCTCCAGACGATCGAGATCCGCAATCGAGCCGATGCCGCTCTCCGCCACGGCGGTCATATCTGGAGGAACCAACGCCACGAGATCGTCGTGGACGCGCGGATCGACGCTCAACGTGCGCAGATCGCGGCTGTTCACGCCAATCACCTTCGCCCCCGCATCCACGGCACGCGCGAGCTCGACGCGATCGTGGACCTCGACCAGCGCGCCGAGCCCACACTGCGCGGCGTCGCCGAGTAACTGCTCCAGCGTGTCTTGATCCAGGGCTCCGACGATGAGTAAAACCGCATCCGCCCCGGCTGCGGCCGCCTCGAGCACCTGGTAGCGGGTCACGATGAAGTCTTTACGCAGGAGTGGCAGTGACACTCGATCCCGAACGCGTTGCAGATCGTCGAGCGAGCCATCGAAAAATGTCGGCTCGGTCAACACCGAGATGGCCGCAGCGCCCGACGAGGCGTACGAGAAGGCGTGGGCCGCGGCATCGTAGTCCTGGCGAAGGATGCCGCGTGACGGCGAGCGCCGTTTGCACTCGGCAATGATCCGCGGCGACTCGGAATCGCGGAGCGCCGAACCGAACTTCTGGCCACCGGGCGTACGCTTGGCGGCTGCGCGTTCGAGTGCGGCCTCCGGTACTTGAGCGCGCCGCACGTCGGAAATCCGCCGCGCGCCGGCCACGATGGCCGCCAGCAGGTCGGGTGCGGTCGCGGTCATGACCCGGCTCCGTTGTTCGACAGCCTCACCAGCGCATCGAGAACCGCAGCTGCGCGGCCGCTGTCGAGGGCATCGGCTGCCATCGTAATCCCGTCCTGGATTGTCGGCACGATGTCGGCAATCAGCAGCGACGCGCCGGCGTTCAACAGCACGATGTCTCGCGGAGCGCCACGTTCGCCAGCAAGGATCCGCCGGGCGACGGCCGCATTGGCGCTGGCATCGGCGCCGCGTAACGCTTCCGGAGCCGCCTTGGTCAAACCCACATCCGACGGATGCAGATAGAAGGTGTTTACCGCGCGGTCGCGACATTCCGAAACCTTGGTGTAACCGGTCGTAGAGATCTCGTCGAGACCGTCGGCGCCGTGGACGACCCAGGCGCGTTCGGCGCCAAGCTGAGCGAGCGATCGCGCGACGAGCTCGGTCAGCTCGGGGCGCGGGACGCCGACGAGTTGCCGCGTGGCGCCCGCCGGATTGGTCAGCGGCCCGAGCAGATTGAACGCCGTCCGCACGCCCAGCTCACGCCGGGTCTGCGCGGCATGGCGCATGGACGGGTGGAACGTGGGAGCGAACAAGAAGGCAATGCCGGCCTGCTCCAGGCAGCGCTCTGTCACATCGGGTGCCGCGGCAATGTTGACACCCAGCGCCTCGAACAGATCGGCACTGCCGCAGCGGCTCGATACGCTGCGGTTACCGTGTTTCGCGACCCGCACGCGGCACGCGGCGAGCACGAGCGCGGCAACCGTCGACACGTTGAACGTATTGGCGCGATCACCGCCGGTGCCACAGGTATCGAACACCGGCGCGAACGTTCGGGTCATCTTCGTGGCCTTGGCTCTCATCGTCCTGGCGAGACCGACGATTTCTCCAGGACGCTCCCCCTTCATCGCGAGACCGATCAGGAAGCCGGCAATCTGCGATGGCTGCGCCTGACCATCCATGATGGCTTCCATGGCGGAGGCCGCCTCGTCGACGGTCAGATCGACGCGGTGCTGCAACTTCTCGATCAGCTCGGCGAACATGGCAGCTCCACGAAGTTGCGGAGGATCTTGCGACCTTCACCGGTCAGCACCGACTCGGGATGGAACTGCACGCCGTGCAGCGGCCATTCACGATGCCGCAGCCCCATCACCACGCCGTCTTCGGTTCGCGCGGAAATCTCGAGCGGGCCGGGCGCCGGGTCGGCCACGACCAGCGAGTGATAACGGCCCGCGACGAACGGCTGCGACACGCCGCAGAACACGCCGCGGCCGTCGTGCTGCACCGACGAGGTCTTGCCGTGCATCAGCACCGGCGCGCGGACGACATCACCACCGAACGCGTAGCCGATTGCCTGATGGCCGAGGCAGACCCCCAGCAGCGGCACCCTCGCCCCCAGCCTGCGGATGATCTCCACGCTGATCCCGGCATCCTCCGGACGCCCGGGTCCTGGGGAGATGACAATCCGCGACGGATGCAGGGCTTCCACTTCGCCCAGGGTGATCTCGTCGTTCCGCCGTACGGCCGGTGCATGTCCCAGCTCGCCAAGGTACTGAGCGAGGTTGAACGTGAACGAGTCGTAATTGTCGATGAGGAGAATCACAGCTCGGTCTCCGCCATCTCGATGGCCTGCAGAAGCGCGCGCGCCTTGTCTCTCGTTTCTTCGTATTCGGCCGCCGGGTTCGAGTCGGCGACGATGCCGGCGCCCGCCTGCACGCGGGCAATGCCGTCACGAATCGTGATCGTGCGGATCGCAATGCAGAAATCCAGGTTGGCGGCGAAATCGATGTAGCCGACCGCGCCGGCGTACAACTCCCGACGGGTGGGTTCGAGCCCGGACAGGATCTGCATCGCGCGGATCTTCGGCGCGCCCGAGACGGTGCCGGCGGGAAAACAGGCGACCAGGGCGTCGAGATGGTCGCGCTCTTCCGCCAGTCGGCCCTCGACGGTGGACACCAGGTGCATGACGTGCGAGTAACGCTCCAGCGCCATGTATTGCGGGACTCGCACGCTGCCGTACTCGCAGACCCGGCCGACGTCGTTGCGCCCGAGATCGACGAGCATCACGTGCTCGGCGCGCTCCTTTTCGTTGCGTTTCAGCTCCTCGGCCAGTCGCAGATCTTCTTCGTCATTGCGACCACGCGGCCGGGTACCGGCAATCGGATGGGTTTCGACGCGGCGGCCCTCGACCCGCACCAGCATCTCCGGCGATGACCCGACGATCGCCAGCCCGCCCATGCGGATGTAATACATGTAAGGCGATGGGTTGACGTGTCGTAGCGCGCGGTAGACCGTAAACGGTTCGGCCTCGACCTTGGTCTCGAAGCGCTGCGACAGAACCGCCTGGTAGATATCTCCAGCCGCGATGTGTTCCTTGATCCTGCGCACGCCCGATTCGAACGTCTCGCGGGTGACGTTGGATCCCACCGTCGGGGCCGGCCGCGGCTTGCTTGGAGTGTGCGAGAGGCCGCGTTCCAGCTCGCGCTCGAGAAACTGAATCTTCGCGCACGCGAACTGGTACAGCGCTCCGAGATCCTCGTCCGCGGTGACCCGGGCATTGGCAATCACCAGGATGCGATGCTTCACGTGATCGAATGCCAGCACCGTGTCGAACAGCATGAAGCCGGATTCATCCTCGACTCCGGTCGTCTTGGCCCAGGCGGCGTTGGTCCAGGCTTCGTCGAGGGCGGGCTCGAAGCCTACCGACGCGTCATAGCCGATGAAGCCCACCGCGCCGCCCGTGAACCGCGGCAGATCGGGCACGAATGGCGCGCGGAATTCCGCCATCAGCCGCCGCAGCACCGGCACGAATGGCTCGCTGGTTTCGCTCGTGACTCCGGAGCGTTCGATGACCGTCTTGCCGTCCTTCGACCGAAGCACCAGGAACGGGTCCTTGCCAAGAAACGAGTAGCGCGCGATCTGTTCCCCGCCTTCGACGCTCTCGAACAGGAACGCGTAATCGGAGTGCTCGGCGACTTTCAGAAACGCGGACACTGGCGTCAGCAGGTCCGCCATGATCTCTTTCACCACCGGCACGAACGTGCCGCGCCTGGCCAGCTCCACGAATTCTTCGAAAGATGTCTGCTTCATAAACCAGGGATCTCATCAATCAACATCGACCATCGGCCGCCAATCAATCACACCGACCCCACCGAGCCGTAGGATCGAACCGCCAGCGCCTGTTGCGCGGCGTCCTCGAACAGACCCGTGGGCGGCCGCTGTCCGGTCCAGATTTCAAACTGACGTTCTGCCTGCGCGACGAGCATCTCCAGGCCGCCGATGATGATGCAGCCCTTCGCCTTCGCGGCTTCCAGCAATGGCGTCAACGGAGGATCGTAAATAAGGTCGTAGACGATGCGACCATCGAGCGTGATGTCGGCAGGCATGCCCGGCACCGCGCGACTGCCGACGCTGGTCGCGTTGACAAGCAGGTCCCATGAACCCGGAGGCGGAGGCCAGGCGATGCTGGTCGCGCGAAGCGCGGAGGCTGCATCGCGCGCGGCCTCGGAACGACGCGCCGAGATCGCGACCGTAGCGCCCGCACGGATCAAGCCGAGCGCGACGCCGCGAGCGGCACCGCCCGCGCCAAGGACGACCGCGCGCAGGCCTGCGATCCTGGTCCGTCGCCGCAACGGCTCCAGAAATCCGTCGACGTCGGTATTGGTTCCAATCCAGCGCCCGCCGGTCACGCTGATGGTGTTCACCGCTCCAGCATCGCTGGCAATCGGAGTGACTTCGTCGAGCACCGGCACCACGTCCATCTTGAGCGGGGTCGTGACGCTGGCGCCGCGCAGACCGATGGCATCTGCAAACTGACGGAAGTCCGCCGTGTCGTTGGTGTCGAGCGGCACGTATGCGGCATTCAGTCCGCGGCCGGCAAAGCCGGCATTGTGCATCGCCGCGCTCAGCGAATGCATTACCGGACGGCCGACCACACCATAGACCCGCGCGTCTGCGCGGATTCGCCGGAACCGGAATTCGTGCAGCATGCGCCTGACCGACAGCTGCCCGGGTGCCACCGCTTCCCCTGCGTAGGTCCATCGACTTCTGAAACGCGCCGCGAGGATGCGCGACGCGACTCCTGAGGCGCCCATGCCAATCAGAATCGTCGGGTGGGCCGAGGTTGCCGCACTCAACAGCGGAATCAAATCGGACAGCGTTTCGGTGGTGGTTGCCAGCTTCACGATCTCGGCGCCGGTGCGGCGCATGTCCTCGAGCAGGCCTGGAACGTCCGGCGGCGTTCCGGTGAAGTCGTGTTTCGACATGATCACGCCGCGGCCCTGCCGCTGGGCGAGAACTGGCTGGCACGGCGCATCGAAGTCGAGGTCGATGTACTCGGCGCCGAGCGCGTGCGCTTCCTGGAGAATGCGCAGCCGGTCCTCGTCGCTGCCGTCGAAATGCCCGCCGGCGCGAAGCGGGCGGCACGTGACGATCGCTTTCCGGCGGCGTCCTGCGAGCGCTGCGGCCGCATCCGGCCGTTCCATTGTGTCGAGCCGAAGCTCGACGAGATCGGCGTCGGCTTCGGCCGCTTCGCGCGCGCGCACCATTGCCTGGACCGTGCGGCCCGTCACCGTCACGCAAAGCTCGGGGTCGGTCATAGGGGCATCAGACAGGGTTACCTGGTTCCCGGGTTCTCGAGTTCCCGGGGTTCTGGTTCCCAGGTTCTGGGTTCTGGTTCACGGGTTCTGGTTCCACTGTTCCGGGTCTCGCAAAAAAAAACCCCCTCAACCGCTGGATTGAGGGGGCTCGTGAAACCGTTCTGATCGCGCGTACCTCGCCGATCCCCCCCGTTATAGACCCATACCACCAGCAATACGACGCGGATGTCGCAAAGGTGGCCACGGAAGTAAATCGAATGGACACGAGGACCGAGACAGTAACACATCACCCCTTCAATCCTCAAATGTACCCATCCTGCGGGAAAACGCCTGAGCCGTTTACCATTGCGGGGACACCTCGACACCTTCGTCTGCGCCTCGCTCGGCGATGGTGCTCCTGGTGCCCGGAAGCATCGGGTTCAGCAGCCTGTCGGGGCTCTCAACCGGGAAGTCGTTCCCGGCGTCGAAAGTGCATCCAGGACCGTACTGATCTCGGTCGCGCTCGCGACGGGCCTGCTCATCGCCGACGTTCTGGTGCCGATGCGCCGCCGATCGCGACCTCCGCTTGACCGAACGCCCTAGAGGGTCTATAAAGGTTTAAAGTACATGAGGATAAGGGTTGTTCTGCTTTCCGTGGCGCTGGCCGCTCTTGGCTTGGTCCGTCTTCCCGCGGCGACGTCGCTCATGCCGCTCGATGAAATCAAGCCGGGCATGATCGGTACTGGCCAGACGGTGTTCGAAGGCACGGAATTGCAGGAGTTCAAGGTCCACATTCTGGGCGTGCTGAAGAACGTTCAGGGACCGCAGCGCAGCCTGATTCTCGCAAAGCTCGAAGGAGGGCCGCTCGCTCAAACCGGCGTGCTCGCGGGAATGAGTGGCAGCCCGGTCTACGTCGACGGTCGTCTCATCGGCGCGGTGTCGTACGCGATCGGTGCGTTTCCCAAGGAACCGTTCGCCGGCATCACGCCGATCCGCGAAATGATCGAGGCGACGAGCGGCTCGACGCCCCGCGCCGCTCGGGGCGTGCAGGCGCGCATCGAACTTCCGATTACGCGTGAAGGGCTCGCCGCCGCCGTGCGCGCGACGTCCGCCCGCATTGGAGGGTTCGCCGATCGCGCCGCCGATGTCCAGAGCATTGGTCTTCCAGCGGCCGCTGGCGGTCAGCTCGGCGCGCTGCTGCGGCCGATTGCCACGCCGCTCGTCATGAGCGGGGTCAACGCGCAGACAGCGGGTCTTCTTTCGTCGATTTTCAAGGATGGCGGCTTCGAGCCGATGCTGTCGGGTGGCGCGAGCGCGACTGCACCGGCACCAACCCACGCGCTTCGTCCGGGCGATCCGCTTGGCGTGTCGCTCCTGTCCGGTGATGCCGATTTCGGTGCAACCGGTACGGTGACGCACATCGATGGCGACCGGGTCTACGCGTTCGGTCATCCCTTCTTCAACTTCGGGCCGGCAAAGTTCGCGATGACGCGGGCCTATATCTACACGTCGCTCCCCAGCCTGATGTCATCCTTCAAGATCGCGACGCTCGGCGACGTGATTGGCACCGTGCAGCAGGATCGTGCGACCGCCATCGCCGGGACGCTGGGCAAGGGACCGGCGATGATTCCCGTGAACATCACGCTCGAGTCCGACCACGCAGCCCGCCGCTCCTTCCACTACGACGTCGTCAACGATCAGTTGTTCACGCCGCTGCTCGCATACGTGGCGATCTTCAATACCCTCGGCAACTTCGAACGCCAGGTCGGGTCCGCGACCTTCGCGATCAAGGGCAAGGCGCGCTTCGAGCAGCACGCCGACCTCGACTACGACGACATCTTCACCGGCGACAATCCGATCACCGGCGCCTCGGCCTACGTCGCCGGGCCGATCACGATGCTGCTCTCGAACGACATCGAGCCGGTGAACGTCAAGAGCGTCGACCTCTCGATTCAGACGTCAGAGGATTCGCTCACGTCGAGCATCGAGCGCGTGTGGCTCGACGAAGTGCGTCCGCGCGCCGGCCGCACGGTTCCGCTCAAGGTGCTGACCCGCAGTTACCGCGGCGCGGAGAAGATCTCGACGATCCCGATTGAGATTCCCGCGAACGCCGCCGGTCAGCTCACGGTGCTGGTCACTGACGGCCGTCAGCTCAATCAAATCGAGCAGCGCGAGCTGCGCCGGGCGCTGGAGCCGCGGAGTGTCGGCCAGATCATCAAGGCGCTCAACGAGACGCGCCGGAACAATCGGATCTACGTGCGCCTCCTCACCGGCACGCCGGGCGCAGTGGTAAACGGCGAAGCGTTGACGTCGCTCCCGCCATCGGTCCTCGCGGTGCTCGAAGGCGACCGAAGCGGCGGGGACTTCACACCGATCAGGAGCGCCACGCTCGGCGAGTGGGAACTGCCGATGGACTCGGCGGTCAGCGGCACCCGGGCGCTGACGATCGATCTCGATACGCATCCAGGCCGATAAACGCATGTTGAACAGATTTCGCGCGGCCGCGTTGGCGGCAGGCGTGTGCCTCGCCGCGACCGGTGTCCTCCTTGCCGCCACCCCCACGTTCTGGACCGTGTCCACGCAGGCCGACTTCCTCAAGGGCGATGTCGAGGACCTGTCAATCGACAGCGACGGCCGGGTCTTTCTCGGACCCGCCGCGGCACGCCTCGCGGAAACGGCCGCCCCGTTCCTCTGGACCCTGCTCGCCGGCCCGGACGGTTCCTTCTTCGCCGGGACAGGCAACGAGGGTCAGGTGCTGCGCATCGCGCGCGACGGCAAGGTCTCGAACTTCTTCGATGCCGGCGAGCTCGAGGTCCATGCGCTGGCGCCCGCGCCCAACGGCGGCCTCTACGTCGCGACCTCGCCCGACGGCAAGATTTACCAGGTCGCGGCCGATGGGAACTCCAAGACCTTTTTCGATCCTGAAGACAAATACATCTGGGCGCTGGCCAGCGGTCGCGACGGCGCGTTGTACGCGGCAACCGGCGAAAAGGGCACGATCTATCGCATCACATCCGATGGCAAGGGATCGGTCTTCTACAAGACCAACACCACCAACGTCGTCTCGCTCGCGATCGACAAGAATGGCAACGTGATCGCCGGTACGGAATCTCCCGGGCGAATCTTCCGAATCGATCCGCAGGGCAAGGCATTCGTGCTCATCGACTCGCCGTTCAAGGAAATCCACGCGATCCGCATGGCGGACGACGGGACGATTTATGCGGCGGCGTTCAGCGGGACGCCGGGGGGCGAGGACCGCGAGGGTCCGCCGGTCATCACCACTCCACCCGAGCCGCCACGGCCGCCGGTCCCCACCGTGTCCGCCGAGATCACCTCGATCACGGTCCTCGGGGATACGAGCACCGGCGTGACCGCTCCGGGGGGAGGCGGGCACGAAGCGCGAAGCCGCAATGCCAAAGGCGCGATCTACCGGATTCGTCCGGACGGGCTATGGGACACGGTGTGGGAAGCGATGGACGACTGGCCGTTCGACCTGCTGATCGAGAAGGACGGTGCGCTCATCGTCGGCACGGGAACGGAGGGCAAGATCTTCCGCATCACCGGAGATCCGGCGCGCGCGACGCTTCTCGCGCGGGCCTCCGCGCGGCAGGTCACGGCGTTGCTGCGCGACTCGGCCGGCCGGATCGTCGGGGCCACCAGCAATCCCGGCAAGGTGTTCACCCTTTCCTCCGAGCGTGCCACCCAAGGCACTTACGACTCCGACGTGCGCGATGCGGGCACGGTTGCGACGTGGGGCGCGATCCGCTGGCGCGCATCTGCCAAGCCGGGTGAGATCGAGATTCACACGCGATCCGGCAATACCGCGACGCCTGACGAAACATGGAGCGCATGGTCGAAGCCGTACACCACTCCGGAAGGCGATCCCATCGCGAGCCCCAATGCGCGATACCTGCAGTGGCGCGCGGTATTGAAATCAGAAACCGCGGCCGGTCCGGGTCCGGTCCTGACGTCGGTTACGGCCGCGTTCCTGCCGCGCAATCTGCGGCCGACCGTCACGAGCATCACGGTCCATCCGGCGGGCACCGCCTTTCAGCGGCCCTTCTCGACCGGCGAACTCGAGATCGCCGGCTTCGAGGACAACACCTCTGACAACCGCTCACAAACGCAGCAGCAGGCGTCGGCAAGCAGCGGCTCGATCCCGTTACCGCCGTTGCCGGCGCTCGGACGTCGCGTGTACCAGAAGGGCCTGCAGACGTTCGTCTGGAAGGCGGACGATGAGAACGACGATCGGCTTCAATACGAGATTTCCTACCGGCGCGAAGGCGAGACGACGTGGAAACCGCTGAAGCGTGACCTGTGGGATCCGATCTTCGTCTGGGACACGACGTCGGTTCCCGACGGCACTTACTACGTGAAGGTCACCGCCACCGACGCACCATCGAACTCGCCGGCAACGGCACTGCTCGGCGAAATGGAAAGCGTCAGCTTCGACGTCGACAACACTGCTCCGCAGATCGAGGTTCAGTCGGCCGTCCGGAACGGCCCGCGCGCCACGATCAAGTTCACCGTCACCGACAATCAGTCTGCCGTCCAGCGTGTCGAGCTCTCGCTCGACGCCAGCCGCTGGCGGGTGGCGTATCCCGTCGATGGCATTGCCGACTCGCGCCGCGAGCAGTTCGAGGTCACACTGGATGAAGGGGACCTGTCGCGCAGCGTGATCATTCGTGCATCCGACACGATGAACAACATCGCGACGGCGGTGGCAGAGATTAAGCGATAGGATGCGAACGGAGCCTGTGGTGCTGCGTGCAAAGTGCTAGGTGCCGCGTGCTACGTGCCTTCGGTGCATGGTGCCGCGTCCGTTCAACTGGCACTAGTCGGCACGTGGCACCGAGCACCATAAGCACCCAGCACGCAGCACCTGGCACCTAAGCACCGTTACGATCTGAGTTTGCCTTTGACCGTCGTGTGTTCGACGAGCCAGACGAGGTTGACCGCGATCGGGTCGTCGCGGTAACGGGCGGGCTCCAGACGGCTGCGGGAGATTGCGTCGAGCAGTTGTGCGATGTCGCGGCGGTCGCGGTCGTTAGCCAGGACGGCCAGCTCCGAAACGCGCCCCTCGCGGCTGACCCGGGCGGACAGCGCGAGCATCAACTCCCCTTGCGATCCCGACTGCTCCAGCATCGTTCTCACCAGGCCGTCGTGCGGAACCGTGGGCGCCTGGATCAGTCCGTCCAGGCTCGCGGGGTTCAGATCCGACCCGGACGGCGCCGCCACCACCGCAATGATTGCGCGCAGTGAGTCGTCCCGCTCTGGTGAGGCAAAGTGCAGCATGCCGAGCACGATGGCACCGCACACGAACGTCGCGGCAGTCGATGCGAGGGCGATCCACACCAGGTGCATGTCGTCGAAAAGCCGTGACACGCGTGCGGTCCACGATTCGTAGGCTTCCGCTCGCATCCGGCTGATCACCCCGGACCGGAGGCCGGTCCAATCGTCCTTGGGTGCCCGCGCCGCGGCAATCCGCAATGCATCTCCGACCTCGCCGAACACGCGCAGTTCCTCGGCGCACTCGTCGCAGATGTTCAGGTGTCCCTGGGTGGCGATGCGGTCGCCCACCGGGAGCTCGCCATCGTGAAATGCGGCAAGGCGCTGCCGCACCGCTGAGCAGGTCAGTACCGGTCATGCGTCCCTCAACTGGGCGCGGAGGCCTTCGCGGGCGCGCGCCAACCGCGATTTCACGGTGCCGACGGCAATACCGAGCGAGAATCCAATCTCTTCGTAGCTCAGGCCGTCGATTTCCCTGAGCACGATGGCGGTCTTCTGATCGAACGGGAGACGATCGAGCGCGACGCGAATCCGTTCGGCGAGCTGCTTGCGGCCGAGCAGGCGGTCCGGCGACCGGCCGTCGTTCGCGTCCGGGACGTCGCCATGGTCGCGGATGTGCTGATCGAGCGAGATCTGCTGCGAGCGATGGCGCCGCCGCCACCACCGCTGCCGGTTACGCACCTGGTTGACGACAATCCGATAAATCCACGTGCGGAGGCTGGACTGTCCTCGAAAGGTGTGAATGGTGCGGAACACGCGCAGGAACACTTCCTGCGACAGGTCGAGCGCCTCGCTGTGGTCGTTGAGCAGGTTCAGCGAGAGTTGGTAGACCATGCGCTGGTGTTCGGTGACCAGCTCGGCGCAGGCGTCTTCGTCGCGAGCCGCGCAGCGCTGAATGAGGGACGCCTCGCGCCCTCCGACGTCTGTCCAAGTGATCGCTCGAACCGGCTTCACAGACAGTCCCTGGGCCATTCTAACCCCGCCTTATCCCTTTAGATCCCGGATTGGCTGGAAAGTTCCTTCCCGATCCGGCGGGCGGCATGCGAGGCGCTGGCCGACCGCAGCACTCAAAACTGTAAGGGCCTCTTCGTAATCCGCCGTTTCGCGACGGCCGGCTGGTAGGATGAACGTGTGAAACGCCTTCTGGTCGGCTCGCTCTTGCTGGCACTGGCCTTCGCGGCGATGTACGGCTACGTCGTGACCCGCCGCGATCGGATGCACCGCGAATTGCTCGCGCAGGGGGAAACCGCGCTGGCGCAGGACAACACGGTTGCCGCGGTCGAGGCCTTCAGCGGTGCGATTGCGCTCAAGCCCAACGCGATGATCGGGTATCTGCGTCGCGGGGAGACCTACCGGAAGCGCGGCGATCTCGAAGAGGCGGTGCGCGACCTGCGCCGGGCGTACGAGCTGGACCCGACCGCGACCCGTTCGCTCGAGGAGCTCGGTGACGTCTACCTGGCGTTGAAGCCGCCGCTCGGGCCGCGCTACAGCCGCGCTGCGGCGCTCTACCGCGACTACGTGCGTCTCGACCCTGCATCGCCGCGGGTGCTTTACAAGCTTGCCTTTGCGTCTTACAGCGACGGCCGCGGCGCCGAGGCGATCGACGTGCTGAAGAACGCGGTGGCGCAGGACGACCACTTCGCCGAAGGCTACTACCTGCTCGGACTGTGCTTGCGCGATGCGCAGCGGCTCAACGAAGCGCGCGCCGCGCTCGAGCGGGCGATCCGGATCGATCCTGCGATGCTCCACGCGCGCGAAGAGCTCGCGGACCTGTTCGGGGTGCTCGGCCGGACCGAGGATCGCCTGGACCAGCTCAATAAGCTCGCGGCGCTCAATCCGGGGGCGTCGCGCGAGGTAGCGCTCGGCCTCGCATACGCCCACGCAGGCCAGCCGGAACGTGCGGTGCTCACGCTCGGCCGTGCTGCGGAACGGTATCCGGATGATTCGTACGCCTACGTCGCGCTGGGCCGGGTCTGGCTCGAGCTTGCGCCGACCCGCGGTGATGCCTTGAGCAAGGCACTGAGCGCGCTGGAAGGAGCGGTCGGCAACGACGACAGCAGCGAAGCGTTGATGTTGTTCGGCCGCGCCCTGCTGATGACGCGGGACGATGACTCGGCGGAGCGCATGCTGAAGAACGCGACGCGCAAGGAACCAGTCGATCCGCTGGCCTTCTACTATCTCGCCGAAGCGTCAGAGCGATTGCGGCACTGGGAGTCGGCTCGACAAGCGCTGCTCGATTACCAGTCGCTCCACGGCGTGGAAGAGGACGCCCGCCGACGGGTGGCGCAATCGATACGCCTGGCCGATCTTTCGCTGAAGCTCAATGACGCCTCCGGCGCGGTCCGCTATTTCCAGCTGGTGGCCGCCGACATGGACGCGGATCCGGAGGTGCTGGCGCGACTCGCAGACGCGCAGTGGCGGGCCGGCCAGGCTGACGCCGCGCGCGCGACGGTCGAGCGTGGCCTGCAGAAGGAGCCGCGAAACGCGCAACTGCTCGCGCTCCGGCACCGCTACGCGCTTCTCAAGCCTTCGCCTTCGGATCGATCCGATCCCGCAAGCCATCGCCAAGGAAATTGAAGCCCAGCACGAGCGTCGCGATTGCCAGGCCGGAAAGATCGTCAGATGCGGCGCATCGAACAGATGCGACCGCCCCGCGTCCAGCATCGTCCCCCAGCTCGGTGTCGGCGGTTGCACGCCCAGACCGAGAAAGCTGAGTGATGCCTCCGCGATGATCGCGCCCGCCATTCCCAGCGTCGCCTGAACGATGACGGCTGGAAACGCTGTCGGCAGTACGTGACGCGCGACGATACGCGCCGGGCCCGCGCCGAGCGCCCGCGCGGCCTGCACGTACTCGAACTCGCGCGCCCGGAGGGCCTGGCCGCGAACCAGGCGCGCGTATCCCACCCAGCCAATCACTGAGAGCGCCAGGACCACGTTGGTCAGGCTCGGCCCAAGCACGGCAACCAGCGCAATCGCGAGCAGGATCCCTGGAAACGCCATCAAAATGTCGATGACGCGGCTGATGAGATCGTCGATCCCGCCCCCGAAGTACCCGGCGATCGAGCCGAGGGTCATTCCAATGAGCGATGAGACCGAGACGACGGCCAGGCCGACGAGCAGTGAGATGCGCGCGCCCGAGAGAAGGCGCGAGAGGATGTCGCGGCCGAGCTCGTCGAGACCGAACGGATGCGCCGCGCTCGGCGGCCCGAGCCGCTCGGCCAGCGTCTGCGCCGACGGATCGTAGGGCGTGAGAACCGGCCCGAGCGTCGCTGCCAGCACGGTCAGCACGACGATGAGGGTGCCGACGCGGATCATTCGAAGCGGATTCTCGGGTCCAGAAACCCGTAGGTGAGATCGGTGATGAGGTTCATGGCGACGTAGGTGACCGAGATGAACAGGATGCAACCCTGCACGAGCGGATAGTCGCGGGTGTTGATCGCCTGAATCAGAAGGCGTCCCACGCCGGGCCACGCGAAGATCGTTTCGGTGATGATCGTGCCGGTCAGAACCGCGCCAAACTGCAGCCCGATGATGGTGACAATCGGGATGAGGCTGTTGCGAAACGCGTGGCGAAGGATCGCGCGCACACGCGAGAGACCGCGAGCCCGGGCGGCGAGCACGTAGAGTTCGCGCAACTCCTCGAATAACGACGCGCGGGTCATCCGGGCGAGGATCGCCGCGAGCGCCGCGCCGAGCGTCACTGACGGGAGCACCAGGTGCGCGACTGTGCCCGATCCGGCAACCGGGAGCCATCCCAGGTTCACCGCGAAGAGAATGGCCAGCAGTGGACCCAGCCAGAAGTTCGGCATCGAGATGCCAGCGAGCGCGATCGTCATCGCTGCATGGTCGGTGAAGCGGCCGCGATACATCGCTGCGATGATTCCCAGTGGAAGCGCAAACACCACCGCGACCGCCATCGCACAGACGGCGAGCACGGCGGTGTCTGGCACGCGCTGACGGATCTCGCGCGTGACCGGAGTGCCGTAGCGAAAGGATGTTCCCAAATCCCCCCGCGCCACGCCTGAGAGGAAGTCGCGGTCCTGCGCCAGGAGCGGCTTGTCCAGTCCGAGCGTCGTCCGCAGGTGTGCCACTTCGTCCGGCGACGCGCTCTCTCCGAGCATCGTTTGCGCCGGATCCCCGGGCACCAGATGAATGAGGGCGAAGACGAGCGTGGCGACGCCGAGGAGAACCGGGATGGTGAGCAGCAGCCTTCGTGCGAGATAGCGCGTCATGCGCCCTTGAAGAATAACTGACAACGCTCGATGTTCAATGCGCAAAGTTCGATGGTGAATGCTCGAGAACGTCCAACGCTGACCGTTGAATCCCCTTCACAGCTCAGTGAGACCGAGCCGCTTCATCATCTTCGCGAGCCCCTGACGGCTGATGCCAAGCTGCGCCGCGGCGGCCCGCTTGTGACCGCCGGCGCGTGCGAGGGCGGCACGGACGAAGCGGCGCTCGAACTCCAGCCGCGCCGCGTCGAAGTCGATCGGGGACCTGGTGACGAGATTGGCGACGTGCGGCGGCAACAGCGACGCCGGCACCCGGCCTCTTCGTGGCGCCTCTACCGCAAGGGCAGCCATCACGTTTTGCAGCTCGCGCACGTTGCCAGGCCAGTCGTACCGCGCCAGCGCAGCGAGCAAGTCGGGCGAGAGCGTGGCGCGCGTGCCGACGCGCGCGGCGGCCTCACTCCAGATCCGTTCCGCGAGTCCGGCCACTTCGTCCGGGCGTTCGCGCAGCGGCGGGATCTGCAAACGCAGAACATCCAGTCGAAACCGGAGATCGGCCCTGAACCGGCCGGCATCGACTTCTTCGGTCAGGCGGCGGTTGGTCGCCGCCACGATCCGCGCGTCGACTTTGCGCGAGAGGTTTTCACCGACGCGACGGACCTCCCCTTCCTGCAGGACGCGAAGCAGCTTGGCCTGCGCGCGGGGGGAGAGTTCGCCGATTTCGTCCAGGAACAGCGTTCCCCCGTCCGCCTCCTCGAATAGCCCAGGCCGTTCGCTGGTGGCGCCGGTGAACGCGCCACGCGCGTGGCCGAAGAGCTCCGCCTCCAGGAGGTCTTCGGTCAGCGCTGCGCAATTGACGGCACAGAACCGGCGCGCACGCCGCGAGCTGTGAGCGTGAATCGCACGAGCGACCAGTTCCTTTCCACTTCCACTTTCCCCCTGGACCAGAACCGGATACGGTGCCAGCGAGGCGCGGCGGATTTCGTCGCGCAATCGGTCGGCGGTTGCTCCGCAGCCGAAGAGATCGTCGGGATGCGGACCCGGAGCGGCCGGCGCGCGTCGGGGCTCGATTTCTCTCACGAGCGGCGCGCAGGCGGCCGCGGCGAGTCGAAGGATCTCCTGGACGCGATCACGTGAAGGCGCGGCGCCGGTTACCCAGCGGACCGCCAGGCACCCAATTGTCGAACCACCCGCTCGGATCGCGACGACGGCTTCCGGGGCCACACCGTCGTGGAACTCCGTGGTGGAGCCATCGAGGACGCGGTTTGCGACCCGATCGTCGTGCCAGTCCCGCCCGGCGGACGCAATCGTCCGGCGTGGTGAGCTCGAAAGAATGCGCACCGACGCGGCGGAGAGGATCTCCGCCAGGCGGCAGGCGATAGCGGAAAGCGCCGCTGTGTCGCCGCCCGCGTCGTGCAGTAATTCCGTGAACGATTCGAACAGATCGACGGCCGAACGGGTTGCGGCCGGTCCGTCGATCCGAGGTTGATGACTCAACATCGCTTGTACTCGTGATGCATGAAGCGCAGGCAGCTTAGACGCAGCCCTTCGCAATCGGTCGACCCTTGCAGATGACGGCGACTCCCCGCACGCGGCCAGAGCTGCAGACAGCATGGCGGCCGCATAGACCCGGAGGACGGGGCTGCGCGCCAGCCGGGCAGCCTGCAGGGCCCGTTCTCCAGCGAGGCGGACCGCGGCGGCACTGCCGAGCGCGGCGTGGGTGGCGAGCGCTGCAAGCTGCGCATCGCACGTCGAGAGGTGATCTTGGGGACTTGCCAGACGGCAGGCCTCGGACGCAAGTCGAGCAGCCCTGGCCAGATCTCCTCGACGTCGCTGGATCTCGACCAGAATCGCAATCGTTCGAACATCGAGGCCATTGCCGGATGGCGTTCCATTCGCCGGCTCGCCTCTTGCCTCCTCGGCCTTCGCTATGGGCCCGATCGCCTGCCACGCGCCATCGACATCGTCGCCCAGCAACCGGACCTCGGCCAGGAGCCGACGTGCATCGACATCCGGCGCATCGGGTGTTTCAGCAGCGATGAGGCTGCGCAGCGGTGCCTCGGCATCGACTAACGTAGCCGCATCGCGCATGCCTCGAGCGGTGCCAATGAGCGTTCGGCGCATCACGCGTGCGTCGACGGCCCACTGCCGGGCACGTGCGAACGCCTCTTGGGCATCGCGCGGACGTCCGCGCGCAAGACGCAGGTCGCCCAGATTGCACGCGGCATCGGCCGCGCGATCACCCGCGCCGCGCGCGGCGAGCGCTTCGGACGCCCTTCCGAAAAGCCTCTCTGCTCGTGCATGACGGCCGCGTCGGACGAGCGCCCGTGCCGCCTCGACGACCCGCGCGAGTCGAGAGACCCCGGCATCGCGGCGCGAATGCGGCGGCAACGGCACGTGCGCGGGAGTGCCGGTTCCAAGGTAGGCCGGAGCGACTTCGTGCACCCATATCGCCGCTGCCCTGGCACCGCGCGCGGACGTCAGCGACCGAATCAAGCGCCCAGGCGAGCCGTCGGCATGTCCAATGGCAGCCTCGATCTCGTCATCGTCGGGACCCAGCTCGGCGTCCTGATAAATCATTGCCCTCAGCTCCGGTGCAGTCAGTCGCTCCAACGCCGCGCGGCCGTCGCCGGTGAGCCGCTCGCGGCAGAATCGAACCCAGAGGTGACGCCGATTGCTCGCGGCCACCGCAATCGACAGCGACGCCGGTAACGTCCGGTCGTTCGACAGCCAGTCGATCACGCACAGGTGCCGCTCCGTTACGAGTGCGGAAACCGGCATGACCCGCGGATCGGTTCGCATCCAGTCCGCTACGCTTCGGTCGATCGGAATGAATCCAGCCAGCCGGGCAGCGCGTGACAGGATCATCCGTGCAGTCCGTAACCCGCTGCCCACGGGACCTCCAACAGTGACGCACGTGACGCCGGACGGACCCGGTGCTTCCATTACGCCGCGAACAGCGTCGACGCTCCGTCGCCAGATCAATCGAACGCCCACCGGACGCCAGGCTGCTGGATACGCGCCGATTGCTGGTCTGACGTGGCGGGCCGCCATCTCTCCGCTCAAGCCGATTCCACCGGCCCGCATGAATCGCACGAGATGCAAAGCCGCATCGCTCGTTTCCTGTCGCGCGGAGCGTAGCGGCGCGCTAGCCGTGTGCGCCTCGAACCAGCTCCCTTCCGCGAGTCCAAAGTCCACGATGGGAAGCAACAGTGGGTGCCTGATGCCCGCGAGCTCCGAACAGAGCGCCTCGCGTTCGCGAATCGTCGTGCGCGCAGCGGCCTTCTCGATCGTGAGGCGCACGCGCGCGCCGCTCGCGAGGTCGAGGGCACTCTCGTCGTCCACGAGAAATCGATCGGCGAAGAACCGCATGCGTGGATGTCCGGGCGCGTTGCAAGAAGATCGCCGCGATGAAAGCAATGAGATCAGGCGGGTTCACTTTGAATGGTGCCGCAAAGGTGCGCAGAAAGTTCGTATAGAATTTGCGAGTGATGCTGCGGTTTCTCACTGCCGGTGAATCACACGGGCGGGCGCTCGTAGTGATCCTCGAAGGACTTCCAGCGGGTCTCGCGATTGACGTGGACGCGATTACCCGCGAGCTGCGGCGCCGACAGGGTGGCTACGGCCGCGGACGGCGAATGGCAATCGAATCCGACAAGGCGGAGATCCTCTCCGGAGTGCGAGCCGGCGAGACGATCGGCGGGCCGGTCGCGATGGTCATCGAGAACCGGGACTGGACGAACTGGCAGTACACGATGCGCACTCGTGAACCCGGGCCGCCGGAGGGCGAAGGTGGTGCGCGGCGCGCCGCGGTCACGCGGCCGCGGCCCGGGCATGCTGACCTTGCCGGCGGCGCAAAGTACGATCGCTCAGACCTGAGGGATGTTCTCGAGCGGGCGAGCGCTCGCGAGACGGCCGCCCGTGTGGCGGCCGGCGCTCTCGCTCGCCAGCTTCTGGCGCACGCCGGGATCCGACTCGCGAGCCACGTGTTCCGGATTGCCGGCGTGGGACTCTCGAATCACTTGCTCGTGCCGTTCGAATCCGCGGCTGCGCTGCCCGACGATGCGCCGCTGCGCTGCGTCGATGCCGACGTGGAGCGACGCATGATCGAAGAGATCGATCGTGCGAAGGAGGCGGGCGATACATTGGGCGGCGCCTTCGAGGTCATCGCGACGGGCGTGCCGATCGGCCTCGGCAGCTACGTGCAGTGGGACCGCAAGCTCGATGGACGGCTGGCCCAGGCGCTCATGTCGATTCCCGCGATCAAGGCCGTCGGAATTGGCGCCGGTCCCGCCGTCGCCACCCTGCCCGGCTCACGGGTGCATGACGAGATTGTCCCCGACGAAGCTGGCGCGCGGGTGACCGGTGTCGCGCGGCCGACCAACAACGCCGGCGGCCTCGAGGGAGGTGTCACCAACGGCGAGGATCTGCGGGTCAGCGCGTCGATGAAGCCAATCTCCACATTGATGAAGCCGCTCCGCTCCGTCGATTTGACGACCATGACACCCTCACCGGCCGCCATCGAGCGTAGCGACGTCTGCGCGGTGCCCGCCGCCGCGGTGGTCGGCGAAGCGATGGTCTCGCTGGTTCTCGCCGACGCGCTGCTGGAACGGTTCGGCGGCGATTCGATTGCAGCGCTCGATCGGGCGATGACCGCATCCGATGCGGCAATCCGTGCGCGGTTCTCGAATAACGTCTCGTAACGTGAGAACGAACGAGCGAGAGCGAGTGAGTCGCGCGCGCGGCGCGGGGTCAGGGGTCCCCGCGAGCGAGCGCGTAGGGGGGGCCGGCGGGGCGAAGCCCCCCGGCCAGCGGCGAGCGGGAACGAACGAGCGAGAGCGAGTGAGTCGCGCGCGCGGCGCGGGGTCAGGGGTCCCCGCGAGCGAGCGCGTAGGGGGGGCCGGCGGGGCGAAGCCCCCCGGCCAGCGGCGAGCGGGAACGAACGAGCGAGAGCGAGTGAGTCGCGCGCGCGGCGCGGGGTCAGGGGTCCCCGCGAGCGAGCGCGTAGGGGGGGCCGGCGGGGCGAAGCCCCCCGGCCAGCGGCGAGCGGGAACGAACGAGCGAGAGCGAGTGAGTCGCGCGCGCGGCGCGGGGTCAGGGGTCCCCGCGAGCGAGCGCGTAGGGGGGGCCGGCGGGGCGAAGCCCCCCGGCCAGCGGCGATCGGGAACGAACGAGCGAGAGCGAGTGAGTCGCGCGCGCGGCGCGGGGTCAGGGGTCCCCGCGAGCGAGCGCGTAGGGGGGGCCGGCGGGGCGAAGCCCCCCGGCCAGCGGCGATCGGGAACGAACGAGCGAGAGCGAGTGAGTCGCGCGCGCGGCGCGGGGTCAGGGGTCCCCGCGAGCGAGCGCGTAGGGGGGTCCGGCGGGGCGAAGCCCCCCGGCCAGAGATGATTCGGCCCATCCTCCGCTACGGCGAGCGGCCGCTGCACGAACGGGCCGCCGATGTCACGACTTTCGACGACGACCTTAACCGCCTGATCGATGACATGATCGAGACGATGTATGCCGCCCCGGGAATCGGCCTGGCCGCCACTCAGGTGGGCGTGCCGCTGCGGATCTTCGTCGTCGACCTGTCGGTCGGGCGCAAGGCGGAAGACCTGATCGTGATGGTGAATCCGGTGTTCGTTGAACGTGACGGAACACAGCTCGAAGAGGAGGGCTGTCTCAGCGCCCCAGGCTTCAACGCCACCGTCGTGCGCCCGGCACGCGTGGTCGCAAAGGGTGCGACCGGGAACGGCGACGAGCAGACGATCGAGGCGACCGGTTTACTGGCTCGCGCCTTCCAGCACGAAATGGATCACCTCGATGGCGTGGTCTTCATCGATCGCCTGCGCGGCATCAAGCGGGACATGATCGTGCGGAAGATCCAGAAACTCCGAAAGTCAGGCAAATGGTGAACGCCGCAGACGGACCCAGTGACTCGGACCCCGGACCCCGGCTACGAATCGTCTATTTCGGAACCCCCGCCTTCGCGGTTCCCTCGCTCGAGCGACTCCTTGCATCACGTCATCAGGTCGTCGCCCTCGTCTCGCAGCCTGATCGGCATCGAGGTCGCGGGCAGCACCTCCAGCCAACCCCAACCAAGGAAGTGGCGCTCGCGCACAACCTGCCGGTGCTGCAGCCCTCGCGGATAAAGGACGAGGCATTCCTGAAGGCGATACGTGATTTGAGTGCCGATCTCGGCGTCGTGGCAGCCTTCGGGCGCATCCTCCCCGACGCCTTGCTGGCCATCCCGAGGCTCGGCATGATCAACGTGCACGCATCGCTTCTTCCCCGCTATCGCGGCGCTGCGCCCGTGCATCGGGCTGTCCTGGCCGGTGAGGCCGAGACCGGGGTCACGATCATGCGAGTGGTCTCGGAGCTCGACGCTGGCCCGATGTTCGCTACGCAGACGATTCCAATTTCCCGCGATGCGACCAGCGGAGATATTGAAAGGGGGCTGGCGGTTTCCGGCGCCGAGCTGCTGCTCTCGGTGGTGGACGATCTCGCTGCCGGTCGCGCGGTCGAAAGGCCGCAGGACCTCCGGCTGGTGACGCACGCGGCGAAGATCACGAAAGAGGAGGGGGCAATCGACTGGACGGACTCCGCGAGATCGCTCCACAACAAGATCCGCGGCCTCCAGCCGTGGCCGCTCGCGTCGACGACTCTTGGCGGTGTTCGCTATGTGATCCGCCGCAGCGCGACGACCGATCAAATCACCGCCGCACGGCCTGGCGAGATCGTCTCGGCCCAAGGCGACAATCTCATCGTCGCGGCCGGCGGCGGGAGCGCGCTCCGTATCCTGGAGCTCCAGCCGGAAGGGCGCCGGGCGATGACCGCCCGGGAGTTTCTCGCGGGACATCGGGTGACGCCCGGCGATCGTTTTGGATCGTGATTGCCCCGGCTCGACTGGCGGCCTACGAGACGCTGCTCGCCGTCGCCCGCGGCCGCGCCGATCTTCCGGCAGCCCTGGCGCGCGCGCGAACGCCGCTTCGCGATGAGCGCGACCGCGCATTGGCTGGTGAGATCGCAACCGGCACCCTGCGGTGGCAGGCGGCCTTCGATCAGATCGTCGCGAGCTTTGCGAAGCGCGATCCTGCCCGCCTCGACCTCGAGATTCTGATCGTCCTTCGTCTGAGCCTGTTCCAGCTCCTTCATCTCGATCGGGTCCCCGCGGCGGCGGTCGTGGACGATGCGGTGGAGATGGCGAGAAAGGCTGGTAAGCGCAGCGCCGCCGGGTTCGTCAACGCCCTGCTGCGGCGGGCATCGCGTGAACGCTCGAAGCTCCCGTTGCCGGAAGAGCCTCGCGAGCCGGTAGATCGTCAGGCCGCGGTCGATTACCTCTCGACCACGCTGTCGCATCCACGGTGGTTGATTGAGCGGTGGATCGATCGCTGTGGTTACGACGCCACCGCGGCGTGGGCGCGATTCGACAATCAACCTGCGCCACTCACCTTGCGTGTCAACACGCTGCGCACGACTCGTGACGCGCTTGGGGATGCGCTCGCCCATGCCGGCGTCGACACCGAGCCGACGCGGCGCGCGCTGGCCGGACTGATCGTGCGTACGGGCAATCCCCTCCTGACGCCGCTCGCGGACCAAGGCTTGTTCATGGTCCAGGACGAGGCATCACAGCTGGTCGGCGAGTTCGTGGACGCGCGGCCGGGCGAATCGATCTTCGACGCGTGTGCGTCACCGGGAGGCAAAACGACCCAGATGGCGGCGATGATGCACGATGAAGGGCGGGTGATCGCGGCCGACGTGCGCGCCCGGCGGTTGGATCTGCTGACGTCAACCGTCAGGGCCTCCGGCGCGCGCTCGGTGCGCATCCTCCAGGCCGATGCGCGACAGGCCCTCCCACTCGAGCCGATTTTCGACGCCGTGCTGGTGGACGCGCCATGCTCTGGCCTGGGTACGATCCGCCGCGACCCTGATATTCGCTGGCGTCGCGTTCCCTCGGATTTCGAGGGCTTCGCCGCGACTCAGCGCGTGATCCTCGCCAACGCCGCTGCCATCGTCCGGCCTGGCGGCCGGGTGATTTACTCGACGTGCTCGAGCGAACCCGAGGAGAACGAGGCCGTCGTGGCGGCGTTCCTGGAGGCGCATCCACACTTCGAACGGGTTCGTGAGCTGCGCACACTTCCGTTCCGCGACGGGCTCGAAGCCTTTTATGGAGCCTCGCTGGCCGATCGGAGAAGCGGCTGACGGCGATGGCAAACAGCTGCGGTTGCCTCTGGCTGCTGCGGTCTTGTTTTCTGTGTTGTTCTGTGTTTTTCTGTGTTCTTCCGTGGTTTGGACTCGCCTCGCCCGGCTGCGGTAAACTTTTGAATTCATGGCGTTATCGAGGCGCGTCTGGGGTGCGGGCAAGCGCGTGATCCTGGCCGGCGCGCTGTTCCTCACTTACGTCCTCTTCGCCGCGGCCGCCATGCGGATCGCGTTGAAGACCCGTGACGTGGCGGTTCCTCCGCTGAACGGAAAGACCGTCAATGAAGCCAGCGCGATCCTCATTCAGCTTGGACTGAACCTGAAGGTCGAGGAAGGACGCCGCATGGACGCGACCGTGCCAGCTGGCAAGATCATCAGCCAGGATCCCCAGGCCGGACTGCAGACGCGACGCGAGCGCAGCGTGAAGGTATGGGTCAGCGCGGGCCCTCGATCGAATGTCGTGCCGGCACTGCTCGGCGAATCCGAACGCACCGCGCAGCTTCGTGTGCAGCAGGACGGGCTGCAGCTGGCCTCGATTGCCGAGATTCGATCCTCTGACTACCCTGCCGGAACCGTCGTCGCGCAGAATCCGTCGGCAAAAACCAGCGGCTCGCAAGTGGCGCTGCTCATCAACCGTGGCGAGCGCGGCGTGACTTACGTGATGCCCGACCTCATTGGCGTCAACGGCGACCGCGCGGCAGACCTGCTGCGCACGCGCGGGTTCCGTGTCTCCGTCGTCGGCGATCATCCGTATCCCGGAGTTCCGGCCGGGATCGTGCTGCGTCAGAGTCCCCAGGGGGGATTCCAGGTCGCACCTGGCGATCCCATCTCGCTCGAGGTGAGCCGCTGATGAAACCGGCGGGCCACCTCCAGATCGCTCCGTCAATTCTGTCGGCGGATTTCGCCGCGCTTGGTGACGCGATCGCGGTCGTCGAGCGCGGCGGCGCGGATCTGATTCACGTCGACGTCATGGACGGCCACTTCGTTCCGAACATCACGATCGGTCCGCCGGTCGTAGCCGCGTTGAAGCGGCGCGCGAAAGTGCCGCTCGACGTTCATCTGATGATCGAAGACCCCGACCGGTATGTCGAAGCGTTCGTTCACGCCGGCGCCTCGATGCTCACGGTGCACGCTGAAGCAGCCGTTCACCTGCACCGGACCGTGCACCTGATTCAGAGTCTCGGCGCAAAGGCAGGCGTTGCGCTGAATCCGGCGACGCCGGTCGTCACGCTCGAAGAGCTCGCCGGAGACGTCGACTACGTGCTCGTCATGACCGTCAACCCGGGCTTCGGCGGGCAGACTTTCATTCCTCGCTCGGAGTCTAAAGTTCGAGCGATGCGTGAGCTCCTACGGCGCGCCGGGTCCACCGCGCCGATCGAAGTGGACGGCGGGATCGACACGACCACAGCGGCACGCATCGTCGCCGCCGGGGCCGATATCCTGGTGGCGGGCAACGCCATCTTCGGCAGCCCTGATCCCGCCGGAGCGACGCAGGCGCTGCGCGCGGCGGCCGCGACCGCGGTCGCCTCCTGATGCGTTCGTCGATATCCTCGCTCCGCGTGCGTTACGCCGAAACCGATAAGATGGGAGTGGTCTATTACGCGAATTACCTCGTCTGGTTCGAGGTAGGACGCGCGGACCTCTTGCGATCGCTTGGCTGGACGTATCGCGAAATGGAGCATGCTGGGGTGTCGCTGCCGGTCATCGAGGCGCACTGCGAGTACCACCGGCCGGCGCGGTACGACGATGAGATCGAGGTGAGGACCGAGGGGCGGATGCTGTCACCGGTGCGGATGGAGTTTCAGTACAAGGTGTTTCGACGGGACGATCAGGTGTTGACGGCTTCCGGCCGGACGGTGCATGCGGCGCTCGACCCGAACGGCCGGCCGTGCCGGCTTCCGCCGCGCATCCGCGAGGTGTTTGCGTCATGAAGGCCCTGGTCACCGGTGCGGCCGGGTTCATTGGATCGCACCTGACGGCAGCGCTTCTTGACCGCGGCGCGACGGTCGTCGGCGTCGATTGTTTCACGGATTACTATCCGCGTCCGATCAAGGAACGGAACCTCGCAGAGAACAAGCTGCGCGAAGGGTTCCGATTCGCGGAAACGCGTTTGCAGGATGCCGATCTGCCGGCGCTCCTGAACGAGGTCACCCACGTCTTTCATCTCGCCGCGCAGGCCGGGGTACGAAAGAGCTGGGGCCAGGACTTTCGCACCTATACCGACAACAACATCGACGTCACCCAGCGGCTGCTCGAGGCGTGCGTCGGACTTCCGCTGACGCGGTTCGTCTACGCGTCGAGTTCGTCGGTCTACGGCGATAACGCCACCATCCCGATGCGCGAGGATGCGCTGCCACAACCGGTATCACCGTACGGAGTGACCAAGCTCTCGGCCGAGCAGCTCGGGTACCTCTATTTCGTGAACCACAGGGTGCCCGCGACAGCCGTGCGCTACTTCACCGTCTACGGCCCGCGGCAGCGCCCCGACATGGCCTTTCACAAGTTCATCAAAGCGGCGATCAAGGGTGACGAGATCGTGCTCTATGGGGACGGCGAACAGACCCGCGATTTCACGTTCGTGAGCGATGCGGTGGCCGCGACGATTGCCGCCGGCGAGCGCGGCGTGCCAGGACGCGCCTACAACGTCGGCGGCGGTTCTCGTGTGTCGATGAATCAGGTCATCACATTGATCGAAGAAGTAGCCGGACGCCCGGTGAAAGTCCGTCGCGAGGAGACCCAGAAGGGAGACATGCGCGACACCTATGCCGACACCTCGCTGGCCAGGAAGGATCTCGCGTTCGAGCCGAAGGTGTCGCTCAAGGAAGGGATCGAGGCTGAATATCGATGGCTGTCTTCGTCCGCGGCGCTGCTGTGAAGCGCCGCTTGTTGGTTAGCGTCGGACGATCCGCGACGCTGGTGCTGGTTGTCTGCTGGATCGCCGCGTGTGCCACGGGTGGCCCGAAGAAGCCGCCGACCGGCACGCCAGAACCGGATCGATTTCTCTGGGAGCGCGGCACCGAGGCGCTCAACAAAAAGCGTTGGATCGTTGCCCGCGAGTATTTCCGGCAGCTCGTCGACAGTTATCCTCAGAGTCCGTTCCGCGCGGATGCAAAGCTTGGTGTTGGCGACACTTACCTCGGAGAAGCCTCCGCCGAAGCGTACGTACTCGGCATCAACGAATACCGCGAGTTCCTCAGCTTCTATCCGACCCATCCCCGCAGCTACTATGCGCAATTCAAGCTGGGCATGGCGCACTACTACCAGATGCGCGCGCCGGCGCGCGATCAAACCGAAACGCGGGAAGCGATGCGCGAGCTGGCCGTGTTCGTCGAGCGGTATCCCAATTCCCCGCTCACCGAGGAGGGAAAGCAGCACCTGCGGGAGGCGAAGGACCGGCTGGGCGACTCGGAGTTCGCCGTTGGACAGCAGTACTTCCGGATGAAGTATTATCCGGGCGCAATCGGCCGGCTGAAGCCGCTCATCGAGTCGGACCCGGATTACAGCAGCCGCGACGCGGTGTTCTTTTACATGGGCGAATCGCTGATCGGCATGCACCAAACGGCGGCGGCGCTTCCCTACTTCGAACGCATCGTGAAGGAGTTCGACCAGAGCGAGTATCTCGAGCGCGCGCGCAAACGGATCGACGAGTTGCAGGCGACGCTCAAAGCCAACAAAGGATCTCCATCATGACAGGACGCGTCCTTTCACTCGTCGTCGTCCTCGGCTGGTCGGTTCCCGTCTTGGCGCAGCCCGCCTCGCCAACGAGCGAGTCGAGCGATCGTTTCCAGCTGGCCTGTGCGCCGATGAGTCCTCCGGCCTTGCCCAACCAGGCGATTCGCGTGGCCGGGAGTTCTCAACGCGGACGACTGCTCTTCGGTCCGAACGAAGCGCTGGTAATCAACGCCGGCGCGAAGCAGGGAATCAAGCAGGGCCAGGAATATTACGTCCGCCGCGTCGTGAACGACCGCTTCACGGAGTGGACGCTGGGGTATCAGCCAATCAGCATCCATACCTCAGGATGGGTCCGGATAGTCGACGTGCAGCCTGACGCCGCGGTTGCCGAAGTGACGCACGCGTGCGACGGGGTGATGTACGGCGATTACCTCGAACCCTATGTCGAGGCCGTCCCACCGTCCGACGCCGGGGTTGCTGGTGAACCCGACTTCGCGCATCCCGGGCACATCATGCTCGGAGACGACAAGCAGCAGACGGGAGCGGCAGGCTCGGTCATGGTGGTCGATCAGGGCGCCGACCAGGGACTTCGTGCCGGGCAGACCGTCACGATCTACCGGGCGACCCCCGAGGAGCGCGACTACATGACGTACTACGGCCCGAAGCTGGAGGCGCGCGGTCCCAGCATGCGGCTCGGCACCGCCCGGATCCTCAGCGTGCAGCCGCAGACCGCGCTCGTCCGCATCGAGTCGAGTCACGAAGCGGTCTACATCGGCGATTTCGTGGCGGTGCATCGCGTCACGCAGTGAGAGCCGGCTTATGGCTCAGGACTCATGGCTTAGCCCGGCTCGCGGTACAACTCTCAGCCGCCATGGCTCAAGTCATGAGCCCTGGGCCACCATGAGCCCTAAGTCCTAAGCCCTGAGCCAACGTGAGCCGTGAGCCCTTCTGATCCGCCGAACATCTGGGACCTGAGCGATCTCTCTACCCCATGGTCGATTCATGTGGTGGTGACGCTTCGGGTCGCGGATCACATTGCCGCTGGAACAGCGCAGATCGACGAGATCGCGACCGCGGCTGGTGCCCATGCCGAGTCGTTGCACCGGGTCCTGAGGCATCTGGTCAGCAAAGGCGTCTTCGAAGAGCCATCCCCCGGTCAATTCGCGCTCAACGAACCTGCACGCGCACTGCAGGAGTCCGGCATTCGGCTGGCCATGGATCTGGACAGCTTCGGCGGTCGCATGGCTTACGCCTGGGGAACGCTGCTCAGCGCGGTACGAGCGGGAGCACCGGCCTATCGCGAGGTCTTCGGCCGGCCGTTCTGGGACGATCTCCAGGCCAACCCCGATATCGCTGCGAAGTTCGACGCGTTGATGGGGCCGGCCGGGCACGGAACGCCGGATCCCGAGGTCTTGATCGGCGGCGACTGGGACTCGGTCGGAACCGTCGTCGATGTTGGCGGTGGAACCGGTTCGCTTCTCGCGGAGATCCTCCGCGCGCGGCCCGCTCTCAAAGGCACTCTGGTCGACCTGCCGGGGCCGATCGCGCGCTCCGCCGAGGTCTTCAGGTCGGCGGGCGTGACCGATCGCGTGACCACGAGCGCGCAGAGTTTTTTCGATCCGCTTCCCGCTGGCGGCGACGTGTATGTGCTGAAGAACGTGCTTGCGGACTGGCCCGATCGCGAAACGAGCGGGTTGCTCGGCCGGTGCGCCGAGGCGCTCGGGCCGGCAGGACGCCTGGTCATTCTTGGCGGCGTGTCGCCCGACGAGAACGGCGCGCCGTCACCTGAATTGCTGATGATGGTGCTGGTCGGCGGCAAGTCCCGCAGCTTGTCGGAGTTCCAGAGACTCGCCGGCGCCGTCGGTCTGAAGGTGCAGGCTGCCGGGCGACAACCCTCAGGACGCTTTGTGGTCGAATGCCGCCGAACGTGACGTCGCCGGCTTCGGAGCGGCGCTCAGCAGATGATTGAACTTCCGGTAGTAGTCGAAGCCGGATACCAGCGCGATGACCACCGCAATCCACAGCGCGATCGTTCCAACGATGAAGAACTGCTGCAGGTGATCGCGCCCGAGGATCAGCAGCAGGATCGCCACCACCTGCGCCACCATCTTGAACTTGCCGAGCGGTGACGCCGGAATCACCACGCCGCGTGCGTGGGCGATGCTGCGCAGCACCGTTACCAGGAATTCGCGTCCGAGAATCACCACCACCATCCAGCCGGGCGCGAGATCCATCTGCACCAGCGAGACCAGCGCGGCGGTGATCAGCAGCTTGTCGGCGAGCGGGTCCATCAGTTGACCGAGCGTGGTGATCTGCTGGCGGCGTCTCGCCAGATAGCCGTCGAGCACGTCGGTGAGCGACGCGAGACCGAAGATCGCGGCTCCGACCAGTTCCTTGCGTACGCCGAAAATCAGGCGCCCCTCGAATTTCGTCAGGAGTACCACCACCAGCAAGGGCACCAGAAAGATGCGGCCCACCGTGAGCGCGTTCGGGAGGTTCATTGGACCGTTGCGAGGATCTTATCAAAAGAGACTAGAATGGCAGATTGTCATGAAGGCCATTCTCCTTGCCGGTGGAAAGGGGACGCGGCTGCGTCCGCTGACCGTCCATACGCCGAAGCCAATCGTGCCGATTCTCGATCGGCCGTTTCTTTACTATCAGATCGACCTCCTGAAGCAGCTCCCGGAAATCGACGAGGTGATCCTCAGCCTCAATTACCAGCCGCGCCGCATCGAAGAAATCTTCGGCGAAGGCGAGGGGCTCGGCGTCCGCCTGCGCTATGTGGTCGAGCCGATGCCGCTTGGGACTGGCGGCGCCGTCCGCTATGCCGGGGATTCGCTGACCGAGTCGGTGGTCGTCTTCAACGGCGACGTGCTCACGCAGGTCGACCTCGCGGCCGTGCTGCGGCTGCATCGCGAGCGCCGGGCCAAGGCGACGATCGTGCTGACGCCGGTCGACAATCCACGCGCCTACGGGCTGGTCGAAACCGACTCGCAGTCGAACATCAAGCGCTTCCTCGAGAAGCCGGGCGAAGACGAGATCACTTGCAACACCATCAATGCCGGGATCTACGTGCTCGAGCCGGACACCTTCGACCGCATTCCGAAGGATACGGCATGGTCGATCGAGCGCAGCTTCTTCCCGTCGCTCATCGAGCGCGGCGAGACCTTTGTCGCCTACATCTACGACGGCTACTGGATCGACATCGGCACCCCGGCGAAGTACTTGCAGGTGCATCGCGACATCATGGACGGCCGTTACCTGGCTCCGCCGTTCAACAACCCGCACGGATCGCCTCGATCCGAGGCCAGCCCTGGATCCCGAAGTCCAGGGGCGCACGAAGTCCACGGCTCTGCGCTCGCGTGGGTGTCTCCCAACGCCCGGATCGACGATGGCGTCGAACTGCAGGGCCCGTGCTTCGTCGATGAGGGGGCGGTCATCAAGACCGGCGCGAAGATCCTCGCGCACTCCGTCATCGGACGCCAGACGCACGTGGAGGACGGCGCCATCATCGACGGATCGATCATCTGGCCGAACGGCTGGATCGGTCCCGAGGCGATGTTGCGCGGATCGATCCTCGGGCGTAACTGTCACGTCGGCCGGAATGCGGTCATCGAATCACCCGCGGTCCTCGGCGACAAGACCGTGATCACCGATTACAGCCGGATCTGACCAATCGACCGTCAGACGTGACCGGTCAAGAATCAACCGTCAACCGTCCACCGACCATGACCATCAATCCCGCCATATTCAAGGCCTACGACGTCCGCGGCCTCTATCCGCAGGAAGTCGATGAAGAGGCCGCGCGGCTGATCGGCCGCGGGTTTGTCGCCTATCTCGGCGCCAAGCGAATCGCTGTATCGCGCGATATGCGGCTGTCGTCGCCGCCAGTCGCTGCCGCCTTCATCGAAGGGGCCCGGCAGCAGGGAGCGGACGTCGTCGATTACGGCATGATGGGCACCGACATGCTCTACTTTGCCGTCGCCCGCGACGGCCACGACGGCGGCGTGCAGATCACCGCCTCGCACAATCCCAAGGAATACAACGGCATCAAAATGGTGCGCCGGGAAGCGTTTCCGCTCTCGGGAGAAGCGGGCATCGGAGATATCCGCGACATGATCGCGGCCAATCAGCTTCCGCCGCCGGCGGCGGCGGAAGGCAGCCTCAGCCAACGGGACGTCGTGGCGGATTACGTCAAGCACGTACTGTCGTTCATCGATTCGTCGATCATCAAGCCGTTCAAGGTCGTCCTCGATGCCGGCAATGGCATCGCCGGGATGGTCGCGCCGAAGCTGTTCGCGCATCTCCCCTGCCGCGTAGACGCGCTCTGCTTCGAGGTCGATGGCACCTTTCCGAATCACGAGGCGAATCCGCTCATCGAAGAGAACCGTCGTGACATCGTCGAGCGGGTGGTGGCGACGAAAGCCGACATCGGCATCGCCTGGGACGGCGACGCGGATCGCTGTTTCTTCATCGACGGCGCCGGCGACTTCATTGCCGGGGATTTCGTCACCGCGCTTCTGGCCGAAGCGTTCCTGATCAAGCATCCTGGCGCGAAGATCGTCTACGACGTTCGCGCGAGCTATGCCGTCAAGGACACCGTCGAGAAGTACGGTGGTACGGCGCTGATGAATCGCGTGGGCCATGCCTTCTTCAAGCGGCGGATGCGTGAAGACAACGCGATCTTCGGCGGCGAAGTGACCGGCCATTACTATTTCCGCGACAATTTCTACGCTGACAACGGCTTTATTCCGGCGCTCTTGATCCTCGAGTTGATGTCGCGCAAGGGGCAGACACTCCGCGAGCTGCTGACGCCGCTCCGGGAGAAGTATTTCATCTCGGGAGAGATCAACACCCGGGTCAGCGACATGAAGAGGGTCCAGGAGAAGATCGATGCCATCGAGGCCCAGCACCAGAACGGTCGCGTCTATTCGATGGACGGTGTCTCGGTGGAGTACCCCGAGTGGCACTTCAACGTTCGGGCATCGAACACCGAGCCGATGCTGCGGCTCAATCTCGAAGCCACGACCGAACGGATGATGGAAGAAAAGCGCGACGAGGTGCTGGCCTTTATCAGGGCTTAGGGCTCTTACGGCTCAGGGCTCATGGCGGCTCATGGCTTGACAGGCTTGAGGCCTCCGTCCTGAGCCAGCGTGAGCCCTAAATCATGAGCCTTGAGCCATGAGTCCTGAGCCTCGAGCCCCGAGCCGCCGTGAGTGAGCTCGCATCCTGATCGAACGAGCCGGCCGCAGCGTGATGAGTGCTTTCATCGGCACTGGCCCCGCGTCGAGCCGCTCGAGGCGCCACTCGCGCGCGAGCGTCGCGAGCACGAGAATCCCCTCCATCCAGGCAAACGATTCACCGATGCAGACACGGTTGCCGCCGCCGAACGGAAAGTAGGCGAACCTGGGCCGCGCCTGTGAGCATTCTGGCCGCCAGCGTTCCGGGTTGAACCGCTCCGGCTCGGTGAAGAACCTCGAATCGTGATGCAGCAGGTACTGCGAAACGAGGACGACCGTCCCGCGAGGAATGATGTAGCCGGCGATCTCGACGTCCTCGATGGCCCGGCGCCCTATTCCCCAGGCCGGCGGATAACAGCGCATCGACTCGGCCAGCACCATTCGGGTGTACGGAAGTCCCGCGGCGTCCTCGGCGCCCGGCCTCCGATCGTCGAGGACCGCGTCGATTTCCTGATGCAGCCGCCGCTCGACATCGGGGTGCTGCGCCAGCAGGTGCCACGTCCACGTCAGCGCGTTGGATGTGGTCTCGTGGCCAGCCAGGAACAGTGTCAGCGCTTCATCGCGGACTTGAGTGTCGGTCAGACGAGCGCCGTTCTCCTCCTCGTCGCTCGCCAGCAGCAGCATTGACAGGAGGTCGCCGCGATCGGTCGGATTGCGGCGGCGCTGGTCAATGATGCGATAGATAAGACGGTCGAGCGTGGCGACCGCCCGCTTGTACCGGCGGACGATCGGAAGCGGCAACCGCTCCAGAAATGGCGCCAGCGGCGACATCGTGAGTGGAAACACTTCGAACACATCGGTCAGCGCCTGACGCACGGAGATCGCGTCGCTCTCGACGTCGGTGCCGAACAAGGTGTCGCCTACGATGGTCAGCGTCAGCTGATTCATTTGGGTGGCGACGTCCAGCTCCTCGCCGTCGCGCCAGCGCTCTGCCGTCCGGGAGGCATGAGCGACCATCGTTTCCGCGTAGCTGACGACGCGCTGCCGGTGAAAGGACGGCTGCACGAGTCGCCGTTGCCGCAGATGGGCATCTCCTTCCGCGGTGAGCAGTCCCTCGCCGAGGAACCGCTTGGCTCGCTCCAGCGCCCGCCCTTTCTTGAACAAGCGCGCGCGCGTGACCAGCACGTCCTCGACATAGTCCGGATGGTTCAGGAGCACCATCCGCTGCGGCCCCACTTTGAAGGTCACGATGTCGCCGTACTTGCGCGCGAGCCGCGCGAGCGCCCCGATCCGATCGCCGCCGAACGCCGGGTAGGCGGCAAGCCCGAAGAATCGGTCAGGAGGGCCAGGTGGCAACCGCATGGTGTCAGCGATAGGTGACCTTGGCGAGGCCCGCTTCGATCGATGGGCGATGCGGCTCTTCCCAGGGCGGCAGCTTCAGGTCCTGGCCCAGGCAAGGAAGCTCTTCGTCGATGGCAAACCCGGGCTGAACGGTCGCCACCTCCAGGAGTACTCCACCCGGTTCCCGAAAATAGATCGACCGGAAGTACTGCCGGTCGCGGACCTCGGTGACCTTGCAGCCGAATCGGATGAGCTCTTCCCGGAGTTGGAGCTGTTCCTCGGGAGTGGTGATCGCCAGCGCCACGTGGTGAACCGTCCCGAGTCCGTTGATCGCCGCATCACGCTCGGGTGCCTCCACGATGTCGATGGTCTTGCCGGGCTCATCGCCGTTCACGGCGACACGGGTACGCCCTTCTGTCTCATTGACAATCGTGAAACCCAGGAGACTGGTCATCAACTCGAGCGTCCGCGCTCTCGAACCGACGGTCATCGCGACGCTGTGCAGCCCGCGAATCGCCTCGTTCGCGGACACGGTTCCGGTCGGCGCCGCCCATGGCGTCCGATGGTCGCGATCGTTGGCGACCAGCTCGAAGGTGAGTCCCGACGGGTCGCTGAACACAATCGCGTCCTCGCCGAAGCGCGACGTGGGGTCGGTGACCTGCACTCCGTGATCGCGCAAGCGTGCGTGCCAGAAGTCGAGGGCTGCTGATGGAATCGAAAAAGAGGTGGCCGTCACCTGGCCAACACCCTTCGTTCCACCAGGGACGCCGCGTCCGCGATACGGAAAGGTCGTCCAGATCGTGCCGGGCGTGCCGCGTTCGTCGCCGTAATAGAAATGGTAGACGTGATGGTTGTCGAAGTTGACGGTTTTCTTGACCAGCCGAAGTCCGAGCGCCTCGATGCAGAAGTCGAGGTCCGCCTGCGCATCGTCGACGGTTGCGGTCACATGATGAAGGCTCAGGATGGAAGACATGGGGGACGCTGCTATACTTGATCGTCGGGCGCGGGCTTAGCATAGTGGTAATGCCCTGGCTTCCCAAGCCAGTTAGACGGGTTCGATCCCCGTAGCCCGCTCCACCCTTCGCTCGGATGTCAGGCGAAGGGTGCCCACCGTAGCGCAAAGCGCGAAGGTGGGCTGTCTCAGAGGGTTGCGCGAGCTACGGGTGGCAAGCCAACCTCGTTCTCACGCCGGATTCTCTGCCCTCCTTTCATCGCATTGCGTGCGCGTGTCCAGAATGCGGCGCCCGCGTCCGGCTGCTACTTCGAACGTTCAGAGCCTACCAGCGTGACCCGTCGACTCATCCCCGGCGCTTGTGACAGTCGGCGGTCACAGGTGAGCAGAACGGCGTCAAGCACCTCCGCAAGCGCCACGTACACAGCATCGTACGCGGTCAGATTCTTACGGAGCTCCCAAACACGCTCCAGCAGCGGGTCGTGTGCGTGCCGTTGCAGGTCCAACGCCCGCAGATCATCCAGCGCCGCTTCGGCGGCATCCGCGGCGATCTCGTCCTCTCGGACGTAGCGACGCAGCGCCTGTACGACCTCGATATCGGCGAGGTGCGGCGCGTGCAGGCCTTCGGCCGGATCGGCAATGCGGCCAGCCACGAGCTGGCCCGTCGGCGTGTCGAGAATCAACTCCACCAGCGCGGACGCATCGAGGACGATCACCGCGCGTCGCGTTCCGCCCGAATCACGTCTGCCGCATTGCGCTTCAGCCGACGTACAGGCCGATTCCGCAATCGCTCCAGCACTTCAGCACGCGTCGGGCGCTCGAGCGCTTTGCCAACTTCACGCAAGATGTAGTCGGACATCGACATGCCCTCGAGAGCCGCACGTGCCTTGAGCCGGCGGTGGAACTCAGGAGGGACGTTCCGAATCTGGACCATGGTCGACGACATGAAGAAATGATACTTTCATCGATTCTTCATGTCCAGTCGGAGCGCGACGCGGCGGTCTGCCTGCACACGATGAGATTCTGCGCGGATCAGATGCCGCCTGCGGTACGGGCAGGAGGTCCCACGGTTCAGAACGACTGGGACCTGTCTGGAACAATCGCGCGAGCGAGTAGGCTTACGATGCGCGCTTCACCGGTGGCGCCGTCCACCTGCCGCTGGTCGCCTCTTCTTTGGGCCAGTAGAGGCGCATGGCGATCCAGAATGGCCCCTTCGGCGCCGGGAGCCAGTTGGCTTCCTTTGCCTTGCCCGGCGATTCGTTCTGGATGTACAGGGTCAGGCCGCCATCGGCCTCACGTGCAAACTGCGGCAGCATCGGCGCGTTCAGCAGGTAGCGGTTGAGCGGATTGGCGACGAGCAGGCTCTGCGGCAGGCTGTACATCGTCACCGACCAGGACGCATTGACCGGCGGGAATTCGCCCGGCGCGAAGCGCAGCGTGTAACGGCCCCTCGAGGCGTCGAGCTCCTGGTGTGCGTCGTCGAGCGTGTACAGCGGATACATCGCCTCGGCCTTGGAGTTGCCGAAATACCGAGGATCGCGGCCGTCATCCGATAGAGGTAATTGTTCTTGAGAAAGTCCCGTGTGCCGAAGAGATCGTCGGACGTCGTCTTGCCGGTATCGATCTGCGTGCTCTTGAAGTTCTGGTATTCCTTCCACGCGTCGGCCATACCTTGCTCGAGCGCCTGCTTGATGTCAGGCGCGCAGATCGAGGCCGGCCATCGAATACGGCGTGTCGGAGTTGGGAGTTTGCACCGCCTTGTCCTCGGGCGTGAAGACGCGGGGAATGTTGCGGAGCTCGTTCCACGGTGCCTTGAATTCCGGATTCTGGCGATCGACGAAATACGCATGCTGGATGCGGTAATGTCCACCATCGGGTAGCCGTAGACATACGCGTCCTTGGCAATCGCGCGGGTTTCCGACGGCGTGACAGTGATTTTCGCTGCCGTGGGCGAAGACATCACGACTTCCTTTGTTTTGAACCGACCACTCCGTAGAACCCCGATTAAGGCCACTCACCCGATCGCGTATTCGCAGCGTGGCGCGACCCGGCGACCAAGCGTGAGTGGTTTGCAGAGGGCGAGGGCCGGATCTTCGTGCCAATGAGCGGGACAACTCCCGTTCGGAGCTACACCGCATGCGCACACGTATGAAGCTGCATGCGCCTCCCATCCCCGGCCATGCGTTACGACACGGCGACGATGTCCTCGAGCTTCCACGTCTTGTCGAAGAACGGCTCGGCAGGGCTATAGAAGCGGAAGATCGGAAACCACCCCCGGCCGGGAACGGTCTGTATCCAGTTGCCCTTCGCCTTCGGCACGTTCGGGCCAAAGAAAATGTCGACTGATCCATCCGCGTTGACGTGAGGTGCGGAGTAACTGCTGACCGAGGGCAACGGCTGTCCGTTCTGCAACTCCGACCGGCTGAGCGCGTCGTACACGACCACCGACCAGAAATTCTTCGCCGGGACGTTGGGCAGGACGTGCAGGCGATAGTTCCTGGCGCCATCGAGGTAGTCACCAGCGGCGTCCCGATAGGTCCACAGGTATTGCGAGCCCTGGCCGACGTTCCTCTCCATCATGGCCGGAGAGTTGCCGGCGGCCATGTAGTACACGTTGTTTCTGGCGTCGATCTGCGGCGCACCGTCGTGCTCGAACTTGTAGGTCATGCCGCCTGGTACCGCCTGCCACTTGCGATCGGGGTAGTAGTAGATCCCGGGCGCCGGCGAGTCGTAGGTATTGGCTCGCGCCATCGCGCCGCCGAGGCGCGCCGCCTCCGACAGGAGAGCCTTCATCGCCGCGTCCGGCGCGAACGACTTGCCCTTCTCGATGCCGATGGCCTGCATCATCGAACGTTCCAGAGGGCCGAAACTGTCCAACGGCTCTTCGTCGACCAGCATCGCCAGCAATTCGAAGAACCGGAGGCTATCCGGAAACAGAGTGTCGATCTCTTTGCGGGAGCCGTTCATGAACTCCATCGGAGGCGGTGATGACGCCTTCTCGAGCGGATAGATCCTGATCTGCTTCATCAGCGCGACGGCCTGGTCGGTCTTGCCGTCGACCTGGAAGCCGCGCACGGCGAAGGTCACCGAGTACGTCGGCGAGTGCGAGACGAAATAGCCGTCAGGGACGCTGCCTTGGAAGCCAGGCGGCAACACCAGAAATTTTCCGCCGTGGCCTTTATCTGGGCCCAGCGGTCCGATGTCGGCGAGGTAGCGCTGCAGTCCGTCCTGGAGGAAGCCCAGCATGTGCGGCGGGGCCTCCACCACCGTCGGACCATCAGCTTCGCAGCGCGAGATGGCTGATGGCGTAGACGGTCTCAGTATTGGCGGTCAGCAAGATCGTCTTCGCGTCCATCAGGGTTTCCCATATCACCACCTGCGTCGGTTTCGCCGCACCGAACGCCCGCAGGCCTTCTCGCAGGGCGATCTCGCTCACCGGCATCAACTGCGTGAGGTAGACCTCGGTCGCGCGGTTGAGCGTCTGCAGGTCACGGAGGCGCTGCGCGGTGTCGCCTGCGGGATAGCCGTTCTTGAATGCAAAATCGCCAGCGTGGGTCTTGAGCGTTTCGGTGCCGAGCCAACCATGGGGCTCCGCCTGAGGCTGAGTTGCTGTGTCGAGAGTTTGCGGACTCATGGCGACGTGCTCCTTCTGTTGATCTGTGGCCGAACGTGGCCGCGTAGACTGATGCGCCGGTCACCCGTCACCAGAAGCCGCCACGGCATGTGGTGGCTTGTGGCGCGAGGGATGGGCGGCGTTGCGCCGAAACTCTCCTAAAAACGAGGCCGGTGCACGGCGCGTACTGACACGAGCACACGGCGTACCTGCCGCTCTCAGCCGACGCACCGTGCGAGCCAGCGCCACCTCGTAGCGGTTCCGCTGCGCTTTAGCAGGTCAAGATACCGAGCAGTCTAGAGTGACGGTCGCCCAGGGTTGTAGGTCCCGCGGTTTAGAACGACCGGGACCGAGCAGCTCTCCAACGCGGGGTTGTTCAGGGGTGGCAATCCGCAGTCGATAAGCTGTCTGGCGTCCCCGCGAGCGCCTGAAGTCCGAAGCGACCATCGACGGGTTGAAGGAGCACGTTTGGAAATTGAACCCGGCGCGCTCAGTAACCCACACCGAAACGCACCAACGCATTCTCCATTGACGACTTTCGGCAACAACGATGTGTATCGGAGTGTCCCCGTACATCACGGTGTTTGACCGGGGTTTCAGAGGCATGTGACTCAGCTCTGACCCAGAACCCAATCGCACTTGCCGGACGTCAGAACCCGGCGACGCGTTCCACCAGCCAGAAGCTGGCGAAGCCGCCAATCGCATAGGGTGCGACGCGCCCCAGCCAGTCCGGTTGGCGGAATTGGAAGCGTTGCGCCAGGCATCGGCCCGCGGCGATCAATGCGAGCACCGAGGCGACGAACATCAACTGACCCAGTTCGACCCCGACGTTGAAGAACAGGAGCGCGGCCGGAATTGAGCCGACCGGCAAGCCGACCTGCGCCAGGGCCCCAGCGAACCCAAATCCATGCATCAAGCCGAATGTGAAGGACACGGCCCAGGGCCATCGTGCCGTCAGCCCGGCCCGGCCACGATGCACCTGGACGATCTCGCGCGACACGAAGAGGATGCTCAGCGCGATACATGCTTCAACTGGTGGTTGCGGGACCTGGACCCAGCCGAGCGTGGCGGCCATCAGCGTGAGACTGTGTGTGGCGGTGAACGCTGACATCGTGACGACGATTCGGCGCCACCCCCTGACGAGAATCAGCATCGCGAGGACGTACAGCAGATGATCGAATCCGGTCAGGATGTGTTCGATGCCGAGGACGGTGTACGTCCTGATGACTTCCAGCTGACCAGGACTGGACCGGACGACGAAGCGCGCACCGACCGGCAGGATGCGTTCGAGCTGCACGGTGCCGTCCAGGCGCACGAGACGGGCGAGCACGTCGATCCGCGTTTCCGAGAGCTGTGAGAAGACGATGGCCTTTCCGTCGAGTCCATCAGCCACGCGGATGCGCCAGCGCTGCACCGCGATGCCTCGAGAGTAGGTGCTTCGCACTGGGCTCACCGTCACCGTTCCGTCGGGGAACTGCGGCTTCACCTTGAGCGTTGTGAGCTCGTCGATCGCCGGGATCTTCCAGAGGACGTCGTACACCTCGTGGTCGATCTGCGTCAGCTGCAGGTAGCCCGGCTTGAACTCGTCGGCACGACCCGGAGCCGCGACGCCGAGCAGCATGGCCGTGGCTACGAGCAGTCGAGAAAGCCTGCTCATGGCCGCCCCGTCCGCGTTCTTGTCTCGATCGTGACCTCGTACGCACGACGCATCCTGGCGTAGGCGTCGTTGCGTGCGCGCTGTCGGCGATCGTTTTCCCATTCACGCACGACCTGGTCGCGCACGTCGGCGAGCTGCGGCACCGCGGCCGGCGTTCGATCCGAGACGCGCACGTAGTGCGCCCCGAAACTCGAGTCGATCGGACCCACCCATTCGCCGACGGGTACCTTTTTCCAGGGCAGTGGCGAACGAGGGCCCGAAATCGCGCGTCACGACGTCGGCCGGAGTCTGTAGCATCCGATTCGGCAACAGCGACGGCTTGCCAAGTTCCTGGGGATCGACACCATTGCGCATGGCCTTGCGCGTCACCGCGACGGCCTTCACCACGTCGCGACCGGAGTGGCCGGTCCGAGAAAGACTTGCTCGAAGGTCAGAACGGCCGGCTGGACGAAGCGCGCCTGATTGACCGCGAGGTACGCCGATAAATCCGAGTCGGTCGGCGCCCCTGTCGCAGCCTCCTCCTCCGCCATCACCTCGATCTTCTGGCGGACGCGACGCTTCACGACGATGTCGTCGCGATCGAGCCCGAGCGTCACACCTTCCCTATACAGGATCTCGTCGTGCACGTACAGAATCGATCAGGTGGTTCAGCTCGGCGGAAGAGGGTTCGCGCCCCTTCGCGGCGCCATACTGCGTGACGAGGTCGTCCACCACCGCCTGCGTAATGACGATTCGCCGACCGGCGGAATCCGCGGGCGCCTTCCATTGATAGGCGCCGAAGAGGGCGAAGCCGATCAGCAGGAAGTGCAGCATCGGCTCTCCGAGCAGTTGTCGCATGCGCATGACAACCTACTTCGGCGTGTACCAGATCGGCGACGTGAACGCCCGCTCCTGCGTCGTCATCGGCACCTTCGGATCCATCTTGACCTTGAAATACGCGGCGTCGTACGCCGTCCAGCGCGGGGTCGGAATCTCCAGCACGCGCGCGTAGTAGACCGCGCGGACCGACGGATCGAAATCCGGATCCTTCCACACGGCGATGAGCTCCGGATCGCCGATGGTGTTGGTCCAGGTCGCGGTGGCCACATCCACGGTGTTGCCGACCGGCGCCAGCTTGCCGTTCGACGATCTTGCGCCGGTCCTTGTCGCCCCAGACGACGTCGTAGATCTTCTCCTGCGGCTTGCCGCTCTTGTCGAGCCAGCCCTTGATGAT
Source organism: uncultured Acidobacteriota bacterium (assembly GCA_963755695.1). Lineage (GTDB taxonomy): Bacteria > Acidobacteriota > Vicinamibacteria > Vicinamibacterales > 2-12-FULL-66-21 > QHWT01. Next base: position 1,144,310 of record CAVWLB010000010.1, on the reverse strand, counting down.
CTGGATGCGATCGAGGTTGCCGCTGTGCGGCGTCCTTGAGCGCGGCGACCAGGAAGGTCGGCGCCTTGCCCGGCGGGCGCCGCCGCAAGGTCGCCACCCATCGGCACGCCCTTCGCGTAGCCGGTCGCGGCGGGCGTGCGCGTGGCGTCAGCCGGAGTGAAGTCGTACCCGCCGAAGAAGCGGACGATCATGTGGGGACCGCTGGTCGCGTAGGTCTCGCGGCGCATCATCGCGTCCCACAGTTCTGCGCGCGTGTTCCCCGTCGCCCACACCGCGGTGTACCCGGCCGCGGTCATCTCCCAGCCCTTGACGACCCGATCGCCGCATCTTCATCGCGTCCTCGTCCCAGCGGTCCGGCCTCGGTTCCGAGCGCCGGGAACTTCGCGAAAAAGTTGTCCTCTTCCGCGGCCACGAGGCCATTGTGCGTGTCGGTGCCGGCGGCCATGCCGTACTTGAACGGGTTCGTCGCCGAGGTCCTGTTCGATCTTCAGACCGTTCTTGAGCGCCTCGCGCAGGTATTCGTGCTCAATCTGCCGGGCTTCTTCGGGGTCATCGTCGAGGTTGCCGCGATCCCACAACTCGTAGTTCTTCACGAACTCGTCCGTGGTCGAGACCGACGGATGGGCCTCGCTCTGGCCCTTCATCTGGATGACCTCGAACAGCGGTTCCCACTTCTGACGCTCGTCCGCCCAGTCCTTGCTCAGCGGATCGCCGCTGAACGTGGTCAGCGCGAACATGCGGCCGTTCGAGAGGTTGCCGTTGTGCGGAATCGCGAGGATCTTGCCGCCGGTGTTCTTCTCCCACTCGGCCATCCACTTCCACAGGTCCTCGGGATTCTCGCTCTGGAACGTCGTGTAGGGCAGCACCTGTCCGCCTTGTCCTTGCCGTCGCGGTAGATGATGTTGCGATGCAGGTTGTCGCCGCCGCCTGCGTTCGACGTCCACTCGTAGCCGATGAAGGCAGTGAATCGCCCCGGCTCGTTGTACTTTTCCGCGATCGCCGTATTCCTCGTCCACAGGCTTCGCGCGAACTTCGGGTCCATGAAGGCCGGCGGCAGCTTCTTGGTGGCCTGCGCCTGGATCAACTCCATGACCGCAGCCTTGGCTTCTGCCGGCCCGGCGGAGAACATTCCGTACCACTTCTTGATGGTCGGGTCTTTCAACAGCTCGGGATTGCCGCTCTTGATCTCGGTGATCACACCCATGCCATCCGAGTGATCGGTAATAGCCACCCAGTCCAGGGGCTCTCCGAGCTTGACGGGCTGACCGCTCGTGGACTTGACTTCCTCACCGCGTGCAAATCGCGTCGCGTCCTCCGGAGTGAGCGTCGTCCCGAAGCCGCCCGCATCCATGGACCACGCCGTGTGCACGTGCTCATCGCCGAAGTACGGGCGCTCCGGGTAGCGTCGTCCGGCGTATGGGGAATAGCCAGGCTCTTTATAGAACTTGGTGGGATCGGCCGGCTGGATCTCACCGGCGTCGGCCGTCACCGTGCCGGCACCGGTCGGCGCCGCTCCGAGCTGTTTGGCTGGAGCTGCAGGCGGCTGGCCCGCTGGAGCCGCAGCCGGTTGGCCCGCTGGGGACTGTGGCCCACTCCCGCAGGCAACAGCAGAGAGCATCAGAGCGGTCACGAGAAGTTGATGAGTGCGCATCAGGAACACCCTTTCATCGCTGGTCATATGACTGCGGCATCGGATCCGTCTCAGGACGTTTTCCTGTAAAGCAGAATCACGATCGCACTGCGAATCTTCCACGACGGTCCGATCCCCGGGTGAGCGGGATGGCCCTTTCCTGTCGAGACGATGGCGACCCGTCCAGGCTTCGGGGCGCCGTGTGACATGACACGAAATAGCGTGGCCCCGTGGCGAGTCCTACCCTCTTCACACTCGTATTCCCCTGAGACAACTCCTGTGTTGTCAGAGCCTTCAGCGACCGTAGGCCGTATGGGCTGTTTTTGTCCGATAAACACAAGCCGCAAATGACGTTCCAACCCCCGAAGTCGTAAAGCGTGCCTGTGCACAACTGCCTGGCAACGGACTGGCGTCGCTTACGAAACGTGAGCGTTGCGAGCAGTCCCTGGTCATGGACAATCGGCACCTTGACCTCGAACCGCGCCGGCGGCTTGGCGTTCCGCGCCGGCGCCGGAGCGCTGCGGCCGGCCAGCGTCAGCGCGACGCAGCCGGTGCCGAGAAACCCAGGGGTCCGTTTCTCATGATCACACTCCCAGCGGTGTCAGGTTGTAGCATCGTGCCAGATCGTTGATGCTTTCCCGCAACACGGCCCAATAGCGCTCTGCCTGCGTACCGTACTTGCCGCGCACGAGGACCTGGTTGATGCGCCGCGCGTCGTCCAGCACCTTTTCCACCTGTGGCCGCGTTTCCATCCACTTGTCGGTGGGGGTCGAATTTGCGCCGCAACCGGTTCGTCGATTTGTTCAAGTCCGACAGTGCATCGTCCAGGTCGTCTTTCTTCTCGTGGGCCGCCGCCTTCTGCGACTCGGTCCCCGTCCGGCCGCGGGCGCGCCCCGAAGCTTGGGCTGATTGCGCGTTTGTTCTTCCCTGTTCGGCCCTCTTCTCCGACCACTTTCGAAATTCATCCACGCCGTCTTCGACTTTGCGAATGCGGTCGGCGACCTGTGGTTTCGTAAAGGCCAGTTGCGCAACGGCGAGTCCGCTCACAGCCAGGCAGGTGAGGATTGCCGCGGCGACGATTCGTGTTGTCTTCACAACGCCTCCACTCATTGCAGCTTCACGCTGGGAATGGGGAAGGTCGCCGTGACGGCCAGCGTCTGCCCCTGTGTTTTCAGGCGCGCCCCTGTTTCCCAGAGGTAACGGATGTTGACGAGTGAAAAGAGCTTCGACTTGCTCGCGACCGGCAGCGTCACGTCCGGCCCGAAGCCGAACACCTTGTGCTTGCCGGGGAAATCCACGACGTGACCGCTTCCGCCCGGGAGGATGAAGTCGGCCAACTGATCGTTCGTAAGCTTCCACTGGGCGTAGTACGCCGCCCCGACGATCAGCCCGCCGCCGAGAAATGATTTGCCGAGGCCGCCTTCGAGCGTGAGGATCTGTCCGACCTTGACGTCGGTGTCTTTTTTCTTCCCGTGAAACTCCCAGAAGGCCGTCGTGGCGAGACTGACCGTCCGCTTCTCGTCGAAGTAGATGGTCGTTCCGAGGAACGGCTCGTACGTCCACATGCCTTTCCCGATGTTGTCGCTGTCGCCTCGCTCGTACTTTCCGGTGGGAATGTAGAGCTGGAATCCGGCTGCGGTGTGCGCCGCTGCCGAAGCCGATTGATTCAGTTCCGTGAGAAGGTGTATTTGGACGTTCAGACACGCCTCTTCGAAGAGGGTTGGCGGTGGCAGCCGTTTTGACAAGTCGCGCCCCCCTTGGACAGTACCGACGTGACGACGCATTGAAGTCGGCGCAATGGCGGCGATCGTGATCGAGTGCGCCGTGACCCTTGTCCATCGATCGCGTGCGGTTATCAGCGGGTCACGATATGTCGTGATCGATCCGGCTGGCGTTTAGCGAAAGGTGGCCCTCTGAGTTCGCTGGTGCGGCGGGGCGAGCATCGCAGCAGGTGCATCCTGGTCGGGATGGGCGCGCTGGTGACGCTCGTCTGCACGCTGACATCGACTGCTAACGCGCAGAACCGCGAAGATCGGTCGCGCGGTGCCGTTGTACGTCTGCCGGTCGAGGATCGAAACGACATCCATTTCCCGCGATTCGCCGTCGACGACGCGCCGCGGAGTCGGATCAGAGGCATCACGCAGGACGACTACGGCTTCCTGTGGTTCGGCACCACGAGCGGGGTGTACAAGTTACCGACGGCTACCGCCTCGAGCACTATCAGCACGAGCCCGGCGATCCGGCCAGCCTGAGCGCTGACGGCGTATGGGCCGTCTACAAGGATCGCGCCGGCACCATCTGGATCGGAACGGATGTCGGGCTCGACCGCGTGGACGCGAGTCATGAGAGCTTCACGCACTACCGCCACGACGTCGACAACGACCGCAGCTTGAGCGCCGGTGCGGTGCAGGCGATCCTCGAGGACCGCGACGGAAGGCTATGGGTCGGCACCAGGGGCGGGCTGGACAGGATGGACCCCTCGACCAACGGCTTCACGCACTACCGCAACGACCCTCGCGACGTCGCCACTCTGAGCAGCGACACTGTCATGACTCTGTACCGAGGATCGCCGCGGCCAACTGTGGGTCGGGACCACAGAGGGCCTGAACGTGCTCGACGAAGCAACGGGACGCGTGTCTCGCTTCAGACACCTTCCGGCGGATCCTCACAGCCTTGGCCATGACTATGTGAGCGCGATCGGAGAGGACCGCTCCGGCGTGTTGTGGGTCGCCTCCAGCTTCGGCGACGGTCTCAGCGCGCTGGACGTGAAGACACGGCGATTCACCCGCTATTCCTTCCACGCGGAAGTGTCGGACCCCGGAGGCCTCACCGGAGCGAACGGGCTCTATGTGGACCGCGACGGGGTGCTCTGGCTGTGCACGCTGGACAAGGGCCTGCTGAAGCTGGATCCCGGCGCCAGGCGGTTCGTCCGATACAGCCGCAATCCCGCGGAGCCGAACACGCTGCCGAACGACACCGTGCTCTCAGTGTTCGAGGATGCGGAAGGTGTGATGTGGGTCGGCACGCAGAGCGGTGTCGCGCCGGTCATTCGGCGGCCACCGCCGTTCGTCAACTATACCCACAGCGCCGCGAACCCGAACAGCCTGGCGGACAACATGATCTGGTCCGTGTTCGGCGACAGCCATGGCATTCTGTGGATCGGGACCGAGAGCGGCCTTCATCGGCTCGATCGACGGACACAACAGATCACTTTCTACCAGCACGACCCGCGAGACCGTCACAGCCTGGCCTACGACAAGATCTCCGGGATGCGCGAGGATCACTCAGGCACGTTGTGGGTAGGCACGTACGGCGGCGGCGTCGATCAGTTTGATCCCTCCACTGGACGATTCGTTCACCATCGTCACGACACGAAGGGCCCGGGCAGCCTGGACAAGGACCTCGTGCTCAGCGTGTTCTTCGATCGACAGGGCGTGCTGTGGGTGGGAACGCAGGACGGCGCGCTGAACCGGTTCGAGTCTGGCCGCTTCAAGGCGTATCGGAGACCGGGGGTGAGCTACTCTCATTCGATATTCGAGGACCGCGCCGGAATCCTCTGGCTTGGGAGTTACGGTGGTCTCATCCGCTTCGACCCTCGCACGGAGCAGTTCACCGTCTATCGCCACGACCCGCGCGATCCCGGCAGCATTAGCAATGATGCAGTGTGGGCCGTGCACGAGGATCGCGAGGGCAGACTCTGGGTGGGCACCGACGGCGGACTGAACGAGCTGGACCGGGCCCGCGGCAGCTTTACCAGCATCACCCGGAAGGATGGCCTGGCAGGCAATTCCGTCCGCGCGATCCTCGAAGATACCGGTGGATACCTCTGGCTGGCCACAGAGAGCGGGCTCACCAGGTTTCATCCGACGACGAGAACCTTCCGCACCTTCACGGAGTCGGACGGCCTGTCCGGCAATTTCCTGAACCCGTACGGGCTGCAAGGAACCTGGCAGAGTCCGACCGGTGAAATGGTGCTCGGCTCCACCAACGGCCTAACCACGTTCTTCCCCGATCGTTTGTCACCCAATCCGTACGTGCCGCCCGTCGTGCTGACGGAGCTCGAGCTGTTCAACAAACGCGTGTCGCCCGGCCAGGAGTCACCGCTCCGCCGGCCGATCTGGGCCAGTGATTCGCTGACGCTCACGCATGCGCAGAGTATCTTCACGCTCGCCTTTGCAGCGCTCAGCTACTCGGCCCCCGAGAAAAACCTGTATCGGTATCGGCTGGAAGGGCTCGAGCGCGAATGGAACAATGTTGACGGCGCGCGACGACGCGCAACCTACACCAGTCTCCCCGCCGGCCGGTATACGTTCCGCGTCCAGGCGTCGACTAACGGGGACGTCTGGAGCGAGCCCGGTGTCAGGCTCGCTGTCGTCGGTACTGCCGCCGTGGTGGGCGACCTGGTGGTTCAGAAGCATCGTCGTCTTGTCCGCTGTCGGTCTGATCGTCATCGTGCATCGCTCGCGCGTGCGAACACTCGAGGAACGCCGCGCGCGAGAAGTTGCGACCTCGGCCAACCAGGCCAAGAGCGCGTTTCTCGCGACGATGAGCCACGAGATCCGCACGCCGATGAACGCGATCATCAACATGACCGGCCTCGCCCTCGACACGGATCTCGCACCGAAAGCAGCACCAGTACGTCAGCGTCGCCCATGCCTCGGCCCGCAACCTGCTGGGCATCATCAACGATCTGCTCGACTTCTCGAAGATCGAGGCGGAGAAGCTCGAGCTCGAGCGTGCGCCGTTCAGCCTGCGCGAGCTGCTGGACGAAGTGACCGAGACGTTCCGCTTCACGGTCCTGCAGAAGCACGTCGAGCTCATCACGCACGTGCTCCCGTCCGTGCCGGACTCGCTCATCGGGGACGCGTTGCGGGTGCGGCAGATTGTCACGAACCTGGTGAGCAACGCGTTCAAGTTCACGCACGAGGGCGAGGTCGTCGTGAAGGCCGAGACGGTGTCACCGAGCGCGGACGCGGCGTCGCGACGTGTCGCGCTGCGGATCAGCGTGCGGGATACCGGGATTGGCATCTCCCCGGAGCAGCAGGCGCGGCTCTTCCAGGCGTTCACGCAGGCCGACAGCTCGACGTCGCGCAAGTACGGCGGGACCGGTCTCGGCCTCGTGATCAGCCGGCGTCTGGCCCAGCTGATGGGCGGCGACCTGACGCTCGACAGCACGCCGGGTGTCGGGACCACGTTCTTCTTCAGGGCCAGCTTTGCAGCTCGACGCTGTCGCAGAGGCGACGCCGGCTCGCTCGCTGCCCGCCGGCATCGCCAGTCGCCCCGTGCTGATTGTCGAGGACACCGACTCGAGCCGCGAGCTGCTCGAGACGCTGCTCGCACGGCTGGTCGGTGCCCTTCGCGTCGGTGGCCACCGCCGAGGAAGCACTGTCGCTGCTCGAGCAGCGGAACGAACCAGCACGGAGGCCCGCCGTTTGGCCTGGTCGTGCTCGACTGGAGCTGCCTGGTCTCAGCGGCCTCGAGGCCGCCGCACGAATCCGTGCGCGCGATCAGACACGTGCGCTCCCGATCGTCGTCATGAGCGCCTACGCGGGCAAGGAAGAAGAGGCGCGTTGCGCCGAGCTCGGCGTGACTGTCTTCCTCCACAAACCGATCACCGCATCCTCGTTCTTCGATGCGCTGGCGCAGGCCGGGGGCGCGCAGGTGCAGCCGCGGCGCCGGGCAGCGGAGACACCACTCGAACGCGAGTTCGTCGGCGTGCGAGCCCTCCTCGCCGAGGACAACCCGGCCAACCAGATGGTGGCGTCCGAGTTGTTGTCGCGGCTCGGGATCGAGCTCGACATCGCGTACAACGGTCGTGAAGCCGTCGATATGGTCCGCGCACAGCCAGACCGGTACGCGGCTGTCCTCATGGACATGCAGATGCCCGAAATCGACGGCCTCACGGCCACGCGCGCTGCTGCGCGCCGACGCGCAGTTCACGCAATTGCCGATCATTGCGATGACCGCCAACGCGATGAAAGCCGACCTCGACGCGTGCGTCGCGGCGGGCATGAACGATTACGTCATCAAGCCGATCGATCGCCAGGCGCTCCTCCAGACGCTGCGACGCTGGCTGCCAGCAGGCATGTCCGATGAAACCACCGTGGCGGCTTCCCCGCCTCGCCCTGGAGACGTCGCCGACAACAGGCACGACCGTCCTCGATGGCATCGACCTGACAGGTACGCTGCAGCGGCTCGGCCTGGACTTCGACACGCTGCGGCGTATGCTCGTCCGCTTTGCCGACGGACAGGCGCGAACCCTTAACGCTTTGCGCGCGGCGGCCGCGTCAGGCGATGCAGCCGACGCCGCGCGGTACGCCCATGGGATTGCCGGGGCGGCCGGAAACCTCGGCGTCGACGCGTTGCGGGACGCGGCACAAGCCTTCGAGCATGCCGCTCGCGCCGGGCGCACGGACCTTGCGACGCTGCTCGCCGAGGTCGAACACTGCTCGGCCGCGGCCTGTCGATCGATTGACACGTTGCGTGACGCCGCCGCGCCCATGGAGACGCTGAAGACGGGTCCTCTGGACACGACTGTGATTCGTGCGGCGCTCGAGCGTCTTCAGGTGGCACTCGGCGACTTCGAACCATCGGCTGCGACTGAAGCCCTCGCGGAATCGACAGCCCTTGCTGTACCGGTCGGCGCCGAAGCCGATTTCATGCAGTTGCGAGATCGCGTGGACCGGTACCACTACGACGAAGCGCAAATCATCCTTGGACGCATCGTGGCGCAACTCGACAGGACGAGCCCCTCGTGACAGGGGGGCCATCCGTCGCGGTACCGCTCGAATATCTCGAGACGGTCCTTCGGTCAGGGATTTTCGTGGCGCTTGTTACGCGACTCTCAGCTGCGCCCGCGCCGGTTCTGCACAAGCGGGTGCCGCGAGGGTGCGGGCGGAACTGTTGGAAGCTGCTGCGACGATCCGCATGAGTCGGATGCAGGTCGTCGAGGAGTTCACCAGCCACGATCTCGACGCCGAAGGTTGGGAAAGATGAACGATCACGTGACAACAGTCTTCGCGGATAACGCCGGCCGGATCCTCTTGGTCGATGACGAACCCACGAATCTTGACCTCCTGCGCAACACGCTCGCCGGTCCGAACTACCGGTTGTTTGTCGCCCTCAGTGGTGAGGACGGGTTGAAGGTCGCCCGGCGCGTAAAACCCATGATCGTTCTGCTCGACGTCATCATGCCGGGCATCGATGGCTATGAGACGTGTCGCCGCCTCAAGGCCGATCCGGAAACCCGTGACGTCGCCGTGATCTTCGTGTCTGCGCTCAATGACCCGAAGGACCGAGTCCGGGGGTTCGAAGCAGGCGCGGTGGATTTCATCTCGAAGCCCGTGCAACCGGAAGAGGTGATCGCTCGCGTCAATACGCATCTCGCGATCCAGCGATTGCTCCATCGCCAGGTCGAAGCAGTGGCGCCAGGCGTCATGGGAGTCGCGCACGATGGCGAGGCGACCATCGCCCCGACGACGGAGGCACGGCCCCCTGGGTCCTCCGTTTTTCGGACCGGTGACATCGTGGCCTTCCGCTTCCGGATTGTCCGCTATCTGGCGAAGGGCGGCATGGGCGAGCTCTACGAGGCCGAGGATCTCGAGTTGCACGAGCGGGTCGCGCTCAAGACCATCCTGCCCCACATCGCCAGTGACGAGCGCTCCATCGTGCGGTTCAAGCGCGAAGTGCACCTGGCGAGACAGGTGACACACCCGAACGTCTGTCGCATCTACGATGTCTTCCGCCACAAAGACGCCGCCGCGGATCTGACAAGCGGGCCCACGAGGTCGTGTTTCTCGCGATGGAGTTGCTGCACGGCGAGACGCTGGCCGACAGGCTCCGGCGGGATGGACCGTTTTCGACAGCCGAGATCCTGCCTGTTCTCCGTCAGATGGCTGCTGGCCTGACGGCGGCGCACGGCGTTGGAGTCGTGCACCGGGACTTCAAGAGCCAGAACGTCATGCTCGTGACGCCGGCGCGTGCGGAGGGAGAGATGCGCGTCGTCGTCACGGACTTCGGTCTGGCGTGGCGGAGCGCACACGATGAGAGCACCTCGCTGTCGTTGGCGATGTCGGCGGAGAATGAAATCTCGGGCACCCCGGCCTACATGGCTCCCGAGCAGATCGAGGGGGGCCCGGTAACGCCGGCCACAGACGTCTACGCACTCGGCGTCGTGCTCTACGAGATGGTCACCGGGACCCTGCCGTTCGTCGGGGAAAACCCGCTCAAGATGGCCACGGCCCGCCTGCACGAGCCGCCGGCGAGCCCGCGTGTCCATGTGGCGGACCTCGATCCGCTGTGGGAAGCGACGATTCTGCGGTGCCTGGCGCGTCGGCCCGAAGACCGCTTCGCCAGTGCCGCTGACGTCGTTTGCGCGCTGGAAGGCGTACACGTCGAGCCGGCACGACCTGCCCCTTCGAGGCCGCAGCGCTGGACTGGTACCGCACCGTGGGCGGTGGCGATGATCGCCCTGACGATCCTCGTCGCCGGCTATGTCGCGGACGCGAGGTACGCGTCGAGCGGGCCTGCAGGAATCACGTCGATCGCCGTTCTGCCGCTGAGGAACAGCAGCAACGATCGTGAGCAGGACTATCTGTCCGATGGCATCAGCGAAGCCCTCATCAACCGTCTGTCACAGCTGCCGGGACTGAAGGTGGTCGCCAATAGTTCCTCATCCCGCTACAAAGGCCAGGACGCGGACCCGCAGGCCGTGGCCAGCGCGTTGGATGTTGCGGGAATCCTGGCCGGCAGGGTCTCGCAGCGGGGCGACAGTGTGTCGATCAGCGTCGAGCTGATCGACGGCCGCGACCGGACGCAAGTGTGGGGCGAGCAATACGTGCGCAAGCCAGCCGACCTGTTTCAGGTGTCGGAGGACATCTCTCGTGATGTTGCGAGGAAACTGCAGCTGGGCAAAGCCGCTGGTCAATCACAAGCGTCCGGCGCGAGCGAGGTGCGGAACCCTGAAGCATACGAGCTGCTGCTCAAAGGGCATTTCCATCGCGCGAAGGGAGGGACGGAGGACCGGCAGAAAGCGAGCGAGTACTTCGTTCGGGCAATCGCCGCCGATCCGGGTTACGCGCTCGCCTATGCCGACCTGTCCGATATCTATCGGAGTCTCATCAGCAGTGGACTGGTCGATCCCAAAGAGTATCTGCCCAGAGCCAGAGAGGCGGCGCAGAAGGCGCTCGACCTGGACAAGGGTCTTGCCGATGGGCATTACGCGCTGGCGAATCTCATGACGTATTCGTGGGAGTGGGCCGACGCCGAGCGTGAATACAAGCGTGCGATCGAGCTGAACCCGAACCTTGCGCTGGCGCATCGTTGGTACGCCACGTATCTGCGGCTCATGCGGCGGCATGAGCAGGCGATCACCGAAATCACCCGCGCCAGGGAGCTCGATCCGCTCTCGCCCGGAGTCAACGCGACCGTCGGGTATGTTCTGGCGTCTGCTCGTCGTTACGACCAGGCGATACAGGCCTTGAACAAAACGATCGAGCTGGATCGGACCTATCCCTACGCGCATCTCTTCTTCGGCCACCTGTATTCCGCTCAGGGCAAGTATGCGGAGGCCGTCGCGGCTTACACGAAGGCCATCGATCTCGGTCTCGATACAGCTGCCACAGAGGTCTATCTTGGCACCGCGGCCGCGCACGCGGGCGACCGCGCGCGGGCGCTGGCAGTGCTTCAGCGGCTGCGATCCAGCAAGGAGCAACGGTCAGCAGCCGAACTGGCGATTCTGCTGACCGCGCTCGGCGAGCGGGAGCAGGCGTTCGCGTCACTCGAGGATGCCTATCGAACCCACGATATCCAGCTGCAGTACCTTGGCGTCGAGCCGGGGTTCGATCCGTTGCGCTCGGACCGACGCTTTGAGGATCTCGTGCGACGGGTCGGGCTCACTAGATAAACGTACGCGGCGGCGCCGTATCTCGCGAAGTCCACATCGAAGGATCATCACTGTTTGGGACTGGGTGTTCGCGTTCGCCGATATAGCGGCCTTCATCATTGTGTGCATGCTGAAAGCCGGTTACGGAATTCTGGCTGACGAGGATCCCGTACCCGTTTGCGCCAGAAGAGATGGAGCGATTTGAACGCCGGCGGCGTCTTTACTCGAATCCGAGGCGGCGGCTCAGTCAACGAGACAATCGGCCTAACCCGGACACCGCTCCGCGGACCCACTCGACGAATCGCGGTAAGTGATGGGGCCAGGAAGAGGTCTGACACGGTTTCCGCGATGTTCTGTTGGCATCCGTCCGTGAACCGCTGAATTCAAAAATCGATAGACGATCTCGGTCTACTCGTCGTCAAAAGCCAGCGACGTCGAGAGGTCTCGGTTCGCCTCGATCTGCGTCGTGAGATCGGCGATCTTCTGCTCTGTAGTCGCAATCGCATCGGCGCCAGCGATGAAGCGGCGCGGCGGCGGCTGTTGACTGGCAATCGTGATGAGCGCTCGCGCGAGCTTCGCGGGGTCACCGGATTGCCGCCCGTTCTGGGATTTCCAGTACTCGACCAGCGGTCCTCGGCGCTCGTCGTAGTCCGCAATGGAGGGTTCGGCATAGTTCGTTGATTGCTCAGTGAGGAGTTCCGTGCGGAAGAACCCTGGGTTGACGACGGTGGTGGTGATGCCAAACGGCGCGACCTCGGCGTGCAGCGACTCCATCCAGCCCTCGAGGCCGAACTTCGACGCGGCATAGGCCGCCACGAACTCGAAGCCGGCGGCGAGGCCGGCCGACGACGAGATCGAGATAATGTGCCCCGCACGCTGCTTGCGCATCAGCGGCAGGACCGCACGGGTAACGTTCATCGGGCCGATGAGACTGACCGACAACTGCCGCTCGAACTGCTCTGGCGTGAGCTCCTCGAAGTAGCCCGCGTAAAAGCTGGCTGCATTGTTGACCAGCACATCGATGCGGCCGAACCGGTTGACAGCGGCGCGCACTGCCTCCTCAGCGTCGGAGCGGCTCGTGACGTCCAGCTTGACGGCCAGCAAGTCATTCGACTGTCCCAACGCCTTGGACACCGCGTCGCTGTCTCGGCCCGTGGCCACCACCGCGTGGCCTGCCGCCAAGGCGGCCTTGGCGAAATCGGCGCCCATGCCACGGCCGGCGCCCGTGATGAACCAGATCTTCTTTGTACTCACGATATCTCTATTTTCTTGGCGCGCGAATTTCCGACATGCTCAATACGGTACGCGATCTCAGGTCCGCCGTCCCCCTCGTTACGCGAGTTGCGCCATCGCGAGGGAGAACGACTCCAGATATCTGGCGATCCGCAGCCGGGTTTCAGCACTCGCAGCGATTTCTCGAACGTCACCTTGTCCAGACTGTTCAAGACCACGTCGTAGTCACGGAGGACGTGTGAGAAGTCTTCCTTCTTGCAATCGATCACGATGCCGGCCCCGAGGTTTCTGACCAGAGCTGACGTTGGCCGTGCTCCTGGTCGTCGCCACGTCGCGCCGACGTGCTTCGCCAGCTGAATGGCAAAAGTGCCCACACCACGATGGAGGCGCGCCTTCACCGACGATCAGTCTGCGAGGCTTAGGCAGCAGCCGGGACCCCTGCGACCTGCCGCTCGAGTCCCTTCGGATCCGCGAAGAAGGCGGGCCCCGTGCCCTGACTCATCTTGTCGGGAAAGATCTCCTCGTTGCCCGCGATGATGCCCGCAACAATCGCCCGCGCGGCGTCCGCCGGCGAGGCCTTCTCGAGCGTCAGCACCTCGCCCATCTTGGTGTCAATCGGGCCCGGATACACGCCAAACACCTGCGTGTTCTGCCCGCGCAGCATCGCGCGCGTGACCTGCGTGAGCGAGTGCGTCGCGGCCTTCGAGGCGCTGTACGCCGCGAGAATCGGGAAGCTGACGAACGAGGCCACCGAATTGAGGTTGGCGATGGCGCCGCCGCCATTCTTCGCGAGCACCGGCGCGAAGGCCTGCGTGACCGCGAAGGTGCCGAGGAAGTTCACTTCCATCTCCTGTCGCCCGCCCTCGATCCATTTCGGATCAGTGAATGCGCCACCGAAGAAGCCGACGATGCCGGCGTTGTTGATCAGGAGGTCCACGTCCGTCGCGGTCGCGGCAGCGGTCGCGATCTGCGCGGCGTTGGTCACATCGAGCTGGAGCGGCACCACGCGTGCGCCGTGGCGGTCCACGAGCGGGTCGAGCGCCGAGATGTTGCGGGCCGCGGCGTACACCTTGTTCACGCCGGCCGCGACGAGCGCGTCCACAATGGCTTCGCCGATGCCACGGTTGGCGCCGGTGACGAGCGCGGTCTTGCCTGAGAGTGCGTAACCCATGTCGAGACTCCTGACGGCCTCGCAACGCGCGAGGCTGAACGCGGCACCCACCTGCGGTGAGCCGAGAACAGACCGTTCTGTCTATTCATGCCGTTGACAATAGACCGACCGGTCTGTATTGTCAAGGCGTGCCGCAGCACGCCAGGAAACGGGCGAAAACCTCCGAAATCGGCGTCCGCGATCGCCTGCTCGACGCCGCCGACCGCCTGTTCTACCGGGAGGGCGTGCGGGCCGTGGGTATCGACCGCGTCCTGGCCGAGGCCGCCGCGGCGAAGGCGTCGCTTTATCAGCACTTCGGCTGCAAGGATCAGCTCGTGGCGTCGTACCTCGAGCGCCGAACCGTGGACGCCCGCGCGAACATCGAGGCGTACCTCGCCGACACGCCGCCGTCACAACGGGCGCTCAAGTTTTTCGACTGGGTGGTGGAGTGGGCGGAGTCGAAGGACTTCCGCGGGTGCCCGTTGCAGCACACGGTGAGTGAGCTCACCGATGCGGCGCATCCCGCGCGCGCCATTGCTCACGGCCAACGAGAGTGGTTCAAGGAGCGTTTCCTTGAGTGGTCGACGGCTGCGGGGGTGAAGGACGCAAAAGCGATCGCTCGCGCGCTTGTCGTGCTGTTCGACGGTGCCGTCGCGGGATCCGAGGTTGACGGGCCGCAACGAGCGAGGGACGCTCGATGGATGGCCAGGAAGTTGTTGGCCGGCTGAACCCTCGCGCTGTCGTCTGAGCGGGCCCGGTCCGGACGACACATCGAGCTGCGCGTCGATGGTTTTCAGTCGGGTGCTACTTCACGCGCTGGGCGACGAGTTCCTCCGTCGCGAATTCCGCGACCTGGCGCGTGAACTTGATTTCGTCGTCCGACATGATCCGTCCGGTGTAGGTGATCTGAATCTCGTTTCCTTCGAACTTGAAGGTTTCTACGAACGACACCTTGTCTCCCTCGACCTTGCCCTGCAGGATCTCGCTCGTGCCGCCCATCTCGGACTGGATCTTTCCGGTCAGCGTCGTGTCCTTCACCACGAACTGGTAAGTGTAGTTCTGCTGGCCGATCTGCGTCTCGAAAGAGGCCTTCCAGGTGCCGGTGATGTCAGCCGCGAGCACGCGGGCCATTCCGAGCAGTAGGAGCAGGGGGATCGTGAGAAAGCGCGACTGTTTCATGTCAGTCTCCTTCATTGACTGCGGCGTCGCCGACAACTCATCGATCGAAGATCGCCACCGCTCGCGTCCACCCGGCTGAGGCGCCGCGGATCTTGGCGGGGAAACAGCAGACGGTGAAGCCATCGCCTGGCAGCGATTCGAGGTTGTGCAGCTTCTCCAGGTGGCAGTAGCCGATTTCGCGGCCCGCCTTGTGACCTTCCCAGAGCAGCCGCGTATCGCCGGTCTCGGCGAACTTCTTTGCCGTGTACGAGAACGGTGCGTCCCAGCTCCAGGCATCGATGCCCGTCACTCGCACGCCGCGCTCCAGCAGGTACATCGTCGCGGCGCGCCCCATGCCGCAGCCGGCATTGACGAAGTCGTCGTGCCCGTAGCGCGATCCTGCGCGCGTGTTGACGAGGACGATGTCGAGCGGCTCGAGCTGGTGGCCGATGCGTGCGAGCTCCGCTTCGACGTCGGCGGGCATGCAGACGTAGCCGTCGGGCCGATCGCGGAAATCGAGCTTCACGCCCGGCTTGAAGCACCAGTCGAGCGGCACCTGATCGATCGTGATCGACGGCTTCGGGTCGCCGAACCGCGCGTCCATGGTCGAGTGGTAGTGCCATGGAGCATCGAGGTGAGTGCCGCTGTGGGTGGTAGCGTGCACCCACTCGGCGGCCGCGGCCTCCCGGTCCGGATAATCGTCCTCTTTGGTCCCCGGAATCAGCTTCATGAACTCCGAAAGGGTGTCGCGGTGTTTCCGGTATTCGATCTTCGGCGCCAGCAGCGGCGGGTCGGAGAGCACGTCGTTTTCGAGGTAGATGGACAGGTCAACGATGCGAGCCATTGCGGTGGTCCTCACGCCCCCGTGCACCACGGGAACTTGCGCTCAGGCGTCAGCCGCCATCAGGTGCATTACAGGATATCAGGGCGTTTCTCCTAAGCTCCTGTACACTTCTCACCCGCGGGGCGCCGCGCCGGCACGACGCACTGATCGATCGCACCGAACACCGGGCGGTCGTTCAAGCTCGCCTCCATGCGCACGCGGTCCCCGAACTTCATGAACGGCGTCCGCGCGCTCCCGTGCTCGATGGCTTCGATCGCTCGACGCTCCGCGATGCACGCCGATCCTTTCGCGCCGCCAGCGTTCGAGACGGTCCCGGAGCCAATGATGGTTCCCGCCGACAACCGCCGGGTGCCTGCGGCATGTGCGATGAGCTGATCGAATCCAAAGTGCATCTCGCCGCCATGCGGATTTCCGAACCACGCGCCGTTATAGTCGATCCGCAGATCGAGATGGACGCGATGATGTTGCCATGCGTCGCCGAGCTCGTCGGGTGTGACCGCGGCGGGCGCGAAGCTGGATGACGGCTTCGCTTGAAAGAAGCCGAAGCCCGTACGCATCTCGCGCGGCGCGAACGCACGTAGGCTGACGTCGTTGATCTGCACGATCAGCAGGATGCGTTCTTCAGCCAGCGAGGGTGGAGAGCCCATTGGCACGTCGCTGACGATCACGCCGAACTCTCCTTCGAAATCGACGCCGTGCGCCTCGTCGAGCGCCGCGATATCGTCGTGCGGGCCGAGCATGTCGTCGGAGCCACCCTGGTACATCAACGGGGTGCGCTCGATGTCCGCGATCGGCGGCAGCTTGAACGCCTGCTGCATCAGCGCCCCGTGATTCAGGAACGCCGAGCCGTCGCACCACTGCGGTGCGCGTGGCAGCGGCGCGGCGGCCTGCCGAGGATCGAAATCGAAGGCGCCGTCTACCCGCCCTTCGTTGAGCCGCTCGGACAGCGCCAGCAGTCGGGGCACCGACACGCTCCAGCTCTCGACTGCGGCGAGGAGCGTCGGGGCGATCGCCGTTGCGTCGGTGGCTCGTTTGAGGTCGCGCGAGACGACGACCAGACGCCCGTCTTTGGTGCCGTTGTTTAAAGTAGCGAGTTTCACGCCGTTCTCAAATGGTTTGTGCGAGCGCCATCAGGCTTTCGCGGATGATGCGACTGTGCTCGTCCTTGTCGCCGCCGCTGATTTCGATCTCCCCGAGGCGCGCCGAGTTCTCAACGACCATGCGGCAGCGGTTCCATCGGCGATCCTGGAAGGCGACAAGCGCACCTTCGACGTCGGACGCACGCTCCAGCTCCTCGGCCAGCACCAGCGCATCCTCGATGCCGATACACGCGCCGGCCGCCAGGTGCGGTGTCGTGGCATGGACGGTGTCGCCTATGAGCACGACCCGGCCGCGGAACCATGGCTGCGGCACGAGCAGACTGTCGATTGGCCGGAAGACGATCTGCGACTTGGCCCCGAGCTGCGACCGCACGTTCTGCAGCACCGGATCCGGGAATCCGTCGATCAGCGCTCGCATCCGCGGCGCGAGCTCCTCCGGCGCGATGTGTTCGCTGGTCGGCCGCGGCTCGGTGATGAAGACGTACATCTCGGTCTTTGACACCGGGTTCACGCCCGGCTTGGTCGTCGGTCCGGGCCACATCGTGACTGTCTTGATGTCGGGGGATCTCGGCACGACTGCGCGCCAGACCGCCTGGCCGGTGTAGCGAGGCTTCGGCGCCTCCGGAAACACCGCCTGCCGCACCTTCGAGTGCAGGCCGTCCGCGCCAATCACGAGGTCATAGCGGCTTCGTTGTCCGTCGGTGAAGCTGACCTCGACGTGCCCGGGCCGTCGATCGATCTCAGTGAAGGTGGTCCCGAGGCGCACGTTGACTCCTGCTGCGCGAGTGGCATCGGCAAGAATACGGGCGAGCACGGGTCGCATGATGGCACCGCCTCCCGGCACGTCCGGCCCGGCGATACGCGGCGTCGGCAGCGTGGCGACGACGTGACCGTGTGGCAGACGGATTTCGACATCGTCGGTCGCGCTGCCCTGCGCGAGGAACTCGTCGAGGATGCCGAGCTGCCGGAACGCACGCAGCGTCGCACCGCCCAGGCTGATGCCCGCGCCATAGTTACGCCAGTGCGGGTCGACCTCGACGAGGTCCACGTCGACGCCGCGCTTGTGCAACTCGATCGCCGCGGACATGCCCGAAAACCCGCCGCCCACGACGAGGACGCGTTGCGCCACCGAAGCCATAGGGTTGCTCCTTCTCCACCGTCCGTTGTCCGCTATCCGGTTCCGGTCTCGGCTAGCGGCTAACCGGCTCACCGGGTTCCGCTCGAAGCGTCTCCGCCACCCAGTCAGCGATGTAGTGCCCGGCGTTGATGCTGTTGTCGAAGCTGGAATGCTGGACGCCGCCTTCGCGCTCGGTGAACACCTTCAGCTCACGCTTTGGACTGTTGACGAGCTGCTCGTAGGTTCGGTGCGCCCACTTCACCGGAATCTGCGAATCCTTTTCTCCGTGCGTCACGAGGAATGGCACCCTGATGCGCTCGACCACTCCGTCGAGGTGGACGCGCTCGGCGATCGCCATGAACTCGTCTACATCCTTGGCGCCCCAGACCCAGCAGACGTGCGCCCAGTAGTGCGGCACCGGGAAATTCCCTTCGCGCTCGCGGCGCCTCTTCTGGACGTCCCGCCAGTCGTGGTTGGCGCCCCAGGCCACACCGCACGCGAAGCGCGGCTCGAACGCGACGGCGCGCGGGCAGAAATAGCCGCCGAGTGACACACCTTCCATCCCGATTCGCTTCGGGTCCACGTCGTCTCTCGTTTCCAGCCAATCGACGATACGGCTGGCCCAGTGTTCGCTGTCGAAGCGAGCCGGCATACCGAGCAGGCGAAGCGCTTCGCCGGTCCCGGGCTGATCGACCACGAGCGACGAGACACCGCGTGCCGCGAGCCAGGCCGGCAGACCGACGCGGTAGCGCATCTCTTTTGTCGAATCGAGGCCGTTGACCTGCACCAGGATCGGCGCGCGTCCGGATACGCCCCGGCGCGAACGTACAGGGCTGCGAGATGCTCTCCCTCGTACGGGATTTCAACGCGCTCGCAGTTCTCGTGCGAGAGCGTCGTGCCTTCGCCGAACACGTCCAGCTCCCGGCGATAGAGCGCCATCCGTCCCGGCGCGCCGTGCGCCTGCAGGCGCTCGGCGGTCAGGAGGTAGATGGCCGCCCGATTGAGCTTCTCGCCTGCCGATAGCAGCACGGCCGCGCGACTTGTCCTCGTCTGCGAGCGCGCACAGCTTGTCCGCCATCCGCACCCAGGTGTCGCGAAACGCCTGGGTCCCGTCGGCATCCGGCGCCGTTGCCGCCTCCTGCAGCGGCGCGCACATCTCCTCGATCTCGCCGATGCGCGCGCCCATCTCGATCGCGAGATCGACCGAGAGATTCCAGACGTAGTTGGTCGGGAAGTACTTGAACATTCGCTCGCGGCGCTCACGGGTCCTGCGGCTTCAGGACACCGTCCTTCAGGCCGAGACGATGTCCCTTGTCCATCTCGGCAAAAGGATTCGCGAGGCCCCAGGCGTCGTTCGGGTTGTCGCGGAGATAATGGACGTCGGGACCATGATCGGGCGCGAAGATCAGCCGGGCGCCGGCGAAGAACTCCACGAGGTATCCGCTGCCTGGATCGGTCACATAGATGAAGAACCCCTCGTCCGCCTTGTGCCGCGTCGGCGCCCCCATCACGCTCTTCAGGCCGTTCTCGGTAATCCAGTCGAGCGCCAGTAGGACTTCCTCGCGGCTGTCGAGGTTGTAGCAGACGTGATTGAACACCGCGGCGTTCGGCGGAATGTTGGGATCGGTGAATACGGCGATGTCGTGTGACAGGTTCGCGATCGACCACAGGCCGCCAACCGGCGGAATCTCGTCCGACAACCGCACTTCGTCCGGATTGCGCAGTCCGATCGCCGTCCAGAACGCTTTCTCTTCGGCGTACTTGAACTTGGCGACCATGTAGGTGACATGGTCGAAGCGACGCGGATTGACCCCGCGGCGCCGATTGCTGGCGTAGCGATCGGCGTAGATGCTCTGACGCTGCCCGCGCTCCTTCAACCAGACGACGTCCCAGAACACCTCGTGCGTATGCCCTTCCGGCGATTTGAACCGGTAAGCGCGCCCGTGCCCCTGATCGCCGTCCACCCAGCCGATCCCGGCGCCAGTCCGCTCCAGGTGGGCAACGACGTCGGCCAGCGCCTCGGGACTGTCGGCCCGCCAGCCGAGATGCCCGAGCGCCGGTTCGTCTCCGCGCGTGAGCTTCAGGCTGTGATGGAAATAGTCCCCCCAGGCGCGCAGGTAGACCGACCGTTCGTCCCGTCCGGTCTCGTCGAGTCCGGCGATGTCCGAGAAGAAGCGGACGGAGGCGTCGAGATCAGGGCTGACGATCTCGAGATGCGCGAGCTGGGACAGATAGTGCGGGTTGCGGGGCATGAGCCGAACACGATACGCGCCGCGCATGCCTTGGGCAAACGTTTGTTGCGATGGAGGGTATTGGCGGCGCCGATGCGCCCATGCGGCTGCGTAAACGCCGGGGCTCCGGGGAAAATTGTGACTCGTGACTTCCGCCCGCACGCGGAAGAACCTTATCTCGCGGCGTCCAGCAATGCGCGGCGCAGCCAGGCCAAGCCCCGGTCGTCGTTGCGGAAGTGGTGCCACTGCATGACTTCGACGAGCGGCGGGATCTCGATCGGCGGTTTCAGCAGCCGCAGTGGCAGCCACTCCGCGTAGTGGCGTGCCAAGCGCGTGTGGAGCGTGGCGATGCGGGAAGTGCCGATGACGAACTGCGGCAGCATGCTGAAACCCATCACCACCGCTTCGATTCGCCGATCAATGCCGGAGTCAGCGATGTACTGCTCCTCGGCCGACCGCATCTGCTCCCGCCCGAGCCGGGCCACGACGTGGCCGGCGGCAAGGTACTGCTCGAGGGTCAGGTCATCGCCGATGGCCGGGTTCTCCGCCCACACCACGCACGTGTAGTCGTCGCGAAACAGTTCTTCGGACGGGTGCGACTTCGACGTGTATTGACGAGCGATCATCAGGAGGTCGACGTCCCCCCGGTCGAGAGACGGGCAGCGCCAGCTCCGAGTTCGACACGAGCTCGATCGCGACATTTGGCGCCATCTGCTGGATGGCCGGCATCGCGCGTGTCATGAGCACGACCGCCGCGTAATCGGACATCATGATCCGGAACCGCCTGCTGGACGTCCCGGGATCGAAGACCTGATCCTTGTTCACCACCTTCTCGATCGCCAGCAGCGCTTCGCGCACCGGATTGACGAGATCCTCCGCCAGTGGCGTCAGCACCATCCGCTGTCCCACCTGGATCAGCAACTCGTCGTCGAAGAAGGCGCGCAGCCGCCCGAGCGCCCCGCTCATCGCGGATTGACTCAGGTAGACGCGCTCACCCGCTCTCGTGGTGCTGCGCTCGGTGAGGAGCGCATCCATGGCGACGAGCAGGTTGAGATCAAGACCGCGAAAGTTCATTCGGTGTGGACCTAGTTCGGCGCGCCGTGCGAAAATCGGCTCAATCCGCGCCGCGCGCAGGGTCGGCACGCAACGCACGACCAGTCACTGGACAGTAGGGATCAAGGTCGCAAACGCGATCGCGCCCAGATTGTATGGCTCACCGGTGAAGCATGCCACGGAGCGTGCGTCCGATGCTCGCGGCGGCCGTTATTCCCGGAATTGACGCGTTGACCGGCCCCGCTACATCTGACTCTGCACCTCCGGGGTTTCCTCTCAAAGCTTGAACAGGCGCGCGCGCAGCCGTCGCGACTGGATGCGACTGATCTGTAGTTTCTGGCCGTTGGTCATGAGCGCGACGTGGGTGCCGCCCGGCATCGCGTTGACCTTGACGATCGCGTCCAGGTTCGCGAGCGTGCCGCGCCCGAGCCGCACAAACCGTGACGGATCGAGTCTGGCCTCGAGATCCTTCAGGCGGAATGTAATCGTCTGGCGTCCCTGCTTGAGCGTGTGCAGGTGCAGCAATTCTCCTTCGGCGATCACCGACGCAACTTGATTCACGGGCAGGAACGTGAGCTCGTCACGCTTCCGAACGGGAATGCGGTCCAGGAGATCCGGTTTGACGACCGCCTCGTATGCCGTGGCCGCTGCCCTGACGCGGCGGATTTCCGGGACATGGTCTTCCGTCCGTTCGATCCGCTCGTGCGCGCGATTCAGCGTTTCGCGCAGGCGCGCCTTGTCGACGGGTTTGAGCAGATAATCAACCGCGTTCAACTCGAACGCGCGGACGGCATACTCCTCGTACGCCGTCACGAACGCGACGAGCGGAGCCTCATGTTTCTTCAACGCTCGAACGACGCCGAGACCACCGAGCTCCGGCATGTGCAGATCGAGCAGGGCCAGGTCCGGCTTTTCTCGAACGATCAACGAGACGGCCTGGCGACCAGAGTCGGCTTCCCCGACAATCGTCACGTCCTCGAACGTGCGCAGCAGTGCCGCGAGGAACGAGCGCGCGGGCCGCTCGTCGTCGGCGATGACGACGCGCAGCGGTGCCGTCATCCGGCGCTCCTCTCTACGCGCGACGGCCAACGCGGGAGCAGGAATCGTCACCTCGACGATGGTGCCGTCACCGTCGTACGGGCGAATCGCCAATGACGCCGCCTTCCCGTAATGACAATCGAGCCGTCGCTCCACATTGGAGAGTCCCACTCCGCGTTTCCACCCATGACGCCGCCTCGGCCTGGCCGGATCGTCGTTCGCCGCGTCGGCAACCGTCACCTGAAGTGTGCGGTTGCGCTCCACCCCATTCAGGCGGGCAGAAATCGTCAGCTCACCACCTGAGCGCGTGGAGGCGATGCCGTGCTTCACCGCGTTCTCGACGAGCGGCTGAATGAGGAGCGCGGGCACGCGGATGCTCCGGCACTCCGCCGGAACCTCAACGTGAACTCGCAGGCGCTGCTCGAACCGCGCGAGTTCGATCGCGAGGTATGCGTCAATCATCTCCAGTTCGCGCCCGAGGGTGGTGAACTCCCCCTCCGACTTCAGCACCGCCCGCAACAGGGTCGTCAGGCGCACCAGCGTGTCAACGGCGCGATCCGGCGCTTCTTGCACGAGGTAGCCGATGGTGGTCAGCGCATTGAACAGGAAATGCGGGTTGAGCTGCGCACGCAGTGCGCGCAACTCCGCCTCTGTTGCGAGCTGCGCGATGTCGCGTTCCCGAAGCTGCTGTGTGTAGCGCTCCTGCGCCAGCCGAATGCCATCGATGCGCCGCGCGGCGACGAGCGCGACGGCTGACACCAGGGTCACGTCGCCAGAGAGGATGCGGCGACCGCCCGTCAATCCGTCGACATCGACGACGTAGCCTGGCCGCTCGCTCACCGGAATACGGACCTTCGCCCGGCGCCCGGCGTCGACCTTGACCAATTCCGACACGCGCGTCTCCGCCGTGTCGTCGGGACGCCAGCTCACCGCCGCGGCGCTCAGTGCGTGCGACAGCGTGGCTCCGAGCTCGTCGAGCACACGCGTCGGGTCATCCACGAGCTCGATGCGCCGCGCAAACTGCGCCTCGACTGCCCGATAATCGGGTCGCGTCAGCAGCACCGTGTCCACGAACCACGCGACCGCACGTGCCAGCCAGGGATACGCGAGGGTGATCCCGACCCACCCACCAATCAACAGGCTCACCTGCGTGGCAGAGAGAGCCGTCAGCGCCCCGAGCGCGACGCCGCTCGCGGACACCGCCACCGACGCCGCACCAACCAGCCCGATGAGCGTCAAGGCACGTTTGAGGAACAGGTCAGCGAACGCAAACGGATAGTCCTGATACAGGATGGCGACCGCGAGCGGGATGGACGCGTGGTGGCCGACGAGCTCGATCGGCCAGGTCGACGCACCTTCGTGCCGCTGCGTCAGGTGCAGGGCCGAGACCGCGAACGCCGCCAGCGCCACGCCCCAGATGGCGCGCCGCCCGCCCGGCTGCCCGCGGGTCAAGATCCACAACGCAGGCAGCATCCCCACGAAGCACACCGTCAGCAGCTGTAACGCAAGAACCGATGGCACCTGGGCGCCAGAGACCGCGGCATTGACGTGCAGCGCGCCGGCGACGGCGCTGACTGTGTAGGCGACCGCGAGCAGAGCGGCCCGGCCACCCTGCGGGCTGCGATCGCCGCGCAGCACACTGTGCACGACGACCCCTGGCAGGAAGCCGAGTGCTGAGAATCCTGCCACCGCGATCCATCCGCTGCCGAACCCCGGCAGCTCGTAAATCGACAGCGCAGATACGTTCCACGCCAGGCCGAGCAGCGCCGTCGCGACAAGGAGACGGTCGGGGACGGTGCGCTGACGCGAGCCCAGGACCATTGCCAGGAGCATCGCATACAGCGTCGCGCCGAGCGTCAGGCCGACGATGTTGAGCAGCCCGTTCACTGGAAGTTATTTACCACGGGGCGGACGGGGTTCAACGCAATAACGGTCGCAACGACCACTCATCGGCCGAAACCGACCATTCATGGAGTTCGGCTTCGCGCCGGTGGCTGGGAACACTAGCGTGCAGGGATGACTTGGCGGCTACTCGGCGTGCTCCCCAACCCACAACAAGAGTGTGAGGACCGCGATCAGTGTCAGCACCAGCACGATCACCAAACCGCGAGGCGTGTTGGGCCGCCAGGAGATCTGTCTGACGCGTTTGGCCGACCCTCGATAGCGCCTGGCCCGGGGGGATGCGCCTTGTGGATTCCAAGCGTCGGACATTCGGCTCGCCTGCGCGGACGGTACGCTGCCCGGGCGCGGCCCTCATTCAGTTTCCAATGGGCTGCCGATTTCGCGTGGTGAATGGACGCGTGCCCCACACGAGCCGTCGGCATTACGCCTTGGGTACCACGGCGTTTTGAAAAGAGGCTTCATGAAGAGCGGAACTGTCTGGCAGAGCGCGTTCGCGAGGATCGCCGGGTTGTTCGCAGCTGTCCTCCTGAGTGCCCTCCCCGGCGTGGGCCAGGAACTCGGCGGCGCTGGCACGATCCAGGGAACGGTCAAAGATCCGACCGGGGGCGCTATGGTATCGGTCGCCGTCGAGCTGAGTAACCCCGTCACCGGACTGAGACGAACCACGACTACAGACTCGAATGGCAGGTTCATCTTTCGTAATCTGCCGCCGAATCCGTATCACCTGGCGGTAAGCGCCCAGGGATTTGCGCGCTACGATCGGGATGTCGACGTGCGATCGGCGGTGCCCGTCGATGTCGAAGTGCCGCTTGCGCTCGAAGGCACCACCGCCTCCGTCGACGTCGTCGGCCATGCGGAGGATCTGCTGGAGCGGGATCCCACCGCGCACACCGACGTCGACCAGAGTCTCATCGCGAAGCTTCCCATCGAGTCGACGGCGGGACTCAATCAGGTCATCACGCTGGCGTCCCCGGGCGTCGTGGCGGACTCGAACGGCTTCTTCCATCCGGTCGGCGATCACGCGCAGACACAGTTCTCAATCGACAACCAGCCCGTCACCGACCAGCAGAGTCGCGTGTATTCGAATCAGATCTCGCCCGACGCGGTGCAGTCGATGGAAGTCATCACCGGCGTCGCCCCGGCAGAGTACGGCGACAAGAGCAGTCTCGTGGTGCACATCGTGACCAAGTCCGGGCTGGACCAGCCGAAGCCCACGGGAATCGTGTCCGGCACGTTTGGATCGTTCAGCAGCCCGTCGTTCGACGCACATGTCGGCGGCGGCTCGCACACGATCGGAAACTTCGTCTCGGTCTCGCGGGCTGCAGACCGATCGTTTTCTCGATCCGCCGGAGTTCGAGGCGCTCCACGATCATGGCTCGAGCGCGTCGCTGTTCGATCGCCTGGACGCGCATCCAGGTGCCAACAGTACATTTCATCTGAACGTCCTGGGCGGCGCGGTCGTCGTTCGACGTGCCGAATACCTTCGATCAGAGCGATCTCGGTCAGGACCAGCATCAGAAGCTCACCACGTTCAACGTGGCGCCCGGGTATTCACGCATCATTGGCGCGACGACGGTGTTTAGCGCCAATGGCTTCATCCGCGGGGATCACCTCACCTATACACCAAGCGCCGATCCCTTAGCGGATCAACCCGGAACGGTCTCGCAGGACCGGAAGCTCACGAACTTCGGGTTCAAAGCGGACGTCGCCCGCACCACGGGCGCGCAGAATCTGAAGTTTGGAGGGACAATCAGCGCGACGAAGCTGGACGAGCGGTTCACGATCGGCTTCACCGATCCGGAGTTCAACCCGCCCGACAGTCCCGACTTCGACCCGAATCTGGCGCCCTTCGATCTGACCCGCGGCGGATCGCCGCTCGGCTACGCGCAGAAAGCGACGATCAAACAGCAGGCGGCGTACGTCCAGGACGACATCAAGGCTGGCAACGCGAACTTCAAAGCTGGGCGTGCGGCTCGATCATTACGACGGCCTGACGACCGCGACCGAACTGCAGCCGCGCCTGGGCGCGTCGTACGCGTTTCTCCGCAGCAACACGATCGTCCGGGCTTCCTACGGCCGAACGCTTGAAACGCCGTACAACGAGAACCTGTTGCTCTCCAGCGGCGTCGGTTTGAACGGCGTATTCGGTGAAGGGCAACTGCTCGCAGCCCGGCACACGCAATCAGGGCGAGTTTGGGATTCAGCAGGGACTCGGCTCGTGGGTCGTGGCCGACTTCGGGTACTTCAACAAGCGCACGAATAACGCGTACGACTTCGGTGTGCTCTTCGACACGCCGATCGTGTTCCCGATTTCCTGGGATCATTCAAGGATCGATGGATTCACCGGTCGGATCAATCTGGTCGAACATCACGGATTCAGCGCATTCGTGGTGATGGCGCATACGAGCGCCATCTTCTCGCCACCCGGAAATGGCGGCATCCTGGTCGAGCCTGGAGACGCAGACTTCCGTATCGATCACGATCAGAAGTTCAACTCGACGACAAACTTCCAGTACGTGTTCAGTAAACCGCTCGGCGCGTGGGCGGCGCTCAGCTGGCGATACGATTCGGGTCTCGTGGCTGGCTCAGTCAGCAGCATCGAAGATGCGCTCGCCCTTACGGGCGATCAGCAGGCGGCCATCGGGTTCTTCTGCGGCGGTACGGTTGCGACACGCGAATCACCGATCACCGAGTGTGCGTCGGGCGGCGGGGCGACGCGCTTGCGTATCCCGGCCGAAGGCACCGAGGACGACGTCAAGAACCCGCCGCGGATCGCCCCACGTCACCTGCTCGATCTCGGTGTCGGCGCCGACAACCTGTTCCACACGGACAAGGCAAAGGTCCGCGTCCGCTTCAGTATTGTGAATGTCACGAATAAGGAGGCGCTCTACAATTTCCTGTCGACGTTCACGGGAACGCATTTCGTCACACCGCGTGCCTATCAGCTGCAGGTTGGTGTAGGTTTCTAGATCTCCTGGTGGCTTCAGGCAGGTCGGCGTGCGTGACGGGGGGGGTTCAGCGGGTATCTGACACCGTTGTGACACAAAGCGAGTTCTCACCTACAGCCGCTCCGAGTGGATGCCCCTCTGCTCCGTTCACCAGACTCGCTTTACCTGAACGTCGACGATGTGTTCGGCCGTTGTGAACGGCTCGCTCGTCGTGTCGCGCGAGCGGTTCCAGATGTAGAGCGCGGCGAATCGCCAACTGCCGTTGTGACGATAGGTGAGCCCCGCACGAATACGCTGGCGGTTCGCGAAACGCTCCGTGGGATCTGAAACTGGAATGAACCACTCCCAATCCGTCAGCGCGGCTACCGCACCATCGTCGCCGAGGTTCGGACGGTTCAGCGGCCACAGCAGCTCGACGCGATTCCGGAAACGGATCGTCGACTCCGAGGGATCGTCGTTCGAGTAGAAGAAATTTCGTGATTCAACTCGCATGAGGTCCCGGATGACCAGCCGGCGCTTGGGGAGCGTTTCATTGAGCAGAAGACGGCGCTGGCGCGAAAACAGATGAAATCGAATGCCGCCTCGAACCGTTAGCTCCGTCGTGTCCAGATCGTCAGTCTGCTTGGTCCGTCCAAGCGTCGCGTCACCAATCAAATCGAGCGTCTGCGAAACCGGATATTCAATGGACGGCGTGATGTCGAGATTGCTCCATCCAGGTTCTTCAGGTGGGGCGGACACCAGGGCCTTCGGCTCGAAGTCGATCTGGTACGTGACTCCCGAGCGTTTCACCCAGTCGAAGGTGATGTTGGCCCACACTTGCCCGTTGGTCTGAGCCGATGCGTTCGCGGCCGTCAGAAGGGCACCGACGCCGACCATTATGACCAGGGGTCTTCGAGTGACCGCGAGCAACTTCGCGGTGGTTGAAGATCGTCTCAAATCGATTTCACGCAGCGGAAGCCAAGATGGTTCGTCCCGGTGCTGATTTCACCCTTGCCGCGTGTACCGACCATGTAGCGAGAGCAGAACTGATCCGTGCAGAGAAACGATCCGCCGCGATGGACGCGTTTCTTCACGCCGGGTTCGCCGGGATCGAACGAGTCGGTCGGGCCTTGCGGGTTGCGGGCGACGCTGCCGGTCGCCGCCAGCTGGCTGTAGTAGTCAGGGCGATACCAATCGCTCACCCACTCCCACACGTTGCCGGCGACGTCATGGAGCCCGTACCCGTTCGCGGGGAACTGCGCCACTGGTGCGATCCCGGGGAACGCATCCGCACCTGTATCGTGATCAGGAAAGTGACCTTGATGGCTGTTGGCCATCCACTGGTCCTCGACCTTGAGCGTGTTGCCCCAGGGGAAGAGCTGCCCCGTGAGCCCACCGCGCGCCGCAAATTCCCATTCCGCTTCCGTCGGCAGGCGCTTGCCGGCCCATCGCGCATATGCGAGCGCGTCTTCATACGCCACGTGAATGACTGGCCATCGTTCCTTCCCCTTGATTGAACTCGCCGGGCCGGACGGATGTCGCCAGCTGGCGCCTGGCAGGTACGACCACCACGCGTACTCGTTGTTCAACGGCACGGGGTGACTCGGGGGCGAAAACATCACCGACCCGGGGACGAGATCCTCCGGCTTGGCGCCGGGAAAGTCTTCCGCGCGCGGCGTGCGCTCGGCTACGGTGACATAGCCGGTCGCCTTCACGAAGGCGGTGAACTGCGGCGTTCGTCACTTCTGTCGCGTCCATCCAGAAGCCGTCCACGTAGACGCGATGGACCGGACGCGAGTCCTCCGTGGCCTGCATCCCGACGGCATCGCGCCTGTCCGTCGGGTCCTGCGCTCCCATCGAGAATTCGCCGCCGGGAATCCACACCATGCCCTCGGGTGCAGGCCCGGACGGCCGAGTCGTGTTCTCGGCCGTCGGCAGGAATCCCAGCGACGTCGCTGAAGGCGTCGCACTCGGCGCAGTCGTTTCTACCGACGGCGGTGTCGAGTGCTGCGCGAGGAAACCCGGACGCAGCGCCAGGAGCCCAACGACCAGGGCTCCGGCGATGAGCACGATCGCAATCCACGCTCGCGTGATTGTGAAGCGACGCGGCGGCGAGAGCACCTTGACGGGCTTGGTGCGGCGCTTACTCATTCTGGTGACTCAGCCTATTCCCCGTCATTCAGGTATGCGACTGGTCCCTCCGGTTTCCTTCTTGGCCGCATCTGACTTCACGTTGATGGTCACCTTCCTAATCTTTCCGGTGAAGGTGTTCTCTCCCTTCGCGTAGGCGGTCGTCACGGCCGTATACAGGTCCATACCGACGTCGGCGGTCTCAGTTCCGTAGATGAAGGGAATGGTGCGCTCGAGTCTGCCCGAGCCGACCTTCTTCCCATTGATCGAGAGCGTCCCGGTGCCGCCGGCTCCGGGTTTGCCGCCGCCGTCGTAGGCAAAATCGTAGGTGACCGTGACAGAGCCCGCCGGCAGACGCTCACTGGACGCAATGGTCGTCACGGCGCCCAGGCGGTTGTAGGCAAACGAGGGCCGCCCGTCCTTGACGTAGAGACTCCAGCCGGAGTGCGCGCCGCCCTGCGCGAGGATGACCCCCGACGCCGAGCCCGGCGGCATCTCGAGTTCGGCGGTGATCGAGGAGCTCCGGTTCTTCACGTCGATGAAGGCGTTCTCCTTCATCGCGATCATGCCCGGATAGACCGTCAGCGACGTCCGGCCTCCCATGTAATCGGGCCGCCCGGCGATCGCCGCGCTGAATCGCTCCTGGACACGATCGTCGAGCGGCAGCACGTTGTGTTTGACCGCCTCCGCCATGAACGCGTCCTGCAACTCCTTCAACTCCGCGGGTTCCTTCGCCGCCAGATCGTTCGAGCCACTGAAGTCTTCCGCCGTGTTCAACAACTCCCATTTGTCGTCGGCAAAAGAACTCCGCGGTTTGGCCTCCCACGCCACCTTGTGCAGGGTCGCGGCGTACCATCCATCCTTGTAGATGCCTCGGTTCCCAAACATCTCGTAGTGCTGGACCGTGTGCGCCGACGTCGCCTGGGCGTTGGTGAAGGTGCTGAGCATGCTCACGCCTTCAATGGGTTTTTGTGGAACGCCATTGACCGTGTTCGGCTGCGGCAGTCCCGCCGCCTCCAGCACCGTCGGGGCGACGTCGATCAGGTGGTAGTACTGGTTCCGAATCTCGCCCTTCGCTTTGATCGTCTTCGGCCAGAACACGACTGCCCCATTGGTGGTGCCGCCGAATTGCGTGTGGAATTGCGAATACGCGAACGGCGTGTTGTCGGCGATCGACCAGCCGGCCGGCACGGTCATCGCGGAGTGCGGCCCACCGACTTCGTTCAGATGCTCGAGCTGATATTCCATGGTCTCGGGTGCCTGGTGAACGAGCTTAAGGTATTGAACGTGCCGAGCCGCCCCCCGTTGGGGCTCGCGCCGTTGTCGCCTGTGACATAGATGATCAGGGTATTTTCCAGGGCGCCGATGTCGTCGACCGCCTGCACGACCCGGCCGATCTCGTAGTCGGTTACCTCGGCGAACGCCGCGAAGACCTCCTGATAGCGGATCGCGATCTTCTTTTCGTCGGCGCTCAGCGTGTCCCAGTCCGGCATGATGTCGGGCTTGGGTGTGAGCCGGGTGTTGGCCGGGACGATGCCGAGCTTCTTCTGGCGTGCCAGGATCTCGTCGCGGTATTTGTCCCACCCCTGATCGAACTTGCCTTTGTACTTGTCTCGCCATGACTCGGGCAGCTGCACAGGGTCGTGCATGCCCTGCGCGGCGTAGTAGACGAAGAAGGGCTTGTCAGGACTGAGCGTCTTCTGGGCCTTGATCCAGTCGATGGCACGATCGGCGAGATCGGTCTGGTAGCTGATGCTCCGCAATCACGTCTAATCTGACCTATAACCGTATTGGTGTTGGCAGTTCGAGGCACCTGACCTGTCGAGAGTGAGGGTCTGGGGCCTATCCTTTCACGAGTTTCTGTTGGCGGGGAAACGCGAAAGGCCGGTGTCCCGTGCCGACTTGGAAAAACATCGTTAATCGGTTTCGATCCCCATAGCTCCACAATTTTAATCGGGGGACTTCGTCCCCCGAACCCCCCTTACATGCTCTCTCGCGGGGTCCCGAGCCCCGCTCCGTTTAGCGTGGGCTCACTCGCTGCACTCGTTCGCTACTCCCCTGCAGACCGAGTGTCCAAAATACTCGAGCGGTCGCGCAATCGCCTGACGAAAGGGCGAAGCCGTTGTCCGTCACGAGAGAGACAGTCTCGATCCCGCGGACCTCCTCGTTGTCCGTGGTGTTGTACCAGGGCGACACGAACACGAGCGGTGGTGTATCCCATACTTCGGGAAAATAAGCTTTCATCCTGCTGGTCGTCTTGTTCACGATGCCGCACTGCGCCCTGCCGCCGACGCCAAGTTCGGTGCTCAGATACTGTATGGAATAGTTCGTCGCCTGATTCCCTCCCGCCACCACAAACTGATTGGCTCCTGAGGGCGCCCCGCTCACACAATCTACGTGGCCAACCGGCACGTTCGAGCCGTCCCAGAAAGGCGAAAGGATGACCGGCCGGGGGGCCGCCGGGCTATTCACGTTGATCGTAATGACCTCCGTGGTCTTGTTTTGCTTGCCCACGGTCACTGGGAGGCTGCGCAGCAACGTCGCATCCGGATCGATCGCCAAGACATTCACGTAGTACGAAGAGTTGGAACCCGACGCCGAATCATCGATTGGGTTGTCGCTGATGATTTCGGCGCCGTCCTTGGTGATGTTCGTGACAGTCTCGATGGATTCGACGTGCATCGGATCGGTGGCGCCCACAAAGCACGGCGTAACCAACACGATCGGCGCTTGGGAGAAGAACGAATTCCCGAACGACACTTGCAACGTGCGGCTCGTCTTCTTTAACTGTAGTGCCTGAAATGCCATATTACTCTCCCCGTTCACAGCGTTGGCCTCGCGGGAGCCGAATGAGTCGACGTCCGCGATCGCCCAGCAGAGGGCGGGAGCAACTTATACTTCAGTTCTGGGAAACAGCAGCATGGCAATCTTTCCCCGCTGTTTCCCGTGGATACCGTCGTTCAGAGGCTCTCGCTCTTAGCCGCTAGCGGCCCGTGGTGAAAGCTATTCCTCTCGCACCGATGTGCGTGGTTTCGGATCGCACGATCGACACCGCCGCGAGTGTTGAGGAAGGTCGTGAGGCGTCACGTGCGGCCGGAGATCGCGAATCAAGGTCAGAAGGGCGCCAAGGACCGTTGTGATTCGGCTCTGCAGGCCGCGCGGCGTGCCGACGCCGATCAGTTGCCGCATGAGGAGTCCGAGATTGAAGCCGCCGGCATGGATCAGCACTCGCTTCAGGATGTTCGTGTGGCCACGGAGGTGCACGCGGCGCATTCCGCCGGTCTCATAGAGATGGGCAAAGAGGCGTTCCAGGCGCTCACCGCGAAGCCGCAGTAGGCGTTGGCCGCGCGCGCCGCGGATGCGCCGGCGATTGCGATACACCGCGTCACGCGCGGCCGGGTTCTTCGTCCAGTTTCGTCGTCCACGATCCGGTTCGGAGATGTAGCTGCGCACGCCCACGGCTTCGAGATCGACGAGCGACTGATTGCTGTGATAACCCTTGTCGCCCACCACTTCTGCGATGCCGTTGCGGTCGGGCCGGACCGCTTCCACGTGTTCAGCGGCTTCGATCAGCGTCTCGATGCTGCTCGTGGTGTCGCCATCGTCTGCGTCCTGCACCGTCACGCCGACGATCGCCCCAGTCTCGAGATCAACCGCATGCTCGGCTTTGTGCGCCAAGTGCGTCCGACCGTCCTTCATCTTGGTAATCTTCGCGTCGGGATCGTGCGGATGGGTCCAATCGTCGTTCGACCCCTTCTTCTTCCGCTTCCGATCGATCCGCGCCAGATCCGCGCGCGTCGGCGTCTCGATACCCGAGGCCTGCGCCAGCTTCGTAAGGAAGTCCTCGTAGCTCTCGCCCGTATCGCGCCGGACGATGCTGCGCAGGGCGGCATTGGCTTCCAACGTCGTCGCATCGATGCCGACGGTCTTGCCCTTCACTAATCCCGCCTCCGCCAGGCGCTGCAGCATCCACGTGAAGACCGCCTCGTGCGTCTCGATGTCGATGAGGCGACGCGTGCGGGAGATCGTCGAATGGTCCGGCGGCGCGTCCGGCAACACTAAGCCGAGAAACTCGCACAGGGCCAACGAATCGGCCGCTCGCCACGCGATCGCGCGCTCCGCGTCCAAGCCTTCGAAATAGCCGATCAACAGCAGTCGGAAATAGCGTCCGGGCGGCAACCCTGGCCGGCCCTCGTCCGCGTAAAATCGTTGGCAGAGCCCTTCGACGTATCCGTCGAAGTCCTGTTGGTCGAGAATCCGATTCAGTCGCGTGTAGAACGGATGCGCGGCGCTCCGCGGCAGGTCGTTCGTCGCCACCCACATCGACGCCTGCTTCGCCCGCCGTCGTCGTTTGCCCATCGCCATTGGCGACAGTGTAGTACGCGGGATCGATCATGTCGATCCCAGTATTCGCGATTCGCGGTCCATTTGCAGGTCAGTACCAACATGGGAGCTAGTCATGAAGGCATCCGTCTTTATTGGCACGAGCCTCGACGGCTTCATCGCACGAGCCAATGGTGACCTTGACTTCCTGCCGCCCGGCGGTGGCGAACCTCACGGCTACGTGGAGTTCATGACCACCGTGGATGCGTTGGTCATCGGCCGCAAGACTTTCGAGACGGTCTTGACATTCGACAGGTGGCCTTACGGTGAAAAGCCCGTCTTCGTGCTCAGCACTCGTCCGCTGGCCTCCGCCCCCGTCGGGGCGGTAGTGCAGCGTATGTCGGGGGATCCGCTTGAAATCGCGTCGCAGCTTGGTGCTCGCGGCATCCGGCACATTTACGTGGACGGCGGGATCACCATTCAGCGGTTTCTTCAAGCCGGGCTCATTCAGCGCCTTATTATCACTCGCGTTCCGGTCCTCATCGGTGCCGGGATTCCGCTGTTTGGCACCGTACCGCGCGACATCGTCCTCAAGCACGTCGGGACGCGGCAGTACGCGAGCGGTCTCGTTCAGAGTGAGTATGAGATTGCCGGCCAACAGTGATTCAAGCCGGCGGCGTGGCACGCTCGCGACCCGTCACGCAAGTCGTCGCTATTCAGTCATCGCGCGACCACGACTGGAGTTACACCACGGGCTGCTTAGGCTTCCTTCGGGCCAGAAAGCTTTGCCCGGCCCCGCCGCGACGAACGCCCCTGCGGCGGCGAAATGGCTTCGAGTGATGGCGGCCGCAGAAGATCCCCACCATGAACCCATGCGAAATCTTTCGTCTGACCGGAATTTCGGTGGAAGACCTTCATGTTGTCGCCGAAACGCAGGATCCGATCGAGCCGTGGTCTGGCCTCGCGTCGTCGAAGACTGTCTCGCAGGGCGGGTTGGCCGTCTACGAACTGTGGGCCGACTGCTGCTCCAACGCTCCGGGATGGAGCGGCGCAGCGGCTGGCGCGAACGGCGGACAATGACGCATTCACGCAATTTCCGCTCGTCACGATCGCGCACCTAGCACTCGAAGCGCCTGATGAGATCGTCCTTGTGCTCGGCGGCTTCAAAAGGCGACATCTGATTGATGGATCGGTCGTCCGCTTCGACCAGCGTCAGCGATCCGTCGTCCACACGTCGAGAGATCTAGTTCACCTCGTGGACGATCTTGCCGCCGACGAGAGTGAGGAGCGACTGCGTCTTCGGCAATTCTGGCAGCGGCACCGTGAAGATGTCCTGCGACGGCATGGCGAGGTCTGCGAGCTTCCCGGTCTCGAGCGTGCCTTTGTCGGCCTCGGCGAATTCAGCAAACGCGGCCCCGCGCGTATAGGCCTCTACCGCTTGCTCTCGAGTCAGCGCCCCGTACTCGAACTGATGGACTTCTTCCAGAATCGAACGGCGTGGTCAAGCCATCCTTCTGCGCTTGTCCCAGCACCAGTACCGAAGCCATGACCGACGCCGGTGTATCGATGAAACTCTACTTCGGTGCCGGCCTTGCGTATTGCCGCGACTCGCCTTTCCATAACCGAAGGAGGGGCAATCCGGTCCTGCTCGCCAACGACGACAAAGGTTGGCGGTTCGCTGGCCGAGTACTCCGAATGGCCCGTGTAGGCCATCACCACGGCAGACGGCTTCGGAAGGTCGCCTCCTCCGAATCGCGCAACTCCGTGCGAGCCGATGGCGGCGGCCATCCTGGCTCCAGCCGAACTGCCCCACAACGAATAGCCCCGGATCCCCACGCCAAGCACCGTGGCGTTTCGGAACACATAAGAGATGGCCGCAGCGAGATCGCGCGTGGCAACCGCGCCGCCAGATCGCGGCGCGGTATCTCAGGACGAAGGCGTTATATCCCTGCTTGCTGATTGCCACGGCATAGGGGAAGCCTTCGTGGACGGACGCCGACGTAGGAAAAGCCTCCACCCGGAGCGATGACCGCAAAGGGCGCTCCGGGCTTCCCACGAAAGAAGAACAGCCCTGTGTGTGACTTCGCCCGCTGTTCCTTCTTCTCTTCCGCGGTGTAGAACTCGTAGAAGATGGTGTTGCCGTTGTTGACGTCGTCAATCATGTGATTCAATGCGCTGACCACGGCCGTGGGATCCACATGGCTGTGATACGGCAGAAGGGAACCGACATCGCGTAGCCGCATCCTGTTGTCATAGCTGCGGTCATCCCATGGCAAGAGCAGACGGCTGAAACCAGCGAATGCTGGATGGTTCAGGAGATCGAGGATCGTGTGATCGGCGGTTACATGATCGCCCTTCGTGCCGATCGCGTGTTCTGTCATGGGCCCGCCGTCAGCTCTGAATGACACCTCACGCACGTTCATTCCGCCCGCTGCGACAGATGAACCGAGCAGCCACGACAGCACCACGCTGGTGAGCTTGGGCGCAGAGACACGAAATGCCATCTTCGTCAGTCAGTCGACGTCCCCGGGTGCCTGGCCGGTGCGATGCGTGTACTCGACGGCGACGTAGTCGATCGCCTCGGCGACTGCGTCGCTCTCTTTGAGCGTCCGCCACAGGTTGAGCAACGCGTGCGCCTTGTCGGCGCCATGGCCCGCACACAGTGTGTATGGGGCGGGGCGTTCTCTGTCCAGCAGCATCACGTGTGTCAGTCGCTCCGACTGCCTAGGCACAAGCCATTGAAGCGCGAATCGGCTCATCGTTCCTGGTCCGGTACGTGTTGCCCATTGCAAAGGTCTCCGTATGGATCTCAGTTGATCAAACGTCGAGCGGCTCACGGCCTCTGGCCTTACGCTACCGGCTGTAGCTGACTCGGATGAGGCGATTGCCCAAGTCGTCGCTGACCAGGATCGATCCGTCGGGCATCTGGAGCACATCGGCCGGACGGCCGATGGCTGGTGCTCCGGTGCCTCGAACGTTCGGCGCACCGGCTTTCACACCTGGCAGGAAGCCGTCCACGAGAGGTTCGTAGCTCGTCACGCGGCGCCCATCGGTGTGCGCCACCATGACGCGATAACCGATGGGAATCGATCGGTTCCACGATCCATGCTGCGCGACGATGACCGCGTTCTTGTAGCTGGGCGGGAACATGGAGCCGGTGTAGAACTTGAGACCGATCGACGCCACGTGCGGGCCGACTTTCAGCACGGGCGGCTCGGTGGTCGAGCACGCCCGTTGGGCGCCGAACTGCGGATCGGTCACGTCCCCCTGGTGGCAGAACGGAAAGCCGAAATTCAGGCCGGGTTTCCAGGCGACATTGAGTTCGTCGTTCGGGTTGTCGTCGCCCAGCATGTCGCGGCCGTTGTCGCTGAACCACATCTCATGCGACACCGGGTGCCAATCGAACCCGACGCTGTTGCGCACGCCTTCGGCAAACACCTCGAAGTCGGAGCCATCGGGCTTCATCCGAAGGATGGACGCCTCCATCGGTGGAGGCAGGCAGACGTTGCACGGCGCGCCGGCCGAGATATACAGCAAGCCGTCCGGTCCGAAGGCGATGTACTTCCAGGTGTGACCGGCCTTCGACGCGGGGAGCCCCTCACGGACGGTGACCGGTGCGGGAGGCGCGTCGAGGTGTCGCTCGATGTCATCGAACCGAAGGATCCGGCTCGCGGTCGCCACGTACAACGCACCGTTCCGGATCGCGACACCGTTGGGCTGATCGAGGTCTTTAGCGATCAACACGACCCGGTCGGCCTTGTGGTCGCCGTCGGAATCCACGACCGCATGCAGCTTGCCCCCGGTGCGCGAGCCGACGAACACGGTCCCTTGCGGACCGAGCGCCATTTCGCGGGCGTTCTCCACGTTTTCAGCGAACACGTCGACGTGGAATCCCTCGGGAACCACCAACTGGTCGAGGGGGGACGCGCTCTGACGGCCGGAGACAGCCAGGCCCGCCGCGAGCACACCCGACAACACGATGAAGGAACGCGTCGAAATAGCCATTGTTTTCTTCGAACCTCGCGAATCAGTCCGTCCGCTCTGGTCTGAGCATCATCCGTTCGTGTACTTCAACAGCGCCTCCGGCAACCCGGGCACCCTGGATCGCGATTTCTTCCTCGCCCTTGCTCAAGACGACAACGGCGCGGGCGCGCTGGTGGACCGGTTCTACGCGGCCTTGCAATGACTCCATCAGACGATCAGACTACTGCGCCGCGTCTGGCTTTTCTTGCCTATTCCTCCGCGAATCGAACGGCGATCACGCATTCGAGTCGGAGGTTTCGGCAAACGGGGTTCTACTCCCGCACAACCGATTCTTCTCACTCTGCGTGACTGCACAGGAACGTTTGGCTCGATCTGGTATGGTCAGCCTGCTGGGGTGCTGGACGGCTCACCATGTCCCGTCCCGCCCCATGACCATCATGAAGACCCTCGGAGTTCTATGGGTTATGCAGTCGGGATCGCGCTCGCACTCGTCGTCGCCGGTGGTGCGGCGCTGGTGGGATTTGACCGGGATCGGGCGTTCTATCCGACGGTGCTGGTGGTGATCGCCCTGGTACTATGTGCTGTTTGCCGTCATCAGCGGGTCCTTCCACGCGGTGCTGGTCGAATCCGCGGTGATGACGGCTTTCGCGGCGGTGGCGGTCCTCGGCTTCAGGCGAAAGTTGTGGATCGTCGCGGCCGCGTTGGCGGGACACGCAGTGTTCGATGTATTCCACGGATCCATGGTCACAAATCCGGGCGTCCCGGTATGGTGGCCGGCCTTCTGTCTGGCATACGACTTCACGGCTGCGAGTGCCATGATCTGGTTATTGAGACACAGGCCCAGCCTAACAAGGGAGTTATGGCAGACCGGAACCTGATGGGACCTGTTCCCCTCACCACGCTGCCGAAGACGGCATCGTGCACAGCGTGCGTACACTTCCGCGCGCATGCCGAATGAGTATCGCCAGGTAATCAGCGTCGCCGGGCAGGATTCAGGGCATGCCGGCCCTGCAGGGATTCCTCATGCCGCCGATCAGATTCGAACGTCGGCTGCCCCGCCATGATAAGGTCGACCGACGAAACCGGCGTGAGGCCCACCTTCGTACACGAGTGTTTCGGCCTGGAACCAAGGAGCGCCGATTGACCCGAGGGGCTGCTTTTGCCTATTAATGATCGGACTGCGCGGGAAGAGCCAAACTGATGAGCCAGGGCGCCGCTGCCGGCGACACGAATGGCGTTCCACCCATTGTGTTGATCGTCGAGGACGACCTCGACACCCGCGAGATGTATTCGGTTTTCTTCGAGAATTCCGGTTTGTGGGTCGCGACCGCGCGGGGGGCTGACGAGGCGATCCACAGCGTCGGGGACATCCGGCCCAACGTGATCGTGACGGACTTCACGTTGGACGGAGCGCTCACCGGCGCCGACCTGGTGCACACCATCAAATCGACCCCGACCACGCAGGACATTCCCGTCTTTCTGATCACCGGTCACGGCGCCGACGAAGTGCCGGACGCCGCCCGGCATGAAGCCGATTTACTCCTGGTCAAGCCAGTCAGCCTCGATCTGCTGCTCTTGGAGACTCGCGAGGCGATCGCGAAGTCGCACAAGCTTCGTCAACGTGGGGATACCGCAGTCGTCCACGCGCGCGAACTGGCTGAACGATCGACTCGGGTGAGGCGGCGAGCGCACGACATCAACGAGAGGTTTGAAAGAGAGAAAGAACGACAAAGAGACAAGGAGGAGGCGAAGGTTCCACGATGCTGCCCCAAGTGCGGCGCCGGGCTTGAATGGATTGATCAGGGTTGGCTCAACGCGGTGTGCTTCGACTACTATCGCCCGTGCATCAACGATTGCGGCCTCTACTGTTTCGACCAGAGTGGGAACATGGTCAAGCTAATCTGAGTATTCCGCACTCTTCAACGAACCTCGCCAAAGCGTGCGTTCTCGTGCGCGCCATTCCCGATAAACCACCCGTCGATGCGTGCCGAATCTGCATAGCCCGCTCCGACGACCGCGGGCGACGCTGACCAAAGCATGAAGAAGCTGGTCATTGTCCTGTCCGCGTTCGAGCCGCAGTGACACCCGGAATCGTGGCAAGAATCACCGGACATGGCTCGCGCCGGTCGACGGCGTCATCACGGCATGTATCGACCCTTCCTTGCCCACCCGCAGCAGCGGGCGCCCGTTTTCTCTACGCCTGATTCAAGTTCAGCTCGCGCTGGGAAGTGACAGCGGCACGGATCGTCAGAGCGCCATCTCGGTCGAGCTGGCTGCTCTGGAGCCGTAGCGCCGGCGCCCGACCTCTCTATTACGCCGCTCAAGAGTTTCCAAGAAAAAAACCAAGGGGATCAAAGCCGCACCAAAAGAGTTTCCGGCGCCACTTCCCTACTGATGTCAGCCGCAACTCGTTCCGCCCGCGACCGGGAGGTGGCGTATGGGGCAGCGGCTGGCGGCGGCGATCACGTGCGTGATGATGACGATGGTTCCGATGCTGGCGAACGAACGGAAGCCGTCGGTCACGAAATCGGCTCTGGAGTACTTCGAGCGCCACGACCCCATGACGATCGACGAGTTTCTGGCGGGTCTCAGGCCAGCGCCGCTCGACGAGGAGAAACGCGCCCGGGTCATTGCCGGATTGCCAGCCCAGGGCGCCATTCGTCCCGGCGCTCACGAAGTCGCAAAGATGAGCCGGGCGGAAGATGTGCTCGCCTACCACGACCGACTTGGGCTCGTCCCGTTCACGATCATCGACGTCGCGCCCGCGTTCGTAGGACTGCACGGCCGCGCCGTGATTCTGGTCTCGACGCACGCACTATCGCTGGTCAGCAATGAGGAGTTCGCCGCGCTGGTCGCGCACGAAATCGGCCATGAGTTCGTCTGGGGCGACTACCAGACCGCGGTAGAGCGACGCGACTACACCAGCATTCGGGAACTCGAGCTGCGCTGCGACGGCATCGCCGTGCTCACGCTCCGCCGCCTCGGCATCGACCCCGAACGCCTCGTTCGGGCTGTCGAAATGCTGACTTGGTACAACGAGCAGCGCAGGCTCGACCCTGATCGTCAGGAGTACGTGGCGCGTGACGATCGGCGAGCGTTCATCCGCGCGGTCGCGAAGGTGCAATGGGCCGATGAACTCTCCAAGGCGCACGAAAGAGAGCCGACCTCCTCCTACGCTGAGTTCTTTGGACGGCCACCATCATGTCGGTGTCGCTCGTCGCCGGGGTCAAACGGCCGAAATGATTACCAGCTGAATTTGAAGATGCTGGCCGTCGATCGCCGGGCGTCCGGCGGCTGCGGGTTGACGTCCTTGTAGCTGGCCGGAACGCTCGCCCAGTCGCTGTAGATGTTGCCACCGACGTAGAAACCCGGCTTCGCGGGTTCCTTGGTGGAGGTCGTTTGGGGCTCCGAGAAGAGTGTGTAGACGTGTTGTGGCTCGGTCGGGCCGGTTCGATCGTTCAGGGGCACGTATTCGGGGACGCCATCCCCGTTGATGTCGGCGCGAATCCAGTCCACGTGCAGAAGTCGATGATAGGTCCGGTCCGAGATCATGCCGCGGAGCTGCGAGTTGAACCTGGTGATGATCGATTCGGCATCCGCTCGCGTCCGCGTCACGGCGAAGTACAGCTCCCGCGTGACGAGCGGGGTGGAGCCGATCTGCAGCCTAGCCGCCGACTCCTTCGGGTAATTGCTCACCATGTAATTGACGACGAGCTCGTCCGTCAGCGTGTAGTCGACACCCCCTTTCAGCAACCGGGCCAGGCTGTCTTCCTCGCTGCTCGAACGCACGAAGACCGGTCCCGCGCTGTCGATGGTGTCGCCGTACGAGTAGCCTTCGACGATCGCCACCCGTTTGCCCTTGAGATCCGTCAGCGCCTTCGCCGAAACGTCGCTGCCGTGCGGCCCGACGAGCACCAGGCGGTTCTCGAGATAAGGTTGGGAAAAGAGCAACACGCGCTCGCGTTCGGCGTCCTTCCAGGCCGCCCCGCTGCCATCGAACTGCCCCCCGAGCAGCGCCGGGGTGAACTCGGCGGCGCTGACGATTGTGGTTTTCGAGGTGAGGCCGATTCGGCCCAGGGCCGCCTCCACTAGATCGAGCGCGAACCGGGGCTGCCCGGGTGCATTCGTAAATGGCGGCCATGCGGTCGAGACCAGCGTCAAGGAGACGCTCTGTGCCGAACCCGCGGGCGAAAGTGGCGAAAACAACAAGAGGAGCGTCGCCGCGCTCGTCCAAAGGACTGTGCGCCGAAGGACATCGAGGGATTTCATGGACCGCAGCCCTCCGCCGTAAGAGTATCAAAAGGGCTTCGGGCTCCGGGCTCCAGGCTTCAGGACGGGAGAAGTTCCTGAAGCCCGGAGCCTGAGCCCGAAACCCTGCTACTGCCCGACCCGGAATGCCGAGAGCACCCGTTGCTGCGCGCCGTTTTGCGTGAACGTCAGCTCGACAACATAGTCGCCGGCGCCGAGCGGCGCCAGAGCGAGATCCGCCGTCAGCCACTTCTGGCCAGTAGCGGTATCGGTTCGCACGCCGGCGGTAACGGGCACCGCGAGCCGCTTGCCGTTCCGATCCAGCAGCGCGCCATTCCAACCGGCGACATCCTCGGTGGCAGGTGCCTCGAGGCGCAGGCGATCCGTACGTGCAAAGCGCCGGCTCGGCGCGGGCTTCAGTTGATTGCCGGTCGACGGACCACGGCGCAGGACTGCCGGCGAATCGAGCTCAGCCGTGCGCGACGTCGACGTCCAGCGGGACTCGTCGATCCGCGAGTCGCGCTCCAGCAGGTTGAGCGAAGTGGTGATCGCCGCCGTGTCAGCTGGTATTGCCGCAGCCGCCGATGCCAAAGAAGTCGCTGAGGCGAGCTCCTCTGCGGTCGGGGCGCGGTACCCCTTTCGCGCACGGATGTCGACTCCCGGGCGCTTCGCACGCACCTTGATCGTGCGGAACTTCCCATCGAGCTTGGCATTGGTGGAGGTGTAGCCAATCAGGTAATAGGACGTGAGGTCGGCGGCCAGACGATGAAGTTGCTTGTCCAGATCGTTGTCGTCGAGCAGCA
This sequence comes from uncultured Acidobacteriota bacterium, assembly GCA_963755695.1. Classification (GTDB taxonomy): domain Bacteria; phylum Acidobacteriota; class Vicinamibacteria; order Vicinamibacterales; family 2-12-FULL-66-21; genus QHWT01. The sequence goes on along the minus strand of CAVWLB010000010.1, from coordinate 1,101,556 downwards.
CGAGACCATCAGTGTTCAGGGCCAGCGTACGCAGTGACTCGTGCCGGGACGTCAGAACCGCGTGATCGACAGTCAGCGGTAGCGGCGGCTCGGGTCCAATCGGGGAGTCGAACGCCACGAGCCCGCGCGGATCGATCGGATAGAAGCTGACGTTGGCGCGATTCGCATCGCCGAACATGTCCCGAAAGTACTTCTCATCGTCGATCATCGCCAGCGTCATCCGGTCGCGATCGCACGAGTCCCGTTCGTCGTCTTCCTGCCCCGGGTTCGGACGGTGCGTGAGCGTGCCACCCGGGCCGACGCCCACGGGTGGCGGCGAGCCGGGGATCGGTTCCTGGCGTCCGAATTCGTCGGTGCGCAAAACCGTGAGTGCATTGTCCGGACGGTACAACACCCATCCCGACGTCACCGCGACGACAGCCGTGCGTCCTTCGCGGATCGCCGCCATGTGATGGATGGTGTCGTACAGGCTCTCGAGCACCATGCGTTCCCGGCGTCGGGCGATCAACGCCTTGGCCACTTCGGAAGGAAAGCAGCGCGAGGACTGGTCCTCTTTCTCGTCGGGGATGATGCTGTCACGGCGGCCCCATGTCCAGTTCTCGCGCAACCCTTCCTCGATCACCTGGGTCTTGCGTCCGAAGGTGATGCTCGACGGGCTCATGTCGGGCGTCATGACTCCCACGAGGTCGTCTGGCCCCATCACGTCGTTCATGAACTTGATCAGCGGCTCCTTGATCGCGTGTGAACCTTCGACCGGCACGAACTGCTTGTCGAGGAACAGAACGAACACGCGTCGATGCGGATCGGCGGCGAGCTGGTTGGCGGCCGTCACCGAAGAGGGGTCGATGCGCGTTTCCTGCGGTCCCGCGGGGGTGACGACGATGTGTTCAAAGGTGTCGATTTTCTGAGGTGCGTTATCTTCGAGGATCTCGAAGTCCGCGGCGCTCAGATCCTGAACCGGCACGCCGTCACGCGTGGCAAAGGCATCGACCTGAACGAAGTTCGCCCCGCCGCGAAACCGCGGCGGCTGCTGCGGAGCAGGTTGTTGGGCCACGGCCAGCAACAAAGCAGTCGTGAGCAGCAAGGATTTCCACACGTCACACCTCGTCGACAGGCTGGCGTGAATAGTCTATCGCGGAGATTGAACGGGCGGGATAGCCGTTTGGTCAGAACGCGGTTTGGCCTCTCGGGCTCGGCGATCCTTGTCGGTGAGGCGCCCTCGCCCCTCGCCCCTCGCCACTCGCACTCGGATTGTACCTGGCCGAGGTCAGACCGCTCGTGCGGGCGTTTCTGGCACGTCCTGCCAGCCCTGGGCGCGAAGACGTTCTCCATAGACGCGCGCCCAGTCGAGTGCCATCCACTCTTCCTGAAAGATCTCCGTGACGATCACGTCTCCGTCGTGGACGATCCGAACCTCGACCGGCATGTCTTCGGCGAAGACGACGCACTGCACGTCCGCCGCGCGGCGCCTGAGGCACCATACGACGCGTGCGCCCGGTTGGACGGCGTAGTCGGTCACGGTTTCTTATCCGGAATACTGAGGGAGGTTGGCCGGAGTGTACGCATCCCGCCGGTTCCACGCAAGCTGGACGGTCTATCATCGCTGCGGCCCTGTTCATGTCTGGTCAGTCCCAGTTTCCCGCAACAGTTGACGTCGCAGTCATCGGCGCCGGCGCCGCTGGGCTCACCACCGCAATCGCGGCGCGACGGACCGACCCTTCACTCCGGGTGGCGGTGCTCGACGGGGCCGCCAAGCCTGGCGCCAAGATCCTCGTCAGCGGCGGCGCACGCTGCAACGTCACGAACACCGTCGTGAAGGAGACTGACTTCTGGGGCGGCCGCCACACGATCATCCGCAACGTGCTTCGCGCGTTTCCAGTGAGCGATACGATCACATTCTTCCGTGAGCTGGGCGTAACGCTTCACGAGGAGCCTGGCGGGAAGCTCTTTCCCGAGTCCAACCGTGCGCGCGATGTCCTGGTCGCGCTCCTCGACGCGCTCACCCACTCCGGCGCGTCGCTGCTCGCTCCCGCGCGTGTGCGGCGGATCGCGCAGGAAGGCGATCGCTTCGTGATTGACACCTCGCGTGGAGCGATCACGTCGAATAGCGTCGTGCTCGCAACCGGCGGCCAGTCGCTCCCCAAGACTGGAAGCGATGGCGCGGGTTATGGATTCGCGCGCGAGCTCGGGCACACGATTGTGGACAGGACGCCGGCGCTCGCACCGCTTCTTCTCGACGCCGGGTCGCCGACGGCCGTTCACGCGGACGTGAAGGGCGTTGCTCTCGAGGTCGAACTGACAGTCTGGGTCGACGACGTCGTCACTACCCGGCTCAAAGGCGCACTGCTCTGGACTCACTTTGGCGTCAGCGGACCGGTGGTGCTCAATGCCTCCCGGCATTGGGCGCGTGCAACCCTCGAACGACGAGCGGTGCGCCTGACCGTCAATTTCTTTCCGGGAGAGACGTTCGAGACGATTGACGCGCGATGGCGGCAGGCTGCGAGCGAGCGCCCCCGCTCGTCGGTGCGGGCGAGGCTTGCAGCCGAAATGCCCGACTCCCTCGCATCCGTCGTTGCTCGCGTGATCGGTATCGGTGACGACTGCCCCCTCGCACGGCTGTCGCGCGACGATCGCCGCCGACTGGCGCACATGCTCGGCGAATGGCCGCTCGAGGTCACCGATACGCGCGGCTACAACTTTGCCGAGGTCACCGCCGGCGGCGTTGCCCTTACCGAGATCGATCCCACCACGATGCAATCGCGCCGGTGTCGGAGACTCTTTCTCGTCGGCGAAATCCTCGACGTGGACGGCCGGATCGGCGGCTTCAATTTCCAATGGGCGTGGGCGACGGGCCACGTCGCCGGACGGGCCATTCCCCAGGTCATCCGAATACGCGGATAAGGATGGCACGAACGCTGCTTTAGACCGGGCCAGCGTGCGGCTGAGGGCTGGAAGTGCATCGATGGTAGGCACTTTCCGCTGCTCAGCGTCACAATTTTGTTATGACCGAGTGGAAGAGCGAGGACGATATCAAGGCTGAACTACGCGAGCTCACCGCCGAGCTCCGTCGTTTGAAGGAAGAATTGCGCGGAATGGTCGAGCCCGCGCGTTCTCGCTCGCTTATCTCGCGGCAGTCTTCACTCTCTCAGCCCGGCCTCGCGACTGCGGAAGATCGGAAGCGGCGTTCCCGCAAGTAAACACGCGGCTCCATCGGTGGCATGGTCTCAGGCCGAGGTGGGCGCCTGCCAATCTTTCAGCAAACTGAAATATTCGACCCACGGGCCTACGTGTCTGCCGAACGCGCGGGTCAGTAGTCGAGAGATCTGCGCCGCGTGGGCGAGATCGTGGGTCGCCCAGCAGGCGAGCAGCTGGCGCAGCGTGACGCGGCCGAACTCCGGGTGTTCTCCGGTCTTCTCGAGATCGGCCGCTGTCAGGCACATCGTGTCGAGCGTGTCGAGATTCGCGCGCCGCAGTTGCGCGAACTCGCCGACGAGCGCCACAGCGCTCCAGCCCTTATAGCGAAGAAATCCCCCCTCGCGATCGAACGGAGTAAAGCGGCCGCCGCCCGCCCGGATTTTCTTGATGCGCGGCATCCAGTCGGTGATCTCGCCGTCGGCGAGATGCTGCAGCACCTCGACACAGTTCCAGGCGCCAGGGACGTCGCGAAACGTCAAGGCTTCGTCGGTTGCGCCCGCGATCAGCGCTTCGATCGCGCGCGGTGTCTGACGCAACATTTCGTGCACTTGTTCGATCATGGTCATTCTGCTTTCAGGGCCTCGATGGGATCGATCCGCCGGACCGGCGTCGCCGCGGCCAGGGCTGCCGCGACACCGACCATCAGAAGCGTGCCCGACACGAGGACGACAGGCCCGGCCGCAAACGCCTCCACACCGTAGAGCACCGCGCCGAGCGCAGGGGCAGAGCTGAGCGCCACGACAGCCCCAACAGCCAATCCCGCGCAAATCGGCTTCATCGTGTCGATCAGCACACTGCGCAGATTCTGATTGCGCCGTGCGCCGAGCGCGGCCCGGATCGCCAGCTCGCGCGCGCGCAGGCTGACGCTGAATGCCGTCACCGCGTAGACTCCGGCCGCGGCCAGCAGCAACGCGATGGTGGCGAATGCGCGGACGAGCCACAGGTTTACACGGCGTGGCGCAAGCGCGAGTGAGAGTGCTTCTTCCATCGTGCGCATCGCCGAGGCCGGCACGTCGGCGTCGACCGCGCGCAATTCCCGACGCACCGCCTCTCGCAAGCCGGCCGGTTCGGTTGATCCGCGAATCCCCCAGGTACAGGTTGTTCGTCAGCCACTGAATGGTCACGTCCGGCACCTGCGGGATGGGCACGTAGATGTCCGGGGTCAACTCCGCGTCAAGACCGTAGTGCTTGACGTCTCCGACCACGCCAACGATGCGAGCGCGGCGGGTCTCATCGGAGTCATCCATGGCGATCATCTGTCCCACGGCGCTGCCCACATCCCAGAATCGCTGCGCGAGGGTGCGGCTGACAAGCACAACCGGTTCCCCCGCTGCGCCGTCATGGTCCTCGATCGATCGTCCCGCAAGGAGCGGAATCCCAAAGGTCCGCAGATAGGATGGACTGACCATCCGATATTCGGCCTGCGGCCGCTGATCCGGAGGAGGCGCCGGCCGTGCGGCTGGCCACACATCAGAGGTCGCGTGATATCCATTCAGCGGCACGACATTGACGGCGGCCGCATCGACGACTCCCGGAAGGGCCAGCAGTCGCGGCCGGAGCATCTCGACGAACCGCTGTGCATCCGCGGGATGGCGATAACGTGACCGTGGCAGCGACAGCCTCATCGTCAGGATGTGCTGTGGCTGAAAGCCGGGATCGACGGCCTGAAGGCGTGCGACGCTCTGCGACAACAACAACGCGAGCGTCACGAGGGCCGAGGCGAGGGCCACTTCGATGGCGACAAACAGCGTGCGCAGCCGCCGATTCGAGGGGGAGGCGGCGCGTGCCCCCCGCAGCAACGTGCCAGTCGCGGCCGCGCTCAGCCTGACCGCAGGCGCGATGCCGAAAGCGAGCGCAGTCAGCAGGGTCACTGCCAGTGAAAAGGACAGCACCCGGGGATTCGACGCGTCCGCGGGCGTCAGTGCGATCAGGTCCGGCGGCGCGAGGACAACCAGGGCGTTGCGCGCGACGTCCTGGATCAGCAGACCTCCGGCACAGGCAGCGACGGCGACCAGGCCGGCTTCGACGAGCACCTGTCGAATCAATCGGCCGCGCGAGGCGCCAAGCGCAGCGCGCAGCGCGAACTCGTGATCGCGCCGCAGTGCCGCGGCCAGGAACAGGTTGGCCACATTCGCGCACGCGACCAGCAGAACGAGGATCACTGCGCCCTGGAGGAGCAGAAGCACGGGACGCTGTCTCGCGACCAGCGCGCTATGCCATTCCGTGACGTGGGTCCCCAGGTGGGTCGCGTTCGTGCGCGGATACTCGAGCCGCAAACGCTGCATGATCGCGTCGAGATCCGCTTCCGCCTTGGCAGGCGTTACGCCAGGCCTGAGGCGCGCCACCACGCGCAGGAAGCCAGCATCTCTCGACGCTCGCTTGGGGTCGGCGTCCATTGGAAACGGGACGATCAGCTCGGCATCACGAACCGGCGTGATGAAGGCCGCCGGCAGAACGCCGACGATCGTGTGGGCATCGCCGTTGAGGATGATCGACGATCCGACAGCCGCGGGACTCGCGCCGAAACGACGAATCCAGTAACCGTAGGTCAGCACGACGACGCGCCTGCCGCTTCCGGCTTCGTCTTCGGGCAGAAGCGTTCGTCCCAGCAACGCGGATGCGCCGAGCATTGAAAATAGCGACGCCGATGTCCGCATCCCCTGCACGCGCTCCGCTTCCCCGCCGGTGACGTTGGCGCTCCATTGAAACGCCGCGGACATCTCAGAACACGCCCGGGTCCCATCACGCAAATCACGATAGTCGGGAATGGAAAGCGGCTCCTCGAGCGAATCCGCACGGGTCTGCTGCACGGTCACCAGCTGCGAGGGCTCGCGGAACGGGAGCGGGCTCAGAACGACGCTGTTGACCAGCGCAAAGACCGCGGTGTTGGCACCAACCGCCACGCTCAGGATCAGCGTGACGGCCACGGCTACCGGCGCTTGCGCGCGCAGCCCGCGCAGCGCGTAGCGAAGATCATCGATGAGCATCACGGCGTCAGGCTACGCCCGGCACCCGGACTCAGACCAGCGAAAGGTTTTCTTCCGTAGGATGAAAACGGTTCATGCCGTATCGCCGACAGCGGTTCGCGCCGGGAGCGCGCGCTCGGCGAGCAGATCGATGAAATCGGTGAGGTACGGGGGATCGGCCTGCGCCGCCAGCGTCGCGGCAACCCACTGCCGGCGCATGCCGCGCCGCGTGAGCGAGAGACCGGCGACGGCGCCGGTCGCGATTGGCCGCTGCGCCGACCACCGCGGCAGCACTCCGACACCGATGCCTGCCTTTGCCAGCTCGATCATCGCCTCGGTCAGCATGATGAACGACACGCGGGCAGGGACCAGCCCTGCCGGCGTGAACAGCTCGCGGAACACGAAGCTCTCTTCCCGCACGCTGGAATACAAGAGCAGGTGCTGCACCGCCAGCTCCTCGGCCGAGATCCAGCGGCGGCGCGCGAGTGGCGACGACGACGCGACGACGGCAACCATTTCGTCGGTGAACAGCGTTCGCAGACGGAGGCGCGGATCGGTGACGGCGTGCACGAGAATCGCCAGATCGACATGGCCGTCGAGGAGCGCCGCCACCGGACGGTCCGTCGCATCGGCAGCCACGTTGACGGTGACGCGCGGGTGCTTCCGCCGATAGACCGACAGCAGCGGGCCCAGCCAGTGATATCCCGTATTGCACTGCGTGCACACCCGAATGATGCCGTCGGTGTTGCCGGCGAGACGGCGAACGTCCGCCTCTGCGCGCTGAAGCTCGGCGAGGACATGGCGCGCGGTCTCGAGGACACGGCGTCCGGCCGCGGTGAGCACGAGCCGGCGGCCGACGCGGAGAAAGAAGGTGGTGCCGAAGCGCGCTTCGATGTCGCGGAGCTGGTGGCTGAGCGCAGACTGGGTGAGGAACAGGCGGTCCGCCGCCCTGGTCATGCTGCCGGCGTCGGCGATCTCCGAGACGAGCCGCAAGTGGCGGACCTCGAGGTCCATGCGGCGGATCCTAACACATGAGCCATTCTCATGGCCCGCCGCCAGAAGCATGTGACGGATTCATCTGCTGATGAATCCGCCGCTGCCGGCCGATCCACTGATCGAGGTCGCTCCTCCGAAAGCGCCACTCGTCGCCGCAGCGAATCGCGGGCAGCACGCAGGTCGACGCGATCCGGCGCAGCAAAGGATCTTCGAGCAGACGGTCGATGACCTGTTCGCCCGTCAGCCACTCGCTGGACTCTTCGGCGTCGCCGGCTGGTGTACTCGGCGTTTGACTCATCTGTCCTGCCATCAACGATCGTAAGGATCGCCCGCGATGGTGTGAATATGCTGAAAGAGAGTTTTCCTTATACCTGCCGATATACGCCGTAAGGCTGGCCACAGAAAAACATGGCCACAGAAAAACACAGAAAAACACAGAAAATACAGAAAACACAGGCCGACACCGCCGCCCCAGAAAACGGTACAGCACGGCAGCCACAGAAAGAGCAGCCACAGAAGACAACACAAACGGTCCAGATTTACACAGATCCGCACTGACCAAGCCGGGCCGAACGGAGTTACCAGCGGAAACCAATCCGTCAAGATTGAAACCTGGGACGAGTTACGGCACGATCACTTTACCCATGCCAATTCGCGTTGTGCTCGTCGACGACCACCAGATCGTGCTGCACGGGCTCGAGCAACTGTTTGCCCGCCAGCCGGATTTCGAGGTCCTCCACTGCTGTTCCGATGGCGCCAGTGCCATCGACGCCGTCGTCGAGAGCCGTCCCGACGTGCTGGTGCTCGACCTGAAGATGCCGAACCAGAGCGGACTGGACGTGCTGCGCGCGCTGGCGGCGAAGCGCGCCGAATGCCGCAGCGTTCTGCTGACGGCGGCGGTGCGCGACGACGAGGTCATGGAAGCGGTGAAGCTCGGCGCCATGGGGCTGGTATTGAAGGAATCGCAGCCGGAGGTGCTGATCGACTGCGTGCGGAAGGTCGCCCGGGGGGAGCAGTGGATCGAACGGGAGACTGTGACCCGGGCGTTCAGGAGTTACGTTGCGCGCCAGTCGTCCACGCCTGGAGAACGGAGCGTGCTGACGCCGCGCGAGATCGAAATCGTGCGGATGGTTTCGCGGGGACTCCGGAACAAGGCCATCGGCGAGCAGCTGTCCATTTCCGAAGGCACCGTCAAGGTGCACCTCCACAACATCTACGAGAAGCTTGGCGTCGACGGCCGTCTCGAGTTGGTGCTCGTCGCGCAGCAGCGGGGCTTGAGCTGAGCAGGCGGCACTCCTAACGACCTGCCCGTTCCGGAAAGGAGGTTCCGATCTCGCGATCGGTCCTGATGATTATCGCGGGAAGGACGATCTCGACTCGGGAGCCGTTAGGGCTCGATTCGACAGCCACTGTTCCTCCCGCGGCGGCGACACGTTCCCGCAGGCTGAGCGGGCCGGCGTTCGACGAAACGAGCGCGTCGTGCTCGAGCCGGCCGCGAAACGGGAAGCCTCGGCCATCATCAGAAACCACCACGCGCAGTGCATCGAGGCCGTGCGGCTGGAGATCGATGGTCACCCGTGACGGGTGGGCGTGCTTCAACGCGTTGATTGCCGCTTCACGGATCGTGAGACGCAGCGTCTGCTCGACGGGCGCCCCGACCGCCAGCCCTGGCGGGCTGACGCGAACGACGACTGGCGTCTGCCACTCGGTCTCGAGGCGGGACCGCACTTCTTCGAGCATCGCCTCCAGGCCGGTGCCGACCGGGCGGCGGCTGCCAATCGGCTTCAGATCTTCGATGAACATTCGGAGTTCGCGCTGCTCGATCGCGATGGCCCGCTCGACGGCGAGGAGGCGATCGCTGATCGACGAGGGGGCGCCGTGCTCGTCGGCGAGGGCCTGCAGCTGAAGCCGGACGCCGGTCAGCGATTGCAGCACGCCGTCATGAAGATCGCGCGCGAGCCGGATCCGATCTTCGCGAATCGCGAGCTGCTGCAGCCGGTCGTGCAGATAGAGCTGCTCGAGTGAATTTCCGACCTCGCGCGTCACGATTTCGGCCAGCGGCACGATGTCGGCGGCTGATTCTGGAATCCCGCTGAACGACACCCGGCCGTGCAGGTGTTCGAGAGCAAATCCGGCGGACGCGGAAGCGACGGCCTTGTCGTAACGTGTCGGCGCCTCGAACGGCTCACGAACCAGACTGTCGCGATGGAGCGGCGCATGCCGCGCCACCACGTCGGGGTCGCCGGTCGATGCCGCCTCGAAAATCCACGGCTCGTCCTCAGCTTCCCACACCGCGGTCGCGCGTGCGCACCCGACCACGTTGACGGCGTGCTCGAGGACCTTCCGCGCGCCGGTGGCAAGCTGAGCGTCGACGAAGACCGGCCATCCGCTCACCTTGCGCAGCGTGCTGAAGGCGGCCTGGAGCTCTTCGAGTGCGCTTTGTCGCGCGGCTTCCGCGCGCCGACGTGCCGAACTGATTGACGCGGTCGCCATGCCGACCGCCGCAAAGACCGTGAGCCGGATCAAGTCGTCGGTGCCAATCTCGAACGAAAACATCGGGGCAATGAAGAAGAATGCCAGCGAAGCCGCCGAGAGCACGGTCGCGAGGAGCGCGGGTCCATAGCCGCCGTAGACCGCCGTGAGGATCACCGCGGGGAAGAACAGCAGCGAAATGCTGCTTCCGATCAGGCCCCGAAGGGCGAACGTCATCGCGGTCGCTGCGGCGACCGCGCCGACACCGGCCGCGTACCACATCCTCGGGGATCGCTTTGCCATGGGTGTCCCGATCTTACCGGGTTACGATAAAACCGGTAACGAATGATTGCGAGCGTCGGACCCTCCGCGCCCTTCCCCCTCCCGCTCAGCGCGTATCCCGCCGTGGCCTCCGGAGAGGGACTCCTGGCGGTCCTTCGCACGCGGATCGATGCCGAGCCGTTCAACGCGGTTGCCACGTGTATCTTCGTGCTGGCGATCCTGCACACGTTCGCAGCGGCGCGCTTCACCGTACTGGCGCACGCGATGCAGCGCCGACATGACGAGAAAGCGCGCCAACAGGGCCGGGCCGCCGTGTCGAGCGTCGTCGCCGAGATCCTTCATTTCTTCGGCGAGGTCGAGGTGGTGTTTGGATTGTGGGCGGTGGTGCTGGTCTTTGCGATCGCGCTGGCCAAGGGGCGGGATACCGCCACTCATTATCTGAATGACGGCGTCGACTACACCGAGGCGCTGTTCGTCGCGGTGATCATGGCGCTGGCGTCGACACGTCCGATCCTGCATTTTGCTGAAGGTGCATTGCGCCGCCTGGCCAGCCTCGGCAACGGTACCCCGGCGGCCTGGTGGATATCGATCCTCATCGTCGGGCCGTTGCTCGGTTCGATCGTCACCGAGCCCGGGGCAATGACCATCTCGGCTCTTCTGCTCGCGCGACAATTCTACGATCGGCATCCGAGCACGGCGCTGAAGTACGCGACGCTCGGCTTGCTCTTCGTCAACGTGTCGGTTGGCGGCACGCTGACCCATTTTGCCGCGCCGCCGGTGCTGATGGTCGCCAGAACGTGGAACTGGGATACCCCGTTCATGCTGACGCATTTTGGATGGCGCGCGGTGCTGGCGATTGTCATCGCGACCGCGTGCTACTACCTGGCGTTCAGACGCGAGCTGACCGCACTGGCGAGCCGGCCGGCAGAAATCGAGATCGAGCACCCGGATGAAGATGTCGAGCCCGCCGCCAAGGCACTGCTTCCAGTACCGGCGTGGGTGACGACCGTGCACGTGTTGTTCATCGCGTGGACGGTGATCAACTCGCACTTCCCGGCGCTCTTTCTCGGCGGGTTCCTGTTCTTCCTGGGCTTCGCGCGGGCAACGGCCCATTACCAGAGCCGCCTGGAGCTGCGCGCGCCGTTGCTGGTGGGATTCTTCCTGGGCGGTCTGGTGATCCACGGCGGGCTGCAGGGCTGGTGGATCGCACCGGTCCTGCAGAGTCTCTCGCGCGTGCCGCTCTTCGCCGGCGCCACCCTGCTGACCGCCTTCAACGACAACGCGCTGATCACCTATCTCGCGACGCTGGTACCGGACCTGAGCGATCCACTCCGTTATGCCGCCGTCGCTGGTGCGGTCACCGGGGGTGGACTGACCGTCATCGCCAACGCGCCGAATCCGGCGGGACAGTCGCTGCTGGCGGAGTGTTTCGACAACACCGTGTCGCCGTTGAAACTCCTGGCCGGCGCGCTGCTCCCGACGCTCATCGCGGCGGTCCTATTCATCGTTTTCTAGTGGTCCGATCGGGAAATCCCTCGTAGCATCGAGGGCGAGGATGCGCCCGCGCTGCAAGGCGCGACGACCGAGAATACCGGGAGTATTTGAAGGAGGAGCAACGTAGCAGCGCGGGATGCAGCCTCGGCCGAATGCCGAGGGATTTCCCGATCAGACCACTAGCGCTGACAACCCTGGTCGTCCTTGTGGATGTAGTAGGGCTTGTAGTTCTTTGCCTTCGGGTCCATGCAGCCGGACAAATTGAGGACCTCGATCTTGCGGAACTCCGTCGGATGACTCTCGCCCTGAATCGTGATGTAGCCCTCCGCCAGCGGCTTGCCATCGGTTTTCACCGCGGGATCGAAATCACTGACGTTCGGTCCGCCGATCTGAACGTTGTCGTATTCGAGCACCTTCTTGCCTTCGACGAAGTGCGTGATGTGCTCGGCGCCGTGAACCTCCGCCTCCACGCGCACCCATTGATCGCCGCGGAAGGTTGGCGAAGTCGAGTTGGTGCAGTGCGGCTTCACCATCGCGCCGTTCATGAAGATCTCCGTTCCGGGTGTGCAGACGTTTGCCGTCGATCGTTCACCGGTCGGGCGGCCGCCGAGCAGCTGGACCTCCACGGAAATCGGAAAATCCTGATCCTTCCCCATCGTTTCGGGCGCCTGGCTGTGGAGCATCAAGCCGTTGTTGCGATACGCCCAGTCGGGACCGCCCGGCACCTGTTCGCCGACGAAGCGATACTCCGCGGCAATCCGGTAGTACGAGAATTTCTGGCGCTGATAAAAGAGGTGACCGAACTTGTTCTCGAACTGCGAGTACTTCGCGTACGAGACGGTCAGCAGCCCGTCGTGCACGCCAAAGGTGTCGCCGAAATTCTCCCCCAAAGAGTAGCCTTTGATCTTCGGCACCCAGCCGTCCAGGTTCCGGCCGTTGAACAGCTGAATCCAGTCCTTGGGATCGGCGGCGGTGTTGGTCTGAGTAGAAGTCGCCGGCGCGGTGAAACCAACCAGCGCCGCGATCACGAGCAGAGTCGGTCGAAGTGACATGTCGCAGTCCTGTTTGTCCGGTGTTCATTTCCTTCAGCAGCTGACCGACGTCGGTCAGTGGCTGTTCATCACGAAGGTCCAGAGCATGTCGCCGGCGCCCACCACGATGTACTGCTTGCCATCGAGCTCGTAGGTGATCGCGCCGTTGCTGACGCTGCCGTTGAGCCCCGCATGCCAGAGCGCTTCGCCGGTCGTCGCATTGAGCGCGACGAGATCGTTCGAAGCGCCGCCGCTGAACACGAGATTGCCCGCGGTGCTCAGGAGACCGGCGCGCGATCCTCCCTCCCACGTGTGGCTCCATCGAACCTTCCCGGTCTTGTAATCGATTGCCTGCAGCATCGACTCGCCCCACCCGCCGCGATCTGTGCCTCCCCACCCCTGCGGATTGTCGCTGGGATCGTAGATGTAGTACACGCTCCACGACCGTTCGGCATTGACGTAAAAGAGGCCGGTCTCCGGGCTGAAGGTCGGGGGCGGCCAGTTGGTCGCGCCGCCCTGGTTTGGCGTCACGAGTGCGCCATCGACTTGCGGGTGCTTCGCGGGATTGGGAATCGGCTGTCCCTTGTCGTTGTAGCCGAGGGTCCAGTTGGTTCCGGCATAATCGCTCGACACCAAAGCCTTGCCATTCGTGCGATCGAGGACGAAGAAGTGGCCGTTACGGGCCGCCTGCGCGATCAGCTTGCGCGGCTGACCGTTGATCTCGCCGTCGAAGACGACCGCCGTCTGGGTCGAATCCCAGTCGTGCGTGTCGTGCGGCGAGGACTGGAACGCCCACACCATCTTGCCGGTGTCCGGGTTCAACGCGACGATGGAGGCGGTGAACAGGTTGTCGCCGGCGCGATTCTTGTGAGCGATGACCGGCTGCGGGTTGCCCGTGGTGACGAACATCAGGTTCAGGTCCGGATCGAACGTGTAGGGCTGCCAGGTCATGCCGCCGCCGTGTTTCGCGGCATCCTCGTTGGGCCAGCTGTCCGATCCCGGTTCACCCTTCGACTGCGGCACCACATACCAGCGCCACTGCATCTCGCCGGTTTCCGGATCGTGCGCCTGCATGTACCCAGGGGTGTCGAGGTCGTCGCCGCTCACTCCGACCATGACGCGATTGTTGATGATGATCGGCGCAATCGAGCCGTAGTAGTACTGGTCGAGATCGCAGATCTCCTTGCGCCATCGCTCTTTGCCGTCCTTGATGTCCAGCGAGACCAGATGACAATCGGGCGTCTCGAAAAAGAGCGCTTCTCCCAGGACGGCGACGCCACGGTTGCCGATGTGCATGCCCCCTTTCGAAGACCATCCGAAGTGCCACAACTCGCGCCCGGTGCGTGCGTCGATCGCCCAGACGTGGTCGGGTGATGTGAGGTAGAGGACGCCGTTCACGAGAACCGGCGTTCCCTTGATCGTACCGACATTGGTGGCGGCCGGGGCGTTCAGCGTATACACCCAGGCCAGGCTCAACGCACCAACGTTGTCGGCGTTGATCTGTTTCAACGCGCTGAAGCGGCGGCCGGAATAGTCGCCGTTGTACATCGGCCAGCTGTCGGTGGTCGGCTTGAGCAGCTTCGCCGGATCGAGTCCCTGGGCGCCACCCGCAAGTACCGCGGCGCTGACCATCGTCATCACGAGAAAAACGGCACGCCTCATTTCAAGGTCTCCAGATAAGCCACGACGTCGTGCATGTTCTTGTCGGTCAAGGTTTCAAGTAACGTGCGATGCGCGGCCAGAGGATCGGTCTTGGTCACCTTGAGACCGGCCGTGCGCACGAACGTCCGGGTCCAGCCGGACTCGTCCCTCAGCGACACGTTGAAGTCGTCGAGCTGCATCAGCACACCCGATACGGTCTCACCATTCGGCTGCGTCACGGTGACGCTGATCGCTGTCGCCGGCGACGGGGCGCTACCTCGCGCGGTCGCGCCACGGCCGCGTCCCCGCCCTCCGCCGGGGGTCGCATTTCGTGGAAACAGGAACCGCTGCTGGATGTCGACCGGCTCGTATTTTCCCCCGTAGCCGCGCAGATCGCCGGACGGAGAGTGGCACGTGTTGCACTTGCCCTCGGAGTTGAAGAAGGCTTCCCCCGCCTTCGCATCCCCGGTCAGGATGTTTTTCACCTGGAACTCCGACGATCCGCGCAGCGTATCGTTGACGCGATCGCGAAGGAAATGGGCGAGCATCAGGACCTGGTCGTCAGTGATCACGGTCGAAGAACGGCCGCTCTGCATCTTGTGGCCGCGCTTCAGGAACGGACCCAGCGCACTCCCAAATCGATCCCGCAGTACGACGAGCGAGCGAATCAGGTTGGGGCCATTGTCGGTGCCGCGGGCGGACGGGCCGTGACAGTTGACGCACTCGACCCCCCAGATCTTCTTGCCCTCCGCGGCAGCAGCCGGGTCGACGCCCGGCCGGTCGCCGGCGCCGGCATCGACGCGTGGTTGCTGCAAGCCTTGCGGCGGGGCGCCCCTGCCGCCGGCTTGCGGCTCAGGGCGCGGTTCCTGCGCGGTGACATACATCGAGCCAGCCAGAACGAGCGCAGCCGCGGCCGTCCAGGCGCCTACCGGGTTTCGCATCTGAAGGTCTCCACTGACGACCACGGACGTGCAATGGCACGACGGGGAAAGCCCCCAAGGGTCGTGCCTCGTTCCTTCCGTGTCAACGCATGGTCGCCCGCCTACTTTACATCGAGGCGTTCTGCTTCTCCCACCGGAGCGCGGGCGAAGGTTCGCGATGGTTGGCGACGCGCAGGAACCAGCGATCGAGCGCGAACCGCGCCAACGGGGGCACCCGCAGCAGACTCCGTGCGACAGGCGTCGGCACCGACCGGACGGTTTTTGCATTGGCGCCAATCGCCGCCGAATACGCCGACACATCGATAGCGGCTGCGCGTCCGCTGGCCGCCACGATCGTCTGTGCCGCAATGACCGCCGATTCCACCGCCGGCGCGATCCCTTCCCCGCTTTCGTGCCAGGCAAGGCCGGCGGCGTCGCCGATCAGAAGCATGCCCTCGCCCGCGACGCGCGGTGTGGCGCCGCGTAGACGGTAGGCATGACCACGCCAGCGCGCCGGGTCGAGCATCCGCTCGGGCAACCCGCGCCTCTCCCTCAGCCATGCGGCGAAGTCCCGCACGTGAAACTGGAAATCCCGGCTGCCCCGGCGGCCGAACCCGACGTTGAGGAAATCTTCCTTGCGCACCAGCCAGCCGTAGCCGTTCAGATCGTGGCAGAAGTACAGTTCGGGCAGCGGCCCTTCGACGGTGCAGCGATCGCCGTCGATCGCGAGTTCGATCTCACGGGCAATGACGAGTCCGTCCCGTGACGGTCGATTGAGATGCCGTGCAACCGGACAGAATTGTCCTCCCGCGCCGACGACCACGGCGGCAGAGACCTCGCCATTGACTATCCAGCGATTGTCGATGCGCCGCAGGCCTGACACAGCCGTTCCTTCGAGCACGTCGACGGGGGCGCGCCGGAGGAGAAAGTGATCGAATTCGCAGCGCCGGATGCCGTAACTGACGACCGAGTTGTATCGCGTCGACACCGGCTTCCGGTCGGGCAGCACGCTCGTGCGGAAGCCGGTTATCTCTTGCATCACGAGGCCGCTCCTGCGGTACTCCTCGGGCGTAAGGTTGAGGAGCTCGAGGACGCGCGGCGTGATCCACCCGGCGCAGACCTTGTCGCGCGGGAATCGCGCGATGTCCATGACCAGCACGTCGGCGCCAGCCCGCGCGAGCGCCCACGCGCAGGTCGACCCCGCGGGGCCGCCGCCGGCGACAAGGACGTCGACGTGGCGCATCAGGACAGCCCGGCCGGCTCTGAATAGAGCTCCGCGCGCGTCCAGCGTACGGTGCCGGCCGACGAGGGCGCAAAAACGATCTGGAAGAGCTGCAGCGACCCGACGGTGAACGCGGCCTCGGACGCGGCGAGATAGAGCCGCCAGGCGCGGCAAAACCGTTCCCCGAATCGGGCGCGCACCTCCGGTTCGGCCGGCGTGAACTGCTCGCGCCAGTGACCCAGCGTCCGCGCGTAGTGCAGCCGCAGATTCTCGACATCCAGCACCGAAAGCCGCGCGGGCTCGATCACCTGCGTCAACACTTCCGCCAGCGTCGGCGCGTAGGCTCCCGGGAAAATGCGGCGCCGCGTCCACGCATTCAATGGCCGGACCCGATCGCGCCCGATGAAATGCAGCAATCCGCGCCCGGCCGGCCTGTCGATCACGCGCCGTAGAATCTTCGCCAGCGATGAGTAATTGCGGCGGCCGACATGTTCGAGCATCCCGACCGAAACGAACACGTCGAAACGTCCAGACACGTTGCGATAGTCGTCCTCGATGAACGTCACGCGGTCGTCGAGACCCTCGTGTCGCGCGCGCGCTCTCGCGAAGGCAATCTGTTCGGTCGAGATGTTGAACGCCTTGACCCGGACGCCATACGTGCGGGCCATGTGAAGAGCCAGCGCCCCCCAACCGCAGCCGGCTTCCACCACCGTCTCCCCTGGACTCAACCGGAGCTTGCGGCAGACGAGATCCAGCTTCGCCAGCTGCGCTTCCTCCAGTCCGGCGCTCGGCGTCGGGTAGTAGCCGCAGGTGTAAACCAGCTGTCGGTCGAGCCACAGGTGATAGAAGTCGTTGCCAAGATCGTAGTGATGGTGGATGTTGCGCCGCGCGCGAACGAGAGCGTTCGGCCGCGCCGCCCAGAGCGCCAGTCGCTCGCGCCACGACAGCGGGGCGTCGATCGACACGCGGTAGATTGCCTCGACGACCGCGGCAAGGTCGCCCCGCACGTCGATCCGTCCCTGACTGTACAATTCGCCGGTACTGCAGATCCGGGTTCAGAATGACCGCAGCCAGCGCACCGCGGTCGCGAATCAGCAGGTCGCCAATGTGCGTGCCGCCGGGGCGGGTCGAAGTGCCGTCCCACAGCTCGACGCCCACGCCGGCTGTTTTAATCGATCGTTGAAGTCGGGCAGCGAGCCAGCGGTCGAGCGTGGTGGCGCTGGCAGGGCTTCGAGGGCGAGCGACGGCTTCCGATGCGAGCAGCGAATGGCGCATGTACCACCTCGGCAGGCGGATAACAAACACCGCCTGTCTGTTGAATGTCAAATCTCATCCGGCAGGCCTCGCACGGGCCACGCCAGATGAGTTGATGGTTACACAGGCATCCCCTAATGTATGTTGTTGGACGTCGTGAGAAAAGGTGACTCGCTCTCGTCACCTTTGTGTCGCCGCGGACTCTGTGTATTGAAGGCCCCCGAGATCGAAGGAGGATACTGTGCGAATCGTGACACTGTCTGGGTTAGGTTTGGGGTTGGCGCTGTTGCTGACCGGCGCGCCGGCGCTGGCTGCCGAGAAGACCATGAACGGCGCGATTAGCGACAGCATGTGCAATGGCAAGCACGCCTCCAAGGACGAGCATGGCGTAAAAGTGCCGGATGCGGACTGCACCAAGGCGTGCATCGACAAGGGCGGCAAGTACGTGTTCGTCTCTGGCGGGAAGACCTATCAGATCGCCAATCAGGACTTCGCCGGACTCAAGGACCACGCAGGTCATCACGTGGCCCTGACGGGCGAGGCGAAAGGCAGCGAGATCACCGTGTCGAAGATCGAGATGCCTGCCGAGAAGAAACCCGCAGAGAAGAAGCCCGCAGCCAAGTAGGGTCGGACACGCTCTGACCGGGCAGCAACACACAGAAGGACATGGACCCCGAAATCGTGGTCCGTGTTCTTCAGTGTGTGTCCCTGACCGTTATTTTGTGGCGAGGCGAATTTCCTTAGCCGTCAGCAACGCCTTCCCCGCCTGGTCCTTCGATTCGGTCATCATGACCACGACCCGTTCGCCAGGCTTGATGTCCGAGGTCTTCTGCTCGGTGGCGCCGCGAAGAATCTTGGTCTTGTCGTTGACGACGATCTCCGACGTTTCACCGGTCGTCGCTTTCACCTGAAGGCGCTCCCCGTTCACTGCTGCCACTGTTCCCATCAGCCGGTGCAGGTGTCCCTCGTGGGCGAACACGCTGGGAGCGATTGCCAGCGCAAACACAAGAAGCAGCATCCCTGAAACGAACTTCATCCTTTCCCTCCGTGACTGTGTTGATGGGGCGGCGGCGCCGTCTTCGGCGCGTCTCCTTCCAGAAATCGCCGTTCCTCCTCGTTCTGGCGGAATTCCTCCGGAGACTTCGGATTGAGGCCCTTCATCGTTTCGATCTCCTCCGGCGTCAGCTTGGGCAGATGCCGGATGAAGTGCACGAGCCGCCAGTTGTCGGTTGCATCGTGCTCCGATCCGCCTCCCCACGCGGGCATTCCAGTGAGACGAACGCCGTTTTCGATGATGTAGAACAACTCGCCGTCGGTAAGATTCTGCGTCGCCGCCTGCCGCATGTCCGGCGGCCGGGGGTTCATCCCCCTGCCCATCTCGGTATCGCCGCTGCCGTCGTTGGCGTGACAGACGGCGCAGTGATCGGCGTAGTGTTCCATTCCTTCCTTGATCGCCTCGGCCGACACCGCCACCGGATTCCGCTCGTCGCGTGCGGCGCGCGGGATAGCCGCCGACCGCAGCCGCCGCGCGACCGCCGTTTCAGCAGCTCCCGGCGCCTCCTTCGCGCCGATGCCTCGTCGCGCGAACGAGACACCAACGGCGACCGCGATGATGCCGACGATGGCCAGGAACCCAATGACGACCCGGACTGCCGTGCGAAGCATGTTGCACCTTCAGGACATCTCCGTCAGCCGAGCGAGCACGGTCGCCACGATCACGTCGCATCGCGACAGGTGGAGCTCGAAGACCGATGCGGTGGCGACGCCAGCCCGCTGATAGAGCTCGTCGCGGAGCATCCCGCGGGCCCGATGCAGCCGCGTCTTGATGGTCTCCTCCGATACCTCGAGGCACTCTGCCGTATCGGCAGTGCTTAGACCATCGATCTCCCGCATTACGAACACCGACCGATAGGCATCGGGCAGCGCGTCGATTGAAGATTCCAGCACAGCTCGGAGCTCGGCATTGAGTGTCTGCCGCTCCGGATCCGGTGACGGCGCCGCCAGCGTGCTGCTGTCGTCCATAGGATGCCCTTCATCGAGCGCGAGCGCGACGGTCGGAAACCGCTGACGCCGGCGAAGCCGTCCCAGCGCCTCGTAGACCGCAATCTTCGTCAGCCACGTCGAAAAGCTTGCCCGTTTGCCAAATTGGGCCAGATGCAAATACGCGTTCACGTAGGCCTGCTGGACCACATCCTCCGCCTCGGCCGGGTCGCCGACGATGCCACGGACAACGCGATACAACCGCTGGTTGTAGCGCCGCATGAGCACTTCGTAAAGGTTGACGTCCCCCTCGATGACGCGCGCCGCAAGATCCTCGTCGCTCAAGCCATGCATGTCATCAGTACAGAGTCACGAAGGGCGAAAACGTTACGCGGCCCCCACAGCAGGGGTGGGGTAGAATGCCGCGGCAAACCCGCACAAAGGAGAAACAATCCGGATGACCCGTAGCTCTTTCATCGTAGCAGGTTCACTGTTGCTCTCGGCAGCCGCTGCGGCAGCCCAGGGCGTCAACGACGCGCAAATCGCGTCAATAGTCCTCACCGCGAACCAGGTGGATATCGACGCCGGAAAGCTGGCGACGGCCAAATCGCGCAATCCGGAGGTCAAGAAATTCGGCCAGCTCATGGTTACGGATCACACCGGCGTGAACAAGTCCGCCACCGAGCTCGTGCAGAAACTGAAGGTATTGCCGCAGGACAATCCGACCAGCCAGACCCTGAAAGCCGGCGGCCTGAAGAACGTGACGCAGCTGAAGACGCTGAACGGCGCCGAGTTCGACAAGGCATACATCGATCATGAAGTCGAGTATCACCAGTCGGTCCTCGATGCGCTCGATAAAACACTGATTCCGGGGGCGACGAATGCCGAGCTCAAGGCGCTCCTCGAGAAGACCCGGCCGGCGTTTGCGGCTCACCTCGAACACGCCAAGCAGATCCAAGCGTCGCTCGGCAAATCGCACTAGGCCTGTCTCCTGGGCATAGCGGGGCTGATCCCGCCTTCGCTGCCCCCCGGGCGAAGGCGGGAACGCCGGCCCCTCCCGTTGCATCCAATCATCCGAGGACTGACGATACC
Organism: uncultured Acidobacteriota bacterium; assembly: GCA_963755695.1. GTDB lineage: Bacteria > Acidobacteriota > Vicinamibacteria > Vicinamibacterales > 2-12-FULL-66-21 > QHWT01. The sequence goes on along the minus strand of CAVWLB010000010.1, from coordinate 1,081,011 downwards.
GATATGCCGAAACAACCTGCCTCGTCTGCCCCGCTCGCCAAGGCGGACGATGCCGAACTCGTCGGGCGGACGGCCCGCGGCGATCACGCGGCGTTCGAAGCGTTGATGCGCCGGTACAACGGCAAGTTGTTCCGCGTCGCCCGTGCGATCCTGCGCGACGACACTGAAGCAGAAGACGCGCTGCAGGAGTCCTATCTACAGGCCTATCGCCGTCTCGGTGACTTCCGCGGCGATGCCCAGCTCGCCACCTGGTTCACCCGCATCGTCGTCAACCAGTCGCTGATGCAGTTGCGCAAGCAGAAGCGCAACCGCGTCGTGGTTCCGTTCCGCGGCCCTGCTGATTCGCCCAAGAGCGATCGGGAGATCGAAGACGTGCCTGACAAGCAGACTGAGTCGCCGTCGAATGCAGTGCTGCGCGCGGAAGTACGTCGGATGCTGGAACGGCGGATCGACGAACTGCCTGTCGCCTTCCGCACCGTCTTCGTGATGCGAGAGGTCGAAGACATGACGGTGCCGGAGACGGCCGCGTGCCTCTCGATTCCAGAAGCCACCGTGCGCACCCGGCTCTTCCGCGCGCGTGCGATGCTGCGGCAGTCGCTGGAGCGCGACGTCGATGCCGCCACCGCGGATATCTTCGGATTCGCCGGGGCGCGCTGCGACCGCGTCGTTGCCAGTGTGCTGGCGCGCCTCTCGACAGATCCTCCAGACGCCGCATGACAGGGCTCCAGGCTCCGGGCTCCAGGCTTCAGGTGCGGACCACGCTGAAGCGCGAACTTTGAAGCCCGATGCCGTCTGAAGCCTGAAGCCTGAAGAAGCCCCCCGGGAACGCCCACTCCCCTCCATGCATCCAATCTGCAGGTTCGATACGTAGGGTCAGTAGCTACAGTGCGACGCCATCGGGGCGTCGCCGCAAAGTGGAGGCTCAGGAGTGCATATGAAACGTTCCGCTCTGATTCTTGCCGGTGTCCTTTTCACATCGACTGGGGTCGGGTTCGCCCAGGGCATCAACGACGCACAGATTGCATCCATCGTCGTGACTGCCAACCAGGTCGATATCGATGCCGGTAAGCTGGCGACCACGAAGGCCGCTGACCCCGACGTCAAGAAGTTCGCGCAGTTGATGGTCACCGATCACACCGGGGTCAACAAGTCCGCAGTGGACCTCGCGACGAAACTGAAAGTGACGCCGGAAGACAATCCGACGAGCAAAAGCATCAAGTCTGGCGGCGATGACAACGTCAAGAACCTGCAGACGCTGTCCGGGACGGCCTTCGACAAGGCCTATGTCGATCACGAGGTTGCCTATCATCAGCAGGTGCTCGACGCGGTCGACCAGACCCTGATTCCCGGTGTAAAGAATGCGGAGCTCAAGGCGTTGCTGGTAAAGGTCCGCCCGGCATTCGTCGCGCATCTGGAGCACGCGAAGCACGTTCAGGCGTCGCTCGCGACCTCGAAGTGATCGCCGCCGTGGCCACCCGGTCTCTGGTGCGTCCCGCGTTGTCCGCTGTCGTCCTGGCCGTGCTCTTCACGAGCATCGGCCAGGCGGCGGCGGTCCCGGCCGCACCCCGCAAACACACGGTAATCATCGAGGGTACACGCTTCCAGCCGGAGTCGCTGACCGTCAAGGCGGGCGATACGATTGTCTGGGTGAACAAGGATTTGTTTCCACACACCGCAACCGCCAGCAACTCGACGTTCGATTCGCAAGTGATTCCGGCCGGCGCGTCATGGAAGTACGTCGCGAAGAAGAAGGGTGAGTTCGCTTACGGGTGCGTGTTTCACCCGACGATGAAAGCGGATCTGATGGTGAAGTAGCCAGCAAGGCGCCCTACAGCGTTGGAGAGCGCCTCTTCAGAACACCGAGAGGATTAGCAGGTTCTACAGGCGAAGCCGCGACGTGAAGAGCGCGAAACGCGGACGGAGTTTCGACTGCCGCCGATAGGCGCGCTGCACGACTCCCGCGACGGTTGCAAACGCGGGACTGCCGATGTGATCCTCGAGACCGCCGAGGCCCTCCGGACCGGCGCGACGGATCGGCAGCGTGAGCGCCATTTCAGCGATTTCCTCGATGCCCGTGAGGAGCGCGCCGCCGCCCGTCAGCACCACGCCTGCGTTGAGCCGCTCGTCGCATCCCCCTGCATGAATCTCACGGCCGACCTGCTGGAAGAGTTCCTCCGCTCTCGGTTGCAGGATTTCCGCGAGCAGGCGGCGTGGCAGGACCCGCGGCGGCCGTCGGCCGATGCTGGCCACTTCAATCGACTCGTTGCCATCGATCAGCGTCGTCAGCGCGCAGCCACATCGACATTTGAGCGACTCCGCCTCGCGCATCGGCATCCGTAGACCCACCGCGACGTCATTCGTGAAGTGATCGCCACCGAGCTCGATCACGGCGGTGTGCCATGGCGCACCGCGATCGAAAACCGCGAGAGTGCTCGAACCGGCTCCGATGTTCAGCAGCGCGACGCCAAGCTCCTTTTCATCGTCCGTCAGCACCGCCTCACTCGCGGCGTACTGCTCGACGACGGTGTCGATGACCGATAACTCGGCGCGCTCTACGCAGGCAACGATGTTGCGGACTGCGGAGGTGCGGCCGGTGACCACGTGCACGTTGGCTTCGAGCCGAACGCCGGTCATGCCAACCGGTTCGACCACGCCATCCTGTTCGTCGACGATGAAGCGCTGCGGAATGACCTGGAGGACTTCGCGTCCCGGAGGCAGCGAGACGGAGGCGGCGACGCCGATCGCGCGGCGGACATCCTCGGGAGTGATCTCGCCATTCCGGCCCGACACGCCAACGACGCCGCGGCAGTTGAGGCCCTCTACGTGCGCGCCGGACAGCGCAAGATGCACTGCGTCAACGCGGACTCCGGCAGTCTGCTCCACGCCATGGATCGCCGCGCGGATCGAAGCGACCGCATCGTCGACGCTTGCGATGAACCCGCGGCGCAGGCCATGTGCGTCCGTAACCCCGACGCCGAGCACGTCGATGCCGCCGTCATTGTGACGAGACGCCGCAATGGCCGTGATGCTGGATGTCCCCACATCCAGTCCGACCAGAAAGTCCTTTCGCGGCACGTAACCTCTGCGGAGCAGTATGGATCAGCCGCGGGAAGGATTGGAGAGGGTTCAAGCGCCGTTGGGGGAGAAACTCTGGGGCGCCTCGTCAGTGCCGTCCAGCCAGTTTCGCCAGCTCGTCGTTAGTCCATGGTCGGGTCCGGCCGGCGGTCTCGGCACGAACCGGCGTAACGAGCGCCGGGTCGACAGGGGAACCGCTCTGGCCCCACTCTCGCCTGATGTAGGTCAAAACGTCCGCGATCTGCTCATCGCTGAGGCTTGCACCAAGCGGCGGCATCAGCCCCGTCGAACCTTCCTTGCCGCCAAGCAAGATCCTGATCGGTATAGCCGGCGGGCCCAGGGCAAATTCAGAGCCGACCAGTGGCTGAGCGATCCCTTCAAGTCCTCGGCCGTTCGCCTGATGGCATGGCAGACAGATGTTCTGATAGAGGACTCGGCCCGCGTCGAAGCGTGCCTGCTCCGCGGGTGTAAGCGGAGTGGCGGCCGCTGTCCCAGGTTTTCCCGGCCACTCGATGCGCGCGAGCAAGGCTGTCGCCCGTGACGAGAGCTCGCCGGCACTCGCACCAGCCAACGCCGTGAGCGGCGAGGGCTCGCGCGTCAGCGTGAGCGATACTCCGGCGCCGCGGTTGCGACCGGTCCGAGTGCCGGGCGACCCGCGCGCTTCGAGGAGCGCATCGTCCTCGCTTCTATCCCGAGGAAAGGCGGAGGCTCCTCCCGGTCCGCTGCGAGCGCCGGGACAAGTCGGACACGACTCGACCGCCGTCGTTCCGCGTCCTCGTCCGGGTGCGCGCCTCGGCGTCGAGCCCGGCGCCAGGTCGCCGAGCAGTGTGACTTCAGCGCCGCGTATGAGTGCCGATCGTTGCCATGTCGCGCGGGTGCTGTCGCCAATTGCGTCGAATAGCTTCTGCACCGCCGGCTCCTGCGCGCCCGAGACAATCGTCGCGCCGAGCATCGTGATTGCGGTCGCGCGCTCGGGTATTTCATCGCTGCGGCTCAGGACCTTCTCGAGAACGGCAGTTTCACTTCCCTTCAAGCCGCTCAACACGGCGTCCACGCCGATCGGATCCCTGGCGTTTCGCTCCAGGAATGCCGCGAGCACAGGCTCCTTCGTTTGCTGCGGGAGCTCGCCGAGCGATGCCGCGAGCTGATCTCTCACAGCCCAATCGGCATCCGACGCGAGTGCGAGCACTGCCGTCTGCACGGCCGGATTGCCATCTCTCAGCCAGCGTTCCGAAAGACGAATGGCGGATGTCCGGACGTCCCTTGATTTGTCTCCAAGCGCGTGAGTGACGGTCGCGGCATCAAGAGTATCCAGTCCGTCGAGGGTCCAGAGCGCGTGCAGGCGGGTACGTGCTTGCGCCGCTTCGGTCGCGAGTCTTTTGAGCGACGCCACGACCGACGTTTCCTTCCGTTCCACGAGCAGCCGCTGCGCGGTGTCGCGCCACCAGCCATTCGGATGGGACAGCAGGTCGACGAGCCTCGCGGCCGGGGCCTTGGTCAACGAAGGATTGTCGGCTCGTCGGGTTGAATCATGCATCACCCGCCAGATACGTCCGCGTCCGATTGGCTGCTCGAGATGGCGCGAGAGGATCTGGTCGCGCAGGTACTCGGTAATGTACAGTTCGCTGCTGGATCAGGCCGCGGTACATGTCGACGACGTACAACGTGCCGTCGGGAGCGGACGACAAGTAGACGGGACGAAATCGTTCGTCGGTCGAGGCAACGAACTCCCCGCGCGGATACGCCTTCCTTCCGCGCAACGTCGTGCCCTCGTCGGAGACGATGATGCGGCTGACCAGATTGCCGGCCGGTTCGGCAACGAAGACGTTTCCGTAGAGTTCTGCGGGAAGCCGGTCGCCGCGGTAAACGGTCGGCGCGCACGCTGCCGTAAATCGAGCCAGCGTACCGTCCTCGCGCAGGATGCCCGTTTGGTAGCCACGATTGACACCGCGCGTCGGATGCACCGGCCAGACCGCGTTGAGGTCTTCGTCCGTGCCGCCGAGAAACTCGTCGCTGCCACGCGTCCGAGTCAGCACGGGGTTGCGCGCGTAGTAAGGGGTCGGCACCAGATCGGCATGCAGGGCTGATTCGTTCGAATTCCGGAATACACGTCCGGCATCGTCCTGGGTCGCACCCCATTGGCCGCGTGACAGCGTGGTCCGGACATCGAATGCACCGTCCTTCAGCCGGAGGAACATGTCGGATTCGGAGGTGTAGATCCAGTTGTCGAGCGCCCACAGCAGGCTGTTGGCGTTGTGCTCGACGTTCGCGTCGCGTCGCCCGAATCGATCTGTCAGGAGATCCTTGGTGTCGGCCTTCAGATCGCCGTTCGTGTCCTTCATCAGCCACAAGTGTGGCGGCTCGCCCACGAGCACGCCGCGATCGAGCACCTTCAGCGCGCGCGGCAGGACGAGCCCGTCGGCAAAGACCGTGCGTTTGTCCATGCGGCCATCACCATCGGTATCTTCGAGCACCACCACGCGTCCGACCGGATCGTGCTCGTGGCTCGCCTGCATGTCGTTCATGTAGCCGAGCATCTCGATCGCCCACAGCCGCCCTTCCGTGTCCCAGTCGATCACCACCGGATCCTGGATCAGGGGCTCGCTCGCGACGAGCTCCATGCGGTAGCCCTGCGGAAGGCGGAATGTCTTCAGTTCGTCACCTGGAGACAGAACTGGCGACTCGTCGGCAATCGGCTGAACCTCCGGCAGCCAGGAGCGTGGAACGCTCGAGCCGGTGGCGACGGCGACCAGGATCAGTGTTGCGACGAGAAAGAATCGTGCTCGATACATCAGCCTGCCATCACAGGGTCGCGAGGTCAGTCCTTGCCGACGCTCAACAAGCCACCTCCCCGAGCCGCAACGAGCAGGAAGATGAAGCAGAAGAGCGCCGCCGGCTCCCCCGCATTCTGAATCGGCAAGGTACCGCGTGGCTGATGGACGGTGAAATAGGCGTATGCCATCTCACCGCTGCAGATGAAGGCCACGGGCGAGGTGAACAGCCCGATCATCACCAGCAGTCCTCCAAAGGTCTCGATGATGCCGGCGGCGCCCGGAAGCGACGCGAGCGCGACGCGATGTCCGCCCAGCAGCCCTAGAAGCTTCTGCAGCCCGTGACACGCGAACAGCAGCCCGGCGACGATCCGTAACAGGGCGTAGGCGGTCGGCTCGAGACGTTTCAACGGATTCATTCTGCGGCCCTCCCCGCGAACATCGTAGGATTGACGACCATGAAGATCACTGACGCGAAGGTAACGGTGTGCAGCCCGGGGCGTAACTTCGTCACCCTGAAAATTTATACCGATTCCGGCGTCTACGGGCTTGGAGACGCGACGCTCAACGGGCGCGAGCTGGCCGTCGCAAGCTACCTGTCGGATCACATCGTCCCGTGCTTGATTGGCCGCGACCCTTTTCAGACCGAGGATATCTGGCAATACCTCTACCGTGGCGCCTACTGGCGGAAAGGGCCGGTGACGATGATGGCCATTGCTGCGGTCGACGTGGCTCTGTGGGACATCAAGGCCAAGGCGCTGAACACGCCACTCTACAACCTGCTTGGCGGTAAGGCCCGCAATGGCGTGATGGTTTACGGGCACGCCAACGGCGGCACCATCGCGGAGACGGTCGACGAGGTGGGCCGGCACATCGACCAAAAATTTCTCGCGGTACGGGCGCAGTGCGGCATTCCGGGACTGGCTGGCACCTACGGCGTCGCGAGTGGTAATCAGCCGTACGAACCGGCGCAGAAGGGACTGCCGTCGGAGAGCGCCTGGTCATCCGAAAAATATCTGCAGTTCGCGCCCACGCTCTTCGAAGAGCTGCGCAAAGGGTTCGGCGAGGATCTTCACCTGCTCCACGACGTCCATCACCGGCTGACACCAATCCAGGCGGCCCGGCTTGGCAAGGCGCTCGAGCCCTTTCATCTGTTCTGGATGGAAGACGCGGTGACGGCCGAGTTGCAGGAAGGCTTTCGCATCATCCGCCAGCACACCACGACGCCGCTCGCGGTCGGCGAGATCTTCAACACGGTCTGGGATGCGAATCTCCTGATCACCGAACAGCTGATTGACTACCTGCGCATGTCGATGCACGCCGGCGGCATCACGCCGCTGAAGAAGATCGCCGCGTTCGCGGACATCTATCACGTGCAGATGGCGTGTCACGGCGCGACGGATCTGTCGCCGGTCACCATGGGTGCGGCGCTCCACTTCGATCTCTCGGTCACGAATTTCGGAATCCAGGAATACATGCCGCACTCGCGCGCCACGCTCGACGTCTTTCCACACGCCTACCACTTCGCCGACGGATATCTTCATCCCGGCGAGAAACCCGGACACGGTGTCGACTTCGACGAAGCCCTGGCCGCGAAGTTTCCTTACGAGCGCGCGTACCTTCCCGTCAGCCGCAAGCTTGATGGGACGATGTGGAATTGGTGAACTAAGGGTGCTACGTGCAAGGTGCTAGGTGCTACGTGCTAGGTGCGCTAAGGGTGCTAGGTGCCGGGTGCTACGTGCCGGGTGCTACGTGCCGGGTGCTACGTGCTAGGTGCTGCTTGGTGCAGGACGTGGTGTCCAGGACTGGGCCGGCCCTAGCGTTCAGTGCTGTTGTACCAGGCGCGCCAGGCGGAAGGATCGTGTGGAAGGCTTTGGCCTGTGATGTCGCGGAGTGCCTGGAAGACCCACTTTCGAGTCTCTTCGTCGAGCGACATGTCTTCTGCGTAGTCCAGCAGGCGCGGCACGGCGGTTTTTCGCTGATCGGCGCTCAGCATTCCTGACTGCGCAAGACCGCAGGCCGCACGCTCTCGAATCATTGGCGACGGATCGTCGCGCAGGATCAGCAGCAGCGGTTCGATCGCATCGTCGGTCCCCAGGTAGGCGAGCCCTTCGACGGCCCAGTATCGGATGTTCACGTTCGAATCGTGAACCGAACTGAGGAGGATCTCGGCGACGCGTTCCGGCTGGACGCCGCGACTGCCGAGCAGGCCGAGGTCCCACAGGGCATTGGCGCGAGGTCCTTGCTCCGCTTGCCTGGCGATCGGCTCGAGACGATCGACGGTCGCCTCGGACTTTTCGAGACTGCGTGCGGCGATGTCGACTTCGATCGCGGCGGCGCGCACGCGCAGGTCGTCGGAATTGAGACCGGTCACGAAGAGATTGTTCAGGCGTGCGTCCAGGGTGATATGGCCGCGCCAGCGATCGACCCGGCGTGCAATCTGATCGTTCGCTCCGCGGTAATGATTGATCGACCGCTCGAGCAGCAGGACTGCCTGGTCCTGCGGCGCCATCTCATCGAGTTCTTCAATCTCATGCTCAGAGAGAACGTTCGCGGAGGCTGGCGCCGGTTTGCCCTGCAGGGTCAGAAACTCTGCTATCTGTCGCCACGCACCCCGAGCAGTCACCGGTAGCACGAGCACGACAATCCCGATGGCGACCGCTGCAAAGGCGGCGGCGCGCGACATCTGTCCTTCGGGCCGCGTTGGCCTGTCGAGAGGATCGAGTGGTTCGGCTGGCACGGATGACGCGCGTCTCGCAATTGAAATGCCGCGGAAAGGCCCCGACGGGGCCTTGCGCCGGTCGCGAGGCTCCGGTTTTCAACTTACGAATTCGGCACCAAAGTAACGAATCTGGAGGGCCTGGGCGAGGCGGCCTGAGTAATGCAACGCGATCGCAAACCGCGTGGAGTCGGCTCATGAGCAGCAGGCCGTGAACTTCGAGGAACAGCACCCGTTCGTGAACCGTCGCCAGGCGGGTGAAGAGCTCGCGCGCAGCCTCGAACATCTGTCAGGACGAACCGACGTCGTGGTGCTCGCATTGCCGCGAGGCGGCGTTCCGGTGGGTTATGAGGTCGCGCGAGCGCTCAGGGCTCCGCTTGACGTCTTCCTCGTGCGAAAGCTCGGTCTGCCAGGTCATCCTGAGCTGGCGATGGGCGCAATCGCATCGGGTGGTGTCAGGGTGCTGAACGCGGACGTAGTCGCTTGGTACAGGGACCCGGAGGTGATTATCGATGAGACCGCTCGCGCGGAGCAGGCGGAGCTCGAGCGACGCGAACGTGTTTATCGGGAAGGCCGCCCTGCGGTTGAAATCGGCGGCCGGATCGTCGTGTTGATCGATGACGGCCTGGCAACGGGCTCAACGATGAAGGCCGCTGTCCAGGCGGTCCACGCCGGCGCGCCGAGCCGCGTCATCGTCGCCGTGCCGGTCGGCGCCATTGATACCTGTCGCGAGTTCCAATCGATCGCCGACGAGGTTGTCTGCGCCCGGCTGCCGGAGCACTTCAGTGCCGTCGGCCAGTGGTATCACGATTTCTCTCAAACCACCGACGACGAAGTCCGGTCCCTGCTTCACGAACGCCTGGAGATCGTCGGGAGGTCGCATTAGAGCCGCTCGAGCGCTGGGGGGACGACGAGATCGTTTGCCCGAAACCTATCCGTCAGAGATGTGAGGAGTCATATGAGACAGGTCGCGTTGCATGAACCGGTTCGGATTCACATGGGCCCAGTCGCGCTCAGCGCGGACCTTCACGTTCCGGAACGGGCGGCCGGTCTCGTCATCTTTGCCCATGGCAGCGGGAGCAGCCGATTCAGCGTTCGAAATCGGTCGGTGGCTCTCGCGTTCGAGTCCGCCAGGTTCGCGACACTGCTGCTCGACCTTCTGACTTCCGAAGAAGAGACCATCGACCAGCGCACGCGGCAATATCGGTTCGACATCGATCGGCTCGGCCGCCGGGTGACCGGCGCCTGCGATTGGGCACAGTCGCGAGACGAGGTGCGCCATCTGCCCCTGGCGTTGCTCGGAGCCAGCACCGGCGCCGCCGCGGCGCTGATCGCGGCGGCTGAGCGCCCCCAGTTGACGCGCGCGGTCATCTCCCGCGGCGGTCGGCCCGATCTCGCGGGCGATGCCCTGCCGCGGGTAAAAGCCCCGACCCTGCTAATCGTGGGCGGACGCGACGAGCCGGTCATCGACATGAATCGCGAGGCAAAGCGCCAGATGCGCGCCCAGGTGGAACTCATGATCGTGCCCGGCGCCAGTCACCTGTTCGAAGAACACGGCGCGCTCGACGAAGTCTCCCGGCTTGCGACCGAATGGTGCCAGCGCTATCTCACCGAGAGGTCGTCATGACGGCAAGCGATATTCCTCAACGCGAGTGGCCGACGGTCCTCGAGGTTCAGTCGCGAGCACCCGCCGCGCATTGACCTCGCAACGTGATGCAATCCGCCTCACGAAGCGCAGGTCGACCTGCGCGAGAGCGGGTCCTTGTCCCGTATTCCGGGTGACGCCAGACGGGCGATCGTTGGCAAGCCGGGTTACTGACGGTCGGGGTGGTCCTGATTGACAGTAAACACCGCATCGCCAACAGCGATCGTCCCGTCACGCGCGTCGTGATCGGTATTGGGATCGACGGAGAAGTCCACCTTGCCATCCCCCGACCCGCTCGCCGCACTGGTGATCTTGATCCAGGGGACGTTGCTGACGGCCGTCCAGTCGCAGCCTCCACTCGCGCTCACGCCAAAGGCACCCGCCCCGCCGTCGGCCGACACCGACTGTGAGGTAGGCGTGAGCACGAAGCTGCATGCCCCCTCCTGATTGACCGTGACGGTCCGCCCTGCAATTGTCGCGGTGCCGCTGCGAGCGGGGCCGGTGTTTGCCTGAATATCGAGTCGAACCGTACCGTTGCCTGCACCACTATCGCCGGCGCCGATGGAGATCCACGGCACATTGCTGACGGCGGCCCACGAGCATTCCGGCGACGCGTCGACGCTCACCGGCTGCGATCCGCCGGCGGCTGGTTCCGGGATCGTATCGGGCGTTACGGTCGGAGTGCATCCGCCGTCTTGCGTCACCGTGAAGGTCTGACCGGCAACCGAGAGGGTACCGCTGCGTGCGCCACCGGTATTCGCGGCGACCGTGAATTGCACGGCGCCGGGTCCTGCACCATTCTGCCCCGAGGTAATGCTGATCCACGGGACGCTCGTGATCGTGCTCCATGCGCACGAACCGGTGGTGTTCACGCTGAACGACCCGGACGCTCCACTGGAAGGCACCGCCTGACTCGAGGGAGCGATCGAGACGGTGCAACCGCTGGCCTGAACCACGGTAAACGTGTGGTCGGCGATCGTGACCGAGCCTTGACGTTGGGCGTCCGGGTTCGGCGCAATCGTCAGTTGGACGGTGCCGTTGCCGGAACCATTGTTGCCCGAGGTGACAGTAATCCACGGTACACGGCTCGATGCGCTCCAGGAACAGCCACCTGAAGCGGTCACCGCGACCGAAACAGTCTCACCAGCGCTCCCCACGTTCTGGCTGTCGGGCGAAATCGAAGATGTGCAGCCGCCCTCCTGCGTCACCGTGAATTTCTGGCCACCGACGGTGATCGTCGCGCTTCGTTGTGCTCCGGTGTTTGGCGTAGCGGCATACCGCACCGTGCCGTCACCGTTGCCGGCACCCGCGGTGATCGTGAGCCAGCTCTCGCTGCTTCCGGCACTCCAGGCGCATCCATTCGACGTTCGCACGTCGAAGGCGCCCGTTCCGCCCTCTGCCGGTTCGGTCGCTGACGAAGCGGAGAGCGAGAACCCGCAACCTTGACCCTGGTTGACGGTGAACGTCCGCCCGGCGATCGTGATCGTACCGGAGCGCGCAGGACCGGTTGTCGCGGCAACGTTGAACGTAACGGTGCCGTTCCCGCTGTCGCTCGTTCCCGATCTGAGCGTGATCCACGAGACGTTGCTCTTTGCCGTCCAGCTGCACCCGCTGGCCGCAGTGACCGAGACCGAGCTACTTCCACCGGACGCGGGAACATTCTGAGAATCCGGAGAGATGCTGAAGGTGCAACCTCGTCCCTGCACGACGGTGACCGTGCGGCCGGCGACAATGATCGTTCCTGTTCGTGACGGTCCAGTCGTTGCCGCGGCAGTGAACGTGACCGTCCCCGATCCGTCACCTCCGGCGCCGGAATCTATCGTGATCCACTGCGCGTTGCTCGACGCGGTCCACCCGCAGCCGGCCGCCGCCGTGACACTGATCGACCGGTTGCCGCCGCTTGGGTCGACAGTAAGGTCGAGCGGAGAGACGTCGAAGTTGCAGCCGGGTGATTCGGTCACCGTAAAGACCTGGCCCGCAATCGTCAGCGTGCCGGTTCGGGCTGGACCTGCGGTTGGCGCGACCGTGAAGCGAACCGTCCCGTTCCCAGCACCGGCCGCGGTTGCCACCGAGATCCAATCGACGTCGCTCGCGGCCGTCCACGGACAACCAGTGCCAGCGGTCACGGTCACGACATTCGATCCGCCCGCGGCACCCACGGCAACGCTGGATGGTGCGATCGCGTAGGTGCACCCTTCCGCCTGCGTGACGCTGAAATGGTGGCCGGCAATCGTCAGCGTGCCGGTACGTGGCGGCCCGGCGGCGGCCAGGACGTTGAATAGCACCGGCGCGGAGCCCTTGCCGCTCGCGCCAGAGGTGATGGCAATCCAATCCACGTCGGACGTCGCCGTCCACGTGCACAACGCGCTCGACGCGCGAACCTCGACCCGGCCGCTTCCGCCGGCTTGTGGAACGGCCGCAGATGAAGGCGCGAGATCGTAGCGGCAGTCCCCCGCCGCTTGCGTCACCTGCGCGCGGAGTCCGTTCAACATGATCCCGCCGGTACGCGCGACGGGCTCTCCGTTGGCGGCCGCGTTGAATTGCACGGTGCCGTCCCCCTGGCCCGACGCGCCCGCCGTGATGTTGAGCCAGGCGACATCCGGCTGAGCCGTCCACTGGCATTCGCGCTCTGTCTTGACCCTCAACGCCGCCGCACCGCCGGCAGCGGGCAAGCTGGAAGGCGGCGCATCAAAACTCACCGCGCATTTGGATACCGGGGAAGGCGTCGTAAAGGTCTGACCGGACGAACCGCAGCCGAGAAGTGCCAATGACGAGGCGATTACGGCCGCGCTACCGGTGAAACCAACGAGTCGAGGGAATGCTGGGACGCTTAGCATCTTGCGGAACGGCTGTGGTCGCCGCTTGCGAGTGAAGTCCTCTTCAAATTGCCTACCAACTCATTGGCGACTGCAGACTGCAGACTGCAGATTGCAGATTGGAATTGACGATTGCAGATTGCCGATTGGATTGACGATTGCGGATTACCGATTGGATTGACGATTGCGGATTGCCGATTGGGAGTGCAGATTGACGGATTGTCGATTGAGGATTCGGACCCCAGCAATGAGTTGCCAGCCGTTATCGCTCGATCGTCAATCCGTCAATCTGCATTCTGCGCCGGTCTCTCTTCAATCGCTTGAATCTACCGCTCGGACCACTGGGTCACCTGTGTCTTGATCGTTTTCTCGTCGCCAACCACGACCAGTGTCATCTTGTCGGAAGCGAAGTACTCGTTGGCCGCACGACGCACGTCTTCGGGTGTGACGGCCATCACCCGTTTTACATACGTCGAGAGGTAGTCTGGCCCGAGCCCGTGGAGATCGACGAAGGCGAGCCTGCCGATGACGCCGTTGCGCGACGCATTCTGCACGACGAACACACCTGCGAGGTTGTTCTGAATACCTCGGAGCTCGGCCGCGGGGGGAGCTTCCTTTCGCAGCCGGTCGATCTCGTAGAAGATTTCCTTCAGCGACTCCCCTGTTACCTTCGTCGTGACATCAGCAGTCTCGACCCAGTCTGCCTGGCCAGGGTGGGTTGAAATTGTGCTGAAGGGCGAATACGTGTACCCCTTCTGCTCGCGGATGTTCGACGTGATGCGCGAGGCAAACGCGCCTCCGAGCAGCGAGTCGGCGACTTGAAGTGCAATCCAGTCCTTGTGCGACGGGCTCGGCACACGGAGACCGAGCACTACCGTCGACTGCGGCGCATCGGGTCGATCGATCAGGGCAAACTGCCGCCCGCCCGCCGGAGGTTCGGCTGGTCGCGCCTCCGTCTTGCCACGTTCCCACCCCTCGAACGCCTGACGGATTGCTCCTTCGAGCGCCGTTTGATCGAACACGCCCGCAACATAGAGCCTCGCCCGTCCGGCGCTGAAGAAGTTTTTGTGGAAGCTGCGAACCTGATCGATCGTGTAGCCCTTGAGCGCGGCCTCCGTTGGAAACAGACGTCCGTAAGGATGCTCGCCGTACAACAGCTGCGCGAATCTTTCCTGTGCGATGGACTGAGGCGAACTCTTCTGAATCGCCAGGTTCCGCAACAGGTTCCCCTTCACGCGCTCCAGTTCCGATTCCGGCAGACGCGGACGTTCAGCGACGTCGGCGAGCAGCCGGACGACGTCCGCTCCTCGCTCCGAAAGGACCTCGGCGGAAATCGATGTCGTGTCCGGCCCTACGTTGATCCCGAGTTCGCCGCCCATGCCGGCGAACTCGCTCGCGACCACGTCCGCGGTCTTCGCGGTTGTGCCTTCGCGCATCATGCTGCCGGTGAGGTCGGCCAGCCAGACTTCATCCTTGCCTTCATTGACGTTTGCCGCGGCCACGACCAGCCGAATCGCGACCTTTGGAACCTGGCCAAACGGGACCATCGTCACCGGCAAGCCGTTGGCCAGCGTGAAACGCCGCGCCGTCGGCAGTACGAAATCCTTGGGCGTGCCGGCCTCGGGCGGCTTCTGCTGTGCGCTCGGGGGGGCAGTCACGAGAGCGGTGAGAGCGAGCGTCGACAAGACCGTCGAGGCTTGCCGCGACATGCGAGGAGTCATCGCCCCTCCTTCTCGTCGGGCGTTCCACTCTTGCCTGGCGTGATGACATAGATTGTGCGGTTGCCCGGACGGAGATACTCCTCGGCCGTCTTTTGAACCACTGCCGGCGTGACCTTGGCGAACCCATCTTCGAGCTGATTGATTCGTGAAGGGTCATCGTCGAACAAGGCGAAGGAGGCGAGCAGGTTCGCGCGCCCGAAGCCGGCGAACTGTTCGAGGTTGGAATAGAGGTCGGACCGCATCTTGACCCGTGCGCGGTCGAGCAGCGCCTGATCGAGTCCCTCCTTCCGCACCTTTTCAACCGTTTCGTTGACCGCGGCGAGCAACTTGTCGGAGGGGACGGAAGTGTCGTGGAAGAACTGCACGATCCAGAGCATCGGGCCGCTGTAATCGAACATGTTGCCGAGGCCAAAGTTGATGCCGGCATTGACCGAGCCGGTCAGCCCCTTCTTGCGAACCAGGGCGTCGTAAAGGAGCGAATCCTGTCCTTGCGCCAGCGCCTCGTCGAGCAGTCCAAAGGCGAACCATTCCGGTGTGAAGCGGTCGGGTGTGTGATAGGCGATGCCAAGCGCCGGGCGATTCGCGAGCGCGTCGGTCCGCCCGGTACGTTTCTCCTTTTCTTGTCTTGGCTCGCGCAGGTCAGGCGGAGCCGGGAGTTTTGCGGCCGGAATGTCGGCAAAGTACTTTTCGATCCAGGCCTTGGTTTGATCGATCGCAAAATCGCCGGTCACGACAACTACCGCGTTGTTGGGCGAGTAGTAGGTTTTGAAGAATGTCCGTACGTCTTCCAGCGTTGCCGCGTCGAGGTGCGCCAGGTCGCCGTAGAAGTTGTGCGCGTTGTACCAGTTCTCGTTCGCCGCCATCGGCAGGTCGATCCACGGGAAGCTGCCGTATGGCTGGTTCAACACGTTGACCTTGACCTCGTTCTTGACGACCTCCTGCTGGTTCTTCAAATTTTCGATGTCGATGTCCAGCCCGCGCATGCGGTCGGCTTCGGCCCATAAAATCGGCTCGAGCACGTGCGAGGGCACGACCTGGAAGTAGTTCGTGAAGTCGAAACGGGTGGAGCCGTTGAGCAGGCCGCCGTTGGACTCGACCAGGCGAATAAATTCCATCTTGCCGAGATTTTTCGAGCCCTGGAACATCATGTGCTCGAACAGGTGCGCGAACCCCGTCCGGTCTTTCGGTTCGTTGCGGAAGCCGATGTTGTAATACACCGCAATGCACGCTGTCGGCGACGTGGTGTCGCGCGAGAGCACGACCTTCAGTCCATTCGAAAGCTTGTAGTACTCCACGGGCACCTGCAGCCGTCCACCGGTTGCCGGAGCCGAACTCGCCGCTTGTGTGGCCCTGGCCACCCGCGGCGCCACGTCACCCCATCCGCAGATCAGGGCCAGGCCAGTGCAGATGCCGAGCGCAATTGCGCGCCTCATATTTTGTTGTCCTCCTCAATACTCAGTCTCGGCCCGAGATTATGGCAGCGACTGGCGCCGGGCAAGCAAGCTGGGACGAGAGGTGGTTCGAGTGCTCTGGGCGGTCGCCGGCTCGCGTCCGGCTCAGGGGCGCCTCGAACGCCGGCGACCGTTATATCGACGTCGCTCTAGGAGCAGGTTGACAGAGGAAATGAAGAGACGAATCCGACGGTTCTGAAGACCCGCCCCACAATCTGTTGGCCGCCTCGTCACAGGCCCCGAAGGTATTCGTACCCGTTTCTCGGCCCTCTGTGGTTGCGAACCGAGAACCATTTACCACACCAGGCGCTTTGACGCGTCAGCCCGGCGCGGCGGTGGTGTGCACCCGCTCGGCAACGGAACGTGGGGTTCCTGCGGCCCATCGACATCGTCGTTGCGAACCTTCAGGTGCTCGATGATCGCGAGCCGCTCGTCGGGCGTGAGCAGCGGCCCGATCAGACCGTGCGCGGGCGGGTCGCCGTCCTTCCATGGTTTGTAACCGGTGTTGAACTCGTGACCGGTATTGTGGTTTCCATCCTTCGAGGTGTCGAACGTCCAGTAGCGCCCGGATGGCCGTGCGAGGCCCAGCTTCTGCGGGTCATACTCGCGGCTCCCGACTAGAAACGTCCTCGGCCGCTCGCTGACCGGGGACAGCAGATCGTAGATCGTCGGCACCGATCCGTTGTGCAGGAACGGGGGCGACGCCCAGATGCCGGCCAGCGGCCGCGGCTTGTAGGATGGCAGCACCTGCGGCATGTCGAGTATGCCGAAACCATCGTAGTCCGCGCGCTGCGCGTCCGTGTAATGGCGTTCGGCGTAGGCCTTCTCTCGAATCATCATACCGAGGTAGCTGAGACCTGCCCCGACGCTCATCGACGCCGGGTTGATCTCTGACAGCTCCTGCTCCATGCCAGCGTTCAGCCCGGAGAGCTCCTTCTGCAGGCTCGCGACGTAGGTGCTCGAGTTCGGAGCCTTTGACGCTCGTGTGATCTCCTTGTTCAAGTAATCCGCCTGACGCTGGTTCCAGAGCGTGTACTCCTTCCGCGCCACATTGCGAAGGTCCTCGGCCGTCAGGCCCGTCCTCGTGAGATCGACGCGCGCGTCGTAGAAGTTGAGGGCGGTGTTGGGATCGGTGCCGATGTCATCGACACACAACGTCTTCACGAGCCATTCGGGGTCGTTCGGACCCTTCCCCGGTGCGTTGCGCAGCTTGATTGCCGGCGGCGCGATATGCGGCCCATGGCAGGCGACGCAGTGCTGATCGAAGAGCTGCTTTCCGCGCGCGGCCTTCGCCCGATCGATCGGGCCAAGGACCTCCTCGTTCCACTGCGGCGGCTGCAGCGTGCGAATCGTCTGCTCGATCGTGTAGAGGTTCTCGAGCATCGTAGAGGAACGGTACCGCTCATCCGGAGGCAGCGGCCGTCCGTAGCGATCCATCAGCGCATACTTCGCGCCGGTGCCCATGGTCTCGCCGATGTTTCGCGCCATCGGCTGGCTGACCGATGCGTTGTACTGCACCCAGTCGAACTTCCAGATGTTCCAGACGGGCGGGTAATTCACCGGAGCGTTGGCCACGGCGTAGTTGCGCGCCTCGATGTGATCGCCGAACACGGTGTTCGCGATCCGCGCCAGTGCGTCGGTGCGGCCGTAACCTTCTTCGGTCGGCACCAGGCGGTGCACCTTCTCGTTCCAGGCCAGCCTGCCGAACTGACCGGCGACGTTCAACATTTGCGCGCGCAGCTCCCAGCGTCCGCCGCGGTGCCCTTCGCCGAGGACGGCGTTGGCGAAGCGATTGAACTTGAACGGATTGGCCACCGTTCCGACGAGCGACGCGGCCAGCGTCGGCACGAAGTGGCCGACGTCGGAATTGGTGAAGGCGTGCAGCGCCGACCCGCCGTCGATCCTGAGCGCCGTGGTTCGCCCGTTGCGCGTGACGTTGATCTGTCCCGTATGGCAGGCGGCGCACGTGATGTCCAGCAGCTCTTCATTCAAGCCCTGGTCGTAGTGCTTGGTGAAGCCGACTGGTAAGCCGTGCGGGTTGGCTGGCGTCGCTGGGTCCACCAGGAATCCGTAACGGCGCATGATCTCGGGGTCCGACAGCTTTCGCTTCGACCACGGCATCTCGAGTGCGCGAAACCAGCTGTAGCGCACGTCTTTCAGGACCGCCCCTTGCGCCGTGTAGTAGTAGGTTTGCCGCGTCTGCGACTCGAGACCAGGCCCCCATCCCTGATCGGGGTAGATGACCCGCTCCACCCGTTCAGGCGGCAACATGCCGTCGCCGCGGTTCGTCCGGACGATGAGCACGACAGCGAGAAACAACACGAGTAGTCCGGCGAGGAGGGCCGCGGCTCCGACCGCTTTTGCGATCGATCCGATTGTGATTGCCCCGAGCCGTTGGGCGAGCGACGGCGGCGTGGCCGGTATCACGATCGGCGCGGCTCCGAGGCGTGCCTTACGGCTCGCCGACTCGGCGACCCGCCGTGCACGATTGATGCTGCCGAGCGGCCGGTGCTGCGGCAGCGAGTACTTGGTGACGTCGATGAACATCGCCTGGCACTCGTCTTCCGGCACGAGCGCCCCGGCTTGAAGCGTCAACCGGCCGACGACGTGGAACGGCGCCTGTTCCTCAGGCCACTCGACGCTCGCGTTCTCGATCCAGAAGCTCGGCTCCTTGCTTTGCCCCTTGAAGGTCATCCTCGACGCATCGAGCAACTGCAGGGCGAAATCGAACACCGCTGGCGAGTCCTCGGCCACGTGACGCGCGAGTTCATCGCGCAGCACGTTCTGTCCCTTCGCCAGCGGCTGGCCTGTATTGCCGGAAAGCGGCCCCGCCGAGTACTTGATCGCTTCATCCTCACCGTGGAGGAACGGGACGTTGCTCCAGTAGCGCGTTACCTGGTACGGCTTGAGCGCGGTGTGCTCCTGGCGCAGTCCATTTGCCGCAGTGGCGAAGAAGCCCTTCAAGTCGCGAAACGGCAGCGACAGGAGCCTGCGCAACTGCCCCAAGGGACTGCTGGCCGCCTGCACCCGCATGAACGCCGCGAATGCGTGCGCGTCGTTGATCGGGAAGGTCGGCGCGTTGTTCATCGAAAAATCGAAACGCACCGGTTGCGCGTCGACGACGCCGGCAGGGACCTGCACGGCGAACGACAGAGCGCGCACGTCCGGGTCCGAGTCGGGCGGAACGTCGACGCCGCGTTCGCGAACCGGGCGGTTGCCGGATACACGCCAGGTTTCGCGAACAGGCCGCGCGCCAGACGCCGGGCCAGCGTCGCATCGTCGATCGTCTTCGCGAGGTCGAACACTTCGAAGGTCGCGCGCACGCAGACACCCTTGGTGTGCGTGCCGCGCCCCAGCGGCCGCTTCTGCCGGCCCGCGAATCGCGTCTGCACGGCGAGAATGCCGGCGACGATGTCGGCGATGTCCTGTTGCTCAGTCGGAAGCTTTCGCTCGAAATCCATCAATCCGCTCAACCGATCTCGGACAGCAGCGTCCGCGCCGCGGCCAGGTCCGCCGTGTCGTGTCCTTCAGTGAACCAATGGTAAACAGGCTGCAGCATGTCCCGCGCCTCGGCGCGGGACTTCGGCTGCAGCAGACGCGCGAGCGCGATGGCGGCGCGCAACTCGAACGCACGCGCGTGCTGCTCTCGTGCGATCGTCAGCGCGGTGCGGAGACTCTCTTCTGCGGCCGTCGGCTTGCCGGCAACCAGCAACAGCTCTCCCTTGACGCGATGAAGCTCGGCGACGAAACCGCGCTCGATCGTGCGCTCGGCGTGCGCGAAGCCGTCCTCGATCGCGGCAAGCCCATCGTCGACGCGGCCCGCGATCCGCAATGCCTCACCAAACAGGGTCAAGAACATCGTCCGCGTCAGGCCCGAACCGAGCGCCTGCAGCGCGGCCAGGCTGCCGCCGAGCTGGGCGACGCCTTGTTCGATCCTTCCTTGACGCGCCACGGCGGAAGCCTGAAAACCCCGCGCCCACTCGGCTTCCTGTGGAAATTCGTACTCGCGGCAGAGCGCGATGATCTCGTCGCCGAGCTTGACGGCAGCGGCCAGCTCGCCGCGATAGAGAAGAATCCCCTGCGCGACAACCAGCGCGAAGACCAGCGTCACTGGCTGGCGCTGCGATTGCCCGAGCGCGATCGTCTCGCGACTCCGCGCAATCGCTTGATCCGGGTAACCGAGCGCCCAGAGAGGACGGCTGGACATCGCCCGAGCGACCATGCCGGGATCGATCCCGAACATGGCGGTATAGGCCGCGTGTTCCGCCGGGTCGTGCAGTTCACGGGCGCGCTCGAGCAGGTGATTCGATTCGACGAAGTCCCCCGTGAACTCCGCCGTGACCCCTGCCACGTGGCAGACGGCCATGAGATAGGCCGGCGTGTGCGCCTGCTCGGCCTGCCGCATGAGCGTCGGCGTTTGCTCGCGAACCAGCGCGAGATCCCCCCGAATCATGTTGAAAAAAGTCACGTTCCACAGAACGGGGAAAAGCTCGGGCGGATTCTCCAGCAGTTGGCACAACTGCCGCGCGCGCGCGAAGGTCGCTTCGAGCTCCGGCGATGCCCATCCTTTCACCGAGCGCAGCGCAAGACCGCGAATCATCTGCAGTCCGAGCTCGAGTTGCTGCCGCTCGGCTTCATCGGGCATCGTGCGCAAACCATTGAGACCTCGCTCTGCGAGCGAGAGCGCCTCGCGGAAGCCAAACAGCGCGACGGCGCGAGTGGCCGCGATGAAGAAGAATTTCGCGCTCGATGCGAACTCCCGGGCCGTCTCGTAGAGCACGGCGAGCCGGGGCGCTACCGCAGCTGTGTCGGCGCCGTAGTGCGACGCGAGCGACCGGACGATCGCCTTGGCCAACGACACCCGACGGGTCGGTTGGAGCGAGGCGAACAGCACGTTCTGGTAGAGCACGTGGACGAACCGGTACCGCAGCGTCAGCGTGCCGTCGGGGAACTCCTGCTCCTCTCCGCGCTCGAGGAACACGTGCACGCGCTCCAGCGTCTCGAGACGATCCTCCACTTCGGCCCCGTCCATCTGCAGCGCCTCGACGAGGATCGCAGAATCGAACTCGCTTCCCTGCACGCTGGCAGCGAGCAGCAGCCGTCGATCCTCCTCTTCGAGTCGGTCGATCTTCCGCGCGATCATGCCTCGCACCGATGCCGGGAGATCGCGCGGGACGTCGGGCATCGAGCGCGCCAGCACCCAGGTGCCGCCCTCTTCGACGATGCCGCCCGTGTCGCGCAGATAGCGCACGAGATCGGCCATGAACAACGGGCTTCCCTCGGTCTTTGCGTGGATTGCCGCGGCAAAGTCTTTCGGGAAAGCGTGACCGGGGAACTGCAATGCCAGGTACTGCTCCACGTCGCGAGGCTGGAGAAACCCCAGCGGAATCTCCTGAAACAGGCCGCGCATCTGCAGGTCGTTCCGAACAGCGAGGAAGGGATGCTTCGACAGGGCCATCTCCGACTGCCGGTAGCTCGTAATGACGAGCACGCGCATGTCGGTGAAACGTCCCGCGAGGTAGTTGAGGATGTCGACCGTCGACACGTCGGCCCAGTGCAGGTCGTCGATGAACAGGACGACCGGCCGGGCGCGGGAGATCTCCTGAAGGAGCGCCCCCAGTTCCCGCTTCATCCGCTCCGGCGATGCGGCCGGCGACGTCTCGCGCAACTCTCCAAGCGAGCCCTCATCGACCGAGGGGGTCGCGACCTGCAGGTACCAGGTCGGAGCGACGGTCTTGACGAGGGTGGTCAACGAGCGCCCGTCCGGACGGTGCAGCAGGCCGTCGAGTATCTCCAGAATCGGAAGGTAGGCTTCGGATCCGGCGAGACTCTCCGAGCAGCGTCCGCGAGCGATGGTCGGGCGTTCGCCCCCCGCCGTGAGCTCGCCCAAGAAATCTTCGACCAGGCTGGTCTTGCCGATTCCTGGCTCGCCGGTCAACGCCACGATCCGGCCGGCCCCTTCCTTGACCTGGGAAAATGCGCGCAGCAGGTGGGCGCGCTGGGCTTCGCGACCCACCGTCGTGCGCACGATCGGGACGCGCGGCACCGCCGCGTCCAATCCGGGCTGCGAAGCCGTCAGCTCCCGTACAACTTCGAGCGCGGTGGGACGACGATCCGGCTCCTTCCGCAACATCTGCTGCACGAGATCGTCGAACGCGCGCGGAATGTCCGGCTTCAGCCGCGTCAGCGGCACGGGCTCGTCGGTGAGAATGCTGGCGATGATCCCGGCGGAGGTCGCCGCCGTGAACGGGCGCTGCCCCGCCGCCATCTCGTACAGTACCGACGCCAAGCGCGAAGACGTCAGCCGCGGGGCCAGCAGCGGCGCCAGTTGCTTGTTCGGGAGCGATATACGCCGGGGTTCCAGCCAGCGTGCCCCGCAACGTGGTTCTCGCGGTTTGCGTCGTCACTTCCGCATCCGCTTGTTCCGTCCTCCGTGCCAGACCGAAGTCCAGGACCTTCACGAACCCGTCGTGGCGGATCATGATGTTCTCGGGCTTCACGTCTCGATGGACGATGCCGGCCGCATGCGCAGCGGCGAGGGCCCGCGCGACCTGCAGTCCGATCTCGACCAGCATCTCCAGCGGCGGTCGCTCGCCCAGCACCGATCGCAGCGTTCGCCCATCGATGAATTCCTGGACGAGAAAGTGATCGCCGGTCGGCGTCTCGCCGACTTCATGAATGATCACGATGTTGGGATGATTTAGCGCCGATGCCGCGCGCGCCTCGCGAAGGAAGCCTTCGACCGATCCGAGATGTCGGTCGGGGCGCATCAATTTGACGGCAACCGGACGTTTCAGCCGCGTGTCAAACGCGCGGAATACTTCGCCCATGCCGCCTTCACCGATGCGCGCGTCGAGGCGATAGTGGCCAAGCGTGCGAGCTTCCATGCGGAGGTTAAGCTGATCCTATCACCGGTACGGTTATACTCCGCCGAGTGACGAGCCCTCCGCTCCTGTGGCACGAGGTGTTGGCCGACGAGTATCGCGCCCTCTACGGCGAGCCGCCAGTCGCTGACACCACGCCAGACGATCGTGATATACGCCTGCGCGCGATTGTCGGCCGCATTCACGAGCGCGGTCCGAGCGCCGTCTGCCTGTCGGGCGGCGGGATACGGAGCGCCACCTTTGCGCTTGGCGTGCTCCAGGGCCTCGCTCACGTCGGCGTTCTCGGCTCCATCGACTATCTTTCGACCGTCTCGGGAGGCGGCTACATCGGTGGATGGCTGACCGCGTGGCTGCACCGCGAAGGCTCGAACGGTCGCCGCGGCGTATTCGCCACGCTCGATCCCGGCCAGCCACAACGCCAAACGTCGTGCGGCGACGTGTCCGACGCCTCGCCCGTCGAACGAGTGCGCCGCACCTGCCGTTATCTGGCGCCGCGCGGCGGGCTCGTGTCCGCCGACGTCTGGGCGTTGATCATGACAATGGCCAGGAACCTGGCGCTCAACTGGCTCGTCATCCTGCCACTGCTCGCCGCGGCGTTGATGGTGCCGCGGCTCTACTACTCGGGCGTGCACCTCGTCGAACACGGATTCGTCGCCGGGCCCTGCGCCGTGCCGGGCGACTCGGCATCGGTGTCGTTCCTCGTCGCGCTGGTCGCGTTCGCCGTCGGCACCGGCTATCTCGTCCTGAACCTCGTGGGATTCGGCGGATCCTGGTCGCAGATGCGATTCCTCGGATGGTTCCTCGTTCCATCGCTGGCCGGCGCGATCGCGATGACGTTCTTCTGGTCGGCATACCCGTGTGCGATTAGTCTTCGGAACTCGCTGCTGCTTTCATCCGTGATTCCAGCGGCCGGATGGATCCTGCTCGGGGCGGTGGCACCACGGGTCTGGAGGCGGATGAGCGTAAATGACGGCAGCGTGCTGCGCGTGAGAGTCGGCCCCGGCATCGTTGCCGCGGCATTGGCGGCTGGCCCGATTCTCGGAGCGGGCATGTGGTGGTTCGGAAGCTTCGACTACGGCTTCGGCGCGGGAGACGCGATGCGCGAGCTGTACGCCATCTTCGCGGTGCCGATCGTGCTTGCGCTGGTTCTGACCCAGATGACGGTGTTCATCGGTCTCGCCAGCAGCGAACTTGACGACGCCGTGCTCGAGTGGTGGAGCAGGGCCGCGGCATGGATCGCCATCGCCGCCACGCTCTGGATGGCGGCCGGCCTCGTCGTGTTCTACATGGCGAGCGTGATTGAAACCGGCGTCAATGCCATGGAACGGATGCTGTCGATGGATCGGAAAGTTTCCTCGGCGGCCGTGGCCACGCTGGTGCCGCTTCTCAGCTCCCTGGCGGGGCTGGCGACGCGCTCGAACGGACCAGGCCGCCCTTCCGGGTGGCGGGTTGCCGCACAGCGGCTGGCGCTTCCCGCGATCATCTTCGTCCTGCTCTCGGCGATCGCGTGGGGCAATCTTCGGATAACCGAGTCAATCGAGTACCACTGGCTCAATGCGACGACGCGGTGCTCGCCGGGAGCAGGCTTGCCTTGCCACGCAACTGGAGCCGGTCTCGGCGAGAACGTGTTGCTGGCAGCGAGTCTCGCGGCCTTCGGCTTGATCATGAGCTGGTTCGTGCCGGTGAATCGCTTCTCGTTGCACGGCATGTATCAGCAACGGCTGATTCGAACCTTCCTCGGCGCCTCGCGGCGCAATCGGCATCCCAACCAGTTCACCGGCTTCGACTCGAAGGACGATCTGCTGGTCCATCACCTCGCGGACGTGCGGCCGCTGCACGTCATCAACACCACGCTGAACGCCGTGTCGTCAACGCACGTCGGCCGCCACGAGACCAAAGCCCAATCCTTCACTTTTTCGCCGCTGCACGTTGGAAACCACCACCTTGGTTACCGTCCCGCGGCTGAATACGGATCCGATCGCGGGGCGAGAGGGACCGGCGTGTCGCTGGGAATGGCGCTGGCGATATCGGGAGCGGCGGCGAGCCCCGAGATGGGCATGTATTCGACGAAGGCCCGCGCCTTCCTGCTGACGCTGGCCAACGCGCGGCTCGGCGTCTGGTTCGGCAACACTAAAAAGGACCATGCATGGAGCACCAGCGAACCGCCTCTCGGCGTCGGGCCGGTCCTGCGGGAGTTGCTGGGCCTGACGACCGATGACAATCCGTACGTCTATCTCTCGGACGGCGGGCACTACGAGAATCTCGGCCTCTGGGAAATGGTCGCGCGCCGCTGCCGGTTCATCATCGTCTCCGACGCCGGCTGCGATCCGGAGTACTCCTTCGACGATCTGGCGAACGCCGTGCGGCGGATCCGGCTCGACCTCGGCATCCCGATCCAATTCCCGCCGATCCATGTCACGCGCGCCGGCCAGGGACGTGCGAATCCACATGCCGCGATCGGGAAGATTCGCTATAGCGTCGTGGACGGTCCTGAGACCCCCGATGGAACGATCCTCTATTTCAAGGCGACGCTGTCGGGAGACGAACCGGTCGACGTGAAGAATTTCGCGCTGATCGACCCCACCTTCCCCCACGACTCGACAGGCAACCAGTTCTTCGACGAGGCGCGGTTCGAAAGCTACCGCGCCCTCGGCTTTCACAGCGTGTTGTCGGTTGCGGCTGGACTCAGAAACTTCCGCGATGCCGAGGCGCTCTGCGAGGCCGCGCGGAAATCGCTCGCTGATCTGGAGGCCCGGCAGACGGTCCGCGAAGGCTCTGCCGCCTGAGCCCGGATTCCATAAATCCAGCCCACCCGTCGTCCGAGCCGGCCGCTTGACATGCTACATCTGTAGCAGTAATGTGCTACGCCTGTAGCACGATATGGCGAAGTCGCCACTCGAGAAATTGACCCGTCGCGAGCGTGAGATCATGAACATCCTGTTCGCGCTCGCCAATCGCGCCTCGGCTGAGGATGTCCGGGCCCGACTCACCAATTCGCCCAGCTACTCGGCCGTCCGGACCATGCTCGCGCGGCTCGAGCAAAAGGGTTACGTCCGACATTCCCAGGAGGCCAATCGGTACGTTTATTCGGCGACCACCTCACAGGCAGCGGCCAGGCGTGCCGCGTTGGGGCAGTATCTTCGGACGTTCTTTGGTGGCTCCCGTAGTCGGATGCTGACCGCCCTTCTGCGCCAGGAAGCATGGACGGAGGGCGAGCTCGAGGAGCTGCAATCGGAGATTGAGCGGATTCGCGGTGAAAGGAAATCGTCATGAGCGAGATCCCGACCGAAATCATGCTGGCGATCGGCGGTTCGGCTGAACTGTCGATTCTCGCGAAAGCCACGTCGATCCTCGTGCTCGCCCTGGTCGCGCTGCGCATGTTGCGGCGGGTTTCCGCGTCGGTTCGGTCGGTGATACTTGCCTCAACGTTCGGCACCTTGATGATTCTGCCGATAGCGGTGGTGTCAATGCCGCCTGTCGCGCTGGACGTTGGGTCCGTTGCAGTCCAGCCTGAGCCCCAGAACCTCTCGGCTGCAACCGCCTCGGTTCGCAACGAGCACCCGGTTGCGGCTCGAACCGATCGCTCCGCGAACTCCGTAGCGAATCGCACGCGTGTACCAGTACGGCTGCTGCTGATCACGGGATGGGCCACAGGAGCCCTGCTCTTCATGGCCCCCGTGATCGAGACGCTTCGTCGCCTCCGTCGCATGCGAGGCAGTTCGCGGCGGTGGCTGAAGCGCGAAACGCTGGTGCGCAACCTCTCTCGAGAGGCTGGTCTCAGCCGTCACGTGGACTTGCTCGTTCATGAAGATCTCGCGGTTCCGTTCACGTATGGATTGGTGCGGCCCGCGATCGTGATGCCCGGGGATGCGCAGGAGTGGACGGACGCCGAAGTCCGCCGGGCGCTGGTCCACGAGCTCGAACACGTGCGCCGCGGCGACTGGCCCGTGCACGTGATGGCACGGGTCGTCTGTTCGTTGTATTGGTTCCACCCGTTGGTCTGGATCGCGTGGCGTCACTTCTGCCTGGAGTCCGAGCGGGCGTG
Source organism: uncultured Acidobacteriota bacterium (assembly GCA_963755695.1). GTDB lineage: Bacteria > Acidobacteriota > Vicinamibacteria > Vicinamibacterales > 2-12-FULL-66-21 > QHWT01. The sequence continues at coordinate 1,053,884 of CAVWLB010000010.1, read as the reverse complement.
CGACGACGCCGTGGTCCGCTCAGCCGAGGGGATCGGGTATGCCGAGCAACTGGTCGCGCTCGCCCGAAGGCTGTCGAGACGCGCTCCTGCGCCGGTGCTGTCGATGGCCAATCGCGGCGACCTGAAGGCTCGAGTGGCCGCCGTTCTCGACGCGAATCAGGCCAGAGGTCGCATCGGAGTGCTGTCTGGCGGCGTGACCGTAGGCCTCGCCGTGGCGCTCGCCGTCTGTATTTCGCCACTGAAAGCCATGTCCGATGCTGGCGCAGGCGCGGCGATCCAGGCACCGGAACAACACGATGCCGCTCCCTCGTTCGTGCAGGCTTCCGTAACGCCGCATACGCCTGGCAAACCACCGGGCATCCCGCCCTTGATCAGTGGTCGGTTCACCGCGGGCGGGCTGACGCTCAAGGATCTCATCCGCATCGCATACGGCTCCGCGTTTCCGTTGTTGTCATACCAGATCGTCGGCGGCCCGGCGTGGATCGACGCCGACCGTTTCGATATCGACGCTCAGGTCCCCAGCGACATGACCTTTGGCGCGAGTTGGCATCCCCGCGTAAAGGCGATGCTGCAAACGCTGGTCGGAGAGCGGTTCGGGCTCCAGCTGTCTCGCCAAACAAAGGAGTTCCCCTTCGCTGACCTCGTTCTTGCGAACACCGACCGCAAGCTGGGAGCAGGGCTCCGCCCGTCTGCGGCGGATTGCGTGGACCTGTCCACAAGTCCAAGTCCACCTCCAGAGCACTACCTCGAGCGAGTGTGCGGCCTCACACAGAATGCGCCGGGTCTTCTGGCCGGTAAGAAGATCACGATGACCCAACTGGCTGGTGTGCTTTCGGACGAGGGAAAACTGAATCGCGTGGTCCGCGATCGGACGGGACTCGAAGGGGCATTTGATGTCCACCTCGAATACACACCTGACTCCCCTGCTGTGTCGAACGCGTCTTCCGCGGCAGCGGCAGTTCCATCACCGATTTCGCCTGCGCTGCTGAAGGCGCTCGAGACACAACTCGGCTTGCGACTGGAGCCGAAGCAAGGTCCAGTGGAAGTCTTGGTCATCCGCCAGGCTGAGAAACCCAAGGAAAATTGACTTGTTCAGCGCGCGTTTCGGGAACCAGCGTGGCCCTCGCGAGTGAAGTTCAGTCCGACGGCGGCGACGGTCAATTATTCGCTTAGCCGAATATAGGCTTTCGGCCGGCGCCGGTACCGCCGCGGTTCAGGAAACCGGCGACCGAGGTGATCTTCGAGCAGATCAGCGTCGCCATGTCCCGACTCCGTCACTGATTGTTTTCTGCAATCAGTTGTGCGCGCTTGCGCGCCCGCTTTCGTTGGTCATCTGACTCTCTGATCGTGCCACCCGCAACTGATACCTGGGTATCGCCTGTACGATCGTCCTATAGATTCCGTCACCGCTCTTCTGGCTCAATCGCCGTGTGTGACTTTCCAGGCAGCCCTAATACTGCCCACGCTCGCCCGACAAGCTGAGGCCGGGTCTGGGCGACAATCCAACCGAATGACGAAGGCCGGTAGACAAATGAACTTCCGTTTGTTGATGACGTTGCAGGTCGCAGTCGGCGCCGTACAGAAGATCGGCGCAGTGCCTCACGGCACTCGCGTGACCGCGGTGATAGTGAGTGGTCACTTCGAGGGCCCGCGGCTCCGCGGGAAGGTGCTGCCCGGCGGCGGTGACTGGACGCTCCTTCGCGGAGACGGCGTCCTCGAGCTCGACCTGCGCACTACGCTGGAGACCGACGACGGCGCCCTCATCCACATGACTTCGTTCGGGCTTCGTCACGGGCCGCCGGACGTGATCGCCGCACTCGCGCGCGGCGAGAGCGTCGACCCCGCCACCTACTACTTCCGGACGACGCCCCGCTTCGAGACGGGGCACCCAAAGTACGCGTTCTTGAATCGCCTGGTCGCGGTATCAAGCGGCGATCGGCGCCCCGAAGGACCGATCTACACGATCGACGAGATCCTATGAGGCCGCTATGGATGCCCGACGAAGAGCCGTTCTCAAGGTCGCCGGATTCGCGACGCTCGCTGGATGCGGACGCGTGCCTCTCGCGACTTATCCTCCATCGCCCACCGACAGGAGAACTGCCATGCGATCGCGTCCCCTGATGACACTTCGTCTGAACACGGCACCCATACAAAACATCGGCGCCGCACCTTACGGCACACGTGTCACGTTTCCGATAACCGGTGGGTCGTTCGAGGGTGAGCGGCTTCGCGGTAAGGTGCTGCCCGGCGGCGACGATTGGACGATAAAACGCTCGGACGGCGTCGTCGAACTCGACCTGCGCGTCACGCTGGAGACCGACGACGGCGCCCTCATCCACGTGACGTTCGAGGGCATTCGTGACGACGGAGCGCCCGCCGCTCCCTACTTTCGTACGGTGCCGCGCTTCGAGACGGCCGAACCGAAGTATTTCTTCCTGAACAGGCTGCTTGCCGGTGGCGCCGGCGAGATTCGCGCCGACGGACCGGTTCACCTGATCGAAGAGCTCCTCTGAGTTCGGGAGCAGCTTCGTGCTGAAATCCCGCTGGAACCCGGGCTGCCCACCTGGTTACTCAGGCTGAGCGACTGCGGACACTGGAACGGAATCATCGCCATCGCCAGATTTGGCCACATGGAGCGGGTTCATCGGCGCCCCGACCCCGGTGATGGTTAAGCGCCAGCCGGAGCCCGTAATACACGCCGACAAGAATGATCGCAGCTTGCAGGACCGCCTGAAACAGCGTCCACAGCAAGGCCATCAACAGCATCAACAGGTCATTGATCACCTGCCCCACACTTGCCCCATTTCCCGCAGCAACGCCATCACAAACTCCGTCACGACTCCATGCTTGAACAAATGAGACTCTCCGTGCCCACCCTCATTCCGCCGGTGCGTAGTACAGGGCCACGGTGACGATCACGAACGTGGCCAGCATCGACCACGTCAGCGAACTCATTCCAGCGTTGCTGATACTGAAGATCAGGGTTGCCAGCGTACAGAACCACGTCAACCACATGAAGAGTCGGGGACGAGGAATCGGGCTGTGGAGGTCCGTGAGAATCCATTGGCTTCTTCAAAGGGCATCCGAGTCGCATCGGCCACCGGCTGTGCCTACAGTGTGCCCACAAGAAAAACGGCCGAGAAATTCCCGGCCGTAACTTGTTAAAAATATTGGTCGGGATGCCGGGATTCGAACCCGGGACCCCCTGACCCCCAGTCAGGTGCGCTACCAGGCTGCGCTACATCCCGTGTCGGTGTGATGCCGGCTCAATCTGAGATGCCGGGATGGAAACCCGGCTACCGTCTCCTGCCCTTGACCGCCGCCTTCTTGGGCGCGGGCGCGCGCTTCTTTGCCGGTGGCGGCGCGGCCAGCTCGAACTCCGCGTGACCGCCGGTCGCGCCAGGCCGCCTCGCGAGCATCGAGGCCAGCTCGCGGAGCGACTGACGCACGTGACGGATGCGCTCGCGCGCGTCGGTGGTCAGCAGATCGTCGAGCGGCGTCGGATCGCTCGTCGGCGTGAACTGCTCGTCTGCCAGCCGGCGCCGCGCGCCCGCGAGCGTCAGACCCTCGACGAACAGCAGGTATTTGATTCGCAGGACCCGCTCGAGGTCCGCGCGCCGGTAGACCCGCGGGCCGCCCGCGGTCTTCGCCACGCCCAGATCCGGGAACTCTGCTTCCCACGAGCGCAGCACGTACGGCTGCACCTGCGCAATCTCGCAGATTTCAGGTTGCCGGAACAACGACCGGTTGGGGATCTGGACGGTGTCCACTGAGACCATGAACGGCGCTGAGGCGGCAGTATATCAAAGACTTGCGCCAGACGGCCGCGAAAAACGCGATGCGGCCGTGACGCACCGCGCGATCTGAAATGAACCCGTGGATCGCATGCGGAGGAAAATCACGCCTCCGACTACAATGACCTCCGGTGCCCTCTCGCTTCCGGTTCGTCGGTCCCACCTTCAAGGCGGCGCTCTTCATCGGCTTCGGCCTGATTGGCGGAATCTGGCTGTTTGCCGGCTACTACTTCACCGGCGGGATGGCGGAACTCGAGCGTCGATCGGCCGCGATTAACACCCGCTACATGCGGGCACAGGATCTGCTCGCCGCCACCTGTTGATGGGATCGATCTACGTGCGCGACGCGCTGCTCGATCCCGATCCCTCCACCGCGCGCGACTATCGGAATCAGCTCGAGGAAAGCGCCCGGGCGGCCGATCTGGCGCTGCAGGAATGCGTGCCGGTGCTGGACGTGCCCGAAGAACGTGAGCGGATCGGGCATCTGCGACGCCATATCAGCGAGTCCGGAACACGCTGCTCCAGGTGCTGAACACCGACAGCCGGCGAAGGCGCTTAAGGGGAGCGCGCGCGTCGGCCCGCTCCCGATGAATGGACTTGTTGCTCAGGGGAGGCACCGAGGATACCCGCAGAACGGCCGCAGTGCGCATCCTGTCCAGACTGTATTTCGCCGCCGGAACGACTGGATCTGGCGAGGCTGTTAGAATCCTGCCGTGCCCCGCTGCCCGTCGTGCGGCCTGCCAATCGACGAAACCATCACGACGTGCCCCGCGTGCGAGACGGACATCCCGTGGCATGCGGACGTGACCCGCTTGGCAGACGTGTCGAAGGAGAAGGTCGCGCGGGCGATGAGCCCGGGCTCCCGACTGGCACAGCAGCGAAAGCCGATCACCTCTCCCAGCACCAGTTGGCCCGCCGGGACCGACGCGATCGATCACGGCAAATTCGAGCCAGGCGCGCTCCTGGATGGACGCTATCGCATCGTCGGCCGCATCGGCCGCGGCGGAATGGGCGAGATCTATCGCGCCGACGATTTACGGCTCGGGCAGGCGGTCGCTCTGAAATTTCTTGCCGATGACGTCGACCGAGATCCCGCCCGCCTGACGCAACTGCACGCCGAAGTGCGCATGGCGCGGCAGGTCTCGCATCCCAACGTGTGTCGCGTCTACGACGTCGGCGAGTTCGAGGGACACACGTTTCTGTCGATGGAGTACGTGGACGGCGAGGATCTTGCGCTGCTGCTCCGCCGCATCGGCCGGTTTCCACAGGACCGCGCGATCGAGCTGTCGCGGCAGATTTGCGCCGGCCTGGCCGCGGCACACGACCGCGGGGTCGTCCATCGCGATCTGAAACCGGCCAATATCATGCTCGACGCCAACGGCCGGATCCGGATCACCGACTTCGGTCTCGCGGGAGCCACTGGTGAAGTCCTGCGCGCGGGCACGCCCGCGTACATGGCGCCCGAACAACTTTCGGGCGCCGCGGTTACGCCGCGTAGCGACATCTACTCGGTGGGACTCGTGCTCTACGAACTGTTCACCGGACAACGGGCGCTCGAGGGCTCGAACCTGGCTGAGCTCATCGCCAAGCGCGAGCAAGCGGGCATCACGCCGCCAACGACGATCGTCCACGATCTCGATCCCGCGATCGAGGACGTCATCTTCCGTTGCCTGGATCCGGATCCCGCGCGGCGTCCCCGCTCGGCACTGGCGGTCACCGCCGCATTGCCGGGTGGTGATCCGATTGCCGCGGCGCTGGCCGCGGGCGAGACCCCATCGCCGGAGATGGTTGCCGCCGCCGCATCGACGACCGAAGCCCTGTCCACAGCCAAGCTGGCTGCGGCGATTGCATGGATTACCCTCTCGTCGATCGTCCTGCTCGCACTCTATCAGCGCGTAATGCTGATCAACCGCGCACCGCTGACGAGACCGCCGGTGGCGTTGATCGATCGCGCACAGGAGATCGCGCAGAAGCTCGGGTACGGCGATCAGGGGTCCTACTCCGCGGCGGGGTTGACCACTTCACTCGACTGGGTGCGGTACATTGCAGCCAACAACACGTCACCCGATCGGTGGAAGGAACTCGAAACGCCGCGTCCGGAAACCCACGTCCTGTGGTACCGGACAAGCCCGAGACCGCTGATTCCGTTCGGAGACGAGAATCGCACCGACGCTCTCAATCCGCCGCTGACCACGAGCGGCATGACGCTCGTCATCGTCGATCCCAACGGCAGGCTCAGCGAGTTCGCGGCCGTGCCGCAGCCGATCGAGACCAACCCGCCGCACGCCGCGCATACCAACTGGTCGACGCTGTTCGATGCGGCAGGTCTCTCGATGACCGGCTTCACGCCGGTGGCCCCCCGATGGCTTCCGACCGTGTATGCCGACGAGCGCATGGCGTGGGAGGGCCGTCTCCCTGAGCGTCCGGATCTGACGGTGCGCGTGGAGGCTGCAGGCTACGCCGGGAAGCCCGTGTTCTTCGGTATCACGGGTCCCTGGACCCGTTCGTCCCGCATGCCATCCGCCGGTGCCACGTCCTGGCTAGAGCGGGCGACCGGCCTGCTGACGTCGTTCATCATGCCGGGATTGATGCTGTGTGCAGTGGCGCTGGCGCGGAGGAACCTGCGCCTCGGACGCGGCGACCGCGCCGGTGCGTACCGAGCGGCGACGGCGGTCTTCTGCATTCTCATGATCGCGTGGCTGCTCGGGGATCGTCACGTCAGCGCGGTCAACAGCGAGATCCGCCGCTTTTTCGGCGCGATCGGCGAGGGATTGTTCAATGCCGGCCTGCTCTGGGTCACGTATCTCGGACTGGAGCCCTACGTGCGGCGGTTCTCTCCTTCGAGCCTGATCGGGTGGACGCGGTTGCTCGGCGGCGGCTGGCGCGATCCCCACGTGGGCCGCGACATCGTTATCGGTATCTCGGCGGGTCTCGCCATGACTCTCGCTTACGCCCTGCACAACGTTGTCCCGGTCATCGCCGGACGACCGGGACCACCGCCCTTGATCTCGGACCCGTCGGTATTCATGGCATTCCACCACTCCTTCGCCGCGGTCCTCGATCGCACGCAGGCGGCGATCACGGACGGGATGCTGGGGATGGCCGGCTTCGTCGCGTTCCGGATCCTCGCGAAACGGACATGGGTTGCGGCGCTGGCCGCACTCGCCTGCTACACGCCGGTCGTGCTGAACGGAATGTTTCCTGGCGACACGCCGATACTCGACGTTGCGATGGCGATCGTGATGGTCACGATTTTCGTGGCCGTCGTCGCGTGGATCGGCCTGCTTGCGACGATCGCGACGCTCAGCGCGCATCTCATTCTCATGGGTGCGCCGCTGACGACGGATGTCTCGTCGTGGCGGGGTCCGACCAGTCTCGTCTTCATTGGCGCAATCGTCGCCGCCGGAATGTTCGGTTGCTACGTCGCATCCGGCGCGGCTCAGCCCACGGCGCCGCGCACAGCCTGATCTTATATGCCTGCCTGTCCTGCCTGCTCCATCGAACTACCCGGGTCGACATCACTCTGTCCGAGATGTTTGACCCCGCTGTCGTGGTCTTCTGACGAGACCACGCTCGCCGATGCAGCATCGCGATCGGCAGCAAGCGGAAATCACGAGATCGGATCCCCGACCGGCGCAAGTCGAAGCTCCTCGACAGCGTGGCTCACTAGCACCGACGCGATCGATCACGGGCGGTTCGCGCCGGGAGCGCTCCTCGAGGGACGCTACCGGATCGTCGGCCGGCTCGGCCGCGGCGGGATGGGCGAGGTATTCCGTGCAGACGACCTGAAGCTCGGACAGCCGGTCGCCCTGAAATTCCTGCCCGAAGCCGTCGACAAGGACCCGGCACGTCTCACGCAGCTCCACATGGAAGTGCGGATGGCGCGTCAGGTCTCCCACCCCAACGTCTGCCGCGTGTACGACGTGGCGGAGTACGAGGGGCACACGTTTCTCTCGATGGAGTACGTGGACGGCGAGGATCTCGCGTCGCTCATTCGACGCATTGGCCGCTTCCCGCAGGATCGCGCGATGGAGCTTGCGCGTCAGATCTGTGCCGGCCTCGCCGCCGCGCACGATCGCGGCGTCGTGCATCGGGATCTGAAGCCGGCCAACATCATGCTCGACGGCAACGGCACCATTCGCGTCACCGACTTCGGTCTGGCCGGCGCGGCCGGGGAGTCGCTGCGAGCGGGGACGCCCGCGTACATGTCGCCGGAGCAACTCGCGGGCGGAGAGGTCACGCCCAGGAGCGACCTCTATGCGCTCGGCCTGGTGCTGTTCGAGTTGTTCACGGGACACCGCGCGCTGGAGGGAAATAACCTCGCCGAGCTGATCGCCAAGCGCGAGCAGGCAGGCATCACCCGTCCTTCGGAGTTCGTCCGGGATCTCGATCCGGCAATTGAACGCGCGATCATGCGATGCCTGGAACCCGACCCGGCCAGGCGTCCCTCGTCCGCCCTGGCAGTGGCCGCCGCGCTGCCCGGAGGTGATCCGCTGGCCGCCGCGCTCGCCGCGGGTGAAACCCCGTCACCTGAAATGGTCGCCGCTGCCGGAGAGTCGAGCGCCTTGCAACCAGTCGCGGCCGTGGCCGCCCTCGCCGCGACGCTTGGCGTTCTGGCCCTCTGTGTTGCACTGGCGGATCGAGTGCTGCTGACCAACGTGATACCGCTGCCCAAGCCGCCGCTGCTGCTGGCCGAGCGGGCGAAAGAGATTCTCGGATCGCTCGGCTACGCAGCCGATGCCGTTGATTCGGCACACGGATTCAACGTCCCTGACGGCGCGATGGAGTACCTGCGCAATCATCCTGAACTCGCAACTCGCGAGCACCTGAGCACCGGAACGCCGAGGCTGCTTCAGTTCTGGTGGCGCGGCAGTCCGTCCATCCTGATTCCAACCGGCGACAAGCCGCGCGTGACCCTGACCGATCCGCCGTTATCGCTGTCGGGGATGACGCTGGTGAAACTTGATCCGGACGGCCGACTGCTCGAACTCGCCGTCGTGCCGGCGCAGGTGGATCCCGAATCCAAACCGGCGACGGTTGACTGGACGCCGCTCTTCCGTGCTGCCGGGCTTGATTACGCGAGCTTCTCACCGGCGGTGCCTCAATGGACGCCGAGGGTCTACGCGGACGCCCGCGCCGCGTGGACGGGTCCGCTGTCGGGCCTGAAGGATCAGCCGCTTCGCATCGAGGCGGCGGCGTACCACGGACGGGCAGTCGCCTTTCAACAGATTGCCCCATGGACACGCGCCACCCGGCTCGCCGAGGTCACCGGAGATCGCCCCGTCTCGATCTGGTCCGCGCTTGGCACCCTGGCGGTGTTTTCGTTGTTCGTGGCCGCCGCGCTCGTCGCCCGTCACAATCTGCGGAAGGGACGCGGCGATCGGCGTGGTGCGCTGCAGCTCGCCACCTTCGTGTCGATCGTCGCATTCGGCGTCTGGCTCCTCGACAGCAAGCACGTCGCCAATCCCGACATCGAGATGGGCCGCTTTTTCAGCGGTCAGCCCCTGTGGGCGGCAGGGATGCTGTGGCTCCTCTACCTGGCAATCGAACCGTACGTCCGTCGATTCTGGCCGACGACGGTCGTCTCGTGGTCGCGCCTGATGGCGCGGCAGTGGCGGGATCCGCTCGTGGGCCGCGACATCCTGTTCGCGGTCGCGCTCGGTATCACCGTCCACGTGATCTATCTCGCCCATCTCCTGACGGTGCACGCGTTCGGGTACGCCCTGACCCCTGACTTTCCCGACCTGGGCGAACTGCTCGGGACTCATATCGTCATCGCGCGCGTCCTGAACCAGGTGTTCAACGCGGTACTAAATGCGCTCTTCTCGGTGTTCGGGATGGTCTTTCTGAAGATTCTGGTCCGCCGGGAACTCGTCGCGGGGGCCCTTGCGGTCGCGTTGATGACGTTCACGTCGGCTCGCGGGATGATCGACTCGGGACCGGTCTGGCTGGTTCTCATCACCCTGGTCGTCTTCATCACGATCATCGTCCTCACGATTCAACACCTGGGACTGCTGGCGGCGATGGTGTTGTTCCTGGTCAACTTCATCATCTCGAACGCGATTGTCACGTTCGACGCGTCGAAATGGTTTTTCTGGGACTCGCTGCTCCTGATGATGATCCCGGCGGTGCTGGCCTGCTACGGGTTCTACATCTCCCGTGGCGGCGAGCCGCTCCTGGGGAGGCGGCTGCTGGACTGACCCTTTACTTTTCCCGCCGTCGCACGTGGATCCTGACTGGCGTCCCTGCCAACCCGAACGATTCCCGCAGCCGGTTGACGAGGAAACGCTCGTAGGAGAAATGGAACGAGGTGGCGACGTTGGTGAAGAACACGAAGGTCGGTGGCGCCACGCCGGTTTGCGCGGCATAAAGAATCCGCACCTCGCGGCGTCCGGGGCTCGCGGGCGGATGCGCGGCCGTCACCGCCTGAACGAAGCGATTCAACTCCGCCGTGGCAATCCGCCGATTCCGCGCCTCGGTGACCTTGTCGATGGTTTCAAGCAGCTTTGGCGTCCGATCCCCGGTCAGCGCGGAAAGGTGAAGCACCGGGGCGTAATCGAGGAACTTGAGCTGCCGACGCAGCTTGCCGTCGAACTCCTTGACGAAGTCCGCTCCCCGTCCCTTCATCAGGTCCCACTTGTTGGCGGCAATGATGATGCCGCACCCGGTCCTGTCCGCTTCTCCAGCAATCGCAGCATCCTGATCGGTTGCGCCCTCCACCGAATCAATGACGAGCACGGCGACGTCTGCTTTCTCGATCGCGCGGCGCGCCACGATCACGCTGATCGACTCGACCTGCCCCGATCGCGCGACGCGCCCCGGGCGCCTGATCCCGGCAGTGTCGAGGATGCGATAGGTACGCTTGTGCCATTTGAGGATCGCGTCAACCGTGTCCCGGGTCGTACCCGGAAGGTCGCTGACGATCGATCGCTCGGCACGCAGAAGACGATTCAGAAGCGAGGACTTGCCGACATTCGGCCGACCGACGATGGCGACCGCGGTTTCCGGTTCCGGGGCGCTCATCTTGCCGTCGCGGCGGACCGCCGGAAAACGATGCACGACTTCGTCAAGCAGGTCGCCGACGCCTTCGCCGTGTTCGGCGGCCATCTCGATCACGGGCTCGAATCCGAGGCGGTAGAACTCGAGCGCACGGCCGCGCGCGCGCCGGTCATCGGTCTTGTTGACCGCCATCACCACGGGGGCATGCGCCGCGCGCAGGGCGCCGGCGATCTCCTCGTCGCCTGAGACCAGTCCCTCCCGGCCATCCACGATGAAGACAATGACATCTGCCGACCGGATAGCGCGACGCCCGTGCTCCACGACCAGTTCGTGCAGGGGGTCGGCGGTCGCTCCAAACATCCCCCCGGTATCAACCAACGAAAACGGGGTTCCCTGCCACTCGGCGGGCTCGGCAATCGTGTCACGCGTCGTCCCAGGCATAGGCGTCACGATGGCGCGCCGAGATCCGGTGATTCGATTGAACAAGGTCGACTTTCCAACGTTCGGACGGCCGACCAGCACGACCGTTGGGCCCGCTGCGGGGCGTTTCTGGGTCATGTCAGAAATTCAGTTAGCTCCAGTATTGACAGTGTAAATAACAGTAGATATGCTAGTTAGACTTCCCCAGGAGCGCCTAAGCATGATCAAGGTCGACATCGTCAATGAGGTGTCGCGTGTCGCCGATATCACCAAGGTCAAGGCCGAGGTGGCTGTCGATGCTGTGTTCGAGGCGATGCGCTTGTCGATGCAGCGTGGCGAGCGAATCGAGCTGCGTGGCTTTGGCGTGTTCCAGGTGAAGCCCCGTAAGCGCGGCATCGGCCGTAATCCCCGGACCGGTAAGGAAGTGCGAATCCCGCCGGGGCGCACCATCCGCTTCAAGCCGGGCAAGGACCTCCAGAACATCGGGGGCTGATGGCCGACGGCGATTTCCGGTTTCCCCGGGCTGGCTATTCCTCCGAGCCGTTCGAGCCCGTCTACGCGCCCCCGCGACGGTTTCAGAACCGGTGGTGGCTGCACACGCTGCTCTTCGTTGCCACGGTTCTGACGACGACCGCCATCGGCGGCCTCCATTATCTTTCATTCGTCTCGAACTTCGGACGCGTCGACCCGCACCTGGACCTGCGCGCTTTTCTGACGAGCGGGCTCTGGTATAGCGGGACGATCATTGCGATCCTTGGCGCGCACGAGATGGGACACTATCTCGCCTGTCGCATCTATCGAGTCGATGCGTCGTTGCCCTACTTCCTTCCACTCCCGCTTCCACCGACCGGCACGCTCGGGGCGGTGATCCGAATCCGCGAGCAATTTCCCAGTCGCGCCGTGCTGTTCGACATCGGCGTGGCGGGACCGATTGCAGGATTTGTGGTGCTGGTGCCGGCCCTGTTCGTGGGGCTGGCGATGTCAACCGTGGTGCACGCGCCGGAAGGGCCAACGGCGTGGCTGGGCGAGCCGCTCCTGTTCAAGCTTGCCGCGCATCTCATGTTCGGGACGATTCCCGGTGCTGAAACGCTGAACATTCACCCGATGGTCTTTGCCGCGTGGTTTGGCATGCTCGCGACGGCGCTCAATCTGTTACCGTTCGGGCAGCTCGATGGCGGGCACGTCACTTATGCATTGTTCGGGCGGAAGTCGTCGATGATCTCGATGATTACCTTCACCGCCGTCATCGGCCTCGTCGTCTTCGTGTCAGTCAGCGTCTGGCTGGTGCTTGCCGCGATGATGCTGATAATGCTGAAGGTGGTGGGACGTGAACATCCTCCGGTCAGAAACGAATACGAACCGCTCGGCACTCAGCGAGTCGCCATCGCGGTACTCGCGCTCCTCATCCTGATCGTCTGCTTCACGCCGGCGCCATTCTCGTTTTAGTCAGAATGGAACGACCAGCTCCGAGCGCAGCTCGTGGATTACGCTGCGAGTTGGAAGGCTCAAGCGCAGAGCCACATGCGAAGGGAGCCGGTCATGGCGAAGGTACGATTTATAGGCTTGGATGTCCATGCGGAGACGATTGCGATCGCGGTTGCGGAACCAACCGGGGAGGTCCGATCGCTGGGGTGATTCCCAATCACCCGGAATCCATGCGGAAATTGATGAATACCCTCGGTCCCGCGGAGTCGTTGCGGGTGTGTTACGAAGCGGGTCCCACCGGATATGGCCTGTATTGGCAGCTAACGCAGCTCGGGGTGCGCTGCGAGGTCGTCGCCCCGACGCTGGTGCCGGTCAAGGCGGGCGATCGCGTCAAGACGGACCGGCGGGATGCGACGAAACTGGCGCGGTGCTATCGCGCCGGTGATCTGACGCCGGTGTGGGTGCCCGATGCCGCGCACGAAGCGCTGCGCGATCTCGTGCGTGCGCGGGAGGCGGCGAAGAAAGACCAGTTGCGGGCGCGCCATCGACTGGGCAAATTTCTGCTGCGGCACGGGCGTCGTCCGGCGACGAAGATGACGCCGTGGACCCAGCGTCACCTCCGGTGGGTCGGCCAGGTGCGGTTTGAGCAACCGGCGCAGGAGGCGACGCGACTGGACTACGTGCACGAAGTCGAGCACATGGCCGAACGGATCGCGCAGCTCGATCGCGCGATCGAGGCCGCGGTCAAAGCCGGCCCCGCGGCGATGCGAGCGGTGATTGAGGCGCTGCAGGCGCTGCGCGGGATTGCCCAGACCGCGGCGGTCACCATCGTCGCGGAAGTCGGCGACTTGTCCCGCTTCCGCCGGGCCCGGCAGCTGATGGGCTATGCCGGGCTGGGCGCGCGCGAGCACTCCAGCGGGCGGTCCATCCGGCGGGGGGGCATTACCAAGGTCGGGAACGCGCACCTGCGACGGATCACGATTGAGAGTGCGTGGGCGTATCGGCACCGGCCGGCCTGCGGCGGCGTGCTCCGGAAACGCCAAGCGACGCTGAGTGAGGCCGTCAAGGCGATCGGGTGGAAAGCGCAACTGCGGCTGCACGCGCGCTACCGAGCGCTGTTGGGTCGTGGCAAGTGCCACCCGCAGGTCGTGACCGCGGTCGGCCGGGAGCTCCTGGGTTTCATCTGGGCGATCGGCGTCACCGTGGAGCGCGAGCATCGGCAGATGTCGTCCGCGGACGCCGCGTAATGGACCGACCGAACTCGAGCGGGCGGCAACGATGGCGATCGAGGGGCACACGGAAAGGAGAACCCTCGACACCTCTAGGCGGTGACAGCGACCCGCGCGTTTAGTCCGAGGTAGCTCCCGACGGATCACGATTATGCGGCTCGACCCGCGAATATCAGAGTGATCAACCGTCGCGATAGCTGCCTCGATCGCCTTCGATGCTGCTCTCTGGGCTCTTACAGAGAATCGGAGTATTTGACAGGTCGTTCCATATCAGAGGTGAGTGCGGCGGGGCGTGAGGCCCCGCCGATATCGAAAAGCGCGGTCCGGAGGCTGGGGAGGAGTCCCAGCCCCGGACCGCGCGGTTCCGGCCTAAGAGACCGCCGGAGATGGCGCGGCGACGACGCTCCCTGCCGGCACGTCGATCGCCGCGGCGGGAAGTTCGGTCGAACCGCCCGCATGCACGTAAGCTTCCTCACCGTGCTGGGTGACATCCAGCCCGGCACTCTCCTCGTTGACCCCAGCGCGCAGCGGCGTGACCAGACCGATCGCCTTCAGCAGGACGAAGCTGAGGGCGCCGCTGTACGCGATGGTGGCGAGCACCGCCAGCCCCTGGATCAGGAGCTGCGAGGGATTTCCAAACAGCGCGCCGTCGGCAACGCCATTGAGCGCCTTCTGCGCGAACACACCCGTGAGCAACGCGCCCACGGTACCGCCAAGGCCGTGTGCGGCGACGACATCGAGTGAATCGTCGAGCGACGTGCGCGCGCGGATGAGGAGGCCCGCATAGCTGGGAAGCGCCGCGACGGCGCCGAGCACAATCGCGCTCATCGGCCCGACGAATCCTGCCGCGGGGGTCACGGCGACGAGGCCGACGACGATGGCGGTCGCGGCGCCGACCGCGGTCGACCGGCGCGAGCGGGCCAGGTCGAGCAGCGTCCAGACGACCAGCGTGCCCGCCGGGGCCAGCATCGTGCTGGTGAAGGCCAGGGCGGCGATGCCGTTCGCCGCGAGGGCGCTTCCCGCGTTGAAACCAAACCATCCGAACCAGAGCAGGCCCGCGCCGAGCAGCGTGAACGGCACGTTGTGCGGCAGGAGCGAAGCCGACTGATAGTCGCGCCGCTTCCCGACCACCATTGCCGCCACCAGCGCCGCAACCCCGGCGTTCACGTGAACGACCGTGCCGCCGGCGAAATCAAGCGCCCCCAGCTTCGCCAGCCAGCCGCCACCCCAGACCCAGTGCGCGATCGGCGCGTAGACGAGGATCGACCACAGTGTAATGAAGGCGATGTAGGCCGGAAATCGCATGCGCTCGACGACCGCCCCGGAGATGAGCGCCGCCGTGATGATGCAGAACGTCGCCTGATAGCACATGAAGAGCAGATGCGGGATGGTGCCGTTCGGGTCGAGGCCGACGCCGTGCAGTAAGAAGCGCGAGAGATCCCCGATCAGCGCATTTCCGGGGGCGAACGCCAGAGAATAGCCAACCACCGCCCACGCGACACAGACGAAGCCCAATGAGATGAAACTCATCATCATCGTATTGAGCGCGTTCTTCGGCCGGACGAGGCCGCCGTAGAAGAACGCCAGCGCCGGAGTCATGAGCAACACGAGCGCGGTAGACACGAGCATCCATGCGGTATCTGCCTGATTCATCGACAACTCCTCACATGCGAACGGCCATTTGCCGGAAAAGACATCGCGGTTCGAATGAGCAACAGCGCCGCCACGGAAAATCGGCGGATCTAGGCGGGAAATCGGATCGGGCGATCGACATTTTTGTCGATCGGTCTCATCAAACGAACACTTCGGTCGGATCGGCCCGGCGACCCACCGCGGGCGGAAAGCGTCCGCCCCCTCTACACTCCTGCCGAGTCGGCGGTCGGTTGGACAGATTTGTCGCGATGACGAATCGGTACAACAAAAATGTAGGAACCCCATTGAGCGCGTCTTCCCGGAGCCCGAAGCCCGATGGCCGAAGGCTGAATTCCGCGTCAGAGCACCGACATCGGATCGACGTCGACGATGGTTCGCCGTTTGAGCTCCGGATGAGAGTCGAGCACTGTCCGCACGGCCTGCCGCATGGTCTTGCGATGGGTGCCCTTGATGAACAGCTGCGAGCGGTGCTCCCCTTTCAACCGGCCGAGGGGCGCGGGCGCGGGGCCGAGAATCCTGTAAGCGTCGATACCGGGCAGCCGCAATGCCGCTGCAATCCCGCCGGCATCCTCCATGGCTTCGGCGCGCGACTTTCCCTTGACAATGACGTTGATCAGCGCGACCGACGGCGGATACCGCATCGATTGGCGGAAGTGGAGTTCGTCTGCGTAGAACGATGCGTAGTCCTGCCGGCACGCGTGACGGATGCTGTAGTGATTCGGATGAAGTGTCTGGACGATCGCCTCGCCGGCCATTTCACCCCGTCCGGCGCGTCCTGCGACCTGCGTCAGCAACTGGAACGTACGCTCCGCCGCCCGGAAGTCGGCGAGGCCCAAGCCAACATCGGCGCTGACCACCCCCACGAGCGTGACGCGTGGAAAGTCGTGCCCTTTGGCAATCATTTGCGTACCGACGAGGACATCGATCTCCCCTGCCGCAAAACGGCCAAGCAGCGCCGCGATCGCGCCGCGGCGACGGATGGTGTCGCGGTCGACCCGGCCGACACGTGCCCGGGGAAACAGATCCCGAATCTCCTGTTCGATCCGCTCGGTTCCGAAACCAAGCTGCTCGAGATACGGGCCGGCGCATTTCGCGCAGACCTTCGGCAGCGCCAGAGAGTAATTGCAGTAATGGCAGCGCGCGCGGCCGGCGGCCTTGTGCACCGTCAACGAGACGCTGCAGTTCGGACACTCGAAGGTGTCCCCGCATTCACGGCAGAACACGGCGGTCGCAAATCCTCGACGATTCAACAGCACGATCGACTGTTCGCGGCGTTGGAGCCGGCTGGCGAGCGCCTCCCGCAGCGTACGGCTCAACACGACGTCAGGTCCTTCCGTGGCGTACTCCGCGCGCATATCGACGATGATGACGTTGGCCAGGGGGCGATCCAACACCCGCCGCTCGAGAGCGACGAGCGCGTACCGGCCGTTCCGCGCGTTGAAGTAGCTCTCGAGCGACGGCGTTGCCGAGCCGAGCACGACCAGCGCGTTCGCGGCGCGCGCACGCACGACCGCCACGTCGCGTCCGTTATAGCGGGGGCTTTCTTCCTGCTTGTACGATCCGTCGTGCTCTTCGTCCACGACGATCAACCCGAGATCGGCGAGCGGCGTGAAGACGGCGCTTCGCGTGCCGACGACAACGTCGACCTCCCCGCGCCTGATGCGTTGCCACTGATCGTAGCGTTCGCCGTCGGAGAGTCCACTGTGTTGAATTGCGACGCGCGGGCCGAAGGCGGCGCGGAAGATCGCGGCGGCGGCCGGCGTCAATGCAATCTCTGGCACCATCAGTAATACGCCGCGGCCGCCCGCCTGCGCCTGCTTCGCGAGACGCAGATAGATCTCGGTCTTTCCGCTGCCGGTTACCCCATGCAACAGCGCGGTTTCGAAGCAGCCGCGCGTTGAAAGATCGCAGAGACGCGCCAAGGCCGATTCCTGCTCGGCGGTCAACTGCACGATCGCTGGCCGGGCCGGTGACGTGTGTGAATCGCCGTCGAATGGATCGCGCACGATGCGGCGCCGTTCAATGGTGACCAGCCCCAGTCGGACGAGGCCTTCTACCGAGGCACTGGGAATGCCGCGCTCGGAGAGCTCGCTGACCAGCAGGCCGTCGGGAACGCCGCGCAGGAGATCCAGCGCGGTCCGCTGTCGCGGTCCCAGACGTGGACGTTCACCGAGGCTCTCGTTCCCCTGCGCGGTCAGCACGGCGACGCGCACCGTGCGCGACGCATCCGCGCGTCCGGTGAGCGGCCGGGTCAGGGTGATCAGGCCGTCCTGCGCCAGTGTCTGCAGCGCGCCCTGGGCGCCGCGGGATTTCTTCGAGAGCGCTTCGACCGAAACAATGCGCCCACCGACGAGCCTCTCGAGCACCTCGCGCCGGAGCCCTCGCTCAGTGAGCAGCCGTGCCTCACCCAACTCCGTGATCCGAGCATGGCGTTCGGTCTCGATCCATGCGTGCGGTGGCATGGCCGTCGCGATTGCCTCGCCGACGCCGCACGCGTAGTACTCGGCGACCCAAACGGCCAGGTTGACTACGTCAGCGGGCAGAAAAGGGGCGTCGTCGAGAACATCGACCACGTGGCGGGTCGCGCTGGCTTTGGGGTCGGACTCGGGCTGTCGGTTGGGGTCAGACCCCGTGGGTCTGACCCCCCCGGGTCTCCATTGGGGTCAGACCCACGGGGTCTGACCCCAGACAGATTCCGGTCACCGTGCGGGTGCCGAGCGGGACCAGCACGCGCGCGCCGACGAGGGGGGCCGGCATGCCGTCTGGTACGCTGTAAGTCAGCGGCCCGAGGCCGGGCACCGGTACGGCCACCGACACTTTCTTGAACGGCGGGGACCCCTGCACGCCGCCAGGCTCGTCGCTCGCGGGGACCCAAGGCCCCGCTCCGCTCGTCGCGGACATAGGGCTACTCGTCGCGGTCCTGCAGGATAGCGCGCGCCTTCTTAAGATCTTCCCACGCGTCGCGCTTGCGATCGGGGCTGCGCAGCAGAAACGCCGGATGGAATGTCGGAATCAACTTCGCGCCCCGGAACTCGTAGATGCGCCCGCGCAGACGCGAAATCGGATCCTGCGTGCGAAGGAGTGTCTTGGCGGCAAACGATCCCAGCGCGACGATCACCTTCGGCTTGATCGCGTCGATCTGCTGGAAGAGGAACGGCTCGCACGTCTCGACTTCGTCCGGGTCCGGATTGCGGTTCTGCGGCGGCCGGCACTTGATCACATTCGCGATGTACACATCATCACGCTCGATCTGAATCGCGTTGATCATCTTGGTGAGGAGCTGCCCCGCGCGGCCGACGAAGGGTATCCCCTGGATGTCCTCGTCACCACCGGGGGCTTCCCCGACGAACATCAGGTCCGCATCGGGATTGCCGACACCGAACACGACCTGTCGCCGTCCGAGCGTGTGGAGCTTGCAACGCGAACAGTTGGGACCGATATCCGCGCGAATCGCGTCGAGCATTTCCTGCGCCGAGCGGGCGATCTGGACGAGAGGTGTCGGGGCCTCCGAAGTTCGATCGACGGCGTGGTCCCGCTGATCCGCAGCCGGAGCCGGAACGCAGGAGTCGGCCGAGGCGGAGGCGGGCGTCGGTAGATCCGCTGCCTGTCGCCTGCGCCACGCCGCGTCGCGGCTGATGCCGGTCACGCCCAGTTCGTCGTAAAAGCGAAGATGTTCGG
Source organism: uncultured Acidobacteriota bacterium (assembly GCA_963755695.1). Classification (GTDB taxonomy): domain Bacteria; phylum Acidobacteriota; class Vicinamibacteria; order Vicinamibacterales; family 2-12-FULL-66-21; genus QHWT01. Next base: position 1,034,686 of record CAVWLB010000010.1, on the reverse strand, counting down.
CGAGCTGACCGTTGATATCGGTCACGATTGCTTTGCCGCCGCCGCACGCGTGGAGAGCAGTTGTTCGATCCGATCGACGATGCTCGACGCGAGCTCGGTCTTGAGCTGAACCGGAGTCTCGACCTCGCCGTCGGCGGTGATCAAGATCGCTGCGTTGGTATCGACCTCGAAGCCGGCGTCCGCTCGTGAGACGTCGTTTGCGACGATCAGGTCCACCTGCTTTGCGTGCAGCTTCTGCCGGGCACGCGGACGCGGGTCGCCAGTCTCCGCGGCAAAGCCCACCAGCACGGGTAACGGCGCGTCGCCCCGCTGACGCCCGAGTTCGGCCAGGATGTCGCGGGTCCGGACCAGTGTCACCTGCAGCGGTCCGTCACCCTTGGGCAGCTTCGAATCGAGAGGGTGCTCTGGCGTGTAGTCGGCGACTGCAGCCGCCATGATGACCGCGTCGGCTGCCGCCGCGTGTTGGGTCATCGCCTTGGCCATCTGCGCCGCGCTCCGGACCTGCTCGACGAGTACACCGGCAGGAGGATCGAGCCTCGTCGGACCCGATACGAGCACCACGTGCGCGCCGCGGCGCGCGGCCTCGGCCGCGAGCGCATAACCCATGCGCCCGCTGGATCGATTGCCGATGAAGCGGACCGGATCCAGGTCCTCGAACGTGGGGCCGGCCGAAATCACGATCCGCCGCCCCAGGAGCGACCCTGACGGCCGCAGCATGCGCTCGGCGGCCTCGACGATGACTTCGGGCTCGGCAAGGCGCCCCTTGCCAATCCATCCGCAGGCGAGGAAGCCTTCGCCCGGCTCGACAAACCGCACGCCTCGAGACGCAAGCGTTTGCAGGTTCTGCTGCACGGCGGCATGATCGAGCATGTTGGTGTTCATGGCCGGAGCCATCAGCACCGCTGCGCGCGTGGCGAGATAGAGCGAGGTCAGGAAATCATCGGCAATGCCGTTGGCGAACTTGCCGATGACGTTCGCCGTCGCCGGCGCGACCAGCAGCAGCGACGCGTCGGTCGCGAGCGCGATGTGCTCGATGTCGGCATTCAGGCCGCGCGCGAACTGGTCGGTGATGACCGGACGCCGCGTGATGGCTTCGAAAGTCACCTCACCAACGAATCGCCGCGCCGAGCGCGTCATGATCGCCGCGACGTCGTGGCCGCGCTTCTGCAGCCCGCGCGCGACCTCGACCGCCTTGTAGGCGCCGATCCCGCCGGTGACTCCGAGAGCAATCAGCATGCGCGGCTCATTCGGCCGGCTTGAGCGCCTCGACCTTCTGCTCTTTGACTTCCTTCATGGCCAAGCGCACCGGTTTCTCGCTGCCGGTGGTCTTCGGCGTGCAACCCTTCAGCAGCTGCTTGGCGCGAGCACCCGACACGATCACGAACTCGAACTTGTTCACACGATTTCCTTTCGATATCAAGCGGGGGCTTCGCCCCGCGCGCCCCCCTACACGTCTTAGATCGCCGGAAACCCCTGCACCCCGGCTAGCTCGCGGATGTCCGTTCACTCCGCCTTGTCCGCCGGAGCCGCGAAGCGCGAAGGCGGATCACGTACCTCACTCGCCGCCGCTCGTTCGCTGGTTGCAAACGAGTTCACGATTTCCGCGATCGCTGCATTCATCGAGTGCAGACGTGCCCGTTCAGCGAGCACGATCGCCCGGATTCGATCGACGCACGCTTCGAGCTCGTCGTTCACCACCACGTAGTCGTAGGCCACGACAGCATCGATTTCGGCACGCGCCGTCGCCAGGCGGCGCCGAATGGCTTCTTCACTGTCCTTGCTGCGCCCGCGCAACCGCCGCTCGAGCGTTTCGAAGGAGGGAGGCAGCACGAAGATGCTCACGGTCTCGAGCCCGCGGCTCCGCACCTTTCTGGCACCCTGGACGTCGATCACGAGCACGAGGTCCCGGCCGGCAGCCAGCTCGCACTCGGTGTCGGCGGCGCAGGTCCCGTAGAGGTTGCCGAACACGTTGGCCCACTCGAGGAAGGCGTTCCCCGCGATGAGCTGCTCGAACCGTGCGCGTGTAATGAAATTATAGTCCACGCCGTCCCGTTCCCCTTTCCGAATCGCCCTGGAAGTGTAAGAACGGGACATGACCAGGTCCGGGACGACCTGAACGAGCCGCTCGACCACGGTCGTCTTGCCGGTACCGGATGGCGCCGAGACAACGAACAGGCGCCCCCTCCGCGGGTCATTCGACATTCTGAACCTGCTCGCGCATCTTCTCGAGCTCCGCTTTCAGAGACACGACCAGCTCCGGCACGCCCGGCCCTTCAGCCTTCGATCCGAGGGTATTTACTTCGCGGTTCATCTCCTGCAGCAGGAAGTCGAGCTTTCGGCCGCAGGGCTCCGACCCGTCGGACAGCGCCCGCCAGTGCTCGATGTGAGCGCGAAACCTGACGGTCTCCTCCGTGATATCGGATCGATTCGCGAAGCGGACGATTTCCTGAGCGATGCTCGCTTCCTCGACGCTGGCGTCGGTCTGAAGCTCGCGAACTCTCTCCGCGAGCCGCGCACGAAGCGCCGTGGACCCTGCCTCGGCGGCCGCGGCTGCGCGCTCGAAGAGATCCCCAAGCTGGGTTCGTCTGGCGTCGAGCTCGGCACGCAGATGGTGTCCTTCACTGACACGCATGCCGTCGAGCTGATCGACAGCATCGCTCAACGCCGCTTCGACGGCAGCGGCCAACGCTCCATCGCTGTCCGGTACCTCCTGGCGCTCGCGGACGGTCACGGCCTGCGGGAATCTGAGCACGTCGCCGGGCGCCAGCGCGCCGTTGACGAGCCCACGTTGGCGTGCGCGCTCGAGCGCCGCTGACAGACCTTCGATCACGGCCTCGTTCACTTCGACGTCGACGGCGGGGGGCTTTCGCGATTGAACCGAGAGCGAGACTTCCACCCGTCCGCGCGCCACCCGCTGCTGCACGATCGCCCGCAGCCGCGGCTCGATCGGTGCGAGCGACGAGGGTGTGCGCAGCTGCACGTCGAGAAATCGATGGTTGACCGCGCGGATGGTCACACTGAGCGTCGCCGATTCCTCGTCGCGGGTCAGGGAGGCGAAGCCGGTCATCGACTTAATCATCGCGCCCCGTGCTCACGGCCTGAGCCGGTTCCCGCCGTTGATCGAACAATTGCAGCGCATACAGCTTCGCATAGACGCCTCCGGGCCGCGCGAGGAGCTCGTCGTGGCGGCCCTTCTCTGCGACTCTTCCACGCTCGAGAGCGACGATCGCGTCCGCACGTCGGACCGTCGAGAGCCGGTGCGCGATGACGAATGCCGTCCGGTTGCGCATCAGGTTCGCGAGCGCATCCTGAACCAGCAGCTCCGACTCGGCATCAAGTGACGAGGTGGCTTCGTCCAGAATCAGGATCGGTGAGTTCTTCAACAGCGCCCGCGCGATCGCGAGGCGCTGCCGCTGGCCGCCCGACAGCCGCTGCCCGCGTTCGCCGATCCGGGTGTCATACTTGTCGGGCAAGGTCTGAATGAACTCGTGGGCGTGGGCCGCGCGCGAGGCCTCTTCGATCGCTTCACCCGTCGCCCGCGGCGCACCGTAGGCAATGTTGCGGGCGATCGTGTCGTCAAACAGCACCGTATCCTGTGTGACGATGCCAATCTGATCGCGGAGCGAGCTCAAGGTGACGTCGCGGATATCAACGCCGTCGATCAGAATTGCGCCGCCGGTCACGTCATAGAACCGGGGCAGCAAATTCACCAGCGTGGTCTTTCCTGCGCCGCTCAGACCGACGATCGCGATTACCTGCCCGGCGGCCGCGCTGAAGGATACGTTCCTCAGCACCACCTTTCCCGCGCCATCGTCGTAAGCAAAGCTGACGTCGCGGAACTCGATACTGCGCGCGACCTTCGCAAGCGGCTGGGCGTGGGGCCGCTCGACCACTTCCGAGTGGGTGTCGAGCATTTCGAAGATCCGCTGCGCGGCGGCGTTTGCCTGTTGCAGGTTCGCGTTGACCCGGCTCAAACGCTTGATCGGCGTGTACAGCATGAACGCCGCGAAGATGAATGCCAGGAAATCGCCGGACGTGAGCGCGCCCGCGCTGATCTTGTGCCGGCCATACGCCAGCAGGCCGACGATGGCGATGCCACCGAGAAACTCCATGATCGGCGGCAGCAGCGAGACCGTGCTCGTGACCTTGAGGTTGGTGCGGTACAGGCGGTGTGACGCGGTCGAGAACCGGTCGGCCTCCTGCTGTTCCGCGCTGAATGCCTTGACGATGCGATGACCGGTGAAGGCCTCGGCGGTCAGATGCGAGAGATGCTCGAGTTGTTCCTGGCTGCGTCGCGTCGACCGTCGCACGCGCTGTCCGAGCCGTACCAGCGGATAGACGACCAGCGGCGCACCGGTGAACGCCACCAGCGCGAGCCGCCAGTCGAAGTAGAACATCAGGAACGCATATCCGATGACCGACAAGCCTTCGCGCAGCAGATCGCCGGCCGTCTCCGAGACCGCCTGCTGCACTTGGTTGACGTCGTTCGTGATCCGCGACATCAGCGCCCCGGTGGTCCGGCGGCTGAAGAAGGCCGCTGACTGATTGAGGATGTGGCGAAAGAGCTGGCTGCGAAGATCGCGGACGACCCGCTGGCCGATGTCGGTCATCAGGTAGGTCGAAAAGTCACGATCCCAATCCTTTGACCAGATAGGCCGCGACGATCGCGCCCGCCCAGAACGAGAACCCCATCCCGTCCGCGTCGGGAAGAACCTTGTTGATGATCGGCTTAATGAGGTAGGCGACGTAAGCCGAGGCTCCCGCATACGCCAGCATCGCGACGAGGGCCGCCACGAACCGGCCGCGGTATGGCCGCGAGTAGCGAAAGAGGCGTGAGAGTGGGTGCTGTTGCTCGCTCACTCGATACGACGATTCTAATCCTCCGGATAACCGTCCGGATGCGACTTCCGCCACCGGTAGGCCGTTTCGACGATGACCTCGATCTCCTCGAACCGCGGCCGCCAGCCCAGCTCGCGTTTGATCTTTTCGCTCGAGGCATACAGCACGCCGGGATCGCCCGGACGCCGTGGACCGATGGTCACCGGCACCGGACGCCCGGTCACCCGCTCGACGGCGTTCACGACGTCTCGCACCGATGTGGGTTGGCCGTTCCCCAGATTGAACGACGTGGAGGTACCGCCCCCGCGGAGAGCGTCGAGCGCCGCAATATGTGCCGAGGCCAGGTCCATCACGTGAATGTAGTCGCGCAGGCAGGTGCCATCGGGCGTCTCGTAGTCGTCGCCGAAGATGGCAAAGGAGTCCCTGGCGAGGGCGGCGTCAATCGCGCGCGGGATCACGTGAATTTCCGGGTGATGGTCTTCGCCGAGTGCCCCGTCGGGATCCGCGCCGGCCGCGTTGAAGTAGCGAAGCGCCGTCCATTTGATGCCGTAGGCCCGCTCGAAATGCGGCAGCGCCCGCTCGATCGCAAGCTTGGTTTCGCCGTAGGCGTTGATCGGACGCTGCGGATGCGCTTCGGTGATCGGCGTCTCGACGGGAGTTCCAAACGTCGCGGCCGTCGATGAAAAGATGAAGTGGCGTGCGCCGGTCGCGACCATCGCCTGCAGCACCGCCAGCGCGCCGGTCACGTTGTTCTGGTAATACGCAATCGGATCGCGTACCGAGTCGCCCACCGAGAGCCACGCGGCAAAATGCATGACGGCATCGGCCTGGTGCGTCCGTAACACCGTGGAAAGCCGCTCGACATCGTGAATGTCTCCGACTTCGAGAGCCGCCCCTGCGCGGACGGCAGCTTCGCGGTGGCCCGCGCTGAGATTGTCGTAGATCACGACACTGGCTCCGGACGCGCGGAGCGCCTTGACAGTATGGCTCCCGATGTAGCCCGCGCCGCCGGTTACGATCACCGTGCTCATCGACGGCCGATCGAGTAGTAGGTAAAGCCGAGGCTGCGAATCTGCTCAGGATTGTAGATGTTGCGCCCGTCGAAAATCACCGGCGTCCGCATCGTCTTGCGGATGCGCGTGAAGTCCGGCTCACGGAACTCGTTCCACTCGGTGACGATCGTCAGCGCGTCGGCCCCTTTCAGCGCATCGTAGCTCTTGTCGGCCAACTGCACCTTCGCAGCGAAGATGGTGCGCGCGACCTTCATCGCTTCAGGGTCGTAGGCCTGTACCGTCGCACCCGCATCGATCAACCCCTGGATGAACGGTACGGCTGGCGCTTCACGCATGTCGTCGGTCTTGGGCTTGAACGAGAGGCCCCAGACCGCGATCCGCTTCCCTTGCAGCGATCCGAAATGCTTCTGAATTTTCGCGAGGAGCCGCACCTTCTGGCGATCGTTGACCGACTCGACCGCCTTGAGAATCTGGAAGTCGTAGCTCTTCGCCGAGGCGAACTTCAGCATCGCCTTGACGTCCTTCGGAAAGCAGCTGCCGCCGTAGCCGACGCCGGGAAACAGGAACGACGGGCCGATCCGGCGATCGGATGCGACCGCGCGACGCACCTGATCCACATCGGCGCCCACCACCTCGCACACGTTCGCCACCTCGTTCATGAAGGAGATGCGCGTGGCGAGCATGGCGTTTGCCGCGTACTTGCAGAGCTCGGCGCTGGCGCAATCCATCAGCAGGATCGGCGCGCCGGTGCGTGTGAACGGCGCGTAGAGCTCCTTCATGATCTCCGCCGCGCGCGAGTCTTCCGCGCCGATGACCACACGATCAGGCTTCATGAAGTCGTCAATGGCAGCGCCCTGTTTCAAAAATTCGGGGTTGCTGACGACGCTGAACGGATGCGACGTCTCTTTACGGATGGTGTCGCGGACTTTCTCCGCGGTGCCGACAGGCACCGTACTCTTGTCGACCACCACGCGATAGCCGTTCATCGCGCGTCCGATCTCGCGCGCTACATCGAGCACGTGTCGAAGGTCGGCCGAGCCATCCTCACCCGTCGGAGTGCCGACGGCGATGAAGATGATCTGTGAGCTGCGTACGCCGCGCGCCAGGTTCGTGGTAAAGGTCAGCCGCTTCTCCGATCGGTTCCGGCGGACCAGCTCCTCGAGGCCCGGCTCGTAGATTGGGATGCGCCCACGCTGCAGCAACCGCACCTTGGCTGCGTCCTTGTCGACACACACTACGTCGTTGCCGTTTTCGGCCAGACAGGCGCCCGCGACGAGCCCTACATAGCCGCTGCCAATCACTGCGATTTTCATCCGGGGTACTCCGAACCGGCTGAGCCGAACCCCTAAATCTAGCACGTTCAGAAAAATCGTGTCAATTAATTGAGGTATAAGGCCTTACGGCCCCAATAGGTTGTGTTACGATGGCCGGCGATTGCGCATTCTGCTGGACTATCGGCCGGCGCTTCGGCAGCGCTCGGGGGTCGGTGAATATGTCCACGAGCTGGCGGCGGCTCTCGAACGCCAGCTCGCTGCATCCGATACGCTGACGTTATTCTCGAGCTCCTGGAAGGATCGAATGCCCCCGTCCGTCGTTCCGGGGGCACAGGTCGTCGACGCGCGGGTGCCGGTGCGGGTACTGAACTACGCCTGGCATCGGCTGGAGTGGCCGGCAATTGAGTCGCTGTCCGGACCGGCCGATGTCGTGCATGCGATGCATCCGCTGATGATACCCAGCCGTCGTGCGGCCCGCGTGATCACCATCCACGACCTCGATTTCCTCGATCACCCCGAACGAACGAAGGCGGAGATCCGCCGCGACTACCCCGCGCTGGCCCGCAGCCACGCCCAACGCGCGGACCGCGTGGTGACGGTTTCGGCCTTCACCGCCGGCGAGATCGTCCGGCGACTCGATGTCGCGCGCGATCGGATCACCATCGTCAGTCCTGGTGCGCCGGGATGGGCGCCGCGCTCTGAACCGCGTCCTGACGGCCCCATCCTTTTCATGGGGACCCTCGAGCCTCGAAAGAACGTCGGACTGCTGCTGCGCGCCTACGCGCGAGTGATCGACGCGATGCCGTCCGCACCACGGCTCGTGCTCGCGGGAACGGCGACACCGGCAGCCCAGGGGTGGCTGCACGAGATCTCGCAGCCGCCGCTGCAGGGACGGGTGGAGCATCTGGGCTACCTTGAGCCGGACAAGCGTCGCGACCTGTATGCCAGCGCGTCGATGCTGGTGTTGCCATCGTATCTGGAGGGTTTCGGCCTGCCCGTGCTCGAGGCCATGACCATTGGCGTTCCGGTCATCGTCAGCCGTCGCGGCGCGCTGCCGGAGGTGGGCGGCGACGCCGCCGTTGCGATTGAGCCGGATGACGTCGACGGGCTCGCCGCTGCCATCAGCAAGTACCTCGGCGATCCGGCGCTGGCGGAGGCGGCCATCGAGCGCGGACGACGGCGGGCCCAGGCGTATTCATGGGACGCGAGCGCGCGAATACTTCTGGAGGTGTACCGAAGCGCGATTCGAGAGCGCCGGGGCGACGCCGCATGAGCACTGACGGCTCACTCCGGATCGGCATCGACGCGCGCGAACTGCTCGGGGATACGACGGGCGTCGGCCGGTATCTGGGCGAGCTGCTGCGTCGCTGGGTGCAGCGGCACGACGCGGAGCAACGCACGTTGATGCTCTACACGCCTGAGCCTCTTGGGTTCGTGAAGACGGTGCCCTCGGGAGTGCGGCTGCACGAAGTTGTCGCCGGCAGTGGCCGTGGTACGTGGTGGGAGCAAACGCACCTGCGCCGCGCGGTCCTCCGCGATGCGCCGGATGTGTTCTTCGCGGGTGCCTATACTGCGCCGCTCGCGCTCGGCCTGCCCCTGGCGGTCACGATCCACGATGTGTCATTTGCGGCACATCCCGAGTGGTTCACGCCGCGAGAAGGCGCGCGGCGGCGGCTGCTCACGCGCCAGGCCGCCCGCGCCGCATCGGTGATCTTCACGGACTCCGAATTCTCGTGTCACGAGATCGTGGAGCGGCTCGGCGCAGCCCCCGAACGCCTGCGAGTCATCCGTCCGGGGATCACCCCGCGCGAATCATCCACGCCGCCGGTTCGTGAACCGCTCGTGCTCTTTGTCGGATCGATCTTCAATCGCCGGCGGCTCCCCGCCGCGTTGACGGCATTTTCGGAAGCCACCGCGGGGCGCCCTGATGCGCGCTTCATCATCGCAGGAGCCGACCGAAGCTATCCGCCGATCAATTTCGACGCGCTGACACGCTCGGCCGGCATCAGCTCGCGCGTCGAACTCCTCAGCTACGTGACCGAGGCGGCCCTCAATAGCCTGTATGCGCGCGCGTCGGTCTTCGTCTTTCTCTCGGAGTACGAAGGCTTCGGGCTCACCCCGCTGGAAGCGCTCTCGGCGGGCGTGCCAATCGTGGTGCTCGATACGCCGGTCGCGCGCGAGGTGTATGGCGAGGCGGCGTGGTACGTCGACCGCGACGACACGGTTCGCGGCGCGGGCCGCGCCATCCAGGTGCTGCTCAACGATCGGCGCGAAGCCGATCGGCTGCTCTCGCACGCGCCGGCGATACTGAGCCGGTACTCCTGGGAGAGGGCTGCCGAACAGACGCTCGCCGCCATCCACGCCATCGCGAGGCCATGACGCCGCGCCTTTCGATCGTGATCGTCAGCTTCAACGCGCGAAGGGATCTGGTCGGGTGCCTCGAATCGCTCGCCGCAGCACCCCCGGCGACGCCTCATGAAATCGTTGTCGTCGACAATGCCTCGACCGACGGCAGTGCCGATGCGGCCGGAAACTTTCCTCCCGTCCGAGTGATCAACATGCCGCGAAATGCGGGCTTCGCTGCCGCGAACAACGTCGGCATTCGCAGTTCCTCTGGCGAGCTGCTGTTGCTCTTGAACAGCGACACGATCGTGCCGGCGGGGGCGGTCGACCGTCTCGTCGATCGCCTGATGAAGGACACCACCGTGGGCATCGTCGGACCGCGGCTGGTCAATGGCGAGGGGCGCGCGGAACTGTCGTTCGGCCGGATGATTTCGCCGCTCAACGAGGCGCGCCAGAAGATTCTTGGAAGGCTGTATGAGGCGCAGGTGGGTCCCGTCGTCCACTTCGTGGAACGCGAGACACGGCGCGAACGACTCGTCGACTGGGTCAGCGGTGCGTGCCTGCTCGCCAGACGCAGCGCCGCGGAATCAGCGGGGCTGCTCGATGAGCGCTTCTTCCTCTATACCGAAGACGTCGACTTCTGCCACGCCGTTCGAGCACTCGGCTATCGCGTGCTGTTCACACCGTCAGCCGAGATCGTTCACCTGCGCGGCCGCTCGCGGGCTAGCGCCTCGAAGGCAAGCGATCTGGCCTACCGGCGAAGCCAGATTGCTTTCTATGAGAAGCATCACCCTAAGTGGGCCCCGATCTTGAAGCTGTACTTGCGCGTGCGAGGCAAGAGGACGAAGTAGACGGTTTGCTGCAGATGGTTCGCGATAGACCGCGAACCATCAACTGCGAGCCGCAGACCGCTAACCCACCACCGACTATGATAGGTAGCCGTGCGAATCGCCATTGATGCGCGCAAACTACGCGATTACGGGATTGGCACCTACGTGCGGAACCTGCTTCGGCAGCTGGCGAGACAGGATCCCGCAACCGAGTACTTGTTGATCTGCAATGAACCGGATTGCGGCATTGCCAGCCAGCTCGGGCCCAACTTTCGCGCGGTGCCGGACAAGGCCGCCGGGTACTCCGTGCGCGAACAGTTTTCGGTGCCGCTCGATCTGCGCCGCGAGCAGGCGGACCTCTTTCACGCGCCCCATTACGTATTGCCGCCGTTGACCCCGTGTCGCGCCGTGGTGACGATTCACGACTGCATTCACCTTCGCTTCCCTCAGTACCTGCCGAGCCGTCTGGGATACGCCTACGCGCGCGCGGCGCTCTGGACCGCCACGCATCGCGCGGCACGGGTGATCACCGTGTCGGAGGCATCAAAGCGCGACATTCTTCGCTACTTTCGCGTGCCGGAGTCGCGCATCGACGTCATCTACAACGCTATCGACGATCGTTACTGGCAGGAGCCCGCCGCCGAGGACATGGAACGGGTGCGCGAGCGGTACCAGCTGACGGCTCCCTTCGTTCTCTACGCCGGCAACATCAAACCCCACAAGAATCTCGAACGGCTGATCGATTCCTTTCACCTGCTCCGTCATGAGCGGCCGGATCTCAAGGACGTGCAGATGCTCATCATCGGCGACGAGATCTCGAAGTACGCCACGCTGCGCCGCGCCGTGCACCGGCACAAGCTGCACAAGCACGTGCGCTTCTTCGGGTTCGTGCCCGACCAGACGCTCGCCGCGCTTTACCGTCTTGCCGACGCGTTCGTGTTCCCCTCTCTTTACGAAGGTTTCGGTCTGCCGCCCCTGGAAGCGATGGCCAGCGGGACACCGGTCATCACCTCGAACGTGTCGTCGCTGCCGGAGGTGGTTGGCGATGCGGCGCTGATGATCGATCCATACGAGCCGCAGGCGATTGCCGAAGCGATGTACCGGGTGCTCACGCAGCCGGAACTGCGGTTGTCGCTCCGCACCCGCGGTCTCGCCCGCGCCCGCGAGTTCTCATGGGAGCGTTCGATCGCACGCGTCCGGCAGATCTACAGCGAGGTCATGACGGGGTGAGCATTCTCAGCCGAGTACCGAGGGCCGAGGTCCGAGGTCCGGAAAATACCGCGCATTCCACCAGCCTCGGACGACAGACTGCGGGCCTCGAATCTCGAACGTCGGATCTCGTACCCCGAACCGCGGACCTCGGGCCTCGGGCCTCGGACCGGCGTCAGACCTCGAGCCTCAGTCTTCGGGTCGCGCTCGTCCACGACTGGTTGACCGGCATGCGCGGCGGCGAAAAAGTCCTTGAAGCGATTGCCGAGCTCTATCCCGAGGCGCCGATCTATACGCTCCTGCACGTGAAGGGGTCGGTCTCTCCCGCGCTGGAACGACGCCGGATCATCTGTTCGTTCGTTCAGTGGCTGCCCGGGTCGGCGCGTCCATTATCGGAGCTACTTGCCACTGTTCCCCACTGCGATCGAGCAGTTCGGTTTCGACGCGTACGACCTGGTCATCAGCACCAGTCACTGTGCCGCGAAATCGGTGGTAGTACCCGGTCGGGCACGCCACCTCTGCTATTGCCACTCGCCAATGCGGTATGCGTGGGATCAGTTCCCGGCGTACTTCGGAAAGGATCAGGTCGGCCCCACCCGATCCCGCCTGCTGCGACCGGTGCTCGCCAGGCTTGCCCGGTGGGACGCCGCCACCGCCTCGCGGGTGGACCGCTTTGTGGCGAACTCTCAATATGTTGCGGGGAGGATCGGCCGATACTATAATCGCGAGGCGGCCGTCGTGTATCCCCCTGTCGATACAGAGTTTTACCAGCCGGATCCCGCTCGGCGCCCCGAACCGTTCTTTCTGGTCGTCTCGGCCCTGGTGCCCTACAAGCGGCTCGAGGTCGCGATCCGCGCCTGCGAGGCTGTGGGGATCCCGCTGAAGGTCGTGGGCCGTGGCCCGGAGGAGGGCCGGTTGCGCGCGCAAGGCGGCAGCCGCGTGCAGTTCCTCGGGTGGTTGACCGATGATGCGATCCGGGTGCTCTATCAGGACTGCCTGGCCGTTCTGATGCCGGGCGTCGAAGATTTCGGGATGGTGCCGGTCGAGGCGCAGGCGTGCGGCCGTCCGGTGGTGGCATACGCGGAAGGTGGAGCGCTCGAGAGCGTGATTGATGGAACAACAGGTGTGCTCGTGAACGACCCGTCGGCGGACGGCTTCGCCGACGCCCTCCGCGCCGTCACGTCGCGCGATTTCGACCCTGGCGCGATCCGTCGGCATGCCGAGTCATTTTCGCGTCCCCGTTTCCAACGGGAATTGCAGGAGCAGGTCGCCAGTCTGATTGCTTGCAAAACCCGCCGATCACCGCAAGGGCCTGGCCACGGCCGGGACTGCCGCAACGTTGCCGCCCGCGAGGACGCGCGATGATTCGCCGGTACAACAGGCTGCTGGTTGCCTTCTTCGTCATCAGCGATGCCCTTCTCGGCATGGCGGCGTTCCTGGTCGCCTACCTGCTTCGCTTCGAAAGCGGGCTCCCGGTCTTCAAGGGATACCCGCCGTTTGCCAATTACCTTCGGCTCGCTCCGTTCATTGGCGTGCTGATCCCGCTGGCGTTTCAGGTGCAGGGCCTCTACCGCCTGCGGCGCGGCCGGTCGCGGGTCGATGATTTCTTCGGCGTGTTCGTCGGCAGCATCCTGACCGTCGTGCTCGGGATCGGCGGCACCCTGTATTTCCAGACCTATTACGTTTCCGAAGCCGCCAAGGACCTCGGCCAGTACGAAGTCTCGCAGTTCGTCTGGCTGCTGTTCCTGGTGGTCAACGTGGCGTTCTCCTACGCGTCGCGCGAGCTGGTTCGCGAAGCGCTCGAACGCCGCTGGCGTGCCGGCATCGGGCTGAAGCGGGTCCTCATCGCCGGCGCCGGTGATCTCGGACGGGTCGTCGCCGACAAGGTGCTGGAGCATCGCGAACTCGGCTTCAAGGTTGTCGGTTTCCTCGACGATCGGGCGGGCGGCGACCACATCGGCTACCGCGGGATCCCGCTGCTCGGCATGCTCGGCGAGGCGGACGACATCATCCGTCGGGAGCGGATCGATCACGTCTATGTCGCTCTGCCGCTCGAAGAGCACGTCAAGATGCTCGGCCTGGTCGAGGCGACCAACCGCGAAGGGGTCGACGTGCACGTGGTGCCCGACCTGCTGCAGTTCATCGCGCTGCGGGCGCGCCTCGAGAATCTCGACGGCGTTCCGATCATCAGCCTCAATGACGTTCCGCTGCGCGGGTTCAACAGCCTTCTGAAACGCGCCATCGACGTCGCGATCTCCGGCGCCGCCCTGACCGGCATGGCGATTCCCTTCGCGCTCATCGCCTTGATCATCAAGCGGAGTTCCAGCGGTCCCGTGTTCTACACGCAGGAGCGGATGGGACTCGACGGAAACGCGTTCAACGTTTACAAGTTCCGGTCAATGTATGAGGGAGCCGAGGACGAGACCGGCCCGGTGTGGGCGCGCGACGACGACCCGCGGTGCACGCCGATCGGCAAATGGCTGCGGCGCTTCGATATCGACGAACTGCCGCAACTCTGGAACGTCTTCCGCGGCGACATGTCGATCGTCGGTCCGCGCCCCGAGCGTCCCTACTTCGTCGAGCAGTTCAAGCATCGAATCCCGCAATACATGCTGCGTCACAAAGTGAAGGCGGGCATTACCGGCTGGGCCCAGGTCAACGGCTGGCGCGGCAACACCTCGCTCGAGAAGCGCATCGAGTACGACCTCTATTACATCGAGAACTGGTCCGTGTCGTTGGATCTCAAGATCATGTGGCTGACGGTGATTAGAGGCTTTCACCGGCACGCCTACTAGCGCCTGACGCCCGTCGCATGCCTCGCGCAGTCATTACCGGCGCAGCCGGATTCATCGGGTCGCACCTGTCCGAGGCCCTCCTCGACCGGGGGTATTCGGTCATTGGCGTCGACAACCTGTTGACGGGAAATACCGACAACATCTCGCACCTGCACGGGCGCGACTTCACGTTCATCAAGCACGACGTCACCAATTACATCTACATTGACGGCCCGGTCGATGTGGTTCTTCACTGGGCCAGCCCGGCCAGCCCGATTGACTACCTCGAACTGCCGATCCCGACGTTGAAAGTCGGGGCGCTCGGCACGCACAAGGCGCTGGGACTGGCAAAGGCGAAGGGATCCAAGTTCGTGCTGGCCTCGACCTCCGAGGTCTATGGCGACCCGCTCGAGCATCCCCAGACAGAAACCTACTGGGGCAACGTCAATCCCGTCGGTCCACGCGGCGTCTACGACGAAGCCAAGCGCTTCGCCGAGGCGATGACCATGGCCTATCACCGGTACCACGCGCTGGACACGAAGATTGTGCGGATCTTCAACACCTACGGCCCCCGCATGCGATTGCACGACGGCCGGGCGGTCCCCGCGTTCATGAGCCAGGCGCTGCGCGGCGAGGAGGTCACGATCTTCGGCAGCGGCAAGCAGACGCGCAGCTTCTGTTACGTCAGCGATCTGGTCGAGGGGATCGTCCGGCTGATGGAGTCGAAGGAGAACGATCCGGTCAACATCGGCAACCCTCGCGAGATGACCATCGAGGACATCGCGCGAGCGATCATCCGCATGACCAAATCGCAGAGCCAGATCGTCTACCGGCCGCTGCCGGAAGACGATCCCAAAGTGCGTCAGCCCGATATCGCGCGGGCACGGGCCATCCTCGGCTGGGAACCGAAAGTCGGCCTCGAAGAAGGCCTGACGAAAACTCTCGCATACTTCCGCGGGAAGGTGTAGGTCCAGCTTCCGCCTTCCGGTTGCTTTTTCCCGCCTTCTGTCTTCCGTCTTCTTTTTCTCAGTGTCCCATGCGCGCGACCTGGACGGCGTAATGGCCTGCTGAAATGACGGTAATGGCAAGCGACGCGTAAATCAGTGCCTGAACCAGTTGGGACGGCTGATTCAGATAGTTGAAATACAAGGCCGCCACGCCGGTCACGATGTAGGTCGCGGTTGCGACCTTGCCGAACATCGACGGGCGGAACGTCCGGCGCCCCAGCGCCAGGTTGAACACCGCTACCGTCGCAACGATGCAGACGTCACGGCTGATGACGAGGACCGTGAACCAGAGCGGAAGCCGATTCGGCGCGCCGATGTCCGGAAGCGTCAGCATCACGAACATCGTCACCAGCAACAGCTTGTCGGCCATCGGGTCGAGCCAGGCCCCAAGGGTGGTCTTCTGGCCGGTCCATCGCGCGATCAGCCCATCGAAGAGGTCGGTGAGCGCGGCGCCGAAAAACGTGAGCAGTGCCCATCCCCGATAGCCGTACATCAGCAGGATCACGAACGCCGGAATCAGCAGCATTCGCGTGATCGTGAGCTGGTTCGCCGCCGTCAGGCTCATCTCGACGTGCCCCCGGCGAGCGCTGCGAGGTGCGACACCGTGGTGAGCGCCTCGGCGCCTGTCACCGGGCGAGTCAACTGAAAGGCGCCCCCTTCGTCGGTGGTCATCACGCCAGATGCCACCGCGCTGGCTGCCGCTGGATAGCTCAGGTGCGAGGGAGACACATCCGGAAAATGTGGGTGGGCATCACTCCACCTCGCGGCGACGCGCGGCTTCTCCGCTGCAATCAACGTCAAGACGTGGTTGGCCGCCTGTGCGAGGTCGACGCGCCGGACCACGGTCGATGGCTGAAAGGTGTGGTTTGGAAATGCGTCCATGACCCCGGCGCGGGTGATGGCAAGGATCCACGGCGCCGCCCAGTTGCCGCGGGTGTCGGTGAGAACGACCGCGCCCGACGATCGCGCGCGGCGCAGCAGATCCTCGAGCCGCACCGCGAGCAGGGCCGCGAGTTGCGCCCGGGTGATGGTTTCCGCGCTCTCGATCGTGCGGTACTCCTCGGGCATCGTGTCGAAGGCCGCTCGCTCGCGCATGGCGTCCGCCTTGGCCGCCAGCGCATCACCCGGCTCGATGGCGCTTGCCGCGGTGTACGCGTCGGCGGCCTTGGTCCAGTCGTGATTGGCCTCGTAAATCTCCGCGACCAGGGTCAGCGCGCGCGCATCCGACGGATCGAGGGTGACGGCCTGCTGGGCGTGGATCAGCGCCGAGGCCAGGTCGCCCGCGCGCCGATCGACGCCGGCAAGCTCGCGGTAGAGGAACGCGCTCTGCGGTGACGCCGCGATCGCGGCCAGGTAGGCGCGTCGCGACTCATCGAACTGCCCGGCGTCTGCAGACTTTCGGGCCGAGGCAATCTGTTGCTGCGCGTCACGAAAACGCAGCACGTCGACCCGGCTGCGGAGCGCGGTCATCGACGGATCCGCCTTCAGCGCCGATTCGAAGGCCTCCAGCGCAGCCTCGGTCCGCCCGGCCGACAGCAGGGCGTCTCCCTTGCCGGCCAGCGCCGGCGCGTAGGAGGTGTTTTTGGCCAGCGCGCGATCGAAATAATTGACCGCCGCCTGTGCATCCTTGCGGGCCAGAGCCGCGTAGCCCAGGCCGGCTTCCGCCGGGTAGAACTCCGGCGACGATTTGACGATTGCTGAAAAGGCGCGGTCCGCGTTTCGCGTATCGCCTGCCTGGAGGTAGAGCCACCCGGTCTGGTGTTGTTCGAGAATCCCCGGCTCTCCCAGCCCCTCTGGCGCAGTTGGATACACGAAGTCCGGAAATCGCTGTACGCCGGGCGTTGGCGCCGGCAGCCGCTTCGGGGCGCAGGCCGTCAGGATGGCCACGAGGAGCAGACCCGCCAGTTTCCGGAGGTTACACACCCGCACGCGAGCCTTCCCTGCGGAAGCGTCCGAGCAGACGCCGCGGGATCTCGGCTTCGATGGTGACGTGGCCGTCCGACGCCGCGTGCCGGAGAATGCGGCCAAGGCGATAGAGTTGCGAGATCTCGTGACGTTTGCTGTCGTCCTCGGCGTCGAACTCGAAGGTGACCTTCGCGGTGTCGAGTGCGAGCCGCGACTCCATCGCGGCAATCAGTTCATCGCGGCCGTCGCCCCTGAGGGCCGATACGCGCAAGACTCCAGGGTAGACGGCCGACAGCCGTTCGCGCTCTGCCTGATCCAGAAGATCGGTCTTGTTGAACACGTCGAGCACCGGCACGCAATTGGCTCCGACCTCCGCCAGCACCGTCCGCACCGCGTCGACGTGACGTTCGCGCTCGGGATCCGCCGCATCGATGACGTGAAGCAGCAGATCGGCTCCGGCGACCTCCTCGAGCGTTGCGCGGAAGGCGGCCACGAGCGTGTGCGGCAGGCGATCGATGAAGCCGACCGTGTCCGACACGATCAGCTCGCGGCGATCCGGCAGTTTCACCTTGCGCAGCAGCGGATCGAGGGTGACAAACAGCGCGTCCGACGCGACCGCATCGTCGCCGGTGAGCGTGTTGAAGAGCGTGGTCTTTCCGGCGTTGGTGTAACCGACCAGCGCCACCGTCGGCACGGCGGCTTTGTGGCGGCGCTCGCGCAGCTGCGAGCGGCGGCGGCGAACGGCGTCGATTTCCTTCGACAGAATACTGATCCGGTGCCGGATCCGCCGACGATCGGTTTCGAGTTTCGTTTCCCCGGGACCCCTGGTGCCAATTCCGCCGCCGAGACGCGAGAGCGCGGAGCCGGCACCGACCAGACGCGGCATCACGTATTTGAGCTGCGCCAGTTCCACCTGGAGCTTGCCTTCGCGGGTTCGCGCGCGGGCAGCGAAAATGTCGAGAATGAGCTGCGTACGATCGATCACCTTCCGATCGAGCGCGCGCTCGAGGTTGCGCAGTTGCGCCGGGCTCAGCTCGTTGTCGAAGATGACGACATCGGCGCGGGTCGCTTCGCACGACTGCGCGAGCGAGAGCACCTTTCCGCTGCCGAGGAAGGTTGCGGGATCCGGCTTCTCGCGCTCCTGCAGCAGGCGCAGCACGACGTCGGCGCCCGCGGCCGTCGCGAGCCCGGCCAGTTCGTCGAGGGAATGTTCCGGGTCGAAAGGTCTCTGGGAGTCGTTGATAAGGCCGACGAGCGCCGCCCTTTCCCGCATCACTGCAGCGATCTTATCACGTGGTCCCAGGCGATCGCGCCTTCTCGAACGAGCGTTGCACGCCCGTCGTGCGCGCTGACGAGCGTCGACGGTGCGCCGCCTTTCACGCCGCCTGCATCGATCACCGCATCGACCTGCGGCAGCGCCGCGATCACCTCTGCGGTGACGACCGCGGGATTCGCGCCCGAGCGGTTCGCGCTCGTTGCAGTGATGCAGAAGCCGAATTCGCCTGCCAATGCTCGGGCCACATCATGGGCAGGCACGCGAATGCCCACGGTTGTGCCGCCGGCAAGCGTCTCGCGCGCGATGATCGATCGTGCCGTCACGACAATCGTGAGCGGGCCCGGCCACCACTGTGCAGCAAGCCGCGAGGCAAGCGGGTTGAAGTCGCCTGCCGCCTCCGCTTGCGCGAGATCGGCAGCGATCAGTGTCAGCGCAGTGGTTTCCGCGCGTCCCTTCAATTCGAACAATCGTCGCACGGCCACGACATTTCGCGGATCGACGGCAAGGCCGTACAGGGTATCCGTCGGGTAGGCGACGACCCGCCCGTCGCGCAGAAGCTGCGCGGCATCACGAATCGCACTCGCGTCGGTGCTGAGCAGCATTGGCATTGAAGCTCGATTATCAGTGATCGCCGCATGCCGCGGTTCGAGTATTGCCGCTACACCGTTTCCGACAGTAACGGTTCCTCTGCGATCTTCGGCTCCTCGCCGACCACCATGGGTTGCTTTGGGCGCTCGTCGCCTCCGATGCGGTGCACGGCGATCGCCAGCGCACCGAGTCCGACCACGTCGAGCGCGAACACCGCGCGAATGGAGGTGGCGCCGAGCAGGCCGCTGACGATCGGGCTCAAAGCGAGACCGATCAGCGACGAGGTGGTCAGAAGGCCAAACCCCGCGCCCCGAGCGCTTGCCGGCACCACGCTCCCCGCTGCGGTATACGCGGCGGTCATGCCGGCGCCAATCGCAAGGCCGAAGAGTGGTGCGCCCGCGAACAGCCATCGCGCATCACGCGCGATGACGATCACCGCGGCTCCGGCCGCCGCAACCGCGCACGCCAGGGTGATGATCGCGGTCGGCGATCGCCGGCGCATCAGCGCCGCACAGTAATGATGACCGACCGCCCCGGTCCCGGCAGCGATCGAAAACAGCGCGCCTGAGGTCAGCGGGATCCGCTCAGGAGCGATGCCGAGTGCTCCCACATAGAGCGGCAGGATCGGTCCGAAACTGCGATCGACGAACTGCAGCCCGAAGATCACCGCCATCATCAGCAGGAAATTCTCGAACGCCAGGACGTTGCGAAAGGTGACCGTCGACCCGGTGCCGCCGCTTCCATCGGCGCGTGTATGTCGCGGCGGCTCGTGATACATCAGCAACACCAGCACCACCGCCACGAGATAGCACACCGCCGCAACGAAGAAGGCGCGGCGAAGACCCACCAGCGCGGCCACGATCCCGCCGAATACCGGTCCCAGCGCCGGGCCGAGCCGCTGCGCCGTCTGCACCGTCCCAATCGCCTGAGCCATCCGCCCCTTCGGCGCCGAATCGGCCGCCATCGTCAAGGTGAGCGCGCCATAGCCGGCAAACAGTCCCTGGACTGCGCGAAGCGCGAACACATGCCACGCGTGCGTCACTACACCCATCGCGCCCATCACCAGCACGAAGCTCGCCAGCGAGCGCACGACCATGATCTTCCGGCCGAAGCGATCGGCCACCCGTCCCCAGACCGGCGCCAGCAGCGCCGTGAGCGCGGGCGTCACCCCCAGGCACAGGCCGGACCAGGTCGCGACCTCGCCGACATCGGTTACGCCGAGTTGATGGAAGTAGAGCGGAAGAAACGGCATCACGAGCGTGAAGCCCATGAACCCGATGAACGAGGCCGCGGTCACGGCCACTAGGTTCTGACGATAATTCATTGCAGATTGCAGATTGCAGAATGCAGATTCTAATTGCGGATTGCAGATTGTCGATTGGATTGACGAGTGACGATTCTGATTGATGATTGGGGAGCGAGGATTTTGGAATTGTGACTGATGATTTAATTGTAAATTGGCGCCAATCGCCAATCGCCAATCGCCAATCGCCAATCGTCAATGGAATCTACAATCACCAATCGTCAATGGAATCTACAATCATCAATCGGCAATACCAATCTTCAGTCTGCAGTCTGCAGTCTGCAGTCTAGAATCGAACTCTGACCATCCGTGACTGTTCGACGTGAATGGTGTCGACGAAGCGGATCCGCGGGGGATCGCTCTGCATCACGAGCGAGCTCGTGCGGGTGCCGTCGCCGAAGAAGCGCACCCCGCGCATCAGCGTGCCGTCGGTCACGCCAGTGGCGGCGAAGACGATCCCCTTGCCGGACGCGAGATCCCTCGAGGTGTAGACTCGCCTGGGATCGGCGCCCATCGCGCGGCAGCGTTCCTCGTCCTCCGGCTTCTTGATCACCAGCCGCGCGAAGATTTCGCCGTTCAGGCAGCGCATCGCCGCGGCGGTCAGCACCCCTTCGGGCGCTCCTCCGGTGCCCATCACCGCATGTACACCACTGCCAACGACCGCGGCGGCAATGCCCGCCGACAGGTCGCCATCGGAGATCAGGCGAATACGGGCGCCGGTCGCGCGGATGTCTTCGATGAGTTGCACGTGGCGGGGCCGGTCGAGGACGACCACGACCAGGTCGGCGACGTCACGCTCGAGGCAGCGAGCGATCGCCCGCAGGTTCTCCGCGACCGTGGCGTCGAGGCTCACCGCCTGCTTCGCGCTGGGTCCGACCACCAGCTTTTCCATGTAGAGGTCGGGCGCGTGCAGCAGCCCGCCCTTGCTCGACGCCGCCAGCACCGCGATTGCGTTCGGCGCTCCGGTCGAACAGAGGTTGGTCCCCTCGAGTGGATCGACCGCAATGTCGACGGAGGGAAACTCGATGCCGAACGGAAGCTTCTGCTTCGCTCCCATTCCCACTTTCTCGCCGATAAAGAGCATCGGTGCTTCGTCGCGCTCCCCTTCGCCGATCACGATCGTCCCGTCAATCGGCACTGTGTCCAGGCAGCTCCGCATGGCCTCGACGGCGGCCCGGTCCGACTTGTGGCCGTCTCCCTGGCCCATCGTGTGCGCGCAGGCGATTGCCGCCTGCTCGACGACGCGGAGAAAGTCGAGCGAGAGATCAGAATTCATTCCGGCTCCCTCTAGAACCGACCGTGAAGTCGGCCGTGCTCCTGCTCATCCGGTAGTCACGATCGATGGGGCGGCAATTCACACCGCGTGGGCTTGTCTTGCCGATAGCCCAGCACGTAGTCCGCCTGCATGACCTTGTGAATCTCGCGCGTTCCTTCGTAGATCACCGCGCCCTTGCAGTTGCGATAGAAGCGGCCGGCCGGATATTCATCGGAATAGCCATTGGCGCCGTGCACCTGCACGCAATCCCCGGCGGCGCGCTCGGATGCCACCGTCGAGAACCACTTCGCCAGGCCGGTCTCGCGTGTATTGCGGCGGCCCGCGTTCTTCAGAACTCCGGCACGCATCCACAACAACCGGGCGGCCTGATAGTCCGATTCCATCTGCGCGATCATTTCCTTCACCAACTGGTGCTGGCCGATCTCGACGCCGAAGGTCTTGCGCTCCTTGGCGTATTTCACACTGGCGTCGCGGCACGCGCGGACCAACCCCGTCGCCCCGGCGGCAACGGTGTACCGTCCCTGGTCGAGGGCAAACATCGCGATCTTGAAACCCTCACCAGGACGCCCAACCAGATTGGCCTCCGGCACGTCGACCTCGTCCATCTTGAAGAAGCCGGTGTTGCCGGCGAGGATTCCCCACTTCTCTTTCAGCGTGCCGCTCGAGAATCCCTTGAACTCCCGTTCGATGATGAAGGCGCTGATCCCCGAGGGATCTTTCTGCTTCTTCTTCTCGGCATCCGTCCAGGCGAACACCAGGAAGTTGTCGGCCACGTCCGCCAGCGAAATCCACATCTTCTCGCCGGTGAGGAAATAGCGATCCCCCTTCTTGACGGCGGTGGTCTGGATCCCTCGAACATCGCTGCCCGCAGCAGGCTCAGTCAACCCGTAGGTTGCAATCTTCTTACCTTGAGCCTGCGGGACCAGATACCGCCTCTTCTGGTCTTCCGTCCCCCACGTGAGCAGCGTCAGGCAGTTGAGCCCGGCGTGCACCGACATGATCACGCGGAGTGACGTGTCGAGGTACTCCAGTTCCTCACTCACGAGGCCGAGGCTGATGTAGTCCATTCCCGCGCCGCCGTATTCCTGCGGCACCGAGCAGCCGAGCAGACCCATGTCCGCCATGTGTTTGAGGTAGTTGCGATCGAAACGATGCTCGCGATCCAGATCGTGAATCTTCGGGGCCACCTCGCGGGCGCCCCACTCGCGAACCGTTTGTTCGAGGATCCGGTGTTCCTCAGTGAGATCGAAATCAAGCATGAAGCCGTCCTCTGAAAGATAGAAACCGCTATTCTTTCATGAGAGGGCGCTTTTGAAAATCGAAGGAATCGAAGGAGGACCCAAGGAATCGAAGGAGACCCGATCAGGTGTTTGCCCTGAATCGCTCGACGGGTTCGGACCGAATTGACGCTCTCGGCTGCTTCAACCTTCGACGCTTCGACCTTCGAGGTTCGCCCTTCGATTAGAAACGAGTTCCGGCGTTCCCTCGAACCCTTCGCTCGTCCTTCGACTCTTCGATTGTGAGGTTTTACCGCCGGGTGATTTTGACGATGGCGCCGCGGGCCAGGGCCAGGCGATCCGCGGCGCTGGAGGACGGGGCCGCCAGTTCGAGATGATCGGTGCTGCCGAAGAGCGCCCCGACACCCTCCACGGGAAGCTCCGCGTAGGTTGCAACCAGCCGTTCGATGCGCTGCCCGCCCGCATCAATCTCGATCACGTTCCCCTGGGCGAGGCGCTCGATGGTCTTGCGATCGATGTTCGTGACCAGGTTGCCGAATCGATCGACGCGAAGCACTATTCCGGTGACCGCGTCGGCTGACACCTCCGGGACCGGGATCTCGATGCGCTGAATCTCGGCGACGGGGCGGCCGAGCGCAGAGAGCTGAATGCCCTTGGCCAGCCATGCCGCCGCCGGCGCGAAGCGATCCCGGCCTTCGAACGTGCGGCTGACGGTGGGTCGCGCGTAGCGTCGCTCGGTGAGCTCCACGGTCTTTTTCGGCGGCGTCTCGCGGAGCACAGCCGTGAGGACGCCGTTGTCGGGCGCGACGAACTTGTAGTCGGCCGTTTCCGCCGCGATGCCGCGGCGCGCCGAACCGACCCCCGGATCAACCACCGCGACGAAGATCGTCCCCGCGGGAAAGTACCGGTAGGCAGCCGCGAGTTCCATCGCTCCCGCCAGGATGTCGTGCGGCGGGACGTCATGGGTGATGTCGAGCAGGGTCGCGTCGGGACAGATGCCGAGCGCGACCGCCTTCATCGTTCCCGCGTAGTGGTCACGTGTGCCGAAGTCGGTCAGGAACGCAAGAACGGGACGCACGTTACGCCCGCTTGCGCAGCAGCATTTCCCGGGTGTTGCTCTTCAGAAGGAACGAGTCGGCGACCGACAGCCCCTCGAACATCCTGATGATGTCGCGGTTCTGCAGTACGAACTTCGGTCCGCTGGCGCCCGGGTGAGAGCGCTGGCGCAAGGTCGTGTCTTCGACGATCTCGAATTTCGTGAATGGCGATTGAGGGGGAACGCCCACCATCGAGCTGCAGAAGAACCCCATGGCGACACCACCCGGCTTCAGCACCCGCACGACTTCCTTGGCGAGCGCCTGCGCGGCGGGACGTTCGAGAAAATCGAAGATATCCCAGCAGAGCACGCCGTCGACGCTTCCGTCCGCTTGTGAGAAGCGTTTGGCGAACAAGTCCGGCAACTCTTCGCGGGTGCCGGCGCGTGTGTGCCGCTCGAGATCCTTGGCGAGATCCTCGATGAACAGCTTGCACCCGAGCGTCTCGCCGAAGAACGCGACATTCGGACCGATGACCGGACCGAAATCAATGAGCATCGGCGACTGGGTGCTCGAGAGCGCGGCAATGAACTTCGGCAGCGCCTTCGACACCACGGTCGAATCGGCGCCCGTGGCAGCCGACACGTCGTTGCCCGCGCCGGTGCTCTGGTTTGGCCGCTTGCCGCCGAATTTCAAAAGGTCAGAAATGGACACGTCGGTATCGGTGGCAGTCTGCGGACTGCGGTCTGTAGCCGGCGACCTGCCGTCTGCAAGTGCAGTTCGCAGTCAGCAGCGCGATGACGCTACCTGCTGCCGACTGCGGACTTTTGGCGCGAACCGCTGATTGGTGCCGCGGACTGCCGGTATCCGCTCAGCGCGATCCCGCACCCGCGGGGGCCGGGGCGTGGGTTGGCTGCTGCGCGGCGGTCGAGGCCGCGGCCGGCTTCGGCTCGGTCTTCGCTTCCGGCTTTCCGCCGGCGCGCTGCATATCGATGCTTCCGCGGAAGTGCGCGCCTTCGGCGATCGCCACGCGCGGGGCGGCAATGTCGCCATCCACCGATCCGTTGTCGCGGATGTCCACCTTCTCGGTGGCCGTGACGTTGCCGGTGATTTCCCCCAGGATGACGACCCCTTTGGCGAACACCTGCGCTTTGATACGCGCGTTCGGACCAATCGTCAGGATGTTCTGGCGAAGCTCGATCTTGCCTTCGACCTGCCCCTCGATGGTGAGATCCTCGCTGCCGCTGAGCTCACCTTTAATCACGACGGATTTTCCGATGTTCACGGTCGTCCTCTCCAATCCTCGATGAGGTTCATTGACGGTCCGCACCGGATCTACCGATGACGGCGTGACAGACGTACTCGCGCCGCTCTGGCCCGTCGCGGGGCCGCTCCCGGCAGGGGGTGTCGGCTTTACCGCGTCATCCCGTTTCCACATGGCTTTACCTCTCCACCTATCGAAAGTGACCTCGCAGGGTGTCTCATTATCGTTCGCTGGGCAGCGGTCCAGCCAGTATGGCACCGCTTGCTCGACCGTGTCTAGTCCTTTTATTGCTGAGGGTTACGGTGGAATGGTACAATCGGAGACTGCCGAGTACCGAAATTGGCCCGCATCGTGCGGTCAACTAAACAAAAACCGTCATGTCTCGCTGCTACTTTGACCACAACGCGACCACGCCGCCAGATCCCGCGGTCATCGAGGCGGTCCATCGTGCGCTGACCGACGATTTCGGCAATCCATCGAGTGTGCACCACTTCGGGCAGCGCGCCAAGGCCGTGCTGGACGAGGCACGATCGGCGGTGGCGGATCTCATCGGGGCCGAAGCGGCGGAAATCGTGCTCACCAGCGGTGGCACCGAGGCCGACAATCTGGCGCTTCGCGGTGCCGCGGAACCGCTCGAGCCGAGCGGACGCCGGCGCCTGATTACCAGCAGCATCGAACACGAGGCGGTCCTGAACACGGTGAAGGCGCTGTCGCGGCGCGGCTGGTCGGTCACGTTGTTGCCAGTGGATGCCAGCGGTCTCGTCGCTCCCTCGGCGCTCGAGGACGTGATCAACGACGAAACCGCGATCGTCTCGGTGATGCACGCGAACAACGAGATCGGCACGATTCAGCCGATCGAATCGCTGGCCTCGATCGCTCATGCCCGTGGCGCGCTGTTTCATACCGACGCGGTACAGACCGCGGGCAAGGTTCCCGTCAACGTGCGCACGCTCGGTGTCGATCTGCTGTCGCTCTCCGCGCACAAGTTCAACGGCCCGAAAGGATCCGGCGCGCTATGGATCAAGCGGGGCACCCGCATGGTCGCAACCATGACCGGCGGCAAGCACGAACGCAATCGCCGCGGCGGCACCGAGAATGTCCCGGGACACGCCGGCCTCGGCGTTGCCGCGCGTCTCGCGCAGAAGAAACTTTCGGCCGAGGGCCTTCGCATCGCCGCGCTGCGCGACCGTCTCGAGCGTGGAATTGTCGAGCGCGTGCCGGGGACTCAGGTGAACGGTGCGCCAACGCCGCGAGTGCCGAATACGACGAACATCAGCTTCGACGGGGTCGAAGCGGAATCGTTGCTGATCGCGCTCGATCTCGAAGGCTTTGCGGTCTCGACCGGATCAGCCTGCTCGTCCGGCACACTGGAGCCGTCGCACGTCTTGCGCGCGATGGGACTCCCCACGCATCGCACGCAGAACTCGATCCGTTTCAGCCTGGGCGCGGGCAACACCGAAACCCAGGTCGACAGTCTCATCGCGAAGCTTCCCTCCGTCGTCGAAAAGCTCCGCGCTCTGGTCAGGAGGTAGTGAATCTGATGAAGTGGTGATTCAGTAAGTTGGTGATTGGCTTCGGACTCGCTACCGCGCGTCCTTTGAAGCGGCGGCGGGAGCCGCCGCAAGCAAAATTACCAGACCACTGAATTACCAATTCACCAATTCCAGCATCATGCGCGTCGTCGTCGCGATGTCAGGCGGCGTCGATTCGTCGGTGGCCGCGGCGCTGCTGGCCCGCGACGGTCACGACGTGATCGGCCTTTCCATGCAGCTGTACGATCAGCAGCAGGGCGAGATCCGCTTCGGGAGCTGCTGCACGCTCGACGATCTCTACGACGCCCGCCGCGTTGCGCGGACGATCGGCATCCCCCACTACATCGTCAATTTCGAGCGGCGATTCGAGGATCACGTGGTGTCCGACTTCGTCCGCGAGTACGCTGCGGGGCGGACGCCGATTCCGTGTGTTCACTGCAATGGCGATCTGAAGTTCGCTTCACTCGTGGAGCGCGGCGAGGGTTTCGGTGCCGAGGCGGTGGCGACGGGACATTACGCGCAGGTCGATCGGGATCCGGTGACCGGTCGGTATCGGCTGAAGGGTGGCGTCGATCGGGCAAAGGACCAGTCGTACTTCCTTTTCACCCTGACCCAGTCGCAACTCGCCCGGGCGTGCTTTCCTGTTGGCGCACTCGACAAGCCGGCGGTCCGGGAGGCGGCGCGACGCCTCGGACTCTCCGTCGCCGAGAAGCACGACAGCCAGGAGATCTGTTTCGTCGCGGCCGGCGAGCATGCCGACTTCGTCCAGAAGCGCGCGGCGCTTCCAGCAGGCGTCGTCCGAGATCAGGACGGGCGTGTCCTCGCCCGGCACGAGGGAGTGCATCGCTTCACGATCGGACAGCGGAAAGGACTCGGGGTCTCCGCCGCAATTCCCCTCTACGTCGTCGGCATCGACGCCGAGTCTGCGACGGTGACGGTTGGCCCGCGCGAGGCGCTCGAGCGCACGACATTGACCGCGTCACGTGTGAACTGGATCAGTGGCGACACACCGTCGGCACCAATTCGCGCACACGTACGGATCCGCTATCGTCATCGGGAGGCCGCCGCTACGGTAATACCGCACCCCGACGCGCGAGTGACGGTCACGTTCGACGAGCCGCAGAGCGCGATTACGCCAGGACAGGCGGTGGTGTTCTACGAGGGTGACTATGTAGTTGGGGGAGGGTGGATCGACTGATTTGGTGAATTGGTGATTCAGGGATTTGGTGATTGGCTTCGGACGCGCTACCGCGCGTCCTTTTGAAGTTGGCGGTGGAGCTTTGAAGCGGCGGCGGGAGCCGCCGCAGGCCAAATTACCAAATTACTGAATCACCAATTCACCAAATCACATCATCCGATCGCGCGGGACTCCAACGTCGCTTCCCCGAGATGCTGGGGAAGCCCTTCCAGGTACTTTTCCGCGTCAATTGCCGCCATGCACCCGGATCCGGCCGCAGTGATCGCCTGACGATAGACGTGATCCTGCACGTCGCCGCACGCGAACACGCCGGGGATGCTGGTTCGCGACCCGGCATGCGTGACGATGTAGCCGTTCGCGTCCATTTCCAGCTGTCCGTGGAAGAGGGCCGTGTTCGGGGTGTGGCCGATGGCGACGAACACGCCTTCGACAGAGAGCTGCTTGCGCTCGCCGGTGACCTTGTTTTGCAGCACCATCGCCGTCACTTCCCCCTTGCCCGTGTCCTTGATCTCTTCGACCTCGGCATTCCACTCGAACGAGATCTTCGGGTTCGCGAACGCCTTGTCCTGCATGATTTTCGACGCGCGGAGCGTGTCGCGGCGATGGACCACGGTGACGTGCGAGGCGAACCGCGTGAGGAACACCGCTTCTTCCATGGCGGAGTCGCCGCCGCCGACCACGGCGATTGGCTTCCCGCGGAAGAAATAGCCATCGCAGGTCGCGCAGGTGGACACGCCGTGGCCGATCAACGCGCGCTCGGACGTCAGACCGAGGAGCCGTGCCGATGCGCCCGTGGCGATCACCAGCGACCGCGCCGAGAACGTGCCCTCCGAGGTAGTCACCGTGTGAGGCCTCGACATGAGGTCGACAGCCGACACGTGACCGCGGACGATTTCGGCGCCGAAACGCTCCGCCTGGGCGCGCATCTCCGCCATCAGCTCGGGCCCCATGATCCCATCGCGATACCCGGGCCAGTTCTCGACCAGCGTGGTGAGCATCAGCTGACCACCGGCCTCGAGACCCTCGATGACCAGCGGCTTCAGGTTGGCGCGCGCCGCATAGAGCGCGGCGGTCAGCCCGGCAGGCCCTGACCCGATGATGATGACGTTTCTTTCAGGCATTAATCAGTGGTCGCGCGCTCGGCGCCTTGCGCGGGTCTCACGCGTTCCTTGAGTCAACCCTCAGGCCACGTGCTTGTCGATGACCTTCTTCAACGAATCCTTGTCGGTCAGCCCGACGACCTGCTCGACGACCTGGCCCCCCTTGAACAGGAGCAGCGTCGGGATGCCGCGCACGCTGAAGCGATTCGGCGTGTTGGGATTCTCGTCGACGTCCATCTTCGCGA
Organism: uncultured Acidobacteriota bacterium; assembly: GCA_963755695.1. Lineage (GTDB taxonomy): Bacteria > Acidobacteriota > Vicinamibacteria > Vicinamibacterales > 2-12-FULL-66-21 > QHWT01. Next base: position 1,005,438 of record CAVWLB010000010.1, on the reverse strand, counting down.
CGACCAGCTTGCCGTCGTAATCGGTCGCAAGCTCGTCGACCGTTGGCGCCAGCCGGCGGCACGGGCCACACCATTGCGCCCAGAAATCAACGAGCACGACTCTTCCGCTGTTGATTGTCTGTTCGAAGTTCCCGTCCGTCAGCGTCTGTACCTTTTCGGATGCCATGTCTGTCCTCTCGGTTCTCCAATCCCCTGTACACTTTGACATACTCCCGGGCTGAAACGTCCCAGGAATGGTCGCGCTTCATGGCGTTTCGCTGAAGCGTCTTCCATCGCTGCCGGTTGCGGAACGCGGCGATGCTCCGATGAAGTGCGTCGAGGAGCGACTCGGCCGTGAACTCCCGGAAACGGAAGCCGGTTGCCCCTTTGGGTACTTCGTCGGCATCCTGAACGGTATCCTCGAGTCCGCCGGTGGCGCGCACCACGGGCAGCGTGCCGTACCGCATCGCATACATCTGATTCAGCCCGCATGGTTCGTACCGGGAGGGCATCAGGAACAGGTCGGATCCAGCGTGGATGAGGTGCGCCAGTTCTTCGTCGAAGCCGATGTGGGTCGCGAGACCGGGATGCTTCTCGGCCAGCGCCGTCCAGCGCTCCTCGTTCTGCCGGTTGCCATCGCCAAGAAGAACCCAGTTCGCGTCGAGCTTCATCAGCGATTCCGCCACGGCGCTCAGCAGGTCGAACCCCTTCTGATAGGTCAGTCGCGAGAGCAGGCCGATAGTCGGCCGCGAAAGGGACGCCTCGTCGGTGGGAAGACCGACAAGGCTGAGCAGTGCTCGTTTGGCTTCGAGCTTCCCCTCCGGCGTCGAAGCGTTGAACGGCTTCGGAATGAATCGATCGTTCTCCGGATTCCAGAGGTTCGTGTCGATGCCGTTCAGAATTCCGCTGAAGTCGGCGCTTCGGCTGGCAAGAATGCCTTCGAACCCGAACGCGAAGTCGTAGCCGGGCGTCAACAGCTCCCGCGCGTAGCTTGGGCTGACGGTCGTCACCTTGTCGCTGAAGAGCGTGCCTGCCTTGAGCAGGCTGGCGCGCCCATAGAACTCGAGGCCTTCGGCGCTATACAGCTCCGGCGAGATGTCGATCCATCGCAGCATGTCGGGGGCAAACAAGCCCTGGAACGCGACGTTGTGGATCGTGAAGACGGATGGCACGCCGCCCAAAACGGGATCGTCGGCGAGAACCGTGCGCAGATAGAGCGGCACCAGACCGGTCTGCCATTCGTGCGCGTGGATCACCGACGGACGATCGCCGGTGAGCCGAGCGTATTCGAGGGCGCCCCGCGACAGCACGGCGAAGCGGAACGCATTGTCGGTGTATTCCCCGCCAGCATCGCCATACAAGCCGTCCCGATCGAAGAGATCGGGCGCGTCGATGAACACCGGCGTCACGCTGCCGACAGGCTTCGCCTTCGCGGATCGCGAGGGGGCTTTCGCCGGGGCACTCCCCCGTGTTGCAGCCTTCGCGGAATCGCTCGCGACACGCGGCGCACGACTCGATACCTTGGAGGCCACGGCCGCGCCTTTTGATTCATGGCTCACCTCGCGCGCCTGCGGGGGGCCAACGTGAAACGTGACGGGATAGAGGTTTGGTCCGAACGGCACGTTCGCCGATTGTGTCGAGGCACCGGAAACGTCGACGCCGCGATAGCGCGGCATGACGAGCGTGACTCGATGTCCGAGGCGCGCAAGCGCGTGCGGCAGCGTGCCGGCCACTTCGGCAAGCCCGCCGGTCGTCTTGAAGGGACGCGCCTCGGGCGTCACCATCAGTATGTGAAGGGTCTGTGGTTCTGGAGCAGTCTTTTTCGTAGTTGGCACAACTTCTCAGTGTAGCAGGTGATCAGCAATTTTGAAGGGAAAACGCCATCAAGAAAACTTCTGCCTTCCATCTTCTGGATTTATTTTCGTCAGCTCTCGTCTTTATCGCATCGGGTCCTTCGTCGGGCTCGCAGGTCGTGCTTCGAGCGCGCGTCCGCGCTGCGCTTCGGTTGCCGCATCCGCGGCACGTCCCATGCGGCTATACAGGTCGGCGAGCACATAGTGCCCCAGCGGCGCATACTCCGACCTGGGTGCAACCTCCAGTCCTTTGCGCGCGAGCGAAACGGCTGCGTCGAATTGTCGTCCTTGATCGAGGTAAAGCTTGGCGAGATAGAAATATCCTTCGCCGAACTCCGGGTTGGCTTCGATCGCTTTTCGAAACGCGGCCTCCTGTTCAGCAGGGCGACGCGCCGCTTCGTAGAGTTTGCCGAGATTGAACGCGGCCTTGTAGTTGTTCGAGTGCAGTTCGAGCTCGCGCTGGTACTCCTGCTCGGCGCGATTGAAGTCGCCTCGCTTCTCGGCGACCAGCGCCAGGTTGTAGTGCGCCAGGCGAACGTCAGCTTTGAGGGCGAGCGCCTGCCCAATTTCGGCTTCCGCACGGGCGAGGTCCCCTTCGTTCAGGGCGACGACACCCATCGCGTTGCGCGCGGCCGCCATCTTCGGTTCTACGGCGAGCGCTTGCCGCAACTCGTCGGCCGCTCCCCGATTGTCGCCCCGGTCTAGCAGAATCTGGGCGATCTCGTAATGGACCTGCGCATTCTTCGGATCGAGCTCGAGAAACCGCCGAAATCCGACCAGCGCGTCGTCGTCCCGACCAAGCTTGCGATACGCGTGCGCCAGATTGACGACGGCCTCTTCGTCGTCGGGCTTGAGTGCGAGCGCGCGTTTGAAGTAGCCGACAGCCTCTTCATGACGCCCGCGTCGCGCGGCCATGTTTCCGAGCGTGAACCAGGCGTCGATCACCTTGGGATCCTCTTTGAGCACCTCATCGAGCATCCCCATCGCCGCGGCCAGTTCGTTCTCGTCGTGGCCGAGATCGCGCGCGCGGGAGATCTTGTTGAAGAGGTGCACCTTGTCCTTGGGATCCGCCAACCCGGCTCGCGAGGCATCGTCGGTCACGCTGGCCACGACGGAACCGACGTAGCCAAGCGCGGCGAGCCGCGCCTTGGCGTCGGGATCGATTTCGACCGCTTCACCCTTTGATTGACCCGAGCTCTTGAAGTGCGCCTCCAGCTCACTGAGACGCTCGAGCATGCGATCGCCGAGCGCCTTGCGCTCCGCGAAGACGTTCTTCTCCTCCGTGGGATCGTCCTGCAGGTCGTAAAGCTCGGGACGGGGCGCCGCGATCACCTTGTATCGTCCCTGGCGCAGCGCGCGCAGATCGCTCCAGCCGAAATGATGCAGCGGGTAGACTGCCTCCGCGTACGCCTCGAGGCCCATCTCGGCCCGCCCGCCGCTCATCAGCGGCGTCATGCTCTGCCCGTCAATCGTGACGCCGGCTGGCTTCCCCGCGCCGAGAAGATCCAGTACCGTCGGCATCACGTCGACCGAGCGCACCGGGTCGGCGACGCGGCGATGCTGGATTGCAGATACGGTGTTCGCAGGATCAGGGGTACGTGAACTACGCTTTCGTAGACGAAGAACCCGTGGCCCTGTTCGCCGTGGTCGTTGAGGCTCTCGCCGTGATCGCCCATGACGACGATCAGCGTGCGATCGAAGAGATTGCGATCGCGGAGGAACTGCACGACTCTGCCGACCTGCGCGTCCGCGAACGAAATCTCACCCTGATAGGGGTCGCTGGAGAAGCGCGTCTTGAAGGGCTCCGGCGGAGCGTAAGGTGTGTGGGCATCATAGAGGTGCACCCAGGCGAAGAACGGCGCACCACGATGCTGATCCATCCATGGCAACGCCTGGTCGACCACCTCGTTGCCCGGACGCTGGATCGCGCCCATTGAAAACACCTTGTATTTCGAGAGATCGAAGTCGTCGAAGTAGGTATCGAAGCCCTGCGCGATGCCCCACTTCGAATCGAGCACGTATGCGGCAATGAAGCCGCCGGTCGCGTAGCCGCGGCCTTTGAGCACTTCGGCAAGCGTCTGCTCGTTCTCGTTGAGGAAATAGCCGCCGTTGTCGCGGACGCCGTGCTGCGGCGGGAACCGGCCGGTGAAGAGCGACGAGTGCGCCGGCAGGGTGATGGGCGCGGCGGTGCTGGCGTGATCGAACACGACGCCATCCGCGGCAAGCGCGTCGAGGTTCGGCGTGCCGGCATCCGCCCGGCCGTAGGTGCCAATCCGATCGGCGCGGGTCGTGTCGAGCGTGATCACGACGAGATTCAACGCCTCGGGGTTGACGCCACGCGGCAGCGTCCCGAAATCCGCGCCCTGGGAGACCACGTGGCGCGGCCAGAGCCGATAAGCACCGATGGCCAGGGCTGTGATGAAGAGCCCCGCCACGATGACGAGCTGCGCTCTGCCGGGGGCGAGCCGTTTGGGCGATGGGGGGAGGCGCTTCGCCACAATTCAAGGCGTTGGATTGGCTGGTCTGATCTCCGGATCCGGGACACCAATCGAGAACTGAGCTTTTACAACAAGTATTTTAGCATTAGAATTTACGGCCATCCGCGGTGGCGCTGCGAGCGGCATTCTGCTTGCTCGCCTGCGACGGTTTCACCGTCAAGAGGGAGGGCTTACGTGAAACAGATATTGATCCGCAGTGCAGCCTGGGGGCTCAGCGTTACGCTGGGTCTCGGGGCTGCCGTCGCGCCGTGTGCTGCCGCCGACAAGGCGGACACGAGCGCGGTCGCGACGAAACTCACTCGCCTGTCGCCCGCGAGTCGGCAGTTGCTCACTCGCGCGGGTCGCTCGGCGAAGTCGGCACAGGATCAACCGGGCACCCCCTCAGGCGAATCGTTCTTCCACACCAAGCGCGGTGCGGTGACGCTTGCCCTGATGGGCGCCGGTGTCGGATTCACTGTCTGGTCAATCAACCACGATCGCAAGCCCGTGAAGTCTCCGGTCCGTTAGCCTGAGGAGGATGGAACACATGCAGAGAATGTTCAGGACGGCCGCGGCGCTGCTGCTCGCAGCGCTCATCGCGGCGCCCGCCCTGGCGCAGACCTTGACCGGAGCGATCAACGGCACGATCAAGGACGAACAGGGCGCCGTGCTGCCAGGCGTCACCGTGACGCTGACCGGCAAGCAGGGCTCGAAGACTCAGGTCACCGACGCAAGCGGCACTTATCGTTTCCCGGCCCTGGAGGCCGGCGCATACGAGGTGGCAGCTGAGCTCACCGGTTTCCAGAAGGCCAACCAGCCGGGCATCCAGATCTCTCCAGGGCGGGAGCTCACGATCGATCTGCAGATGAAGGTTGGGGGCCTGGCGGAAAACGTCACAGTCACCGGCGAATCACCGGTCGTCGACGTCAAGAGCAGCGCGACCGAGACCGGGATCTCGCAGTCGCTGCTGTTCAGCGCGCCGATCAGCCGATTGAACGCCGCCACGGGGCTGCTCAACTATCTGCCCGGCGTCAGCAACAGCTCGGCGTACGGCGCGGGCGCCGGGTCGGGCAATGCGCTGCTGATTGACGGCGTCGACACGCGCGATCCGTCCGGCGGCACCGCGTGGACGTTCTACAACTACAACATCGTCGAGGAAGTGCAGGCGCAGGGACTCGGCGCGCCGGCGGAATATGGCGGGTTCACCGGCGCGGTGGTCAATACCGTGACCAAGTCCGGCGGCAACCGCTTCTCCGGCCTGTTCGACGTTTTCGGGACCGGTGGCGGCCTCGGTGGCAACAACGTATCGGACGAGATTGCCGCGCAGAATCCGAACCTCGCCGATCCGGCCGTCACGAAGAAGTACGTCGATTTGACCACGCAGATCGGCGGACCGATCAAGCAGAACAAGCTGTTCTTCTTCGCGAGCGCGCAGCGCTTCCTGCTCGAGACCGATCCGAGCGGCGGCGTCACCAAGCGTCACGAGGTCAGCCCCCGGCTCAATTTCAAGCTGACGTGGCAGCCGAATGCGAACAACAACTTCACCGGGCACCTGCAATACGACGCCTACAACGTCATCGGCCGCCCCGGCGTCAGTGCGCTGATCGCGACCGACGAGCTCACCAACCGCGAGGACGCGCCCGAGTACGTGTGGATGACCCAGTACCGTCACCTGTTCAACGCGAACACGTTCGCGGAAGTGAAGTACACCGGCTGGTGGGGATTCTACGATCTGAATCCTGAAACGACGGTCTCCGCGCATGCCGACGAGAACGGTCTGATCACTGGATCGCAGGGCTGGTTCTACTATGCCGACCGCACGCGCGATCAGGTGAACGCCAGCGTGACGCACTACGCGGACAAATTCGGCCGGCACGAGCTGAAGTTCGGTGCCGAGTTCGAACGGAGCTCCACCCGCGACCGCTACGGGTATAACAACAACCTGTATTTCTACGATTACGGCGGCGCGCCGTACTACGCGTACAGCTACGGTTACGACCTCTCCGGTACCAACACGCGGCAGTCGCTCTTCGCGCAGGATGCATGGCACGTGACGGACCGCCTCACGCTGAACGTTGGCGTGCGTGGCGACATGTATCAGGGCAAGGGCAACGGTAATGCCAGCGGTGATGCCAAGGTCTACAGCAGCACCAACTGGGCACCGCGGCTCGGGTTCGCCTTCGATGTTGCCGGAGACAACCGGACGGTCGTCAAAGGCAGCTATGGGATTTACTACGAGGGCTCGCAGACCCAGCTGTTCAACCGCGGCCTGCCAGGGTTGCAGGATTCCGTCACCTATCTCGTCGTTGACGGCGACGTGAACAACCTCCAGGAGATCGATCGAACGCCGGCGGTGATCTATAAGGTGGCGGATGATCTCCATCATCCGCGCGTCGACGAGGTGACGGTCGGCTTCGAGCGCGCGTTGAGCGGAACGACGCGCCTCTCGCTCACCGGCATCTGGCGCGACAACAAGAACTTCGTGAACTCGGTGCCGACCTCGGCGCGGTGGGATCCGATCACCACGACCGACGATACCGGCAAGGAGATCACGCTCTATCAATGGACCAACCGCGAAGAGTCGAATACCGATTACACGATTCGAGACGTGAAGGGATTCCAGTATCTCGACTCGAGCGGCAACGTCATCGGCACGGTGGATCCGTTCCGCAAGTACCGGGCGTTCATGGCGGTACTCAACAAGCGGCTCACGAACCGCTGGCAAGCGCAGGTGTCGTACGTCTACGCCAAGGCAGATGGCAACGTCGACAACACCAGCGGAGCACAGGTCTCGACGCGGCAGTTCGAGACTCCGAACCTGGCCCTCGTGAATGCTGAAGGCGAGGCGAGCTTCACTCCACGCCAGGAATTCAAGGTGCTTGGGGGTTACCAGATCCCGCGTGTCGAGGTCCTGGTTAGCGCCTACTGGAGCGCGACGAGTGGATTGCCCTACAACCGCATCCAGCAGTTCCCCACCGCCCTGCTCAACACGTCGGGACTGTCGTCGACCTATCGGCGCATCAACCTCGATACGCGCGGGACGTACCATCTTCCGAATCTCAACCAACTCGACATGCGGTTCGAGAAGAACTTCACGGTCTCGGGGAGCAACCGATTCGGAGTCTATGCGGACCTTGAAAATGTGACGAACCGGGGTGGGGTGACCGATGTGATTACCCGCCCGCAGACGGTCACACTACCGGACGGCACCGCCTTCCCGCTGGAGTTCGGGGCGCCGGGCGAGCTGCAGAACGCACGGCAGCTCCGCATCGGCGGCCGGTGGAGTTTCTAGGGATAGAAGGCAGAAAAGCAGAAGGCAGAAGACAGAAGGGGTGGCTCGCCAAATGGCGGGCCGCCCTTTTTTTACTTGGGATGCTTCTGGCGCCGCCTGCCGTCGGGTTCGTCTGCCTGCTCCTCCTGTGTCTCCTGCCTTCTGACTCCTGCCCTAAGGACCTGGCTACATTGACGCTGTCGGGCGGACCTCATTTGCCGGGCGCGTCTTTAGACGCGCCTTCAGTCTTTCCGTCTTGCTAGAATCACCCCAGTGGAACGTCCTGCCCCCCAGCGCTCCGAACCGCGCGAAGTCCAGGAACTGCGACGGCTGAAGGAAGATCAGCCGGATCTGGCGTCCGCGGCGGACCTCCAGATCCAGCTGGTATTGCTGCAACGTCGTGTGCAGTCGCGCGTGCCGCTGCCGAAGATGAATCTCGAGAGCACCCAGCTGGACAAGGCGCTCGCCGCCGGCAGGCCAATCCTCATTTTCGAACAGGTGCCGATCGACTGGAGCGATCTGCGATTCCTGATTCGATCCACCGCGGAAGCGATGCGATCGCACGACGCAATCGAGACCGACGACTTCCGGCGCGTAGATGTTCTCGCACGCGACACCGAGCACCTGCCGGCAGCCATCCGCAACTGGTACGAGGCGGCACGGCCCGCTTCGTCCGGCGGCGGCGAGGTGGTCACGACGATCGCCGGACTCGAGCCGCTGCTGCTCCAGGCGATGCGGCCGTTTCTGTCGCGCTGCGCCGATGCGGTCATGGCACGCACAGTGTTCCAGGGATGGTCGGAGGGGACCTGCCCGCTCTGCGGCGGCGAACCGGATCTGGCGGTGATTACGCCAGCCGCCGAGCGGATGCTGATCTGCGGCCGGTGCGCGTCGCGGTGGCGGTTCCATCAACTCGCCTGCCCGTTCTGCCGCAACGCCGATCGATCGAAGATCACGTCGTTTGCGACCCGCGACGGCCTCTATCGATTGTACGCGTGCGACGTCTGCGAGCGATACCTGAAGGCGTTCGACGGGCGTCATGCTCCGCGGCCGGTGATGCCGGCAGTCGACGCCATCGCGACGCTGACGCTCGACGCGGCGGCCGTTCAGCGGGGCTATCGATAATTCAGGCTCCAGGCTTCGGGCTCCAGGCTTCGGGCTCCAGGCTTCAGGGTACATGATTGGTCTGCAAAAAGAAAAGGGCGGCCGTGGCCGCCCTTTTCATCATGATGCCCGAGGCCCGAAGCCCGGAGCCGGAAGCCTATTTCACCGTCTCTTCCTTGCTCAGTAGATCGCCGGCTTTCTCCGACAGCCAGTTGAATAGGTGCCGGGTCTCCCAGAAGCGGCCGTTGTTCGATCGGGCGCCGAGCACGACGACCGCGACGGGAGTGCCCTGAGGAAGGCGCAGCAGCGTCGCCAGGCAGTAGCCCGCCTTGCTGATGAAGCCGGTCTTGCCGCCCATCACGTCGACATCACCGCTCATGACCAGGTGATTCGTGCTGTGGATCTGAATCGTGCGCCGATTCGTGAGGACGGAGTAGGTCGGCGTCCGCATGATCGAGGCGATGCGGTCATCGCTCGCGGCAAACGTGATCAGGTGCGAGAGGTCGAACGCGGACGACATGTTGTCGGGATTGAGGCCCGAGGGATCCGCGAAGCTGGTGTTCTGCAGTCCCAGCTCGATGGCCTTCTCGTTCATCCGCTCGACGAACTGCGCGCTTCCGCCGTGCGAAATGCGCGCAAGCGCGCGCGCGGCGCCGTTGTCCGACGCGATGAGCAGCAGGTGCAACAGCTCGCCCGTGGTGATCTTGTCGTTGGCCTTGAGGTAAGTCGTGGAGGCAGCGTAGACGTCGCTGCGCTCGATCGCCACTTCCGTGTTCAGGTCGGGGTTGTCCTCCATGAACACGAGAGCGGTCATCACCTTGGTGATGCTGGCAATCGATCGCTTGTCCTGCGAGTTCTCTTCGTAGAGCACCTGGCCGTTGACGGGATTGAAGATGATTGCGGCGGCGGCGCGAACATCCGGGACCTGCGCCCCGGTCGCGTCGGTCTTGTACCGCGGCGTCATCGCCTCCTGCAGCGCCTGAAGGCTGCGAAGGCGCGCCTGCTCGCGGGCACGAACGACCGCGCGGGCGCGCGCGAGGCGGGACTTACGAGACTTGGAAGCCGCGGCCGAGTACGCCGGCTTCTTTACGGTCGAGGTGACGTCGAGCCGTGCTCGACTTACGAGTCGCGGCGTCCGCGCTGGCAACCGGCAGACACACCGCAACGCCCAGCAGGGCCGCGAGAAGACGGACGACCAGCAAAGGTCGCATCAAGCGCACATTTCCTCCGAACTGTCGGCCAAACGGTAGGCTGGGAGCAACCGGTTGGTATGTTGTGGAACGGTTCGCAGTCTAGCAACAAGTTCCATCGGTTGCAACCACTTAAGGAACTCAACCTTGGCTTTTGTCACCCATTGGCGGCGGTCGCCGTTTCGGCCGAGATCCAAAACCGATGCCAGCGCGACAGTATAGAGCGACCGAGGGCCGGGGTCCGAGTTCCGATGCCCGTTCGAGGTTCGACTCCGGGGTGCGAGGTCTGGGGCACACCGGAGTCGGAGGTGCCCCTGAGACGTTCCTGAATCCGCTGGCCCTGCGTACAAGAAACTCTCAGTCAGCCTCGAACCTCGGGCCTCGGACCTCGGATGCCGCCCCTCGCCCTAGCCGCTCGCTCCTCGCCGCTCGCGCCCTGTGATATTTTCGGCCCCATTCAGGCTGTCCGTCAGGCCCCCGCCATGCAGACACCCCATCACGAAACTGAATTCGAGGCTCTCCGGGCAACTATCCGGGAGCGCGGGACCGTTCGGATGATCCTGCTACCGGTCTCCCTGGCATTGTGGGCGGCCGCCGCCATTGCAACCACGGCCGCAGTGGCGCTGCCGATCGCGGCGCTCGTACCACTTTTGGTATTGGCGGCCGGATTCGAAGCGATTTATTCGCTCCACGTGAATGTCGAACGGATTGGCCGGTATCTCCAGGTATTCCACGAACCGGACGGCGGCTGGGAGCACGTCGTCATGACCTTCGGTCAGCGCTTCCGCGGCCGGGATCCTGACCCGGTGTTCAGCACCATTTTCCTGATTGCTACCGCGCTCAACTACCTGCCGGTTGCCCTGGGAGGGACTCCCCCGGAGCTGATCGTGGCTGGCCTGCTCCACCTGCTCCTGGTTGTCCACATTGGCACCGCGCGCCAGCGCGCCGCGCGTCAGCGCTCGCGGGATTTGGAGCGGTTCACCGCAATCAAGAACGGCTGATACCGAGCGCCTGCCACCGAACCGCAAGCGCTCGGACCTCGGGCCTCAGGCCTCGGTCTGCCGTGCGCTCGGTTGCCGATCCAACTGTTCGTGTTCACCATTCAACACAAACGCGGAATCTGAACGCGATTCATACGCCAATCGTCGAATTCTTCAGCGTCCTAGATGATTAAGTTTTGGAACCTCAGCGGTACAGAAGTTGCTGAGCATCGGTACGTCGGGGGATCAGTATGATGAGTCTCGTTCGCCTCCTCGGGTTCACGACTCTCGCCTGCGGGTGTGTGACCGGTCGTTACCGCGAAATCGCGTCGCATCGTGAAATCATCTACGTGGAAGAAAAAGGTCAGGCCTGCGTCGACTCGGCCCACCGCCGCAATCAGACGCTGGCGCCCGCGCGATTCGGGGCACAGGCTCCGATGACCAAGGCCAGCTAGGCCCCAAAAGACCACGGACGAACGCAAAGGAAAGAGGCAGCGTCGTTCCGTGGCGACAGGTTCCAGTCGCTCCCCACTGGAAGCTGTCGGCTGACAATAAATGACGGTGAGCGAGAAATTGTCAGCTGAAATTTGGCACCCGGCCTCCTGAAACTGGTAACGTTCTTCAATGCCCCTCGCATGGAAGCCGGCGCGGCTTCCAAAACCTCACACCCAAATCGAGACCGGCCGCGGTACGTTGCGCTTTTACCACAGCGACTGTCTCGAGGTCCTTCGCGCGATCGACCCCGGGACGATTTCGATAATCGTCACCTCGCCTCCTTACAACCTTGGGGTCCGGTATCGGAGCTACGACGACACGCTCCCGCGCGATCGCTACCTGGACTGGACGGATGCGTGGATCAAGGCGGCGGCACGGGCTCTATCTCCCACCGGCTCGCTGTTCCTCAACGTCGGCGCCAAGCCGACCGATCCGTGGACGGCGCTCGACGTGGCCCAGACCGCCCGCAAGCACTTGCACCTCCAGAACACCATCCACTGGATCAAATCGATCGCCATCGATCGCGATGCGGCGGGTGCCGGCGCGCGTCTCGACCGCGACCTGAGCGTCGGGCACTACAAGCCAATCAACAGCGAGCGCTTTCTGAACGATTGTCACGAGTTCATCTTCCACTTCAGTCCCGAAGGGCGCACACCGCTCCAGCGGAAAACGATTGGCGTTCCCTATCAGGACAAGTCGAACGTCACGCGCTGGCGGGGCGCTCGCGACGATCGGCGCTGCCGCGGCAACACCTGGTTCATCCCCTACGACACGATCCAGAGCCGCGACAGGGATCGCCCGCACCCGGCGACCTTCCCTCCGCGAGTTCCCGAGTACTGCGTGAAGCTTCACGGTCTCGATCGCGTTCAGCTCGCCATGGATCCGTTCCTCGGCCTCGGCAGCAGCGCTGTCGCCGCGGTGGAACTCGGCATCGATTTCATCGGCATTGAAATCGACAAGCACTACCTGGCGGAATCAATCGATCGGGTGAAAAGGATCCTCCAGTAGGCCCCACCTTCGCGCGACGCGCTTCGGCGAGACCTCGGCGCAGCCTTGGCGGAGGCAGGCAGGTCGGGCGGCCGGTCGATAAAAGAAAATCGCCCGGCCTCCGTAGAGGACCGGGCGTTCGTTTGTACGCGATAGATCCGAGCTAGAACCGGATGCGGGCGCCGAGCTGAATCTGCCAGCGCGAGCGCAGATCGTCGCGCAGGAAGCGCGGAACGTCGGCGACAGAGGGTCGTCAGGTTGTAGCCGGTCAGGGGCTGAGCAACGTCACCGTAGTGTTGGAATCGGCGTCGGCTGCTGAAGTCACTGACCGAACGACATGGTACTGGAATAACCCGCTCTTGCGAGTCGAACAGGTTGATCAGGTTCAGCACGTCGAGCGTGATTTCGGCCTTCACGCGCTTGAACGGCAGCTGAACGCCGAAGCGGCCGTCGAGCGTGTTGGTCCAGGGCGCGCGGCAGGCGTTGCGCGGAATGATCTGGCCCGATGTAGCCTGCGCAGGCAGTCGTCGCCGCTGAGCCAGGCCGATGAAGTCCTGATACGTCCCGGCCGGTGTAGGTGATCGGGTCGCTCGCGGTCGGGATGTAGAGCAGGTCGTTGGTGAAGCGGTTGTCGCCGTTGACGTCGCTGGCCGTACGTGAGGGTGTACGGACGGCCCGACTGTCCCGCGTAGAACATCGCGACCATCGGCTTCACGCCTTGCCCACGGCAATGTCGTACGCGCCGTCGCAGTGATGCGGTGACCCGGATCGAAGTTGGAGCGGGCCAGCGGCGGCGTCGTTCGGATCCCCCGGGACGTAGACGTTGCCCCAGTTCGATGCCGCCTGGTCGGACGTGCCGTCCATGATCGACTTCGCCACGCCGTAGGAATACGACCCGCCGCACGAAGAAGCCGTTGCGGAACGGGCGCCGCGCTTCGTACGCGATGTTCCAGCTGTATCCCTGGTCGGTGTTCTCGAGCAGGATCGCGTCGCTCAGCGATGGTGACCGTTGCGTCGCGAAGAACGGCCGGCCGCCGACGCCAGCCGCACCGTCGACCGGCACCAGGTTCAGGTTCTGGTACTTGATGTCCTTGATCGTCTTCGACCACACGAAGTCGACGGTGCCGATGATGCCCACCCGGCAGCGTGTGGTCGTAGCCGATGTTGCCGCGCAGGACCGACGGGTACTTGAAGTCCGGATCGATCATGTCGATCTCGTTGGAGAACGTGCCCGCCGTCGCGCCCGTCACGGTCGTCGGCTGGTTCAGCGGATCGGCGACGAACGGGATCCGGTTGGCGGTGTTGTTGCCCGCGCCGATGCGGGTGAAGTCGATCCCGGTGTTGCCGAACTGGTTCGAGATCCAGACGTAGGCGGGACGGCCCGTGAACAGGCCGACGCCGCCGCGGATCTGCTGGCTGCCGTTGCCGCTCAGGTCGCAGTTGAAGCCTGCGCGCGGCGACCACTGCGACGTGGCTGGGGACGACGTCGGTCGCAAAGCCGAAGCTCTGCACCGCCACCGGGTTCGCATTCGGCTTGTCCGGGATACGTCGGCGCGTCCATGCGGCATGCCGTAGGTCAGCGTCAGGTTCGGACGCATCGCGCCACCGGTCGCCGGCGTAGAAGCCCCACTGATTCACCTTGAAGGCCGCCGGCTGCAGCGGATCGCTCGTCGCCGAGAAGCTGTGGTCGTAACTGCTGCGCCAGGCCCGGCCTCGAGGCTGTCGAGGCTCGAGAACGCGTAGGTGCCGAAGTTGTCGCGGATGAAGAGGTTCGACAGGTCGAGGAACTCGTTGTGGGTGCCGATGGTGAAGGTGTGCCGCCCCTTGAGCATCGTAAACGCGTCGTTCAGCTCGATGATGTCCTGGTCGATGGCGTTCCGCGCTGAGAACTGCTCGGTGCCCGAGACGATGGTGACGCCCGGCGCAACCGTAGTCGTGATCTGCGGGAACGGCGGCTTTCCAATCGGGCTGCTCGCGGTGATCGCGAACCCGCGTGTAGGTGAAGCGCAGCTCGTTGACTCCCTTGCCGAACTGCGAGTTCAGCTGCGCCGACCGTCGAGTTCGTCGTTGCTCGCATAGCGATAGAAGGCGTCCGGCGTGCGATAAGCGGTGGTCGTAATCGGGCTGATGTCGTTCAGCGCATCGATGTAGTTGTGGCGCACCGTCAGCTGGTGTCCGCGCGCCGAGGTTGAAATCGCCGCGGACGAAGTACTTGTCGCTATCGGTCTGCCTTGGCGAACTCGCCGCGCGGAGTTGTCGCCAGGCGAGTAGCCGTATTGGTTCTGGAGAATACCGATGTACCGATCGAAGAACGGGGCACCTTGCCGAAGATCTGTCCGCCGGCATCGACCGAGACAGCCGGCCGGGCGCGTCTTGCGGGCGTAGTCGGCAGTACCGAAGAAGAACGCCTTGTTCTTCATGATCGGGCCGCCAACGCTGCCACCCCACTGCTTGTCCTTGAAGGTCGAAATCTTCGTGTCGGTGACCCCCTTGCCGACCCAGTCTTCATTGCGGCCGAACAGGAACGCGGTGCCGTGGAGCGAATTGGTGCCGCTCTTCGTGATCGCGTTGATGCCGCCACCGGAGAAGCCCCCCTGGCGCACGTCGTAGGGCGAGACCACGAGCTGAATTTCCTGGATGGCGTCGAGGCTGATCGGCTGCGTTTCCGCCGTGCCGCCCGGGAAGCCGGCGGAGCTCGCCAGGCCGAACAGGTCGTTGTTCGCGGCACCGTCAATCTGCAGCGCGTTGTAGCGATAGCTGTTCCCGGCCACCGAGACCACCGCCTGGTCTGCCCCCGCACCGCCACCCTGCGAGTTGAACATCGGGCTGATGCGAACGATGTCGGTCATGCTGCGGTTGATGGTGGGAAGACTTTCCTTGACGGTATTGGGAATGTTGTCCGCCGTCCCGGCGCGCGAGAGATCAATCGGAGAGGACTGCGCGACGACGTCGACGCTTTCCGTGACCGTCGCGAGCGGCAGCTTGAAGTCGACGGTGCGCTCCTGACCGAGCTGCACTTCGACGTTCTCCTGCTTTTGATCCTTGAAGCCGCTCATGTTCACGCTGACCGTGTATGGGCCGACGCGAACGTTGAGAATGCTGAAACGTCCATCCGTGCCGGTCACCGCCTCGTAACTGGTGCCGGTCGGCGTGTGCAGAGCCGTTACGGTCGCGCCAGGAAGCACGCCTCCCTGCGCGTCAGTCACCTCCCCCGCGATGCTGCCCGTGGTCACCGTCTGCGCCGCGGCCGACACCGCGGTGAACAGAAGGAGACAGAGCACCCTAGGCAGGCTCCAAACCGCCTTGGTACACAATCTCATTTCTTGGTCTCCCGACTGCTTTTCGATGGTTATGAAGCGAACGACTGGAATCGTACTGAGAAGGACCGAAAAAATTATAACAAGATCGATGTAACCAGGTTGCAAAAAGAACCGCGGAGAACACGACTCACGGAATCGAATTCCGGGTAAGTCGTGCTTCTTCCGCGATTCTTATCCTTCCCGTGATCTTGTTGTCGGCTCGCTTCAACGCGTGTTGGTGCGCGGCGGAGGCTTGAGCGTATACGAGGTTCTGTATTTCAGATCGAAATGGCCGTCGCGATTCACGCGGATCTCTATGTTGCGCCTCTTCTTGAGCGGATCCGGATTGGTGGAGTAGTAACCCACAACGTAGTAGTCGCTCGTCTCGGCGTCGATCCGCTTGAGCGCCTTGTCGAAATCGTTCTGGTTGATGACCGCCATCCCGCCGGTCAGTTCCGCGAGCGTCCGCAGGCTGTTCTGTGACTCGCGGATGTAGTCCTGCCACTCGACCATGTCGATCTTCTCGTCGAGATCCGGACCGCCGACGAGTCCGCGGGGGTCGATGGTGTAGATGGTGGCGTTCGCGCGGTTCGCCTCGCGCGTGACCTCGGCGAGTTCCGACGCGAGATCGGCCGCGGCGAATTCGTTGCTCGTGCGATCGAACGGGTTCATGTCGGAATTGTTGTTGTTGTCGCCGGCACCCGGAGAGCTGCAGTTCGCCTGTCCGGGGACCGAGTTGTCGCAGCTCATGCCCATGCGCTCGGCGCTGGCCTTCTCGCGCGAGGCTTGAAACGGGTTGAAGTCGTAACCGTTGCTCACGTAGATGAACGCCTTTCGACGGTTGTGCACCTGCTCGAGGCTCTTGAGGGTGTCGTACACCGTCGAGAACGCGACGTGCGCGCGGTAGCGAATCTCGGGCGGCCCCTGCTGCCCTTCCGGCACGTCGATGATGTCTGCCGGCTTCAGGCCGTTGCCGGAGATCTTGTTGGCCGCCTCGTCAATCCGCTTGCGATCGTAGGTCATGTCGATGGCAATCGACGATGGGCCTGACGAGACGATGCCGAACATGTCGCCGTCGTGAATCAGCTCCTTACCAATCTTCTTGAACAGATCGCGGATGCGCGGAGTGTTGCGGAAGTCGAGATGGAGATCGTCGACGAAGATGAGGAAGATGCGTCCCGACGCATCGTTGGTCGGGCGCTGCGGCGGCAGGAGGATGCCTTCCTGCACGGGTGGCGGCGGCGCGTTGGTGTCGCTGAGAATGCGGCCGCCGTGGGTCAGCACGAACGTGACGAGTTCCTGCTTCACGCCGTCTTCGTAGACGTCGAAGTCTCCCTTGGACAGATCCGCGACGAACTGCCCGTCGCTGTTGCGCACGATCACGTCGGTGGTGATCAGGTCGACGCTGCGGCGAATCACTTCGCGTGGTTGCTGCGTCGCGGTCGGCGGCGGCGGCGCGGGGTTCTGTGTCGCAGGTTGCGACGGTGGGGTCTGCGCAGGTGGTGTTGCGGGCGTCTGTGCTCCAGGCATGGCGACGCCTGCCGCGAACACAGCCAGCGCAATCCAAAGCATTCGCCGGCTCGGTTGTGCGGTCATCTTGGTCATTATAAGTCGGCTTATGACTCATGGCTCAGGGTTCATGCAGGCGCAGGCCCTTAAGCCGCCATACCCTAAGTCATGAGCCTTGAGACTGATTCTTTCGACGCCGTCTCCGGCGCCGTCGCGTGCCGACGAGCGCCCGCAACCCTTCGAACACGCTTTCATACTGCTCCAGTGCCCTTTGCACTTCGTCGGCGGTGACCCAGCCGTCCGGGTTAAGACGTTCCGCTCGAAGCTTCAGCTCTTCTTTCGCAGCGTCTTCCAGGGGACGGTCGGCAATCCGGGCCATCACCTCTGCATAACGTGCGCGCAAGCGTGCGAGGCCTTCGGAACCAAGGCGCTGATATGCGGCAGAGGCGCGATCCTCGGCCGCAAGCTCGACCACCGGCTCCTCGTCCACGCCGTTCAATGCCTCTTCTGCGGCGGCGTTCGCGTCCTCAATCGTGCCGCCTGGCATCTCGGGGTCCGGCTGCTCTCGCACCTCCAGAACGGGGTTTTGGAGGATTGGCGCATCCATCGGGGCAGACGCTTCGGGATCGGCGTGAGCCATCGGAGACGTCGACTCGACGACCCGCGGAATCGCGCGGCGTTCGATCTTCCGCTGCGTCCTCCCCTGAACGGGCCCGAACGAACGTTCACGTACCGGCTCGGGCGGCGGGGTTTGCGGCGTCGGCTTCAGGATGTGCGTCCAATCGAACTGGACGTCGGGGTTGTGCTGCTCGAGCAAGCGAATCGCGTCTTCGTCGATCGCGGCTCTGCCCACTCGCACCCCCGGCGGGGTGCGGAACCAGTAGAGAATTCGCGACTGCCCCTTGCCGCGGCGACGCGCGTTGTGGACCAGCGCCGTGGTCTCATAGCCCCGACGATCGCGATTGAAACGCAGATGAGGCAGCGCCTACTTCCTTTTTTGCGTCCGCGACGCCTTTCGGGGCGCAGGCTTGGCGCGGCTCCCCCGCGGCTTGGCGCCGCGTGCGGCCGGTGTCGCTTTGCGGGCGCCCCTTGACGCCGAAGGCCCGCTTCGCGTGCCGGTCCGCTTCCGCCTCACTTCACCTGATGCCTTGGAGTGGGCGCCGCGGTCCTCGTGCCGTGCGGCGTCGCGGGTGGCGTGCTGACTCGCCACGGCATCCCGGTGGATCAGGGTGAAACGGGTCTGATCGCCAATCGTGTGATAGCTCCAAATCTCGGCGACGTTGACCTGGTTCTCCGCGACCAATCGCCGGGCGATGTCGACAGCGGCGGCCGGCACGTACAAATGGAAAGGCGCGCGCACACGCCCGAAGTGGGCCCATTGCGCCATGGCTTCGAGGTGGTTGACCGACTCCCCGGTTTCGACCTCCACCACCCCTTCCAGTCGTTTGCCGCGATCCGGCGACGTCAGGACGAGGTCCGGAAACATCTGACCGGTTCCAACCTTGACGCCCGCCGCCTGTTCGTCGCCGACGTTGGCGGCGATGTCGTGCTTACGCTTGAGGCGGGTCTGCAGCAGCCGGATGATCCGGTCGTGCTCGAGCTGCTCGCGGACGGGGCGTACCAGAGATCGGACTCACGAAACCTCCGAGTAACCCTCAATGCTAACTGAAATTGCCGCCTCATGTATAGAGGCGGCCAAGGCCACAAGCCCGACAGCTTGACGCGGATCTCTTTTCACTTCATTATGATGCGGTGATTGCGCCGGCCGAACCCCATACGACTGAGTCTGCTGCTCCTACGATTCTGATAGTAGACGATGACCGATCCGTGGCGGATACTTTCGCCAGGATGCTCAAGCTCGAAGGCTTCAGCGTGGCAACGGCGCTCAACGCCGAAGCCGGCCTCGAGCTGGCGGACGCGGTCCGGCCGCAGGCGATTATCCTCGACATGCGCATGCCAATCACCAACGGTTTGCAATTTTTGCGTAGCATTCGATCGAAGCCCCACCTCGTCGACATTCCGGTGGCCATCGTCACCGGTGATTACTTCTTGCCGGACCCCATCCAGCATGAGCTGAAGGCCCTGGGCGCGTCGCTTCGCTTCAAGCCGCTGTGGCTCGAAGACCTGGTTGCGCTCGCGAAGACCCTGGTCCCTGCGTGAACGATCGGTTCCTTCGAGCGTGCCGCCGCGAGCCCGTTGACATCACTCCGGTCTGGTTCATGCGCCAGGCTGGCCGGTACATGGAGGACTATCGGGCGCTTCGGCAGCGATATTCACTCCTGCAGATCTGCGCCGAACCGGAGCTTGCCTGCGCGGTCACGCTGCAGCCCGTCGATCTGATCGAAGTCGACGCCGCGATTCTCTTCTCCGATCTGCTGCTTCCGTTTACCCCGATGGGTCTCGACTTCGATTTCGTCAAGGGTGAGGGGCCGTCGATCGGGAATCCAATTCGTCATCCGGCCGACGTCCGTCGCTTGCGTCGGTTCGAGCCGCGGGAGGCACTCGGGCATGTGCTCGCCACGATCAAACTGCTTCGGCGCGAGCTCGCCAACCGAGTCCCGCTGATCGGGTTTGGCGGAGCGCCGTTCACGATGGCGTCTTATGCCATTGAGGCTGGCCCTTCGTCCACGTATCACAAGACGAAGACATTCATGTACTCGCAGCCTGAGGCGTGGCACGAACTCTGCGGCCGGTTCGCCACGGTGATGGCTGACTATCTGTCTGCGCAGATCGACGCAGGTGTGCAGGCGGTGCAGCTGTTCGACTCGTGGGCGGGACAACTCTCACGGATGGATTACCAGGAATTCGCGCTGCCCCATACGAAGAGGATCTTCGAGGCGCTTGCCGCCAAGGGCGTGCCGCTCATTCATTTCGGCGTCGGCACGGCCGCGATCCTGCCCGATCTTGCCAGCGCAGGCGGCGACGTGATTGGCGTGGACTGGCGCCAGCCGCTCGACGAAGCGTGGGATCGGATTGGGCACGACCGAGGCATTCAAGGCAATCTCGATCCAACGCTGCTGCTCGGACCGACCGACCGTCTGTTCTCGGCGGCCGACGAAGTGCTCCGTCGCGCGGACGGTCGCCCTGGCCACGTCTTCAATCTCGGTCACGGCGTGTTGCCGTCGACGCCGCTGGAACACGTCCAGCAGTTGGCGAAACACGTACATGGCTCAAGGCTCCAGGCTTAACATTTCAGGCTTCAGGGTTCAGGCTCAGGCTCCTCGAGCCCGGAGCCCGGAGCCAGCCTGAGCCCTGAGCCATGAGTCATGAGCCAGCCTGAGAGCCGTGAGTCATGAGCCATGATTTAATCATCATCGGCGCCGGCATCACCGGACTGACGGCGGCGTACGAGGCTCAGCGCCGCGGCCTCCGCCCGCTGATCCTGGAAGCTTCGGCGCGCGCCGGCGGCTTGATCCACACCGAGCACGCCGACGGCTTTACGATCGAGGCCGGGCCGGACTCGGTACTCGCCCAGAAGAGCGCGGGACTCGAGCTGATTCGGGAGCTCGGTCTCGACGACCAGATCCTCGACACACGGCCGCCGGGCGGCGCATTCGTGCTCCGCGGACGTCACCTTTACAGGCTGCCCTCCCCTTCTCGCCTCGGCATCCCGCTCACGTGGCAGGCGCTCGCGCGGTACGACTTGCTGCCGTGGTCCGCCCGGCTTCGCATGGCGATGGAGCCGCTCGTCCCGGCCCGTCGACACCAGGACGACGAATCGATCGGGTCGTTTTTCAGACGCCGGTTCGGCGCCGCGACCGTCGACTTGATTGCGCAGCCGCTGCTCGGGGGCATTCACGCGGGAGATATCGAGCAACTGTCGATGCGGGCCTTGTTTCCGCGGCTGCTCGAGGCCGAACAGACCGACGGGCGCGTGCTCAAGATGCACCCCAGCCGCTCTGGTCGGTCGACGGAACAGACGCAGGACGTTCCCGGAAAATCCGGCTTCCGGAGCCTCCGCGACGGGATGGGCGCGCTCGTGCGCGCGCTCGAATCGCGCCTTCCTCCCGGCAGCGTCAGGTACGCGTCCCCTGCCCAGCGGATCGAGCGGGCTGGCAGCCTCTGGCGGGTCATCTCGGTTGACGCCGGTTTCGACGCGCCCTGCGTCGTGATTGCGGCACCCGCGTTCGTTGCCGCGCAGCTTTTCGCGCCGATCGACGCCGAAGCCGCGCGACTGTGCGACGAGGTGCCGTATGTGTCGACCGGAAGCATCGCGTGTGCCTGGCCGCGCACGGCCGTCACGCATCCGCTCGCCGGCACCGGCTTCGTCGTCGCTCGACGCACCTCGAACGTGCGCATCACCGCCTGCACCTGGGTCTCGTCGAAGTGGGAGCATCGGGCGCCCGATCGGTTCGTGCTGATTCGTGCGTTCATTGGTGGCGAACACGATCCGCACGTCCTGGATTTGGAAGACGGCGAGCTTGCGCGGATAGCGCGCGTGGATCTCGAAAACGTGCTCGGGATCACGGCACCGCCGGTGGTGACGCGCGTTTATCGCTGGCGTCGCGCGGGTGCCCAGCACACTGTCGGCCAGCGCGCCAGAGTGGAGGTTCTGGAACGCAGGCTCGCCGGGCACCCCGGCTTGTTGATTGCCGGCAGCGGGTTTCGATCGGTTGGCATTCCCGACTGTATCGCGGACGCTCGCGCCGTCGTGGCGCGGTGTACGATACCGGCATGCTGAAATCGATTGTCGTCGTTGTCCTCGCCCTGGTGCCTCTCGCCGCGCGCCCTCTCGGCCAGCAGCAGCAACCCGATATTCCGAAAATCCTCGCGGACATCCGCGCCAAGGACAAGGGTCAGCTCGCGGTCTCTGAAGAAGACGGCAAGTTTCTGCGGTTGTTGATCGCCTCGACGAAACGCAAGCATGCGCTGGAGATCGGCGGCGCCAGCGGCTACAGCGCAATCTGGATGGGACAGGCGATGCGCGAAACCGGGGGCAAGCTCGTCACGATCGAGTACGACCCGGTTCGCTCGAAAGAGCTCGCCGAAAACATTCGTCGCGCCGGACTGACCGACGTCGTGCAGGTGATGGCGGGGGATGCGTTCGCGGAGATTCCAAAGATTCCGGGGACGTTTGATTTCGTGTTTCTCGATGCGTGGAAGCGCGACTACAAGAAGTTCCTCGATCTGATGTATCCGCGGCTCGACAAAGGGGCTTTGTTCACAGCCCACAACGTGGTGAACAAGCGAACCGAGATGGGTGACTTCCTGGACGCCATCCAGCACAACCCCGCCCTCTGGACGGCGATCGTCTCGCCGTCCGGAGAGGGGATTTCGTTGTCGTATAAAAAATGAAAAGTGCTGATTCCCGGATCTGAAAGTCCGGGTTGCCCTGCCGGCTGCCGGACCGGGAAATCCGGCTCGCGGTTGGGGTCTTACTCGTCGACGAGGGAGACCGCGGCTGCGGTTTTCTTCGTCGTCCGCTTCTTGCGGGTTTTGCCCGCCGCGCGCAGACCTGCGGGAACGGGCTCGCTGCTCGGTTCGAGCTTCGACATGCTGGTCAGGAATTTCTTTACGCCGTGCTCGTCGAATTGCACGCGGGTGTACGCGTCCTCCACCGCGACGACCGACCCCAGACCGTATGTTGGTTCGGTCACCCGTGCTCCGACCTCAAAGCGCTTCATTGCATTGCTCCTCTCGGGCCGGTGGCGTCCGACCCTTCGACAGGCTCAGGGTCGTCCCAAGCATGGACGAGGGACGACCATCCCATACGGACGGGCTCGCCACCGCAACTGACAGGCTATCAGCCTGTTAACTCTTGCGTCAAATAAGACGCCGCGAGACGGCAATAGGTGCCAGGGTCGATCGCTCACCTGACTTGGTGCAGCTAGCGGGGACGCGCCCGAGCGGCGGTGCTCGCGCGCCGAAGCGAGCGCCGTGCGCCTGGCAGGTAGCGCTCCTGGACGGAGCACCGATATGCTAGACCGCAGTGCCCCCTCCCGTGCACATCATTGGCGTTTCGCTCGATCTCGGTGGTAACCGGCGCGGGGTGGACATGGGCCCGTCCGCCTTCCGCATCGCCGGCCTTGGTGAACGCCTGTCGGCGCTCGGCATCACCGTCGTGGACGAAGGGGATCTCGTCGCGCCGATTCCGGAAACCAAGACCTTCGGCGATCCCCGAAAAAAATACATCCGCGAGATTGCGCGCGTTTGCGAGCGCCTCTACAAGGCGTCGCTCGGCGCGCTCGAAAAGGGAGGGTTCCCGCTCGTCCTCGGGGGGGATCACTCGCTCGCGTCCGGATCGGTCGCCGCGACCGCCGAGTTCGTTCGCCGCGAGAACAAGCCCCTTGGTTTGATGTGGGTCGACGCGCACGGCGACATGAACACCCCTTCGAGCTCCGGCAGCGGCAACGTGCACGGCATGCCGCTCGCATCGCTGCTCGGGCCCGAACCACAGGAGCTTTCGAAGATTGGCGGCTTCTCCCCGAAGGTGACCGCCGATAAGACGGTGCTGATCGGCATCCGCAATCTCGACGATCGGGAGAAAGAGCTGATGCGCGAGTCGGGCGTAACGGTGTTCACGATGAAAGACATCGATCGTTCCGGCATCGCCACGATTGTCGAACGCGCGCTGGCGATTGCCGGGACCGGTACCGCAGGGGTGCACGTCTCCTTCGATCTCGACGTGTGCGATCCGACCATTGCTCCGGGCGTGGGAACGCCGGTCAAAGGAGGGCTCGACTATCGGGAAGCGCACATGGTGATGGAGATGGTGGCCGACTCCGGTTTGCTACGGGCACTCGATCTCGTCGAAGTCAATCCCATCCTCGACGACAGGAACATGACCGCGATCCTCGGCGCGGAGCTCGCACTCTCGGCGCTCGGTCAGAAGATCATCTAGTCGGCCACTAGTTGTCGTCCCGAGTCGCGGCGTCGGAGCGAGGTTGACCACCGGCTCCTGGTGCCTTGAGCATTTGCCGCAAGGTTTCCGCGAGCAGCGTGAGCGAGAACGGCTTCAGGACCAGCCGCGTGTTCGGCCTGGTTTCCTCCAGCCTCTCGGATTCATGCGGCACCGCGGAAAAGATGATCACCGGGGTGGGCGGAGCGATGGAGTGAATCACGTCGCGTCCGGAGCCGACCGGCAATCGCAGATCGATGATGGCTGCATCCGGCTGGTGGTCAGCCACGATTTCGAGGGCAGCGGGGGCCGTCGCGGCGCTCCGTACCTCGAAACCATGCAAGCTGAGGAACTTGACGAGCGGATCGCGCACGGCCTCTTCGTCTTCGACTACGAGGACAAACGGACGCTCCATTTCAGGGCCTCCCTGGTGCGATATCGGCCGTATCCTGCATCAACTCCACACGCAGCGGCCGCCGCTGGTTGCCGACGCTTTGATCCTCTCGTACATCCGCTTGGTATTGTGCCCCGTTGACTCTCCGGCGTGGCATGGCTGGCACCTCTCTTACGCTGCAGCAAGGTGCGGGCCGCACGCGCGCGTGTTAGGATCGAAGACCCTGTGACCCGGTAGCTCAGTGGTAGAGCATGTGACTTTTAATCACAGGGTCGTGGGTTCGATCCCCACCCGGGTCAGTTGAAACGCCTTGTATCCAGTCCTCTTTCGCATCGGGTCCCTCGACATCACGAGTTTCGGTGTCATGGTCGCGCTCGGCGCGCTCGCCGGCCTGTGGGTATTTCGCCGTGAGCTCGCTCGCTCGGGCCTCCCCGACGCCGCGCTCGACGCAGCGGTTTATGGCCTCGTCGGGGGCCTCGTCGGCGCGAAGCTCCTGTATGTCTTCGAACATCGCGCTGAGGGCCCGTTTTTCTCACTCGTCCTCGATCGCGGGGGGATGAGCTGGTTCGGCGGCTTCGTCGGCGGCCTGCTCGCAGGCTATGCGACCATTCGCGCCAATCGCTGGCCGCTCGTGCCGGTGCTCTCCGCCGCGACGCCGGCACTCGCGGTCGGGCAGATGCTCGGCCGAATCGGCTGCTTTCTGGTGGGAGACGACTACGGCCACCCGACCAATCTGCCGTGGGCCGTGGCCTTTCCCCGAGGTCTTCCACCAACCACCGAGCGGGTGCACCCCACGCAGCTCTATGAGGCCGTCTTCCTCCTCGTCCTCGCGTGGATCCTCGTAAGGTGGAGACGACGTGGCGTCGACGATCGCAAGGTCCTGGGCCGGTACTTCGTCATCGCGGGTCTCTTCAGGTTTGCGCTGGAGTTCTTGCGCGTGAACACGCGCGTGATCGGTCCGCTGACCGTCGCCCACATCTTTTCGGCGCTAGTCGTGGCGCTCGGAGTCGCCATCCTCGCCGCGCCTCAGTCGAAACCGGCGCCTGGCACCCGCGTGCGAGCCTGATTCACGCGACCGGCGTGAGTTGTTCCGGAGCGATCATCGACACCATCTCGCCCGACAGCAGAATTCCATACGCGACGAGTCCGTCAGCAGTACGAATCGGAGCGACTTCGAATCGGCGCCGCGCGGAGCCAGGAATTGAAAATCTGGTGCTGCGCCCGTCGAAAGCCTCGCGACACCGCTGTTCGACGTCGCGCCGAACGCTCAGTGGAAAGAGATCGCCGACCGGCCGCCCCGGAGGGGCGCCGCTCACGACAATGAGGTGTCGATTGAAGAGCACGACGGAGGGTTCGTCAGGGACGACGTTGCCGAACCAGACGCCTCCGGCGTAAAGAAGCCCGCCGACCGCCGCCAGCGCCGCGATGATGCCGGGCAGCGAAAAGTGGAACGCCGAGCTCATGCCGGCGAACACCAGACCCACACCCGCAAGCAACAACACCGTCGAGACGATCTTGTGCCTATGGGCCATCGTCATTGTGCGGCCGACATAATACGCTGAATGACATCGACTTCACCTCAACTATCAATCGATGATGGCCGGGGCCGCGTGCGCTGTGTTATCTTTGCCGCGGACCGGGGCTCCCTTTCCCTTTAAATGGCGACCTGTCCCCGTTGCAAGGGGCACCTGACCGACGGCCATCGCTGTCCGCGGCGTCGGAGTCTGGTGGCCGCCGAAATTATTGCCTGTGCTGTCGGCGGCGGATTGTTGGCCTGGCTGACCCTCATTGGCTTCGATCCGCATGGTCAAGTGACCGATATGGACGCGGTGAGTTTCGTCGCGGGTGCGCTCGTGGCTGTTGGGATCAACCGCGCCCTGCGCTCCTGAGAAGCGGTTCCATTCTTGCTGGGCGTGCCCACGGAGGCAGGCAGATGTCCGAATTGCAGACAGCGGCACCGGATCTCTCGACCACGTTGTCGTCTGCCGCGACACCCCTGGAGCTGCCGCTCGTACTGGTTGCGGATGCGGATGGGGACTCACGCGTCCGCCGCGCGCGACAGCTTCAATCGCGTGGCTTCCGTGTGTCGATCGCGCGCACCGCGTTCGAGACGATCGTGAAGGCGTCCTGCCATGTACCGGACCTGATTCTCGTCGATGCCTCACTCGGCGATACCGATGTGCAGGAAACGGTGCATCTGCTGGCGATGTGTCCGGCCACGGCGCACATCCCTGTCGTCAGGTTGACACCCGGACGTCGCATCCCTGCGCGGCTGTTGGACGGAGTCACGCCGGCGGTCAGCCGTTAGTCAGTCCGAAGACCGTTTTCGACGGATCCGGCACCACCTCCGCGACGGTTCTGATCAGTATCTCGTGATCCACGGGCTTACCGAGGTGGCGTGCAAACCCGGCCGCTAGCGCGCGACGAGAGTCTTCCTCGGACGCGTAGGCGGTAACTGCGACGACCGGCAGGGGTACGCGTGTCGGATCGGCGTCGCGAATCCTCCGCAGCAGCTCGTAGCCATCCTGGCCCGGCATCGCGATGTCGGCGATGACCACCATCGGTCGGAACGCCACGAGCACGTCGATCGCCGTCGTGACCGCGTCGACCGCGCACACTTCCGCGCTCGCTGATTCGAGCACCAGTTGCAGCAGTTCACGTGCGTCGGGCTCATCGTCGACCACCAGCACGCGCACGCCGCTCAGCGTCGGCGGTCGCGGTGTAATCGGCAGCGGCCGTGTCGGCCGGACGCGACGCGGCTTCCGGGCCGGCAGCGTCACGACGAAACGCGTGCCGCGATCGCGTCCCGGACTGTAGGCGGTCACCGAGCCGCCGTGGAGATCGACCAGGTGGCGGACGATGGCCAGGCCAAGGCCGAGACCACTCTGCGCACGAGTCGTGCTGCTGTCTCCTTGGCGGAAGCGATCGAAGACGTAAGGCAGAAACGCGGGATCGATACCCGCGCCGGTGTCGGAAACGGTAACCTGCACGGCGTCGTTGTTCTCGTCGACCGAGACGTCGACCCGTCCGCCGCGCGGCGTGAATTTCACCGCGTTGGATGCGAGATTCCAGACCACCTGCTGGAGCCGATCGGCATCGCCGAGCACTTCGAGCCGCAGCGGCGCGACGGTGACGGCGAGCTCGATCTCCCGGCCGCGCGCGGCGGGACGGATCGCCTCAATCGCCGCACTGACCACCG
The DNA here is from genome assembly GCA_963755695.1 of uncultured Acidobacteriota bacterium. GTDB lineage: Bacteria > Acidobacteriota > Vicinamibacteria > Vicinamibacterales > 2-12-FULL-66-21 > QHWT01. The sequence continues at coordinate 977,866 of CAVWLB010000010.1, read as the reverse complement.
CGGCGAGATCGACCGGCTTGTGATCCAGCCGCAGCTTGCCGCTGATCACCCGCGAAACGTCCAGCAGATCGTTAATCAGCACGAGCTGCGCGTGCGCGTTCCGATCGATGCTGTCGATGGCGCGCCGGGTCACGGCCCCCTCGGGCAGCTGGGCGCGGAGGATCTGTGCCCACCCGAGCAGCGCGTTCAAGGGGGTCCGGAGCTCGTGGGACAAGGTCGCGAGGAAGTCGTCCTTCAAACGGTTTGCGTTCTGCGCGTCGCGGTAGAGGATCGCGTTGTCGAGCGCGAGCGCGGCGCGGGATGCGACATCTATCAACAGCGGCAGATCGCGCGCCCGCAAGCTGCGCGCGTTGCTCAGCATGCCCACGGTGAACAGCCCGAGCGTGCGGCCTCGGGCGCGCAACGGAGCCATGGCAAACGATCGGACGCCGAATGCGCGCAGCAGCTGTTCGTGTTCAGCGTGCTGCGCCGCGGCCTTCACGAGACTGTCGGTGATCTCCTCGCAGACGAACGGTTCGCCGGATCGGATCACGCGCGTGGCCGCGCTCTCGTTGCTCAGCAGCGGCGGATATCGCTGCAGCTCGCGAAGCACGTCCAGCTTTTCGGTCTCGGACGTTGCCGCGGCGACGCGGCGGACCGTCCCGTCGTCGCACAGGATGTCCACCATGCAATAGTCCGCGAGCATCGGCACCGAAAGATCTGCCAGGGCACCGAGCGTGGCCTCGTGATCGAGACTGGAAGCGAGCACGCGGCTCGCGTCGGCGAGAAAGCGTTGCTCGCGTTCGATCCGTACACGTTCTCCGACTTCCACCACGGTGCCGAGCGCCCCGCGCGAGCGGCCGCGCTCGTCGAAAAGTGGCGAGGCCTGCATGAGGATGGGAACCGAGCGTCCGTCGCCGCGGACGATCTCGCACTCGAAATCGCTGATCGGGATGCCCTCACGCGCGGCGCGGTGAAGCGGGAGCTCGTCGACCGGCATTTCGCGGCCCGAGCGCAACACTCGATAGGCCGGCCGCTCCCCTGCCGGCCCGTCGAGCGACGCATTCGCGCCGTGCGGAAGATCGAGCAGCCGCGCGAGCGTAGCGTTGACCCGGACGTGTCGGCAGCGGACGTCGTCGGCGATCGCGAGGCCGATCGGGAGCATGTCGAAGAGTGCTTCGAGCTCGTCGACGCGGTGGTGCAGCGCCTGGGCAAGCTGGCGCATGAGCCCGGCCGAAGCTTCGAGTTCCCACTGATCGCCCATGGGATCGGTCCTCAGGTCGCCGCCAGGTTGTCGGGGGTCCGGCAAATGCCGGGGTCGCGATTGTAATGCAGAATCGGCCGGATACAGCTCGTCTATTTGCAGCAACCGAGTGCTATAGTCGCACCATGCCCATGTCCCGTATCTCTGTGTGTATTCACCGTTTGGCAATATTGATGACGATTGCGTTCGCGCCCGTGGCGCTGAACGCCCAGCAGATGATCCAGAACGATGCCGACGCCAAGGAGGTCGCCTCCTACCGGCTGACCATGGAAGGCTTCAACCGGATGAAAGTTGCGTGGCACGCTGCCGCCGAGGAAGCGAAGAAGGATCCCAAGTATCAGGAGCTTGCGAGACTCGAAACCGAACTCGAAACGCTGCGCAAGAAGGACGAGCCGAGTGAGGCGGAACAGGCGCGCATCGAGGAGCTCTCGACGAAGCAGGAGCAGCTCAAAAACGAGACGGAAGGTCCGGGCCTCTTCAACGATGCAAACACGCTCGACGAGATGGAGGCGGCGGTTCGCAACCAACCGCTGCTGAGCGGCGCACTCGCGAAGGCGGGCATGCCGCCGCGGGAGTTCGCCAAATTCACATTCGCCTTGGTCGGAGCCGGGTTCGCGGCGGGCATGCAGAAAGCGGGCATGTTGAAGGAGATCCCGAAAGGCGTAAACCCGGACAACGTGAAATTCATCCTCGAGCATGAGGCTGAACTTCAGCAGTTACAGGAAGAGATGAAAGGACTCGAAAAGGAGAAGTAGGCGGAGCCAGAAGATCGACGACCGAGGGTCACTTGATTCGAGGGCCCGAGGTCCGGCAACCGCAACCGGTTCGGTTGTCCGCGTGAAAGGAACGAACGGAGTAAATCGTGGTAATCCAGCGCCCCGCGGAGGAACCCAGTCTCGTCGACGTGCTCGACCGCGTAGTGGACAAAGGTATCGTGATCGGCGCGTGGACGTGCGTCTCGCCCGTGGGAATCGACATGATCACGATTGAGTCGCGGATAATGGCAGGGTCCTTCGATACCTACCACAGTTATTCGGAACCTTTGCGGCACCTGCCTGCGGTTGCCGGCCCGCGCGGGATCGTCAGCAGTCCGGCGGCGTTTGCTTCGTCGCAAGACGAGCAGGACCCAGAGCGGCAGCCGGAACCGCCACCTCGGCGCGCCCCGCGACCGCGGAAGTGAGCCGAGCGCTCTACCGTGCCGCGCCGGGCGGCGGATAATTCTGCGACTCGTCGTCAAGAACCAGGACCCAGTCGAGCACTTCGCCTCGATCGGGCGGTGAGAACTCCCGTTCACCGCTGTTGGTGACTGTACCGATGGCGGTCGCGCGCCCGTCGCGCGGATTGAACCACCACGCGCGAATCCGGCCGGACTTGATCACGCTCAATCGCACGGTGAAGCTGCGTCCAACCGGCGCGTAGACCAGCGCATACGTGCCGTCGACATCGCGCGTCGCGACGAATCGATACCGTCCGGCACCCGGCACACTGGTGGGCACTCGGTCGCTGACGATCACGCTGTCGTCAGGAATGCGGGGCAGGAACGGCCGGGACTCGAGCAGGGCGCGGGCGTGCTGCATCTGTGCCGCGCCAGGCTGATCGATCGCGTCGGTCCACGGCATCAACGGGTTGTTCACCGGCTCGCGCTCGGGCGTCCAGAACTGCCACACCGAGTGATGTCCATAGGTGTGGCCGAAAGCGCCGGAGAACAGATCCCAGTAAAGTGCCCGCCTGACATCGCTCGAGATCGAGTGTCCCAGCTTCTTCGCATCGAATGAGACCGGATGATCTTCGTAGATCGGTTCGCCGTCGAGCACGGGTTTGATTGGCGTGCGATCGTAGTCCGCGCGGGTCAGCTCGTAGCGGCCGGTGAACTCGGTGCCGTGGCCGTTCTGACGCATGTTGAAATCGAGCCAGGGCTCGTCGTGAAACCAGGTCGACGAACCTTGACCACCGGGTGGATGCAGCGTCATCAGATGTGCGCCGCCGTCACCTCGCTCGAGCCCACGCGCCAGCGCTCGCACGATCTCACGCTGCGTGTCTGTTTCGATCGGTCGATCGCCACCGAGGATCCACACGATTCCGGCATCGCGATAGCGGCGTCCGAGCCACTCGCCGTACTGCTCGGCGTTTGCCGGCGTGAAGATCTCGGGACCGGTTCCCCACTTCTTGTTCCACTTGTCTCCCCACGTCGGAAGAAATCCGACATACAGGCCGAGCGCGTTGGCGTGCGCGACAATCCAATCCACGTGCGCGAAATACGCCTCGTTCGGCTGCGTGGGGTCATTGTTGCGCAGGGGAATCTCGCCATAGGCGTTCGGCTTGGTCAACCCGTCGAACTCGGCGAGCGCAACCGCTTGGACGATCGTAAACCTCTGCTCGGCGCGCTTGCGAAGGTAGCGCTCTGCGTCCTCTCGATTCAGCCGATGAAAGAGCTCCCAGGCGGTATCACCGAGCCAGAAGAACGGGCGTCCGTCCTCGGTGACCAGGAAACGCTTGTTGTCGGAAACCTTCAGCCGGGGCAACTGCTGCGCGGTGGCCGTAGTAGCGCCGATCGCCACCACGCACGCGAGCAGCAGTGCAACCACGCGCAAAGGAGAGCGATGCATGGCGGACATCTTAATCGCGGAGCGGCGATGGGATTGGGACGGGCTGAGGCTCGCGTGACGCTATGCTATGATTTGAAGGATCCGGGTGCTCGCCCGGAGGCGGTCATCGCCGACCAGGTCCCCATCGTCCAGAGGCCCAGGACGTGGCCCTTTCAAGGCCAAAACACGGGTTCGAATCCCGTTGGGGACGCCATCGCCACGGTAAGACTACTCCCTGAAGAATCTTTCCATACGACGCCTGTCCGACGTAGGTCCACGAGCGATCCTCTTGCGGCGTGAACACGATCCGTCCGTCGAGTAGCTTGGCGACGATCTGGCGGCTGATAGGCGCCTGCCGTCCGAGCACCGCGCGCCAGTCCTTCACCTTGGCGCGGAGGCTGCTCTCCAACCGGTGCACGTCTGCCTGCGATACCTTGGCGAGACTCTCCAGACCGGCAGCATCTAGCTTCAGGACCTCACGCTGACGTTCCCGCTCACCGAGTGCCGCCACGAGCGCGGACATCTCCCCGCCTGCGGCAATCGCGGCAGCGAGCCGCCCAGTCTCCTCGTCGAGAGCACGGAGCTGGCGTTGTAGTTCCGCGCGCCGGGCCTCGATGATGTCGTTCTGCGGGCGGAGCATGGCGAGTGCGTCGGAGAGCGCACCCTCTACGAGGTCCGGGCGCAGCACGGCCTCGCGGAGCTGCGTGAGGATCTCCTCGTCGGCCTCCTGCATCGGGAGCGGCAGCCCGTTCGCGCAGATCGCCCGGCCTTTGTTGTGGAACCCGGTGCAGCAGTAGATACCGCCGCCGCTCGCGGCCGCTGGCGGTGCTGTGCGCCATCAGCCCGGACCGGGCGTCGTTGTGGCAGGCGCCGCACGCGGCCAGTCCGGTGAGCAGGTAGCGAGACTCCTGTCCCAGCACGGGACGCCCGAACAACTTGCCTCCCGTCGACCGCAGGTAGACTCCGGCGGCCGCCTTCATCCGGCGCTGCGCGGAGGTCCACAGGTCGTCACTCACGATCCGGAGCTGCGGCACGTCTACCGTCATCCACTGGTCGGCTGGCTGCTTCCGTTGACGACGCTCGCCGGACTCGTCGCGGCCCCGCGTCTGCCCCCATGTCGATCACGCCGTGATACAGGGTCCGATACAGCACTGGCCGCACGCTGCTGGCCGTCCAGCCGTCCGGTCGCCCCTGCTGCGCCCGAGGACACGGCGTCCGTTCATCGTTCAACGCTTTCGCGATCCGGCGGAACCCGGCGCCGTCTGCCGCCATCTGGAAGATGCGCTGCACGACGGCGGCTTCGGCCTCGTTGATGCGGCGCTCGACGTGACCGTCCACGCGGACGTTGTCGTAGCCGAACACGCGGCCGCCGGTAACATGCCCGGCCTTGGCTTTGCGAATCATCGCCTCACGGGTCCACACGGCAATGCTCCGGCGAAATTCCGCGTTCATCTCAGCCCGGACAATGCCGGTGATGTTGGCGGCGAAGTTCCCGTATTCGAATCGACTGTTGTCCTGATAGAACCAGACGGCCACGCCCGCCTTGGCGATGGCCTTCAGCTCGGTGAAGGCCTCGTCGCCATCCCGCCGGGAGAACCGGGAGGGTCCCGCATGATGAGCACTTGGAATGGCGGGCCGCTGTGGATCGCATCGAGGAGCCGCTGGCGGTCGCGCAGCTTCCGGACCTCCGCGCCGCTGATGGCGTCATCGCTGTAGACGTGGCCTTCGGCTACGAGCCAGCCCTTGGAGGCAGCGAAGGCCCGGGCGCGTTTTCGATCTGGCGCTGGACGGACTTGGCGTCCGCGTCAGCGCCCTCTTGGATCGTGCTCTTGCGGGCATAGACACTGGCTATCATCACAGGCTCCTCTCTTACGCTGCCTGTTGCTGGATGACGGCGGGATGCGCGTGGGCGTTGATGTGCGCGATGTAGCCGACGGCCGCTCCGGCAGCGGCGCCGATGGCGATCCCCCACGGGGTCTTGGCGAGGCTCGCTCCGGCCTTCAGGCCGATGATGACTCCGGCCACGATCGCTGTGGTGCGGCTCTGGGCTTCAGCGCCTGCCCTCCACGCGGCGCTGGCCGCGATGAGCGTCCCGTTGCCGTGCGTGTTCAGAATACGCAGACCGGTCTGGAATCTTTTCATTGCTGCCTCCTTTGGAGTCGGAGGCCGCCCGTATCATGGAGGGCAGCCCGGTCGACTCGCCTACACGAGTAAACGGGTCAGCCCCGGCCCCGCGTTCCAGCGCGGGGTCGGGGCGCCTTCATCACGCCATGTTCGGTGAGCCACTGACGGAGCGCCCGGTCGATCACCACCGTCTCGGGCACGCCCACGTCCTGCTTGTAACGAGCAAGCGCCTCTCGCACGTCTGGCGCCAGCAAAGTGTAGTAGCCGATTTTTTTGTGGACGGTCATGGCGGGGGCTATATATACCCCTATAGCACACAGAAGTAAACCACCACGTAACCGGCGTATGGTTACGGCCCATGATGAAACACGAACGGGTCCGCTGCACTTGGTGTGGAGAAGTGGCAGCGGTGCGGATCGTCTGGGGCCTGCCGGATCATGATCCGGAGTTGGGGCACGCCGTCGCTGAAGGTCGCGTGATCCTCGGTGGGTGTTTGGTGGGTCCGTGGAGCATGAAGTGGCATTGCCGGGCCTGTGGGCGTGAGTGGATGCCGCTGCTCCCCAACGAACCGCAGCGCGAGTCAGAACAGTAGACCGATGTGATCGTCCGGACGCCGGAGCGCGAGCTGGCGACAGCTTGGCCTGCAATGCTTCTGCGTCGGCCTTCGCTGATCGAACGTCTGCCCGCAGACCGGGCATCTACGGGTCGCTAGGCTGGCGAGGCTGCGTCTACGGCGCATCGACCCGCACATCAGAGCCTCCATCGTCACAGATGATGTTCACGACAGCTTTACGTCTCCCTTGAACACGACAAACGCGAGGCCGATGTCGAGTGCGGCCACATACGGCGTCACGTAGAGGGCACCGAACGCGGACACACGCGGCAATCCAAAGAATCCGACCGCCCACAGGGCGAGGAACACCACCACGCCGCGCCGGCCGATCTCCCCGAATGCGACACCAAGCACCAGCATCGCCCAGAATGCGGCCTGCGCGATCATTCCCGCGATAGCGCCCGATCCCACTATCTCGTCCCCTCATAGACTGCGGCATCACTGCGGCAGTGTAGGCAGTTCTCCGGCCAGCATCTGCTCGTGCCGCTCGGCCGCTTCTCTGACGGCCTCGGCCTTCAGGTCCGCAATCGTGCACCAGAAACGTAGGTCGTCACTGTTGAAGAACCGGCGAACGTGGGCCCGCTCGTCCGGTGTCCGTCGCTTGTCGGTCAGATCGGTGATGGCCATGTTGATCACGGCCATCGCCAGGTGCTGATATTGGTCCATCGGTCAGTGTGGTAGTTGAGTGGCTGGTCTCCGCGGCGGAACATGTTGCGCCCGTTCGATACCAACGGCTCGCTCCGACGGGGCCGCACGCGGAGTTGTAGGCGCCCAGCCGACACCCCAGAGGCTGTCCCGTCGCCTATGGCTATACCTCGATGCCCTCACTGGCCGCAGCGGTCTTCCACGCTTCCAACCGTCCGGCGGTCACGAGCATGCCGTAGCGTTCGACCACGCGGACGGGCATCGCTTCATGAAATGCCTGTTCAATTTCAGCGAGCGGCCCGCAACGCGTCACGAGCTTGGCGTAGTCGGCGGCCAGCACCCGCATCTCGGCCTTCCTGAACTCGTGCAGCAACCACAGCCGCCGCTGCCGTTCACCCTCACGGCCAAGTCCAGCCGTTCGGTCGCAACGTCGCGTGCTGCCCGGGCCCGGGCCAGTTCGATCACCGTGGGCGCATTGGCTGCGGCGTCCAATACCTCCTTCGCCTCCGGAGACCGCTCAAGGGACCGAGCGATATTTGGATCGGTGAAGGACCTGTATCGCCGGTCTTTCACGAGGAGGTCTGCGTAGGTGCGCTCGGCCGCTTCAGCGGCGGCTGCCAGCGGCTGAACCTCCGGGCTGGCGTCGAGCGGCAGCGCCGCCAGTGCCAACAGGTCCCGGGCGGAAAGTGGTTTCGTCGGAGTTGCCGTTGCCATTGTGGTCTCCGTCACTGCTCGATCAAGCTGCACACTTGGTGGGCGAGCGCCTCTATATCCACGTTCTCAAACAGGTCAGGCGATTGCCGGATGCCGTGACGCAGGCCCGCAGCAATCAGGTTGGCGTGCCGGGGTCAGTTCCTCGAGCGCCAATCGGATGGCCTCTTCGATCACCGTCGGTCGGCAGATGTCATCCTGCAGGGTCGCGAGCACCTCCTCGTCGATCACGTCCATGCGCCCGACCAGCTTGTTCGTGCACACCTTCGGGCCACGTCGCCAGAAGGACGTACAGCCGTAAGAGTGCACCGGTCTCCTCGCCTTGCCGGTGCCGTGGCTGCGCGTGTGCGCCGCGAGGCCTCCGCCGCAGATCAGCAGGTCATCGGTTCAAGTCCGATCACGATGAAGGACTTCATCGGGGCGGTCACCGGGAAGGGCGGCGCGATCGACGCGATCCATCGGTTGAACGATACGCAGTTCGCGCCAAAGCACATCAAGGTCTATCGCGACGAGGAAAGCGGCGACGCGATCCCAATGGCGAGGGGCGGCGATTTCCTGGTCACCGGGTCGACCTTGTTTCTCGCGGGGGAGGCGGCAGCGGAGCGCGCCTCATGACGGTTCACAGAACGGCAGCAGAAGTACACCACGGTAGGGCGCGGCGGCGCATCGACATCGAGTCGTCCTTTACGAATTGACGGCAGGCGAAAGTCGATGGATTCAGATGGACACCGCTGGAGGATTTTCGTAACGATCTCGTCTATAGGTGTCCACCACTTTGCCCGGCGTCCAACGCCGAGGGTGTCAGTTGGGTGTCAACGTCTGACCGGCCAGTGGTCACTGTGAGTTGCATCGCCGGCAGCGCGAGCGAAGTCCGGGGACTGTTCCTAGTCCCGACGCCTATTTGAGTCCGGTCGCCCGCCGGAAACGAAGAGAGGGCGTCCTCTTGTCATGATCGGTTGCTCGCCTGTGCTGCTGTCTGGGCATCCTGCATACTGATCATGACGATAGAGCAGAGTCCGAGAAGGAGCGTTCCGTTGAATCGCGAGAGGGCCCTAATGCTTCCTTTCGTCTCACCATGTCCGCCCGCCCGACCACGATCTGCTTGATGCCTCCGATGTGGGCCGCTGTCTCGGAGAACGAACTCCAATAGGAGCCGAACAGTTTGCTCGTCCGCGACAATGCGTAAAGCTCCAGCACGGCATCGCGAACCCCTTCCCTGCTGTTCCGCGATGGCTCATTGAAGTTGGTCATGACCAGCCCGTTGAACCTTGCGCATAGCCGCTCCTTCACAGATGTACTGTCGGTGGCCAGGTAGAACCGGGTCCTGGGTTCGGCCTTGATCGCAGCATCCATAAACGTCTCGAAGAGATCCAAGGGACTGACCTCGATGGACTTGGCATGGTCCGTGCGGCGGATGTGCACGCCTATGGTATTCGCATCGAAGCCGGCGGTCACCTGGTCCACTTGTGAGCGAAGGTCGGTCACCGGTACGAAACCAAGGTATCTGCCAGGAGCGGAATGGAACCGGTAAAGGGTCATCATATGAACTCTCGGCGACCTGTTCAATTCACGGAAGTCGTACTTGGAATCGATCAGTTCCTTCATCGCCTCGGACCCGATCAGCCGCGAAGACACGGAACGGCGGTAGAGTTCCGAAGCGAACGACGCACGAAATGGAAAAGGAACACTGGACGTTTCAACGACCTTGACCCCCGGTATGGGCTCGAACAGGTCGCGGAAGGGACAATTCAAGATGCCCTGTTTTCTTTGCCAGTGGACCACCAAGCGTCCCGCCAGCTTCGCCCACAAGCGACTGGGCTGAATCAATGGCCCGCATCCTGTTGCAAAGACCACCCATGGCGAGCAGATCCATCCTCATGGCCTATTCCCTTTCGCGTCGTTCATGGAGGCTGTGACCGATCTCCTTGAATGACCGCAGATCCCTCCAGTCCATCGCGGATCACCGAAAATTGCGCCCCTGAGACCCTGCAACGGGATCAAGTGTCCTGGTTCGTCGTGGGGCTTCCCTCCGACCGATCACCGCCTTCTTGCGGCCATAGCCGTGACCGTAGCAATAACCGCTGCCATAGCCTAGGCGTAGCGATAGCCATAGCCGTAGTTGGTGTTGTAGTAGTACTTGCTCTTCTTCATCCGAACACCATTAAAGATGAAGCCGGTGTTCCTACTGGGATTGGTCTGCAGGATATCGATGGCGTTGTTCACATGGCCCTTGTTCGCAAAGTGGGTATTGAGTACGAATAGCGTGGCATCCGACGATCGACGAGGCGGACTCGAATACGTCAACCGATTCTTCCTTCGTGCCCCAGCAAAAGCGTCCGTGCGACCGGACGAACCGTCGGGCCGCCCATACAGTCATGGTGCAGGCGCTAGACGTAGACCCGCCGTGCAGCTGCCGGCGACTCCATCTCGTCGTGGATCCACCGGTAGGTTTTTTCCATGCCGTCGCGGAGACGTACGGACGGCGCCCAGCCGAGTTTCTGCTTGATCAGAGTGTTGTCGCTACAGCGTCCGCGCACGCCTTTGGGCGCGGACAGGTTGTAGCGCCGCTTCAGCCGCTTGCCCGCGATCTCCTCGACGATGTCGATCAGCTGGTTGATTGTGACGAGCTCGTCGCTGCCGATGTTGAGCGGTTCGCGGACCTCGCTGTGCATCAGCATCTGCGTACCGTGGAGGCAGTCGTCGATGTACATGAAGCTCCGCGTCTGTTCGCCGTCACCCCAGACCTCGATTTCGCTGGCGCCTGCAATCTGCGCCGCGATCACCTTCCGGCAGATCGCCGCCGGCGCCTTTTCGCGGCCGCCATCGTAGGTTCCGTGCGGTCCGTAAACGTTGTGATAGCGCGCGACGCGCGTCTCGAGCTGGTAATCTTCGAGGAAATGACGGCACATCCGCTCGCTGAACAGCTTCTCCCACCCGTAGCCGTCCTCGGCCATCGCGGGATACGCGTCTTCCTCCTTCAGCGGTTCGACGTCCGGCCGTGTCTGCTTCCCCGCCGCGTACACGCACGCAGACGATGAATAGAAGAAGCGTTCGGCCTTCGCATCGCGCGCCGCCATCAACATGTGGGTGTTGATCAGGACGGTGAGCATGCATTCGGCCTTGTGCGTCTCGATGAACCCCATCCCGCCCATGTCGGCGGCCAGGTTGTAAATCTCGCGGGCGCCGGCCGCCGCCCGATCGCACGCTTCTTTGTCGCGCAGATCCAGCTGTCGGTTGTCGACGTCGGCAAAGCGCTGGTACCACGCGTCGACCGGCTTGATGTCTACGGCACGCAGACGCGGATAACCGAGACTGCGTAGTGCACCGATCAGGTGCCCGCCGATGAAGCCACCGGCGCCCGTCACCACAACCAACCCATCCGGTACTCGGCTTTGTCGTCATCGTCGCCCCCTCGAAATGCGATCGGCAATGTTAATCGCGGGTTCGGGTTTTACCAACCGAAGGCGATGTCTTCGATGCGATTTCACAAATTTCCGTGGTGGTCTTGCTGTTCACGCTGGGAGATGCTCGACCGGCTGAGGCTGATCCCATTACGTTTCAATTCACGTTTGCAGTGGAGAGGGCTTCCGAGGTGTCTCCTGGGCTGTTACGTGAGACGTTCGGAACTGCCCCTGAGTCGACGATGCGCGCGGTGTTCGCGTCCAGTGCTTTACTATCCCGCCTGATGGCGAGCCTGACCCTACCGTTGGCGTGTATAGTTTTCCCGGCAGTTGGGACATTTTCGACCGGACTCCATGAACATTCCTGCCGGACTATCCTCGACCGTCTCGCAGACGGATTTAAGGTCTATGCCGCGTTTCTTCAGAAGAGTCTTCAGAGCAAGATGATCCGCTGTATTTCTGGCCCATCGGTCGAACTTCCACACGACCACGGCTCCAATGCGCCGGTGATTCTGCTCGCAAAAGCGACACACGGCCTGCTGAGGACGGTCATCCGTTTCGCGGAGAACTGCTCGATGAAGGACCTGACGACTTCGTACCCGAAGGTCTGAAAGAGTTGTCGCGTCTGCACCCCCTGATTACCCAAGCTGTTGTTCTTCGCCTGTTCCTCCGTCGACACCCTAAGGTAAATGACGGCGGCGGTCTTATTCCCGACGTCGTCCTTGCCCTTCTTTCCCATCTCAGCCCTCCGGGGGCATCGTTAATCTGGCGGTTGATGTTCGCCAGTCGCAAGGCTTCATCCATCGAGATATTCAGCCCGAAGGCAAGAGCCTCCGCCTGATCGGAGATCGTGTCGTCACCAATGCTCGCGGAACCACTGTCTTTGAACAGTTGTTCCGGTGGCGTTGAGAAATACATCTGTGTTATGACCTGTGCGAGAGGGCGTAGGCCATCCAACAAGGCTGCTAAACCTTCATCATCTACGCTCTGTCGGAGCGTCTCAGGCAGCAGCTCACGATAGTGCGGGGAAAGACGGCCCATAGAGGACTCCCACAGCGGAAATCCCACGGCTGACGAGGTTCTGACGTTCATGCATCGCAGCTTCCAAAGGCCAATAAGCGTGCCAGACAGCGACCAGCGACGGCTCACCGCACGGCAAGATACAGCCTTGCCACATATTTAGGTTGTATGCAACTGATTTATGTGTATGATTCCGTCATGTCCTACGGTGAGGCGGTCCGTCACGCATTAGAGCGTCGGAACTTGTCGATTCGAAGCCTCGCCGCCGCGGTGGGTCGCTCGGTACAGAACACTGCCGCAGAATCGTCAGGGGCGAGCCGGTCATTTCAGAGGAGCTTAATGCGCGGCTGTGCGGGGCGTTAGGTCTGGACCAGAACGAGATGTGGCGTCTTGCGCAGCGAGAGAAGGCCACAGAGCGCTTCGGTGTGCCTCCAGCGGCCGACCGGCAGGACCGTCAGGCAAGGGCCCTGATGGCTGCCTGGAGGCTCTTGCCGCGCCGAGACCGGACGATACTGCTGACTATGGCGAGGAGCCTCGCAGAGCGCCGGAGGACGGCCGTAGGGCCTCCCGGTAAACGGACGGTTCGGCGAACGCGGTGACGGCCCCAATACCGTGGGCGCTATTGCACAATGTGCAATGGCGTGCCCAAGAGAGGCCGCTGATTCATCTCAGGCGTCAGTGGACGGTCGGTAGACGTGGGCGACGTGTCCGCAAGAATATCGGAGGCGTCGTGCCGCGCGTCACAGTTCGGGCCGCTGGGGGTTATTCGATGCGAGATCCAGACGGGAAGAAATCCTGACCCGCGCGCGAGATGGTTGGAGTAGGATGCGGCCGATCGACGGCGTTAAATCGAAATGTTACCTCCACGGGGAGTGCCGATGGTGGCCCCAACGAATACAGCAGCACGACAGTGGTGGTCAGAAAACAGTCTGAAGAGCGCCGAGAGAGTCGTGCCGCTGGTCATTCGGTACGTTCCGGCGCGCAGCGTCGTGGACTTCGGTTGTAAGCACGGAGAATGGCTGAGAGTGTTCCAGACCCATGGGGTGGATCGCATTCTGGGCATTGACCAGCCGAGATGGGCGAACACCCTGATCATCGAGTCGTCGCAGTTTTGCACGGCTGACCTCAACCAAGCCCTCGAACCCGTAGGCGCGTTCGACCTCGCGGTGTGCGTCGAGGTGGCTGAGCACCTTCGGAAACACGCGGCTCCGACGCTCGTGGATGCCTTGACGCTCGCCGCGCCTGTCGTGCTGTTCTCCGCTGCCACACCGGGCCAGGGAGGGCATGGCCATCTGAACGAGCGGCCGCGGGCCTTCTGGCACGCGCTGTTTGGCGCCAGGAACTTTGTGTCGATTGATTGCCTGCGCCCGCAGATCTGGCAGAACAAACAGGTCGCATCCTGGTACCGCCAGAATCTTTTCTTCTACGCGAGTCCCGAGGGGCTTCGCAGGTACCCGCAGCTCGCGGCGCAGGAAGCGCAGGAGTGCGCGTCGGACCTAGACCTCGTTCATATCGACGTGTTGCGGAAGCGGTCGCCCGTCTACCGACTGCGAAGGGCTGCGGCGCGGGCATTGGAGGCACTCCGCCGGTGACCATTTGCTGTCCAGGCCCGGCGCGTTGCGCGAAGCGCAAAATGCGAAACGTTCTCGCCGTCTGCGCTTTTCAACTGACGTCAACTCCCTAGCTTTGAGCCGAGATCCCCATGAGCCTCGAAGACTTGGCGGCTGCCCGAGGAGCCACTGACGCGGATCAGATGGATCTGCTCGGCTGACCAAGTTTTCGGACGAGATCTGGTCTGAAGTAGGGCTTAAGCCCACGTCTCCTATATTCGCGGTTTGGCGATTTGAACGCTTGTCTTCGCCTAATTCTGCTTAAGAGGGTTCCTATATTCCTCTGGAAAATCAGGCGAATGAGGCGCGCCTAGCCAGTGACCGTAATCACGTTGATTGCAGGTGTCGGGCTGTTTGCACAATGTGCGAATCGCGATCGCGGTTTCCTGATCTGCGCTGTTCCCTGGATGCGGGTTCCACCGCTTGGCTGTTCCTCTTTCTGTCTTCCACAGTCTAGGTACGGATCGGTTCCAATTCATCTGGGGATGTGCGGCTCTCTCACGCTGACGCGAATTGTACGGCCTCAAGCAGTGGGCCGATTCCACTTTGCCGGAGGGCCGCAAGATCCTTGACCAAGTCAGTGAGGCGGTTCGAACTCACAGCCGCAAGGGACGCCATACTGACGGTAAACTTTTCCACCATCGAAATTGCGCGGTTGCGTTCGCGGCCGCTCGATGTCTGACAAGTGAGGTCACGCTGCGGTCGCGTGGCGGACGATCGGGAAATCAGGCTGCAACACCGGAAAATCTGAGCTCCACCTTATCGCGAATCCCGTTGCCGACGTAGATGGCGGCGATCAGGGGCGACGTGATCGCTGATCGAATTCAAAAATGTGGGTGAGCTCGTGCGCTAGCATTTTCTCTCGACCATTACGCGGGTCGACGGGTAACAGCAGATGGTCGCGATCCGGTGCACCGCTCGCGCGCACGATCGCCGCCGCTTCCTGCGCCGTCTGTGGCAGGTCGCGACTGGTCGGCAGCAGGATGAGCGGCACTTTGGCAGACACCTGTCGCCGCAGATCTCGGCTGACTCGGACGTAGGCGCGCTCCGCTTCGCGCGCGATCGAATCCAGATCGTGCGCTTGCGGGTAGTAGATGTCGAAGTGAACGGTTGCGCGGACGCGCCACATCGCAGTCGTCGGATCGAATTGAACCGGTATGAGACTTGTTGACCCCAGAATCATTGCAACGAGGGCAAGAATGCCTGCACCGCGAAATGGATCCACAGTGCGCCTCCAGTTCAGTGGTTCGCCGCACCGTGCACTCTAGCACTCACCGCTCAGGGACACGAAATCACGCCGCAATTCCTGAGAAAGTCTGGCGGGTTGAGTGGATCGATCAACCCGCCAGTCCGTGTCCTCTACGCCGCGAGCCGCGCCGACCCGGTGACGGAAAATGGTTCAAGTCCGTTTGAGCGTTCGCACCCGTGCAGCGGAAGCGTAAACCCTTGGCGACTTACCGGGAGGAATCGGTAAACTGACACCAACCGGGGAGGGTTCTGTGACGATGTCGGCGTTCATCCTCGCGTGCCTGACGCTCTCCGGCGTTTCCGGCCAGACAGAATCCGGTCGTTCATTCTCTGAACACTTCGTCGAGGCGAACGGAATCAGACTGCACTATCTAGACTGGGGTGGCCAGGGCGAGCCGGTTGTGTTTCTGACTGGCTTCGGCACACCCGCGGCAACTTTCAACGACTTAGCTGTTGGCCTTCGCGACCGCTTCCATGTGTACGCGTTGACACGCCGTGGTTTCCCACCGTCGCAGACGCCGGCCTTGGGATATGAACTCGCAACCCTGGTCGCTGACATCATGGCATTCCTGGACGCCAAGGAACTGCAGAGAGTGCATTTGGTCGGCCACTCGCTGGCGGGGCTCGAGCTCACGCAGATCGCTTCGCGCTGGCCCCGACGCGTACGCTCGCTGGTGTACTGGATGCGATCGCCGATCCGGCGACCGCTTATGCTGTGTTGCAGAACGACCCGCTTGGCTCCTCACCAGCAACTGGCGCCGTCTGGACGCAAATCAGTCGTTGGTGGAACGGATACTCCGTCGATTTCTCGGGCGTACAGGCGCCCACGCTGGCGATCAGTGCGATCCAGGAGCGACACCCTGGCATCCCGCCGGATGCGACCATCGAGATCCGTGAGCGGGCCGAGACCTACTGGCGGACGGCCGCCGTTCCCACACAGGAGCGGTGGTTGGCCACATTTCGACGGGAAGTGCCGCACGCGAGAGTGATTACCTATCGGGATGCCAGTCACTACTTCTATCTCGACCGCAGCGCCGATGTGCTGGCTGAGATCAAGAGGTTCTACAGCACACTCCGATGACCCCTGCGGCCCTGCCGCATTGAAATAGATCTCGATCAACGCCGCAGTGTTTGCCTGACCTTCTGGCCAGAGCATGACTGAGGGCGTATCGGGCCTCAGCCTCTATGCCGCGCGACGGTCAGACCGCCAAATACCTTGGAAATCGCGTTGGTAATCAATCGCGAATCCTCGTTGGGGACGCTGACTCCCTCAAGCCGCCTGCGGCAGCGGCCCTCGCACCGGCTGGTACACCGGCGATTGTCGCGTTGGGGACGCCATACCTTCCGTAACGATCCCAACCATCGCGCGCTGTGGCTTGCGGCGATTCTCGGTACACACGATCCCCACGAGCAGGCGGTCGACTGCAACCGGCCGGAATACTTGTAGATCCGCTCAGCGCGGCGCGGTGTCCAGCTAATGCGGTCGGCCAGGAGTCGATCGAGCACCTGTCGAGCGATCGGGGTGTTTCGCCGCACGAGCCTACGCCATTCCTCGACGCGGCGTCGCAGTTCGCGGTGGACGGCCCCGGTGTCGAACGCGCTGATGTTCGTTCGAGTCGCCGCTCCAAAGCACAGGTCGGAAGCGTGCCTGCTGAAGGAATCGGAGGCTACCGGAAGTTCTCAATCAACATCAGGTCGGCATCCGTATGCATTGCTCTCGGATACACGATGGTCTTCCCGTCGGGCGACACCGCCAAACCCAGCGGGCGATCTATGAGTCCGTCGAGCGTGCCGAGGAGCCGGTCTCGGCCGGTCTCCAGATCGAGCACATGGAGTGGCGGATTGGAGCTGGGATCGCAGGCGACGTAATACACGCCCTGCGGACCAGCGCCAAAGGCCGATCCGCCTGACGCACGCCACCAGTTGCCGGGCTCCGCCTCCGGCGGGCGGCATTGCCATGAGGGGCGAGTCCGCATCCTTTGGCTGGAATAACAGGTGTCTTGCCGTCGTTCGACTCGCACGCAAATGGCCCGCTCGCCCCGCGGATCAGTCGCTCGGACGTCTTCCCGTCCGCGGACACGCGCCACAGGTCGCGTGCGGCGGCCCCCTGCTCGCTGCTGAAGTAGATCCAGCGCCCGTCGCGCGACCAGGTGGGGACACGCTCGTCGCCCGCCTGCGTGGTGAGCCGACGCGGCGGTCCGCCGTCGGCATCGATCATCCAAATGTGATAATGCGTATCGTCGGCAAACGAGTCGAATACGATCCGGCGCCCATCGGGTGACCAGGAGGGCGAGCCCTGAGCGCGCCCTGGACCGTGCGTGAGCTGTTGCGGATTCGATCCGTCGGCCTCGGCGACCCAAATCTCCTCTAGGGCGCCGGAGCCCTGCGACCCGAACACGAGCCGTCGGCCATCCGGAGACAAACGCAGCGTCCTGCTCTGCACCGCTCGACCCAAAGACCAACTGCACAGGACGCCCGACTTCGAAGCGGTAGATGTCACTGTCGACCGACACGGCGTGTGAACGCCAGCCGGTCGCGGGACAGCGCGATGGCTGGCGAAATACGCCTCGGCCCCTGCGACCTCAATGCGCTCGGGCGAGCGCGGTCCCGGCAACCTCTACGCGCCAGAGATTCACCTCGGGCGTCGCCGCGGCGTATACGACCGCGCTCCCGTCACGAGTCCACGTGAGGGATTCGGTATACAGCGACCGCTGCGTCGTGAGTCGCCGCGGGGGCATCGAAGGCGTGTGGGCCGCATTCAGTTCGACGACATAAATATCGCAGAATCCCGGCAGCCCGCCGGTACTCGCACGGCCGCACGACGCGTACGCCAGCCGGCGGCCGTCGGGTGCGAATGCGGGGTCATAATCGGCAACAACCGGGCTGGATGCAATCAGCGGCCGAGCCTCACCGCCCTCGACGGGAATGAGATAGATGCCTCGCGGTTGTCCGGCCGCGCCGCTCTCGCCGGATCGTCCCGCGACCAACCATTGACCATCCGGAGACCAGCCGATTGAATCGGCGCCCCGGAAGTCGCTCAGTTTCCGGTCTTCACCGCCGAGCGCTGACACGAGCTGAATGGTGCTGCCGTCGGGTCGCTCACGCACGAACGCGATCTGGCGGCCGTCGGGCGACCACACCGGCTTCGTATCAGGGGAGGGGTCGCTGGTGAGTCGGCGCACGTTGGACGATCCCACCAGCGTGACGTAGATGTCCCAGTTGTCCTGCTTCGGACCGTTCCACGCGAACGCGACCTGTTCGCCGTCGGGCGAAAACGTGGGATGACGCTCCTCGCCCTTGAGCGTCGTGAGCGACACGACGTGCAGTGGCGGGACGGCCGCGGGGCGATGTGATCGCAGCACCCACGCCGTGACGGCCGACACAAGCATCACGGTGGCCGCCGAGTGCCACGATCAGGCCGCGACGACGCGTGCGCGCGGCTGGCGCAGACGCTCCGACGCCCGAATCCGATTCCTCCTTGATGTCCTGCAGCGCAATCTTCACGTCGTCGATGTGCTGGAAGCGTCGCTGCGGATCCTTCCGCAGGCACCGCAGGATCAGCTTCTCGAGGTCGCTGGGAACCGCCGGAATGATGGCACTGGGCGCCTTGTGGTTGCGCGCGAATCACCGCACTCAGGGTGTCGGCGGTGGACGTGCCCGCAAACGCCCGCGTCCCGGTCACCATCTCGTAGAGCATCGCGCCGAAGCCGAAGATGTCGCTCCGTGCATCGACTGGTCCGCCCGTCGCTTGCTCGGGCGACATGTAGGCGGCGGTGCCGGCGATCGTCCCCGGCGCGCTGAGCGCGGCATGGCGCGGTGACCGTGGGGGTGTCCGTGTCCGACGTCCTCGTCGGTTCCAACCAATTTGGCGAGGCCGAAATCGAGCACCTTCACCGCGCCGTCCGTTCCCACGATCACGTTGGCGGGTTTGAGATCGCGATGGATGATGCCGCGCGCATGGGCGGCGGCCAGCGCGTCGGCCACCGGGATGGCGATGCGGAGCGCGTCGCTGAGGCGCATCCCCTGCCGCGGGATGAGCGCATCGAGGCTCTTGCCGCGCACGTACTCCATCACGATGAAATCGTGGGCCTCGGCCGTGTCGATCTCGTAAATCGTGATGATGTGCGGATGATTGAGCGCGGAGGCCGCCTGCGCCTCCTGTACGAATCGGCGGCGACGGCCCTCGTCGGCGACGCGATCCGCGGGCAACACCTTAATGGCCACGTCGCGCCCGAGCCGGGGATCGCGGGCGCGGTAGACCTCGCCCATGCCCCCGGCGCCAACCAAGCCGAGGATGTCGTAGGCGCCGAGCCGAGTACCCGGTTGCAGGGCCATTGGTGAATCGGACGGATTATACGTAGCCGCGCCGGCACTGAGCCGCTATCGCTCAGAAGTTGGACCTTGAGTCAACCGCCGGCCGAACTCGCGCGTCAGGACCATGATTGCGCTGCCCCGACCAAGGCCTTGGGGGCCGGTTCACGAGAGTCCGATGATTCGACGGTCGCCCTGTTGGCCTGCCCTCCTTGCGGCGCGATCCCGGCGTGCGCGGCGCGCCTTTGGGTGGGGTGGAGGTGACTTCCTGGGCATGATAGGTGGCTCCTCGGCGCGTTCGCGGAAAAATCCGTGGCACGCTTTGAGCCCTTGTCTGGCGACAGGCAGACAGAAATCGTCTCCGGAGACGACAAACGCGGCGCGGTTGATACAAATCACTCGAAATCTGGTTCCGGCATGCGCGACCTCCCTTGCATCTCGTTCGACCCCGAGAGTCCGGCGACCTCTCGGTGACATCCACTTGCATGCTCGCGCCATTTCGACAACACCGGCCGCGCCAAGGTTATTCGTGACGAGACTGCCCATCTTCGGCCTCGCCCTGGTGGCGGCCACAGCTGTAATCGCTCCGCCCACAATTGGTGCGTGGAGCCCCGACGCGGTTGGTCAGCCGGCTGCCGTACAGGCAAGCACTGCGTCACCCGTCCCGATAGGCGATCTTCTCGCTGGCAATTTCAAGGACGCAACCGGGCATTCTGCCCAGTCGCATCTCGTCTACGCGGCGAACTCCCGCGTCTGGTGGTTGTTTACGCTCACGTCCAACGCCGACACCGAGGGGGGCTCGACTCACGTGGTCAAGTCTTTCCGTTCGTCGGGCCCGGATCTGGCGATCGCCACGTGGACCGCAGGCGCAGACAGTCCCGCCCTGGCGGCGGGAAGCCCCAACCAGTCGCTGGGGGGCGGCCGGTCGCTCGGGATTGCTTATCTCAATAACAATCCGACCGACGTCATTCACGCGGATGTCAGCATGGCATTCGACGGGCAGGACGGTCGAACCGGCCACATCCGTGCTGTGGTGACCGGCACGTCGATCACGTGGTCGTCCTGGAACGTCTTCGACGAGGGCGCGGCCACCTGGACGCTGCCTCGTGGCAACACCATCGGCGTCTCGAGCGGAAAGTTCATCCACACCGGCGGCCCGATCCTGCAGCAGGAAGTGGATACGAATGCGCGGAAGTCCAACAACGCCGATACCGGCAGCGCGTGGACGAGCGGGTTCTCGGCGCCAGCCGTCATCGACGGATCGATGGCGCACCAGAACAACGCGCTCGCGTTTGCGCCGCTCGCGAGCAACGTGATGCTCGCGGTGTACGACAACGGCCAGGGCACCGAGCCGAACCTCACGAACCTGCGCTACGAACGGTCCAACGCCAATGGCGTCTGGAGCGGCATCGTCGTCGGCTCCCAGGCAGGGGGGACGGGGAGGTGTTCTCCGCCAACGCGACGATCAACCAGAACGACTGGGGACTGGTGTCAGTCAGCACGACCAAGATTTACGTCTTCCGCCGGAAGTCAAACGGAAGCGGCGTAGACGCCGCCTCCTACAACGCGGCTGGCAATACGTGGTCGGCCATGTCCCCGGCGCCGCCATCCTTCGGCGCGGGGCAGTCCTTCAAGGCTGGAGCCGGCCTTTTCGGCGCGACGGACGGCAACAACGTCTGGGTGTGTGTCATCAACACCGACGTATCGAATTCGATCCTGTGCGCAAGATTCGACGGAACAGCCTGGACGCCCTGGGCGGCCGTATCCGGCACCGACATCGGCACACAGAATCGCAACTACATTTCAGGTTTCCCGAGAGTGGGCAGCAACCAGGTCGGCCTGATCTGGACCGAGGGCAGCTCGCTCTTCGACATCGTGGCTTACTCGTTTGCCACGTCGGCCGATGTGAAAGCACCGGTTGTGTCGTTGAGCGCGCCCGCGAGCGGCGCGACGGTCAGCGGCACAATCTCGATTACGGCCACCGCGTCGGACAACGTTGGCGTTGCCGGCGTTCAGTTCCGGCTGGACGGCTCGGACCTTGGATCCGAAGATACGCTCCGCCCGTACACGCTCTCCTGGAACACCGCAGCCGCAGCCAATGGCGCGCACACGCTGACGGCAACTGCGCGCGACGGCTCCGGGAACCTGGCCACATCAGGCTCGGTCTCGGTCACGGTTGCGAACGCCGCGAATACAGTTCCGAAGGTGACTGGGCTGACCCAGGCAGCAGCGAGCAGCGCCATAACAACAGCTGGCCTCAAGCTTGGGGCGGTGACTACGACGACGAGCACCACGGTGCCCGCAGGGTTGGTCATCAGTCAGAATCCCGCGGCAGGCACGGTAGTTCCCGCATCAAGCTCGGTGAATCTCCTCGTGTCGTCCGGCGCTGGTGGCAGCACGCTTCCCTCGGGCTGGATCAGCACAGACGTCGGCGCCGTCGGCACGGCCGGCAGCGCGAGCTACGCCAACCCTACCTTTACGCTGAAGGGCGCCGGCACCGATATCTTCAACACCGCCGACGCCTTCCAGTTCACTCACCGAAGGTTCAGTGGAGATGGCGATCTGATCGCGCGTGTCGCATCGCTGGTCAAGCCGACGGGTGCGAATGCAGCATACGCGGGCATTATGTTCCGTGAGTCGTTGGGCGCGAATGTGCGTCACGCGACGCTCCTGATGGGCGCCGACGGCACGGTGAAGTTCCGGCGCCGGACAACAGTAGGAGGAACGACGGCGAGCGATGGCAACCCGATTGGGACTAGCTTCGCCCCGCGGTACATCAAGCTGTCGCGGCGCGGGAACGTCTTCACGGCTTGGGTCTCGGTGGACGGCTCCCAATGGACGCAGGTGTACACCGCGCAGACCGTCACGCTGCCGGTGACCGCGGATGTCGGCATCTGGACGCTGCGCGCTGGCGCCGTGAGCGGACTCGCGCAGGCGACGTTTACGAACATAACCGCCACCGTCGCCCTTCCGGCGGGCTGGAAACATGCCGACGTCGGCGCGGTCGGTACGCCTGGCAAGGTCTCGTTTGCCAACGCCACATATACGGTCAACGGTGCGGGCACTGACCTATGGGGTACCGCAGACGCGTTCCATTTCGTCTACCGGAGCCTCACAGGTAACGGCACCGTGGTTGCGCGCCTCGCCAGCGTCACAAAGCCAGCCGACTCGGCGTGGGCGATGGGCGCCATCATGATGCGCGACGGCATCGGCGCGAACGCCCGTCATGTGGCGATGATGGTCACCACCGATGCGAAGGCGAAGTTCCGCCGGCGGACGATGTTGGGGGGGACGACGCTGAGCGACGGACCGTCGGCGGCAACGACCTCCACGCCGCGCTGGCTCAAGCTGACTCGTGTGGGCGATGTCTTCACCGCCTACATCTCGACGAACGGCACGAACTGGACGCCAGTGGGTCCACCGCAGACCCTCGCCCTGCCGGCAACCCTTCAGGTCGGTCTGCTGACGCTGCGTAGCGGCGGGACCGGGACGGCGCAGGCGGTCTTCACAAATGTGAGAGTCACGAACCCGTAAGGGACTTCCTATTCACGATTCGCTGACGGATGGTAGCCTCCCGAATGGGTCTATCACCGATTGCGAAACCGAGATCGCAACTGATTTGCGCTGGCAGCACCGCGACGCCGGTTTACAGTGGCGTTCGTTCCCGCGATGTGCTATCAACGTCGACGTTACTACGCCCAACGGAAGGCATCTACGCCGCAATAAGGGTCTTGTTACGTGCTTGCCGAAGAATTGCCGGGCGGCAGACAACAGGTCACCGAAACCGAGAATCTGTGGCCGTCCAGCAGCAACACCGGCTCGAACCCTCACGATAACCGAAGCTAGTTCGACGACTAAGACCTTTCTGCGCATGACATTGCCGGCTGAATGGCGACGGCAATATCGCTGACGCCACTTCACCCACGCATTTCGATGGCCTTGGAACTGGAATTGCCTGAATGCCGCAGTTGCACGCAACCAGCCGGGTGTGGCTTTAGCCGGAGTTCAACATGCGCCCTGCGAATGCCGCGTTAACGGGCGGATCCGTCCTTGCCGCTCTCCTTCTTGCCGTTGGCCTCAGCACCACCACAACGAACTCAGTGTTGGCGCAGGCTGGAACGCGAGGTCAGTGGCGAACGCTGACGAACCAGGTTCCAATCAATCCCATCCACCTCGCCCTGTTGCGCACCGGTGAGGTCCTCATCGTCGCGGGTTCCGGAAATGTCAAGACCGAGACAAACTTTCAGGCGGCCGTCTGGGATCCGGCGTCCCAGACGTTTCTGACAGAGGCGGTCCCGTGGGACATGTTCGGCAACGGCATGGTGACGCTGCCCGACGGACGGGTGCTCATCAACAGCGGAACCCTTCAATACGACCCGTTTTTCGGCGAGCCGCGCAATGCCGTGTTCGACCCGACGACCGGATTGGTTACCCAGATCAGGAGTATGGCGCACGGCCGCTGGTATCCGACGGTGACCACTCTTGGAGACGGCCGCGTGATGACCTTCTCTGGGCTGCTCGAAACCGGCGGTACAAATGCGTCGGTCGAAATTCTCACCGTCGGTTCCGGCTGGAGCCAGGAATACCCGGCCGGCTGGACACCGCCTCTGTATCCGCGCATGCACCTCAGTACTGACGGTCGCGTCTTCTACGCAGGCTCGACGCGCGGCTCGCGATTCTTCAATCCCTCGAATGGCACGTGGACGCCGATCGTCGCGACGACGAAGTACACCGGGACGCGGACGCTACGGCTCGTCCGTACTTCTGCCATTGAGACCCGCCAACGGCTACCGGCCCCGCGTGATGATTTTTGGGGGAGGCAATCCGGCGACGGCAACGACAGAAATCATCGATCTCTCGGCTGCGACGCCGCAGTGGCAATTCGGACCACCAATGAGCCAGCCGCGTATAGAAATGAACGCGACGATTCTGCCGAACGGAGAGGTCCTCGCAACTGGAGGATCAACAAACGATGAGGATGCCCTCACCGCGAGCCTGAACGCGGACTTGTACGATCCGGGCACCAATACCTTCAGTTCAGCTGGAGCAAACGCGTTTCCACGGCTCTATCATTCGAATGCGCTCCTGCTTCCAGATGCAACCGTGCTCCTGATCGGTGGCAATCCCCGACGCGGCACCTACGAACGTCGACTCGAGATCTACTCACCGGCCTACCTGTTCAACGGAGACGGTAGCGCCGCGCTGCGGCCGACCATCTCCGGTCTGACACCGGCGACTGTCAGTTACGGTTCTCCATTCAAAGTCCAGACACTGGATGCGGCAGACATCGCTTCGGTGGTGCTGGTTCGTCTCGGTACGCCCACGCACTCGTTTGACATGGATCAACGGCTCGTGGAGTTGGCCTTCACGGCGGGCAGCGGCGTCTTGAATGTCACGGCACCACCGCACGGCAACATCGCACCGCCGGGCTACTACATGCTGTTCGTGCTGAACACCGCGGGGGTGCCGTCTGTGGCGAGATTCGTGAAGATTGCTGCCACGGTGCCGAATCAAGCCCCGGTTGCAGTAATCGGGAGTCCGACGGGCAATGTCACCGTCAATCCTGGAGGGGCGGTCTCGTTTTCGGGAAGCGGCACAGATTCGGACGGCAGTATCAGTGCGTATCGCTGGACGCTTCCCGGCGGCGCTCCGGCATCAAGCTCGGTTCCAGCACCCGGCAATGTGAGCTACTCGACACCCGGAACCTACGTGGCATCGTTCATCGTTACCGACGACAAAGGACTGGCCAGCCAGCCGGCAACCCGAACCATTGCGGTGTCGAACTTCAGTGTCGCCGCAACGCCGTCTTCACGGGCGGTGACGGCGGGACAGAGTGCGACGTACACGGCCACGGTGACGCCTGCTTCCGGGTTTCACGGGCACTGTCAAATTTAGCGTGACCGGGCTTCCGTCCGGAGCAACTGCGACGCTCACGCCTCCGTCTGTCGCGGGGTCAGGTTCAACTTCGATGAGCATTTCGACGGTCCCTGCAACTCCGTCGGGAAGCTATCCGCTAGTGATCCGCGCGACGAGCGGACCGATCACGCGGACGGCAAACGTTACGCTCGTCGTCAATGCTGATTTCGCGATCTCTGCAAACCCGACGTCCGCGGCAATTGAACGGGGCGGTTCGACGACCTACACGGTCACCGTTGCCGCCGGCCAGGGTTTCTCGGGTCCGGTGAATTTCACAGTTACGGGACTGCCTTCGCGCCGCGCTACCGCAACATTCAGTCCGGCCTCGCTGGCGGGTTCAGGCAAATCCGTGTTGACGGTAAGTACCGAGCATAAGGTTGACAGGGGCACGGGAACGTTGACCATCACGGGAAGCGGAGGCGGGCGTACCCACTCCGTGAACGTGACCTTGATAATTCGATAGCTATGCAGATCTCACGCAGAACGCTCCTCGAACGGCTTGGCGCCGGCGCGCTGAGTGCGGCTGCTTCGCGTAACATCGCGGTCGCCGAAAGCGGCACATCCGACCTCGTTTCGCTGTCGAACCGCTTCATACGTCTTCATCGCAACGAGAGTGCGCACGGACCGTCCCCGAAGGCGCTGGCGGCGATGCGTGACGCCGTCTCACAGTCGACAATTTATCCGGATGCAGCCGCGGCATCGCTCGGGCGACAAATCGCTGAGTTTCACGGAGTGACACTCGACCGCGTCGTGCTGGGTTGCGGATCGACCGAAGTCCTGCACATGGCGATCCTCGCGTTCGCCGGTCGTGGAAAGACGATTGTGACTGCCAGACCGACATTCGAAACGATTGCGCAACTCGCGCGGCGGACTGCTTCGCGGATCGTGGACGTCCCGCTCGGCGAGGCCTACTCGCACGACCTCGAGGCGATGTGCGAACGAGTGGACGCGAGCACCGGCCTCATCTACATTTGCAACCCGCACAATCCTACTGGGAGCCTCACGCGACGGCACGACATCGATGTGATGCTCCAGAAGATTCCGCCCGGGGTACAGGTCGTGGTCGACGAGGCGTATCACGATTTCGTGGGACACGCTGAGGACTACCGCACGTTGATCGATCGGACGGACCATCCGGGCGTGATCGTGACGCGCAGTTTTTCGAAAATCCACGGACTGGCCGGGCTGCGCATCGGCTACGGCATCGCGGCCGCGTCAACCGCCGCGACGCTGCGTTCTCATGCGTCGTCCGACGACGTCAACATCGTCGCCGCACGTGCGGCGGAAGCAGCGCTCGAGGATCTCGAACACGTGCGCACGTGCGTGAACCGGATTGCCGATGATCGTCAGGAATTTCTCAATCAGGCAAACGCGCGAATGCTGCGCTCGATTGATTCGTTGACGAACTTCGTCATGCTCAACACGGGCCAGCAGTCAGTGCCGGTAGTGGACCACTTTGCGAAGCACCGCGTTCTCGTGGCCGGGCGCATTCCCGATTTCGACAAGTACATCCGCGTTTCGATCGGAACGCCCGCAGAGATGCGGGAGTTCTGGCGCGTGTGGGACCTCATGCCTGGCGGTCACATGACTCACATGTAGCAGACGTCGCGCATCGGTGAACGTCGACACCGACCTCCGGCTTCGTCGTCGTGTCACTCGTCGCAGCACCGGCCGATCCGCCTGGTGCATCGGCCGGCTCGTGCTGGTGGTGTACCTGCTTTGCGATGACGCTCAATCTGCTGCCGCCGGCCCGACCCAGGGATCGCTATGACAGATTCCACTGGCGTGTCACGACGCGCGCTCGATCCGATCGACCGCGTATCCGAAATCCTGTTCGGGTTGATCATGGTGCTCACGTTCACAGGATCGCTGAGCGTAGCGGAAGCCGGCCGCGACGATACGCGGACGATGCTCATCGGCGCGCTCGGATGCAATCTGGCGTGGGGCATCATCGACGCGGTGCTGTACCTCATGGGCGGGCTGGCGGACAAAGGGCGGCTGATGCTGGAGCTGCGCGCGGCGCGCCGGTCCGCCAGCCGTGACGAAGCGCAGCGCATTCTGGCCAGGCTGCTGCCGGAGCCTGTCGCGGCCCTCGTCGAGCCCCGCGACCTCGCGCTGATCGAGGAGCGGCTGCGCCAGATGCCCGAGCCGCAGATCCCTCGGCTCGATCGCGATGACTGGCGCGGCGGCCTCGCCGTTTTCCTGCTCGTCTTTCTCTCGACCTTCCCGGTTGCGATCCCGTTTCTCATCATCGACAGCGCCGTGGTGGCGCTGCGCGTCTCCAACCTCATCGCCATCGTCATGTTGTTCGTTATGGGATATACGTTCGGGCAGCTCACGGGCCGCAGCGCTTGGCTATGGGGCATCTCCATGGTCGTGCTCGGCGCCGCGTTGTCCGGCCTCACGATGATGCTGGGAGGATGATGCTCGCGATCCCGGCGCGCGCGATGGCTTTCAGCGGGGTACTACTTCTTGCTGGCGCGAGCGCCGCGGCGCAGACACCGGCGGCGACGCCGCCGGAGCCGGCGTGGACGTTTTCCACCTCTGCCTACACGTACATCCTGCCAGACGAGCCGAACTACGTGCAGCCGACTGTCACGGCCGATCGCCGCCGGCTGCACCTCGAGGCGCGGTTCAACTATGAAGGGCGCGACACCGGATCGGTCTGGGCCGGCGTCAATTTCTCCGGCGGCGACACGCTGTCGTGGGAGCTGACGCCCATGGTGGGCGGTGTGTTCGGAGACACGGACGGCGTGGCCCCTGGCTACCGCGGATCGATCTCCTGGCGCGCGCTCGAGTTCAACAGCGAGGGCGAGGCGATGTTCGACGCGGACGCCTCGGCCGACAGTTTCTTCTACAACTGGTCGGAACTGACGCTCGCGCCGGTGGATTGGCTCCGGTTTGGCCTGGTCACGCAACGGACGCGCGCGTACCAAGCCGAACGGGTAGTGCAGCGCGGCCTGCTGGTCGGCACGTCGATCCGCGGGCTGGACGTGACCGCGTATTTATTCAACCCGGACGACAGCAAGCCGATTCTGGTGGTGGCATTCGCCGTGTCCTTCTAGATCTGCCTACCTTTCGCGAGTTTGGAACCTTGCGCACGCGGTCCAGGCACAACCGCTCGGCCTGTACAATCGTGCTCCGGCCACTCGACATGACAACGAGGCGAACGCCCGGTCCGCCCGTGACCAATTGAGCTTTGGAGGGTCTTATGATCAAACTGGTCAGTTGCGCGTTGATCCCGGTTGTGCTCTGCGCGGATTTGGCGATCGGAGCGGAGAGGCGAGTCATCCTCCCGCCTGGCGCCAAGCCCGGTGGTAACTACAGTCCCGGGATCATCGTCGCCGACACGCTCTATATTTCCGGTCAAGCGGGGGAAGACGCGAATGGCAAGATTGCCGCCGATTTCGATGCGGAAGTGAAACAGGCCCTGACCAGCATCGAAGCGGTGCTGAAGGCGGGCGGCATGTCGCCGGCCGACGTCGTGAGCGTCCAGGTCTACCTCACTGACGGCGCACTGTTTCCCCGGATGAATGCCGTTTACACCGGCTTCTTCAAGGAACCGCGGCCCACGCGCACGACGGTCGTCGTCGCCAAACTCGTCGGGCCCGGACACATCGAGATCACCGTTACGGCAAGAAAGTAGCACACAGGAACTCGGTCAGAGGTGAAGACAGACTCGAGCGGCCTCCGCGCCGCCGCATCAGCGACGGAGGAATTCAGTCAGCGGTCACGCAGTCGTTGCCGTACAGCCGATGGTGAAGGAGATTCTGGACTCGCTCGATTCGTACCTCGGACCCGTCAAGATCCTTTTCCTGACGGGTCGATTCCGGCGCCGCCCGCGCTCACGCGCGGCGGCGCGTCGGACCAGGCCGAAACAGACACCGCTGCTGCGGTTAGAACCGGTGCAGCGTGACCAGCACGTCAGCGCTCGTGATCGCTAGGCTCCCAGTTTGCGAGAACAGACTGAGGGTGATGACGACCGGGGGTGACGTCAACCTGAACTTCGACACGTCGACGGTCTGGGTCAGATTAGGATTGCTCGAGAAAGTACCCTAGAACATGGGGATCTCTCGCAACCATCCACGTCGCGCCCCCCCATTCGACGTCGGTGCGCCCTGTCGAACCGGCGCCGTGCTGCGTGTAGGTGACCGTCCCGATATAAAACCCGGCCGGCGCCTTCAGCACGAAGCTGAGCGTATCCATCGCACGCCTGTTGCTGAACGCCAGCGGAGAGACGTTGAACGCGTTCGACACGAACGTGACCGGATCAAATCCGGTGTCGAAGCCGATAATCAGGTGGTTCGGATTCGCAGGATCGAGCCTGGACTTAGTGGCATCAAAGAACTTGCCAGGGACGGCATCTTTGATCTGTATGAACGTCACGGCCTGCGCCTGCGCCTGCGACGCAGCGGTGAATAGAACGGCAATGACGACTGCTGCGATTGGTGCCCATTTACGTGATCGCATGACGTAACCTCCGCGCGCGAGGGTGTGCAAGAAACGATTCGCGCCATAGTCTTTTGTCTCCCGGATTGAGGACTTGTGCGCGTGCACGCCAGTCGCCGGCGATGGAAGAGGGTAACGGACGTGCTAAAGAAATATAGGCGGTCCCGATTTTGGTGCGATCGTCCCGGTTCCGCACTCCCGACGTGAGGCGATTTCGATCACCGGAACGCGCACCTCGCCGACTTCAGTCTGACCTTGAGAGGAGCTGAGCGGTTACTCTACTGGGGCCCTTGCACATACGGCCGAGTCGCCGCGATCTGGAAATCAGTCAGAGGTTTGCGACGGAGTTATGGCTCGCGATTTTAGGGGATTTGACGTCGAACCCGCCTTCGCTTTCGAGCCGCATGCGCATGTTGGTCTGCATCATCATCGCCACCAGGGTCGCGCGCTCACCGGACAATGCGCGCGCCCGCTGCTTTGACGGTCAATGTGCGAGCTTCCTTCAGAGCGAAGGTTTCGCCAGTGAGGCGCTCCCCTGCCGAAGCCGGAAGCAGATTGATCTTGAACTCCACCGCGAGGACATCGGCTCGGGATCCATCCGCGTGAGCGCCGTGTACCCACCGGCAGTATCCGGTATCGTGGCGCTGACGCGGCATGGACAAGGCCCGTCCGAGCATTACGTGAGCGTCATCGGCGTTCAGAACGCCGGTCGAGATTGGGGCGGGGCGACTGACGCCGTTCCGCGCCTGTGCGCCGTTCCACTTCGGCGGCGAATTCTCTGAAGAGTTGTGGACCCTGCGCGGTGAGATTTCCTTCTTTGCGCAGCATTTCCAGCTTACGTTCGAACTCGCTCAGCAGCTCGTATAAGTCGTCCATGCTCCCTTTCCCGCACGTCATCCGGCCGAGCACGATATGCGCCGAACAGACGAGTAGAATACGGCGTCATGCGACACGCTGTTTCACTCGTCGGGCTGATCGCTCTATCACTCGCCTCGTCGACTGACTATGCTGTCGGCGTGCAGACCCAAACCGGGGAACGACCGCATCTGTCCGTGAAACCCGCGCCGGACTTCGAGGTGACCGGCACGGGCGAACACGCCAGCTGGGAGAAAACCGAGTGGACAGCGCTCCGCCGCCGCCAGGCGGACGGGCACCCGTACGATACACGATTCAAGATGCTCTACTCGCCGACCGGTCTGTATTTTTTGATGGATGGGACGGATCGAAAGCTGACGGCGTCGCTCGACGACGACTTTCTCGATCTCTGGAACGAAGACGTCTTCGAAGTCTTCCTCTGGACGGACGAACGGTATCCGATGTACTTCGAGTACGAGATCTCGCCGCTCAATCACGAGCTTCCGATCATGGTGCCGAACTTCGGCGGCCAGTTCCTCGGCTGGAGGCCGTGGCATTACGAACGGGACCGTCTGACGCGCAAGGCCACCTCGATCATGGGAGGGCCGAAAACCTCAAACGCGGCAATTCAAGGCTGGCGCGCGGAATTTTTCATTCCCTATGCGCTGCTGAAGCCGTTGCAGAACGTGCCGCCGGCGCCGGGGACTCGATGGCGCGCGAACTTCTACCGCATGGACCACGACGAAGGAAAGCGCACTCAATGGGAGTGGTCGCCGGTTGGCGAGACCTTCCATGAATTCGAAAAGTTCGGCACGCTGGAATTCAGTGATCGCTGAGTGTGGCGGGCGTTTCCCAGTCTTTCGGGTGAACCACCCATTTTTCCACCAAGGCCATCTCGCCGAAGCGGGGGCGAACGGCTTTGCGCGGTAAGTGTTGATCGTCCTCCGGTACGTCTGTTGCTCTGGAGAACAACGGCGCGGACGCAGGCAACGCACTGACGGCGTTGATTGGCTCGTCTGCCCGGGACCGAAGCCTGCACGCTCACGCCAATCGGCGTGCGTTTTGGCTTGCGCGGAGATACGGGGCGCGCAAAACGCGTCGCGTCGTAGAGCCGCAGCCGCGCCGCAAATTCTCAGTAACAGGTTTCGCCGCGCGCGTCCGGCGCGCGCGGCAGCCCTCCCGTCCGATCCAGAGACATCAGATTAAGCAGCGCGTGAGCCCATGCCGCCCGCGCGAATCTCACCAGGATGGGACAGATCGATATCGGCCGCCTGGATGCGGTACCGTCCATTCCACCAGTGCTGTCGTCCAACGGCCGCCTCCAGGGTACCCGCATCGTCCACGACGAGGCCGGCGACATGTCCGGCCGGCTTCCCCTGGCGCACGATTCGGACCGAGCGACTCAACAGAATCGGCTCGGTGGCCGCTTCCTGTTGCAAAGCTCCGGCGGAATCACCAAGCACGAGTGTTCCACGCTCGACGCGGACCGAGCCCAGTGATTTGGTATGGGCGTGCGACCCGAGTCTTCCATCCGGGCTGAAGACGATTTTCGACACCCGCCGCGAGGCCGCATCGACTTCGACGCCCGCGAGATACCCGATTCGCCGGCCTCCCGACCGGACCTGGCTCCCGAGCAGCAGTTCCATGACGTGACCTCCTCGAGGGCACAAAGTAGGCGACTCGAGCGCAGGCGTCAACTGTTGTACACTTGCACCTAACCTCTGGCGTCCTCCCTTCGAGGACCACACATTACGTTTGCATCTGCCCCCTCCAGTTGCCTATTCCGAACCCCGACTTTATTGAAATGGCTACCAACATCCAGGAGCGCCGGTCACGCCCGCGAGACACGATCTCCGCTGAGGCACCTCGTGAACAACTCGTATCGATGATTCGCGGCACCTACCGTGAAATGCCAGGCTTGCGCCTGGACATCGCCGAAGCGGCGCGGCTCTTCGGACTTCGTGCCACGACCTGCCGGGTCGTGCTCGACGCGCTGGTGCAGGATGGATCGCTCCGCCGAACCGAAGAAGGTCAGTACGTGAACGCCTGACGTCCCCGCCCGGCGGCCGCTCGCCACGAAATCACGTCGATTCACGTCTTGCGCTGAACCGCGGGCCGCAGCCGCCGTCAAACTGACGGGAGGCCTGCGCGATGTTCAGCATCATGACGTGGCTGTTGATTGCACCGCTGTCCCTCGATCCCAAGCCGGTGGGACGGCTGATCGACCTCGGTGGACACCGGCTGCACGTGAACTGCACCGGCCATGGGCAACCGACCGTCGTAATCGAGACCGGGCTCGGCGATTTCTCGTTCGACTGGATCCTCGTGCAACGTCGAGTCGAGCGGGAGATGCGCGTCTGCACCTACGATCGCGGAGGTTACGCCTGGAGCGATCCGGGCCCTCAGCCCCGCACGTTCGATCAGCTGAATCTGGAACTGCACGATGCACTCGCGCGTGCGGGCGAACACGGACCGTTCTTGCTGGTCGGCCACTCCTTTGGTGGCGGTCCGGTTCGGTCCTTCGCGCACCGCTACGCTGCCGAGGTCGCCGGGCTCGTCTTGGTAGACATCGTCAGCGAGCATCAATACATTCCCATGGGACCGCAGCACGCCGGACGGATCGCCGACGGCGCCAAGGGTCGAGCGATTCCGGCACCGCGTGAGGATATGCGCGCGAGCGACAAGCCCGCGCCCCGCCGCACCGCGGATCCGGCCGTAATCGAGCCGCCTTACGATCGACTCCCGCCACGCGAACAAAGGCTGCATGCGTGGGCTGCGTCACAGGCATCGGTCGAAGCAGCGGAAGACAGCCAGAAGGAATGGTCGGCCGAATATTTCGCGCGCTGGGCTGCGACGTCGCAAAAAGGCGTGCTCGGCGATCTTCCACTGATCGTGCTCACGCGCGAGCACGGCGGATACGGCGATAATCTCGACAGGCCGGCGGCGGAGCTTGAAAAGAACCGCCTCGACTCGCAACAGGCGCTCGCCGAGTTGTCGTCGGCCGGCATCCAGCGCACGATCCCGAGCGGCCACAGCATGCATCTGGAGGCACCGGATGCCGTCGCCAAAGCGATCCATGATGTTGCTGTGGCGGTGCACTCAAGGCAGTGAGCATCAACCTACAGATATTCCGACCTTGACCGGCGGCGCTCTTCAGCAGGGGCGATCTCGGACACCGGTGTCTGGCGACGTTCGAGCGTGAGCTTCACCCGCGTCATGGCGCCGTATTCCCGCCACACCGGCACGACCTGTTCGAGATCCGACAGCAACGCGCGGTAGCGCGGCGCATGGAGGTCGATGTTCGGATCCGTCCGCACGCGGTGCAGGAACGTTTCGATGGCGCGGGCCATGTTCTCGTAATTGGCGAGCAATTGCAGGACCGCTTCCTTCTCGGGATCGGAGAACATGTCGCCTTCACTTATCGGCAGCAGGTACCGACAACTTCAGACCGGCGCCGCCTACTGCGATGGTTCGTCTATAATCCCGCGCGACCGGGCCATTCACGGAGCGACATGACGACCGCACTCACCCGCCGCGACTTCCTCAGAATCTCAGGAGGCGCCGCCGCCATGGGCATGACCTCGTTCGAAGGGCTGCACGCCGCGGAGCCTGCGGCGGATCCGATGTTCAAGATCTCGCTGGCCGAATGGTCGATCAACAAGCCGTTGTTTGCCGGAAGGATGCAGCACCTCGATTTCCCGAAGATCGCGAAGAGCGCAGGCATCGGCGCGATCGAATACGTCAATCAATTCTTCAAGGACAAGGCGAAGGACATGGACTTTCTGCGCGAGATGAACACTCGCGCCGCGGGTGAAGGGGTCACCCAGGTCCTGATCATGTGCGACGGCGAGGGGAATCTCGGCGACCCGGATGCGGCGACGCGCAGGGTCGCCGCCGAGAACCACTACAAGTGGGTCGAGGCGGCGAAGTTCCTGGGGGCACACACGATCCGAGTCAATGGCTACAGCAGCGGCACGCCGGACGAGCAGATGAAGCTGGTCGCCGATGGCATGCGGCAGCTGGTGGAGTTCGCCGATGCTCACGCGATCGACGTAGTCATTGAAAACCACGGTGGTCTGAGCAGCGACGCCAAATGGCTGATGAAGACGATCCGGCTCGTGAACCAT
The DNA here is from genome assembly GCA_963755695.1 of uncultured Acidobacteriota bacterium. Classification (GTDB taxonomy): domain Bacteria; phylum Acidobacteriota; class Vicinamibacteria; order Vicinamibacterales; family 2-12-FULL-66-21; genus QHWT01. The sequence goes on along the minus strand of CAVWLB010000010.1, from coordinate 943,008 downwards.
CCCCGCGCCGGAACCTTGCCTGATTTCGGGAACTTCCGTATCGCGGGTCCCACCAAGACGGACCCGGACGCGAAAGTGGAAAGCTACGATTCGTATGAAGGGGTGCGCGAGATGATGCCGCTCGCCAAGGGCGTCAGCGTGAAACCGAAGGTCTGGGACTTCAACGGGAACAACACCGACATCGATCTTCTTCGCATGATGAAGATCGTCGTGGACAGCGGCTACCACGGACATGCCGGCATCGAGTGGGGACCGGAAGGGCGCGAGCTCGAAGGCGTGAAGGAGCTACGACAGCGCCTCGAGACGGTCCGGGATCACCTCAGCGCGCGATCCTTGTAGCCCGGCTCTTCGAGCTGGCGGTATGGCGGGTTGATGAAGGCGTCGGCCTCGGGAAGATTGACCGCCTTCAGGTTCGCTCGGTCCCACACGATGCGGTGGCCGGCTCTCAGCGCCACGTTGCCCAGCAGCAGCGTCTCGGTCACGCTTCCTTCGAACTCGAAGTTTGCCCCCGGCTTCGTCTTCCCGCCGAGGCATGCGTCGAGCCATTCGCGATCGTTGCCGGGAGACCGCGGCAGCGTCTTGGGCGGCTGCGTAAACGCGTCCATCCGGCCCTGGGGAATCAGCTTCGGGTTCTGACCGTTGAACCCGCACATGATGCTGCCCTTGTCGCCGATGAACAACAGTCCTTCCTCCGCGAGCTCCCGATCGGCCTCCAGCTCCGGCGGACGCGGCGGCTGCAGGCGTCCGTCGTACCAGGTGACCCTGACCGGCGGCATGTCGCCACGAGCGGGAAAGTCGTAGTGAATGATCGACGCGCTGGGAAACGTCTCGACGAAGCGATCGGTGCAGCTCGCCTCTACCGTCGACGCCGCTTCGAGCTTGAGGACGCGGAAGATCGTATCGAAGCTGTAGCCTCCCATGTCTCCCAGGGCACCGCCGCCGAAATCGTACCACCCGCGCCAGACAAACGGCAGGTAAGCCCGATTGAACGCACGCTCTGGGGCGGGGCCCAGCCACAGATTCCAGTCGAGTCCCTCCGGCACGGGCTGCGTTTCCGAGGGACGTTGGATTCCCTGCGGCCAGAACGGGCGAGTCGACCAGTTCATCACCTGCTTCACGGGGCCGATCGCGCCTGACCAGACCCATTCGCACAACAGCCGGGTCGCTTCAGATGCCTGGTTGCCGATCGCAACCGTCGTCGCCACGCCGGTCTCGCGCGCGACCTCCGACATGCGGCGGGCCTCGTAGACGGTGTGCGTCATTGGCTTCTGGCAGAAGACATGTTTCTTCTTCTGCATTGCCGTAATCGAGATCGGCGCATGCCAGTGATCCACGGTGCAGACGACCACCGCGTCGATATCACGCTCCTTCTCGAGAAGCTCGCGGAAGTCGGCGTACGCGGTACACCCGCGATACTGGCCTGAGCGCTGATCGCGGGCGTAATAGCCATTCACAATCTTCTGACACGGCTCGCGACCAGCCACGCCGGAGGTCGCGTCTGTCGAATGGGTCAACTGGATCTTGTCGTTGGGGCTGAGCCATTCCCAGCCGGAGTCGGTGCCGATCAACTTGCGGACGTTGTCGCAGAATTCGTTGTTGCTCCATTGCGGATAGCCGGCGCTGCCCTTATTCGGATCGCACACGGCGACACCATGGACATCGGGCTGGCGCAGGAAGTTCAACATCACGCGCAGCCCCTGCGCACCGACTCCGATGAACGCGATGTTGACCTTCGCGGATGGCGGAGTCTGTCCTCTTCCGCCCAGCACGTGCCGCGGAACGATCGTGAACGCCGCAGCACCGCCCGCCGCACCCAGGAACTCACGTCGAGAAATGGTCATGATCTGGCTCACTTGCGCGCGAGCGCCACGCGCGCGTGGGTGCGCGCCGACTCCCGGGCGGCGTCGAGAATCTCCGTCACGATCAGGTTGTTGTCGAGCGACGACAACGCGTTCGGTTTCCGCAAGCCCCGGACGACGGCGATCAGGTGCGAAATCGAGTCGCGCTCATCGGGAGGACGCGGATCGGGTGTGACCGCGTGCTCGGGATCGCTGGCCACGGCGACTCTAAGCCCGGAGCCACCGGTCGTCGCAATCGCGGAGCCGTGGTCCCCGTAGACCTCGAAATCCTTGCGGTTGAACGGCCAGTTCCACGATGCCTGAATGATGCCCTGCGCGTGAGGATACTCCAGCAGAATCGTGGCCTCGTCGTCCACGCGCGGGTAGATGTCGGGCTGAAATTGCTGCGTGACGGCGGTCACGCCATTCGGGCGCTGGTTGTCCATCAGCCAGGTCATCAGATTCGCGCCGTAGCAGCCGAAGTCGAACAGCGCGCCAGCACCGTTCTTCACCGGATCGGTCAGCCATTCGAAGAACTCGGGTTGGACGTTGATCTTCTTCGGCCCGGCATGACCGTCGAGCGCCACCATCTTCCGGATCTCTCCGGCCGCGCCGCGCTCCTTGATCAACGTCCAGATCGCGCCGTGATTCGCATACCAGGTCGTCTCGTAATTCACTAGGACGTCGATGCCCCCGCGCGTCGCCGCATCACGGATCCGTTGCGCGTCGGCGTTGCTGACGGCGAGCGGCTTCTCCATCATCACGTCGATGTGCCGTGCCGCCGCGGCTTCGACAATGGCCGGATGATCCAACGTGCTGGTGAATGATGCCACCGCCTCCGGCTTCGCGCGATCGAGCATCACGCCGAGGTCGGCGAACACTGCGGTATCGGGCACGGAGTACCGCTGCGCGTAACTCCTGAGCAGCGAGGCATCCGGTTCGTAGATCCCGACGATCTGCACGTCGCGGCGCCCCTGAGCCGCTTTCAGAAATCCGCTCACGTGCCCATGGACCAGTCCGGCGATCGCCAGCCGAAGCGGGTGGGACGAGTCAACCGGTTGTTGGGCGTGCACGGAAGGCAGTCCCGACAGCGTAAACAGCGCGACGAGCGCGCGAAGGGCCGGCCGGATCATTGGGACGCAGTCTATACCAGCCCGCTTTGCCGGCGGAGTTTGCCCGCCGATCGTCGCGCCTCGAATCCATTCGCCCGTACGGCACAATGCTCACGCTGACCGTGCGGCTCGTGCATATCTCCTTCATCACACTGATCGTCGGGATTGTCGCGCTCGCCGGCTTCGTGCGCTGGCTCGAACCGCGATTCGCGTTCTTCCCATCCGCGGGTGAGGCGGAGACCCCGCGTCAATACGGCGTGGGCTTCGAGCCGCTGACGATCGATACGGCCGACGGCCAGCGGCTGCGTGCCTGGCTGATGCGTGCGGAATCGCCGCGGGCCAATGTGGTCTACTTCCACGGAAACGGCGGCAACCTCTCCATCTGGGCGCCGATCCTGGCCGGTATCGTCCGGCGCGGGTATTCGGTCCTGGCCGTCGACTACCGTGGCTACGGCGTCAGCACGGGACAGCCGAGCGAGCGTGGCTTGTATCGCGACGTCGACGCGACGGTCGCGCATGCGCGGAAGGTGTTCGACGCAGGCGTCCCGGTGGTTTACTGGGGGCGTTCGCTCGGGGCCACGATGGCCGCATATGCCGCTACGGTCAGGGCGCCCCGAGGTCTCATCCTCGAGTCAGGCTTCCCGGATGCCCGGTCGGTGATCCGATCATCGCCGCCCCTGCTGGTGTTGTCACTCTTCTCCACTTACCGATTCGCGACCGCCCGTCACCTTCAAACCGTCAACGTGCCCATTCTCGTCATGCACGGCGATCGCGACACGGTGATCCCTTACCAGCTCGGTCGCGAGCTGTTCGACGGCATTCGCGGACCCAAGACGTTCGTGAGGATTGCGGGCGGCGATCACAACGACGCCGCTCCGGTCGATCCCGAACCGTACTGGACAGCCGTGGAAGGCTTCATTCTGGGCTTATCGACGACTCCGGCCGAACGGTAGAAAAAGCTCGAGGCACGCCGAGGAGCGGCCAAAATCCGGTTACAATCCCGGCAAGCAAATCACAGAATGGCGAACCTGAATCGCACCGGGCTCGTGATCGGCGGGCTGGCGCTCGCCGCCTTTCTCGCCATCGGATTTACGTTAGCCTCGCCCGCGCGGCGCGCTGCACCGGCGCCGCCGCGACCCGAGCCTGTAGCCGGAGGGGACGTCGCCTCGCTGGCCGCCCAGCCGCACTTGCTCTTCCGCCATGCCGGCTCCGGCGCGAACGCGCGCCGGCTGAGTGTGGCATCCCTCGACAACCCCGATGCTCCGTTCGGCGCGACGAACCTGCAGTGCGATCGCATCGCCTACACCAGGGGGCGAGGCATCTGCCTGCGCGAAACGGTCGGGATCTTCAGCACGTTCGACGCGGTCCTGTTCGATTCCGCCTTTCGTCCGGCCGCAACCATCAAGCTCGATGGCACTCCGAGCCGGACCCGGATCTCTCCTGACGGACGGTTCGGTGCCATCACCGTGTTTCTCACCGGACAGGCGCACGGCTATGCGTCGGCGTCATTCTCGACCAAAACCACACTGCTCGACATGAGCAGCGGCAGCGTGATCGCCGACCTCGAGCAGTTTCGCACCTCGCGCGACGGAGAGAAGTTCAGCTCGCCCGATTTCAATTTCTGGGGTGTGACCTTCTCGCGCGACAGCAACACCTTCTACGCGTCGCTGTGGAGTGCCAAGAAGACGTACCTGGTTCGCGGGGATATCAGTGCGCGCGCGATGACCGTGCTTCGGGAGAACGTCGAGTGCCCGTCGATCTCGCCAGACAACCGCCGCATTGCCTTCAAGAAACGCGTTGGCGGCGACCTCGCGCCATGGCGTTTCTACGTGCTCGATCTGGCCACGCTGCAGGAACACCCGATCGCGGCCGAAGCCCGATCGATTGACGACCAGATCGAGTGGTTCGACGACAACCACGTCCTTTACGGAGCCGGCCGCGGATCCCAATCGGCGGTCGTCGACGTGTGGATGGCCCCGGTCGACGGCGCGGAACCCGCCCGTGCCTTCGTCCTCCAGGCCGCCTCTCCGATCGTCGTGCGCTGAAGGCGAAGGGACGCGAAAAGTCTCCGGGCCGCCGGACATTAGTGTCGGCTTTGGCAGACTTCTCCGCCACAGTCGCCGCAACTGTTGACAACCGCCCCAGGCCTGTGGCCGGCTCCTTGCCTCTCCTCTCCGCTCACCACTGCCTTTGAGACATTTCTATGTACGCAATTGATTGGGCCGGCCTGCTCACCCGCCCCTCCCGAACTGGCCGGATCGTCGGCGCTGGTAGAAGGGCCGGTCGACTCCAGTCACTGATGCCCGTCGTCCACCGGACCGTGTGGGCGCTTGGCCTGACCAGCCTGCTGACCGACGTATCGTCGGAAATGGTCGCCAGCATCCTGCCGATGTATCTGGTCCTCGAGCTCGGGATGCGGCCGCTCGCCTTTGGCGTGATCGATGGCATGTACCAAGGCGTGGCGGCGCTGGTGCGCGTGCTGGCTGGCGTCGTATCGGATCGACGCGGACGCTATAAGGAAGCGGCCGCTACCGGCTATGCCTTGTCGGCGGTCTGCCGCGTTGCGCTCCTCATGGCCGGCAGCGCACCCGGACCGATTGGCGCCATCGTCGCGGTCGATCGCATTGGCAAGGGTGTGCGAACGGCCCCGCGCGACGCGCTGATTTCATTGCGCAGCAAATCCGATCAACTGGCGACCGCCTTTGGCGTCCATCGCTCGCTCGACGCGGCAGGTGCGATGCTCGGGCCGCTCGTGGCCTTCGGGCTGCTCGCGGCCATGCCGGCAAGATTCGACGTCCTGTTTGCCGTCAGCTTTGCCGTCGCGCTGGCTGGACTTGGTGTGATTCTCGTGTGCGTCGAGCCGGCGCCGGTTGACAGCGGGACGGTGCAGAAATCACTACCGTGGCGGGCTGCGTTCGATGCCGCGGGAGCGCCCGAGTTCCGCCGCATTCTCGTCGCGGGATTTCTCCTGAGCGTCGCGACCATCAGCGACGGATTCATCTTCCTGTCGCTGCAGCGGCAGCTGCAGATTGGCGCGAGCGCGTTCCCCCTCTTCTATGTTGGGACGTCGTTGCTGACCGCGCTCTTGGCCATTCCGATGGGCCGTTTCGCGGATCGTGCGGGCAGAACGCTCGTTCTGCTCGGCGGCCACGTACTGCTCGCGATGCTTTATCTGGCGCTGCTGCGGCCGTCGATCGGCCCTGGGCTCGCCCTGGCGAGCATCGCCCTGCTGGGTGCTTACTACGCTGCAACTGACGGTGTATTGACCGCGGCAGCTGCGGCCGTCCTGCCTAAGGAAGCATCGGGCAGCGGCCTGTCGTTTCTTGCAACGACCACAAACATCGCGCGGCTGCTGGCGTCGGTTCTCTTCGGGCTGCTCTGGCAACAGGCAGGCATTCACACGGCGACGAGCGTGTTCTTCGTCGCTCTGGCCGTGGCGACGGCTGCGTCAGCGTTCGTCCTCCGCCCAGGCGCGCGACGCGTCAGTCCAGCGGCTTGATCCGGATGTTCTTGTAATAGACGGTGCTGTTCGGATCGTGCGCCTGGAGCCCGATCGTTCCCGGACTGATCTTGCGCCCCGCGAAATCGCGCGTGCCGCCCCAGTCGGCCGGCTGTTGCCACTGAACCGTTTGCTTGTCGTTCACGCTAATTGTGATCGTGTCCCCTTTGACGATGATCTGCTGGGTGAACCACTCGTTATCCTTGGCCGCAGGCTCGTTCACGTCCTTGACGTGATACAGGCTGCCGGTCTTCACCGGATCGCGCACGTATGAGTTGTTGACCTGGACTTCAAAGCCCGTCGGCGGCCAGCCCTTTTCCTGGTATCCGGTCAGGATGAACACGCCGCCGTTCGATCCCGGCCGCGTCATCACGTCGACTTTCAATTCGAAATCACGAAACATGTGATCGCGGAACGGGCCGTGGTAATAGGCAAGGCCGGGCGTGCCGTGTGCGACGATCGCGCCGTCCTCGATCGTGAACGAATCCGGGTTCCACATTTTCCAGCCAGTGAAATCCTTGCCGTTGAACAGGTCGGTCCAGCCGGCCTGAGGCGCGGGGCCCTGCAGCATCGCTGCAACGATCACCGGGCAGATGCGAAGGAAGGTGCTCATAGCGCCCGGAGTCTAGCACGTGAGACACACGCGGACCGCAGCGCTCGAGGCGCAACGCAGGTCGACAGCTCGAGCGGATCGCGCCCGCGTTCGAGTCAGATCTGCGAGTAGGCAGCCGGGCGAAGCAATACGGTGGTGATGTTGGAAACGATCTCGGGATCGGTGTACCCCGGTGTGGCGGAGAGCTTTTTCCAATCGGGATGGTTCCTGAACGCGTCCCAGCTCTTGTCGCGTGCCGCCATGTTCTCGTGCACGAGCATGTAAACCAGGCTGGGCATGCGCGGTCCGGCAAGCGTGCGCGAGAAAAATACCGGCGTCAGGCCGACCCGTCGAAAGATGTCTATCTCGCCCATCTCGGAGAACATGCGCACTTTCGCGCGGTGCGCGCGCTCGCTGGGGCTCTCGTAGGTGCGCAGCTCGAAGAGCCGCGCCCCCTTCGTGGCGGTCGCGGCCGGCACTTCCACATGCGGCACCTTGGTGAACGCCGCGAGCAGCACCACCTCCTGCCGCACGTACACGGGATCGGTCGCGGGCGCATCGAGGTACGGCATGGCCGCACGAAGAAACTGTTCGTCGCGCTCGAGCTCGGTCTCAATTGCCGGCAGGTTTCGAACGGTCGCTGGGGTCAGAACGAAGACGGTCGGGGACGGGAGGCCGGTCGCGACCTCGAACACGCCGATTGGCTTGTGGCCGATCCGATTCAGCGCTGGAATGTATGCCGCCTCGAGATACTCGGCGAGCCGCCGAGGCCCTGAGCCGTTCCGCAGACTGTATTGACGCGAGATGAAGAGATCGGGGGTATTTGGCTCAGCCTCGCTGGAGCGTTGCGCGGCATTCGCGAGACCGGAGGCGAGCACGGTAGTTCCGAATGTGGTGGTGATGAAGGCGCGTCTGTCCACGCCCGAACGTTATCACCAGTTCACCACATCACCAGATCAATCACCCACTTGCGAGATCACCAGTTGTGATCCCCGCGCGACCTCGCCTGCGCGAGCCAATCTCCACTCACCGGTTCCGACAGCACACCCTGATCGTCGCCGCGCCGTCGCGACCGCGCGAACACACCAACACCAATCACAAGAACTGCAAGGGGAATCAGCCACACCATGGGAAGCCCTCCGCTAGAGCAAGACCGGATCCCGTGGCCAGGCCACGCGATCTCGCATCAGGATCGCACGGGAAGCCGCAAGAACGACCGAGTTATCGAGGAAAATTGCTTGCGTGTCGTTGCTACCCGCCGCGCCCGGTGGATCCTTGTCGCGTTCTGCGACAGTAACTATTGCGCGATTACACGGCGTCGCGGTCGTTTCCGCTTGACGTCGAGCGGCCGCGTACGCTCTATTCCACGGGCTCACCCTGCAGAAGTGCTCGTCGAGGATTCGAAGACATGCCCCTTCTCTGGTCGGTCAACCATGGGGCCAAGATCGTCAGATTGCGGCTGGTCGAACCGCTCGCATTCGACGATTGGTTTACGACAATCGAACGGATAGCCAACGACACATCGATCGACCGGCGCTACCGCATCCTCATCGATCGGACGGGCACGACGGCGCTGACCGACGACTTCGCGCAGCAGATGGCGTTGTACTTCACGCGACGTCAGAGTCTCTTCGCACAGCGCCGTATCGCGATCCTTACCTCGCCCGCCGTCGTCCCGGCCATCATCCCGGTTCAGGCCGTGCTCAACGGGCGCGTTGGCGCGCAGTCCCGCGTGTTCACCGCCATCGACGATGCGCACGCGTGGCTCGTGGAATGCGACGATCGCTTCGGGCCGATTCCCTGGTGACGTCCGAAGCCGGTTGAACGACCGACGGTTTTGCAATTCGATTGCAAAACTGATCGGGCGGGGTCCGGGCTGCGGTCGCCGTGAGGCTGGAAAAGCTGCGACCCACAGCGAGTTAGCCCCTGGCGTGCTTCTTGGTCACGCGCACGGGATATGTCCGAGACGGCCGTTCTTGCAGCCGCCGCGCCAGCGGCCGTGCGTCAGCAGTCGCGCGCCCTGGTCACCCTCTTTGCGGTGACGCTGTTCACCAGCGCGTTCCTGATGTTCCTGATGGAACCGATGGTTGCGCGGATGGTGCTGCCGTCACTGGGCGGCGCGCCGGCAGTCTGGAATACCTGCCTCGTCTTCTTCCAGGCCATGCTGCTCGCCGGTTACGCCTATGCACACGGGGCGACCGCCTGGCTGGGAGTGCGGCGGCATCTCGCGATGCATGCGGCGCTGATTGCGCTGCCGCTCGTTGCGCTGCCCTTCAATCTCGCGAATGCGACGCCGCCGTCCGGCGAGAACCCCGCCGTCTGGCTGCTGCTCGCGCTGCTGGTTACGATCGGGCTTCCCTTCTTCGTGCTCTCCACCAGCGCCGCGGTGCTGCAGAAGTGGTACTCGGCGACTGGCGATCGTGGCGCTGATGATCCGTACTTCCTGTACACCGCGAGCAACCTGGGAAGCTTCGTTGCGCTGATCGCATATCCGGCTGTCGTGGAGCCGACGCTTCGGCTCCAGGATCAGGCGCGCGTGTGGACGGCGGGTTACGGTCTGCTCGTCGCTTTGACGGTCGCGTGTGCCGCGACGGTCTGGAGACGCGGCGATCGGTCGGCACACGCGGGCTCGTCAGCGCCGACCGACGCGGTGGAAGTGCCGGTGTCGATTCCCTGGTCGCGTCGTATCCGCTGGACGGCACTTGCGTTCGTGCCGTCGAGCCTGTTGCTCGCCATCACCAGCTATCTGGCCACCGACATCGCGTCGTTCCCGCTCCTGTGGATCGTTCCGCTTTCACTCTATCTGGTGACGTTCATCGTCGCCTTCAATCAATCCGCAGGTCCGCTCCGCGGTATCGCCGCGCGGCTGACGCCAATGCTGACGACCGCGCTGGTCATCCTGGTGATCGGCCAGGTGGTACGTCCGCTGTGGCTGGTTTTGCCGCTGCACCTGATGCTGTTCGTGGTACTGGCACTTGCCTGTCACGGCGACCTGGCTGACGACCGGCCGTCAGCGGCGCGGCTGACGGAGTTTTATTTCTGGATTGCGCTCGGCGGCATGCTCGGCGGCCTGTTCAACGCGCTGGTCGCGCCCTTGATGTTTTCGAGCATCGCCGAGTACCCGATTGTGCTGGTGCTCGCCTGCGTCCTCCGCGCCCGCGACCTCGCGTTTTGGCGCGATCGTGGGGAATGGATGAAAGACGCTCTCATGGTCGCCGTCATCGGCGGCGCCGGAGTGGCGGTCGTGCTCGCGCACAACCTGCTGGCATCGAACCAGCGCTATCTGATTCTCGCGGTTTCGGTGCCGGCTCTCCTCGCGTCGCGTCAGCACAAGCGGCCGCTCCGATTCGCCGGATGCATTGCGGTGCTGCTGTGCTCCGCGGAGCTCGTGCACAATCCGCTGGGTGCATCCCTGTACGCATCGCGCACCTTCTTCGGCGTCTACCGCGTACGTCAGGACGATGGCCGGCAGTTCCGATTCATGATCCATGGAACGACGCTGCACGGAATGCAGCGCCTGGATCCACACCGCCGTCAGGAGCCGATCAGCTACTACCACCGGACTGGTCCCATCGGTCAGGTCTTTGCCGGCGTTCCAGCGGCGCGCGCCGGCCGGGAAATCGCCGTCGTCGGGCTCGGCGTCGGATCACTGGCGGCCTACGCCGCTCCATCGCAGCGGTTTACGTTCTACGAGATCGATCCGGTTGTCGAAACGGTCGCGCGGAACGAAGCGCTGTTTACCTACCTGAAGGAATGCGGAACGAGATGCTCGGTCGTCACCGGAGATGCCCGGTTATCGCTCGTCCGCGAGCGTTCGCAGCGGTTCGATTTGATCGTGGTCGACGCCTTCAGCTCGGATGCGATTCCGGTTCACCTGCTGACACGCGAAGCGATGCAACTGTATCTCTCGCGCCTCGCGCCCGGCGGAGCCATTGCCGTGCATCTCTCCAACCGTCACCTGGCGCTCGCGCCGGTCCTCGCGCGGATCAGCAGCGCCGAGGGACTGGTGACGCTGCTGGAGGAAGAGCCACCGAGCACCATGTCCGAGGAGTTGGGCAAGTTTCCCTCGGAGTGGATGGTGATCGCCCGGAGCCGGGCCGATATGGGAACGCTGACCGCCGACCCGCGCTGGACGACGCCGGCAGCCTCCTCAGCACCCTTGTGGACCGACGACTTTTCGAACATCGTGAGCGTGTTGAGAGCGCCCTAGTGAGGCGGGCCCCGACCGCGAAAAAGTGGAGATGGATTTCGGGTCAGGGATCAGGGATTGACGATTAGTCTCGTCCACAGGGTCCCCACCAGCCTTCGCCGACGAGCTCCTGTTGCAATTGTCGCCAGCGCTTTGAGACTTCGGCCGATCCCACCACGTATTGCGACCGTTCCAAGCCGTTCGGTTCGGTAATGACGATGGCGAAGGTATCGGGGGCATCGGCAGTGCGAATTTCGCACTGCAGATATTCCTGCTGCTTCTGAAAGAAATAGAACATGACCTGCGGGTTTCGCAGGTAGCAACGCCAATGCCGTCCTCGATCCGCCCCGTGCCTCCCTCGCAACTGCCTTGATCGAAAGGACCTTAGTACCTGGCGCGCCGCCCGACGAAACGCGAGGCGCGGGCACGAAACCGCCAATTTGCTCAGCACCGTGCCAAAAGTGTGGGGACCGAGCCTGACGCGGGTTACCAGCGGATAGTGGGGTCCCTGCCGATGTGACGTCCCGAATGAGAGTGCCGCAGCACCGGCGCACCGGCAGCGACGAACGCTATCGCCGCCACCTGAACCTCGACATCGCGATCGCGCGCGGGACCTATGCGTTTGAAGGCGTCGGCAAGCGTGAGTGCCATCGCCAAGCGGTTGAGACGGCCTTGCGGCGGGCCTTCCCATCCTCTGCTCGGTGACGAGCGCGACGATCAAGGTGAGCCGTTTCACTTTAGCGTTTACTCTAAGGCCATTCCCCGCACAACATGGTACGATGCGCGGCGGGCCCGCCCGCCGCGGGTAAGTCACGCGCGGCGCCACCGGACAGGATTCAGGAGGAGGTCACTGTGCCCAGCGACGAGAAGGATACAAACGGCATTTCACGACGCGATTTCGCGACGCGCCTTGGGGCTGCGGCAGCTGGTGTTGCGCTCGGTGGTGAATTTTTCCGGCCCACGGCCTACGCCGCGAGTCGCGGCGGCCGCATCCTCGGCGCGAACGACCGCGTCGTCACTGCCAGCATCGGGATTCGCGGTCAGGGCAACTCTCTCAAGCGCGGCTTCGCGCAGCTCAAGAACGTCGAGATCAAGACGCTCTGCGACATCGACGCGAACCTCGCCGACTCGCGGATCCACGACGAGGAGTTAGTAGACAAGGCGCCGAACTTCAAGCCGACGTTCGTTCAGGATCTGCGGCGCGTCCTCGATGACAAGGATATCGACGCGATCGTCATCGCCATCCCGAACCACTGGCATGCGCTGGCCACGATTTGGGGTCTTCAGGCCGGCAAGCACGTCTACGTCGAAAAGCCTGCCTCACACACGGTGTGGGAAGGGCGAAAGATGGTCGAGGCGGCAAAAGCGTATGGCAAGGTCGTCCAGGTCGGGACGATGAACCGGAGCCGTCCGAAGGTCAAGGAAGCGATCAAATTCATTCAGGACGGCGGCATCGGAAAGGTCTACATGGCGCGCGGGCTGTGCTTCAAACCGCGCCCGCCGATCGGCAAGTATCCCGACGGCCCGATGCAGGAAAGCGAGGGCAAGTTCTCGTTCACCGTCGGCGGTACCGGCAGCGAAGGTCCGTACACCGACCAGTACCTCTCGAAGGTCGACTACGACATGTGGCTCGGACCGGCGCCGAAGCGGCCGTTCAACCGCAACCACTTTCATTACAACTGGCACTGGCACTGGGATTACGGCAATGGCGACACCGGCAACCAGGGGCCGCACCAGTTCGACATCGCGCGCTGGGGCCTCGGCAAGAACGAGCATCCGGTGAAGGTCAGCTCCTTTGGCGGCTACTTCAACGAGCCCTCATCGCAGGAAACACCGGACATTCAGACCGCGCTCTACGAGTACGCCGATGGCACCATCCTGGAATTCGGCACTCGCGGCGAATTTACGAACGACGAGGGCACCCAGCGCATCGGCAATCTGTTCTACGGTTCGAAGGGCTGGCTGTGGATCGACGGCGACGGCCGGACGTGGCAGTCCTACATGGGACCGGAAGAACGAAAAGGGCCCGGGTTCCGAGACGCCGGTTGAAGGCGCCGGCGGGAGCGATCCGAACGTGCTGACCAGCATCGAGTTCCCGCACTACCAGAACTTCGTCGATGCGATCCGCGCCAACGATCCGAAGATCCTCACGTGCGACATTCTCGAAGGCCATCTCTCGGCCGTGCTGCCGCACCTTGCCAACATCTCGTATCTCGCCGGGCATTCGCTGGTGTTCGACGGCAAGACCGAGACCTTCAAAGACGACAAGAAGGCGGACGCGCTGCTGACGCGCGAATACCGCAAGGGCTTCGAGATTCCGAAGTCGTTCCCCACGCCGACGACCACTGCGTCGCGTTAGCACATCACGGCCGGCCTCGGACAACCGGGGCCGGCCTGACTCGCCTCAGGACTCCCCGATGATTTTGCGATACATCTCGCGTGCGGACTCGTAGGCGGCGCGGGCTTCGTCGATCTCTGCAGGCCCAATACGCGAGGCCTTCTGCGTCCAGCACTGGTTGACCGCGGCAAGGCACCACTCGGCGCTCGCGCGTGACGCCCGTACCGGTTTGTCCCCGACAATCACGAACACCGGGTTCGTATGCGATGACGGCAGGATCCGCGCAGCCACCCAGCTGCTCTTCTCAATCGGGATATCGACGCTCACTTCCCGCAGGGTGCCGTCAGCAACCACGGTGCGCTTTGCCACCGCGACGCCGTTGACGACGATCTCGAGCGGCACCTCGCGCGTGTTCCCGATGCGGGCGCGCTCCAGATGCCAGTACGGCTTCTCCGTCGGTGGAAGGCTGTGGATCTGGTCGTCGGGTGCGACCGGCAGATTGGCCGCAACGTCAACGGTCGCGCGCACGGTTCCGGGCTCGGTCAGGCGAAGTTCGCCTCCCGATACGGCCGTGGACACGTGGAAGTCCATCAGGTGACTGCGGCCATCGGACACGTAGGTTCGTCCGTCGCGAATCGCCTCCACCCATCCTCGATACGACAAAGGGCCATCGATCCTGACGTACGATCGTCCCTGGCCGACGCGGTCGTCGGTGATGCAGGGGAAATCCGTCTCTCCGCTGATGTGCGTGCGAAAGCCCGCGTTCAGCGTGTGATACCAGATATTCAGCTCCCAGACCGGCGGCGTGTCGCCGGCTGAAATGAAATCGACCGCGCCCGGCCGGGTGACGTCGACGATGAACTCGTTGGCGCCGATGCCGTCGAAGGCGGGCATCTCGTAGTTGGGCAGATCGCGCGACGCGACCTCGAGTCCCCACCCGGAATGCGCGAAACCGGTGACCGCCCTCTGCGCGCTCGCCCAGCGCAGGATCGGCAGCGTCCAGGTCGGCCACTGCTCGATCCGCGTCGCCCCGGGGTAATCCTGGTCGGTCAATCCGAGCAGCACGAGGTGGCCGGCGTGACTCGATGGAAAGCCCGAGATCTCCAAGTCGTAGTGCAGCAACTGACGCGGCGTCGAGAGTGGGTCGTCGTGGCCGCTGAAGAACCGCTTCTGGCTGTAGTAACACGGTCCCCAGGTCAACACCGACGCGATGTTCAGCGCTTCACCGCTCACCTGCGGCCACATGTGCCGCGGCTCCACCCCCTCGGTCGGATTGTCGTAGTGCGAGCAGCCGGCGGCGTGGACGTGATGATCGCCGGAGTACCACCCGTGGGTCGCGGGATCGATCCAGCGCCGTAGATCGAATGCGATCTCCGTCGGACCGTCGACGGTGAAGGCGCGTGTTTCGGCAACGTACTCCGGCCCGCGTGACACCTCCACCGTGAACCGGCCGTCTGGAAGATCGATCGTGTCTCCGTCCGACCGATACACCTGATCCTGAAACGGAAGGTCCGGTGCGAGTCGCTTCAACCGGTTCGGATAGATGCGGCCCCGATCGTCTTTGACCAGGAATGCTGCGGTCGCCGGTTTTCCCTGCTCGTCGCGTACGCGCACCTTGACCGGATGGGCCGGACGCGCGTTGAACAGGATTTCGACATCGTTCCTGAAACCGATATCGGCCGTGCCTTGTCCGACGTCGAACCTCAGAATCGCCGAACGCTGACCTGCATCGCGGCTGTAGATCTGCAGGATCGCGTACTCGATCGGAAGGCCTCTGAGCTTCGGGGCCATCGGCGGCTTGTCGAAGATCGTAATCTCCGCCCACCGATCCCGCACTTCGCTCATCGTCAGCTCCTTTGGAGGAGTGTGACTGAGCGGATCCGCCGCATCGCGTCCCCATGACGGCTTGGACACGGGGCCGCTGTTGGGGCTGCTGACGCCGAGGGCCGAGGTGACGCCGGCCTGGTTGATCACTTTGACCAGAAAGGCGCGCGTGCCGCCCTGGACGAGTTCCGGCGGGGCACTTCCCTGCATTACCTTGACGCGGCTCTCGGGATTGATCTCGACGGTGACGAGGACCTGCGAATCGAGAATCTGCTCGATCCGCGTCGCCGCCACTCGCTCGTCCGATTCACCGACGGCTTCGTTGATTGCCCGGTGGACGGCGGGCGGCAAGGGTTGGCCTGCCGTCTCCAGCGCGCTTTCGACGCGCCGGACGTGCTGGGCGAAAGGCTGCAACGGCGCCACCGGCCGCTGCTCTGCCGAATAGGCCGGAAGCAGCAGCGCAATGACCAGCGCCGCGGTCCCCCCGACCCAAAGATGCTGTTTCACCGGAGTTCGCGGATCTTGATGTTCCTGAACGCCGCCCAGTCGCCGTGATCCTGAATCCCGATGCGACCCTTCGGCGCGCGCGCGTAGCGAGGATGATCCTTGAATTTGCTCTTGGCGACGAGCTGTTCCCATTCGGGGCTGCCGATCTCGTACTCCACGAGCTTCACCCCGTTCAGCCAGTGCTCCACGTGCTTTCCGTTTGCCACGATGCGGGTGGTGTTCCACTCGCCCGCAGGTTTCGAAGCGTCACGGGCCGGCGGTTGGAGATCGTAGTTGGCGCCGGTGTGCTGCGTGTCCTTCAATTTCTCCGGGTATCCCTTGTCGTCGATCAGCTGATATTCGGGCGCCACCATCCACATCGACTTGTCCTGGTCGTCCTCGACGACACGATAGAAGATTCCGCTGTTGGCGCCCTTGGCGATCTTCCAGTCGAGCGTCAGCTCGAAATCGGCGAACTCGTCGAGCGTGACGATGTCACCCGCCTTGTCGACCCGGGTGAGCGCACCGTCGACCACCTTCCAGCCGGCCGGCATCTCTTTCGCCAGAAACCCTCGCCAGCCGGTGGTCGTCTTGCCGTCGAACAGCGACCGCCACGTGTCCGGTGTGTCGCGTGGCGAGGCCATGGTCATCACCCCCCACGCCGAAGCGATCATCAATGCCGCAGCAGCGCGTTTCATTGCCGGCTCCCGGTGTCCGTTCGGGTCACCCGCTTCATGGCTTCCGGATCCCACGCGACGGGCCGGCCTTCGAAGTAACTGTCGTTGGTGAGCAGCGCCGGCGCCGCGGCGCGGAAGCTGAACACCGCGTCCTCGACGCTCGGCTTGCGCGTCCGCACCGAGTCGAAGAAGTTGACGAAGTGATCGTACTGGTCCGAGTAGCCGGGCGGAGCCGCGAACAGCTCGTCGTTGTCCGGCTGCAGCTCAGGCTTGTCGGGATACTTCGCGCGGTGCTCCTTCAGGATCGCGTCCTGCATGGCCTGCGGGTAGGTGTCGATCGAGTAGCCTGGATCCTTCGGCCGCGGCTTCTTCGAAAGCGTGACCCCGCCTCCGCCGATCGTCAGCACGCCTTCAGGCCCGACGAATCGGAACGCCTGGTTCTCGCCTCCGCCTTCAGCGAAGTTGACCTTCAGCGACAACGTGAAGGCCGGATGCGACGCGGTCTTCGGGTAATCGTAGAGCGCCAGCATCACGTCGGGCACATCACGGCCGTCGTTCCAATAGCGAAGGCCGCCGGTCGCCATCACGCGAGTGGGCCCGGTCGAATCGAGCACGAAGTGAATGCCAGTGAACAGGTGAACGAACAGGTCACCCGGAATCCCGGTGCCGTAATCGCGGTAATTCCGCCAGCGGAACAACCGGATCGGCTCGAACGGGCGCTTTGGCGCGTGGCCGATGAAGCGATCCCAGTCGATCGTTTCCGGTGAAGCATCGAGCGGAAGCGTGTATTGCCACGCCCCGAGCGCGGAGTTGCGATTGATCCACGCCTCCACCAGCGTCAGGCTGCCGATTGCGCCGGCCCGGTACAGTTCGCGGGCCTTGGCATACACGATCGAACTGACCCGCTGGCTGCCGACCTGGACGATGCGGTTCGTCTGGCGTGCGACGTCGGCTAGCGGCAGCCCCTCCTCGATCTTCTGCACCATCGGCTTCTCGACGTAGACGTCCTTGCCCGCCTTCATCGCATCGATCGCGATGCGCTGGTGCCAGTGATCGGGCGTCGCGATGATCACCGCATCGACTTCCGGCCGTGCGAGCACCTCGCGATAGTCGCGTGACGTGAAGAGCTGCGATCCCCATACTTCCTTCGCGCGGGTCAGGCGGCCGTCGTAAATGTCGGCAACCGCCGTCAACTCGACGCCGGGGACGTGCAGCGCCGTCCGGGTATCGGAACTCCCCTGGCCGCCGGCTCCGATGAGCGCGATCTGCACGCGCTGGCCCGGCGGCACATCGGTGATCTGCGGACGCTCCTGGGCGCGGAGGAAGGTGGTCGGCAGCGACGCCGCCACTCCTCCGGCAGCGGCCGTCTTGAGAAATTCGCGACGTGAAGGGCGCTTCATTCTGGGGGCTCCTCGGTTCGGGGATGAACGAAATCAGATGTATCGCTTGACGATCTTCGCGAGGGCGTCCGCGTTGATGGGCTCAGGCAGGAACTCGGCGGCTCCGGCGTACATCGCCGACACCCGCGACGCCTCGTCGGTGTAGGTCGCTGACGTCATCACCACCGGAACGTCGGGATAGGTCTCGCGCAGCCGGCGGCACACCGCAAATCCGTTCTCATCCGGAAGGTGCACGTCGAGAAGCACGAGTCTCGGCTTCGCCTGCGCCGCCAGCTTCAACGCCGCTTCGGCGCTGTCGGCCTGCCGGACCTCGAACCCATGTTCACGCAGCATCCGTGCGTGCAAATGCAGCGACGGTGCGAAATCGTCAACGAGAAGAATCATGGAAACAGTGATGGGTAGCATACTCCGAATAGCCCATTGACGCGCTTATCCACCTTCGCTAGTATCCGCACCCTGCAAGAACCGAGCGGATATCCGACGGAGCCTTCCTCGACATACCTGCCGGCTTCTCTGTGGGTCACCCGATGGTGACTGCCGACCTGCGCTCATCCGGTGGCGCTCCAGCGCTCGGCACATATTGATGGGACGGTACAGTATGCGAAAGTTCGTTTTCGCGTCCGCGATCTCGCTCGGGGTGATGGTGCTAATCGTTGGTACGAACCCGGCTCGCGTCGCGGCCGATTCCGGTAACAATCGCCGAATCAACATCGTGGACGATTGCGACCCGACTGATCCCGGGTGGGCGCCGACCGGCGGGTGCTTCCTCGAGGGCGGCCGCGTCAACCTCGCCGAATTCAATGCGTACCTCGTTATCCCGAACCCTACTGCCCCGACCATCGGTGCCGTCGTCGGGCATCCCGCCTGGCGCATGTCTCCAAGCTATCTGACGCTGGAGAGCGGGAAGAAACTGAAGGTCCAGAACATTGGCGGGCGGACCCACACCTTCACAGAAGTGACCGACTTCGGTGCGGGCTTCGTCCCCCCGTTGAACTTCGGGCTGTCGATGATTGCGGACGGATGCGACGCCAACGCCGGCGGCAATCCTGTGCCCATTCCGGCCGGCACGCGCGGGGCAAACGTGGAAGGTCTGAGTATGGGGAATCACAACTTCCAGTGCTGCATTCATCCGTGGATGCGGGCTGTCGTGAAGGTCGTTACCGAAAGACGACGACGACAACTAGAGCGCTGAACAGCCGAACGTGCGAGGCTGAAGTGGGCTATCCCACTCAGCCTTGCGCGTCATTTCGCGGGCAGCAACGCCAGACCGTGCACGCCTTTGAGATCCAGCCGCCACAAAGCACCTTTGCTCGTCTTCTCGTCGCTCAAGGCGCCAGTGATGTAGAGCCGATCCCGCTCGGGCCCCGCAAACGCCACATTGCTCGTCGTCAAATTGCCGCCGGGATAGCTGCGTAGAAGTTTGCCGTCGGGACTGACCACCTGTACGGTGTGCATCCCGTAATGCGCAATGTAAAGGTTGCCTTGCTCGTCGAGCGCCATGCCGTCCGGTTCGTTCGCGATCTGATCACCCTGCTTGCTCGGCAAGGTTGCGAGCACGCGGCGCTCGCCAAGCTTGCCCGGTGCCGTCACGTCGTAGGCGAGGATACGGTTCTGCTGGCTCTCGCCCACGAGCAAGGTTTTGCCGTCGGGACGCAGGACGATGCCGTTCGGAAATGCGAGCCCTTCGGCGACGAGATGCGTCTTGCCCTGCGGGTCGACGTAGTGAATGGTTCCAATCGGATTTTTCAGGCTCGAGCCGCCGGGATCGGTGAAGTAAAACCCACCCTTCGGATCGATGGTGAGATCGTTCGGCTCTCGCAGAGGCTTGCCATCGCATTGGTTCGATGCATCGGCGAGCCGCTTCCCGTCTGCATCGAGGTGCAGCACTGCCCCCTTGTCGCATACCAGGTGCGTGCCGTCCTGGAGGATCTTGTGGCCGTTCGGCGACGTCGTCTTCGCCCACACCGTGGCCTCGCCGGCTGGGGAGACCCGATAGATTGTGCCGTGGTTGGTATCTGAAATGTAGGCCTGGCCGGCGCGATCGAACACGACTCCTTCGCAGTAACCGGGCACCTCCACGACCTTCACCGGCTTGATCGCTGATTCGGGAGGCAGCGTTGTCTGAAGCAGAACGGCCGGCAGGAAGACAAGCGGAAGGAGCAGATGTCTCATGGCGCGCGATCTTAGTCGATTTCACGTCACTCGACCCGGCGCACATGCACGCGGCGCCTCTAAGCGGCGCCCTGCGAGTCTCTTTAGACCGGCCACGCCCCTATCGAAAGCGCCGCTGCAATTTCGCGAGCTCCTCGCTGCCCGGGCACAGATCCTCATATGGCACCTGAACCAGGGGCATCGTCACCGTATCGCTTTGCTCGTGAAGGTCGGTGGAGTCCGGTGACAAATACAACAGCCCGGTGACGATCTCGCCTTCTTTCTGGCTCTCGCGGATGTAGGCGTAGGAGCGATCCCGGTCCGTAGGATCGTAGTCTTCGGCAACCTTGTGCAGGCGCACCCAGCTGCCGTCGTGGAGCATCACATTGCGAACGGCGCCGGCGTCATACTCCGTGGTGATCGCTTGAGCGGGGGGCACGAAGTCCGCCTGCACGACCTCGACGTTCTTTTCCCGCGTATAGGCGTAGCTCTTCGTCGAACCCTCGTGATCGTTGAACGTCACGCACGGCGAAATGACGTCGACGAAGGCGAACCCGTTGTGCATCAGCCCAGCCTTCACGATCGGCACGAGCTGCCCCTTGTCGCCGGAGAACCCGCGCGCGACAAAGGTCGCGCCAAGCGTCAACGCGAGCAGGCAGCCATCGATCGCCGACATCGTGTTCTCTTCCCCCTTCTTGCTGGTGGAACCCGGGTCGGCCGAGGCGGAGAACTGACCTTTGGTCAGGCCGTAGACGCCGTTGTTCTCCAGCACGTAGAGCACGTTGACGTTGCGGCGAATGGCGTGGCAGAGCTGACCGAGGCCGATTGACAGCGAGTCGCCGTCGCCGGAGATCCCGATGTAGATGACCTCACGATTGGCGGCATTGGCGCCGGCCACCAGCGCCGGCATGCGTCCGTGCACGCCGTTGAAGCCGTGCGCTTCGCGCAGGAAATACGCCGTGGTCTTCGACGAGCACCCGATGCCCGAGAGCTTGGCCACCTTGTGCGGCTCGATCGACAGCTCCCAGAACGCCTGGATGATTGCCGCGGTAATCGAATCGTGCCCGCAGCCGGCGCACAGGGTGGTGATCGCACCTTCGTAGTCCCGCCGGGTCAGACCGATCTCGTTCTTCTGGAGCGCCGGATGATGGACCTTTGGCTTGGCGATGTACGTCATGCGGCCTTCTCCAGCTTCGCCTTCACGCCCGAGACGACGTAATGCGCGCTCATTGGGAAACCACCGTAATAGCGCACCGATGCCAGTTTCTCGACTGCAACGCCGGTCTCGAGCATCAGCAGGCTGCGCAACTGCCCGTCGCGGTTCTGTTCGACGACGAAGTTGATCTCGTGTGACTCGAGAAACGCGGCGATCTCCTGGCTGAACGGAAAGCCGCGGACGCGGAGGTAGTCGATCGCGAGTCCTTCCTTCGCAAAGAGATCGAGCGCCTCGATGCAGGCCGCGTGACAGCCACCGACCGTCACGAGTCCGACCTTCGCGCCAGGAACCAGCCGCGTCAGCGGCGCCGGCACCGCGCGCGCAGCATGCTGGATCTTGCGATCGATCCGGTCGACCACGTCCACGTACTCATCGGCGTCCTCGGTGTAGAACCCGAAGCGATTGTGTCCGGATCCGCGGGTGAAGTACGCCCCCTTCGGACTCATGCCGGGCAGGGTACGATATGGAATCCCGTCGCCGTCAGGATCGAGATACCTGAAGAAGGTCGTGACCTTCTCCAGTTCCTCCGGCGTGAGCACCTTGCCACGATCGGGACGATACGAGTCGTCCCATGTCAGTGCCGGCACCATCCAGTCGTTCATGCCGATATCGAGATCGCTCAACACGAACACCGGCGTCTGATACCGCTCCGCGAGGTCGAACGATGCAGCCGCGAACTCGAACGCCTCGTGCGGGTCGGCTGGATAGAGGCAAATGTGACGGGTGTCGCCGTGCGACGCGTACGCGCACATCATCAAGTCTCCCTGTTGCGTTCGGGTCGGCATGCCGGTCGATGGCCCGGTTCGCTGCACGTCGAAGATCACCGCCGGCACCTCCGCGTAATACGCAAGACCGATGAACTCGCTCATCAGCGAGAGACCGGGACCCGCCGTCGGCGTGAACGCACGTGCGCCCGCCCACGACGCGCCAATGACCATCCCGATCGCCGCCAGTTCGTCTTCCGCCTGCAGGATCGCGAAGCGGTTGCGCCCTGTTTCGGGCTCGCGGCGGTACTTCTGGCAGAACCCCTTGAACGCTTCCATGAGCGACGTCGCCGGCGTGATCGGATACCACGCCCCCACCGTCGCGCCGGCATACAGGCAGCCGAGCGCGGCGGCAGTATTGCCGTCGATGAGAATGGAATCCCTGGTCCCGCTCATCGGCTCGAGCCGGATTGGCAGCGGGCATTGGAAGTGCGCCTTGGCGTAGTCGTAGCCAAGGCTCATCGCCTTCCGGTTCGACTCCATCAGCGCAGGCTTCTTGCCGAACTTCTCGTCCAGGAGGCCGCGGATGATTTGCGTGTCCATCTCGAGCAGTGCCGCCAGCGCGCCGGCATACGCGATGTTCTTCATCAGGATCCGCTCGCGGATGGCGTCGAACTGCGCGTTGCACATCTCGGCGAGTGGAATCCCCAGGTAGGTGACGTCGGGACGCGCGAGCCGCGAATCGAGCGGCCAGGTGGAGTCGTAGACGAGCCACCCCCCCGGGCGGACCTCGCCGACGTCCTTGTCGTAGGTCGCCGGATTCATCGCAACGAGGAGATCGAAGTGCGGCGTCCGCGCGGTATACCCGTGTCGATTGACCCGGATCTCGTACCAGGTCGGCAGTCCCTGGATGTTCGAAGGAAAAACGTTCTTACCGGTGACCGGGACTCCCATCCGGAAGATTGCCTGCATGATGAGCCCGTTGGCGGACGCCGACCCGGTGCCGTTTGCCGTCGCGATCTTGAACGCAAAGTCGTTGGTGCGATCCATGGTGTATGGCTTAGGACTTAGGACTGAGGGCTCATGGTGGTGCGCGAGTCTAAAGAACCGGCCTGGATTGTGCCGGGTTGATCCCTGAGCCCTGGGCCATTCCCGCGTAAGGAAGCTGCAGCACGAACTTCCGCATGTCCCATGCGTAGGTCGGACAGCGTTCGGCGCAGAGCCCGCAGTGCAGGCAGACGTTCTCGTCCTTCAACATCACGCGGCGTGTCTGCTTGAGGCCACCCGAAACGAACAACGGCTGTTCGAGGTTGTCAGCCGTCACCCTGAACCTCGTGCGCAGTTGCGGTTCCTCCCCATTTGGCGCGATCGACAGGCAGTCGACCGGGCAGATGTCGATGCAGGCATCGCATTCGATGCACAGCGAATCGATGAAGTGCGTCTGTACGTCGCAATTCAGGCACCGTTCCACTTCCGCGCGCGTTTGCTCCGCGGTAAACCCCTTCTCCACTTCAGTCGACATGCTTTCGAAGCGCAGTGGCAAGTCGACGTGCATCATCTTCTGGCGCTGCACCGGGCTGTAGTCGTTGCTGTAGGCCCACTCGTGCAGACCCATCTTGGTGCTCGACAGTGTCATCCCATGTGGCGGCCGTGTCGTGATCGGGATTCCCTGGCAGTAATTGTGGATGGAGATCGCCGCCTGATGGCCGTGCTCCACCGCCCAGATGATGTTCGCGGGACCGAACGCGGCGTCGCCGCCGAAGAACACCCCCGGCAGCGTCGACATGAACGTCGTTTTGTCGACAACCGGCATGTCCCACTTGCCGAACTCCAGTCCGATGTTGCGCTCGATGAATGGAAACGCATTGTCCTGCCCGATGGCGAGGACCACCGTGTCGCACGGGATGATCTCCCGTCCGATGACGTCCTGCTTCAGGCCGGACGGGGTTTCGGTCGATTTGAACTTGTCGAATTCCATCCCGGTCAGGGTGCCGTTCTCGACAATGAAGCGTACCGGTTGAAGGTTCTCCAGGATCTCGACGTGCTCTTCTTCGGCGTCTTCCAGTTCCCACGATGACGCCTTGAAATACTTCCGCGTCTTGCGCGCAATCACCTTCACATCGGTCGCGCCGAGCCGCTTGGCGGATCGACAGCAATCCATCGCGGTGTTTCCGACACCAATGATCAAGACACGTCTGCCGACGGTATCGACATGGCCGAAGTGGATCGACTCGAGCCACTCGATGCCGATGAAGATCTGGTCAGTCTCGTGACGGCCGGGAATCTCGAGCTCCTTGCCCTTCGGCGCGCCGCTCCCGACAAACACGGCATCGAACTCGCGGCGGTCGATTAGCGCCTCGAGGCTGTCGACCGGCGTGTTGTAGCGGACGTCGACCCCCATGTCGGTGATGTAGGCAATCTCCTCATCGAGAACCCGCTCGGGTAGCCGGAAGGCCGGAATGTTGATCCGCATGAGGCCGCCGGGCCGCGGCAGCTTCTCGAAGATGGTGGCCTCGTAGCCCAGGGGGATCAGGTCGTTGGCTACGGTCAGCGATGCCGGACCGGCGCCAATCAGCGCGATCTTCTTGCCGTTCTTCTTGGCCGGCGCCGTGGGCAGAAGATGCTTGACTTCGCCGCGATTGTCTGCCGCGACCCGTTTCAGGCGGCAGATCGCGACCGGCTTTCCGTCGACCCGGCCTCGTCGGCACGCCGGCTCGCAGGGCCGATCGCACGTCCGGCCGAGGATGCCCGGGAAGACGTTGGACTCACGGTTGAGGAGGTAGGCCTCGGTGAACCGTCCCTGAGCGATTAGCCGGATGTATTCAGGAACATTGGTGTGCGCCGGACAGGCCCACTGGCAGTCGACGACGCGGTGGTAGTAATCCGGGTTGAGAACGTCAGTGGGGTCCATTGCCGCGATTATAGGGGATTGGGCCGAAGGTCTGGTAGAATAAGGGGTTCTCCCAATTGATTTACCCCCAAGGAGTAGGGCGGCCCCATGATTTCAGTCGTCGGTGTGTCCATGCGCTACGGTTCGAAGGTCCTGTTCGAGGACGTCACCACCACGTTTTCTGCCGGCCGGCGCTACGCCCTCACCGGACCGAACGGCGCAGGTAAGTCCACCTTCATGAGACTGCTGACAGGCGAGCTGCCGCCTCAGCAGGGCACGGTGTCGCGCCCCGCAAAGCTCGGCGTCCTTCGGCAGGACCAGTTCGCCTTCGACGAGTTCCGCGTCGTCGACACGGTGATTATGGGCAACCTGCGGCTCTGGTCCGCGCTCGAAGAGCGAGAGCGGCTTTACGCGAAGACGGACATGACCGACGAAGACGGGATGCGTCTCGGCGAGCTCGAAGGCGTTGTCGCCGAAGAGGACGGCTACACGTCGGAGAGCGACGCGGCCATCCTTCTCGAAGGTCTGGACATCCCGCAAGAGCTCCACCAACGGAAGATGGCGGAACTGCAGGGTGGACAGAAGGTGCGGGTACTGCTCGCCCAGGCGCTCTTCGGCCATCCACAGGCGTTGCTGCTGGACGAGCCGACGAACCATCTCGATCTCGATTCGATCCACTGGCTGCAGGACTTTTTCGTCCATTACGAGGGCACGCTCATCGTGATCTCCCACGATCGGCATTTCCTGAATGCCGTCTGCACGCACACCGCCGATATCGATTACCAGACGATCATCACGTATACCGGCGGCTATGACGACATGGTCGTGGCGAAGACCCAAATCCGCTCACGGCTCGAAGCCCAGAACGAGCAGCGCGAGAAGAAGATCGCGCAACTCAACGACTTCATCGCACGGTTCTCTGCCGGCACTCGCTCCAGCCAGGTTCAGTCGCGCCGGAAAGAGGTCGAACGCCTGCAGACAGCCGAACTGGCGCGGTCCAACATTCAGCGTCCCTACATCAAGTTCACCATGAACCGTCCGTCAGGCCGCAACGTGCTGGAGTTCAAGAACGTCTCGAAGGCGTTTGGAGAGGCCGCGGTGGTGAGGGATTTCGGCGGGTTGGTGAACCGCGGTGAGAAGGTCATCCTGATCGGGCGCAACGGTGTTGGGAAGACCACGCTCTTGAAGGCATTGATCTCGGACGGGCCGGGGGTGAGGCCGGCGCCGGAGGACATCGACTCGGGCATGATCCGCTGGGGACACGAGGTTTCCGTTGGCTACTTCCCGCAGGATCACACCGGTGCCATCGAGAAAGGCTTGACCGCAGTGGAATGGTTGCATCGGTTCGATCCCGAGGTGTCGCGCCAGGACATTCACGGCCTGCTCGGGCAGATGCTGTTCAGCGGCGAAGAGGGCTTGAAACCCACGGACGCCCTGTCGGGCGGTGAAACCGCGCGCCTGCTGTTCTGCCGCATCATGCTGCAGAAGCCCAACGTGCTGGTGCTCGACGAGCCAACCAACCATCTGGATCTCGAGTCGATCAACGCGCTCAACCTTGCCTTGCAGCGCTTCGAAGGCACCGTGCTGCTCGTCACGCACGATCAGGAGCTGATGGAAGATGTTGGCACCCGCGTGTGGCACTTCACCGAAGGGCGGATCGAGGATTTCAAGGGGACTTACGAGGAGTACGCGGGGACGCTTGCTGAGTAGCCGGGTGTCGCTGGAGGGCGCCTCCTTTTGGAGCGTGTAGACCGCCGAAACCTGCTAGCCGTCCGGGGCCGGTTCAAGGGCATCGCTATCCCACGAATAGCGATAGCGACCGTGGGTCGGGCATCGATAGTAGAGGCCGACCTGTTCGCCGACGAGCGCCACCCGTTCCATGTCACGCCCGCACTCCGGGCACTTGTTCAACTGATCCCACTTCCCGAGCCGTCCCTCTTCAGTCATTTGCAATCCCGCTCCGCCACGAAGCATGCTTCGGACGCCAACCGAGCTCCGCGGCAATCTTTGCGTTCGATGCTCCGCGCATCGTTGTCATCCATGTCGTGAGCGCCTTGCCGACTGCCAGCCGGGCGACAAACGCCGGCACCCGCCACGGTCGTGGCGCACCGATCGCTGCGGCATATGCTGGAATCCACTCCTCTGCCGGCGCAGGCTCGTCGTCGACGACGTTGTAGACAGCCGACGTACGAGCGTTGAGAGCGACCACCGCCGCAGCCGCCGCGTCATCGATGTGCACGAACGACGTGATCGCTGCCCCCTTGCCAATGATTGGGAAACCGCGGCTCTTGATTCGCTTCTCGATCTCGCCTCCCGGTGCGTACCACGTCCCGGCGCCATAGAAGCCGCCGTAGCGAAGGACCACCCCGATCGGTGTCTCTCGCATCACGGTGGTCTCCATCGTCGCGAGCGTTCGCACGGCTTCGCCAATCGGTTCCGGCGCGTCCGTCCAGAGCGGATCGCCCTCCGATTTCACCAGTCCGCCTTCGGGCCGGTACCAAGTGGCCATACTCTGGACAACGAATCGTCTGACGCCGGCCTGCACGGCGGCGGCAACGAGGTTTCGGGTCCCCTCCCGGCGGACGCGATTGTTGCGCGCATAGATGTCGTCGAGCTGCCTGGGATTCATGGCCGGCGGAAGATCGGTCAGCTGGTGAATGATCGCGTCGGGGATGGCGTCGCGGACGATGCCGAGGAGTCCGTCCCGATCGAAGACGTCTCCGACCACGGCTTCGGCTCCTGCCGCGGCGATTGCCGCTGCGCGGGATTGCAGTCGCGTCAGCCCGACCACGACGTGGCCGGCAGCGACGAGCTGCGGAAGGAGCCGTCGCCCGACGGCCCCGCTCGCTCCCGCCACAAAGACCCTCATGCTAAGCCGATTTGAATCAACGGTTCGTACAGATGAGTGCCCTTGCAGTCAGGACACTTTCCCGGCTTCGTGAGCTTGGACTCTTCAAAGACGAACCCGCAGCCGCGGCAACGCGCCGGCTCGACCACCACCCGCCGGCCGGTTGCGCGGGCTGACCTCAGGAGATGCCGGACGTGCTCTTCGGCGTCCGGCCGCGCAATGCCGAGTTCGTGCGCGATCGAGGAAATCGTGCGAGGCTGAGTGAGCATCGAACCAATCTGCTGTCTTAGCGTCGTGTTCAAGGGGATTAGGCTCCGGATTTACGGAATTTTATCCTGAACTCGACGATCCGGGGTCCGGCGGAAAGGGCTGGAGCCCTCAGGCCCCACGGCGTTCGATACGTCTGTGGGTTTCGACCGCCTCGCGGCCGAGATACTCCTTCAGCCAGACGTTTTCGACGACGGGATACATCGCCGCGACGGGAAGCGCGAGCAGCGCCCCCACGATCCCGCCAACCTCGGCGCCCACCGAGAAGGCCAGGATGACGGCAAGGTTCGACAGGCGGAGCCGGCCGCCATACACCTTTGGCCCGATCCAGTAATTCTCGAGCGCGTGGTAGCCGACGTAAAGGCCGGCAACAGTAATCGCCACCGCCTGAGAGACCGACAGCGCGAGCAACACAGCGGGCAGCGCCGAGCAGATGAAGCCGAGTGACCGGGACGAAATCGAAGATCCCGGCCAGCATCGCGAGCAGCAACGCCGCCGGTACGTGCAACAACGACAAGGAGACGAGCACGAACGTCGCCGCGAACACCGAGGTCGCGACGTTTCCGATGGCGTAAGCGAGTATCGCGCGGCGTGCCTCCCGCGCCGTGATGTCGACCCGCGCCCTGTGCGCGGGGGGCGCATAGGCAACGAGCCAGGCATACGTCTGCCTGCCTTCGATCAGTAGATAGATCGTCAGGATCAGCGCCAGCGCGGACACGATGATTGCGCCGAGCACCAGCCGGCCTGTATTGAACGCATAGCCCGCGACGGCCGAAGCGTCCGGGGCGCCGGCACCGGTTTTTCGGAGAGTTTCAGTCATCCACGGCGGCGCCCACTCAATCACCTCGCGTTCGACCTCGTTCACGCGGCTGCCCAACGTCCGCGCCTGTCCAGACAGCGAGGCGCCGGTCACCCAGAAGAAACCGACAATCAGAGCTGTCAGCACCAGCACGACCGCCGGTCGCGCCGACCCCGCACGGGATACCGCGGTGTTCGAGACGTTCTACCAAGGGATGAAGAGTGATCGCCAGGACCACCGCGACCAGCACGATCATCAGGAGTTGCCAGAGCTGCAGCCACAACCACATCACGACCACCGCGGCGATCACCTTGATGATCGCCGCCGGCGCGATGTCGATAACCCGCCGCGACTCTGCCATCCGCGCGTTCTTCGGGTGCAAGGGCAGGGCCGTTGATTACGGCTGAGCACGCGGCGTCCGTCTACCTGCTCTCACGCCCTTCGGCCTACGATTCACCGTGCAGCTGACACGTGCGTTGCGGCATCGCAACTATCGCCTGTTCTTCAGCGGGCAGAGCGTCTCGCTGATCGGGACCTGGATTACCCGCATCGCCACGAGCTGGCTCGTGTATCGGCTCACGGGTTCAGAGTTACTCCTCGGTGTCGTCGGTTTCTGCGGTCAGATTCCCACGTTGATCTTCGCGCCGTTTGCGGGTGTGCTCATAGACCGGTGGGATCGGCAGCGCATCCTGCTGATTACCCAGGTGCTGTCCCTTCTCCAGTCGCTCGCGCTCGGAGTGCTGACGCTGGGCCGCTGGATCACGGTGCGCGAAATCGTGGCGCTGCAAATCATGCAGGGAGTGATCAATGCCTTCGACACTCCCGCCCGTCAGGCCTTCGTCGTCGAGATGGTCGAGGACCGGAGCGATCTTCCGAACGCAATCGCGCTGAATTCGTCGATGGTGAACGCGAGCCGGATCATCGGTCCATCGATCGGTGGCGCAGTGATTGCCGCGGTCGGCGAAGGCTGGTGTTTCATGCTCGATGCCGTGTCGTACCTGTTCGTGATCGGATCGCTGCTGGCGATGCGGCTCCGCCGTGCAACGCTGAAGCGTGACACCCGTGTCGGCGCCGAGCTGCGCGGCGGCTTCGAGTACGTCGCCCGATCGGTCCCGATCCGCACCGTGTTGATCGTCCTGGCGATTGTCAGCGCGATGGGAATGCCGTATGTCGTGCTGATGCCGGCGATAGCGGCCGACGTGCTGCACGGTGGACCCAACACGCTCGGGATGCTGATGGCCGCGACCGGCGTCGGGGCGCTGGCCGGCGCGCTCTATCTCGCGGGTCGGAAGTCAGTGGTCGGCCTCGGACGCGTGACGATGTACGCCACGCTGACGTTTGGGGCGGGCCTCGTCGCGTTCGCCTTCAGCCGACACCTTCCGGTCGCCATCCCGATCCTGGTGATCGTCGGCGCCGGGTTCATGGTGCAGATGGCGGCCACCAATACCGTGCTGCAGACACTCGTCGACGATGCCATGCGCGGACGGGTGATGGCGTTTTACACGATGGCCTTTCTCGGCACCGCGCCCATCGGAAGCCTGCTCGCCGGCTATCTGGCCCAGCGCGTCGGCACGTCGATCACGATTGCGATTGGCGGCATGGCGTGCCTGATGAGCGGAGCCTGGCTCGCTCTCCGTCTCCCGGCGCTCAGGACCATCGTGCGGCCGATCTACATACAGCGCGGGATCCTGCAAGCCGTGGAAACCGCCACTGCAGAGCCCTAGCGGCTCATTCGGCCCGCAGCGTGAGAGCTGGACCGAGCCGCAGCCGACTGCCAAGAGCCATGGGTGTGGCGATCTCGCGCGTGCGCATAACCGATCGGGCCAGCAGAAGGCCGGCGAGATTGACGCACGCGATGAGGAGCACCAGTCCGACCGCGCCCCACAGCATCAGCAGCGGTTCCCGGATCTCGGACGTTTCTCCCTGCTGAAGCGCCTTCTTCCCTCTTCATCGACGGCCCAACGGCGTCCAGACGTCAGTTGGTGTTCCAGTCTGCCGTCGCGACCATCGTCGCGTTGTCGTGAATCGCCAGGAAGGTCTTTCGGCCCACTGAAGTCTGCTTGTCCTGGCCGGTTGGCGAGCGGAACAGGGTGGTTACCGCGCCGAGGCGCTCAGGACTGGGGAACGGCAGCGGCTTCAGGAGCAACGCGTCGACCACGCTGAATACCGCGGTATTCACCACGATGCCGACCGCAAGCGTCACCAGTGCGACGGCCGTAAAGCCCGGGGTTTTTCGAAGCATCCGTGCTGAATATCGAAGAACCAGTGGCTCGAGCATACGGATCAGAATTCTAGACTCGGACACGAGTGACTTGGTTTACTACTATGGCACTGCGTGCCGCCCGATGGGGGATGCACGATCGGTCGACGCCAGGGGCCTGCAGCCTGAGCTCCTGTCGGGAAACGCGCTCTTGGCCCGCGAGTTGCTGAACCTGCGCCGGAGAGAATCTGCGTGCCCACCATTCGAGGACGCCATCCAAGACGGCTGTCTCCGGAAGAGCGGAAATCGCTCACGCACGGCGACTTCTGGATCCCTCAAGAAGAGCGCGAGGTCTACCGCCGGGCGCTGCAGGCGCTGAACGACGCCAGCGTCCCCTACGTCGTGGCCGGCGCCTACGCGATTTACGAACACACCGGCATCTATCGGCAAACCAAGGATCTGGACCTCTTCGTCCAGCCGTCGGTGGTCATCGATGCCGCGCGTGCGCTTGGCGCGGCCGGCTTCAAGATGCGGCTCGAAGACCTGCACTGGCTGGCGAAGGCGGTCGCCGGCGAGCGATTCGTCGATTTGATCTACGGCATGGGCAATGGCGTCGCAATGATCGATGAGGGCTGGCTGCTTCACAGTCGTCCGGGAGTCCTCGCCGCGCAGCAGGTGCGGATCGCGCCGGCGGAAGAGCTCATCTGGCATCGATTGTTCATCAGCGAGCGGCATCGACACGACGTGGCCGACATCCTTCATCTGCTGCTGTGCGTCGGCGACGTCCTGGACTGGGAACGTCTCATGGGCCGAGTTGGGCCACACTGGCCGTTGCTGCTCGCGCAGCTTCAGACCTTCAGTTACGTGTACCCCGGCTATCGCAGTAACGTGCCCGCGTGGGTGATGGAACGGCTGCTCGAGCAGGCGCGTACGGACACGGCGCATGACGACGAAGACGCCGATGTCACGCGGGGCACGCTGATCTCGCGGTTCAGTTTTGCGATCGACGTTCGGGAGTGGGGATTCTCCGATCCTCGCGGCGAGTTGATCCGGCAGGCGCGGAGTCTTCCTGCCATCCGCGCCATCGCGGAATCCAACGTCTGGGACGAGCGCTCGGAGGAGCGCGGGGAGTCGCGAGAAGAGACTCCGGGCTCGTGATTGTGCCGCGCGGGCCGTCATGAGCCGCAGTCGTGAACCGATCTGACTGGCGTCTATTTCATCTCACACTTCGCGCCCTGCGGGCACGGATGTCCATCTGCGTCTCGGTCTGGACCGTCGGCTGGGGTCAGACCCCAATCTTTCAGGTTTGATGGACAATCGGGGTCTGACCCCAACAAGCTCCCGCGCATTAGCGGAGGGTCTCATGAAGCGACGCACGGCCGAGGAATGGATTACGCAGTACGGAGCCAGCCACACACATCCGGTGAACCGGCTGCTGCACACGGCTGGCATTCCGATGATCGCTCTCTCGCTTCCGCTGTTCGCGGCGGCCTGGTTCGTCCCGCCTATCTGGCCAATCCCGCTGACGCTCTTCGTGGTCGGCTGGATTTGCCAGTTCGTCGGTCACGCCTTCGAGGGAAAGCCACCCGAGTTCTTCAAGGATCCGCGATTCCTGATGGTCGGTCTGCGCTGGTGGTTCGCAAAGCTGCGCGGCCGCGCGTAGACCCGTTGACGACGGGAAGCACCCGTCGGATCGCAGGAACGCGGACGTGCAGCGATTCAAGAGCTATTCGATCGCGCCATTCGAGGCGATCTATCCCGCCATTGCGTCGGGCGACGGAAAACCGTGCTGCGACCGACCTTCATCGCCGTCGTGCAGGGCAGACGTCTTGTATAGCTCGAACCGTCCGTCGGCCGCGAAGGACGAGACACGATTGCGCAACCGCTTCATCTGTTCGGCGGTCATGGGTTTGAAGTTCGTGGCGATGCGGACGTTCTGCTTCAACACCTGCATCGAATCGATGCCGCTGACGGTCGTCGTCACCGGCAGGCTCATCGCGTAACGGAGCGCATCTTCGACACGAACCGCGCGACGCTTCACGGCATCACCCTTTCCACCCAGACTCTTCATGCCCAGCACCGCAATTTGCTGACGCCGCAACTCGGGCAGCACGCGCTGTTCGAAGCTGTGAAACGAGCCATCGAAGCAATTGAGCGGGAGCTGACAGCTGTCGAATGGATACCCGAACGACAACATGTGGAGGTGAATCTCCGGGTGCTTGTGGCCGGTGAATCCAACGTAGCGAACCTTTCCGTCCCGTTTCGCGCGTTCGAGCGCTTCGACGACGCCGCCACGAGCGAAGTGCTGGTCGGGTTCGTTGAAGTACACGCACTCGTGGATCTGCCACAGGTCGAGATAATCCGTGCGCAACCGCTTCAGTGATTCTTCGAGCTGCCGCATCGCGACCTTCGCATCGCGGCCGTGGGTGCACACCTTGGTCATCAGGAAGACGCGGCCCCGCCGGCCAGCGATGGCGCGCCCCATACGCTCCTCGCTCTCGTGCTCGTTGTATTCCCAGGCGTTGTCCAGAAAGGTGATGCCTTCGTCGACGGCGGCCTGGATGATCCGGACCGCCTCCCGTGCCGAATCGATCGCGCCGATGTGATACCCGCCGAGCGCGAGGGCCGACACCATCTGATCCGTGTGACGGCCGAATGGACGTTGTGGGATGCTCATGTCTCACCGCCCAAGCAAGAAATGGGCTCAGGACGAAGACTCATGACCAGTCGGAATCGAGCCTCCTCATGCCGGCTCTCGAGGCTCCGCTCCCGAGTCATGAGCGTTGATCTGAATTGCCCGATTGCCAGATGGCTCGGCCGATGAAAAATGGACCGAGGCGGTCGAGATACAGCGACGTCTGTTGAGTCTTCCGCATGACCTGAACGAGCGCCGACAAGGGGAACAGTTCCTTGCCGATCAGGCCGATGACGAAGTCATTGTCGTCACGATCCAGACCGTGACACGCGAGGCGGATGTCGTGCGCGTAGTCAGCCGCGCCGAACGTCATGCCGAGCGAGCCGTGCTCCGCGAGGATGGTTCTCTGCTCATCGGCAGGCAACTGGGCGAACCGGCCGTTCCGCCTCAAAGGGTACCAGATGGCCCACGGCCACGCCGGATTCAGCACCGTGCGCCGAGGCCGATCCACGAGGGCATCCCGCAAATCCGGCTCGTAGCCCAACGAGTAGGTGCGGCCGAGCATCGTGTAGTCGGGCTTGAACTTCAGCGACCCCAATGGACCGCTCGTGATTACCGGGCGAACGCGGGTGACGAACGCTTCCGGCGCGACCGTCAGCGTCACGACTGCAATGCCGCGCGGATCGTTGACGTCTTCGTAGAGCGCCCCCTCGATTTCCGCCGCTTGCAGGTGACGTGCGACCGCCCTCGTGTCTGCACAATCGCCGAAGGCCAGGAGTTGCATGAACAGCCGCTCGTCGGAGCGCTGGGGCACGCCCCCCTTCAGTCCGCCCTTTTCGCTGAGATCCGGCGGCTCCAGTCGCGCGCGGCCGCGAGCGACTTCCCCCGTGCCCGCTACATCTTCCGTCATGCCTTCAATGTATCAGCACGGCGTGCTTTTGGGTCGCCTCGCGCCACCGGCACTGTCTCTCTGCCAGATCGCTTGCGCTGCTTCGAGCCGGCATCCGCGACCGCAGGCCGACCGCACACTTCGACGCGACACCCCATTAGAATTGTGACTGTTATGTCTGCAGAGCATCGACTGGCGGCCGAGCGCCGCGTCAACGATCTCATTGCCGCTCTCCGGGCGCTTCCCCCGCACGAGCATCTGACCCGGATGATCGACGAAGCCGAGAACCTCGCGCGCGCCATCGCTGCGTTTCACCTCGAAGGCATCCGTTTCCGGATGTACAACGTCGACCGGAGGGCCACCCACAGCCCGGTGGCGCTGCCGGTCGAGGTCATGACCGCCGTCGCCGACATTCACCGACACCTCGAGGCTGCGGGATTTCACACGCGATCGCATCAGGCGCCCGGTTGATTGAACGGCCGCGCTCGACGGATCGAGGGTGCCACTGTTACAATTTCTCTATCCCAAAAATGTCCCAACTGATCCCCCTGGCCGACGTTACCGACCTCGAGGCGGCGATTACGGAATCGCGCGAGCGCCCCGTGCTGTTGTTCAAACACAGCCGTCATTGCGGCGTGAGCTGCGAGGCGCTCGACGAGCTTCACGCGCACATCGAGGCAGCAGGTGGCGACACCGCTTACAAGATCATCACCGTCCAGACGCATCGGCCGGTCTCGGATGCGGCTGCTCAGCGGCTTGGCGTGCGTCACGAAACACCTCAGGCGTTGCTGCTTCGTGACGGCAAGGTCATCTGGAACGCGTCGCATTTTCGCATCACGGTCACTGAGCTCGACCGAGCGACGTCGACGAACTGAGCGGCTCATGGCTCATGTGGCCTAGAGCCATAAGCCAGCATGAGCCCTGAGACATCAGTCCAGAGTCATGGGTCATCGGCCAAGCAGACGCGCTGCGATTACCCGGGCCGGTGTCAGGCTGTGAATCTCCTCGACCTCGTAGAAGGGCTGCGGTCTCGGAAGCCGCTGCGGGTTGAACCACACGGCCCGAATGCCCGCGGCATGAGCCCCGGCAATGTCCGCCTGCCACGAGTCCCCCACCATCAGCGCGTGCTCGCTCGAGACCGCGACTCGTTCGAGCGCGATCTCGAAGATGGCAGGATCCGGCTTCGAGACGCCGACAGCCTCGGAGGCGACCAGCGCGTCGACTAACGGCGCGAGGCCGCAGTACCTCCAACTTGTTCTGCTGCTCTTCGAGCAGATTGTTGGTGACGATGGCAACCCGCGCGTGCGGCCGCAGTTCGGCGAGGAGCGCCGCCGCACCATCCATCGCGCGCCTCGCGATCATGTAGCCATCGCGGTAGGCGCTGGCGACGGCATCGGTCATGTCCTCGTCGATCGCCAGGTCAAGTGCCGCGAAGACACGCCGGAACCGCTCCCGCCTCGCCTCGTCCAGCGGCACCCGGCCGGCCAGCACTTCGATGTGCATCTCTTCGAGATAATGAATGTGATGGCGCTCGAAATCATCGAACGCCACACCGCCGGCAAACCGCGAGTGAACGGCGGACAGCGCCGCCCGGGCGGAACGATGATGATCGAAGAGGGTATCGTCGAGATCGAACAGTACGGCACGGCGCATCACTGACCCCAGCAGCCCTTTGGTAATGCTTGTTGCCGCTCACCGACCGGACTCCCGGCCGACCGAGATTCAGCCATGCTGCATCGACGAATCGGTGACCGGCTGGACCGACGACCGGTACCGCGACCTGCTGCGCAACGCAACCCATGTCAGCCGCGGCAGCAGCCGGGGAAAGTGCCACAGCATACGCCGCCGCGCCGCGCGATACGACAGGCGCCCGCTGCGCGTAGTCGACGAGCAGCCGCGAGAACTCGGGGCGCGCGTCTGCGCGCCGCGCACGACCACGTCCATCCGCGGCGCACTGTGAAACAGGTATCTCTGAATGAGCACCGAGTCGCGCAGCTCGCCGCCGATCTCCCGCTTCCAGGTGCGAACGTAGCGCGCGCCGCGCTCGCGGCGGGAACCACGCGCTTCGCCGGCACGTGACTCGAGCATCGCGCCCGCCGCGAGGTCGCCGGTCACCATCGCGTAGTAGATGCCCTCCGCCGAGATAGCCGTTGACGAACCCGCCCGCGTCGCCGGCCAGCAGCACGCGGCCGTCGCGCGGTCCTGCCGCAGCGGTCCGCCGATCGGGATCAGGAACGGCGTGAAGTGCTCCGCCGCGACTCGCCGTCCATCAAGCCGCGCGCGCTGCAGCTCGCCGACGAACCGCTGCTGCAGATCGTGTAAGGCGCCGTCCTCGCTGTTCCCGGAAGTACGGCAGCACGTAGCCGATGCCGACGTTGACGTGCGCGCGCTTGGGGAAGATGTAGGCGTAGCCGTGCGCGCCGCCGTAGCCGTAGAACACCGACAGCGTCTCGGGCTCGGCCGTCGCGCAGCGCCGCGACCGGCGTCTCTTCCATCATGTCGAGCGCCAGATGCGCCGCGGGCCACCCGGGGTTCATCCCGAGGCGCCGCGCGATCACGCTGTTGACGCCGTCGGCGGCGATCACCATCGGCGCGCGCAGTTCGCGTCCGTCGCGCGTGCGTCAGCGTCACGCCCTCGGCGTCCTGTCGCGCCTGGGCGACCGCGGCCGGCGCCAGCACGCGCGCGCCGGCCTCGACCGCCAGCTGCACGAGCAGGTGATCGAACTCGATGCGGCGGATCAGGACGACCGCCGGCCCGTCCGATCTGCATGCGGAACACATCGCCCGACGGCCCTTCGAGATAGAGGCTCGAGACCGGGAGCGTGCGGAATCGCGGCGAGCGCTTCCGGCAGCCACGGGAAGCGCGACGAACACGCGCGTGCTGATGCCGCCGCCGCACGGTTTCTGCCGCGGCAGCGCGAAGCGTTCGACGATCAGCACGCGCATGCCTGCGCGCGCCAGACGCAGCGCCGCGGTGGCGCCCGCGGGACCCGCGCCGGCGACGATGACGTCGGCGTCGTGGTTCGGCTCATGCTAGACTCGACGGGATGCCCGCGGCCGCGCTGGTCATTGCTGCTCAGAATCTGATGCCCGCGCTGCGCGAGCGCGTGAAGGTCGAGGGCGACCTCCTCACGTTCGCCGACACGGAACCGATCCAGGCGCTGCAGGCGATCATGGAGCATCGCCCGGCGCTGTCGTGCTCGAGCGCCTCTTCGCCGCCACGCCGCGCGGCGCCGCGCTCATCAACCGCATCAAGAGCGATCCGCAGCTGGCGCACGCCGAAGTGCGCGTCATGTCGCACACCGGCGACTACACGCGCCAGGTCGTGAAGCCGTCGCGGTCGAAGCGCCGCCGCGCGTCGGCCGCAGTCGCTCGGCCGCCGGCGCCGCACGGACGCGGCGCGCCGGTCGCCACCGAGGAAGCGCCGCGATCCGCTCGACTGGCACGGCACGCGCCGCGCCCCGCGGTATCCGCGTGCGCGACGGCGTCGAGCTGCAGCTCGATGGCAATCCCGCCGCGGTGATCGATCTGTCCACCGTCGGCGCGCAGGTGATCTCGCCCACCGTCCTGCGGCCGAACCAGAAGGTCCGCATCAGCTGCCGATCGACGACTTCATGATGCGCTTCCGCGGCGCGATCGCCTGGGCGAAGTTCGAGCTGCCGAAGGCGCCGGGAAGGCGCCGCAGTACCGCGCCGGCGTCGAGTTCACCGACGGCGACGCGGCGGCCATCGAGAACTTCTGCGATCGAACAAACCTAGCAGGCGTCAGGCTTCAGACGTCTGTCCCGAAGCCGAAGCCTCAGGCCCGAAGCCCCGCCCGAGCCGAACCAGCTCACCGCCAGCCGCGCCACGGAATCGTCGCGGATGATCGTGTCCTCGCGCGCCGAGCCGGTCGAGACGACGGCGGCGGGCACGCCGGTCAGCTCCTCGAGCCGCGCGATGTAGCGCTGCGCGTCCCTCGGCAGATCCGCGAAGCGCCGCACGCCGGCGGTCGGCGCCGTCCAGCCGGGCATCGACTCGTAGACCGGCTCGCACGCGGCGAGCTGCGCGATCTCGCCGGGAAACTCGGTCAGCGTGGCGCCGTCGCAGCGATAGGACGGTGCAGATCTGCAGCTCGTCGCATGCCGTCGAGCACGTCGAGCTTGGTCAGCGCGAGCGCGTCGAGGCCGTTGACGCGCACCGCGTAGCGCACCGCCACGGCGTCGTACCAGCCGCAGCGGCGCGGCCGTCCGGTCACGGCGCCGAACTCCTGTCCGGTCTCGCGCAGGCGGTTGCCGATCTCGCCGGTCAGCTCGGTCGGCAGCGGCCCTTCGCCGACGCGCGTCGTGTAGGCCTTGGCGACGCCGAGCACGCCGTCGATCGCGCGCGGCGGCACGCCGAGGCCGGTGCAGACGCCGCCGATGGTCGCGTTCGACGAGGTGACGTACGGATAGGTGCCGTGATCGATGTCGAGCAGCGTGCCCTGCGCGCCCTCGAACATGATCGACCGTCCTGCGCGCGCGCGCCCGCGCCAGGAACAGCGACACGTCGGTGACCCACGGCGCCATCCGCTGTCCACGCCGTCGCGCAGGTCCGCCAGCACCTGGTCGGCGTCCATCACCGAGTCGCCGATGATCCGGTTGCGCGCGTCGACGTTGTGGCGGACGGCGCTCGCGCGAGCGCGCTCGGTGTTCGCGAGGTCGCCGACGCGCACGCCGCGCCGCGCGATCTTGTCCTCGTAGGCCGGCCCGATGCCGCGCGACGTCGTCCCGATCTTGCGCTCGCCGCGGCGCGCCTCGCTCAGCAGATCCAGCTCGCGGTGATACGGCAGGATCAGGTGCGCCTTGTCGCTGACGACCAGCCGGTCGCCGATCGCGATGCCCGCCGCCGGCCAGCTCGTCGATCTCGGCGAAGAGCGCCTGCGGATCGACGACCACGCCGTTGCCGATGACGCAGGTGATGCCCGTCGTGCAGAATGCCGGACGGCAGCAGCCGCAGCACGAACTTGCGCCCGTTCGCGTACACCGTGTGCCCGGCGTTGTGGCCGCCCTGATAGCGCGCGACGATCGAAAAGTTCGGCGTCAGCAGGTCGACGATCTTTCCCTTGCCCTCGTCGCCCCACTGCGCGCCCAGCACCGCTATGTTCATATGACATCGAAGTCCCGAAGTATTCTACAAGCGATTTCAGCTTGCCTCACGATGATTCATCTCGACGGCACACTCACTTGACCCTCGACGCAACTGCGCTGCGCATCGCCGACGGCGACCGACAGGTCGCGCTCGTCGCCGGCGCGCCGCGGCCGCCGTCGACGCCGCGCGCGCCGTCGTCGATCGGCACGCCGCCGGCGACGCGCCGGTCTACGGCATCAACACCGGCTTCGGCTCGCTGGCGGAGGTCAAGATTGCCGAGGGAGCGCGCTCGGCGACCTCCAGCGCAACCTGCTGCGCAGCCACGCTGCCGGCGTCGACGAGCCGCTGCCGGCACGCGCGGTGCGCGCGATGATGGCGCTGCGCGCCAACGTGCTGGCCAAGGGCTATTCCGGGATCCGTCGCGTCGACGCTCGAGCGGCTGATCGATGCTGCTCAACCGCGCGCGTCCATCCGGTCGTGCCCAGCCGCGGATCGGTCGGCGCCAGCGGCGACCTCGCGCCGCTCGCGCATCTGGCGCTGGTGCTGATCGGCGAAGGATAGGCGACGGTTGGCGACGATCCGGCGATCCTGGACGGTCGCGACCGCGCTCGCGCGCGCCGGGCTGGAGCCGGTGGCTCTCGCAGCCGAAGGAAGGGCTCGCGCTCATCAACGGCACCCAGGCGTCGGCCGCCGTCGGCGCGCTCGCGCTGGCTCGGCGCGGAGCGGCTCGCGCGCGCGGCCGACATCGCCGCCGCGCTGTCGATCGACGGCCTCCGCGGCTCGTATCACCCGTTCGAAGCGCGCGCTGCACGACCCGCGACCGCACCCGGGCCAGCGCGCGTCGGCCGACAATCTGCTGCGGCTGCTGCAGAACAGCGCGATCAACCGATCGCACGAGAACTGCGGCCGCGTGCAGGACGCCTACTCGATGCGCTGCGCGCCGCAGGTGCACGGCGCGGCGCGCGACGCGCTCGCGCTACGCGCGCTCGACGCTCGAGATCGAGGCCAACGCCGCGACCGACAACCCGATGGTGTTCGCGCGTGACGGAGAGATCGTCTCCGGCGGCAACTTCCATGGCGCGCCGATCGCCATCGCCGCCGACGTGCATCGTGCTCGGCGCTGCTCCAGCTCGCCACGATCTCGGAGCGGCGATCCGATCGCCTGGTCAACCCGGCGCTGAGCGGGCTCGCGCCGTTCCTGACGCGCGACAGCGGCCTCCAGTCGGGCTACATGATGGCGCAGGTCACCGCGGCGGCGCTGGTGTCGGAGCTCAAGACGCTCGCGCACCCGGCGAGCGTCGACACGATTCCGACATCGGCCAACCGCGAAGATCACGTGAGCATGAGCATGGCGGCCGCGTTGAAGGCGGAGCGCGCGCTCGAGCTTGCCACGCGCGTCGTCGCGGTCGAGATCCTGCTCGCGTGCCAGGCGATCGACCTGCTGGCGCCGCTCACGACCTCGCCGGCGCTCGCCGCCGGTGCACGCGCACGTCGCGATCGCGCATTCCGACGCTCGATCCACGATCGTCCGCCATCGCCCGACATCGAGTGGATCGCGCGCATTGATCGCTGACGGGTCGCTCGAACGCGCGTGCGCGATAGAAGTCAAGTAAGAAATTTTCTCATTTCGAATTTGACAACGCCCGCGTACGTTTCTAGATTGCTAACCTTCGGCGCGGCAGAACTGCGACCTGTCGTGCGCTGTGAGGAGCGCGACTCCGTCCGCCCGTCATGAAGACCCTCAGCCGACACGTCAGTGCGCCGCGCGGCGCGACGATCACCTGCAAAGGCTGGCCGCAGGAAGCCGCGCTGCGCATGCTGATGAACAATCTCGACCCCGCCGTGGCGGAGCGACCCGACGAACTGATCGTCTATGGCGGCTCTGGCCGGGCGGCGCGGTCGTGGGCCGCGTTCGATGCGATCGTCGAGACGCTGCGCCGCCTCGATCACGACGAAACGCTCCTCGTCCAGTCCGGCAAGCCGGTGGCAGTCTTCCGCACGCATCCCTGGGCCCCGCGCGTGCTGATTGCGAACGCGCTGCTCGTCCCAGCGTGGGCGACCTGGGAAATCTTCCGCGACCTCGAGGATCGCGGGCTGACGATGTACGGGCAGATGACGGCCGGGAGCTGGATCTACATCGGGACGCAGGGCATCCTGCAGGGCACTTACGAAACGCTCGCCGAACTTGCGCGACGCCACTTCGGCGGCTCGCTGTCGGGCCGCCTGGTGGTCACCGCCGGTCTCGGCGGCATGGGCGGCGCGCAGCCGCTGGCCGTCACGATGAACGAAGGCATCGCGCTCGTCATCGAGGTCGATCCAGAGCGCATCGCAGCGCCGCCTCGCGACCCGGTATGTCGACGAGCGCGCTTCGTCGCTCGACGAGGCGCTGACGCGGATCGACGTGTGCCGCGATCGTGGCGAGGCGCGATCGATCGCGCTCGAAGGAAATGCTGCCGAGGTCCTGCCCGAGCTGGTGCGGCGCGGCGTCGTGCCCGACGTGCTCACCGATCAGACGTCGGCGCACGATGCGCTCAACGGCTATGTCCCGGCGGGCCTGTCGATCGCCGACGCCGATGCGCTGCGCCGCGGCCATCCCGCGGGCTACATCGAGCAGTCGCTGGCCTCGATGGCGGCGCACGTCGGCGCGATGCTGGCGTTGAAGACGCGCGGTGCGATAACCTTCGATTACGGCAACAACATCCGCGCGCAGGCGCACAAGGCCGGCGTCGAGAACGCCTTCGATATTCCCGGGTTCGTTCCGGAATATATCCGGCCGCTCTTCTGTCGCGGCAAGGGGCCGTTTCGGTGGGCGGCGCTCTCCGGCGATCCGGCCGACATCGCCGCGACCGACGATCTCGCGCTCGAGATGTTTGCTGAAGATGCGGCGCTCTGCCGCTGGATCCGCCTGGCTCGCGAGCGGGTGGCGTTCCAGGGGTTGCCGGCGCGCATTTTCTGGCTCGGGTATGGTGAGCGCGCACGCTTCGGCCTGGCGATCAACGAGCTGGTGCGTCGCGGCGACGTGAAGGCGCCGATCGTGATCGGTCGCGATCATCTCGACACCGGATCGGTGGCCTCGCCCAATCGCGAAACCGAGGGGATGAAGGACGGCAGCGATGCCATCGCGGACTGGCCGATCCTCAATGCGTTGCTGAATACGTCTTCCGGCGCCACGTGGGTGTCGGTGCATCACGGCGGCGGGGTGGGAATCGGATATTCGCTGCATGCCGGGATGGTGGTCGTCGCCGACGGCACGCGCGAGGCGGATGAAAAGCTGCAGCGCGTGCTGACCGGCGATCCAGGCATTGGTGTGGTACGGCACGCCGATGCGGGGTATGCTGATGCGGTTGCCACCGCCCGCGAAACTGGAATCCAAATGCCAATGATCGGAGGGACGGGTCGATGATGATCCTGGAGCGCCCCTCGCTCGAACGCCGGGTCCTCGGCGCGATCGACGGATCCGCCGCCAGTGCCGGCCCCAAGATTCCGGTAATTCTCGGCGGCTGCGGATCCGGCCGCACGTCGCTGCTTCTCCGCCTGCGCGACCTGATCGGCCGTACGCCAGGCCCAATACGTCGACGTCGAGCGAATCGCGACCACGCCCGAGCGCTTCCTGCGCTTGCTGCGCGACACGTCTCCCTTCTCGGCGCTTCCCTACGGGGTTGCCGAAGGGGAACCGGGCGCGCGCGGTGCGTTCGACGCCGCGCTGGCCTTTCTCGATACCACGCGCTTGGCCAGCACCGCGCCAGCCACGTTTCTGCTCGACGAGTTCCTCGAACTGCGAACCTTCGAGAGCTTCCCTGGGCTGCGAAGCGTGCTGCGCGATTTGATTGCCGCGCTCGGTGCGAGCGGCAACCGGTTCGTGTTGACCACGCGCTACGCGTCCCGCGCACACCGGTTGCTGCGCGACGCGCCGGCGGCCTTCGAGATGATTCACGCCGCTCCGCTCTCCGCCGCCGAGATTCGCGCCACCCTGCCGGGCGCGCACGGCGACGAGCACGGGCTACATGAAGAAGAACAGGATCGGGAGCGCGACGAGCTGGCGCGGCTGGTGCAGGCGCTCTCGGACGGCCGGCCCTCCTACGCGCGCGCGATCGCAGAAACCGCGGTGTCGATGGCTTCACGCGGCGGTCCCGACCCGGTTGGAGCGCTCGCCTCCCTGCTCGCACCCGGCGGACAGCTCGCACAGGCGTGCCGTTACTGCTACGAGCTTCGACTCCATCGCGCGCGGGGCTACGGAGCGCTCAAGGCGATCCTCGAAGTGCTGGCGGAAGAGGAACCGCTCACACTCACCGAGATCGCGCAACGGCTTCGCCGCACCCCAGGATCCACGAAGGACTACCTGTCGTGGCTGGAGGACGTGGATCTGATCACCTCACGGATGAAGCGCTACAGCTTCTCCGACCCGATGCTCCGCTTGTGGGTCCGGCTGCACTGCCGTCCCGTGCCGCCGTCCGAAGAGGACATCGCGCGCGAGCTGCACAACTACATGCAGGCCCGGCTGCCGCACGTCGAACCGGCGCTGGCGCTCGCCGGCGGCCAACCGGCCGAGCGCGAGAAGAGCTGGGGAATTATCGAGATCGATTGAGGTCATTTCAGGCGTCGGGCTTCAGGCTTCGGGCTTCAGGGACTCCAGCGTGAGCCCCTGACGTCCGAACCCCGAAGCCCGGAGCCCGAAGCCCGGAGCCCACACTAAGCCGTGAGCCGCTCGAGTGCCGCTCGCGCGGCGGCTTGAGCGGCTTCCTTCTTGCTCCGTCCCTCCGCCC
The DNA here is from genome assembly GCA_963755695.1 of uncultured Acidobacteriota bacterium. GTDB lineage: Bacteria > Acidobacteriota > Vicinamibacteria > Vicinamibacterales > 2-12-FULL-66-21 > QHWT01. The sequence goes on along the minus strand of CAVWLB010000010.1, from coordinate 898,583 downwards.
GCGCGACGGATTCACCGCCAATCACCACCTCGACGACGAACTGCTTGCGATGATCGGGACCGATCTCGTCGGCAAGCCGGTATGCGGGAAGACCCTGTCCGTGAGATTGCAGCCACTCCTGGAGCGCCGACTTCCAGTCGTCGGTGAAGGAGGCCGCCGCGCCGGTCTTCTTTGCTTCCGCGATCAACTCGGCGAACTGCCGCTCGATGAACCCCCGTGCCGGCTCGATGCCGCCGTCGAGATAGATCGCGGCGATGAGCGCCTCGTAGCAGTCGGCAATGATCGCGTGCTTCCGCCGGCCGCCGGTCTTCTCCTCCCCGCGTCCGAGAATCAGGAACGTGCCGAGATCGATCGCCTCGCCCAGCCGCGCAAGCGAAGCGGCCGAGACGAGCGATGCCTTCAGCTTCGACTTCTGTCCCTCGTTGTGCTGTGGAAACTGCCGGAAGAGCATGTCGGCGATCACGAACCCGAGCACCGAATCTCCCAGGAACTCCATCGACTCGTTGTCGAAGACGCCGCCGCTGGCGTCTTCGTGGACGCGCGATCGGTGTGTGAGCGCATGCTCGAGCAGCCCGCGATCGCGGAAGCGGTAGCCGATTCGCTGCTCCAGCGGCTCGAGCTCCGACCCGAAGGGCACGACCCGGCCACCGGGCATGTCGTCGCGATGGCTCTCGATGATTCGCTGCGCCGCCGACGGCGTGCTCGGCGCTGACCGCGACCCGCCGCTCCCACGACTGATCGTTCAGCACGAGCGGAAACGCGGTTCGCGAGTTGTCGCTGAGCAAGGCGGAAGGGATCCCGTGTGTCTCCAGCAGGCCGCGGATGACGTTCGCCTCGATCTCTGAGGGCGTACGAAAGATGATCACCAGGTCGTTCATAACGTCGCTCGCGCGGATCCTTCAATTTCGCCACGCTCCCTGCGCGCGCCAGCCTTCGCTCGCCTGCTTCGTTCGCGAGCTTCGGCTGGCAAGCGGGCGAAGGCTGTCGCGCCGTAGCGCCTTGCGCGAAGGCGGACGGCCCTCGCTTGCATTTTGCGGCTGCTCGTACACGATGCGCCCGCCGACGATCGTGACGACCGGCTTCGTGTCGAGGATCTCGCGTGGCGCAATGCTGAAGAGATCCTTCGAGAGCAGCACCAGATCCGCGAGCTTGCCTTCGCTGATGCTGCCCTTTCGATCGTCGGCAAACTCGGCGTAGGCGGAACCCAGTGTGTAGTACTCAACCGCCTGCGCCATCGTGATGCGTTCTTCGGGAAACCAGCCGGCCGCAGGGGTGCCGTCGCGGATACTGTCGGGTGACGGCGGCGTAGAGCCCGAGCATCGGATCCAGCGGCTCGACGTACCAGTCGGTGCCGAACGCGATCCGTGCGCCCGCGTCCGACAAACGACTTGAAGTTGTAGGCGATGCGGCTGCGCTCCTTACCGATCCGCTTCTCCGCCCACCGCATGTCGTCGATGCAGTGGCTCGGCTGGATCGAAGCGATGACGCCGAGCACCCTGAATCGCCGCCTGTCGCTGTCGGTAACGACCTGAGCGTGCTCGATTCGCGCGCGCCGGTCCCGTGGTCCGCGCTCGCGCTGAAGCTTTTCGAAGACATCGAGCACGATCCGGTTCGCGCGATCGCCGATGGCGTGCACGATCACCTGGAAGCCGGCGGCGTCGGCGGCAAAGATCGCCTTCTCGAGGGCTTCTGGCGTGTGAATCAGCAAGCCGCTGGTCGACGGATCGTCGGTATAGGGCTCGAAGAAGGCCGCGGTGCCGGAGCCCATCGATCCGTCGGCGAACAACTTGCTGCCCGCCAATGCGGATCCAGTCGTCGCCGAACCCGGTCGCGATCCCTGCCTCGATCAGCCCTTCGATGCCGTGATTCTGAATTGAGTAGATCCGAGCGGTCAGCTCCCCGGAGGCGCGCAGGGCATTGTAGGCCCGGAGCTCGGTCGCGCTCGCCGTCATGTCCTGAATCGTCGTCACCCCGAGCGATGCCGCGTGCTTCAGCGCCGCGCGTGCCTTGTCGATCGTCTGGTCGAGCGACGCTGGCGGAATCGCACGGGTGATGAGATCCATTGCGTTGTCTTTGAAGAGGCCGGTGGGCTCGCCGGCCGCATCCTTCACAATCGTCCCGCCATCAGGAGGCTGAGTGTCGCGGGTGATTCCAGCCAACCTCATCGCCAGTCCGTTGGCAAGCCGCCATGTGTCCGTCGAGGCGCTGGACGAAGACCGGGTGCTCGGGTGTGACGGAGTCGAGCAAGGCGCGAGTAGGCAGCGCCTTGCTCGGCCATGCCTCGTGATCCCAGTAGCCGCCTTGAACCCATCGTCCCTTGGGCAGGCCGGCCACGTAGGTCCCAATACGATGCGTGAAATCCCGCTCGTCCCGTGACGGGCGCAGATCGATCCCGACGAGTTCCTCGGCGCCGCTGATCAGGTGCACATGCGCGTCGTTGAATCCAGGGACGAGAAGGCGGCCCTTTGCGTCGATCGTCTGGGTGCTCGCGCCCGCGAGCCGGCGCGCTTCGTCGTTCGTGCCGACGCGGGCGATTCTCTCGCCGCAGACGGCGACCGCTTCGGCCGACGGCCGGGCGGCGTCGATGGTCTGCACCTTCGCGTTGATGATCACGAGGTCAGCAGTACACGTTTGAGCGAGAGCGCTGGAAGCCACCATGCACGGGCTTATCACGAGGAGGGCAAAGAGACCAAGGCCCCCGGCCGAGGTCATACGGCGATTGATTCCTCGGACACCATCGTCTCTTCGACCTTGATCAGAATCATCGTCATGTCGTCGTGCTGATCGGCGCTTCCGACGAACGCCTCGACTTCGCGGAGGATGCGCTCGCGGAGTTCAGCGGCGTCGAGATGGCCGTGCTCGGTAACGATTCGGCTGAGGCGCGCCTCGCCGAAGAGATCGCTGTCGCCGTTCATCGCTTCGGTGATGCCGTCGGTGTAGAGCACCAGCACGTCGCCGCGCCGCAGGGTGATGCTGTCTTCTTCGAGAAGCTCGGCGAACTTCTCGGTGGCGCCGGGGATGCGAAGGCCGACCACGATGCCGCTCGGCGCCAGCACCTGCGCGGCACGTCCTTCTTCTCCGTCTCCCTGGAGGTAGATCATCGGGGTATGCCCGGCACGCGCGAATGTCATCACGCCGGCGCCGAGGTCGATCACGCCGTAGGTCATGGTGATGAAGCTGCGCGTATCGAGGTTCTCCGAGATGATCCGGTTTACCTCCATCAGCAGCTGACGCGGCGACTGGTAAATCTGACTGAGTGACAGGACCAGACCCTTCAGTTCCGCCATGTAGAGCGCCGCCGACGTCCCCTTGCCGGATACGTCGGCAATCAGCACGCCAAGACGATTGGCTCCGAGCGGAAAGAAGTCGTAGTAGTCCCCTCCCACCTCGCGTGCGGGCACGCAGAGCGCCGTCACCCCGATGCCCGGAAAGTCGAGGGGCCCGCGCGGCAGTAGCGACATCTGAATCTGGCGCGCAATGCGGAGCTCTTCTTCCAGCCGCTTCTTCTCGGCGGCGGTCTGGAGGAGATTTTCGATGCTTCCGGTCATTTGATTGAACGATCCGGCCAGCTCGCCAAGCTGATCGCGCGACGGAATCTCGATCCGGTGGGTGAAGTCCCCCTGCCGGACGCGCTCGGTACCCATGAACAGCTCGTGAATCGAACTCGTGATCGACCGCGCCAGCGCAAGCCCCATCAACAACGCGACAGCTTCAATGATCAGGAACAGGAACGCGATCACGACGACCACCGCGAGAATGGCATCGCCAAGCCGCATGCCGCCAACCACGATCGACTGCGCGCTCGAGAGCTGGTTGTACAGCTCGCCCAGGCGGTAGCTGATTGAGATCGTCGCCCGGCCGGGGTTCCCGGTATCCCAGTCGACGTCGTCGAGCTGAATCACGCTCCGGGTCCACATCAGCGCGATACCGTTGGGATACGTTCCCGTAGACGTCCCAGTGCCCCGCGCCGCGGCACGGGCGGCTTGCTCGGTCGTCACCACTCCTCGGGCTCTTACCGCCGTCTTCTCGTGCAATTGCTGGATGCGTTCCTCGTCGACGGGAATGTCGACGAGGACGTAGCCGCGGCCGGCCACGGCGACCCTCGCGGCGCTGCGAACCACGAGCTCGGACTGGTCCGCCGAGCCGAGCAGCGGCATCGCCACCGTGCCGGCGAAGCCCTCGTCGGTGAGCCACGCCGGAACCTTCGTCGGCGGTCTCATGTGCTCCCAGCGTCCGACGGGATGAACGCTTCCATCGGGCGCGATGTACACGACCGACATCGACCGGTATGCCTGCGAGCGGATTCTATGGACCCGCTCGACGGTCTGCTGGGCCGTTGCCGGCGCTCTCGCGATTTCGAGCGCCGCCGCCTGCGCGACGACCTTCGCGTCGTCGACGATCTTGTCGTAGCCGTTCTTGAACAGGTAAGCGGCGACGCTCATGAACAGCACTGCCCCGCAGAACAGGAAGAAGACGATGACCAGCAGCGAGGGAATGACGCCGATGAAGATATAGGACAGGATCAGCCGGCGCCGCACCCGCCAGAGCAGGCGCTGCTTCATCAGGACGAAGAGCTTGGTCGCGAAGTATCCAACCGAGACGATCAGGCCGATGGTCGCAGCGCTGCTGAGGACACGGGCAACCGTTGGCAGCGCGCCTGTGAGCCGCCACAGCGCGACCACCATCTTGAGACCGGCAGCAATCAGGAACAGGCGACCGGGCCAGGTCGTGAGCAGGAGTTCGCGCGGAGATAGCTGCGGCGGATCCTCGGGCCGGACCGGCCCGCTGAGCGGTAGCGCTTGGCCCGATCTCCGGCGGCGACCCGTCTGGTGCGTGTCCGGAAGTCGTTCGCGCGCCATGCCTTATTGAATTCGAAATGATAACAGACTATCGTCGGGCGAGCATGAAACTCCCCCGCGACGCGCGCTTCTCCACCATCTGCATTCACGCCGGCCAGACGCCCGACCCCAGCACGGGGGCGATCATCACCCCGATCTTTCAGACCTCGACTTACGTGCAGGACGAGCTCGGCAAACACAAGGGCTTCGAGTACGCGCGCACCCAGAACCCGACGCGCGCCGCGCTCGAAGGCAACGTCGCTGCGATCGAGGGAGGCAAGGCGGCGTTCGCGTATGCCTCAGGCATGGCGGCAATCGGCGCCATCTCGACCCTGCTCAAATCCGGCGACCATGTGGTCGTCACTGATAACACTTACGGCGGAACGTTCCGGCTGTTCGACAAGGTGCTGACGAAATACGGCCTGGAGTTCAGCTACGTCGACACCTCACGCCCCGAGCTCATCGAGGCGGCGATGCGCCGGACGACGAAGATGTTGTTCGTGGAGACGCCAACCAACCCGGTGATGCGCCTGACGGATCTGGCGCAGGCGGCAAGCCTCGCTCATGCACATGGCGCCTGGCTCGTCGTCGACAATACGTTCGCGAGTCCGGCAGTCCAGCGCCCGATCGAATTCGGCGCGGATCTGGTGGTCCACAGCACCACGAAGTACCTCAATGGTCACAGTGACAGCGTCGGGGGAGTCGTCGTCGCGGTGCAGGACGAGGATATCGAATGGCTGCGGTTCATCCAGAACACGGAGGGAGCGATTCTCAGTCCATTCGATTCATGGCTCGTGCTCCGCGGCACGAAGACACTCACCGTGCGGATGGCCCAGCACAACACGAACGCCATGGCACTCGCCGAATTCCTCGCGGGTCATCCCAAGGTCACAAAGGTGCTCTACCCGGGACTGACCAGCCATCCGCAGCACGATCTTGCGAAGCGTCAGATGCGCGGCTTCGGCGGAATGCTCTCCTTCGACGTCGGGACCTTCGAAGCGGCGCGGTGCGTCATGAACCGCGTCCGCCTGATGTCGCTGGCCGAAAGCCTCGGTGGCGTCGAAACGCTCATCTCGCACCCGGCGACGATGACGCACGCCTCGGTGCCACCCGGCCGGCGCAAGGAGATCGGCCTGACCGACAGCCTGGTACGGATTTCCGTCGGGATCGAAGACCCGGCCGATCTCATCGCCGACCTCGAGCAAGCCTTATCGTAGGTCGCGAACCCCATCGCCCCTGGGGCGCCGGGTTAGACCGTTCTCCGCGGCCGGCGGTGCCGCAGCAGTTCCACGATCATCGGCAGAATCGACACCAGGACGATGCCAATCGTCACGAGCGAGAAGTTGTTCTTGATGATCGGAACGTTGCCGAACAGGAAACCGGCCCCCAGGCACAGTACCACCCAGGCGACGGCTCCGGTCAGGTTGTAGAAGACGAACGAGGGCCAGGACATCTGCGCGGCGCCCGCGACAAACGGAACGAACGTCCTGACAATCGGAACAAACCGTCCGAGCACCACCGCCTTCCCCCCGTATTGCTCGAAAAAGGCGTGCGCCCGCTGAAGATGCTCACGGTTGAGGAGCTTGTGCGAGAGTCCTGACGTGTCGCCGGCGCTGAATGCCCGCGGGCCGATATAGCGGCCCACCGCGTAGTTCACAGTATTTCCGCTAAACGCCGCGGTGGCGAGCAGCAGCGCCGCCAGCCAGGGGTTCAGGATGCCGGTCGCCGCCAGCGCGCCGGTGGCAAACAGCAGAGAATCCCCGGGCAGGAACGGGGTGACGACAAAGCCGGTTTCCGCGAACACGATCCCGAACAGCAGTCCGTACACCCAGGCGCCATAAGCGCTGACGAACTCGGCCAGGTGCGTGTCGATGTGAAGAACGAAATCAATCAGTGTGCTCATCGTGCGTCGCGCGTCGACTCGCCGATCCAACGGAGGTAGGCGTCATTGCCGTCGACGATCGGTACGACGACGAACTCGGGCACTTCGTAGGGATGGAGCTCTCGCACACGGTCCCAGAGGGCAAGCGTGCGATCGCGGGTGGTCTTGATGATGAGCTGACGCTCAGATTCCTGCTCGACATGCCCCTCCCACCGGTAGACCGACTGCATCGTCGGCAGCAGGTTCACGCAGGCAGCCAGCCGCTCCTCGACGAGGGAGCGACCGAATGCGGACGCGTCCACATCGTCGGGGAGGGTAGTCAGCACGAGCACATATTCTGCTGCCATTCGGATATACCGCTAATGAGGGGAGTCAAAACAGACGAAACTATTGTACAAAGGAAGTTCTCCCGCGCCATGCCCCACGGTGTCATTTCGACCAACGAACCGGCCATGCCTCCGCTCGACGAGGGCAGGCCGCGCCGCGCCGATACCGGCTCCCAGCCGCCGCTGAGGCGTCGCCGCGCGCAACCGGCGGCCCCGGCGCCGTCGCCCGTGCGCCGCCGGCTGCTGAATTACGTTCTTGTGCTCGTGACGGTGGTGCTGGTCGTCGACGCCCTCGTGGGCGACAAGGGGCTCATGGAAACCATGCGGGCCAGCCGCCAATTTGCAGACCTCGCGGCATCACTGACGGCGCTCCGACAGCAGAATGCGCAATTACGCGACGAGATTCGGCGACTGAGAGAAGATCCGGGCACGATCGAGTCCATCGCACGCGAAGAGCTCGGTTTGATCCGACCGGGCGAGCTTCTTTTCGTGGTCAAGGACGCCGACAAGAGGCGCTAGCCCCTGAAACCTCAAGCCTCGCGGAACTCCCCCATCAGGCGGTCCGGCATGACGAACGTCCGGCGCGCACGGTCGGACCACAGCGTCTCGTCGCGGTAGTAGCGCTGCAGGATCGACGGCTTCCACGAGAGCAGGTCGGCGTTTCGCACCGCGAAGGCCTGCCAATCCTCCTCGCCCGCACCGTCCTGTTGAAGGCGCTCGTTGATTAGAAGCACGTAAGCCATGGTAATGGTTTCGTGATACAGGTCCGGCTTGCCTTGCGCCACTGCGAATGCGCGGAGGCGCGACTGAAATCTGTCGAGCGCGTCGAGGAGCGCCCGGTTCCTCAGGTAGTACCACGCCACGCGCACGTGCTGCGCATGGTGGAAGCCTCCTTCAGGCACGATTTGCGCCTCGAATGCGCTCACGAGTTCCTGGTCAGTCATCTTGATAGCGTTCCAGCGTCCAGTTGCCATTCTCAACAGCCAAGCCGTCGAGACGCAAGTCGCCGGCGGCAAGGGGCGGTATACTTCACGACCGCATGGCCAGAATGCTCGCTCTCACGCTCGTGCTCGCAGGCGCTCTTGCCGCGGGCGTTCCTCCCCCTTCGCTTCCGACGCCGGATCCCGACGACGGAGCGATTACGTTGCCGCCGGGGTTTCGCGCGCTGGTCGTAGCGGACAATCTCGTGGCGAACCGCAAGGTTGGCAACAACGACGAACGACTCCGCGGTATCGCGGTAGCGCCCAACGGCGACATCTACGCAAAGGGACAGTTCGGAGGCATTTTCGCGCTGCGTGATGCGGACGGCGATGGACGCGCCGAAACCATCAAAGAGTTCGGTCCAGGCGATGGCGGCACGCACATCGCGTTTCATGATGGCTGGCTTTATCACTCGAGCCGAACGACGGTCTACCGTTACAAGTACACGCCGGGTGAGCTGGTACCTACGAGTCCGCTGGAGACGGTGGTCTCGAACCTCCCAGCCGAAAAAGATCACGACGCGAAGGCCTTCGCGTTCGATGACCAGGGACGGATGCTGGTCGAGGTCGGCTCGCCCTACAACGTTTATAGCAAGCCCGATCGGCAGTTCGGTGCGAAAGGCATGAATGCCACCGAGTTCCAGAAGACATTCGGCGGGTTCTGGCGGTTCGACGCGAACCGGCTCAATCAGACCCAGGCCGATGGGACCCGCTTCTCCACCGGCCATCGACACTCGCTCGCGCTCGTCTGGAACGCCGTGTCGAAGCACTTCTTCATGGTGCAGATGGGACGCGACAACCTGAATGTCGTCGATCCCGTTCACTACGACGAGCTCGATAACGCCGAGCGGGTGTCGGAAGTGATGCACATGCTGAACGAGGGATCGAACCTCGGGTGGCCGACCTCCTACTGGGATCCGTTCAAGAAAGCGCACATGCTCTCGCCGGAATTCGGCGGAGACAACTTCAAACGCATCGATCCGGACCCGTTCGACAAGCCGGTGGTTGCGTTTCCCGCACATTGGGCGCCAATCCAGATGACGCTGTACAACGGCACGCAATTCCCCGAGAAATATCGCGGCGGGGCGTTCGTCGCCTTCCATGGTTCCTGGAATCGTGCGCCTCGCCCCCAGGCAGGGTACCAGGTCGCGTTCGTCCCCTTCGACGCCAAGGGGATGCCGGTTGGCACGTACGAGACGTTCGCCAATGATTTTGCCGGCAAGGATCAGTTCGTCAACACCGGCGACGCGCGGTTCCGGCCTGCCGGTGTTGCCGTCGGCCCTGATGGATCCATGTACATCACGGACACCGAAAAGGGCCGCATCTGGCGGGTCATCTACACGGGCGAGACGACCACGACCGCGCGTCGGGCACCAACCGCAGCCTCGCCCAGCTCCGGCGCGTCCGACGATCGGTCGCACGGCGCCCAGCTCTATCAACAAATCTGCGCGGCCTGCCACATGCCCGACGGCAACGGCGTCTCTGGCATGCAGCCGCCGCTGGTTGGATTGGCGGTCGTCGCGGGTGATCCCGCCACGTTGATTCGTACCGTCTTGAACGGTCCGGCCCAAGCGCTCCCGGCCGACCGCCCGAAGTACTCGAACCTGATGCCGGCGTTTGCGACGGTTCTGAACGACGCAGACACCGCAGACGTCCTGACGTTCGTTCGGGCGGCCTTTGGCAAGGGCGCGTCGGCAGTGACGCCAGCGCAGGTCGCGGCAGAGCGCAAGACCGGACGCTGAAAGCGTACTCCAAGTTTGTAGGGCGCCTCACTCGGTGTAGGGCGCCCCTTTAAAGGCGCCGCCCTGAGTCGGGAGACCCGCCGTCGTCGAATCGGCAAATCTCTTACTCGTCCGTCTTCCAGTGGATTGATTCGAAAGGAATCGGGTCGGCCCGGAGTCCGGAGATGTGCTTGACGATCTGCTGCGCGTGAAAGCGGCCGTTCTCGATGAACCAGCGGCCAGTGCTGTAACCGCCGCAGACGGTGCCCGCAAGATAGACGCCCGGCCTCGTCGTCTCGAACGTTGTCGCGTCGAAGAGCGGCGTGCGATATTCATCATCCACGAACTGCAGTCCCAGCGTTTCGAGGAAATCGTAATCGGGGTGATAGCCGGTCATGGCGATCACCCAGTCGTTCTCGATCTCGCTCACGCCCTTCGGCCCGCGCAGCACGATCGATGACTCGCGGATTTCCTCGACGACGGTCTTGAAATACGCGCGGATGCTGCCTTCTTTGATCCGGTTCTCGAGGTCCGGCTTGATCCAGTACTTGATCTTGGTGGACAGGTTGAGCGCCCGGACGACGAGCGTCACTTCGGCGCCGTGACGATAGCAGTCGAGCGCCACTTTCGCCGCAGAGTTCCGCGCGCCGATCACCGCGACTTTCTGTCGAACGTACTGATACGGCTCGCGGTAGTAGTGCGTGACTTTCGGCAGATCCTCTCCTGGCACGTTCATCAGATTCGGCCGATCGAAGAAACCGGTCGAGACAATCACGTGCTTCGCGCGATACTCGCCCTTCTCGGTAACCACGGTGAAATCGCCGCGCTCACCGCCGACCTCGAGCACCCGCTCGTAAAGCTGCACGTCGATCGCGGCCCGTTCCATGACCCCACGGTAGTACTCGACCGCCTCCTCACGGGTCGGCTTGTATCCCTGCACCGGAAACGGATATCCCCCGATTTCGATCAGTTCCGGCGTCGAAAAGAATTCCATCTTCGCGGGATAACCGACGATGGAGTTGACGAGAGAGCCCTTCTCGATGACCCGCGAGCTCAGACCCGCGCGGTCTGCTTCAATCGCGCAGGCCAGACCCACTGGCCCCGCCCCGATGACGATGACGTCGTCCATCTGAAGATCTTTGCACATCAGGTGATCCAGCCGCCAAAGTCGAAGGGAATTGCACCGATACACGGGTGAAATGGCCCCGACGTTCGGTGAATTGCAGGATCCGCGGTAGGCTTGACCTAGAACCCCGATGCGTCCCGGAACAGCAATCAATGCCGGTCTTGCCGCACTCGGTGTGGTCGGACTGTGCTCCGGCACGCCAGTCGGCGCCGATCGCGGGATCGACTCGGTCACGTTCCTGCAGACGTATGCGCGGTTCACGAACGACGACGTCGCTCGTGTCGCGCGTGGAGAGACTGCCGCGAAAGCACTGGACACGGATTCGGCAGAACTGGCTATCTGCGCTGTAATCGACGTGGCGGTGCCACCGGCGTTCTATGTGTCGCAGTTCCGCGACATCGAAGCCTTCAAGACCGGTGAGCCGGTCCTGCAGGCGCACCGCTTCGGGTCTCCGCCATCAGCCGCCGACTTTGCCATGTTGAAGATCGCCGGCGGCGATCTCGATGACCTGCGCGAATGCCGCGCCGGCGACTGCGCGTTGAAACTCGACGTCGCGGGCATCGAGCGGATCCGGTCGCTGACGGCATCCGGCCTCGAAGACGGGGCGCGTATTGCCGACACCTATCGGCAGCACCTGGCCGCCTATGCCGCGCGCTACCTGGCGCACGGCGATTCTGCCCTCATCGAATACCGCGACAGCAGCCGGACGGATCGGATTGCGGAGGAGCTCCGACTGATCGTCGAGCATTCTCCATACCTGGCGCGCGAAACGCCGCTCGGTGCGGCCGTGAGCACGTTCACCGGCGTCCTGCCCGGGGGCGTGGAGGGATTTCTTTACTGGTCCTCGGAGCGGGTCGGGCCGAGAGCGGTAATCACGATGACGCACGCGGTCATCGGCGAGCGGCCGGGTGGGCCGATCGCCATCGCGACGAAGCAGATCTACGCGAGCCACTACTTCACCGCGTCGCTCGGGCTGACGCTGCTCGAAGACAGGTCCACGCCTTCGGGCCCTCTCACTCGCGTCATCTACATCAACCGCTCGCGCGTCGATGCCTTCGACGGCCTGCTTGGGGGCATGAAGCGGGCGATCACCAAGTCGCGAGCGCGCAAGGGGGCGGATCACACGCTCCGCGCGTTGAAAGCCCGGCTCGAGGAGGAGTTCAACCGGCGTGGCGGGGCCGCTAACGCGCTTCCCCCTCGCATTCAGGGCATCGGCTCTGGATATGTCGGAGCCAGTCGATGAGCGTGTCATAAGGCGGCAGCTCGGATGCTGATCCGGCTTCCGCGCTAAACGTGATCTCCCCCCATCGATCCGCAATCACGACCCCGGGAAAGGCCACACCCGGAACTCGGTCGCTGGTGATCACGCAGGTCGTGTCGGTTGCCTGCAGCTCGCCGCTGTGGTCCCGAAGGACTGAGACGTAGCTGTCGATGTCGGATGACCTCGCTCGCGGCAGAACCACCAGCAGGAGATTCTTCTTCTGCCAGAGCTCAGCGTACGGGCAAAGGTCGCCGTCAATGGTCGTCACGCTGAAGTGAGGAACGAAGCGCCGCTCGATCATTGCAGGATCGGTTGAATCAAGGCACCGTCGAATAGCTCGGACGCGCCGCCGACTCGAACCGTGCAATTTGCTCGCGCGTGCCGAGGACGGCGACGAGGTCCCCTATCTCGAGGCGCACCGAGCTGTCGGGGTTCGACACGAGCGAACCGGCACGAATGATCCCGACAACCGACGCCCCGACCGTGCTGCGGATGCTGAGCTCTCCCAGCGTTCGGCCGTGGAACGTGCTGTCGGAAGGAATACCCACCCACGTGAAGTCCAGCTGACGAGCGACCTCGCCGATTTGCGACATCAGCTCGCGTCCCGACTCGGGATCGCCGCCGGCAAGGTCGTATCGTTCGCGACGGATGGTACTGGCGACCCGCAGGATTTCGTGCGCCGGCACGTTGCTATGGAGGAGCGCCTGACGGGTCATTTCGATGGCCGCCTCGATCTCCGGCCACGTCACTTCTTCGATGCCGAGCGCGTAAAGTTCGCGAACCGCCTCGGGCCCATCAGCCCGGGCAATGATCGGCAGGTCCGGTTGAAGCTGACGCGCGGTGGCGACAATGGCGCGGACGTCGGGGAAGGCCGGGACGGTGACGAGGATGGCGCGAGCACGGTTGATGGCCGCTGCCTCGAGCACGACGGGCTGGCTCGCATCGCCATATATCACCGGCAGGCCGGCGACCCGGGCCTGCTGCACCCGGCGATCGTCGAACTCGATCAGCACGCACGGAATCTTCGATTGGGCCAGCGCGTCGGCAATGCTCCGCCCGACCCGTCCGGAGCCGGCAATGACGATGTGGCTCGCGAGTCCTGCTTCCGGAATATTGATCGCTTCCAGCGTTTCACGCGGCCGCCGGCTGCGCACGCGCGCGTAAATCGCCGGTGTGAGGCCGGAGATCGCCGGCGTCAGCGCCATCGTCGCGATCGCGGTGTTGAGGATGAGCGAGTAGAGTTCGGTCGGCAGCGCGCCCGTCGACTGCCCAACGCGTGCCAGCACGAACGCAAACTCTCCCACTTGAAAGAGTGTCAGCCCGACGGCCAGGGGCACGACGTTGCGGTAGCCGAACACGCGAACCACGCCCGCCAGGATCGCGGATTTGACCGCAATCACCGCAATCACCACCAGGACCAGCGTGCCGAGATGCTGCCAGACCTGTGCGGGATCGAGCAGCATCCCCGCCGAAGCGAAGAACACCATGCCGAACACGTCGCGCAATGGAATGACGTCGCTGAGGGCCTGATGCGCATACTCCGATTCGTTCACCACCATGCCGGCGACGAACGCGCCGACTGCAATCGACAACCCGAACGACCACGTGACGTATCCGACTCCAAGCGCCACGGCCGTGGTGGAGAGCAGGAACAGCTCACGCGAATTCCATCTCGCGACCAATGCTAGAAGGCGCGGGACGATGCGCGTGGCGACAAACAGGATCACGCCGAGGAGCGCCACCGCTCTCAGGGTGGCGGTGACCACCGGAAGGAAGCCGCTGTCGGACTCGCTCAAACGTGGCAGCACGATCATCATCGGGACCACTGCCAGGTCCTGCACCACGAGGATGCCGAGCATGACTCGACTCGACAGCGTTCCAAGGCGCCCCTGCGCCTGGATCGTCTTGAGTGCGACCATCGTGCTCGAGAGCGAGATGAGCGCGCCGAACCACAACGCCGTGTGCCAAGACCAGCCGAGCGCGAGACCGAGGGCCCAGCCAAACAGGATGGTCAGCACGATCTGGACCGCCGCGCCTGCGAGCGCGACCGTGCGGACGGGGGCGAGCTCCCGAAACGACACTTCCAGGCCAAGCGAGAACAGCAGCAGCGCGACCCCGATTTCCGCCAGTTGCTCGATCTCGTGGGTGTTGACCACGGTGAGACCGCCGGTGAACGGCCCCACCAGAACCCCGGCAAGGATGTAGCCGACGATCAGCGGCTGCCTGAATCGCTGCGCAACGAAGGCACCGACGAGCGCCGCCACCAGCACGAGCGTGAGATCGCCTACGAGTTCCATAGGAGGGAGTTCAGGCCGTTGTCAGGTGGCGGTTCGCGCAACATGCCGCGGCTGGCATGTCAGCCGGCGATGGCAGGCCGCGTCCTGTCTTCTTCTGAAGCCGCTCCGCATCGTGCCGCACGGAATCGACGTGCGTCAGCGCGTGACGGACCGCGTCGCCGATGGCCGCGACCACCGGATTCGACGGCGGCACGAGCCGGTAGTGAATCCAGAGTCCCTCCCGGCGCGTCTCGACCAGCCCTACCCGGCGGAGATATGCGAGATGGCGCGAGACCTTCGGCTGCGGGATCTTCAGCGCCTGCTGGATGTCGCAGACGCACAGCTCGCCAGTCAACAACAGGCCAAGGATCCGGAGTCGGGTCGCATCGGCGAGGGCCTTGAAGAGGCGGTCCATGTCGTCCAGCGGGCTCGCCATTATATTCGCCTAAGCATATACGTCATCGCTGGCACCGAGTCACAATATTCGGTCTCGCGTATATATATTCGATCGATCACATCCCGCGCTACCCGCCAGCGCTCGAGGCCGGCGATCAGCCTCGGCCGACGAATGGCATCTTGGTGGCCATCACCGTGAGAGAAAGCACGTTCACGTCGAGCGGAAGGCTCGCCATGTAGATAACCGCCTTCACGACGTGCGCGACGTCGATCAACGGCTCCACCGCAATTTCGCCGTTGGCCTGCACGACACCGGTCGCGAACCTGGCGGCCAGCTGCGTCGCCGCGTTGCCAATGTCTATCTGCCCGCAGGCAATGTCGAACTTGCGCCCGTCGAGCGCGGTCGACTTCGTCAGGCCGGTGATCGCATGCTTGGTTGCCGTATACGGAGCAGAATTCGGTCGCGGCGAATATGCCGAGATGGAGCCGTTGTTGATGATCCGTCCGCCGCGCGGATCTTGACTCTTCATCATTACGAACGCTTGCTGCGTACAGAGAAAGGCGCCGGTCAGGTTGACGTCGAGGACGCTCTTCCATTGTTCGACGCTCAACTCCTCCAGCGGAATTCCCGGCACGTTGATGCCGGCGTTATTGAACAGCAGGTCCACCCGGTCGAACCTCTGGCGCGCGGTTTCGAACAACCGTCGCACAGAGTCCGGATCGGTCACATCCGTTGCAACGGTGAGCGCGTTGGCCGAGCCGGACTCCCGCGCCGTCTGCTCGAGCATGTCCGCGCGTCGACCAGCGAGGACGACGGCGTAGCCTTCGTTGAGAAGTCCAATCGCGACGGCCCGCCCGATACCGCTGCCGGCGCCCGTGACGACGGCGATCTTGAGTGGTGTGGTCACGAGGTTAGAACGTAACATGGGGCGCGGAAAACACGAAGGAACGCAAGACAACCCAATAAGCACGTTGACCCCATGAAGATTCTCGTGACCGGCGCAGCCGGCTTTCTCGGCAGTCGATTGATTCGCAGCCTGCTCTCGTCCGACGAGCTGCCGAATGTTTCCCGTGTCGTCGCCGCCGACCTGATCGCATGCCAGGTCGAGGACCGCCGGATCGAGTCGAGGACCGGAACGATCACGGACGAAGAGTTCATCGCCTCGATCGTGGACCCTGACGTCGATCTCGTCTTTCACCTTGCAGCCGCCTTGAGCGGCCAGTCTGAAGCAGAGTTCGACGTCGGCATGGGGATCAACGTCGACGCCACGCGCGGCCTGCTCGAGGCGTGTCGGCGCCTCTCGAAAGCGCCGCGGTTCGTGTTTGCAAGCTCGGTAGCGGTCTTCGGTGGAACCTTGCCTGATGTGGTGCCTGAAGATACGGCGCTGGTGCCGCAATCATCGTACGGGACGGAGAAGGCAATCGCCGAACTGATGGTGAGCGATTACTCGAGGAGGGGCTTCCTCGACGGCATTGCCTGCCGTCTGCCGACGGTGGCGATCCGTCCGGGGAAACCGAATTCGGCGCTGTCATCGTTTGTCAGCGGCATCGTCCGTGAGCCGCTCGCAGGTATCGACACGGTTTGCCCAGTACCGCTCGACACGCGGCTGTGGGTCACGTCACCGGCGGTCGTCGTCGAGAATCTGGTGCATGCGGCGTCGCTTCCAACATCCGCACTGCAAGGCAAACGTGCGGTCACCTTTCCGGGGTTGTGCGTCACGCCCGGCGAGATGCTGGCCAGCCTCGAACGGCTAGGGGGCGCGACCGCTCGTGCGCGCGTTCGTTGCGAGCCGGACGCGAGTTTGATGCGCGTGGTGTGTACGTGGCCGGGGGCTTTCGACGTCAGTCGCGCCCTGCGGCTCGGTTTCTCGCGCGACTCCGACGTCGATTCCCTCGTCCGGCAATACATGGACGAGCCCTCACGAAAATCCTAGTATCGGGTGGGGCACGTATGGCTCCTCGAGTCGAGCGATTTCCTCGTGCGTCAGCGTCACCGACAATGCGGCAACGGCGTCTTCGAGATGCTGGAGCTTCGATGCGCCGACAATCGGCGCCGTGACCGCCGGGTTCTTCAGCAGCCACGCCAGCGCGATCACGGCCGGAGGCACGCCGCGCCCGGCAGCGACCTGTGCGACCCGCTCGACGACCCGCCGATCGGCGTCGGCGGTTCCTGCATACATCTTCTTACCGAACTCGTCGGTCTCGGCGCGTTCGGTGGTTTCATCCCACGGCCGCGTCAGACGGCCGCGCGCCAGCGGGCTCCACGGAAGTACCCCCACAGCCTCCGCCCTGCAAACCGCCAACATCTCCCGCTCTTCCTCGCGGTACAACAGGTTGTAATGGTTCTGCATCGTCACGAATCGCGTCCAGCCGTGTCGATCGGCGAGATACAGGGCCTTGCAGAATTGCCACGCGTGCATGGACGAGGCGCCCAGATAGCGGACCTTTCCGGCCTTGACCAGATCGTGAAGCGCCTCGAGCGTTTCCTCTATCGGTGTCGAGTAATCCCACCGGTGAATCTGATAGAGATCGATGTAGTCCATTCGCAGCCGCCGAAGACTGGCATCGATCTCTGAGAAGATTGCCTTTCGTGACAAGCCGGCGCCATTCGGCCCGGGCCGCATCCGATTGAAGACCTTGGTCGCAATCACCACCTCGTCGCGCCGGGCGAAATCGCGAACGGCACGGCCGACGATCTCCTCGCTCGTTCCGTCCGAGTAGGTGTTCGCCGTGTCGAGAAAGTTGAAACCGAGTTCGAGCGCGCGCCGGATGATCGGCCGGCTCCGCTCCTCATCGAGCGTCCAGGGATGGGCGCCACGGTCGGGAACACCGAAGGTCATGCATCCGAGGCAGAGGCGGGAGACATCGGCTCCCGTGTGACCGAGCTTCACGATCTGCATCTCATCACGCTACCTGACAAGCCGCGTCGCGGACAAGAAACACACGGACCAGAAACACACTTGCCCGGATACCGGCAGACGGATACGATCGCGTCCCTTCAGCGCGAGCCCCCAGGGCAAGGTCAGCCGGAGGTGCACATGAGCACTCGCAGGAAGAACATGGCAAGGACGCTCCTCGTCCTCGCCTCGGCCCTGGTTACCCAATCGATGGCGGCCACTGCGCAGACCGAGAGCGCCTCGACGCAGAAGGTCAATGTGGACTTCGATCACCAGGCGGACTTTGCCCGGTGCACGACGTATTCGTGGATCATCGGGCAGCCTGCGCGGAACGCCTACGTCGACAACTGGATTGTGTCGAAGATCGATGACGCGCTCGCGTCCAAGGGGTGGAAGAAGGCCTTCACCGAGGGAGCGTGCCTGGTGATGTACCAGGCATCGGTGAAGGAAAGCAAGCCTGCACAGGTGATGGGAGGCAGCTGGGGCTCAGGCTGGGGGGTCAACCCGGGTCCCGTCAACGTTCGCGTCGACCGCGTGCTCGAGGGCATGTTGATCGTGGACATCGGATATGCCGAGAACAGGCAGATCATCTGGCGGGGGATCGCCACCGACACCATCGGAGACAGCGACGCCAAAAATGAGAAGGTCGTGACGTCGATCGTGGAGACGATGTTCAAGGATTTTCCGCCCAGCCCGGGCAGCCCGAGGATCCAATGACGAGCGTGCGGAGTCACATCGCAGGCTGAGGAGGACCTATGCAGCCGGTGCTCGCGTTCAATCAGATTCACGGCGGCATGCTGGGGCTCGTCGGAGGAAAGGCCGGCAACCTCGGCGAGATGACCCGCGCCGGCTTGCCGGTGCCGACCGGCTTCTGTGTCACCACCGATGCGTACCGCCTCGCCACCGCCAATGGTGGTCTCGACGTGATTCTCGATGACATCGCCGCGACCGCGCCCGGCGACACCATCACCTTGAGCGCGCACGCCGCGCGGGCACGAGTGGCGGTCATGGCCATGAAGATGCCGGCACCGATCGCCAGCGCCATTGCGGACGCGTATCGGGCGCTCGGTGACGGTCAGCCGGTGGCGGTGCGATCGTCAGCCACGGCAGAGGACCTGCCGTTTGCGAGCTTCGCCGGACAGCAGGACACCTATCTCAACATCGTCGGCGTCGATGCCGTGCTCGATGCGGTCCACCGCTGCTGGGCGTCGTTGTGGACGGACCGCGCAGTGTCTTATCGCGCAACCAATGCCATCGATCCGCACAGCGTTCATCTTGCCGTCGTCGTTCAACGGATGGTCGACGCCGCCGTAGCGGGCGTGATGTTCACGGCAAATCCGGTCACAGGCCGGCGCGGCGAGACTGTCATCGACGCGAGCCCAGGGCTTGGTGAAGCCGTGGTCTCCGGCGCGGTCAACCCCGATCACTTCGTCGTCACGACCAGGACCGGTGAGATCGTCGAGCGGCGGCTGGGCGACAAGCGATTCATGATTACGGCCACGTTCGGCGGTGGCACGGCACATGTCACGCGCGACGCCGCCGATGCCACCTTCTGCATCACGGACGATCAGGTTCGCGGACTCGTCGGGCTCGGCCAGCGCGTCGCCGCGTACTATGGTTCGCCGCAGGACACCGAGTGGGCGATCGATCGCAGCGGTGTGGCCTGGCTGACGCAGGCCCGACCCGTCACCACGTTGTTTCCTTTGCCCAGGCTACAGCCAGCAGAAGATCTGCGGGTGTATTTCTGTTTCAGCCTCGCCCAGGGTCTGCATCGCCCCTTGACTCCGATGGGACTCTCGGCGCTGCATGTCCTCGGCACCTCCGCCGCCCGTATCTACGGATTGAACGTTCCGGATGCGTTGGCCGGCCCGTCAGGTGTCCGCGACGCCGCAGGGCGGTTGTTCTTCGACATCACCGCCCTCATGCGCAACGGACTGGGCCGCGCGGTCTTCCCCAAGGTCCTCGACGTGATGGAGGCTCGCTCTGCGGTCGTACTCCGGGGACTTCTCGACGATCCCCGGCTGCCGGTGACACAGCCAGCACGGTTGCCTTACCTTCGTCGCATTGCGCGGATCGCGTGGCGATTCCGCGTCCCATTTCTGGTCGCACGTGCGCTGCTTCGTCCGGCGGCAACCCGCCAGCGGCTCGCCGCCATTGAAGCGGATCTCATACGCCGGACGACCCCTCCCGAGAGTGCGACACCGGCGGAACGACTCGAGTTCGTCATTGCCAAGCTCGAAGAAACCATCATTCCGAACATGCCCAAGGTGATGCCGGCGGCCGCAGCAGGGTTCGCAATGCTCGGCCTCGCCGGCAAATTGGTCGGCCAGGGCACGGAGTCTGAGGAGTTGCAGACGGTGTTGCGGGCTCTCCCACACAACGTCACGACTGAGATGGATGCGGCGCTCTGGGAGCTCGCGACTGCAATCCGCGCGAACCCGGCGGCAACCGAGCTCGTGCGCACGACACCGGCCGGGGATCTGGCCAACATGTACAACTGCCAATCGCTGCCCAAGGTCGTCCAGCAGGGACTCTCTGAGTTCCTTGCGCGGTACGGCCACCGTGCGGTTGCGGAGATCGACATCGGCGTGCCGCGCTGGTCGGAGGATCCCACTCACATCCTCGGTGTACTCGCGAACTACCTTCGCCACGACGACCCGCAACGGTCGCCGCGCGCGATGTTCGCCAGCGGCGCGGCACAAGCCGAGGCCATGGTCGCGACCCTCACGGCCCGGGCGCGGCGTCGAGGATGGCTGCACGCGCAGGCCGTCGGTTTCGCGTTGGACCGCACTCGCCAGCTCGCCGGTCTGCGCGAGCTTCCCAAGTACTTTGCAGTCGTCGCGCTCGCGCAGCTTCGCCGCCAACTCATTCTGGTCGGCTCCGAACTCGCGGCAAAGGGGCGAATCGGCGCACCGGACGATGTGTTCTTCTTGAAGTTGCGCGAAGCCCGAGCGGCGCTGGCGGGCGACGATATGAAGGAGACGGTGTCGCGCCGTCGCGAGGAGTTCGCGCACGAGATGCGCCGCCGGCACGTTCCACGCGTGCTGCTATCGGATGGGACGGAGCCCGAGGCACAGATCGTTTCGTCACCACCAGTCGGCGGTGCGCTGACCGGCACGCCGGCGTCCGCCGGCACCGCCACGGGTCCGGCTCGCGTCATCCTGGATCCGCAGGGCGCACATCTCGAGCCCGGCGAGATCCTCGTCGCGCCATCGACCGACCCCGGCTGGACGCCTCTCTTCCTGACCGCAGGTGGGCTGGTGATGGAGATGGGCGGCGCCAACTCGCACGGCGCAGTAGTCGCTCGCGAGTACGGCATCCCTGCCGTCGTCGGCGTGAACGGCGCGACCACCCACGTCGCGACCGGTCAGACCGTTACCGTCGACGGCACCAATGGCGTGGTGACGATCGCTGTCGGATCGATGGCGCAGGGCGCCGCGCAAGTGCCGGAAGCGCGCATCCAGCCGATCTGACAATTGGTCGTGCGTGCCGATTGGCCGAGTCGAGGGACGCTCACGTCTCAGCGCCGCGCCCTGCCGTCTCCGCGTTCGATCTTCTTCAAATCGGCGGTGGCGGATTCGGCGCGAGCTCGAGCCTTCACGAGGGCCGCTTTGGCGTCCTCCGAGCGCTTGGTGGCCGCCCCACGCGTGCGCGCAGCGGCCTTGGCGGACGCCTCGGCTCGCTCCAGGGCCGACTTCGCCTCGCTTACCTCTTCGCGCGCGTCATCAACAGCCTTGGTCGCGCGTTCTTCTTCACGGGTCGCACGGACGATTTCGAACTCTTCGCGGCGAACGGCCTGCTCCGCCTCTCGAAGTGCGCGCGTCGCCGCCGCGGAGGCTTCGCGCGCCCGGGTCAACGCCTTCGCGTCCACTTTCCGTCCCGGCGGCAGCTTGTCGGCAGAGTGGACGGCACGAGTGGGGGGCGCCGGCTTGGCCGGCTTGACCGTGCCGCCGCGACCCAGCGAGAGACCCGCCAGCATCTCGAAGCCGCCCGGCTGAAGCACCCGGGTGAGGCGGCCGGGAGGCTCTCCGCCGGGCAGCGCGCGGAGCGTCGTCGCAATCGCGTGCTTCGTCGCATCCGACACCGGATGCCCGCTCTTTTCGAGGAGCGCGACCGTCGCCCGGAGCGCCTCATCTACCGCATCGTCGTGAACTGTCGTCGCTGCCCGCACGTCCCCCGAATCGTCCAGAGAGCAATGCCTTGTGAACGCGGCGCGCGTTTTCGGCAGCCTCGATGAGCGCATTCCAGACGTCGCCGTTGCGCCAGTACAACTGGTTGACCGCCCAGGCCGGAACTGGCGGTTTGGCGAGTGTCTTGATTCGTGAGCCCTCGGCGCCAGCTTCTTTCGCCAACGCGTTACGCGCCGCGGTGAACTCGTCGAGGGGCAGCTGATACAGTCGGTCGATGTCGTGTTCGAGTGCGCGCGATGCCATCCGTTCGTTGAGCATAGCGCCGGGAGGTTCGGTAAGGAAGTGGAGGGGCTCCGAAGCCCGAAGCTAACTCAAGTCCACGGCCATCATGTTGCGCCGGTCGCGGATGAACAAACGCGTCCCCACCAGCACCGGTGGCGTCCACGAGAGGTTCGTGAGCAGCGGCGCCTGCGCGGAAATCTTGAATCCTTCGGGTGAAGGATGCGCGATCATCAGGTTCCCGTCCTGATCCAGCGTGATCAGCTTGCCGTCGGCCCACACGAACGTCGCTTTCTGGATGCTCCGCTGCTGCCAGTAGATTTTCCCGCTGCGCGCATCGACCGCGCTCAGGATCGCCTGGCTGCCCTTCCCACCGCTCGAGAAATAGATGGTGTCGCCGATCCGCATCGCGTTGCCGTGATGCAGCCGCAATCGGTTTGAGCTCCACAACTCCGTCGCCTTGGTCTGCTGGCCGTTGCGCTGCAGCTCGATCACCTTCGACCCGGCGTCGTACTCCGCCGAGACGAACAGCAGGTTGCCGGGCCCCCAGAGCGGCGTCGCAACGGCAATCGAGTAGTTCGCCTTGAACGGCACCTGCCACTGCGGATCGCCGTTGTGCGGATTGACCGCCAACACCGCGCCGTCGAGCAGAGCGACGAGCTGCTCGAGACCGTCGAGGTTGATGAGAATCGGCGACGAGTAGACGTTGCCGAAGTCGTTCCGCGCCCACGCGACCTTGCCGTCCGCCTGCTGGAACGCCATCAATGCCTTGCCGCGTCCGCCGACCGGAACGATGACCGTATCGCGAAACGCGATCGGGCTCGAGGCATAGCCGTACATCAGCCGCGATCCGCTGGTGGTCCTTCCAGAGTTCCTGCGTCCACAGCACCTTGCCGGTTTTCTTGTCGAGGCACTGCAGCCGGCCGGCGACGCCGGCGGTGAACAGGCGGTCGCCGACGATGAGCGGCGTCGAGTAGGGACCGTTCCCCATTTCCGGCGCGTCGCTTTGAAATGTCATCGGGTTGGAATGCTCCCACATCGTCTTGCCGGTTTCGGCGTTGGCGGCGAGCACGACCTCTTCGTGCGGCTTGCCATACATCGTGTAGAGCACGCCGTTCTCGACCGACGGGGACGAATAGCCTTCGCCGAGCGGCCGCTTCCAGACGACCCGCGGTCCGGCCGCCGGCCACGTGTCCTTCAAGCCGCTGGCCTCCGTCTGGAAATTGCGGTGCGGACCGCCCCACTGCGTCCACGGCACCGCTCGTGGCGAGGTTTGGACCTCTGCTTTCACCGCCCGAACCAAAGCTGGCGCGCTCAGCGCCATGGTCAAGAACGTTCGTCGATCCATGTCCAAGCCCTCTCGACCCGAGATCGTCCGCGAACACAGCTACAAACGTCGTGCCCTTCTGAGCGACCGAGCCACGGCGTGTTAGACACCGGATCCGCGGCTATGTCGCTGTCCGGAATCGCAATCAGATGTGCGGAAGCGGACGGACGGCGCCAACTGACGTCCACCGCCGCGTCGTCACCGATTGCTGGAGCGCATGGAGAACGCGCTGAACGGCGAGACCGTCGGTGAAGTTCGGATGGAACTCGACATTTCGGGCAAGGCAGTCCAAGAACTCGGCAAGCGCCGCAATGAAGGTGTGCTCGTAGCCAATGATGTGCCCCGGTTTCCAGAAGTGGCCGAAGATGGGATGCTTCATGTCCGTCACGAGTACGTCCCGTGCCCCCTGCTCTTCTGACGGCTCCGATGCGTCCAGGAACTCGAGATGATTGAGTCGCTCGAGGTCGAACCGCAGCATGCCGCCGGCGCCATGGATTTGAAAGGTGTTGGCATTCTTGCAGCCGATCCCGAACCGGGTCGCTTCGAACATGCCGAGGCTGCCGTTTTCGAACCGGAGCATCGCCTGAAACGCGTCGTCGATTTTGCGATCCGGAACGAAGGTGTGCGACACGGCAATCCCCTCGGCGATTGGACCGTTCAGGTACATCGCCGTGTCGAGGAGATGTGTGAGCAGGTCGTCGGCGACACCCGATCCAGCCTGCGCGGGATCCAGCTTCCACGAGCCGAGGCGCGAGAGATCCGGTCCCCACTGCTGACGGTAGGCGGCGTCATAGTGGTAGATGGCTCCGAGGCGTCCTTGTGCGATCAACTGACTTGCGTAGGCAATTGCCGGCACGCGACGATAGTTGAACCACACCATCGTCGGCCGGCCCCGCGCCGAGTCGGCCATTGCCTCCGCGTCGGCAAGCGACAACGCCAGCGGCTTTTCGCAGAAGACGATCTTTCCGGCGCGCGCTGCGGTGATCGCCACTTCAGCATGAAGATAATTCGGCAGTGCGATATCGACGATGTCGATGTCCTTGCGATCGACCGCAATCCGCCAGTCGGTGCAGGTCTCATCCCAACCCCACCTGGCGGCGCTCTCAGCGAGAGACGTCTTGTCGCGGCCGCAGAGCAAGGTGCGGCGCAGACGGAACGGGAGGTCGTAGAAGTGCGGCGCCTGAACGTAGGCGTTCGAGTGCGCCTTCCCCATGAACCCCTGACCGAGCAGAGCTACGCCGAGTTCTGGCAAGCCATCGCTCATCGTGAGAACCCCACTCACGATCCCGGCAACGCGTAGATCCGGATCCGTTGAATCGCCCAGGCGTTGCCATCCGTCGAGGTGCCGGTTTCGGTCACGCGAATGAACTTCGCCAGCACCGCTGGAAATGAAATCCCGGTCGTCGGCGTCTGACCGTCTCCGGTCGCAGCCGCCGGACCCCACGACCGCCCGTCCGAAGAAGTCTGCACCGAATACGAGACAGGCCCGCTCGTCGGAAGCTCCGCTGGCCGCGCGCGTGTCCCGGTGCTCCCACGGCCACCACCTGGCGGGAACATCGGGCGATCGCGGACGGAGCTGTCGATCACCAGGTCGGACACCATCGCGGCCTTGGGCAGCTCGATCTGGAACCACATGCCTGGCTGCTGCGGCGCGCCGCTGTCCCATTGCCCCACGTCTCCAAGCACATTTGCCGCTGCCTCGGTGTTGTGACTCGCGCTGACCTTCCATGCCGACGTGTTGGTCAACCGGGCGGGCACAGAAGGCTCCAGTTCCGCGAACGTCCACGGCGTCTTGCGCGTCGATGCCTTGCGCACGGCACCGACCTGGTCGGCGGTCACGATTCCCGCCGCGTTCCCAAAGCCGGTGCGAACATACGTCGCGATGTCCGCCACCCATTCATCGCTGTTCGCACTCATCGACACCATGACACCGCCCGGATAGTCCTTCCCGTCAATCGGTCCCATGAGTCCGTGAAGCAGTACTTCGATGACGTAATTGCGATGTCCTTGAACCCGCGGCGATCCCGCGAGCGGCGGAGCGAGCGTGTCGCCGCCGGCCGCCCCCGCCATCGGCGCACCCTTCGCATCAGGTCCGTGACAGGTCCCGCACAGTTCCCGGTAGATCGCCTCACCGCGCTGGCGCGACCGGCGCTCCTCCACTGAAAGATTGACGACGCCGGCCCCCGTGTCGGTCAGCGACGGCCCCTGCCCCTGGGACTCACGAGGCTTCAGCAACTGATTGCCGATCTCCCTTACGCCGCGCATGCGGCTCTGGTCCACGGTGGTTTTGATCAGTGATCGTGCGTCCGGCATTTCATGGAGATGTGCCGTCAACATCGCCTGGATGACGACGCCCGGGTCGGGATCCTTTGTCATAGCTCGATAGTCCGCGTCGAACGACTTGTCGCCGGGGCTCGCCTTGTAGAGCGACTCGCTGGCGCGAATCCCCTGGATCCGCACCAGCGGATCCGGGTCCTTCATGAATTCCCGGGCCAGTCGGGCATCGAGCGCGCCGAGCCCCTCGAGCGTCCACAACGCATGAATGCGCCCGAGCTGGGTGGCCGACGTGCGCGCCATCGTAGTGAGCGCCGGTACGACGCTCTTGTCCTGACGAAGGATCAGCAGCTTCTGTGCAGTGTCGCGCCACCAGCCGCTTCGGTCTTCCAGATGCGCCACCAGCTGCGCGGAAGTTTCCTGATACATGCGCGGCTGCTTGCGGTCGGTCGGCGTCCCCTCGTAACTGATGCGCCAGATTCGACCCCAGTTGTGCTGCTTGTCGAGATCGTACTGCTCAATCTTTCGACGGAGGTAGGTTCCCGGGCCGGCCCACTCGGCGTCCTGAATGATGCCGGTATACATGTCGACGAGATAGAGCGTGCCGTCCGGGGCATTCGAAATACTGACAGGACGAAACAGCGGATCCGTGGAGCGTACGAATTCTGACTTCGAGTACGCGTTTCTGAGCTGCGTGAGCCCTTCGGTCACGACAACCTTCGCGCGCCGAACGATGCGACCGACCGGCTCGTTGAAAAAGAGATCGCCAACCGCGTCCTGCGGAAATCGATCGCCGCGATAAATCTCCACGCCGGAGGCAGCGGTGAAGTGATTCAGCGTGCCGTCTGGCAGGCGAACGCGCCGCAAGCCACCCTGCATGTCGGAGATTCCGCCGGGGGCAGGCCACGGCACCTGGAAGTCGGACTCGAAATTATCCGGCACGTTGAAGGCGCCGTAGACAATCGGGGCCTGAAAATTCACCGGACCAATCTCTCCGCCGCCGTCGACCCACCAGACCTTGCCGTAATTGTCCTGCGCCGACCACCACTGACCGCCGTTGGCCTCGGTCTCTTCCCGCAGCACGTTCCCGTTGGATGCGATGCGCAGGCGGAATGGGTTGTAGGTCGAATACAGCCAGTTGTCGAGCGCCCAGGTCAGGCCGCCGGGCTGCCACTCCATGTTCGTGACGCGGCCAAAGCCGGCGTAGAACAACTCCTTCTTGTCCGCGATGCCGTCGCCGTCGGTGTCGGTGTACTTGTAGAGATCGCGGTTGTCGGTTTCGAGTCCAAGGATCACGCCGTCGGTGAGAGGAAAGGCGACCCGCGGCAGCACCATCTTGTCGACAAATACCGTGTGCTTGTCGTAGACGCCGTCTCCGTCCGTGTCCTCGTGGCGCGAGATGCGGCTGATTGGCGTCCTCGATCCAGACCCGTCGGCGTCCTGCATGTACGAGCGCATTTCGAGCACGTACATTCGTCCGTTTCCATCGAACGTGACGCCAACCGGATCCTGAATCTCGGGATCGCTCAGGACGAGCTCGATCTTGTAGTTGGGCGGCAGAAGAAACAATTTCTGCTGCACGGCAGGGTCCTGACGGACGACCGGTGGCCGCTTGAGAAAGTCACCTGCCGCGTCGGGATCGGGTGTCGCTGGCTGTTGCTGATCCGACCGGCTCAGGTCCCCGTCCCTGGGCGCTGCGCGCACCGACTCTCTCGTCAGCGCAGGCTGAGAGTCGGCGGATAGGACCGCTGTCATCACCGCGGCGGCGGCGATCCACGCGCGGATGGCAATCGGTTTCATGGCGGGCTCACCTTAGGCGCTCTCGAATCCGGTGTCAACGGAGCGTGCCCGGAGGGCACGCGATCGTGTACCTTTTCAGTTGATGACCTGCCGGCTGCAGTTTGCAATTCTCCTCCTCATCGTTAGTGCACGGTTTGTCTGCCCCAGCCCCGCTCTCGCGCAGACGGCGGGCGCGACGCTGCTGGTCGAGGTGATGGATCTGAATGGAGCACCGGTTCAGGGAACGGTCGTGCGGCTGACGAGTCAGGAAACCGGAGTCGAACGCATTGGCACCACCGTCGAGGACGGCACAGTGTGGATCGTGCGGATTGGCGCGGGGTCGTACACGCTGACCGGCGTTCGCGGCGGGTTCAAGACCGAAGTGATCCGCGAGATCCGGATCGAAGCGGCGGCGCGCGCGGCGATCACGGTCGTGCTGAAGCCCGGTCCCTACACCGAACAGGTCGTCGTGCAGGCGGATGCGACGACGCTCCGTATCGGGAACAGCGCGGTGGGCGCCGTCTTCGACTCGGACACGCTCCTGACCCTGCCGGCGTCGGAACGCGAGGCGCTCGCCTTCGCCACTCAGGCGCCCGGCATGGCGCCGCCGGCTCCCGGCTCGCGGCTCTCGACGCAAGGCAACACCGGAGTCAACAGCGCCGGTGCGCGCGAGGCGGCGAACAACTACCTGCTCGACGGCGTCGACAACAACGACCAGTTCCTCAACCGTCTGGTGATCAACCCGAGCCTCGACGCCATCCAGGAGTTTGCCCTGCTGCAGAACACCTACGACGCCGAGTACGGCCGCAGCGCGGGCGCGCAGTTGAACATGGTTCTGAAGTCCGGGACCCGGACGCTGCATGGATCCGCGTACGAATTCTTCCGCGACTCGGCGCTCGATGCGCGAAACGCGCTCGATCGCGGCGACCTTCCGAAGCCGCTGCTGCAGCGCCATCAGTTCGGCGGCACGGTGGGCGGTCCGCTGTGGCTGTCGCGGTCGTTCTATTTCTTCAATGCCGAGGCGATCGACGGCCGCGAGGCTGACACACGCCTGGCTCACGTGCCGACCGACGCCTGAGCGTGCGGGCGACTTCAGTGCCTCGGGCGTGCCGATTCGAGATCCGTTCACCGGCCAGCCCTTTCCGGGCAACGTGATTCCCCCGTCGCGGCTGAGCGACGCCGGTCAGGCGGCCGCCAGTCTCTATCCGGCGCCCAACAACGCCGATCCACAGACGAACTTCGTGGCATCCCCCCTCGCCGAGCGGACCGCATTCCAGTTCACGGTCAAGACCGATCACACCGTCTGGCGAGGAAGCCCTCTGATGCTGCGATACAGCTTCAGTCGGGACGATCGGGATCAGCCATTTCCGGTCCGCGGTCGCAACCTGCCGGGTTTCGGCATCTCGGTCCTCGATCAGGGGCAGAATGCGGCCGTCGGGTTGACGAAGGCGTTGAACGCGCGGGTCTTCAACGAACTGCGCGTCGGGTTCAATGCGCTGAGGCGCGAGAATCTTCCGCAAAGCGCCGGCACCAACGGCTTCGCCGCGTCTCGGCATCGTCGCGCCGCCATTGGACGGAGCTGATCTTGGCTTTCCAACGCTTGTTGTGCCGGGATTCGAGACGCTCGGCGACGATCCCAACCTGCCGGTCGTCCGCCACACGCGGACGGCACACGTGACCGACGCGGTCACCCTCGATCGCGGGCGTCACCACATCAAGGCGGGCGGCGAGCTCCGCGTCTACCGCTCCGACGGCTACAACCACCTGTTCTCGCGCGGCCAGGCGACGTTTCAGGGCGTCTTCACCGGACAACCGCTCGCGGATCTGCTGCTCGGCCTGCCGTCGTTGACGCTGCTCGGCGTCAACGACAACCGGCAGGCGCTGCGCACGTGGGCGGCAACCGGCTTCCTCCAGGACGACTGGCGCGTCACGTCGCGGCTCACGGTCAACGCGGGCATCCGCTACGAGTTCAACGCGCCGCCGTACGACGCCGACGATCGCATGGCGGATCCTCGACCTGACGACGCTCGAGCTCCAACAGGTGGGCGCGGATGGCGTGCCGCGGTCGGGACTGAACGGCGACTACAACGACCTCGCGCCGCGCGTCGGCGCGAGCTGGGACCTGACCGGCAGCGGCCGCTGGCTCCTGCGCGGCGGCTACGGCCTCTTCTACGACTCGGGCACGCTGATCGAGAATTCGGCGCTCTACTTCAACCCGCCATACTTCTCGCTGCAGCTGTTCTTCCCCGGCGCGGAGCCGCTGACCCTGTCGAACCCGTTCCCCGCCGGGCGCGGCTTCTCACCGCGCGCGACCATCAACACGCTCGACCCTGACATACGCACGGCTACTCGCAGCAAGGCACGGCTCGGACTCGAGGCGCGTCGTTGCCGGTACCACGATCACTGCTCGTTACGTCGACGCCGCACGGCGACGATCTGGTGCGGAAGCGCAACATCAACCAGCCGATGCCCGGGCCCGGGCCCGCTCGACCCACGGCGTCCACTGCCGGCGCTGCGGCGACATCCTCCTGGTCGAGTCCGAGGCCGCGTCGACGTACCACGCGCTGGAGCTCGGCGCGGTCCGCCGTCCGGCACGAGGCATTTCGTTCCGGGCGGCCTACACCTTCGCCACTTCGATGGACGACACGTCGGCGTTCCTGGCCACCGACGGCGACGACAACACGCCGCAGAACAGCCGCGATCTCGGCGGCCGAGTGGGGCCCGTCCGACTACGACGTGCGGCAGCGGCTCGTCGCTGACCGGCGACTGATCGAGTCGCCGGCAGCGCGCCGAGCGCTGGTTCGCGCGCGACTGGCAGGCGAGCGCCGTCTTCACCGCGCAATCCGGCCGTCCGTTCACGCCGCGCGTGAGCTTCGACAACAGCAACACCGGCAACGTCGGCGGCGGCACGTTCGCCTACGATCGCCCGAACGTGGTCTGCGGCACGCCGCCGCCCGGGACGCGACACCGTCAGCTACGACGGGCAGTGTCCTGGCGATCGCGCCGCAGTTCACCTTCGGCAACGCCGGGCGCGACAGCCTGACCGGTCCCGGCTACGTGACGCTCGATGCCATGGTGAGCCGGAGGATTCGCGCCGGCGAACGCCGTCTGCTGACGGTCCGGCTCGAAGTCTTCAACGCGCTCAACCGCAAGAACTACCAGCTGCCCGACAGCTTCGTCGATCGCGTGACCTTCGGCCAGTCGCTAGCGGCCTATCCGCCGCGCCAGCTACAGCTCGCCGTGCGGTTCGCGTTTTAGGATCACAGCCGACGTGCCCCGCGCGCTCTGCGTGAGTACGTCCGTGACACGTTCATCAGCCCTTTATCACAGAAGCGACGTCGGCTACGAATCACGTACGGCTTCACGCCGAGGCCGCCGAGAATCCAATCTATGTTGCGCATTCGCTCTTGGCGCGATCGCGGCTCTTGCCTTGCTTCTGCTGCCGCCTTCGCCGCCGCAGGCGGGCGGGGCGAAGGCATGGGGCCGGAGCCTTTTTGCTTGCCGTCTTTGCGCCATGGCGTGAATCGTTGGTGACAAGCGGGCTCTGTCGGGGCTGTGGCTGTCGCTCCGCCGGGTACCGTGAGTTGTAGCTTGAATGCTACGGCTGCTGATAGCGGCCAGCAGTCTCACGCACGAGAATGCAGGACGGCGCAGGCCGCTGAGCACGCGAAAGTCAAATCACCACAGTCTTTACCAGCTCCGCGCGCTCTGCGTGAGTACGTCCGTGACACGTTCATCAGCCCTCGATCACTGAAGCGACGTCCGTTACGGATCACGTACGGATCCACGTCGAGCCCCGCCGAGGACGCGGAGGCGTTACTGTTTGCCAACCACACCTTCAAGTTCTTTGCTTGCTCCACGCGCTCAGCGTGAGCTCGTACGGAGAAAGCGCAATCTCTTCTCACGAACTCACGGGCTCAGCGAACAGCGTTCGCAAGTGATGCAGTCCCTCCCGCGCCAGGAACTCCGGCGACGGCGCGAGCGGCCGCCAGATCGCGACGGCCCGGGCCATCGTCTTCACGCGATCGGTGAACGTTTCGATCACCACCGGCCCTTTGTAACCGATTGCACGGCAGGCCTCGGCGACCTCTTGCCACGCGACGTGACCCTTACCGGGGGTACCGCGGTCGTTCTCGCACGCGTGCAGGTGGCGCAGCCTCGATCCGGCTGCACGAATGGCCTCGCCGAACGAGCGCTCCTCGATATTCATGTGGAAGGTGTCGAGCAGGATGCCACAGGCCGGATGGTCCACCCGATCGACGATCTCGATGGCCTGCTCCGCCAGATTGATCAGGCTCGTCTCGAATCGGTTGAGCGGCTCGATGCACAGCACGACGCCGTGGGCGCCGGCGTACTGCGCGAGGCTGCGGAGCTGACGCACGAGGAGATCGACGTCGCGCGCACGTTCGTCTGGCGTTGGCTGCCACAGGCGACCGACCGCGCTGTAGAGCGGACCAACGACGTTGCGCGCGCCGAGCGTGTGCGCCGCCTCGATGCAATGACGCACGTAGGCGACGCCGTTCGAGCGGACGGTCTCGTCGGAATGGATCAAGTCGCGGTCCGGACTCATCACTGCACACACGCTTGCGACAAGGCCGCTGTCCTTGATCACGGCCGCCGCGTCGGTGTAGTCGAGATCGCCGATCCGCTCGATCGGCAGTTCGACGAGATCGAACCCGAGTTCCGCGACGTGCCGCGCAATCGCGGAAAATTCTTCGTTCGACAGCGGTGCCGTCCAGACCCATGTGGTGATGCCGATCTGAGTCATAGCCGAGTGGACGCGCGTCGCGTCGCTCCTTCCGTTGCAGGTTAGGGCGTGCCTTGAGGCTTCATCAGGGAGTCGACCGGGCGCTTTCCGGCCCAGGCGATGCCGCGCAACAGCACCGGCTGGATTCTGGGATCCGTGAAGTTCGAATAGTTGTGCCCCTGCATCCACACGAACGCCCGGTATGGTTTTCCGCCGTCCAGAGTGCGCTCGTAGGTCCAGATCTGCGGGACCTTCTCTCCTTCATGTCCTTTCGCGCTTGGCGTTGACGCGATGGTTGCGGTCGCGAGGACGTGAATCTCCGGCGCCTTCGACCAGGTCATCAGGAAGAAGGCTTCATCCTTGATCGTGAAGTCGGACAGCCCCTGCACGATCGGATTCGACGGATCCGCGATGCTGTACGGCACGTCCGCCTCGAGCGTGTAATTCGTCTGACCGTGTTTCTTCGCGCCGCCGACGATCGTCGAGAAATAGTCTGGATCGGGGCCGCAGAGCGTATCGTGAAAACTCACCAGACCACCGCCTCGTTGCAGATATGCCTCGAGCGTCGACTTCTCCTCCGCCGTCATGTCGCCAGCGTCACCCTTGTACATCACCAGCACGTCGGTGCTGGCGATTTCGGCGGGGGCCGGAAAGTGCAACGAGCCATCGACAGCGGCCCCCCGCTCGGTCAGGACCTTGCTCCAGTCGGCCAGGAACTGCGGGTAGTCGTGCTGACCCGGGCCATGGGTCTTGAGGCCGGCACGGATATAAACGCGTAAGCGCGGCACGCTCGAGGACACTCCAGTAGCGGCTACGGCGGGCTGCTGCGCGGTGATCGGGTCAAACCTTGCCACGACCGCGCAGACAGCGACGATGCCAATTGCCGACAGCAATCCTTGAGCGTTCATCATTCCTCCTAACGCGCCCGTCCTCGCTGCTGCAACTCGACGTCGGTCCATGGCCGCGTCCGCGTCCTGGTCAGGCCGCGAATCTCACGCACCTCGTCGGACCCGACGGCCGACGCCGTGTGGCCCCACTCCCGGCGCACATAGGTCAGCAACGCGGCGATCTGCTCGTCGCTGAGCGCAGCTCCCAACGGCGGCATCAGCCCGATTTGCCCTTCCTTGCCACCGAGAAGAATTCGGGTGGCCGCGCCCGGATCCGCCGCCGTGACGTACTGCGATTCGACCAGATCGGGGGCAAGCTTCTCACGTCCGCGACCGTCCGCCTGGTGGCAGCCCAGACAGATGTCCTTGTACAGTTGGGCGCCCGCCGCGAAGCGACGCTGTTCGTCATCGGTCAAGGGCGCCACGCTCGCGACAGGCGCCGGCTTGCCGGGCCATTCGAGCTTGCTCGCAATGCTCCTGGCAATCTGACCCGCATCGCCCCCGTCGGCCGCCAGGCGCGTCAGCGAGCTTGGTTCTCTCGCAATCGTAACGCGCCCGGCGTTTGCCCCACCGCTTCGTCCACGCTCGAGCGGCGCCGCCAGCCCCATGTCAATACCCCGCAACAGCGCGAGCCAAGATGCATCGATGGTCGAGCCTCCAGCCGCGCGCGCGACCAGACGCTCGATCGTCCCCACCTCGCCGCTTCTCGCAATCGTCGCGGCCAGCATCGTAAGCGCGTCGAAGTCTTTCAATGCGGCCGTCGGTTGCAGGAGTTGATCGAGAACATCGGCTTCGGTGCCGCTCAAGCCAGACAATGTTGCGTCCACGACAACCGGGTCGCCGCCGTAACGCTCCAGCATCGTCGTCGCCAATCGGGTGCGCGCCGGGACCGGCAACTCGCCGATTGAAGCAGAAAGCTGTCGCCGAACGGTCCAGCTGACGTCATCAATGGATTTCAGAACCGCCGTCCGGAGCCGATCGTCAGAATTCGCCAACCATCGTTCAGACAAATGAATGGCTGATGCCCTCACCTCGGGGGACTTGTCCGCGAGCGCCCGGGCTACGTGGGTGGAGTCAATCGCGTCCAGACCGTCGAGGGTCCAGAGCGCGTGCAGGCGCGTCCGCCAGTCCGCCGCTTCCGATGCCAGCTTCGCGAGCTGGGGCACGACGCTCTTGTCGCCGCGTTGCACCAGGAGCTGCTGTGCGGTGTCGCGCCACCAGCCATTCGGATGTGCCAGTGTGCGCACCAATTCCCCGGGTGTCGCCGACGACAGCCGAGGCGCCGGGCCGGGTTGCAAGCCGTCAAAAGCAATGCGCCAGATCCGTCCGCGCTTGACTGGCAACTCCAGACCGCGGGACTTGATGTAGTCGCGCAGGAAGTCGGTCCAGAAAGCGCCGTCCTGCACGACGCCCCGGTACATGTCGACGACGTAGAGCGTGCCGTCCGGGGCGGAGGCGAGGTTGACCGGCCGACAGCGCTCGTCCCACGACGCGAAGATCTCACCCTTCTTGTAGAAGTCCTCCGCCTGCAAACGACCTCCGCCGTCGTCGACGATTCGATAGGCGTGAACCAGATTGGTCGGCGAGTCGGTGATGAACGCCTGCCCCTGCAATTCTTTCGGCAATCGGTCGCCGCGAAAGATTACCGGCGTTCCTGCCCCCTGAATCGTGACGCTCGATCCATCGGCGCGGAAGAACTGGTCGCGATAGCCGCGATTCACGCCCCGCGTGGCGCGGACCGGCCACACCACGGACGCCTCACGCGTAATCAGAGGGTCGTACAACCCGCGCGTGCGAACCAGGCGGCTGTTTCGCATGTAGTACTTCGGTGCGATGTAGTCGACAAACAGCGGAGCATCATTGAAATTGCGATACACGCGTCCGGCATCGTCCTGCGAACCACCCCACTGGCCGCGGCTGAGCGTCGGAAGAATTTCGAAGGCCCCGTTCTTTCGCTGAAGGTGCCAGTCGTGTTCCGAGGTGTAGATGACGTTGTCGAGCGCCCACAATAGGGTGTTGGCGTTGTGCTCGATGTTCCCCTCGGCGTGGCCGAACGATCCGTTGACGAGCGTCTTGTCGTCGGCCTTCAGGTCGCCGTCAGTGTCTTTCATCAACCAGAGATTGGGTGGCTCACCGACCAGGGCGGCGCCCCCATCGAGGACCTTGATCGCGCGTGGAAGCACCAGCTTGTCCGCGAAGACCGTGCGCTTGTCCATGACGCCGTCGCCGTCAGTGTCTTCAAGGACGGCGACGTCATTGATCGGCTCCCGCGAATCGCGACCCGACGTGTCCGGCATGAAGCCCGGCATCTCCAGTACCCAGATCCGTCCGTCCGCGTCGAAGTCGATCGCGATCGGATCCACGACCAGCGGTTCTTTCGCCACCAGCTCGACGTGGTAACCCGGTGGCACGACGATGGTTTGCCGTTCGTCCTCCGCGCTGAGGGCGGGCGCGTTCCCGGGAGTTTTCCGCACCGCGGGAGGCCAGGACGCGCTCTTCTGGATGGCTTCGGTCGAGCCAATGAACGTCGCGAACAGTGCAGTGGCGGCGAGCACGAGTCGCGCGCGCGGCCGGAGCGGCATCGATTGACTACCGTTGAACCGGAACCAGCCGCGCGACCACCCCAGGCGTTGACTGCGGCAACACCTGACCCGGCACCTGCAGCGCGACGTAGAGGTAACCGTCGGGGCCGACGATCACATCGTGTACGCGGCCGAACTCGGTGAACACCGCTTCCTGGTGGGTCACCTTGTCGCCGTCAACCTCCAGGCGCCGCAACTGCTGCCCGGCAAGTCCGCTCACGAACAGATTGTTCGTCCAGCCGGGATACTTGTCGCCGCTGTAGAACGTTATCGCGCTCGGTGCCAGCGTCGGCGTGTAATAGACAACCGGTTGGTCCATGCCAGGTTCTGATTGCTTCGTGATCCCAGGTTCGTTGCCCATCGTGATCACGCCCCATCCGTAGTTGTGCCCGGGCTCGATGATGTTGATCTCGTCGCCGCCGCTCGGCCCGTGCTCGGATTCCCACAGCTTCCCGGTTACGGGATTCCAGGCCAGCCCCTGTGGATTGCGGTGGCCGTAGCTCCAGATCGTCGCCAGCGCGCCGGGTTTCCCGGCAAATGGATTGCCCTCGGGCGCGGTGCCGTCGTCGTTGATGCGATGAATCTTTCCGGTCGGCTTCGACAGATCCTGGGCGTCCATCTTTTGCTGCTTGTCGCCCAGCGAAAAGAACAAATGATTCGCCTTGTCGAAGATGAACCGCGATCCGTAGTGAGCATTGCTGGAGGTGTAGCTGGATGGGGGCGCGCGGAACAACACCTGCTGCTCCACCCACTCATAGTTCTGGTTGATCTTTCCGCGAACGACGACGGTCATCGACGGCGGGTCGGGCGGACCGCCGCGGCCGCGCTCTCCCTCCTGCGCTGGCGCTGCAGCCGGTGAGCCGGCCAACGTCTCCGAGTACGACAGATAGATCCACCCGTTGCGGGCGTAGTCCGGGTGCACTTCCACATCGAACAACCCGCCGTCCTGTTTCTCCCAGACCTTCGGCAGTCCCTTGACGGGCTCAGGTCGCAACGTGCCGTTCTCGACGATGCGAAGGCGTCCCGGGCGTTCGGTGATCAGCAGCCGGCCGTCAGGAAGAAACGCGAGCGCCCACGGCGTTTCCAGGTTACGCGCCACGACCTCCATCTTGAAGGTCTGTTTCTCGGACGTGATCACCCGCCCGTCTGGATCCGCCACCACCGGCTTTTGAGCGGGTGCCGTCTGGGAGGTGACGGCGGCAACCGCTCCACACATAGCGAGGAGCGCCGCTGCCGCGGTGATTCCGGTTCGCCTCATGACCCTCCGCCTCCTCAATAGGTTGCCCGGCCGCCGCTCAGATCGAACACTGCGCCCGTTGAAAACGAGTTTTCCTGCGAAACGAGCCACGCGGCCAGCGATGCCAGTTCCTCCACCTTCAGAAATCGTCCGCGCGGAACCTTCGACAGCATGTAATCGATATGCGCCTGGGTGATCTGATCGAAGATGCGGGTCTTGGCCGGACCGGGCGTGATGCAGTTGACGGCAATGTCGTCGCCCGCCAGCTCCTTGCCGAGCGACTTGGTGAGCGCAATCACCCCGGCCTTCGCCGCACTGTACGCGGCGGCATTCGGGTTGCCTTCCTTGCCGGCAATCGACGCCACCATCAGCACGCGGCCGTAGTGCTGCGCGCGCATATGCGGCACGACAGCCCTGCAGCACAGAAACGCGCCGGTGAGATCGATATCGATGACCCGCCGCCACTCCTCCGGCGGATATTCCCACGTCGGCATCGTCGGCCCGGCGATCCCCGCATTGGCGACGAGAATGTCGATTCCGCCGATTCGGCTGATGGCCTCCGCAGCGGCAGCTTCGACGCCGACCGCGTCGACAACGTCGACGACCGCCGCGGCGACCTCTCCCCACACTTTGAGCTCGTCGGCTGTGGAGCGAAGCACCTCTTGATCGCGATCCCAGAGCGTCACGCGCGCGCCGGACTGCAGGAACCGCTCGGCAATGGCCCGTCCAAAACCCTGCGCGCCGCCAGTGATTACTGCGCGCCGGCCCTTCAAATCGAATTGATGCATCGTTGAGTCCCGGGTCCCTGCTCTACACGCCGGCTCTCTAAAAAGTCTGGTTTTCACGTGGCGCCTCTGAAGCGGCGCCCGACAACCTCACTCTTTCAGCTCCTAGTGTGCCTCGCGGGCGATCTCGTGTCCGCGGCATCCGACGAGAAAATCGAAGTCGGCGCCGGTATCGGCCTGCTGGACGTGCTCCAGAAACAGCTTCAGGTATCCGCCAGGCGCGCCAGGCGCGGCTGCGCGCCATTCGAATCGCCGCCGCGAAAGCTCCTGGTCGGTGACGTCGAGATGCAGCCGGCGCTTCTCAACGTCGAGTTCGATGGTGTCGCCGTCGCGAACCAGCGCGAGCGGTCCACCGACAGCGGCTTCGGGAGCCACGTGGAGCACCACCGTCCCGTAGGCGGTTCCGCTCATGCGCGCGTCGGAAATCCGCACCATGTCGGTCACGCCCTTGCTGCAGGAGCTTCGGTGGAAGGCCCATGTTCCCGACCTCGGCCATGCCCGGGTAGCCCTTGGGTCCGCAATTCTTGAGCACCAGCACCGAACTCTGCATCGACGTCGAGATCGGGATCGTCGATCCGGGTCTTGTAGTGCTCGATGTTCTCGAACACCACCGCGCGGCCGCGATGGGTCATCAGGCGCGGCGAGGCCGCGGACGGCTTCA
Organism: uncultured Acidobacteriota bacterium; assembly: GCA_963755695.1. GTDB lineage: Bacteria > Acidobacteriota > Vicinamibacteria > Vicinamibacterales > 2-12-FULL-66-21 > QHWT01. The sequence continues at coordinate 860,192 of CAVWLB010000010.1, read as the reverse complement.
GCACCGCGCCCGCCGGCGCGAGGTTCCCGCACAGCACGGCGATTCCGCCGTGCGCCACGACCGGACGATCGAGCGGCCGGATGACTTCGGCGATTGTGATTCGGCGCCGCCTTCGAGTTTTCCCACACCGTCCGGCCGTTGACGGTGAGCGCATCGCGGTGGAGCAGGTCCGCCTCACCCATCGTCCGCATGACCGGCCGGCAAGCCGCCGGCGTAATAGAAGTCCTCCATCATGAACCGGCCCGACGGCATCAGGTCGACGATCGTCGGCACGGTCGCGGCCGAGATCGTCCCAGTCGTCGAGCGTCAGCGGCACGCCGATCCGTCCGGCCATCGCCAGCAGGTGAATGACCGCGTTGGTCGATCCGCCCACCGCGCCATTCACGCGAATGGCATTCTCGAACGCTTCGCGCGTCAGCATCCGCGAGAGCGGAATGTCTTCGCGCACCATGACCGACGATCCGCCGGCCGGACTCGTGCGCCAGGGCGTAACGGCGCGCATCGACCGCCGGGATCGCCGCGTTGTGCGGCAGCGACAGCCCGAGGCTTCGACGATGATCGCCATCGTCGAGGCAGTGCCCATGACCATGCAGGTGCCGGTCGAACGCGACATGCAGGGTTCGGCTTCCATGAATTCCTGCGCGCTCATCGACGCCGGCCTTGACGTCCTCGCTGAATTTCCACAGATGGCTGATGCCGATTTCCTGGCCGCGATAATTGCCGTTCAGCATCGCGCCGCCGGACACCACGATCGTCGGCAGATCGCAGCTTGCCGCGCCCATCACCAGCGCCGGCGTGGTCTTGTCGCAGCCGCACAGCAGGACGACGCCGTCGATGGGATTGGCACGGATCATCTCCTCGACGTCCATGCTGACCAAATTGCGGAAGAGCATTGCCGTCGGCCGGACGCTCGTCTCCCCGGTCGAGGTCACCGGAAACTCGAACGGCAGGCCGCCGGCCTCCCAGACGCCGCGCTTCACGTGCTCCGCGATCTGTCGAAGTGCGCATTGCAGGGCGTCAGCTCCGACCAGGTGTTGCAGATGCCGATGACCGGCCGCCCGTCGAAGACGTCTGCGCGGCAGCCCTCTCCCCATCCAGCTCCGGTGAATGAAGCCGCCCTTGTCGCGTGCCGCAAACCACGCGCTCGATCTGAACGTGCCGGACGGTCGGGCGGACAAGCGGGGAAACCTCCGTGTTGAACGAGTGTCAACGGGCCGCGCAGCAGTCCGAGACGGTACGGCATGAAGTCTATCCTCTTTGCGACTGCTGGCGCAGCCCGAGGACCTGTGACAGTATGGCGCGCCAACGATGCAACCGGCGCATCAGCTCGTCTCCGCTCATCCCACGCGCGTTCGGTACGTCACGACCGCATTCGCGATGGTGCTGGCAATCGTTACGTACCTCGATCGCGTCTGCATCTCGCAGGCAGCGCCAGCGATGACCGACGATCTCGGGCTGACCCGCCTGCAAATGGGATGGGCCCTGTCGGTGTTCGGCTGGGCGTATGCGCTCTTCGAAGTCCCTGGCGGCTGGCTCGGCGACCGCATCGGACCGCGACGTGTCCTGATGCGGATCGTGCTCTGGTGGTCGCTTCTTCACTGCGGCGACCGGCTGGGTGTGGAACGCGGCGTCGTTGATCGTGACGCGCGCGCTGTTCGGCGCTGGCGAGGCCGGCTGCTTTCCAAACCTGACGCGCATTTTCACGACCTGGCTTCCGGTGAAGGAGCGTGAGCGCGCGCAGGGCATGCTGTGGCTTGCCGCGCGCTGGAGTGGCGCATTTACGCCGCTGATGGTCGCGTACGTCCTGGACCTGATTTCCTGGCGCCGAACATTCGAGATCTTCGGCGCTGCTCGGCGTCGTCTGGGCGGTCGCATTCTATTGGTGGTATCGCGACGATCCGCGAAGCCATCCCGTCGGTCAACGAGGCCGAGCTCGCGCTGCTGCCCGCCGCGGCAGACGCGCGGTCGGCGCGAAGGTTCCCTGGAGCCGAATCGCTCAGCAGCCGCTCGGTCTGGCTGCTCTGTCATCCAGTACGCGTTCCTGTCGTACGGCTGGTATTTCTACATCACCTGGCTCCCGACCTACCTGCGCGAAGCGCGCGGCACCAGCCGTGAAGTTCGGAGCCCTGCTGGCGTCGCTGCCGCTGCTGCTCGGCGGGATCGGCTGCCTGGTTGGCGCGCAGCTGATTCCCCGGCTGGCGCGCGTTCAGGCGAGCGTCATCCTGGCGCGCCGCATCGTCGCCATCGTCGGCTTCGTCGGCGCGTCGCGCATCGGTGTTCGCGTTCACCCAGGTAGCCGATCCCGTGCGCGCCATGCTCCTGCTCGGCCTGGCCGGGTTCTTCAACGACTTCGTCATGCCGGCGTGCTGGGCCGGCTGCATGGACATCGGCGGCCGCTACTCGGGCACCGTCTCGGGCGCCATGAACATGGTGGGCAATATCGGCGGCGCGCTGTCGCCGCTGATCGTCGGCTACATCCTCACCTGGAACCCGGGCAACTGGACGCTGACGTTTTACGTGTCGTCGGCAATCTACTTGATGGGCGCGCGTCTGCTGGCTGTTCATCGACGCGCACACGCCGCTGGAACGACAGGCTCATGGCTCATGACTTAGGGCTCATGGCGGTTCACGGCACACGTGCGGCCATCGGTACTGAGATCATCGTGACACCACACCGAAACGTACTCGACTCGTTCCGGCTGGATGGCAAGGTCGCGCTCGTGACGGGTGGCGCGCGCGGGCTCGGGCGCGACGATGGCGATCGCGCTGGCGCGAGGCGGGCGCCGACGTCGCGCTCGTGGGGCGCTCGCGCGACAGTTGTGAGGCGGCCGCAGCGGAAATCGCGACCGCAACCGGGCGCACGATCCGGGCCTTCGCGGCTGACGTGACCGTCGACGCCGACGTGACGCGGCTGGCCGACGAGATCGACCCGGCGTGCGGCGCCGATCGACATTCTGGTGAACAACGCCGGCACGAACATCCGCGGCACCATCGAGCAGTTGTCCGAGGCCGACTGGGACACCGTCATCGACACGAACCTGAAGGGGCCGTTCCTGTGCGCGCGAGCGATCGGCCCGCGGATGGTCGCGCGAGGCTGGGGACGGGTGATCAACATGGGATCGATCCTCGCGGTGATTGCGCTGCCCGGCCGCGCGCCGTACGCTTCGTCGAAAGCCGGCATCGTCGGCCTGACGCGTGTGCTCGCGCTCGAGTGGGCCGGCACGGGCGTCACGTGCAACGCGATTTGCCCCGGGCCGTTCGCAACGGACATGAACCGGCAGCTGCTGAACGATCCGCAGGCCTATCAGCAGTTCGTCAACAACATTCCAATGGGACGGTGGGGGGAGCTCGACGAGATTGCCGGCGCCGTCGTCTTCCTCGCGTCAGACGCATCCACGTATGTGACCGGGAGCTCGTTGTTCGTCGATGGCGGCTGGACTGCCCGGTAGCGTTACTGATCTCGTGAGCAACAGACGGGAGCGGTCATGATTCGGCGCACGCGACTACTGGCGATGACCGCATTCATGCTTCCTTTTCTCGTCGCCGTCGGCGAACCCCTGTTGGCTCAAAACGCGCAGTTCACCAAATGGGAGCCATCGGTGCTCTCACCGTTGGACGAGATCAGCCCTGGTGCGAGCTGCGGCTCATTGATTTCCCTCACCGGCTATGAATTCTCCATCGTCAGCGCCACGATGCAGAAGCCGGGTGGCGGTCAGGCCTCGGCGGGAACCGGTACCAGCCAGGCGCAGGGTCCGGCGTCGCCCGAATTCTGCCGCGTCGTTGGACTCATTCAGCCGGAGATCCGGTTCGAGGTGGACCTCCCCTCCACGTGGAACGGACGATTGTACATGTTCGGGAATGGCGGCTACGCCGGCGAGGCGCTCGACGCGCCGCCACGTCTTGCCACCTCACAGCGCGCTCTGGCCCGCGGCTTCGCGACCGCGCAGACCAACACCGGGCACGACGGTTCGGCGGAACCGCTCGGCACGTTTGCGGCCAGTCCTCAAAAATTCGTCGATTACGCGTTTCGAGCCGTGCACATCACGTCGGTGACGGCGAAACGGATCGTCCAGGCCTACTACGCTCGCGCGCCGAAGCGCGCGTACCTCGACGGCTGTTCGACCGGAGGACGGCAGGGCCTCATCTCCGCCCAGCGCTTTCCGGAAGACTTCGACGGCATTGTCGTCGGCGCACCAGTCCTGAACTTCTCGGGAACGATGATTGGCTATGCCGCGTACCAGAAGGCGCTCAGCGCCGGGCCGCTCGACGCGGAGCATTTGAAGCTGGTAGCCGATGCCGTCTATGCGAAGTGCGACGCGCGCGACGGCCTCAAGGACGGCGTCATCGACGATCCGCGGCAGTGCGGTTTCAGCCCGTCTGTTGATCTCGAGCGCTGCGCTGACGGCGGATCGGGCGCCGGATGTTTCACACCTGCGCAACTGAACGCGCTCGAGATCATTTACGGCGGCGTCAAGCGCGGTGACATCGAGCTCGTTCCGGGCTGGCCGGTCGGCGCCGAGGTCGCCGCAGCTGGCCGAGATGGCACGTCCACCAGCGGCTGGATTCCGTGGTTCGTGGCTCCGCCGAGCGGAAAGCCAATCCAGGTGGCGTTCGGCGAGACGTTCTTCAAGAACATCGCCTTTGGCAAAACTCTGGCCGATTACGACTGGGCCACCTTCCAGGTCGATGCGGACTACCAGAAGCTGGAGTCGGCGCGAGCCGCCCTGGATGCCACCAGTCCCGATCTTTCACGGTTCAAGGAACGCGGCGGAAGGATTCTGACTTACTTCGGCTGGGCGGATCCCGCGCTCAATCCGATGATGGGGATCGGCTACTACGAGAGCGTCCAGCGCGCGCTCGGCCCGTCGACGCGCGAGTTCTACCGGCTCTTCATGGTTCCCGGCATGTTTCACTGCGGCGGTGGCGTGGGCGCGTCCAGCTTCGACGCGATCACTCCGCTCGTCGAGTGGACGGAACGAGGAACGGCGCCGCAAAACATTCCTGCGTCGCGGCTCGTCGACGGCAAGGTCGCTCGTACGCGCCCGTTGTGCCCGTACCCGGAAACCGCCGCGTACAAGGGAACAGGCAATCCCGATGAGGCTGCGAGCTTCACCTGCAAAGCGCCAGCGACGGGCTCGTCGAGCGTCCGGTGAATTGCCGCACAATGTCCACATGACGCTCACAGAACTCAAAGCCACGCTCTCGTCGGCCGCTCCGCCGGCCGGGCTGTCGCCAGCGCTGTCCGCACTCTGGCAGGACGCGAAGGGAGACTGGGACCTGGCGCATCGAATCGCGCAGGATATCGAGACGCCTGATGGCGCCTGGATCCACGCGTATCTTCATCGCAAGGAAGGCGACGCCTCGAACGCCGCGTATTGGTATCGCCACGCCGGCAAACCGGTCGCGATGACGTCTCTCGAAGCGGAGTGGGATCAGATCGCCGCGGCGCTGCTCGGCAAGGCTTGAGCCGGCTACTTCAATCCGAGTTTCTTTCCTGCCGCCAGGAGCGCAACCGATTCAGCGATGCGCTTCTCGCGCGTCTCGGGTCTCTTGGCAATGTGGATCCACACCACGAAGTGACGCCGATACGTTGGCGCCAGCGTTTGAAAGAACGCCCACGCCTTGGGCTCGGCCTTGAGCGCTCTAACGATGTACGCGGGCAGCTCTGGAATTTTGGGTTTCGCTGCGTAGGAATTGCCGGTCGGCGGCGACGCAAGACCAGCCGGCATCAGCAGTCCAGCCTCTTTGAGCTCTCGCCAGCGCTGCCGATTGATCGGCGACCATTTGCTGGTAGGCTGTCGCGGCGTGCACTTGATCGCGTACCTGGCTTCGTCGAGGCGTTTGACGAGGCTGTCGATCCATCCGAAGCACAGAGCCTCCCGGACGAAATCTTCGTACGCCATCGACTTCACGCCGGTGTGGGCCTTGTGAAACACCAGCCAGACGCCCGGACTCGACGCATGGTGTTTGGCAAGCCAAGATCGCCACTCTTTACGGCTCCGGATCTCGAGCGTCGAGAGTTCTGTCGCCATACCTTGGGAAGCGCCGGGCTTGGACCGGCGGAGCGTAGCACATGATCCCACGGAGCGATGTCGTCGGCAGCCTGCTGCGTCCTCCTGCCCTGGTCGAGGCGCGCGCACGGCTTGAGCGCAACGAGCTCTCGCCAGCCGCCTTCAAAGAGGTCGAGGATCGCGCTGTCGACGAAGCGGTCAGGATCCAGGAAGCCGCCGGGCTGGACGTTCTGACCGATGGAGAGATGCGCCGCTACGCCTTTTACGGGCACCTCATCGACGCCCTCGAGGGCTTCGACAAGTTCGCCGGCTGGTCGATTGCCTTCCACGATGACAAGGGACACCAGACGACGCTGCGGCGACCGGTCGTCGTCGAGAAGCTCAAATGGCGGCGTCAGATGAGCGCCGAAGAGTTCACCTACCTCCGCGGCCGCACCACGGTGCCCGTAAAGGTGACGCTGATCAGCGCGCAACAGGCGGCGGCCTACTACGACCCTGACAAGTCACGGAGCGCGTATCCCACGCGCGACGCGTATCTTGCCGACGTCGTGGATTTCACCCGACGCGAGATTGCCGAGCTCGCCCGCCTTGGCTGCCAGTACGTCCAGATCGACGCCCCGCAGTACGCGGCGCTTCTCGATGAAAAGATCCGCGAGGGCTATCGGCAACGCGGGAGCGATCCGGATCGGATGCTGGATGCTTCGGTGGAGCTCGACAACGCGATTATTCGCGATCACCCGGGCATGACCTTCGGCATCCATATCTGCCGCGGCAACTATCAGAGCATGTTCTATGCGTCGGGCGGCTACGATCGCATCGCGGCACAGGTCTTCAGCCGCGCCGCGTTCGACCGTTTCCTGCTGGAGTACGACGACGGGCGGTCGGGAACGTTCGAGCCGCTGCGGCACGTCCCCGACGACCGCATCGTCGTTCTGGGCCTCGTCAGTTCGAAGCGGCCGCAGATGGAGTCGGACGAGATCCTGCGTGCGCGAATCAAAGAGGCGTCGCGGATCGTTCCGCTTGAACGGCTTGCGCTCAGCCCCCAGTGCGGCTTTGCATCGACCGATGAAGGCAACCGGGTGTCGGCTGACGATCAGCGCCGCAAGCTGGAGTTGGTCGCCAGGACCGCTCGTGAAGTCTGGACGTAGATTCGCCGCGCTAGTCGAACGGCGTCCCGGCGTAGCTTTCGGCCAGGCTGGTCATGGCCGCGCGGGAGCTGACCAGATATTCGAGTTCCGCAAGCTGCCGCCGGTGGTCGAACGGATTGTCGCTGTCAGACCTGTGCAGCATCGACGTCATCCACCAGGAGAAGCGCTGCGCTCGCCACGTCCGCCGCAGTCCGCGCTCGGAGTACTCGTCGAGCTGAGCTTGGGTGCCGTTTCTGTAGAACGCGTCCAGGGCGACGGCGAGTCGCTTCACGTCTGCCATCGCGAGATTCAATCCCTTGGCGCCGGTTGGCGGAACGATGTGTGCGGCATCGCCTGCGAGGAAGAGTCGATGAAACCGCATCGGCTCGGCGACGAAACTGCGCATCGGCGTTACGCCGCGCTGCGTAATGGCGCCTTCGTTGGGACGCCATCCATCGTCGGTCGCGAGGCGGAGGCGCAACTCGGACCAGATGCGCTCGTCGCTCCAGCTCTCGATGTTTTCGTCGGGAGCGCATTGAAGATAGAGCCGTGTCACCTGGGGGGAGCGCATGCTGAAGAGAGCAAAGCCGCGGTCGTGCAGGCTATAGACCACTTCGTCGGACGCGGGTGCCGCATTGGCGAGAATGCCGAGCCACGCGAACGGATAGGTCCGCTCGTAGGTGTGAAGACTCGCCGGCGGAATGGACGGGCGGCAGATGCCATGGAAACCGTCGCAGCCGGCAACGAAGTCGCACGCGAGCTCGCGCGGCTCGCTGTTGCTGTCGCGGAAGAGTATCCGCGGCCTCGTCGATTCGAGCGCCTCTACCTTCACCTCGGACACGTCGAACAGAAGCGCTTCCCCGGTCGCGGCGCGTGCCGACATCAAATCGCGGACCACCTCGTTCTGGCCGTAAATGGTAATGCTGCGGCCGCCGGTCAGCTCCTCGAAGTCGATTCGGTGCCGGCGTCCGCTGAAGGCGATGTAAATGCCGCCGTGTCGCATACCCTCGCGGGAAAGCCGCTCACCCACACCGCTCTCGGTGAGCAGATCGACGCTTCCCTGCTCGAGGACCCCGGCGCGAACGCGCTCGATCACGTGTTCCTGGGAGCGGATCTCCACGATCACCGACTCGATTCCCAGCGAATGAAGGAGATGGCCGAGCATGAGACCGGCGGGTCCCGCGCCGACAATGCCGACCTGGGTGCGCGTAGTCATCGTGCAGATACGATTATCATGGGAGCGCGATGAGCGAGTTCCTCCAGCTCGATGAAGCGATCTCCCGCCTCGTGCACCAGGGCGACATCGTCGCGCTCGAAGGCTTCACGCATCTGATCCCGTTTGCCGCGGGTCACGAAATTATCCGCCAGGACATCCGCGATCTCACTCTGATCAGGCTGACGCCGGACCTCTTGTACGACCAGATGATTGGCAGCGGATGTGCGCGGAAGCTGATCTTTTCGTGGGGAGGAAACCCCGGGGTCGGGTCGCTTCATCGCTTGCGAGATGCCATCGAACACAGCTGGCCCAGTCCGCTCGAAATCGAGGAACATACCCATGCCGGTCTGGCCCACGCGTACGCCGCAGGAGCGGCGGGAATGCCCTGTGCCATTCTGCGCGGCTATCGCGGGACGGATCTGTCCCTCGTCAATCCCAACATCCGATCGGTCGTCTGCCCGTTCACGGGAGAGCGGCTGGCGTCGGTTGCCGCGATTCGACCGGACGTCACGATCGTCCACGCGCAACAGGCCGATCGCGACGGTAATGTCCTGGTCGAGGGCATCGTCGGCGTGCAGAAAGAAGCGGTTCTTGCCGCGAGGCGGGCGATCGTCACGGTCGAGGAGCGAGTCGACCGGTTCGAGTCGACCGGCCGAAATGCGGTGATCCTGCCGTCATGGACGATTGATGCAATCGTGACGGTGCCAGGCGGCGCACATCCCTCGTATGCGCACGGCTACTACGCCCGCGACAACGCGTTCTACACCGCATGGGATGACATCTCTCGCGAACGCGACATCTTCCAGGCGTGGATGCGTGAACACGTCCTGGCTGCACGGCCGGATGTGTTTCACAGCCGCGCGTATGCCGCTGTAGCCGCCGCTGACGGCCACGAACCCGCCCCAGAGAGTAGACGATGACGCTGGCTTATTCAGCTGAAGAAATGATGACGGTCGCGGCCGCGCGGGCGCTGACCAACGACGATGTCTGCTTCGTCGGCATCGGACTGCCGTCCGCAGCGTGCAACCTCGCGCGGCTGACACACGCGCCGCGGCTGCGTCTGATCTACGAATCAGGAACGCTCGAAACCAAACCGGACGTGTTGCCGCTCTCGATTGGCGACGGCGAACTCTGCGACACCGCGCTGACTACGGTCTCCGTGCCGGAAATTTTTGCTTACTGGCTGCAAGGCGGACGAATCGGCATCGGATTTCTCAGCGGCGCGCAGATCGATCGCTTCGGGAATATCAACAGCACCGCGATCGGCGGATATGCCACACCAACCGTCCGACTGCCGGGCAGCGGCGGCGCCAGCGAGATCGCGACGTGTTGCGGTCGCATGTACATCGTCATGCGGCAGACGCGCCGCGCCTTCGTGAACAAGCTGGATTTCATGACCTCGCTCGGACACGGGCCCACCGGTCGAGAACGGCGGGAATTGGGGATTACCACGGAAGGTCCGGCCCTGATCGTGACGGATCTTTGTATGATGAAGCCGGACGCTGAAACCAAGGAGTTCGAGGTGGTCAGCCTGCATCCCGGAATCACTCGCGAGCGGGTGCGTGAACAGACCTCGTGGGCTGTACGGTTCGCCGCGAATCTCGATGAAACGCCGGCACCAGATCGCGCCGAGCTCGACGTCCTCCGGGAGCTGAATGCCCGCACGGCCGCGGCACACGCGAACCGCCGGCAAATGCGCCGTCACATCGAGGATCGAGCGTGATCATCCCCAGACCTGGAGAGGCGGGCAGTCAGCCGTCACTGCTTTATCCTCCCTACCGTTCGACGGTGAAACGTGCGCCGTCACAACCGCTGCTCCGGGTACCGCCCAACCTGGCGGATCTCCTGGCACCGGTCCTCGGGTATTTGCCAATTGGCGAGACCGACAACGACTTGACCCGGCAACATGCCGGCGACCCGCTCGGCGAGCGCATCATCGTCTCCGGGCGAGTACTCGACGAGGGCGGTCGTCCGATCCCTGAGACCCTCGTCGAGATCTGGCAGTGCAACGCGGCCGGTCGATATTCGCATGCGGTGGACGATCACCCGGCGCCGCTCGATCCGAACTTTTCCGGCGCAGGGCGAACGCTCACCGATGCGGATGGACGGTATCGTTTCGTGACGATCAAGCCGGGCGCGTATCCCTGGCGGAACCACGCCAACGCGTGGCGCCCGGCGCACATTCATTTTTCGGTCTTTGGCTCGTCGTTCCTGTCACGCCTCGTGACCCAGATGTATTTTCCGAACGATCCGCTGTTTGCCTACGACCCGATCCTGCAGTCGATCCCTGACGAACGAGCGCGCGAGCGCCTGGTCTCGACCTTCGATCTCGCACTGACGGCGCCGGAGTGGGCCCTCGGGTATCGCTTCGACATCGTGCTGCGTGGCACCCGGTCGACTCCATTCGAGCAACGCATCTGATGGACGCGCCTCATATCGCAACGCCGTCTCAAACCGTCGGCCCATTTTTTCAGGTGGGCCTTGCCGCCACTGATGCGTTGGGTTCACTGGTCGGGCCGGACATGCCAGGCGAACGTCTGCAACTGCGCTTGCGGGTCGTCGATGGAGACGGAGCGCCGGTGCCAGATTGCCTGATTGAAACTTACCAGGCCGACGCCAACGGCAACTATGGCCACGCGCCGTTCAGCGGGTTCGGACGGCTGGCGACCAATCAAGATGGCTCGTGCACGTTCGAAACGATCCGTCCCGGTCCGGTAGCAGACGGACAGGGCGGCGTTCAGGCACCGCACGTCAACGTGTGTCTCTTTGCGCGCGGCCTGCTCCGTCAGCTCTATACCCGCATCTACTTTGCGGGCGATACCGCGCTCGAGCACGACCCCGTGCTTGCGCTCATCGCTGACGACCGAAGACCATTGCTTCTGGCCTCGCCGATTGACGGAGGACGGGTGTGGGAATTCGTGATTCGCCTTCAAGGCGAGCGGGAAACCCCATTCTTCGATCTGTGAGAGCCGGAGGATGACCTCTCGCCTGATCGATTGTCTTGCGACCACCGATGCGCTCGCGGACATCTTCTCCGACGCATCCGTGCTCCGAGCGATGCTCGACTTCGAGGCCGCTCTGGCACGCGTGGAAGCGCAGGCTGGGATCATCCCGCCTCGCGCGGCCGACATCATCGCGAACGCGGCCCGTGCCGATGATTTCGATCCGCTGGCGATCGCGCGGGCGGCGCGGCAGTCCGCCACTCCGTCGATTCCGCTGGTCGAGGCCCTGACCCGGCGGGTCAGCGCGATCGACGAGCCGAGCTCAGGATTCGTCCACTGGGGTGCGACCAGCCAGGACGTCGCCGATTCGGCGATGCTGATGCTACTCACCCGCGCACACGAAGTCCTCAAAAAGGACCACGTGCGACTCGTCCGCGCCCTGCGCTCGCTGTCCAACAATCACGCATCAACGGTAATGCTCGGCCGCACGCTGCTGCAGCCGGCCACGCCGATCACCTTCGGCCTCAAAGCTGCCGGATGGTATGCCGCGGCCGAACGTAGCTGGACCTCTCTGCACGGCGCGTTCGACAGCGCCGCCGTGATTCAGTTCGGCGGCGCGTCTGGCACGCTCGCCGCGCTCGGAGAGGATGGTCCCAACGTCGCCCGGGTACTGGCGCACGATCTGGGACTCGCGCCCGCAGCACCTTGGCATACCCACCGGGATCGCCTGGCCAATGTGGTCGCATCATCCAGCCTCTACACCGCTGCGCTCGCGAAGATTGCCCGCGACGTCGCGCTCATGATGCAGGCCGAAATCGGCGAGGCTGCTGAATCCGGTGGCGGGTCGTCGACGATGCCACACAAGCGCAACCCGTCGGGCTGCGCCGTAACGCTTGCCGCCGGCGTGCGGATGCCGGGAGTTGTTTCCGCTTTTTTCGCCGGCATGATCCAGGAGCACGAGCGATCCGTAGGAGGTTGGCAGGCCGAGTGGCCGCTGGTCGCCGATGCCGTCCAGACGACCGGTTCGGCGCTCGCCTCGCTCGCCCAGGTCATCGAAACACTCGAGGTCTACCCGGAGAGGATGCGCGCAAATATCGACGCGACCAACGGAATCATTTTCGCCGAACGCGCCTCGATCCTGTTGCGGCCGTCACTCGGACGCACTGCTGCCCAGCGGCTCGTCGAAGAAGCCGTACAGCGGAGCCGCACGAGCGGAGCCACCTTGGCGGAAGCGCTCAAACAGAACCCTGAGGTTGCGCGAGTCTTGTCGCCTGGCCAGGTAGACGAACTGATGCATCCTGAGGCATACCTGGGGGCATCCGAAATGATTCGCAAAGAGCTGTTGTCTACCACTTCGGCGCACGGCTTGGACTGATCGCGATGCCTCTCGTCAGACTCGAGGATCACCGCTGCTTCTACCGGTTCGACGGGATCGAAGGCGACCCGGTCGTGATGCTGTCGCATTCGCTCGGCCTCGACCATGGCATGTGGGATCAACTGTCGGCGGACCTCGGCCCACGCATGCGAGTGCTGCGCTACGACACTCGGGGCCACGGCGCGTCCGACCCAACCCCGGGCGATTACAGCGTCGAACAGCTCGCTCGCGACGCTCTTGCCCTGGCTGACGCGCTGGGAATCGGCAGGTTCGCGTTCTGCGGGTTGTCTCTGGGTGGCATGGTCGGCCAGTGGCTTGGAGTGCATGCATCGAGCCGACTCACACACCTGGTGCTCGCCAATACCACCCCGCGTCTGTCGGAGCCGCAGACTATCGAAGACCGGCGGCGCACGGTTCTCGAGCAGGGGATGCGCTCGGTGGCCGACCGCGTGATGACTCGATTTTTCTCCCCTCCGACGCTCGCGACGGGGGGAGCCGCCGTCGTGGCTGCAAAGCGAACCCTCCTGTCGACGGATCCGATCGGCTACGCCGGCTGTTGCGCCGCGATCCGCGACATGGATCAAACCTCCACGCTGGGCGCCATCCGCACGCCGACGTTGGTGATCTGCGGCGATGCAGACGTGGCGATGCCGTGGGAAGGCAACAGCGAGATATTGGTCAAGGCCATTGCGGGGTCAAAGGCGGTCCATCTGCCGGCGGCGCATCTGTCCAACCTCGAACGTCCCCGCGCCTTCAGCGCCGCGGTTCTGGAGTTCCTCCTGCCGCGCGTGGAGGATTCAGCCGAGGCGGGTACCCAGGTCAGACGTGCCGTCCTCGGGAACGAGCACGTCGATCGGGCAACGGCCGCAACGACCGACTTCACGCGCGACTTCCAGGACCTGATTACCCGTTATGCCTGGGGCACGATCTGGACGCGGCCCGCGCTCGATTTCCGTACCCGGCGGCTCCTGGTGCTGGCCATGACCGCCTCGATGGGACGCTGGGAAGAATTCCGCCTGCACGTCCGAACCGGGCTTGCCGCAGATCTCGAAGCGGTCGATCTCGAGGAAGTTCTGATGCAGGTGGCGATCTATGCCGGCGTCCCAGCCGCCAACACCGCGTTTCAGATCGCTGCCGATGAGATCGGACTCGGCCCCTCAGGTAAGGCACCTCTTTAGACGCGGCCTACAACCGAATACACCCGGCACCTCTGGAGAGGTGCCCTACAGATAAAGAGGTGCCCTATCCGCCGTCCAAGACCCAGTCTACAAGTGCAAACGCAGGTGGAACGACTTCGGGACGAGTCAGCGCCTCGTATCCGAGCTGTGACAGCGAGCATCCCCGGCCCGAATCCTTGACGCCGGTCCACGCCAGCGCCGGATCGAGATAGTCGCACCGGTTCAGGAACCACGTGCCGGTCTCGACGCGGTCGCCGATCCGGATCGCCGCATCGACATCGCTCGTCCAGATCGATGCGGTGAGCCCGTAGCGGCTGTCGTTCATCAGCTCGACCGCCTCGTCGTCATCCTTCACCGGCATCACGCCAACCACCGGGCCGAACGTTTCCTCGGTCATCACCCGCATGCCGTGATCGACGTTCACCAGCACCTGCGGCGCAAGATAGGGCGTGCCTTCCCGGTCCGCCGGAAACTCGCGTGAGTCGATCAACGGGCGCGCGCCCTGCGAGGCCGCCTCCGCGATCTGCGCGCGGACGAAGTCGGCGGCGCCGGTGCGAACCATCGGCCCCAGCGTCGTCTCCGGGCTCAGCGGATTGCCGAGGCGATACGCGCGCGTCAGCGCGACGAAGCCGTCGACGAACCGATCGGTAGACGTCACGATGGACGTAGATGCGCTCGACCGCGCAGCACGACTGGCCGGCGTTGAAGTACGCGCCGTCGACGAGGTTTTCGATCGTCGCCTCCAGCTGCGCATCCGGCCGAACGTAGGCGGGATCCTTGCCGCCGAGCTCCAGGTTGGTGCGCGATGAACTGCCTGCAAGCCGCGCGCTGAACCGCGCAGCCTCCCTCGACCGAGCCGGTGAACGAGACGAAGGCGATGCGGCCATCGCCAATCATCCGAGCAACGTCCGTCGTGAGTTGCCTGAAGACGCTGAAAGACCCCCTCCGGAAGACCGGCTTCCCGGAACGCCTCTGCGTAACGCTCCGCCACCAGCGGCGTCTGCTGGGACACCTTGAGGATCACGCTGTTCCCGGCCATGAGCGCGGGAACGACCGCGTTCACCGACGCCAGATACGGGTAGTTCCACGGCGCCAGCACCAGCACGACGCCGAGCGGCTCGCGACGGATGAAACGCTGGAAGCCTTCCTTCGGCCCGAGCGCAATGTCCGCCAGCGCGTCACCGGCGATGTCGATCATGTACCTGGCCCGTTCCTGGAATCCACGTCGGATCTCGAACGGACTCTGCGCGACCGGCCGGCCCATCTGCCAGGTCAGCTCCGTCGCGATGGCATCCGCGGCGTCGACCATCAACTGCGCCGCCCTGCGGCACGATCGCCGCGCGCTCGTCGATCGGCACCGCCTTCCATCGCGGTTGCGCGGCCGTGGCAGCGTCGAGCATCCGGTCGATCGCGTCAGCCGACGCCAGCTCGAACTCGGTGTAAACCGATCCGTCTACGGGGCTGATTGTTTGCTGACGCTCGCCCATGACACTCACTCAGGCAGTCACGTAGGCCGCGGTGATGCCGCCATCGACGAGAAATTCAGTGCCCGTCACGAACGACGATTCGTCAGAGGCGAGGAACAGCGCGGCGTGGGCGATTTCCTGCGCCTCGCCGAAGCGTCCCATTGGGATGTGCACGAGCCGACGCTGCTTCTTCGGCCTCGGTGTCGAGGAATTTCATCAGCATTTCGGTGCGCAGCGGCCCCGGGCAGAGCGCGTTGACCCGGATGCTCTCGCGCGCGTGAACGACCGCCAGCTCGCGCGTCAGCGCGAGCACCGCCCCCTTGCTCGCGGTGTAGGCGATCTGTGGCGTCGCCGCGCCCAGCAACGCGACGAACGATGCCGTGTTGATGATCGACCCGCCCCCCGCGCGGCGCAGCGCCGGAATCCCGTACTTGCATCCGAGGAACACCCCCTTCGCGTTGATGTTCATCGTCAGATCCCACACCTTCTCGTCGGTCGACACTGCATCGTCGTCACGGCTGTCCATGATGCCGGCGTTGTTGAACAGCACGTTCAACTTGCCGAACTTCTCTTCCGCTGCGGCAACCATGCGCTCGGCATCTGATGCCTTCGCGACGTCGGCGTGGACGTAGATCGCGCGCCCGCCTGTGCCGGCGATAGCGGCGACGGTTTCATTGCCTCCCTTATCCTCGATGTCGACAGCGACGATCGCCGCACCTTCCGACGCCAAACAGCAGCGCCGATTCGCGACCGATGCCGCTCGCCGCACCCGTGATCAGCGCGACTTTGTCACTGAGTCGCATCTATCGCACCTCGGTTTCGCCCCTCGCCCCTCGCCGCTCGCGGATCATATCCGCTCGAAGTAGCGCCGACGCTCCCAGTCCGTGACGGCTCGATCGAAGGCGGCCTGTTCCGTTCTGAAGAAATGTGCATAGTGCTCGACGACGTCGTCGCCGAATGTCCGCGCGGCGAACTCGCTCGCGGCGAAGCGATCGGCCGCCTCGTCGAGGCCGTCGGGCACGTGCGGCAGATCGCGCGCAGCGTACATGTCGCCCTTGAAACAGGGCGGCGGCTCGATGCGGTTCCTGATTCCGTCGAGCCCTGAGGCCAATGCCGCCGCGAACGCCAGGTAGGGATTGCAGTCGGCGCCCGGGATGCGGCACTCGATGCGGAGGCTCGATCCCTCGCCGACGACGCGAAACGCCGGCGGTGCGATTGTCGTAGCTCCAGGCGAGCTCGCGTCGGCGCCCACGATGCATCCACGTACCGCTTGTAGGAGTTGACGGTCGGAGCGTAGAACACCATCACGTCCGGCACGTGGGCGATCCAGCCGCCGAGGAACCAGCGAAACGCTTCCGAGCACTTCACTCCATCGAGCTCGGCATCCCCGTCGAACGCGTTCTTGCCGTCGCGCCACAGGCTGAAATGGATGTGACAGCTCGAGCCGGCCCGATCGGCGGCGAACTTGGCCATGAACGTGACCGACAGTCCCATCCGCTCGGCGACTTCCTTCAAGCATTGCTTGTAGACGACGTGGCGGTCGGCCATCTGCAGCGCTTCGGCGTAGCGGACGTTGATTTCGTGCTGGCCGAGTCCCCATTCGCCTTTCGATGTTCTCGACCGGGACGCCAGACGCCTTGAGATGACGGCGCACCGCCGCGGTGAACGGCTCGGTCCGCGTCCCTTGCAGAATGTGGTAGTCCTCGAGATACCAGCCCGCGGGCTGAATGGTTCGGTAATCGAGGTCGGCCGCCTGACGGTAGCTCTGTTGAAAGAGGTAGTACTCCAGCTCGGACGCGGCAGTCGGCGTTGAACCCAAGCTCTCGTGCCGCCTCCACCTGTCGACGAAGAATCGAGCGCGGCGCAACCGACACCTCAGTGCCCGTCCTGGTCGTTTACATCGCACAGCACCAAGGCCGTTTTGTCGAGCCAGCTCGCCACCGACAACGTTCCCAGATCCGGAACGAGATGAAAGTCGCCGTAGCCCTTGCTCCCAGTTGGCGAAGCGGTAGCCGGGAACGGGCTCCATCTCCATGTCGGTCGTGAGGAGGTAATCGCATCCGTGGCTGCCATGGGTCGCGGTTTCGTCGATGAACATCTCGGCGTCGTATCGCTTGCCGAGCAGGCGGCCGTAGTGATCGGTGAAACCGACGATCACGGTGTCGATCTGCTCGCGGTCGACGAGACCTCGCAACTCGTCGAGCGTCAGCCGTCCCCGTTCGGTTGCAGTCAGGTCCCCCACCGTTCGTCCTCTCTCGCCTGTTTCACCAGCCAATCCGGTTTGCCGGATGCCTGCCATGCGGGACCGCGGAAGCGATGCCGCTCCGACAGCAGGTACCACGCCGCAAGCAGGATCGTCAGCGCCGGCGATGGTCTTCCCTGCGCGCATGTTATCCGGAATGCTGAGAATCCCGGTGATGAAGATGACCCAGAGGATGGCGACGAGGTTGATGGCCGATCCAAGACGGCCCAGGTGCCACGGACCATGCGGTGCAGCGGCCGCCGTCCCTCGTCGACGCCAGGCCAGATAGACCGGAATGATGTATGAGAAGTACAGTCCGATGACGCTGATCGACGTCACGACGGCATAGGTACCGCTGCTGATGGTCGCCGCGAACGCCACCACCACGCACAGCCAGATTGCCGGAGCCGGCGTCGAATACCTGGCGCTCACCCGCTTCCACACGAATCGAACCCGGCATCCCGCCGGTCCCGCGCGAACGCATAAATCGTTCGCGAACTCCAGGTCACGGCTGAGAGACCGCAGAACCACATCGCTATCGCGGCCAGTCCCGCTGACACCGCCGCCCGCACGCGCGCCCAGCGCGCCGTTCAGGATCGCGATCACCGCCGGAACGTTGTGACCGGCCGGATCCCGCGCCGACAACACCGAGGGCATGTCCTTGATCGCAAGGGTGAGCGCGATCAACAGCACGTATCCCACCACAGCGGAGACCGCGACCGCCATCACGATGCCCCACGGAACCCGTCGTCTGGGATCGACGGTCTCTTCGGACACGCTCGCCGAGGCGTCGTAACCGGTGAAGGTCCACTGCGCCTGCAGCAGTCCCGACGACGAACGCCCACCAGTACGGCCAGCCTTCGCTGTTCGAAGTAATCCGCGCGAAGAACATATGTCGACGGCTGCTTCGGCGCAAACAGCGTCAACGCGCCGACGATCGCGATCACCCCGACGATGTGTACAGTGACGCTGAGATCGTTGAGCCGCGCGACGAGCGTAATCCCGATGTGATTGAGCAGCGCATGCGAGATCAGGATGCCCGCGTACACCATCAGCATGTTCGTCGTGGTCATCGGCAGGCCGAGGAGCGGCGTGACGAAGATCGCAGCGCCGTAGTCGATGCCCGCGATCGCGGCGAGCTGCCCGGTGATGTTGAACCAGGCGGTGAACCAGCCCCAGCAATTGCCGCCCAGCAGCGACGCCCAGTGATACATCGCGCCGGATGTCGGAACCGAAGATGCGAGCTCCGCCATGCTCAGCGCCACGGCCATCGTGAAGAACGCAACGAGCGGCCAGCCGAACGCCATCTCGGCCGGCCCGCCCATCAGCAGCCCGTGCTGATAGAGGGTGACCGCGCCGGTGAGAATGGAAATGATGGAAAACGAGATGGCGAAGTTCGAGAACCCGCCCATCGTGCGAAAGAGTTCCTGGGCGTAGCCAAACCGCCGGAGCTCCCGTTCGTCCTCGCGCCGACGGTCCTCTGGAGGGGGGACGGAGTCCGACATCCCGGCTTTATACCCGATCTCGTGGCTCATGGCTTCGCGCGCGACATCGGCTTCGGCACGTGGGGTTGGCAGTTGCCACGGCCACCAGCAATAATCGACCTTGCGCATCCGAGCGCGAATTCTTTCTTGTATATGAGGTGCACATGCGAGCAGGAGTGGTGTTGACAGTGTTGCTGGCGCTGCTGGCTTCGGTTTCCGCGCAGGAGCGCCCGGCAACGGACCCAGCCAACCCGGTAAGTCAGGCGATCAAGAATTCCTGGAACGGCGCGAAGCGGAACATCACCGAGTCCGCAGAACAGATGCCTGAAGCGGACTATGCCTTCAAGCCTGTCGATGGTGTCAGGACATTCGGGCAAATCCTGGCGCACGTGGCCGGCGCGAGCTATGTCTATTGCTCGGCGGCCAAGGGCGAGAAGACGCCGTTCGGTGAAGGAGACTTCGAGAAGACGGCCACCACG
Organism: uncultured Acidobacteriota bacterium; assembly: GCA_963755695.1. Classification (GTDB taxonomy): domain Bacteria; phylum Acidobacteriota; class Vicinamibacteria; order Vicinamibacterales; family 2-12-FULL-66-21; genus QHWT01. Next base: position 840,672 of record CAVWLB010000010.1, on the reverse strand, counting down.
AAAGCGGCGATCATCAAGGCAGTGGCGGATTCGACCGCCTATTGCGACGCGGCGTTCAACGCGCTGACCGACGCCTCAGCCGGCGAGATGGTTCAGAACCCCTTTGGCCAAGGACAGTTCGCGCGTGCGAGCGCGCTTCTGAACAACACCAACCATCTGAACGAACACTACGGCAATCTCGTGACCTACTTCCGGATCAAGGGGATGGTGCCTCCTTCGTCGAAGCGCTGAGCGAGGCGATGAGCCGTGACGACACCGCCGCGTCATGCAGGGTGACGCGATCCGATTGGCCGCCGGGGGCGCGTCAAGATCCCGCGCCCGCTCTGGCTGCCAACCTCCACACGCCGGGGCACCGTCCGATCCGCAGCAGCCGACGAGGGACTTGCCTCGAGGTCCACGGGCAGGCGCTCCAAAAACAGATCGAGGTTGCTCCGCATCACCAGGTGCGGCACGACGTGCATCCGCGTGGACGGACACGCACCGTTCAGCAAAAACTGGTACAGCGCCAGCAGCGCCATCCGGCCCTGACTGAGCGGCCTCTGATAAACGGTCGCCGCAATCGTGCCGGCTCGGATTCGTTCGACGAGTTCCGGAAAGAGATCCGTCGTCACGACGATGAGCCCGGGCAGTCGGCCTTCCTGCTCCGCCGCGCGCAGTACCGGGAGCGAGTTCACCGTGCTGACATAAATCGACGTCAGATCGGGATGTGCTTGAAGCACGGCCAACGCACGCCGATGCGCCTCGCGCTCGTCGTCGTGCGCTTCGACGACCGGGCCCAGCTTCAGCATGCCGCCGGCGGTTGCGAGACTCGATTCGAACCCGCGCAGCTTGTCGGCGTGATCCTGCATCGAGAGCCAACCGGTGAAGAACGCGACCTTTCCGCCGGACGGCTGGTATCTGGCGAGCAGCTCGCCGGCAACCGCACCAACCGTGAACGGATCCGCGGACACTGACGCGAGCCGCGGCGTGTCAGGGGCGTCGGTGATCACGCAGACGACGGGAATGTCCTTTCGCGCGGCCTTGCGAATGTATGGCCTCAACGCCGCGGGATTGCCCGGCGCGATGATCAATCCATTGGTGCCCTCCCGCAGCGCGTCCTCGAAGAGCGGGATGTCGCCGTCGCCGAGGCTTGGATAGCTTCGGAAGTCGACGTGCAGGGCCGGGGCAAACGGCGCTGCCGCCTGGCGGATGCCCTCACGGAGGGAGTCCCAGAAGAGCGCGATTTCCCTGGGCAGGTGGACCGAAATTCTGAGCTGTTTCTGCGATTTCAGGTAACGCGCGGCCAGGTTCGGCCGGTAGCCGAGCGATTCGGCCATGCTCAGCACGCGGGCCCGGGTCATGGCGCTCACGCCGGGCTTGGCGTGGAGCGCGCGATCGACGGTTCCGGTCGAAATGCCCAGCGCGCGGGCAATGTCCTTGATGCCGACCGGAGCCGTGGGCTTTCGAGCGTCCGAGGACATGCGGAAGCCATATTATCTAACTTCCGACGATGTCGCGTGCGTTCGCCGTAGCCCTCGCCGCCATTCTCTTCGTCTCGCAGCCGCCGGCCGGACCGGCCGCCCGGGTCACGATTCGGGTCGACGCCTCCGCCCGCCAGGGGCCGATGAAGCCGGTTTGGGCCTTCTTCGGCTACGACGAACCGAACTACACCTATATGACGGACGGCCGGAAGCTCCTGTCGGAGTTGGCCGAACTGAGCCCCGTGCCGGTCTACGTGCGAACGCACAATCTCCTGACGACCGGCGACGGCAGCCCCGCACTGAAATGGGGATCGACGAACGCCTATACGGAAGACGCTCAGGGACAACCGCGTTACGACTGGACGATCGTCGATCGCATCTTCGATACGTATCTCCAGCGCGGCATGAAGCCACTCGTCGAGATCGGCTTCATGCCCGAGGCGCTGGCCGTGGCGCCCGAACCCTATCGACATCGATGGGCGCCGGGCGATCAGTACACCACCGTCTTCACCGGCTGGGCGCATCCGCCGGCTGACTACAACAAGTGGCGCGATCTCGTCTCTCAATGGGTCCGGCATTCGGTCGAGAAGTACGGCCGCGCGGAAGTGGAGAGCTGGTGGTGGGAAGTCTGGAACGAGCCGGATATCGGCTATTGGCAGGGCACGCCCGAGGAATATTTCAAACTCTATGACTATGCGGCCGACGGGTTGAAGCGCGCGCTGCCGAGCGCGCGAATCGGCGGTCCTCATGCCACCGGACCGGGTGACGCTCGCGCCGAGAAATTCCTGCGCAGCTTTCTGGATCACTGTGTCAGCGGACGGAACTACGCGACGGGCAAGACCGGGTCACCGATCGACTACGTCGGTTTTCACGCCAAGGGTGCCCCTCGCGTGACCGAGGACGGCCACGTGCGCATGGGGATCGCCAATCAGCTCACGTCGATCGCCAAGGGTTTCGCGATCGTTGCCTCGTTTCCTCCGCTCAAAGGCGTTCCGATCGTCATCGGCGAATCGGACCCCGAAGGCTGTGCCGCCTGTCCGGCGAGGGCGTACCCGACAGAACGCGTACCGTAACGGAACGATGTACTCGAGTTATACGGCGGAACAGATTGCACGCACCTACCAACTGGCGCGCCTGCACGAGGTCAATCTTCTCGGCTCCGTAACCTGGGCGTTCGAGTTCGAAGATCAGCCGTACTTCGATGGATTCCGCGATCTGTCGACCAACGGCATCGACAAACCGGTATTGAACGTCTTTCGGATGCTGGGACAGATGCGCGGCGATTTCGTGTCGCTTGAAAGTTCGGGTGGCCTGCCTCTCGACACCGTGCGCGACAGCGGCGTGAGGCAGCAACCTGATATCAATGCGATTGCCACTCGCAACGAGCGCTCCATCTGGGTCCTCGTGTGGAACTACCACGACGATGATGTGGCGGCGCCGGCGGCTGACGTGGATCTCGCCGTGGAGCACGTCGCAGACGGAGCGGTCGTCGTGACCCACGCGCGCGTCGACAGGGATCACAGTAACGCCTACGAAGCGTGGAAGCGGATGGGCGCGCCGCAAACACCAACGCCAGATCAGTTCGCGCAGCTGGAGCAATCGGGGCGGCTCGCGCAGATTGGACCACCACAACGGCTTGCGGCGTCCGATGGCCGCGTGCGGTTGGCGTTCGCCCTTCCTCGCCAGGCCGTGTCGCTCATAACGATCGCGTGGTAGGTGTAGGGCGGGTCTTAGACGGCATCACGCAGCGCCTCTGAAGAAGCGCCCTACACCCAACTCACACGGGGTTACCTCGCAGTCGTCAAGGTGACCACCGCGATGGAGTGTTTGGGCAGCGCCAGTGAAAAGCTGCTACCTGCCTTGATGGAACTGCGGGTCGTGCGCACGGCATCCGGCGTTGCGAATCCGTTGAATGCTGTGAGTGAATCCGCAATCACGCGGTCGACGGTTGCGGTCGACGATACTGCCGTCCCGCGGACGCTGATCTGAACGGTCATCGGGCGCTCGAGGTCGGTATTGACAGCTTTCACGTAAATACTGCGGCCGTCGGCCGATCGGCTCGCCACGACATCGACTGCCGGGGCGTCTCCCTCCCGACTGGTTGAAATGGTGGGACCGTCGACTTTCGTCCGCAGGCGATCGGCGCCTCGATGTGACGCATACAACTTGTTGACCAGGTAGATCGGCGTGACGAACACGCCATGCCGTCCGGCCTGAATGATGCCGCCCGGCCAGCCATTCACGAGGTCGGAGACCGCGCTCATCCCCACGACCTCGCTCCGCTCGAACACGTTCATCAGACGCGCGCCGTAAAGAGCGGACAGCACCGAGTATTGCTGCGATTCGGGCAAATCGAGCCCCCACTCGTTGATCGCCAACCGGGGACGCCGATTCTGCGCGAGCGGCTCGAGCAGCGACTGGACGTCGCGGTAGAACGTCTCGTAATGAAGCGGACGCGCAAGCAGGTTCTTCAGGTCGCCCTGCATGTCGCGGCGGCCGTAATAGTGATGGATCGCCAGGTAGTCGACGCGGTCGGCGGCGCGCTGGAGCACGGTGCGATTCCATGTCATGTCGTTGTCACCGACAGCAATCACCTTGATCGAAGGATCGACGGCGCGCATCGCCGCCAGGTATCGTCTGAGATTCTTGGCGTAGGTCTCGGCATCGGAGTGCCCACGAACCCAGTCGCCCCAGATCTCGTTGCCGATCTCCCAGTATCGGACCCGATACGGCTCGGGGTGCCCGTTGCGGGCGCGCATCGCGCCGTAAGTGGAGGTCGACGGGCCATTGCAGGACCTCGACCCACGCCGCCGCTTCTTCAGTGGTCGCGCCACGCCCTTCGACGTTCACGGTCAAAGACGGCTCGGCGCCGAGGTTGCGCGCAAATCGAATGAACTCGTCGGTGCCGAAATCACTCGGTTCGAGCTCGTCACGCCAGGACAGGTTGATCCACGTCGGCCGGGCATCGCGCGGACCAACGCCCCATTGCCAGTGATAATCCTGCGCCACGTTTCCGCCGGGCCATCGGATGAACGCCGGCTCGAGCTGCTTGATCCTGGCGAAGACGTCGGCTCGCACGCCATCCACGGCGTCGCCTGGCATCAGCGAGACCTGGTCGACCCAGATGGTGCCCTCACCTTCGAACAGAATCACGAAGCGGGAAAGCCGATCACTCGCCGTTGGCCTCAACGTGAAGGCGTACTTCGTCCAATCTCCCTCGACGTGTGCGATGCGCGTTTCGCCGTAAATACGCCCGCCAGTCGCATCCGCTTCGAGCGCCAGCGCGACCCCGCCGGTAAACGAGTCCGTCTTCAACCAGAGGTACCCGCGATACTCGAGCCCCCGCCGAATTGGTACTCGCGCCTGATAGACACCGTGACGCGCGATTACTCCGGGCTGGAGTTGCACCCGCAGTGCGTGCCCGCCGGTCGTTCCCTTCTCGAGTTGAGTGTTCGGATACGCCACGTCCTCATCGCGCCGGAAGGAGATCGCGTAGTCGTCGTTGCGGCCGTCGGGATAGCGTTCCCAGAATCGCGGAAGGCCGGTGATGTCGGACTGCTCCTCGAACCCGCGGTCGCGAATCAGTTCGGCATGCAGGCCATACTTGATGCCTTCGAACATGAACTCGAGGAACTGACCGTAGAGATGCCGGCTGATATGGCCTTCGACCGCTGAAGCGTCGATCTCGACCCTGGCGGTCTGCGGCGGCGACGGAGGCACTGCCTGTCCCGCGATCGCGACCACGAGCGGCAAGATGAGCAGCTTGAAGGAAGGCATTATCTGAACTTCTGCCGACGAAGAATTCCAGCTCCTTCCCGAATGACCACCAGCTGGTCTGCCTCGACACTCGAAATCTTTTCCGTTGCGCCGTTCGGCCAGCGAATCGTGAGGTCCGCCGAGGCGGCCGCGCCAAGGCCGAAATGAAGACGGCGATCGTTTGCTGAATAAAAGCTCGATTGGGCCGTCACCTCTTGCGCCTGCGTGCGGCCTCCGTAGCGGGCCTGCACTCGCGCGCCGATGGCACTCCGATTGGAGGTAACGCCGACGAGAAGCACCTTGAGCCAGTGGCCGCCGCTCGACACATCGTTGCGCAGCAGCGACGGCGGCTCGTTCATGTTCATGACGAGAATATCCACATCCCCGTCGTTGTCGAAATCACCGAAGGCGCATCCACGACTCGTATGAGGCGCGGCCACGCCGCTCCCCGCCTCGTCGATCAGTTCCTCGAACCGGCCGTCGCCAAGATTCCGGAATACCAGCCTCGGCGTCCGGAACGGATAGGCGGGAAGCGAGCGCTCGACCTCCGGATAGACGCTGCCGGTCACGAGACAAATGTCGGGCAGACCATCGTTGTCGAGATCGACGATCCCTGCGCCCCACCCGACGAAGCGGGTCTCCACCCCGATACCGGCGCGAATCGTGAAATCGTCGAAATACCCCTTGCCGTCGTTGCGGTACAGAACGTTCGTGTCGTCGGCGAAATGGGTCTTGAAGATGTCCACGTTGCCGTCGAGATCGTAATCGCCGACCGCGACGCCCATCCCGGCCTGCTCCACACCGTCTTCACTCAGCGCTACCCCGCGTTCGAGGGCTTCTTCGCGGAACGTCCCATCGTGCTGGTTACGAAACAGCCAGCTCGGCGTCGAATCGCACGCGACGTAGATATCGGGCCAGCCATCGTTATCGTAATCCGCCGCGACCGTCGTCATCGGGTACGATCGCGCCGCGGCCGAGACGCCGGACTGCCGGCTGACGTCGGTGAACGTTCCGTCACCGTTGTTGTGAAACAACTGGACGAATCCCGGCGGCAAGCCTCGCGGACCGCAATTCACCGGCACCCCTTTCCAGCGACAGTCGGTGTTCTCACCGGGCTTCGGCAGCTTCTCGAGCGTGGTGTTCAGGTAGGTCGCAACGAAGAGATCGAGGCGGCCGTCACGATCGTAGTCCACCCAGGTGCAGCCCGCGCCATAACGCACCGCGTCCTGGCGAAGTCCCGCCTTCCCGGTGACATCGGTGAACGTGCCGTCGCCGTTGTTGTGGTAGAGAACGTTCTCGCCGTAATAGGTGATGAAGAGATCGTCGAAGCCGTCGTTGTCGTAATCACCGACTGTCACTGCCGAGGCCCAGCCGGAGCGAGTCAAGCCGGCCTTTGCAGTCACGTCAGTGAACGTGCCATCGCGGTTGTTCTTGTAGAGGTGGTTCGTGGCGGCTGACGGCGCGCCGTCCAGCCGCGTGCCGCTCAGAATGAAGATATCGAGCCAACCGTCGTTGTCGTAATCGAGAAACGCGACGCCACACCCAACAACTTCAATGATGTAGCTCTTGCTGTCCGCCCCTCCGTAGATGATTGGCTCGACGAGTCCCGCCTGCCGTGCGACATCCGTCAAGCGAGCCTGGAACGGACGTCCCGAGGGTTTGCCGCGAGGCTGCGGTTTGACGCCGCGCGAGGAGATGCCCTGGCCAAAGGCGGGGCGCGCCGCCGAGAGCGCGAGGAGCCCGAGCAACTCGCGACGCGTCATCATTGAGCCGGCTCGGTTGCCGTGAGGGTCTGGCCTGCTTTCACGTTCTCGAATTTCTGAACCGCTCCGGAAGGCCAGTGGATTTCGACCAGCGCCGCCGTCGCATCGCCATTCAGTCCAACGGTGACCCGCTTCTCGCTGGCTGAAAGGTAGCCCACCGCGGTGCTGACAGTGAAGTACTGGCTCATGCCCGACGCCGAAAGCACCTTGATGCGACAACCGATGCCATCGCGATTCGATCGCGTGCCCACCGGCCGGATCTGCAACCAGTTCTTCCGATTGCCGCCATCGTTCCTGAGTACCACTGCGTTCTGCCCCACGTTGCTCAGGACGACGTCCACGTCCCCGTCGTTGTCCAGATCGCCAAAGGCAGCGCCCCGGCCGGCCCACTCCTGCTGAAAGACGTCTCCCGCATTCACCCTGACGAACCGCGCAGACTCGTTCCGCAGCAGCAGCGGTGGCTGCAAGTATTTCAGGTTTGGTGCAGTTTTCTCGATGGTGTCCATCACGTGTCCCTGCGCAACGAACAGGTCCTTCCAGCCGTCGCTGTCGTAGTCGAAGAACCGCGTACTCCAGCCGGAGAACGTCAGCGACGCCCCACCCAGGCCGGTCGAATTGGTGACGTCTTTGAAGCTCCCGTCGGCATTCTGCCGAAACAGCATGTAGCGCTCGTTCGACAGATCGGTAACCACGATGTCAGGCCGGCCGTCATTGTCGTAATCGGCGAAATCGACGCCCATCCCGGCGAATGTTTTCCCATCCTCGTTGAAGCCGACGCCCGCCAGCAGTCCGACTTCATCGAACGTCCCGTCCTTGTTGTTATGAAACAGGAACGACTGAACCGAGTCGTTCGCGACGTAGATGTCCACGAAGCCATCGTTGTCGTAGTCCGCGAACGATACGCCAAGCCCCTTGCCGACCGCCTTGCCAAACCCCGCCTTTGCTGACACGTCCGTGAACGTTCCGTCGCCGTTGTTGTGAAAGAGCACGTCGGTCGTTCCCTCGTAGTTGTCGGGGTGGCAGTAGGACCGATAGCCGGGTTTCTTCTCTCCGCAGTAGCGATTGTTCTGGAAACTCCACTCCACGTACCGGGTGACGAAGAGGTCGAGCCGGCCGTCATTGTCGTAGTCGAAGAAACCGGCGCTCGCGCTCCAGCCGCTGGCAGCCACGCCGGCGCGGCTGGTCACGTCGGTGAACGTCCCGTCGCCGTTGTTGCGATAGAGCGTGTTGGCTCCGTAGTTTGTGACGTAGATGTCTTCGAACCCGTCATGGTCGTAATCGCCGACCGCAACCCCCATCCCGTAATGGTTCTGCGGCATCCCGGTCAGCTTGGCCTTCTCGGTGACGTCCACGAACGTTCCGTCCGGCGTCTGACGATACAGCCGGTTCCAGAATGCAGGATCGGACTTGTCCGGTTGCTTGCCGTCAGGCATCGGGTCGTCGATCTTCGCGCCGTTGGTCAGGAACACGTCGAGCCGCCCGTCGTTGTCGTAGTCGAGCAGAGCGACGCCGCCGCCCATCGTCTCCACCAGATATTTGCTCGGGGTCGCGGAGTTTTTGTGTGCGAAGGCCAGCCCCACCGTCGTGGTGACGTCGGTGAAGCGCACGTCGGGGATCGATGCTGCCGCGATGAACAGCAACAGCGATCCGCATGCTGACAGGCAGGCTCGCATGTCTCGTCTCCGCGCGATCGCTATCCTGGTTTCCGGCTGCTGACGATGCCCTTCGACTCCTGAATCACGAAGACTTGATTGACTGCGAGATCGCGAATTGTCTCCTTGGCGCCGGACGGCCAGGCCAGCTCGACCTGCTCGACAGTGGTCGACCGGCCAAGGCCGAAGTGGAGGCGCAGATCGTTCTGTGAATAGTAGCCGGAGCCGCTCATCACCTCGCGGATCTGACTGCGGCCGGCGGCGGTGATTTTCACGCGGGTGCCGATGGCCGACCGGTTCGAGCGCGTCCCCACGCACTTGATCAGGATCCAGTTGTTCCGACTGCCGCCATCGTTCCGGAAAAGCGTCGGAGGTCCGTCAAGGTTATTGACGATGATGTCGACGTCGCCGTCGTTGTCGAAATCACCAAACGCGCAGCCGCGCCCGATGTTCGCCGCAGTGATGGCCGGGCCCGCCTTCGCCGAGACGTCTTCGAAGCGCCCGTTCCCCAGATTGCGGTACAGAATCTTCGGTTCCCTGTAGGTCAAATAGAGATTCCGATCCGCGATCTGGGAGTAGACGTGCCCGTTGGCGATGAAGATATCACTCCATCCGTCGTTATCGAAGTCGAAGAAATCCACGCCAAAACCAACGTGTTTGCGATTGACGCCAAGGCCGGCCCGGATGCTGGTGACTTCGAATGCCCCGCCGTAGTTGCGGTACAGCGTCGTCACCTGTTCCGAGAAGTTCGTCCGGACGATATCCAGCCAGCCATCGCCATCGTAGTCACCGACGCCCACGCCCATACCGGCGAGCGCCACGCCATGCTCGTCGAATGCGCTGCCGGACGGCACCGCGATCTCACGAAAAGTACCGTCGTGGTTGTTGCGATAGAACAGGCTGGGTGCCGTGTCGCAGGCAACGTAGATGTCGGGCCAGCCGTCGTTGTCGAAGTCGGCCGCCGCGGCGCCCATGCCGTACGAGCCCGTCGAGCGCCAGTTGCTGGTTACAAACACCATCGACGAAGGGCCGCGCGGACGCCCGATGCCGGATTCCTCGGAGACGTCGACAAACGTGCCGTCGCCCCGGTTGCGATACAGGATGTTCGTGCCGCCGGCAAAACCCAGCGGTCCGCACGGCACCGCGATGTCGTTGTAGCGGCAGTAGGCGGACTCCCCGGGACGGGGTGCGCGCGCCGGATCGAAGTTCAGGTAATTGGCCACGAACAGATCGAGATGTCCGTCGCGGTCGTAATCCAGAAAGCAGCAGCCTGCGCCCCACCGCGTTCCCGATCCGGCAACGCCGGCGCGGTCGGAGACATCGGTGAACGTGCCATCGCCGTTGTTGTGATACAGCACGTTCTGGCCCCAGTAGGTGACGAACAGGTCGTCGAACCCGTCGTTGTCGTAATCACCGATCGAGCAGGCCTGGCCCCATCCGGAATGCGTCAGTCCGGCCTTGACGGTGACGTCGGTGAACGTGCCGTCGCGATTGTTGTGGAACAGGTAACTGGTGGGACGCTTATCGCTCACCTTCGGATCGAGGCTGGTTCCGTTGACCAGGAAGATATCCAGCCAGCCGTCGTTGTCGTAATCGAAAAACGCCGCGCCGCACCCCATTTCCTCGAGAATGAGCTGCTTGTTCGTGGGACTTCCGGAAATGTTGAGGGCCTTGGCCAGGCCGGCGGATGACGTGATGTCGGTGAAGGTCACCGACGCTTGCTCGCCGCGCGCGACGACGTCACCTCCGATCCCCGGCAGCAGCGCTGCCGTTCCCACGCCGCCCAGGATCCGCAGAAATTTCCGTCGCGAGTGATTCCACGGTCCGAGTCGTTTGCCTTTGGTCACCAATAGAGGTCACCGTCATTGGACGTGATCCGATTGCGGCGTCCGTGAGACATGCTTAGACGCGAGATGACGATCACCAGCGGATCGTCTCCACGTGCCGCGCGGACGATCTCACGCCAAGGCTGATTCTGGTCTGAGGCGCAAAGGCGCACAGGAGGCCACTCGCGCGCCTCGGTCTTTGCCGAATGCTAAACTTACGCCCCAGTCCGTGTTCTTCTGTGTTCTTCTGTGTTCTTCTGTGGCCCTGTGTCGCTCTGGCGCCCTCGCGTGAATCATACGTGGACAAGTGCCTGGCGTCGAAATGAGAGAGTAGAGCGGAGGCTGGCTTTGAAGGCCGCGAGCTCGATGCTGCAAGCCGAAGTGCTACTCACGCCCGGTTCCCGCCGCGCGTCGCTTCTTCTCGAGATCGCTGCTCTCGCGCTCGAGTTTCTGGAAGGCCTCCAGCGCCTTCTTGCTGTCTTCCATCCAGCCGAGACGCCGATAGACGCCGGCGAGCACGTAGTAGTAAGAGGACGCGCGGGGATTCAGGACGATGGCTTCGTTCATCGCCTGAACGGCGGCCTCCAGCTTCCCCTGCCGCTCGTAGGCGCGTCCCTGTTGAAACAATGCACGGTCTGACTTGGGGTCGAGTGCCAGCGCGCTTTGCGCGTGTTCCAGCGCCTTCTCCGGATCCCCGGTTCGATTGTAGTACGCGCTCAGGTTGACGTGCGGCAGGGCGTAGGTGCCCTTCCGCTCATCGTTCACGGCGATGGCCTTCGTGTACATCGCCACCGCCCCATCGTCGTTGCCGAGCGCCTCGAGGGCGAAACCGAGCGCGTCCATGGCCTCCACATACGACGGGTCGATCCGAAGAGCGGCCTCGAACGCCTTGCGCGCCGGCTCCCAGTTGTCCTGAACGGAAAAAAGCTTCCCCAGGTTGTAGTGACTCTCGGAGGAATCCGGCTTGTAGCGAATCGCCTGTTCGAACTCGAGCTGCGCCGCGTCGAACCGTCCGATGATCATCAGGTCGCGGCCAAGGATCTTGTGCGCCTCCGCATTGCTGACGTCGAGCTCTAGTGACCTCGCGAGCGCCCGAATGGACTCGCCGATCTTCTGCTGGCCGAACAGGCTGTAACCGAGCGCGTACCATCCCCACGTGGATGTCGGCCGCTCTTTCACGTAGGCGGCGAGCAACGGCTCGACCTCGCTGAACTTTCCTTCCCGAATGTAACCTTCGAGCTCGGCGATGCGCTTCGCATCTTCGGCCTTGGCTCGAGTCGCCGTCAAGGCGTCGAGCCGCTCTTTCACCGCAGTCGCGGCGGGGTTCAGTTCGAGCGCCTTCCGGTAGGCGGCGATCGCACCGTCGCTGTCCCCCTGCTTCTCGAGCGCAGTACCAAGGTATTGCTGCGCGTCCGGCGAGTCCGGCTGCAGCCCGGCCGCGTGACGGAACTTCGTCACCGCTTGATCGAGCTCGCCCCGATCGAGCGCCGCCCGGCCCTCGGCAATATCGAGATTCGCGTTCTGGGCTCGATCGTCGGCGGCGGTCAGCTCGCGTCCCTTCTGGAGCTCGGCGGCCGCATCCTCCTTCCGTCCGGCGCGGGCGAGCGCCAGACCGAGCTGATAGTGCGTCTCGCCGCTCGTGGGCTCGAGCCGCGCGGCTTCCTGCAGCTCCGTCACCGCATCAGCGACTTTGCCGTCGGTGAGAAGCGCCTTGCCGAGGGCGAAGCGGGCGCGCGCGAACGTCGGATCGAGATCGATCACCTTCCGCAGCTGCTCGATTTCCTTTGCCGGTCCATGGCTCGAACTGGAGCCGTAGGCCGTCGCCAGATTGAACAGCGCCTTGACGGAGTTCGGCGCCAGGGCCACCGCTTTCTCGAGCTCGCGGATGGCTTCTTCGGGATCGATGGGGGTGAGCGCCGCGCCAAGATTGGCGCGCGCCTCGGCAGAATCCGGAGCGAGCCGCACCGCCTCGCGCAGCGCCGCGATGCCGTTCTGATCGTCACCCGACTGGATCAGGACCAGACCGAGATTGTTGTGTGCCTCCGCGTAGTCCGGACGAAGCCGAATGGCTTCCCGGAACGCGGACGTCACGTCGTTCGTGCTCCCGCCGGCGCGGCCAAGAAGCCGGCCGAGAACATTCTGCGCTTCCGCCCGTTCAGGATTCGTGGACGTGGCGGCGGCATCCGTCGGCGACGGTGAAGCAGCGGCTGTCGCCAGCGCCTCTCGAACCGCCGCAACCGCGCCGCTCCAGTCGGGTGACGGTTGCGATGGCGCCGGAAGGTTGAGCCCTGCCTCGAACTGCCCCGACGCGCGACCGAGCTGCCCGGCGCGCGCGTACGTGATGCCGAGATCTACATAGACCGCCGCGGTTGGCGGCAGGAGAGCAATCGCCCGCTGGAGGCTGACCCGCGCACCCGGCCAATCGCGACTCTCACGCAACACGATGCCGAGAAAGGCATAGCTCTCCCCTGCCGCCGGATCCAGCTTCACGCTCTGTCGAAGTTCGGCCATGGCTCGATCCTTCGCGCCGCTGTACCAGTACGCCACGCCGAGATGGTAGTGCGCATCCGAGGAGTCGGGCCGCAGCGCGGTCGCGCGTTCGAGGTGACGCACAGCCTCCGTGAGTTCTCCCTGCTGCCCGAGCGTGAAGCCGAGCAGTGTGTGCGCCTCTGCGTGTTTGTCATCGAGGCGAAGCGCCTCTTCGAGGCGCTCGCGTGCGGCGGGCAGATCCCCCTGGGCGAGCGTATCCTGCGCGCGCCGGTACAGATCGTCGGCAGGGCTCGTCGACGAGGGAGGCGGCTTTCGCGCGGCGGCGCCCTGTCGCTTCAGCGCAGTGCCCAGCGCATAGTAGGCTTCGCGCATCTCTGAATCGATCTCGAGCGCCCGCTCGAACGCCGCGATGGCGCCTGGCAAGTCATCGGCCTGCGCGAGCGTCTGCCCGAGCTCGTACTGCACGGATGCGTTCTCGGGATCGGCGTTCGCCACCCGGCGCAGGTGCTCCAGCGCGCCCTCGAGATCACCCGTCTCCCGGAGCGCAGTCCCGAGGTTCAGGTGCGCCCCCAGACTGTTCGGCTCCAGCGCGAGTGCCTGCGTAAATACCTTTACCGCTTCCCCGTAGTCGCCGCTCTGCGCGAGCGTCGAGCCCAGGTTCGAATACGCGCGCCCGTACTTCGGGTCCAGCGAGACGGCTTTCCTGAATTCGACGATGGCCGCTGGCAGGTCTGCCTTCTCCGCCAGCGCCACACCCAGCCAGTTGTGCGCTTCGGCGGATTCCGGACCGACCTTCACGGCATGTTGAAATGCATCCAGCGCACGCGGATAGTCGTTCCGATCGAGGTATGCCAGACCGAGAAGCACCCATCCCTTGGGATCATCCGGGTTGCGCTTGGTAAGCGCCTCCAGCTCGCTGAGCGCGGCCGGCGCCGACGGTTCTTTCTGTTCGACGGCCGGCTTCGCAGAACTCTGCTGTGCGGAGGGTGGAACGCTCAACGCAAACAGCAGAAGCAGCGCGGGGGTCATTGTCCAGGATCCAGCAGCCGGAGCTGCAGCCGCGAGTGAGCTTCGTCCTCCTCGCGCAGCGTCTTGGCGAGCGCGAGTTGCCGGTCCGCCTCCTCCTTCCGCCCGGTGCGTGCCAGCAGCAATCCAAGCTGATAGTTCGCCTTGACCAACTTGGGATCGAGGCGGATGGCGTTTCGCAGGTGCCGCTCGGCCTCGTCGTAACGCTGGACGCTCATCAACAGTAGACCCAGCGCCTCGCTTGCTGCCGCGTGTTCAGGAAAGCGCTGCAGCAGCTTCTCCAGCATCGCAATCGCCTCGGCGTCGTTGCCTTGATCGCGGACGACGAGCGCGAGGTAGTAGTGAGAAGCCAGCTGCTCGGGCTGCAAGCGGAGGCTCTCGCGGAGATGCGTGGCAGCTTCGGCCAGATGTCCTTGGAGATACAGGATCGATCCCAGCGCGTATTGAAGCTGCGGATCGCCCGACTGTTTGTCGACGAGCGGTTCGATCAGATGCTGCGCCGCCTCGAACTGCCGCTTTCCCACTTTCGCCGCGGCGAGCGTGTATTGATAAGTGCGATCGTCCGGTTTCAGGCTCGCGGCCTTGGTGAGCGCGGGCTCGGCATCCTCGAGGAGATCCATCCGCAGGCACACCCTGCCGAAACCGAGGAGAACCTCCGGATCCTCGGGTTCGATCTTCTTTGCTCTTAACCAGTACGAAAGCGAACGCTCCAGCTCGCCACGCCGTTCGGCGAGCATGGCAGCCTGGCGCAGCGCCGGCATCGAATCCGGCTTCAGCGCGAGCGCCGCATCATAGGTGTCCAGCGCCCGGCCGGGGTCGTCGTTCACCAAGTACGCCCCCGCGAGATTGAACGCCAGGTCGTACGAAGGGCTGCTGGTTTCGCGCACGCCTTCCAGAATCCTGACCGCCTCCGGGCCGGCGCCGTGCGTCGCGAGCAGCACACCATATTTGATGGACCATTCCAGCGCCACGTTCTCGAGCCGCGCCCAATCGCTCGTCAACGCCGCGGCCGCAGCCCGATCGCCGATCTTCAGAAAGTCGGTCGTCAGGATGAACAGACCGTCAGGCGTCTGCCTGAAGGCGCTCATCACCGGCGCCGCCAGATCCAAGGAGCGCTGGTACTGGCCCTTCTCGGTCTCGGACCGCGCCAGCGCCAGCCGGGCGGCGACGTTCGACGGATCCAGCTTCAGGACGTGCTCGTACAGGGGAACCGCGAGTGTGGGCTTTCCCTGAACCGCGTAGGCCTCCGCCAGAGTCAGGTGCGCCCCCAGCAACCGGTCGTCCAGCCGGATGGCTTTCTTGAACAGGACGATGCTGTCGTCGAACCGCTTTTGGTGAAAGCGGATCGTCCCGAGCACCGAGTAAGCGGGAGCCTGGGTTGCTGGATCGCTGAGCGCCCGGCGCGCTTGCCGCTCCGCTTCATCCAGCCGCCCTTGCTGGACGAGAACCGCTGCAGTCTGGAGCGCTTCCGCACCGTCGGCAGGTGATGCGTTGCTTTGACGAAGCGAGTGGGCTCTCGCCGTAGAAGTGGCAGCGAACAGCAGGCAGAGGAACAGCGTGCCGGGAATGAACGAGAGGCTCCGCCGCCGAGCGCGCGGCGGCGGAGCCGGGATCCGCGTGCTCAGTAGTCGAGTCTTATCGCAAACTGAACCGATCGTGCCTGGTTGCACTGGGTATTGACCGTGCCGAACGCGGACGAACTAAAGTTCGTGTTCGGATCGCAGAATAGCACCCGGTTGAACAGATTGCCGATATCCATCTCGAAGCGGAGCTTCATGGGATCGCGAAGCCGGAACTCCTTGAAGACGTTCAGGTCCTCGCTGTAGTTGGGGAAGCCGCGCACCGACCCGTCAACCCTGGGCGCATCGCCGAACTGGAGCGGTCCCGGATCCGTCCAGGCATCCCGGTTGAAGTAGTTGTCCGTCGCCGGATCGAAGCCACCGGATGTCGCAACGCCGTCCTGGCCCGACACGCGGTTTGGCCGTTTCTGACCGTTGAAGAGCAGGCCGCCGAGATCGTTGTTCATCGTGATGTTCAACGGTCGCCCACTCTCGTATCTCAGAATTCCAGCGACGTGCCAGCCGCCGAGTAAGGCCTGTCCGAGGCCGGCGGATGTCGGGCCGGGCACTTCCCATGTGAAGCCCGTCAGGAACACGTGCGGTGTATCGTCGAAGCTCAGCCCCCAGGGAAGCGGGTTCGACGGATCCTGCACGGTCCCGTTGATGCCGTTGTCCCCCTGCGCGCTTTCGGAGCCGTTGTTGTTCAGCCTCGAGTAGGTGTAGCCGAAGCGGGCCTGCAGGCCGCGGGAGAACCGCCGCTCGAGCACCAGTTCCATCGCGTGATACTGGCTCTCGCCGGTCGGGACGCCGCGCCAGATGATGTTCTGGTACTGCGGATACTTTCTGAGCGCCTGCGCGACGTTGCCGTTGAAGCCCGGATAGGGCGACTGAATGCCTGCGGCGCGCGCCAGATCGGAGTTGATATTCGACTGCAGCACGGCGGTCCCCAGCCCCAGGACGCGTGGATCGTTCATGTTGGCGTCGATACCCTTGGTTTGCCAATGATGGTTGAGACGGCTGCCGCGGTTGCCGATATACGACACGTCCAGCATCATGTTGCCGCTGAGCTGTCGCTCGTAGGTGACCGACCAGTTCTGGAAGCGCGGCAACGTCAATCCGTCCGGCGCTACGGCGATCGGAGACCCGCCCAGATCGATCGTCGGGTCGATGAACGGCGGCTGCTGAATGCGGGACGCGGGAAATCCCTGGTCCAGAAGGAACGCCGGGGAGATGCCGTTGGTCGTGTTCGGGGCCAGCGCGTTCGATTGGAATCCCTCGGTCGGCTGACCGACGAACTGATCGAAGGCGACGTGGGCGTAATAGATGCCGTAGCCGCCGCGAAGGGCGCTCTTGTCGTCCACCCGATAGGCAAAGCCGACACGCGGCCCCCACGCGTCGTTCGGCGGGTTCTCGAATGTCCGAGTGCCGGCCCGGCCAGGCCCGTCCCCCGCGAAGATGATCGCGCCGGGATGGCCGCCGGCGCCCGGATTCGGCGTGTTCGGGTCGAATGTGGAGTACTGATCGTTGACCTCGGTGCGTGCCGCCTGATAGTCGAAGCGGAGGCCGAGCGTCAGCGTCAGCTTGTCCGACATCTTGAACTCGTCGTTGATCCACGTCCCTGTGTACGTCTCTCGAAATGTCGGCTGGACCGGAATTGTTTGGTTCGCGCTCTGTACCTGTCCTAACAGGAACGATGCGAACCCGTCGCCGGTCGGCCCCAGGTTGTTGCCGTTGCCGTCGAATCCTGCCGTGCCGACTCGATTGAAGTTGAACTGCCCGGAAACGGCTCCTACCGCCCACCCGCGGAACGGGAAGTCGTGGTAGCGGAATTCAAAGCCGCTCTTGATGGTGTGGCGCCCTTTCACCCATGTGACGTCATCCGAGAACTGCCAGCGGTTGTTCACCAGGAAGCCAAAGGACGGCCAGCCGAACTGGCCGAGCTCGCCGTAAGGAATGTTGCTTCCGAAGGTTAGATAGGGAGGCCCTCCGGTCGTGTCGAGGATGCCGCCGGTTGGAGCCGCGGTCCCCTGCCACAGCCGCTGCGGCCAGCCCGCGCCAGCGGCGAGGTTGTTTCCTCCCATGAACCAGCGGTCGTACGCGACCGTGGAGTGGTTCATCAGGTTGTTGCGGATGACCCAGTCGAACTGCTGGTGCAGGTGGTGCGTGGAGATCCGCTGGAAGAATCCGTCCCCGTAGTAGTCGGTGTTGCTCTGTGGGTTCTTCTCAGGATCGTTCGGCACGGTGCAGCCACCCACTTCGCCGCAGTTACGGACCGACGGCCGATGGTTCCAGTAGAAGCTCGTGCTGCCCTTGAAACCGGGTGTGAAGTTGTGGTCGACCCTGGCCATGATGTTCCGCGCGTCGAGCTCCCACGTCTGGTCGCCGGCTGGATTCCCGGCAACGTTGTTGGAGATCCCGGCGCGGTCGGGATGAACCATCAGGGGGACGATTCGCGACGCAACCACGCTTCTCAACGGATCGTTGGCAGGAATGACGTTTCCCGGATACGGATCGCGGACCGGGATGCCGTTCACCAGACGGGTCGTCGCGGGGTTGAAGATCTGGCCGGCGAAAATCGGGCGCCCCAGTGCGTCGGTCGCGATCTGGTTGGTCGTCAGCAACGCGCTGAAATCGCCACCCTTGAAGGCATCGATGGGTGTGGTGTTGCCGAAACCCGGCAGTACGCCGGAGCGCAGCCTTGTGTAGTCGTAATTGAAGAAGAAGAATGTCTTGTTACGGCCGTCGTATCCCGGCAGTTGCAACGGACCGCCGATCGTGGCGCCAAAGTTGTTGTTGCTGAGCGGGCTCTTTCCGATTCCCGCCTTCTTGGCAAAGAAGCCGTTCGAGTTGAACGCGTCGTCTGCGACGTACTCGTAGACGCTGCCCTTATAGGAGTTTGTACCGGACTTGCCGGTGTACTCGATGAACCCTCCGCTGGTATGGCCGTACTGTGCCGAATACGACGTCGAGATGACCTTGACTTCCTGGACGGCCTCGACCGGCGGGGTGCTCTCATGGCTCTGCTGGTGGCCTACCGCGTAGCCGAACGCGGCGCCGTCGAAGAAATTCTCCGTCGCCATCGTCTGGCCGCCGTTGATGCGAGAATTGAACTGGCTTCCGCGGAACATCGGGTCGCCGTTCGGACGCATCGGAAGGTAGCCAGGCTGGATCTGCAGGACGGCCTCCGCGAGACGGACGTCCGCAGCCGTAACGATGGGAAGTTCCCGGTAGTACTTCTCGTTGACGGTGTGTGCGACGTCGGGAGTGGTGACGTCGATGCCTCCCCTGCCCTCGACTTGCACGGTCTCGGCGAGCGCGCCCAACTGCAAGGACACGTCGTGCCGGATCTGCTCACCGCCTTGCAGCAGGATGCCGCTCGTCATGGAGCGTTTGAATCCCTGCATGTCGACGCCGACTGAATACTGGCCAAGCACCAGCGGCGGACTGGTATACGCGCCGGCGCTGTTAGTCACGAGGACCGTATCGACCCCGGTCGCTTCGCCGTGGATAGTGACGGTCGCACCGGGCACCGCAGCGCCCTGGTCATCCGTGACAACGCCGCTGATCACGGCTCGGTCGGCTCGCTGCGCCAGCAGCGGGGTGCTCAAGCAAAGGCTCAAGCAGAGAGTAGTAAAAAAGACGCGGGGGCCTACGTGGTAGGTCCTCGTCATAGCCAACCTCCCGAACTCCAAGACACGCCTACTGCCGCGCACCGTGAACGTTCACGGTGCCTCCGAAGGCGCACGCTAGTGCTAAAAGACTATGATGTCAAGGGGAATGTGCTAGCTGGTCTGCGTTAGGCGCCCCCGGTTGGCGGCGCGCTCTGGCTCGTCGCGATCTGGGCCACGGTGTAGGAGCGGGCTGGCAGCTTGAACGTCATCCGTGAGCCGGCGGCCGGCGGATCGAGTGGGCGCGGCACCACCCGCTTGGGCTCCTCGAACGTATTGAAGGCCTTCAGATCCGGTCCCGTCAGTGTCTCGCAGGCGAGCACGCGCGAGGGGGTCAGATCACGCCAGTCCAGCACCAGCTCGCGCTCGTTCTCGAGGTCGCGGTTGAGCATCAGCACCGCCGCCTTGCCACTCGACCGGTCGATGGTGCCGACGACATCGACAAAGGGGACCTGATCGTCGCGCGCGACGTCCGCGCGCACCCCGGCCGCGGTGATTGGATATGTCTCAGCTTCCACCGACAGATCGAGGACTTGGCCGCGCGCGTACTGCAGCGCCCAGGCATACGGATAGTAGATGCTTTGTCGCAGCACCGAGGTCTCGTTGGTGACCAGCGGCGCGATGACGTTGAGGATCTGCGCGAGGCACGCGACTCGGACCCGGTCGGACTGCCGCAGCAGCGTGTTGACGAAGCCGCCGACCAGCAGGCCGTCCTCGAGGTTGTAGACCTCTTCCAGCAGCTTCGGCGCGAACGTTCTCTTGCCGTCCGAGGCCGCTCCGCCGCGCGCGCGATACCAGACGTTCCACTCGTCGAAGGAGAGCCACAGCTGCTTCGGGGACTTTTTGCAGTCCCTGCACGTAGTCGGCGACCGCGGCGATCTCCCGAATCTGGCGTTCCATATCGAGGTTCATCGCGAGGTACCGGGCGGTGCTGTTGCCGGTCAGCTGCGGGGTGTTCCCGAAATAATTGTGGAGGGAAATGCCGTCCACCTGGTCGTAGCACTCCTCGAGCACCTCCCGATCCCACACGAGATACGTCGGCATGGACGGATTGCTCGAGCCGCAGGCGACCAGCTGCAACTCACGATCGATCACGCGGATCTGCCGGGCCGTGTCGCGCGCCTTCTGGCCGTACTCGCGTGCCGACATGTGCCCCATCTGCCAGGGGCCATCCATCTCGTTGCCCAGACACCAGTAACGGACGTTGTGCGGCGCCTCGTAACCGTGCGAGCGGCGGAGCTCGCTCCACTTCGTGCCCTTGTCGACGTTGCAGTACTCGACGTAGGCGACCGCCATCTCCGGTGTCCCGGTGCCGAGATTGAACGCCAGCAGCGGCTCGGTCGAGACCAGCTTGCACCACTCGATGAACTCGTTCGTGCCGAACTGGTTGGTCTCCAGCGAATTCCACGCGCGCTCGAGGACGGTCGGCCGCTGTTTCTTCGGTCCGACGCCATCGAGCCAGTTGTATCCGGAGACGAAATTTCCCCCCGGATAGCGCATCACCGGCACGCCCATCCCCTTGATCTCGGCGATGACGTCCGTCCGGAAGCCCTTGGCGTCCGCGCGCGCCGACCCCGGCTCGTACACGCCCGTGTAGATGGCCCTGCCGAGATGTTCCAGGAACGCGCCGAACAACCGGCGATCGAAGTCGGAGCGCCCGCGCGATTGGAGAATCACCGCCCGCGACGGCCCGCGACCGGCCTGCTGCGCGTACCCGATGCTGCGCAACCAGGGTCCGGCGGCGAGCAACGCGCCAGCCTTGCCAAGCCCGGAGAGGAAAGTTCGCCGATCGGTGCTCATGGTCGTCCCTCGCGGCCTGCGGACTTCGTGGCCCGCTTGCGGCCGCGCAGCATATCAGGTTTTCCTTCCGGTAACGTTTACGGCGCCGCTTTCAGCGGGGACACCGCCGTGATAGCGTGAGGGACCGCCATGAGAAAAGAACCGACGACCCTTGGCGTGATCGTGGGGAATCGCGGCTTCTTTCCCTCCCACCTCTGCTCCACCGGCAGGAAAGAGGTCTTGGAGGTGATCGCGCAGGAAGGTTTCGAGGCGGTCGCACTCGACCCGGAGTCGACGGCGCACGGCGCGGTCGAGAGTCTGGCCGATGCGCGGGCCTGCGCCGACCTCTTTCGCGCGCGGCACGATGCCATTGATGGCGTGGTGGTAACGCTCCCGAACTTCGGCGACGAGCGCGCCGTCGCCAATGCCTTGCGCTGGGCTGCGCTCGACGTGCCGGTCCTCGTCCATGCCTTCAGCGACGAAGGCTCGCAGATGACCATCGAGCATCGCCGCGACAGCTTCTGCGGCAAGATGTCGGTCTGCAACAATCTCCGTCAGTACGGCATCCGCTACTCGTTGACGACGCTGCATACCGTTCCGCCGGCGGATCCATCCTTTCGCACAGATCTCCGCCGCTTCGGCGCCACCTGCCGGGTCGTCCGCGCGTTGAAAGGCTCGCGAATTGGCGCCATCGGCGCGCGGCCCGCCGCCTTCAACACCGTCCGATTCAGCGAGAAGCTGTTCGAACGATCCGGCATTTCCGTCGAGACGCTCGATCTGTCGGAGGTGCTCGGGTGGGCGCAGCGCATGGGAGACGCGGACCCCGCGGTCAAAGACAAGCTCTCCGCGATCGGCGACTACACCGGCGTTCGCGGCATCCCGACGCTCAGCCTGACCCGAATGGCGAAGCTGGGCGTCGCCATCGATCGCTGGATGCAGGACAAACAGCTCTCGGCGACGGCGATCCAGTGCTGGACGGCGCTCGAAGAGTTCTACGGGGTCGTGCCCTGCACGCTCATGAGCATGATGTCGGAGTCGCTGCTGCCGAGCGCATGCGAGACCGACGTCGCGGGACTGCTCGGCATGTACGTGCTGCAATCCGCGTCGCGGCAACCGGCAGCCCTCCTGGATTGGAACAACAACTACGGTGACGATCCGAACAAGGGTGTGGTGTTCCACTGCTCGAACCTTCCCAAGAGCTTTTTCGGCGAGCATCGGATGGACTACCAGGCGATCATTGCCGGGACCGTCGGGAAGGAAAACACCTTCGGCACGATCGTCGGACGCGTGGCGCCGGGACCGTTCACCTACTGCCGCGTGTCCACCGACGATCTGTCTGGCACAATCTCCTCCTACGTCGGCGAAGGCCGATTCACCGACGACAAGCTCGAAACGTTCGGTGGATACGGGGTCATTGAAATCGCGGACTTCCAGCGGCTGCTGCGCATGATCTGCGAGAGAGGATTCGAGCACCACGTCGCCGCCACATGCGCAACGGTCGGCGCCGCGGTGCACGATGCGCTCAAGACCTACCTCGCGTGGGATGTGTATTACCACGCGTGAAAGGTTCTCGGGTTCTCAGGTTCGGGTTCTCGGGTTCTCGGGTTCTGAGTTCGACATTCTCGTCTGGCCACACCTGAGCTCTTTTTTCCGTCGACTGCGCCTTCTCCCACGGAGGCGCACGTGATACGGATCACACTCTTCTTCGCCCCTTTCTGCTCATTGGAATTCCCGGCGCCGAGGCTCTGTCGCGGATCTATGCGGCGGTTCTAAACAGCCGGCCTACAACTAATCCCCTCGGCACCTCTGTTAAAGAGGTGCCCTACAGACTTTCAACCTGCTAGAGTGCACATCGCTGGCAGCCTGGATCACCACTCCAACCACCGCACCCGTCAACCGGGATGGGACAGTCGCCAGAACTGGCGACCGTCCCTCGAGAGCATCGACTTTGAAGCGAAAGATCAAGTTACGGTGTTTTGTCCGACACACGCACGGCAACCCAATCGAGCGAAAAGTCCCGGGTCGTCGAATTCGCCACGTCGGTGACCCGGACCCGGAAGTTCGCGTTGGAGAGTTCCGCCGGCGTCCACGTCCGGCCCCAGGCGCTGGTGGCCGAGCCGAGCATGCGCGTGGCCATGGTCGTCGACAGCGTCGACGTCGCGAGCGGCGCGGTCCAGTGGACGCCGCCATCCCACGACAGTTCCACACACATCCGTGGTGAGCCGCTCGTGCTGTCCACTCGCGAGTCGAGGCGCACCTCGATACCCTGAACCGTCGCGCCTGCCGGCAGCGCGATCCCGTAGTTGAAGAAACGGTGCCGGTCGCGTCCGGTGCTCGTGCACGACGTGCTCGAAACGGTGCCGCTGTCAACGTCCACCGCACTCGCCGCATCGTCTGCCATCGCATTCGCCGGGTTCGTCTGGAATCCGTTGCCGTCTCCGCCGCTGTCAGCCGCGTTCGCGGTGGGGCTCCGCAGGCCGGTGTTGCTCGCGCCGGCGAGAACCGTGATCGTCGCGGTCTGGGTCGAGCCGTACCTGCCGGTGATCGTGACAGGCGTGTCGGCCGTGACGGCGGACGTCGTGATGGTGAACCCCTGGAAGCCTTGCCCCGCGGGTACCGTGACGGTGGCGGGCACTTGCGCGGCGCCCGTATTGCTGCTCGAGAGCGTGACCTTCGCGCCGCCAGCAGGTGCGTTCCCGTTCAGGAACAGCGTTGCCGAAATATTGTTGCCGCCGGTGGTTCCACTGACGCTGGGCGTCACCGAGCTGAGCGCCACGGGCGCGTTGGGATCGGCACCGAGCGTGATCCATGACGACTTGGTCGCCGATCCGGACTGCGCGCTGATCTCAACCGACATCATCGTGCTCACTGGTTTCGTGACGACAGTGAAACTGTTCGTACTGTTGCCAGCCGCGACATCAACACTTGGCGGCACCTGCGCCAGCGACGGATCGCTGCTCGTCAGAAAGACCGTGGTGCCACCCACCGGTGCGGGCGTCACGAGTCCCACGGTGCCTTGGACCGACGCGCCCCCGATCACCTGGTTCGGCTCCACTCCCAACGCGAAGAGATCGGGTACGGCCGGTTGATCCGGATCGATCCGCAGCACGGCCCCGTGCATGCCGGCATCACCCGCATAGGACGCCTGGATCATCACCCAATACGTGGCGTTTACCTGCGGTGCCGTGATCGTGAAGTTTGCGCTGGTACTGCCCGCTGGCACCGTGACCCCGCCCGACGGGGTCACAACCTGCCCCTCCATACTGCCGTTCACCCAGACTGAAGCGCCGCCCGTTGGCGCCGGAGCCGTCAAGGTGATCGTGCCGGTGGTGGTATGGCCGCCCAAGACACTTGCCGACTGAAGCGTGATCGTCGACAGACTGGGCGCCGGCGAGGGAGATCCCGCCGGCATCAACTTGAGCCACGTCTCGGGCGCGCGATAGTCGTCGTTGGCAGTTCCCGAGTTGATCGTGATCTGGACCGGGCCCGTCACCGCAGCCGTCGGGATCGAAAAGCTCGCCGCGGTCGCACCCTCCGGCACGACGACCTTCGCGGGCGGCCTTGCCAGCGACGTATCGTTGCTGACCAGGATCACCTCGGTCCCACCGGCAGGAGCCGCTCGCTGCAGCGTGACGGTTCCCGTCACCGCGCTGCCTCCGACGACGGCCGGCTTGTCGAGTGAGAGGCTGAAGAGGAGCGGGAAGAGTCCGAGCGAGTTCTGCTGCCAGCTCGTGCCGTAAGCCGCGCGGAGATTGCCAATCACCGCGCCATGCACGGGCACGCTGGTGATCGGCGACACGGTGGCGTCGGTCTTGCCTTCGGGAATCGTGACGTTCTGCGGCACTTCCGAGTGCGGCAAGTCACTGATCACGCGAACCACCGCTCCGCCTGCCGGTGCGGGCTTGTTCAAGCTCACGCGACCCTGTGTCGGCAGGCCGCCGGACACACTGCTCGGTTGTACGAGAAACCAGAACAGATTGAGACCTGGCGGCGTCGGCGGCGAGGCAACCACCTGGAACTGCTGGCCCGCCGACCACGGACCATAGACCAGGCCATGCTGCGCGCGCACTCGCCAGTAGTACGTCCCCGGCGGCAGATCCGATACCAGCGTGTAATCAGACCGACTGATGTTCTGAACCAGCAGCACCCCAAACGTGCCGGAGAACGTTGGCTCGTCGTCCACGTCGATGTCGTATCCGGGTATCTGCGGGTTCGGAGTGTCCGTCCAGTCGAACGTGAAGGGGAGCGACACGGTGCCGCCCGCCGCCGGAGACAACGGCTTCGGTGCCGGAGGAACCGGCGCCCCGTTGGAGATCTTGACGGTCAGCGTGGCCGACGGCAGACCGCGGACGTTGTCGACCGAAACTGCGCGAACACGGTAATAGACATTGGGGATCTCGTTGCCCCAGCCGGCGCCAAACACGGTTCCGAATTCCATCGGACTGGTGCTGAGCGTGAACGGATACGAGAAGCTTGGCTCGTCGTCTGCCTCGAGCACGTAATATTGCGCGCCCGGCACTGCGGTCCACCTGATATTGAACGTCTCGTAGGCGTGGAACTGCGATCCGTTCGTTGGGCCGGTGATCGTTGGTGTTGCCGGCGCGGCCCCGAGGCCGGTGACCGTGAAGCTGCGAACTGCCGACCATGCGGAGTCGATCGCGCCGATCGCACCGCCTACCATTTGCGTCGCTTTGACGCGCCAGAAGTAGGTGCCATTCGGAAGGCCGCTGACGCGATCCTGCGTCGGTATGGGATCACCGTTGCGGGTATCGGTGAATCCCGACGCGATCAAGAAGGTGAAACCTGACGTTGTGCTCACCTGCCACGTGTAGCTCCCGATCGGTCCATCGGGATCCACGACGGCCGACCATCGAAGGCCTAGGGGCTGAACGAGTGAGGCGCCGCTCGCGGGCTCAATCAGCGTGGGAGCAGGCGGCGCGGTTTGAGCGGTTACCTCGATTGCTGATGCGGTGAAGGAAAGAAGAGCTGCGGCAACAAGCCACTTGGGCTTCATCACTACGAACCCCCAGTGCGTAATTGTTCAGCCGCAGGGCGCTGGTGCCGCCGCGTGGGCGGCAGGCAATAGCCATAGTCGTGCCGATACTCCAGGTCTGGGAATACGATACTCGTCCGGAGATCAACTTTCTGTTGACGTAATTCTGATTTCCGATCTCCGTAAGAGGCCGTCGCTGAGTTGAGCTGGTGCGTTTCCGCGGCGATCGCACGCTGAGGTTGAGGTACATCCTGTACTTCTACTCAGCTCTCAGCGTGATCGAAGGGTCGACCCCAGCCGCGCGCGATGCGGGAATCCAGCAGGCGACAGTCGCGACTCCCAGTAACAGCGCAACAACGCCGGCATAGGTGATCGGGTCGAGGCGTGAAATACCGAACAACAAGGTGACGAGCATACGGCTTGCGACCACTGCCCCGCTCACGCCGATGAGGACACCGACGCCGGTCAGCGCCAATCCCTGGCGGAGCACCAGCGCGAGGATGTCTCCGCGTGAAGCGCCGAGCGCGGATCGCACGCCGATCTCGCGCGTGCGCTCGGCCACGCTTCCGGACAGGACGCCGTAGATCCCGATGGCGGCCAGCGATAGCGCGGCGAGCGCAAACGCCTCGAACAGCGTGAGCGCGAATCGCCGTTCGACCGCGGACTTCTCCACGAGTTCCGCCACGGTTGCGACGCGGACGATTGGCTGATCCTTGTCGACCGACCAGATCGCCTGCCGGACTTCCCGCGCCAGGGTCGTGGGATCGCGCGGCGAGCGAACCACCAGCGACATGACCTTGTCAGCCCATTGCCATTGTCCGGGCGTCACGTACAGCGCGTCCTGCGGCGTCAGCGCGATCGACGCCTGCTTCACGTCGCCCACCACGCCCACGATCGTGTACCAGCCGTTGTCGGCGGGCCCGAACTGAAGCCGCTGACCGATGGGATCACCCCCGGGAAGCTGCGGCTGGCAAACGACTCGCTCATCACCGCCACGCGGGGTGCTCCGGCGTCGTCATTCCGGTTGAGCAGCCGGCCACGGCGAAGCGGGATGCGCATGACGGCGAAGTAGTCCGGCGTGACCGCATAGCGGAGCGCTCCATCGTCATTCCTTCGATCGCTGTCCTTCTCGAAATGAACGCCGTAGACGTCGACGTCGCCACTGAGCGGCAGGAGACCGGTGAAGGCGGCCACGGTCACGCCGGGTACGCGCCGGACGGCGTCGAGCGCCTCGTCGAAGAACCGGTATCGGGCCTCGTTCACGTCGAACCGACGGCCGGATTCCTGCACTTGCATCGTCAACAGGTTCGTCGCGTCGAAGCCCACGTCGACGGCAAAAATCCGCTGCAGGCTGCGGAGCAAAAGGCCCGCACTCACCAGCAGGACCAGCGCGAGGGCAACCTCCGCGACGACCAGCGCACCGCGCGTCCGCCGGTGATCGCTCGATGCCCGATGCGAGCTCTGTTGCAAGCCGACCCGCAAGTCGCCGCGTGACGCATGCAGCGCCGGGATCATTCCGACCAGCACGCCAATCACGGTTGTCACCGCGACCGCGAAGACGAACACCGCCCCATCGAGACGGATGGCGCCGAGCCGGGGCAGGTCGGGCGGGCTGAGGCTCACCAGCCCGCGGATTCCAGCGTTCGCGAGGATCACTCCAAGGAGGCCGCCCACGACCGCCAGCAGGAGGCTCTCGATGAGCAGTTGACGGATCAGGCGCCCCCGTCCGGCGCCGAGCGCGGCCCGCATCGCGAACTCGCCGCGCCGCCGTGCACCGCGCGCGAGCAGGAGATTGGTGACGTTCACGCAGGCAATGGCCAGCAGCAGCAGCACGGCGCCGAGCACCGCCAGCAGCGCCGGCTTGACCGCATGGGTGATTTCGTCCTGCAGAGACCGGACTCCAAGCCCGGCCTCCAGCGATGCCCAGGGCACGCGCGGAAACTCGGCGAGCGTCGCGCGTGAGATTTCATCGAGTTCCCTGGTCGCGGCGGCAGGCGTCACGCCTGGTCGAAGCCGTCCGACCATGCGGAGATGGTGTCCCCATTCGCGGCTGTCGGGAGTAAACGAAGTGGCGTACTGCAGCGGCGCCCACAACTCGGTCGACGGCGCCAGCACGTTCTCGTATGTCGGCGGCATCACGCCGACGACAGTAAACGGGTGGTCGTCGAGTCTGATCTGGCGTCCGACGATCGTGGGGTCGCCGCCAAATCGGCGCCGCAACAGGCGTTCGCTGAGAATCACCACGTCGGGCCCGCCGGCCTGATCCTCGAACGCCTCGAAATCCCGACCCGGGGCCTGCGCGACTCCGAGCGCACGGAAGTACTGGGCGCTCACCCGCTGTCCCTCCAGCCGTTCCGGTTCCGCCGACCCGGTCAGCGTCGGCTGCCACGGCTTCATCACGGCCAGCGCATCGAACGAGCGGCTCCGAGCGGCAACCTCGAGAAAGGTGCCGAAGGTGACATCCAGGTTCGAATCGGCGGGTCCGACATCCGAGATCGTCACGATGCGCTCGGGGTGCGGATACGGCAACGGCTCGAACAGGATAGGATTCACAGCGCTGAAGATTGCGACCGTGGCGCCGATGCCCAGGGCCAGGGTCAGCGCGCTGGCGGCCGTGAAGCTCGGACTGCTGCGCAGTCGACGCGCGGCGTAACTGAGATCGGTCAACGTCGTGCGGACGAGGTTCTCCCAGCCATACGAGCGCACCTGCTCTCGCAGGATGGTGGTGTTGCCGATCTCGAGTTGCGCGGCGCGCCTGGCTTGCTCGGGAGACAGGCCCTTCGCGACCATCTCCGCGGTCGACTGTTCGAGGTAGTCGCGGACCTCGTCCGCGATATCCTCGTCGGCGGCGCCGGTCGTGAGCGCGCGCAGCCCGCGTGTCAACTGGCGCCAGAGGGACATGCCGAACGATATTCTGCCCACTTCACTTGATTGTCAAGATATGACAATCAAGGGATGCAGGGAAACGGAGTGACGAGCCGCTTATGCCACCAACCGATCTGGAAGCCCGAACCATCGCGAAGGTGTCGGCCCGGCTGGTCCCGTTCCTGATCGTCTGCTACTTCGTCGCCTATCTCGACCGGGTCAACGTCGGCTTCGCCGCGCTGACGATGAACAAGGACCTCGGGCTGTCCGCCTCCGCCTTCGGTTTCGGCGCCGGCATCTTCTTCCTCGCGTATTTCCTGTTCGAGGTGCCGTCGAACCTGTTCCTGGAACGGGTCGGCGCGCGCAAGTGGATCGCGCGGATCATGTTCACCTGGGGGCTGGTCTCGGGCGCGACGGCCTTCGTCCGCGGCGAAACGAGCTTCTTCGTCGTGCGAGTGCTGCTCGGCATCGCCGAAGCCGGCTTCTTTCCGGGCATCATCTTCTTCCTGACGCTGTGGTTCCCGGCCGTCTACCGGGCGCGAATCATCGGCTATTTCATGGCGGCGATTCCGCTGTCGACGGTGATCGGCGCGCCAGTCTCCGGACTGCTGCTGGGACTCGACGGCTTCATGGGGCTGAAGGGCTGGCAGTGGCTGTTCATCCTCGAGGCGGTGCCGGCGCTGATCCTGTCGGTGGTCGTGCTCTTCTACCTGACCGACCGGCCGGCCGACGCCACATGGCTGGAGCCGGAGGAACGCGCCTGGCTGGTGAGCCCGCTTGCTGCAGGAGCAGACGAAGCGGGAAACGGTGCGCCGCTACAGCGTGACGGAAGCGCTGCTCAACCCGAAGGTCCTGGCGCTCAGCCTCGTGTATTTCGGCGCGGTGGCGACCAACTACGGCCTGAGCTTCTTCCTGCCGCAGATCGTCAAGGCGTTCGGCGTCTCGAACGTGCAGGCCGGCCTGGTCACGGCGCTGCCTTACGTCGTCGGCGTCGTCGGCATCGTCTGGTGGGGACGGCGCTCCGATCGCATGCTGGAGCGGCGGTTCCATCTCGCCTTTCCGCTGTTCGTGGCGTCTGCCGGCATCGCCGTTTCCACCGCGCTCGACGATCCGACGATGAAGATGGTGGCGCTGTCGATCGCGGGCTTCGGCATCTTCGGCTGCCTGCCGGTGTTCTGGACGTTCCCGACGGCCTTCCTGTCCGGCGCGGCCGCGGCCGGCGGCATCGCGCTGATCAACTCGATCGGCAACCTGGCGGGTTTCGCCGGTCCGTATGCGATGGGCCGGATCAAGGACTGGACCGGCAGCTACACCGGCGGATTGCTGTCGCTCGCCGCTGCCGGGCTGCTGGCGACGATCATCGTGCTGGTGCTCGAGCACGATCGCTCGCTCGAACACGTCTCGGATGCGGGGGGCGAACAGCCCGTTACAGACACACCATGATTCCAGCCGTGCGGCGCGGATCCCGCATTCTGACGGTTGCGGCGTTCCTCGCTATGCCAAGCGTGCCGCATGCGCACGCACAGGAACTTCAGCGCGGAGTCATCATCGACGAGGTCAACTGCGCCAACGATCAGGCGCAGACCTACGCGCTTTATCTGCCATCCACCTATTCGGCCGAGCGGACGTGGCCCTTGCTGATCGCGTTTCACCCGGCCGCGCGCGGGCGCGCGATGGTGGAGAAATACCAGGCAGCGGCCGAACAGTACCGGGTGGATCATCGCCGGATCGAACACGTCGCGGAACGGTCCCTGGGCGGTGTCGATGGCCGCGGTGCAGGCGATGTGGCCCGATCTCGGCCACCGCGTGTCGATTGACGCGGAGCGGGTTTACCTGACCGGGATGTCTGGTGGCGCTCGCGTCGCCATGCGGATGGCGCTCGGCAACAACCACATTGCCGGGGTCATCGCGTCGAGCGCCGGTTATCCGGACAGCGAGCCGCGCGCGACGGTGCCTTTTGCGGTGTTCGGCACGACTGGAACAGAAGACTTCAACTACATCGAGATGCGGCAGCTCGATCGCAAGCTCTCCTCGCCGCACTACCTGGCGATCTTCGACGGTGGGCACACGCTGCCGCCCGACTCGGTCGCACTGGAAGCGATCGAGTGGATGGAGCTCCAGGCGATGAAGTCGGGGCGCCGGCAGAAGGACGAGGCGGTCATCGATCGACTGCTGGCCAAACGCCGGCAGCTGCTTGCCGCGTCGACCAGCCCCCCGACACCGTGCACCTGCTTGACGCCTTGGTGGCCGACTTCAACGCCCTCCGCGATGTGTCGGCCGACGAGAAGCGAGCCAAAGACTTGTCGAAGCAATCGGAGGTCAAGAAAGCGCTGAAGCGCGAGCGCGCCGCCGATGACGCCGAAGAACGAGTGCTTGCCGAGATCTTCGATCTCGAGGCCGGCCTGAATGATGAGAACCGTCGCCTGGAATCGCTGAGCATGCTTCGCGACCGGCTCTCGAAACTGGCGCAGAAGGCCAACGCGGATGGGGACTCGCCGGAGCGACGCCAGGCGCGGCGCGTGTTGCGCGCGATCACGATGGGTGCCGCTGGGCGCGTGCAGAACGCGGAGTACCTCAAGCTGCTCGAACAGTACGCACCACCGGGCGGCCCGTTCGGCGGCATCTGAGCGTCTTCTTCAGGGGAGCCAACGAATCAGCGTCGTCGGTCGTCTAACCTAGAACGAACCGCCCAGGAGAGGTGTATGCGACGCTGGCTGGAGCAACTGACCCAAGATCTCGGCTACGCGATCCGATCGTTCCGGCGCAGTCCCGTCTTCCTCATGGTCGCACTCCTGTCACTGACTCTCGGCATCGGCGCGACATCCGCGATCTTCAGCGTGATCTATGGCGTCCTCATCGCGCCCTATCCCTACGCCAGACCCGACGAGATCTGGGCGCCTGACGTCCGCGCGATCGATGGTCGCGGAGGCCACACATACTCGCTCGACGAACTCCGGCCGCTTCGCGAAGTGCCGGCTTTCGCCGACGTCATGGCGACGTCGATGGAATCCGTGCTCATGACCGGCGAGTTCGCACCCGAAAGCGTCCGCGCGGTCCTGATGACCGCCAACGCCTTCAACTTTCTCGGCGTCGCGCCGGTGATCGGCCGGGCCATTCAACCCACCGACATCCGGAGTGACGGCGAGGCCGAACCAGTTGTCGTCCTGAGTCATCGCCTTTGGCTTCGCCTCTTCGACGGTGATCCGTCAGCGCTCGGCCGAACGCTTCGGCTGAACAGTCGTCCTTACACGATTATCGGCGTCATGCCGCCGCGGTTTGGCTGGTATGGCAACGATGGGCTCTGGCTGCCGCTTTCGCCGGCGCGCCCCGACGTACCCTGGATCATTCCAATCGTGCGACTGGCGCCCGGCGTCAGCAGCGCGGTCGGCGAGGAACAGCTCCGGGGATTGAACAAACGCCTCGCCCTCGAAAAGCCGGCGGCGTTCCCGCCGCAAGGCTTCACGACCACCCTTCGGAACTATCTCGATGTGACGGTCGCCAGCGGCGAGATGCAGACGACCCTTCGGTTGCTGCTGGGTGCCGTCGCTTTCCTGCTGCTGATCGCTTGCGCCAACGTCGCCAACCTGCAGTTGGCACGCGGGACTGCGCGGGCACGCGAGATGGCGGTGCGCATGTCGATTGGCGCGGGGCGCCGCCGGCTGGTGGGTCAACTGCTCACCGAGAGCGTGCTCCTGTCGCTGACCGGCGGTGTCCTCGGCGTGCTGTTCGCGTTCCTCGCGACTCGTTCGATCGTCGGTCTGATGCCGGAGTTCTACGTGCCGAACGAATCGCGGGTCACAATCAACCTTCCCGTCCTGCTCTTTTCGCTCGGAGTGTCGCTGCTCACCGGGATTCTCTTTGGCGTGGTGCCGGCATTGCAGGCATCGAAGCCGGACGTCACCGACGCGCTGAAGGCGAGCCGAAGTACTGGCGCGGGAACGCAAGGCAGCCGGGCCCGCAACCTCCTCGTGGTGGTCGAAGTGGCGCTGTCGGTCGTGCTGTTGATCAGCGCAGGCCTGACCGTACGAACCTTCGTGGCCCTGCAGAACGTCGACAGCGGCGTCAAGGCCGATCGAGTCCTGGTCGTGGGGATTCCTCTGCCGCCGGCAAAGTACACAACCCTCGAGCAGCGCAACCGCTTTGGTCAGGATCTGCTGGAGCGCGTCCGATCGCTGCCCGGTGTCGATGCGGCGACGTTCGGCCTGCCATTCGGAGGCGCCCAATCGCCACTGACGATTTCGGGTCAGCCACCGGACGAATCCAGGCAAATCACCATCAATCTGGCCGGAGCCGATCACCTGCGCACGTTCGGCATTCCCCTGCACGGCGGGCGGATGTTCGACGCCGCCGAAGTGCAGCGCGGCGATCGCGTTGCCGTGATCAATGCGGCTGCGGTGAAGTTGTGGCCCGCCGGCGTGAATCCGATAGGCTCGCGGGCGCGGCTTGCTGTCCTCGAGCGTCCCCCGGCGCGAGCTCTGGTCGATACCGCCCGTCCTCCCGAGGTCCTGATCGTCGGCGTCATTGGCAATACCCGGAACGCCGGCTATCGCACGGAGCCCGCGCCGGCTCTCGTCATGCCCTATTCAATCGTCGGCCAGCTGCAGCGCGCGCTGGCCGTGCGAACGATCGGCGATCCCCACCTCCTCCTCAACCCCATTCGCGCGCAGGTGCGGCAGATGGATGCGGATCAGCCCCTCGGTCGGCCGATCACCATGAGTGAGCTCCTTGGCGAAGAGGTCATGCAACCGCGATTCACGATGGCGCTGTTCAGCGTGTTCGCCGCACTCGGCCTCGCCCTCGCCGCCGCCGGGATTTACAGCGTCCTTTCCTTCCATGTGACCCGTCGTACGCACGAGATCGGAGTACGCATGGCGCTCGGCGCACCGCGGCGTCACGTGCTCGGCCTGATGTTGATGATGGGAGTACGGCTGGTCCTGATGGGCGCGGTCGCTGGCGTGGCCGCGAGCGTCGCGTCGACGCGGCTACTACGCAGTCAGTTGTTCGGGGTCCAGCCGACCGATCCGCTGTCCTACGCAGCCGTCGCCGGGCTGCTCGGCGTGGTTACGCTCGTCGCCTGTTATATTCCAGCCCGTCGGGCAGCCTGTGTCGATCCGATGGTCGCGCTTCGTCAGGAATGAGGCGGTGATGAACGCCGCCTCATTAGCGCTTTTCAGTGCTTGGCGAACATCTCCTGCACGTCCTTCTTGAACGCCGCGCGGCTCTCCGGCCGGCTGTAGAACATGTGGCCGCCCGGATACTCACGCACCTGCACCCGCCAGGCGTCGCCCATCTCCGGCATCTGATCGACCGTCAGCACCGAGGCCATGAACGGACACGACAAGTCGTTCCAGCCATGGGCGATCAGTACGCGCAGCTTGGGATCTGCCGCGACCGCCTGGCGCAAGTCTGGCACGGCCCCCTGCCGCAGCGCGTTGCTGTTCTGCTCCCACGCGCTGTTCACCTCGTAGCTGAGCGCGTTGTAGCGCGCGTCGACCTTCCAGCCAACGGCCCGGGTCACGAAATCCACCATTGCCGTAGTGGTCGGGGCAACGATGCTCTCGAGCAGTGGATCGTTCCCCCGCTGACGTGACGCGAAGGGAAACGGATCGAACGAAGTCACATTGGAGTCGTAGACGCTTCCGATCTTGCCGCCTTCGCGCGCGATTTCACGCAGGAAGGCGCCGACGTCGATCCGGCCTCCCGCTCGCCGCACGAATCCCTCGTCCAGGCCGGTCAGCTCGGTGACACGCTTGACGATGCGCGCCGTGGCTTGGGGGTCCGATCGGCCCTTGAGCAAGTCTTGCGCGTAGTCGCCGCGCGCGTAGGCAATCACCTCGGCCATCGCGGCTGGCGTCAATCCGTGCTTTCGCTCCAGGTGCGCGGCCGCCATCGACGGCAGCGTGACGATCCACGCCATTGGCGAGAGGTCGCCGTCCTCGTCGATCGTCGGATTGAGATACGGTGAGACGAGGACGAGGCCGTTCATCGCGACGCCGAGCTGAGTCTGCAGGTAATGCGTAATGCGTGGTCCGCGGTATCCCCCGTAGCTTTCGCCAACCAGATACTTCCTGGACCGCAGGCGCTGGTTCTTCAACAGCCAGTCGTAGATCACCCGTGACAGATAGTGGATGTCGCTGTCGGTGCTGTAAAACTCACGCTTCGTGTCGTCCGCATTCAGGTACGATCGGCTGAAGCCAGTCCCGACCGGATCGAGGAAGACCAGATCAGTGAAGCCGAGCCAGGTTCCCGGATTGTCGCTGAGGACGGCGTCGGAAGGGCTGTCCCCCTCGTCGCCGAACGCCACTCGTTTCGGTCCGATCGCCCCAAGGTTCAAATACACCGACGCGGCGCCCGGTCCACCGTTGAGCGCGAACGTCACTGGCCGGTCGCGTCCTTCGACCGTGTAGGAGGTAAAGACGACGTCGGCGCTCTTCTTGGCGTCACGGCCGTACACCGGCAGCGTTCCGACGGTCACGGTGTACTTGAGCGGCTTGCCATCGAGCTGGATGGTCTCAGCGACGTGAGCATCCGCCGGCAGTGGCGGCATCGCGTTCTCAGGCCGCTCGGTGGCCTTCGGCTGTGTGGGTGCGGTCGTCGTCTGGCCTGGGGGCTCGGTCGGCGTCTGGGTCTGTGCTGCTGCAAGCGACGCCCCCGCGATCGCGACACAGGCCGTCATGCGGGCGACGCGCTTCGACGCATGCAGGTATTCTCGAAGTGGACTCATACCTCTAGCATATCGGATCGGATACTCGAGGACGTGCTGAACCCTCCGGGCAGGAGCGGATCATGGGACGTGTGGTGTTGCCAGAGGCCGCGCGGTCACTTCTTCGTGATCGCCGCTTCAGCGGCCTGGCCGTCGTTCTGCTAGCCGTCACGATTGGCGCAATCACGGCGGTCTACGCCATCGTCCAGGCAGTCGTCCTCCGTCCCTTCGCTTTCCGGGACCAGGACCGTGTCGTGGTGATCTGGCAGCGCGACGATCGCCGGGCCGTGCCGGTGATTGAGGTCGCGTATGGCGAGCTGATCGATTGGCAATCGCGCGCCCGTTCGTTCGAGCAGATGGCGGTCGTCGGATCGGTGAACTGGCCCCTGACGCTGGTCGCTCCGAACGCCCAGCCGTCGGCGAACCTGGCCGCCGTCTCGGCGTCCTTCTTTCCGGTTGTCGGTGCATGGCCGATCCTGGGTCGCGGATTTGAACCAGGCGATGAGGATCGATCCAGCCCGGGCGTGATGATCATCAGCCATGGCCTGTGGCTGCGACGCTTTGGTGGAGATCCCTCGGTTGTCGGCCGGACGGTACCCGTCAAGCTCGATGCCGACAGTCCCACGGTCTTCGTCACCGTCGCGGGAGTGATGGCCGAAGGGTTCGATTATCCGCGCGGGGCCGACGTCTGGATGCCGGCCGCGCCTCTGGTTCGCACGTTCGCCCGGGGATCGGACCCCGACGGTGCAATCCGGGAATTGCGGGTCTTTTTCGCGCTCGGCAGACTGAAGAGCGGCGCATCCGTCGGCGGAGCGTCGCGTGAGCTGACCGGCGTTATGCAGTCGGCGGACACCGCCTCCTACGGTCTGCCGAATTCAGCGGTCGTTGTCACCCCGCTCGCGACGTACTTGCTGGGTCCCGCGAAACCGGTGCTCTGGACCCTGCTCGCCGGCGCGACGCTGATGCTCCTGATCGCAGGTGCGAACGTCGCCGGCCTCCAGGTGGCGCGCTCTGCGCGCCGACAACGCATCCTCGCGATTCGCGTGGCCCTTGGGGCGTCTACCCGTCAAATGATCGGGATCGCCCTGATGGAAAGTGTGCTCGTCACCGCGGCCGCAGTCTGTGGCGGAATTGCAGTCGCATACGCGATCGGGCGGATGCTCGTCGTGCTGGCTCCCGTCGAAGTTCCCCGTCTCGCCGACGTGACGCTGATCAACCTCCCGGTTCTGACCTTCGGCGCGCTGGCGACGTTCGTCACGGTGGTGCTGTGCGGTGTGTGGCCGGCGTTCGTCGCCGCACGAATCGATGCACTGAGCCTGCTCGCTCACGGCGGCCGTGTTGCGGCTGACCCGCACGGCCGGCGGGTTCAGCGCATCGTTGTCGTTGCGCAGGTCGCGATCGCATTGAGCCTGCTCACCGGTACCGCGTTGTTCGCGCGCACGCTGCACGGCATGGTCCGCACCGCGCTTGGTTTCAATCCGAGCCGTCTGGTCGCGTTGACCGTGAGACCTGGCACCGAGGATCCGACGCGGTGGAATGCCTTCTACGACGCGCTCGTCCGCCGGGTCGAAGGGCTGCCCGACGTGGCGGCCGCAGGCGCCGTGGCGCTTCGTCCGCTGAGCGGTCCAATCGGATGGGACACCCAGCCCCTGTTGTTCGGGCAGATTGCAAGGCAGCCCACGGCATGGGCCCTGAATCCATACATGAATCTCGAGATCGTGACGCCCGGCTATTTCGCGACGATGGGAATCCGTCTCGTGCGCGGGCGCCTCTTCGCGACAACTGATACGGCGACCACCGATGGAGTCGTCATTGTCAGCGAAAGCGCGGCACGTCGGCTCTGGCCCGGCCGCGACCCGCTTGGCCAGCGGCTACGGGATCAGGCGTACAAAACGGATGCCGTCCCAGGCTCATTGGAAGGCTGGCAGACGGTGGTTGGCGTGGTGGAGGATGTTCGCTATCGCGGTCTGAATGACGTGCGGCTCGATCTCTATCTGCCTGCCAGCCAATCAACCAATCACGTCCAACAGCTGATGGTCAGGTCCCGCGGTGGCGCAGCCGACGTCGTGGCATCGGTTCGCGCGTCCGCTCGGGAGATCGATCCGAATGCCGCGGTTTCGGAGGCCACGATCATGGCTGATGTCGTGGCGGCGGAGAGCGCCCCGTGGCGGTTTCTCGTCCGGGTCTTCCTGGCCTTTTCCGCGCTGGCCGGAACCCTGGCCGCTGTGGGCCTGGGGGCGGTCGTCGCGCTCGCGGTGTCGTCGCGCCGGCGGGAGCTGGCGATTCGCGCGGCACTCGGTGCCAATCGCGCGCGCCTCGGCGCGGTCATGCTGCGGGAAGGGCTCGTGCTCGTTGCTGTCGGAGTGGCATTCGGACTGCTCGGCGCGCTCGCATTGGGACGCGCCGTGTCACACGTGCTGGTCGGCGTCGGTCCACACGATCCGATCGCACTGGGTGCCGCCGCCTGTCTGGAAGTCGCGCTGGCAGCGCTGGCGACCTGGATCCCCGCGCGGCGCGCTGCGGAGGTCGACCCCATCGAGGCGCTGAGAGCAGAGTGAGTTCTCAAGGGCTCCAGGGTTCGGGCTCCAGGCTTCAGGCTTCGGGCTCCAGACTCATGACTGAGGCTGGCTCGCGCCCGAACCCGAGGCCGGAAGACTAAAGCCTGAAGCCTGAAGCCTTGAGCGTAGCCTGGCTGCGACGGCTGCCGCGATAAGCTGCGCAGCGTGGGGGTCGGGATGCACGTCGCCGGGAATGCGCCAGGCCGGATCGATTTCCACCCGCACATAGGGCACGCCGGCCTCGTCGAGGATCCGGCGGCGCAGTCTCTCTTCGACCCGATCCTCCGGGCCAAACTGAGGCACGACCACGAGCGGCGTGGCTCCGCGAGTCGTTGGCCAATTCCACTGTGGCCCGAAGCACCTCACGCGTTACCGCAATGCCACGCTCCACCGTCTCATCGCTGCGGTATGGCGCCACGAGCTGCACGAGAGATCGCAGTCGCGTGTGAGGCACTGCGGGCAGCCACACCAGTCCCGGGCCGAGGTGCGGTCGATCGTCGTCGAGATTTCTGCCGAAGAGCGTGGTCATGAAAATGCGTGACGACGGCGATCGGCCGATGAAAGCGAGGCAGCTCCGTCTGCAGCCTGAGATACGCCTGGTCGGTGGCATAGCCGTCGACTGCCAGATTCGCGCTTTGCGCGCCGAGTCTCGCGGCCGACCTGCGCCGGAACGCTTTCCTCCCACGTGAGCCCCTTCCCGAACATTACCGATTCGCCCGTGAAGAGCAGGGTCGGCCGCAGGGGATCCACCGGCTGCTCGACGCGACGTACACGATAACCGGATGCATCGAACGTGTAGTCAACGGTTCGTCCGCCGATCGTGCTGTGCGCGCTCCGTGACGGAACGAAGGTCCAGCCAAGTCGCGCATCTGGCCGCCGTCGCGGCTCTTGCTCTCGTCCCAGCCACTCGGCCGGAAGCAGGTGGACGTGTCCCAGCACCAGCTCGCTCGCACCCACAGCCAGAAGAGCGGCGAGCGCGACGTGGAGCGCGCGTGACGGCGATCGCGCGGCGAAACGTCCGATCGGGGCGCGCAGGAGCAGCGCCAGCACAAGACCCACTGCTCCCATCGCAACACGGACGACCGTTTCGAGCAGGACGTACGTCTGTCGCGTGATGAAGAACGATGGCAGGAAGTGGCGGTCGAGCCAGCGCTGGTTGGCGAGGAGAGCGGTCGCAAGCAGCAGAATGCCGATTGATGCGACCGTGGCTTCGACGATGAGCCGTCGCTGCGCGGGCTCGAACTGATCCGGAGCGCGGTCGCGCTCGAGCATTGGCGTCACAGATGTCCAGCGTTCAGTGGATATGTTAATCTCCACTTCCGCGAGCCGTTATGCCTCCTCTCGCGCGAGTCGCGCGCGTGGATCAGATTCTGCGCCCCATTCACCGATGGGTGTGGAGCGATTTCGACCGGCGCGTCCGCAAGCTGCTGGCGTTCGCCGAAGTCGAATCGGACGGCGGCCGCGACATCCTGCGAGCGGCTGAGGTCACTCCTGATTCGCTGCTCCGTCGCTCGTACCTCGAACACGCGATCGACGAGCTGCATCACGGCGATCTGTTTCGTCAGCGCGGCGCGGCTCTCCTGCGAACGCGTTCGAGCAGACTGAAGACGTTGTTCAATGGAACCCCGCTCCCCGGCGGACACGGACTGGACGATCTGTCGGTACAGAACGAGCCCGACCATCGCCTGCTCGCCTTCCTCCACGTGGCGGAGAAGGCCGCCGCAGGCCGCTTCACCATCTATCGCGATCTCGTGAACGACGATCCGCAGACCCGCGCCATCTTCGAAGAGATCCTGCGCGACGAAGTCTTCCATATGAACTACACCTACACGCAGCTCGCCCGCGTCCTGCCGGAATCGTATCGGCGGCAGGTGTGGCGGGCGCGGGCAAACCGGTTGTGGAAGCGGTATCTGCGCGTCGCGGCGGCAATCGCCGGCCTGCTGGGCGCGACCATCCTCACGATCATGTATTTCATCGTCCTGCCACCCTTTGCGTGGCTCGCCAAGCGCGCGCAGCGACGGGAGCCGGCAGGGTGGATGCCGATCCCGCGCTCCGGCAACGATTCGCCGACGGGGCTGTACTGATGAAGATACTCGGGCATTTCAGCGCATTATCACGATTCGGCTGCGGCACTTGTGGTCGACGGCGTGCCGGCCTGTGCCGTGCAGGAAGAACGGCTGTCGCGGCACAAGAACGACGCCGCCTTTCCGGAAGCGGCAATCGAGTGGTGCCTGAACCAGGCGGCCGTCGATCCTGAGGATCTCGACGCCGTGGTCTTCTACGAACGCAGCATGCTGAAGTTCGAGCGGATTCTCACCTGCACGCTCCGCGCCTTTCCACGATCCTGGCGATCGTTTCCGGACGGCGATGAAGAACACGCTCGGCGAGAAGGTCTGGGTTCGCGGCATCATCTCGTCACATCTCGGCGTGCCCAGCGCAGCAAGATCCTGTTCACCCGTCATCACGAATCGCACGCCGCGGCGGCGTTTCTGACCGCCCCGACGCAGGCGGGCGGCGATTCTGACCGCTGACGGCGTGGGTGAATGGGCAACGCTGACAGTCGGACACGGAGAGCGCCGGCCGGATGGCCGCACGGATATCACGCTCGCTCCGCGAAATCCGTTTTCCGCATTCGCTGGGCATGCTGTATTCGACTTTCACCGCGTATCTGGGGTTCGCGGTCAACGAGGACGAGTACAAGGTCATGGGGCTGGCCGCTTACGGCCGTCCCGACGATGATCGACCAGGTCAGCAAGTTGATTCGACGTACGTCGGACGGCGCCTTCGCACTCGTCCCGGAGTACTTCGAGTACCAGACCACCGCAAGTCGATCGTATTCCGAGCGCTTCGTCGAGCTCTTCGGACCGCCGCGAAATCCCTACGACCCGATCGATCTCGAAACTCCCGACGGTCGCCGCTTCGCGGACTGCGCGGCCAGCATTCAGCGCGTGCTCGAAGATACCCTGGTGGATCATCGCGCGCGCGACTCCACCGCGAAACCGGCCTGTCGGATCTGTGCTTTGGCGGCGGCGTGGCGCTGAACGGCGTTGCCAACGCGCGGATCCTTGCGGAATCCGGATTCGATCGGATGTTCGTCCCTTCCGCTCCCGGCGATGCCGGCTGCGCGTTGGGCGCGGCGCTCTATGCGGACCGGATTTACCTCGGCAACCCCGACCGCGAGGTGCCCGACCATCCCTTCTGGGGACCCGAGGTCAGCGTCAGCGATCTGGCGCGGGCCGCACGGGAAGACGAGCAGGACGTCGCCGAGCTCGACGACGCGGCGATGATCGAACGCGTCGCCGACGAGCTCGCGGCCGATCGCGTAGTCGGCTGGATGGAGGGCGCGACGGAGTTCGGACCACGTGCGCTCGGGCATCGCAGCATCCTCGCCGCACCGCATTCGCACGAGATGCGCGACCGGCTCAATCGCGACATCAAATACCGTGAAGAGTTCCGACCGTTCGCTCCGGTCGTGCCAGCCGAGACCGCCGATCGCTATTTCGATCTGCCGCCGGGCGGCTGCGCGCCTCGCCCGGTTCATGTCGGGCGTCTTCCCGGTCAGACCGGAGTGGAGATCACGGCTCGCGGCGATCACCCACGTCGACGGCTCGGCGCGGGTTCAGGTCCTCGAGCGTGACATGGCGCCGCGGCTGCACGCTCTGCTCGAAGCGTACGGACGCCGCACCGGGATTCCGGTGCTGCTCAACACCTCGTTCAATCTCTCCGGCGAACCGATCGTCACGCGCGCGCTCGAAGGGTATTCGACCTTCCGGCGCTGCGGGATCGATCTGCTCGTCGCCGGCCCGACCCTGGTCTCGAAACGCGCGGTATCGCGGGCGAGGCCGCTGAAGGAGGACGTGGCATCGTGGTCAGGAAGCCTGGCGGGATCCGGCGCCGGCTAATCATGCTCAGGTCGGCGGGCGGCTCCATCACCGATCTCGTCCGCGGAACGTGGCGGAGCGATTCGGGCAACCGCTGGCTGCTGCCGCTGGCGGTATTTCTCTGTATCTTCGGTCTGATCCTGATCCTCGCGACGACGGTCGAGGCGCTCGCGCCGTTCATCTACGCGATCTTCTGATCTGTGGACGCTTTCCGCGAGTTGCTCGCCTGCCCGGCATGCGCAGGGACACTCGCGATCGACTGGTCCTGCCGCGGGTGCGGCGCCCGCTACGACGTGCGCGACGGGATTCCTGCACTGCGGCTACCCTCAGACGATCGCACCGACACGGTGCGCCGGTTCTACGAACGCGCGCCATTCCCCGGTTATCCGCCGCACGACAGCCTGCAGGCGCTTCGGTCACGGGCTCAAAGAAGCCCGTGGCCGCGCGTTGATCGATCGCGCCATTGCTGGCGATGCGCGGATCGTCGAGGTCGGATGTGGCACTGGGCAGATGTGCCTGTTCCTCGCCCGCGCCGATCGTCGTCGTCGTCGGCGCCGACATGACGCGCGCGGCGTTGCGGCTTGGCGCGGCAGCCGCGCAGCGATTCGAACTCGACCAGGTG
Source organism: uncultured Acidobacteriota bacterium (assembly GCA_963755695.1). GTDB lineage: Bacteria > Acidobacteriota > Vicinamibacteria > Vicinamibacterales > 2-12-FULL-66-21 > QHWT01. Next base: position 798,071 of record CAVWLB010000010.1, on the reverse strand, counting down.
CAGTTCGTCGAGACCGATCTCCAGCATCCCGGCCTCAAGGCGGGGGCGTTCGACGTTGTGTATTCGTCCGGGCGTGCTGCACCACACGGCCGATCCGCGGGCCTCGTTTGAGCGTCTTGCACGGCTCGCCCGGCCGGGCGGAACGATCGTGCTTGGCGTCTACAACGCCTTCGCCCGGCTTCCGGCAAGACTCCGGCGGCTGGCGGCCCGTGTCTCAGGCTTCCGCATGGTTCCGTTCGATCCCGTCCTACGTGAGCGACGGCTCGAGCCGGCCCGTCGCGACGCGTGGCTGCGCGATCAGTATCAGCATCCCGAAGAACACAGTCATACGGTCGCCGAGGTGCAAGGCTGGTTTGCCGAAAATGGCGTCGAGTACCTCCGGACGTATCCGAGCGCCGTCCTCGAAGACGAACCGGCGGATCTCTTCGCCCGGGCGCCCGACAACTGGCTCCCGGAGGGATGGTTGGCGCAGCTCGGATGGATCTGGACGCTCGGCCGCGAGGGCGGGTTGTTCTTCACCGTGGGGCGGCGTGCGGGAGATCGGCCGTTGAATGCAGTTCGGCAGTAATCCTCGCTTCGACGTCGACCGCGGCCCGGGTCTCGTACTGACGCGTCGCGACCTGTGACCATCCGGCGATGTCGAACGCGTGATCCGGGTTCCCGTTCGCAGCCTCGCCGAAAATCTCGAGGGCGTGCTGAAACTCGTGACCAATGACGGCAATCATCCGGTTCGGGTGAAGGCCCGATTTGACGAACATGCGCAGGTAACGATCCTCCGCGGCCCCCGCGGCATGGATCGCCACGCAGCCTTCCATTTTCCCGGGCAGATATGGAACCTGGACGATGTAGACGAACGCGCGCGACTGCTCTATTGCCTCGACGAGACTGTGAAACGTCTGCGATCGGACGCTGCCGTCCGTCACGGCCCGCTGCACGTCCGGATCGCGCGTCCGCACGCGCACGAGCAGTGAGGGCCCGCTCTGCGCCTGCAGTTCGTCCCTGCCACCAACCAGGACCGCCAGCCCAAGGACGGCCGCTACCACCCAGTCTGTTATCGATGATGCAGCCACGGCACTCTCCCCGATGCGCGGCCTGGCAGACCGCTCGGGGCAATCTGAAGCGACTGCGAAGCAGGAGAAAGCGGCGGAATGGGTGCGAACGACGACACGACACGCGAAGACGCACCGTGTCGTGAGTCGCCGTGCCGCAGGCCAACGTATAATCCGCGCGAACCCCGCGCTCGGATATGACCGGACCTCCGTCGCCGACATCAACACCGCCTCCCAGTTCGTCGGCTGCCGACCGCCTTGATTCCTGGAAAGAGATCGCCGCGCATCTCAAGCGTGATGTCCGCACCGTTCAGCGATGGGAAAAGGAGCATGGCCTGCCCGTCAGGCGTCACGTGAACGCCAGGCAGGGCAGCGTGTTTGCCTATAAGGAAGAGCTCGATGCGTGGTGGAACGCGCGACGGCTCGAGTTGGAATCGCAGGTGGTCCTGCCGCGGCGATCTCCGTTCGGGCGGCCAGTGCTCCGCGGTCTTGCCCTGGCAATTGCTGCGGCCCTGGTCGTCGCCGGCGCGGCTCTCGCGCTGGTGAAGCGAACCCCGGTGACGCCGCCCGCTCCAATGGTCGGCCTCAGTGTCGTGCTGGGACCGGATCTGTTTCTGGACACGACGCCCGGCGGGAGCAAGGTGGCGCTGTCACCCGACGGCTCGCGGCTCGCGTTCGTCGGACGCAGCGGCGGCCGTACACGGCTCTTCCTCCGTCGGCTGGATCGGTTCGAAAACACCGTGCTGCCAGGGACCGACAACGGGCTGGCGCCGTTCTTCTCGCCCGACGGTCGCTGGATCGGGTTCGTCACGCTCGACGGGATCAAGCGGATGGCCGTCGATGGCGCCACGCCGGAGCTGGTGTGTCCGGCTCCTGAGGCGGAGGGCGGAGCCGCGTGGCTGACCGACGACACCGTCATCTTCGGCGGCGGCCAGGGCGTCGGCCTGATGCGGGTGTCAGCGCGGGGCGGTACGCCGCGAGCGCTGACCCATGTCGACACACTCCGCAATGAGGTCATGCACTCGGACCCGACGGCCCTCCCCGGAGGCCGCACCGCGCTCTTTACGGTGACGGTCTTCGACACCACCGGTGTCCATGCACGCATCGAGGCGGTGTCGCTCGAATCGGCGGAACGCCGCACGGTGCTCGACGACGGAGAGCTCGTGGGCTACGTGGAAGGCGTGGGGATCATCTTCAACAGGGGAATGGGGGTGTTGGCCGCATCGTTCGATCCGGAGCGCCTGGCGGTCACCGGCGACCCGGTGCCAGTCGTCCACGATGCGGACGACATCGCGGTGACGCGCAACGGAATGATTGCCTACATCCCTGGAAGTGCGACCTTACCGGAACGCGGTTTTGCGTGGGTCGACATGGATGGCGACGAGGATCCGGTCGATGCACCGCCCCGGACGTACATGAATCCCAGACTCTCGCCGGATGGGCGATCGGTCGCGGTGGAAATCTTCGACGGCCGCCATTTTCAAATCTGGACCTACGATCTCGTTCGAGCGGCGTTGACGCAGCTCACCCCGCGCCCCGCTCGCATGGCCTTCTGGACGCCCGACTCCAAGCATGTCGTCGTCAGCTCTCCGCAGGACGGGAAGTTCGCACTGCTCTCGTACCCGATCGACAAGAGCAACGCCGGCGAGGTCTTGACCACTCAGTGCGGGGGCGGCGACGCCTCGTTCAGCAGCGACGGCCAGCGGCTGTTCTGCGGCGGCACGCCGAACGGCACGTTGACCTCCGCCGATATCTTGGTCTTATCCGATGCCGGCCATGGCGCCGCGAAACCCTTCCTTCAAGCGCCCTTCATACAAGGAGGACCGAAAGTATCACCGGACGATCGCTGGCTGGCGTATATGTCCGATGAGTCCGGGCGCTGGGAAGTGTATGTCACCGCGCTTCCAGGTCCGCGCGGCAAGTGGCAGATCTCGACCGACGGCGGGACCCAACCGGTCTGGAGCAGAGATGGGCGATCGCTGTTCTTCCGTGCCGACGGAAAGGTCATGAAAGTCGCGATCGAAAGGCCACCGTCACCGGAGCCGGTCAAGCAACCGCCAACCGTCCTCTTCGACGACATGTATGTGCAGGGCCATCCCGCTCTGGCCAACTACGACGTGTCGATCGACGGCTCGCGTCTGCTGATGATCAAAGGAGAGCACCCTGAACGTACCTCCGAAATCCGGGTACTGCAGGGATGGAAAAGCAAGGTTACGTCCCAACTCGAACAGAGCCGATCACGGTAGGTGTTCTACAATCGAGAGCCCCCAATCGACAGCTCGCACGGAGGCCGCAATATGTCCTCGACCGTCTCGACCGCTCTTACCGACCTCACCGCCCACTTCAACGGCCAGCTCCTGCAGGCGAACGATCCCGGTTACGAGGATGCCCGGCGCGTGCACAACGGGATGATTGATAAACGACCGTTCTTGATCGCACGCTGCCGCACCGTTGCCGACGTCATCGACGCGGTCAATCTCGCGCACGATCAAAGCCTCGACGTGGCGGTGCGCGGCGGCGGACACAACGTCGCCGGCCGCGCGACAATCGACGGCGGCCTGCTCATCGACCTGTCGTTGATGAAGGGTATCTACGTCGATCCGAAGGCGCGTACCGCTCGCGCCCAGGGTGGGGTCACCTGGGCTGAATACAACCGCGAAACGCAGGTGCACGGCCTGGCCAGCACAGGCGGTGTCATCTCGAGCACGGGCGTCGCAGGCCTCACCCTCGGCGGCGGACTCGGGTGGCTTCTCGGCAAGCACGGTCTGGCGGTCGACAACCTGCGATCGATCCAGCTCGTCACCGCCGACGGCCGAATCGTTTCGGCAAGCCCGGATGAAAATCCGGATCTTTTCTGGGCCGCGCGTGGCGGCGGCGGCAACTTCGGCATCGCCACCTCCTTCGAGTTCGCTGTGCACCCAGTAGGGCCGACGATCACCGGCGGGCTCGTGGCGCATCCGTTTTCGCAGGCGCGCGACTTGTTGCGCTTCTTCCGTGAGACCACGGCGACGCTTCCCGACGAAACGACAATGTTCGCCGGGCTGATTCACTCTCCCGACGGCGCTCACAAACTGTCCGGCATCCTCGCGTGCCACTGCGGGACATTGAGCGAAGGCGCAGCCGCGATCAAACCACTCAAGACCTTTGGCTCTCCGGTCCTCGATGCGCTCGGTCCGATGCCGTACAGCGCGATGAACCAGATGATCGATGCCGGCTACCCGAAGGGGGCTTTGAACTACTGGAAATCCAGCTTTCTCGCTTCTCTCAGCGACCAGGCGATCGACGCGCTCGTGGAGTGCTATGCAACCGTCCCGTCGCCGATGTCGTGCATCATCCTCGAGCACGCGCACGGTGCGATGACCCGCGTCGGGACCGGAGAGACAGCATTCCCCCACCGGTCGCCGGGCTACAACCTGCTGTTTCTCACACAGTGGAAGGAGGGTGGCGATACCAAGCGGTGCATCGACTGGACGCGCGCGAGCTTCGCGACGATGGGCCAGTTCGTCGCGCCAGCCCGTTACGTCAACTATCTGGACGACGACGAGTCTGGTGATCCGGTAGCGGATGCGTACGGCCCGAACTACGCACGGCTTCGCGCGATCAAAGCGAAATACGATCCGGCCAACTTCTTTCGCATGAACCAGAACATCCCGCCGGCATAGTCAAGGCGGGGCCGTGCGTGAATCGGCGGGCACACCCGACGATCCATGCACGGCCTTCTGCCGTGTCTCCGCAACGTCGACCGTTTCGAACCCCGCGATCTACTTTGCCGCGAGAACGTCCACTTTTTCGATCACCGGCGCCTTCGCCAGCAGGTCCGGTGCCTTGGCCATGAGCGCCGCGGCGACGCGGCCGTTCAAGTGCGCATCGCGGCCGTTGTCGTCGGCAAAGGTGTCGAAAATTCCGAACGTCGACGGGCCGATGCGGATTGCAAACCAGTCGGTGGTCGCAGGCTCACCCTGAACGATTGCCAGACCACCACGGAGAAACTGCTCGACGTCGGCCTCCTTGCCGGGCTTCGCTTCCAGACGAACGAGCAGGGCGACTTTCACCATCTCTACCTCCTTGCGTATTGCACTACCGGATTGTTCGGGTACTTCTCGAACAGCTGCTTCTGCCGCGTGTCGCTTGCGGCATCTCGCGGCCCTCGATGAACACGTGCTCGGCGCCGGTCGTCAGCTCGAACGGATCGCCGGACCAGACCACGACATCGGCGTCCTTGCCGACTTCGAGCGATCCGAGGCGATCGGCGACGCCCCAGACCCGCGCCGGTTCGAGCGTGACGGCGCGCAGCGCGGCGTCGCGATCGAGGCCGTTGGCGATCGCGTTGCCGGCCTCCTGCCGCAGGTTGCGCGCGTTGTGCGTGTCGAACGAGGACGAGCACGACAGCGTCGACGCCCGCCTTCGACAGCCGCGCGGCGTTCTCGAGCGTCGCGCCGAGCGCGTCGAAGCTCGGGATGTCGGTCAGCGGCTTGACGACGACCGGCACCTTGCGCGCCGCGAGCTCGGTCGGCGACCCGCCACCCTTCGGCGGCGCCCATCAGGATCAGCTTCAGCTGGAACTCGTCGGCCAGCCGCATCGCCGCGAGCAGATCGCTCGCGCGGTTGGCGTTGATCGCGAGCGGCAGCTCGCCGCGGACGACCGGCCGCAGCGCTTCGAGATCGAGGCGGCCGCGCGCGTACGGCGCGGCGCTGCGCGGTGTTCCACGCCGCCCGGTTGCGCGCGAAATCGAGCGCATCCTGCAGCGCCTCGCGCAGGCGCAGCATCGCGGACGCCCGCGACCCGCCTTCCGACGCGGCGCCCGCTTCGCCGAGGTTGGCGAACATCGCCACCGGCGCTTTCACGACGCTCGTCGGGCACCTGCGCGCCGGTCAGGTCGATCACCGCGCCCTGGCCGAGCAGCACGTGGCCGGTGCCTGCACGGCATCACCACGCGCGCGCGTGATCCCTTCGACGCGCGTCACCGGAATCACCGTCGAGTCGCCGTTGAACGCGTCGACGACGTTGAACGCGGCGCTCAGCTCCTTGTCGGTGGTCGATCTGATCGTCGGTGCCTTCGGCGCCGGACGGAATCTCGACGATGCCGATCTGGGTTGCCGAGTCGATCCAGCCGGGCGTCACGATCTTTCCGGCGGCGTCGATCACGCGCGCGCCGGCGGGCACCGTGCACGTCGGCGCCGACCGCGGCAATCTTGCCGCCGCGAATCACGACCGTGCCGCGCTCGATCGCCGGACCGGACACCGGCAGGATACGCGCGTTGATGATCGCGATCGGTCTCGCCGGCGGCGACCGGTGCCGGCGGCGGCGCTCGCTGGGCGTCGGCGCGGCCTGCGCGGTCGCCGCGGTCGTCTGGCCGAGCGACCGATACGCCGCAGCGCGAGCGAGCAGCGCAGCAGAAGCCAGCGTCGGGCGTCATCGCGCACCTGCCCGGCGGCATCAGGCCGGTGATGAAGTCGCGGCGCGGCTGTCTCGTCGGGATCGTCGCGGTCGAACATCAGCGCGCCGTCGATGAAGACGCTGCTCGGCGCGGCTGTAGACGCTGAACGGATCGCCGGACCAGATCACGACGTCGGCGTTCTTGCCCGGCTTCGAGCGAGCCGGTGACCTTGTCGATGCCGAGCGCCTTCGCCGGATTGATCGTCAGCCACTTGCACCGCGTCGGCGCGCTCGATCGTGAAGCCCGCCTCCGCGTCCGGCGCGCATCGCCTTCGCCGCCTCCTGGTTCAGCCGCTGGATCGCCGTCGGCGATCGTCGGAGTGGACGATGGCGCAGCCCTTGGCCTGATCGACGAGCGCGATGTTCTCGCGGATGCCGTCGTAGGCCTCGAGCTTGAAGCCCCACCAGTCGGCCCACATGCTCGCGCAGATGTTGTTCTCGGCGAGCAGGTCGCGAATCTTGTAGGCCTCGACCGCGTGGTGGAACGACGCGATCTTGTAGCCGAACTCCTTGGCGATGTCGATCATCGTCGCCATCTCGTCGGCGCGATAGCAGTGGTTGTGGACGAGGATCTCGCCGTCGAGCACGCCGGCCAGCGTCTCGAGCTGCAGGTTTCGCGCCGGACGCTTCTCGGGATCGGATCCCGCCGCCTTCCACCGCCGGAGGCTGTCGCGGTACTCGGCCGCGGCCTGCCACGCGCGGCGATAGCCGGCGACGTTGCCCATCCGCGTCGGCGGCGCAGCTGTTGCGCGAGCCGTAGACGCGCTTGGGATTCTCGCCGCAGGCCATCTTCAGGCCGTACGGCGCGCCGGGAAACTTCATCCCTTCGGCCGTGCGCGACGGCACGTTCTTCACCGTCACGCCGCGGCCGCCGAACAGGTTGGCCGATCCGGGCAGGATCTGCATCGTCGTCACGCCGCCGGCGAGCGCGAGATCGAACTGCGGATCCTGCGGCCAGATCGAGTGCTCGGCCGACACTTCGGCGGTGTTCGGGCTCGTCGCCTCGTTGCCGTCCTGCGAGCGACTCGATGCCCGGCGCCGCGTAGACGCCGAGATGCGAGTGCGTGTCGATGACGCCGGGCGTCACCCACTTGCCGCTCGCGTCGATGACCACGCGCGTCGGCGGGCGCGTTCACAGTCTGGCCCGACGGCGGCGATCTTGCCGTCTTGCAGCAGGATCGATCCCCGTTCGATCGCCGGCCCGGCTGCCGTCAGGATGGTCGCGTTGCGAATGACGCGTCGTGCGCGACGGAAATGGCTTGTAGGTCGACGCGTAGGCGTTGGCGACCGCCGGAGCCGCCCCTGTCTGCTGCGGCGTCGGTTGTGGCGGTGTTGATGGCTGTTGCGGCGTTTCCGGCGGCGTCTGCGTGCGCTCGCCCGGTGTTGTGGGAGTCGGGGCGCCGGGCCTTGCCGGTGGTTGAGCAGGCGGCCGCTGTTGAGCGCCGACCGCGGACACCGTCAGCCATGCGAGACAGCCGGCGACGGTTGCAGCGTGCAGGTATCGCTTCATCATCGATGCGTTTTCCCCCCGCTGACATCCTTTCAGAACGTGGTCGGCTTCGTCCACACGCAAGCGTCGGTCCGGTGGACGGACGAGGACAGGTGAGAATTGCTCCGCGCGGTGTGGAATTGGGCACTCCGGCGTCAACGAGCGTTTGAGTGCACGACGCAACGCGGAGTTCGAGCCGACCGCTCGTATGCCTGGCCGGTGCCGATCTGGAAGTGCTGGAAAAGGTTGCGGCGGCCGAGTGGCATCGAGCACGACCTCGAAGCAGTGCGCCGCCAGCCTCGACGCTCCGGACGGACATCCGGAGCGTAACCGGTCATCGCCGCCTCAAGGCTGAGGGATCCTGACGATCTGAATCGCGTTGATCGGCGCGCGAATGTCGAGGTTCGTACTGGTGCCTGGCGTCGCTGTAATCGTGAACCCCGAGCCGGTGATCCGGAACTTGACATAGTTGCCATCCGAATCGGCGGCCTGGATGAAGGTACCTGCAAAGTTCACGAACGGAAGATCGGTGACCTGCACGGCTGCCGGCGTGATTCCCGGCCCGCTGATCTGGTAGGTTGCGGTCCGCTGAATGGCGTTGTTGTCACCGTCACAATAGACGTAGACGTCGTAATCGCCCAACGGCAATCCGTCCACGCTGATAGTGGTCACGCTGTCGTTGGCGTTGGCAAGAGCCCCTTTCATCAGCCGCGGGTTTCCCGGCTGGTCGACGATCCCGACCCTCCAGACCCCGCTCGCCTGCCAGGTCGCGGTCGCTGTGCTCGGTGCTCCCGAGTCATCGACGAGGGCCAGCGGGGTCGGGCGTGCGGCGCCCGCTGCATTGTTCCAGTGCGTCTGCGGGACCACGCCCGCGCTGTCGGCGACGGCCATGGTCTCCGGGTTGAGCCCGAGGAACTTGATGCCAATCGCCTCCGCTACGACGAGCGTCACCGTGGCGGTCTTGATGATTGGTCCACTCGTTGCCGTAATCGTCAACGGCCAGTTTCCTGACGGCGTCTCCGGAGACGTCGCGATGTCGAGCGTTAGTTGACCCGAACCGTCCAGCGACGTCGGGGTCGACGTGACGGTCGTGCCGATTGGTGCTCCGCTGACCGACAGTTCGACCGGCGCACTCAATGCGTTCACCTGATTGATCGTCGCGGTATAGCTGGCCAGTTCACCTGCCGTCACCGTCAGCGTCTCGGGCGCCGCGGCGATCGTGAAGTCTCCTCCCGCTATTGCCGTCGGCACAATCTGGATGCCATTCAGCGGTGCGCGCAGCGAGTCTCTGACCGACGACACCGGCGTGGCGCTGATCGTAAACCCGGTCGCGGCGATCCTGAACTTCACGTAGTTCCCCGCCGAATCGTCGGCGGCCGTGAACGTGCCGGTGAAATCTGTATCTGGCGCATCAATCACCGTGACGGTGGTCGTCGTGATATCAGGGCCGCTGATGGAGTACGAGGCCGAGCGGAGATCGGCGCGGTTGTCGCCGTCCGTATAGACGTAAACGTCGTAGGTTCTCCGCGCCAGGCCGCTCACCGTAATGGTTGTCGTTGAGGGGTTGTTCGGCTTCGTGCTGGTGTTCAGATAGCCCTTCATCATGCCGGGATTGCCCGGAGCGTCCTTGATCTGCGTCAACCACAACGAAGCCGCCGACCATGTGACGGTCGCGCCCGTCGAGGTGCCCGTCTCGTCTACGAGCGCCAGCGGGGTGTCGGCTTCAGCTCCATCTGCGCTGTTCCAGTTCGGTTGTGGGACCACTCCGGCGATCTCTCCGGATCGAATCGGCGCGCTCTTCCCCACAAAGTCGATTCCGATGGCGCCGGTACCAAGTGGCGGTCCGCTGCCAGGTCCCGACGAGACGAGCACATCGACAGCGCTCGACGCGAGGACGTTTGCTCCGGCGGCGGGGTTCTGAGCGAGAACCACGCCTGCGGCCACCGGCGACGTCGCTGTGCTCACAGTTCCGACGATGAGACCCGCATCCGTGATCGCGGTGGCGGCCGCTGCTTGCGCGAGACCGACCACATTCGGTACTGCAACCTTCGGCGGACCCGACGAGACGACCAGTGCGACTGCCGTTCCGGTCGTCACCTGCGTTCCGGCGGCGGGCGTCTGGCTGATGACCGCTCCCGAGGGAACCGTCGTACTCGCTGCCGTTGTGACTGCGCCTACGGCAAGCTGGGCGTCGGTGAGGGCGGCGGCGGCCCCAGCCTGCGAGAGGCCCACGACATTCGGGACGGCAATGTTCGGCGGGCCAGAGGACACGACCAGGGCAACCGCGGTGCCGCTCGCCACCTGAGCGCCGGCCTTGGGCGTCTGACTGATGACGGATCCTTCTGGTACCGTCAGACTCGACGCCGTCGTAACCGCACCAAGCGTGAGCCCGGCATCCCCGATTGCAGCGGTTGCCACTGCCTGCGTCAGGCCTACGACATCCGGAACTGTGGCCGGCGCCGGCCCTGCCGAGATGACCAGGTCGACCGCTGAATTGACGGCGACCTCGGTGCCGGCCGCGGGACTCTGGCTGATGACGATTCCTGCCGGGATCGTCGCGCTCGATACTTGGGTCACGTTTCCGAGCGTCAGCCCGGCCGCCACGATCGCTGCCGCGGCGGCATCGCCCGTCAGGCTGGTCACGTTCGGAACGATGCCGACCGCGTTGCCGACGGTCACCGAACGATTGGCGGCAGTCGTCGTATTGCCGGCTTCGTCACGGGCGATTGCGGTCAGCACGTGGTCGCCGTCCGTGGCCGACGTCGTGTCCCATCGCATCGAGTACGGAGCGGCCGTGATCTCGATGCCGAGATCCGCGCCGTCCAAGCGGAATTGCACACCGGCGACACCGACGTTGTCCGATGCCGTCGCCGAGATCGAGATCGTCCCGGCCACCGTTGCGCCGGCCGCTGGTGAAGTCAGGGACACCGCAGGCGGCTTCACATCCGGCGACGGCGCCGCATTGGTCGAGGGGAAGGAGGTTGCGACAACGTCGAAAAGCGACGTGCCCTCGGTCCAGATCAGGCCAACCTGGTTAGCACCGACCCGCCGCGAGCCCGAAATGTACTTCCTGTTCTGACTTCCAATCTCAGTGCCGGCGACGGCCGACCACGCCGTCCATGCCTGGCCATCGAACCGCGTGCACAGGATGGAATTCGCTACGTCGGTGTTGATTACGCACACCCACACGCTGGTGCCGTCGGTCGTGCCGAACAGACCCGCGCCGCTCTTGAACGACTGGCCGGCGCCGAGCGCGGGGGGCGCTGGAGACATCGGCGACCAGTCGTTGGCCGCCACGTCGTAGGTCGCCGCGTCGATGCCGCTTCCCTTCGCATTGCGCCGGAAGACGTAGATTTCACTCGTACTGACCGACACGAGTCCCCAGTCGTTCTGATTGATCGTCGCGCTGGTCGGGAACACGTCGCCATCGCCGCCCAGCTGCGATCCGACGACGGTGCCGCTCCACGTCCCGTTGCTGTTTGATCGCTTGTAGCGAAGATTGGTCTGATTCGGCTCGGTTCCCTGCCCGTTGTCGTAGACCGCGAGCATCACGTCGTTTGCGAGCGGCGCAAAGGCGAGCGCGTTGTCCTGGTTCATCATCGAGTTGTCGACGACGACGGGAGCCGAGAATCCGCTCGTCCACGTGCTGCCGGTATCGGCATTGTTGGACTTTCGGACATTGGCATCCACTTCCTGCTGCAGGATTGGGCCACCGGTATGGATGAATTTTCCGCTCGAGACGCCAATCGTATTCGCGCGAGGCAACGTCCACGTCGCCGCGGGCTCGTCGAAGGCGTTCCAGGAGGACCACGTAATCGCCGTGCCGTTCACGACCGCGCGAATGTGTCCGGTTCGACCGTCCTGGCCGTCGAATGCCATGCTCACGTCCGCGTGAATGACGTCAAGCGGAGCGTTGTTGAGATACGCGATGCCCAGCGATCGGCCGCCGCCGAGGGACTGATTGGGGGTTCCGGCGGCGAGCGGCGGACTGTCTGCCCCGGCGATCCACGTCGCGGTCGTCAGGTCCGGACCCGACGAGTGGAACGACTTGACGACATGGTTCGAACCGCCCTCGGAGTCGGCATCCGAGGTCAGCGTGAACAGCCACCAGACGCGCGCGTTGGCTGCATAGACCAGGTGTGACTGAGCCGAGTGCCCGGTCGCATCGCCAAAGCTTCCCGCGATCTGGTTGCCAATCGTGACGGGGGTTGGGCCGCCCGTCTGCTGCAAGTCGGCTGGCGATCCGGCCGCGCCGGGATTGAGCGCCGCCGTCATCGGACGAGTCAAGACGAAAGTCGCCGCGATCAGCGCGAGCCCGAGGTTGAAGTGTCTCGCGAAGACGGACCTCGGCGAGGTTGGTGACGTTGTGATTCGGCGTATGGGCATGGCAATAGTCATCGAGAGGTCTCGGGACCAACGTCATGCAAGCGCGGGCGCGCATCCGACGAACAAAATTTGGAGTGATTTGTATCAATCCGGTCCGGTTTGTCGGCCGCGGGGATGAATTCTGTCTGCCGAGCGCGGTGAACGGGGACCTGTCACCGGCTGTTGAAGAGGGACAACGAATCCAGCGCAAAGGTGAAGCTCACGCAGTAGTTGTCCGTCGCGAAACGCTTCACGATCCGGATGTCGTCGGTCGAGGACACGACCGTGACGTTGGGGATCTGGCCTTCGGCCAGCTGCGAGACCCGTTCGGGCGCCCACCCGAAGCCAATGCGTGCAGCGCGAAGAATCTCGAAGCCCAGACCGAGAAAGAACGCGGGACGCCCGCTGGTCAGCCCGACCCCGAAATCGAGCGTTGGCTCCGCCCATCGTTTTGCCGGCCTGTGCTGAAGGAAGCGGTAGCTCAGAAACGCCGCCAGATCCCCTGCCCGGGTTTCGCGCTCGGTCTCGGTGATCACCTTGGTCGACGTGCCTGGCACGGCGACGGCGGCAAACGTGGATTCATAGAGGGGCGTGTAGATGATGCCAATGCCGAAGCCGAGAAGCAGCCCTGTCGCCGACTCCAGCTTGTAGGCCCGCTTCTCTTCGGCCGCATGAGCGAGCGTGAGCTCCTTCACGTACGGAGAATTGGCCTTCACGATGATCTCGTGCGACTGCACCTTGTTCCATCGCAGCTCCGGATTCGGGCGTGTGACCGCGAGCGCGCGAATCAGCGTGTTGTTCCACGTGTGACGGCGGCCTCGCTCCACCTGGCGCGAGAGCGCGTCGGCCGCCGCCAGCACGTCGCCGCGGGCGCGGCTCGCTTGATCGATGGCGCTCCAGACCTTGTCCTCAACCTGTTTCGCGTTGACCAGGCGTTCGACCATCGGTTTCATCGCGTCGCGGTGGAGCTCGATGATCGATTTCAGCCTGGCCGAAGGGCACATGGAAGAATCCGCCAGGACGGAGTCGGCGAGAAGAGCCGCGTTGGCGCGCAGGGAAGCGGCAAGCTCGGACACATCCGGTGCGGAGCATCCTTCGATGGTGCGAATCCGGCTCGCCAGATCGTGTATGACCCTGCCGTCGGAGGGCGCGCCGATCAATGTCGCATACGCGCCGAGAAGCGGCTGGCAGGAGGCCAGGTGATCTGCGCTCTCAGCGAGCGCCCTGGTCGAGTCATCCAGGTCGTCATACGCTCTGTCGAGATCGCGCTGGTTCGGCCCGACCAGCTCGAACGCTGCGACCGCTGCTCCGTCTTCCGCCTTCTGCGCGACGTGAACGAACCTCGCTCGTGTCGTCTCGAAACGATCGAGCTCGTTCTCGAGCGCTCTCATCGCCGTTCCTACCCGGACCAGTTGCTCTTGACGTCGAGTCACCTGTTGAGCGGCCGCCCGCACGTCCGGAGGTTCGATCCCGCACGTCCCAGGTTGCCGGCCTCGCAGTTCGCGGTCCGGCGCGAAACCGGGCGGCAGATACGACCTCGGTTCCAACGAAGCTGGCGCCGTCGGCGCAACCACGAACGCCAGGGTTTGAACGAGGCCCTGCAGCCCGACGCCCGCGAGCGCCAGGAAGCTCTTGAGATTCGCGACGATTTCGAGGTCTTCTTCCTTCGAAACCCCGGGGGCGGCCGAATAGGTCAGCGGTGAAACCTCTTCGACCAGGATCTTGAGCGGCTTGGCGTCTCCCGGCCTCAATCGCATGGCCGGAACACCGGTGACGTCGAAGGTCAGTGGGTACGATGTCTGTTCCCACTGCGCCGCCCAGCCGTTTGTCTTCAGGTTGAAGATCAGGACGCCGCCGCGTTGCTGCCTGAAGGTCGAGCAAGGCGCAGTGCTCTGCCAGAGCGGCAGCCGGCACGCGTAATTGAGGACAACCCACGCCTCGTCGTCGGAGAGATCCGCCAGAGCGTTGCAGGCAGGTTCGGTGCTTCCTCCGCCGCAGATATTTCCGAGCAGGGCCTTCGCACCGATGTCTTTTGCCGATTCGGTCGTCACCGTCCACGTGCCCGCTTCGACTCCGGTCTGTGCGCCAGCTGATTGAGTCACTGCCAGCAGGAGCGCGAACACCCTTGTAGCGATTCTGAGGTTTGCCATGTTTGGTGGACACCTCGAGCCCGGCGCCTCCGTCGCCGGACCATTCTTCGGGCATCACGGTGCAGCAGGCCAGGTACCCGTCCGCCGACATGATAGACGAAGCCGGGAACCAAGCCGGCTCGACCTTCCGTGTGCAGGTCCGCTGGAGCCGAGTAGGTCGTTGAGCCTGACGCTCTAATCGATTCCCACTAGTGCATTGACGCGGCGATGCGCGTAGGATGGCGGCCGCCGCTTGATGCCGTTCTTACGGAAGCGAGGGAGGACCCGATGCTCATACCCACCGAACCGATCGGGAGCATCCCCCGATCCCCAGACGTGATCCGCGCTTGGAAAGACCGACGCGATGGCCGACTCTCCGACGAGCGCTTTCAGCAAATCATTGACAACGCGCTCCGGGACACCATCCGGCGCTTCGAGGAGACCGGTTCGCCGGTGATCACCGACGGCGAACAGACCAAATCCAGCTTCGCAACCTATCCGCTCGATGGCGCCACCGATCTCGCGCCAGACGGCGTCGTCGTTCCCTTCAAGGACGGTCATGTCCGACAACTCCCGCGGCTGACGAAAGGACCGTTTCGGTATGCGACCCATGCGGCGACTTTTTTGTCGGCGGCGAAAGCCCTGACGAAACTGCCGGTGAAGCAGGCGGTGATCTCCGCGTCGGCATTGAGCCTGCTCTACCCCGAAGCCGGCATTTCCGGGTACTCGCGCGACTCGTTTCTCACCGACCTCGTCTCCGAAGCGGCCGACGACATCCGTCAGTCTCTCGCGCACGGAGCCGACAGCGTGCAGATCGATTTCACTGAGGGCCGTCTGTCGCTCAAACTGGACTCGACTGGCGGCCTTCTCAATCAGTTCATTGCACTGAACAACCGTGTCCTCGATCAGTTCTCGAGCGAAGAGCGACGACGGATCGGTGTCCATACGTGCCCGGGCGGCGATCGCGATTCCACGCACAGCGCAGATGTCGACTACGCTGGCCTGCTCCCGGCTCTCTTTCAGTTGCGAGTGGGACGGTTCTACATTCAACTGGCAAGCGAGCCGGATCCGGAGAGGGTGCTCAGGCTGATTGCCGAGCACCGCCAATCACATCACATCGTTTTCGTGGGCGTGACCGATCCAATCAATCCGGCTGTGGAAACAGCCGAGATGGTGCGCCATCGCATATTGCAAGCCGCCCGCTACATTCCCGTTCAGGCGCTTGGCACGACCGACGACTGCGGCTTCGCTCCATTCGCGGATGATGCCTCGACATCGCGAGAGATCGCATTTCAGAAGATCCGCGCCCGCGTCGAGGGGACCGCGCGTGCGGCACAGGAGCTGGCTGGTTGATGGACGCGTTCTCTATTGAGACCTGCCCGAGCCCTGGCGCAATACAATCATCTTGTCGGACTGAAGGTTGTCCCAGCTTTCATGGGAACCATCGGGCCAGTACACAATCACGCTCCTCACCTTCGGGTTCTTTCCCAGACCGAAGTGGACGCGAACGTCGCTGGCACTGAGATAACTCGAATCGGTGTGAACCCGTCGCCACAGCGAGGCTTCCCCATCGCGTAGCACTGCGACCCTGGCCCCGATCCCGAACCGATTGCTCTTGACACCTTCGAGCCGCACTTCGAGCCAGTGTTGACTCGGTGCGATTTCGTTGCGCAGGAATCGGACCGGCCCATTGTTATTCGTTACGAGGATGTCGACCGCGCCGTCGTTGTCGACGTCGCCAAACGCGGCCCCCCGGCCGACCTCTGCTCGCTCGAACGCCGGGCCGGCGAGATTGCTGGTCTCACGAAACTTCTCTCTCTTGCCTTCATTGTGGAAGAGCAGGTTTCGTTGCGCGTAGGGATACGACACCCCGCGCATCGACTCCACGATACTGACCGCGCCATTGGCGATGAACAGGTCGAGCAACCCGTCGTTGTCGTAGTCGAACCACTTCGTGCCAAAGCCGGTGTATGCGAAGGTTGGTTGCGCGAGCCCATACTGCGACGTGACATCCTCGAAGACACCTTTCCCGTTGCCGTGAAAGAGCGTGGCGCCCTCACGAGTCAGGTTCGTCACCACAATCGCAAGGCTCCCCTGGTCATCGAGTTGTTCTGCGGTCACGCCCATGCCCGCCTTGGTGAGGCCGTCTGCGTTGTAAGCCACACCAGCCTCCAGCGCCGTTTCCCGGAAAGTCCCATCGCCCTGGTTCAGCCACAGACGATTGGCCGCCGTATCGTTCGCAACATAGATGTCGGTACGCCCGTCACCGTTGAGATCGGCACAGAGGACACCGAGGCCAGGCCCGTAAGAGGAGCCGACTCCAGAGGCGCCGGTCACGTCGGCGAATTTTCCGTTGCCCAGGTTGTGAAAGAGGCGCGGGGGCACCGCCTTGTAGGCCATCGGGGTACAGTAGTCGCGCTCACCCGTCGGCGCCGAACAGCGCTTGTTCCCCTTGACCGTAAAGTCCACGTAGTTGGCGACGAAGAGATCGAGATAACCGTCGGCGTCGTAATCCAGAAACGAAGCGCTGGTGCTCCATCGTTCGTCATCGACGCCCGCTTCGCGCGTGACATCGGAGAAGGTGCCGTCGCCATTGTTGCGATAGAGGACGTTGTGCCCGAAATTGGTCACATAGAGATCCATGAAGCCGTCGTTGTCGTAGTCGCCGGTTGCTGCACCCATGCCGTACCCTTCGTAACCGACGCCGGCGCGCTCGGTCACATCGACGAACGCCAGCTTTCCTGATTCCGACAGCATGTTCCGGAACAGGCGGTTGCCGGGCTTCGATCCCGCAAGGGGCGGAAACAGCATTTTCCCGGCCGTCTCGAGCGGCGCACCTTGAATCAGATACACGTCGAGATCGCCGTCGTTGTCGTAGTCAAGGAGGGCAGCCCCGGAACCCATGATCTCCGGCATGAAGTACTCGCCGGTTGCGCCGGTGACATGGCGGAAGTTGAGTCCAACCTCAGACGCAATCTCGTGGAACACAGTGGCGCCTGTCCGGGACTCGATGATGACGGCCGGCAGAACCACGAGCGCCAGGCAGACGATTCGCCGCTTCATTGCTTTTTGATGGTCGCCGCCGCCTGTTCCAGCGCTCGAATGTCTTTGTCGATGCTGGCCACCAATTCAGCCTGGCCGCGCGCAGCGGCCTGCTCACGTGCCGTGCGGGCGTACTTCAGGGCTTCCGAGACATTGCCGGCGCGCCCATAGGTGGCGGCAAGCGCATACAGATATCGCGGGGTGTTCTCGTCCTCGGGCGTGAGTGTTTTCAAGAACTGCTGAATCGCTTCGTCGTATCTCTCCTGGTTCGCCAGCAGGCGTCCGAGGTGGAAATGCGCGGCCGCGTAATTCGGCTTGTTGTCGAGCGCCCTGGTGAATTTCTCTGACGCTTCGTTCAGTCTGCCTTCCTGCTCGTACACCGCGCCAAGGTTGAAGTGCGCCTCTGCGTAAAACGGATTGATTTGCAGAGCCTGCTGGAAAGCCTTCTCCGCGTCCTGAGGCCGATTCTGCTTGAGAAGAAGAACCCCGTAGTTGTAGTGAAGATCGGCCTGATTCGGATCGAGATCGAGCGCAGCGTGGTAGTGGGCCGACGCCTGATCGTATTCGCCGCGGCGGCCGTACAGGGAAACCAGCTTGATATGGGCCTGTACCGCCGCGGGATCGAGTCGCAGCGCTTCGTTCTGTTCGGCGATTGCCTCGGGAACCTTGCCCGCTTGCTCGAGGTCCACGCCGCGGCGGATGTGAGCGACGGGGCTCATATTGAGCTTTGTGACGTCGGCGCGCAGCGGGTCGTCCACGAGCGGCACCGCCGTTTTATTCTGCTCGTACAGGCTGAACTGCTGCTGAGACCTTGTCGCATCGCCGAGTTTCCGGTAGACGAGCGCCAGGGCGTAATGCGCCGGACCGTACGGCGGGAACAATTCACAGGCCTTCAGGTACGCGGTCGCGGCCGCGCTGGTCTCGCCTCTGCTCGCATACACTCGCCCCAGGCCGTAGTGGGCCTCGGCACTGTCCGGATGCGTCCTGCTGACGGACTGATAGATGTCGCGGGCCTCCTCCCACTTCCCCATCGCGCCAAGACTCTCGGCGAGCTTCAACTGTGCCGGCAGGTAATCGGGCTTCATTCTGACAGCCTCGCCCAGCATCTGCACGGCCTCTTGCTGGTTTCCCTGGGCCGCCTGGATCCATCCGAGGTAGAACAGCCATCGAAACGCGCGCGGATCGAGAAGGTGCGCGCGGCGGTAGCAGGTCGCAGCGGACTCGTATTGCTCATACGCATTCAGGAGCATTCCCAGCTTTCCGCTCGCTTCTGGATCTTTGGGACGCACTTCGGCACTCGCACGCGCCTGCTCGACCTGCTGGCGAATGGCAGGAAGGAAATTGCGCATCTCGATGACGGGAAGGTCAGGCAACGCCTTGTCCACGGTCGACTGGACGCCGAGGTCTGTCGAGAGTGCGAACGCAACAATCAGCGGAACGATGGCCTGCATGAAGATTCGCTTCCGGCTATGAGGCTGCCTGCGACCCAGTGAACGTACCACGAGTTCCGGTCTGCTGAGCCCTGCGCTCTCCGGTCGGCATTCACGCTGCCAATCGAGTTCGCATATAGTCGCGCGTATGCCGTCGATCCCTACTCGCGCACGCTATCGCGTCGTCGCGCCTGGCCACCGGGCTCGGAATGATCACCTACCTCGATCGTGCCTGCATCGCGACGCTGGCCCCAGGCATCGTGCGCGATCTCGGCCTCTCGACGGTCCAGATGGGCTATGTGTTCACCGTCTTTCAGCTGGCGTATGCGCTCTTCGAGATTCCCACCGCGTGGTGGGCGGATCGCAAGGGCACGCGATCGGTGCTGTCACGCATTGTGCTCTGGTGGTCGTTCCTGACGGCGGCGACCGGCGCGGCGTTCAGCTATCCCGTGCTGCTGGCCATCCGCTTTCTGTTCGGCATGGGCGAAGCGGGCGCGTGGCCGTGCGTCGCCCGCACGTTTTCACGCTGGATTCCCGCCCGCGAGCGCGGAAGAGTGCAGGGCATTTTCTTCGCCGGGCGCGCATCTGGTCGGCGGCCTGACGCCGGCTCTAGTCCTCTGGCTGCTCCAGTTCCTCTCGTGGCGCGCGATCTTCGTCTGCTTCGGGGCGGTTGGTCTCGTGTGGACGGCGATCTGGCTTACCTGGTTCCGCAACGATCCATCGGAGCATTCCGCGGTGAATGCCGCCGAACTGCAGACGATCGTGTCGGAGCGTCCGGCAGACTGCGGCCACGCGGCCGGACTGGGATACTGGCGCAGGCTGCATCGCCAACAGAAACATGATGGCGCTCTGCGTGATGTACATCCCCAACTGCATGATCTTCTACTTCTGCATTACCTGGCTGCCGACCTACCTGAAACAGCGGCACGGGTTCGATGCCACGAGCCTTGGAATTTTCGCCGGACTGCCGCTGATCGTCAGCATGCCGGGCGATCTGCTCGGCGGGCTGGTCACCGATCGGCTCGCCTCGCGCTACGGGCTGCGCGTTGGACGCTGCGGACTGGGCGCTGTGGCCTACGTGATTGCCGGGCTTTCTCTGCTGGCCGCCGCGGCCTCGTCGACGCCAGTGTTGGCCGCCTCTCTCATTGCGCTGGCGACCGGGCTGACGATGTTCACGCTCGGCGCCGCCTGGGGCACGGTGATCGAAGTCGGACGCAACCACGTCGGCGTCGTCGGCGCGACGATGAACTCGGTCGGAAACCTTGCCGCGATGCTCAATCCGCTGATCGTCGCCTACTCGGTGCAGTGGTTCGGCAACTGGAACCTGCCGCTCTATCTCATGGGAGTGTTGTTCCTGGTGGGCGCGTTCTGCTGGACGATCGTGGATCCGAGGCGGCCGGTATTCGACGAGCTGCCGATACCGTCGCACGACCGGGCGGCGTCACCGATCGGCGCTGCCACGGCGTAGCCCGCTCAGTGCGGCTTCGCGTCCGATCGCGCCATCGCCATCTGCGTCGTGATGTCGTCGAACATGAACGGCTGCAGATCGGAGACGTGACGCAGCGTGCGGTCCGGCAGGAGCGGCAGGTTCGTGCCGAAGTAGGTGTTGAACACCACCCTGAACGAGTTCACCGGCGAGATCGTCGGATAGAGCACGCTCGAATCCACGCCCGGCAGGTAGTAGGCGTTGAGAATTCCGTTCTTCTCGCGCAGTTGTTTGGCGCTGGCCGTGCGCCAGTCGAACTCCATGCTGCTGGTGCCCGGGGGATACGGCCCTTCATCACCTTGAATGATGATGACCGGCGGCGAAGCGGAGTCCCGCACGATTCCATCGACCAGCCGTCGAATCATCGCATTTGCCGCCAGGAGCTGGTTCCGGTAGTTCTCCGCCAACGATCGCTTGCGTTCTTGTGCCCTGGTCACGTAGCTGCCGTCGCGATCGAACACGTAGGGTTCGTGCGGTACGAGCACATGGAAGAAGACGAACTTCGGGCCCGGCGTCGGCACCAGCCGCAGGACATCGTCCATTTGATGACGAACGCGCTGCCAGTTCTGGAGTCGGACGTCGAGCCAGGGACCAAACGCCTGCTGCACCGGAGAAAGCGTCTTCGAATCGAACATCAGCGAGACGGTCCGTGGTACGGCCGTGTAATAGTTCACGTTGCGATTCGCCCCTGGATTCTCGCGCGTGGGATAGAACCAGGAGCCCAGATGCGTATAGGTGTACCCCTGCGATCGCAAGAACGCGCCCACGTGATGGCGCCACAGGTGCTGGTAGACCGGAGTCCAATTCGCCGACTTCTCTCGCCCGCGCACTACCTCGTCCAGGTATCCGACGTTGAGCGATGAAGACAGCGAGAGCGCCGTCTTCATGTAGTTCGCACTGCTGGCTCGTGCAACGTAAAAACCTTTGCTGGTCAGGTAGTCGCCGATGTCGTTCTCGAGACCGTATGTTCTCGCGGTCTGGTCGTCGCCATATCGATCGAAGATCACGTAGTAGATATCGGGCTTTGCCTTCACCGTTCCAGCGACAATCGGGTTCGGCCTCGTCGCGCTTGCCTCGAGACTGGAGGACGAGTAGGTGCCGAGGATGACCGCCGGCGGCAGCACCGCGCCGAGCGCCACCATGTTGGCAAGTCCTGTCAGCCATTCCAGCGGCGTCCGCCGGCGATACAGCCAGACCCACCACGCGAGGATCCCCAAGTACATCAGCGGCATCACGAAGCGCTTGTTGCCGAAACTCCCGATGCTGCCATCGTCAATCTGGACGCACAACGCGAGCAATAGCGCGGACGCGGCGAGGGCGGCCTTGCGCACGTCCCGGTAGATCGCCGCGGCGAGCAGCAGCAGAACTCCCGCGCCGCCGACGACGATGCGTAAGGCGTCGTTCAGTTCGTGATCGTGACGCTGGCCTGGACTGGCGGCGAACATCGAGAGAACCGGCAGCATGGCGAAGAGCAGCGGATGAAACGGAATCCTGGTCATGGATCCCGCCTTCTCATCAGATAAATGATCCGAGCAGCGTCCTTTACCGGGTACACCTGCTCAATCGTGAACCAGCGGGAAAACGCCGTCTCGAGGTTCTCCCTGGTGTACTCGTCAAAGATGTCGTCGCGCGTCGCGAGCATCCGCTGGAGCTGGGAATCCTCCTTGGGCACGAACTCGATGACCAGTGCCCGGGCGATACGGGCGAAGAACTCAGCGATCCGCGGGAGCGGCAGATTGTGCGCGATGGCCAGATGATGCACCAGGGCGAGAGCGAGGGCGAGATCCGCCGGTCCGCGATCGGCGAACGACTCACGTTCCTCGTGCGCCCATCCAACCCGGCCGCTCGGGTTGGTCAGATCGAGCTGGAGTGGAAGGATGTGCCGCTCGCCGCGAGCCACGACCGCACGATAGTTCTTCTCCACCGCAACGGGATCCACGTCGAACGCGACGGTCGGGATACCGCGATCGCTCCCGAGGCGGCTGAACGTACCGTCGTTCGCCCCAAGATCCCAGATCGTACGGGGCGCCACACGATCGATGGCGTCGCTGACGATCTGTCGCTTGTGATTGAACGCGGCATCCGTGTAGTTGGTCGCGTCGTAGTAGTCGCCCCATGTGGTTTTCGAGGGACGCCAGGTCAAACCGTTCACCGTGCGCTCGAGACTGTCGAGGAGTCCGGCCGATGCCGTGCTGCTGATCGCCCGTGCGGGTCGGGCGTCCTTGGCCGGGACGCGGCCGGCCATCCGCCGTTCCGCGGCGGCGTGCAGATGAATGTGAGTCAGGATGCCGAACCGAAGGCGTGTGCTCGCCGGCAGCAGCCGGCTCACCAGGTCGAGCGGCAGGCCGTCGAGCTCGGCGCGCAGCAGCTGCAGCAGCCGGACGTCGACGTAGCTGATAGCCGCGAGCGGCGCCAGGAAGAATTGACAGAACTGCCGGTAGGCCACCCAGGGCTTCCCAGGCCTCAGGCGCTCGAAAGAGAGCGTGTCAATCCACAGCGGGCGACCCGCCTCAAAGGCAATGTTGTAGGCGGTCGCGTCCTTCAGCGACATCCCGTGCTGCACGGCGGTCTTCTGGAGTCGCAGTGTGAGCAGCGCCGCCGCTTTCAACTGACTGAAGCACCACTCGTAGGGATAAGAGATGAAGCCAACCCGGGTGGGACGAAGTACGATCGATGCCTTGCCATCGGGTGAGACCGAGCTATCAACTTCCTCATGAAAAACGAGATCGCCGGCTTGCGCCAGGTCCTCGTAGAGCCCCGAGCTCATCAGTTGGTCGTAGTCGGCGCGGCCGACCGGGTTGACCTGGCGGTAGAGTGCCCCGTCCCGAGTGAAAACGAACCCCGCCGGATCCCGGAACGACGCCTGATGAGGTTGCCGCGGCGCGGACGGCCTATTGACCGCCAGAAGCGTCACGAGACACCAGCGATCGGACGCTCGTCACGATCCGGTTCCAGTAGGTTCGCATAACGAACACGACGCCGAGCACCGCGCCGGCGATGAGTTGGAACAGGTAGCTGGCAGTCCCAGGGTCGATGTACGCATGGGCCGGGCGCTCCGAAACGATAAGAAGCAGCAACACCATGCTCAGTAGTGGCAGAACCGGGGCCTTCCTCATGGGGGTTACACCTCCGTTACACAGCGGATACACGGCCGTAGCAACTCCCATACCGAGTAGCCCGACCTTAAGCACCGGACGGAACTTGCCGCTTCGTCTTCCCCGGAGACGCGCCGGAGATATTGGACGCTGCACTGTTGATACGCACGGCTATCTTGCAGATCTTTTTAGGGATGCAGAGGACGATCGTCACCTCTTATAGATGCGGAAAGCCAGCTGACGCGCTGTGGCCGTGACCCACTTCGGACGATACTCTGGGGAACCGGCTTGGTCATTCACACTTCCTGGGGCAATGCGACGAAGGTCGTAGCACCGACGTGCTATGGCGCTCAGCCGCAAACCATTGTACCTTCCACGTTTCCAAGCCCGGCTGCGTCAGAAGGGATTTCATGTCCGCGAGCAACGATTACAGCGTTGATGAATGGAAGGCCATCTCCGCCTCCCCGATGGCCGTCGGCCTGGCGATCGCTCTCTCGGAAGCGAGTGGCCCGGACGCGTCCGCGATCGACCCCGTGGTCGTCAGCAGGGCGGTTACCCGGTCGGGACTGATTGATGCGCCGGAAATCGTCAGGGTACTGGTCGAAAGGGTGAGGGCAGGAACCGATGGTTTCGAGCTGCCCGACCTGACCTCAATCGATCGGCCGGAGACGATGGAAGCGCTGATTGAGGCGGTTGGGAGAGCCGTTCTCGCCATCGAAATGAAGTCCCCTAGCGAGGCCGAGCCGTTCAAGGCGTGGCTCGCGTCCGTGGCCGCGAAGGTGTGCCACGCCGCAAACCCAGTCAACGGCGTCATCCAGGTCAGTCGTGAGACGCAGGACATCATCGATCGGCTGGCCGGAATCCTCGGCGTCCCTCGCGCTCCTCGCAGCAGCGGCGCGGAACGAGCCGCTCGTGCCACCAGATTCACCAGACCGAAGCCCGTACAACTGCCGCCACGCTTTACGCGGATGTCGACCAGGCTCCTGGTGAGCCAGACTCGCGGCCTCTTGTAATCGTCCTTACCCATCGCCCGTTCGACCCGTACTCAGGCCGGAATTACCTTCTGCGCAGTGTAGACACACCGACGCGACCAGTCACGCGCGATGATGTTGTCGCCGAGCGGCAGGTTGACCACGAAATTCGCGGTCAGCCGATGCCGGACGTCGTGGTCGCTCGGCCCGTACCAATTGGTGAAGTCGCGCGTTCTGCGGGAAGGCATTCAATCCCTGGGTCGTCAACTGCTTTGACGCATTGTCCTTCGAGTCGCCATAGGTGTACGCGAACCCGAAGGCATAGCCTTTGTCGACCCGCTCGGTCCGCCGGCCCTCCAAAGTACTGATCAGCTAGTTGTCCTGTGGAGACTGATCCGGGCTGAAGCGTTCTTCCGCTCCACGTCGTCAAGACTAAATGGGGGTGGAGAGCACCGCCTCGATGGAGCCGGGAATGGAAAGATGGACGACGGGTGAAGCAGCGGCAGCCTCGAACGGCAGCGTGATCCACTTTCGGCCACGGCGGGCTTCAGCGGTGGCCGGCCTTGCGGTTTCGATGGCAATGATCTTTGCGCTGGACTGGCAGACCTCGTTGCCGCACGTCCAGCACCTGTACTACTTTCCAATCATCTTCGCGGCCGCGATCTTCGGCATGACCGGGGGCGTGGTCACCGCGATGTGTGCCGTTCTGCTGTATCACCTCGCCAATCCGCAAACGCTCGTCTTGCGGTACGAGGAGCTGGACATCCTTCAGATCGCGGTGTTCATCGCGGTCGGCATGGCGACGGCAAAACTGGGGAACGATGCGCGCCGTCTCCACCGCCTCGCGATGACCGACGACCTCACCGGGCTGCACAACCTGCGCTCGTTCGAACTGGGAGCGCGCGCCTTGCTGCAGCGCGCGCGGGGCACGCGGACATCGCTCGCGTTCCTGGTTCTCGACGTCGACCGGCTGAAATCGATCAACGATCGATACGGTCACCTGGCGGGAGCTGATGCCGTCCGCAGGGTCGGTCACATCATCGCGGCGCATGCCCCACCGGATGCAGTCGCGTGCCGCTATGGCGGCGACGAGTTCGTCATCGGGCTCTTGGGGAAATCTCGAGTCGATGCAGAGCGGCTGGCCGACGATCTCCGGGTCGCGGTTCAGGCCTGCGCGCCGGTCCTCGCGGACGTGCCGTTTGCTCGAGGCTCGCTGTCGATCAGCATCGGGATGGCCTGGCGTTACTACGATCGTCCGTCCCCGGATCCTGCGGTTCGCGACGAGGACGAACAGATCGAGGAGCTGTTTCGGGCCGCCGACGCGGCACTCTATGCTGCGAAGAATGGCGGCCGCAATCGCCTGCACCTCGCCTGAGCTTCATCGCACCACAGTGCGCACAGACAAGCCAGGCGACAGACAGACACTGAAAGAACACGGAAATACCGAGATCACCAAACGTAGGAGCTCCGGCCTGTCGTTCAGTGTCTCTCAGTGGTCCGTCCGCGTTCTTCCCTATTCTTCCGTGTTTCCCTGTTCTTCAGAGTTTGTCTGAGGCCTTGGGACGTGAATGTTGCTCCACGGGTGACAGTCGGTGCATCTCAGTGGTGGTTGGTGGCCCATTCAGCGTGTGCGTTCTGTGGCGGTATAAGACGAGTCCGCGATACAAGGTCGCAACCGCGAGCCATCCGCCGAACAGGGCAAGCGGATACGCGATCGCCCGCGGGTATATGAAGCCCAAAGCCGCGACCGCCGCGAGAATTGCGCCAGCCATCAGCGCGATGTTGGCCTCGACGGGCTCGAGAACCCGCGTGTTCGTTATCGCGGCGGCAACCGTGTGACCGACTCGAACCGCTCCGGCCATGACCCGACCGCCGCTGCTTGCGCCGCTCGTCGTTGGATGACGGCGGCCTGGGGGTGCACCCGGCGCGCGGACCCGATTCCGTTGCAGGACCACCTCGGTTGCATTTCCCAAATCGCGGAGAAACATCTCCTCCATCTGGCGGGCGAACGTCTCGTGCTCCACGATCACGTCAAGCTCACGATTGCCGAGCCAACTGGCGACGTTGAGGTTCGTGGATCCCACCCGGGCCCACCGGCCATCCGCCACGGCGGTCTTGGCGTGAATCATCGAGCCGTTCCATTCAAATACCCGGACGCCCGCTTCCAGGAGCGGTCGGTAGCCGGCGCGGGAGAACAGCCGCACCAGCGGGATGTCGGATGCGCCCGGCACGAGCAGTCGCACGTCGACGCCATCTCGCGCCGCGGTGCGCAGCGCCTCCACATACCCGGCGGTGCCGCCGTAGTAGGCGTCGGTGAGCCATAGCGTGTTGCGCGCCATCGCCGCGACGAGCTGGTCGACGCGAAACAAGCCTGCGGTATTCGGGACCGTCGCCACAACGCGCAGCGGAACGTCGCCCGCCACCGAAGGCACCAATTCGAGACCAGGCGGCAGCGGCGGACCAGCCGCCGCCCAGGCTTCGGCGAACGCGGTTTCAATGTCGGCTACCGCCGGCCCGCGCACTTCTATCCCGGTGTCACGCCACGGATCCAGATGTCGTTCCGGCTCACCCGCCCACATCTGCCCCACGCACAACCCGGTGACGAAGGCGACGCTGCCGTCGACGGCAATTGTCTTCCGGTGATCCCGGCTGACCCAGCCGAGCGGGCGATCGAATCGTGGAGGGTTGTAGCACCGGACGTCAACGCCACCGGCGCGAAGCCGGTGCCAGAACGCGCGTGACGTCTTGCCGACTCCTCCCAGCCAGTCGTACAGCAATCGAACCTGAACACCCTCGCCCGCCTTGCGAAGCAGTGCATCTGCGAACACGAGTCCCTGGGCGTCGCCGTGGATGATGTACATCTCGAAATGAATCGTCCGTTCGGCGGCAGCGATGGCGCGAAGCCAGGCAGGATAATTCTCCCCAGCATCCCTAAGCAGCACGACGCGATTACCCTCGCGCAAGGGTGCTCCCGAGGCGCGAGAGAAGACCTGATTCGCCCATTCCCGAACGGACGGCAGGTTCGCACTCGACTCGGGCCCTTTCTCACGCATCAGGCGAAGAAGTATACGGCGCCGCCCTGGCTAAGACTCGACGCCGGTGTCGACGGCCCGTCTCTACCGTGAACTGCCTTTCAGCCTTGTTCGTCTGAATCTCGAAGGACCCTTGTCGATGTGCCCGGCGGTGTCGACCTCGCGGTGCATCACCCTGAGAGGAGGAGGTAGCGTATGGTTGAGGACCCGAGGATGCGAGCGGTTCTGATTTACGCCGGCACTGTGACAATGCTCCTGGCGCTCACCGCGAGCACGAGAGGCGCCCCTGGAAGCCAGGAGTTCGATGAGATCACCGTCCGTCGAATCAACATCGTCGAGCCTGATGGGACATTGCGAATGGTCGTGGCCGACCGCGCCAAGTTGCCTGGCGTCATCGTGCGGGGCAAGGAAGGACAGCGGAATCGGCCATATGCCGGGATGCTCTTCTATGACGACGAAGGATCGGAAAATGGTGGGCTGGTGTTCGCCGGTCATCGCGATGCGAACGGACGGGTCGTGGATTCTGGCGGACAGCTGTCATTCGACAAGTATGGCGTTGGGGGCATGTTGATCCAGCTTGCCGGCATCAGCGACAACGAGAACCGCTTCGCCGGCCTGCGAATCAAGGACAACTCGGTTGCCGGGCCGAACAACAACCGCATCTGGGTCGGAAACGGCGACGACGGCGCGGCAACCGTCGCATTGATGGACATGAACGGGCGGAAACGCCTGGTGATGGAAGTCGGGACAGACGGCGCATCGAGCCTCACGTTCCTCGATGCCAACGGCAAGGTGCTGAATCGGCTGGCGCCATCCGAGAGCCCACGATAGGTCTTTGAACCGGCGTCAACGGCACGTACGCATTCACGCCGGGGGCGCATCGAACGTCAGTTCCAGCGCCGAGACCGACGCCGCCGGGAATTCCCAGATGCCAGTGGCGGCGAGCGGTCTCGCCACGGTCTTCATGACCTCCGCCGCGTTCAGATACGAGACCTCCACCGCGGGGTCCGCATCGATCTCGAACCCACGACCGGTTTTGAGAACGCCGCCTTCGATCTGGATCGAGGCGGTGACCGATTTCCTGCGCTGCGTGTTCGCGACGTGCAGGTACACGGTGTCGCCGCGGCGGCTCGCGACGACGTCGAGACCGTCCGGAGCGCCAACGACTTTGACCGCGTGACTGCCGATGTGATGGCGATAGAGCTGCATCACGCGAGCGACCGGCTGCAGATACGCGCGGTTGTTGCTCTTCGGCGTGGGAATGATCACGGCGTTGTTCTGCCATCGCGTTCCGCAAAAGTCCGCGGCCGTCGCGATTCTCAGGACGTCGCCGTGGCGCTGATGCGTATTGAGGATGCGCGCATAGGACACACCGGCCGCCCACGAAGCCAGCACGTCGCCGCGATCGCGGCTCGGAATCACGAAATGACACTCCGTCATCGCGAGCGGGATCTTCCGGGAGCCCAGGGTGTCGCGAACGGAGCGAATCTTGGCGTCGGCCACCTGCCACGCCGTCATCAACTGCGCCCACGTTGCGTCCGGATCGCGTTGATACGCCTCGCCGCGAAGAACCGGCGAATGCGAGATCGTCCGGATCGAACATGTGATGGAACGCCAGATATTGCACGTGTTCGCCGGCGACCTCCGCGATGCGGGCCGCCCATCCACTGTCCCCCCACGCGATCAACTGGATGGATGGATCTGCCGCTCGCATCGATTTCGCAAACTCGACGGTCTTGCGCGCCGCGGTGTCGAGATCGAAGCCGTTCTTGTCGTAGGAAGTCTCGTTGCCAATCTGCCAGAACCGGACGCTCAGCGGGGCTGCATGGCCATGAGCCTTGCGATCGCCGTTGTTGGGATCGTTGCAGTACGCGACCCACGCGGATGCTTCTCTGGCGTCGGCCGTACGCACTTGGCCACCAACCTTCATGTACTGTCTGCGGCCGTCCGACTCGAAGTTGACGCAGATGAGCGGCTCCGCGTCGACTCGCCGGCACAGGTCGACGAACTCGACGGTCCCGACTTGATTCGACTCGATTCCACCCCACAGCAGGTTGAGCATCGGTGGTCGGTGCTCCCGCGGGCCGACGCCTTCCCGCCACCGATAGAAGTCCGCAAAGATTCCGCCCCAGCGCATCATCGTCGGGCCGAGTTCGCGGGTGACCGCCACGACATCCTCACGCCAATCGTCGCGCAGATGGTCCCAGGCGGCCTCGACTGAGCCATCGGTCGCACCGAGCGGCTCCATGAACTGCATGAACAGGTACGGCGACAGTTCGAACAGAGGCGTCGGATTCACCAAGATCGCGCTCTCGCCCTGCCTCCGGGCGTCAGTCGGGTCATGGCTGCCGCCAAACGCTTGGGCGGCAATGCCGGTCGCGGCGGCAGCGGAGGTGGTCAGGAATGTTCGGCGGTTCATGAGCCGGTCGATGCTACCAATTCAGCGGCCTCGACGCACCGTGGCGCAAAAAGAAAAGGCCGTCGGAGTCCGACGACCTTGTCAGCAAATATTGTTGGGTGCGGGGGCTACGCGCGCGCAATCATCGGCCCGACGTTAAACCAGCCGCGCCTGAGCGCACCCCCTATGGACAAACAGCCGCGAGCATCCGCACCGACTTGACGCCGAGAAACGGCATTCCGTTCAGATCTCCCTCGACCTTGGTCGTGCTCTCGCGCTTCTTCGTGTCCCCCTCTGTGGTTTGTACCTTCGCTTCGTTCTTTACCGTGAGCTTCCCGTCTCCCTGGTCGGCCGCCTTGCCCTGAACTTCGACCCGATGGCCGACATGTTTCTCGAGATCCTTCAGTTCGTCGTCCTTGGCGATCAGAATGTACGAGCCAAGTGCGCCGTCCTTGCCGGCAGCGTGGGTCAGCGAGAGCTGGCCTTCGGGCGTTCGCGCGACGCAGCCAGTGACCGCGACCTCCTTTCCTTCATCTACAGAAATCTTGGTTGTGGATTTCTTGACCGTCTCCTGAGCGATCGCCGGCGCGCCGATACCGACCAGAGCCATGACCGCTGCGCACAGTAGATTTCGCACGGTTTCCTCCTCAGCCTGCTCGAGGTGTTCGAGCTGGACCCTGGATAGACAGAAGCGAACCCCGTGCCGTCCGTTTGCTAACGCCGAGCCATGCTCGACTCCACCCGACGCCGACGAGCTTGGTCAGCTCTGCCTTGGGAAATGGCAGCCTCCCGATTGAGTGGGCAAAGGCGGAACCGTGGTGTTAATGAAGGCTCCTTCTCGCACGTCGCTCGCAGCATGCCCGCGGCGCTTTCAGCGCCCGAGCGATGATACGCTTCTGAGGTGACCGGTTTGCTACGCACGATCGTCGGGATACTGGGCGTCGCGCTGACATGTGGAACCGCAACGGCCCGGTTGACCGGATCGGCCGCGCTGCGCGGGGATTCGTCGACCTGCCTGTCGGCACGTCCTGGTCATTCACCTGCTACCGCCCTGCTCGCCGCGCGTGGGTTCGCGCGAGTTCAGGTCGGAAAAGTCAGCCGCGTTACCGTGGCTCACGCCGCGATCGTGCCTCGCGCGACAGCGCTTAGAGTCCGTCGCGCTGGTGTCAATCGAGCTCACTCGGATGACGTTCTTCTCTCCATAGCACGAGTACGGTCGCTAAACGTCCGCGGTCCTCCGCTGGTCTGATTCCATCAATCGGTTCATAAGCATTCAGATCAAATCGCAAAGAGGAGGACGTGTGTCTCCAGACGAAATCTTCATACTTATCCTGGTCGTGGGGTCTCTCAGTTTCGTTGTGTTCGCCGCCATGCGGTCGCGTCAGCGGCAGCCGATGCGCATCGAGTCGGACGGCGGTCCCGGTGCAGGAGGCGAGCAGGCGCGTTCAGCCGATTCGGGTCAGGCTTTGGACAACTGATCGCACAAAGGGACGGCCGGCGGCGCACTGCGGTCGCTGGCCGTTTTGACTCTTCAGTAGTGAACAAATACCGGACTCATCTTTCCGTGGTCGCGGGGCGAATGCCCGCGTCCGGTTGAGCGCGGCGGCAGATCTCGGACTGACATTGGTAAGCTAATGCCCGCGGGGATGGCACCCGGCACGAAGCGGGGTCGATGAGTATCCCCGGTGATCGCGCCGCTCAACGCTGGGCATTTGACGTGGAGGCGACGGGGTGACAGCAGCAAAACGGTCGGTGCGTTACGCAGTCGTTGGCCTGGGACACATTGCACAGATCGCCGTGATTCCGGCATTCGCACACGCGCGCAAGAACTCCGAACTCGTGGCGATCATCAGCGGTGACCGTACCAAGCGCCGCGAGATCGCGAGACGGTATCGGATCGAGCACTCATTTTCTTATGAGGAATTCGAGGAGTGTCTCCGCGTGGTCGATGCGGTCTACATCGCCCTGCCGAACTCCATGCACGCGGAGTACGCAATTCGCTCCGCTCGGGCCGGCGTCCACGTGCTTTGTGAAAAGCCCATGGCGGTCACGGTTGAGGAGTGCCGCCGGATGATCGCCGCGTGTCGCAGGGCAAAGGTCAAGTTGATGATCGCGTACCGGCTGCACTTCGAAGAAATCAACCTGGCGGCCATTGACCTGGCACGAAGCGGAAAACTCGGCGAGCTCAAGTTCTTCAATTCGTCATTTTCGATGACCGTCAAACGGGGAGATATCCGCACGAAACGTGCGTATGGCGGCGGCAGCCTTTATGACATCGGCGTGTATTGCATCAATGCCGCACGATACTTGTTTCGCGCCGAGCCCACCCAGGTCTCAGCCGTTTCTGTGAACAGCGGCCTGGCGACGCTGGCCGAAATCGACGAAACGACCGCCGCGACGCTACGTTTTGGCAACGATCGAGTCGCCACCTTCATTACCAGCTTCAACGCCGCCGATGTCGCCGCGTATCGAATCGTGGGCACCAGGGGCGATCTGCACGCCGAGCCGGCCTATGAATACGCCGAGGGACTCGAGTTCGCGCTGACCATCGATGGCAAGACGACCCGCCGGAGGGTCGGCAAGCGCGACCAGTTTGCGCCGGAACTGCTCTACTTTTCCGACTGCATTCTCAATAATCGTGAGCCCGAGCCATCCGGTGAAGAGGGTCTCCAGGACGTCAGGATTGTTGAAGCGCTGTATCAGTCCGCCAGATCCGGCAAGCCGGTGACGATCAGACCGTTCACGAAGCGGCAACGTCCGACCGGCCGTCAGCGAATCACGAGACCGGGCGTCAGGAAACCAGCCTTGGTCAAGGTCTAGAGCGCGACCCAGGAACAATTCCGATCGAGACGTGCGGGCTCGCTCGCGATCTCCGACTTGTGGACCTCTCCTTCCCCGATTCGATCAGCGCCAACACGTTCGCGTCGGCGACCGTTCAGGTCGTCGCCGACCAGCAGGTCATCTCGACCGGCCCGTATGCCATCGTGCGCCACCCGATGTACGCGAGCGCGCTGTTGTACCTGCTCGGCACACCGTTGGCCCTCGAATCGTACTGGGGACTGGTCCCAATCGCCGCGATTGTGCCGCTTCTGATCTGGCGGCTGTTCGACGAGGAGGGCTTGCTTCGCGAGCAGCTGGCTGGATACAGCGACTATCAGCAGAGGGTTCGCCATCGCCTGCTGCCCGGAATCTGGTGAGGCGGTCCGCACGGTAAACGGCGGACCGGGAACGAAATTGTCAGCTGCTTGATGCTGCTGCAACGTGGTAAGGTTCCAGCGTTTCGATGTCCTCGTCTTTTGCAGGTGTGAAGCCATGACGCAAGTGATGATGCAGGTCGGGTTCTACGGCCATGTCCGGCAGTACCACAACATTCAGTCGGAGATCGACGCCAATATCCGGCAAGTGCTCGAGAGCGGAGAGTACGTGCAGGGACCAATGCTCAAACGATTCGAGCAGGAGCTCGGCGCCTTCCATGGAATGAAGCATGCGATCGGGACGGGCAACGGGACGGACGCGATCTGGCTCGCTCTGATGGCGATGGGGGTCGGCGCCGGAGACGAGGTCATCACCCACCCGAACACGTTCTTCGCCACCGCCGAAGCCATCTGGATCGCCGGCGCAACCGCGGTGTTCGTCGACTGTGATCCCCGGACGAAGTGCATTGCTCCCGAAACGATCGAGGCCGCGATTACCGCGAAGACGAAGGCCATCATTCCCGTGCATCTGTACGGCCAGTGCGCCGACATGCCAGCAATCAGGAAGATTGCCGATACGCACCGGCTGCGGGTGATCGAAGACAATGCCCAGGCCATCGACGCCGCTGGGAACGGCTTCAGAATCGGTCACCTGAGCGACGCCACCTCTGTCAGCTTCATCGCGCAAAAGAACCTCGGCACGTTCGGCGATGGCGGAGCGATCCTGACCAACGACGCGACCATCGACGCCAGAGTGCGCAAGCTGCGCAACCACGGGTCGAACCAGCGCAACGTTCACAGCTTCGGCTTCAACAGCCGGCTGGACGATCTGCACGCGGGAGTCCTCAGCGCCAAGCTGAAGCACATTCACGAGTGGAATGATCAACGTATTCGATGGGCCGCGAGATACACCGAGGGACTGAAGAGCGTTACGCGGATCGAGCTGCCGTACGTGACGGCAAGTTATCGGCACGTATTCCATCTCTACGTCGTCGAGACGAAAGATCCGGCTCACCGTGACCCGCTGGTGGAGTTCCTCACCAAGAGCGGCATCGACGCGAAGACTCACTACTCCATTCCGATCCACAGACAGGACGGCTATCCGTGGGGCAAGGGTGCGCGCCTCGCCAGCGCGGTTTCCAATGCCGAGCGCAACGCCGCCAGCTGCATCAGCCTGCCGATGTATCCGGAATTGACGGCGGCTGAAGTCGACTATGTGGTCGCGAAGGTTCTCGAATGGGACAAGGCAGCGAGGTGACGCCCCGATATCGCGTCATCGTCGTCGGCATGGGCAAGCGAGGGATGCACCATGCGACGGCATTCGCCGCCAACCCACGATTCGATCTCGTCGGCATCTGCAGCCGGGATCAAAAGCGGCTCGACGAGGCGGCCGCGAAGCTCGGACCCGTAAAGATCAGCACCGACGGTTCGGCGTTGGCCCGGGAGCTGAAACCGGAGGTGTTCTGCTTCTGCACGCCGCCAGGCGTGCGGCTGCCGCTGGTGGTCATGGGCATCGACAGCGGCGCCAAGTTGATCGCGTTCGAGAAGCCGGTCGCGATCAGCAGCGCGGAAGGGATGGCGATCAAACAGGCGATCGACAGATCGGGTGTGAAGGCGGTCGTCAGCCATCAACACCGGTACGGCGAGCACTACAAGCAGGTGAAAGACATCATCGCCAGCGGTGCGATTGGCCAGGTGCAGACCGTCTACGGCACCGCGACGGGGTGGGCGGCGCACATGCTCAGCCATCTCGTGGACTACACGATGTGGTTCAACGACTACGAGCCCGCCGAATGGGTCGTGGCCCAGGCCGCTGGTCGCGGCAAGCTGAGCGACGCCCATGCGTCGCCCGATTACGTTGCCGGCGTCGTGCATTTCAGAAACGGCGTGCGCGGGATCTACGACTGCGGGGCCGGAGCGCCTGACGTCCCGGAGGTCCAGTATTGGTGGCGCAAGTGCCGCATCGGCGCGCATGGCACCGAGGGATACGCCGAAGTTCACACGGGCACCGGCTGGCGGGCCGTGACCCGCCAGGGCGTGCAGGCCGGTCCTGGCGGCATGGACTACGAACACGACATGGCGCCTTACGTCGATCAGATGGCTGACTGGCTCGATGACGATGCCAAGCCACATCCCGCAAGGTTCGCGCGAGCTTACCAGGGCCTCGAGATCATATCGGCGCTCTATCGCTCGGCAATCGAACGCGGGCAGATTGAGCTGCCAATGTCCATCGGCATGGACGAAATTGACGGACTGCGGGCGAGTGTCCCCGACAGAAGAGTTCTGACGCCGCTCACTGAGAGCCGGAAGGAATACAAGGAATAGCGCAGACCAGGTGACGGGAACCAACGTCCGGCAGCCGGATGTGGCGAAGAGGAGAATCCGTCATGTTATCGCACCACCAACAAGCAGCGATGTTCTCCGTCGTCTGCGTCGCCGTTTTCATCACCTGGGCCGGCCGGCCCGCCGCGCAGAACACCACCACCGCCGTCCCGCCGGTCATCGACGTTCACGTTCATGCCCTGGACGACTCGTTCCCTGGGAGCGGGCCGATGTGTCCGAACACCTCGGCGTTCACGGCGTCGGATCCGGCTGTCAAGGAAGCTCCCTTCGGCTGGGTGCAGGAGGAGTGCACACCCAAGCTTTATCCTTCGGCGAAGGGCGAATACGTGAAGGATGTGGTCGCCGAGATGGAGCGCCTCAACGTCACCGCCGTCGTCTTTGGCGATCCCAAGAGCGTGCAGAAGTGGAAAGACGCCGCGCCGAAGCGTGTCATTCCGGGGACGAGCTTCAACGCCGGCCTGCAACCCGGGACGCGCGTTCCACTGGAGGAACTGCGGAAGGATTTCACTACCGATGGATTCAAGGTCATGGGCGAGATCGGACTGCAATACGAGGGACTCTCGCCGAGCGACCCGTCGGTCGAGGCGTATTTCGCGCTCGCGGAGGAGCTGGACGTTCCGGTTGCCATCCACATGGGCACCGGCGGGTCCGGTCGCGCCAACGTCGCCATGCCGAAGTTCCGTGGCTCGATGGGAAACCCGTTGCTGCTCGAGGAGCTCCTTGCGCGTCACCCGAGGCTGCGTGTCCAGGTGATGCACGCCGGGTATCCCATGATCGACAACATGCTCACGCTGCTGCAAGCCAATTCCCACGTCTACGTCGACGTCGCGGGGCTGATCTGGAGCTATCCGTTGAAGGAGGTGAACCGGTATATCGAGCGACTCGTCGACGGCGGGTTTGCCGACCGTGTGATGTTCGGAACCGATCAACTGGTGTGGCCAAAGCTGATGGCCTACTCCATCAGCATCATCCAGAACGCGGACTACCTGACGCCCGCCCAGAAGCGCGACATCCTCTACCACAACGCCGTCCGCTTTCTGCGACTCGACTCGAAAGAAACAAAGTAGATGGTGTCTCGCAATCAGACCTACGACGCGATCGTCATCGGCACCGGCCAGGCAGGGCCGCCTCTCGCAAAGCGGCTATCGGACGCCGGCATGTCGGTCGCCATTGTCGAGCGGCATCTGTTCGGCGGCACGTGCGTGAACACCGGGTGCATTCCCACGAAAACGATGGTCGCCAGCGCGTACGCCGCTCATCTGGCCAGACGGGCGCGGGACTTCGGCGTGGCGATCGACGGCGACGTCTCCGTCGACATGAAGCGCGTCAAGGCCAGGAAGGACAGCATCTCCGAACAATCACGCGTCGGCGTCGAGAACACGCTCCGCGGCCTGCCGCGGTGCGAGATCCATGTCGGGCACGCCCGCTTCCAAACGGCCCGGCAAGTCGTGGTCGGGGATCAGATCCTGACCGGCGATCGCATCTTCATCAACGTCGGCGGGCGCGCATCCGTGCCGTCGATGCCGGGACTCGACGGAGTTTCGTTCCTGACGAACAGCTCGATGATGCACCTCGACACCCTGCCGCCGCATCTCGTCATCGTCGGCGGCAGCTATATCGGGTTGGAATTCGGGCAGATGTTCCGGCGTTTCGGATCCGAGGTGACGATCATCGAGAAGGGATCACGGCTGATCCAGCGCGAAGACGCCGAGGTGTCCTCCGCGATTCAAGACGTCTTCGCCAGCGAAGGGATCAACGTCCGCCTGAATGCCAAATGCATCCAGGTGAGCGGCCGCGCCGGCGCCGTCGTCGCACACGTCGATTGCGAGGAAGGCAGTCCCTCGGTCGAGGGCACGCATCTGCTCCTCGCGGTTGGCCGGCGGCCGAATACCGAGGACCTCGGACTCGAGGCCGCCGGCGTGTCACGCGACGAGCGGGGATACATCATCGTGAACGATCAGCTGGAAACCAACGTTCCCGGGATCTGGGCGCTCGGAGATTGCAATGGCAAAGGGGCTTTTACGCACACGTCCTACAACGACTTCGAGATCGTCGCGTCCAACCTGCTCGACGGCGCCACTCGCCGGGTATCGGACCGGATTCCCGCGTACGGGCTCTACATCGACCCACCGCTCGGCCGCGCCGGTTTGACGGAAACGGAAGCGCGCAAGGGGCACAGTGTTCTGGTTGGAAAACGGCCGATGACTCGCGTCGGACGCGCGGTTGAAAAGGGCGAGACGAATGGGCTGATGAAAATCGTCGTCGACGCACAATCGCAGGAGATTTTGGGCGCTGCCGTGTTCGGGACAGGGGGTGACGAAGTAATCCATTGTGTGCTCGACACGATGTACGCGAAGGCACCCTGCTCCGTCCTCCGGCGCGCAATGCACATCCATCCGACAGTGTCGGAGCTCATTCCCACGCTGCTTGCAGAACTCCAGCCTCCGGCGCAGTGACCGCGTCGATCGTCACGAATAGAGGAATCTGCGGATGCCGCGAATTGTCATACCCGACGATGAACCGGCCGTCATGTCGCCAAGCATGGCGTTTCGAAGTCTTGCGGGACACGATGTTCGGGCCTATCTCACGCGCCCAGCCGGTCCCGCCGAACTCACCGACCGGATCGGCGACAGCGACATCGTCATCAACATTCGATCGACGTCCAGGTTTTCCGCCGAGGTGCTGGAGAAGTGCGCGGCGCTCCGACTGATCTCGATTTGGGGCACCGGAACGGACAACGTCGACCTGGCGGCGGCCCATGCGCAGGGCATCCGGGTCACGAACACCCCCGGCGTGTCTGCCGTCGCCGTGGCTGAACATACGCTTGCACTGATCATGGCCGTTGCAAAGCGGACAGTTCAGGTGGATCAAGAAGTCCGGCAGGGCCGGTGGCCTCGCGCCATGGTCACCGAGCTTCGGGGAAAAACGCTTGGTCTGATCGGAACCGGCGCGATCGGACGCGAAGTGGCGCGGCTCGGCGCCGGCATCGGCATGCGAGTCATCGCCTGGACCTTTCATCCCCGAGGCGACGTCGCGGAATGGGTTTCCTTTGACGATGTCTTTCGTCAATCGGACGTGGTGAGCGTCCACCTGCGGCTTTCGGCAGAGACTTCGGGTTCGATCCGTCGGGAACACCTCGAGCTCATGAAGCCCGGCGCCATCCTGATCAACACCGCCCGGGGCGGGATTGTTAATGAATCCGACCTCGTCCAGGCGCTCATGACGAATCGCATTGCCGGCGCAGGCCTGGATGTATTCGAGGCCGAGCCTCTCCCCCGGGACTCGCCGCTGTTCGCCATGCGGAACGTGGTGCTTACGCCGCATGCGGCCGGCATCACACCTGAAGCCACCGAAGCCGGCCTCGCGCTCGCGATCGAGAACGTCTTTGCTTTTCTTGCGGGTCACCCTACGAACGTTGTGGTCTAAAGACGCTTCCTCCGGACCCACTTTGTGCGTCATCGTCTGACACGCAACACGACCTCCAGACCGCCGCCGGAGCGGTTCTCTGCGTGCACGCTGCCGCCGTGAGCACGGGCAACCCGGTCTGCGATAGCCAACCCAAGGCCCACGCCGCCCGACTGACGGTCCGAGTTTCTTGCGGAGATTGCTGACAGGCACGTCGATACTGCGGTCGAACATCGACAATCGCCGACCCAGCACCTGTTCGGCCAGCCGCTCGCGGGACTGCACCTGGCCTGGACGGCGGATCAGCGCCTCGAGGAGCACGAACTCCGCCGTCGTCAGGCGGAGCAGTCGGCCCTCACACCAGGCCTGCCGGGCCAAGGGGTCGAGCGTGACATCACCGACGTCGATCCGCCCGGTGTCCTCGCTGGGCCTGGCGCGACGCAAAATTGCACGCACGCGCGCCAGCAGCTCCCTCGAGTTGAACGGCTTGGGCAGATAATCGTCGGCGCCAAGCTCGAGCCTCAGGATCCGATCCACGTCCTCGCCGCGCGCCGTCAGAATCAACACCGGCACGTTCGACTCGGCTCTCAACTGTCGAAGCACGTCGAGTCCACGCAGACCGGGCAGCAGCAAGTCCAGGATCATCATCGCGTGCTCGCCGGACCTCGCCCGTTCTAGGCCTCGTCACGCTGCCCCAGCTCCGGCTCACAGTGGAGGTCCATCCGATGATCGGGCCGTATCGCGCGCGGTCGATCGTGCACCGGTACCAGGTACGGCCTGATCGTTGCCGTTGTCGAACTTCCGCCGCGCGGCAAACGCATCGAGCTCATCGCGCACGAATTCGAGCACGTCATCGAGCAGGTCGAAGGTGCCGACCTGCCACGGCTCGCGCGAGCTCGCTCATCCGGAGTCGTCGACCTGGGCTACGGTTACGAAACCGAGCGAGCGCATGACGCCGGGCGACGAGTGGCGCGTGAGTGGGATCATCAGGTCCCGTCGTGCTCAAAGCGCCTGCCTGCCTTGACGAAGCTCTATTAGTAAGCATATACTTACCGTAAGTGGACTCTTACCACTCAGAACAGCTCGATGCCCTCGGCGACGCGACTCGCCGGGCCATTCTCACGCGCCTCGCCAACGAGGGGCCGCTGCCGGTCGGGAAACTCGCACGGGACTTTCCGATGAGTCGGCCGGCGATTTCCCAGCATCTGCGTATCCTGAAGCGCGCGAGCCTGGTCACCGACCACGCTGCAGGAACGCGGCGGCTCTACGCTGTCAATCCCGAGGCCCTCGCATCGCTGCGGGCGTACTTCGATCGCTTTTGGACTCAGGCCCTCGTCGCCTTCAAAAAACGAGTTGAAGCGGAAGCACGGAAGAAAACTCGATGACACGTCGTCAGCTCGGGTAGAAGAAACATCGAGCAGCGAGTAAAGGAGATTACATGACCACCCAGGCGCAAGAAACGAGCGTGCGTGTGCAGATCGTCGTCGAGGCGCCGATCGACCAAGCGTTCAAGGTCTTCACCGAGGGCATCGGAAGCTGGTTTCCCGCCGAATACAATTTGCTCGCGGTGCCAATCGCCGAACGCGTATTCGAGCCGCGGGTCGGGGGCCAGGTCTACGACCGTGGAACCGACGGCACGGAGTGCCACTGGGGGCGAGTCCTGGCGTTCGAGCCACCCAGGCGCGTCGTGATCAGCTGGGATATCAATCCGCATTGGCAGATCGAGACCGACCCGGCGAAAACGAGCGAAGTCGAGGCGCGATTCACCGCCGAAGGCCCTCGTCGCAGCCGCGTGGAATTGGAGCATCGCCACCTCGAACGGCACGGTGACGGCTGGACCGAGCTGCGCGACGCGATTGGCGGCGAGGGAGGCTGGCCGGGATGCCTCCGGAAGTACGCCGAGCGAGTTGCCGAGTGAGCACGCGGTTCCGAAATCGATCCTCAACGGGAGCGTTCAGGAGGCCGCGGGCTCAGTCGCTCGAGGCCTCGTGAACAGCAGCGTCACGGTCGTCCATGTGATTGGTCACGACTATCACGGCGTCAGCGCGTGAACTCCGCTTTCCAGTTCACTTCCCAGGTCTTGCCGCCATCCGGTGAGAAGGCTTGTTCGAAGCGGAACGACGTCGGCGTGACATTCGAGAACACGAATCGAACGTAGATCGCACGACCGTCCAGAGAGTCCTGGCCGAAGAACTCGCCACGTCCATTCGAGAATCCACCGAACATCGTCGCGCGGTCGAGAGTACCGTTGCGAGCGTTGGCCCAGGTGATGTTCCACTGGCCCGCTGCCGGGTTTTACAGCCGAAGGGTCAGGCCCTCAATGTGGCCTGCCGTCCCGTCCACTTCGAGCTCGCCGAGGTTGGCGTGGCCGTCCCACACCTTTCGAACCACGGACGTCCCTTCGTAATCCAGCCAGTGCGTCGAACCGGTCAGCGGATGTTCGAGCCGGGACACGCGAGCCTTCCACGTGCCAATCTCGAAATCGAAATCGTGCTGGCCGTCGTGCTGCGCGAGCGCGTGAGACGGCTGCAGGAGCACGATCAGGAGGCTGCATGATAGAAGCCAACGCATATCGCGTATCGTAGTGAGCGAACGCTGTGTCGACTAGAAGGAACCTCGAGGTAACTACCGCTCGCGCACGCCGGGCCAATCCGGTGAGCGACTGCCCGCTCACCGCCGCCGTGGCAGCGATTGGCGGCAAGTGGAAGCTGATCATCATCTACTGGCTGGCGGAGTCGCCGAGACAATTTCTGGCGCTCCAGCGCCTCATGCCACGGATTTCACAAAAAGTCCTGACCCAGCAACTGCGGGAATTCGTCGCCGACGGCATGGTGCACCAGCAACGCACCGGGCGCGTTCCCGCGCCGGTCGTCTACTCGCTCACGGATTACGGACGCTCCGTATTGCCTATCGCGAAAGCGGTCCGCCTATGGGGCCGGGCCCATATCGAGCGGTTCAATAGGTCGACTTGAGCGCTCCGTCCTTTCGTGCCAGGCGTGCCAGATCAATGTCGCCGTGCAGTGCGCCGTATCCTTTCTCCAGATACCGCTGCAAGCAGGTCAAATAGTACGCCCACCCCGCGCTCACCCGGAGGAAGCGTTCGTCCGCCTCTCTGAATCCGCGGTGCGTGAAAGAAAGCACGGTGGCGCCGCCCTCCCCACGAAGATCGAACGCGATCGTCGACCCACTCCATCCGGCCGGAGCGTTGGAAAAGATCGTCGTCCAGCGCACACGGACGGGCGGCTCGGCTTCATCAACCCGCACCTGGGTGACCGTTCGACCCTGGTTAAAGCGGAACTCGCCGGTTCCACCGATTCGTGAATCGAGATGGACCTGATGTGTCCACCAGTTCCGGATTCCCTCCGCAGTTGTGACCGCCGGATACACTCGCTCGCGCGAGGCGTGGATCGTGACGACATGCGTGATATCAGGCATGAGTCCATTCCTCCGGAGCGCGTCTTCACCGAGCGCTCATCGAGTCAGTCGGGCCCAGCCGGCCAGAACCAGCAACCGACGCTGACGGTCCGCGGGGTTTTACGAATCGCACCGGCGCAATGAACGCTCCTGATCCAAGGACGTTCGACGCTGGTGAAATTGGACATCGCGTCGAAACGATAACAGCCGGGCTCGGGAGAAATTTCACGACGGACGTCAATCGACGCTCCACTATCTAGTCGAATGGGGCGGCCATGGATCGACACGGCGGCTGCGTGGCCAGCCACCAGAGGACTCTTCATTCCGGCGGCGTTAGGGAGGAACCCACGGCGGGCATCGGCCACAGCGCGGCAGGGTGTTCCCAGCGCGCTGTGGGCCGCATGCGATGTCAGGCCTCGTTCGTTCCCACGGGCTCGCTTCACCAGAAGCGGCCGGCAGTTCAGTGCATGTCCGTCGAGATGGAGCGCTCAGGGCAAGCCCACGGCCTTTTCAGCGTTAACCGTGAAGTACTCGTTCTTGCTTACGTGGCCGACCGCGCCCTCCACGAACGCCTTGACGTCAGCCTGCTCACCTTCCCACAGGCAAACGGCCTGGGAACCGTCCGCATTGGGCAACACCTTGACGAGCTTCAGTCCCTTCGGCAGGTTCGCCGTCTTGGCTTGAGCGACGTCCCAGAACTTCGCCGGATCCGAAATCCGATGCTGAGCAACGATGTACATGGTCTGTGTCCTTTCGAGAGGGCTAATGGCTCGTGGACGGTCCCGGGGCAGGGGCACATCTTAGCAGCCCAGGGCCCAGGTCGACGTGGCCGAAGCCGGTAGGGGAACCAGGCCCGTCGTCAGTGCTCGCAACGCGGCTTACGCCTCGACGAGAATCACCAGGGTTTCGGGCACTACTCCATCATGGGCCATCGCCTCCGCAGCCTCCGGACTCCGCATGACCGCGTTCAACGCATCTATGTCCGGCACATCCATCAGCAGAGCGACCCGCTTCGGGTTGTGCGGATCCACGAACGTCCGGATGTTGGTGACGCCAAGCGGCCCAAACAGCGCCTTCCGCTTCGGCGAGCGTAGCCAATGATCCAGACCCTTTGTGATGTCATGATATCCAACGATCGTCGGCATACTGTCTCCTTCGTGAGGATGCCCGGGCATCCTACCACCATGATGTGTGGGAGGGAGCAGGCTGGCGAAAAAAGCGGGAGGGCATCGCGCAGCTGCATGAAGACCGCCTCATACTAATCGATCTACGCGGCCGACCCTCGAATCCAGTCCACGACGACAATCGTGACATCGTCCTCAAAGTCACCGCCGGCCCACTGGCGGGCTCGATCGACGAGCGTCGCCAGAAACCGCTCCGCGGGCTCGGATCGGCCACCGGTCAGCACATCGTGAAACTGCCGGTCGCCGAAGAACTCGCCATCACCCCGAGACGCCTCGGTGATACCGTCGGTGTAGAACACCAGCCGGTCGCCGGCGGCAAGG
The DNA here is from genome assembly GCA_963755695.1 of uncultured Acidobacteriota bacterium. Taxonomy (GTDB): domain Bacteria; phylum Acidobacteriota; class Vicinamibacteria; order Vicinamibacterales; family 2-12-FULL-66-21; genus QHWT01. Next base: position 754,286 of record CAVWLB010000010.1, on the reverse strand, counting down.
TTTTGCACCGTCGTAGACGAGTAGCTCGCGTCGGGAACGAAGCCGAGCACGATGCCACGTTCGTCGAGCGAGTCGATGCGTCCGTTCGCACGCACCAGCAGCGGGGACGGATGGCCGGCGGACGCATAAATGAGCGTTCGGGCAGCCGCATCGATCAGCGCGAACGTCGCGGTCACGTACGCCAGCTCGAACCGGCCGCACAGCGCCCGGTTCATCCGCATCAGAACGCTGCCCGGATCCGCGATCTCCCCTTCCTGAACCGCCAGCGCGATCTTTACCATCGATGCGACGATCGCCGCGGGCACGCCATGGCCGGACACGTCGGCGACCAGTACGCCCAGCTGCCCTGACGGCGTGACCACGAAGTCGTAAAAATCGCCGGCGACCTCCGCCATCGAGTCGTAGTGCGCGGCAATCGACAACCCCTCGACTGACGGCGGGTGCTTCGGCAGGATCGACCGCTGGATCTGCCGGGCGGTCTCGAGCTCCCGGCCCATGGCTGCCACGCGACGTTCGGTCTGGACGACGCGGTTTACAACGACGTAGCCAATACACCCGATCAGAAGGAGCATGGCTACCGGCTCGGGGTCGAAGCCGAGCCAGCCCCCGCGAACGTTCCCCAAGGTCGCAATCGTGGCGAAGAAGGCCGCTCCGGCGAGCACGATCCACCCGTCTCTGGTCCATCTGTGGTGCCGCGTGTCGAGCGCCACGGCGACAGCGGCGACCGCTATGTTGCCGATCACCAGGACTCTGTTGAGCGACATCGCCGCGCCCGAGTGGCCGACGGCGGCATCCCACAGAATCGCGACGAACGCGCAGACGAGATCGACCATCCACACATAGCGCAGTAAATCGTTGCGACCCGGGGCGAGCGCCCCGGACGCGAGCAGCGCGGCCGGGACCAGGATCAGGTACGTAATCACGTCCGCCGCCGCGCGCCAGGTTCCGATCGGCAGCGGAATCACCAGGTGAACGAGATGACTCCGGGCGATCAGCCTGATTCCGTACAGGAAGGTGAAGACGCCGAACCAGAGGAGCGTCCGATCCTGCCGCACGGTCCGGAGTGCAACCGCTCCGCCGGCGGCAAGCCCCAGCGTCAAGAACAGCATGCCAAGCATGGCGCCGGCGAGATCTGCCCCAGAAATCACTGTTGTGTGGTCCCGTTCGACCGCCCCCGCCCGATCTCCGGGTTGGATACTCGGCGTGGCGGGGTTACGCAATTAGGCTCGCGCAAAACGCCACCACGTGCAATCCGCAACGTGCAGGCCCTTCTCTTTTACATCGTGCTCGGCGTTTCCAGTGTGATGCTGGGCTCCGGTGCGACCCGTGGCGATACAGCGGCCACCAGACTCACGAAGGTCGCGGCGGACCCGCGCAGATCCAAACGACGATCATTCTCAACCGTTGGGCAACTTCTCGGCGCCGCTGCTGGCGTGACGCTCTGCGGCATCACCCACGAGGAAACAACGTCCTGGCGGTGTTCGCGATGATCGAGGAGGGACTGGCGACGATTTCGCTACAATGCCGCTACGCGAGGAGGGCCGATGCGCAGCTGGGTGACCCGTACGGCGATGCGCGGCGAACGAGCGGCGGCCGCGAAATCGCAGGCCGCCGCAGCCGGGGCGCCGCCGATCGCCGTCACCAACGCACGCCGCTGGACGATCGTCGGCCTGCTCTTCACCGCGTCCCTCATCAACTACTTCGATCGCGCGACGATCTCGTTCGCGCTGCCGTTGATCTCGGCCGAGCTCCACCTCGGGCCGGAGGCCAAGGGACTGCTGCTCTCCGCGTTCTTTTGGTCCTACGCGCTGATGCAGATACCGGTTGGGATCCTCGCGGACCGCTTCAATCTGCGCTGGCTCTACGCGGGCGCGTTCACGATCTGGTCACTGTCGCAGGGGCTCATCGGCCTGGCCGGGAGCCTGTCCACGCTCGTCCTGTTTCGGATCTTCCTCGGCGTGGGCGAAGCCATTTACCTGCCGGGCGGTTCCAAGATCGTCAGCTTGCTGTTCCGGCCGTCCGAACGCGGACTCCCCTGCGGGCTATTCGACGCGGGCACGCGGACCGGCCTCGTCATGGAAGGCATTCTCGTGCCGTGGATGCTCGTGCACTACGGCTGGCGCGCCAGTTTCACCTTCGTCGGCTTTGCCGCGCTGTTGTGGCTGGTGCCCTGGCTCGCGGCGACACCGCGCGATTTACGCGACCCGACGGCTGCTCGTCGTAAGCGCCATCCGGGTTTCGGCGCCGCCGTCACTGCCCTCGCCACAAACCGCAACCTGCTTGGGATCTGCATGGGGTTCTTCTGCTTCGACTACTACTGGTATTTCCTGGTGAACTGGCTGCCGGACTACCTGGTCACCGCGCGCGGCTTGACGATCGTCAAGGCGGGAATCAACGCCGCGCTGCCGTATTTCGTGTTCGGCGCGAGCGAACCCATCGGCGGGTGGCTCGCCGATCATCTCGTTCGGCGGGGATGGAGCGAGACGCGCGCGCGCAAAGGGGTGGTGACCGGGGCGTTCCTGACCGGCCTGCTCCTGATTCCCGCTGCGCGCATCGACAGCCCGGGCGCTGCCGTCGGCCTGATCGTTGGCGGCTGCTTCGTCGGACTCGCCACGGCCAACCTGCTCGTCATCCTCCAGAGCTGCGCCCCTCCCGACGAGATTGGACTCTGGACGGGCGTCTACAACTTCGTGGGCAACATCGCGGGGATCTTGTCGCCGCTCATCACCGGGTTCCTGATCGCGAAGAGCGGGTCGTACACGCCGCCGTTCGTGCTCGCCGCAGGCCTCATCGCGCTCGGTCCGCTTGCGTTCTGGATGGTGGTCGGGGAGCTGAAAGCTGCGGGTTCCGACGAAGCTGCTTGACGTCCATCGACTGGATCGAATCAGAAAGATCAACTCGGTCAGGCCATCAAGCTCACGTGGAGGCCGCGATGAGCGTATCGAGCCACCTCGGTATCAGCATTGACGAATACGATCGGATGATCCGCACGTTCATCCCTCGATACGAAAAGATGCTCGACGTGACCGCGGGAGCGATCGATCCTAAAACACGCGTGATCATCGATGTGGGCGTGGGAACGGGCGCGCTCGCCGTCGCGCTGCGTCGCCCGGGCGCCAGCCGCACGAATCATCGGCATCGACTTAGACACCGAGATGTTGGCGATGGCGAGACGCCGCCTCTCGGTCACGGCGACGCTGACGCGCGGCAATTTTCTGCGCGCGCATCTGCCGCGCGCGGACGCGATGGTTGCCTCCTTCGCGCTCCATCACGTCCGTACGCGGCGGGCGAAGGCCCGTTTTTACGAACGGGCGCGCCGAATGTTGCGGCCGGGCGGCACGATCGTCAGCGCCGACTGTCATCCCGACGCCTCCGCCAAGGCGGCCGCGGGTCAGCGCGAAGCGTGGCTGACCCACCTTCGTCGAAGCTACGGACGCAAAGCGGTTTCGATGCTGGATTCGTGGGCGGACGAAGACGTCTACCAGCCCCTGAACGTCGAGTTGACGCTGATGACACGCGCGGGTTTTCGGGTCGACGTGCTCTGGCGGCGCGACGGATTCGCAGTGATCCGTGGTCGTCGGCCGTGACATCCCGTCCGCGGCACACATCGAAGGACACCGGTCGTCGGACTCGCCGCATCCGCTCGTGATGTACGTCGAATAGGCCGCGGACTATCTTCGTCTATGTGGGCGCGCACTGATAGCAGGCTCAGCACCCCACCGTCTTGGATGCGCCGGCAGCCGCCTGTTCGATACCCGACGGGTTCGCCGACTAGCTTCCTGACTTTGGTGCCTTTCCGGTGATGGCCGTCTCGGACGAGATCTCGGTTTGCGGCTCTTCCACGATCTTCGTGGCCGTGACCTTCATCCCTTTCTTCAGCTCGTGAACGGAGGCAGGCTTGCCCTCGACGTTGAACCGGAACGACTCGGGCACTTTGTACTCTTTGTTCTCGCCATTCTCGAGCGTCAGGACAACATAGTTGCCCTGCGCATACCACACGGTACCGTTGAGCGTGCTCGTCGTGCGAACCGTGACCGGCGTCTTCTTCGTAACGAGCGTCCCCGTGATCACCGTGCCCGGCTGGAGATCGCCGATATGCTTGGTCTGTCCATCAATCACGAACTCGCGACCCGGCTGCACCTTGAAAAGACTGTAATTTCCGAGCGGCTCCATTTTCGCAAACAGCCAGTCGTCTTGCACGAATACGACCTCACCGGTCATCTTCACGGTGTCCACCGTCGGCGTGCCTTTGACTTTCTCGGTCTGGGAGGTCGCTTGCGCGTGTGCTGCTCCGGCCATGGCAAGCACCGCCAGACCCGTCACGATCGCTTGCTTTGCTATCATCGTCGCTCTCCTTCGATAACGCTGCCTTCCTCGGTGTCATCGGTGCAGATCACCCGTAAGCGGGGCGGTGCTTGGCGTGCGCGCCGACCCGTGGGACAGCAATCCCACGAGATATCTAGTTCGTCGCCGACCTTGCTGTCAACCGTGCCGACGCGATACATGCGCCGCGAAGGGATTAGCGATCCTCGGGGATGAGTGCCCTGAACACCATCGCCGCGGCAGCACCTCCAAGGAGTTCCGCGGCCAGGTAGAGCCACAGTTTTCCCCATGGCAACATTCCCATGACCATGGCGCCAACCGCGACTGCCGGATTGAACGCGCCGCCCGAGACATCCCCGACGGCGAACGCCCCGGCGAGCACGGTGAAACCGATCGCGAGGCCAAAGTACGAGTTCCCGGCGGTGGCTTTCGCCGTCGCCACGTGGAGGACCACATAGGCGAGCGCGAAAGTGAAGAGAAACTCCGCCGCGAATGCGGACGAGACGATGGCATCAAGCCTGACCGCTGGCGCGGTTTTGAAGAACAGCACCGTCGCCGCGGCAGCAAGGCTGCCCGCGATCTGCGCGAGCCAGTAGGGGACGACATCAGCGGCGGGGCATCGGCCGCGAAGGAATACCGCGATGGTAACAGCCGGATTGTAATGCGCCCCAGAGAGGTGCCCGCCGGCATAGATCATCACCATCAACACCGACCCGATGGCGAGGGGCGGGATCACCCCGGGTCCCGCAGCAATGCCGGTGGAACCAACGGTGAGCACCAGGAAGAATGTTCCGATGAACTCGGTGGCATATTTTCGCATGTGCCTCTCCTGGGAACTGCGCGCGTCGGTTTCTCTGACTGATGGTCGCGCGCATGGCTCTCCAACCGACCGGACGCGCCCTCGTCAGGGCACGACGGGCGGCTGTCGTTCCGTTACCGGACCACGGCATGGCAGTGTCGATTTGCCACTGAGCGCGGCGATCCGCCACGACATACCGTGATCTGTCGAGGGAAACGTGGGCAATTTGCGGCCCGCCGCCGCTGCGGCGCCATGGGCCAGCAACTAACGTACCGCGCGCGACATCTCGCAGCAGCGGAGCTAACCCAGCAAGGCTGGGCGCCGCTGAAGGTAACGCCAGCGACCACTAGAACATAGCGGCGGGCGTCTGAACTGCCGTCGCGTAATAGAGCCAAAGCTCTATAGCGAGCCGATGGGACTCTGAGTAGGCTGCCCGGCTGGGTAAATCGGAGCGATTCGAAGGTCGTCCGTACGCTTCGGGACGCGATACGGAGGCGGAAGGCGCGAATCGAAGGCGAGAAGCCGCACGCGTCGAGCAGCCGGGCTGGAGTGGGAGTCGGATGTCAAACGAGCGTGTCTTCGGTTCATCGCAGCAGGAGGCAATATGAGCATCAAGAGTGCGGCAGTTCTGGCAATGGCGCTGTGCGTGGCGAGCGCAGCAGCCGCGTCCGGTCAGGAACCGATTACAAAGGGCAAAACGATCAGCGGCACCGCCACGATTCAGGCGATCGATAGCGCATCTCGGACGATCACGCTCCGTGACAAGAACGGGGTGGACGACACCTACTCCGTTGGTCCAGCGGTTCAACGGTTCGACGAGCTCAAGGTCGGCGACACGGTGAAAACGACCTATATCGAGTCGACGGTCCTTCAAGTTCGCCCGGCGGGCGAGGCACCCGGCCCGACGAGCACCACCGGCGCGGTGACCCCGGGAACTGGCGCGCTCCCCGCGGGAACGATGGGCGTGCAGGACAAGATGACCGTAACCGTCAAATCGATCGACGCCGATCTGCCATCGATCACAGTCACGACGCCAGACGGCCGCACCGTGACCCGCGCAGTCGAGAACAAGAAGAACCTCGAGGGGGTCAAGGTCGGCGATAAGATCGACATTACGTACACCCGCGCGATTCTGATGAGCATCGAACGCGGCCAATAATTGCGCTCCGCCGAAATTTCTTGCGCTCAGGCGGCGCATCCTGCCGGCTGCACGGACTGACGTGACCGGCGACCGGGATGTGCCGCCGGTCCCACCGTCCGCGTCGCGTTGACGACGGAGTGTAGACCGCCGCTTTGGAGAGACGCACTCACCTCGGCGAGCGTCCTCAGGCTCAGCATCATCCGGCGCTCCATGTTCGGAGCAGCCGCCCCCAATCAGATGGCGACGCGAGCGAGAGCACGCGACCTGATGGACGCCGCGCTGGCGCGCCTCGCCGTCAGAGCCCACGTCCCGGAATAGCAGCATCGCGCGCCGGGGCGACATCGTGTGGCTGGCGCGGCGCGATCGCTACAATTGTCCTATGCAGCAGGATCGCTACGCGCCCATCGAAGACTACGGCATCATCGGCGACCTTCACACGGTCGCGCTGGTGGGCAAGAACGGGTCGATCGACTTCCTCTGCCTCCCGTCGTTTGACTCGCCGTCGGTGTTTGCCGCGCTCCTCGACGCCGATCGCGGCGGCCGCTTCCAGATCGCGCCGCAGCTCGACGACGCGGTGCACAAGCAGCTTTACCTGCCCGACACCAACGTGCTGCTCACCAGGTTCCTGTCCGACAGCGGCGTGGCCGAGGTGTCCGACTTCATGCCGGTGGAGGACGCCGGCGTCGCGCACAACCTCGTGCGTCGCGCGAAGACGGTCCGCGGCGAGATGCGTTTCGCGATGCGCTGCGATCCGCGCTTCGACTACGCCCGCGCCACGCACACGGTCGAGCGGCGCAGCGACACGGAAATCCTGTTCGTCGGCCGCTCCGGCGCGCGCGAGCTGGTGCTGCGGCTGCGCTCGTCGGTCCCGATGCAGCTCGCGGAGGGAGCCGCCGTGGCCGAGTTCACGCTCGGCGCCGACGAATCGGCGTGGTTCGTCCTCGAGGTGGTGATCGGCGGACGAGCCGTCGCCCTGCGCGCGCCCCGATTACGCGAGCGACGCGTTCAAGGAAACCGTGAACTTCTGGCGCGGCTGGATCGGCCGCAGCACCTACAAGAACCGCTGGCGCGAGATGGTGAACCGCTCCGCGCTCGTGCTGAAGCTGCTCACGTCCAGAGAGCACGGGTCGATCGTCGCCGCACCCACGTTCGGGTTGCCCGAGACGATCGGCGGCGTGCGCAACTGGGACTACCGCTACTCGCTGGATCCGCGACTCGTCTTTCACCCTCTACGGGCTCATGCGGCTCGGCTACACGGACGAGGCCGCGGCGTTCATGCGCTGGATGATGGCGCGCTGCCAGGAGCTGGAGCCGGACGGCTCGCTCCAGATCATGTACGCGCATCGACGGCCGTCCCGCGATGCGCGAGGAGACGCTGGCCCACCTCGAGGGCTACATGGGCTCGCGTCCGGTCCGCATCGGCAACGCCGCCCATACCCATCTTCAGCTCGACATCTACGGCGAGTTGATGGACTCGGTGTACCTGTACGACAAGTACGGCTCTCCGATCGGGTACGACGCGTGGATGAACGTCGTCCGGCTGATCGACTGGGTGTGCGACCACTGGCGGGAGAAGGACGAGAGCATCTGGGAGGTGCGCGGCGGGCGCCGGGAGTTCCTCTACTCGCGGGTGATGTGCTGGGTGGCGATCGACCGGGCCATCCGCCTCGCGAACAGACGCTCGTTCCCGGCTCCCTTCTCTCGCTGGTACGAGGCACGCGACACCATCTACCGCGACATCTACGAGCGCTTCTGGGACCCGGCGCGCCGCGGCTTCGTCCAGCACCCGGGCGCGGCCACGTTCGATGCCGCAGCGCTGCTCATGCCGCTGGTGCGCTTCGTGTCGCCGACCGACCCGCGCTGGATCGCCACCCTGCGCGGCATCGAGCAGGAGCTGGTGAGCGACTCGCTGGTCTATCGCTATCGCCTCGGGGAGAGTTTCTCCGACGGCCTCACCGGTCAGGAGGGCACGTTCTCGATGTGCTCCTTCTGGTACGTCGAGTGCCTGTCCCGCATGGGCGATCTCCACAAGGCGCGGTTCTTCTTCGAGAAGATGCTTGGCTACGCGAATCACCTGGGACTGTACGGCGAGGAGCTGGGCCCGCGGGCGCAGCACCTCGGCAACTTCCCGCAGGCCTTCACGCACCTGGCGCTGATCAGCGCCGCCTACGATCTCGACCGGCGGCTCTCGGCCGCCGGCCACGCCGGCTGAGGTCCAGGCCGCGGGGATGCGTGGATCGCCTCGGTCTTGTAGAGCCATCGCGACCGATGAGTCCAGCCGTGGACCAGCGCAGTTGAAGCGATGCTCCCGGCCGGGTGCTTTTCGGAATTAGTGGGCCGGAGGGGTCTGTCACCCCTCCGGCTCGTCGTTCGCGAGCGATTACCAGGTACCTTCTTCAATCCACCCGTCAAAACCAGACCTGACGGATCTCTTCCTGAACGCGTGTTGCCGATCATGTGGTACCGCGCCTCACCCTTGACCGACACGGTCCGGCCGGTGAAATACTCGAGGCCGCCGCCGACATTGAAACCAGGTTTGGTTTCAGTATCGCCAAGCGTGCGGCCGTTGTCCTTTGTCGTCAGGAAGTACGCCCCGACACCGGCGCCCACGAACGGATGCACCTTGCCCCCTTCCCAGTTGTAGTTGACATCGAGCCGCAGTGGAATCTGCCGGAGCGAGTCGGACGATTCACGGGCAAAGCTCGGATCGGTCAATCCGAAGTTCGTTCGAAGGCTCACACGCGGCGTGAGATGGTCCTCGAGCAAGGCATTGACGATGAGCGCGGTATCGAGTTGATCCTCCGAGGGAACGAACGCGCCGACATCGATGCCGACGGCACTCGATCCGGTGTGAGGTGCACGCTCCTGGGCCGATGCCATCTCGGGCCACACGATGCACGAACCGAGCATGAGGACTCCAACGACACGTTTCAACATCCTGCTCCTCCTTGACTAAACGATGCCTGTCACGCGCTGTTGAGGCCGAGACGCGCGACGCTCTGGTCGGTGCAAGCGAAATACCCCGCCAAAGCTCGGCATACGCTTACATTCATGTTTGGTGAAACTTGCCGGCGGATGCCTGACTCCGTTACGCAAGAGGCGACAGCCTTCGGATGAGCGGGGCCTTGGAGTTCAAGGACAGAAATCTGGAAAACCTGGCTACAGAACTGAGAGTTGTGCGCCAACCCGCCGCAACCCGATGTCTGAACTCGACGGCCGCCGAATGCCGTAGAATGTCTACGGCTTGCACGCGATCCTGTATCGTCGCTACGGCGGCCCGGAGGTCCTCTCGTACGAGGAAACTGCGAAGCCGACGCCCCGCGACGATGAAGTACTGATCCGGATACGCGCAGCGTCGGTCAATCCATACGACCGGTCCCTCATGCGCGGTTCGCCCTACCCGCTGCGGCTGGCCACGGGACTGGGCCGACCAAAAGATCCCCGGCTCGGCGTCGATGTCGCCGGCGACGTGGAGGCAGTCGGCAAGAGCGTGACGGAGTTGGTGGTCGGTGATGCCGTGTTCGGTGGTTGCCGGGGCGCGTTCGCCGAATTTGGATGCTCGAAGCCTTCATCGCTTGCGAAAAAGCCCGGGAACGTGACCTACGAGCGGGCAGCGTGTGTGACGATCGCCGGCCTCACCGCACTTCAGGCAGTCCGTGAACGCGCGCGTCTTCAGGCCGGACAAACGATTCTCGTCAACGGCGCTGCGGGCGGTGTCGGCACCTTCGCCGTACAGATCGCGAAGATGTTCGGCGCGACCGTGATCGGCGTCTGCAGCACGCGCAACGTCGAGATGGTGAGTTCGATCGGCGCTGATCGCGTGATCGATTACACGAAGGAGGATTTCACACGGGCGGCGCAGCGCTACGATGTAATCCTCGACAACATCAGCAACCATTCGCTGGCGGCATGCCGGCGAGTGCTGGCGCCTCGTGGCACGTATGTCGTGGTGGGCGCGTCGAGCCTCGGGCTCGGACCGGTCGCGCACCTGATCGCCACGCCGCTGCTGTCGCTGTTGGTGAGTCAGCGAATGACCATCGCGATCACGCGGCGCAACGCGGCCGATCTGGCAACGCTGGGCGATCTCATGAAGACCGGCAAAGTGACCTCCGTCATTGATCGCCGATACGAGCTCCATGAAACCGCCGACGCCATCAGGTATGCCGAAGAGGGTCACGCAAGAGGAAAGGTGGTCGTCCACGTCGCGTGAATCGACCACGTCTTTACAACGAAGCAGACTGCGGTGACGTTCGTCGTTGAACAGCCCGCCTGAGGGTGATGTACAGGTGCGCAGCCCCACAGAAGTCTCGGAAGACGGCGGCCATCACGCCGGCCGCGAAGACCCCTTCGGCGATCCAGGCCGTGACCGTCGCCTCCTCGAGAAGCGCTGCACCGACCACCAACGCGACCGTCGCAGCCATCCCTTGCGCGAAACGTCGTGGCGCTGGCGCAATTCCGAGCCGGGGAAGCCCGCGCGGCAACGCGACGAGATAATTGTAGATTGCATCGAAGAGGTTCCGCGTCGGCACGAACGTGCCCCACCACAACACCGCCGAGAGAGTCAGGAACAACCACGGGTTCTGCAAGAGAACGCCGACCGCTGTCAGGCAGCCGATGATCCTTGGTTGAAGCATCAACGCCTCGTACAGGTTGCGATCGGGATTCGGCGTCGTGACGCCTTGTTGCCGGATGAAACGAAGTTGTGAGTCGCGCATGGCAACCTCCTTTATCAATGTCCAGGGCTCGCCATCGTTGGCGAGGGATTAAACGTCGGATCAGGTGTCAGCAGTGGCATCGTCTGGCTCCTCGTTGTCAGTTCGTCGTCACCAGCCGATCCTGAAGCGAGCGATGTCGCCGTTCTATGACCGAGACCCTCCGCTTCTTACCCGAAACGCTGGATTGGCTTGACGGCTTGATTGAGCCTCTGAAATCCTTGACCGTTTCTCCGGCGGCCGTGCCGCTGCTGACGAGAGGCCGAGATGGACGTGCTGTCTGACGTGCTGCGGGTTGTGCGCTTGTCGGGGGCGGTGTTCTTCACGGCGGACTTCTCTTCACCGTGGTCGGTCGAGTCGCCGAATCCCGACAGGCTGGCGTCGGCCGTGATGCCCGAAGCCGAATGCGTCGTGCTCTTTCACATCCTCGTGGACGGCGAGTGCGAGGTCGGGTGTGAGGGACATCCGGTGACCAGGATGAACAGCGGTGATGTCATCGTGTTCCCGCGCGGCGATCAGCACACCATGCGCAGTCACGGTGCAGGCGTGCCGACGCCGCTCACCTCGATTTTTTCACCGGGCGGCCACGATGAGCCCCCGCAGTTATCGTACGGAGGGGGCGGACGCACATCGCGCTTCGTGTGCGGGTATCTGAACTGCGATCAGCGGTTCAGTCCTCTCGTCGAAGCGCTGCCGACGATGTTGCTCGTGCGGAGCCAGGACGACTACTCGGCGATCGAAGCGATCGACGCGCACGGGACCCGCCCTACCGTGGTGCCTCAGGGATCGGGAACGTGGTTGGGCACGACGCTGAAATTCACGATCAACGAAGCTAGAGCGGCTCGACCCGGAAATGGCGCCATCCTCGGACGACTCACCGAGCTGATGTTCGTCGAGATTCTGCGCGAGTACATGCAGCGTCTCCCGACGAGCCAGGGCGGCTGGCTCGTAAGCTTGAACGACCCGCACGTCGGCAAAGCGCTGCACCTGCTGCACGCGGACCCGGTTCGCGACTGGACCGTCGCTGAGCTCGCACGTGAGGTCGCGGTGTCCCGATCGGTGCTGGCGCAACGGTTCACAGCACTGGTAGGGGAAGCGCCGATGAAGTACCTCGCAGGTTGGCGAATGCAGTTGGCGAAGCAGATGATGCGTGAAGGAGCCCGCAATATTCAGGACGTCGCAACACGTGTCGGCTATGACTCCGAGGCAGCGTTCAATCGGGCGTTCAAGCGTGCAACCGGCTCGCCGCCGGCGACCTGGCGCAGAGGTGCGGTCGCAGCAGGCGCTGTGCAAGAAAGGTGATGCCCGAGGCTCTATCGACAACCATGCCTGGACATCCAGGCGCAGCCATGCCGGCTACGGCCCCTCGGCCTGGAACAATCACGCTCCGGCGCGCGTCGTTGCCGGGTCTGAAGACCCGCCCTACTCCACTGCATCGGCCGCGGTACCATCACGAGCATGCTCAACTACATCTAATTGGCCTGATGGCGACCGCGCGTGTCACGGTGCGCCGCGACGTGCTCCAGCAGCGCCACCGCGCGCGAGCCTTTTGCGTCCCTGACGATCTGCTCGCCGAGCGCGCGCGCGCGCTCACGATAACGCGGGGCGGCAAGGATTTCTTTCACGGCCTGCCGGATCTTCTCGGGGGCCGCGCCCGCATTCACGCGCACACCGGCGCCGTGGTACACCACCCGAGCCGCCGTCTCGTTTTGATCGCGGCCCATCGGCATGCAGACGAGCGGCACGCCCGCAGCGAGCGCCCGGATTACCGTCCCGTGCCCGGCGTGCGTGACGACAGCCGCTGCTTCCCTGAGCAGTTCGCTGTGCGGCGCAGATTGACAGACGTGGATGCCTGGCGCCGAGGGCAGCGTCGCAACGTCCATCGACGGCCCGGCTGTGACAATCGCGCGGACATCCAGGCTGCCGAGCGCCTCGATCACCCGCCGCAGCGCGTCCGCTTGGTTCTGGAACGTCGTGCTGAAACCGACGAGGACGAGCAGACGATGATCCTCCGCCGGCCAGGGCGATTGCCACGGCCCGGCCCATGCCGGGTCGCCCAGCTCCGGGCCGGCGTAAACGATCGTCTCTGATCGTTCGGTGGACTGAAAATCGAACGCCTCGCTTGTCAGCACCAGGTGGTACGCAAGCCGCTGCAATTGATCGAATGGATGCCGTACAGGATCCAGCCCGAGGGCACGGCGAATCTCGTTGAACCTGCCCGTGCCTTTCGCAAACGCGCGCATCGCCATCGTCCTGATCATCCAGTCGCGCACGCGCCCAGCCGCAGTCGACGACGGCTGCAGCCCCGGGCCAAACGGCGGCACGCCACGGCGCGGAAACAGATAAACGTTCGCGGACAGGGCGACGCAGGGAATGCCGGCGGCTTCGGCGGCCGTCATCGGACCGAAAAGCATCTCGCTCGTCACGATCACGTCGGCCGGAAACCGTTCGAGCTCGCCCAACACGTCCTGCGCGTACTCGAGCGACGGGCCGACGAAAAGCCGATCCCGCAGGCGGCCGATCATGGCCGGCGGCGACTTCACCTCCCAGTCGCGCAGCGGGTCCGAGGCGGGCGACTTGTCGGCTCGTCGAGGGGCCCGACTCCACGATACGAACGAAGCGCCGACCGATTCGACTTCCTCGCGATTGCACGGGTCCCCGAGCACGCGCACCGCATGCCCGCGCTTCGCCAGGCGGGCGACGAGCGCCAGCATGGGGGGCGTGTTGCCACCGCCTTCCCAATGTGTGAAGAGAAACCGTCGCGGGTTCAACGCGGCGGCACTCGATGATGGTCGCGATTGATTCTCCAGCACCGGAACGTTCAACTCCCTCTTGGAGCGTGGCGGATCCGAGCCGAGCACGCCGCATACCAGGCGGCGGAACGCCTGCTCCGAGTGCCGGCGGTCGAGATTCAGATCGCGCCGCAACAGCTTCCACAGGTGGTGATACGAAATACTAGTTCATGTCAATCACAGTGACATTGAATCGCGGTCACGCGCCACTCCCGTCTCCATTCTTGTGATACATCCGCCACCCGGCCGTATATAGACTCAATGGCGTCTGTGCAGGTGTTGCCAAGGCGGCTGGCGCGCTGGATCGCGACGGAACCCGATTGGGACCAGGTCTACGCGGGAGCAGCTGCCCCGCGTACACAACTTCTTCCGATATCGGCTCGGCCATACGGCTGACGTCGAGGATCTCACCGCCCGAACCTTCGAGAAAGCCTGGCGCTCGCGTCATCGCTATCGCCGCGATCTTGCCGGTTTCTCTACCTGGCTGTTGACCATCGCGCGCAATGTCGCGATCGATCACCTGCGCGCGCGCCAGCGCTACGAACCGCTCGAAGTCGCGGCGGTCGTGCCGTCGCCCGACCAGACGCCCGAGCAGCAGGCGGTCCACCTCTCCGAGGCACAACGGCTCGCCGCGTTGCTCGCGACACTTGAGCCGCGTCAGCGCGAGTTGATTGCGATGAAGTACGGCGCCGACATGACGAACCGCGCCATCGCGCACGCCACGGGACTCAGCGAGAGCAACGTCGGAACCATTCTGCACCGTGCGGTCGAAACGCTGCGCGGGCGCTGGTGAGGAGACGAGAGATGACCAGCGGACACATGAGCCCGGACAAGACCAGCAACGACGCCTGGCTCCACGCACTGCGAACCGACCCCTCGCCGCTGTTCAAGGCGCAGTTGCGCGAGCGGCTGCGGGCGCAGGAACCGGTCAGCCGAGACGCGCCACCAGTGGCCGCGGCGCGCGCTGGTCGCCGCCGCGGCGGTGATCGTGGTTGGCGTGCTGTTCTCAGTGCCCGGCGTGCGCGCATCAGTGGCGCAATTCGTGTCGCTGTTCCGCGTGATCAACGTCGTGGCGGTGCCGGTCGATTCGAGTCGCATCGAGCGGCTCAAGGCCGAACAGCTGGACATCGGCGCGCTGATTGGCGAACACGTCCAGGTTCTGCTGGATCCCGGTGCCCCGGTAGACGTCGCCTCGTTCGCCGACGCGTGCGGCCGCCGCCGGCATGACGCTCGCGACGCCGCAGTGGCTGCCGAACAACACCCAGAGTCATGGAGACGGCGGTCATGGGCGAACGCGTGCTCCGCGTCACCGCCGACAGCCGGCGCCTGCAGCAGGTGATGGACGCGCTCGGCATCAACGACCTCACCGTTCCGGCGGGGCTCGATGGCCACGTCGTCAACGTCCGCGTGCCGCCGGTGGTGATGATTCGCTACGATCACCAGAACGGCCGGCGGAGCCGGCTGTTTCAGGCGCGCACGCCGCAACTGACCCTGCCCAGCAGCATCGACGTGCGGGCGCTCGGCGAGATCGGCTTGCGCATTCTGGGACTGGCGACCGAGCAGAGGCGAAGCAGTTCGCGGAGGCGATCGACTGGCACACCACGCTCGTCGTGCCGGTGCCGCCAAACGCCTCGTCTTTCCAACAGGTCGACATCGGCGGGCATCGCGGCGTGCTGATTCAACATCAACCCCACAATCAGTCGCCGACGAGCACCATCGTGTGGTCGACACCCGAGCGCGTGTTCGCGCTGGTGAGCATTCAGCACGTCGCGGACGTCATGGCGATGGCGACGTCAGTGCGTTGATGATCGAGACCCAGGGGCTGCGCAAGCAGTTCGGTACCACCGTCGCCGTGTCGGATCTCTCCCTCCACGTGGGTGAGGGGGAGATCTTCGGGTTCCTCGGACCGAACGGCGCCGGCAAGACCACGGCGATCAAGATGTTGCTGGCGCTCGTCGAGCCGACGTCCGGCACGGGACGTGTGCTGGGCGCTCCGCTCGGCGATCGCGCAGTCCGCGCGCGCATTGGCTTTCTTCCCGAGCATTTCCGCTTTCACGACACGCTCACCGCGACCGAACTGCTGCGATTCCACGGCCGCCTCTACGGGTTGCGGGGCGCATCGCTGGACGCCCGCGTCGATCGGTTGCTGACCCGCGTGGACCTCGCCGACGCGGCCGATCGCCCATTGCGCGGCTATAGCAAGGGCATGCTTCAGCGGGTGGGGCTGGCACAGGCGCTGCTGAACGACCCGCAACTCGTCTTCCTGGACGAGCCCACCTCCGGTCTCGACCCCCTCGGCCGGCTGTTGGTGCGCAGCATCATCGATGACCTGCGCGCCGACGGGGCCACGGTGTTTCTCAATTCCCATCTCCTCGGTGAAGTGGAGGCTACGTGCGATCGGGTCGCGTTCGTCAAGCGCGGCCGCGTCGTCGAGGAACGCCGTCTCTCGGCTCCGACCGAGGTGCTCGACGTGGAGGTTCGCGTCTCGTCCGCCGGAGTCCCAGCGGCAGTTCTGGACGGCCTGTCGCGTTTCGGAACGAACATCGTGCACCCGCGGCCCGACCTGATCGCGTTGCGGATCGACAGCGAGGCGGCTATTCCGGCCATCGTCTCCTGGCTGGTGCAGCAGGGCGTGCAGATTCACGCGGTTCAGCCCCGCCGCAAGTCTCTCGAGGATGTCTTCCTGGACGTCATGGGCGACGACGAGCGGCCCGGGTAGCCATCGATGCCAAGCGAACGAGTGCAGCGAGTGAGCCACGCGAACGGAGCGCGCCGGCGGAGCGGCGCGCGAGAGAGCGTGCAGCGGAGTCCGAGGGGCGAAGCCCCTCGGATTAGAAGATGCGCGATGTGATCACCGTTGCTCACCTCACGCTGGTCGAGGCACGGCGGCGGCGCATCGTGCTCGCCGGAGCCGTGTGCGCGCTGGCATTTCTCGTCGTGTTTTCCGTCGCGGTCGTGTTCGCGTACCGGGAAATGGCCAGTGACGGGAACGTCTCGTTCGTCGAGCGGCAAGGCACGCTGACGGCGATCATGCTCGTGGGCTTCATGGCCGCGAACTTCCTGTCCGTGATCTTCGCGATCCTGTTGCCGGTCGACACGCTGTCGGGTGAAATCGACTCCGGGGTGGTGCAGACGCTCGCGTCCAAACCGATCGACCGCGCGCAGATCGTCCTTGGCAAGTGGGCCGGCCATCTTCTGCTGGCGCTCGCGTATCTGCTGGTGCTGTCTGCCGGCATTCTCCTCGTGACCCGCGTGGTCGGCGGCCTGGCTCCAACGGGTGTGCCGCGCGCGCTGCCGCTGCTGATGCTGGAGATCACGCTCTCGCTCACGGTCGCCGTGGCCGGCGGTGCACGGTTCAGCACCGTGACGAACGCGATTACCGCCGTCGGCTTTTATGGCGTCGCGTTCATCGGCGGCTTCGTCGAGCAGATCGGCGGGTTTGCCGGGATCACCTCGATGAGGACCATCGGCATCCTCGTGAGTCTCCTCAGCCCCGCCGATTCCATGTGGCGCCTGGCCGCTCATTACATGGAGCCGGAAATCGTGCGCAGCACGGGCATGCTGGCGCTCGGCGCCTCGGTGCCGTCGCAGCTGATGGTGTGGTGGGCGGCGGGGTTCACCGTGCGTGACGCTGCTCTACGCCATCCGGGCATTCCGTCACCGGGCGTTGTAGCGGCCACAGCCCTTCACGAACCGTGCAGGCGGGAGATCACCGGACGGGGTACCCGAGCCGCTCGAGCCGGGATCCGTGCCATTGCCGAAACAGGTGACGGTGCGCGTCCGAGAGGTGCTCGTGCCAGTCTCCAACACGAGCCGATCGAATATGCCGAACCATGTCGGGTCCATCCTGCCGCATCCGGTCTGGCCTGGCGCCGGCAACGGCTTCCTCCACGTCCATTGCGAACGGCAGACCGAAGCGGCGATTGGCCGCTCTCAGCACTTCGTGAGGGTCGCGATGAAGTGCCTCGTACCGGATCACCAAGCTCGTGCCCGATGTCACCCAGGCGATCGCCTGATCGAGAAATGCGCCGAATTCATGTGCGAGGAGGTCGAGAACATCCGGATGATCGATGGGTTTTCCGATCGCACGCACACCTGGATCCTGGGCAGCCACGAACGCGCCGGCAAAATTCTGGATGTAGAAGTACCAGGAAACGAACTGATCGTACGGATCACGAACCGTCGTCACGAGGTGAATCCCGTGGCGGCGCGCCACCGAGTACAGAATCGGCGACGGCCAGAAATGCTGATGAACGATGCTTGCCGGAGGGAACAGACCGTCGGCGATGAACTGCTCGAGGCCTGAGAGGTCACGATGGCCCCAGTAGTCGTACGGCGGAGCCTGTCGTATCCAGTTCAAGCCGAACGACAGGCTGAACAGCTTTTCCACCCATACATTGCCGGTCTTTGGCGGTCCCGCGACGAGAATTCTCAAGAGCGGCCGCCAGATGACTGTGTGCTCAAATCGCGTCCCCCAGCGCCCGCAATCGCGGCGAACTCACCCTGGACTGCGCGATCCTTCTCGACATCGTCGGTACCGTTCGGGAACATGACATACCTGTCGACGAGAAGCTACGCGTGCTACGACCTCGTCCGGGGACCCGACGCTCCGGCGTCAACATCCCTCGACGATGCCGGGCGGAAGATCCGCGCAAGTCTCGAACGCATCGGCCAGTGGGTTGGGACGCAGGGCGATCTGGACGCGATCGTCGAGGCGGCCGAGCCGCTCCACCCGTCGATTCGTGTCATGGATCAGCCGTACTCGCGGGTGTTCAGTCTCACCAGCTTCCCTGCTGCGCTTGGCGATGCCGTCGAGTGCGAAGCTCGAGCCCGTGGCGCGGTGCCGCCCGATCCCCTGCCGCTCGAGTACGGGCAACGCCTTCGGCATGACGTTCCGGTTTCGCACGCAGAGCGGCGACGCGCCGGTCCTGCGTCTGCTCTGGCGGACGGAAGACAGCACCTGGCGAGTCACCTCGTACGACGTAGAACTGCCATAGGCGCCCGTCCTGGACCCACCGCCGATGATCTTTACGACCAACAAGTCCTGGAAAGCCGCGCAGACAATCACGCTGATCGCGCGGTGAACCCCACCAGTCGTCGTGGATCCTCCGTCTCGTCGTGGGTCCTCCGTCTCTCGTCGTGAAAGCGATGAGCCGACTCACGATCGAAATCTCCGCGCGAAATCGCGGATCTGTTTTTTTGATGAGCTGTGCCCAGCCCCCCTGCCAGCTGGCAAGAGTTCTGCGCAATCAGTAGCCGTCCCGGACGTTTGAATGACCTGAGACTGCCGACAGCCATCAGCGGTACGCCGGCTGGTTCACGCGCCATTGCGATGGCGGATGGCGTTGATGGAGTCACGCTCGTGTTGAAAAAAAGTCAGCGCTTGCTCTTCGCCCTTGTGTCCCTGGCTCTCTCATCCACCCTCGCGAGTGCGCAGCCCCCTGAGGTGTTGCGCAACGAGATCACCCTGCGTGGGACGGTCGAAGCCGTCGACCACGACACGCGAACGGTCAGAATCCGCGGGGAACAGGGAAACGTCGTCACGCTCGACGTCCCGCAGTCGGTCGCACGCTTCGACCAGGTCAAGGTCGGCGACATCGTCACAGCGTCGTACTTCGACGTGGTGAGCGTTCGCCCGAAGCCGGCCGGCGAGGCCGCCGTTGACCGGTACCTCCCTCCCATCACATCGCCGACGCCCGGCACCCTGCCTGGCGCCGTCAAGGCATCGCAGCGTGTGACGACGGTCACCATCACGTCCTGGGACCCCGCGACGCGCGTGGTGACGTTCACGGGACCGAGCGGGACCAGTTACACGCGTCATCTGCTGGAAACGGACGTCAGCCTCATGGAGGGGCTCAAGGTGGGCGACAGCGCCGACGTCACCCGGACCGAGTCGGCGACCTTTTCGTTCCGAGAGCGCCACGGTGGTGCAGGCGACCCCGCCGGCAGCCCGCCGCCCGACGACTTCCGGCATCGCCTCACGATCTCTGCGCTCTTTGGCGTGGACAACTCGTTTTCTGGAAACATGATCAAGGCGGCAACCGGGGCGACGACCGGGGGCGTGCCGATCAACCTGAACGAGACGAAATACGACGATGTGTACGGCCGCATGGGGATGTTCAGGTTTGGCGCCGGCTATCGCGAGACCCCGCGCACTGAGAGCGTGTTCAACTTCATCCTCTCCAGAAGTTCGGCGCAGACGGTCAATGTCGGCACGGTGGGTGGAACGCCGCTCGACGTGAACTTCACCGACTTCAACTATTGGGGGGTCGAAGGCGGCCAGCGGGTCTTCTTCGCCCGTACCCGCTTCACGCCCTACGTGGGGTACCTGGTTGGCATCAACCGGAACGGCGACATCAGGGGCACCTTCGTTGGACCGTTCCCCCGGAGCAGACGCCCGGCCTCGCGGCACAAGACGGGAAGTTCTTCGAGAAGTCCTGGGCGCTTCAGTTTGGGCCCTACTGCGCGGATTCCTCATCGGCCTTGGCCCCATCGAGTTGATGGCCGAGACGCAGCTGCGCTGGCATGGGCGGTCTGTCGGATGTCGATTGGCTCGTCGAGGAGGGCTTGCGCGACATCAACAGCGAGAGCTCGCGGTGGTCGCTCCCGTTCACGGTCGGCGCGAGGATTCGGTTCTGACATCTCAGACGACGAGGCGTCCGATCACGAGGCGTGGCACTTCTCGCGTTCCTCGCGTCTGTTCTCGCGTGCGGGAATGAGAATTGCGGATCGCTCCGGGACCGCAGCCGTTTGAAGGTCGCCCGCCGCGGAAGCGACCGGATCGCCGCAGGTTTCCAACGAGCAGCGGATGGTCGCCCGTTCGATGTGTCGACAGACCCACGACATCTCGCGGATCGGCGTCACACCTCGAGTGCCGAGGATCGAGTGGAGGTCAGACTGACGTGCCGGATGCCAACAGCAGTACAGGCCAATCCGGTTCGCGCATATCGATGTCGGTCTCGACGAGAAGGATTACATCCCGCCGTCGCAAGAAAGGCTTCGGGCCCCGATGGCGCGGCAGCTTGATGCGCACGAGCGCATGCTCTCGCCCTGTGCTCTCTTGTGGCATGCGCCAGCCTGGGTAAGAAATCGACGCAGCCCGATCTGAAGCCCTGGCCGGAAATCCGGGAGGACGTCCGCGTGGAAACGCTGCGGGCGCGCATGTTCGAGTATTCGATCACGTTCGCCGCAGAAGTCGACCTCGCTGCGTCGGCAATCGAGCGACGGGCTGCCGATTCGACAGTCCGGCGCAACGCCTTGCTCTGGAAGGTCCGCGCCATACCCGAGATGCGAAAGGCGTGCTTTCGGCTGGAGCCGGTCAGTGCCCTCATCGACGCGTGGATCTTCGCACGCCAGATGGATCAGCTCTTTCGCGAAGGCGCGGGCGCAGGTGCCTTCGGCACATTCCAGCCAGAAGCCGTCGAGGTCTCGCGTCGACTCGTCGACCAGATGCGGGAGATCGGTGGCTCGATCGCCGTATCTCCTGAAGCAAGAGCCGAGTTCGAGCACAGAGTCATCGATCCGTGGCTCGCCGAACATCCTCTCCGCGACATCACATTCGTCCGCGAATCTCCGATTGCACGCTTCGCGGAACAATCCCGGGCCGCGCGGCGACACGCTGCAGTCCGTCGGAACCATGGAGGACCTGGCGCTCAGCCTGTCCCAGCAAGCTCGCATCTACCTGGCCGATCTGCCGCGGCAGCTTCGGGGAGAACTCGACCTGATGCGCTCCGACATGCTGCCTGCTGAAGCTGTGGCGTCGATGCAGGGCGACCTGCACGTGAGCGCTGCAGCCGCGGATCGCATCGCTTCAACCGCCGAAGGCGTTTCGCCCCTGGTCCTGAACGAGCGACGAATCGTCCTCGACGAAGTGAGTCGGCAGCGAGCCCTGGTGATGGAGGCCCTTTCCGTCGAGCGGGAACGCGCGGTCGCTGCGATCTGTCCGCGCGCTTGCCGCCGAACGCAGCGAATTGCTGCGCAACGTCGAGTCGCAGCGGCTGGCCACGCTCGAGTGGGCGACCGCCGAGCGCCGTGAGGCCATCGCGAACGTGCACCGCGAGTTGGCCGGGTCGATGCAACGCCCTGCGTGGCGAGCGCACCGTCGTCGTCGACGATCTGCGCCACATCGTCGATCTGGTCTTGCTGCGCGTGGCGATATTCCTCATCGCGGCGGTGGTGCTCGCGCCGCTCGTCGCTCATGCCTACGCCCTGGTCTGGCCGCGGCGATGGCGCAAGCCGCCGACATGATCGCGCGGGCCGGGCCGCAGCGCGAACTTCCCGCGCATCGCGCTCGCTGCAAATCGAACTGACGGGAATCTGGCGGCGACGCAATCGGCCGCCCAAAATGCAACGAGGTCGCCCAAAACAGGCGACTGGCCCTGTTCATACCGGAGGTCCTCCGGAATGGCGGAGGAGTCGCAAGTAACGATGCAAACCAATGCCGCGCATGATCTGTTCACTCTCAACGACTTATCGCGCGAAACTCCGACTGGCCGTGTCGTGGCACTCGGCGTGCTCCAAGCCCTGAGAATGACGTCGTCATTCAGTCAAGAAGCTGCAGCACAAGAGAATACGACACCCCTTGGTGCCCGCCTGGCGGCGGCCCTGGTGCTCGTGCTGTTTTCCGTGGCCCCTGTCGCCGCGCAGAACGCCCAGCAGCCGCCGTCCGCTCCTGCAGGCGCCGCACAGACTCCTGCGACATCGCTGACGTGCTCGTCGAAGGTTGGTGAGACGACGCACTGCCCGGCGGACACGTCGAAGGGCGTCGTTCTTGCCCGTTCGTACGGTACGGCAGCGTGCCTGCTCGGAAAGACCTGGGGTTACGACGATCGGGGCGTGTGGGTGTCGGACGGGTGCGTCGCCGACTTCATTGTCGCCGCAACCGCCGCCGGGCCGCCGCCGGAGACGACGAAGAGAGCGCCGCGTTACATCCCCAACGGCGGATTCCTCATTGTCGAGGAGGACCTCGGCGAAGTGTACGTCCGGCTTTTCAGCTACGCACGCTATCTCAATCAGCTCGGCCTCGACGAGACCTACACGGACGCATTCGGGAACGTCCACACGGTGCAACGGCGCCAGGACGCGCAGCTGCAGAAGTTCTTCCTGCCCTTCTCCGGCTGGTTCCTGACGCCGAAGTTCCGCTACTACCTCTATGTGTGGTCGGCGAACACCTCGCAGGGCGATCCGGCGCAGGTCGTGGGCGGCGGGAACATCAGCTATGTGTTCAACAAGTACGTAACGTTTGGCGGGGGCATCACGTCGCTCCCGAGCGTTCGCAGCACGGAGGGCCAGTTCCCTTACTGGCTCGGTGTGGATGATCGCCTCATCGCCGACGAGTTCTTCCGTGGCTCTTACACGAGTGGCTTCTGGCTCAAGGGCGAATTGGCGACGAAGTTCAAGTACATGGCGATGATTGGGAACAACCTGAGCACGCTCGGGGTCAGCGCGGCACAGATCGATAACACATTCGACACGCAGTCGTACATGCTGCAGTGGCTGCCGACGACCGGCGAGTTCGGCCTGTTCGGAACGTTTGGCGACTTCGATTATCACGAGAAGCTCGCGACACGCTTGGCGGTTCACTACACGTCGAGCACCGAAGAGAAACAGAGCCAGCCCGGCACGGATGGCATCGAGAACACTCAGATCCGCCTTACCGATGGCAGCCAGATCTTCACGCCGAACCTGTTCGGCGAGGGCATCACTGTCAACCGGGTGAAGTACCGGATGTCGAGCCTCGACGCGGGGGTGAAGTACAAGGGGCTGTCTCTAGAGGCGGAGTATTACTGGCGTTGGCTCAGCGACTACGAGGGCAGCGGCGTCTCGGCGATCCCCGACATCAACGATCACGGATACCAGCTGCAGGCGTCGGCGATGGTCGTGCCGAAGAGCCTCCAAGTGTACTTCGGGAATTCCGGGATCTACGGCAAGTATGGCGACCCGTGGGAGGTACGCGGAGGCCTCAACTGGTATCCGGTGAAGCAGCGCGGGTTCCGTGTCAACACCGAGTTGATTCACGTGGATCACGCGCCCGTCGGCTACACCGCGTATCCGATGCCCGTCGGTGCGAAAGGCAACGTCTTTCACCTCAATCTCGAGTTGAACTTCTGAGGAATTTCAGGTGGGCGAGGGCAAGGAGCGAGTTATGGCTGACAGGTTCCCGACGGCTCTCCGGCCTAGCGGCGTGCGTGGCGGCCGTCGTCTGGTTGTGCCTCGCCCGCACAGGCGCTCAAGTGCCGCCTGCCGGATCGGCCGACAACACGTTCAACGACTCGCACTTCCACCTGACGAACTACATCCAGCAGGGAATCGACGTCCGCCAGTTCCTGCAGATCATGGGCACCCGCGTCGGCCGGTCGACGCTCTTCGGCATCCCGCTGCAGCAGCAATGGTCGTACGCGAACTCGGGCGACTTCGCGCCGACCTACTACCTGCACAGCGACGCGCCGCTCTACTACTACTCGTTCACCGACGCGTACATCGCCAGCCAGTATCGCTCGCTCTCGAAGGAGGAGCAGGCGCGCTTCGATCCGATGATCACCGGATTCAATCCGGCGGACATGTACGGCGTCGATCACATTCGCCGGGTGCTCACGACCTTCCCCGGCGTCTTCTCCGGCATCGGCGAGTTCAGCATCCACAAGGAATTCGTCTCCGCCAAGATCTCCGGCGAGACCGCGAGCCTCACCAATCCCGCGCTCGATCGGATCCTCGACTTCGCCGCGGAAGCCGGTCTCGTCGTGATCATCCACAACGACATCGACATGCCGTTCGCGAAGAAGGACGCCGAGCCGGTGTATCTGAATCAGATGAAGGCGCTCCTCAAACGCCATGCGAAGGCGTCGATCATCTGGGCTCATCTCGGTTTAGGGCGAATCGTCCATCCGGTCCAGGTCTCCGCCGAGGCGGCCGAACGCAATCCGAACCAGCTCGGGATCGTGGAAACGATGGTGACCGATCCCGCGCTCGGTCACGTGTGCTTCGACATCTCGTGGGACGAAGTCGCGAAGTACGCGGTCGCAACCCCCGAGTCCATCCAGCGAGTGGCGTCGATGCTCAACAAATACCCGGATCGGTTCCTGTTCGGCACCGACACCGTCGCGCCAGCTGGTCCTGGGCCGTACTTTGCGGTGTTCGACATGTGGGCGCCGGTCTGGCGGCTGTTGACGCCCGAGGCGAGCCTGAAAGTGCGGAAGGGTAATTACCTGCGGATTTTCGACGAGGGACGGCGCAGGGTGCGCGCCTGGGAAGCGGCACACGTGAAATGAAGCCATCACATCGGAAAGACAGACACGGCGGCGCCGAGGTGCACTTCTGGGGACTACAACCTGCCACGGAATCTTTGGAGGATAGCAATGGGTAGACCAGTTCGGCGTTTCTCGGTCGGGGCGTGCCTGCTCGGTCTGGGGGCGCTCGCGGTAGCGATACCAGCACACGCACAGTCGCCAGCCGAGATTCAGCAGGCGGTTGACGCCGCGTACGGAAAGTTCAGAACTCTCAAAGAAGGCAAGAACGCCGATTACATTCCTGCGCTCGCCAAGGTCGATCCGGACTTGTTCGGCATCGCCCTGATCACGACCGACGGGAAGGTCTACACCGCGGGTGATGTGACGACGGAGGTTTCGATCCAATCGATTTCCAAGGTCTTCACAATGGCCCAGGTCATCCAGGAGCAGGGCGTGGACGCGATCGAGAAACGCATCGGCGTCGATGCCACGGGCGCACGGTTCAACTCGATCATCGCGGTTGAAGCCGTCAAGACGGTCGCCGGCACGGGTGCGCCGGAGATGAACCCGCTGGTGAATCCTGGCGCCATCTCGGCGACGAGCATGGTGACGGGCACGACATCGGATGAAGTGTGGAAGAAGATCATCGGCTTCCACGACGACGCCGCCGGGCGACAGCTGAGCGTTCTGCAAGACGTCTACAAGTCCGAGTCCGACAGCAACCAGCGCAACCAGGCCATTGGCGCGCTCATGCTGGCGTACGGTTACATCAAGGGCAACTGGCAGCAGGCGGTCGACCTCTACACGCGGCAGTGCTCCATCGGCGTAAACGCCAGGGATCTGGCGACGATGGCGGCAACGCTGGCATCCAGCGGCAGGAATCCGGTCACCGGCAAGCAGGTCGTCGACGCGGCAAAGGTCCCCAGCGTCCTCGCCGTGATGTCCACCGCCGGACTGTACGACGACTCCGGAAAGTGGCTGTACCACACGGGCCTTCCGGCCAAGAGCGGCGTTGGCGGCGGCATCATCGCCGTGTCGCCGGGCAAGTTCGGCATCGCCGTCATCTCCCCGCCGCTCGACGATGCCGGCAACAGCGTGAGGGCGCAGCGCGCCATCGCCGACATTTCTGCAGCGCTCGGTGGCAACCCATACGCAGCCAGAGCGGCGGCCCCGCAGGCGCAGCCGAAGCCGAGCCTCGAGATTTACGGGTTCGCGATGCTCGACATCGGTCACGATTTCAAGCAGATCGACCCGAACTGGTTCGATACGATGCGCGTCACCAAGCTGCCCTCGGTCGAGGACCAGTTCGGGCGCGACAACAACACGTTTGCCGGCGTGCGCCAAAGCCGCCTGGGCGTCCGGTCCTCCACGCCCACCACACTCGGTGACTTGAAAACAACCTTCGAGTTCGAGCTGTTCGGGACCGGCGTGGACCAGGGACAGACCACGTTCCGCCTTCGTCACGCCTATGGCGAGCTGGGCGCATTCGGCGCCGGGCAAACGTGGAGCCCGTTCATGGATCCGGACGTGTTTCCGAACTCGCTCGAGTATTGGGGGCCGACGGGTATGGTCTTCTTCCGCAACGTTCAGGTCCGCTGGATGCCGATCAAGGGTGACAGCAACCTGACGCTGGCCCTCGAACGGCCCGGTGCCAGCGGCGATGCCGGGGTGTTCGCCGACCGCATCGAGCTGCAGAACATCAGGGCGCGCTTCCCGCTGCCGGACTTCTCCGGCTCGTACAAGTACGGGCAGAAATGGGGCTACGTCCGGGCCGCCGGCATGCTCCGGATCATCAAGTGGGACGACGTCCTCGCCGATCAGTTCGACCTCTCCGGCGACGCCACCGGCTGGGGCGTGAACCTGAGCTCGAATGTCAACTTCAGCAAGACCGACGTGCTCCGGTTCCAGTTCGTGTTCGGCGAAGGCATCCAGAACTACATGAACGATTCTCCGGTGGACATCGGCGTCGTGACCAACCTGTCGAATCCGGTCACACCGGTCCGCGGTGAGCCCATTCCGATCACCGGTCTCGTCCTCTTCCTCGATCACACCTGGAACGAGAAGTTCACCAGCACCGTGGGCTATTCGCGCCAGGACAACGACAACACCGACGGACAGGCGCCCAACGCGTTCAAGACCGGACAGTACGCGCTCGGCAACGTGCTCTATACGCCGGCGCCAAACGTGATGATGGGTGGGGAGCTCCAGTGGGGTCGTCGCGAGAACTTCTCCGACGGTTTCCAGAGTGACGGCTTCAAGGTGCAGTTCTCGTTCAAGTACAACTTCTCGTGGAAGCTCGGAGGCTGATGATGACTCGACGCAACCGGCTGGTTTCGATTGGAGCGTGCGCGCTCGCCTTCGGCGCAATGATCCTGGCCAGACCGCCGCTCGCCGCGCAGGCGGCGGGAGACGTGCAGGCGGCCGTTGATGCGGCGTACGGGAAGTTCAAGGGGCTCCAGGAAGGTAAGAACGCCGACTACATCCCGGCCCTGGCCAAAGTCGATCCGAATCTCTTCGGCATCGCGCTGGTCACGGCTGACGGCAAGGTCTACACCGCCGGCGATGTCAAGACCGAGGTTTCGATCCAGTCGATCTCCAAGGTGTTCACGATGGCGCAGGTCATTCAGGAGCAGGGGCTTGACGCGATCGAGAAGCGGATCGGCGTAGATGCGACCGGCGCGCGGTTCAATTCGATCATCGCGGTTGAAGCCGTGAAGACCGTCGTCGGCACAGGCGCGCCGGAGATGAATCCCCTGGTGAATCCTGGAGCGATCTCGGCGACGAGCATGGTGCAGGGCGCGACGGCCGACGAGGTGTGGAAGAAGATCATCGGCTTCCACAACGCCGCGGCCGGACGTGAGTTGACCGTGCAGCAGGATGTCTACAAGTCCGAGTCGGACACGAACCAGCGCAACCAGGCGATCGGGGCACTGATGCTCGCCTACGGCTACATCAAGGCCAACTGGCAGCAGGCCGTCGATCTCTACACGCGGCAATGCTCGATCGGCGTCAACGCCAAGGATCTCGCGACCATGGCGGCCACGCTGGCCGTCGGCGGCACGAATCCCGTGACCAACACGCCGGTGATCGACGCGGCAAAGGTTCCGGGGGTGCTGGCCGTCATGGCGACAGCCGGTCTGTACGACGACTCGGGGAAATGGCTGTATCACACCGGGCTTCCCGCCAAGAGCGGGGTCGGCGGCGGCATCCTCGCCGTATCGCCAGGCAAGTTCGGCATCGCGGTCGTGTCGCCGCCGCTCGACGACGCCGGCAACAGCGTGCGGGCGCAGCGGGCGATCGCCGACATTTCGAATGCGCTCGGTGGCAATCCTTACTCGACTGGCAAGAAAGCCGGAGGCTAACGCTCCGACGGAGGTAAGAAGATGCAAGTACACAGTTCGTTAGTCTTCGGGGTAGCCGTCCTCTCGGGCGTGGTGGCCTGGGTGCAACCGACTGGCGCGCAAACGAAACCCCGGATTGTCATCGTCGCGACTGGCGGCACCATTGCCGGGGCGGCGGAGTCCACGACGGCCGCGGGATACAAGTCCGGCGCCGTCGCCGTGGACGTGCTCATCAACGCCGTGCCGCAGATGAAGAAGTTCGCCGACGTGCGCGGCGTCCAGGTGTCCTCGGTCGGCAGCCAGGACATGAACGACGAGCTCTGGATCAAGCTCGCGACCGAAGTGAATAAGTTGGCCGCCCAGTCCGACGTCGACGGCGTGGCGATCACCCACGGCACCGACACGATGGAGGAGACGGCGTACTTTCTCAATCTCGTCGTGAAGACCGACAAACCGGTGGTCCTCACCGGCTCGATGCGGCCGTCGACCTCGCTGAGCGCGGACGGCCCGCTGAACATCTACAACGCCGTCGGCGTCGCCTCGGATCCAAGGGCGAAGGGGCGTGGCGTGCTGGTGGTGGCCAACGACGATATTCACGGCGCCCGGGCGATCACCAAACGCCACACCACCGATGTCCAGACCTTCGTGTCACCGGAAGCGGGCCTCATCGGCGTCTGCCTGTTCGACGACCGTACCTTCGCGCGATCGCCGGTGCGCGCGCACACCACGGCGACGCCGTTCACCGTCAAAGAGGGCCAGACGCTGCCGCGGGTGGACGTGATCTACGCCCACGCGGGCATGTCACCCGATCTGATTGACGCCGCGGTCGCCAACGGTGCGAAGGGAATCGTCATCGCGGGCGTCGGCGATGGCAACATGACGACACCGGCACTCGAGGCCGTCAAGCGTGCAATTGCCAAGGGCACCGTGGTCGTGCGGTCTTCGCGCGTCGGCGAAGGCAGTATCCGTCGCAACATCGAGGTCGACGACGATAAGACCGGCACCGTCGCCTCCCAGGAGCTCAATCCGTCCAAGTCGCGCGTCCTCTTGAAGCTTGCGCTGACCCAGACGTCCGACCCGAAGAAGATTCAAGAGTTTTTCGACAAGTACTGATTCCGGCTCACGACAATGTTCGACGCACTCTGGACCTGGTTTGTTGCCACACTGCGCGACCATCCCGAGCTCACCGTGTTCCTGGCACTTGGACTGGGGTTCGGGATCGGTCCGCGGAAAGTGGGAGGATTCGCACTCGGGAGCGTGACCGCGACTCTGCTGGCGGGCATTCTCATCGGCCAGTTGGGCATTACGGTCGACGGCCCAATCAAGTCCGCGTTCTTTCTACTGTTCTTGTTCGCGGTCGGCTATGGCGTCGGCCCGCAGTTCTTTCGTGGGATCGGCAAAGAAGGCCCGAAACAGATCGTTTTTTCACTCATCATCCTTGCGCTATGCCTCATCGTTCCCGTCTTGTGCGCCTGGATCGCGGGCCTGAACATCGGGTACGCGGCAGGACTGTATGCGGGCTCGCAGACCATCTCGGCGTCGATCGGCGTGGCGTCGGATCAGATCGCACGGCTTGGTCTGAGTGCGGCGGAGGCGAAGGCTCAGTCTGACGCGATCCCAATCGGCTACGCCGTCACTTACATCTTCGGCACGATTGGCTCGGCGATTCTACTCGCGCAACTCGGCCCGAAATTGATCGGCGTCGATTTGGCGGCCGCCTGCGCCGACTACGAGCGGCGCCTGGGCGGGGGGGCAGTCGGTTTGGAGCCGGGTGTCTTGTCCGCGTATCGGGCGATCGAATTGCGGGCGTACTCGATCGCCGCAACCTCCAACATGACCGATCGACCCGTGCGTGAGCTCTTCCCCGATCTTCGCATCTTCGTCGAGCGCGTGCGTCGCGGCGACCGGCTGATCGACGCCGACGGCAGCACGGTCCTGTTACCGGGTGACGTCGCCGCGATTTCGGGGCCCGGGCAGGCATTGGTCGAGCGGGTGGGCTCGGCCGCCCGCGAGGTCAACGACCCAGGTCTGCTGAACGTTCCGGTGACGGCGCTCGATATCTTCGTCACGAACAAGACCGCTAACGGCAAGACGCTGCGCGAGCTGGCTGATCTTCCATTCGCGCGCGGCGTCTACCTGCGCCGGATCACTCGAAACATGGTCGAGATCCCGATTTTTCCGGACACGGAAGTCCTGCGGGGAGACATCCTGACGGTCGTCGGCAGCACTCGCCACGTTGAGGCGGCCGTTGCTGCGTTGGGCTACGCGGATCGACCATTGGAGGCGACGGATCTCATGACCGTCGCAGGAGGTATCGCGCTCGGCGCACTCATTGGCGCCCTGAGCGTGAACTGGGGTGGCATCCCGATCGGGCTATCGACGTCGGGTGGCGCGTTGCTGGCGGGCCTTCTCCTGGGATATCTGCGTGCGATCCGGCCGACATTCGGACGCATTCCGGCACCCGCGCTGACGCTCATGAACACGCTCGGCCTCAACGTGTTCATTGCCATCGTCGGGATCAATGCCGGTCCCGGCTTCGTCGCCGGGCTTCAGCAGGTCGGCCTCAGCCTGTTCGTCTGGGGCGTGGTGGCGACGTCGGTTCCGCTCATCATCGCCATTCTGCTCGGCCACTACGTCTTCAAGTTTCACCCGGCGATTCTCTTCGGCGTCTGCGCCGGCGTACGGACGACCACCGCGGCCCTCGGAATGATCCAGGACGCGGGCAAAAGCAAGGTTCCGGCGCTGGGGTATGGCATGCCCTACGCCATCGGCAACACGCTGCTCACGATCTTCGGCATGGCCGTCGTGCTGCTCATGAACAGGGGTGGCTAGCGGGCCGCTGCACAGTGACGGCCATGAATTGTTCTGCATTCTGAAAGACGAGAGGAGTCCGACAATGGACGCCGTTACGCTTCGAAAGTACGAGACGCTCAGTCCGTTCGAGATCAAGAACGACCTCGCGAAAGTCGCGGCGAAAACCGCAAAAGCCTCGCAGGTCGCCTACCTGAACGCCGGACGCGGCAATCCTAATTGGCTTGCCACCGAACCCCGCTCCGCGTTCTTCCTGCTCGGCCAGTTCGCCGTCACCGAGAGCCAGCGCACCATGCAACTGCCTGCTGGCCTCGGCGGAATGGCCAAAGCTCCCGGCATCGCGGCACGCCTCGCCAGTTGGCTGGAGGCGCACCCCGACATGCCCGGCGCCGCGCTGCTCCGCGACGTCATCCCGTGGGCGGTCACGACGTTCGGCTTCTCGGCGGACGCGTTCGTGCACGAGTTGGTCGACTCGATTCTCGGCGACAACTATCCGGTGCCGGACCGCATGCTCGTGCACAACGAGCGCATCGTCCGCGAGTACCTGCAGTGGGCGATGTGCGGCGATCCCAGGCCAGCCGGGCACCTTCGATCTCTACGCGGTCGAAGGGGGCACGGCCGCGATGTGCTACATCTTCAAGTCGCTGAAGGCCAACCGCCTGCTGAACCCCGGCGACACGATCGCCATGGTGACCCCCATCTTCACGCCGTATCTCGAGATGCCGCACCTCGAGGATTACGGCCTGCACATGACGTTCATTCAGGCGCGCCAGGAGCAGCGCTGGCAGTTCACCGACCAGGATCTCGCCGCGCTGCTCGATCCGAAAGTGAAGGCGTTCTTCGTCGTCAATCCGGGAAACCCGTACGCCGTCGCGCTCAGTCGCGAATCCATTGCCGCGATCGGCCGCGTCCTCGAGAAGCGTCCCGACTTCATGCTGTTGACTGACGATGTCTATGGGACCTTCGTGCCCGGATTCCGGTCGCTGCTCGGCGAGTTTCCGAGGAATACGATCGGCGTCTACTCCTACAGCAAGTACTTCGGCTGCTCCGGCTGGCGCCTCGGCATCATCGCCCTGCACGAGAAGAACGTGTTCGACGCGGCGATTGCCGCGCTTCCAGAGAAGGTACTCGAGACGCTCGACAAGCGTTACGCGGCGCTGACGCTCGAACCGCGATCGCTGAAGTTCATCGACCGGATTGTCGCCGACAGCAGGGACATCGCGCTCAATCACACCGCCGGATTCTCGCTGCCGCAGCAGGTGATGATGACGCTCTTCTCGCTCGCCGAGCTCCACGATCAGAAGAAGGAGTACCAGCAGGCGTGCATCAATCTCCTGCGGACGCGGGTCTGGCCACGATCGAAGGCCTGGGCATCGAGATTCCGCCCAACCCGCTCTTCGACTGGTACGACGGCCTCATCGACTTCGAGTTCTGGCTGCGCAAGTACGGCGGCGAGGACGTCGTCACGTGGGTGAAGGCTCATGTCCATCCGCTCGACATCGTGTTCCGCCTTGCTGAAGATCACGGCATCGTCCTGCTGAACGGCGGAGGCTTCGAGGCGCCGAACTGGTCGGTGCGCGTCTCGTTCGCGAATCTCGACGAGGACGTCTACGACGACATCGGCCGGGCCGTCCGCGCCGTCGCCCGCAGCTACGTCATGGCGTTCCAGGCCTCGCAGGCAGCGACAGCCGCGGCCATCGCGACGTAGGACGGCCGGGATGAGTCTGGCTTCTCGGCGTCCTTCGGCACCACCCCGAGGTCACGTTCTTTCTCGTCCTCGGCATCGGCTACGTGGTCGGGAAAGTGAAGCTCGGAAGCTTCAGGCTCGGCGCGGTCACCGGGACGCTGCTGGCCGGCGTGGTCGTCGGCCAGCTCGGCGTGGAGGTCTCGGGCGAAGTCAAGCAGTGCTTCTTTCTGCTGTTCCTGTTCTCGATCGGATTCCGGACCGGGCCGCAGTTCTTCCGCGGCCTGAGAAGCGATGGCCTGCAGCAGGCGGCGCTGTCGGCGATCGTGGCCACCACGGGCCTGATCGTGGCGTACGTCGTCAGTCGAGCCTTTAGTTATGACGCCGGCACCGCTGCGGGAGTCATCGCCGGCGCTCTGACTGAGTCCGCGACGATCGGGACTGCGAGCGATGCGATCGCGCGGCTGGGCCTGCCGGCGGCCGACATGGCCGCGATGACCAACCGGATTCCCGTCGCCTTTGCGGTCACGTATCTGATTGGCGTCGTTGGCGCCGCGTGGTTCCTGGCCCAGCTCGCGCCGCGCATCATGGGCGTCGATCTCGCCGAGGAATGCCGGCGGTACGAGCAGGAGCTGCAGGGTGGGAGCGCGACCGGTCCGACGGCGCGCAGGGATGTCGAGTACCGCGCGTATGCGGTGCAGGAGGGGTCGCCGCTCCTTACCCGTCGTATCAGAGAGCTCGAAACTCTGGCCGCAGATTCACGGCTGTTCGTCGAACGGGTTCGACGCCGCGATCAGATCCTCGATCCCGATGAATCGACGACCGTGGAGACCGGCGACATCCTGGCCATCACGGGCCGGCGGGAGCTGCTGGTGGCGCGGGTCGACGAACAGAGGCTTGGCGTCCAGGAGGTCGACGACCGGGCGCTCCTCGACATCCCGGCCGAAGTGCTCGACGTCGTGGTCACCAACGCCGGCGTCGATGGCCGCACGCTGGCCGAGCTCGCAAGCGAGGACTCGGCCCGGGGAGTCTATCTTCGGCACATTTCTCGGGCAGGCACGGCGGTCGCGATGTTCCCGTCGACGACTGTCCACCGCGGCGACGTGCTCACCCTCGTGGGGCCTAGCCGACGAATCGCTCAGGCCGTGAACCGCATCGGTGTTCCCGACCGGGCGACCGACGTAACCGACATGGTCCTCGTCGCATTCGGCATCGTTGTCGGCGCACTGATTGGGCTGCCTGCGCTCGTGTTTGGCGGAATCGAGATTGGACTGAGCCTGAGCGTAGGGGTCCTGGTTGGCGGGCTCGTGTGCGGGTGGCTTCGCTCGATGTGGCCGCGTTTCTTCGGCCGTATCCCTGCTCCAACGCTCTGGGTGTTCGAGTCACTCGGGCTCGCGGGATTCGTGGCGATTGTTGGCCTCGACGCTGGCCCGGACTTCGTCACCGGCCTGCGGACGAGCGGGGTCACGCTGATCGTCGCCGGGCTGCTGACCGTCCTCATCCCGCACCTCGTCGGCGTCGTTCTCGGCCACTGGGCGTTCAAGATGCAGCCGGGCGTGCTGCTCGGCGTCTGTGCCGGAGCGGGAACCGCGACGCCGGCGCTGGCCGCGATTCAGGAAGCAGCGAAGAGCGCGGTTCCGACGCTCGGCTACGGGGTTGCGTACGCCGTAGGCAACGTGCTTCTCGCCGTGTGGGGTACGGTAATCGTCGCGCTGCTTGGATGACCAAGGTTGCATGAAGTGGCTCGCTCCGGTAGTTGTTGCCGTCGTCTTCCTGGCCGGCACACCGGCATGCGCACAGGGCAGGACGGACGTCGTGACCCTCGCCAATGGCGATCGGATTACCGGCGAGATCGTGCAACTCGAACGGGGCAGACTCGAGTTCAAGACCGACGACGCCGGAACGCTCTATCTGGAATGGGACAAGCTCTCGAGCCTGGTGGCGAAGCGTCTGGTCGAGGTGCTCACAACCGATGGCCGCAGGTTCCTGGGCACTCTGGGACGCACGGCCGACAGATCGATCGCCGTCGTGACCTCGGAAGGAGCGGTGGCGCTTCAGATGTCCGAGGTGACATTAATCACTCCGATCGGAACGAGCTTCTGGCAACAGCTCGATGGGTCGATCGACGCCGGTTTCAGCTACACCCGTTCCAGCGGTGTTGCGCAGCTCAATGTGAATTCGGACACCGTGTACCGCAAGCTCGCGTCCAGGACACGCCTCACCGCGTCGCTCACCCAGACGAAGACAGACGACGATTCGGGTCGCGACGATCGCGCATACCTGGAGATGTCGTATCTGCGATACCCCTGGGCGCGCTGGTTCGTCCTGACGGCCGGCCGGTTCGAAACCAATGAGAGCCTTGGGCTGACGCTCCGATCGCAGATCGGTGCCGCCGCCGGCCCGCGCCTGATCAACAGCAATCGCGCACAACTGGTGCTCGGCGCCGGCCTGGCGTTCAACCAGGAGCGGGGCGTAGATGTCGAACCGACGGGGAACGTCGAGGCGTTCTTCACGTTCGGGACCTCGTTCTATACGTACGATCGGCCGAAAACGAACCTCGACGTCAACTTGCAGTACTACCCGAGCCTGAGCGACGTCGGCCGTCAGCGTGTGCAACTCGACGCCGGCGCCAAGCGGGAATTGTGGAAGGATCTCTTCGTCGCGGTCAATCTATACAACACGTACGACAACCGGCCTCCGAACCCGACGGCCGATCGAAACGATGTTGGGATCGTGCTGTCGATTGGCTGGACCTATTGAGGAGCACGACGACCGCGTTCAGCTGAGGGCACCGGGCGAACGGCTGGCGCAGACGACCGAGTGACGTACGCCACGCTTCTGCTCGATCGAAGTGCACGCCTCGATGTCCGTGACGATTTGCTTGCAAGCACGCCGCTCGGCTGGGCATGCCGGTGGGGGCGATTGGAGATGGTGAAGCTGCTGCTCGAACGCGGCGCGGATCCGGTTGAAACCGATGCGGAGCCATGGGCCCGTCCGAAGGCTTGGGCGAAGAAGTCAGGCCGACCCGACCTGGCGCTCATCCTTGAGAAGGCAGCGCGTCGAGATAACGGGTAAGCCGGGGCCGGGTCAAGCGAGTCCGAATTTCGTTGGGCTGGCGAGATCGTCCAGGACGTCCCCGTTAGGAGCGCTGATCGAAGCGATCTTGCTCGAACCCGACGACGACGAGTTGAAGATCACGCTGAAGGACGATCTGGCCGAAATGCTGAGCGCGCCAGAGACATGAAGGGGTCGCCAGATACCGGCGACCTCATGGTCCGAATAGAGCTGGTTGCGGGGCGTCCGTCGCTCGCGCCTGACGCTGCTATAAGATGCGGCTCATGCACAATCGGACTCGTGCGGCGCTGCCGATCGCCCTGTTCGCCGCGCTCGGATCGGCCGGGGTGGCATGGCAAGCGAAGCCGACTTCATCCGTCGATCAACTCTTCGACCGCCGCGACGCGATGATCGCGACGCGCGACGGCACGAAGCTGTTCACGGTCATCCTGACGCCGAAGGGCAAGCCGGGTCCGCTGCCGATGCTGCTTCGGCGGACGCCGTACGGGGCGAGCAGCGGTGCGAGCGGTCAGGACGTCGTCTACACCAACGAAGAGTTCGAGAAGGACGGCTATATCCTCGTCTTTCAGGACATTCGCGGCCGCTTCAAGTCCGAGGGCAGCTTCGTCATGAACCGCCCGCCGTGCGCCGAGCGCGGGCCGCACTGTGTCGACGAGTCGTCCGACACCTGGGACACGATCGACTGGCTGGTGAAGAACGTCCCGAACAACAACCGCCGCGTCGGCGCGCTCGGCATCTCGTATCCGGGCTGGCTGACCGACATGACCGCGATCGATCCGCACCCGGCGCTCAAGGCGATTAGCCCGCAGGCGCCGATGGGCGACACGTGGATGGGCGACGACTTCTTCCACCAGGGGGCGTTCCGCCAGTCCTACGGCACCGAGTACCTCGTGGATGATGGAGGCGAGCAAGGATCTCTCGATTCTGCCGGCGCCATCGCGCTACGACACCTACGATTGGTATCTCAGCTTCCCGAACCTCGGCGCGCTCGCGAAGGCGATCGGCGCGGACCAGTGGCCCACCTGGCGCCGGATCACCACCCACCCTGCCTACGACGACGAGTGGAAGACGCGCTCCGTGCCGCTGCGCCTGACGCACACGACGGTGCCGACGCTGTCGGTCGGCGGCTGGTGGGACCAGGAGGACATGTACGGTCCGATCGCCACCTACGCCTCGTTCGAGAAGAACGATCGCGAACGCCAGAATTACCTCGTGATGGGGCCGTGGTCGCACGGTCAGTGGGCAGGTGATGCCGGCACGTCGCTCGGCAAGATTCAATTCGGCTCACCGACCGGCGAGTACTACCGCCGCGAGATCCAGGCGCGGTGGTTCCGTCACTATCTGCACGACGGCGACCGCTCGGCGATTCCCGAAGCGCAGGTCTTCGACGCCGGCGGCAACGAGTGGCGAGCGTTCGACTCCTGGCCGCCGAAGGACGCGGTCGAACGCCGGCTCTACTTCCAGGCGGACGAGGGGCTGTCGTTTGATCCGCCGACCGGCTCCGGCGGGTTCGACGAGTACGTGTCGGACCCGGCGCACCCGGTCCCCTATCGCAGCCGGCCGGTCGAGTGGACCTACGACGCGCGTGGGTCGCGCTGGGCGGCATGGATGACCGAGGATCAGCGCTTCGTCGCCGGCCGCCAGGACGTCCTCGTCTGGCAGACCGGGCGGCTCACGTCGGACGTCCGTGTCGCCGGCAATATCGTCGCCACGCTCTTCGCGTCGACGACCGGAAGCGACGCCGACTGGGCGGTCAAGCTCATTGACGTCTATCCAGACGACGTCAAGGAGCGGCCGGAGATGGGCGGCTACCAGTTGCCGATCGCACTGGACATCATGCGCGGGCGCTACTACCAGGGATGGGACAGGCCGGCGGCGATCGCCCCCAACACGGTCACGCCATTCACCGTCGATCTGCACCAGCAGGCCTACACGTTCAAGGCCGGCCACCGCATCATGGTGCAGGTGCAGAGCACGTGGTTTCCGCTGTACGACCGCAATCCGCAGACGTTCGTGGCGAACATCTTCGAGGCGCCCGCAACGGCCTACAAGGTGCAGACTCACCGGATCGCGCGGACGCCCGCGCAGCCGTCACACGTCAGCATCCAGGTCGTTCGATAGCCGCGCGTCGACTCTATCGACGCGCGAACTTCGCCTTGCCATCGGTGGTCACCATCATCGATGCATGACGCGCATTGGCGTCCAGACCGTCGCGCAGCATGTGTGCCAAACGCTTCGCATGACCACTCCTGCCTAAGACAGCGACCACAGATTTTCTGGCGACGCGGCGTGTCCGCGACGTCGGAGCGGTATGCGGTGGCGCGACTTGACCAGATGCTACGTACATCGTATTATTACGTCGTACGTATTACGCGGAGCGGATTATGGCACGACAGGACGACGCGGTTGACCTCGAAGCGTTTGGACGGTTCTCGGAGCCGGCGCTGCTGATCCTGGTCAGCCTCGCCGAGGGTCCAAAGCACGGCTATGCGATCACCGAAGACATCGCGGCATTTGCCGATGTGCGGTTCGGGCCTGGCTCGCTCTATGGAGCCATCGCCCGTCTCGAGTCGCGCGGCCTGATTGAGGCCCTCAAATCGCAGGACCGACGCAATCCCTACCGGCTCACGACGCTTGGCGAACGGGCGTTGCGCGCGAGGCTGGCGAGTATGCAGACCGTGACCCGCATCGGTCAGAAGCGATTGGCAACGGCGTGACCTGGTTGTTGAAGCTATACCCGCCTCGCTGGCGGCGTCGATATGGTGGGGAACTCACCGAGCTGATTGGCGCGCAGCCCTTCTCCATCGGCGCTGCCGTCGACCTCATCGCCGGCGCCATCGACGCGTGGTTTCACCCGCAGTTGGTCGTTCCGGCGGTCCCGGACGTGAAAGGAGACGCTTCGATGATCGCGCGAATCATGCAGCTCAAGTGCGCGGGTTACGGTCCAGACGTCACCGCGAGCGACAAGTTCAAGAGTGGTGCAGTAAATATTGGGGGGACGATCATTCTTGCGATCCTATGGCTCTGGGCACTGTGGCGGTTCGGCGGAAACGACTACCTAACAGCGCTCTCGCCGATGGCCTACTTGCTCCCGTACCTGGTCAGCCTCCACTACACATCGCTGAAGGGACGCTCGGGCCGTGCCCAGATGACCCTCATCGTTGGTTTTGGTGCCGCGCTGACGACGTTCCTCCTGCTCGTCGGGTGGATCGGCACGATGATCTAGTGTCCCTGCCGAGACCCGCTACAAGAAGCTGATCGAGATGGTGATGGAAGGCGTGGCGCCCCTCAGGAGTGAAAGACGAACTGAACGCGAATGCTACCAGGCGGGAACACTGGAAGCCAAGCTCGCTGCATGGAGCAGCCGGCCCCGCTCCTGCTCCGGAGATGGCCGAATCTACTGCACGAAGGTCACGGAGCTCGCGACGTGAGCGAATGTCAGAAACTGATGATCGTCAAAAAGCGAGGACCGTCTGCACCATCGGCACCCAGCCCGTCATCCCTGCGGTATACGGAGTAAAGGCCCCGCTATAAGGAGCTTTGTTGACCCGGAACAGCTCTGTGTTGAGCCAGAGTCGCTCGGTCGGAAGGAAATGCCACTTTACCCCACCGCCATACTCATAAGAGTCGCCGAACTGCCCGCGCACCCACGATCCGCGGCCATACAGCATCCACTTTTTCGGCTCGACAAAATAACCCGCCGAGAGCTCGGCGCCGTGGTCGAATGTGGATGCGAGCGGAAGCGGTCCGTCGGCTTCGAAATCATTCAGCCAACGCATGAAGTATTGCCCGTTGACCGCAAGCCCGTTCCATTTGATGCCGCCGTCGATCGCCCACATCCTGTACGTGGCCTGGTCGACCGTTACACCCGGCGCAAACGCTCCGGTCGAGAAGGTCAGCACGCCGTCGGAATTGTACAGTGACGTGTTCTCGGGACTTGATTGATCGAGATTTGAAAAACGGTCCTCCCGGGATCTCGTAAACGCGGTGCCAATTCGAATGCGAACTTTGTCGGAGGCGAAATAATCATCGTACATGTTGCGTGATTTGCCGGGTTCCCCGTAGGCTCCCAGCGGTTCCCACCAGACACTGCCGGAAAACAGCAGATGCGTATCGATCTTGTTTGCCGAGATACTCAGGGTATTGAGACCGTTGCCGACGAACGCCAGATAATTCAGCCCCTTCACGGGTTCTCCGTTCGCCCAGACTCCCTGGGTGAACCCGGGGCGGAAGAAGTTGTCCGCCATGCTCCTATCGGTTGCCGTAAAAAATGGGAACGTGTTCACCAGCGATCGGCTGCCTGGAACGCCAGTGTAACCTCCGGTGATCGCGAGGGCCTTGTTGAATTGCCAGCCAATGTTGCTGGCGACGACGATCGAAGCGGCCCCGGCGGACGTCCAGACGGTGAAGCTGTATCGCGCCCTCTGGTCGAAGATGTAGCCGCCCAGGATGAACATCGCGCGATTGACCGTGATGTCGTTGCGCGTATGAACCTCGCGGACAACGCCCAGGTGGTCGGTGAAAGTCTCGTCGCTATCCTGGGTGTTGAGATATCGGAGCTGGGTATTGATGTTGAACTTCAGCAGGAACGGCACCTTGGCGTCTTCGGGAGTTTCCCAGATGACGATTCCATCTCTATAACGATCGTTGTTTGTCTGTGGTGCGGCAGCGGATGCCGGCTGTGCGGAAGTACTTGCTGAATCTGTCGCCGCCTGGCGGATTCGACGGGGTCGTCGCTGACCCGGCGTTCTCTGGCAGCGGCTGATTTGGGTTCCGAAACGGCGACCGTGCTGTTTGGCCGGGCTGCAGGAGACTGTCCGGAGGCAGAAGTCGTGAAGAACGTAACTGACGTCAACGCCAATGCGACTGAAGCCTTGATGAATGCGCGGGGTATCGACACGTTGAATCTCCATCCCGAAGCCATCCCGAACTGATTGAAGTACTGGGATTGCGACACTCACCAAGCCACGGGAGTGTCCCATGACTTGGCGAGCCATCGCCGGGAAGCAATGGAGGCTCCTCGTCGAACTATCCCAAGCCGAGTTCGAGCGAGGAGCCCCTTGCGATCAGCAGAGCACGACGGAGAGGGCGAGGCCAGCCTCGCTTGTTTCCTTGTACTTGCTGTTCATCTCTTTGGCGGTCTGGGCCAGGGCCATCACGGTTTCGTCGAAATTGACGCGGTGCCTGGACGCGATCTCGTTGCTGGCGATCGCGTAGGCGGTCCAGGCCTTGACTGCGCCGAATGCGCACCGCTCGATGCACGGAACCTGCACGTAACCGGCGACCGGGTCGCAGGTCATGCCCAGGTGATGCTCCAGCGCCGATTCGGCCGCATT
Source organism: uncultured Acidobacteriota bacterium (assembly GCA_963755695.1). Taxonomy (GTDB): domain Bacteria; phylum Acidobacteriota; class Vicinamibacteria; order Vicinamibacterales; family 2-12-FULL-66-21; genus QHWT01. The sequence goes on along the minus strand of CAVWLB010000010.1, from coordinate 713,047 downwards.
CTCGACCACCAGCGACGGTGCGTCGTACGCGGTCGCGGTCAATGCCGCAGCCATCGACGACGCCACGCCGATCTCTGCCTGGCAGCCGCCCTCGGCCGCAGACAGCGTCGCATGGTGCTTGCAGAGGTAGCCGACCGCCGCAGCCGCGAGCATGCCGTCACGGATCTTCTGCCGATCGACCTTCCGGACCTCGAGCGAGCCCATAGACCAGCGCCGGCATCACGCCGGCGGAACCGCCGGTCGGAGCCGTGATCACGAGGTGGCCGCGCCCGTTTTCTTCGGATGCCGCCAACGCAAATGCCGACAGCGCGCCGATACCGCGGTCTGCTTGAAACTTGTCGTCCATGGCGCGCTTGTAAACGGTTGCGGCCTTGCTGTGCAGTTTGATCGGGCCGGGCAGCACGTCGTCCTCCGGCATCGACAGCCCCGACTTCACCGTCGCGACCATGGCGTTGATGATCTTGTCGACGAAGGCATTGACCTCCGCTTCCGACCTGCCCGCGATCGACATCTCGTTGGCCAGCATGATCTTGGCGATCGTGGTCTTGTTGTTGTCGGCGTGGGCCCGCAGCTCTTTCATCGTCGCGAACGGGTACTTCGGCGGGTTCTTCTTCGGGGGCGTATACCCTTTCCACTCGATGAATCCGCCGCCCACTGAGTAGTACTCCTGCTCGAGCAGCACCTCGTTGCCGGCGAGGAGCTTGACCGTCATCGTGTTCGGGTGTTTGAAGTCGCCCTTGGTGGCGTCGTAGATGACGTCCTTGAGGCTCACGTCGATTGACTTGTCGCCGAGCTTCACCGGGAACACCTGGTCAGGCTTGTCTCGCAAGCCGTCGAGAAATTTCGGGTCGACGGTTGCCGGTTCTTTCCCGACCAGCCCGGCGAGCGCGGCTCGTTCCGTGCCGTGTCCCTTGCCGGTGGCGCTGAGGCTTCCGAACAAGTTCACCTGAAGCTTCGTCGCCTTGGCGAGTTTGTCGGCCGGCAGTTTGGTGGCTCGCTGGTAGAAATCGTAGGTGATGCGCATCGGACCAATCGTGTGCGAGCTGGAAGGGCCCGGGCCCACCTTGTAGAACTCGTCCACGGTCGTCAACACCGGCCCCTTTCCCTTCTTCACGACGTTCAGGTCGGCAGCGAGCGGCGGCGCCGATGCGGCCGCGGGCGCCGGTGCGGCGGCGGCGGCGGGTGGCGGAGCGGTTTTTTCGGTCTCCGATCGCGCGCAGCCGTTCATCACCGCGGCCGCCGAGATCACGGCGCTGCGCATGATGAACTTCCGGCGGTCGAGGCCGGTCGGAATCTCCGATGGCACCTGCGCCGACGGATCGAGCGGATCACGGTCATCGTCTCTCACGTCTTCTCTGTTGGACATGGTGCTTCTCCAGCTCCCTTCCGGTGAGCACATGACCGCTCGCGCGTGGTGCTGACCGCGATCGAGCGGCCGGTTCGCTGACCGGTTGTTTCAGTCTCTCGTGGCTCTTCGCGTACATTCCCAGGGCACATCATTGACAACGGGGCGCACGGAATCTTCCGGTTCCGTGGCTATCCACTCGGGTCTGGTCCTGGATATCGTGAACCGGAGACGGAACTCGCAAGGCGTGGGCCAGTCGAGCGCAGCTACGAAACAAGGGACGAACTCTTTTCGCGGCAGTATGTTGCGAGCAGACGCCTCCTCGGCCACGTGTTCGCGACGAAGCGTTCGCCCACGGTATGTCGTGTGTCCGGGTAGTTCGAAGGCGATCGCGTCATAAGCAGACCCGTCACACGATGAAGGCGGGCGCCATCGGTGCCGCGAAGCGCCCGCATTACCTGTTCTCGGGTCTGACGAAGTGCGGCATCTGCGGCGCGGGATTCATCATGTCGGCAAAGAATCGACCCGGGTGCTTCGGCGCTCGCGACCAGGGACGGTGCGACGACCACCTGACCATCAGGTGCGACCCATCCACGAGGAACTCGACCCGCGCGACGGCCGCATTGTCAGCCGCGGTGGCGGAGAACGTGAGGCGGCCGCTGACGGTGGCGGTACCGTCTTTCGTGTTGCCGGCGAGGTCGACGGCGCGTGCCGGGCCGTGTGGCTACGCGCTGCAACGACAGCTGATGACGTCGCGTCTGAACTGCGACGTCGTCGCGCCGGGGCAACACCTGCGGCGTCATCAAGCCGTATATGCGCGAGTACTACACGTACGAGATTCCCCAGCGACGCGTCCGTCTCTGTAAGGGCTGCCGCGCGACGGCCACAATCGGCAAGGCTTGGCAGGGCTCCAGCTTCCAGGAGGTTGAACGAATCCCGCACAGCGCGTCCCGCGAACCATACCGTAACCTGGCAGGCAATTCCGCAAGTGCGCCGGCGGCCTGGCCACGGTGCTGCACGCGAAATCCCCGATCTTTCGGCTCATTCTTCCGACATTCCTCCTGGCATTCGGGTTGCTCTTCAGCGCACATCCCCTCGCACAAACGCCGACGCAGAGGGTTCTCGAAAACCTACCCTCAATTCGCCGAGGCCCGAGTGATGGAGCAAGCATTAATGACAGACCGGGAGCTCGAGGCGGCGTTCGGTACACTGGCCGACATGAAGCGCGACTGCTGCGGCCGGCACACTTCATCTTTTTGGGTTTGCCATGTCTCGCCGCTAACGAACGAGGAGCGCAAGAAGGAGCTCTGGCAACAGCAGAACTCGCGAAGCACGCCAACCCCTCTGGTAACGATGTCCCGGCACAGCCTAAACGACGACCTCTGCTTTCACTGCGCCTCCGAGAAGGGCGTGACGGCCGTCAAGCAATGGTAAGCCAAACCGTGAAACGCCTCTTCGTGATTGGCGTGATGCTCGCCGCGCTGACGATCGCAGTTCAGCCGACAGTACTCGGCCAGACTGCGCCGGCCTCTCAGCAACCGTCGGAAGACGACTGGTCGCTGCCCTCGTGGGTGCAACGGACGCCAAATAGCGGGCTGTATGGCGGATTCAACCTGCCAGCCGGAGAAACGACGCTCAAGCTCGCAACCGTGACGTGGAAAGACCTGAATCCGGCGGACGGCACATACAACTGGGCTCCGCTCGACAAGTTGCTGCAGGGGCCGCCGTTTATCCTGCGCCTCTATAACACGGATGTCATTCACTCTCCTGCCTGGTTGAAATCGAAGTACCCGGATTTGACTGCGCTTCGGTTTCGGTGGCCCAACAGGCCGTATCCCGACACGCTGGGCAACACCAGCCCTGGTGACTTCTATCCACCCTGGCATCCTGGTGTCGAGGCCGAATTCCACGAATTCCTGCTCGCCTTCAAGGCAAAGAACTATGCCGCAAATCCGAAGATGCGAGGGTGGTATATCCCTGGCGGCTGGGAATGGAACGAGTGGTCCCTCAAGTGGGTGCCGGAAATGACACGGCAAGGCATCACTCCCACCGCGTTTCTCGCCTGGTTCAAACGCCTAATGACCGACTATGTGTCGGCCACGAATGGTCAGCCTGGAAAGCTGATTTACACTGGCACGCCCGGTGAAGAATGGGTCGAATGGACGGGAGACACCCAGAGCTACAACGCATGGGTTGCGGCGATCAATCCGGCGGTGGGTACCAATGCAATGGCCTCCGCGGCGCTTCGTCTCGGCTCCGGGGCGCGTTACGGCGCCACGGAATGGTTCAACTACGTGACGCAGGCGCCTGACTGGGGGACGACCATCCAAATCATCGACGGTGCGCGCTATATGGTCACCGACGATGCGCACCCCTTCCTCGCCGATTCCGCCAGGTTCTTCGGGACGGAGAACGAGTGCTGGGGTACATGCGGCATGCCACCCGGAACCAACGACTACTATCACGTGAAGATGTCGACGCTGAAGGCGCTGCAGCTGCGCATGAATTGGATCTTCCTCGGCAACTACAGCCTGGCGCCTCCGGTATTCCAGTACATGCTGAAGACGCTCGGCAAGACAGTGTCGGATAGCCCGGATGCCTGGGTAGCCCTGCGCGAGGCCGAGGATCGCGAGCGCGGTTCGCCCGGTCCGGTGGTGCGGAACTGGGAACGGTGGCTGATCCAGCGCGAGGTCGGTCCGGACGGGCTCACCGTCCGAACTGTCCCCATCACTTCACCCGCCACACAGATCGGCACGAGCTACGAAGCACGGCGTACGGATCATGCCAGCGCGAGTAACTACATCTACTTCGGCGTCGACGACAAATTCATAAAGGGCGGACCCGAGGCGGTTGACGTCTACGTCACCTATCTCGATAACAACCACGCGACCTGGACGCTTCAGGTACCGATTCAGCTGGGGGTAGTGCATATAAATCGACCAGGGTCGTGACCAATACAGCGGACGGCAGGTGGAAGACCACGAAGTTCGCCATCGAGGATGCCGGCTTCGCCAATCGACAGAACGGCGGGATGGACTTCCGTCTCTACAATGGCGGCGTCGAGGACGCGACCGTTCGGTTCGTACGGGTCGTCAAGGTGAATGCGCCCGGCTCAGTGCCGACGCCAACGCCAACGCCGCCGGCGCCGCCAACCCACCTCCGGATCATTCGTGCGGCGATGTGAGGACCAACACCCACCGAGCGTTGGGCTGGCGCTCGCCCGTCGGCGCAACCCGCGCGGGTGATTGCGATTGCCGATACGGCACAGCAGCGACTGGGCAGGCTGCTCGTCGACTTGCTTCCAGAGATGCCGTTCGCCGGTTTGTCTATGGCTACAATCTCGCTGATGTATTCCAGGCGGGAACTGGCAGATGGCTTTCGCGCGTTGGGTGTCGCCACCGGTGATACGGTCATGCTGCACGCTTCGGTCCGAGCCGTCGGTGCGATTGCCGGCGGACCTGACCAGATCCATCTGGCACTCAAGGACGCTGTGTCATCTCAGGGCACCCTGATCATGTACGCGAGTTGTCCGGCGTACGTCGATGAGGTTGGGCGAGGCCGTCTCACAGAGGATCAGGAACGCGAGCTGTTAGAAAAACTACCGGTATTCGATCCGTTCACGGCAAGGGCCCAGCGCCAGAACGGCACATTAGTGGAATTCCTGCGGACATATCCTGGCTCCAGGGTGAACCAGCACGTGACGCGGTTTGTGGCATGGGGAGGGCGCGCCAGCGACCTCATCTCGAACCAACCCTGGAACTACGCCTTCGGCCGTGGATCGGTGCTCGATCGGTTCGTGAACCTCGATGGCAAGATTCTGTTGCTTGGGTGCGATCACGACAACGTGACGTTTCTTCACTACGTCGAGCACATCGTCGATATTCCCGGTAAACGAGTAGTGAGGTTCAAAGTACCGGTCGACGAGAACGGCGCACGCGTGTGGAGAGAGGCGGAGGAATTCGACAGTTCGGGTGCGGGAGCCCATCCCAATTGGCCGGACCGTTTCTTTGCTCGCCTTGTGGACACGTATCTGCGGCGAATCGACAATTCAGGGAATCGGGTTGGAGATGCTCGCGCTTTTCTTCTGGAGTCGCGCGGCCTTCTTGAATTCGCTCTGCCCGTCATGACGGCGATGGCGACCGACCCCGGCGCCGCAATGGCGTTATTGGATGCCTGAAGTCTTCAACAGCGTGTCTGAGGCGGTGATCATCTGGTGACGGAGAAGAGTCGAGTTCTCGCATCGCTCAAGGGGTTGGCCACTGGAGACGCCATTGGCAAGCAAACGGAGAACCTGTCTCGCAATGGCATTGCCCACTGGTACCCTCGCGGAGTTCACGGATTCGAAGGTCGCCCGGGGACGGTCATTCCGCGGTACGCGAGGAACCGGAAACACCAGTGGCTGTTCGGTGAAACCACCGACGACACGGAGCGAACAATCGCAGTGGCTCGGGCGGTCTTGCGCGACGGCGAAGTCAGACATGCCAGCGTCGGCCACGAGTTGCTCACGTGCAAGAAAAGTGTTCATCCCAGCGTGAAGTCGCTTTGGGAATTCCACGAGGCAGGGGACGCGACACGAGTCACGCTCAATCACGACGGGTGTGGCGCTGCCATACGCGTTGCACCAGTCGGCATTCTGTACCGCTCGGACCGCCTCGATGACATCGTCGAAGGGGTGTACCAAGCATCGATCTCGACCCACGGAGGCCCATTGGCGCTCGCGGCGGCCGCGGCCACCGCAGCTGCGGTAACTGCCGCCATCGATGGCGCGGCCCCCGGCGAGATCGTGAGGTTTGCGCAAATTGCGGGCGAAAGAGCCGAGCAGAAACGTTCGGGGTCGCGGGACAGCATGTTCGCGAGAGCCATTGGCTCCGTCCATGACGACTTGGGCCGATTGCCAGACATCAATGCAGACGACGTGGCGCACCGGTACGCTCCGACGCATCCCTTGACGATCGTGCCGCTCGCGCTTGCGCTCGCGACGCTCATGGAGTCAGCGGAGTTGGCGATTCTTCTTGCGGCGAACATTGGAGGAGACAGTGATTCCGTCGCGTCCGTTGCCGGCTCGATTCTGGGCGCTCGGTACCCCGGCTCGGTCAATGAGGATTGGTATCGAATTGTCGAAGCGGTCAACGACCATCGTCTGATCCGCTTCGGCGAGGACCTGAGCGCAATCCGCTCGTGAGCGATTGCAGCGCCGCCTACGCTTACATCCAGACGTGACGGTTCCAAACGCCGATCGCGCGATCATCGCACCGAAGAAGCTCACCCGCGTACCTGCTGAACGTGTCGCACAAGCGGGGAGCCGCAAAGGCGAGGCTTATCGTTACTGACTACAGGCTCCGGACGGTTTCCAGTCAGACGGTATGCCCCTCTGCTGAGCCGAATCATGGATGACCAGGGCGAACGCACGCCGGAGCGTGTTACCAGTGACGTTCAGTTCCATTGGAGTATTCGATTGCACCGTCATGGTTCCTCCGGCCCGCGCCCTGTTCGCGCCAGCCGGAGTCTCCAGACACTGCTCTCCCGCCAGCACGTACCAGCCTTCGGGGCCCGGGTGGGTATGCACTCTGGAATTGTCGCCGGGCCGCATGACAGCGTAAGAGAGAACCGCAGCGTAGCTCTTTGCTGCGGGAAGCTGCAGAGGCCCGACGACAGCGATGGATTCACCACCCCTCGGCGCCCTGTTTCGGTCCCCGAATTCTGAGAGCCACACTCGCCCGTCTTCCTCCACCACGATTCCAGTCGCACTCTTGGCCGCCTCCGCAGCCGTCCTGCTTGGAAACGCGCGCAAATGCCAGTAGACGGACGCTTGACTGAAATGAAGTCCGGTTACCGTGCCGACGTTGAAGCAGCCAAACTCCGGTCGCTTCTGGCCCGGCGGCACGTCCACGCAGGCCACTTCGGTCAAGTGCTCGTGTCCGGCGGTGGCGGGCACCTGAGTCCACAGGTTGCCGATGGGCACGATGTGAAAGGCGACTAGGAACAGTACGAGTCCCCCGACGAATGGAGTTCTGACCATGTCCGACTCTCCGAGACACATGCTCATTCGCAGGAGTTCGGTATACGAGTCCATCTAACGGACAGGAGACCGACCAGGATATCCCGCCGACCCCTCCGAAGTCCGCAGCATAGCGCGAAACTGGCGGAAGGTCGTAGAGCGTTGAACGAATTCGATCGGCGGATGGCCTTTGCTGCAGCCGTTAGAGAATTCAGCGAGATAACGCCGACGAGGTCTGCCGCCAGCGTCCCGTGCGTCCGCGGCGATCACTCCTCACAAGTCGCCAGTGTGGACCGATACGCCGGCGCGGACTGAGTCGCGGCGTCTGTGCTCCGCAATTATTGTCAGCGGCGCCTTCTTACTCAGGCGGCGCCAACTCAGGACTAATCGCCAATGCACGACCAGTGATCTGATCGGTGTCTTGCCGGGCGGCGCAGACCGGGAGGGTCGGGGGGACCGCCGTCGGTCCTACATATGGCTTCCCCAATGGAGCTGCAGTAGACTTCTATGGTAACGCCATATGAGCGACAAGGCTGATATCTGGCAGGGCACGCTCGCGCTGATGATCCTGAAGACGCTCGAATCACTCGGACCGCTGCACGGGTATGGCATCGCGAGGCGGATCGAGCAGACGAGCGGTCACCATCTGCACGTGAATTATGGAACGTTGTACGCCTCGCTCCTGAAACTCGAGCAGGAGGGCTACATCGCCTCGGAATGGGGCGTGTCCGACAACAATCGCAAGGCGAAGTTCTACAAGTTGACGCGCGCCGGGCGAAAGCAGGTCGAGACCGCCTGTCGGAATTGGGAGCAGACGACCGCGATCGTCGCGCGGTTTCTCACGCCGGGTGAGTCCTCATGAGGCAAATTCGCGCTGCGGTGATCCGCTTGATCGGTCTCTTCGACACCGCGCGACGCGAGCGCGAACTGAGCGACGAACTCGAGAGCCACCTCCAACTACAGATTGACGAGAACCTGCGCGCCGGCATGGCGCCCGACGACGCGCGCCGCGAGGCGCTGGTCAGGTTTGGTGGCGCGGAGTCGGTGAAGGAAGCGTATCGCGATCGCCGCGGCATTCCGCTGATCGAGACCACTCTTCAGGATGCGCGCTACGCCATGCGGACGCTGCGCAGGACGCGTGGCGCCACCGTCCTCGGCATCCTCGTCATGGCGCTCGGCATCGGCGCGAATACGGCCGTCTTCACCGTCGTGCACGCGGTCCTCCTCAACCCGCTGCCCTACCCCAATCCGGATCGAATCGTCACGCTGACATACCTTTCGACCGGGGGCAACACGAGCGGTGAACGGACGAGACAGGTCTCGCTGCCGGATTTCCTCGACTGGCAGAGCGAAAGCCGGTCCTTTGATTCGATGGCGTGCTACACAACGGGTCGCGGGCCGGTCATGAGCGGCTCTGTAGCGGAGTACGCCGTCGTCAGCCGCGTCACGCCGGAGTTCTTTCGCGTGCTTGGCGTGCAACCTTCTGCAGGGCGGCCGTTGGGCACCGACGATGCGCGCGCGGGGAACGCGCTGGCCGCGGTGACGAGCGATCGCTATGCGCGCCGGCAGTTCGGCGATCCCGCCCGCGCGCTGGGGCGGACGCTCCGCGTCGCCGATCAATCGGTGCCTATTGTCGGCGTCCTGCCGGCGGCGTTCGTCTTCCCAGCGGATACGGACATCTGGCTGCCCCGTGACCCGCTCGCGGGCGACGCGCCCAAACAGCGGCGGGGCAATAACTTCCTGGCAATTGGGCGGTTGCAAGCCGGGCGGCGCTTAGAGCAGGCGCAGAGCGAGATGACGGCCATTTCAGCCCGGCTCGAGGGGCTCTATCCCGACACGAACAAGAACGTGCGCGTTCTGGTGACGCCACTTCAGCGCGAGCTGGTTGGCGATGTCAAGTCGATGTTGTACCTGTTGCTCGGCGCCGTCACTCTTGTCCTGCTGATTGCCTGCGCGACCATGGCCACCCTGCTGCTAGCCAGGGCAACGGCACGCACGCCGGAAATTGCGGTTCGCGCCGCGCTGGGCGCGACCCGCTCGCGGATTGTCAGGCAGCTGCTGGTCGAGGCCCTGGTCCAGGCGTTCGTGGCCGGCGGGATCGGCGTGCTGATTGCGATCTGGGGCACCGGAACGCTGGTGGCGCTGTCGCCGCCCGATGTGCCGCGTCTCGACGAGGTCGGCGTGAATGGCACGGTGCTCCTCTTCACGTTGGCGCTCTGCGTGCTCGTCAGCATCCTGTTCGGATTGCCACCCGCGCTGCAGGCCGCCCGCATCGACGTGAGCGGGCCGCTCCGCCACAGCGCTGGACGTGTGGCTGGCGGCCGCAGCAGCCGAACACGCGAAGGTCTCGTCGTTGCGGAGATGGCGCTGGCACTCGTTCTCGTCGTCACCGGCGCGCTCCTCGTCAGAAGCCTCGTGGCGCTCCAGCGATCCCCGCTGGGATTCGATTCGCACAACGTGCTCGTGATGGAGGCGACCGCGGCACCACGCGCTGACGACTGGAGCGACAGCCGCGCGTTCTTCCAGGGGCTGCTCGGGGATGTCAGGCGGCTGCCGGGTGTCCTCGCCGCGGGCGCGATGATGGCACCGCCCGGGCGCGTCGGGTCGGAAAGTGGGTACTGGCTCGATCGAATGCCGAAGGAGTCGCCGTTGAGCGCGGCGCGTCCCGCCGTCATGAACGTGATTGCGCCGGGCACATTCGCGGCATTGGGCATCCCGATCCGGCAGGGACGCGACTTTCACGACGACGACAGGCGCGGCCGCCCGCAGGTCGCGATCATCAACGAATCGCTGGCGCGGGCGGCGTTTCGTGGGCGCGATCCCATCGGTCGCGTGATCGTCGACGGATTTGATTCGCTCGAGCCGATGACGATCGTCGGCGTGGCCGGCGACATACGGCAGTACGGGCCGGGGCGCGAACCGCAGCCGGAACTCTTCATGCCCTACCAGCAACACTCCTACAACTCCGCAACCCTCTATGTGATCGTCAGAGCCGCGGTCGCTCCAGCCGCGCTTGGCCAATCCGTCGAGCGCAAGGCGCGCGAGCGTTCGCCCGAGGTGTCCGTTCGAGTCAGCACGATGGACGCGCTGTTGTCGGAGCACGTGGCGACACCTAAGTTTCGTGCCTGGCTGTTGAGTCTCTTTGCCGGCATCGCGCTGTGCCTTGCGATGGCGGGTGTGTACGGCGTGATGGCCTACGTCGTCGGTCAGCGTGCGAAGGAGATCGGCGTGCGCATGGCGCTTGGTGCGTCAGGGGGCAGCGTGCTCTGGCTGCTGCTGCGTCGCGGCCTGAAGCTGACGGTGACGGGGATGGCCGCCGGCGTGCTCGGCGCCGTTGCGGCGACGCGACTCGTCGGCGGGATGCTGTTCGAGGTGAGGCCCCACGACGCCGCGACGTACGCTGGTGTCGTCGCTGCACTGGGTCTGCTGTCCCTGCTGGCGACGTGGATTCCCGCGCGGCGAGCCATCAGGATCGACCCTGTCAACCTGCTTCGCCAGGAGTAACCTCGGCAAGCGCTGGCGACGTATCAATCGAGCCGGGACACGCGGCTTAACGCCATGTACGGTGCAAACGAGCGAATCCGGCGCTCGCCCGATGGTGTTTCGCTCGCGATCCATACTTAGCGCGAGAACCGGTAATGCGCCTCGTTCCGAACGGCGGCTGCTCAGTTTCTCCACCTGGCCAGCGCTCTAGCGGCCGGTGGACCCAGAGGGCGATTCGAGGCGCCGCCGCCACTCGGAGGCTCGGGCGGAACGAGCCGCGTCAGGTTGTGAACGGTTCCAATTGTCGTAGAAGCCGACGAGAAACCGCACCGCGCGGGTGGTGTCGGCGGTCTTCGGAGGGAGTTGCGGGATGGCTTCGACCAGCAACGCCTCTGCCTCGGAGCGCCGGCCCAGCGAGGCGAGCGCCATGCCCAGGTGAACACGCAGCCTGGCCGACAATTCGTCGCCCTCGCCGGCGTCTTCTCCCATCTTCTTTTTCTCGGCAAGGATTGTCAGTTGCCGCCGCAAGATCGGCTCCGCTTCATCGGCCCGACGGAGACCGATCAGCGCCAGGCCACGGGTGTCCTGGGCCGCGAGGGTGGTCACTCGCCGTTCTCCGAGGCTCTCGGTCGCTTGGGCTGCGGCAGTCGCCGCGAGGCGCTCAGCGTCGGCAAAACGATTCATCGTCGACAGGGTGTTCGCCAGACGCTCACTGGATTGGAGGGTACGCTCGTGGGTCGCACCGAGCGCGCGCATGCGGCCGTCGAGCGCGCGTCGGTGCAACGCTTCCGCGTTCACGGGATGCCCCAAGTCGTCCTCGAGATCCGCCAGATTGCTGACGCTGTTGAGCGTGCTCGGGTGAGCCTCTCCGTAGAGTTCGATCTTCAGCTGCAGGGTCCGCTCCATCAGCGTCTTTGCCTCTTCGAAACGGCCCAAGGAGGCGATATCGTTGGCCAGGTTGTTCATCTCCGACACGGTCGATGGCGCCTTCTCACCCTGCAGACGCCGCCTGATGTCGAGGGCTCGGCGATGAAGGGATTCTGCCTTCTCGAACCGACCCGTCTCCTGGAGGCAATTGGCGAAGTTCCCCATCGTGTCGAGAGTCGCGGCATGCTCGGCGCCGAGCACGCGCAGCTTTGCTTCGAGATTGCGCTCGTACAGCGGCTCCGCCTCCGTGTAGCGTCCCTTCGCCCTGAACAAGTTCGCCAGATTCATCTCGTACGCCAGTACATCAGGATGGTTCGGTCCAAGAAGCTGCAGGCCGACGTCATAGGCCTCGCGGGAGAGCGGCTCGGCCTCGTTCAGACGACCCTGACGCCAGTAGAGCAACGCGAGCTGGTTCATCAGCCATACGGTTGACTGGTTTTTGCTTCCCAGTGCGGCGCGGCGAAGTTCGAGCCCACGGCGCAGTTGACGTTCGGCCGCGGCATACTCTCCAAGCTCGCGGTACGTGGCGCCCAATGTCGTTCGTATAGCGGCCTCGACCAGCGGCTCGCCCGCGAATCGTCCACCGTCCTTCGAGGCTTGATCGATGCGCTCCGCCGCCACGTCGAGTACCTCGCGCATGCTGACGTCCTTGCCCTGTCCCCGCCTGGCCGACGGAGCCACGGCAGCGAGGAGATCCTGGTTGAGAAACGCGTTCACCGTCTCCGCGATGGCTGTCTGACGGCGAGCCTCAACTGCGTTCGCGGCCGCCTGACGCTCGGCGCGCCTCGTCTGCAGCAACGCCCACGACGTGCCAATGATCCCGACCACAAGAGCCAGGACGACGGCTCCTGCGGAGAGGAACGTGCCCCGATGTCGCCTAAACAGCTTTCTCGCGCGATAGAGTCCGCTGGGGGGCCCGGCGAGCACGGCTTCGCCGCTGAGATGGCGTTCGACATCGAGCGCCAGCGCGTGCGCGGTGGCATACCTCCGCACCCGATCCTTCTCGAGGGCCTTCATCGTGATCCAGTCGAGGTCGCCTTCGAGCGCCCTCGTCAGGCTTCGAAGATCCGCGCGCCGGTTGGTCGCCGAACTCGTGGATGCGGCCCCGAGGCTACCGATTCGACTACTGGGCCTGGGCGGCTCGTCTTCGCGGAGTGTCCGCTGGATTTCCGCGAGACCCGCGCGACGAAGCTCTTTGGAATCGAAGGGCCGGACGCCCGCGAGAAGTTCGTAGAGGAGGACACCGAGCGAGTAGACGTCCGTGCGGGTGTCGATGTCGAGATTGGTCATCTCGGCCTGCTCGGGACTCATGTACTCCGGCGTGCCGATGAGCTGACCCAGTTCGGTGAAGACGGTGCGTTCCGTGAGACGCTGCGACGTGGCCTTGGCAACGCCGAAGTCGATGATCTTTGGAGTGTGCTTCTCGTCCTGGGTCGTGACGAGGACGTTCGAAGGCTTGATGTCCCTGTGGATGATTCCCTTCTGGTGGGCGTGCTGGACGGCCGCGCAGACATCCACGAATAGCTCGAGCCGTTCCCGAATACTGAGCCGCTGCTTGTCGCAGTACTCCGTGATCGGAATCCCATGGACGTACTCCATGGCGAAATAGGGGCGGCCGTCGGGCGTCGCCCCTGCGTCGTAGACACCGGCGATGTTCGGGTGGTTCATCAACGCCAGCGCCTGGCGCTCGGCCTCGAAGCGGGCAATGACCTCCCGCGTGTCCATCCCGGCTTTGATGACCTTGAGCGCCACTTGACGGCGGACCGGCTGGCGCTGTTCCGCCAACCACACCTCGCCCATCCCGCCCGCGCCGACCCGCTCCAGCAGACGATACGGTCCGACCTGGACCGACGATGCCCCGCCCACGCCTGCAGCGGTGGTGTGACCCAGTTCCGGCGGGGTATTCCGCTCGCCGGGGGGTGGTGTGTTCATGAGGCCCTCGTTGTCCAGGTAGGGACACCGTGATTCTACTCAACCGTCGACGCGTCCGCTGGTGAAACTACGTGTGTTCCGGGAACCATCGGGTTTGCTTCTTTGAACTAGCGTGCGCTTCAGGCGAAGCCTGTGACGGCGTAGGCGATGCGCCGCTCGGCGACTGCTTGCCAGATCGCCTCCACGGAGGCATCTTCGGCGCGGGTGCCATGATCCCTTCGCCACGACTCTGCCGGTGGCCGCGCGTCGAGCGCTATGCCCCTCTTTTAATCTGCGGGTTCGTCCGGCAGGGGGCGAGCAGTATGCACTTCAGAGGTCTTGACCCCGCAACTTTCGGAAGCAACAGAGCCGCGCTGGCGACCAATACCTGATACACTTAAGGCTCGTCTACACGCCGCTTCTACGCTGAGCCTGAACTGCATTCGCCTCCCCACCCTCCCGGTGGGCTGCACGAACTCCTTCTGGACCACGCAGACGAGTCGGAGACAATGGCGCGGGATTCTTCGTGCCTCGGCCCGATAGGCGTTTTTCAGTTCAGATCAACTGGGAGTCTCACATGTCATCCAAGGGCACCATCAAGCGTATCGTCTCGGGCAAGGGCTTCGGCTTCGTGGCCGACGAGTCGGGTCAGGAGTATTTCTTCCATCAGTCTGCGTGCCAGTCGTTCGACTCGCTCCGTGAGGGGCAGGCCGTGACGTTCCAGACTGGGCAAGGCCCCAAGGGTCCGCGCGCCGAGAACGTCCGCGTATCTTAGGCGCACCGGCACATTCGTGGGAGGGCGCCATGGCGCCCTCTCCTCGAATCCCCGGGCCCTCTCCTCCTGCCCGCTCAGTTCTCTAACGCTGCCCAGCCTCCGTCGCGTGTCATGCAGTCACCGCAACTGAAATCGAAATTGTTCAGCGAGGGCGACCGCTCCGAGTGGGCTTCTGCGAAACGTGACGGGACGAGGGCCTCGAGCGGCGCGAGGCGCGCGAAGTCAACTGGATGTAGTCTAAGCGACTGGCCACGCAGTCGTGCGTAGCTGCCGGGTCTGCCCCGAGAAAGGTCTGTCTCGATGGCCCACGATGCCTTCGGAGGCGGCGGCATTCTCCATGCGATCTTTCACCCCACGACGGTCGCGGTCCTTGGTGCAACCGCTGAGCCGGACACCCTGGGCTACAAGACGATTGCGCGGCTTGCGACAGGTGGATTCGAAAGCTCACTCATCTCAGTAGATCCTCGCGAGCGACCCAACGAATTCGGGATCCGCGTTTATCGCGAGCTTGAGGACGTTCCCGCACGCGTCGATCTTGCGGTTGTCGTCACAGCAAGTAATGAAACACTCGAGGCGATCGAGAAGTGCGTTCGTGCGGGAGTCAAAGGCGTGGTGGTCCTGTCTGATATGGATGGAACCGTCGAGCGTCGCCGCCAGTTCCAGCACGAAATCTGCGAGCGGCTCCGGCGAAGTCATACGAAGGTGATTGGGCCTGGCTGCTCTGCGTTGATGACACCGTCGATCGGCCTGAACGTCAGCCCCGGGCTGCCCATGCCGGTCGCCGGCAACGTAGCTTTCATCACTCAGAGCGGCTCGCTGGCCACCACCATCATCGACTGGAGCCACAAGGGGATCGTCGGATTCAGCGCATTCGTGTCGCCGGGCGACATGATCGACGTCGGCTGGGGCAATCTCATCGATTACTTCGGCGGCGATTGGGAAACGCGCGCGATCCTCGTTCACATGGAGTCGATCGTCAACATGCGCTCGTTCCTGTCCGCAGCCCGCGCGGTTGCGTTGCAGAAGCCGGTGGTGGTCATCAAGGCGGGCCGCACGGAACAGGCCGCCCGCGCATTCCCGTGGCACCGCCGCTGCCGCGTCAGCGACGACGGGGTCTTCGATGCGGCGCTGCGACGCGTTGGAGTGATCCGTGTAGACAGTGTCGAGGACCTCTTTCACGTCGCCGATGCGCTGTCGAAGCAACCGCGCCCGAAGGGGCCCCGCCTGACGATTGTCACCAACGCCGGCGGTCCCGGCGTGTTGGCCGCCGACCATGCCGTCAAAGCAGGGACCCTCGTTCCCCAGACAGACGAACTATCTGAGAGCCCTTCGGATGCACCTTCTAACCGCACTCACGTGCCGACGCTCGACGTGCTGGGCGATGGGAGCAGTCAGCCGTTTCTGCAGGCCGTAGAGAAGGCGGCTCGAGATCCGGCAAACGACGCGCTCCTGCTCTTGCTCGTGCCCCAGGCAATGTCGGATCCGACACAGGGCGCTTCACGGTTTACTGACGATGGAGATCCGGGACAAGCCGGCACTGCTGTGCCTGCCCGGTACGCCTGCGGTTGAACAGGAAGCACTTCTCCGCGCGTGTCTGCCGGTGTTTCGTTCGGTCACTGCGGCCGCACGCACGTTCAATTACATGTGGCATTATAGTCACGACCTCCAGGCAATTTACGAGACACCCGCATTCCTCGGCGATGCAGCCGACCGCGACCGCAAGCAGCAGGCTGGCGAGGTGATCGGATGTGCCCGACGGGCACTCCGTAATGTCCTGTCCGACGCCGAGTCCAGAGAGATTCTAGCCCTCTACGGGATCTCAGGTCTTCGCCACCATCGACAGGCCGACGAGCAAGTTGGGAGGAGCGCGTCCACGGCGAAGGCCGGCGAGGCATACGAGCTTCAGATTGGCAGCCGGCTGGATCCCGAGTTTGGTCCGGTCCTGTGGATCGCGCCCGGTGGCCGATTGGCGGACCTCTTGAGCGGCCGAGTCGTGGATCTTCCACCCCTCAACACGACGCTGGCGCGCCGGATGCTGGAACGAAGTCCGCTGTTCGACGGGCTGCATCGGCTCGGCGTGCGCGGCGTGGTCGACCTGGCCGCGATCGAGGCCGCGCTCATCCGCCTCAGTCAGCTGGTCGTGGAACAGCCGACGATCCGCGAGGTGTCCATCAATCCGCTTCTGACGTCGGCGGAGGGAACGTTTGCCGCCGCCGCGTACATCGCACTCAACGAGTCACAAGCGAACGACTGGGACGTCGGGATGCCAGTCTTTCGGCCGTTTCCGGTCCAGTATATGTCGAGCTGGACCACCCGAGGGGGCGAGACCGTGACCATCCGCCCTATTCGCGCCGAAGATGAGCTGCTGATGATCGACTTTCACCGGCGGCTCTCGGAAAGCGCTGTCCATCTGCGGTACTTCCAGGTGGTAAACCTGGCACGGCGGACCACTCACGAGGCACTCACTCGCGTGTGCTTCGTCGACTACGACCGCGAGATGGTGCTGGTGGCCGAGCGACAGGGCGCTGACCTCGCGGAGCGTCAGATTTTGGCAATTGCCAGCCTGACTAAATTGTCTAGAAGGAACGATGCCGAAGTTGCCGTGCTCGTCGCAGACGACTTTCAAGGGCACGGCGTCGGTACCGAGCTGGTTCGCAGGCTCGTTGAAGTGGCACGCGACGAGCACCTCGATCACGTCGAGGCGTTTACCATGACCGACAACCACAGCATGTGCGCCGTGTTCAGACGCCTCGGCTTCGAGCTGTCGATCGACGGCAACGACGTGCGGGCCAAACTTGATGTTCGACGATCATGACCATTCCAGGTGCGGAGGGAGGTGTCCGTCCAGCATCAGCCCCGGTTGGAAACGACTGCTGAGGAGGGATGCAGTCCAGCGGTAGCGCGTCAGCGTTGCCTTGCCACACCAGGAGAGCGATGGCAGCGACGTTCGCCGGCGCGTGTCAACGGTCTCGAGCGCCGCCGAATCGGACATGTCGCCGTCGCGCCTCATCCCACGGCCGCTGGACCGCCCAGCAGTTTCGAGCAGCGTTTCCGTGGGATCAGGCTCCTGCCCTGACTAATTGCGCAGCGATCTGAAGCCCGCGCGCAGCTCCTGGGAGAAGAGTTCCGGCTGTTCCCAGGCTGCGAAATGGCCGCCTTTGTCGAGCTTGTTGTAGTGGATGAGGTTGGGATACGCGCGCTGTACCCAACTCTTCGGCGCTGGACAGATCTCGTCGGGAAAGATGCTCACGGCAACCGGGATCGAGACGCCCTTGACGCTCAGATATGGAAGCTTGTTTTCCCAGTAGAGACGCGCCCCGGAAATGGCCGTGTTCGTCAACCAGGTGATCGTGACGTTGTCGAGGACATCGTCCCGAGTGAGGCCGGCAGCTTCTCCGGCAAAAACGCGCGAGATCAGCGCGTAGCTCAACGCATCGTGGTCCAGAAAATAGGCAGCCAGGCCGATGGGGGAATCCGCAATGCCGTACAAGGTCTGCGGGCGCTGCCCCATCTGGTAGCCGTAGGCGACGCCTTTGCTGTAGACGAACTGCAGTCGCTCGTACACGAGTTTTTCGTCGGCCGAGAGAGCTGCTGGCGCCGGGGCACCAGCGAACGCCGCCTGGTCGATGTCTGGCGGAACCGCGCCCGGGAAGTTGGTGTGAATGCCGAGCAACTCCGGCGCCGCCTGCACGCCCATCTGATCCACGACGAGCCCACCCCAATCGCCGCCTTGCGCCACGAACTTCGTGTATCCCAGACGCTTCATCAGCACGACCCAGGCGCGGGCGATGTGGGGGGCGTCCCAGCCGGTCGTCGTCGGCTTGCCCGAATACCCGTAGCCTGGCATCGACGGAATCACCAGGTGGAAGGCGTCTGCTGCGCTCGCGCCGTGCGCCGTCGGATTGACCAGCGGATCGACAATCTTCAGTTGCTCAATGATCGAGCCGGGCCATCCGTGGGTCACGATGAGCGGCAACGCACCTTCATGTTTCGAGCGAACGTGAATGAAGTGAATGTCCAACCCATCAATCTCGGTGATGAACTGCGGCAGGGCGCTAAGCTTGGCCTCCACCTTTCGCCAATCGTAATCTGTGGCCCAGTAGCGGGCCAGCTTCTGCATCGTCGCGAGCTGCACGCCTTGCGATGCGTCCGTGACGGTTTCCCGTTCAGGCCACTTGGTCGCGTTGATGCGCCTGCGCAATTCGGTCAGTTCCCCGTCCGGCACACTCGCCATCTGAAACGGGCGAATCGCCGTTGCCTCCACTACATCTGCGAGCTTTGTCATCACTGTCTCTCTTGCAGCCAGTTCGCGACTGCTTTTAAAAAACGCGGTTCCTGCCAAATACTCGCGGCGCTACGAACGGGCGCGGTGAATGAATCATCGACTTCTTGACTCGTAATCATCTGGTAGACGTAGTCGGTCAGATCGCGGAGCCGAAGAGCAGCTGTGTCCTTCGACCAGTCGCCGCTCGTCGGAATCGACGGTACTCTCTACCGCATGGCTCACAATCCGCGCCGCCGGGATTATGGCTCTAGCCTGGATCTCAGTTGGTTCCAGAATTCCTGGATTCGCACGCTAGGCTGCCGGGGTGGTCAGGGCTTGAAAGCCGCCTTGTTCACTCGTCGGACCGTTGTTTCCCTGAGGCGGTCCTCGTCGGTCCGTCCTTGCTGCCGCGCCGATTCTCGCGACGGAGCCTCTCGTTCGTCCAACAGGATTGCTTCGGCATGTGCCACCGTGGTGAGACCATCCAAGCGCTTTGAAAGTAAAACCAGACCAAAGGTTGACAAGTACTTCGACCGAAACAGGGTGATCGAATACTGCGGATCTTCCCACTGCGCCAGAATCTTGTCATCGGCATTCCGGCCGGAGGTCACCGGCGCCGTCCCGATGGAAGCGATCGCAGCCGCGCCGTACGTCGCCGAGACTGCCTCGACCAGGTCTTCAGCCGTCAATCCTTCGGTCTTGCTTCGGTCGTACGACACGACGACTCGAGAGAGGTGGTCGTTGTAGAACGTGAAGAGGATCTTCTGTGCTGAATCTCCTTGGTCCGACATGACGGGAGGCAACCACATCAGTTCCTGAATCAACTCCGGACGTTGATCGACGATGCGCGGCTCGGGTGAAATGCCACAGTTTCGTGCGACCGTGGATACGCTCATGCCAAACTGGAAGGCTCGGTACCTGGAGAGCTCCGCCCCAGCGCTCAACGATGGCGTCGATATGGCAATGCAAGCGGTCGACAGCGCGAGAACGCGAGTGATACTCATCTGAATACTCCTTCGGGGACACGATGCGTTCGATGCATGCGTGAGCGCTGGTGGGCAAGAACAATCATCATCGGCATCACAAGCACGACGTTCCCGCAACGACGATCAACCCATACTAGGACGTGCCCTTTCAAATTGCTGTTCTGTTCTGAACAGGCGCGCGTGCGTCATCGATCGACGCGACGTCGCTCCAGATTCGCGGCGAAGGACGATGGGGAAGTAGCGCGGTTCGACGCGAACGCCTCGCGGCACCGATGAAATGTCGACCGTCGGCGGGCGCTCTTCACCGTGATGCAGCCTGTTCGGTCACTGCGGGCGCCTGTGCAAGGGTGCACAGACAGCCGCGGCGACACCTGTGAGGATGGTCGCGGGCCATGGAACACAAGGTGGCTGTGCAACGCCGACCCGAACCACTTTCGGCCGGAGGCATGATGGCGGACGATAACGCGATGGATGGACAAATTCAGCCGGGCGACGCGGCCGTCTCCCATGTCAACGGTACGCGCGACTTCTACATCATCGCCACAGTCCTATCGACAGCAGGGGACCTGACTCTGCACAGTATCTCGACGATGATGGACCAAGACGCCGCAATTCTCCGCGGCTACGAACGGCGAAAGGAAGATCAGGCCGTGTGGCTGTTTGACGGATGCGCTGGCGCGTACGTCAAAGCGCCGCCTGAGAAACGTTTGGTAAGCCATGGAAGATACCATGGAGAGCAGCGATGAAAGATGTCACCCTGCGACAGCCCGTCTGCTCGGCAGCGGCGTGCCGTCATCTGGCGGTCCGCGTCATCCAGCAGGCCGTTCGGGATCTCTCCGGCCCTGCCGCTTCACAGGCCGATCAAGAGAGCGCCCGTACGTTTCTGTCTGGATCGCCGATGTTGTACCGGTGGTGTGAGGTCGCAAATCTCAACGCCGCACGCACGGTCGCCCACGCGACGAAGTTACTGGCCAGCTCTGGCCACCTGGCGGCCAGGACCAGGATTCAGGGCGACGCGTCGCCGATGCACGCTTGCATCCGCGATTTCTGACCAACAGTCGCAGGATCGTCCAAGCCCGTCGCGGAACATCGGCTGCGTGCGGGAACTGAAGGACCTGCTGCCGCTGCGCGAGGCAGCCAAGCCTGAGCAGATCAAAGGTCCAGGTCGCTGCGTCAGTCTCGTCTGTTGCGGCGGGGGTCGAGAGATCCCCCGCCTCTCTTTTCGCCGGGGCATCCGCAAACCATGAGAAGAAGGTTGTCGCTCTGTGCGATTTGCGACAATCCGGTATTCGTGTCACTCTGAATGCAGATAGCGCCGTGTGTTCGGTCGTACACTTCCCGGTCAGCGAGGCGCCCGGCTCGCAGGGCGAAGAACGATGAGTAAGGCGAAGGACGCAGCAGCGATCAAAGCCGCCGGCGTCGTCGATTGGACCGGTGCCAAGACTCAACGCGTCGAGTACGGACCAGGGACGACGATCTTTGCTCAGGGTGACGCGGCGGCGAGTGTCATGTACATCGAGGACGGCACGGTGCGGCTTTCAGTGTTGTCGCACGCGGGGAGAGAGGCCGTCATTGCTGTGCTGGAGCGTGGGCATTTCATCGGGGAGGGCTGCCTTGTCGGACAGCCATACCGAATGGCCACAGCTGAAGCCATGGCTGCGTGCGCGATCATCATCGTCGAGAAGCAGGACATGGTGCGGCAGCTCCAGACTCACGCCGCCTTCGCGGAACAGTTCCTTACCCACATGCTGACGAGGAACATCCGTATCGAAGAAGATCTCATCGACCAGCTCTTCAACTCCAGCGAGAAGCGGCTCGCGCGCACGCTCTTGCTGCTGGCGCGTTACGGTGAACCCGAGGCGACTCACCGCGCGTTGCCGAAAGTGTCACAGGAAACATTGGCCGAGATGGTTGGGACCACGCGCTCGCGTGTGAACTTCTTCATGAACAAGTTTCGGAAGCTCGGGTTCATCGAGTACAACGGTGGGTTGAAGATTAACAACTCCCTTCTCAGTGTCGTGTTGCGCGATTGATCGCCTAAAATCGCACTGCGGTTGGACGCGTCCGGCCAGCGCTCGGATCAAAGAACAACTCAACTCGACAGCGCCTCGCGGCGTTCGTCTCCAGCCACGATCGGGGGCGATGGACAAGACGGGCGCTCTGCAGGGCGCTTCCAGCTAACGAATCCGGTTTGGCGTGTGCAGCCCGTCCGGCAAACGTCGGAGGGCTGCGGACACCACGTCCAGTTCCGCTTGGAGCTGCGCGATCCGAGTGAATTGCGCCCGTAATTCCCGTTCTGCAGTCGCGAGACGCTCCTCGACGGCCCACATCGATGGCGTAGGAGAGCGGTTGACTCGGCTGCGCGACGCGGGTGGTGCTGTCGCCCACGTAAATCTCTCAAGGGCCATGGTGAACATCTCCGATCCTCGAGAGCGTATGCCGGAGCTGAGGAGGATAGCTGCACTGAATGGAACACTCGCGGCCCGCCGAAGCTCGAGGTTTGTCGATGTCCCCTTAGGGACATCGCTCGTGCGACCTGTTTGCTACGCTGCAGGGGAAGGTCGAACTAAACATCGCATGGCAAACGAACCCATTCCCCCTGAGCGGCGGTCGCAGCTGCACGACGCCACATCGAAGGCCGACAACGGCGGCGAGGATTCCGAAGACGACCGCCCGAACCCGGAAGCGCAGGTCGTCTCGGCGGAGACCGCCAGGAACGAGGCGGAGCAGTTCAGGCGACTCGCTGAGGACGCACGCGAAGTCCGCGACCACCATCGTGAGGCGGCTGAAGTGTTCCGCCAGGGACGAGAGCGTCTACGAGAAACTGCGGAGACGGCGCGAGCCGCCAGCGAAGAGGCGCGGCTCGCGGCCGAGGACGCACGTCATGCCGCGGTGGATTCAGTGCGCGCGACCGCCGAGAGCCTGAAGACGACGCTCGAACAGATGGCAGTGGTCGAGGAGATGCGCCGAACCCTCCGTGAGATACGCGAAACGAACAAAGTCGAGCCTAACTAGTCGCAGAATCACGTTCATGCGATGGGAGCAAACCGACTCTATTCGTTGGCTCTGACAATTTCCTGGCGGCCGCACTTGTGGGATGGGCTGTCCTGGTCCCTGGGTGGATGTCTGGCGCCACATTCGGTGCAATCGTGGCGGTGGGATTCGGATTGGGCGGGGTTTCTCTGATGACGCTCAATGCAGGGCGCTCGACCCGATCTGTCGCGCACATCTTCTACGACACGGAGACTGAGCCGCGCGATCCTGTCAAGGGCCGCCGCACCCCCGTGTCCACGGCCCGCCCGTAAGCGTCCTGACCGCGAACTTCGTCTCGGGTACCGGGCATTTCATGACGGTTCGGCAGGGTAGGTGCCGGCGCGACTGTGCCGTGGCGTTATCCGCCGGTGCCGCGCGAACTGTCTGCCGCCGCCTGCGGGCCCCCGCCAGGAGATCCCACTCGCCCTGCCGGTGGTCGAGGCACTGGTCCTGCGCCTCGAGCGCGACGCGGAGACTGGCGATGCCCATTCATTATCTGTGGACCGAGCCGTCCCGTTTCGCTCACCGCGGCAACCACGCGAGTGTGCAACATCTCGGCGCCTGCGCGCGGCGACGCCACTTCCTGCGCCGCGAGGTACGGCTGCTGGTAGACCGCGAACCGATCGCGACCGAGTGCCTTCGCCTCGTACATGGCGAGATCGGCTGCCGCCATGATCTCCATGTTGGTGAGGCCGTCGAAGAGCGCGACGCCGACACTGGCGGTGACGGGAACGTGGTGTTCGGCCGGCATCGCTGTCTGGCGGCGGAGTGCCTTCACGATACCATCCGCGACCTTCTCCGCCTTGGCGCCGTCGACTCTGGGCAGAATGATCCCGAACTCGTCACCGCCCAGCCGTGCGAGGACATCAGTCTCGCGCATCCGGCCCCGCAGTGTTGCGGCAACAGCCTTGAGCAGGTCGTCCCCGGCTTTGTGGCCGAACCGGTCATTGACCGCCTTGAAATGATCGACGTCGAGCAGCAGCACTGCCCCGCCGCCGTCACCATAACGGGCGGAGCATTTGAGCTCCTGCACCAGCGCCTGCTCGAAGCGCCGGCCGTTGTACAACATAGTCAGACAATCATGATCGACGAGGTGCTCCAGACGCGTTTCGCGTCTCTTGCGCGCTGAAATGTCCTGCACCTGCGCGATGAGGTGTAGCGGACTGCCCACGTCGTCACGAACGAGCGAGACGCTCAATAACACCCAGACTGAATGGCCCCAGGCGTGTTGGTAGCGCTTCTCGATGTGATAGGCCGGGACGCGCCCGTCGAGCAGATCCCGAATCTGGGACGCATCGATATCGGCGTCGTGCGGATCCGACAGGTCACGGAACGTGCGGACGCGGATCTGCGCATTCGTATAGCCGGTGATCCGGCACAGGGCCTCATTCACAAGCAACATCCGGCCGGACATGTCCACGAGTGCCATGCCGATCGGCGCGTGGCTGAACGCACCTTTCAAGAGATTAGACATAGCGCCTCAGGGTGTCATACGTCCGCACGGGGCGATGTCCACAATGAGACACTGCGATTCACTTACGGACCTCATCCGTGCGACCAGGCGGCGCGATCTTCGAGTTCGCGAGCATCGCGACGAGCCTGTGTGGTGTTGCTGGCAGCGCTATCGTCAGCCGACGCATCGATTGTTGAAATCAGATGAGTGTGATGATCACGAGAACAATCTGGATTCTGGTGGCCGTGACCATGCTCGCGTTCGTGCTGAGGACTTGGTGACGACAAGTTTCTCGGCTGACACTTCTTTCTCTGTGACAAGTCTGAGGGCCGCTCCGGAACTGGCCGCGGTCGCGATCGTAGGTTACGTGTACGGCGGACGCTGTACCCGATCGCACGCGCGACGTCTTCTGCCCTGAAAGGCAGCACACACGACAGGCCCGGCGTCAGGCTGATGTGCGCTGGAATACGACGACTTGTGCCAGTAGCCTCGGCGTGGCAGACCTGTTGGCCTGCGTCCAGGACAGCGACTGGGGGGATGGAGTACTGTCAGGATCTGCGCTCGCCCACCATCCTTGCTCGAGGCGCGCGACGTCCGGCAGCGCGAAGCCGAGAAGGTCTTCGATTTCGGCAAACGTCAGGACGACGCTGTCCGCGAATCGATCGTACAGGTATTTATGCAGAGACCGATACTCAGATGTCGCGGCGAACGGATGCGAGCCTGGCGTCGTCATCCGCGTCCGCTCCGATCTGATTGAATACCTGAAGTCACGGTCGCCTGCATCAGAACATGCCAGCGCCCATTGCGCCGGGTGACATTGCCGTTGAGTGCTTCTCGGGGATCTGCGCGACGACGGCTTCAGTCGTGAGCAGGAGTGACGCGATGGACGCGGCGTTCTGCAGCGCCGAGCGAACCACTTTGGTGGGATCGATCACGCCTGCCAGCACGAGGTTCTCGTCCTGCTCCGTCTGTGCATTGAAGCCTTCGTCGTCCTTCATCTCTTTCACGCGCCCGACAACGATCGAGCCCTCGTGACCCGCGTTCGTCGCGATCCAGCGCAGAGGCTCCTCGATCGCACGCATGATGATAGCGACGCCGACCTGCTCGTCTACGGGGAGCGTCAGGCCCTTGAGCACCTTCGACGCACGCAGCAGCGCCACGCCGCCGCCTGGAACGATACCCTCGTCGACGGCCGCCTTGGTCGCGTGCATCGCGTCCTCAACGCGCGCCTTCTTTTCCTTCATCTCGGTCTCGGTGGCCGCCCCGACCTTGATGATCGCGACCCCACCGACCATCCGGGCGAGTCGCTCCTGCAGCTTCTCGCGATCGTAGTCGGAAGTCGTCTCCTCGACCTGCGTGCGCAGGTGCTTGACCCGGCCGGCGATCGACTCCGCGCTGCCGGCGCCTTCCAGAATCGTGGTGGTGTCCTTGTCGATGGTCACCTTCTTGGCTTGACCGAGGTCTTCCATCCTGATGTTCTCGAGCTTCAAGCCGAGGTCCTCGGTGATGGCCTTGCCGTTGATCAGGACCGCCATGTCTTCGAGCATCGCCTTGCGTCGGTCCCCATAGCCGGGCGCCTTCACCGCGGCGACCTGCAGCGTTCCCCTCAGCTTATTGACCACGATCGTCGCCAGCGCGTCGCCGTCGATGTCCTCGGCGATGATCAGCAACGGACGCCCGGCACGCTGGATCAGCTCCAGCACCGGCAGGAGGTCTTTCATCGACGTGATCCGCTTTTCGTGGATGAGAATGGCCGGATTGTCCAGCACGACCTCCATCCGTTCGGGATCGGTCACGAAATACGGCGATAGATATCCCCGATCGAACTGGAAGCCCTCAACGACATCGAGAGAGGTGTCGATGCTCCGGGCTTCTTCGACGGTGATGACGCCGTCTTTGCCGACTTTCTCCATTGCCTCGGCGATGATCCGCCCGATGGCCTCGTCATGGTTCGCGGAGATGGTGCCGACCTGCGCGATCATCGATCCGGTGACGGGTCTGGACATCTCTTTCAGCTGACCCGTGATGGCGTCGACAGCTCGGTCGATGCCGCGCCTGAGTGCCATAGGGTTGGCCCCGGCGGTGACGTTCTTCGCGCCCTCGCGATAAATCGCCTGCGCCAGCACGGTGGCGGTCGTGGTGCCGTCTCCGGCAGTGTCCGACGTCTTGCTCGCCACTTCTTTCATCATCTGCGCGCCCAGGTTTTCGAGCGGATCCCGGAGCGTGATTTCCTTCGCGACCGTGACTCCGTCTTTCGTGATCGTGGGAGAGCCGAACGTTTTATCGAGGATGACGTTGCGTCCTTTCGGTCCGAGCGTCACCTTCACGGTGTTCGCCAGGCGGCTGACGCCGCGCAAAATGGCCTGCCGAGACGCGTCGCCGTAGACAATCTGGTTGGCCATCAGAGGCTCCGTTCCTGAACGGCGAGGACATCGTCTTCTTTCATGATCAGGTATTCCGTACCATCCAGCCTGACCTCCTGACCGGAGAATTTCCCAAACAGGACGGTGTCTCCAGCCTGGACGTCGAGCGGAATCCGCTGGCCGCTCTTCCTGGTGATGCCGAGCCCTGCCGCGAGAACCTTGCCGCGTTGCGGCTTTTCCCTGGCGGAATCGGGAATGATAATCGCGCCGGGCGGCGGCGTCGGCTCCTCGAGGCGCTGAACGATGATGCGATCGTGCAGAGGTCTGACATTCATGACGGTGAACTCCAAACTGGCGTAAGGGCGGGGGCAAATTCGAACACGCCGCGAACGAGGAACCACCGCTCGATTTCGATGATGACGTGGAAGAAGGTGAAGAATCATGCACGCTCCGACGAGTGGCCAGCGTTGGGCCGTCGGCGCGGACCCTTCAGAAGCCGATCCTCTAATCGCTGACTGGCTCAGATCGGAAAACCTGCGGGAAGTATATAGGCGCGCGTGTTCCTCGCGGTGTGCGCAATTGCACAGTGCCGGCGCCCCCAAGTTCTGATAAGCTCGAACTCCTTTCTTGAAGTTCCCCGGCCGACACCAGCCGCCGACCTCACTAAAGTGACTGGCGCCGTTCGACTCCGCTTCCGCTCCAGCCTGGTTCCGCCTTCGAACGGTGCACATCGGAAGGATTCGGCGAATGACCGCGATCGCCTCAGACCCGATTCACCTCGGCACGCATCCGGCCGCATGGAACCGCGTCGCCATCGATCAAGGTGGAGTGCGCAGCGATGACGCGGTCATCAACCGCACGCGCGCCGTCACGCTGAGTGGAGGTGTTCGCGCCATCGGCCGCGACGACCTCGACCTCAGTGTGTCGCGGTGGTCGTGGAACACGCTGATGGACGGCGTCAGGTTGCTCGGTGTCGTCTGGAGTCTTCCGGTTGCCGTGCTGGTCGTCGGGACACCGGTCGCGCTCGCGATCGCGTTCCTGCTCTGGCTCGTGCGACTCGCGCTCGGCGCGTTCTGAACGAAAGGAAAGCACCCAATGCTCGTTGTCGTATAAGCCTAGCTGGAGCTCGCGAAGCCGTTCGGCCTAATCGACGAGGTGTCGCTCGAACCGGCAGGCGACCAACTACGCATCTATCTGAAAGGAAACCTTGCGGAGATGCTGCGACTGGCCCAAGAAAACAAAAGGCCGTCGGAAACCGACGACCTCTTGGACCAAGTACTGTTGGTTGCGGGGGCGGGATTTGAACCCGCGACCTTTGGGTTATGAGCCCAACGAGCTACCGGACTGCTCCACCCCGCGTCAGATGAACTCTGATCTTAACACCCGCAACACGCATTGGTCAAACCACCGCAGCTCGGCTCACGCGATGGCGGCGTCGCCGAAACGTTTCGCGTCACGACCGACTCAACTATTGACATACGCAACCGCGCAACGCATCCACGCTACTGCCATCCTCGGGTCGATGCGGCAATCGACTGCGCAACTCTGGCGTCGACCTGAGAGGACGGCCCGGTAACCGGCAGCGTGCGGACCGAATCGAGCGCCTCGCGATACCACTTCACCCACGCGGCCTGGACCTCACGCTCGTCCGGTGCCTGGCGCCGTTCGAGCGCCAGCCGGGCGGCGGCAGATGCTCCAATCAGATCGACGACCGCGAGCGCGTCTCGCTCGGAGGCAGACGCGAGGAACCAGGCACTCGTGGCGACAGCGACCCCGACGTTGACCATTTCGGCGGCGCTGGTCTTGTCCGGGCGATCCAGGTTGGTGTGATAGTAACGATCGGTGAAGTGCCAGTTGAGCAGCGACGGAATGTGCGCTTCGCCGAACGCCGTGTGATCGCTTCCTCCCTCGTATGGGTTGGTTTTCACCATCCAGTTCGTATCGCGCGCTCGACGCAAACAGATCGCGAGGTGGAGGTCGTTGAGCAGGCTCCCCTGCAACGATTCACGCGCGACCTCGCTTGCGCCCCATGCCGTGTGCGGATCGGACGGGCGCACCCAGACGGCTGACGGATCCGGCTGTTTCTCGATTAGAAACGTACCACCAGTCTTTGCCGTGTCCTCACCGGTCATGTCCAGCGCGAACATGTATTGGACGCCTTTTACCTGATCGGGATGCTGCGCCAGCCAGTTGCGACTGCCGGCAACTTCATCAGCCCAGATGAAGGTCAACGTTCGACCGGGAGGCGCCAGCGCACCATCGTGAATCGCGTTCGCAATCGCGGACGCCAGCGACGCCAGTGTCCCGCAGCCGCTTCCATCATCGTTCGCTCCGGGTTCCTGCACGTGCGCCACCATCACGATGCGTTCATCGGATTTGGTCGCGCCGGGAATCTCGGCGATGAGCGACCGGCTCGGTCCGTCGTAGAAAGTCGAACGAACGGTGACCTTGAGGTGCACCGCACCCGCCTTCAAGCGCTCGCGCATCCTCGATGCGGCGCGCAGACTCGACTTGAACCCGAACGCCTTCCGATCCGCATCGTAGGGCACGCTGCTCCACTGCAGCACGTCCCACTGATCGGGAGACGTGAACTGATGCGGATCGCCGGGACGGATATAGGAGGCGATCTCGGTGGAGATGACGCCAACCGCGCCGCGCACCTGAACCGCCTGCTGCCACAGCTGCCCCACCCCCGCGGATCCAAGCACTACAGCGCCCTTGACGTTCTTGCCGTCGTAGTCGGCTGGCGCCGCGCCGCTGCCCACGTCGACGAGAGGAACTTCCACCCCGCCCTCAGGCGTCGAGAACGAATTGATGCACAGCGACACACGGTCGCGCTCGCGCGAGAGCAGCACCTCGCCGCTGTCGGCGAACGCCACCGTGCCGATGTCGTAGTCCCATCCCTTCGAACGCGGCTGGAATTCCTCGATGCGCGTGGTCAACCCCGCCGCGCGCAACCGCTGTTGGATGTGATCGATTGACGCGTTGAAGCCGGGATTGGCCGCGAGGCGCCAGTACCTGATCCATGAACCGCACGATGTCCATCGCCGCCGTACCATCGACGCGAGTCGCGACCGCCTCATATGCGCGCTCGGCTGACTCCGGCAGCGTCCATTGGGGTGGCTGAAAGCCGGGCGAAACCGCGGGCGCAGGCGACGGCCTTTGCGCGCCGAGCGCGAGGGCAACCAGCAGTCCTACGCCGGCGGCGCGCATGGCACGTTCGAGAGATCGAGCAGCAACTCGACGCCGGTGAGCTCGAGCGTGGCGACGGGCACGCGGCGTCCGGGACACTCACAGGTTCTGGCCTTCACAATTTCGTGATACCGGCGCGACAGATCGGCCGGCAGGTAGCCGACCTTCTCGCCATTGACCAGTACCACGACAGCGGTCAGGTTGAACCGGTTGCCGGGATCCGCCGCCAGCGTCGCGGTGAATTTCGATGGCAGGCGCTGGATGCGCTCGATATACGCGAGACCGGCAGCGACGGGAACGTGCGTCAGAGGATCGGGGGGCATCGAATTTGGTGAATTGGTGATTGGTGAATTGGTGATTGGTGAATCGGTGAACTGGTGATGGAAATCACCGGATCACTGGGTTCCAGCAATCACCACGTCAAATTTTCGGCAGCGTGACGCCGCGCTGCTTCAGATACTTGCCCTTCTTGTCCGCGTACGACACCTCGCACGGCTCGTCGCTCTGGAAGAACAGCACCTGTGCGATCCCCTCGTTGGCGTAAATCTTCGCGGGCAGCGGCGTGGTGTTCGAGATCTCGAGGGTGACGAACCCTTCCCATTCCGGCTCGAACGGCGTGACGTTGACGATGATGCCACAGCGCGCGTAGGTGGATTTCCCGAGGCACACGGTGAGAATGTCGCGCGGGATCCGGAAATACTCGATCGTCCGGGCGAGGGCAAACGAGTTCGGCGGGACAATGCAGACGTCGGTCTTGATGTCGACGAACGACCGCGGGTCGAAATTCTTTGGATCGACCACCGTGTTGTTGATGTTGGTGAACACCTTGAATTCGTCGGCGACTCGGATGTCGTACCCGTACGACGACAATCCATACGACACGATGCCGACGCGCACTTGCCGATCCTCGAACGGCTCGATCATCCCGTGCTCGAGGGCCATGCGCTTGATCCACTTGTCCGCTTTGATTGCCATGCGTCGGTCTACCGGCGGAAAAACATCATCAGCAACGTGAGGATGACACTCACCAGAATCGAGGTCGCCAGCGGGAAGTAGAACGTGCCGCTGCCGCGGCGGAGCACGATGTCGCCAGGAAGCCGTCCAATCGGCAGTCCCAGCATCACCAGCACGCCAATGCCGGCAATGAGCAGCCCCACGCCAACGAGCAGCCGTCCCACAAGACCTTCCGGTTACTGCACCAGCTCGATACCAGGAAAGAAATAACCCAGTTCGAAGCTCGCGGTTTCACGCGCGTCCGAGCCATGCGTCGCATTGTTCTCGATCGACGCGCCAAACTCCTTGCGCAAGGTCCCGGCGTCCGCCTTTGCCGGGTCGGTCGCGCCCATCAGCGTACGCCACTTCCTGATCGCATCCGGCGCCTCCAGGGCCATCACAATGGCCGGGCCCGACGACATGAATGCCGTCAGACTGCCGAAGAACGGCCGCTCGCGGTGGACCGCGTAAAACCCCTCGGCTTCCCTTCTCGACAGGTTCAGGAGCCGCATGGCACGGATAGTGAATCCGGCCTCCTCGATGCGCTGAATGATCTTGCCCGAGTTGCGAGCGTTCACGGCGTCTGGCTTGATGATTGCGAGCGTCTGTTCTGCCATATCCGAACAATTATATAAGGTGGTGAGCATGAAAGGACAGCAGCGCGAAGCGCCGGATCAGCACGAGGGTGCGGTCGAGGGTGACCGCCCCACCGACACACCACAACAAGGAAATGCCAACGCCCCCGCGCTCAACGACCAGGGCCTTCCGACAGACTGCGATCGCATCGCCGAAGACGTGCTCGGGGCGAATCTGGACGACACGCAAGGCTGACGTCGGCGGCGGCCGCGCGGTCTACCGATCCGGCCCACCCGAGGCCGAGGTCGTCGTGACCGGCTTCTTCAAATACTTCGCATACCAATCCAGGTAGCGCTGCAGCCGATCGACCTTGTAGCTCGGGATCGTAATCCCGTGATACTGCCCTGGATAGATGACGAGCTGAGTATCGACGTTCAGGCTGCGCAGCGCCTGATACATCTGCTCTCCCCCGACCAGCGGCACGTTGAAGTCCTTGTCGCCGCCGAGAAACAGCGTCGGCGTCTTGATGCGATCGGCGTGAAAGAACGGATACGAGATCTTGATCCACAGGTCCTGCGCCTTCCAGGGAGGACCGATCTCGTTCTCGTATTGCGTGATGTATTCGTCGACGCCGTACATCGACAACTGCAAGGCGCTTCCGGCGCCGCTGGTCGCCGCCTTGAAACGACCGTCGGTGGCAATCGAATAGTCGGTCAGGATCCCGCCGTAGCTCCAGCCGCCGATGCCGAGCCGATCCGGATCGGCCAGCCCAATCTTCTGCACGTGATCCATCGCCCCGAGCAGGTCGACCACTTCCTTGTCGCCCCAGTCGGCAAAGATGGCTTTCTGGTAACCACTGCCACGCCCGTTGCTGCCGCGATAGTTGACCGCGACGACCAGGTATCCATTTGCCGCAAACAGCTCGCGTTCGAAACTGAACGAATGTTCGTCCTGTCCGTTCGGTCCGCCATGGATGCGAAGCAGCGTGGGGTATTTCTCACCCTGCCGGTAGGTCGCCGGCTTCACGATCAGGCCGTGCACTTCCGTGCCGTCCTTGCTGGTCGAGGTGAACTCCTCAGTCGTCCCGAGAAGAATCTTCGACAGCCATTCGTCGTTCTGATGTGACAGCCTGCGCAGCTTCCCGCCTTCGAGCGCGGCGACTTCCGGCGGCTCGGTATCGGTCGACGCTAGTACTGCAAGGCTACTGTCCGAGGTCGCGGTCGTGAGATTGCCGACGACGCGAGGACCGTCAACCAGGCGCTCGAGCCGGCCGGAGCCGACATCGATGCGCGCCGGATACTGCGAGCGGTCGTCGACGACCACCAGCGTGAGCGATTTGCCGTCCGCTGACCAGATCGGCTGATGGATCGGTCGGTCGAGGGACTCCGCTATCAAGCGCGGCTGACCGCCGGTTGCGGCAACGATCGCGAGCTTGTTCTGGTTGTAGGCGGAGTACTTGACTTCTTCTCCGGTGAGATAGGCAATCTGCTTCCCGTCGGGGCTCCACGCGACATGGCCATTTCCATCGGAAGCCGGCGACGTCGTCAACTGCCGCGGCTCGGCGCCGATCCTGGCGTCGATGACGTAGACATCGGTGTTGTCGTCGCGATCGAGATCGCCTTTTCCGCGCTTGCTGACGAAGGCGATCTGCGTCCCATCGGGCGACCAGACCGGCAACTCTTCGTTGAAGGTCCCCGGGGTGAGGATGTCCGACTTCTTCGTGCTCACGTCGAACAGATCCAAGTGGGTCCGCTCGTTGCGCAGGTATCCGCTCACGTCCTCTTTGAAGTGATACCTGTCGACGACAACCGGCGGTGCGGTTTTCTTCTTGTCCTTGTCCGCCGGGGTCTTGTCGTCATCCTCTTCGGGATCGCGCGGATCGGGGACGTTGACGACCAGCACCAGCCGCTTGCTATCGGGCGACCAGGCGTATTCGGAGACGCCTCCCTTGACGTCGGTCAGCTTGATCGCTTCACCGCCCGCGCGGTTCAGCAGCCACACCTGCCCGCCCTTGGCGCCCTGCCGGGATGAGATGAATGCCAGATACTTGTTGTCGGGGCTCCATCGGGGCGACGATTCGTTCTCGGGCGTCGACGTCAACTGGATCTCCTGTCCGCCATCCCAGTTCGCCATCCAGACGTCGGTATCGTTCTTGTCGGTATCTTTGATTGCGCGGGACACGACGAAGGCAACCCACTTGCCGTCTGGCGACCGTTGCGGATCGCGGACGTCCTTCAGGTTATAGATGTCATCGACCGACAGCTCTCGCTTCTCGGCGATGGCCGGGCTGGCGGCAAGGAATGCTGCGAATGCGAGCAGGGCGAGCTTTTTCATCTGAGAGATTCCATCAATTGTTCGAGCACTTCGGGTCCGGGCCGCACCCTGGTGAGCGGCAGGGTCGACAACGGTTCGTCCACCAGGTTGAGCAGCGTCACGAAGTCATCTTTGTCCGGCTCGACGTAGAGGACGCCGGTCGCGAACTCTCCGCGACGTGACGTTTCGTGCAGCAGGCTGATCGCCGCCAGCTTGTCGGTCGGATCGTAATTCTCGGCGACCTTCTTGAGATACAGCTTCGAGCCGTCGTGCAACGTGACCTGTGTGGTGGTGCCGGGATCGTACTCGATGCTGATGTCCTCGAAGTAGGGAACGAAACTGATGTCGCCGAGCACCTCGTCGTGCTCCTTCGCGTAGGCATAGCTCTTGGTCGAGCCCTCGTGGTCGTTGAAGGTCACGCATGGCGAGATCACGTCAATCATGCAGGTCCCACGATGGCCGAGCGAAGCCTTCAGAATCGACAGCAGTTGCTTCTTGTCGCCGGAAAAGGATCGCGCGACGAACGACGCGCCGAGCTGAATCGCCAGCATGCACGAATCGATCGGCTGCAGATCGTTGACGATGCCGTTCTTGAGGACGGAACCGACGTCGGCGGTCGGCGAAAACTGACCCTTGGTGAGTCCGTAACAGCCGTTGTCCTCGATGACGTAGATCAGCGGCACGTTGCGCCGCATCAGGTGCACGAACTGGCCGATGCCGATCGCGCCGGTATCGCCGTCACCGCTGATCCCGATCGCAATCAGCTTGCGGTTCGCCAGCATCGCGCCGGTTCCGACCGACGGCATGCGGCCATGGACGGAGTTGAAGCCATGTGAGCCGCCGAGAAAGTACGCCGGACTCTTGCTGGAGCATCCGATACCCGACAGCTTCACCACCTGCCGAGGGTCCACGCCCATCTCGAAGAAGGCCTCGATGATGCGCTCGGAAATGGCGTTGTGGCCGCATCCCGCGCACAGCGTCGTCTTGCCTCCGCGGTAGGGCGCCATCTCGAATCCGAGACGATTCTTCTTGGGATCCATGATTCAGGCTCCAGGCTTCAGGCTTCAGGCTTCAGGCTTCTGGCTCCGGGTTTCTGGCTTCGGGCTCCGGGGTCTTCAGGCCTGAGGCCCCTGAAGCCTGGAGCCTGAAGCCTGAAGCCTGAAGCCTGCAAGCCGCTACTCTCCCGCTCCCGCCGCGACACCGGCAGTGATTTCGGACCCTGCCGCTGCGCGCTCCTTCTTCCCCTCCTGCACCAGAATGTCGTCAGTGACCGACCGCGCGTCGATCGGCAGGCCGTTGTAGTGCAGCACGCTGCGCAGCCGACCGGTCAGCTCGGATGGAAGGTCCATCTTCAGCAGCATCCGCAGCTGCGCATCCCGGTTCTGCTCGACGATGTAGATGCGCGGGTAGCGGGTGATGAATGCCGCGACTTCGTCGGTGAACGGATAGGCACGAAGACGCAGATAGCCGGTCGTGATTCCGGATTCGCGCGACAGCTGATCGCGACTTTCGTCAATCGCGTAGTGGCTCGTGCCGTAGCCGATGATGCCGATTTCCGCGTCGGCGTCCTCGACGATTGGTCTGGGGACGTACTGCTTCGCGGTCGCGAATTTGCGGGCCAGACGATCGACGTTGTTCTGGTAATCGTCGGGCCGCTCGCTGTACTGGCCGCGCTCGTTGTGGCCGGAGCCGCGAGCGAAGTAGGCCGGCATCTTGTCGCCCGGGATCGTGCGATACGGGATCCCGTCGCCATCGACGTCCTTGTAGCGTCCCCAGTCGCCGCCAAGCCCCGCCAGCGTGGCCGCGTCGAGGACCTTCCCGCGATCGAGCGGTTGGTCCGGATACTTGAACGGCTCCGACATCCAGGTGTTCATCCCGAGATCGAGATCGCTCAGGACGAAGCACAGCGTCTGAAAACGCTCGGCGAGATCGAATGCCGCCATCGCCATCGTGTAGCACTCATCCGGCGAGCTGGGAAGGAGGATTACGTGACGCGTGTCGCCGTGCGACAGCAACGCGACCTGTGCGAGGTCGCCCTGTGCGGTGCGGGTCGGAAGCCCGGTCGACGGGCCGACCCGCTGAATGTCGAACACCACGCCAGGGACCTCGGCGTAATACGCGAGGCCAGCGAACTCTCCCATCAGCGAAATGCCAGGGCCCGCGGTGGAGGTCATCGCGCGCGCGCCGGCCCACCCGGCGCCAATGACCATCCCGATTGCCGCGATCTCGTCTTCCGCCTGAACGATGGCGAACGTCGCCTTGCCGGTTTCCTTGTCCATCCGGTACTTCCGCATATAACCAGTCAGCGTTTCGGGCAACGACGAAGACGGGGTGATCGGATACCAGGCGACGACGGTGACGCCGGCCATCATGCAGCCCATCGCCGCGGCGGCGTTGCCTTCGACCAGTACCATGTTGCGGGTCTTGTCCATCCGCTCGATCGTGAACGGATCGGTCTTGGTCAGGTTCGCTTCTGCATGCGCGAAACCGGCGTGAAGGGCGCCGAGATTCAGTTCGGCAGCCTTGGCCTTCTTGCCGAACTGCTTGCGCAGCGCCTTCTCCATCTCCGCCATCTCGATGCCGAGCAGCTTCGAGAGGACGCCGTCGTAGATCATGTTCTTGACGAGGCGGCGAAGCTTGGCGTCGGTGCAGACGGTCGCGACAATCTTGTCGAACGGCACCGGGTAGAAGGTCAGGTCGGTCCGGAGCGTATTGAGCTTGAGCGGCTCGTCGTAGAGCACGGCGCGTCCCGGCTCGAGCGACATCACGTCTTCCTTCGCCGTCTCGGCATTCATCGCGACGAGGAAGTCGACCTCCTTCTTGCGCCCGACATAGCCGTCCTTGTTCGCGCGCACGGTGTACCAGGTCGGCAGTCCCGCGATATTGGAAGGGAACATGTTCTTGCCGGAGACCGGCACGCCCGTCTGGAAAATCGACCGGAGGAGGACAAGGTTGGCCGTCTGGCTCCCGGACCCATTCACCGTCGCCACCTGGATACTCAAGTCGTTGGTGACCATGGCTCAGGCCTTCAGCAGCTCCTTGACGGCCGCGCCAATGTCCGCGGGACTCTTGACGACCCGAACGCCGGCCCGCTGCAGCGCGTCCATCTTCTCGGCCGCGGTGCCCTTTCCGCCTGCAATGATAGCCCCGGCATGCCCCATTCGACGCCCCGGCGGGGCGGTTTGTCCCGCGATGAACCCGACCACCGGCTTCTTGAAGTTCGCCTTGATCCAGTCGGCCGCATCCTGTTCGGCATTCCCGCCAATCTCACCGATCAGCACCACGGCTTCGGTGGCCGGATCCTTGGCGAACAGCTGCAGCGCGTCGATGAAGCTGGTGCCGATGAGCGGGTCGCCGCCGATCCCGATACACGTCGTCTGGCCCAGGCCGTTACGGGTCAGCTGATGAATCGCCTCGTAGGTCAGGGTGCCGCTCTTGGAGACGATACCGACACGTCCTTCCTTGCAGATGTGGCCGGGGATGATTCCGGCTTTGGCCTGGCCCGCGGTAATCAGTCCCGGACAGTTCGGGCCGATTACGCGAGTCCCGCCGCCGCGGATCGCGGCAAACACCCGCATCATGTCGAGAACGGGAATTCCTTCGGTAATGCAGACAGCAAGCGGGAGTTCCGCGTCCCCCGCCTCCAGGATTGCGTCCGCTGCACCCGCGGGAGGCACGAAGATCACCGACGCGTTGGCGCCGGTCGCCTTGACGCACTCCGCGACCGTGTTGAACACGGGCCATCCTTCGTGCGACGTCCCTCCCTTAC
The DNA here is from genome assembly GCA_963755695.1 of uncultured Acidobacteriota bacterium. Taxonomy (GTDB): domain Bacteria; phylum Acidobacteriota; class Vicinamibacteria; order Vicinamibacterales; family 2-12-FULL-66-21; genus QHWT01. The sequence goes on along the minus strand of CAVWLB010000010.1, from coordinate 675,666 downwards.
CCGGCGTGACGCCGCCAACCACGGTCGTGCCATAGGACGCCGCCTGTTTGGCGTGGAAGGTGCCTTCGCGTCCGGTGAGACCCTGGACGAGCAGTCGCGTGTTCTTGTCGATTAATACAGACATGTGTTGGATGGTCTGCTTTTCTCAAATGCGCTCGGCGCCGGCGCTTCGCGCCGGTTCACTCCCTCGCCTCGCGCTCGCCGCGGGCGCTACTTACGCCCCAGCGCCACGACTTTCTGCGCTGCCTCGTTCATGTCGTCGGCGGTCGTGAAGTTCAGGCCGCTCTCCTTGAGCATCTGCTTGCCCTTCTCGACGTTCGTGCCTTCCATTCGAATCACGATCGGAACCGGCACTCCGAGGTCCTTGACCGCGGCAATGACGCCTTCGGCCAGCACGTCGCAACGCAGAATCCCCCCGAAGATGTTGATCAGGACCGAGCGGACGTGCTTGTCCGCCATCAGGATGCGGAAGGCGTTCTTGATTTGTTCCGCGTTGGCGCCACCGCCGACGTCGAGAAAATTCGCCGGCTCCCCGCCCGCGAGCTTGATGATGTCCATCGTCGCCATCGCGAGGCCGGCGCCGTTCACCATGCAGCCGACGAAGCCATCGAGCTTGATGTAGTTCAGCGAGTACTTCGAGGCCTCGATCTCGAGCGGATCTTCTTCGGCGAGATCGCGCAGCTCCTTGATCTCCGGGTGGCGATAGAGCGCGTTGTCGTCGAAGTTCATCTTGGCGTCGAGGGCGAGCAGGTTGCCTTCCTCGGTCACGATCAAAGGATTGATCTCGAGAAGCGAGGCGTCGGTGGCCACGAAAGCCTGATACAGCGCGGTCATCATCTTCGCCGCCTGACCGACCTGAGCCCCCTCGAGACCAAGCGCGAAGGCAAGCTTGCGGGTCTGGAACGCGCTGAGACCAATCGCCGGATGCACGAACTCCTTGAAGATGCGCTCCGGCGTTTCCTCGGCAACCTTCTCGATCTCGACGCCCCCTTCCGAGCTGACCATCAGCACGGGACGCTCGGTCGTGCGATCGAGCACGAGACCGAGATAGAGCTCGCGCTTGATCTTCAGTCCCTGCTCGACCAGCACGCGCTGGACCTTCTGGCCCTCGGGTCCGGTCTGATCGGTGACCAGGTTCATGCCGATCATCTTCAGCGCCGCGGCCTGCGCGTCCGCGAGGCCTTTCACGACCTTGACGCCGCCGCCCTTGCCGCGTCCGCCGGCGTGGATCTGCGCCTTGACGACGACGGTGCCGCCACCGAGCCGGCGCGCCACGTCGCCGGCCTGGGCCGCATCGAACACGACCTCCCCTTGCGGCACCGGCACGCCGTATTTCGCCAGGATGCTCTTTGCCTGATACTCGTGAATTTTCATCGCGTGATCCATCCATCATGTGCCGGTTGCTGCGCGCCGATCAAGGGCGCGACCAGGTCGTGGCGCGCTTGCAGGGGTTTGAAGCCGCCAATAACAATTGACCGGATCGGAGCCGTCGATGTCGTCATTTCGTAGGGTCTTCGCGTCTTCCGTCGGTACCAAGCTGCTGATCGGCCTGACTGGACTCGCACTTTTCGCGTATCTGATGCTTCATCTCGCCGGCAACCTGCTGATCTTCTTCGGGCAGGAGACGTTCAACGAGTACTCGCACAAGCTGATCTCCAACCCGCTGGTGGTTCCCGTCGAAATCGGCCTGCTGCTGATTTTCCTGCTGCACGTGTACAAGACTCTGACCAACTGGTTCGGCAATCAGGCGGCGCGGCCGGTTGGCTACGAAAAAAAGGAATGGGCGGGTTACAAGAGCCGCAAGAGCATCTCGTCGACGACGATGATCTGGACCGGACTGATCACGCTTCTGTTGGTCGTCGTGCACCTGAAACAGTTCAAGTTTGGCGCCTGGTACGAAATCGGCGATCCGCCGGTGCGCGACCTTTACCGCACTGAAACAGAAATCTTCAGTGCTCCGGCGTGGGTGGCGATATACGTTCTGTGGGTGATCCTGGTCGGCATCCACCTCCGGCATGGAATCTCGAGCGCGTTCCAGTCGATTGGCGCCGATCATCCCGTGTACACCAGACGGCTGGTCGGATGGGGCTCCGTCTTCGCCATCATCATCGGTGGCGGATTCGCCATCATTCCACTCTGGGTGTATCTGACTCGATGACGCCATGACACTCGACTCCAGGATTCCCGGAGGGCCGCTCGCCGACAAATGGGATCGACATCGGTTCGAGTCAAAGCTGGTGAACCCGGCGAACCGCCGAAGGTTCACGGTGCTTGTGGTCGGTACCGGATTGGCGGGAGCATCCGCGGCCTCGTCGCTTGGCGAGCTTGGCTACGACGTCAAGAGCTTCTGCATTCACGACTCGCCGAGGCGCGCGCACAGCATCGCGGCGCAGGGGGGAATCAACGCCGCGAAGAACTATCAGAACGACGGCGACAGCATTCAGCGGCTGTTCTACGACACCGTCAAGGGTGGCGACTACCGATCGCGGGAGGCGAACGTCTACCGACTCGCGGAGCTGAGCGTGAACATCATCGATCAGTGCGTCGCCCAAGGGGTGCCGTTCGCACGCGAGTACGGTGGCTTGCTCGACAACCGCTCGTTCGGCGGCGCGCAGGTATCGCGCACGTTTTACGCCCGCGGCCAGACCGGCCAGCAACTGCTCCTTGGCGCCTATCAGTCGATGATGCGGCAGGTCGAGAAGCAAACCATCTCGTTGTTCCCGAATCGCGAAATCCTGGACGTGGTCGTTGTCAACGGCCAGGCGCGCGGCATTGTCTGCCGAAACCTGATCACCGGTGAGATCGAGAGGCATGCCGGACACGCCGTGCTTCTCTGCACTGGCGGTTACGGCACCGCGTATTACTTGTCGACCAACGCGGTGAACTCGAACGTGACGGCCGCGTGGCGGGCCCACAAACGGGGCGCCTTCTTTGCCAACCCCTGCTACACCCAGATTCATCCCACGTGCATTCCGGTCTCCGGCACGCATCAGTCCAAGCTGACCCTGATGTCGGAGAGCCTGCGCAACGATGGCCGCGTGTGGGTACCAAAGAAAAACGGCGACAAGCGGCCGCCGCAACAAATTCCCGACGAGGAGCGGGATTACTACCTCGAACGGCGCTATCCGAGCTTTGGCAACCTGGTGCCGCGCGATGTCGCCTCGCGCAATGCAAAGGTCGTCTGCGACGAGGGACGCGGCGTCGGCGATAGCGGCCTTGCCGTCTTCCTGGATTTCGGTGACGCCATCAAGCGGCTCGGCGAGAACGTCATCAGGATGCGCTACGGCAATCTGTTCGACATGTACCGCAAAATCACCGACGAAGACCCCTACAAGGTGCCGATGCGGATTTACCCGGCGATCCACTACACGATGGGTGGCCTGTGGGTCGACTACAACCTGATGAGCACGATAGCGGGACTGCACGTGCTCGGCGAGGCGAATTTCTCGGATCACGGTGCCAATCGGCTGGGTGCAAGCGCCTTGATGCAGGGGCTCGCGGATGGCTACTTCGTGATTCCCTATACGCTCGCGAATTATCTCGGGGGGACGCCGCTCGCCAGCGTCACTACGGATCACGACGCCTTCAAGGAAGCGTCGGACAACGTGCAGTGCCGCATCGACAAGCTCTTGAACGCGAAGGGCAAAGAGACCCCGCGTCAGCTTCACCGCCGCCTCGGGCAGCTCCTCTGGGACGATGTGGGCATGGCTCGCAGCGAGACGGGCCTCCGGAAGGCCCTCGCAGAGATTCCGCGCCTCCGCGACGAGTTCTGGCTCAACGTATCCGTGCCGGGTCCGGCGAACAACCTGAACAAGAACCTCGAATATGCCGGCCGCGTCGCCGACTATCTGGAGTTCGCGGAGGTGCTCACGCTCGATGCGCTGCACCGCACTGAATCGTGCGGCGGTCACTTCCGCGAGGAGAGCCAGACGCCCGACGGAGAGGCGCTGCGCGACGACGTGAACTTTTCCTACGTTGCCGCGTGGGAGTTCAAAGGGGTCGGCGCCAGGCCGGAGCTGCACAAGGAGCCGCTCCATTTCGAGTACGTGAGGCCCTCGCAGCGGAGCTACAAGTGAGAATCCAGCTCAAAGTGTGGCGGCAGGCGGGTCCCGCCGCGTCGGGCCGGCTGGTCGATTACACCGTCGACAACGTATCCCCGGACATGTCGTTCCTCGAGATGCTCGACGTCGTCAACGAGGGGCTCATCGCGCGCGGCGAGGATCCCATCGCGTTCGACTCCGATTGCCGCGAAGGCATCTGCGGCACGTGCGGGTTTCTGATTGACGGCCTGCCCCACGGTCCGGTTCGCGGGTCGACGGTCTGCCAGCTGCACATGCGCAGCTTCAAGGACGGCGACACGCTGGTCCTTGAACCGTGGCGTGCGAAGGCGTTTCCACTGATCAAGGACCTCGTGGTCGATCGGAGTGCCTTCGATCGAATCATTCAGGCCGGCGGCTACACGTCAATCAATGTCGGCGGGGCACGCGACGCGAACAGCATCCTGATTGGCAAGGACACGGTCGAGCAGGCGATGGATTCTGCCGCCTGCATCGCGTGCGGCGCGTGTGTCGCCGCGTGCAAGAACGCGTCGGCGGCGCTCTTCACGTCGGCAAAGATCACGCACCTCTCACTGCTGCCCCAAGGTCAGGTCGAGCGCTACACCCGCGTCGTCCGGATGGTGGACCGGCACGACGTGGAAGGGTTTGGCAGCTGCTCGAACGAGGGAGAGTGTGAGGCGGTCTGCCCGAAGGAGATTCCGATCACCAACATCGCGCGGATGAACCGGGAATACCTGAAAGCCACGCTATTGCGCGGGGACTGATTTCGGCTCCGGGCTCATGACTCACGGCTCAAGTCGGAGGGCCTTCGGCAGAGAGGCAAGCCAGCCTGAGCCATAGGAGCCCTGAGAGTCCCAAGCCATTCAGACTTTGATCACGTCCACCAGCTCTTTCACCGCTCCGGCAGACTTCTTCAGCGCGGCGTCTTCTTCCGGGGTCAGCTTGATCTGAATGATCTCCTCGACACCGCGCGCGCCCAGCTTCACCGGCACGCCAACGAAGAGGTCGCTGATGCCGTACTCTCCCTTCAAGTAGACAGAGCACGGAACGATCTTCTTTTTGTCCTTCAGAATAATCTCGACCATCTCGGCGGCTGCCGATCCTGGCGCATACCAGGCGCTGGTGCCGACCAGCTTGGTTATCTCGGCACCGCCTTCGGCGGTTCGCTTCGAAATCGCGTCGATCCGCTCCTTCGATATCAGCTCGGTGATCGGAATGCCGGCCACGGTCGAGTAACGCGGCAGCGGCACCATGGTGTCGCCGTGGCCGCCGAGCACGAATGCGTGGATGTTCTCCACCGACACGTTGAGCTCCATCGCGATGAATGTGCGCATCCGTGCAGAATCGAGAACCCCCGCCATGCCAATGACCCGCTCGCGCGGGAACTTGCTCAAGCGGTAGACCGCCTGGCACATCGCGTCGAGCGGATTGGCCACCGGCACGATGATGGTGTTTGGCGAATACTTCACGATCTGTTCGGTGACCGACTGCATGATCTTGTAGTTGGTCTGGAGCAGGTCGTCCCGGCTCATTCCCGGCTTGCGCGGCACACCCGACGTAATCACCACGACATCGGAGTTGGCGGTTTCCTTCCAGCCCGCCTCATCTGCGCCGGCGCCGATGATCCGCGAGTCCGACTGTTCGATGGGACACGCCTGATACATGTCGAGGGCGATACCCTTCGCTTTCTGATCGGCGATGTCGATGATGACGACGTCGGCCAATTCCTTGTCGGCGATGGCACGCGCGACAGTGGCACCGACGTTGCCCGCCCCCCCGACGACCGTAACTTTACGATTCATGCGTCCTCTACAATCACCAAATCACTGGATCAGGCAATCACCAATCACATATTGGCAATGACCGCATCGGCGAACTGCGATGTCTTCAGCTCGGTCGCACCTTCCATCTGGCGCGCCAGATCATACGTGACCTTTTTCTGCTGAATCGTCTTCTCCAGTCCCTTCTCGATCAGATCGGCAACATCGGGCCAGGTCAGATACCGGAACATCATCACGCCCGACAAAATCACCGAGCTCGGGTTGATGACGTCCTTGCCGGCGTATTTCGGAGCGGTGCCGTGAGTCGCTTCAAAAAAGCCAATCTCGTCGCCGAGGTTGGCGCCCGGCGCCATGCCGAGCCCCCCCACCTGGGCGGCGCAGGCATCCGAGAGATAGTCGCCATTCAAATTGGGTGTGGCGAAGACATCGTAATCGGCCGTCCGGGTCAGCACCTGCTGAAAGACGCTGTCCGCGATCCTGTCGTTGATCAACACCTTGCCGTCGCGCGGCGCGCCGGTCGACAGTTCGTCTTCGGTCACGACGCGATCGCGGAACTCCGCTTTGGCGAGCTCGTAGCCCCAGTCGCGGAAGGCGCCCTCGGTGAACTTCATGATGTTGCCCTTGTGCACCAGGGTCACAGTTTTGCGCTTGTTGTCGATCGCGTATTGGATGGCCATACGGACGAGCCGCTTCGATCCTGTCTCCGAAATCGGCTTGATGCCAATCCCGGAGTCCGGGCGGATGCGCTTGCCCATCTCGGTCGCGAGAAACTCGATGACGCGTTCCGCCTGCGGCGTGCCGCGCGCCCACTCGATGCCGGCGTAGACGTCTTCCGTATTTTCACGAAAGATCACGACGTCCATCAGTTCAGGGCGTTTGACCGGAGCCGGCGTTCCGTCGAAGTAGCGGACCGGCCGGACACAGGCGTAGAGATCGAGCACTTGACGCAGCGTGACGTTGAGGCTTCGTATGCCGCCCCCCACGGGTGTGGTCAACGGTCCCTTGATCGCGACCTTGTACGCTTTGACTGCCTCGAGCGTATCGTTCGGCAGCCACTCGCCGTGCTGATCCCTGGCCTTCTCGCCGGCAGGGACTTCGAACCACGCGATCTTTTTCTTCCCGTTGAATGCTTTCGCCACCGCCGCGTCGAAGACGCGGACGCTCGCGCGCCAGATGTCTGGCCCGGTGCCGTCTCCTTCTATGTATGGAATGATCGGATCGTCCGGCACCATCAGCCGGCCCGCCTTGCGCGCGATCGCCGTTCCCGTGGATGGCGGCGTGAGTATCGAGAAATTCGGCATTAGGTCACGTCCCCATGCTCGCGTTACGAGTTCTTCACAGAAACTGTGGAAAACTTTGTGGAAAAGTCCGGTCCAAACGCGGTTCGCACCGCATCAAACTTGATCGTTCTCCAGTTTGCACCACGATGGTGCGTCGCGTCGCTCGATCGGGCGCGGACTAGGCGATGTACAGAACGCAACATTATACTGTGAGCGACACCTATGCACATTGTTATCGCTGATTCACTACCACCTGCGGCTGCGGATGCTCTGCGAAGCGCCGGCTGGAGCGTCGATGCTCGCGCGGGACGCAAGCCCGACGATCTGGCACGCGATCTCAAAGAGGCGGACGCACTGATCGTTCGCAGCGCCACCCAGGTCACCAAGGATCTGATCGACGCGGCACCGCGCCTCAAGGTCATCGCGCGGGCCGGCACCGGCGTGGACAACGTCGACGTGACGGCCGCCAGCGATCGCGGGATTCTCGTCATGAACGCCGCCGGCGCCAACAGCATCAGCGTCGCCGAGCTTGCGCTCGCGCTCATGCTCGCGCTCTCGCGCTCGATTCCCACTGCCGATGCGTCGATGAAGAAGGGCGTGTGGGACAAAAAGAAGCTCATGGGCGTCGAGCTGCGCGGCAAGATCCTCGGCATTATCGGCTTCGGCCGGATCGGCCGCGAAGTGGCCGCACGGGCCCGCGGCTTCGGCCTCGAGATCATCGCGCACGATCCGTTCATCCCCGCGCGCGCGGCGGAAACCATTGGCGTGCCGCTCGTGTCGCTCGACGATCTGCTCGCCAAATCGGATTACATCTCGCTGCATTTGCCGTCGTTGCCGGAAACTCGGCACCTGCTGAATGCCGAGCGACTGTCAAAGTGCCGACGCGGTGTGCGAATTGTGAACACCGCGCGTGGCGAGCTCATCGACGAAGCGGCGCTGGCCGCGGCGATCGAATCCGGACACGTCGCCGGCGCAGGCCTCGACGTGTTCGAGACCGAGCCGCCAACCGACGATCGATTGACCAAACTGCCGCAAGTCATCGCGACGCCGCACATCGCCGCCTCCACCGTCGAAGCGCAGGAGCTGGTCGGCGAGGAGATCGTCAGCAGCGTCCGTGAATATCTTGCCGAGGGAGTGATCAGAAATGCCGTGAACTTCCCTTCGATTCCCGCTGAGGAATATCCGCAGCTCCGTCCGCAGCTGCAGCTCGCGGAAAAGCTCGGAGCGCTCATCGCGCAGCTTCTCTCTTCCGCGCCGGAATCGATCGGCATCCGCTACTACGGCCCGCTGACCAGCAAGTACGAGCTGGTGATCGGCAGCGCGGTGCTTGCGGGGCTGCTGTCTCCGTTCATGGACTCGAGCGTCACCCCGGTCAACGCCCGCGCGCTTGCCGCACAACGCGGCCTCGAGATCATCGAGTCGCGCAGCAGCCGCTCACGGGATTTCGTGAACGTCATTTCAGTGAAGCTGCGCGGCGGCGGTCACGAACGCTGGGTAGAAGGCACCGTCATGGAACCGGGGCGGCCGCGGCTGGTCGCGCTCGACGGCGTCGAGATCGAGGCACCGCTCTCCGGCACGGCGATCCTGTTTGCGAATGAGGATCGCCCCGGGGTCATCGGCAACATCGGCACGACGCTCGGACGTCACGGCGTCAACATCGCGAGCTTCGCGCTGGGCCGCCGCGAGGGGGGCGCGCTCGGGATGATCACGGTGGATGAATCGGATAGCCTTGACCGGGCTGTGGCGGAGATCAAGAAGCTGCCGGCGATGCGCGAGGCGAGACGTGTGAAGTTGTAATTGGCGCCGTTGTTGGCGGAAGTCAGCGCAGCGCCAGCCGGCGGAAGCCGCCGGTGACCGTGTCCTCCAGCTCGATGGCATCGACGCCGATCGTTTTCACTTTGTAACGGTCGGCGAATATCTGTCCTTCGATCACCATGTAGAGCTCGTCGCCCCCACCGATGACCGCGGTGCGATGCGGCCCTTCAAATGACGGCTCCTCGGCAATTCCCATCAACACCAGCGGCGGCGGGGCAATGGATGCCGGATCCGGCGTCGCCGCTTCGAGGTGCATGGGTCCGGCCGATGCGGACGCCATGTGCCGCGGGGCGCGGGCCGGCGCGAAGCTGAAGGGATTCCGCGGCTGTGGTTCCGGCGCTGGCGCCTGCGCCAGACGCTCGCGCAGCCGTACGGCCTGCTGTTCGACTTCCGCGGCGAGCGATCCGGGCCCCGACGTGGCGGTGGATGGCGTGCGATCGCCAACCGGCCCGAGTTCCTGTTCAGGCGTACTCCCGGCTACGGCGAACCAGGCAACCAGCAACGCTCCGCCGCTGACGATTGCCGCCGCTCGGGTGAAGGTCATGACGTGTCTCGCAGGCGCACAATGGTAGCACGGTCTGCTTCCGGCGGATGCGTTTCGGCAAGGACGAATCGCACGAAGGGTGCGGCCCCCCGCTCCTCAGTTGTTGTGTATCCGTGAACCGCCAGCAGTTGTGGTAATATTCGTCGTGCCCCCTGTTTCTCACACCGGGCCTTCCCAATTCAGCGTTTCAGTCTCCGCAGTCGCCATCATCCCCGCGAGATTTCAGTCGACGCGTCTTCCTGGCAAGGCACTCGCCGATATCGCCGGTCGGCCGATGATCGAGCACGTCTATCGCCGCGCCGCCGAGGCCTCGTCGGTTGCACGCGTCATCGTCGCGACCGACGACGCGCGGATTCGGTCGGCGGTCGAGCGATTCGGCGGTGAGTGCGTGATGACATCGGCGTCGCACCAGAGCGGCACCGATCGCCTCGCGGAAGTCGCGGCATCACTCAGCGAAGACATCATCGTGAACGTGCAGGGGGATGAGCCGTTGCTCGAGCCGGGCATGATTGACGCCGCCGTTGCCCCCTTTGCCGCCAATCCCGGGCTGATGATGAGCACGCTCAGAAAGCGGATCACCGACCCCGACGAGCTGCGGAATCCCAACGTCACGAAGGTGGTGGTGGACCGCGACGGCTTCGCGCTCTACTTTTCGCGCGCTCCGATTCCCTTCACGCGCCCGGGACAGCCGGAAGCACCGGCGTGGCGGCACATTGGAATGTACGTCTATCGGCGTGCCTGTCTGCTGCAGCTCTCGCGGCTGCCTCAAACCGCGCTCGAGCGGGCGGAAGCGCTCGAACAGTTGCGGGCACTCGAACACGGAATCAGAATTCAGGCAATCGAGACCACCTGCGACACCATCGGAGTGGATACCCCGGAAGATCTCGAACGGGTGCGCAGGATCTGCGACCGAGCCGTACGAACGGCCTAACTCGATAACCGGGGATCAGGACACACGATGCAACAGCAGGTACAGACCAGGCCCGTCAAGTACATCCTCGTTACCGGAGGGGTCGTTTCCTCGCTCGGCAAGGGACTCGCTGCCGCCTCCATCGGCGCGTTGCTCGAAGGTCACGGCTACAAGGTCGCGCTGCAGAAGTTCGATCCCTACATCAACGTCGATCCGGGCACGATGAGCCCCTACCAGCACGGCGAGGTGTTCGTCACCGACGATGGCGCCGAGACCGACCTCGATTTGGGCCATTACGAGCGGTTCACCAATCAGATCACCAGTCGCAACAACAACTGGACGACCGGCAAGATCTATCTCTCGGTGATTCAGAAAGAGCGCCGCGGTGAGTACCTCGGGCGCACGGTCCAGGTCATTCCGCACATCACCAACGAGATCAAGGATGCCATCCGGACGGTCGCACAGGGCGTCGATGTCGTCCTGGTCGAGGTCGGCGGCACGGTCGGCGATATCGAGAGCCAGCCGTACCTCGAGGCCATCCGTCAGCTCAGACAGGACGTCGGCCGCGAAAACACCCTCTACATTCACTTGACGCTCGTGCCGTTCATCGGCGCCGCCGGGGAGCTGAAGACGAAACCGACGCAGCACAGCGTCCGCGACCTGCGCGCGATCGGTATTCAGCCCGACATCCTCCTCTGCCGGACGGACCGGTTCCTCGATCAGGATCTCAAGCGCAAGATCGGCTTGTTCTGCGACGTCGACGAAGAAGCCGTGGTCACGGCCAAAGACGTCTCGAGCATCTACGAAGTTCCGCTGGTGTTCGCGGCGGAGGGACTCGACCGGATCATCCTGCGCCGCCTCCACCTCCCGGAGACCGAGCCGCACATGGAAGCCTGGATCGATCTCGTCGATCGCATCAAGAATCCCAAAGACGAAATCACGATCCATGTGGTCGGCAAGTACGTGGGATACGAAGACTCGTACAAGAGCCTGAACGAAGCGCTGTATCACGGCGGGTTCAAGCACCGGCTGAAGGTCAACATCAAATGGGTGGAGGCCGAAGCGCTCGAGCAACCCGGCGGCGAACAGCTCCTCGATGGCGCCGACGGCATCCTCGTGCCGGGCGGGTTCGGCGATCGCGGAACCCGCGGCATGATGCGGGCCGCGGAGATTGCCCGCCAACGCGGCATCCCATACTTCGGCATCTGCTATGGCTTCCAATGGGCGGCGGTCGAGTATGCCCGGCACGTCTGCGGTCTCGCGGACGCCGACTCCACCGAGTGCGCGCCCGATACGCCAAGCAACGTCATCTACAAGTTGCGCGATCTGCTCGGCGTCGACGACTTGGGCGGGACGATGCGGCTCGGATCGTATGCCTGCCAGCTGCGTCCCGGATCACGCGCACAGGCGCTGTATGGCGGCGATGTCATCCACGAACGTCATCGTCATCGCTACGAATTCAATTGTCTCTTCGAGAAGGCGCTGACCGAACGCGGACTCGAGATCGTCGGCCGCTCGCTCGACGGAAAGTTCGTCGAGATCATCGAGCTGCCCTCGCATCCGTGGTATGTCGCGGTGCAGTTCCACCCCGAGTTCAAGTCCAAGCCGCTCAAGCCGCATCCGCTGTTTGCCGGATTCGTCGAGGCGAGTCACCAGCACAAGCTGGCGGCGCGTCACGATGCTGCCGCGTCCGTGGTAGGGTAAATGGGTGCTCCCTGTCGAGATTGCCGGCCTGAGCATCGGCGCGGGTCCGCTGGTGCTCATCGCCGGGCCGTGCGTCATTGAAAGCGAGCGTCACGCGATCGACACGGCGCGCGCGCTCCGCGATATCACGCGCAGTGCGGGCGTCCCGTTCATCTTCAAGGCCTCGTACGACAAGGCGAATCGCACCTCTACCTCCTCCTACCGTGGGCCGGGGCTGACCGAAGGCCTGCGCGTGCTCGAGCGAGTTCGTGGAACCGTAAACGTTCCGATCCTGACCGACATTCATGAGCCTTCGCAGGCGGCCGCCGCCGCCAACGTCGTCGACGTGCTGCAGATCCCCGCATTCCTCTCGAGGCAGACCGACCTGATCGTCGCCGCGGCCCGAACCGGACGCGCGGTCAATATCAAGAAGGGACAGTTTCTGGCGCCACGTGACATGCGGCATGCGATCGAGAAGGTCACCTCGACGGGCAACACCCGGCTGATCCTCACCGAGCGCGGATTCAGTTTCGGCTACAACAATCTGGTCGTCGACATGCGAGCGTTTCCGATTCTGCGATCGCTTGGCTACCCCGTCGTCTACGACGTCACGCACAGCCTGCAGCTGCCCGGCGCCGGCGACGGGGTCACCGCCGGCCAGGCGGAATTCATCGAGCCGATGGCGGCTGCAGGCGTCGCCGCCGGCGTCGATGGCGTCTTCATGGAAGTGCACGAGCAGCCGGCGCGAGCCAAGAGCGACGCGCAGAACGCGTTGAAGCTCGACCTGCTGCCAGCGCTCCTGGACAAGCTCGTGAAGATTCATGAAATCCGCACGACACCGGCCGTCACGGAAGCGGGCCGATGACCCAGGACACCGCGACGGCACTCGACCTCGCGCGAAAAGTGTTGCGCATCGAGGCGGCAGCGATCCTCGGCCTGGTCGATCGGCTCGACGGCGACTTCGAACGCGCCGTGCAGCTGCTGTTCGAGTGCCGCGGCCGCGTGATCGTCACCGGCATGGGCAAATCCGGCATCATCTGCCGGAAGATTGCGGCAACGCTGTCGAGCACCGGCACGTCCTCGTTCTTCCTGCATCCGGCAGAAGCCATCCACGGCGACCTTGGCGCGATTCGGGACGAAGACGTGGTCATTGCCGTCTCGCACAGCGGGGAGACCGAGGAACTGATTCGGCTCATCGAGTCGATTCGGCGGATCGGGGCACGATTCATCGCGATCACCGGCTCGCTCCGATCGACGCTGGGGCGCGCCGCTGATGTCGCGATAGATTGCGGTATTGCCGAGGAAGCGTGCCCGATGAACCTGGTGCCGACGGCAAGCACGACGGCCGCCCTCGCCCTTGGCGACGCGATCGCAATGACGCTCCTCGTGCGCAAGGGATTCCGCGAGGAGCATTTCGCGTCGCTTCATCCGGGCGGGAAGATCGGCAAGCGCCTGATGCGAGTCGAAAGCGTGATGCACAGCAGCGAGGCCGCGCCGCGGGTCGGCCTGGCGACGCCGATGCCGGACGTCATTCACGAGATGTCGAGCAAGCGCCTGGGCATGACGTGCGTGGTCGCCGGCGACAATCGGCTCGCCGGCGTCTTCACCGACGGCGACCTGCGACGCTTGATGATGACACGCCCACCAGACGGGGTGCTCACGCTGACCGCCGGTGAAGCGATGACGCCCAACCCGCTGACGATCAAGCGTGATGCGCTCGCCGTGGAAGCGCTGCGCATCATGGAAACCCACAAGATCACCTCGGTGGTCGTCGTCGACAGCACGGGAACGGTGGAAGGGGTCGTGCAGCTTCACGATCTGTGGCGAACACAGATGATTTGAAGCTGCGGGACCAAACCAGGAATTGCACCCATCAGACCCGCCGTTATGACCACGCCGTCCGACATGCGCCGCATCCGGCTGCTCTTGTTCGACGTGGACGGCGTGCTCACGGACGCTACAATCGTGTTACACGCCGACGGATCCGAGTCGAAGATGTTTCACATCCGCGACGGCGCGGCGATCGTGTGGGCGCAGCGCGTCGGGATGCAGGTAGGCTTGCTCTCTGCGCGGACGTCGGAGGCCACCACCCGCCGGGCGCAGCAGCTTGGTATCTCGATGGTGATCCAGGGGCAGGCAGACAAGCTGGCCGGTTACGAGAAGCTTCGCCAGCAGGCGGGCCTCGAAGATGATGAGATCGCGTATATGGGAGACGACCTGCAGGATTTGCCGGTGCTCCGTCGCGTCGGCTTTTCTGCCGCGCCTGCCGATGCGCCCTCCGCGGTGCGCGAGCGGGTTGGCTGGGTCAGCCGAAGTGGTGGTGGCCACGGCGCCGTGCGCGAGATGATCGAGCACGTGCTGCAGGCTCAGGGCTCGTGGACGCGGGCGATTGCCGATTTCATCGAATCGTGATGAGCCCGCTCGTTCTCCTGGCCAGCCTCGTCGCGCTGCTGTTGGGCCTTGCGGTTGGCAAGGCGTGGGAGCGATACAAGCTGCAAGACGGCGTGTGGGTGGATCGGCGGCGCGCGCGCGAGTCGCCTCATTACATGCTCGGCCTGAATTTTCTGGTAGCGAACCAGATCGATCCGGCGATCGCGGAGCTCACCAAGGCGGCGCACGCTGCCGGCGATCCACTCGAGATTCACCTCATCCTCGGCAACCTGTATCGCGAGAAGGGGCAGGTGGGACGCGCCATCCAGGAACATCAGAGTCTCCTGCAGCGCCCCAATCTCAGAAAGCTGGAACACGCCAACGTGCTCCTCTGTCTCGGCCTCGACTATCGCCGCGGCGGATTCGTCGATCGCGCGATCGAGGCCTTCACCGAAGTGCTCCGTCTCGACCCCCAGAATCAGTACGCGCTGTCGAACCTGGAGAAGCTGCACGAAGAACAGCATCAGTGGGATGAAGCGTATGCCACCCGGCAGAAGCTCGCGGCGATTGCCGGCGGCCCAGAGGAATCCCGCCACAACGAGATCCTGGCGTTCCTCGAATACGAGCTCGGTCAGGAGGCGCTCAAGCGGATGGACTACGCGGAGGCGGCGCGCCGATTCGACGCCGCCATCGATCTCGACGCCCGCAACGCGCCGGCGCACCTGAGCCTCGGTGACGTGCGGTTTTATGAAGGCAGGACTGCTGACGCCGTTGGCGCCTGGGAACGGCTGATCGACGCCTCGCCCGAGCGGGCCTACCTGGCCTTCTCGCGCCTCGAAGCCGCCTACCCGAAGATGAGCGCGCCGGAACGCTTCCCCTCACTCTGCGAGCGGCTGATTGCCGCGAACCCTCAGGACTGGCGCGCCCGTCTCGCGCTTGCCCGGCATCTCTCGGCGCAGAGCAGGCCATTGGATGCGCTCGAGCTCCTGTTCGAGGCGATCGGCCACAATCCGCACGCGCTCACGCTGCATCAAACAATCTGGCAGACGCTCTCGGCGCTCGATCTTCCTGCCGATCTGGTCGGCCGCTACATCGAGCTGACGCGCGACGCGGTCTTCTATCTCGATCCGCATATCTGCTTGCGCTGCCGGTACCGTAGCACCGAACTGCTCTGGCAATGTCCACATTGTCACGAGTGGAACACGTTCGTGGAGGAGCGCATCGCGCCGGCCCAGCAGAGCGCGGAGGTGTAGGGGCTCAGGACTCATGACTCAAGGTCGGCTCAGGGGGTCACGATGACTCACGGCTCACCCAGCTTAAGTCGTGAGCCGGCTCGAGCCTTGAGCCGCGAACGCTGAGCCGTTCATCGTTCCGTGCTCAGGACGTCATAGAGATTGCGCACCTGCCGATCGGTCTCCGCGAACCCCCGGTCGGTCCAGATCACGTGGTGGGCGCGCTCGACCTTGTCTCCGATTGGCCACTGCGCGGCAATCCGGGCGCGCGCCTGGTGATCGTCGAGATGATCGCGGGCGATAACCCGGCGGACCTGTTCGTCGGGATGGCACGCCGCAACGATCACCCGATCGAAGTCGTGGTTGTGCCCGGTCTCGAACACCAGCGGAATGTCGGCGAGCGCAAAGCGCGCGGCCACGCGCAGGTTGGCGAACCACTCCTGAATCCGTCGATAGACCTCGGGATGGACGATCGCTTCGAGCGCCGCCCGCGCCCGCGGGTCCGAAAAGACGATGCGCCCCAGCGCGCCGCGATTGAGCGAGCCGTCCACGTTCAGGACGCCAGCGCCAAAGCGGGCCGCGACCGCGCGCAGGCCCGAGGTTCCCACGGCCACCGCGTCGCGCGCGAGCGCATCGGCATCGATGACCGGAATGCGCAGCTCTGCAAAGCGCGCAAGGCAATGCGATTTGCCGGTCGCGATACCGCCCGTCAGCGCGACGCGCAGCACGGCCTATGCCTTCCGGCTCCTGGCTTCCGCGGCCGCGAGCGTGTTCTTGAGGAGGAGCGCAATGGTCAGGGGACCGACACCGCCCGGCACCGGCGTCAGCGCGCCGGCGACGTCAACAACCGTCAGGATGCACGTCGCCGACGACCACCGAGCCACGCTTGGCGAACGCCTCGAGCCGCGGCGAGCCGCTTCCGAACAATCGTTCGACGACCGCCCGATCCTTGACTGGCGTCGTCCCCACATCGATGACGGCGGCGCCGGGTTTGACGAAGTCGGCGGTCACGAAGCCAGGGCGGCCGATCGCGGCCACCAGAATGTCGCCGCGCGCCGCGACCGATGCCAGATCGGGCGTCTTCGAATGGCAGACCGTCACCGTCGCGTCACGCTGCAGGAGCAGCATGGCCATTGGCTTGCCGACGATTTCGCTTCGGCCGATGACGACGGCATGACGGCCGCCGATGGCGATCCCGGAGCGATCGAGCATCTCGATCACGCCGGACGGCGTGCAGGGCTTCAAATGCGCGCGTCCCTGAACGAGCTTTCCGACGTTGACCGGATGGAATCCGTCGACGTCCTTGTCGGGATCGATGGCATCGAAGACGCGCTGAGACGCCCCCTTTCCCATCGCTTCCGGCAACGGCGACTGGACCAATATGCCGTCGTGGCGATCGCTTCGGTTGAGATGCTGAACGAGCGTGAGGAGATCACCGAGAGAGGCATCGGCCGGCAATCGTTGCAGGTCGACCCAGAGGCCGGCGTCCGCGCCCGCCTTCACCTTGTTCCGGACGTAGACCTCCGATGCGGGATTGTCGCCGACGAGCACGATGCCCAGACCGGGGGGGCGACCCGTCGACCTGGTGAAGGCGTCGACACCCGGCACTGCACCCGCTCTAATCTCCGCCGCGATCGCGATCCCATCAATCAGCCGAGCCGGCATCTCACGTACCCTGCACGCCACGAGCGTCCGCCAGCGCCGCAGCTTCCAGCTCTTTGAGGCTGGCGGCGCGACCGAGCACGACGAGATCATCGCCGACGCGCATCGTGGTCTCCGGCGCCGGATTGAAATCCATCCGGCCGTCGATGCGCCGGATACCAACCACGACCACTCCGAAACGCTGGCGGAGGCCGGCTTCCACCAGGCTCCGGTCCTTCAGCGGAGAGGCCTCGCTGATATGCACCTGCTCCATATTGAGCTCGAGGTTCTCGGAAGTAGTGGCGAGCTGCACGAAGTCGACGACCGCCGGTCGGAGCGCCGTTTGCGCGAGCTGCTGGCCACCAATGTGATACGGGGAAATCACCCGATCCGCTCCCGCCCGACGCAGCTTCACGCGCGCGTCGTCGGTCTCCGCCCGGCCGATGATGAACACGTCCGGCCTGAGCAGCCGCGCGCTGAGCACCGCATAGACGTTTTCGGCATCCGAACCGACCGCGGCAATGAACCCGCGCGCGCGATCGATTCTGACCTTCCTGAGGACGTCCTCGCTCGAGGCGTCCGCTTCGACCGCGAGGAAGCCGCCTTCGAGGGCGGCCTGCATGCGCTCGGGACTGCGCTCGATGACGACAAACGGCACCTGCTGTCGCGAGAATTCACGGGCGATGATCTCGCCCATCCGCCCGAACCCGCAGAGGATGAAGTGGTCCTTTAATTCTTCGAGCATGCGCAGGTGCCTCCGCTGGCGGCGCCGCTCGATGATGTGCCCCTCGGCAAGCAGCGCCATGAACAGCGTGAAGGCATAGAAGAAGGAGCCGACGCCACTGAGCAGAATGACGACGGTAAACGCCTCGCCCATCCGGGACATCGGGTGCACTTCCCGATAGCCCACGGTGGTGATGGTGATCACCGTCATGTAAAAGGCGTCCCACGGGCTCCAACCCTCGATGAGCACGTAGCCCGCGGTGCCGCCGATCATGACGAGCGCAATCAGGATCGCGACCAGACGCCAGCCGCCCCACCAGGAGATCGCACCGCGCGCTCCGGCGTCGCGCAGGCGGGTCGCGGTGAGTCTCGCCATTCAACCGGCCCGCGTCAGTGGCGCGCGGGCTGGACGGCCTTCGCGGTGCTCTTCCGCAGAACCATTCCCACGACGAGCAGCACGATGCCGATGGCGAGGATGGTCAGACCGAAGCGATCGGCAATTTCCGCCGAGACGTGCAACCCGATGCGGCTCAGCACGCCATCGAGCTCGCCCCACTTCGCCAGCTCCTCGCTCGTCACTCCCCAGGTGGTGAGGAAGCCGAGAAGCGCGATCGCGAAACCATTGAATGTCACCAGCGCGCCCAGCACCGTGACCAGATTCGCAAACGACTCCGAGACGGTCCGGCGCATCGCCTCAGCCGGATCGACCAGCGTGCTGTGCGTCCGGCCGTAGAACCAGTAGATCAGCATCCCGATATCGAGCCAGCCCAGGAACCGCACCCAGGTCATCACCGAGAGGCTGACCATCAGGTACACGCACGAGAGGACGCCAAGAACCGGAATGATCGGCCCGCCAGGCACCTTGAACGGCCGCGCCGCGTCCGGCCGCTTGGCCCGCAGCACCGGCACCGCGACCGAGACGATGACGAAGGCGAACAGCGTGCCGATGCTGGTCATCTCGCCGAGGATCTGAATCGGCACGAATCCGGCGACCAGCGCCACGATGACGCACGTAATGATGGTCGTGATGTAGGGCGTCTTGAACCGCGGATGTACTTTGCTGACACCCGCCGGCAGCAGCTGGTCGCGGCTCATCGAAAAGAAAATCCGCGGCTGGCTCATGAGCATCACCAGCAGGACGCTGGTGATGCCGGCCACCGCGCCGGCCGAGACCACGCCCGCCGCCCAATCCTTCTGAATGACCGCGAGCGCGTAGCCCACCGGCGCGTTCAGGAACTGCACGTCATTCTTGAACTGCACCACCGGCACGATGCCCGACAGAATCCCCGCGACGATCAGATAGAGCGCCGTGCAGATGATCAGCGAGGCGATGATCCCGATCGGCAAATCGCGACTTGGATTCTTCGCTTCTTCGGCGGTCGTCGACACGGCGTCGAAACCGATATACGCGAAGAATACGACCGCTGCGCCGGTCATGATGCCCGACCAGCCATAGGGAGCGAAAGGAGACCAGTTCTCCGGCTTGACGTACCCCGCACCGACGACAATGAAGAACAGCACTGCCGCCAGCTTCACCGTCACCATCACGGCGTTGAAACGCGCGCTCTCGCGCACGCCGACCACGAGCAGCACCATGATCGCCAGCACGATCAGCATTGCCGGCAGGTTGAAGACCGCGGTCGCCACGCCGCCGTCGGGCAGCACGACCTGGGTTCCCGGCGCCGCCGTCATCCATGTCGGCAGATGCATGCCGAAACCGGCGAGAATGCGCTGGAAGTAGCCGCTCCAGCCCACCGCCACGGTCATCGATCCAACGGCATATTCGAGGATGAGGTCCCAGCCGATCATCCACGCGAACACTTCGCCGAGCGTCGCGTACGAATAGGTGTAGGCACTGCCGGCGATGGGAATCATCGCGGCGAACTCCGCGTAGCAGAGTGCCGCGAATCCGCAGGCAAGGCCCGCCATCACGTAGGACAGCACGATCCCTGGACCGGCCTGGTTGGCAGCAGCGGTGCCGGTCAGGACGAAGATCCCGGTACCAATGATTGCGCCGATACCGAGCAATGTGAGGTCGAAGGCGGTCAACGTGCGACGCAGGGACTTGCTGCCGTGCTCCACGTCGCCAACGAGCTGCTCGATTGATTTCGTCTTCAGCAGATTCGAATCCATTCCGCCTCTTCTTCAGTCTGCCCCACACCGCGGCTCGGTCGCTCGCGGGGACCGCGATTGGCGCGATTATATTTCATCTGTCGAGCTTACGGAGGAACTCCCGCACGCGGGCCTCCGGGTCGCCAGTCAGCAGATCCGAGATTACCGCGACGCTCGACGCCCCCGCGTCGACCACTTCCGGCGCACGCTCCAGCGTGATTCCACCGATCGCTACCACCGGTTTTCCCGATGCGGATGCAAGGTGCACGAGGTCGAGTCCGCGCGCGCTGTAACCCGTGTCCTTCGTGGACGTGCCGTAGATTGGACCGACGGCAATGTAGCTGGCGCTGGTTCGAGCCGCGACCGCGATTTGCGCTTCATCGTGCGTCGATGCGCCGACCACCGCCTCCGGTCCCACGACTCCCCGCACCTCCTCTACCGTCAGGTCGTCCTGGCCGACGTGGACGCCATCAGCGCCACTGAGGCGTGCGAGATCGGCTCGATCGTTGATCACGACGGCTGCGCCTACCGCGTGCGCCCGACGGACGAGGTCGTCGGCCAGCGACAGCCGCGCCGACGACGACGGCGACTTGTCTCGAAGTTGAATCAATCGCGCGCCGCCGCGCAGAAACGCCTCCGAGAGCGTCAGCGGATCGAGCCCCCGCGCCGCACAGAGCGCGGTGTCGACGATGACGTAAAGGGGGAACATCAGGACTGAAGATTGAAGACTGAAGATTGGAGATTGAAAATTGCAGATTGACGATTGCAGATTGAGACTGCAGATTGAAGATTGGCGATTGGAGGTGGAAACTACCTCCGTCCTGCGTCTTCTCTAAACAGCCTCCGCCAGCCCGCTGCGGTTGGTCTTCTTCTCGACGATGTAGCGCTCCATGAACGACGTGCTGAGGTGGCCGGCGATGAAATCGGGATCGGCCAGGATTTTCATGTGCATCGGAATCGAGGTCTTAATCCCGTCGATGACCGTCATTTCCAGCGTGCGGCGCATCCGCGAGATCGCCTCCTGACGATCCCGGCCGTGGACGATGATCTTGGCAATCATCGAATCGTAGTAAGGCGATACCGTGCACTCGGAATGCGCGAAGGTGTCCACGCGCACGCCGGGCCCCCCGGGGACGCTGAAGGCATGAATAACGCCGGGGGAAGGAGCAAACGTCTCGGGATCTTCGGCGTTGATCCGGCACTCGATGGAGTGGCCGGTGAAGGTCACATCCCCCTGTTTGAACGAGAGCCGCTCGCCGCAGGCAATGCGAATCTGCTCCTTCACGATGTCGACCCCGGTGATGAACTCAGTCACCGGATGTTCGACCTGGACCCGGGTATTCACCTCGAGGAAGAAGAAGTTCCCCTTGTCGTCGAGCAGGAACTCGAACGTCCCGGCGTTGGTGTACTGCACCGCGCGGGCGGCATCGACCACGGTGCTGCCAAGCTTCCGGCGCATCTTCTCGGTGACCGCGACCGACGGCGCCTCCTCCAGGAGCTTCTGGTGCCGCCGCTGAATCGAGCACTCGCGCTCGCCCAGATGGACGACCGCGCCGTGATGATCGCCGAGCACCTGGAATTCGATATGGCGCGGGTTCTCGACGTACTTCTCCAGATACACGTCGCCGACGCCGAATGCCGCTTCCGCTTCGCGCTGCGCAGTCTTCAAGGCCTTCGACAGTTCGCCGGTGGCACGAATCACCCGCATGCCGCGGCCGCCGCCGCCCGCCACCGCTTTGATGATGACCGGATAGCCGAGATCCCGCGCGATCTTCGCCGCGCGTTCCTCGCCGTCGACGGGGCCGTCGCTCCCGGGCAGCACCGGCACCCCCGCCTTCTTCATGGCGCGACGCGCGCGGGCCTTGTCGCCGAGGAGCCGGATCACGTTCGGCGACGGGCCGATGAACTTGATGTGGCACGCCTCGCAGACCTCTGCCAGATAGGCGCTTTCGGAGAGGAACCCGTAGCCCGGATGAATCGCGTCGGCGCCGGTAATTTCCGCGGCGCTGATGATCGCCGGCACACTGAGGTAGCTCTCGGCGCTGCGGGCGGGACCGATGCAGACGTCCTCGTCGGCGAAGCGGACGTGCAGCGAGTTTTCGTCCGCCTCCGAATAGACGGCGACGGTCTTGATTCCCAGTTCCCGGCACGCGCAGATGACGCGCAGCGCGATTTCCCCCCGGTTCGCAATCAGGATCTTCTTGAACATAGTCCCCTAGACCGTTCTGATCGCAAACAATCGCTCTCCATACTGGACCGGTTTGCCGTTCTCGACGTAGGCGCTGACGATCTCGCCGTCGTACTCCGACGTGATCTCGTTCATCAGTTTCATCGCCTCGATGATGCAGAGGACCTGATCCTTCTTCACCCGCTGGCCGATCTCGACAAACGCCGGAGCGCCCGGCTCCGGCGACCGATAGAACGTGCCGACAATCGGTGATTTCACCACCGCAAGCTCCACCGACTCCTCTGCCTCGTCGGTGGTAAGCGGTGAACCAGCCGGCAAAGGGGGTAACGCCGGCGACGCGGGCGGCAAACCGGCCGGTACGCCAACCGGCATCGTGTGGAATGGGTTCGCCGTGAATGCCGGAAGCGCGCCCGCTTTGCGTACGCGGAGCTTCAGGCCTTCCTTTTCCAACTCGAATTCGGCGAGATCGTGTTGCCGCACGAGATCGAGAATCCGCTCGATGTCCGAGAAATCCATTCGACTCCAAAGCCGCTATCGAGATCGGCCGCCCGGGTCCGAAGACCGGCTACAGGCGACAGCCGCCGGGTCCAGAGACCCGGTCTAGCACTCAATCGTCATCAATCGCGGCGCATCGGTCAGTAGCTCGCAGCCATCCGGGGTGACGAGCACATCATCCTCGATCCGGACCCCACCGGTTCCGGGCACGTATGCGCCGGGCTCGATCGTGAAAATCATTCCGGGCTCGACCGGCGTATCCGGCACGCCTGGCGCTTCCCGGCCTATCCGCGGGTCTTCGTGGATTTCCAGCCCGATCCCGTGACCCGTGCCATGGCCGAACGCATCCCCCAGCCCGTGCTGCACCAGGACGTCGCGTGCGGCCGCGTCGATGGCACTGGGCCGCACGCCGGGACAAACTGCCGCGACCGCCGCCTGGTGCGCCTTCGCCACGGCCTCGTAAAGCTGTCCGAGCGCCGCCGACGGTGGCCCAAGCTGAACCGTGCGCGTCAGATCCACGCAGTATCCGTCGTAGACACCCCCAAAGTCCAGTACCGGTCGAGTCACCAATCTCCAGACGGCGGGCCGTTGGCCGGGCGTGCGGCAGCGCACTGTTGGGTCCCGACGCCACGATGGTCTCGAACGCCGGCCCCGAAAAACCAGCCGCCCGGACCGCGGAGTCGAGCTCGGCAGCAATCTCATCCTCGCGCCGTCCCGGACGGACGAGCTCGGTCAGCCGCCGGGCGATCGCGGAAATCCGCCGGGCGCCTTCGCGAATCACTTCGATTTCCGCCGCATCCTTGATCACCCGCGCCCGTTCGACGAGCCGCTCGGTCGCCAGCAGGTACCTGGCGTCGGTCCGTCAGCTCGAAGGGGCGTCGGAGCCCCACCGGTAAGGTCGTTGCAGATGGCATTGAAACGGCTGACCGACAGCCACGCGGCTTCAATACCAATTCGTCTGCACGATTCCCTTCGCAGAACGGCCGCAATCGCGGCGTCGTAACTTTGTAGGACTCTTTCGATCACCACGGCGCCGGGCTCCAGGGACGCGACGAGATCCTGAGCCGCCGTCAGGTACCGAGAGTCCACCAGCAGCACGCAGCGCTCCGGCCGCAGGACGAGCGTTCCGGCGGTACCGGTGAATCCGGTCAGATACCGAACGTTGGGGAGATGGGTGACGACGAGGGCGTCGAGCGACGCCGCCTCGACGTACGTGCGTACGCGCTCGAGACGCGGAAGGACGGCCATGACGATTAACGGGAAGTGCCGGACGAGACCCGCGCCGACTTGATGGCGACCAGGAGCTGCTCGAGGCGTGCAACCGCAGGATCGGGCAGCACGACGGCAACCGTTCGAACCGGGATCGGCACGGCCGCGCGAACCGGAACGGGATCTGCCGCCGGCATGTCCTCGATGCGCAGCTCGGCGGCGGGTGTCTCGAGGACGGCGGCTGCCGTTGGAGCCGCTGCCGCTGGAGTCGCGGAGATCGCAAGCGGCTCCCGCGGTGCCACCGGCATCGAGTGGACGGTGTCCAGCTCGGGCAGGTTCGCGTGCCGTTCGTGAATCTCTGCGAGCCCGCGGATCGCGGCGAGGTTCTCCGGCGCGCTCTTGAGCACGAGCTCCAGCTCTTTTCGCGCTTCGTCGTACTGCGCGGTCTCCAACAGCGCGCGCCCCAGCGTGACCCGCGCCGAAACATACGACGGATGGCGCTGGAGTCCCACGCGGCAGGTCTCTATCGCGCCGGCGTAGTTGCCGACCCGGCGATACTCCTCAGCGAGAGCAGCAAACGCAATCGACGCCGGATCCGCAAGGACCCGGCGTCGCAGTTCTTCTATGCGCGGATTGTCCGCCATGTATCAGACTCTACCATCCGATCTCAGCTGCCGTCCGTCACCGAGATCGTCAGGCTCGTCGTCTCCGAGTGACCGGCATCATCGGTAATCGTCAGGACAACCGTGTAGGTTCCGGTGGTCGTGAACGTGTGGCTCGTGGTAGCGCCGCTGCCGGTCGTTCCGTCGCCGAAGTTCCAATTGAACTTCGTGATCGTCTGACCCGGCGCCGGCTTCGAAGCGCTCCCGTTGAAGAACGCCTGCTGGCCAGATATCACTGGCGTCGGCGAGACCAGGATGTTCGCCGTCATGCCCGCGCCGCCCGGGGTAATGGTGATCGTCTCTGACGTCGAGGCACTGCGGCCGAACGGGTCACTGATGGTCAGTGTCACGATGAAGGTGCCCGCCTCATCGAACGCATGGGTCACCGTGCGGCCAGTCGCCGTCTCGCCGTCGCCGAAGTCCCACGACCAGCCGGTGATCGGATTCGTCGCGTTCGAGGTGCTGCCAGATCCGTCGAATAGGATCGACTGATGGTCGGTCGCGCTCCCCGGACTCCAGGCGAATTTCGGCGACAAGCCGTCCGGAGGCACGATCATGCCCGGCGGAACCAGGCGGATGTCGACCGCCTTCGAATTCGAGTTGCCGAAGTCGGTGCCGATTGGCGTGAACACGATTGACACGATCGTGAAGTTGTCCACCGCAACCGGCGGCGCCTGCGGCGCGGTGTACACCACCGTCGCGCGGCCACTTCCGTCGGTCACGACATTGCGCGCAGAGAGCGTTCCAAAATCGGCGGCGACGCCGCCGGCGACGATCTCGGCGCGCACCGACAGATTGCGCAATGGCTGCCCGTTTGAATTGCGCGCGTCGACCGTGACCACCGACTGCGACGCGCCGTCCTGCGTCAGGATGTCGGGGCTGGCATCGAGCGCCAGCGACGTGCCCAGTTCCGACGGACCGGTCAGCGACGGCGTCTCCTGCTTCTTCAGCGTGCACCCTGAAAGGGCAACCGCCAGGAGTATCGCGATGACGAGAGAGCTATTGGATCGTGCCATATGTGTGCGCCGGCCTTTCGCCGGTCCCTGTAGCCTTCTGACGCTGGTCATCGACCTGCCGTGGTATCAATCGCCGAAATTGGAGAAGGTGATCTCGATGTTGCCCGAGACGTTGGTCTCGCGCCCCGTCTGATCGTGGCCGAAGAAGGTCACCTGCGCGATCACCGTCAATGGCGGTGATCCTGACGCCAGCGTCGCGAGCGGCGCCTCTTCCTTCGCCGTATGGCGCACCAGCGTGAACCCGACGCTGCTGGTCCCGCTGATGGTGGACGTCACCGCACCGTCGAACGCGTACGGAACGTCGACTCCCTGGATGTTGTGACCGTCGGAACGCACGTACTGAACGTGGTACTGCGTCAGGGTGATGGAGTTGTTCTGCGAAGGCACGTTTGGCGAGGTCGTCGGCCCGGTGTCTTTCAGGGTGAGCTGAAAGGTGGCTTGCCCCGAATCGTTGAACGTCGACGGCACGCCGCCGACGCTGGTGATCACGTCCGAGAGCACCGTCGATTCGCCCTTGGGCCCGGTCATACTGGTGATGATCAAATACGAGCTCGCCGTTCCCTGCAGCGTCTGATCTCCGCACGACGACACCAGGAGGGCGCACAAAAGCGCCCCCGCGAGCCTGATGCGTGCGCCCCACACGGCCTTAGTCATGTCCTTACCCTCTCAGAATCCGCGGCGTGATGAAGATCAACAGCTCGCGACTCGTATCGGTCAGCGTGTCGCGCCGGAACAGCCATCCGAGCAGCGGAATGCGATGCAGGTACGGCGTGCGATCGTTGGTCGTCTGCTCCTGGCTGACGAAGATGCCGCCGATGACCGTCGTCGCGCCGTCGTTGACCTGCACCCGGGTGAGCGCGCGCTGGGTGTCGATCGGCGGAATGCCGTTGACCTGTCGCGAGAAGTCGGGCGTGGCGTTTTCGATCGACACGTTCATGATCACGGTGTTCGCCGCGGTGATCTGCGGCGTCACCTTCAAGACCAGCACGGCGTCCTTGAACTGGACGCTCACGGTGTTGTTGGCAACGGTCTGAATCGGGATCTGGATACCTTGGGCGACTTCCGCTTCCTGGTTGTTCTGCGTGGTCAGGCGGGGCGTCGACAGGATCCGCCCCTTGCCGCTGTTCTCGAGCGCGGTGAGCGCGACGTCGAGATTGAACGCGCCATTGACGGATCCGAGCGCGAGGCCGATGGCCGACGAAGCTGCCGCAGCGCCAAGATTCACGACCGTGGAGGTGTTGTCGTTCGTCCCCGTGCCCCGGGGATCGTTCGAGCCCTGGGTGCCGCCGACGCGGCCGCCAACCGTGCCGTTGTTCGGGAACGCGAACGGCAAGGTGTTGCCCAGTTGCTGTGTGACACGGCCGTTGAGCCCCCACTGGATGCCCACCGCGCGGGCGAAGTCTCGTGTGGTCTGGACGATTCGCGCCTCGACCTCGACCTGCGGCTCCGGCCGGTCGAGCGTGCCGATGAGCGACGCGGCGGTCTGCAGGCGATCGGGTAGATCCGTGATGATCAGTGTGTTCGTGCGGGCGTCGACCTGGATCTTGCCCCGCTGCGAGAGCGCAGAGCTCGTGAGCAGCGGCGAAAGCTCGCCCGCCTTCGCGTAGCTGAGGGCGAACGTCTGCACCCGCGTTTCGCCGGCCAGCGCCTGCTGCTGCTGGAGCTGTGCGCGCTCGCGCTGCTCCTCGGTGAGCACCGAGAGCGGCACGATGCGGACGATGCTGCCATCCACCGTCCATCCGAGCTTGTTGCCGCGGAGAATCGTGTCGAGCGCCTGGTCCCACGGAACTTCGTTCAAGACGATATCGACGCGACCCTGGACCTGTGGGTCGATCACCATGTTGAGGCCGCTGATCTCCGCGAAGGTGCGCAGCACCGATCGGAGATCCGCGTCCTGGAAATCCATGCTGATCGGATTCCCGGTGTACTGCCGTCCGCCGCTGCCCGGCACTGGAAGCGAGGTCGTCGGCTGCGCCGACTGCTGCGGCGAGACCGGCGGCTGCGACGCTGGCGGAGGCTGCTGCGCGGCCTGTGCTGCCTGCGCGAGGCTTCCCTTCTCCTGCACCGGAGCTCCCTTCTCCGGGGCGGCCTGAGACTTCTTCGCCGGTGCCGGGGCAGCCGTTTTCGGCGCGGCCGGCTTGGTGGGCGGCGATTGGGTACTGTTCAAGGCGGTAATGGGATCCGGCGGCGTGATCGAGGCCGCGTTTGCGATGGCCTGCGACATCGTCATCGTGTCTTCGCTGTCCGCACCTGCCGCGGACGCGGCCGATTCCGACGGCGGCGCGACCAGGATCTCGCTGCCGGATTTCCTTCCCTCGAACACGATTGCCAGATCGCGTCCGCCGGGACCAGCCCGCTCCACGTGGTACGCGGCGTTCGAAGCCAGCTCCATCACCACACGAGTGGTGAGCGGCTCGCGGCTGCTCGCGACGCGTACCTTCTTGACGAACATGCCGTCGACCTGGATCTGCGACGGCGCCTTGGTCCCGAGGTTGGGAAACTCCATGATCAGTCGCCGCGGCTGATCGTCGGACTCGGAGAGCGAGGCCGGGTTCAGCCGGCCGTCTCCCGCGAGCGTAATCGTGGTCGCAGAGCGTGTATGGGAAGCGCGCACCTTTTCAATCACCGTCGCGGGCACGACCGTCGCGCTCGCATCCGCGGCAGCCGGCTCGGCGGCCGGCGCGTCGTGGCGAACCGCGGCCGGCGTGCCGTCGATCGGTACCGGGCCACTGGTCGGCTCGAGCTCGACGCGGATGACGTTCCGCGCGCTGCGCACCTTGTAGTTGGCGGGCGAGGTGAGCGCGACCCGCACCCGCGCGAGCGCCTTGCCGTCGATCGCCGTCGCCTGCTCGAGCGACACGCCGGAGACCGGTCCGCTGCGCGCGACCTGATTTTCCGCGTCCTCGACGCTGACGTTGCGAAGGTCGACGAGGACCGTCAGCGGATCGGGACGGCTCACCGCGTAAGCGACCGGCTCGGTCGCTTCGATCATCACCGCCGCGGCACGCCCGCTTGCCTGGGCGGACACGCCGACCAGCCGTACGGGCGCAGGGGCCGCCGTCACCACCAGCCCGCCGGCCACGGCTGCGAGCGCACTCGCGGCCATCAGCCGGTGCACCGGGCGAAGTCGCACCTGTAAAGGAGTCATGCTCATCTGGTCTCCGGCCGAATCGTCTTCCTGACCTCGCGCTGCTTCACGAGCGAGAGCGGATCGTTCACTTCCTGCGAAAACACCACCGCGTCCTGCGTGATCGACTTCACCGAGCCGTCCATCACCTTGTCGCCCATGTGAGCGAGATACGTTTTACTGTCAGCCGCCTGCAGGATCGCAACGAAGTTGCCCTTCGCCTTCAGCACGCCCTTCACGCTGACCTCGCCGATCAACAGGCCGGGCAAACCTGGCGGCCTAGTGGCGCCGGTCGGCCGAGTGGAACTGCCACCGAGAAGCAGGCTCACGAACGGATCGCGCCGGCCGCTCGGGTCGTATGAGTAAGCCCCCGCCGATACCGGAGCGGAGGCTTCCGCCTCTGCCGCCGGCCCCGAAGCCGCCGCAGGAGCCTGCCCCGCGCTGGTCGCCGGAGCGGCTACTGAACCCGTGGGCGTGGTCGCACCAGCGGGTGCGGAACCGGCGGGAGGAACCGCCGCACGCGGCTCCAACGCTTCCGAGTTCTTCTTCTGGGCCTCGGTCACCTGCGCGGACGCGTTCTTCGCCGCGTTGATGGCCGGAAGCGCCTGTGACGCCTGGCCGAAGACGAGGAGTGTGATCAGCAGATGCATCAGCGTGGCACCGCGGGCCCACCGCCGCGGCCTCCCTTCGCTGCTTCCTGCAGCACGAATGTGGTTGCCGTGCATTCGACGGTGACGGTGGAGCTCGGCTCGGGAGTGCCCTTCGCCCGGATCGCGATGTCGTTGACGTTGATGATCCGGGGGAACTTGCTGACTCGGTCGAAGAACTGCCCGAGGTTGTGATACGTGCCGTCGACCGCGAGTCGATAAGGCACTTCCGCATAGAGCGGCTGCTGCTTCTGCGCCGACGGCGTGAACCGGAGGATCGTCAGGTTCGACTGCGTTGCCAGACCCTGCAGACGACGAAGCGTGTCCGCCACATCCTTCTGCTCGGGAAGAACGTTGCGAAGGCTCTCGAGACGCCGCTCCAGGTCGGTGACCTGGGCCTGGAATTCCGGCAGCCGACGGGCCGTCGCGACACCCTTGTTGATGTCGAGCGTCAGCGCGTTCAGGTGGGTCTGACGAAGCGCGATGTCCTTCTGCACTTCGTCGACGTAGAAGTTCCAGAATCCGAAGACGGCGGCGGCGCAGACGAGCACGAACGCGCCGATCTGGCCATACCACGGGAGCTTTGTGAGCGAGATATCCATGTGCCCTTCGCTGTTGGTGAGGTTCCGGCGCCCTTAGCGGGCAGGGGCACCTGGCGGTCGCGGCGCGACCGGCGGCTTCACCGCGAGATCGGGATTGTCGAAGCTGGCCTTGACCGTGAAGCGCACGACGTCGCCGGTCTGCGGGTTCGGCTGCACCGTCGTGTCCACAATCTCCACGGGACGCTTGAACCAGTTGCTGGCTTCGAGGTTCGAGACGAAGTCGGTCAGCGACGTCAGCGACGTGGTCTGTCCTTCGAACGTGAACTCCGTCGCCTTCTGGGTCATGGTGATCAGCCAGAGCCGATCGGGCACGCTCTTGCTCACTTCGTCGAGCAGGTGCACCGGCCCCGACTGCCCCTTGCGCAACTGCTCGATGAGCGTGACGCGCTGCTGGAGCTGCGCCTTGCGCGTCTCGAATTTCTGGACCTGCGCCAGGACCGACCGGAGCTGCTGCGTCTCCGTTTCGGCGCGCGCGATGTCTTCGTCGAGCCGCGCGGAATGCGAGCGAAGCGACCAGAACCACCAGCCGATGCCGAGCACGGTCAGGACCACAATGAGGGTCGCACCCACCGTGACGCGCTGCGCCGGCGTCATCGCGACGCGTACCGCGCTGCTGCGCTTGGTGGCCGCGCGCTCGACCGCCAGAAGGTTGATGCGAATCATCGGTCGCCCACCCGGCGAAGCGCGAGACCGATGGCAACCGCCGCCGTTGGCGCCATTTCCGCCGAGGCCTCCGGCTGGACCTTCTTTCCCTTTCCGTCGAAGCCGATCTTCTTGAACGGATCGAATGGCTCCACCGGCGCTTCGAATCGCTCGGCGAGCATCTCGGTGAACGCCTCGGCGCGCGATGCGCCGCCGCTGAGCACGATGCGATCGATCCGATCCGACGCCGCCGTCCCCTTGAAGAAGTCGAACGTCTTCTGGATCTCGAGCATCATGTTTTCGGTCACCGCGCGCAGCACGGGGCGGGCGTCGTCGTAAGAGGCCCCCTCGACCGCCAGACCGCGCTTCAGCGTGTCGGCGCTCTCGTAGGGAAGGCTCATCTCGCGCTGCAGCGCTTCGGTGTAGGCGTTGCCGCCGATGGAGATGTCGCGGGTGAAGACCGACTGGTCCCCCTGAAGGATGTTGATGTTGGTTGCGCTCGCGCCCGCATTCAGCAGAACCACCACCGACCCGGGCTGGATCCCGTAGTTCACTTCGTAGGCGTTCTGGAGCGCGAACGCGTCGACGTCGACCACGACGGCGTTACGGCCGGCTTGTGCGATGACGCCGGTGTAGTCGGCGATCTTTTCCTTCTTTGCCGCGACCAGGAGGACCTCCATGGCCTTGCCGCCGGAGGCATCACCCTTGTCGAGAATCTGGTAATCGAGGTTGACGTCCTGGATATCGAACGGGATGTACTGCTCCGCCTCCCAGTAAATCGACTCGGCGAGCTCCGCCGCGGTCATCACCGGCAGGCTGATCTTCTTGACGATGACGGCGTTGCCGGAGAGCGACGCAGCCACGTCCTTCGTCTTGATGCCTTGGGTATCGAACAGGCGACGGATCGCGTCGGCGACCGCCGCGGCGTCGATGATGGCGCCGTCGACGATGCTGTCGGGCGGAATCGGCTCGCTGCCGAACCCGGTGACCTTGTAACCCTTGCCCGCGGGCTTCAGCTCGACCGCCTTGACCGCACTCGAGCCGATGTCCAGGCCGACCAGGGCCTTCGCTTTGCGAAACACCTTGGATGTCCTATCCTGCGAATCCGCGCAACTGATTGTTGGGAAGGCGCTAATCAACTAGCCGCACCCCAGTTGGGTGTCAGTCCGACACACACTGGAACCTTCCGTGAATTGCTGTGCTTAGCTGAGCTTATCGGTAGCACCTCAACGGCAAGTCAGATGCCACGAGGCGAGGAGCGTGCAAATTCGGCAGATCTGCGCAAATTTGATATTCGGCGCGGGGCGGGAGTCCTCAACAAGACAACGAAAGTGTACGTGCCAAACGGATATGTAATTCCGGGGCGGTGATCTCGGGTTACGAGGCCAACCCGTCGGTTGACAATCTCGCTAATCGCCGGTATCCTTTTGGTTTGCCGTCCTTTGAAAAAGGCTGACCGGCTGCGCTGGCTTTAGCCAGGTCGGGAGGCTCGTAGCAAGCGGAGGCCGAAAGGATCTCATGGGTTCGTTTGTTCCAACTGCCGGGAGTGTCGAGCGGCAATGGCATCTCATCGACGCCGACGGGCAGATCCTCGGGCGCGTGGCGACGGAAGCCGCCCGCCTCCTCCAGGGCAAGCACAAGGCGATCTATACGCCTCATATCGATACCGGCGATCACGTGGTGATCGTCAACGCCGCCAAGGTCCGACTCACCGGCCGCAAGGAAGAGCAGAAGGTCTACCGCTATCACAGCGGCTACGAAGGGGGCGTTCGCGAGGAACGTGCGAAGGACGTACGAGCCAAGCAACCGGTCCGCATCGTCGAGGAAGCCGTGCGCGGCATGCTGCCCAAGACCAAGATGGGTGAAGCGATGTGGCGCAAGCTCAAGGTCTACGCGGGAGACAAGCACCCGCATGCGGCTCAGCAGCCGCGCGAGAAGAAGGTCACCAGCAGGAACGAGGTCGTATAAGTCGTGGCAGCAGCAATCCAGTATTACGGCACCGGCCGCCGGAAGACGTCGACGGCCCGAGTTTTCCTGAGGCCCGGTTCCGGAACCCTGACGATCAATCACAAGCCGATCGAAAAGGCCTTCCCCACCGAAGCGCTCCGTACCCAAATCAGACAGCCGCTGCTCGTCACGGAAACGTCCGATAAGTTTGACGTGCTCGCGACGATTGCCGGCGGCGGCATCGCCGGCCAGGCTGGCGCGCTGCGCCTGGGCATCGCCCGTGCGCTGGTCGAGTACAACCTGGAACTGCGGCCCCGGCTCAAAAAGGAAGGCTTCCTGACGCGCGATGCGCGCATCAAGGAGCGGAAGAAGTACGGACAGAAGGGCGCCCGCAAGCGCTTCCAGTTCAGCAAACGGTAAGGGGAGGGACTTTGAGTGGCATCGCGTTGAAGGATTTGCTGGAGGCCGGCGTTCACTTCGGCCACCAGACGAAGCGCTGGAACCCGAAGATGAAGAAGTACATCTTCGGCGAGCGGAACGGCATCTACATCATCGACCTGGCCAAGACGGCGAAGCTGTTCCGCGATGCGGAGGAGTTTGTCCACAATCTGGCCGCCGATGGACGCACCGTCCTCTTTGTCGGAACCAAGCGGCAGGCCCAGGACGCCATCGCCGAAGAAGCGCAGCGCAGCGGGATGTTCTTCGTCAACCAGCGCTGGCTCGGAGGCCTGCTGACGAACTTCTTGACGATCCAGCGCAGCCTCGCGCGCCTCCGCGACCTTGAAGCCATGGAGACCGACGGACGCTACGAGACGCTCTCGAAGAAGGAAATCGCGCAGCTCGAAAAGGAAAAGCGCAAGCTGCAGAAGAACCTCGAGGGGATCCGGCACATGTCCCGGCTGCCCGACGCGCTGTTCGTCGTCGATACCCGCAAGGAGAAGATCGCGGTCGACGAGGCGCGGAAGCTGAAGATTCCGGTGATCGGCGTGGTGGATACCAACTGCGATCCCGACGAAGTCGACTACGTGATTCCTGGAAACGACGACGCGCTGCGCGCGATCCGGTTGTTCGCGTCGCGAATTGCCGACGCGGTGATGTCCGGCCGCGGCGTGCGCGAGTCGGCACAGGCCGAGGACAGCGGCCCGGAAGGTGAAGGCGACGAGCGCGCGCGGCGCGCCCGCCAGGGACGCCCCGCCGCGCGTCCGGAACAGGCGACCTCCCCGGCGTCGGTCTAAGAGTCTCACCGCGGATTCAGACACGCCGGCCTGACGATGGGCCGGCGTTTTTCTGTACGGAGAAGGGTTATGGAGACAGCGATGGAAATTACGGCTGCAATGGTGAAGAAGCTTCGCGACATCACGGGCGCGGGCATGATGGAGTGCAAGGCCGCGTTGACGGAGGCCAAGGGGGACGTCGAAGCCGCCACTACCCTGCTCCGCAAGCGCGGGCTCGCGCAGGCGGCGAAGAAGGCCGGACGCTCGACCTCGGAGGGGATCATCGGCCACTACATCCACATGGGCGGCAAGATCGGGGTCCTGGTGGAGGTGAACTGCGAGTCCGATTTCGTGGCCCGCACCGATGACTTCCAGAATCTCGTGAAGGAAATCGCCATGCACATCGCGGCCGCGAACCCGACCTACGTGCGGCGCGACGAGGTGCCGGCTGAGGTGCTCGAGCGCGAGCGCGAGATCTACCGCGCCCAGATGGCGGACCAGAAGAAGCCGGCCGATGTCATCAACAAGATCGTCGACGGCAAGTTGAACAGCTTCTACGAGCAGTTCGTGCTGCTGGATCAGGCTTCGATCCGCGATCCCAAGACGACCATCGGTGCGCTGGTGACCACCGCGGTGGCCAAGCTGGGCGAGAACATCTCCATCTCCCGCTTCGTTCGCATGAAGATCGGGGAAGCTGGCGCCTGACCGATTGCAGATTACAGACTGAAGACTGAAGATTGAAGATTGGGATTGGCGACTGAAGATTGCAGATTGGATTGACGATTGAGGATTGGTGATTCGATTGGCGATTGCCGATTGGATTGACGATTGAAGATTGCCGATTTCGGGATGGCAAATTCAATCGCCAAATCGGCAATCCAAATCGACAATTGCCAATCGTCAATTCAATTGCCAATCTCCAATCCAAGTCTTCAATCTCCAATCCAAGTCTTCAATCTCCAATTCAAATCTTCAATCTCCAATCGGCAATCCCAATCTTCAATCTCCAATCGGCAATCTTCAATAGTAAGATTGGGCGGATGGACCCGAGCTATCGACGCATCCTGCTGAAGCTCTCCGGCGAAGCTCTGATGGGAGAGCAGGCGTTCGGAATCGATCCCATCGTCACCACCCAAATCGCCAAGGAGATTGCGGAGATCCAGCAGCTCGGCGTCCAGGTCGGGGTCGTCATTGGCGGCGGCAACCTGTTTCGCGGCCTGGCGGCCAGCGCGAAGGGGATGGATCGCGCGACCGCCGATTACATGGGCATGCTGGCGACCGTCATCAACGCCCTCGCCCTTCAGGACGCGCTCGAGCACATCGGGGTGACGACCCGGGTGGCCACCGCGATCGAGATGCGGGCGGTTGCCGAACCGTTCATTCGCCGGCGGGCGGTCCGTCACCTCGAAAAGGGACGGGTCGTGGTGTTCGCCGCCGGGACCGGCAATCCCTACTTCACCACCGACACCGCCGCCGCGCTCCGGGCGATGGAAATGAAGGCGGACGTCATCCTCAAGGGCACCAAGGTCGACGGGATCTACACCGCCGATCCGATGATCCACAGCGACGCCACCAAGTACGATTCGATTTCGTATCTGAAGGTCCTCGAGCAGGGGCTCAAGGTCATGGATGCGACCGCGATTTCCCTCTGCATGGACAACCGCCTGCCGATCGTCGTCTTCAATCTGCGCACGGCGGGCAACCTGCGCCGCGTCGTCATGGGCGACGCCGTCGGCACACTGGTCAAGCCGGAGTGAGTTGATATGGAAGCGAGCGATCTCAAAGGCCTGTCTGCGGAAGTCAAGAAGCGCATGGACGCGCAGATCGAGCACGTTCGCCGTGAGCTCGGCGGCGTGCGCACGGGGCGCGCGTCGGTCAACATCCTCGACACCGTGCACGTGGAAGCGTACGGATCGATGATGCCGATCAATCAGGTGGCCTCCCTCTCGATTCCCGAGCCCACGATGATCCTCGCGACGCCGTTCGATCCATCGCTGATGGGCGCCGTGGAACGGGCGATTCGCGCCTCGAACCTCGGCCTCAACCCGACCAACGACGGCAAGGTGGTGCGCATCCCGCTGCCGGCGCTCACGGAAGAACGCCGCAAGGAGCTGTCGAAGCTGGTGCACAAGTACGCCGAAGAAGGCCGAAACGGCGTCCGCCAGGTCCGCCGCGACGCGAACGACAAGCTGAAAAAGCTGCTGAAGGATCACAAGATCTCGGAAGACGACGAGCGGCGCGGACTCGAAGACGTGCAGAAGATCACCGACCAGCACATCGCCCTGATCGACGACATCCAGAAGAAGAAGGATAGCGAGCTGCTCGGAAAATAGTGCCAGCTCGATTGCAGACTGAAGATTGCAGACTGAAGATTAATGGATTGACGATTGGCGATTGACGATTTGGATTGGCGATTGACGATTTGGATTGACGATTGACGATTTGGATTGACGATTGACAATTGGGTTGTGATTGGCGATTGGATTGACAATCCGCGATTAAGATTCGATTGCGGATTTGGCGCCTCCCCAATCCGCAATCAACAATCGTCAGTCCAATCAACACTCGTCAATTGACAATTCGAATCCTCAATCGCCAATCGACAATCCTAATCTCCAATCTTCAATCTTCAGTCTGCAATCGGCTATGTCTTATTTGAGCCATCTGGAATGCAGCGTCCCGTGCGGCGCTGCGCCGTACGATCCACGCAAACAACAGCATCTCTGCACCTGCGGCGCTCCCCTGCTGGCGCGCTACGATCTGTTCGCCGCCCGGGGCCCTCTGGCGAAAGTGCGGGCGGAGTCACTCGCCGCGCGGGAACCGAACATGTGGCGGTACCGCGAGGTGATGCCGCTCTTCGACGGCGAGACGCCAATCACGCTGGGCGAAGGCTGGACGCCGTTGATTCACGCGCAGCGGCTCGGGCGCGAGCTTGGACTGACGCGGCTCTTCGTCAAGGACGAATCGCTCAATCCGACCAACTCGTTCAAGGCCCGAGGCCTGTCGGCCGCGGTGACGCGCGCGGCGCATCTCGGCCAACGGACGCTGTCGGTGCCCTCCGCCGGCAATGCGGCCAATGCCATGGCGGCGTATGCGGCCGCGGCCGGACTCGACGCGAAAGTCTTCATGCCCAAGGATGTGAAGATCCCGTTCGTTCGCGAATGCGAGTTGTATGGTGCGGAGGTCACGCTCGTCGATGGACTGATCACGGACGCGGGCCGAGTGGCTTCGGAAAAGGGAACGCCGCTCGGCTGGTACGACGTCTCGACACTGAAGGAGCCGTATCGGATTGAAGGCAAGAAGACGATGGCCTACGAGATCGGCGAACAGCTGGCGTGGCAGTTCCCCGACTGGATCATCTATCCCACCGGCGGCGGCACCGGCATGGTCGGCATGTGGAAGGCTTTCGAAGAGATGGAGGCGCTCGGCTGGAAGGCGCCGCGGCGGCGGCCGAAGATGGTGTCGGTCCAGGCCGAACACTGCGCTCCCATCGTTCGCGCCTTCGAGCAGGGCGCGGAACGGTCCGAGATGTTTCCCAACGCGCGCACGATTGCGGACGGCCTGCGGGTGCCGAAGGCGATTGGCGACTTCCTGGTGCTCCGGGCGATCCGCGAGAGCGGCGGAACGGCCGTCGCCGTCACCGACGCCGATATGGTCCGCGCGATGCGCGTGCTCGGACGCACGGAAGGGATCAGCGCCGCACCCGAAGGGGGCGCGGCGCTCGTCGCGCTGGAGATCCTCGTGAAGCGCGGAGACGTGAAGTCCGACGACCGTGTCGTGCTGTTCAACACTGGCGGAGCCCTGAAGTATCTCGACGTGCTCTCCACGAGTAGCCCCGACCGTTAGCGGTCGAGCGTGGTATAATGACTGCTCGTGCCGAGCGCGACTTCCTACGTCGTGCGCCCGCGGCACCAACATCCTCAGAGTGGGCGGCTAGCTCAGTTGGGAGAGCGCCGCGTTCGCAACGCGGAGGTCGGGAGTTCGAGCCTCCTGCCGTCCACCAAAATCTCTCAAGATTTCAGCGATCTCCGACGGCACGGCGCCTTCAGGATGTGGGAGGCCCCAGTCGCAGTCGCGCCATCACTTTGCGCGGGTCCACCGCCGGATGGAACCGCCGCGCCGCGGGAAGCTGCAGGTACAGGATCGAGCCCGCCGCCAAGAGCCCCAGAAGCCCCGAGTGGATTCGGATCGCGCGCAGGATCTCGCAGGACAGAAACACGTAGACCGAGAATCGCGCCCGCTCGTGGCGGCGCAGCATCAACGTGCCGACCACCGGCGCAATGACGAAGTAAACGAACCCATCCCAGGGATGGTGGCTGCCGAAGTTGAGCCAACGCGTGTCGAGAACCAACGCCAAGAGATGAAACGCCGGGCTGGTCAGCAGCGCGACGGTCAGCAGCCAGAGTCCCGCCGGTCGTCGCACTCCGTTCGCCGTCTCAGGTTCCATTCGGGGGAGTGTACGCCAGGAACTGGGTTGACGAAGAGTTACGAGGCGTACAAGATACGCCGGACTCGGCCACGGTCAGGCTCATCAGCGGACCGCTCGCCGCGAGCACGATCCGCGAAAGGAGTGGGGGCGACGGCAGGTGGTCGCGATCAGCTCTGCGTTCGCGGTACGTCCATTGAGTACCGCGGTCGCGGGAGGATTCAATCATGACCGGAAGGACCCTGTGTCGGGGTGCTTGTGTTAGTGGAATCGCCCTTTGGGGTTTCCTGCCAACAGAGCGCGTCGGCGCCGAATCGATCACAACGGTCCTCATCACCAGCGGTTCGGTGACCGTCGTCAACGTGAGGTCGGAGCTCGATCTCGCGGGCACTCAGGGCTTTTCGCTTCGCGGCAGGTCGGACAGCACTAACGGGCTTTGCCTTCCTTGTCAGGTGGGGGAGACGCAGAACTTTTCTCAGTCTCTGAGTGGGTCGCTCGATGACGGCAGCACGGGCACGTTTCGAGGGCAGACGTATGAGTTCAATCTCAATCTCGGTGGCCACTCCCTGCAATTCGACGCGCCGACCCTCACGTTCCCATCGCCTCCTGCTGGCAACACCGCGGAGTTTACGCTCCCCTTCAGGCTTCGCACCTCGGGACCATTCCGTTCGTCTGCGCACTTCGACCCGGACAACGCAACACCAGGGTTCACCGTCGCCGTGCGCGGGTCCGGAACCGCGACGCTCTTTACGGAGCCACCCGGAGTTCGGGCCGCTCTACATTGGCCGGAGTCTCAGATATGACTTTGCGGCTCCAACGCCAGAGCCCGGGTCGTTCATGCTGATCGGTTCGGGAATCGCAGTCGGCTGATGGCGCCGGCGCGGCGCTCAATTGTGAGCCCGACCGCCGATCCCGCCGGTGCCCCTTGCGCCGTCCTGATTCGAGCCCAAGGGCGATAGGCTCGACAGCCAGTGCGCGGTCCCGCTCTCCGGCTCCAGCCAACCGCTTCGCGTGCTGCGGGACAATACGAAGAGGGAGAGCCATGATCAAATCAGCGCTTTTTGTGGCATGTGCCGGAGTGGTTTGCCTTGCCGCTGCCTCAGAAGCTGCGGCTGAGCCGATCAGCGTGCTATCCGGATCGCTCGTGTTTCCCACTGGCGCCTCGGTCCAGACTGGTCCGCTTTCACTCATCGGAACGCGCGGCTTTTCCGTAGTCGGGGGAATTGATACAGGGGAGAACGGTGTAGGCCCGATTGACCAATGTCCCCCCTGTCCGGCATCCACTACGCTGGTTATCGGGGGCGCAAAGGTCACTGGCGGTGGATTCGTCGATACGAATGTGACCTTTGAGGGTCGCACTTTCTTGAACGTCGGCGGCACCAGCGGTGAGAATGGCGATCTGATTCTCGGGATCTCCGGGGCCGTTTTTGTGCCGGCGGTCGGACAGTCGCCCATCGTCCTCACTGCTCCGTTCACGCTGTTCGAATCGAGTTTCCGGCCTCCTGAAGCGATTAATGAAGTCCCCATTCGTGGCGGAGGAGTCGCGACGATCGGTCTAGAGCCGCGGTTTGGTTTCTGGGAACTTCAGAATGTCCGCTTCGAGTTCGTGCCCCAGCCGACGCCTGAACCCGCCACGCTGATGTTGATCGGCGGGGGGCTCGCGGGCATTGCGTTTCGCAATAGAAGGCAACGACGCGTTTGACGGCCTCGAGCGCGCGCAAAAGCAGTCTCCGCCAGCCCTGGGACGGCGTTTCTGCTATGCTCCTGATTCATGGGTCGCCTGATGAAAACCCCTCGCTGACTTCCTGTCTCTCCACGGCTTCCACGCCGTCACACCACTGATCTGTCCGTAATTGGCCTGCGGTGCGCTGTTGCCGCTCCACGCCCGTACGCGTGTCGCCGCTGCGGCCGTTGGCTGCCGGAGTTCACGATGTCTCAAGCGGCGATACGAGTAGAGAACCTCGTCAAGGTTTTTCGCAGTCCATTTCGGGCGCGCTTCGGTTTCCGCGCGTCACCCGAGCCCATTCGACGAGCCGTCGACGATCTCAGCTTCACGGTGGAGCGGGGCACCATTTTCGGCCTGCTCGGACCGAATGGCGCAGGAAAGACCACGACGCTTCGCATTCTGACGACGCTCGTGCGGCCGACGTCGGGACGTGCCAGCGTGCTCGGCCACGACGTGGAGCGCGACGCGATTCAAGTCCGGCGGCGCATCGTGGTGGTGATCCAGGAGCACGCAGCGGAACTTCTGCTGTCGGTACGCGACAACCTGCTGACGTTTGCGCGGTTTCACGGTCTTGGAGGTGTGGAAACCCGGCGCCACGCCGAACGCCTCATGGAAGACTTCGGCCTCACGTCCGAATCGTCTCGAAAGGTACAGGACTTGAGCGGCGGCTATCGCCGCCGCGTGCAGGTGGCCAAGGCATTCATGGTCGACACGCCAATCGTCTTTCTCGACGAATTTTCCACCGGCATGGATCCCATCCTCAAGCGATCAGTGATGGATCTGCTTCGGCGGGAAGCGCAGCGCGGCCGCACGATCGTCCTGACGACCCAAGTGCTCAGCGAGGCCGAGGAATTGTGCGACGACATCTTGATCATGGACAAGGGGCGCCAGGTTGCGCGCGGCGATCTCAATGCGCTCAAGTTGTTGGCCGAGCGATTGTACGAAGTCACCTTGACGTTCGATCGCCTGCCGCGCGATCTCGACGCGGTGCTCACGGCGTACCGGCCACTCCGCGTGCGCCACAGCCACAATACGGTGTACGTCACCCTCAAGGAAGACGAACGGCGAGTTCTCGATCTGGTGACCGCGCTGGCCGCCCGAGGGCGCATCCTGCGGATCGAGATAAACGGCGCCACGCTCGAAGACATCTTCATCGAGCTGACCCAGAAAGGAGTGCGGCCATGAACCCACTTGCCGCGGTCATGATGCGCGAGGCGAAGATCCGCGCGACGAATCTCCTGTTCATCTTCTGGGATCTGCTCTACCCGCTGGGTTATCTGCTGGTGTTCGGCGTCGGCATCAACGCCTCGCTCGGGTTCACCGCCGGTATCGCAGGCGTGGAGTACAACGCCTTTTTCCTGGCGGGAGTGCTGTCGATGGCAAGCTTCGGGATTGCGGCGAACACCTCCTGGTCGTTCTTCCTCGATCGCGACAACGGAATCTTCTACGAGATGCTCACCTACCCGATGAGCCGCTCTCAGTACCTGCTCGGCAAGGTGCTCTTCAACGTGCTGGTTGGCGTCATGCAGAGCGCGATTACGGTGCTGCTGGCTGCCATCCTTCTAGACGTCCCGCTGCGCGCAGCCGGCTGGCCGCTCCTCGCTCTGGCGATGATCGTAGGGACTGCAGGATGGTTCTTCTTCTACGCCATCTTCGCGCTGCGGATCAGCCGGAATGATGCGTTCAACACGATTACGTCGATCTTCTACTTCATATTCCTGTTCGCCAGCTCGATGTTCTACCCGCTCGAGCCGCTGCCGCGGGCGTTTCAGGCTATCGCCTATGCCAATCCGATCACCTGGCAGGTCGATGTGCTGCGCTACGCGACAATTGGGCTCGGCGATCCGTCGCGCGTCGCGCTCGAATCGGCCGCCTTCCTGCTGTTCACCATCGGATCGTTCGCGGCCGCGGTGGTTGCGCTCCGGCGACAGGAGTGACTGCCTTTACTCTTGCACCGCCAGCCTACTCCTCCGCGCCGCCCGTTCCCGATCCGGCCGGCTCCGCTATCTTGCCGCGCCGCTTCAGCATCGTATACACGAGGCCACGCAGTGCCTGCGCCGCAAGCGCATGTGCAGCTGAAAGCCGTTGCAGATCGTCGAGGTCGGTGTCGGGGATATCCGAGTGGCCGTCGAGCGCCTCGACGCGCTCGCTCATCCCGGCGAGGGCTTCCGCCGTGCGGCGCACACCACGCATCGATGCCTTCAACGCCTCGAATTCATCCGGATCGGACATGGTCTCCCGTTCTCGCTGATCGACTCGCGTGATGTGCGCGCCGCCCGTGTATTGGGGTCAGACCCCCGTACGGGGGTCTGACCCCGTACCGCCTCGCGCGAAGGCGAAAGCCCTTCGGTTGCCACTTTAGCGCAATTACAGGTTCGAAATCGGGGCGTTCCATTTTGTGATTCTCGCGATTCCTGAAATCGCGTGTCGCGGACTAAACCAATGCAACCATGGGCGATCCCGCACACTTGCAGGATTCGACGGCATGGTGCGACGGTTGCAAAGTCGTAGCGGATTCCTTCAATGTCGGCGCCCATCTCCGATGATCTTTCGTCGCTCTCGTCCTCCGGGTTCGAGGATGGACTTGGGCGCCGTGTGCTCGCGTTCGATCGCGAGACGGGCGACATGCTGGAGCGACTCGTCCTGCGGCCGGAACTGGCCGCATTCGAGAAGGCCCTGCTCGCCCGCATCCGCGCGGTCAGCGCGCTCGACGACGAGCGCTTCGCACATCCGCGCGATATCGAGGAGGACGAGGACGGCCGGCTGACGGTCGTCTCGGAATTCGTCCCCGGCCGTCGACTCTCGGACGCGCTCGACACCGCCCGCGACGCCGGCATCGTCCCCGGCCTGGATGCCGCCCTGGGACTTCTCCTCGAGATGCTGCCCGCGCTCGGGAACCTCCACGGCATGGCGAGATTCGCACACGGGTCAGTCTCACCCGCGCGCGTCGTGTTCAGTCCCGCCGGACAGATCGTCATGCTCGATCCGATCTACGGCGCGGTTCTGGAAAGGCTCGGCTTCACGCGGCAACGGCTCTGGAACGAACTCGGAATCGCGGTGTCTCCGTCGGCGGGGCCTGCGCGCTTCGACGTCGCGGCCGACCTGACGCAGGCCGGCATGACCGCGGCGGCGCTGATCGTCGGCCGTCCGCTGGGCGAGGCCGACTATCCAGACGGGCTTCAGTCCTTACGGGCCGAAATCCTCGAAGTCGCACAGATCCGCGGCACCACCACCTTCGCAAAGGGCCTGGAGAAATTCTTCGACCGCGTTCTGCCGCTTGCCGGACGCAAGGCGTTTCCGTCGGCAGACGATGCGGTGCTGGACCTGCGGCAGCTAGTTCGTCGTGAGATCGGCATCGACGCCTGCCGCGCTGCCCTTCTCGATTTTTTCCAGCAGGTCGAATCCGCGGAAGCGGAACGCGCGGCCACCGAAGACGCCCTGGCGGCCCAGCGGGCCGCCGAACAGCGCGAACAGATCCGTCTCGAGGCCGAGCGACAGGAGCGAGAGAGAAAGGAAGCGGAACGCCAGGAACGCGAGCGCCTCGAGCAGGAGGCGCGAGAACGGGCGCGGCTCGAAGCCGAGCGTCTCGAACAGCAACGGCTCGAACGCGAGCGGGTCGAAGCGGAACGCCGAGAGCGCGAGCGCCTGGCAAAACTCGAGGCGGAGCGCAAAGAAAGAGAGCGGCTGGAGGCTGAACGTCTCGAACGCGAGCGTATCGAACGTGAGCGGCTCGAGGCGGAGCAGCGCGAACGCGAACGGCTGGAAGCGGAACGGCTGGAGAAGGAACGGCTCGAACGCGAGCGTATCGAACGTGAGCGGCTCGAGGCGGAGCAGCGCGAACGCGAACGGCTGGAAGCGGAACGACTGGAGAAAGAACGGCTCGAACGCGAGCGCATCGAACGCGAGCGGCTCGAAGCGGAACTCCGCGAGCGCGCGCGCCTCGAAGCCGAACGGCGCGAGAAGGAGCGGATCGAACGGGAGCGCATCGAGCGCGAACGCCTCGAAGCCGAACTACGCGAGCGCGCCCGTCTCGAGGCCGAACGCCGGGAAAAGGAACGTCTCGAACGCGAGCGCCTCGAGGCCGAACGGCGCGAGCGAGAACGCCTGGAAGCAGAACGCCGCGAGCGCCGAGCGTCTCGAGGCGGAACGACTGGAACGCGAGCGTCAGGCAAAGCTCGAGGCGGAACGGCGTGAGAAGGAGCGCCTCGAAGCGGAGCGTCGCGAACGCGAGCGCCTGGCAAAACTGGAGGCCGAG
The DNA here is from genome assembly GCA_963755695.1 of uncultured Acidobacteriota bacterium. Lineage (GTDB taxonomy): Bacteria > Acidobacteriota > Vicinamibacteria > Vicinamibacterales > 2-12-FULL-66-21 > QHWT01. Next base: position 631,361 of record CAVWLB010000010.1, on the reverse strand, counting down.
CGCAAGGAAAATGAGCGACTGGAGGCCGAACGCCGCGAGCGGGAACGCCTCGAAGCCGAACGTCGCGAACGCGAACGGCAGGCGAAGCTCGAGGCGGAACGGAAGGAGCGGGAGCGACTGGAGAAGGAGCGCAAAGAAAGAGAACGGCTCGAGGCAGAACGTCGAGAGAAGGAGCGCCTCGAAGCGGAACGCCGTGAACGCGAGCGCGCCGAGGCCGAGCGCCGCGAGAAGGAGCGTGCGGCGGCCGAGCAGCGCGAGCGGGAACGCCTGGAGCAGGAGCGGCGCGAGCAGGAACGACGGGAACGGGAACGACGAGAACGGGAACGACGAGAACAGGAGATCGCTGCGCAAGCCGCCGCCGAAGAGCGCGAGTCGGCCGGTCAGCCGAACAAGCGCCGGAAGCGCGACAAGTCCGCGCGATCGAAGAAGGATCGCCTCCGATCGACGGCACCCGCCACTCCGTCAGCAGGTCCCAAGCCGACGCCGGCGCAGGCACCCGCTCCGGCCGCCTCGAAAAGTTCGTGGCTGGTTCCACCCGATCGCGCCGCCGCATTCGACCCGCCCGTTCCGGTCGCGTCGCCGCCCCCCGTACACGTCGCAGCGCCACAAGCCTACCCGGTTTACGTGCCGCCGACGATTCAAGCGCCGATTGCGGCCGCACCACCCACGCCCGTTGTCGTACCGCCGGTGCCCGCGCCGCCGGTCGTGGCACCGCCCGTCACCACGTCGATACCCATTGGATTTGCCCCGCCCAAGCCGGTCGCGCAGCCGCAGAGTGCACCTATCGGGCTGGCGCAGCCGTCAGGGATTCGACTGAAGCAGGAGCCGCCGCCGAGCCCGGCGCCGCAGACCTTCACCCCGCGGCGTGATCGCGACGTTGCATTTACGCCGGATTACACTGCGAACCCGACCGAAAAGCCTGCGGGCCGCATCCCCTGGAAGATCGCCGCCGCTGCCGGCGTCGTACTTCTGATCGGAATTGCGACCGCGCGCTCCTACCTGCCGGGGGGCAGGACGGCACCGAGCACCCCCCCGACCGGGGAGAAGTCCAGCCTGTCTAATTCGTCCGCTCCTGCCCCGTCGAGTACGACCGGCCAGATCGTTGTCGCGACGCAGCCGCCGGGCGCGCGCGTGCTGCTCGATGGAAAGTTCGTGGGGGAATCGCCGGTTACGGTCCCGAACGTAACGCCCGGCCGTCATACCCTGACGTTTGCGGGCGAGAGCGGCAACGTCAAGAAGTCCGTGCGCGTTGAGGCCGGCAAGAACCTGACGCTCGACGTCCCGATTTTCTCGGGTTTCGTTGCCGTGTCCGCACCGATCGTGGTCGAAGTCGCGGAAGGCAGCCGCCTGCTCGGGACGAGCGAGAACCAGGTCATGCTGCCCCCGGGGCGTCATCAGCTGAAGTTCACCAATAACGCGCTGAACTACAAAGAGACGCAGACCGTCGAGATCGAGCCCGGCGACGTGTACAAAGTCAGCCTGGATCCGCGCGGCTCGGCAAACATCAACGCGCAGCCCTGGGCCGAGGTCTGGATTGATGGCGTTCGGGTAGGAGAGACGCCCATTGCCAACGTGTCTATCGCGCTGGGCGTCCGCGAAATCGTCTTCCGCAACCCGCAGTTTGGCGAACGAAAGCTGGTGACAACAATCACCGGCGGCGCAGCCGCGCCCCTGTCAGTGGACTTCACCAAACAATAGAGCTCTCGCCGATAACCCGGCACCCCGGCCTCAGACCCATCTATAGCCCTGCGGCTGAGCCATCGGACAGTTCCGTAACTCCACGCACGATTACTGCGCATGCCCGAACTCCAGCTGTGACCGCACTTGCGGGTCGAGCCTTCAATTTTGGAGCTTTTAGACAAATCTGCCTGATAGGACACAGTGGCACTCGACTTGCCACTGCGGCGCATGTGAACTTTCTTTCCTGAAGGTGCTTTATGTGGGCTTGGATCAGCTGCTACGTGACCGGACATGACTATTGCGTGAGCTGCGACCACGGGAGGATGTTCCTCAAGTGCGTCGTCTGTGGACGACGATCGGAAGGGTGGGTCGTCCATCACACGCATGGGCACGCGCACGCGACGGGCAGCAACCATCGCGGCTAGTCCGCTCGGTTGACACTCCGCGCGCCGCCTGAGGACAATAGCGTCATGGCGGTGCCGCGCGTGTCGAAGGACGAGTTGAAGCGGCGGCTCGACGCCGCGAGCCCGTCCGCGCCTCTGATCGTAGACGTCCGCCTCAAATACCCGTACGAGCACAGCACGCTGACCCTGCCCGGCGCCATCCGGATCGCGCCAGGCGCGCTCGATCCCTCATCTCTTCCTCTCGACCGCGACATCGTCCTCTACGACTCCGATCCTGAAGAACTGGTGAGCTCGACTATCGCGCGAGAGCTGCAGAAGAGCGGGTACCGCGTCGCGGTCCTGGCCGGCGGCATCGCCGAATGGCTTGCCGCGAAGTATCCGACCGATTCCAAGCCAGCCCCCCAACCTGCCGCGATTGGCGGCTCGTTGAAGGGGTGACGGCACTCCCCTTCCTGCTGCGCCGGTTGCGCGACCTCGGCGCGTTTTCGTCGGTCGCGGAGCAGTCACTCGTCCGCGACGGCATCCTGACGCTCCGAGATTTCGAGCTTGCGGTAATCGAAAGGCGCGCGTCGGTGGGCGCCGAGGGACTGCGTGCTGCCACATCGGCGATCGCCGCAGAACGGCCCCCGCTGACGCTCGGGCGCGCCTACGACGTCCTCGACGCCCTCTCCGCGGCCCTGCTCGCTGGATGCCCGGAGTTGCTCGAGGTCACCCTATCGGGCGACGTTCGCCGATTCGAACAGCTTGCGCCGGAACTCATCCTGATTGCGCGGAGCGCCAATCCGCCCGCCGCGGTGGCATCGATCGCCAGCCTGCCGGTCGTCACCGACCTGCTCCATCGAGCCGGCCGCCGGGTCATCATCCTGTTCCAGGGCCACGAGGTCGACATCCGCATCGCCACGCCCGACGAATACGGCACGCTGCTATTCACGACGACCGGGCCCGCATCGCACGTCGCGGAAGTCCATCGACGGCGGGGTCCGCGAATGAGCGCGTCAGAAGAAGAGGTCTACTCCCAGGCGGGGCTCGCGTATCTTCCGCCCGAAATGCGCAGCGCGCCAGACGCGATCGAGGCGGCTCTCGGACGACGGGTGCCGGAACTGGTAACGCGCGCGCACATTCGCGGCGACCTGCACATGCACACCACCTACAGCGACGGGCAGAACTCGCTGCGCGACATGGTGCACTCGTCGGCGACGCTCGGCTACGAATACATCGCGATCACCGACCATTCGGAACACGCCGCGGCGTCGCGAACGCTGACCGCCGATCTGCTCGAGCGGCAGCGCGAAGAGATCGCTCGGCTTCGCGAGGAGTATCCACGCTTGACGATCCTGCACGGCATCGAAGTGGACATCCTTGCCGACGGCAGCCTCGATTGCGCCGATGCGATCCTCGCGTCGCTCGACATCGTGCTGGCGTCGCTGCACGAGCGCTGCGGACACGATCGGAAGCAGCTGACGGCGCGCTGCCTGAAGCCGTCCGGCATCCGCTGGTGACGATCATCACCCACCCGGCCAACCAGCTCGTCGGGCGGCGCGCGGGCTACGACATGGACTACGCGGCCATCTACGAGGCCGCCGCCGAGACCGGCACCGCGCTCGAAATCGACGGCGCGCCGGGGCATCTCGATCTCGACGGCGAGCGCGCGCGGGAAGCGGTGACGAGCGGCGTCACCGTGACGATCGACAGCGACTGCCATCGGGCGCGCTCCCTGGATCGGCAAATGCGCCTCGGCATCGGTACCGCCCGCCGCGGGTGGGTCGAGCCCCGCCACGTGCTGAACACCCGGCCCGTCCACGAGGTCCGTGCATTCGTTGCGCAAAAGCGTGCATAGCCGCCCCCGACGGTGTTCCGCGGTGCTACACTCGGACAAGCCTCTACCCTCGGTCGCCGGGTAACCTCGATGGTCAGATACTGGACGATCCCCGTTGTGGCCATGCTGATGTCGGCCGTCGCCGCGGCGCAGACCGCGCCGCCCCCGGCGATTGACACGGCGCGCGCGCTGCAAGAGAAGTACGATCGCGTTCGCGATTTCACCGCCAACTTCACCCACGCCTATCAAGGCGGAGTGCTGAAGAAGAGCCTGAGCGAGTCGGGCACAGTGGAGGTAAAGAAGCCAGGACGCATGCGCTGGGACTACTCGCAGCCGGAGAAGAAGCTGTTCGTCTCCGACGGCCACAAGATTTATTCATATGTGCCGGCAGACAAGCAGGTCATCGTGAGCTCGGTGCCACCGGAGGATCAGGCGACGACCGGCGTGCTCTTCCTGGCCGGCAAGGGCAACGTGACGCGCGACTTCAAGGTGAGCTACGCGCCAGGCGGCAGCGACGATACCTGGGCGCTTCGGCTCGATCCCAAATCAGCGGCAGCGCGACTACGACTGGCTGATCCTGGTGGTCGATCGACGCTCGCTGCAGATCCGCGAGTTGTCGGCTGCCGACCAGCAGGGAGGCACCTCCACGTTCCGGTTCACCAACTTCCGAGAGAACACGGGGTTGTCCGAGGCGCGCTTCAGTTTCAAGATTCCGCGGGGTGTCGATGTCATCGATGCTGATTCGCCGGGCCGCTGATCTGCGCGCCGGCGCCGCGGCGCTGGCGCTTGCCGCCGCGTTCGGCTGCGCGACCGGTGGTGGGATGCACCTTGCGCATCAGGCCGAGCAGGCGCAGGACTACGACCGGGCCGTTGTCGAGTACACCAAAGTAGTGCGTGCCGATCCGGCCAACCGGGAGGCGCGCACGTCGCTCGATCGCGTCAAGCAGCGAGCGGCATTCGACCACGCGAACAAAGGACGCCGGCTGGCCGCACTCGATCGCGATGAAGAGGCGGTAATCGAATACCAGCTCGCGTGGGAGCTGAATCCGACCGACCCGCAGATCGACGCCGCATTGCGCGACGTCCGTCAGCGGCTGCGCAACAAGATCGCGGTCAATCACGGCGGGCGAACCGAACTCGAGAGCCTGATCGCCCGGACGCGCGATGCAGCGCCGCCCGGTCTCGACCTTCCCGTCGACCTCGAAGCTCCCCACGTCGCTGGTGTTCGGTAATGGCGCCACAGCGCGTGCGGTCTTCGTGTCGATCGCGCGGTTCGCCAATCTCAGTCTCGTCTTCGACCCGGCGTTCCGCGATCAGCCGCTCAGCATCGACTTGCGGAATGCGACGCTCGAAGATGCGCTTTCTGCCGTCACCGCGCAGCACCCACACGTTCTATCGGGTCACCGCGCCGCAGACGATTACGGTCGTTCCCGACACGCCGGCAAAGCGGCGGGAGTACGAGGAATCGGTCGTCCGCACGTTCTACCTGAGTAACGCCGACGTCAAGGAAGTGATTGATCTGCTGCGCGTGGTCATCGACATTCGGCAGGTATCGGCGATCACCGCGACGAATGCGATCTCGATCAAAGACACGCCGGAGCGGATTGCCGCCGCGGCGAAACTGATCAACGCGATCGACAAGGCGCGACCCGAAGTCATCATCGATGTCGAGCTGCTGGAGGTCGATCGCACCAAGCTGCTCGAGTACGGATTGCAGATTGCGTCTCCGGGGCAGCCTGGGATTTCCGGTTCCGCCGACATCAATCAGCAGGGCTTCACGCTCCAGAATCTTCTGAACCTGACGGCGTCGGACGTCTTCCTCTCGGGGATTCCAGGTCTCTACTATCGGCTGCTCAAGAACGACACCGCGACCCGCACGCTGGCGAACCCGCAGCTCAGGACCGCGGAGGGGCTCGCCGCATCAGCCAAGTTCGGCGAACGCGTACCGGTTCCCGTGACGACATTCGCACCGATTGCAGCGGGCGGAGTCAACACCCAACCGATCACGTCGTTCGTCTACGAGAACATCGGCGTGAACATCGACATCACGCCGCGTACCCATCACGACGACGAGGTAACGCTCGCGCTGAGGGTCTCGCTGTCCAGCATCTCGGGCGTGGGTTTTGCGAACCTTCCGACATTCGGCAACCGCGAAATCGCCACGACCATCAGGTTGAAGGATGGCGAGACGAACATGCTGGCCGGCCTGATTCGGGACGACGAGCGGACGGTAATGGCCGGCGTTCCCGGATTGAGCGATATCCCGCTGGTCGGCCATCTGTTCGCCAGCAATCACAAGGAATCGCAGCAGACCGACATTATTCTCACGCTGACCCCGCACATCATCCGCGTGCTGGACCTGTCGGAATCGGACCTCCGCCCGTTCCGGCTCGGACGAGACGTCGGGATCACGATGCCGCTGGTTCCAGGGCAGCTCGCGGCTCCGCGGGATCGGGAAGAGAACCCGGAGGCGCCGTCCGAACCCGAAGGTGCCCCGGGAGCCACCGCGCCACCGGGAACCACCGAGCCAGCGGCCACGCCGACCACGGCGCCGCCAGCGCCTTCGTTCCCGCAACCCTTGCAGGGACCGATGCCCGGCGTTCCGATTCCGCTTGCGCCTCCCCCGCCCACCAAAAAGGGTGGCGGCGGTCCCGGCGGGTGGTAGGGGTCAGACCCCGGTACGGGGGTCAGACCCCAAGACCCCGGTACGGGGGTCAGACCCCAACTCACGGCTCGCGTTCGACCTGGGCGCCGAGGCTGCGTAGACGCTCGACAAGGGAGGCGTAGCCCCGTTCCACGGTCTCGAGAGGCGCGACCCGACTCTCCCCTTCAGCAGCGAGCGCTGCCGCAATCAATGCCATTCCGGACCGAAGGTCGCGGCTGTCCAGGGATCGCCCCTTCAGCCTCGTCGGACCGCTGACGATGATTCGGTGCGGATCGCAGAGGAAGAGATCGGCACGCATTGCGCTCATCTGTTCGAGCGCGAACAGGCGAAGCTCGTAGAGCCAGTCGTGCACCAGCGTACGGCCGTCGGCCTGGGTCGCCAGCACGGTGACGAGGCTCACCAGGTCGCTGGGAAAACCCGGCCACAAGGCCGGTCGTGATGCGGCGAACGGCGCGCAGCTCGGAGGGGCGTACCCGGAACAGGTCATCCTCGTAGGTGCAATCGAGCCCCATGCGCCGCAGTGGCGCGGCGATGACCTCGAGGTCGACGCTCCGAGCGCCGCGTCACCTCGATCTCGCCGCCGGTGATTGCGGCGACGACGCCCCAGCTGCCGGCTTCGATGTAGTCCCCGACAATCGGTGTGTCGCGCCGCCAAGGCGCGCCGGCGGATCCACTCGGATAGTCGACGTGCCGGCCCCCTCGATCCCACCGCCCATCGCCTGCAGGAACTCGCAGAGCTCGAACACGTGCGGCTCCATCGCGGCGTGGCGGATCTCGGAGGCGCCGCGCGCCGCCGCGGCGGCCAGCAGCGCCGTCTCTGTGCCGGTGACGGACGCCTCGTCGAGATAGATCGACGCCCCCGAGATGCCGTTCGGCGCTTCCAGTGCGTGTCCCGGCTCGTCGAGACTCTCGGCTCCCATCGCATAGAGCGCGCTCGAGATGCGTCGAGATCGTCCGCCGGGCGGGAAAATCGCCTCCCGGCGGAGCGAGGCGCGCCGATCCGCGCCGCGCCAGCAGCGGTCCGAGCAGCAGCACCGAGCCGCGCAGCTTGCCGACCAGCACCGGGTCCGGACCGTCGCTGCGGACCTCCGTGCACTGAATCCGCACCGTACGATGTACCGCGCCCCTCGACCGCCGCGCCGAGACCTTCGATCAGCCCGAGCAGGACGTCGACGTCGCGGATGCGCGGGACGTTGGCGATCTCGCATGGCTGCTCCGTCAGCACGCAGGCGGCAATCAGCGGCAGCGCCGAGTTCTTGTTCCCTTCGACGGCCAGCGTCCCGAGAGCGCCGCCCGCCTTCAATTCTCAATGTGGCCATCAGAACCCCAGATAGACGATCTCGTCGCGCAGCGCGACGCCGAATCGATCGGACACGGCGCCACGACAGCGTTCGATCAGCTCGCGGATTTCTGCCGCGCGCGCCTGCCCTTCGTTGACGATGAAATTGCCGTGCGTCGGCGACACGCGCGCCGCGCCCTTCCCGGCTGCCCTTCAACCCGGCCCGGTCGACCAGCGCGCCGGCCGACGACGGGATTCCGTCCGGCACGCGATCCACGACGGGATCCGGATTCTGAAAGATGCACCCGGCGCTTGCCGATTCGAGCGGCTGGGTCCGTTTGCGATAGGCCAGCGATTCGCGGGCCACGGCGCGCAGCGCAGTCGGTCTCTCCACGCCCCACGCGAAAGTCGGCGGACAGGACGATCTCGCGCGTCCGCTGCAGGCGGCTGCGGTCGTAGCCGAACTCCATGTCCGTCGCCTGGCATCCGCTGGACGCTCGCCATCAGGCTGGCGACCTCAACGCTGTCGATCAGCTCGCCGATCAGCCGTCCCTTGAAATGCGCGTTGCCGTGAATGGCGCCCCCGACCGTGCCGGGCGTGCCGGCCCACGCTTCGAGGCCGGCGATGCCACGATTGATCGTCCATCGCACGAGCCCGTTGATCGTCAATCCGGCGTCGGCACGAATCCGCGCGTCCGACACGCTGGTGACGTCGCCGCCATGCACTCTGATCACGACGCCACGGATCCCCGCGTCGGCGATCAACACGTTGGAGCCGCCACCAAGCACGGTGACGGGCGACGTTCGCGTCGTGCGCCACCGCCACCGCCGCCCTGATCTCCGCCGCGTTTCGCGCCTGCACCAGCCAGTCGGCTGGTCCGCCAACCTTGAATGTAGTGAACGGCGCGAGCGGCGCATCGCGAAGTACCCGATCGGGCCCAACGGCGCTGCGAAGGCGGACGCCGATGTCGGTCACGTGCGCGCACCGGTCAGCGCTGCGTCGACGCAATCGCAGCGCCGCGAGCGCATCCTCGCGCGCGCAGGCGACAAATTCGATCCAGTCGCCCGGGACCAGTTGTCCAGCAACCGGCAGGTCCGCGGTGATCACGTTCGCGATCGTGGCATAACCTCCGGTCGTCTGACGATCGGCCATCAGCAGGATCGGCTGACCCGATGCTGGTACCTGGATGACGCCGATGCGGCATCGCTTCGGACAGGATGTCGGCGCCGGCAACGTGCGCGAGCGCGGGCCCGTCGAGCCGGTATCCCATCCGGTTGGACTGCGGCGTGACCGTATACCGGGCGCTCGTCAATCTATGCCCACGCCTCGCTCGGTGAACCGCTCGCGATGCGCGGCCGGGAACGACGCGCACGCGCGCGCCTCCTTGCGGCAGCTCGAGCGGCATGCCGTGCGACATCAAGGGATGGACTGCAGCCCGATGCCGACCGGCAGGCGTCCCCGGGCTGCAGCGCGCGCCCGTCGAACGGACCCATGTGGCTGACGAGATGCGTCGCGCGGCTGCCGAGCGTCGACGGCAAATCGAGCCCTCCGCGCACCGCCAAGGTCGCGCGTGCCCCCGCTCGTCGCGCGCCAATGCGAATGCGCGATCCGCTCGAGCGCACGTGAACGGCCGGCGCGGCGGCACCGGACTGCCATCGACCGTCGTGTCGAAGTCCGCGCCCGCGAGCGCGCACACGACCTCTCCTTCGGCGATCGAGCTCGGGCCCGATCAAGCGTGATTTCGAGCGCCGCGGCGTTCGGTCGTTCCCGAGCAGCTGGTTCGCCAATGCGATGCGAGTACCAGTCCATCGGTCCGGCAACCGGCACGCCGAGGCCCTGGTATCCCCAGCGCCCAGGTCCTGCACCGTCGTCAGCATGCCGGCGCGCGCGACGACCAAGGAGGCCATCAGAGATCATCCCATTCGGTCGCGGCACGGTACTCCGCTTCGCCAATCCGCCTGAAGCGAACCAGGTCGCCCGGCTGAAGAGAAACGGCTCGGACCGATCCGGTGCATATGGCCGGACCGGCGTGCGGCCGATCAGGTTCCACCCGCCCGGCGTCTCGGCCGGATAGATCCCCGTCTGTCCAGCAGCGACCGCGACCGATCCGCGCGGAACCTTCAGCCGCGGCGACGGCCGGCGCGGCGCCGCAATGCGCGGATCGACCGGCGCCATGTAGGCGAAACCGGGCACGAAGCCGACCACGAAGACGCGATATTCGCACCGCCAGATGACGTTCGATCACCTCCTCGGCGCTGCACCGGCCGAACGCGGCGACGTCCGCGAGGTCAGGGCCGAACCGGCCGTCGTAACAGACCGGCACCTCGACAGACCGGCCCTGGGCGACGGACTCGGGCTCAGAGTCCGCGAGGATTGCGATCTAGTCGACCCGCAATCGTTTCTGCGCCATCGGCGAGCGGATCGACGTACACCATGACCGATCGATAGCCGACCACCACATCGGTGACGATGGCAGAGCGAGGCGGGTCGACGCCTGCGGCGATCTCGATGGCGCGCGCGTTGACCACCGCGTCGATGCGCTCCGGCAGCTCGATCAGCCACGCCGCATCGCCGGCGGGGACGATGCGAGCGTCCATGTCAGCGGCGGGGCCGCGCCTCGAGCGCGGTCAGCAGCTTCTGGTGGATGTCGTCGAAGCCGCCGTTCGACATGACGACAACGAGGTCGCCGGCGCGGGCCTCCCTCGCGACCGTCGACACGATGTCGTCGACCTGTGGAATGTAGCCGCGCGTCCTTCCCGCTCGCCGCGCAGATCCGCGACCAGCTGCTCGATCGACAGGCGCTGCTCGTCCGGCAGGTTCGAGCGGAACACTGCCGGCAGCAGCGACGCGATCGGCCGCGGCCGAACGCGCGGGCGAAATCCGACTGAAACACCCTCCGGCAGGAGGTTGCCGAGCGCGGCTCGAAGATCGCCCAGATGCGACGATCGGGATAGGCGGAGCGGACGCCTGCGAGCGTTTCGGCGATCGCCGTCGGATGATGCGCGAAGTCGTCGTAGACCGCGACGCCGCTGGCCGTGCCGCGCAGCTGCATGCGTCGGCGCACGCCCTTGAACGCGCGGAATGCCTCGGCGCATGGTGTCGGGGCTCGAGGCCGACCGCGGCGCCCACCGCGATCGCGGCGAGCGCGTTCCTGACGTTGAAGGCGCCGAGCAGCGGGACCTCGAACGTGCCGGCCGGCTGCCCGCTTGCGCCGCACGCTGAACGCTCGTGGAGCCGGCGCTCGATCTCCAGATCGTGCGCCTGCCAGTCGGCGCCGTCGGACAGCCCGAACGTCTCGACGCGGCAGCGCGCACTCGCCGCCAGCGCGCGCGCTTCCGGGATCGTCCGCGCCGACCAGCAGCAGGCCGCGCCGCGGGATCAGGTTGACGAACCGCCGGAAGGCCAGCGCGGATCGACTCGAGGTCGGGATAGATGTCGGCGTGGTCGTACTCGATGTTGTTGACGACGGCGATGTCGGGCAGGTACTTCAGGAACTTGGCGGTCTTGTCGAAGAACGCGCTGTCGTACTCGTCCCCTTCGATGACGAACTCGCGCCCGCCGCCGATCGCGGTAGCTGCCGCCGAAATTGTCGGCGATGCCGCCGATGAGCACGCTCGGATCGGCGCCGCCGTGCGTCAGCACCCAGCCGGTCAGCGAGGTCGTCGTGGTCTTGCCGTGCGTGCCGGCGATGACGACCGACCGCGCGCCCCAGAGGAAGTGATCGCGCACCGCTTCGGGCAGCGAGCAGTACCGGATCTTGCGGTCGAGCACCTCCTCGAGCTCCGGGTTGCCGCGCGAGATCGCGTTGCCGACGATGACGAGGTCGAGATCGGCGGTGATGTGCTCCGGCGTCGTAGCCCTGCAGCGTGGTGATCTGCTGCTCCGCGAGGAAGTCGCTCATCGGCGGATAGACGTTCTGGTCCGATCCGCGGACGTCGTAGCCGCGGCTCTTGAGCATCGCCGCCAGCGTGGCCATCGCCGTGCCGCAGATGCCAATCAGGTGAATCCGCTTCATGACGTCGACCGCCGCCTCCTCGATGATCAACGCCGGCCGCGCGCCCGCCACGACGCGCGCGCGGACGCCGAATGGCAGCGTCATGCAGGCGCCGGTCGGTGTGGCCGGACGGCAGGCCGAACAGCACCGGCCCGGGAAAGTCCGCCAGGACGTCGCGCGACGACCGCGCGAGCGGTCGCGCCGACGTCGCCCGGCTCGTCGCAGCGCGGCAGCTCGCCAAACACGAGCGCCGACGCGCGGCCAGGAAGCCCGACAAGCCGCAGCTGCGTCAGCATGCGATCGAGCCGGTACGGACGCTCGGCCACTTCGTCGATGAACAGGACGTGACCCGTGCGGCGGATCGAACGCGTACGGCGTGCCGAGCGACGCGAGCAGCTGCGTCAGCGTGCCGCCGACCAGCATGCCGACGGCCTCGCCCGGCCGCAGCGTCTCGAGCTGCGGGTGCGTAATCTCCCCGGCCGGTGCATCGCTGCGTCAGCACCCGCGTGAACGTGTCGCGATCGTAGGCCGACTCGCCGCGCGCCAGGCGGCCTTCGATCATCGGTCCGTGGAACGACACCATGCCGCACTGCGGTCGTGAGCCACGAGAGGATCGACGTGTTGTCGCTGTAGCCGATGAACGCCTTGGGTGCGCGACGGATTTCGGCGGCATCGAGCAGCGGCAGGAGCTGCACGCTGCCGTACCCGCCGCGCACGGCGATCAGCGCGGCAATCGACTGGATCGACCCAGGCGCGCCGGAAGGCCGCCGCGCGCAGCGCTGGCGTCTCCGGCGAGGTACGCGTCGCGGGCAAACACGGTCTCGTCGTAGACCGGCTCGTATCCGAGACGCCGCAGCTCCGCGACGCCGGCGTCGAACTCGTCGCGCGCGAAGGGGCTGGCGGGGGCGACGACGGCGATGCGGTCGCCGGGGCGTAAGGCGCGCGGCTTTTGCATCAATTGGTGAACGGTGACGGTGCTACGTGCAAGGTGCTACGTGCTTCGTGCCGAGTGCGCTTGGTGCAATGTGCTTGGCGCATCGGTCGTTCGGCGCGTTCCGTCCGAGGCGCGCAGCACCCACAGCGTCAGACGAAGCGCGCCATCTCGGCGGCGATCGCCTGGTGCTCGTCGCGCCCGAGCATCGCGCGCAGCGCCGCGCCGGTGGCCGGACGCGAACGCGGCGGCGCGAGGAAGCGCTCCTTCGCCCGGCGCTGGCGCGCCGAGCGCATCCTCGATCCGCTTCTGCGAAATCCGTCCCTCCTCGACCGCGTAGATGACCGCCTCGATCGCCGCCATCTGCGTCGTCCGGCTGCGGGCGCGCACATCAGCACGCCGTCGCAGCCGGCGGCGATCGCCTGCACGCGTGGCCTCGCCGAGGCCGTAGCGGCCGCTGATCGCCTTCATCTCCATGTCGTCGGTGAGGACCACCCCGTCGAAGCCCGAGCTTCTTCTGCAGCAGCCGTCGACGATCGCCGGCGAGAGCGTAGCCGGCCGCTCCTCGTCGAGCGCCGGAATCAGGATGTGCGCCGTCATGATCGCAGGCGACGTCGGCGGCGATCGCCGCTTTGAACGGCACCAGCTCCACGGCCTCGAGGCGGTCCGGCGGATGTTCGATGAGCGGCAGCTCGAAATGCGAGTCGACGCTGGTGTCGCCGTGCCCGGGAAAGTGCTTGCCGCAGGCGGCGATCCCTTCGCGCCTGCAGCGTCCGGATGATCGCCGCGCCGAGCCGGGCGACGTCCTCGGCCCGTTCGGCCAGCGCGCGATCGCCGATCACCGGGTTCTTCGGATTGGTGTGGATGTCGAGCACCGGCGTGTAGTCGAGCGAGATCCCGACCGCCTCGAGCTCGGCCGCCGAGCGCGCGGGCGAACCGCTCGGCCAGCGCCTCGTCGCCGCTCCGGCCGAGCGTTGCCATCGGCGGCCACTCGGTGAAGGGCCGCTTCAGCCGCGCGACGCGCCCGCCTTCCTGGTCGACGCTCACCCACAGCGGCATCTCGGTGCGCCAGCGCCTGCGACTCGCGCGACAGCTCGGCGACCTGCTCCGGGTCGTCGACGTTGCGCGCGAAGAAGACCACGCCGCCGAGATCGAACTCGCGCGCCAGCTGTTTGAGCTCCGTCGGGACGGCGTGGCCGTCGAACCCGACGATCGCAAGCTGACCGATGTGACGCCGGATGTCACGCAGGCATTCCAAGATGATATCGCATTGCCAATCTATAATCGGTCGCGGTGCACATCGACGCCTCCGCGCCGACGCGCATCGATCTCGCCGGCGGCACGCTCGACATCTGGCCGCTGTACCTCTTCCACGACGGCGCGCAGACGCTGAACGCGGCGATCAGCCTGCGCGCGCGCTGCGACGATCACGCCGCGGAGCGATCGGCGGCTGGTCATCGTCTCGGAGGACACCGGGCAGCGCGTCGAAGTCGATCACTGGTCGCACCTGCGCGACAGCCACGACCTGCGGCTGCTCGGCCGCCTGCTGCACCACTTCCAGGCCGAGGGGCTCGAGCTGCACACGCGGTCGGAGTCGCCGGTCGGCGCCGGCATCGCCGGCTCCTCGGCGCTGAACATCGCGGTCTGCGGCGCGCTGAACGCGTGGACCGGCGGCCGCCGGACCGACGACGAGATCTTCCAGATCGCGATGAACGTCGAGGCGCAGGCGATCGACGTGCCGACCGGCGTGCAGGACTACCGGCCGGCCTCTACGGCGGCATCTCCGCGGTGGAGCTCGGCGTCGACGGCGTCCGCCGCGTCGCCCTCGAATGTCCGGGCCGAAGAGCTCGAGCAGCGGCTGGTGCTGGCCTACACCAACGCCTCCCGCAACTCGGGCATCAACAACTGGGACGTCACCAAGCGGCACATCGACGGCGACCGTCGGCGTGCAGCGCAGCTTCGCGCGCATCCGCGACATCGCCGCCGCGATGCGCGACGCGCTCGAGCGGCGCGACTGGCCCGAAGTCGGCCGGCAGATCGCCGCCGAATGGGAGAACCGCAAGCGCTCGCGCCGGGCGTCACGACGCCGGAGATCGACGCGATGCTGGCGGCGGCGCGGGCGGCCGGCGCGATCGGCGGGAAGGTCTGCGGCGCCGGCGGCGGCGGCTGCCTGTTCTGCTTCGGCGAGCCCGACGACGATCCCCGCCATTCGGCAGGCGCTCGCACGACGCCGGCGCGCGCGTCCTCGACTTCACGATCGAAGAACGCGGCCTCGAAGTCCTCGCAGTGACGTATCGGCCCGTGTGGTGTCTCAGACTCTGCGCACCGGGCATGAACCGGCGGCCCTCCACCGCGTCCACATTCAATCGATCCGTGGATAACCTCGCCATCGCCCGCGTCCTGGCCGAGATCGGCGACCTGCTCGAGATCAAGGGCGAGAACCCGTTCAAGATCCGCGCGTATCGCAACGCCGCCGAAACCGTCGTGCACGAGACCCGCCGCGTCGCCGGCCTGTCGGCCGGCCGAGCGCCTCGAGCTCCCGGGCATCGGCAAGGACCTCGCCGCCAAGATCGGCGAGCTCGTCGAGACCGGCGCGATCGCCTACCACCAGGATCTGCTGCAGGAGTTCCCGCCGACGATCCTCGATCTGCTCCACCTCCAGGGCGTCGGGCCCAAGACGGTCGCCCTCCTCTACCGCGAGCTCGGCGATCCGCACGCTCGACGATCTCGAAGCAGGCGGCCACGAGCGGGCCGCCTGCGCGCGATCAAAGGGCATGGGCGCGAAGAAGGAAGCGCTGATCCTGAAAGCGCTCGAGGAACAGCGCGCGGTTCGCCGGCCGCCGGCTGATGGCCGAAGCGCACGAGACGGCGGCGGCGCTCGTCGCGGCGCTGCGCGAGCACGCGCCCGACGCGCGACATCTCAATGGTCGGCAGCCTCCGCCGCGGCTGCGAGACCTGCGGCGACCTCGACATCCTCGCGGCGGGCGCCCCGCCGTCGCTGATGGACGCGTTCACCGGCTACAAGCTGGTCGAGCGTGTCCTCGCGCACGGCGACACGAAGTCGAGCGTGCTGCTGTGGGGCGGGTTCCAGGCAGACCTGCGGCTCGTCCCTCGCGAGAGCCTCGGCGCGGCGCTGCCAGTACTTCACCGGCTCCAAGGCCCACAACATCGCGCTGCGCGACCGCGCGATCCAGCGCGGGTTCAAGCTGAACGAGTACGGGCTGTACCGCGTCGACGACGACGACGCGGTCGCCGGTGAGGACGAGGACGGCATCTACCAGGCGCTCGGCCTGGCGCTCGTGCCGCCGAGCTGCGCGAGAACCGCGGCGAGATCGAGGCGGCCGAACGCGGGCAGGCTGCCGCGTCTCGTGCAGCTCGCGGATCTGCGCGGCGATCTGCACATGCACACCACCGCCACCGACGGCCGCGCCGACATCGAGACGATGGCGCGCGCGGCGCAGGCCGCGGGCCTGCGTTACCTCGCGATCACCGATCACAGCCAGTCGCTGGCGATGGCGAACGGCCTCGACGAAGCGCGCGGCGCTGGCGCACGCCCGCGCAGTCCGCGAGGTCGAACGCGCGTCTCGACGGCATCACGCTGCTCGCCGGCATCGAGTGCGACATCCGCGCCGACGGCACGATGGATCTCGCCGACGACTGCCTCGCCCAGCTCGACATCGTCGTCGCCTCGGTGCACTCGGCATTCAACCAGGAACCCGCACAGATGACCGACCGCCTCCTGCGCGCGCTGGAGTGTCCGTGGGTCGATGTCCTCGGCCATCCGACCGGGCGCCTGATTCTCAAGCGCGAGCCGCTGCAGGCTCGACATGGCACCGCGTGTTTGCGGCCGCAGCAGCCGCCGGCGTGGCGCTCGAGATCAACAGCCAGGTCGATCGTCTCGATCTCGACGATCTCCACGCGCGCATGGCGCGCGATGCGGGAGCCAAGATCGTCATCAGCTCCGACGCCCACAGCGCCGGCGCCCTGGCGGTGATCCGCTGGGGCGTCGCCATCGCCCGCCGGGCCTGGCTGACTGCCGGCCGACGTGCTCAACACGCGCGACGTCGAGGCCCTGCGCGCCGGGCTGCGCCGCGTCGGGAGCTTGGCGTGACACGCGATTGAGGAGATCCGCCGGCTGTACTTCAAGACGAGCCCCGCCACCATCGAGCGCGATATCGCCCGCGCGATCGATCTGCTCAAGTCGATGAAGGACGAAGACGAACGCAGCAAGGCCTCGGTGTATATGGAGGGGTTGGCAGAGATGAGAAAGGAGTGGAGGAAGAAATAGATTTGGTGATTTGGTGATTTGGTGATCCGGTGATTTGGTGATTGGCCAACTCACCAATTCCGACTATCCAAACTTGGTCTTGGTCAGGATCTTTCGACTAATCTGACGCAGCGCCTCCGGCACGTTCCGATCGATCGCGAGCATCTTGAGATCCCGCTCGTTCAACCGGTGCAGCATCTGCATCGACAGTGCCGGCGGTGTCTTCGGGTGCCGGCAGAGGCCGGCGATCACTCCGTAGTTCTTGGTCCATGCCCGGTTCATCGCGATCACTCGCAGCACGTCCTCCGAGACGTTACCCATCTTCGTGAACTGCTCGACCTCCGACTCGGTCAGCTTGGGGCTGCTCAGGACCGCGGCGGCGACGAGCCGATTCGAGTCGCGCACGAGCTGGGCGCGCTGCTCGCGGGTACCCTTCATCGCCAGCTTCATCCGTTCGATCACCGGCAGCGACGAGAGCAGCTTCCGTTCGGGATCCGCGGTCTCCGGCGTGTCTTCGACCTGCGGTGGCTCGGCGAGCGTATCGATCAGCGGCGCCTCGCTGTCGGAAGCCGCGACGCCGGCGGAATCCACGCCGCGCGCGGCGAAGAACTGGCGCATGTCCTCCGGCACGTCCGATCGCGCGAGGAACGCGCGCAGAGGCGCGAGAGGAAGCGCATCGAGCGTGGTGGCCGTGGCCTGGGCGATCTCGGGGTCCTGATCATCGGAAAGCAGCACGAGCAGCGCGAGTTGTTCGTGCGCGCGTGGCGCAAGCGCGCCTTGCGCAGCCAGGAGCCGCACGTCGCGGGCGACCTCGCCGCGACGAAAGAAATCAATCAGTGGGGAACGGAACCCGGGGTCCATGTGGTTTCACCTGTGGGCCGACGCCGACCAATCGAGAGAGCCAGCGGTTCTGTCAGCGTGATTATCTCAGCAGGGTGGCCGCGCTCGTACGCGTCACCTTCAATGTCTTTATCTGCCCCGCACTCCCGATCGGCCGGCCTTCGCGGCCATCGATCGAGAACGCAAACTTTCCGGCATCGCCGACCTCGATGATCGCAGCGTTCGTGACAACGGTGGTCTCGCGTTGGCCGGCCTGCATCATGCGCGCGAAGACGCGCTTGCCGTCGACGGTGAGCGAGACCCAGCACCGGCCGGTCGGATGCACTTCGAGCCGCATCGGGCCCGACCCCGCCGCCGGAAGCGCTCCAGAGGTCCCGCCGGACTGCGGCACTGCTGTCGCCGGCGGCGGCGAGGGAGCAGGCGCGGCGTCGGACGCCTGCGGCGGGGACGCTGCCGCGGAGTCAGCCACCTGCGCCGAAGGCGCCGGGCCGTCCGCCGCCTGCGCTTCCATGGCTGCCGGCGGACGCGTCCTGAGCGTGAAATACAAAATCGTGACGATCAGCGGAACGCTGATGGCGACCAGCTTGAACAGCACGGATGCGATCCGCCGCTGGCTTTCGAACTGCGTTTCCTGCACGGGAACGGGCTGGGGGTGCGGCTCGGGGCTGGGGGGAGACTGCCCGTGGAAGCGCTCCAGGAATTCCCGGACCGTCACGTCGGGATCGAGACCGACCTCGACCGCGTAGGAGCGCACGAACGCGCGGCTGAAGATGCCGCCGGGCAGCTTGGAAACGTCGTTGCGCTCGAGCGCCTCGAGCGCGGTTATAGGGATTTTGGTGCTCGCGGCCATCTGCCGCAGCGAGATTCCACGCCGGTCGCGCGCCTGGCGCAGCCTCTCGCCGAAGTCGCTCATCGATTCCCGGCGCAACTTTAGCAGGTTGCCCGAAAAGTTCAACTGGCAAAGGCGGCACGGATGGCGCGTACGGTTGATTCGAGCTCCCCAGCTGGCCGGGCGGCCATGAAAATCCCGACCGCGGCCACACCGGCGGCACCAGCGTTGGCCACCGTCCGCGCGTTCGTCTCGTCGACGCCACCAATGGCAAGTACCCGGGACCATCGAACGCCCACAGACGTCTCGCAGGAGATCCACTCCCGCGAACCGATGGCCCGGAGCCTTGCCGGCCGTGGGAAACACGGTACCGAACACCAGGAAGTCACAATCGCGCGCCGCGGCCGCCTCCGCGGGCTCGTGAATCGATCGTCCGATGACGAAACCGTGAGGCACCATCGCGCGCACCCGGCTCGCATCGACCGAGTCACCGCGCAGCTGCACACCCGCCGCTCCCGCAGCCAGCGCGATATCCACACGATCGTTGACGAGAATGCGGGCGGCCGTGTGGCGGGCCGCGGCCAGGGCTTCACGCACCAGCGCCAGGAGCTGGCGATCGGGCAGATCCCTCTCGCGGACTTGAATGATGTCCACGCCTGCCTTGGCGGCATCATGGATTCGCTCGAGCAGGTGGGAACAGGAAGGATCGGCCGCGCGCCGTCGATCCGTTACGAAGCAGATCACGGCTCCGCCGGACCGGAACCCGCGTGACGGCGACGCCCGGTGACCAGCGCGGCGATCTCGGCAAGACCGGCCAGGGCGGTGATTACGCCAATGCCGCTCACCGCGCCGCGCACATACGGGCTATTCACCACCACTTCGATTCCGGGACGTGCCTCGGCAAAGCGATTGTGGTCCCAGAACGCGGACCACGGCGCGACCATCAGGATGAATCCCGCTTCGAGAAAGTACGCGGCGAACAGCAGCCGGCTGATGACCCGGATGATCAGCTCCCTGTCTGCACCTTCGACAGGCGCTCGACGCGGGCGCCGACGTCCCGATAGGCGCCGGCATCGGCCTGAAGTTCCATGAAGACCGCCAATGCGCGGGCGGTCTCGCGGGCCGACTCGAGCGTTGCGCCGAGATCGTACAGGAGCGCCCGTCCGTCCTCGACACCGGGGGCGGGCGCTTCGGCCGCGCGTTCGAGCCATTCAATCGCGCGCGGCAGATCCTGCTGATCCCGATAGAGCCGGCCGAGCGTCGAGGCTGCTTCGAAGCGATGCCGCGGCGAGCGCGCCGCCGTCTGCAGCGACCCGACCGCTTCGTCGGGCATCCCCATTTCCAAGTACGTACGCGCGAGCTTCAGGTGTTGCGCCGCTTCCTCGGCCCCGGTCTGCCGGGACACCTCGTCGTGAAAATCCTGGAAAGCGGCGTCTGGGTTCTCTCTCTGCGGTGGCGGATCGCTTGATGCGGACATGGTGGTCCCCTGCAAGTCTCCAAGAAGGCGGGTCAGATCGATCTCGACCGACCCGCCAGGTTGCTTCGGCTGTTCCGTGGCTGGTGCGGCGTCGGGGGCCGGCGCGGCCTCCACGACAACTTCAGCCGGCGTGATTGGTTCTTCGTTGGTTGCCGATATCGCCGCAGTGTCTGCCGGTGGCTCGATTGCCGCCTCGGGCGATTCGAACGGAAGATCCGCAAAGTGATCCTTGGCCATGAACGGCGCCTGGCCGCTCAGACGTTCGGCAATCAGCGTATCGGGATCCGAGACGTTCAGGAGGACGAGCGCGTTTCGGAAGCGATCGATGTGAGCGCGCTCCCACGGCTCGCGAGCGACGAGATCTTCGGCGATCACGCGCGCTTCAGCGGCATGCCCGGCCGCGAGATACGCGTCGGCCAGCTGCGCCTGCGTCTCGTACATTGTCGCTTCGAATCCGCCGTCGACGCACACTTCGACCAGTTTGAGCAGCGCTGGAATCTGCGCCGGCACTCTGGCGACGAACTCCTGCAGGACACCGGCGGCGTCGGCATAGTCGTTGGCGGCTATCGCCGCCTCGACCGCCGCGTCGACGCAGATGAACGCGCTGTCCCTGGATGTTTCCGCATGCTTCCAGGCGAGATCGAGGATCTGATGCCGGTGTTCACGGTCGAGCGCGAGCAACTGACGAACGAGCTCGCGCGCCGGCTCGAGCGCGCCGGCTCGCAACTCGATGTCGACGAGCGCGAGCATCAGCGCGGGATCCCGGCCGACGGTCTCGCGGTCCAGATACGTACGGACCGCCTCGGCGTCCCCGGTCGCAATCGCTTCCCGTCCGAGCTCGATGCGCCCTTCCTTGTCGTCGGGGTTCAGGCGAACGGCTTCCCGGAGGGCTGCGAACGCCTCCGCCTTGCGTCCTTTCTCGAGGAGATCGCCGTGCAGCTCGCGATAGCGGAACGAGGCGAGCACCAGGTCTCCCTGCTGCTCGAGGACCTTTGCTGCCGCAATTCGTGCCTCGATGTCGGCGGGATCGAGCGTGCCGAGCCGCACGACCATCTCTTCGGCCCCGGCCCGATCGCCGCGCGCGCGCCGCCGGTCCGCGACGGCGCCGAAATACGACTTGGCGTCGACGAGCAGGCCTTGCTTGACCGCGATCTCGCCGAGATTGAGCTGGCAGGCTTCCTCGTCCGGTTTGATTTTGAGGATCTTCTTGTAGAGCGCCGCGGCGCGCGGATAGAAGCCCTCATGAAAGAGGTGATCCGCGATCCGCATGTAGGCCGCTGCAGCCTTATCTGTCTGCCCGGCCCGGGCGTAGAGGTCGCCCAGGGTGTTGAGCGTGTTCCAGTCCCGCGGCTGTTCCTCGACCACGCGCGCGTACTCCGCGACGGCGGCATCGAGCCGGCCCTGACGGAGCAGCTTCTCCGCCTTCTTGAGCGTGTCTTCTCGGTCGAAAGCCAACGGAGCCTTAAATTTTATCAAACAGCGAGGGGGGCCGGAACGAACGTCGATGGATCTCGGAATAGCCAAACCGCGACACCGCGTCGAGGTGCTCGCGCGTCGCGTAGCCCTTATGGCGATCAAAACCGTAACGCGGATCCTGATCGTGTAACTGGAGCATCAGACGATCGCGGGTCACCTTGGCGATGATCGAGGCGGCAGCGATGGCGGTACAGTGGACATCGCCGTGGACCACCCCTCGCTGGGCCATGGGAATGTCGGGAATTCGGAACGCGTCGACCAGGACCATGTCGGGAAGTGGCGCGAGCGACAGCACCGCGCGCTGCATCGCGCGCAGCGACGCCTGATGGATGTTGATGCGATCGATTTCGCCGGGCTCGACGCCGATGACCGCCCACGAGATTGCCTGGCGGGTAATCCGTTCGTACAACCGGTCGCGCTCGAGCGCGGTTACGGTCTTGGAATCACAGACCCGGGGAATGTAACGCTCGGGATCGAGCACCACCGCGCCCGCGACCACCGGACCGGCCAGACAGCCGCGCCCCACTTCGTCGACACCGGCGACGTACACGAACCCCATGCGCCGGAGCGCATTCTCCAGGGTTCGAAAGGCGCGAACTTTCACCATCGGTGAATTGGCGATGTGCGGTGTGCGGGAATTGGTAATTGCCGGAATTGGCCTCAAATCACCAAATCAGCGGATCCCGCAATCACCAAATCCTACGACGCCTGCTGTTTCTTCCCGATCTCTTTCATCCGCGCCGCCTTGCCCTTCAGCTCGCGGAGGAAGTACAGCTTCGCGCGACGGACCTTCGCCGTGCGGAGCACGTCGATCTTGTCGATGACCGGCGAGTGCAGCGGGAAGATGCGCTCGACCCCCTGGCCGAAAGACACCTTGCGCACCGTGAACGTCGCGCGGGCGCCGCCCCGGTGCATGCCGATCACCATGCCCTCGAACACCTGGATGCGCTCCTTGTCCCCTTCGCGCACCTTCACGTGCACGCGCACGGTGTCGCCCGGCTTGATCGCCGGGCGCTGGGCCAGCTGTCCGCGCTCGACGGTCTCAACGGCTGTCATGACCTACTCCCTTCCTTCTCTTGAAATCGGCGGGCCCTGCATCCCGCTTGCCTCGCTTCGCGGTGCCCGCTCATCGCGGCTCGTTCCGCGTGCCTCGTTCATCAGCAGATCCGGGCGGTGCATGCGCGTTCGTTCGAGCGCCTGCTCACGCCGCCACTTCTCGATTTCCGCATGGTGTCCCGACAACAGCACCGGCGGCACGGTGTGTCCGCGGAATTCAGCCGGCCGCGTGTATTGCGGAAAGTCCAGCAGCCCGCTCGCGAACGTGTCGCCCGTGACCGACGTCTGGTCCCCGACCACTCCCGGAATCAGCCGCGCCACCGCATCGACAATGACCAGCGCCGCCAATTCTCCACCCGACAGCACGTAGTCTCCGATCGAGATGACCTCGGTCGCCAGGTGCTCGCGAACTCGCTCGTCGACCCCCTCGTAGCGGCCGCAGAGGATCACCAGATGATCGAGCCGGCTCAGTCGTTCGGCAACTGCATGCGTCAGACGTTCGCCATCGGGTGACGTCAGAATCACCGCCGATGGTGCGCCCCGCTCCTCGCGAATCCAGTCGACCGCGACGAACAGCGGCTCCGGCTTCAACACCATCCCGGGTCCGCCACCGAACGGCACGTCGTCGACGATCCGATGGCGATCGGTGGTGAAACCGCGCAGGTCGTGCACGCGTGCATCGACCACGCCTCGTGCGATCGCCCGCGCGACGATGCCTTCTGCGAGCGGAGCCTCCACCATCTTTGGAAAGATGGTGACGATGTCGATTTTCATTACCAATCGAGGGGCTTCGCCCCTCGAACTCCCCTGCACGCTCGCTCGCAGGGACCCCCTCGATCCCCGCTCCGCTCGCGTGGCTCACTCGCTACCGCTCGTTCGCTACCGCTCACACCAATCGAGGGGCTTCGCCCCTCGAACTCCCCTGCACGCTCGCTCGCAGGGACCCCCTCGATCCCCGCTCCGCTCGCGTGGCTCACTCGCTACCGCTCGTTCGCTACCGCTCACACCAATCGAGGGGCTTCGCCCCTCGAACTCCCCTACACGCTCGCTCGCAGGGACCCCCTCGATCCCCGCTCCGCTCGCGTGGCTCACTCGCTACCGCTCGTTCGCTACCGCTCACACCAATCGAGGGGCTTCGCCCCTCGAACTTCCCTACACGCTCGCTCGCAGGAACCCCCTCGATCCCCGCTCCGCTCGCGTGGCTCACTCGCTACCGCTCGTTCGCTACCGTCACCAAGCGAGGGGCCTCGCCCCTCGAACTCCCCTACACGCTCGCTACGCGTTCAGATCCAGCAGTCCTTCCGGCGGATCGATCACGATTACGCGTGATGCCGGGTCGACCTCCACGCAAATCTCAGCGACCATCGGGATCAGCACGTCCTTGCCGTCCGGTCCGGCGACCACCAGCCGGCTGCGCTCCATCGTGCCCTCGACGTCAGTGACACGCCCGACGAGGCGCGCGCTCCGATCGCGAACCTCGCAGCCCACCAGGTCGTGGTGGTAAAACGTGCCTTCCGGGAGTGGCGCGAGCTCGGTTGCCGGAATCTTCAGCTCCGCGCCAGCCAGCGCCTCCGCCGCGTTCATCGTGTCGATGCCTTCGAGCGCAATCACCGGGCGTCGCTGGTGAAACCTGACCGACTCGATCCTGCGCGGCTCGACCGTCCCCGCCACCCCCACGTGCATCACCTGGCCGACGGTGAAGCGGGCCTCGGGAAAATCCGTTTCCGGATTGACGATCACCTGGCCGCGATTTCCATGCGCACGCGCCACGCGACCGACGAGCAGGAAATCGGCCGGACTCGATGAATGGATAATTTGGTGATCCGGTGGTCTGGCTTCGCCCATCGAAATCACCAATTCACCAAATCACCAAATCACCAATTCACCAATTCACCAATTCACTAGTCCCTGAAATCCACCATCGCTTTGGTGCCATCGAGTTCCGCGGCCGCACTCGCCAGCGTGCGCAGCGCCTGCGCGGTCCGGCCTTGCCGGCCGATCACCCGGCCCAGATCACCTGGCGCCATCGTCAATTCGACGACGGTCTGACCTCGGCCCTCGCGCTCGGTCACCGTGACCGCGTCCGGCTTGTCGGCCAGCGCGCGGGCGACCACCTCGACGACATCTCGGGCGCGGCTCACGATGCGGGAGTGGCCTCGGCCGCCGGAGCTTCCGCCGGCGCGCGATCGACGAGCGTCCGCACCGTATCGGACGGCACCGCGCCGGACTTGAGCCAGTAGGCCAGCCGCTCGCGATTCAGCTTCAGCGTCTCCGGATTCGTGCGCGGGTTGTAGTGCCCGAGCACCTCGACGAAGCTGCTATCACGCGCCGCCCGAGAGTCGGTCACCACCACGCGGAAGAACGGACGCTTCTTCGAACCTGCACGCCTCAAACGTATAGCTAACATGTGTCCTCTTACTGTTGCCTTTACCGCATCAGGCCCTTCAGGGCCGACAAGTTTGGACGCTTGCCCTTCCCGAGTCCCGCCATTCCACCCATCGCCTTGAGCATCTTCTTCATCTGAATGAACTGCTTCAACAGGCGATTCACTTCTTCGACCGAGGTCCCCGAACCCTTGGCAATACGCTTGCGGCGCTGACCGTTGATCAACTGGTGGTTGCGGCGCTCCTTGGGGGTCATCGAGTTGATGATCGCCTCGACCCGCAGCAGTTGCTTGTCGTCCACCTGCTCCCGCGCCTGCTTCATCTCCTTGAGCGCGCCCATGCCGGGAAGCATCCCGATGATCTGCTCGAGCGGGCCCATCTTCCGGATCGTGCGCAGTTGATCGCGGAAATCCTCGAGCGTGAAATCATCGAGCCGAAGCTTCTTCTCGAGCTTCTCCGCGTCCTCTTGCGAGACCGCTTCCTCGGCGCGCTCGATGAGCGACAGCACGTCGCCCATTCCCAGCACCCGCGAAACCACGCGGTCGGCGTGGAACGCCTCGAGATCCTGCAGCCGCTCGCCGCTCCCGACGAATGCGATCGGCACGCCCACGACCGACACCACCGACAACGCCGCACCGCCACGGGCGTCGCCATCCATCTTCGTCAGCACCACGCCGGTGACGCCGATGCGCCGATTGAACTCACCAGCGCTCTTGATCGCGTCCTGACCGGTCATGGCGTCAGCGACGAACAGTTGATCCACCGGCTGCACGGCGCTCTTGATCGCCTGCAGTTCGTCCATCAACTGATCGTCGATGTGGAGACGGCCCGCGGTGTCGACAATCACGACGTCGAAACCGCTGTTCTTCGCTTCCGTCAACGCGCCCGACGCGCGCGCGACGGGATCCATCTGGCCGGCGGGGTCGTACACCCGCACACCTGCCTGCTTGCCGACCACCGACAACTGTTCGATCGCCGCGGGACGCCGGACGTCGGTCGAGACCAGCAACGGATGACGCCCCTGCTTCGAAAGCCAGCGTCCGAGTTTCGCCGCCGTCGTCGTCTTGCCGGAGCCCTGCAGGCCGAGCAGCATCAGGACGCGCGGTCGCTGCGGCGAAGCCGGCAAGCCGCCCTGCGCGTCGCCAAACAAGGCCAGCATTTCATCGCGGACAATGCGGACGACCTGCTGGTCTGGCGTGAGGCTCTTGAGCACGTCCTGATCGACCGCGCGGTCGCGGACGCGATCGATGAACGCCTTGACGACCTTGAAGTTGACGTCGGCTTCAAGGAGCGCCATCCGGATTTCGCGAAGAGCCAGCTCGACCGTCTCTTCCGTCAGCCGTGTCTCGCCGCGGATCTGGCGGAAAACATCCTGCAAACGGGTTGAGAGAGATTCAAACATGACCAGACAGGCGGCGTAACGTGCTCAGGCGCAAACCTTTATCGTAAAGGAACGAGTCTGAACTGTCAATGCGCGTGGGGGACCGCCCAGGGCTTCCAGGCAGGCGCCTGTAAAGAGGCGCCCTACAGCTGTTGAAAAGCCTGTAGGGCACCTCGTCGGAGGTGCCGCCGTTTAGACGCTGCGGAGCTTGTGACCCAGCTTCTCCTTCTTCGTCCGCAGGTAGCGCTGTGTGTGCTCCGAGGCGGGAATCTCGAGCGGGATCCATTCAGCCACCGACAACCCGTATCCCTCGAGGCCAACCAGCTTGCGCGGATTATTGGACAGGAGGCGCATGCTGCGGACCCCGAGGTCTTTGAGAATCTGCACGCCGATGCCGTAGTCGCGCTGATCGGCCTTGAAGCCGAGCCGCTCGTTGGCTTCAACCGTGTCGTAGCCCTGGTCCTGGAGCTCGTACGCGCGGATCTTGTTGGCGAGGCCGATCCCGCGTCCTTCCTGATTGAGGTACAGCAGGACGCCCCGGCCTTCGCGCGCGATCCGCTCCATCGCCGCCTCGAGCTGCGGGCCGCAATCGCACCGCGCCGAATGAAAGACGTCGCCGGTGAGGCATTTCGAGTGGACCCGGACCAGCACGTTTTCGCCGTCACCGATCTCGCCACGCACCAGCGCGACGTGTGTCTCGCGGTCCATCGGGCTTCCGAATGCAATCACCCGGAACTCGCCGTGCGCGGTCGGGAGCGACGCGGATGCGACCCGATGCACCAGGGCCTCGGTGCGCATGCGGTACTGGATCAGATCCGCGATCGTGATCATCAGCAGCTTGTGCCGCTTCGCGAATCTCGTCAGCTCCAGGACACGCGCCATCGTCCCGTCTTCGTTCATGATTTCGCAGATGACGCCGGCCGGATACAGCCCGGCGATCCGCGCGAGGTCGACCGCCGCTTCGGTCTGACCGGCGCGAACGAGTACTCCGCCGTCGCGCGCGCGCAGCGGCGAGACGTGGCCGGGCCTGGCGAGGTCCGATGGTTTCGTATTCAGATCGATGGCGGAGAGGACCGTAGCCGCGCGATCCGGCGCGGAAATCCCCGTCGTCACGTGTTTCTTGGCGTCGACCGGCACGCAGAACGCCGTGCCGAATGGCGTGGTGTTGGCGTTGACCGCGAGCGGGATCTCGAGCTCGTCGAGCCGCTGCCCGGTCATCGAAAGACAGATCTGACCGCGACCGTGCCTGGCCATGAAGTTGATCGCCTCGGGCGTCACCTTCTCCGCCGCGATCGTCAGGTCTCCCTCATTCTCGCGGTCCTCGTCGTCGCAGACGATGATCATTCTGCCGTCGCGGATGGCCTCGACGGCAGCCTCAATCGGCGCAAACGGCGAGCGTGGCTTGCGAGCCTTGGTCCTGGTTGTCATGACTGCGCCTTCCCGACACGCCCCGGGGCCGTCACTTCCATCGCGCGCTGCACGTACTTGCCGAGAATGTCACACTCGAGGTTCACGAGGTCGTTCACTCTCAGGCTACGCAGATTCGTGTGCTGCCAAGTGTAAGGGATGATCTGCACGTCGAACCGCTTGTCGTCAACCCCGGCGACCGTCAGGCTGATCCCGTCAACCGCAATCGAACCCTTCCGGACAATATATGCGGCAAGCGGTGCGGGAAATCTGATGGTCACCCACCACGACTCGCCTTCCTGCCGAATCTCGTCTACCGTCCCCGCGGCGTCGACGTGTCCCTGGACGAAGTGTCCGCCAATGCGGGCGTCGGCGCGCATCGGCCGCTCGAGATTCAGCTGCGATCCGCGCTGCAACCCGCCGAGCGCGGTCACGCGAGCGGTTTCGGGCGACACGTCCGCGTACACCCCGCCGTCGTCCGCGGCGACCACGGTGAGACACACGCCATTCACGGCGAGACTGTCGCCCGGGGTCAGTTCTGAAGCCAGATCGGTCCTGACGTGCAGACGGAAACCCGCCGTCGTGGGCTTCACCTCGATGACCTCGCCGACCGTTTCAACCAGACCGGTAAACATGTCCTTCCACCAGCACATCGTCGCCGAGCCAGGTCGCGCGACGGTCCTGCAGCTGTCCGAGCGAAAAGCTGCGGGGCGCCACCCACTTTTGTCCTGAGGCTCCGAGGACGTGCGGGGTGATATACGCGTTGACGACGTCCACGATCGCCGCCTGCAGGGCGGCTGCGTGGAGAGTAGCGCCACCTTCGAGCACGACGGAGGTCACCTCGAAATCCCTCAGCGCCGCAATCGCAGAGCCGATGTCTCCGGCGGGGGTGATAACGCGGGCACCTGCCTTCGACAGTTGTTCGACGGCCTCCGGCTTCTCGGCGCAAACGCGCTCGCTCCCTACGATTATGACCGGCCCGCTGTCGAGCGTCGAGAGCAGTCGGGCGGTCGTCAGCATCCGCAGCCGACGATCGAAGACGACGCGGACGAGGGGACGAGCACGATATACCCCGCGGGCGGTCAGCATCGGGTCATCAGCCAGGATGGTTCCCGATCCCACGGCAATTGCGTCGACCTCGGCGCGCTGACGCTGGATTGCGCGGTTGGCGACCGCCCCCGTGAGGGGGGTGCGCACCCCGGGCGCCGCCGCAATGCAACCATCGAGGCTCAAGGCCACCTTCACAATCACCAGCGGCCGCTGCCGTCGCATGACGGTGAGGAACGCTTCGTTCTGCCGTTCCGCCTCCTCCCGACCGACGCCGATCAGCGTCTCGATGCCGCGCTCGCGCAGATACGCGAGGCCGCGGCCATTCACCAACGGATTCGGATCTTCGAGCGCGATCACGACCCGACGAATCCCGGCGCCGGCCACTGCCGGTGCGCATGGACCGGTCCGCCCGGTATGACTGCAAGGCTCGAGCGTGCAGTAGAGCGTCGCACCGCGAGCACGCTCGCCTGCATCACGGAGCGCGTTCACTTCGGCGTGAGGTCCGCCGGCCACCTCGTGGCGTCCGCGGCCCACGATCACCCCTTCGTCGTTCACCACCAGGGCGCCGACCATCGGGTTGGGGTTCGTGCGGCCGCGGCCACGCTCGGCGGTCGCGATCGCCTTCCGCATGTAGTAGTCGTCGCGTTCTACCATTTCTCTTCGAAGAGCGCGTTGACGTATTCCTCGGGCGAGAAAGGGACGAGATCGTCGATGCCTTCTCCCACGCCGACATAGCGAATCGGCAGCTTGAGGTCGTGCGCGATGGCGACGGCAATCCCCCCCTTCGCCGTGCCATCGAGCTTGGTGAGGACGATGCCGTTCACGCCAGCGACGTCCATGAACTCGCGCGCCTGGTTCAGGCCGTTCTGTCCGACGGTGGCGTCGAGAACGAGCAGGACTTCGTGCGGTGCTCCTTCGATCTCGCGCGACGCGATGCGTCGGATTTTCTCCAGCTCCGCCATCAGGTTCACGCGAGTATGCAGGCGGCCGGCGGTGTCGACCAGCACGACATCCCGTCCGCGCGCCTTGCCGGCGGCAATCGCATCGAAGACGACCGCCGCGGGATCCGCACCGGCCTGTGCTCGAATGAAATCCACTCCGGCGCGCGTGGCCCAGACCTGCAACTGCTCGACCGCGGCCGCACGAAACGTGTCAGCCGCGCAAATCAGCGGCACCTTCCCCGACTCTTTGATGAACCGCGCAAGCTTCCCGACCGTCGTGGTCTTGCCGGTGCCGTTAACGCCGACGATGAGCACGACGTGCGGCGTCTTGCCATTCGAGGCTGGATGCTCAGCATCGCGAAGAATGGAAAGAATCTCTCCCTTCACGAGATCGCGCAGCGACTCCCCCCGCGTCCGTCGCTGACGCACCGCGCTGACGATTTGATCGGTCGCGGCGACGCCGACGTCGGCTGAGATCAGCGCTTCCTCGAGAGCATCGAGTGTCTCGATGTCAACCGGCCGACTTTGTTGCGCCGGCGCGTCGGCGCTGCGGACGATCTCTTCGAACCGCTCGACGAACTGCTCCTTCGTTCGCGTCAGTGATTGTTTGATCTTGTCGAAAAAGCCCATATTGCTATCGAGGTCCGCTTGTCCGCCGTAGCCGCTTCGCGGCGGAGGCGGAAGGTCCGAGATCCGAGGTCCGAGGTTCGCAACCCGAGGTCCGAGGTCCGAGGTCCGAGAATCTCAGGTCCGAGGTCCGAGGTCCGAGATCCGAGGTCTCAGATCCGAGGGCCGAGGCTCGAGGTTCGTGGTCCGACCTTCATCAACCGTCGAGCTCCTGGCGCTGACGTCGAAGCATAAGGGCCTCGACGGCGTCCTTCGGCGACGTGTGGCCGTCGAGCACCGCCGCCATTTGCGCGGCAATCGGGAGCTCCACACCGTGACGTGCCCCAAGCGCGAGCGCGGCGCGCGTCGTGCGGATGCCCTCGGCCACCATCCGCATGTGCGAGAGGATGTCGTCGAGCGAGCGCCCGCGCCCGAGCTCGATGCCGACGCGGCGGTTGCGGCTCAGATCTCCGGTGCACGTGAGCACCAGGTCTCCAAGGCCGCTGAGGCCGCTCAACGTGTCACGCCTCGAACCCTCCGCACACGCGAGCCGCGACATTTCGACCAGACCCCGGGTGATCAGCGCCGCCATCGCATTGTGGCCCAGCCCCAATCCTTCGACCGCCCCGGCAGCAATCGCGATCACGTTCTTCAATGCTCCGCCAAACTCGACCCCGGGCACGTCGTCGGTCGCGTAGACACGGAACGTGGGTCCCTTCAACGCTTCCTGCACACGACCGGCCGCCTTCGGATCGGTCGACGCGGCGACAACCGCGGTCGGCAGACCGCGCGCGACTTCCGCGGCAAAGCTGGGACCTGACAGAACGACGATGGCGCGCTCCGTACCCAACTCGCCGCCTATGACTTGAGACATGCGGTCGAGCGAGTCGGTTTCAAGCCCCTTGGTGGCGCTCACAAGTACCGCGTTCCGGCCGACCGCCGAGGCGGCGCGGCGCAACACGCCGCGCATGCCGTGCGAGGGGATCGCCGCAATCACCATGGCGGCGCCGTCGAGAGCCGTCTCGATCGACGACGTGATGGCGATCGCCTTCGATAGCCCGATTCCCGGCAAGTAGCGGGGGTTCTCGCGCGCGTCCGCGATCTCCTCGACGAGAGCCGGTTCGCGACCCCAGAGATGCACGTCGTGACCAACACGGGCGCAGTGGTTGGCGAGAGCCGTACCCCAGCTTCCGGCGCCGAGCACGGCAATGCACTCGGTCATCTCGCCGGCTCACCCATGCGGCGCTCGGTCCCACGAAGCAGGCGTCCCAGGTTCGCGCGATGGCGAAAGAGGATCAGCGCGGCGGCTCCGACCGCAGCAATG
The DNA here is from genome assembly GCA_963755695.1 of uncultured Acidobacteriota bacterium. Taxonomy (GTDB): domain Bacteria; phylum Acidobacteriota; class Vicinamibacteria; order Vicinamibacterales; family 2-12-FULL-66-21; genus QHWT01. Next base: position 599,553 of record CAVWLB010000010.1, on the reverse strand, counting down.
AGCACTTGCGGCGGCGCGCCCGACAACAGCGCAATCGACGGCAGCGTGACCGTCGCGGCAACCGATCCCAGCGAGACCAGACGCGTGAGCGAGACAATTGCCAGAAACACCGCCGCCGCCGCCGCCGCGGCAATGGGCGCGAGCACGCTGAAAACGCCTGCCGCTACGGCAACACCCTTGCCGCCATGGAAACGAAGCCAGACCGGATAGATGTGACCGACGATGGCCCCAGCGCCAGCCGCCGCCATCGCGTCGACGGTGCCGGCGGCGGCGTACGCTGTCCAGACGCTAGCAACGCCCTTTGTGATGTCCAGAGCCATCACCGCGACGCCAAGCGGCGCACCGCTCGTCCTCAATACGTTCGCGGCTCCCACATTTCCGCTGCCCGCGACGCGTACGTCGATGCCCGCACGCCTGGCCAGCAGGAATGCGAACGGCACCGAGCCGAGCGCGTAGCCGAACAGGATCCAGGTGAGCACAACAGAGGAGGGTACAACAGGTCGGCTTAGGGCTTAGAAGGCTCATGGCTCAAGGTGGCTCAAGGTGGCTCAAGGCTGAATGCGGCTCATGCCGGGAGCCGCCATGAGTCCTGAGTCATGAGCCATGAGCCAGTAATCCGTGCCCCAGCGCTTCGTACCGCGACCCTTTGGGCGACAGGTGACTCCGAAACAGCGTGACGCGGGTAACGAGACAACTCGTGACAGGAACGCTCATCGCGGTGACGATCGCCCGCGCCTCTCGCGCGGACGCGCGTGGCAGATCTCTCACCCGTGCAATCGTCAGATGCGCGCTGAACGGTCGGCGTTCGGGCTCGAACCCGAGCGGTTGCAGGCGCCGCACGACTTCCTCTTGCACCTGACGGAGCACATCTCCACCGTCCGCAAGACCGATCCAAATCACACGAGCGGGGCCGGAGGGAGGAAACACGCCGCAGTGACCGAGTCGAAGCCAGAACGGTCTCACGGCAAACGGCCGTTGCACTGTGGCGACGAACGGCGCGGCCGCCTGGTCGTCGACCTGCCCAATGAAGACCAGGGTCAGATGCAGATTCTCGGACGCGACCCAGCGGGCGTCGAGCCCGGTTCGTCGAAGCCGCTCTCGGAGATCAGACGCCACGCGTCCGGCCGTGGTTCGTACCGCTTCATCGAGCTCCACGGCCACAAACAGACGCATCAAGCAATCATCCGCCGCAGACGATCGAGGGCGGCTTGCGTCGACTGAAACTTCACCATGTCGCGCCCACCCACGAACGAGTAGGTCCGTACGTGGGCGGCGCGTCCGGGCACAATCACGGCGATGACCACGGTTCCAACCGGCTTCTCCGGCGTGCCGCCCCCCGGACCGGCGATTCCCGTGATTCCGACGGCGACATCCGCGCCGGTTCGCGCACGAATCCCTTCGGCCATCGCCGTTGCGACCGGCTCACTCACGGCGCCATGCTGTGCCAGCAGATCACGCGGCACGTCCAGCCAGGCAACCTTCGCCTCGTTGTCGTACGCGACAACGCCGCCGTGCACGTAGTCGGAGCTGCCGGGCACGTCGGTCAGCCGCGACAGCAAGAGGCCGCCCGTGCACGACTCGGCGGCAGCAAGCCAGTAACGCCGCCCGCGCAACAGATCGCCGACGACCTCCGGCATCATCCGGCCGTCCGTGCTGTAGACGTCATCGCCGAGCGCACGCGCCAGTTCGTCACGTGCACGTGCGATTGCGGCCGACCCGGCCGATTCGTCTCTCGATCGCAACGACAGGTGCAGCTCGATTTGCCCCATCGCCGCGAGGATCGTCGTGGAGATCGGCGGCGTGGCATCCCTCCACTTCGAGTAGATCGGCTGGACGGTCTGTTCGACGTCCGACTCGGACCGGCCGGTGATGAAGAGACTCGCCGTGTAGATTCGCTCGGCCCCCGCCCGCACCGCGAGTGTTCCGCACAGACCCGCGAACATCGGTTTCATTTCTCGCGGCGGGCCTGGCAGCAGCACGATCAGGCGCTCGCCGTCTTCGATCGAAAGACCCGGCGCGGTGCCGTTCGGGTTGTCGAGGACGACCGCCCCGCGAGGTACCTGCGCCTGGCGGCGATTCACCTCGGGCATCTTCATCCCGCGTCGTGCGAACCGCGCGCGAATCTTCTCGACGATCGCCTCGTCGACGTCCATCGCGCGCCCGAGCACGTCGGCCACGACTTCTCGCGTCAGATCATCGTCGGTCGGGCCCAGTCCGCCGGTGAAGACGATCAAATCGGCGCGGGCGCGGGCCTCTTTGAAGACCCGCGCGAGGGTTTCGCGATGGTCGCCCACGACGTGCTTGGTAAGCACTTCTATCCCGAGGGCCGCCAGCTGTTCAGTGAGGACGAGCGAGTTGGTGTCGAGGCGCGCCGTCCCGAGCAACTCCGAACCGACCGCAATTATTTCGGCCGTGCGGAGCGGCGAGGCTCCAAGCATGCCTCAATGAATCCACGAAGGCAGCAGCCAGATCAAGAGGCGCAGGCTGACGTTCGCGTAAACCGCCGCCATCGCATCGTCGGCCATCACGCCGACACCGCCGTGCAGGCGCTCGAGGCGGTCGGCCGGATAGGGTTTGACGATGTCGAATATGCGGAACAGGAAGAACCCGGCAAGCGCCGCGGACCAGCCGACGGGAATGAAGGCGAGGGTGATCAACATCCCGAGCACTTCGTCGATGACCACCGGGCCGGGATCGATGCCGCCGAAGTAGCGCTCCGCGCGGGTCCCCGCCCACGCCCCCACGGCGAACACGCACGCAATCAAGCCTGCTTCGACCAGTGGTGATTCGCTCCACCATACCAGGAGGTAGAAGACGAGACCCGCTGCCGAGCCAACAGTTCCAGGCGCGATGGGAAAATAGCCGCAATAGCCGACGGTGGCGACGAAAACGGCGAGACGCGTCACGCTTTCACGACGCGAGTGTCGGCCAGGCGATCGTGCAGGGCGCGGCGGTCACCCAGAAAGGCTGGCAGAAAGCCCAGCCCCACCGGCAACGCGGAGACCAGATACCCGGCCGCGCGGACGATCGCATGACCGAGCGATACTCGCTCGATCGTGTTCGCTTCGGACGCTCCGTGAACCACGCGAATCCCGGCAGCCATCTTTCCGATCGTCTGGCCGCCCGCGGCCACGAAGGTCGCGAAGTACCCGCCGTTCATCAACAGCAGAAAGGCGCTCAGCGGCGCCAGTGGCAGCGCCCCAATCTCGGCGAACGACAGTTCACAGATCCGGAGCGTGAAGTACAACACCGTGGCATCGATGCCGCCGAGGATCAGGACGTCGATTGCGGCAGCGCCAAGCCGCGAGATCGGCGACGCGAGCGACCCGGCCTCGACAATCGGTGACTCGACGCTCTCCTGTGATTCCGGAACCGGAAAGGCATGTTCCGGCACAATCGGCATTTCTGCGGTCTCGAGCGCAAGCCTGGGATTCGGGTCGTCGCGCCGTGGACGCGGCCTGGGCGCGGCGATGCTCGTTTTCCGAACCGCGAGCGGCGCCCGAGGTGTAGCCCCGGGTGCGACCAGCGGCTCATCGTCTTTCGCGGCCCGCTCGTTGAACAGGGGCAGGTCGAAGCTGCTGGTGTTCGGTCGTCCACCGGATTCGCCGGCGGCTGCGTTCGTGGCAATCGGCGCGTCGATGGCCTCTGGGGATTCCCTGGATGGGTCGGGCTCGTTGAGAGAGAAATCCGACAGCGGACCGTCGGCCTCGCGGCCGTCGTGAATCGGAAGCTCCACTGGTTCGATGTCGACGCTGAGGGAAAAATCGTAGCCGCAGTTCCGACAGCGCTCACCGCTATCGAAGCTGATGTACCTGACATTTCGGGCATTTCATCGTGAGGAAGAACCACCCGTCGCAGCCGCGCGCGATCCGTTGCGAACCGTCGCCAGCAGCTGACGCTGGATCGTGATCCGTAACTCGTCAGCCTGAGGACGAACCGGATCGCCCGGGCGAATCGCGTCGAGCGCGGACAGCGCGTCGCGGACGCGCCCCTTGGAATAGTAGATCCGCGCACGCGAAAGGGAGACTTCCGCGGGAGATGGAACCGGCAGCAACTCCGATCGAGGGGCAGCACCAACAGCGGCGGGGCCGGACGAGGGTCGCCAAGGAAGGTCGCGACCGCTCCACCCGATGACGCCGAGAGCGCCACTCAAAAGTCCAATCGCCAGAACGAGAAACAGGGTCGCCGGAGAAATGGCTTTGCGAGCGTCCGCGCCGGCCTTGGGTGCGGTCCGTTCGCGATGGACCGGCGCGCTGTCGCCGCCAGCATCGCCGACCGGCGCGAGGCGATCGAGCCGATCCAGCAACGCTAGTGCTTCGTCCGAAGAGATGCCCCGCTCGACGGCCGAGTTCAGCAGCCGTCGCGCGTCCACCGCGTCGCCGCGGTCGAACGCCGCGACACCGGTCTGCAGCAGCTCCTCGCCTTCGCGATGCCGCTCGGCGACGGCGCCCCGGGCGCGCTCGATGTACGCGCGTGCGCGCGCGTGGCTGCGGTCCAGGAACAGGACGCGCGTCCACACGCTGATCGCCAGCTCGTGCTGGCCGTTGAAGTAATGATCGAGACCAGCGAGGAGGAGCTCCTCGATGCGCGTCTCGCGACCCGTTTCTGAGGCGAGCAAGTCCTCTTCGTGGCGCAGCGGATCCGGCATTACAAGTAGCGAGATTATACTTCCGTCTTCCATCTTCTGTCTTCCTTCTTTTCAGTAGTCCGACATGCCGATCATCGAATGCATTCCCAACGTCAGTGAAGGACGGCGCCCCGAGATCGTCGACGCGATCGCCGCCGCGGTTCGCGCGGTGCCCGGCATACGCCTGCTCGACTACTCATCCGATTCGTCCCACAACCGATCGGTGTTCACGCTCGCGGGAGAGGCCGCGCCGCTGAAGGCGGCGATGCTGGCGCTGTACGAACAGGCCGTCTCGGCAATCGATCTCCGTGCGCATCAAGGCGAGCACCCGCGTCTCGGCGCCGTCGATGTCGTTCCCTTCGTTCCCATCGAAGGGGTCACGATGAGCGAATGCGTAGCGCTCGCGAAGGATCTCGCGCAGGAGGTGAGCTCGCGTTTCGGCATTCCGACGTTTCTCTACGAAGAAGCCTCGACGAATCCGGCACGGAAGAACCTCGAAGACATCCGCCGTGGCGAATACGAGGGCCTGGCGGCCAAGATGCAAACACCCGGCTGGGCTCCCGATTACGGTCCGCCGGAGCCGCACCCGAGCGCGGGGGCCTCGGTGATCGGAGCCCGCATGCCTCTCATCGCCTACAACATCAACCTGAATACGGACCGCGTCGAGGTGGCGAAAAAGATTGCCGCCGCCATTCGTCACAGCAGCGGTGGACTCCGCTACGTGAAGGCGGCGGGGTTCATGCTCGAGGATCGCCGCATCGCGCAGGTCTCCATGAACCTGACGAATTACCAGAAGACGCCGATTTACCGGGTGTTCGAGATGGTGAAGCGTGAGGCGGCACGCTACGGCGTGTCGATCCTCGAGAGCGAGATCGTCGGGCTGGTGCCGTCAGCAGCGCTGGTCGGCGCGGCGGAGTTCTATCTGCAGCTGGAAAGGTTCGGAGACAACCAGATTCTCGAACACAAGCTTCGCTCCGGAGAATGAAACTGCAGGAGGGCTTCTTTTGAGAGACGCGCCGAGTGCTGTAGGACCGTCTTTAGACGCGGCGCCTCTGAAGAGGCGCCCTACAAACAAATACCCTCGGCAGCTCCGAAGAGGTGCCCTACAGACTCTTTCAGCAATCTGGTAGAGAGATGGGAGGCGCCTTCCTCAGACCGCCTCCTCCTCTCTCCTCGCCGGCGCAATCCCGAACGCGCGCATCTTGCGATAGAGATTGCTTCGCTCCACGCCGAGCACTTCCGCGGTTCGCGAGATATTGCCGTTCTGCGCAGCGAGCGCGCGCAGGATGTAATCGCGTTCGAACCGTTCGCGCGCCTCGTGCAGCGAAAGCGGCGGCGCCCCCGGTGCCTCGGCCGCGACGGTGGCGCCGATGTCCAGAAACGCCAGGTCGGAGAGCGCGATCGTATCTCCCGGCACCATGATCATCAGCCGCTCGATGACATTGCGCAGCTCGCGCACGTTCCCTGGCCACTTGTAGCTGCGCAGCCCGGTCGCCGCGCCCGGGTCGAGCCGCTTGGGGCGGCGGCCGTACTCGCGCGCGAAGTCCTCCATGAAATGCTCGGCGAGCAGCGGGATATCCGCGTCACGATCGCGCAGCGGCGGAACGAAGATTGGAATGACGTTCAGCCGGAAGTACAAGTCCTCGCGAAACCGTCCGCCGCGGATTTCTATGGGCAGGTCCTTGTTCGTCGCGGCAATCACGCGCACCTCGACCTTCACCGTCGTGGTGCCGCCAACCGGTTCGACCACTTCCTCCTGCAGGGCGCGCAACACCTTGGCCTGGGTCTTCAGGCTCATGTCGCCGATTTCGTCGAGAAACAGCGTCCCGCCGTCGGCCGCCTCGAACTTACCGCGACGATCGGCGGTCGCGCCGGTAAACGAGCCCTTCATGTGACCGAACAGCTCGCTCTCGATCAGCTCTTCGGGAATCGCGGCGCAGTTGACCTCGACGAACGGGCCACCCCGCTTCCGGCTCAAGATGTGAATGTTGCGCGCGACCAGCTCTTTGCCGGTCCCGTTTTCCCCGTAAATCAGGACCCGGCCCTTGGTCGGCGCCGCCATGGCGATTTGCTGGCGGAGCTGCGCCATCAGGTAGCTCTCGCCGATCATCGTCAGCCGCTGATCGACGGTGGCGCGCAAAGCACGGTTTTCCGCCTCGAGCCGCCGCTGCCTGAGGGCGTGGCCAACCACCAGCACCGTCTTTTCGAGCGACAGCGGTTTCTCGACGAAGTCGAACGCGCCCATCTTGATCGCGCGGACCGCCGATTCGATGTTGCCGTGACCCGAGATCATCACGACCGGAGCGTCGACGCGGCGCTCCTGCAGCCGCGCCAGCGTCGCGAGCCCGTCCATCCCCGGCAGCCAGATATCCAGCACGATGACGTCGTAGGGCGCGCGCGCGACCCGGTCGAGGCACGCTTCGCCGGAGTCGACGGTGTCGATCTGGTAGCCCTCGTCGCGCAACACGCCGCTCAGCGCGCTCCGCACGCCCGCTTCGTCATCCACGATGAGGATCGTCGGCTTCATTTACGACTTCGATGTCGGTGTGTACTGAACTCACGCTGTCGGTGCTGCGTGCAAAGTGCTAGCTGAGTGCTACGTGCTGAGTGCTATGTGCGTTCGGTGCTGGAGTGCCAAGTGCCTGCACCGAGCACGGAGCGCTTGGCACCTGTCACCCCAGCACCGATAGCGTCAGTTCGATAGAGCACGTAGCACCTTGCACCAAGCACCGACAGCGTCAGTTCAAAGTGCACCTAGCACAGAGCACCTGGCACCTTGCGCGGAGCACCGACAGCGTCAGCTCAATTCAGCATGGCAGCTCAATCTCGAAGCGGCTCCCATGCGGACTATTGTCGCCTACTTCGATGGAGCCGCCATGCTCCGCCACAATCCGTCGCACGATCGCGAGACCCAGGCCGCTGCCGCGACGCTTCGTCGAGTAATACGGCATGAACAGCTTCTCGCGGTCGGCCGGCGGCACGCCCGGGCCGTTGTCGGACACGAGGATCCGCGCCACCGCATTGGCGGAATCGTGCTGCGTTTCGATGGTGATGCGCGGCGGCTCCCCGTCGAGACGCGGGGCCGCCTGCGCCCCGCCCAGTGCCTCGATCGCGTTATCGACCAGGTTGATCACGACGCGCCGGATCTGCTCGACGTCGAGCCGGACCGGCGGCAGCAGCGGAGCAAACTGCCGATCGATCTGAATGTCGCGGAACAGTCCGCTGTAGAGCGCCAGCGATTCATCGAGAACGGCGTTGAGGTTCGCCGGAACCGCGCGCGGCGCCGGCATCCGCGCGAACTGCGCGAACTCGTCCACCAGCGCCTTCAGCGACTCCACCTCGCCGACGATCGTCGTGGTGCACTCCTCGACCAGCTCCTTCATTGGCGATGGTGTGTTCCCGAAATGCCGCCGCATGCGTTCGGCACAGAGCTGAATCGGCGTCAAGGGATTCTTGATTTCATGGGCGAGCCGGCGGGCGACGTCCCGCCAGGCGGCGACGCGCTGGGTGCGGACGAGCGGCGTGATGTCGTCGAACACCAGCACCGCGCCTTCCAGGGCTCCCCCGCCGCTCTGCAATGTGGTTGCGGCCGCAGCCAGATGGATCTCGCGCCCTTCGCGCGCCAGCGCGATCTCCTGTCCCGCAGGCTTCGTCGAGCCCCCGGTCGCAACGCGCACAAGGGCACCGAGCGGCTGCAGGTCCTCCCGCGCAAACACCTGCTCGGCCGGCATGCCGACCACCGACGCATCCACGTTGAGAAGACGGAGGGCCGCCGCGTTGATGGTGCTCACCGACCCGTCCGGGGTCGTCGAGACGACTCCCGTGGCAATCCGTTCGAGCACCGTTTCGATGTACCGCCGCCGCTCGTCGAGCTCCGAATTCTTCTTCTCGAGATCGTGACGGGATCGTTCGAGGCGTCGCTGGCTGGTAGCCAGCTCCCCCGCCATCGCGTTGAAGGCCTCGACCAGCGACCCAAATTCGTCGCGGGTTTCCTGCTCGATCCGGTGATCCAGGTGCCCCGCGCCGATTTCCCTCGCACCGGCCGCCAGCATGTGCACCGGACGCGTAATCCGTTTGGCCAGATACAGCCCCAGCCAGGTCGCGCTGACGAGAATCAGCAGCGTCATCGAGAGAAACAGCGACAGGTACACACCCTCGAGCGGTCGCTTGAGCACTCGGAGCTGGTTGTAGTCCTCGTACGCCTCCGCGATGCTCCGGGCGTGCCGCTCGAGATCGCTCGACAGGAAGTCGCTGGCAATGACGACCCCGACGGGATTGCCGGCAGCATCGCGTGCGATCTCGCCGGCGCGGACCAGTTCGCCGCCGGCATCGAGCGGTTCATGTGCCTGTTTGTCGGTGCTGCCGGCCGCCACTCGAGCGGCCAGCCGATCGGCCGAAGCCCGCAAATGCGCTTGCCGCATCGATGGCGATTCGAGCGCGAACACCGGCACCACTTCCGGGCGCGCCCCTCCCCCCGGCTGCAACCGGTAAATTTCGACCATGCTGACGCGGCCATCCATGACCGGCGCGCTCACCGCGCTCTTCAGCGCCTCGAGATTGCCCCGGTTGAGAGCGTCTATCGGCAGCGTCTTCGCGATGCGTGTCGCCTGCGCCAGCACCGAATCCTCGCGATCGCGATAGAACGCGCCGGCGATCGCGTTTGCCGAGGTCAACACGTCCGAGACCGGCTGACTGAACCACCGGTCGGTAGTCTTCCGAATCAACTCGCTCCCGACCAGGAGCACCAGAACGGAAGGCACAATCGTCAGACCGAGCAGTGCGGCCACGAGCTTCAACCGGAACCGCGAGAACGGCAGGCCGCGCCTCCGCTCCACAACCAGCTTGACGACGTTGCGGGCCAGTACGAAGACGAGCGCGAGCAGCATCGTCGCGTCGGCAATCGTGAGCGCGAAGAGCACCACTTCGCTGAGGAAGTCGGGATTGAGCTGGGTCGACCGATCGGCCAGCGTGATCATCGCGATCAGGCTGACCAGTAGCAGGAAGATCCCCGCAAGAATCAGGCGCGGGTTGTCGCGAAATGGGCGGCGTTCAGGGGTCTGGGCCGGCGCCGGTAGACGCGGCGGCAGGGTCGGCCGAGGCCTGACATCGCGGACCGTAGTCATTACTCTTTCGTGTTCAACAAATCCTTGAGCTCGCTCATGAACTCCCCGATGTCGCGGAAATGACGATACACCGAAGCGAACCGGACGTAGGCGACCTTGTCGAGCCGGCGTAGCTCATTCATCACGAACGCCCCGACCTCCTCGGTGCTGATCTCCTTTTCCGGCTTGTCCTGGAGTGCCGACTCGACGCGGTCTGCGATCTTTTCAATCGACGCCATGCTGACCGGCCGCTTTTCGCAGGCCTTGAGCAGGCCGGTCACGAGCTTCTGCCGTTCGAAACGCTCGCGACTGCCGTCCTTCTTGATCACCATGTAAGGGATCTCGTCGATCCGCTCGTAGCTGGTGAACCGGCGGCCGCAGCCCAGACACTCACGGCGGCGGCGAATCACTTCCCCTTCCTTGCTCTCGCGCGAGTCGACGACCTTGTCGCCGAGATGGGCGCAGTAGGGACACTTCATTTGATCACTCCGCTCGGTGGGGTCCCTGCGACGTCCCCACCTCCCACCTTCGCTCCTGGGTCAGGGAGCGTCGGCGAGGCAGTCCGCTGCGCGTTATCGGCTCCCACCGAAGGCTGTCCCGCCGAATCCGCCTTTTCTTCCGCGGCCATTTTGCGCATGCGCGTCAGACTGAGGCCCTCGCGCGCCATGAACGCGAGGCCGAGGAGCGTGACCGGAAGAAACGAGATGGCGTGCAGCACGATAGCGCCGCCGACGGCGCGATCGGTGGGAACGCCGAAGAACGTCGTCACCGTGATCTGGTACATCGCGTGAAATCCGCCAATGGCGCCCGGGGTCGGCATCGCCACGCCCACGACGAGCAGGGTCATGACGAGGAACGATCCGAGGTAGCCGAACGTCATATGAAAGGCGCGCGACGTCAACCAGATTCCTGCCGCGATCGACAGCCACAACGGAAACGAGAGCAGCAACGAGACCAACAACCGGCCCGGCTGCCGCATCACGCCGAGGCCCTGCGCGAACGTTTCGACGAACCGGGCGACCGCCTGCGCCAGGCGAGGCGGCAGCACTCGTTCGACCTTCAGCGCGGCTCGCCCGAGCCGATCCGGATGTCCGGCGAGCGCGAAGAATACGGCCAGGCCGGCGAGCGAACCGGCAGCAGCCGCGAGGCCGCCCAGCTTGACGCGAGCATACAGTGCCGGGTCCCCGCCCATTGACGCGGGATCGACGAGCGCCACGAACACGCCGAAAAGCAGCAGGACGGTGACCATGTCGAGCAGGCGCTCGAGAATGATCGTCGCAAAACACGCCGTCGCCGGCAGCTGCTCGCGCCGCGCCAGCAGATACGGTCGCAACACCTCACCAGCCCGCGCCGGCAGGAGGAAGCTCGCGGCAAAGCCGATGGTCGTGGTTTCGAATGCGGTTGAAAATCGCGCGTGTCCGATGGGAGCGAGGAGATACAGCCAGCGGAACGCCCGAAACGTATAGGTCAACAAGGTGGCGCCGACTGCCAGCACCAGCAGGCTCCCGCGGGCGTGACGCGTTTCGGCCCACACACCGGCCATGTCTGCATTGCGCAGAAAGTAGGCCAGCAAGCCGACCGTCAACAGAAGGATGAGGATGGCTCGTAGTCGAGACCGCATGAAGCGCTGCAGTCGGGATTAGAATCCGGATGGCCGTCACAGGCTGGCGAAACCGGCAGCCTGAACGGAACTCTACTACAGGCCTTGACGCCAAGTCTATGGGAAAGCGTGAGTTAGTCCTCGTGACCGTGTTTGTCGTGGCCGGGTTCGTCCTTTATCAAGTGACGGCACCGGCCTCGCCCGCCGAGTCGAGCGGCTTCAGTATCGCCAAGCTGCTCGAGCACGCGCGGCGCGGTGTGCAGGGAAATCGCGCGTCCGCGGTCGTCTCCTCCACTCACACCGAGCCGGTCGATCGGGCGACGGAGGAATTGCGGCTGGTGTTGAAGGCGGCAGAACTCCGCGTGGTTGGCGAGGACCGCGAAGACGTCGCATTCGATCTGGAGGTGACCTCCTCCGGATATGACGAGGCGGAGGCGAAGCGCTGGGCCGAAGCCACCGTGCTCAAGACCGATCAGGCCGGGCCGACGCTCGCCGTCCAATTGAAGTATCCGCGCGAGGCGCGGCAAACCGCAAAGCTCACCATCAAGATCCCGTCGCGCATGCGCGTCCGCATGGAACCGTCCGGCGACCGGCTCGAGATCACCAACGTCGCCGCATTCGAAGCGGCCAACACGACCGGCACTGCCACCATCACGAACATCGCCGGCACGGTAACGATCAATCATCGCGGCGGCGAGCTGACGATCGATCACGCCGCGTCGTTGCGGCTGACCACGCGAGGGACCGAGACAAAGGTGCTGCACATTACCGGGATGATCACCGCCCAGACGATCAGCGGGGATCTCACCGGCAGTGACGTAACCGGTCCGGTGGAGATCGAAGCGCGGGACACCGACGTACACCTCGAGCAAATCAAGGGACTGAAAGCGCCGCTTCGCGTGAACGCCACCAACGGCAGCGTGCGGATAGCGGGACTCCGGACCGAGGCGCGCATCGACGGCAACGACACGGATCTCGACGTCTCGTTCGACGCTCCGGCGGCGGTCACGATTTACAACATGTCCCAGGACATTTCCGTCACACCTCCTCCCGCCGGCTACTCGCTGGATGCGGTGGCCACCGATGGACGGATCACGGTCGAGGACGGCGAGGTCAAGCCGACCGGCGATGGCGCCGAACAACGCGCCAGCGGATCGATTCGGGGAGGCGGCGCTCCGCTCACGTTGCGCGCGACACGAGGCGACATTGTGGTGCGTTCGCCTGCGGGCAAGTGACAGAATTCATCACTTTGCAGTAAGCTCGGGTTTTCCTCGTCGAGGCGAACTCCCGTGTTGACAACCGCACCTCTGCTCGAAACCTCCTTCTCGGATCTCACACTTCACGGCCGCGGGAAGGTTCGCGATATCTATCAGGTCGGAGACGATCTGCTGATCGTGGCGACCGATCGGATCTCGGCGTTCGACTACGTCCTGGCATCGGGTATTCCCGACAAGGGCAAGGTCCTCACGCAACTGTCCGCGTTCTGGTTCGACCGGATGGACGATCTCGTGCCGCATCACCTCATCGCCACCGACGTCGCGAAGATGCCTGCTGTGCTGCAGCCGCACCGCGACGTGCTGAAGGGACGAACGATGTTGTGCCGGCGCACGCGGCCGATTCCGATCGAGTGCGTCGCGCGTGGCTACCTGTCAGGATCCGGCTGGAAGGAATATCAGCAGACCGGCAGTGTGTGCGGGGTGAAGCTTCCGGCAGGCCTGCGCGAATCCGATCGGCTCCCGGAACCAATCTTCACACCGGCGACCAAGGCCGAGAGCGGGCACGACGTGAACATCAGCGAGGACGAGGCCGCGAAGATCATCGGCCGCGATCTCGCGACCCGTTTGAGGCAACTGACGCTCGAGATCTACCGTCGCGGCTGCGAGCACGCGGAGTCGAAGGGGATCATCATCGCCGACACGAAGTTCGAGTTCGGGCTGATCGGCGCCGGCGATCCGTCGCGCGATGTGGTCCTCATCGATGAAGTGCTGACGCCCGACTCGTCGCGCTTCTGGCCGAAGGATCGGTTCAAGCCGGGCCAGGGGCAACCGAGCTTCGACAAGCAATACGTCCGGGACTACCTCGAAGAGATCCGCTGGAACAAGCAGCCGCCTGTTCCAGCGCTTCCCGATACGGTCGTGCAGAAGACGCGCGAGAAGTACATCGAGGCGTTCCGCCGGCTCTCCGGCCGGGAACTCGTGTAGCCCGGCGTCATGATTCGCGATCAGCTCGAGAAACTCGTCGCCGAACTGCTCGACAAGGGGATTCCCTACGAGGATGCCCGCCGGGAATTCGAGAAGCTCTTCATCGCCCGGGCGCTCCAGCGAAGCGACGGCAACCTCGGAAACGCTGCCGAGATGGTCGGCGTGCACCGCAACACGATGGCGCGGAAGATCTCGGAGTATCGGATCAAGAGAACGGCTTAGGGCTCAGGGCTCAGGGTGGCTTAGGGCGTGAGTCCTGACTCCTGAGCCCTCTCTCACCTCATCATTAGCAGTCACCCCTTTCGACTGCTTGACACGATACAGTCGGTTCCATAGAATTAGCAGTCGGTCAGGCTGATTGCTAACGTGCTGTAGGGCAGGTCTTCGGACGCCGCTGTAGGGCGGGTCTTCAGACCCGCCAGGGATCTAGACCGGGTACCGCCGGTCCCGCGCGTCGTGCAACCGCCCCCAACCCAGCAATCTTAGCTACGGAGAAAAAACCGCTATGGCAGCAACCGCAACAAAGACTGCAACGAAGATCCGTCCCCTGCACGACCGGGTGATTGTGGAGCGCCTCGAGGAAGGCGAACAGAAAGTAGGCGGGATCATCATTCCCGACACGGCGAAGGAAAAGCCGCAGCAGGGACGCGTGGTCGCCGTCGGCAAGGGCAAGACCGAGAAAGATGGCAAGGTGACGCCGCTCGACGTGAAGGTCGGCGATACCGTCCTGTTCGGCAAGTACTCCGGCCAGGAAATCAAAATCGACGGTGAAGAGCGCCTGATCATGCGCGAGGAAGAGATCCTCGCCATCCTCGAGAACTAAGTCGAAGGAGATTCAACGAATCATGGCAAAGCAGATTGTTTACGGTGAAGAGTCGCGTCAGGCCATCCTGCGCGGCGTCAACAGCCTCGCCAACGCGGTGAAGATCACACTCGGCCCCAAGGGACGCAACGTCGTCCTCGACAAGAAGTTCGGCTCCCCCACGATCACCAAAGACGGCGTCACGGTCGCCAAGGAGATCGAGCTGAAGGACTCGCTGGAGAACATGGGCGCGCAGATGGTGCGCGAAGTGGCCAGCAAGACGTCCGACGTCGCCGGCGACGGCACCACCACCGCGACCGTGCTGGCGCAGGCCATTTTCCGCGAAGGAGCGAAGAACGTCGCCGCCGGCGCCAACCCGATGGCGCTCAAGCGGGGCATCGAGAAGGCGGTTGAAGTCGTCGTCAACGAGCTGAAGAAGGCCGCCAAGCCGGTCAACGGCGAGACAATCGCCCAGGTCGGCACCGATCTCGGCGAACAGCGACGAGACGATCGGCAACATCATCGCCGAAGCGATGGAGAAGGTCGGCAAAGACGGCGTCATCACCGTCGAAGAGGCGAAGTCGATGGAGACCACGCTCGAAGTAGTCGAAGGCATGCAGTTCGATCGCGGCTATCTCTCGCCCGTACTTCGTGACCGATCCGGAGCGCATGGAAGTGGTGCTCGAGAATCCGGTGATCCTGATTCACGAGAAGAAGATCAGCTCGATGAAGGACCTCCTGCCGCTGCTCGAGCAGGTGGCACGCGCGAGTCGTCCGCTGCTGATCATCGCGGAAGACGTCGAAGGCGAGGCGCTGGCGACGCTGGTGGTCAACAAGCTGCGCGGCACGCTGCAGGCCGCGGCGGTCAAGGCGCCGGGCTTCGGCGACCGCCGCAAGGCGATGCTCGAAGACATCGCGATCCTCACCGGCGGCAGCGCGATCACCGAAGACCTGGGGATCAAGCTCGAGAACGTCAAGCTCGAGGATCTCGGCAAGGCGAAGAAGGTCACGATCGACAAGGACAACACCACGATCGTCGAAGGTTCGGGCAAGCAGAGCGCGATCGAAGGACGCGTGAAGCAGATCCGCACCCAGATCGAGGAGACGACCTCCGACTACGATCGCGAGAAGCTGCAGGAGCGGCTCGCCAAGCTGGTGGGCGGCGTTGCCGTCATCAAGGTCGGCGCGGCGACCGAGACCGAGATGAAGGAGAAGAAGGCGCGCGTCGAAGACGCCATGCACGCGACCCAGGCGGCCGTCGAAGAGGGAATCGTCCCCGGCGGTGGCGTGGCGCTGATTCGCGCGGGCAAGGCGCTCGAGAGCCTCAAGCTCGAGAACGATCAGAAGGTCGGCGCCGAGATCATCAAGAAGGCGATCGAAGAGCCACTCCGCTGGATCGCGACCAACGCGGGGCAGGAAGGCTCCATCGTTGTCTCCAAGGTGAAGGATGCCAAGGGTGACGACGGCTACAACGCGGGCAGCGACAAGTACGAAAACCTGGTGTCGGCGGGCGTCATCGACCCGGTGAAGGTCGTGCGCACGGCGCTCCAGAACGCCTCGTCGATCGCGTCTCTCCTGCTCACGACCGAGGCTCTCGTCTCCGAGCTCCCCGAGGACAAGAAGGAAGCCCCGGCAGGCGGCGGCCCCGGCGGCATGGGCGGAATGTACTAAGGCTTCCGCCTTCGCCGCGAAGCGGCTACGGCAGACAAGCAGGCTCAGGCCTCAAAGAGAACGGCCGGCTGGGGAAATCTCAGCCGGCCGTTTTTTTCTCGCGTCAGGACTGCACGCGCAACGACTGCACAGGCGCCGGAATCGCATCGACGAACATGCGCCACGCCCGGTCGATCCGTGCGTTGTTGTTGACCAGCGCCGCGCCGCAACAAATCACATCCGAGGCAGTACCCGGCAACCCGCAATCCGGTGATCCACACGCGCTGCGCGATCATCGTGGTGCCGACGATCGGCACGCGGACGTTGAAGTACGGCAGCAGCGACCGCCGGGTGCGCGGTAACTCCAGGCGCAGGCCTTCATTGCTGACATCGAGAAGGTGACACGGGGTTCCGTCCGCGGTCGCCTCGAAGCGAACTGGCCTTCGAACCGAGCGCCGCAACGGGCGGTCGTCCGCCAGCGCCATCGACAGAATGCACATGAAATTGGTGCGATCGACCGGGCGTACCACGTAGCTCGCCCCACGGGTTTCCATCCGCGCCTGCGCGGCGGCATCCGGCTGGCCAATCACGATGATCGGAGTCTGTGAATTGCGGGCCTTTCCGCGCGCCGCCGCATGCACTTCATTGACGAGCGCGAAATCGTAATCGGTGACGAACAGGTCGAACGGCCTGGCGCGCAGCGCCTCAATCGCGGCAGGCGCGCTGGCCGCCCGGACCGGCTCGAAACCCTCGGAAGACAACCATGTGGCCAGGGTTTCACGTTCGGCCGCATGCGGGGACGCAACAATAATTCGAGAGCGGGAGCTCATAGCGCGCCCGCACATTGCGAGCGGTGTGCCAGCGCGAAATGCACGGAAATGCAGTACCAGACCGGCTTGATGCCGACGAATCTGAAGTCGAACGGACCGAATCGTCAGCGCGCAAATGTCGATGAACGCCGGGTCTTTTGGACCCGGCTGGTGAGCCGCGAGCGACCCCGACTGGTCCTGGATGCGCCTACCCTGCCAGCTTCCGGCGCGCGAGCGGCCGCGACCCGGCGGTGGTCGGGTTGTGGGTGGTCGAGGCCATGACCTTCCGGTAGTACTCCATCGCCTGGTCCTGTTGCCCGAGCTTCTCGTAAGTCTGGGCGATTAGACCGAGCACGTAAGCGTCGTTCTGATTCCCCTGTTGCAGCTCCGCGAGTGCGGTCTTGTAGTCTCCGGTTTGGAGCGCGACGTAGCCGGCGAGGTACGGGAAGTACTCCTTCTGTTGTTCCGGCAGGTTGCCGCGATCGAGAATCTCTTTCGCCGCCGCGACATGCTTTTCGGCATCGGCCTTCTGTCCGCGGCGGGCCGCGATGCGCGCCAGCGCGTGCTCGAGCCGGAAGTGCCACAGGTCCTGCCCGTCCGCCTTGATCTCCGGGTCCCGCAGGCCAGCGTCGGAACCCATCTTGTACCAGCGCTCGGCAGATTCAATGTCGCCCGCGTCCAGACAGAGACGTGCCAGTTCGTTGGCCACGCCACCGGCAGTGTTGAAATCCTTCGCGTCGAGGTATTGCCGATACAGCGGGTCCTCGACCTTGGTTGCGTTGCTGCAGTCCCCTTCGAAACCGTAGGAGATGGCAATCGCGCGCCTGGCCCGTGCTTTGTCGTCGGCGTCGGCTGCAACCTCCGCGGCCTTCGTGAAGACGTCTCGAGCTTCCTTGTACTGCCCGGCGAGATCGAGCATGGCACCGAGCGTGTTCTGCGCCTCGTAGGACTGCGGTGAAGCTGCGACCGCCTGTCGTGCGGAGGCCACCGCCTCCTGCTCCTTTCCCTCGCTCATCAGCTGCTGCGCCTGGCGCAGGAGATCGGATGAAGGCCTCTGCGACGTCGCGGCTTGTTGCGCGCGTGTCGGCTGAAAACTCACCGCGCCGAAAACCAGCACGGCCATGGTCCGAGTCATCGAGTGTCGAGTCATCATTCGATTATGTCGCGGTCAGTCGCCGAGAGCGGTCACGATCTTGGTGACGGTCGACCAGTTCCGGGTGGTGGCCGGAACGCTCAGCGCCTGTTCGATGAAGTTGTTCGGAAATCCGAAGAATCCGTTCGGCTTGAGACGGCTGACGAGAAAGACTTCCAGGTTGGTCATTGCTACTGCGGTGAGCGCTTGCTTCGCCGAGACGAGCGGAAATGCCGGAGTGCGTCTCGGTTGCCGAAGGAGGAAGGCGACGTACAGCTTCACCCGCGGGCCGGCCGCTGCTTCACGCCTGAACGGGTCGCTGCCGACCATCCGTTCCATTTCACGACTGCTGCGGAGCACGAACTCCGGCTCGGCATCGAACCGTTTGCAGAATGCCCGGCGAATCGCCTGATGGACGGCGGCCGGGCTTGCGCGAGGGCAATCGAAGATAACGTTGCCGCTCTGAAGGCACGTGCGCACGTTGTGGAATCGCGCCGCCTCGAACGCCCGACGCACATCGTCCATTCTCAGACTCTGGTGCCCGGGCACGTTGATCGCACGGATGAGCGCGACGTACCGTTGGTGTCCTCGTCCCCTCATGTAACGGGTGTCGCAATCCACCAGGAGTTGCCTCCGGGATCCCGAACCCCACCTCGTCGATCGGGGTCGCCGGGCTGCTGCGACGGCTCAGCGCCACCGAAAAAGGGCCACAGAAGAACACTGAAGAACACTGCACAACACAACTCGAAAAGCAGGACCAACGCTGTGTCTGTGTTCTTCCGTTCGAAAAGCAGAACCAAGGCTGTGTCTGTATTCTTCCGTGTTGTTCTGTGGCCTCTGTGGTCTCTGTGGCGCGTTGCGGAGGCCGGCTCGAGCGCCGGCCTCCACTTACTCGGTTGTGGACTACTGTTTCTGCAGCGACATCAAGTACGCCGACAACGCATCGATATCGACCGCATTCAGCTGCGACGTCATGCCATGGGTGTTTTTGATCACCTGGATGTTGTTCTGCGCGAGCGCCGGATTGATCTGGCCTCCCACGATTAGCAGCGCGAGGTTATTGGTCCCCAGACGATCCACGACCAGCCGTCCTTCCGGATATGCCGCGAGCTGCGGGTCCCCGGCAATCGGCGTTGGCGGATCGAGACTGACGAGCAGCGGTCCTTTGCCGTCGCCGGCCAGGGCGCCACTGCTGTCCGCAGCGGTAATCGGAACCTCCACCGGCAGCCTGACCTCCGGGCCTCCAAGGAAATCGTGCGCTGTCACCCGCTCCGCATCGGTACGGACCGTCCTGAAGTTGAAGCCGCGCTCGCCCGGCCGCAGCTTGTCCGAATCGGGCGCGAGCAGGATCTCCCGAATGCTGTGCGCCAGGCCGTGGTTCAACCAGCGCGGTACGCTGTCCCAGAACGCCCGCAGGTGCTTGGTGTTCCGGCTGCCGATGTTCTGCCGGCCTCCCAGGTCCTGCGGCGGAAGAAATTCCTTGAAGAAGTAGTCGTTCCCAAGCCGGGTAAACGGCCCCTCGTTGCTGACCGTCGTTTCTGCGATCACTCCCGGCTCGTGGATGTTGAAATCCTGGAACGTATCGTCCACTTCACCGTTGGTGATCCTGTTGCCGTTGTGATGGCAGCTCGCGCAGCCGGCGCCCCCCTGGCCCACTTCCTGAGTAAAGAGCTGCTTGCCACGCGCCACGCGTGACGCGTCGGTAGCCGAAGGAAACTGCCGTAATGGATTGGGCATCAACCGGGTCTCGTTCTGACTCCAGAGGATCTGGTCGAAGGCCATATCGTAGAAGCCGATCGAGAACGCATCCCCGCTCAGCTCGGGACGGTTGATCGCACGCGAGTTCTCGGCGGTCTTCTGCTTGACGAATGCATCGCGCGCCCGTAGCCGGTCGGCCAGCAATGGTTGTGGGAACACCGCCGTCACGCGCTCGGCCACGACGAGCTCGCCGTTACAGGACGAGGCGTAAGAGTTCATGTCCGTGCTCAGACCCTCGAACCACTCCGGCCAGTTGTCGGAGATGTCCTTGTTCTGCGGGACAGCCTTCGGACCGCCGATGGCATTGCCGCCGACATTCCAGGCACCCCCGTCGTGACGGCTCTGCCAGTGGCAGTGCCCGCACGATTTTTGGCCGTCGTCCGAATACGACTGCGTGAACAGCCACCGCAGCCCGACTTCCTCGTGCGTGGCGAACAGATGATCCCCATGACCGCCCTTGACGGGGTCGGGTGTGCTGTCGGTCACCCCGACTGGAATGTGGCCCTGTCGCGTGAGAGCGCCGTTCGGCCCGACGCCGAGGAACGATACGTCTTCGGTCTGCATGTTGGCCACGAACACCGTCTGTCCGTCGGGCGACACCGCGATTCCCTGCGGCGTTATGCCGCCGGTGAACTGGAGGCCGAGGTGCGTGAGGGCCTGCGAGGGATCGTTTGTCGTCTGATTGATGTGGAACACTTCGACCTTGTCCGAGTGCAGCTGGCTCACGAACAACAAATCGTCATGAACGGTCATCTGCTCGGCACCGCTTCCACGAATGATCTCCTGCTCCGGCGTGTGGTCCTTGAGATCGAAAATCTGCCCAGGCCGCGCGAGCAGAGACTGGTCCCGCTGGAAATCCACGTAGCGGAAGACGAACTGGTTGGTGACCGGGTTGAACACGTTCAACTCGGTTCCGAGATCGTCGAAGGTCGTGGCCTGTGTCGCATCGGTCATCACCGGCGTGTAGCCGAGTGGCGTGCCGTCGTTTCTGATGAAGGTGCCCGCGCGCCTCGTGGGCATGCCGTGGCCGCTTTCAGGCTGGTTCAGCGCGTTGTTGGTCTCGTGACCGGACACGAAGCCCCACTTGCCGGCGATCTTGACGTCGGTCGACAATCCGCCGACCGGCATCGTTGCCACCAGCGTGTTGGCATCACTGGCGATGTTGATGACGCCAATCGTGTGGCCGAGCGTGTTGGCCACGAACAGCTTGGTGCCGTCCGCGCTGATGGCGAGGTCGCGCGGGTTCGTGCGATCGAGCTGGGTTGCTCCCGACGGAATCTCCGCGATCTGCGTGAAGCTCGGTCCGGGATCGACTCTGAACGCGCGCACTTCGTCCTTGAATCGATCGGTGGTGTACAGCCGCGTCCCGTCCGCGTTGAACACGAGGTCCTCGCCGTAGAAATCGGTCGCGAAGAAACCGAGCACGGTATCGGTGGCCGTGTTGATCACGGTCGCGAAGTTCGCGTACTCGTTCAGAACGACGGCGAACGGCGCTACCGGCGAGACGGCAATTCCCAGAGGCCGCGTCCCGCGTGTCTGCCCCGCCGGCCGAAGATCTATCCATCGGGTCACGCGCCGTTGCGCCGTGTCGACGACGGCAACGCGCCAGTCCGGATAGCCTTCACGACCGGGTAGCGTGACATATAGCTTTGCGCCGTCCCGCGTGAGCGCCACGGAGTTCGGCCAGCTTCGCATCGGCTGCTTCACATGAGGCCAGTGCTGTCCTCCGCTCTCCACGATCGGATTGTTAGGATCGATGCGGTCGCCGGGATTCGGACGTCCATCGAAGTAACCCACGCCGAACATGATTTTGGTGAAACGCTCCTGGCCGGCACGAACCCCCGCTGATTCGGCACCAACGAGGTTGCGCTGGCCAGTGAAGCCAGGCCCGGTGATGATCTCTCCATCCGGTTTGGTCTTGACTGGGCCGGTGAAAAACCTGAGGTCGAATGCCGCCTCGGGCAACGCGGCCGCGAGCACTCGGACCGTGAATGGCGGACCTAGCGTTCCGGCTCCTTGCGCGGCGAGGCGGTAGCTGCGAGCGACGCCGACCAGCAGCAGCACCACGACTGCCACCGCTATGGCGGCGCGATGACTTCGTCCTATCATTCGATACACTCCAGTTTGCCCGGACCGCGCAGGCGCAGTGCGTGGCAAGAAGCGAGCCTGTGGGACGCTGGCGTCGTTTAGGGGAAAGTAATACCGTTGATGCCGTACCGGGGTGTCGCATCACGCTACATGCGTTGTGTAAGAAAGGCACACCGATCATCTGTTGCGTTGGAGCTCGACGACGATGAACTACTGGAGCGTCCCGTCTGTTGAGCGCATCACTTACGATGTGCGCTACGCCATCCGGTCCCTGCGTCGCTCCTCGAGCTTTACCGTGATCGCGTGCGCCACGCTCGCGCTCGGAATTGGTGCAACCACCGCCATATTCACCATCGTGAATTCTGTACTGCTGCGGTCGCTGCGATTCCCCGAGGCAGGGCGACTGGTGATGCTCTGGGAACAACCTCCGAAGAGCGAGCACCGAAACGTCGTATCGATGAGCAACTTCATCGACTGGCACGATCGCGCCCGCCGCTTCGACGGAATGGCCGCATTCGTTCGAGCGCCGATGAACCTCATTGGCGGGAACGGACCGATTCAGGTCTCCGGTGCGGCTGTGACCGCCGATTTCTTTCGAGTGCTCGGCGTCCCGCCACTGTTTGGACGAACCTTCGTCGATGGCGAAGACCGGCCGGGAGCGGCTCCGGTCGTGGTGCTGACCCACGGGTTCTGGCAGCGCAACTTCGGCAGCCGACCGGACGTCCTCGGGCAACGACTGTCGGTCGATGTCAAGCACCACACGATCGTCGGCGTGATGCCTGCAGACTTCACGTTTCCCGACCCCAAAGTCGAAGTGTTCGTGCCCCTTCCTACCGTTCCGGAAAACGGACGCAACTATTCCGTCGTTGCGCGACTCCGGAGCGGAACCAGCGCGGCGGCGGCACAATCGGAAATGTCCTCGATCGCCTCACAAACAGCACGCGAGCGACCGCAAGTGAACAGCGATTGGGGCGCGACCGTCGTGCCTCTGCACCAGCAGACGGTCGGTCCGGTCGAGCGTCTGCTGGTGGTGCTGTTTGCCGCGGTCGGGTTCCTGCTGCTGATTGCATGCGCGAACGTTGCGAATCTAGTGTTGATGCGCTCGGTGAGTCGCGCCCGCGAGATGCGCATCCGGCTCGCGCTCGGAGCAGCACGCGGACGTCTGTTGCACCTGATGATGGTCGAAAGCCTGCTGCTCGCCGGACTGGGCGGAATTCTCGGGCTGGGCCTCGCCTGGTTGAGCATCGCGACAATGGTCCGGCTGCTGCCGGCATCGTTCGGCTTGCCGCGGCTCGACGAGATTTCAATCGATCCACTGGTGCTGCTGTTTGCCGCCAGCGTCACCCTCGGCGCTGCGATCCTCTTCGGTCTTGCACCGGCGCTCAGGTCTGGGGACATGGATTTCACGCACGGCCTTCGTGACAGCGGCCGCTCGGTGGCCGCGCCGCACCGGCGAATGCGCGCGGTGATGGTCACCGTGGAAGTGGCGCTCGCGCTGCCCCTCCTCGTCGGCGCCGGCCTCATGGTGCACAGCTTCGTGAAACTGATTCGGATCGAACCAGGTTTCCGGGCGGAGGGAGTGCTGACAGTCCGCATGCGGCTGCTGCCCGTGCGCGACCGGGCGCTGCACTCGGAGGTCGTCAATCAGATCCTCGATCGCGCGCGGGCCCTCCCTGGCGTCATCGGCGCCGGCTCGATCGGCCGCCTCCCGATGGATGGCGGCAACAGCGGCTCGTGGTACTGCCGCGCGGACCGGCCGGAACCCGCGCCTTCCGAGCGGCCCGGCGGTGACGTCTCGATCGTGTCACCCGGCTACTTCCAGGCGATGGGCATTCGTCTCCTGCGGGGGCGGGATTTCGACTCGCGCGACCGCATCGGATCACCTCACGTCGCCATGCTGAATCTCAGTGCCGCACGGTCGCTGTTTGGCGACGACGATCCAATCGGAAAACGCCTTCGGGTCTGGTGGAACGACGCAGGCGATGTGGAGGTCGTGGGCATCGTCGCGGACATCCGTCACAGCGAGATGCGAACCAGTCCGGAACCCTGCCTGTTCATGTCGAACGCCCAGCAACCCTATCCGTTTGCCGGTCTCGTGATCAGGACGATCGGACATCCACAGGCGATTGCCGGCGCAGTCAAGCAGCAGCTGCGCGAAGTGGATCCCGATCAGGGCGTCGCGCAAGTCGAGACGATGGAGGAACTGGTCGCTGATTCGATGGCCCAGTCGAAGGCCCAAACTGTTCTTCTCGGACTGTTCGCGGCCGTCGCGCTCGGTCTCGCCTGTATCGGTATTTACGGCGTGCTCGCCTATTCCGTCACCCAGCGGACGCGCGAAATCGGCGTGCGGCTTGCCCTTGGCGCTTCGCCCGCCCGCGCGTTCAGGTTGATTGTTCGAGAGGGACTCGGACTTACCCTGGCCGGTCTGTGCATTGGCCTCGTCCTGTCTGTCGCGCTCACGCGTTTCTTGAAGGATCTGCTGTTCGAAGTCGAACCTCTCGACCCGGCTGTGCTCTCGGGAGTCGTGGCGCTGCTGACTCTTGTCGCAGCCACCGCGTGCGCGCTGCCGGCTTTGAGGGCTACCCGCGTCGACCCGGCGGTTGTGCTTCGCGACGAGTAGCCTCCGTTCGACGGGTCACGCGACCGATCCTCGAATGGTCCGGATGTCGGCCTCTCGGCCGCGCTCGCGCGCATACAGGAAGAGCGGCAACGCGAAAGAAAGACCTACCGTCGCGAGCGCGACGAGATAGGCCCACCAGTGCGCGATCGAATGCCGACGCGACTCCCTCAGGAGAAAGCCGACGAAGACCACGCATGAAATGATCAAGTCTGCGGCA
The DNA here is from genome assembly GCA_963755695.1 of uncultured Acidobacteriota bacterium. GTDB lineage: Bacteria > Acidobacteriota > Vicinamibacteria > Vicinamibacterales > 2-12-FULL-66-21 > QHWT01. The sequence continues at coordinate 574,947 of CAVWLB010000010.1, read as the reverse complement.
AAGAAGCTCGAGATCGGCGTCCCGAAGAGCTGTCGCAGGAATGCCGACCCGTCGAGACCATGTGCCAAAAGGAACGAGATGAAAAAGTAATAGGGGACGACCAGACCAACCAGCGCAAGAGTCAGGTAGAGGTGCTTGGTTGTCATGACTCGACCTCCTGATGGCGGTGGTGACGAATCCGGCGAGCGCCCTCTACATGGTCCGGATTCGGAGGACGAGGGCCGCGACTGAAATGAACAGCATGAACGCCGCCGGTCCAAGACCGGCGCTGTCGCCAACCCGCAGATGGGATGCAATCGCGCCGACGAAATACACCACCAATCCGATCGCCGCCGCGACGCCCAATGCTGGAATCCAGATTCCCGCCAGCAGACCCACCGCCCCGGCGAGCTCGCACGCGGCGAGCATCGGGAAATACTCGAGCGGCACGCCGACACGGTCGCGGATGATCGCGACCACGCGCGGGTCGTGACGGATCTTTCCGACTGCGGAAAAAGCCGCGCTCAGAGCCACCGCACAGGTGATCACCAGGTAGACAGGACGCATCGTGACTTCCTCAGCGGCTCAATCGCCTCCCGCGGGATTATCGAAGAAATCCACGACGCCTGTCTCGAGGAAATATTCCGCACCCACGACGAGCAGTCCGTCTCGCTCGATCAGCTGTTCGAGGACCGCCGATCCGTGCCGGAGCTGGTTCGTCGACGCGCGAATGTTGGCCCGAACCGCCTGGCGCACCAGCGCCGTCTGATCGTGGCGCAGTTCGGTGGCGAGCAACGCCTCCACCGAAGGCCGAATGCGATCGACGATCGATCGCAGATTTCGCGACTGACTGGTCGGCTGCTGGAGCTCTTCGAGAGTCGCGAGTATCGCCCCGCACTCGGAGTGTCCCAACACCACCACCAGCGGCGTGCCGTATCGTGCCGCGGCGAACTCGACACTACCCACCTGGGAAGGTGCGACGATGTTTCCAGCGACGCGGATGACGAAGAGGTCGCCGAGACCCTGGTCGAAGACAATCTCCGCAGGAACTCGTGAATCGGAACACCCGAGCACGATCGCAAACGGTTGCTGCCCCGACGCGAGTTCCAGGCGCCGCATCGCGCTGGTGAGCAGACCGCTTCGGCGGATGCCGGAGATGAAGCGCCGGTTCCCATCGCGCAGCCGTTCGAGTCCTTCCCGTCCCGAGATCATTCGAAATGCGAGGTGCGCGCTGCTCGCATCGCCGAGACCGATTCGCGGTGAAGACCGCGGCGTGTGGGGCGTCGTTCAGGCTTGTTCAGCATCCGGCACGCCCATGACGGGGAAGGCGGCCACCAGATTGCTCAGCGATTGGCAGATCGCGGGCACCTCTGTCTGGTCGATCTCGAACGAGAACTGCAGTCGATTGCCGTCTTCCTTGGCGTCGATGGCTTCCCCGGTGACACGAACCGGTCCCACCCCGTCGGCGGTGAGCGTCAGCGCGATTTGTCCGTCCAACGTCGACAACGTCGCGGTACCCTCGACGGCCCGCTTCAGCGCCTCCATTTCCTCCAGGAAGCTCTGAAATTCTTCCGATCGCAGATCGGCGCGGAGGCTGCCGCGGAAACCGCCTGCCGCCACCTGGAGCTCGCAGTCGATCCAGTTGCCGTCCTTGAAGTCGAAGAGATCGGGCTGGCTTCGAAAGAGGGGACGGATCAGGACCTGCTGAGCCTCGGGGTTGCCAATGAGGATTTCCGTACTGGCGGTCACGCTTGCTCCTGATCGCGCTGAGAGTCAGCCGCGAATCGTAGCACGGACCGAGCCCCGGCTCGGGGCCGGCTCAACGCCTGGCAGCTTCGGCGCGCTTGCGGATCGCGCAGCCGTGCACGTGGTCGTTCACCAGGCCCATCGCCTGCATGAACGCATACATCGTGGTAGGCCCGACAAAGGTCCATCCGCGGGTGCGCAGATCTTTGGAGAGGCCGCGCGACTCGGGAGTCGTGACCATCTCTTTCAACGTCTCCCACGTCACCTTCTTCGGCCGCGTTCGGGACGCCGGCTCGAAGCGCCATATGTAATCCGCCAGCGAGCCGAACTCGTCGACGAGATCGCTGCAGCGTCTCGCGTTGTTGATTGTGCTTTCGATCTTGCCGCGGTGCCGGACGATGCCAGGATCGTTCAGCAGACGGGCGACGTCGCGGGTCGTGAACCGGGCGACAGCCGGGATATCGAAATCGGAGAACGCGCGGCGGAAGTTTTCACGCTTGCGTAGAATCGTCAGCCAGCTCAGGCCGGCCTGAAATCCCTCCAGCGAGATCTTCTCGAAGAGCCGCCGATCGTCGTGGACCGGAAACCCCCATTCGCCGTCGTGATACGCCACGTACTCGTCCGCGCCCCGGCACCATGCGCACCGCGGGAGCTTGTCGACCCCCGTCCACAGTCCGTCAACCGCCATCGCTTATGTCTCGACTATGAGGCGTTCACGCGGATGTTATAGCTTCGGAGCTCGCGTGCCCAAGGCTCACGGCTCAAAGGCTCACGCCTCAGGACTCATGTGTATACCGTTCAGAGTACAAATGAAAAAGCCGGCGGGATGTCCCGCCGGCGGTTGATCTTGAAAGCCTCGAGCCCTGAGGCGTCAGTCCTAAGCCATTTTCAGCGCAACGTAAACGTCAGTTCGACGTTGACGATGACGGCCACCGGCTGACCTTTGAGCATGCCGGGGCGGAATCGCCACTGCTTGACCGCCTTGATGGCTTCTTCGTCGAGACCAAACGCACGATCCAGCGAACGCGTGATCTTCACCCGGCCGACGGAGCCGTCCGGCATGACCACCGCTTCCATTTCGACGACACCCTGCAGCTTCGCGCGCATCGCATCGCCGGTGTAATTCGGCTTCACCTCGCGGAGCAACTCCGGCGTCGTCACGCCATTGCCAGGGTGATATTCACCGCCGCCAACGCCGCCGCCGTACCCGGCGCCCAACCCGGAGCCCTCTCCGGTGCCAATGCCGTTGCCGCGCCCTCCGCCTGCACCGGTGCCGGAGCCGTTGCCGAGCGACGGCGTGTCGGAGGAGGGCATCGTCGCGATGACGCCCGGGAGGCTCTGGACGCCCGCGGTGACGGTCTCCGCCGGAATCGTCGGTGCGGGGACCGGCGGCGGAGGCATGTCCTTCGGTTTCTCGAGCGGCTTGACTTCGGGCGGCTTGGTTACCGGAATCGTCTGCTTTTCCTTTCCTGGTAACTCCGCCTTCCGTGACGGCTCCGGCATCTTGTTGCCACCGCCGCCGCCACCGCCGCCCGGTCCGGGGGACTGGAGCCAGGTGATATTGAAATTGTCGATGAGCTGCTGGTTGACGGCCTGCTTCACAACCGGCACGCGCAACGCGATGTAAACGCAGATCGCGAGCACGACCAGCGGCAGGGTTGACCCACCGGTAAGCACCCGCCACTGGCTCTTGAGCTGAGCCGGCGCAGGCATCTCGCCTATGAGTAAGTGAGCGTTTGGGCTGGCGCCCTCGTAGTTGCCTTCGGGCATGCCGACTATTGCTATTCTCACAGACCCGATCCAGAACTGCAATAACGGTGCTAGGGGTCCGAGGATGAGGGGCCCGATCGGCCAGCCCACAACGTCCCCCTATTAGGACGCGTGGTGTCAGTATTTAGCTGCACCCGTCACAAACGCCCCGTCCATGCCCCAATCGCGGCATTTCCGCCGCCATAGGCATGAAGCGTCGCCAGCGCGTCGGCGGCCCGCGGCTCGGTGTGAATCGCCACCAGCACGCCACCTCGTGCCGTCAATCGTTCGAAGATCTGCCCATCGTGCTTCTGAAATCCGGCGCGACCGATGCTTCTTGCCAGCCCGCGCGCCACCAGGTACCCGTCGCTTCCCTGCAGGGTTTCGATCAGCGGGCCACGCACTGCGACCGAGCCAAGCCCTTCAATCGCCAGCAATTCGGGATCGCCACGCAGGTGCCTGTTGATCAGCAGCCGCACGTCCGCTGCATCCTTCGCGAGCACCGTGAGTGATTCCGCAGCAAAACCGTGTCTGGCGAGCGCCTCGAGACCGCGATCGGCCCACGGCACATCCTGAAAGACGCCGACGGTGAAACACCGCGCGCGCATCGATCACTCGCGCCAGGAGACGACCTGCACGTCGCGCGCACCGGAAGACGCGAGCGTTGCGCGAACCCGCTCCGGGTCACCGTGCACGTGAACGCCGAGCAGGATCGCGCCTCGCTCCACTTCAGATTCGAGCGAACGCGCTCTTTCCGGATCGACGCCCGCGTCGGAAAGCGCGGACGCAATGCCGCCGGCCGCATGGCCTGCGGCTTCACCAAGACCTGCCGAGAGCGGGCCGGCCGCCACGATCGGTCCGACGCCGGGCAACACGAATGCAATCGCCGCAAGGACGAGTCCGCTCAATTCGCCAACCACTGCCGCAGGACGCGACTCTTCCACTTCAGCGCCAGGCGTGGCGCCCAGCTGCTCGGCCAGGGCGCCTTCCTCATCGTGGTTGCGAGCGATCACAGAGATCTGATCGCGGCCCACGCCTTCGGCGTGCAGCGCACGCGCGGCTTGGGTCATGGCCGTCGGGCGATCGAACAGGGCAAGAACGAGCGGATGATTCATCTGGCGTTGTCGATGCTGAATGCGTAATGCTTCAATGTTGGATTGTCAGATGCTCAACCATTCTAACGCTGTGTGTACCTACGACGTCGCGGTGATTGGTGCGGGGCCTGCCGGAGCAATCGCAGCGAGAGACCTGGCCCGATCGGGTGCGCGCGTTGCAATCGTCGACGGGAGTCATCCGCGGGAAAAGAGTTGCGGCGGCGGCGTCACCGCGCGCGCGATGAAACTCCCGGAAGACGACGCCCTGTCGGAGGGCTGCGCCATCAGCGCGGCGATCTTCGAGGCTGATGGCACTCGGGCGCAGGTGACGATTGCCTCGGACGATGCGCTCACGGTCTTTCCGCGAGCGGTCTTCGACGCCGCCCTACTCGCTCAAGCCGTCACCGCCGGCGCCGATCACATCGCGATGCGCGCTCGAGCGATTGATCGATCGGACGGATGCTGGATCGTCGGGTGTCCGAGCGGTCCGGTGAAGGCGCGATGGCTGCTTGGAGCTGACGGCCCATCCGGCATCGTCCGCAAACACGTGTTCCGCCCGTTCGACCGGCATCAATTGTCGATTGCCGCGGGATCGTTCGTCGACGGCGTCGCCAGCAGCGAACTGGTCGTCCGGTTCGTCGACGATCCGCCAGGTACCTCTGGTGCTTTCCCCGCCCCGATCATCTGGCTGTAGGCACATGCGCGCAGGCCACTGAAACGTCGACTGCCCTTCTCCACGAGGTCACCGATCGCTGGCTGACCTCGTATGCCCCGGCGGCCGGCCGGCCTCGCCGACGCTACGCGTGGCCCATCCCGTCGTTGTCGCCGCGCGATCTCGAACGCGAACGCCCCTCGGGCCCAAACTGGATGCTGCTGGGAGACGCCGCCGGCCTGGTCGACCCGATCACGCGCGAAGGCATCTTCTTCGCTATGCGCTCGGGCCAACTGGCCGCCGCTGCCCTCGGGACACACGAACCGGGGCGCGCCTACCAGACGTCGATTCGCGACGAAATCCATTCGGAGCTCCGGCGCGCCGCGGCGTTGAAGGCGTCGTTCTTCCGTCCCCGGTTCACGCGGCTGCTGATCGAAGCCCTGAATCACAGCGCGGCGATCCGTGCGGTGATGATTGATTTGATTGCCGGTCGGCAGGATTACGCGAGCCTCAAACGACGGCTCCTCGGTACGCTCGAATTCGGGCTGATGATGAAACTGGTGGGCTCGAAACGGACGCACCGTCGGCGGGTGGCGGTTGGCAGTCGGGCGGCCGGAGCGTCAGCAGTAGGCAGTAGGCAGTAGCCGGTTGGCGGACCGCTCACCGCGCACTCCGAACCGCCAACCGCAAACTGACCCGCTATTTTGCGAGATAGCCATCCCGCGCCCGAACGGTCGCGTCAGGTCGTCGGACGCGCACGGTGATGCTACGCCACTGCTCTTCACCAGAGACGATCGGCTGCGACGGCGTGTAGCCGAGCAGGTACTGATGCCGCAGCTCGTTCGCGATCGTTTGCATCGACTCGGTGATCTGTTTGGGATCGCGCGGCTGGAAGGAGCGTCCACCGGTCAGGGTGGCGAGCTCCGCAAAGAGCGGCGGGCGCGTCCGTCCGAGCGCGATGGGATAAATCATCACGTCCGCGCGCCGCGCACGCGCGAGCGCGTCGGATGCCGACGCGGTGCTGTATCGGTCGGTACCATCCGAGAGCAACACGAGCGCGCGGCGTCCCTTTGCGGATTGAATCGCGTCGATCGAAGCAATGATCGCGTCGTGCAGCCCCGTCGTCCCCCACGGTTGCAGGCTGGCGATCGCGCGCTGTTGCTCCTGTCGATCAGCCGACAATGGGGCGACGGTTTCGATTTCCGATCCCACCGCGACGATCATCGCCTGATCGTCAGGGCGGAGCGCTGACAGGAACGTTCGTGCCGCCTCGCTCGCGCTCGCCAGTTGGCGGCCGGCCATGCTGAAACTGCGATCGACAGCAATGGCAACCGACAGCGGGAAATCCCCTTCCGCGAAGGCGTTCAGGCTCTGGGGTCGACCGTCTTCGAGAACGGTGAAGTCCTCGCGATTGAGGCCAATCACCGGCTTGCCGTCGTGGTCCACCACCGCCGCATAAACCTCGACAAGGTTCACGCCGGACGAGAACTGGCCGGAGCGGGCGCCCACGGACGCCAGCCAGGGCACGCTCCAGAGGAGTACCGCCAGGGCGAGGGCGCCAAGACGGCGTGTCTGAGAGGTGATAGAATCAGGACGTCTTTCCCGACAAGCGAGGATCGCCATGCTGGGCCGAGTTGGATTGCCGGAACTCATCATCTGCCTCTTGATCATCATCCTCATCTTCGGCGCGAACCGCCTGCCGGAGCTGGGCCGCGGCATCGGCAAGGGCATCCGCAACTTCAAGGATGCCACGCGGAGCGGTCAGGACGACCAGAGCTGACGAAGGCTCACAGAATCACCCGGGTGTCGCCCACACGCCGGGTCACCCGTTCACGATCGAGCCATTCCAGCAGCGGAATCGCGTACTTCCGCGAGATTCCATAACGTTCCTTGAACGCCGCCACGTCGACACGCGCGGGGTTTCCGCCGTGTTTCCCCGCCTGCACGTCCCGTTTCAACTGCGCCAGCGCGTCGGCGTGAAACAGCACTGTCTCGAGCTTCACCAGCCGCTTGCGACGTTGCAGGTGCCGGGACATACGCTCGGCAAGCGGCGGCGGGATGCCGCGGGCAGCGGCCAATGACGCCACGTCGGGCGGCGCCAGGCCGGCTTCCAGGAAGGCACTCTCGAGCACGGCTTCGGCCTGCTGCTCCTCGGCAGACAGCGAAGGTCCCCGCCCGGGCCGCGACAGTCGATCCTTGGCGACGAGCTTACCCGCGCCGGCCAGCCGCGCCAGGACTTCTTCGAACAAGGCCGGCGCCGCGTGTCCGAACACTTTCTCTCGCGCTTCCTCGCGGGGCAGACCCTCCGACAACGGCGCCGTCCGGTGATGCTCGTCGACGCTCGCCAGTAGTTTCTCCTCGAGCGCGCGTACGAGGGGCGGGCTGAACAGAAACGAGGTGACCTGCACGGCACGGCCAGTTGCGACGAGCGTCAAGGCGATCTGCGCCGCTTGCTCTCGGGTCAGCCCGGCCCGTCTGCCGATGGCCTCGAGCGACAATCCCGCGCCCGCACGCTCGTCGACAAACGATTGCACCGCATCGGCGATCGAACCATTCAGGCGCGCGAACCTTGCCCGGCCTGCTGCCGTCCTTATCGGCGTTCGCGCCGGCGAGGGATCGAGCACACGTCCGCCGCCAATTGTCGTGGGTGGCGAATAGGCGCGGAGAATGAATCGATCGCCGCGGGTCATCACCGCCGCCCGCTCGAGCCTGACGCGGGCAAACGCCGACTTGCCCGGTGCAAGCACGTGGGCTTCCGTCTGCTGGTCGACACCGGCCGACAGCGCCACGCGTCCCATCAGCTCGGTCGTCCCGTGATGGACGCGCACCCGCGCGCCGTGTTTGAGCTGCGGCGCACCGGACAGGAGCTCTACGATCGCGTCGACGCGTCGCGTGGCTTCGAGCACGCCGTCGACCGTCAGCGTATCGCCGCGCTGGAGATCCGCCACATCCACGCCGCCCACATTCACGGCAACACGGCGTCCGGCCGCGGCGGCCGCCTGCTGCGCGCCGTGCACCTGGATGCCACGCACCTTGACACGGCGCTCCGCCGGAAGGGCAATCAACTCCTGGTCCGCGTGGATCGATCCCGAGGTCAGTGTGCCGGTCACGACCGTGCCGAATCCCCGCATGGTGAACACCCGATCGACCGGAAGTCGCGGGATGCCCGTACCGGGCCGCTCCGGCACCGCGGTGGCGATCCGCTGCAACGCGGCGCGCAGCTGGTCGAGTCCTGCACCACTCTTCGCCGAAACAGGAACGATCTCGGCCGACGCCAGCGCCGATCCGCCAACCAGCTCGCGTGCCTCGAGGGTCGCGAGCGCCAGGGTGTCGGCATCGACCAGGTCGGCCTTGGTCAACGCCACCACCCCCGCCGGGATCTGGAGCAGCCGGCAAATCGCAAAGTGCTCGCGAGTTTGCGGCATCACGGATTCGTCCGCCGCAATCACCAGTAAGACCGCATCGATGCCACCCACGCCGGCGAGCATGTTCTTGACGAACCGCTCGTGGCCGGGAACGTCGACAAACGCCACGTTGAAATCGCCGATCTGCGCGTGCGCGAAACCAAGATCGATGGTGATGCCGCGCGCCTTCTCCTCCTTGAGGCGATCCGGATCGGTGCCGGTGAGAGCCCGCACGAGCGTGCTCTTCCCATGATCGATATGGCCCGCGGTGCCGACGACAATTGATCGGTTGGACTCCACCATGACATTTCCGATTGCCGAGTGCAGATTGAAGATTGGGATTGAGGATTGCCGACTGGCGATTGGATTGCAGATTGGCGATTGACATCGGCAATTGAATCAGTAATCACCAGTGTAATCAGCAATCGCCAGTGTAATCAGCAATCGCCAGTGTAATCAGCAATCGCCAGTGTAATCAGCAGTCGCACGAGTGTAATCAGCAGTCGACGATGTAATCATCAATCGCCAATCTACAATCCAATCGCCATTCGCCAATCGTCAATCTCCAATCTTCATTCTGCAGTCTTCAATCTGCAATGGTGCCCCCTATCTCCTCGGCTTCTTCATCGCCCGTTCGCGGCGTCCCGGCCGGCTGCTTCGCTTTCGCCCGCCGGCCAGGTGCCGCTCACGCTTCGGCTCCGCCTTGCTGCGACGCGGCCCGCGGTGGCGTTCCGATTGACGAACCTTTTCGAGGATCTCCACCAGGCCGAGGTCGACCTGGCGCCGCTCCATGTCCACCTTGATCACCTGCACTCGCACCTTGTCGCCGAGACGATAGACCTGCCCGGTATTCTCTCCCCGCATGATGTGCGCGCGTTCGACGAAGCGGTAGTAATCATCGGCCATCGTCGACACGTGGACCATGCCCTCGACGAAGTGGTCGATGAGCTCGATGTATAAGCCGAAGGCGGCAACGCCGGTAATGTAGCCGTCGAATTCATCGCCAACCTTGTCGGCCATGAAGCGCACCTTCTTCCACTGCACCAGCTCGCGCTCGGCGTCGTTGGCACGCCGCTCGCGCTCCGACGTGTGACGGGCGATTTCCGGCAGCTCCTCGGTCAGCTCATCCTTGCGATCGTCCGGCATTCCCTGGCGCGATTCGCGCAGGGTTCGGTGGACCACGAGATCCGGGTAGCGTCGGATGGGCGAGGTGAAGTGCGCGTAGCTCGAGGCCGCGAGGCCGAAATGTCCGAGATTCTGCGGGTCGTACCGTGCCTTCTGCATGGTCCGGAGCATCAAGAACGCGATCGGCTTCTCTTCCGGCTTTCCCTGGATGCGCTCGACCAGCTTCTGGAAGTAACGAGGACGAACGGCATTGGGCGGCGCCCCGAGGCTGTAGCCCAGGGTCGAGACAAACTCCTCGAACTCTTCGACCTTCATCGGGTCCGGATCCTCGTGGACCCGATAGAGTGTCGGCACGTCGCGCTGGTCAAGATGCTCGGCCACCGTTTCATTCGCGAGGAGCATGAACTCCTCGATAATCCGATGGGCGACGTTCCGCTCTGCGGCGATAATCTCTTCGACCATCCCCTCGTCGTCGAGAACAATTTCCGGCTCCTTGAGGTCGAAATCGATCGAGCCGCGTCGCCGCCGCCGCAGATTCAGAATGTGGAACAGCTCCTTCATCGTCTCGAACATGCCGACGAGATGACTGTACTTCTTCGTGACGGCGGGATCCTGCTCCGTGAGGATCGCGTTGACGTCGGTGTAGGTCATCCGCGCGTCGCTGTGGATGACCCCGTCGTGAATCTCGTAACGGACGACGTCCCCTTGACGATCCACCTCCATCAAGCATGACTGCACCAGGCGATCGACGTTCGGATTGAGACTGCACAGGCCGGTCGACAGCTCCGATGGAAACATGTGCACCGCACGTTCGGGAAAGTACACCGACGTCGACCGTTCATAGGCCTCTTCGTCGAGCGCGCTTCCTTCGGGCACGTAGTGCGCCACATCGGCAATGTGCACACCGAGCCAGTAGTGTCCGTTCGGCATCCGCTCGATCGTGATCGCATCGTCGAAGTCGCGCGCGTGTTCGCCGTCGATCGTCACCGTGGTCACTGGCCGGAAATCGGTGCGCCCCTTGATGTCTCTTTCCTTGACCACCGCGCCGAGGCGCTCGGCTTCCTCGACGGCATCGGGGCTGTGTTCATCGTTGATGCCGTACTTGCGGATGATGATTTCGGTGTCGACCCCGGGTTCGTCGATGTCGCCCAGCACATTGAGCACGCGGCCAAGAGCACTCCGGGTCGTAGTCGGAAAACGGGTGATCTCGGCGACCACCATGTCGCCTGGTTGCGCGTCGTTCCTTTCGTCGCCAGGGATCAGGACGTCCATGATCAGCCGGCGATCGAATGGCACGAGGAAGCCCATGCCGGATTCGTCGACGTCGAGCCTGCCGACGATCGTCGATGCGCCGCGAGCGAGGATGCGGACGATGCGACCTTCGGCCCGTTCCTCGCGCGTGCTCTCGATCCGGGCGACCACCCGGTCGCCGTGCATGGCCTGGTTCAGGTTGTGGCCGGCAATGAAGATGTCGCCGGTCACTCCTTCGACCGGGCGGTCGGGAATCACGAATCCGAATCCGCGTGGATGCGTCTGCACACGGCCAACCACGAGGTTCATGCGATCCGGCAGGCCGAAACGGGTGCCGCGCGTCTGAATCAGGTGGCCGCTCTCCACCAGACCTTTGAGCAGACGTTTCACGGTCGCCCGCTGGTCGCGCGGAATCTTGAGCCGCTGCATCATTTCCCGGGTCGTGGCCGGGTGCTCCATGCGATGGCGGATGGCGGTCAGCAACTGTTCACTATTCAGCATATGGGGCCACAGAAATCAGAAAGGCCGCAGAAGGGCCACAGAGGGGCCACAGAAAGGGCCACAGAAGAACACAGAAAAACACAGAAAAATCGCAAAAGGCAGAAAAACCCCGAAAGATACTGAAATCCGCGCGTCGACAATAAAACCCAACCGCCGTGCCGCTTGCCCCCACTAACGACCGTGTGAGCGCTTCCGAAGCCGCTGCCCCATCCGACCTGGAGCTGGTTCGCCGGGCGCAGGCCGGGGACGTGGAAGCGTTCGGTGCGCTCGTCGATCGCAACCGTCGGGCAGTCTTTCGGGCCGCGCTGGCAGCGGTGCGATCGCCGGATGAGGCCGACGATGTCGCGCAAGAGACGTTCGTGACGGCCTTTCGAAAGCTCGGCCACTTTCGCGGCGAGGCAGCGTTCAGAACGTGGCTCCTCGCGATCGCGTGGCGCAAGGCGATTGACCGTCGGAAAGGGATCATGCGTTGGCTGCAACGTTTGGCGCCAGCGCCACACACGGAAGAGGGGCAAGCGTCGGATGGAACCGAGCATTTGGCAGCCGGCGATCGTTCGCAGGAAGACGCCTTGATATCCGCCGACCTGCAATCGCACGTCCGGAAACTGATCGCGACGCTGCCACCAAAGCTGCGGGATCCGCTCCTGCTTGCGGGGTCCGGCGAGTACAGCTACGAGCAGATCTCGACGATGTTGAGGATTCCGGTTGGCACGCTCAAATGGCGTGTCTCCGAGGCACGCCGGCTGCTGAAGCAGAAGCTCGCGGCTGCCGGATACGAACGTGAGTAGCAAAGAGACCGACAACCGGGTCGATCGCGCGATTGACCGCGCCGTCCGCGAAATGCTCGACGTCGAGCCGCGTGCGGACTTGCGCGTGCGGGTCATCGATCGAATCGAGCGTCCGCGCCACAGATTCGGCTGGACGTGGATGATCGTGCCGGTCGCGGCCGCCGCCGTTCTCGTGATCGCGATCGGGTTGCGAAAGACGACCGTCATGTCCCTGCCATCGCATCCGATGGATAGCGCGCTCGGGGTGCTGGCGCCCCAGCCGCCCTCTTCAGTCGTGCGCGGTGAAGGGCCGCCCAATCGGGTGCCTCTCGCAATCACCAGGCATTCCGATCGGCAAATCGAGGCAGCAGTTGCGACAGACGTCACGAACTTCACCGACACACGGCCCGAAGGGTTTGCCGAAGTCGACGCGCTCGCGCCGCCGCCGCCGATCGCCGTCGAGCGGATTCCGTCCGCGAGTCCGGCGGCAGTCGCCAGGCTGGATATCGCACCGCTGCACTTGCCGGCCCTTGAGGTGAGCGCATTATCTGATTCGCCGCCCGAACGGCGCGAGGAGTAGTTAGATGGTGAATGCAATCCGAATCGTGATCGTCCTGCTGATGATGGTCGTGCCGGCCGTCGCGCAGGAGAGTAATTCGCCACAGAAACCTGCCGCGCCGGCGAAGCCTGCCGAGCCGTCGAAGCCCGCTCCGCCGCGACCCGAGCCGACGATGAACATCCGCCTCGACCTGACAATCACCGATCAACGTGGCGACACGCCCCCTATCAGCAAGACGGTCACGATGACGATGCTCGACACCGGCTTCGGGCGTATCCGCACGACCGGTGACGTGCGCACGCCAATGGGGTTTCGACCGGTCATTCTCAACGTCGACGCTCAGCCCAAGGTGCACAAGGACGGCCGCATCCGCGTGGACATGACCATCGAGTACCGCCCGACCGCGGCAGAAGCGGAGAGCGAGAAATCGACGACGCCGACCGTCAACGAGACAATCAACGTTCTGCTCGAAGACGGCAAGCCGCTGGTGATCTCGCAGTCGGCGGATCCCGCCACCGACCGCAAGGTGAAGGTGGAAGCTAAGGCGACTATCTTGAAGTAGCGACCTGGATGGCTTTGAGCGCCTCGCTCGCCTGATTGTTGGCGTTCGGATCGAGCTTGGCAGCGAGGCGTTGAGCTTCCTGAATATGCGCCAGCGCCGCGGAGATCCCTTCCGCAGCGTCACGCTTCCCGTCCTGTTGATATCGATCGCGCGCTCTGGTCAGCGGTGTCTTCGCATCCTCGAACTGACGCTGGGCGTCGCCGAAGTTGACGTTGTAGAGACTGACACGCGCCTCCAGCAGCCTGCCCCGCGCTTCGGCGAGATCGAGCTGCTGTTTCGCGTCTTCGACCGCGCGCTGTGCGGCCACCCGTCCCGACGAGCCCCAGGCGAAGCCGAGACCCAGCACCACGATCAGCACCACGATGCCTATAAGGACGAGCTTCAACTGGCGCATAACGCCCATTATGTATCGGCCGATGAGGGGCTTCAGGCGCCGAGGAAGATCTGAACATCCCCCACGTTCGTTCCCGTCGGCCCGGTGAGCACCAGATCCCCCAGTGCGCGGAAGAACGGATACGAATCGTGCCGGGCCAGAGCAGCCGAGCCGTCTAATCCGAGTGCGGCTGCGCGCGACATAGTTGTCGAATCAACGATCGCGCCCGCGGCGTCGGTACGGCCATCGATTCCGTCCGTTCCGATGCTCGCCAGCGCGCAGTCGCCGAGCGACCCGAGTTCCCCTGCAGCGGCAAGCGCGAATTCCTGATTGCGCCCACCAACGCCCGAGTCTCTGTGGATCTTGACCGTCGTCTCGCCGGATGCAACCAGGCATAGAGGACCCGCAGCGGCGCGACGTTGCCGGGCATCTGCGATGAACCTGCGCGCCGCTTCTTGGGCCTCGCCCAGCGTTGGCGCCTCGATTCGCGCGGTGTGATAGCCACGCCGGGCTGCCTCTTCGACGATGCCCTCCATCGCGTGGTGACGGGTGCCGGCGATGAAGTACTCGCTTCGTGCGAGCCGCGGATCCCCGCTCTTGATGGTTTCCTCGCCCTCGCCGGCCGCGCCGCGCACCAGATGGTCCCGCACTGCGGCCGGCACGACGTTCAGGGCGCGCGCGCCATCGAGCGCAGTGATGGCATCCGCGAACGTCGAGGGATCAGCAACCGTCAGGACCCGATCCGATGACGGCCGGATCGTCCTCGACCGGCGCGTGCACATCGGAGATCGCGAACGTCACCGTCGATCCGGCAACCGCGGCGAGCCGTCCCCCCTTGATTGCGGACAGATGCTTGCGAATGCCGTTGATGGCCGCAATCGGCAAGCCGCTCTCGAGAAGCGTCCGGGTGGTCTCAATTTTGTCAGCGAGCGTGAGCCCATCAGCTGGCGCGGCGAGCATGGCGGAAGCGCCGCCAGACAGCAGCACCACCAGCGGTTCGCCGGCACGACGCGCCTCCGATGCAAGAGCTAGCGCGCGCCGCCCGCATGTCACGCTCATCTGGTTCGGTTCCGGATGGCCGGCGCCGATCTCCGGTGAAGCCATGAGCCTCGACGCGATCCGCTGAGCGTATGCGTCGTGAAACGCGCGCATCATTGGCTCGGCAGCCTTCCCGGCGGCAACCACGCGGAATCTGAGATCTGATGGAAGCGCTTGGGCGTACTTTGCAATCGCGCGGGCGGTCAGCTGACCGGCATCGCACGCGCGAATGGCGGCGGCAATCAGCGCATCCAGATCGGCGCGCAGCCGCGCGATGGATGGCGGCCGATCGATCGAGCTCGAAGAATTGTTCAGTGAAGCTGTTTGGGATCGGACCAGGCCGACAGGCCGGTCACGACGTCGAATTTTCGGAGCAGCTTGCTCATGACCTGCTTGCGCGTCAGTCTTTCGCGCAGAGCTGCTCGAGCTCGCTGAGGACGCGCGCGATCGCACCGTCGGCATCGGTGATCGCACGCTCGGAGAAATACTCACGCTGTCGCGCGAGACATTCGCGGTGCTTGAGGAACTCCTCGCGATAGAAGTCGGCCGTTAGCGTGACAGGGGCGCTCAAAACCCGAGCCGGGCTGACGACGCGTGCCATGCGACTCCTCGCGTGGGCATTGTGCAGATATGGATCGAGTGTAAACGGGAGTTCTGTCAGCTGTCAACGAAATGTCGTGGAAATGTCAAAGCTCAACGGACGCCGCGCGCGACGATGAACCCGCCGAGGCAGCCGAGCACCATGCCGCCGGCGACGAGGAGCACCAGCAACTCAGCCGGCACGAATGAGACACCCGTCAGGCCGACCGCCTCCGGACAACAGGCCCCGTAACGCGCGCGAACAGCGGCAAAGGCCGCCAAGAGCAGGAGCACGGCAACGATGCGCCCCGATGCCTCCCTGCAGCATCCCCTCGACGACGAACGGCCCGCGGATATAGCCAAAGGGGCGCCCCGACGAGCTGCATGATTTCAATTTCGTCACGCCGCGCGGCGGCCGCCAGCCGCACCACGTTGGCGACGGTCAGCGCGCAGGCCAGCGCCAGCAGCAGCACGATGACGAGGCCGACGCCGCGGACGAAGCGGATCGCCGCGTTCAGGCGGCTCAGCCAGCGTCGGTCGTAGCGGACGTCGGCCACGCCGCCCATGCCGTCGAGCGTCGTGGCGAGATTGTCGATCGGCGCTCGGTGCGATCTCGCGCGCCCGCGCTTGAGCCGGACCTCGAACGAGGCCGGAAACGGATTGCGTTCGAGCGCCGCCGCGCCGGCCGCGAGGTCCGGGAAGTCCTGCGCGAACTCGCGTTCGCGCGTCGTCCTTCGAGAAGACGCTGCACCGCTCGGCGAGCCCGCTGCTCGTCGAGCAGCTCGTCGATCGCTGCCGATCTGCTCCGGCGTCGCGTCGTCGCGCAGGTAGACCGAGAGCTCGGCGGCGTCGCTCCAGCGCCGACGAGCCGCTGCAGGTTGGCGTTGACCATCAGGAAGAAGCCGAGCACGAACAGCCCGGCGGCGATCGTCAGCATCGAGAGCAGCGCCGCGCTGCCGGCCGCGCCAGCAGGCTCGCGGCCGCCTCGGCGAAGAAATAGCTGCAGCGCGCGCACGTCTAGGCGACCTCCACGATGCTGCCCGTGATCGAGCGTCACCGTGCGGCGGCCGACGCGCCGGATCAGCTCGCGATCGTGCGTGGCGACGAGCACCGTCGTGCCGCGCGCGTTGATCTCGCGGAACAGGTTCATGATTTCGAGCGACAGATCGGGATCGAGGTTGCCGGTCGGCTCGTCGGCGAGGATGATCACCGGATCGTTGACGAGCGCGCGCGCGATCGCGATGCGCTGCTGCTCGCCGCCCGACAGCTCCAGCGGAAACGCGTTCATGCGGTGCTGCAGGCCGACCCACTTCAGCACCTGGAACGTCCGGCGCTGCTGCTGCGTCGGCCGCCATGCCGAGCACGCGCGGCACGAAGGCGACGTTCTCGAGCACGGTCTTGTTCGGCAGCAGCTTGAAGTCCTGGAAGACGAAGCCGAGCGATCGGCGGTAGGCCTGCACCTGCCGCGGCGTCAGCTTCGCGAGGTTGCGGCCGCCGACGACGAGCTGGCCTTCGGTCGGCACGTCCTGGCGCAGCAGCAGCCGCAGCAGCGTCGACTTGCCGGCGCCGCTCGGCCCGGTCAGGAAGACGAACTCGCCCTTGTCGATCCGCAGCGACAGGTCGCGCAGCGCGTAGACGCCGCGGCTGTACATCTTCGAGACGTGCTGCGCTTCGATCACGTCGGCTCCCCTGCCGGCTCCGCCAGGAAGCGGCGCACGCTCTCGTTCACGAGCGCCGGGATCGGCCTTGCCGGCCGTCGCCTTCATCACCTGGCCGACGAGGAAGCCGAACGTCTTCGTCTTGCCGGCGCGATACTCGCGCGACCGGTCGCGGCGTGCGCCGACGAGCACGTCGCGCGACGATGCGATCGATCGCGGCGCATCGTCGATCTGCGCCAGTCCTTCGGCTCGACGATCTCGGCCGCGCGGCCGGCCCGATGTCGTACATCTTCTCGAAGACGTCCTTGGCGATCGGGCCGCTGATCGTGCCCGTTGTCGACGAGCGCGATCAAGCTCGGCGAGCGCGTCCGGCGGCAGCGGCGACTGCTTCGATCCCGGCGCCGCGCGTCTCGTTCATCTTGCGCGTCAGCTCGCCCATCATCCAGTTGCTCGCCGCCTTGGCGTTGCCGGCGCGCCGCCGCCGACGCGCTCGAAGTAGTCGGCGAGCGCCATCGACTGCGTCAGCACGCCGGCGTCGTACTCGGGCAGCTGGTACTGCGTCGACGAAGCGCCGCCGCCGCGCCTCGGGCAGCTCCGGCAGCGCTGGCGCGAATCTGCTCGATCCACGCCGGCGTCGACCACCAGCGGCGGCAGGTCCGGCTCCGGGAAATAGCGGTAGTCGTGGCCTCTTCCTTGCTGCGCATCGACGTGCGTGCGCCCGGCCGCGGCGATCCCACAGCCGCGTCTCCTGCACGACGCGGCCCGCCGTCGGCGAGCGCCGACGTCTGCCGCTCGATCTCGTACTCGAGCGCCCGCTGCACGTGACGGAACGAGTTGAGGTTCTTGACCTCGGCCTTCGACGCCGAACGCGCGTCGTGCCCGACCGGCCGCACCGACACGTTGGCGTCGCAGCGCAGGCTGCCCTCTTCCATGTTGCCGTCGTTGACGCCGATGCGCGACCAGGATCGCGCGCAGCCGGCTGAAGGCCTCGGCGGCCTCGGCGGCCGAGCGCAGGTCGGGCTCGGTGACGATCTCGATGAGCGGCACGCCGCTGCGGTTGAAGTCGAGATAGCGTCGTGCGGTCGGAGTCGGCGAGCCCCTCGTGCAGCGACTTGCCGGCGTCCTCTTCCAGGTGCACGCGGGTGATGCCGACGCCGCCGCGCGGCCGCCGCCGCTCGTGAACTCGATCGCGCCGTCGGTCGCGAGCGGCCGCTCGTACTGCGAGATCTGATAGCCCTTGGGCAGGTCCGGATAGAAGTAGTTCTTGCGCGCGAAGATCGACGTCGGGTGCACGCGTGCAGCCGAGCGCCAGCGCGGCGCGCATCGCCGAGCTCGACCGCGCGCCGGTTGAGCACCGGCAGCGCGCCCGGCAGCCCGAGGCACACCGGGCAGAGCTGCGTGTTCGGCGCGGCGCCGAACCGCGTGCTGCAGCCGCAGAAGATCTTGGTCGCGGTCAGCAGCTGCGCGTGGATCTCGAGGCCGATGACGGGTTCAAACATCGCCACGGATTGCCCGATTGTGCCATACCAGTCGTTGATCGGGCTACTGAAGATTGAAGATTGAAGATTGAAGATTGGGATTGTCGATTGGGGATTGAAGACTTGATTGACGATTGGCGATTGACGATCGAATTGTCGATTGAGGATTGAAGATTTGGACTGATGATTGCTGATTCGGCCTGATGAGTGACGAGTGACTTGACGATTGAGCTCCGCTGTCAAATCGCCAATAGCCAATCACCAATCGTCAATAAAATCACCAGATCGTCAATCGTCAATCGCAATCCCAATCTCCAATCTTCAATCTTCAGTCTTCAATCTTCAGCCCTAGGAAGACCTCGACGACTTGGCGATCGAACTGACGTGCCTGCGCAGCGGTTCGATTTCAAGGCAGGCCTCGCGCGGGCTGATCGCGTCGCGGAACACGCGCGGACGGGTCATCGTGTCGTAGGCGTCGGCGACGCCGATGATGCGCGCGCCGAGCGGGACTTCGCCGCCGCGGACGCCGTTGGGATAGCCCAGGCCGTCCGATGCGCTCGTGCGCGTCGCGGACGATCTCGACCGCCCTGGCCAGGTACGGAATGTCCGGTCAGCAGTCGGCGCCGATCGCCGGGTGCAGCCGGACCAGCAGCTGCTCCTCGGCGGTCAGCGGCGCCGGCTTGCGCAGCACCGCTTCGGGCATCGCCAGCTTGCCGAGATCGTGCAGCAGCGCGGCCTGCTCGAACGCGCGGCAGATCCGCCTCGTCGGTACACGCAGCCTCGCGGGCGATGCTGACGGCCAGCGCCGCTACCCGATAGGCGTGCGCGTAGGCGTTCGCGATCGCCAAGCGTCAGCGATCGAGAGCATCGCGATCGAGCGCGTCGTCGTCGTCGATCGAGCAGCGATGCGAGCGCGTCGACGAGCCGCGTCGCGGCGCGACGTTCAGCTCCGTCTCGAGCGATTCGCGCCAGCGCCGCGACTCGCGCGCCGACTCGTGCCACTCGAGGCCGCGCATGACGGCTTCGCG
This sequence comes from uncultured Acidobacteriota bacterium, assembly GCA_963755695.1. GTDB lineage: Bacteria > Acidobacteriota > Vicinamibacteria > Vicinamibacterales > 2-12-FULL-66-21 > QHWT01. The sequence goes on along the minus strand of CAVWLB010000010.1, from coordinate 555,404 downwards.
CAGCCGATCGCGGCCGAACGGCTTGGTCAGGTAGTCGATGACGCCTTGCCGCAGGCTGGTGACGGCGGAGGCCGACGTCCTGGACGCCGGTCGCCATGATCACCGCGGTTTCCGGCGCATCGTCGCGAATGCGCTGTGCGAGCCACAGGCCGTCGTGCCCGGGCATGCGGATGTCGCAGAGCGCGACCGCCGGCGGCGTCGACCGTGCACGCGCGAGAGCGCCTCCTCGGCGTTGGCCGCGGTCGCGAACGTCGTAGCCGCCGGTCTCGAGCCAGCGCGCCATCAGCTCGCGAACGCCCGTCTCGTCGTCGACGATCAGCACCGGACGCAAGGATCCGGCTGCGGCCGCGGACGGCGCGCTCATGCCGCCTCACCTCTCAGCGTCGACGGTGTCGCGGCGGCGCATGATCGTGTCGCCGAGATCCAGCCGCTCGAGCCGGCGGTAGAGCGCGCGGCGGCTCAGGCCGAGCATCCGGGCGGCGGCCTTCTTGTTGCCGTTCGCGCGCGCACAGCGCGCGCTGGATGTGCTCGCGCTCGACGGTGACCAGCAGGTCGTCGGTGCCGGCGGCATCGTGCGCGGCCGAGCGGCTCCGCCCGCGGCGTCGCCGGGACCGCTGCCGGCACCGGCGGCATGCTGACCGCCAGCTCGCGCTCGGTGATGAACTCGCCGTCGGCCAGAATGCACGCGCGCTCGATCACGTTGCGCAGCTCGCGGACGTTGCCGTCCCACGGCGCCAGCGCCGAGCAGCCGCTCGGCGCCTGGCGTCAGGCCGAGCAGCGGCTTCTGCAGCCGCTCCGCCGTGTCGCGCACGAACGCGGCGGTCAGGTACGGAATGTCTTCGCGCCGATCGCGCAGCGGCGGCAGCCTGACCTCGACGACGTTCAGCCGGTAGTAGAGATCGCTGCGGAACCGGCCGGCGGCGACTTCCGCGCGCAGATCGCGGTTGGTCGCGGCGATCACGTGCACGTCGACCCGGCGCGGCTCGAGCGAGCCGACGCGGTGCACCTCGCCGAGCTCGAGCACGCGCAGCAGCTTGGCCTGCACCGACAGCGGCAGCTCGCCGATCTCGTCGAGGAACAGCGTGCCGCCGTCGGCCAGCTCGAAGAGGCCCGGCTTGTGCTCGGTCGCGCCGGTGAACGCGCCGCGCACGTGCCCGAACAGCTCGCTCTCGAACAGCGTCTCGACCACCGCGGAACAGTTGACGGTCGACGAAGCGGCGGTCGCGGCGCGGTCCGGTCTTGTGCAGCGCGCGCGCGACGAGCTCCTTGCCGGTGCCGGTCTCGCCGGTGATGAGCGCGGTGCGCACGTGCGGCGCCAGCCGCCGGATCATCCCGAACAGCTCCTGCATCGCCGGGCCGCGGCCGATCATGCCCGCAGAACTCGAGCCGGCGCGCCACGTCGCTCTCGATCGCGAGCAGGCTGCGGCGCCGCTCGATGTCGTCGCGCACGCCGACGAGCAGCTGCTCGAGCCGGCGCGAAGTCGAGCGGCTTGCTCAGGTAGTCCATCGCGCCCGAGCTTGATCGCTTCGACCGCGGTGTCGACCGAGGCGTAGCCGGTCATCAGCACCGCCTGGCAGCGCGGATCGATGTCGCGAATCGCCCGCAGCACGTCGAGGCCGCCGACGTCCGGCATCCGCAGGTCGACCATGCACGAGATCGGCGCGCCGCGTCTGCAGCTGCGCGATCGCCTCGCGGCCGCCCGAACAGGTGACGCACGTCGAACCCGGCGCGTCGGGCGAACCGGCCGACGACGTCGAGAATGCCCTGCTCGTCGTCGACCACGACCAGCAGCGGCGCTGCGCCGTCATACACACTCCTTCGACACTCCGCGGAGCGCCGCCCGCAGCGCCCGCAGTTCGAAAGGCGGCGGCAGCACCGCGCTCGCCTCCTCGCCTCCAGCCGTCTCGACCGTTCCGTCGTCGTGCGCGACTCGACAGCAGCACGACGGACGCGCGCTGCCGCTCGGTCGCGCGCGCGCCGCGCCACGCCGTCGAGATCCGCCGCGACGATGCCTGCGATCGACGAACGCGGCGTCGAAGCGCGCCGGCGCGGAGCCGCGCGAGCGGCTTCGCCGCCGTATCGGCGACGGCGACCACGTGTGACCCCACCCGGCCAGCGCCGCGGCGATGTAGTCGCGCTCGGTCTGATCGCTGTGCGCGACCAGCACTTCGTGGTCCGCACCGACCGCGCCGTCCGCGCGCGCCGGCAGCAGCACCGAGAACGTGGTGCCCGACACCGACGCGGCTCTCGACGGTGATCTGGCCGCCGTGATCGCGGACGATGCCGTAGCAGATGCTGAGGCCGAGGCCGGTGCCTTCGCCGACGTCGCGGGTCGTGAAGAACGGATCGAAGATGCGACGCAGGTTCTCGTCGGCGATGCCGTGGCCGGTGTCGGCGATCGAAGAGCTCGACGGCGCCGGCCGCCGCCGACATACCGCGCGCCGACATGCAGGCGGCGTGTCGCGCGGCCGCGCATCGCCTGCTCGGCGTTCAGGACGCAGATTGAGCAGCGCCTGCTGCAGCTGGCCGCCGTCGGCCGAGCACGTGCGGCAGCGCCGGGCTCGAAGTCGGTCTCGAGCTCGATGCCGTTCAGCCGGAACTCGTACGACACGCAGCGCGAGCACGCGGCTGACGAGATCGGCGACGTCCTGCGGCGCACGCGCGGCCGTCTGCCGGCGCGCGAACGCGAGCAGGTTGCGGACGATGCGTGCGGCGCGCTCGGACTCCTCGGCGATGCGCCGCAGGTCGCGACGCGAGCTCGGCGGCGGAGCGTGCGCGGCTCCTCGGCCGACGCCTGCCGCAGCTCCTCCTCGACGCAGCTGCGCGTAGCCGATGACGCTCGTCAGCGGGTTGTTCAGCTCGTGCGCGACGCCGGCGACGAGCTGACCGATCGCCGACAGCTTCTCGGCCTGGAGCAGCTGCGCCTGCGTCGACTTCAGCCGCTCGACGCGTCGCCAGCAGCCGGGCGTTGGTCGACGGCGAGCTCGTCGCTCATCTGCTGCAGCCGGCGCGCGCTCTGGATCTCCTCGTGACGTTCTTCGCGATCTGCACGACCGAGGCGCCGTCCGCCGACGTCCGGCACCGGGAACGTCGTGACGCTGAAGATCTGACCGTCGGGGAGCGTGACCTCCGTCGTGGACGCACGCCGCTGCGCGGCGGCGTGGCCGACCGCGCAATCGAGGATGCGGGCCGCCGCAGAAGCCGACCTCGTCGCAGCGTCAGTGCCGCGCAAGCGCGGTCACCGGCGCGTCCGAGGTGCGTCGCCGAGCGCCGCGTTGCCGCGCAGCAGCCGCCCGCGCGCGTCGAAGACGGCGATCGGATCGCCGATCGCGTCGAAGGTCGCTTCCCATTGCTGCTTGCCGGCGCGAGCATGAAGGCGTGGAGCCGCGCGTTCTGGACCGCGACGGCGAGCTGGCCGGCGATGACGCGCAGCAGCCGCTGATCGTCGGCGCTGAAGCGGTCGGGCTCGCCGGCTGCCGACGCTGAGCGCGCCGATCAGCTCGTCGCCGGCGAACATCGGCACGCTCAGCGCCGAGCGAATCGAGCTCGGCGACGCCACGTCCGCCGACGTGCCCTCGTAAGGATTCGCGGACAGGACCGGTTGCCGCGTCGCCAGCACCAGTCGCTCGGACGGCGCGGCGGCCGCCCCCGCTCCGCTTACCTCCGGCTGGCCGATCGCGACGTGCATGTCGAATTCGCCGGTCAGCGCGTTCAGCAGGCGGGCCCCGCCGCTCGTTGCCTGCAGCACGTCCATCAGCCGGCAAGCGTGCGCTCGAGCAGCTCGCGCGAGATCGAGCGAGCGTGCGCAGGTCTTCGCCGATCTCGTTGATCGACCTGCATGCTCCCAGATCGAGCCGGCGGTTCGCCAGATTCATGCGCCGGCGCTCGACGGCGCGCTCGATGGTCCCGAACAGCTGCTCGACGTCGAACGGCTTCTGCACGAACGCGAACGCCGCCAGCTCGTACGATGCGATCGCCGACAGCCGCGACACCGAGCCCGAGACGACCACGATCTCGGCGTCGGGAGACAGCGCCCTCAGCTGCCGGATCGCGTCGAGGCCGGATTCCGCAGCCCAACGTGAGATCGACGAGCGCGACGTCGATGGCCGACGAACGCACCGCGGCAACGGCGCTCGTCGAGGTCGGTGGCGGTGATGCGGCTCGATACTCCGCGCGAGCGCGCACTGGCTGACAACAGCCGCAAGCAGTCTCGCTGGTCGTCATCGACGATGAGAAGCGTGACCGGTGGCATCGGGGAGTCTCGCGCAGACGCAGCGAGCAAGAGCCGCGCCGCTCCGCGTACCGCCGCAGCGAAGTCGGTCAAGATAACGGGACTGCGGTGCACGACCGCGCACCGAAGCGTTCGCGCGTTTCAGAACTGAAACGCGGGCGTTTCAGAGGTGAAACTGAGAACCCGAGAACCCGAGAACCCGAGAACCGGCGTAGCCTAAATCTGGTGCTTCTTCATCAGCCGCCACAGCGTCGTGCGGCTGACCTGCAGTTCGCGCGCGGCGGCGGCAATCTCGCCGCCGTTGCGCGCCAGCGTCGCGACGATCATCTCGCGCTCGGCGCGTTCGCGCGCGGCGGCCACCGAGCCGTCGGCGGCAGTCGTCTGCGCGTCCGTGGTGCGTGACGCGTAGAGTTCCTCGGGCAGATCCGCCGGCTCGATGAGCGGACCGCGCGCGACGGCAACCGCGCGCTGCACGATGTGCTCGAGCTGGCGGACGTTGCCGGGATAGTCGTACGCGACCAGCGCGGCACGCGCAGCGTCGCTGTAGCCGGTGACGCTCGGCTCCCGTGCCGTAGCGCTCGAGGAAGATGATCGAGCAGCAACGCGATGTCATCCGCCGCGCTCGCGCAGCGGCGGCAGGTGAATGCGGTGCACGTTCAGGCGGTAGAACAGGTCGCTGCGGAAGGCGCCGGCAGTCGACCGCCTGCTGCAGGTCGGCGTTGGTTGCCGCGACGAAGCGCACGTCGACGTGGCGCGCCTCGTTCTCGCCGATGCGCCGCACCTCGCCCGATTCGAGCGCGCGCAGCAGCTTGGCCTGCAGCGCCGACGGCATCGTCGCCGATCTCGTCGAGGAAAAGCGTGCCGCCGTTGGCGTGCTCGATCAGGCCGGCGCGCGCGCCGGCCGCCCCGGTGAACGCCCCGCGGGCGTGGCCGAACAGCTCGTTCTCGAGCAGCGAGTCGGTGAGCGCGGCGCAGTTCAGCGCGACGAATGGCTTGTCGGCGCGCGGCCTGCTCGGCGTGGATCGCGCGCGCCACCAGCTCTTTCCCGGTGCCGGTTTCGCCGGTGATGAGCACCGTGCCCGCCGCCGCGGCGGCGCGGACGATCGAGCTCCTTCACGCGCCGCATCGGCCTCGCTCTCGCCGATCGAGCGCGTCCAGGCGAGCCGGTGGCGCGGATCTGCCGCTGCAGCAGGTCGACCTGGCGCGCCAGCTGCCGCCGGTCGGCCGCCGATCGCACGCGCATCAGCAGCTCGTCGCGAAAGAACGGCTTCTGCACGAAATCGACGGCGCCGAGCTTCATCGCCTCGACGGCGCGTGTCGACCGTGCCGAAGCCGGTCATGATGATGAAGGCCGAGTCGACGCGCTGTTCGCGCAGCTTGCTGCAGCACGTCGAGGCCGGAAATGCCCGGCATGCGCATGTCCGACAGAATCACGTCGAAGGCGTTGCCACGTGCCAGCGTCGAACCCTTCTTCGCCGCTGCCAGCGCGTCTGGACGGTGTAACCTGCGCCGCGCAGCATCCGCTCCATGCTTTCGCGGACGCCCTGATCGTCGTCAATCACGAGGATGCGGGACACTCGATCAAGTTTACAGCGGCTCGCGCCGATACAATGACGTTGACGTTTCGAAGAATGAGCTTCACGCTCATCGTCGTTATCCTCTTGGCGGCGTGCGGCGCCTCGTCCCCACGCGTTCGCTTGCCCGACCAGGCGCCCAATCGGCCGAACAGCGTCCGGGTGCAGATGCGCGTCAACGGCGCGCTCGTGGTGCGCGAGGTCGCGCTCGAGGATTACGTCATGGGCACGATCCTCTCTGAGGTGGATCCGCCGACCGCCGACGAGCAGGTCCTCGAACGGATGTTCGAAGTGCAGGCGATCATCAGCCGCACCTATGCGCTCGCGTATCGCGGCCGTCACGCACGAGAGGGGTTCGACCTCTGCTCCGGCACGCACTGCCAACTTTACGAACCGGCGCGTCTCCGCGGGTCACGCTGGTCCGACCTTGCACGCCAGGCAGCCTCGCGGACCCGCGGCGAGCTGTTGTGGTTCGCAGAGGGGCCCGCGCACACCCTGTTTCATGCCGACTGTGGTGGACACACCAGCAATGCGACGAGCGTGTGGGGCGGCCAGTCCCCTGCGTATCTCGCGGGCACTCCCGACGCCGGCCCGGCAAAGGACGCTCACGTCGAGTGGTCGTTCGACACGCGCCTGGCAGCCCTGCGCGACGCGGTCAACGGCGATTCTCGCACCGCGATTGGCGCGAAGTTGACCGCCATCGAGGTCACGTCGCGTGACAGCGCCGGGCGCGCCGAACAGGTCACCCTCCGTGGTTCGCGCGAGGTGACGGTCCGGGGTGAGATCTTTCGCGAGGTGGTGACTCGCGCCCTCGGCGTTCAAACGCTGCGGAGCACGCTCTTCACGCTTCGACGGACAGGAGACCATTTCGTATTCAACGGACGTGGCTTCGGCCACGGCGTTGGGTTGTGCCAGGCCGGCGCCTTCGCCAGGCTGAGGGCCGGTCGAACTGCGGATGACGTGTTGAGGTTCTACTTTCCCGGCACTCAGATCGTCCGGACGTCGCCTTGACGATTGCCGCCGGAAGTCGAAAGCCCCATTCTGGCGGAGCACAGCGGTCCGAACACCAACTTCAACATCGACCCCTTCAAGCGCTGCCCCATCCCTGTCTCCGAGTGGTCACCGGTATAATGACTTAGCGGGACATTGGGCCCCGCACGAACGATCAGAAACCCGGGCCGGACGGGCTCCTGGCGGTAAACGCCGGCGTCCCGGCGGCGTATTGCATGTCAGGAACGTCAGCGGCTCTCACCGCCGCCCGCGAAGCGGATGCCGCCGCGGCCAGGACGGTCAAAACCCTCCAGGCCGACGGGCGGCACGGCGAAGCGCGTGAGCGCTTTTCGGAACTTGTCACACGACATCAGCGCCGTGCCAGCCGGATTGCGTACCACTACCTTCGCGAGACGGCGGACGCCGACGAGGCGGTGCAGGATGCCTTCGTGAAGGCCTACTCGCACCTGTCGACGTTCCGCGAAGAACTGCCGTTCGATGTGTGGTTCACGCGCATCCTGATCAACGGGTGCCTCGATCGCATCAAGTCGCGAACCCGCCGCGAACGCTGGTTGGTGCCGATGGGACGCCTGATCCAGGCCCGCACCGACGAGGGTCCGACAGAACGGGACTTGACCGAGCGGGTCCCCAGCACGGTGGCCTCGCCCGAGGATGCGCTGCTCTCCCGCGAACGGCGGCAACAGATTGCAGAAGCACTCGCGCGGCTGCCGGAACGGCAACGGTCGGTGTTCGTGCTCAGCCACGTCGAGGGGTGCACATCCCGCGAAGTCAGCGCGCTGACCGGATTGAACGAATCGACGGTTCGAGTGCACCTGTTTCGGGCCATTCGGAAGTTGCGGAGCCTGCTCGCCGTGGATGGCGTGACAGAGCCCGCACTGCGGAAGGGGAAACGCCGTGTCACTTCTTGAACGCCTCGGTCGCGGTCATCTCGACGATCGCGACTTCGCGCGGCTCTGGGCCACGGGCGGCGGACACCCGCATCTCGACGGATGTGCCGCCTGTCGTACCCGCTCTGAAGAGTTCGATCGCTGGCTGCTCGGCATTGGCGACGAGCTCCGTGAGGACGCAGAGGCGGCGTTTCCAATGGACCGCCTGGCGGCGCAGCAGGCGCAGATCGCACGACGCCTCGAAGCGATGGAACATCCCGCGCGTGTGCTGACCTTTCCCAAGGCCGCGCGTGCCGTCATCAACGGCCACTCCCACGTCCGCCGATGGGTGACGGTTGCCGCCGCCGCGGGATTGATTGCGGGCGTCGGCCTCGCTCAGGTGCTCGACATCCACCGGACGTTTGAACGTAGCTCGCGGCTTTCCGCGCCCGTGGCGCACATCACGGGCACGACGGCCGCACGCGGAAGGACCAGCGTGACAACGGCCGGGTTCACGATTGACGATGATTTCCTCTCGGATGCTGATGCCTTCTCGCGGCCGCGGGTCAGCAGCGCGCTGCTCCCGCTCGAGGACATGACGCCGCACGCGCAAGACCTGGTCGATCGTTCCCGCTGACGTGAGCAACACCCAACCATTGATCTTCCGGAAAGGCCTCGACATGAAAGAGGCCGTTGCCGGAGAGCTCGCCGCCGCGTATCACAGCAAGCTGGTCGAGCAGGTCCGGGCTCGCGACTTCCGTCATCGATGCCGGCCGTCTCAGCGTGCACCTGGCACGTGAATTCGGGTTCTGTTACGGCGTCGATCGCGCCGTCGACTACGCCTACCAGGCGCGTGCGCGCTTTCCTGGCAGCGAACGTGTTCCTCACCGGCGAGATCATCCACAACCCGCACGTGAACGATCGGCTGCGCGCCGCCGGCATCCGGTTTCTCAGCTGACCCGGTCGAGCGCACCCATCAGATCGGCTCCGACGACGTGGTCATCCTGCCGGCCTTCGGGGTCACCGTCGAGGAAATGCTCCGGCTGACCGCGCAGGGCTGCACGCTCGTCGACACCACTTGCGGATCCGTGCTGAACGTCTGGAAGAACGTCGTGCGCTACGCGCAAGACGGATACACCGCGATCATTCATGGCAAGGTTCGTCATGAAGAGACGCGCGCGACGGCGTCGCAGGCACTGAAATTCCCGCAAGGACGCTACCTCGTCGTGCTCGATCGCGACGAGGCGGCCATCGTCTGCAACTACATCCGAGCATGGGGGCGATCGGGCGGCGTTTCTCGAGCGCTTCCAAGAGGCGATTTCTCCGGGCTTCAATCCCGACAAAGATCTCGTGCGGATCGGTTGCGCCAATCAGACGACCATGCTGATGTCGGAGTCGCTGGAGATCGGCGAGATGTTCGGTGCGTGCGATGCGAGCCCGGTACGGCGAGGCGCACGCTGCCGAGCACTTCCGGGCATTCGATACAATCTGCAGCGCGACACAGGAACGGCAGGACGCCGTCGAAGCATTGCTGGCGGCAGAACCGCTCGATTTGATGATCGTGGTGGGCGGCTACAACAGCAGCAATACGTGCAACCTCGCCCGGATCTGCGCGGCGCGGGTGCAGACCTACCACATCGCCGAGCCAGACTGCCTCATCTCGGCCGCGGAAATCAGGCACCGGCCGATCGGCGCACCGTCCACCGCCAGCGCTCCGGAGGTGGTGGCGCGTGATTGGCTGCCGACCGGACGCGTAAGAGTGGGACTTACTGCCGGCGCCTCGACACCGAACAACATCGTCGGGCAGGTGATCGAGACGTTGGAGAGATATACGAGTTAAGGCTCCGGGCTCCAGGCTCAGCTCAGGCTCCAGGCTCCAGGCTCCAGGCTCCAGGCTCCAGGATCGGGCCTTCAGAAGTTAGCCTTGCGGCCGGCGCAGAAGCCTGGAGCCCTCGCCTATCTTTGCAGCCGCGAGAGTTCCTGACCCCCGACTAAGGTCAGCGTTATACGCACTTTGTGACCATTCTGCCGGGCCAGGAATTGATAGAGATTGGTCCCTGGCTTGGCGAGCAGAGTGGCGTCCGGACCGAGCGAAAAATACCCTTCCTGGGTCTCGTGTTCGGCCGAGCTAATCTGGGCAGTCACAACGGTTTCGTCCCGGTCTGACGCACGTCCGAGACTGAAGCCGACGAGCAGCGCTACCACGACCAAGCCACCAATCATCGCACCGCGCACGTTCGTTCCCCCGGTCACCGGCCCCATTGCCAACGCCGATCGGCGTCGCAATGCCTATGCCACGGCAAACGCTGCGAGCCGAGAGAGTTACGGCTCCGCATGAGCGGCGGCCTGTGCACCCCGCTACCCATCGGAGGTAAACGAGGGCGTCGCGCCAGTCGTAATAACGGCTGTAGTTTCCACTGGAGATCGACGATCCCGATGGCACGTCAGCTGTGGTGCGCTCTTGCGGCTCTTCTTCTGATTCCGGCGCTCAATCTGCCGGCCCAGGCCGGTGAGTGTTCCGGCGAACCGGGATTCGCCCAGCAGTCGGGGCCGGGGCCCAAGCCCGGCGGGCAGGATCGGCGTCCGCCGCGGTGGTGGGCCGACGAACCCGAACGGTCGGAGCTCGGCATCACCGACCAGCAGTCCGCGGCGATCGAGCAGATCTGGCAGGCGACGTTCCCGCGCTTGAAGGAGCTTCGCGAGCGGCTCGATCAGCTGGAGGAGACGATGTCCCAGATGATCCGGGACGCTGCCGACGAAGCCGCGGTGATGGCGCATGTCGACAAGGTGGAGAGCACGCGCACCGAAGCCAACAAGGCGCGTGTGCTCATGCTCTATCGCATGAACCGTGTGCTCACGCCGGAACAACGGATCACGCTGAAGGCGATGCACGATCGACGCGAGAGCTCCCGCCGCGGATCGGGGTCATCGGATCGCCGCCACTGATTTTCTCGAACCCATACCGTCGTGTATTTCTGCTTGTTGTGGAGGGTCTAGTGAGGAGGAAGAACGTACTGGTGATCGCGGCCGCAGGTCTGGTCGCCGCATTGGTCGCGGCGCCGCCGGCCTTGGCGCAGAAACAAACCGACACGGGGATCGATCCGGCGCACGTGCGTGAACTGGTTCAGCAGGCCATGCAACAGGTGCAGCCTCTGCCGCAAGTGGCCGGCCAGCGCACGCCTTTCACCACCCCGGGACCGCGCGTCGACCTGTCGATCGAGGATGCGGTGCAGCGCGCGACCGACAAGAACATCGACATCGCGGTCGCCCGAATCACGCCGCGGCTGACCGACTTCACGCATCGCCGCGCTCGAGGCGAACTACCGCGTCAACCTGACCTCGGCGATCAATCAGAACAGCAACGACCCGGTTCCCCACGCAGACGACGCAGGGCATTACCATGCCGTCGGCAACGAGCGACCGCCAGATCGTGGTCGACCGGCATCGCGCAGAACCTCTGGCGGGGCGGCGGCAACTACAACGTCAACTGGACGCAACAACCGGATCAACAGTCCGAGCGCGCGATCAACATCCGCAATCCGCACGTACAATCAGCGGCATCACCGCCAGCCTGACTCAGCCGCTGCTGCGCGGCTTCAGGATCGATTCGACGCGCGCGGCGCTGCAGACCAACCGGATCAGCCAGCAGAACGACGAAATCGCGCTGCAGGCGACGACCGTCGAGCACGCAGGCGAACGTGCGCAACGCCTACTGGGATCTGGTGTACGCCATCCAGGCGGTCGAAGCGGCGCAGAACTCGCTCGATCTCGTCGACGCGTCTCGTGCAGGACAACCAGGCCCGCGTCGAAATCGGCACGCTGGCGCCGATCGACGTCGTCACCGCGCAGGCCGAAGCAGGCCAACCGCCGGCAGACGCTGGTCCAGGCGCAGGCGACCGTCCGCACGTCGGAGCTCGCGCTGAAGCGGCTGATCGTCAGCGGCACGGACGATCCGCTGTGGACCTCGTCGATCAACCCGGTCGATCGTCCGCCGTCCACGCCGGAGCCGATCAACATCGAGGCGGCCGTGACGCGCGCGCTGCAGGAGCGCACCGACCTGCAGCAGTCGAAGAACAACCTGAAGATCAGCGACATCAACCTGCGGAACCAGGTCGATGCCACCCGGCCGCAGCTGAACCTGACGGCGAACTACGGCCTCGCCGGCCTCGGCGGCAACATCTTCAACGCCACACGCGTCACCGATCCCATCACCGGGGTCTCGAGCACCAACACCACCCTGCTGGCTCCGTCCGGCTATCTCGACGCGCTGCGCAACATCGGCGGCTTCGACGCGCCGAACTGGACGTTCGGCCTGAGCTTCGCGTACCCGCTCGGACAAGAGCGCGCAGGAGGCCAACGTCGCCCGCTCGAAGCTGTCGCTCGACCAGTCGCAGGCGAACCTCAAGGCGCTGGAGCTGCAGATCGCGACCGACGTGGCCAACGCGGCGCTGACGGTGCAGAGCTCACTCGAGAGCGTGCAGGCGACAGGCGTCGCGCGCGAGCTGGCGCAGAGAGCGTCTCGATGCGGCGCAGAGCAAGTTCGAAGTCGGCATGGCGACCAACTACGAAGTGGTCCAGGCGCAGCGCGACTTCGCCGACGCGCAGAACAACGAGCTGCGCGCCATCCTCAATTACCGCAAGGCGCTGGTGAACTTCGACACCGTGCAGACCGTCGGCTCGCGCGGCGATCGGCGCGGCGGTCACGGGCGGCGGGCCGACCACGGTGACGAGCACCGGCGGCGCGGTGAGCTGGGCGGGACCTCAATCGGCACTGGCGCCACCGGTACTGGCGGTACGGGCACCGGCACGGGCGCTGGCGGCATTGGCGGTGGCGGCGGTCTCTGACCATCGCCGCGGGTTCAGCTCGGGGCCACGACCAGCAGTCATGAAAAAGCTGATCCCGATCGTCATCGTCCTGATCGCCATCGGCGCGGGCAGGCGCCGCGTACTACGCGCAAGCGCGGCGGGCCCGAGCCAGCCGTCACCACCCTGCAGATCTCGCGCGGCGACGTCGTCGATCAGGTCGGCGCGACCGGCACGCTCCAGGCGGTCACGACCGTGCAGGTCGGCACGCAGGTGTCCGGCATCGATCCAGGAGCTCTACGCCGACTTCAACTCGATCGTGAAGAAGGGACAGGTCATCGCGCGGCTCGATCCGTCGATCCTCGCAGACGCAGATCGAGACGGCGAAGGCCAATCTGGTCAACGCGCAAGCGAACCTCGAGCGGCAGAAGGTCGCGGTCGACGACGCGCAGACCAAGCTGACGCGCGCGCGCGAGCTCGCTGCACGCAGCCTGTTGCCGCAAGGCCGACCTCGAGGCCGCCGAGGCGACGGCCAAGCAGGCCGCACGCGCAGCTCAAGTCGACGGAGTCGCAGATCGTGCAGGCGCGAGGCCGCGGTCAACAAGGCGCAAGGTCAACCTCGAGCACACGGTCATCACCGCGCCGATCGACGGCATCGTCATCTCGCGCAACGTCGACAAGGGACAGACGGTCGCCGCCAGCATGCAGGCGCCCGACGCTGTTCGTGATCGCGGCGGACCTGACCAAGATGCAGGTCAACGCGAACATCGACGAGTCGGACGTCGGCCGCATGCGTCCCGGGCAGATCGTCACTTCCGTGTCGACGCCTATCCGACCGAACAGTTCGCCGGCACGGTGCGAGCAGGTGCGCCTGAACCCGACGACGGTGCAGAACGTCGTCACCTATTCGACCGTCATCGACGTGCCGAACCCGGAGCTGAAGCTGAAGCCGGGCATGACGGCGAACGTGAACATCGAGATCGCGCGCCAGGCGAACGTGCTGCGCGTGCCGAACGCGGCGCTGCGCTTCCGTCCGACGCGAGGACACGTTCGTGGCGCTCAACCAGGCGATGCACGCCCGGACATCGAGCGCGCCCTCGGCGGCGGGCGAGGCGGCTTCGGGCGCGGAGCACAGAACGCCCAGGGAGGTCAGCGCGGCCAGGCCCCGCAATCGAGCGGCACGCCGACGGCGGGGTCGGCGGCGACGACCCAGGCGACCGCGGGGCACGTCAACAGCCGGACAGACGGTCAGCGGCAGCAATCGACCTGGCGATCGGCAGGCACAGGCGGGCGCGCCGGCCAATGCGGCCGCGCAGGACGGCGGCAGCGGCACGTTCCAGCGTGGCGGAGGCGACTTCGGCGCCGGAGGCGCGCAGCATGGACCCGGAAGAGCGTCGGCGTCGGATCCAGGAGCGTCTCGCGCAGATGACGCCAGAAGAGCGCGCCGCGTTCGAACAGCGCATGCGCGAGCGGCAGGCGCAAGGCTTGGGAGGCGGTCAGGGTGACTCGGGAAAGGCCGACGGCGCCTCACCGCGCGGACAGCAGGCGGCGGCGAGCAATCCGCGCTCGGTCACCACGACCAACGCGTCCACGATCGACTCGCTCTTCGGTCCGCTTCCGTCAGTCGAGTCGCGCGGTCGGACCTGGCTCTACATCAACAAGCAGTTGAAGCCGGTGAACCTGCGCCTCGGGCATTTCCGACGGCACGTATACGGAGATTCTCAACGCGAACGAGATTCAGCCGGGAACCGAGGTGGTCACGAACGTCATGACCGGGACCGAGACGACGCCACGGCCGGGCGGCAACGCGACGAGCAATCCGCTTCTCCAGCAGCCGGGACGGCCCGGCGGAGGCCGAAGCGGCCGGTAGAAGAAGCGAACGAGCATTGCGCGTGAGCCCTGGAGGGCGTCGGCGGGGCGAAGCCCCCTGGGCGTGAGAAGCGAACGAGCAGGTCGAGTGAGCCACGCGAGCGGAGCGGGGCATGGGCCCCCGTGAGCGAGCGTGTAGGGGGCGTCGGCGGGGCGAAGCCCCCCGGACGTGAGAAGCGAACGAGCAGAGCGAGTGAGCCACGCGAGCGGAGCGGGGCATGGGCCCCCGCGAGCGAGCGTGTAGGGGGGATTGGCGGCGAAGCCCCCGGACTTGAGAAGCGAACGAGCAGAGCGAGTGAGCCACGCGAGCGGAGCGGGGCATGGGCCCCCGCGAGCGAGCGTGTAGGGGGGATTGGCGGGGCGAAGCCCCCCGACTAGATAAATGAGCGACGTGGTCATCTCGGTTCGCGACCTGACGAAGACCTACCAGGTCGGCGACATCGAAGTGCGCGCGCTGCGCGGCGCGTCGCTCGACGTCCACCGCGGCGAGTTCGTGCGCGTCACGGGACCGTCGGGGTCGGGCAAGTCGACGTTCATGCACATCGTCGGCTGCCTCGATCGTCCGACGAGCGGCCAGTACTTCCTCGACGGCAAGGACGTCTCGAAGCTGTCGAAGGACGAGCTCGCCGTCGTCCGCAACAAGAAGATCGGCTTCGTGTTCCAGGGCTTCAACCTGCTGTCGCGCACGACGGCGCTCGACAACGTGGAGCTGCCGCTGCTCTACAACGGCGGCAGCACGGATGAAGACGGCCGAGCGCCACCGACGCGCCAAGGAGGTCCTCGAGATCGTCGGCCTCGGCGAGCGCCTGGACCACTACCCGAACCAGCTGTCGGGCGGCCAGCAGCAGCGCGTCGCGATCGCGCGCGCGCTGATCAACGAGCCGTCGATCCTGCTCGCCGACGAGCCGACCGGCAACCTCGACACGCGCACCAGCATCGAGGTCATGGACATCTTCCAGCGGCTCAACATGGAGCGCGGGATCACGGTCGTCCTGATCACCCACGAAATGGACATCGCCGAGCACGGCACGCGGCTCGTGCGCTTCCGCGACGGCAGGATCCAGATCGATCAGCAGATCGCCAAGCGACGGATGGCCGCTGAGGAGCTGAGGCTGCTGCCGCCGCCCGACGAGGATCTCCGCCGGACGTGAAGCCGGCGCCGACCGAACAGCACGCGCAATCGGGACAGCCAGGAAACTGACCGTCAGCAGTGCTCCAGCATAACGTCAACGACCATGTCCATCCTCATGACGCTGCGGATCGCGCTGAAGGCGCTCAACCGCAACAAGATGCGCACGGTGCTGACGATGCTCGGCATGATCATCGGCGTCGGCGCCGTGATCACGATGGTGGCGCTCGGCACGGGCGCGCAGTCCACGATCGAGGAACAGGTGAAGTCGGCCGGCACCAACATGATCATCGTCAACGCCGGCAACTTCTCGCAGGGCGGCGTCCGCAGGGCCAGGGCATGTCGACCACGCTGATGCCCGAGGACGCGCGAGGCGCTGCGCGCAGCTGCCCGGGCGTGCAGTACGTCGCCGCGGGCGCGAACTGCGCGCGGCCAGGTGATCGCCGGCAACCAGAACTGGTCGACGCAGATCCAGGGCACCGACGTCGACCTGCCGCTGATCCGCAGCTGGCCGACGAAGTACGGCAGCGTTCTTCACGCCGCAGGACGTCAGCAGCGCGCGCGAAGGTCGCGGTGCTCGGATCGGTCGTCGCCGACACGCTCTTCGGCCCGGACGTCGATCCGACCGGGCAGATCATCCGCATCCGCAACCAGCCGTTCAAGGTCATCGGCGTGATGGTCAGCAAGGGACAGGCGATCGTTCGGCCAGGACCAGGACGACACGATCTTCGCGCCCTACACGACCGTGCAGAAGAAGCTGCAGGGCAGTCAGCACATCAACAACATCATCGTCTCGGCGGTCACCGCCGGACACCGCGCCGCGTCGCCGGCCGCGATCCGCGAGACGCTGCGCACGCGGCACAAGCTGCAGCCAGGCGACCCCGACGACTTCATGGTCCGCACGCAGGAGGAGATCGCGAGCGTCCGCACCGAGACGACCAAGACCATGACCACGCTGCTGGCGAGCATCGCCGGCGTGTCGCTGCTCGTCGGCGGCATCGGCATCATGAACATCATGCTGGTGTCGGTCACCGAGCGCACGCGCGAGATCGGCCTGCGCATGGCGATCGGCGCGCGGGGCAAGGACGTGCTGCTGCAGTTCCTGGTCGAGGCGATCGTGATCAGCCTGTTCGGCGGCCTGATCGGCATCGCGCATGGGCTTCGGCCTGAGCGCGGCTGGTGCAGAAGTTCATGCAGTGGCCGACGG
Organism: uncultured Acidobacteriota bacterium; assembly: GCA_963755695.1. Classification (GTDB taxonomy): domain Bacteria; phylum Acidobacteriota; class Vicinamibacteria; order Vicinamibacterales; family 2-12-FULL-66-21; genus QHWT01. Next base: position 538,713 of record CAVWLB010000010.1, on the reverse strand, counting down.
TGATTCCGCCCAACGCGATCGCGCATGGCGTTCGGGTTCTCGGCGGCCACCGGCGTCTTCTTCGGCTTCTATCCGGCGCGCAAGGCGGCGCAGCCTGGACCCGATTGAGGCGCTGCGCTTCGAGTAGCGCGCTTCAATGTTCGACGTGCGTCGAAGTTTGCGTACATCGTCTTCATCACAAGGAGTCAGAGCATGAAGCGGAAACTCGGATTGACGGCGGTCCTCGCCGTCGCGCTGGCCGTCAGCCGGCTACGCGCAGAAGACCGGACTTCTCCGGCACGTGGACGCCCGATACGGACGAGCGACGCCCGCCGCGGCGGCCGCCGGCGGCGGCGGTGGTGGCGGCGGCCGCGGCATGGCGCGGCCCGATGACCGTCAAGCAGACGGCTGACACGCTCATCGATCGAGCGCCAGGGCCGCAACGGCGAGATCACCGACCGATCTACAAGCTGGATGGCAGCGAGAGGAGATCACGATGGGCCAGATGACCGCCAAGGCGAAGGCGCGCAAGTGGGACGGCGACAAGCTCGTCATCGAACAACCCGCAAGGCCGGATGGCACGCCGTTCACGACCAGCGTAGACCTGGTCGCTCGCGCGACGGCACGCTGACGATCGACAACAAGGACGGCCGACGGGTCCGAGGAAGGTCGTCTACAAGAAGACGACGTAGTCGGTTCTCAGGTTCTCGGGTTCTCAGGTTCACGGGTTCTGAGTACACGGGTGCTCGGGGTTCTCAGGCTCTCTGGGTTCTCGGTTTGCGGGTCGCGTGGGTTGGGACCCGAGACCGAAGCCCAGAACCGTGAACCTGAGAACCTGCGAACCTGAGAACCGCTACCTGGCCCCCCTTGCCTCCGCCCAGAGCTGCACGATCGATTTACCCGTGACCGGGTCGATCAGCGTCCGGCGCAATCTCGCCAGCGGCTCGAGGACGAACTGACGCTCGCGAAAGCGCGGATGCGGCACCTGCAGGCCGGGCTCGTCGACCACCTCGTCGCCGGCGAGAATCAGGTCGAGTCGAGCGTCCGTGGTGCGTTCGGATGCGCGGACGCGTGCGGCCGTGACGCCGCTTCGATCGCGAGCAACGCGTCGAGCAGTTCGCGCGAGGGGCGGGTCGAGCGCCCGACGCCGACCGCATTGAGATAAGGGGGATCGTTCTCAAGCCCGACGCCGACCGGCGCCGTTTCGATCAGAGAGGACAGCTGGAAGTCCGAGAGGATGCGGCTGACGCTCGTCAGCCGCGCTGAGAATGCTCTTCGCGTCGATCGCCGAGGTTGCTGCCGAATGCGACAGCGATGTCGCGCTCCGTCTTCCGCCTTCCTGCTTCCGCCTACTCCACCCACCGCGTCGGCAGCACTCCCCCGCCGGTGCCGGCGCCGTCGGCGCGGCGGCCGAGCAGATCCTGCCGGCCGGCGAGCGCCTGGTCGAAGAACCGCTTCTGCTCGAGCGTCTCGCCGAGGATCGACGCGGAGCATGCTGCGGTGGCGCGCGTTGGTCATCTGCTCGACGCGGTCGCGCCACCGGTCGACGAAGCGCCTGGCGCCGCTCGCGGTCCTCGCGGAGGATCGACGGTCTGCGCCTGCTGCCCCCTTGCCGGACGGATGCAGCGTCCGGCTCGGGCACGTCCTCGACCGCGCCGCCGAGGTCGGCGATCGCGTCGCGCAGCCAGCGCAGCTGCACGTCCTCGCGGTTGATGACGTACTGGTAGGTGTTGTTGAAGTCGTAGTCGGCGACGAAGCGCGCGCCGGCGACGTGGCGCTGCCGCAGCGTCGGCCTTGTCGCGGTAGAACTCGCGCAGCAGCTCGAGCAGTTCGGCAGGCTTTCACGCGTTCTGCTTTTCCTTGCAGGTGATGCAGACGCGGGTCCAGGGAATGGCGTTCAGCCGCGCCGGCGCAATCGGCTCGCCGCAGTCGCGGCAGATCGCCGTAGGTGCCCTTTCTCGATCCGGTAGAGCGCCTCCTCGATGGCCTGCAGGATCTTCGCGTCGGTCTGCTTGAGCTTCAGCTGGATGTGGACTTCGTTGTTGCCGCTGGCCTGGTCGGCGAGATCGCCCTGGCGGGAGTTCACGTCCATCGTCGCCTGCAGCGGCTTGACGCCGCCGCCCGCCGACTAGGATCTCGCCGCGCTTGCGGAGCAGCGCTTCCTTGTAGACAGACGTTTCCATGTCCTGCATCTCCCCGGGGAGCACCTCCGGCGCGGCCCTTCGGCGCGCCCAGACAAACCTGATCTTAGCAGAATCGCCACAGTGACTCCCGCCATCCATGCGGTTTCGGCGTCGGACGACCTGCCCGCGGCGGTTCCGCGCCCGTCACTCTCCGCCGATCAAGTCCCCAATCTCGCCGAGCGCTCCGCCGAAGTCGCGCTTCACCTCCTCGCGGTCGCCCCGGTACGCCTGGTGGATCCGCTCGGCAAGCCGCGAGAACGGCAGCGTCTGCAGCCAGACGCGGCCTGGACCGGTCAGCGACGCGAAGAACAGACCCTTCGCCGCCGAAGAGGCTCGTCTTGATGCCGCCGACGCGCGCGATGTCGTAGTCGACCGTCGGTTCGAGCGCCACCAGACAGCCGGTGTCGACGCGCAGCCGCTCCCCCGGCCGAGGCTCCAACGGACGATGGTGCCGCCGCTGTGGATGAACAGATCGCCCGTGCCTTCCATCTTCTGGAGGATGAAACCCTCACCGCCGAAGAAGCCCGCACCCAGCCGCTTGGTGAACGCGACGCTGAGATCGATGTCGCCGTCGCGCAGAGGAACGCGTCGCGCTGGCAGAGCATCTGCTGTCCGGCGAGCGGCATGTGGATGATCTTGCCGGGATAGGGACCGGCGAACGCCAGCCGCGCGCCCGCCGCCGCACCGCGGAAATAGGTGATGAACAGGCTCTCGCCGGCCAGGAACTTGCGCTTCAGCCCGCCGAGCAAACCGCCATCCATCTTCGCTGTCCATCTCGACGGCGTCGGTCATGTACATCAGCGCCCCCGCCTCGGCACGGACCACGTCTCCCGACGCCAAGGTTCAGCACCACTGCCTGCATGTCGTCGCCGATGATTTCGTGGGTGATCATGTTCAGATCCGAGGGCCGAGGTCCGAGGTCCGTTATCCGAGGTCCGAGGTTCGAGGTCCGTTATCCGAGGGCCGAGGTCCGTTATCCGAGGTCCGAGGTCCGTTATCCGAGGTCCGAGGTCCGTGATCCGAGTTTCGAGGGCCGAGGGCCGTTATCCGAGATCCGAGATCCAAGTCCGAAGCCTGAAGCCCGAAGCCCGAAGCCCGAAGTTTGATTCGACCCTACTCTGCCCTGAGCGTTCCCAGCGGCTTCTTCCTCAAGACATCATAGCTTGCCACTACGCCGACGATGCCGACCAGGATGGTGGTAACGACCGCGCCGGCGGTCGCCAGCAGCGGGTTCGCGACGCCAGGGAATGTCGAGCACGTGGCGCGACACCGCCCACGTCAGCGCCACGGCGCCGAGACCGCCGACGGCGCCCGCGAGCAGACCGAGCACGCCGTATTCGAGGGCGAGCATTGCGCCCAGCATGCGCGTGCTCGCACCAAGCGTGCGCAGAATCGCCGCCTCGTAGACGCGTTGAAACTTCGTCATCGCCACCGCCCCGACGAGGATCAGGACGCCGCTCAACAGCGCGATGCCACCGACGATCGAAATCGCCAGGGTCACGTTGTCCACCGCGTTGCTGAGCGTCGCGAGCACCTCGCGCACGTCGATCGCCGACACGTTGGGGAACTGCGCGACGAGATCGCGCTGGAAGCGCCCGCGCTCAGCGCCGGATCTTCCGGCGCCCGCAGGATGCCGATCCAGGTCTGCGGCGCATGGTCGAACGGGTCCCGGGCGGAAGACGAACATGAATCCGCCGTTCCGCGCGTCCTCCCACTGCACCTCCCGGACGCTGGTCACGCGCGCCTCGAGCACGCGCCCGAGCACGTCGAAGCGGACGATGTCGCCGACGTTGATCTTGAATCGCTCGTGGATGCTCTGCTCGACCGATACTTCGACCGGGCTCGCCCGCTCGGCGAGCGGCGGCTGTCCCGTCCAGAATCGTCCGTCGATCACCTTCTCGTTGGGCTCGAGATGGTCGCGATACGTGATCGTGTACTCGCGGGCCAGCGATCCCTGCGCGGCGGACGTCCTCGAACGACTCGAGGTTGGTGTCGCGGCCGCGCACGCCGGTGACCCGCGCGCGCAACACCGGAATCAAGCGAGCGGGCCCGGATCCGGGGCCTTGCGCGTCGTCGAGAAACGCTCCGCACTTCTTCGACCTGATTCGGAAGGATCTCGATCAGGAACATGTCGGCGCCGCCCTGCCGACAACTCGAGCGAAAACTGCCTGAGGAGATTGGCCTGCAGCGAGCGCACGCCAATGACGAAGAAGCTGCCGAGACCGACCGCAAGCAGGATCACGCGGGTCTGGTTGCCGGGCCGGCGCAGACTGAGCACCGCGTGACGCAACGGAAACCACTTCGCATGCGCCAACGGTCGCACGGCAAAGACGATGGCGCTGCTCGCCAGGTGCAGCACGAAGGCGACTCCGGCAAACCCAGCGACACCATCAGGCCGACGCGGAGCGACGCCGCCTGCCAGCTCGCGATAGCGACGAGCGCGGCGCTCACGACCGATCGCGACAGCCGCCTGCAGCCAGTCGATCGCGCGCGAGCCGCGGCGCGCATGCCGGCGGCGGTCCACCAGCCGGGCAGCGTGTCCGGACGGGAGATCCCGGCATTGGTGCCACCACGCAGCAGCAGCAACGGCTTCACGCGGCGCACCTCGAGCAGCGGCACCAGCGAGAACAGCAGCGAGACGAGCATGCCGACGCTGACACCCTGGCCGACCGCGGAGGCCGTCAGTCCGGTACGCATCGCGCCGAGCGACGCGCCGATCCGTCGCGGGAATCGCCGCGAGGCCGGCACCCGCGAGCACGACGCCCAGCGCGCTCCCCGCCAGCCCCAGCAACACGACCTGCAGCACGTACGCCGACGAGCACCTGCTTCGTCGTCGCGCCTACGCATTTGAGAATCGCGACGCTCTTGATCTTCTGGCGGACGAACACCCGCGTGACGCTCCAGACGCCGATCCCGCCGAGGACCAGGATGACGAAGCCGACCAGGCTCAGATAGTTCTCGGCGCGAGTCAGGTCGTCGCCGATCTGATCTTCGGTCGAGCGATAGGACCGCACGCTGACGAATTGATCGCGGAAGCGATCGCCGCAGGTCGCGGGTCAGCGGCTCGACGCCGGCGTCGCGCATCTTGAGCAGGATCTGGTAGTTGCGCGCGGCTGCCGAACGTCAGCAGGCCGGTGCCTTGCGAAGATCGTCGAAGTCGACCAGCACGCGCGAACCGAAGCTGAATGCGCCGGCCCGGCGTCCCGGCTCCTGCGAGATGACGCCGCGAATGGTGAACGGCGACGCCGCCGATCGATCAGTCGATCGCCGACCGCGAGGCCGAGTTGCGTGAGAAGCTCCGGCCGCACCAGCACGCCGTCGATCGCGCGAGCAAGTCGCTGCGAGAACTCGCGCGCCGTTCTGCAGCACGACGCGGCCGTAGAACGGAAATCCCGGCTGGACGCCGCGCAGCTCCACCATCCGCGCGACGGCGGCGCCCGTCCCCGCCGCCGGCCTCACCATCGTCGCGACCTCGACCGCCTCCTGACGTGCCTGGACCGGAGCGTCGGACAGACGGCGATCGATCGCGGCGCGCAAGCTCGGGCGTCCACGGTCGATTCGTTCCGATGACGACGTCCCCGGCAATCAGCGCGCGCGCCTCGCCGCGAGAGTCCCCGCGGACGTTCTGGATCATCGAACGCAGCGCCACGATCGCGCCGACGCCGATCGCCACGCAGACGAAGAAGAACAGCAGGCGACGCCAGGACGCGCGGATCTCGCGTGCGGCCATGAGCACAGACGAAGGTCATGCCGTCGTTGCGTGCACGTCGGCGATGCCGACGATTCGCCCGTCGCGCAAGCGCGATCGTCACGGTCGGCGCGCTGCGCCAGCTCGGGATCGTGCGTCACGAGCACGACCGTGGTCCCGCGACGGCGATTCACGTCGATCAGGAGGTCGATGACCTGATGGCCGGTCCCGCTATCGAGATTGCCGGTCGGCTCGTCGGCCAGCAGAATCGCGCGGATCGTTGGCCAGCGCGCGCGCGATGGCGACGCGCTGCTGCTCGCCGCCCGAGAGCTGCGACGGATAGTGATGGCGCCGCGGCGCCGAGACCGACCTCGGTGAGCAGCGCGTCCGCGCGGCGCGCCGGCATCGGAGCGCGCCGGCAATCTCGAGCGGGACGCGCACGTTCTCCAGCGCGGTCAGCGACGGCAGCAGGTGGAAGAACTGAAAGACGAAGCCGATGCGCGTGCCGCGAAACCGCGCCAGCGCGTCCTCCGACATCGCGGTGATGTCGGACGCCGTCGATCAGGATTCGGCCGGTCGACGGCGCGTCGAGGCCCGCGAGCAGTCCGAGCAGCGTCGACTTGCCGCTGCCCGACGGCCCGGTAATCGCGACCACGCGTCCCGGAGTCGATGCGAGATCCAGCGGGTGCAGGATCGTGAGCATCGCGTCGCCGCTGGGAACCGTCCGCGAAACCCCCTGCAGCTCGATCATGAGGCGTCCGCAGCGTCCACCATCGGCCTGAGCGCGTGTCCAGAGCGTGTCGGCGACGATACGCGCGCCTTCGACTGTTGGGATGGATGCCGTCCGCCTGGTTCAGCGCTGCGATGCCCGCCACTTTGTCGAGCATGAACGGCACGAAGGTCACGTTGAACTGCCGCGCAAGATCGCGGTAGACCTGGCGGAACGAACGATGCATACTCCGGCCCGTAAGTTCGGCGGCGCCTCCATGCCGGCCAGCAGCACGGCAATCCGCCGGTCTGCGCGGCGCTCGATGATCGCGGCCAGGTTCTTCTTCATCTCGTCGACCGGCAGGCCGCGCAAGCCGTCGTTCGCGCCGAGCTCGACGATCAGGATCCGCACGTTCTGCTCCTGCAACGCCCAGTCGAGCCGCTGCAGGCCCGCCGCCGACGTGTCGCCAGACACGCCCGCATTGACCACTTCCCAGTCGTAGCCGTCCTCTTCGAGCTTCTTCTGCAGGAGCGCCGGATAGGCCTGCATCTCCAGCGAGTCCATAGCCGGCGGTCAGGCTGTCGCCAAGCGCGACGATCTTCGGCCGGCCGGAATCATCGGGCGTAGCGGCACGTGCAGGCGGGGGCGCCGATTCCTGAGGTCCACCGGCCGGCTGGCCCTCCGGCGCGCTGCGGCTGCAGGCGCTGATGACGGCGAGCAGCGCGAGAGCCAGCGCGGGGAGGCGAATCCTGCTCATGAACGTTTATTACTCATGAACGTTTATTATAGGACTGCGATTCAGACGTTGAGGTTCCTCGATGGCACGCGGTTTCGAATCGAAGAATGTCGAGTTCCAGCAGGAAGAAGCGGCGCGGGCTGCAACGCCAAAGCGTATGTTGAGTGATGAGGAGCAGGCGCGCAACGCGCAGCGCACCACTCTCGAACTTGCGCGGGCGCGGGCAGCGGACGATCTCAGCCGCGCTACGGTTCCGGCCCACCGTCGAATGCTCGAGCAGGCGATTGCCGCGCTCGACGATCAGCTGGAGGATTTTTAGAGAGTTCCCCCTTCCTATCTCCCAGCGGGAGTCGGTCCCCGGTGTCCGCCTGAGTTTCCCCCGGTGGAGGACGGATCGGTATGCCCTTTGCTGATCAGCCAAGGGATGTCGACGAAGGAAACAGTCCGCATCGCCGCGCTTGGCGATCTCCATTACGGCCGGACGTCCGCGCCCGGGTCGCTTCAGCCGCTCTTCTCACAGATCAACGAAGTCCGCCGACGTCCTCGCGCTGTGCGGCGACCTCACCGACTACGGCCTCGCCGAAGAAGCGCGAGCGCTCGCCAGAGAGCTCACTCCGTCCATCAAGATTCCGATCGTCGCCGTCCTCGGCAACCACGACTTCGAATCCAATCAGCAGGACGAGATCGCGGAAAGTCCTCTCGGACGCCGGCGTCGAGCATGCTCGATGGAGACACGACGGAGGTCCACGGCATCGGCTTCGCGGGAGTCAAGGGATTCGCGGCGGTTTCGGACGGCGCGCGCTCGGCCCGTGGGGCGAAGACATCATCAAGAATTCGTGCACGAAGCGGTCGACGAAGCGCTGAAGCTCGAGTCGGCGCTCGCGCGCCTGCGCACCGACCATCTGATCGTGGTCCTGCACTACGCGCCGATCCAGGCGACGGTCGAAGGAGAACCGCTCGACATCTTCCCGTTCCTCGGGTGCAGTCGCCTCGAGGACCCGATCACGCGTTTCCGTCACCGCCGTCTTCCACGGACACGCGCATCACGGCCGGCCGGAGGGACGCACCCGCACGGACGTCCCGGTCTTCAACGTCTCGATGTCGCTGATGCGGGAAACGTTCCCGGCACAGCCATTCCGGCTGATCGAGATCGCCCCGACCTTGAGCGCCGCCGAGCGGCGGACCGGTGCCGATCGCCGGACGTTGGAGGTCCGATCGTGAGTGCGCTCCTGCTGGCGACATGGATCGCCGCGGTAGCGCCGCGGCAGGCTACGCCGTCACAATCATCCGCGGCGACTGCAGGCGCTCGCATCGCCTCTGACCCCCGATGCGCAGCAGGCACTCCAGACCCAGGTGATGCTCGACCGCGCGGGGTTCTCGCCGGGAGAAATCGACGGCGCCATGGGTCTCAACACCCGACGGGCGCTTGCTGCGTACCAAAGGGCGCGTGGGAATCCCGACCCAATCCGGCGATCCTCTGACCCGTTATCGAATTTCGGACGAGGACGTGGCGGGACCTTTCGTGCCCGAGATACCGGACGACATGATGGCGCAGGTCGCGCTGCCTTCTCTCGGGTATCGGGATGCCGTCGAAGAGCTCGGCGAACGCTTCCACGCGAGCCCGGCGCTGCTGCAGCGACTCAATCCCGATTCGACCTTCGCAGCCGGGGACGAAATCCTGGTCCCGAACGTGCTCGACACCGTGCCGCCAGTCGGACCGCCCCGCGGACGGCAGACTGGAGGCTCAGATCCCGGCGACGTCATTGTCACGGTGACGCGGTCCACGATCCTCGATGACGATCGCGGATGGCAGCGGTCACGTGCTTTTCTACGCGCCGGTGACGACCGGCAGCGAGCACGATCCGCTGCCGATTGGCGAATGGAAGGTCACCGGCGTGCAGCCGGAATCCGAAGTTCCACTACAACCCCGAGCTGTTCTGGGACGCGGAGCCAACGCAGGCGAAGGCGACGATCCAACCAGGCCCGAATAATCCCGTGGGCGTCGTCTGGATCGACATCACTCGTCCGCACTACGGACTGCACGGCACGCCGGAACCGTCGACGGTCGGCAAGACCGCATCGCACGGCTGCGTGCGGCTCACCAACTGGGATGCGATGAAACTCGCGTCGCTCGTGCGGCCCGGTCACGCGTGGTGTTCACGGAATGAACAATGCGTCCCGACTTCAAGTACCTCGTCGCGAGCGGGATGCTCGGATTCGTCCTGGGCGCGTTCGTCGTCGGATCGCTTGGCACTTCTGGTCCGCTCGGTCGTCAGCCTGCCGAGCGATCCGTCCGCATCGTGCCCCACGATGCCGCCACCGCGCTCGACGACCCGGGCAGTCCCGTCATCGAAGCGGCGGCCACGGCGACGACCGGGCGAACCGGCGACCCGACGATCGCCGTGGATTCCGGCTCGCTCAAGGAGCGGGAGCTCGCGATGCCGGTGAAGGACGTGTCGCCGAGTGCGCTCAGCCGGTCCTTCCACGACGTCCGCAGCGGCAATCGGGAGCACGAGGCCATCGACATCCTGGCGCCGCGGAACACGCCGGTAGTGGCGGTCGAGGACGGCACGATTGCGAAGCTGTTCGCCAGCAAGGCGGGCGGCAACACCATCTACCAATTCGACCCGAGCGAGCAGTACTCCTACTACTACGCCCATCTCGAGCGGTATGCGGACGGCCTGAAGGAAGGAGATCGGGTCGAGAAAGGGCAGGTCATCGGCTACGTCGGGACATCGGGCAATGCCCCTAAAAACACGCCCCACCTACACTTCGCCGTATTCCGCCTGACCGCAGAGAAGCACTGGTGGGAGGGCACCCCCATCGACCCCTACGACATCCTTCGCTGAGGGTTCCAACCTTCCGGCTCCGGAATCCATCCAAGCTGGTGCAGGATAAGGAGCTTGGAGGCACTGGCGCTGCGGTCCCCCCTTGAGTCCCTTCCGGCCGCTGAGCCGCGATCCGACGTGGCCCGCGCCGCGGCGGGAGACGTGCGCGCGTTCGAGCAGCTCTACCACACGCACTTGCCGCGCGTGCACAGCCTGGTCCGGCGGATGGCGGGCGGCCGCGACGCCGACGAGCTCACGCAGGATGTGTTCGTGCGGGTGTGGCAGAAGCTGGGGACTTTCCGCGGCGACTCGTCGTTCACGACCTGGCTGCACCGGCTCGCCGTGAACGTCGTCATCGAGCGATTCCGCACCGAGCGGACGCGCCGCCAGCGCCTGCATGACGGCGAGGAGATTTTCGAGACGCTGGCGGGGCCGTCGCATTCGCGGGACCTTTCGATGGACTTCGAGACCGCGCTCGAGAAGCTGCCCGACGGCGCCCGCGAGATCTTCGTGCTGCACGACGTCGAGGGCTACAAGCACCACGAGATCGCGACGCTGCTGGAGATTTCGGCGGGCACGTCGAAGGCGCAGCTGCATCGCGCGCGGATGATGCTGCGCAAACACCTGGGGCGCGCGTAACGGCCGCGCGGAGACACGCGCGGAGGGATGTCATGGATCAGTGGACAGATCGGCTCTCAGAGTATCTCGACGATGAGCTGACATCTGGAGAGAAGGTGCAGATGGAGGCGCATCTCGCGGAGTGCGATGCGTGCAGGATCGTGCTCGACGAGTTGCGCGCCGTCACCGTGAAGGCCGCTTCGCTTCCACCGACGCCGCCGTCCGCGAACCTGTGGCCAGGAATCGAGGCACGGCTCGAGCGACGTACGAACGTCATGCCGTTCCGCGAGCGTGCGGCGCGACGCTTCTCGTTCACGATGCCGCAGCTCGTGGCGGCCGCCGCCGCGCTGATGGTGGTCTCGGGCGGATCGGTCTGGCTGCGCAGTACGGCGGCCGCACGACGTCGCTACCACCCGTGGTGGCGACCGACGGGGCGGGCATCGCGCCGGTGTCGCTCGTCGATCGTCAGCTACGACGAAGCGATCGCCGATCTGCAGCAGGCGCTCGACGCCGGACGATCGCAACTCGATCCCGAGACGGTCAAGATCCTCGAGTCGAACCTCGCAGCGATCGACCAGGCGATCGATCAGTCGCGGCGGGCGCTCGACGCGGATCCGGCGAACGTCTATCTGCACAACCACCTCGCCGAAGCGCGGCAGCGCAAGCTGGCGCTGCTGCGGCGCGCCAACGCGCTGGTCGGGAAGAGTTGAGATCACGGAGGCTTCGGACACTTCATGGTTCTGGCAGGACTCGCACTCGCCGTCACACTCGCGCAGGGGGCGGCGACGCCTCAGACCCAGCCGCCGCAGACCGATCAAACCGTCCCCGCGCAGCGCGGCGGCCGGCTGACGATCAACAACTTCGCCGGCGAAGTCGTCATCCATACCTGGAACAAGGACGCGGTCCACGTCGTGGCGCGGCACCAGTCGCGGACCGAGGTGAACATCCGCCCAAGCGAGGCAGGAGTGGTCATTTCCGCCAGCGGCGTTCGCGGACCACAGGGTTCGGTCGACTACGACATCACCGCGCCCGCATGGATGCCGATTAAGGTCGATGGGCAGTTCAACTTCATCACCATCGACGGCGCGCAGGCGGAAGTCTCGGCCGAAAGCGTGCGGGGCGACATCGTCATCAAGGGGGGCACCGGATTCGTCACCGCGAAGTCGATCGAAGGGCAGATCGTCGTCGAGGGCGCGCGCGGCAAGGTCAACGTCAGCTCGGTCAACGAGGGCATCAAGATCTCCGACACGAGCGGCGAGATCACTGCGGACAGCGTCAACGGCGCGATCTCCATGACGCGGATGGATTCAAAGAGCGTCGACGCGTCAACGGTCAACGGCGACATCACCTACGAAGGGACGCTGCCGGACGGTGGGCACTACAACTTCGTCACCCACAACGGCGATCTGCTGGTCGGCATTCCGGAGAATTCGAACGCCACTTTCACCATGCGCACCTACAACGGCGATTTCTCCACCGATCTCCCCCTGCAAGGGAATCAGGAGGAGATGCACCGGGGCAAGAAGGTCACGCTGACGCTTGGCAAAGGAAGCGCGGACGTCAATCTGGAGTCGTTCGGCGGAGAGATCCGGGTGAAGAAGGCGTCGGCTACGCGTTCGCGCGGCCGGCAGTAGGACGGGGGGCGGATGCGCGAGCGGCCGGCGGTTGCCAGCCGTCAGCGCGGAGGCTGTGCTGGAGCCGCTGCATCCGGTCGAGCAACTCGAGGGAATCGGCAAAATGCTCGACGTCCTGATGCCCGTCAGGATGGGTGATTACCAACTCGTAGTTGTCGCCGTCAGTCTGGCGCCGAACCTCGTAATACAGCCTGGAACGCCGGCGCTCGAAAAACCAGAACATTCTCCCTGTGTATCGGTGTAAGCGTCTGTCACATTAGGCATGCGACAGGTTCCCGGGACAGATCTCGATTGTCGGTTTTTGAAGAAATCGAGATCGACCTCAAATCTTCAGGCGGGCTCGCGGAAGCGACAGTGCGGGGTCTCGCAGGCCCACGCCGGGCGGGTGCGCAGCGGTTCGGGAACGGCTTCGTCAGACGCGTTCCGCTGCTCGCCAGGTATCAACCGGCGGACCGGATAGCGGGCGTTGTAACGGAGCGCTCCGCCACACCATGGGCACCGTTTGACCGTGACCCGTTGCGGCGGCTCGGAGGGTTCTGGGCTGTCTGACCGTACCATAGGTGGCGGGACAAAATAGCACAGCCGTCAAGCCCCAGCCCACGATTTCGATTATTCGGCCCGGAGCGCCACCATCGGATCGACGGCAGCGGCCCGCCGGGCGGGTCGCCAGGCCGCAACGACCGCCGTGACGGTCAGGAGGAACGCTATTCCCGCATAGGTAGCCGGATCGGTCGCCCTGACCTCGAAAAGCATGCCGGACAGCAGTCGGCTGAGGAAAATCGCGCCCAGCCCGCCCAGTGCGACACCCGCGAGCGCCAGGGCCAGAGCCTGGGCGAGAATCAGCCGCACCACCGCGCGCGGCCGCGCACCGAGCGCGATCCGGATGCCAATCTCCCGGGTCCGCTGCCCCACCACGAAGGCCATGACGCCGTAGATGCCGATGGCCGCGAGCAGCAGCGCCAGCGCCGCGAATGCGCCGAGCAATTGCGTGGCGAACCGCCGCGACGCCGCAGCCGCGGCGACGATCTCGTCCATCGTCTTGACGCCGAACGTCGGTTGATCCGGGTCGGCGGCGCGCACCTCGCGAGCCAGCGCCAGCCCGAGCTGACGCGGATCGGCATCCGTCTTCAGCACCAGCGACAGCGACAGATTCGACGCCTGGCGCAACGGACGATAGAGCATTGGCCGGGGCTGATCCTCGATCCGCTCGTACTTCACGTCGTCGACGACGCCAACGATGGTGATCCAGGGATTGTCGGACCGGGCTCCGCCAAAATGGACGCGACGTCCAACGGGATCTCCGCCCCCGAAATAGCGTTGCGCCATCGCCCGGCTGATGACGCCGACGGGTGCGGCATGCTGATCGTCCTGGTCGGTAAACGTGCGGCCGCCGAGCACCCGAATCCCCATCAACTCGAAGTACCCGGTCGACGCGGTGTTCGTCTGGACCGTAGGCACACGTGAAATCGAATCCGACTCCCTGCCGTCGATGGTGATGGTGGCGCTGCCGCGACTTCCATCGAACGGCAGTGCAATGGCCGCGGCAACCGCCGAGACGCCGGGCAGCGTGCGCGCGCGACGGATGATCTCCTCGTAGAGCGCGAGGCGGGGTTCGTGCTTCGCGTACGGGCCGGTCGAGGGAATGTTTGGTTGCGGAAGCCACAGACGTGCGCTCAGCACGTGATGCGGCTCGAAGCCGATCTCGACCTGCTGCAGCCGCCAGAAGCTGCGCAGCAGCAGCCCCGCCCCGATCAGCAGCACGAGCGCCAGCGCGAACTCCGCGACGATCAGCGTCGAGCGCAGCACGCGACGGCCGCCCATGCTGCCGCGGCTTCCCTCCTTCAACGCGTCGTGCACGTCGGCCCGCGACGACTGCAGCGCCGGCAGCACGCCAAAGACGATCGCGGTGGCGAGCGCGATCACGGCGGTGAAGAACAACACCCGCGTGTCGACGACGATCTCGCTGGCGCGCGGCAGACCCGCGGGCACGAGCGCAACCAGCGCGTCGACCAGCCAGATCGTGAGCCCTGCGCCGGCGATGCCGCCCAGACCCGCCAGCATCAGGCTTTCCGTCATCAGCATCGACAGCAGCCGGCCGCGCGAGGATCCGAGCGCTCTCCGGACCGCCAGCTCGCGCTGGCGACCGGACGCTCGGGCGAGCAGCAGGTTTGCGATGTTGGCGCAGGCGATCAGCAGCACGAAGCCCACGGCGCCGAACAACATCAATAATGCAGGCTTCACGCGGCCGACGAGATCCTCCTGCAGCGGGAGCAGGACCGGCGTCCATCCCGATCGCGCCGGGTAGTCGTCGGGAAACTCGGCGCGCAGCTGCGCGCCGAACCCGGCAAGCCGCTGCTGCGCATCGGCAATCGACACGCCCGGCTTCAGCCGCGCGATCGCGCCGGTCATGAAATAGGCGCCGCGTCCCGGGCGTGCCGGAAACGGCGACCCGGCGTAGCTGGTCGGCGCCCACACCTCGACGTCGGTCAGCAGCGAGCGACCCGGATGTCTGAAACCCTTCGGCACGACGCCAACCACCGTGTACCAGTCGTTGTCGATCCGGAGCTTGCGGCCAATCGCGTCCGGCGATGCACCGAATCGACGGTGCCACAATGCGTCGCTGATGACGACAACTTCGGTGATGCCCGGTCGGTTGTCCTCCGGGCCAAACAACCGCCCGAGCTGCGGCCTGGTGCCGAGCACCTCGAAGTACGACGGACTCACGAGCATGACCTCGACGCGTTCCGGCTGGTCGATCTCGGTCACGTTGGCGTTGATTGGCAAGAGCCCGGCGATCCCCTCGAAGAGCGACGAGCGATCGCGATAGTCGAAGAGCTCCGGTGGAGACATCCCGATGTCGGGAACGTTCAGCGAGGCGAAATCGGCCGTCACGCGCACGAGCCGCTCGGGCTCGCTGTAAGGCAACGGTCGCAGCACCACCGCATTCACGACCGTGAAGATTGCGCTGTTCACGCCGATACCGAGACCCAGCGTCGCGATCGCGACCGCCGGAAGCCGGGCGTGCGCATGAAGCCGCGCCACGCGAACCGGAGATCCTGGCGGAGGAAGTCGATTGAGCGGCGAATCATGGGGCCAACGAAGGGGCAAACCGCACGCCAGGCATCAACCGGGCCGAAGCGGCCAATTGTTCACTGGTTTCATCAATGAAACCGGCCGTCATGCTCCGCTTCCGGGATCGCATTGTCCGGAAGTGAACAGTGGAAAAACGGGCCAGGGCACGTTTCCCGGCGCGGTTCCGTCAAAAGCTTAGTGGCACGCACTTTGGACAAGCGCCCGACGGTCATGACATCCACCTGTGCCGAATCGCCGCGCATCCTGATCGCCGACGATCAGCCCGATCTGCTCGATGCGCTGAAGACTGCTGCTCAAGGGTCAGGGCATCGAGATCGACGCCGTGACCTCGCCGGACGCGGCGCTCGCGGCGCTCGAGACGCGCCCGTTCGATCTCGTGCTGATGGATCTCAATTACACGGGCGACACGACGTCGGGGCGAGAAGGCATCGATCTGCTGTCGCGCGTGCAGGCGCTCGACCAGCTGCTGCCGGTCGTCGTGATGACCGGCTGGGGCAGCGTGGATCTCGCCGTCGAAGCCATGCGCCGCGGCGTGCGCGACTTCGTGCAGAAGCCGTGGGACAACGCGCAGCTGCTTGCGACCCTGCGCAGCGAGATCGAGGCAGGCCGCGCGCGACGCCGGCGAGACGCCGCCGAGCGGCGCGAGCTGGCCGAGGCGCTGAAGATCCAGCAGCGGCTGCTGCCGCAGCAGGTGCCGCAGATCGACGGCTGGGAGCTCGCGGTCGTCGTGGCAGCCGGCCTCCGGCGTCGGCGGCGACTGCTTCGACACGATCCGCTTCGGCGACACGCGCCTCGCGCTGTCGATCGCCGACGTGGTCGGCAAGGGCATCCCCGCGGCGCTGCTGATGTCGAACCTGCAGGCCGCCGTGCGCGCGTTTGCGTCCGAGGCGGTCGAGCCGCGCGACCTCTGTCAGCAGGTCAACCGCATCCTCTGCGGCAACATCGCGGAAGGTCGCTTCATCAGCTTCTTCTACTGCCGTGCTCGACGCCGCGGCGGGCACGCTCGTCTACACGAACGCCGGCCATTACCTCCCCATGCTCGTACGCGCCGACGGCACGCGTCGAGCGGCTTGACGTCGGCGGCCCGGTGCTCGGCGTGCTGCCGGACGCCGACTACGAGCAGGCGCCCGTCGCGTTCGACGCCGGGCGATCGCCTGGTGCTGTTCACCGACGGCCTGACCGAGGCGCGCAGCCCCGCCGACGAGGAGTTCGGCGAAGAGCGGCTGCTCGAGGCCGCCCTCGAACATCGCGGCTGCAGCGCCCCGGCGCTCCAGGCGCGTCTGGCCGACGCGGTGGCGACGTTCACCGGGGTCGGCTGCAGGACGACGCGACGCTGATCGTGCTGGCGGCCGATCAGGGGTGAAGTGGCCGCAAGGCACGTGACGAACGGCACCCGCGAGGGACCAGCGAATGCGCACTTGACGAGCACAGTCCATGCCGTTGCTGGATAGTGTCTCGCATGCGTAAAGCGTGGACGCCCCCCACCCGATGGGTGCTTCGGCGTCGCGACGGTCCTCGGTCTGTTCTCCACTCTCCAGGCCTACCGGCTCGACGTCGTCTCGGCTAAACCGGGCATGCCCATCTAGGCGGGCAAGCTGCTGGTCCTGAACCTCGCGCTCTGGTACGTCCCGGCGCTGCTGCTGCCATCGGTCGTCTGGGTGGCCCGCCGCTTCCCGCTCGACGCCGGCAAACAGGCTGCGCGCACATCGCCGTCCATGCCGGCAGCGCTGGTCTTCGCCTTCCTGCGGTTTCGTCGGCATGACCGGGCGTCCGGTTCCTGCTTGTGGATCGGGCGGCAGCAAGCCGCCGTCGGTCAGCTGGTGGGTCTACGCTGCAGCGCAACTTCCTCGCGCGATCTGGACTGGATGCCTGATGGTCTACTGCGGCCATCGTCGGCGTCAGCCACGCGCTCGCGTACTACCACGAGTCGCAGGAACGCAAGCTGAAGGAGGCGCAGCTCGAAACCCGCCTGATCGAGGCGCGGCTGAAGACGCTCGAGGCGGAGCTCCATCCGCACTTCCTGTTCAACACGCTGCACGCCATTTCGACGCTCGTGCACCGCGATCCGGAATCCGCCGATCGGATGATCAGCCGCCTGAGCGATCTGCTGCGCATCACGTTCGACCGCAGCGGCGAAGCCGAAGGTGTCGCTGAAGGAGGAGATCGAGTTCCTCCAGAAGTATCTCGACATCGAACAGACGCGCTTCCAGGATCGTCTCACCGTGCGTGTGGAGATCGATCCGGACGCGCTCGACGCCGAAGTGCCGCGGATGATTCTGCAGCCGCTGGTCGAGAACGCGATCAAGCACGGCATCGCGCCGCAGCGGCGAGCAGGGACACGTGCAGATCTTCGGCCGGGCGCACCGACGACCGGCTGTGGATGGAAGTGCGCGACAACGGCGGCGGTCTGCACGGCGCGTACGCTGAAGAAGCTGCAGGACCGGCGTCGGCCTGTCGAACACGCGGGCGCGGCTCGATGTCTCTACGCCGGGACATCACCGCCTCGAGTTCACCGACACTGCACGGCGGACTCTGCGGTCCGCGATCGAAATTCCCTTCCAGCGCAGTGCTGGCGTCGCCGCCGCCGGCGCGTCGTTCCGCGTCGCCTGATACGTCATGGCCACACCACCCGACCCGCGTCCTGATCGTCGACGACGAGCCGCTCGCGCGCGAGCGGCTGCGGATGCTGCTGCAGGACGAAGCCGGGCATCGAGGTCGTCGGCGAGGCGGGCGACGGCGCGACGGCCGCCGAATCGCATCGCGGCGCTCTCGCCCGACCTCGTGTTCCTCGACGTGCAGATGCCGGGCGCCGACCGGATTCGACGTCATCGAGCGCCGTCGGCGCCGACAAGATGCCGTTCGTCGTCTTCGTCACCGCCTACGACCGCTATGCGCTGCGCGCGTTCGACGTGCACGCGCTCGACTACCTGCTCAAGCCGTTCGATCGCGAGCGCTTCCGCCAGGCGCTCGGCGCGCGCGCGACAGCAGCTCGAGCGCCGCGCCGGCGGCGACCTCGAGCGCCGGCTCCTGCCATCGTCCAGGATCTGAAGCCGGCGCACGGCGCGCGTCGATCGCTTCGTCGTCAAGTCGGGCGGCCGCGTGTTCTTCGTGCGCACCGACGAGATCGACTGGATCGAGGCGGCCGGCAACTACGTCAAGCTGCACGTCGGCAACGACACGCACCTGTTCCGCGAGACGATGAACGCCGTCGAAGCCAAGCCTCGATCCCGACATGTTCTTCCGCATCCACCGCTCCCACATCGTCAACATCGAGCGCGTCCGCGAGCTGCAGCCGTGGTTCAACGGCGAGTATGTCGTGTTCCTGAAGAACGGCACGCGCCTGACCCTCAGCCGCGGCTATCGCGAGAAGCTGCAGGAACGGGTCGGAAGACCCATTTGATTGGGTGATTTGGTGATTTGGTGATTTGGTGATTCAGTGAATTGGTGATTTCTCTCTTCCGGAGCGGTGACGCCAACCGCCAAAGGCGAAATTACCAAATCACTGAGTCAGATCGCCCAATTACGACATCAGCGTTCGAAACCCACAGAAAGCGCCGTCGCTCCGTCGCGCAACCCGTGAGCGACGTCGAGCCGCAGCACCCCCATTCCGGGCAGCGCGAACCGTATGCCGGCGCCGGCATCGACGTGGGCGCGCTCATCGGTCGAGAGGATGCCGCGGGTTGCGCGCGCGAGATCGACGAACACAGCGGGAGCGATACGGACGGCCGATCGTCGGGGTCGCATCCATCGACGCCATTCGCTGCCAGCAAAGATCAGTTCCCGGCCAAATACACCTCCGGCAATGATGCCGTCGTCGAGTAAGGGATGCGCGCGCAGCAGCACCTGGCGCGCGTGACCGGTATCGGCTCCTGGCCAAAGCGATAGTGGCGCATCGTTCGACGCTATCTGGCCGCCGGCCCGCGCGAGCATGATCATGCCGCTATTCGCAGCCGACGAGCGCCATCGCGTCGAGACGCTCGCCGTTTCGAAACGATCGACGTCCCGCGCGCCAAGCCACGCGCCGGCCCGCGCTTCGATCGCCAGCCGATCGTGCACCGGCCAGAGTTCGATGGCGCCAGATAACGCCGCCGTCCGGTCCGATGCGGGACCGAATCGTTCGATGCCCACCGATCCCTCGGCGCGCAGCCGAGACGAGATCCAGTTGGCGACCGTCAAGCCTGCCCGCGATCGCGTTTCGGCGAATGCCTGTTCGCCAAAGGTCTCGGTCTCGCGCGAGGCGTCGACGCGCCACACGCCTCCACCAAGGGCGTGGGGCGCCGGCGCGGCAAGCGAGAATGCCACTCGGGGCCGGTGCTCCCACCAGCGCCACGATGCGCTAATCAGCTCACCGCCCCCGGTCAGGCTGGCCGAGGCTGTCGACAGTTCGCGATCGACGACGAGCCCGAGACCGGTGCCGATCCAGGCGGAGGGCTGCAGTGGCGCAGGAGCCCGTTCGACAACCGCCGCGTCGATCTGCGCGCGGCCGTTCTCGAGCGGGTGAAACCCGACACTCGCGACCGTGAGCGCGGGGATGTCTCGCAGGCGCTTCTGAGCGCGGCGAAGGTGTGCCGCAGTCAGCAGCGTGCGTGGCGGCAGATCAATCGCATCGGCGATGACGCCGTAGCGGGTACGCTCGAGGCCCTTGACGTCGACGAGCTCGACCGACGGCTCTCCCACCCGGTTCCACGCCTCGAGCGCGCCGAGATCGTCGTGTCTCACGTAGCGAGAGGTTGCGAGCACGCGCCAGGCATGCGCGTCGTAGGGATCCCGAGCGAGCGCACGCTTGGCGTCGGCTTCGGCATCCGCCCACTTCCCGTCGAGAGCGTCGAGCCCGGCGAGCTCGCGCCACGCCGCAGCCGAATGCGGACAGCTCTCGCTCGCAGCCTGCAACGCACGCCGTGCCGACGCTCGATCGCCGTCGTTGGCAAGCCGCACCCCTTCATCAACGAGATTCGCGCACGGCCCGGTAGTCGACATCGCTGTGGCAGCGCCACTCGCCTCCGGGCCTGCAGCATCCGCACTTCGCGCCGGTGGCAGCGCCACCAGCATCCATCGCTCCGATTTCTGCCAGGCACGATCGAACGGAGCTTCATCGAGTACTCGAAATGGGGCACGCGCGGGATCGTGCACGATCACCTTGCCCCGCGCCCAGCTCACCACCACGACGTAATGAAAGATCCCAGGCCGATCTTCGATGAGCGCAATGATCGGCCGACCACGGCCGAGTTGCTGCTGAGCGTGAGACGGATCTCCTGGCCCGGCGACCACGCCCCAGCCGCGCTGCGCCAGCGCGGAAGCGAGCGAGGCGGTGCGAATTCCCTTCGCCGCCGGATCGACGAGCGGCGCGAACGCGTCCGCATAGACATCGCGCGTCCCCCAATAGCGCATGACCATTGCCGCCGCGGCACCGCCGCAGAGCAGTTCTGTTTGCGGCAGGTAAGGAACGTCGAGGAGTGCGGGGGTGGGTGAGGACTGCGGCGCGAATGCGGGTGCCGCCGCGGCAGTGCTCGAAAGAACCACTGCCAGCGTCAGCACCCTGCGAACGACGCGTACCGCGTCACTTGGCAATGACAACGATGAGAATCACGACGAGAAGGATGATGATGATCGTGGTCGTCGTGATGACGACCGTCGTCGCGCCGCCGGCCAGCTGCTGATCCGCACTGCGGGCCTGCGCCGCGACCTGTTTCAGGTCGTCACCCTGCAGGGTCGACACCGCCGCTTCAGCCTTCTGAACCGAAAGGCCGGCCTTGGTTGCGACCTCGTTCACTTCTGGACGGTGCAGGAAACTGCGAATGGCATCCCGGTCTGCCTGATCCTGGCTGACGCGCTGCTGGACCGCCTGCTCGAGCGCCGACTGGTTGATCACATGGGTCTGCTGCGCCCACGCCGCCGGCGCGCACATCAGCAGCGCGAGCGTGGAGCCAAGGATTCGCCGACATACGCGCATGAGTTCCTCCTGCCCAACAGGTGAGAGCACACTACTTGCCGCGCCGGATCGAAGCATCTTCTATGCCGTCCGGCTGGAGGGCGGAGGTTGAGCTGACAGCAACTGCTCCATTTCCTCGACGTGCGCGGCACGCGCGAGCGCGTCCTGCCGGTCGATCATCCCGCTCTTCACGAGGTGCGCCAGCGACTCCTCGAGCGTGAACGAGCCATTTCTGCGGGTGATCGTGATCTCCTGGTGCAGGTGCTGGAGCGCATTTCTGCGGACGTGCTGACGCGCGCCATAGCCGACCATCAGCAACTCCGCGGCAGGAACGAGCCCGCCCCCGATTCGAGGCAGCAGCGTCTGCGTCATCACCGCAGCCAGCGCCATCGACAGCTCCTGGCGGATCGTGTTCTGTCGCTCGGCGGGAAATGAATCGGCAGATGCGCCCGACGGTGGATGCGGCATCGGTGGTGTGTACGGTCGAAAACACGAGATGCCCTGTCTCCGCGGCGGCCAGCGCAATCCGCATCGTCTCCGGATCGCGCATCTCGCCGACGACGATGCACGTCGGGCGCCTGGCGCAACGCGGCACGAAGCGCGGTGGGAAAGTCCGGCGCGTCGACGCCGATCTCCACCTGTTCGACCACTGAACTCTGGTGCCCGTGCTCGTACTCGATCGGATCCTCGATCGTGACGACGTGTCTCGCCTCCTTGCGATTGATCTCGTCCACGAGCGCCGCAAGCGTCGTCGTTTTGCCCGAGCCGGTCGGGCCGCCGATCAACACCAGGCCGCGCGGCAGCTCGGCGAGGATCGCAACGCTCGGCGGAAGACCCAGCGTCGAGAGCAACGGCACCTGCGTGGGCAGCGCGCGGATGGCCGCCGCCGCCCGTCCACGCTCGCGGTGGAGGTTGATGCGAAAGCGGCCGAGGCCGTGAACGCGGAACGACCCGTCGGCGATGTGCGACTGGCGGTAGATCCGGCGTGCGTGCGGCGGCAGCGCCGGCAACACCGCCTCCTCGACATCGACCCCATCGAGCGGGCCTTCAGCCAGCGGCCGCACGCGACTGTCGACGCGCAGCGTCGGCGGGGCTCCGGCCACGAGCAACAGGTCGCTGCCCCCTGCGTCGACCAGGATGCGCAGCCATCGTTCCACTCGTCCAGTGTCGCCGGTGGTCGGCGTTGCCGGCGCGCTCGAGGCGTGCAGCTCGGCGATCAACTGGTCGATTTCGTCGTTGTCGTCGTGGCGCGCCACGGCGCTATGCTAGCAGGAACTGACAGGTTCTCGGGTTCTCGGGTTCTCGGGTTCTCGGGTTCCCCGGGTTCTCCGGTTCCCCGGGTCTCCGGTTCCCCGGTTCTCCGGCCGGGTTGTGGCTGCTTCGTGGTGACGTTGGTGACCGAACCGCTAGCCTGGTCGATCGTCAGTATTGTATCGACGCGGTCGATTTTGTAATTGACGGTGGGGCCGTTCGCCCATCGTACCTGCAGGCTCGAGACCGTCGTCTCCGTACCCGGGCCAAGAGCACGCGCAGATCGGATGCGAAGTCTGACCGCGGCCGCTCGGCACCTCGCCCAGGTGACGCACGCCTCCGCCGTCGCGAACACGACCGACCCGATCGCGTCTCTGGGGCAGCCTCGCCCCGGATCACCTTTCAGCGCCACCGTGCGCCAGGCCGGCCTTGGCGCCCCCGTCGTTCCTTTGCGAGCGTCGGCCGATCGTCGAGGTTGTTGATGACCACGTCGATGCCGCTGAGCTTTCGCCGTCAACCCTTGGTGCCTCGGCTCCGTCCAAGACTGTGATATATAGGCTGCCTTCATATCCACCCGATCAGGACGATCACGGGAAGGCTTCAGGATGACGACACGCCGCGGGACCGACGAAGCCAAGAAAGGCAGCGCCGAGGTCGTCATCCTCGCCATCGTCGAGCACGAGGCCCACCACGGCTACGAGATCGCGAAGCTGATCGAGGAGCGCATCGGCCGGAAGCCTCCGTTCACGCTGGCCTCGCTCTACGCCACGCTGTATCGCCTGGAAGACCGCGGCTGGATCAAAGGACGCTGGGTGGAGAAAGCCGGCGCGCGGCGGCGCTGCTACTACCGCATCACCGACGCCGGGTCGCCGGCGTGCTCGCCGAGCAGCGCGCCGACTGGAGCCGCTTCGTCGCCGCGCTCGCGCAGGTGGCCGGCGTGAAGTACGCGTGAACGAAACAAGGCTCACGGAGATCCCATGAACAGCCCCCAACATGACTGGAAGGCACTCGTGCTTCGGCACGCGCAAGGCCACCGGCGCCGCGATCTGCCACTGCACACCGATCGACGAGCTCGCCGCGCATCTCGAGGATCTGTATCTCGAAGCGCGTCGGCGCGGGTCGAACCGAGCCGGAGGCGTATGCCGCCGCCAAGCGGGCTCTGGAGGAATCGCCGCTCGCGACGGTGCCGCGTTCGCGAACCCGCGCTGCCCGAGTCGCGGCCGACGCACGTGGACCCTCCGTCGCGGGGACTGGATGGGCCTGGCGGGCGATGTGCGGTTCGCCTGGCGTCAGTTGCGGCGTGCTCCCGTCGTTCGCCGCCGTCGCCATCGCAACGCTCGGCCTCGGCGCCGGCGCCGCGACCGCCATCTTCAGCGTCGTCGATGCCGTGCTGCTGCAGCCGCTCCCCTATCCGCGATCCGCAACAGCTCGTGGCGCTCTGGGAAAGCAACGCCGAGAAAGCGCTGCCGAAAGAGCGCCTGTCGCCGGTCAACTTCATGGACTATCGCGACGTCCACGGCGGCGTTCAGCGATGCGGCGGCGTGGTGGCGTCCCGAGGTCAACCTGTACAGCCCGGGAGCGAGCCCGTGCGCGTCAGCGCCATCGAGACCAGCGCCAACCTGTTCGAGCTGCTCGGCGTGTCCCCGCAGCTCGGTCCGGGATTTCCGCGGACGGTCCGTTCTACTCGCGCGATGCGCTTGCCGTGATCAGCGATCGCCTGTGGCGCCAGCGCTACGACGCCGATCCCGAAATCATCGGCCGCCTGCTCGATGCGAACGACGGCAACTACACGATCGCCGGCGTCATGCCGGCGCGGTTCAACTTCCCTGACGATGTCGACGTGTGGCTGCGGCTGCAATTGGGACCTGACGCAGCACAGCCGCGGCGCGCACTTCATGGAAGCGATCGCGCGGCTGCAGCCAGGCGTCACGGCCGAACAGGCTGCGCGCGAGCTCGCGAGTCTGTCAGCACGTCTTGGTCGCGGAGCATGCCGCCACCAACCGCGGCTGGCTGGCGCGTGCCGTGCCGCTGCTCGACGACATGCTCGGCTACTACCGGCCGGCGCTCTTCGTGCTGCTCGGCGCCGTCGGCCTGCTGCTCGTGACGGCGTGCCTGAACGTCGCCAGCCTGCTGCTCGCGCGCGCAACGGTACGCGCGCGCGAGATGGCCGTTCGCGCGGCGCTCGGCGCGTCGCGCGCGCGGCTCCTCCGGCAGATGCTCGTCGAAAGCCTGCTGCTTGCCGCGCCGGGCACCATCGGCCGGCGCGCTCGGCGCTCTTGGCGCTGCTGAAGCTGGCGATTGCCGCGATCCCGGCTCGAGTTCCGCGGCTCGCGCAGACCACGATCGATCTGCGGCTGCTCGCGTTCGCCCTGGCGATCGTCGGCGGCACCGCCATCCTGTTCGGCCTCGTGCCGGCGCTGGTGCTCTCGCGCACGCAGGCCTCCGAAGCGCTGAAGGACGGCACGCCGCACCGCCACCGGCGTGCGCGGCCGGCGCTGGAATCGTCTGCTGGTCGTCGTGGAAGTCGCGCTGGCCTGCGCCGTCCTGATGGCCTCGGCGCTGCTCGTGCGCAGCGTGTCGCGCATGCTCCACGCTCCGACCGGCGTCGTCACGCCGGCGTGCGTCACGGCGACGCTGCAGTTGTCCAGCGCGGGGTATCAGACCTGGCCGAAGGTCGATGAGTTCTATCGCGTCGCTGCTCGAGACGATCCGGCGACAGCCGGGCATCGACGCGGCGGGCGCAACTACCGCCGCTGCCGCTGGACCCCGGCTGGCGGTTGCCGTTCGAGATCGAAGGTCGCCCGGCGCAGGCGGCAGCGACGATCGCCCCATCGCGCAGCACGTCTGCGATCAGCAGCGGCTACTTCGAGACGGTCCGGGCACGCTGCTGGCCGGTCGCTCGTTCACGACCGCGATCGCTGACGGCGACCGAGCCGGTCGTCGTCGTCAACCAGACCTTCGCGAGTCGAACGTTTCCCGGGAGAGGACGCGATCGGACGACGGATCGTTTCGACCGCGCAGGAACATCGGACCGCTCGGCCAGAATCTCCTGGAGGCCGGTCCCTTCCGCATCGTCGGCATCGTGGCGGACATCCACCAGGCGCCGCTCGATCAGACAGGCGAGCCGGTCATCTATCACAGCGCGCGGCAGTTTCCGTTCCGCGCGATGACGATCGTCGCGCGCGGTTCCGATGAAGCCACGGCGATCGCTGCGATGCGCAGCCGGCCTACGCGCGCTGGATCCGTCGTTGCCGCTCAGTAACGTGCGGACGATGGACGCCCGGCTGCTCGCAGCGCGCGGCCGCGCCGCGGCTGCTGATGTCCGTGCTCGTTGCCTTCGCGCTGCTGACGGGCACGCTTGCCGCGATTGGCGTCTACGGCCTGCTTGCGTGCCTGGTGAACGAGCGGCGCCGCGAACTGGCGATCCGTCTCGCGCTCGGCGCGCAACCCGGCGCGCTGGCCCGGCTGGTCACCGCCCAGGGGCTTGCCCTGGCCTCCGCCGGCGTCGTTCTCGGGCTCATCGTCGCGCAACTCGCGGGCGGCCTGCTTCGCGCGGTGCTGTTCCAGATCCGGCCGAGCGATCTGACGTCAATGGCGGCGGCAAGCGGACTGCTCCTGGCGGCGGCGGCGATCGCGTGTCTCGCACCGGCCCGCCGTGCCGCGCGGGTCGCGCCGATCGAAGGTCTGAAGGTCGAATGATTGCAGGACCGCTGATTCGGATGTCCGTGTCTTGCTCTAGTTCAGAAAGCGCTTGTACTTTCGAGTGGGTTCTGGTACTTTCACTCGCAGATGATCAAGGCGAGCAATCCTCGGGTGAGCCGCTTGCTGATGGCTTTCGCGTTCGCGATCCTGCTGGCGAACGCCCTGGCGGGTGACCGTGGATTGACGGCGACACTGCGCGCGCGGAGCGACCGTGTCGTCCTCGCCGAACAGATCGAATCGCTGCGCGCCGAGAATGCGAGACTTCGCGCACGGGCGCTGGCGCTGAAGGACGATCCGGCGGCAATTGAAGCGGTCGCGCGCCGCGACCTTGGACTCCTCCGGCCCGATGAGATCGTCGTAGTCGTCCGCTAGAGATGCTCCCGAGCCTGGTTCACACCTCGACCTCGTCCTGATCGACGTAGCACCACGACCAATCCTCACCTGGCTCGAACGACGTGACGATCGGGTGCCGGGTCGCGTGAAAATGCTTGGTGGCGTGCTTGTTCGGGGATGAATCGCAGCAGCCGACGTGGCCGCAGATGCGACAGAGCCGCAGGTGCACCCACCGGCTGCCGGTCTTCAGGCACTCTTCGCATCCCTTCGGTGTCCGGGGCTGCACGTCGCGGACTTCCTTCACGTGTTCACAACGCATCGATGACTCCCACCGCCAGTCTATCAGCCCTGCGCGATCCGCCGGACGATCGGCTCGGCGCCGGACTGCCACCGGAACTCGTAATGACCGGCGGTCTTGACGCCGGCGACCAGCGCGGGACGGAAGCAGGCAACGCACTCGCCTTTCGGCGCCCGTACACACGGATACACCAGGCCATTCGATCCGCTGGCCAGCAGTCGCGCCGCGAGCGCCTGCGACTCGGCGTACGAATCGGGATCGAGAAAACGCGCACCGTCCGGGTCACCGCCTCGCAGATCGTGAAAGGTGTTCCTGAAGTCAGCGCGATAGAGCCGCATCTCCATGCGCGCATCGCTGACGCCGATCTCCTGCAGTTCGCGGCCGCGGTGATAGAGCGACTCGGCGACGGCGGTGTCGAGGTTCCGGCCGGCGTACCACGCGCCGCGCTGCGGACTGGAGAAGCGGCTGCCGCGCGGATTCGGATGACAGAACGCCGCCATCACGACCGACCCCATCGGCTTTCCCGTCACCCATTCCTCTGGCGGCAAGGCGTGAATCAGGCCGAGCTCGGTGTTCACGCGGTCGTTGGTCCACGCCTCCAGCTCGATGATCAGTTCGAGATCCTCCGGCTTTGCCACCTTGTCGAACAGGCCGGCCGAGGGGTATCGACTCGGCACGAGACGAGCCGTATCGCGCCAGCTGATGCGCGTGACGGGCGGGACGAGCGCCATCGTTTCAGCTCAATCCGCCACGCCGCGCGTCGAGCAGGCGCCGAACCTGCAGCAGGCCGTCGATGCCCCCCTCGACCATCAACGTCAGCGCCGGACGCCCGCCAAAGATCGGATTGGTATTCGGCAGCTTGATCCAGGCGTCGGCCAGCGACGCCTCCGGATACAGAACCTGCAACGCTTTGTAGATGCCAAGCACCAGCGAGATGCGCGTCAGCGTGTCGAAGGCCAGCGTCCCGTAGTCTCCGCCCTTGTACTTGTGGAAGGTTGATGCGGCGGGCCAGCCAAGCAGGGCGCGTTGCTCGGCCACGCTCAGCCCCCAGGCATCCGCTACTCGAAAAAAAGTCCTCAGGGCGGGACCTGACATCCGGCGCCGGACCATCGGGTCGGGTCGCTGTGCGGCTGGAATCGCGGGAAGTACAGCGTCGCGTCCGAGCCGGGAGGCTCTGTCCATATGTGGATATCGTAGTCCATATCTAGACTTTAGCCAAGGCGCCGGCCTTCAGGTGGCTGACCCGCGGTCTCCTCTAACTTCCGCGGTCAGCGCGGGGTGGGCTTGCCGAGCATCTTTACAGTTTGTCGGCGGGTCATCAGGCCCGGCTGCACCTCGGAAAAGGCGCCCTACAATCGGATTTGTAGACCGCCGAGTCGAGTTCGCTCAATGGACGTCAAGGCTGGCACGCCGTTCGCTGGCAGAATGACGCTATGTACCTCCGCGCGCTTATCCTGACCGTAATCACTGCAGTTCTCCTCGGTGGGGTGTTCGTCCTGCGCCCATCCGCACCAACTGAAGCCGCGGCGGCAGCCTCGTCGGTACGGTTGCCCACGTATGATCGGCGGCCGGAATCGGTCACGGTGCTCACCGAGGTGGTCACAGCTCAGTCGATTTCCTCTCCGAAGACGCTCAGCACTCGACGAGGCTTGGCGGCCAGCGCTCGTTCGGCGGATCGTCCCAAGCCACCCCAATCGAAGCGTTCGCTCTTTGCCAGGTTACTGCTCGGCAGCGGCGAAACCCGGCCGGAGCCGTTTCCTCGCCCGGGCCGCGGCGTCAACGCGCGACCGTAAGATTGTCGACTACGCGTGTGACCCCCGCCGTTTCCCGCGCGAGCTGGACCGCGCGCTCCCGTTCCGCTTGCGACCGCACGGTTCCCCTCAAGGTGACGACGTGATCCGTTGTCGAGACATCGATCGAACGCGCCTTCACGGAATCGTCGAGCGTCATTTTTGACTTGATCTTCGCCGTCAGGCTGCCGTCAGTCAGGAGCTCCCCCGCGCGATTCGCGGCGTCCGCGGCCGTCGCGCCCACCTTCGCACCGACCTCCCGCGCACGCGACGCGTCGACGTGACCGCTGGTTCCTACGCTTGGCGCCGACACGGGAGCGTGCCCCTGACCGCCGCTGTACCATCCCAGGAAGTACGCAGCCGCCGCGACGACGATGACGATGAGCAGAACGAGTTTCAAGAGGCCTCTTAACATGTGTCATCCCTCCGGGGCTCTGCCGAATCGAAGTGCAGCTTCCGTACCGGCCCGTCCAACACGACCGTGGCCTTCGGCTCGAGCAGCCCTTTCATGCGAACATCGAATGGATGACCACTGATCCCATAGCTGAGTACAAACGTGCCGCGGCACGAGCCGAAGAACGCGGCGTGGACACGGCACCAGCCGCGCTTGGAACAGCGGACACGGCAGGACACCCGGCCGTGCGGATCGTGCTCATCCGTCACGTGGACGACCGCGGCTTCGTGTTTCATACCAACTACAACAGCCGCAAGGGGACCGAGTTGTCGGGGAACCCGTATGCAGCGCTCTGCATCCACTGGCCGTCGCTGGAGGAGCAGATCAGAATCGAGGGCCGGGTTGAACGGATTCCGCCGGAAGAATCCGATGCGTACTTCGACTCACGACCTCGTGGGAGCCAAATCGGCGCGTGGGCGTCGGAACAGAGCGCCGATCTGCCGTCGCGCGCCACCCTCGAGGCGCGTACACGAGAGATCGAGGCGCGCTTTCAGGGGGACGCGGTTCCGCGGCCGCCGTATTGGGGTGGCTTCCGCGTCATTCCCGAGCGGATGGAGTTCTGGCACGGACAACCCGATCGCCTGCACGATCGGGTGCTGTATGTGAAGCGTGGCGGGGCCTGGACGACCAGCAGGCTCTATCCCTGATGGCTCAGGACTCGAGGCTCACGTGGCTCAAGGCTTAGGGCTCAGGACGTATGGCGGCGGCTCAAGGGCTTAGGGTCAGGACTCAGGGGGCGCAGGACGACTTCGCACTTGCGAAAGCCATGACCGGCATGAGCCAGTGAGCCATAAGCCGCATGAGCCATGAGTCATGAGTCATCAGCCGATCAGGAGTCACTCGCGCCGGTGCCACGGAACTGATCGTCTTCTTCCGCAAACAGCACGTTGAAGCTCGTGAGGGATCCGTAACAGCCGGTGATGTAGCCTTGCAGCTTCACCTTGACGTCTTCCGGCGCGTCGAGCGCGTTGAGCTGCTGTTCGAGGGTGCGCAATCGATTCCGCACCATCACGATCTTGTGAAAGAAGGTTTCGATCGGCCAGCTCTTTTCCTGAAGCCCCGGCGTGCCGGGACGCAGCACGAGCGTCCCGTTGCGCCACTTGTCGGCGGGAATGGCGGGCGTCAGTCCGCTCTCTTCGCGAATCACTCGCCGCAACAGCAGCTCGATATCCACGTCACTGATCCTTTCTCGATCGCCGACCAGCGGAAACGGCTCGCGCGCGGGCCGTGGCGCGGGTGATCGCGGCGGAGCGTCGGTGCGCGAGTCGGCGCCGCCTGGCATCGCCTCCATGCGCGGGCCGCCACGATAGTTGTGCTCGCTCCCGCAGTAGCCGCACGACACGCGAATCGGCGCGCCCTCGCGTCGGCCGCGATGACCGTGTGCAGCCGATCCAGTTTGCACACGCGACAGAAATCCTCGATCGAATCTCCCGCTCGATACTTTCGCTCCGGCATTCAGCGAATCATACCCGTTCCTATCGCCCGATCGCGGTCGGCGCACCGTAAACGCGGCGTGGACGGCAATCCGTTCGTCCTCTCGTCGAAGTCGTGGCGGTGGTCATGACGGGCGCCGGCCGACGCCGATCAGGCTGAGGCCGCGTCCGAGCTTCAGCGCCTCCATCCACTTCGCGAGCGGCAGCAGCCAGCTCGAACAGGCCGCATCTGCCGCGGGTTGAGGTCGCGGCGCCCGAGCTGCTTGTTCAGCCACCACCCCGGCACGCCCAGCCGGTTGAACTCCTCCATGCATCACGATCTCGAACCCGGCCGCCTGCATTTTGGTGTGCAGCTCGACGCTGCGTGTAGCGGCGCACGTGCCCCAGCGCGGCGTCGCACGGGCTGTAGAGCGACGGATGGCGCGGGCACCAGGATGATGGCGTGGCCGCCGGGCTGCAGCAGATCGTAGTAGGCGCGCAGCACCGCTTCGTCGGCCGCGATGTGCTCGAGCACGTTCAGGCAGACGATCGTGTCGATGCGCTTCGGCCTGAGCTCGCGCGTAGCCGTGGCAGGATCCGCGAGGTCGCACTGCGATGCGTGCGGACGTTCTCGAGGTGGCCGAGGCGCCAGTTCGCCATCTCGACGTAGAGCGGATCGTTGTCGACGCACAGCAAGCCGCTCCCGATCGAGCAGCAGCTCGGTGAAGTTGCCGATGCCGCACCCGGCTTCGAGCACGCGGTTGCCGACGTACGGCCGGAACTGCTCGAGGATCCACCGGTTCAGGCCGCGCGCGCGGCGCATGCTCTGGAGCACGTAGTAGCCGTCGTGCGTCGTGAACCGGTCGTCGATGAAGCGGTATCTTGAGCAGGGTCCAGACCGCCGATACCGCGTCCTTCCAGCCGATCTTCTTGCCCTCCGCGACCGTGCGCCCGTGATAGCTGATCGGCACCTCGTAGAGCCGGATGTTCCACTGCGCCAGCTTGGTCGTCAGCTCCGGCTCGATGCCGAAGCGGTTGCTGTAGAGCGGCGTCTGCTTCAGGATGTCGGCCCTGACCGCCTTGTAGCAGGTCTCCATGTCGGTCAGGTTGATGTCGTTGAGGATGTTGGTCAGCCAGGTGAGGAAGTGGTTCGCGACGCCGTGCCAGTAGAGCAGGACCTTGCGCTGCGACGCCGACGCGAACCGCGAGCCGAACACCGCGTCGGCCTTGCCTTCGAGGATCGGCGCGACCAGCGCCGGGTAGTCCGCCGGGTCGTACTCGAGATCCGCGTCCTGGATGAGCCGCGATGTCGCCGCGCATGTGCTGGATCGCCCGGCGATGATCGCCGCGCCCTTGCCCATGTTGCGCGGCTGCCGGATCACGCGGATCCGCGGATCTGCCGCCGCCAGCGCGTCGAGGATCTCCGGCCGAGCCGTCGCCGGCTGCCATCGTCCACGCACACCAGCTCCATCGGCAGCGCCACCGGGCTCGCGAGCACGCGGCGGACGATCGTGCGCAGCGTGCGCGCTTCGTTGTAGACGGGGATCAGAATGCTGAGGAGACGGATTTCCGGGACGGGCACGGTCACGTCAGGACCGCCGGCCGGGCATACTGCTGGTCTGGCAGCTTACGTCCTCCGACTGATATCCCTGACATCACCGCCTCAGAGGTGTGCCGGGGGCGGGAATCGAACCCGCACGGTCCTTGTGAGACCTTCGGATTTTAAGTCCAACGACCAGGCTCCGCGGCCCCCTTGTGGAATGCGAGGTGAAAGCGTGTGGCCGCCGCGCTGCTTCCATGCGTTGCGGTATCTTGTCGAAGCGTTTTGACGCTGTCTGCCTGCGTGGTGTTTGCCCCGCCGAAGAAACTCACGCTGTCGTGCTGCTGTTGGCCAGCGTGACCGTCGCGCCTGGAAGGACGCCGCCGCTGGTGTCCTCGACGCTGCCTCGCACAGTGGCGGTGGTGCCAATCACTTGTGCCGCGGCAGATGCACGTAAGGAAAGAAGCAGAAGGCTGGCCGACAGAGCGCGCAGGTCGGGAGTTATCTCAGCATGTGAGTGGTCGCGGCGGGCTATCCCGGTCATCTGAAGTTCTCGATCATCATCAGGTCGGATTCATCTCTGACGAGCCGTCCGTACAGGATGGTTCGTCCGTCCGCCGACACCGCGAAGTTTGACGGCAGAATATCCCACTCGAACTTCTCCAGCCTCCCAACTTCGCGATCCTTGCCCGTCGCTGGATCCAACAGACGCACGAGCGGATCAGGGTCCGGCGTTTGCGGGTTGCGCGAACAGGGTATGTAGTAGACACCGGCCGGAGTTACGGAAAACGCCGTGCCGGCCACGCACGCGATCACGGGGTGGGGTGCGCCGCCGGCAAGCGGCTGCGCCACGAGCGGCGACTCCACGGCCTTGGGTATGTACAACAGCGTCGCGCCATCGGCCGACTCGTGCGCGATGAACCCGCCGCCGCGCGTGACCCGCTCCTTCGACCCGGTTCGAACCCGCGTGCGCCAGATGTCGCGATCATTCGTCCGCGACCACGAAAAGTAGATCCATTCGCCGTCGCGCGACCAGGTGGGGGCCATCTGGTCACCGGCATCACGGGTTACTCTGCCGCGGTGTGCCCCCTTCGCTGTCAACCGTCCAGATATGAGGGTGTCCATCCGCCGCCTGCGAGTCGAACGCGATCTGCCGGCCATCGGGTGACCAGGACGGCCCACACTCAAATGGACCCGGGCCGTGCGTCAGCTGCTCCGGTGATGACCCATCCGCGTTGGCAACCCACACTCGCATTGCGTCGCCCGATCGGAGCGAGCAGAAGGCGATTCGCCGGCCGTCCGGCGAGAATTGCGGGGCGTCGTCCGCCACCGACGACCGCGCGACGGGCTGGGCGGCTCGGCCAGGCTGGAATCGGTAGATGTCGCGGTCATGAGTGACTCGGGAAAACGCCAGGCGATCACCGGCAAGGCTGGTCGTCGGGAAGAACGCATTGACGCCCGCCGTCTCGATGCGTTCCGCGGGGCGCTCGCCGTCCACTCCAACCCGCCACAGGTAGTTGAGTTGAACTTCCTCCGCATTGAAGATGACGAAGGTGGCGTCCCGGCTCCAGGCAATACTGCTCCTGCCCATCGGGAGCAGGCCGGTGAGTTGCCGCGGAGCGCCGACCGCGGCGAATGCTGCATCCAGGTCCACCACCTGCACATGACAGTAGCTGCGCCAATCGTCCTGACACGAGGCGTACGCGAGGCGATGCCCATCCGGTGAAAACGCGGGTGACTGGTCCACTCCCGGCGCCCGTGGTCGCGTGATGGCACGCGGCTCGCCGCCTTCCACGGGAATCAGATAAATGCCATTCGTGGGGTGCGCCGCGTCGGGCGGGCCCGCTCGCCCCGCCGCCAGGTAGCGACCGTCCGGTGACCAGACGGCCCCCAGCCAGGTTGGGAAGTCACTGATCTTGCGATCGGCGCCCCCAAGCGACGACATGACACGGACCTGCCAGGTCCCGGTGAAGGGCGCTCCTGCACGGGCGTATGCGATCTGGCGACCGTCCGGCGACCATACGCCGGCAAGGTCGATGCCGGGATCCGTCGTGAGCCGGCGCACCTCCGAGGACCCCACAAGCTTCACGTAGATGTCGAAGTTGTTTTGTTCCTCGCCGTCCCACGCGAACGTGACCTGACGACCGTCAGGCGAAAACGCGCCCCCATACTCCGAGCCGTTCATCGCGGTGAGGGGGACAACGCGCATCGCTGGCGCGGGGGGCGTTCGAGGGGCTCGACGCAGCCAGGCGCTGGCCAGCGCCACAACGACAATGCCCGCAACTCCGACGACGATCAGGCGGCGAGGCCACCGCTCAAGCTTCGGCGCATGGCTCTCTTGTGCACGCAGTAGGTCCGCCCCGTGCGTTTCACTCGTCGGCAGCGTTGTCGGCACCACCTCGCGTTCGCCAGGAAGGCTCTCGACTGGCGCAATCAATCGATAGCCACTCTTCGGGATGGTCTCGATGACGCGCGGCTGCTTCGGGTCATCCTCGAACAGACGCCGCAAGCTCGGAGATCGCGCGGGTGAGGACATCGTCGGTGACGGCAGTATCGGGCCAGGCCGGCGTGGAACAGGCGATCTTTCGGCACCACCTGCCGCGCATGCTCGGCCAGACACACCAGCACCAGCATCACCTTCGGTTCGAGGCGACTGATTCCGCCGGGGCCGGTCACGCGGTTGAGCGACGGCTCGACGTGATAGGCCCCGCCTATCCGAAACGTGTGCTGCAAGGCGCCTGCTTTGGATGAGGAGGTAGGGCGATGATAGCACCGGCACGGCTGCTCGCCGCTGATCCGATGAGTCGAGAACAATCGTTTCAGCCGAGCTCGGCAAACCGCCGGAGGGTCGATGACAGGATCGCGGAGATCACGTTCGCTGGGACTCGTCCCCTCGAATGCTTTCCTGCCTGTGATCGTCTCCTAAAGGATCGTGCCCAAACGTGAAACGGCCATGCGTATGGAATGCGCGGCCAAGGCTCTCGCGCGGTTGAAACGAAGGCTGGAGCGATCGACTGACGCCAGACGGTGTTTTGCGATGGGACCGCAGCTTCAGCCATCACGCACAACGTGCCGCTGAAGGCGCTTGAGCGCTGGGCAAATGAGTCGAGCGTCAGCCCGAAGCAGAGCTGCTCAAGGAGCCGTTCGGCATGTCGTGAATCCAAATGCACGACGTACTGTTTTTGGCTGACGTGCACTTACATTCCGCAAGCATATCGGCGGCGTCGTGCGCGTCACAACTCGGGCCGCCGGGTTATTCGATGCGAAGCGGCCGATCTTCGTCTACCTTCAAAAAGAGCGCGTAACAAGACCTCCGAAACCTACTCCTCAGCGGCGAAGTAGCGTGAATGTCGGCACGCACGTGCTCGCGCGGCCGATCCCGGCGCTGCCGTCGGCGAAGGTCGTCGCGAAGGCCACCGTGCAGGCCGTCGAAGCCGCCTGGGCCGAAGGAGAGCGTCCTCACGGCCTTGCCGTTGACGACGTCCCCCTCGGCGACGATCTTCGGCAGTCTGCCTCCCAAATCGGTGTAGAGGCCTGAGCGCGTACTGCCCACGACGCTTGTTCAAGGGCACAGGGCGGTCGCTCCTCAAACGTGAGGCACTGATGCCCGCGCTCCACGGCAGCGATGTGAGGCAGCAGCGCGCCAATCGAGTTACTGGAGTCATCGTGCAGATGATTAAGTGCCGCTGTGCTCAGGCCTTCGACGGCGGAGCGAGAACTGGCTTGGTTGCTCTTAGGAAGCCTCAGGCCGGCGGCTGGTCCGCTTCCGCCTCGAGGCGCGCACGCTCGGCCCTGGATTGGTGAATTGCGTTCTCGAGTGCCGCGTCGGCCAGCAGCGTCAGGTCAGCCGCTGCGCCCTTGAGGTCCCCGTGCTCCACCGCCCGAGAGATGACTTCCGCCTTCGTCGCGCCCCGTTTCTTCCCGAGAAACGGCTTCACCAGCAAATAGATCACGTCGGCGAGCGGCATGTACCGCACGAATCGTCGCAGGAGCGTGATCGCCTGTGCTGGGTGGTGCGTCAGCTTGTACAGGATCAGCTTTCGCATCTCTTCCGACCGGATCCGATGGACTTCCTCACCCGGCAGGCATGTTGGATCGATCGACGTGCACTTGAAGTACTTATACCAGTCCGTCGCGTCGTTCACGAGACCGCGCCTCAGGAACTCCTGCCACAGTGGTGTTCCCCGATACACACACAGCCGGTTGAAGCCGAACGTATCGATCCGGAGCTTCGAGGCGAACCGGAACGTTGCCCGCAGATCCTCCTCGGTCTCGTCGGGGATGCCCACGACGAAGAACCCGTGAACGATTTCGATCCCCGCGTCCTTCGCCCGGTCCACTGCCATCTCGATCTGTTGGAGCGTCTGCTCCTTTTTCAGGCGGTCGAGGATCTTCTGACTCCCGCTTTCGATGCCAAACATCAGCGTCCGGCAATGTGCCTTTGCCATGGCGGGGAAGAGGTCCATGCAGACCGAGTCGACGCGCCCCTCGCACCCCCACTCAATCGTGATCGCGTTCTCATTGATCCCGTTGCAGATCGCCTGGATCCGTTTTGGCTGGAGAAGGAAGTGGTCGTCCACGAAGTACACGGCCCCGTACCCCTGGTCCTGCAGCTCCTTCATCTCCTTCACCACGGAGCCGGCGCTCCTGGCCCGCCACTTCCCCTCGTTGAAAATCGGGATGTCGCAAAAGACGCACGGCCACGGACATCCCCGAGACGTTTGCATCGTCGTGAAGCGGTCCAGCGAGAGGACCGCGGGGACGTCCAAGGGCATCGACTCCACGAAATCGAGGGCCAGGCCGGACCGGTCGGGGAATGGCCACTGGTCCAGGTTTCGCTCTGGAATCCGGTTGGCGTTGTGCTGGATCTTGCCGTCCTTCTGCCAGGTAACGCCCGTGACGGTCTCCGGATCGTCAATCCGCTCAAGAAGGTCGAGGATGAGCTGTTCGCCGTCGCCACGACAGACGAAGTCGACCTCTGGAACCTGCAGCTTGACGAGCTGTGCGTTCAGCGACGCGAAGACGCCGCCGAAGGCAATCTTGACGTGCGAATCGGCGGCCCGGACCAAGCGAGCCAGGATCTTGGCGTACGGGTAGCTCGTGGTCGACAGGAAACTCAGGCCGACCAAATGCGGCTTGATTCTCCGAATCTCGCTGACGATGACGTCGTTGGGCGTCGCGGGGTTGGCCTGGTCGAAGATGAAGCACTCGTGGCCGGCGCGCTTGAGCACCGAGCTGAGCGACATGATGCCGATCGGCGGGAAGCCCATGACCTGCAGCCGGCCGCTCTTCGGGGTCTTCTTCCGGGGAATGGCGTAGAACTGAGGGTCACGAACGTGCACGAGCACAACGCGCATAGGTCTCCTCGAGCGACAGCCTACTCCATGTTTCGTAGAAGTAACGGCAGATCTCTTTACGAGGCGGCCGCTCAGGCACTAAGGCTCCTTCGTCAACACGGCTGGATTGACCCGGTCGCCACGGCTAATTATGAGATGGCTTCTAGGTTCGCGGTAAGCCTTGCGGGAGTCCAGCCCGAGTATTAACTGTTTGTTGCCGCCGGTCAGCGCGATGCGGACGTCGTCGTTGGGAAACGCCAACCCCTCCCCGCCGGGTCTGGCGACCTGAACACCGCGCTACCCGCCTCGCCCTGACGGAGCTCGTGGACGATGGGAGCTGACACCTACGTGATAGTCGTTGGCGGGTTCATTTTCCACAAAACGCACTTGTGAATACCGTTTGAGACCCCCACGACGGGCAGGACAAGCGCATAGGTGCCGAAGCGGCGAGAGGATCAGAGCCATTCGAGATCAGAGTTCTCCGGTTTCGACCGACCTCGGTGGCGCCGACGCGACCGGCGATGCCCTGATGTTATGCGCGGCCGCACAAGCCCTGGGCGTGCTGTTTTCTGGCTGACGGCAATGCGGACGGCGGTGTCGTGCATTAGCGCGTCCTCGCAGAACAGCGACTGGCACTGAGAGATGCAAACGGTGTGGTGTGTCTTAATTCCCGTACGTCTCTCGCGCGTCCGCGTCCTCGGACACGATCAATACGAACGATAGAAAACCGCGATGCTGCTCACCGGCCACAAGACGAGGTCCGTGTTCGATCGTTACAACATCGTCAATGAGAACGATCTCCGCGACGCGGTCAGCAAGCTGGCGGCGTCAGCAGGGACAAAAAGGGACAATCCCGGCGAGATGGTCTGGTGCGGCAGTTCAGGCGTGCCCGTAACTGATTGATTTTTGTGCCGGGGGCGGGAATCGAACCCGCACGCCCCTTGCGGGACCTTCGGATTTTAAGTCCGATGCGTCTGCCAGTTCCGCCACCCCGGCGTAGCAGGAATCCTTAGTATTTCACGCTTTCGGGAACGCGCTGACGCGCCCGCGGCGCCGTTTTGTCCCCGCGATTGTCCCCGTCCCGAGTTGTCCGAGCTTTTCGAGCCCTTCGCCGAGGTCTTGCTCGCTGACAATCGCGTACCGCCGATAGACCGCTTCCGTGCGGTGTCCGGTCAGTTGCATCGCGACACTGCGCGACACGCCCGCCCGCTCGAGATTCCGGACGGCCGTCCGCCGGAAATCGTGCCGCAGCATGCCGGGACAGCCCGCCCTCTCACAGGCCGCCGTCCAGGCGCCCCGCAGACTGCTGTACGGGCTTCCCTCGCCGATGGAACACCCACGGGCAGATCACGCCCTTCAGCGTCTCGACGGCCGTCGTGGCGCGTCGCTGGGCCTCCAGCAGGTCGCGCAGCTCCGGTAGATGATGCCGGTAGGGGAAGAGCCGCCCGTCTCGGTTCTTCGTCGTGCCGGGGTCCAAGCGCACCGTCCCGACCTGCAGATCGACCTGACGCCACTGGAGCGACAGGATTTCGCTGAGGCGCCAGCCGGTCAGATACGCGAACGTCGCAATCGGCCGGAGGTCGTCCGGTAGCGCCGCACGGACCGCCTCGAAGGTGTCCCGCTCGAAGAACCCCGTCCGGACGTTGTTCTCGGCGAGCATCGGGATATGCGGCCGGACCATCAGCTTGCCCGCCTTCACAGCGAGCACAAACATGCGCCGCAGCGCCGAGAGTTCGCGATTGATGGTCGCCGGCTTCGCCCCCGCCTGGAGGCGCTGCTTGGCGTAGGCGCGAATGTCGCTGGTGGTGATGCTGTTCATGCGCCGACCGGCAAAGAACGGCGCCAGGTGGTGAGTGATCCGATTTTTCAGATCCCGCAGCGAGCGCTTGCCGTTGATCTGATAGTCCGCGTCGATGTCCTCTGCCGCCTCTTCGAATCGGAGGCGCCCCGTCGCTGACGTGATCGGCGCCCCCTTCGCGATCTCCCCCTCTTTCACCCTCAAGAGCCCCCGCGCCTCTTCGTAGTTACTTGTGTGTGCGCTCTCTTCGAATCGGCGGCCGTTGCGGTAGTAGCGCATCCACCACACGCCGCCGCGCTTGCGGAGTTGTCCCATTAGTCGCCCTCCCTTCTCGGCTTTCGGGACTCCAGCACCCAATGTCCGAGCGGTATCACACCCTTCGATTGCACATGAAAAAGCAGCGCGCTAAAACGCTTCGTGAGGCTGTCGTACTCGAGGCCTTCCGGTACGTCGCGGATCGCGTCTGCGAGATTGAGCAGTAGGCGATGAAGTTCTTGATCGATGACTGCCATCACGCCCCGCCTTGACGCATCCGGAGGCCGACCTGCACGCCGACCAGATAGCCGGCCTCCACCGCGAAGCCGTCGTCCTCACCCTCCGCGTCCCTCGCTCCGCCTTGCGAAACGTACTCCGCGATCAGGGCCTCTCGGATTTTGTCGACGACATCGGGAATCGTGGCGCCGTTGCCTTCTTGGATCTGGTTGAAATCTGTCGCGATCTGACCGAAGAGGTCATCGGCCGCGTCTTTCGCGAGTTGGACGGAATCGACGGTCTTTGCTTTCTTCAGGGACGTACGTGGCATTTTTGGCCTCTCTTTCGAGGGCCGGCGGGGGCTACACTGTGTAGCAATCGCCGACCTGCCCAACACCCAGGTTGACGGTTAGGAGCGTTTGCGGGAATGCGCCCGCGGACGCTCCGCTTTCTTCTCACCGCTTTTCGCGATCCAGTCCTCCACCGCCCGCCGAATCTGTGACGCAACCGGAGCACCGGTGCGCGTCTGGATCTTCCTCAGTACGTCGAGTTGTTCGGGTTCCAGGAGAATCTGAAATCGCGTCTTCGGTGACATGCGCCGATGATACACATTCGTGTGTATGTCGGTCAACGGTCACTGCAAAAATGCTGTTGCCACTGTCAACACGTCACCGCGCAACGCCCTTCCGCTTCGCGACCCGGACGGCCCTCGAGCAACTGCTCGCCATCCAGATAGAGAATGGTTTGTGAATCGCGGTTTCGTCGGCGACTGCGTCCGACCCGCGCCGCAAACTCGCGCCCTTGAGGATGAGAACAACCGATAGCCGTTTTAGAAGTAACGAGCGCTGTCGGTGGCGATGTCGCGAAGTTCGGGATGGTTGGACGATTCCGTCCACGCACGTTCACAGTGGACGCAGAACATCGCCGCCACGCTGTGGTCCCTAAACGTAACGATAGATCGCTTATGTTTTCTGCTTGGGCAGGGGATGTTCACGTAGCGCTGAACAATTGTGTTTACGAGGATGAGCCTGGCCATCTGCACACCTCGGAATTCCTCAGATGAGGAATCCGTAGGGATTGCGGATGGCTCAGTAAAGGGATACGCGAAGTGTAGCATCTTGTGTGCGTCCGCGGCGGGCACAATTGCTGATCGGTTCACGATTGACATCTCGCAGAAGTCAGCCTCTAGAGAGGCATGCCGAGGTCATCAGGGATCGGACGCCGAGGTTGACCGCTCCGGGGATCGTGCGCGTGAGCGGAACGGAAGCGGTGCGATTTATCCGGTGATTTTGATCCAATCTCTCGCGGCTCGGTCGTAACAGTAGAGGCCGCAACCGTTGAGACACCAACAGTAGAAGTCGCATTCGACGTTGTGGAGGGTGGTGCGCGCAAACCATTCCAAAGGGGAACCACATCGCGGACAGTCCCGCGGACAACGGCGTGGGTCCGGCTTGAGTTTTCGGCCACGGCGTCTGGCGGCAGATGTCTTCCTGCGCACGGAACGCTCAGGCTGTAGCGCGACCGCGTTGCTCGTCTCAAGCGGGGTACTGCGCTTGAGACGAGCCTGTGCCTTCGTGAGCAGCACATCCGGCAACACAGGTTTGACTAGTATCGCGTCGGCGTGCGTATGGGTTTCTGCAGGCACGGCCTCGGTGTTCGCGGTTAACACCACGACCGGAACGTCAGCCGTTCGAGTGTCCTGCTTCACCATCCGGAGTAGATGCACTCCGGTCGGTCGACCGCCGAATCTGATGTCGGTCACTAAAAGGTTTGGACGTAGCTCACGCGCATGGGCCAGTCCAACGCCGGGGGCGGTCGCCGTCGACACCCACATTCCGGCCGACCCGAAGTAGCGCGAATACGTCTCAAGCGTAGACGAATCCTCAAGGATCAGTAGAACCTTCGGCGAGTGTGAGCCGCCTATGCTCCGGCGGGTCATTTGGACCCAAACGTAGCAACATCCACACCGCCTGATTCAGTTCAGTTCCAAGGCCAGCCGTGCTCATCGGACTCTCCGACGCCGGCATAATCATGTCGTCAGCTTGAGCCCGCACCGGGACTTGACTTATTCAACTATCAAAGAACCAAACGCGCACCCCAACAGCGCCAACGCTCCAGTCCATCGACAATGCTGAGCGACTAACCGCGAAGTGTCATCGGCTCGCGACCTGTCAGTACCCCAATCGGCTTTCGACTTGCACACCAGGGTTCTGGATTTCCGAAGCGACGCGCTCGAGCTGAAGGCGGTGCAAACAACGGAGCCGCCAGCCTTTATTCCTCACGAATCGCTTCATATGCTCCGGGTGCCCATATGATGCGGCCTCGCATGCTCCTAGTCGTCGAAGATGATGAGGAGCTTCGACGTCTGTACCGGATCGTGCTCGCGATCGAGGGTTTCGACGTGAAGGAAGCGGCGAATGGCCTCGACGCGCTTATTCTGATCGATCGCGGCGTCCCCGATCTCATGGTTCTCGACCTGATGCTTCCGCACGTCAGTG
This sequence comes from uncultured Acidobacteriota bacterium, assembly GCA_963755695.1. Taxonomy (GTDB): domain Bacteria; phylum Acidobacteriota; class Vicinamibacteria; order Vicinamibacterales; family 2-12-FULL-66-21; genus QHWT01. The sequence continues at coordinate 496,433 of CAVWLB010000010.1, read as the reverse complement.
GACATGCTGTGCTCCGAGAGATTGCGGCATCAGCACACACGCGTCGCATCCCCGTCGTGGTCATCACCGGTTCCCCTGAGCCTCTCGACCATCACGAGGTCTTCTGTGTGCTACGAAAGCCGATAACGAGCGACGAACTAATAACGGTCGTGCGCCGCTGTCTGCCGCACCATTCCACATCGGCTTCATAGCGTTGTCGCTGACGGCTGGTGCCGTTTGCACTGAGCCTCTCACTCGGCCGCCTCGGTTGAGTGTGAGATTCGATGCGGTAAGTGAACGTAGGGCACGACGGATATATGGAGGGAACTCAGTTCCCGTGCTAGTCTTTCCGCTCCGGTTCCTTCCGAGGGCGGGGTGGTCGCGTGTCGCTCGTACCTTTCGACCCGAGTCGATCGGTCGTGTTGATCGTCTCCGAGGACGATGACGCACGAGAAATGTACGGGAGTTGGCTGGCATTCGCTGGTTTCCCGGTTGCGACCGTGGGAAGCGTGCGCGAAGGCCACGAAGCCGCTACACGCTGCCAGCCGCGGATCGTTGTCATCAATGACTCGAAATCCCACGACTCGGCGATGTGGCTGTGCCGCGCCCTACGGCATGACATCCGAACAGCACGAATCCCGATCGTGCTCGTCACGGGAAATCAACTCCTCCAACATCTCGAAGCCGCGATCGAGAACGGGTGCGTCGCCGTACGTCTCAAGCTGTACCTTCCCGATGCGCTTGAGCGAGACCTGTGTGCGGTGTTGAGCGGGCAACATATCGCACTGTTGCCCAACATGGCGCGGCAGCACCACAGGCTCTTAGCTCGCATCCCCGGCGCACCGATTCCATCTATTAATTAAGACTAAAAGCTCAAACCGTTTGCGCATCTCAGTGCGAGCCGCTATTTCTGCGGGAACCATGCGCTAATGCACGACACCGGCGTCCGCACGGTCAGGTGTGAGCACCATCGCGAGCAGTTGCGCGGACGTGGCCAGGAGCAAGGCATCGACATGTCGCCGCAGGTCTTCGCGTTCCTGCAATGTGCCGACCTTGCGGAGTTCGAGGTCCGCGATGTCCTTTGACAGTTGTTCCAACTGCCGCAGCCGATCCAGTTGTGCAAACACAAAGGCCTGCTGTGCGGCGTTAGGTTTGACCATGAGGCACCGTCCGTGCGGCGTCACGCGCCTCGAGTTCAAGCACGCGTGCTTCCAGTGAGCGAATCAGCACGTGCGCCTCGTCCAACCGAAATTGGAACGTCGAGATCATCGGCCCGACGACATCCTTCTGCCACGTCAGGAGGCCCTTCTGTGTGACCGGTACTTTCGCCAGTTTTCGGTCGTCGTCGTCCTCGGCTTCGACGAATCCGGCCCGCTTCGCACGGGCTCGCTCCGCAAGCGTCGGATCGACGACGGCCAACTGCTCGAGATCGCCGTCCGTCAAGACCTTCGGTGTCAGCAGGAATCGCTCGTGCGCGAGTTTGAAATGTTCCCGGTCGTAGGTCATCGTTGGCTCCTGGCTGTGTATTCCTGACGCAACCGATCACAGATGGTCTTCGCTAATTGCACGACGCCAGGACGAACGCGTGCGACTTCCTCTGCTGGAATGTTGTAGAACGCCCATCGCTCGTCGTGCGCGGCAATCATGCGGCGTTCGAAATCGTCGATCTGTTCCAGGCCGGGATCGCGTCGTGTCGGCGGCCATCAGTACGCTCACCGTCATGTTCGATAAACGACTGCCGGCGTGCGCGCACGCTTCCAGCGAGCCATCGCTGTACCGGATGCCCCACCAGATTGGCTGGAATAAGGAGGTCATCACCGTCGCCGCCGTCGGCGGGTTGTCCGGCGCGATCGTTCATCTGTATGGTGGCTTCCGTGGACGCCTCGACCTCAGATCGCCGTCATCCTCGGAAAACAAAATTGCCACTCCCGTCGACCAGCGTGATCTGCGCGGACCGACTTCAGCGACAAGCGATCACCGGAATCCCGAACATCGTACGCGGAATGTCCGCCGCGGCAGTGCCGAGCGTCGCAGCGATCCGCGTACGCCGTCGGTCGAGCACCATTTTCCAGCAGACGGCTTCCGGCCGTCGTGAATGTTCGCGAGCATCGCGTTCTAGATCGGTGGTGATCTGCGCCGCGGTGCTGCCGGTCGCGGCGACCGCCGGTGCGCCGTTCGTGATATCCCGGCCGGCCGCATCTCGTCGACGGCGTGACGGTGGCCGGTCAAAAATTGCGCGTCGAGAAACGCCGCGACGCCGTCGGCCACCGTCTCGCGCACCGCGATTTCCGCACTCAGGTCGCCGAGTTGTCGACAATTCCTCCGTGAGGGCACGATGATGCCGGCCTTGTAACGCCTTGCGTGACGGTCGAAAGTCCGTCTTGTGTGACGCTGAATCGGCGCCGATTGGCGCGACCCAGCCCGTCCGTGCCTGGCGCGGCCTGTTTCGCGACGGACGCTGCGTGTGAATGGCACCTGCCGCATTTTCGGTATCAGCGCCCCGATGATGCTCGGACACACATCGACCGGAAGCCTTCCTGGAGTGGCGCGGCACCGTCAACGGGCCGGCCCATGCCGCATCGGTTGTGGTTCCGACCGCGACAGCCGCTTTTTGTCAATTGCAGTGTCTCGCCGACTTGTGGCCGTCAGTCCATTGCTCTGCACCGCGTGCCCGGGACGGTTCTGGTTCTTTTCGAGCGGCCACCGATGCACCGCACGAAATCGCGGTCCTGATCGGTGCTGGACATTGCGACTGGTGAGCACTCTGAACAGGTTATCTCATAGTCGCCTAGCCATTAGGCCCGGTCGCGTCGTTGCCCGTGGGGGGATGCAAGTCGGTTTCTTGAACGCTCCAAAACACCCAGGTTCAGCCACGACGCGCCACAACACCGATGTGCATCTCTTCCCCAGTCGCGTTCCACCGTTGACCCGTTCATGACCTGGCCTTCGGCCCGCTTCAACAGGTCGGCCGACCTGGCGCGGGTTGAGCCCACGGATCGCCCTTCACGGCCGCGGATCGTGCCGACAAGTCGCGCACGAGAAACACTCGCTCCCGAGTGCGCCGGCGATTGCCGGCAACAGCCGCCCAGGAGCACGCGATCCTCGCGTGTGAGCGACCGCTGCGGGCGTTCGCGGCGCTGCGCTGCCTGCATGGCGAGCAAGATCGCGAGGATCTCGCGAAGAGCTCCGGCACGGCATCCGGCGGTGACGCCATCGCGAGCGTGGTCTAGCTCGCATCATCGTCGTCGTCGTCCTCGAGATCATCCTTGGGCATGCCGCATGGTGCGACCGTCAACGTCCAACTGAAGGGTTGCGGGTCAAACGCCTGCCGCGGCACACGCGCGCGCTCGCCGGCCACCCACAGGTCGAGGCGATCAAGATAGGCCGGGGTCGATTCGACCATCGGCCGATCCTTCCAGTCGTCAGGGGCGCCGTACGGAATGCCGGTAGCCTGGCATCTACCGAGCCCCCGCGCCTCGGTGAACCGGCCATACACTTGGCGCAGCTCCGGCGCCGAGTAGAGCCACCAACTTTCCGGCCGGCTGCCTGGATAGACGGCGGTCCAAGCTTCAAGCGCTTCGTCCTGGATCACCAGCCACGCAGCATCGTGGTTGTGGTGGAGATCGAACAACTCCGTGGGATTCGAACCGTTACGCTGCGCAGCAAGGCGTGCCGCCGACCAGTCGCCCCACGTCAGCAAAATGGACAGTGCCTCGCTGACCTCCATCCCGAGGCCGCGTCGCGCCTTCGGACTACGCAGTTTTCGCGGCACCTGGTCCTCGCATCGAGCGCAACGATCGGCGGTCGCCTCGTGTCGGCCGGCGGCGCAAGGTCGAGATCGAACTCGCGAAGCAACCTGGCGAACGCGAGCCGCGCATCAGTCTTCACGCTGACGCAGGGATGAAGCCTCGGCCCGCCGTTTTTGGTCTCGACCATCAGTCCTTCTCCGCAAGTTCTCCCGTGCTTCGGCGGTAGCGATCCCAGGCTTCAGCCGCCAGTGTCAGCAACCGGACGTGATGCGGTTGAAGGCGCCAGTCGGCCACAACCGACTCCCACCATCGACGGGTCCCCGGTTCAAGTGTCGAGGTGCCTCGACCCTTGATTGATGGTTCATGCTTCTTGCCTCCCAAATTTGAACCGGGAACAGGGCCGCATGCGGCAACGGGCCAAGTGGTTTCCGCGGCGTGTCGCCATCCTCGAGCCCTACCCCCCACGGTTGAGTTGCGCGAGTCATTGGACGATCGCAATACGCTGACGAGCGCTTCAACTCGTCTCGGTGTCGGGAGATGGCCGCCCGATCTTCGTCGGTGAGGCGACTGCCTGGACGAATCACCAACTCGTCGCCGTCAAGGTGGATGGCGAATCACGCTCTTCCAGGCCCCACAGCACACGGAGCGATGACAGGGTCACCACGCAACCGCCGCGCAAGACAATCGGCTCAGCCTCAGACGCGGAAGTCATCGGCGTCCTCGGGCTGAAAGATTTCTGTTTGCTGTTTAGACCTAGAGGTCTGAGTACTAAACACCTTTTTTATCGTTGTGAAATAACGATAAGGGTCGCCTCTCTTCCCACTCCCGAGGCGACCCACGCTGCCGGTCTGAAGCAGATGACTCATCTCGGCTTGCGTGGCGTTCTTGCCGAGCGCCGGATCCATCATCCTGAGCGTTTCGAGGTCGAGCGCCTCGGCTTCTAGCTCTGGCACACGGTCGAGCAACGTCCGCTCAGCCTCCAGCGTGGCGATAGAGGCGGCGCTATCACCGATCACCTGTACCTTGGTCCGTCAGGTCGACCACGAGCGACTCGGGGGTTTCAGAGAATCGAGAGAGCGCCTGCAGGACTCGCAGGGTCGGCTTGCTCTTGCCCTCGCACGGCGAATCGAGACCACGACGTCGACAGCGCCGGAGAACGCCGAACCGCCGCGGCCGGTTTCGCCGACTTCCCCGCCGCCTTTACGCTCATGGCGAGCCACGATGACGGCGAGCCCCTTCGCCGCGGCGTCCTGGAGCGGTTCCGCCGCTGTGAGTTGCGAGCCGTTATTGTTTTCGTCGTCGCCCCGGAGTCCGGCCCACTGGCCGATAGTGTCCACCACGATCACCCGAGCGCCGATGCTGATGGCGTAGGTAGTCGCCTTCGCCATCACGTCCGGCCACGGCAGGTGCTTCGCGTCGTGCCAATGCAGCACCTGCACGTCGGTCCGGTCATCCAAGTGCGCCCGTCGCAGGGTTTCCCGGAAGGTCGGCGGCCGTTCTTCGGTCAGCCACAGCACGGGACTCGCGCTGGTCGGATGGCCGAGAAACGGGCGGCTTCTGACGATGGCGGACACTATTCCGCCGATGAGCGTGGTTTTCCCGGACGACTTGGCCTTGCCGTCGAACTCGATCACGACGCCCGGGCTCACGAGGCCAGGCACAATCCACTCGGGCCGTTCGGGCGCGAGGGTCGCGATGTCCGCGGCCGTCCGAAAGGGCAGGCTCTCCCCGGAAATGTTTCTGTTTGATACTCCATTCTCTAGGGATAAACAGAAACAGCATCCCGATCGGCCGGTCGCCCGGCGGGCCGTGGTCGCCCGTTCGTCCGCGTATGTTCCGCAAGGTCGCGTCCGATTTCCGCGGCCTGCTGCGCGTAATACGCGTCTGGATGCTCGAACCACGTGAGTCATGCTGCCCGATCCTGTTCAACGGCAACGGACATCAGGTCTCGGATTTGTTTTCGGAGTTCGCGGACGCTGTGCCGGAGCACGTCACGCTCGTCGGTGACGACATGGAGCGCCGTCAAGGCCTCAGACGCCAGCAGCCGACACACTTCGAGATCCTGAGTGGCCCAGACGAGGCGATCCTCTAGCACTCGGCAATCGACAAACAGCGCGTCGATCAGAAGTTCGTCGGCGGTCATCGTGCTTACCGCGAGGCGGGCTCCGTCGAGATGACGATGAGTCGTTCGAGATCGCTCCGCTTCACCCAGGTCCGGCGGCTGTCGCCGAGTTGCACCCGCGGCAGATGCCCGTCGATGACCAGCTTGCGCACACTCGTGTACGGCACACCCGTTTCCGCCGCGGCCTGCTGCAGCGTGAGCAGCATCGGTTGACGGGGTGCGGCGCTCTCCTTGCCCATGTTTGCTCCTGTTGCCCATGTCACGTCATTTGTTATAGATTACAGGACGTGAGCTGGGTTTATAGTGCCAGCCGTGGATACTTTGCGGTCAACACTTTGTAGGGAGTGCAGGCTGCTTTTAAGAGGGCTTGAAAGTGACAAGAAAACGGGACACGCCGCCAGAGGCACTGCTCCAGCGCGTGATTGCCGATCTCGAACGGGATGATCGGCTGAACCATCCGAGTCACCGTGGGGCGGTGCTGCAGTTGCTGTCCAACGGTCCGTTGCTCTGCTCCGACGTGCTGCTGAGGGAGCTCAACCAACCAAGTCAAGAAGTCTCCCTTGGCGTGCAGAACTGATAGCCTTCCTGCGCACCCTCGTCCGCCAGGAAGGGCGCGTGTTGTACAAGCTCTGGACGGTCGGGTCCGTCGGGTTCTCCGCTTCCCTGAAGGACGGGCGCGTGACGACCCTGGTCGAGAGCTCAGACGTGCGGAATGTCGTGATGCTGCAGATGGTGATGCTGCTGCATGAGGTCGGCCTGCAGAACGTGCGCGTGTGTGGCGTCGCGGACTGTCAACGCCTGTTCGTCAAGACCTATCGGCGGGAGTTCTGCTCTGTGCGGTGCCAACAGAGGAACTACAAGCGGATCAAACGTCAGTGGACAAAAGAGCAGAAAGAGCGTCAGGCAGCTGCGCGACGCCGTCGAAAGGCGCGGGCCTGACCGACGCTGTCCCTGTCCCTAAAATTGTCCCCACCGTGAGCAAACTCGGTGCAATCCTGGCTATCGTTGCAGTGTTGCGGTGATCCGATTTGATCAATGAATCCGCGGATCATTGGCATTTTGGCGGTACATAAAAAAGACGCACCGAGCCTTTTAAGTCCGATGCGTCTGCCAGTTCCGCCACCCCGGCCCGTTCTCGATTGTGTCAGAGCCAGCGGTCGGTCGGCTACTGATCTATGCCGCTTTTGAACTGAGGGGCGCGTCTGTGCTTCGTCGCCTGTTCGTAGGCATAAGCCAGTGCAATCAACTGTGGCTCCGACCAGGCGCGACCGATGAGCGAGATGCCAACCGGAAGACCCCGCACGTCACCGGCGGGCACCGTGATGCTCGGGTAGCCGGCGACGGCGCCGGGGGTCGAGCTTGCGCCCAGGAAGTGATCGCCATTCACCAGATCCGTCGTCCAGGCTGGCGATCCGGTCGGTGCGATGAGTGCGTCGAGATTGTGCTGCCGCATGACCAGGTCGATCCCCTGCTCGCGCGCGAGCGCCCGGCACTTGGTGAGCGCAGCCCGGTACGCGGGTGAACTCAACGGCCCCTTCTTCTGCGACTGGATGAACAGCTCCTGTCCGAAGTACGGCATCTCGCGATCCTTTTCACGCTCGTTGAAGGCGATGAGATCTTCGAGCGAGTGCACACGCACCGACGCGCCACGCGCGGCCAGGTACTTGTTCACGTCCGCCTTGAACTCGTAGAGCAGCACCTCGTTCTCGCACGCGTCCAGCTTCGAGGCGGTTGGAATGTTGACCGGATCGATGACCGTGGCGCCTTGCGCCTTCAGGTCCGCGATTGCGCGATCCATCAGCCGATCGGTCGCGTCGCTGTATCCGAAGTACACGCTTGCGGGCGACGCCGATGTCGCGCGCCCTTGAGCGCGCCCGCTCTCAGGGACGAAGTGTAGTCGCGTTCGACGTGTGTTCGGCTCCGCACCGAGTCCGCGTCGGCCGGATCGACGCCGGTCATGGCGTTCAGCAACGCTGCCGCATCCGCGACGGTACGGGCCATCGGTCCGGCGGTGTCCTGACTGTGCGCAATCGGCACGATCCCGGTCCGGCTGATGAGACCGAGCGTCGGCTTGATGCCGACCAGGCCGTTTGCCGCCGAGGGGCAGACGATGGATCCGTCCGTTTCGGTTCCGACGCCAATCGCGGCGAGGTTTGCCGCAACCGCCGCGCCGGTACCCGAACTGGAACCGCACGGATTGCGATCCAGCGCGTAGGGGTTCTTGACCTGACCGCCGCGGCCGCTCCAGCCGCTGGAGGAATGCGTGGATCGGAAGTTCGCCCACTCGCTCAAGTTCGTCTTTCCGAGAATGACGACGCCGGCGGCGCGGAGACGCTGCACCAGGAAGGCATCCGCGAGAGCTGGTTGTCCTTCGAGCGCCAGCGAACCGGCGGTGGTCTGCATCCGATCGGCCGTATCGATGTTGTCCTTGATCAGCACCGGAATGCCGTGCAGCGGGCCCCTGGGACCTTTCGTGCGCCGCTCGGCGTCGAGTGCGTCGGCGATCGATCCTGCGTCGGGATTGACCTCGATGATCGATCGCAGCTCGGGTCCGCTCCGGTCGATCTCCTCGATCCGTTTCAGATACAGGTCCGTCAGTTGCCGGGCGGTGTAACGGCCCGATGTCATCCACTCCTGGAGCTGGGCCGCGGTGGTTTCCTCGAGCGGAAACGGCGACGGCGATGAGGCTTGGAGGAGCGGGAGCAGAAGGAACGGCAGGAGAAAGATTCTGGACATTTCGTGATTTGGTGAGTCAGTAATCTCGTGATTTTGGTGAATTTGAGAGCCCGATCCGAATCACCAAATCACGAAATCCTCAATTCACCAAATCTTCTCAGGCCGTGAGGCGATCGACGATCGCGCGCCAGGTGCGTGCGGCGGGGGTGTGTTCTGCCGCGAGCGCGGCACCGCACAGCGTTCCGCCGGTGTCGCTCGACGGCACCGACCAGACCGGCTCCACTTCCAGGTGCAGTCCAATGCCGGCGACCTCCACGTCGAAGGTGTCCGGCAGCCGGCCACGATCAGGCAATTCGAGCCGTAAGCCGCCATACGAGACGTCGACGACCGCGGCCGTGCGTCCCGCCGCCGTTACGCGGAAGCCACCCACCACCCGCTTACGCGGCCAGCGGCGCTGCCGCCGGACATTCGCCAGCGAGTCGGCGACCACCTTCAGGAATTCGGCAGGCTTGATTGGCTTGCGCACGAACGCCGCGTGGTAGCGGCTCGCCTCGATTTCCATCAGCGGCTCGTCATAGCCGGTAATGATGATGACCGCCATGTCCGGGTGATCGGTCCGGCTTTGCATGACGAGATGCAGGCCGTTGAACGCGCGCAGACGGACGTCGGACACGAGCAAATCGAAGGTGCCGAGTGCCAGAAGGCGCTTGGCCGCATCGTAGGTGGCGGCGCCGGTCACGTGATGGCCCGCTTCGCGGAGCATCTCCACGAGGCCGGACAGAGCGTGCTCGTCGTCGTCGAGGACGAGGACTCGAAAGGGTAGTTTCATGATCGGGCCGGGAGCTGAGCCCTAGGGATACCGCGTCGGGGTCGCAATTGCGATGCCGGAGCAATTCCTGCAATTTCTGCCTGAATCCACCGATTCCACCGATGCCCGACCCGCCGGTTTTGGTAACGCAACAACAGGATTGAAATCAGTGGATGGTTGGACTGGGTAGTGCGGCCGCGGCAACCACGCGGCGGATCATTGCATCGAGACGGCCCTGTTCGATGGCGAACGGCCCGGCAACGGCCGCCCCCATTGGGATCTCTATGGCAATCACGACCTGGCCGTCCACGGGCTCCACGATCCAGGAGAATCCCCGCAACGCAACGAAACCTGATTGGGCCGACGGGTTCTTCACCCGGTCGATCGCCAGGAGTATTTGCTTCAGGATCGTCTCGACATCCGACTCGCGCCAGCCGCGCGGTTCGACGCCATGTTCGAGCCGTTCGGTGACGGCGTAATTCTGTTCCCGCAGCACGATCTCGACGTCAAACGTCATGTTCCTCTCTCACCGGTCCGTCCATCGGGGAGCGCGCCGCTCGAGAAAGGCAGCGACGCCTTCCGACGCGTCCTCGGTTCGCATCAGCTCGTTCAAGTATAGCGCCTCCAGCTGCGGCAGGACCGCGCGAACGTGCGCACGCAGGGCAAAACGCGCCGCGGCTGCCGCGTAGCGTAGCGCAGCCGCCGAGCGCGGCGCCAGATGTTGATTGAACCAGCTGTCGACGTCCGCCGAGAGATTGGCGCCGCTGCTCACGAACTCCACCAGTCCGATGTCGCGCCACCCGGCCGCCGCGCGAGGTGTCCCGGTCACGATCGCACTCGTCGCGCGGGCAGCCCCTACACGCAGCGGCAGGAGTGCGGAGGCTGCCGGCGGAAAGACACCAAGCGCGATCTCCGGCAGACCGAAGGTCGAATCCTCCGACGCAAAGATGAAGTCGCACGCCATCGCCAGCTCGAACCCTCCTCCGAGGCAGCGGCCCCTGACGATCGCCGCGGTGACGACCGGAAGGTCGAGCCACGCGTAGATCAGGCCGTGCATCGCTGGCAGGACGCGCTCGATATCTCCCCGCACATGCTCGGGCACGCTCGCGCCGAAACTGAAATCACTTCCGTCCCCTTCGATGGTGATCAGCTTCAGGCGCGGATAGTCGGCCACGGAATCGAGCGCGGCCGACAGCGCCGCGATGATCTCCGTGGTGATGATGTTGCCCTTGGGATGAAACAGACGGAAGGCGGCGCGCGTCTGGTCGGAATTGACGGAAACCTCCAGCGGCGCGCGCATCTCACCGTTCCTCGAGCTGGCTCGACAGAGTTTCAGGCGTCGAAACCGGCGCGCGACAGACAAAATCCCGGCACACGAACGCCGTCGCACGACCGTCCTGCATGTGCATCGGCCCGATGAACGGCATCAACGTCGCCAGACGGGCCTGCCGCTCTCCCGGTTGCACGGGAATCAGGACCGCGAACGGCAGATAATGGCCCGCGATTTCTGCAAGGAGCGCAGCCGTGTCGTCTCGGCCTGGCTCACCGACCACCACCACCTGCGATCGCGCGGCGTGCCAGGTGGCGAGTCCCGCGAGCATCAACGGAATCACCCGGCCCGCGCGGCCGGCGTGAGGCCCATACCGTGCCAGCGTGCGCTCCGCCTTGCGCCGCGCCTCCTCGTCGTCGAGAAGGTGCGCCAGTGTGATCAGGTTGAGGACCGACATCGAGCTCGCCGACGGTTCCGCTCCGTCGTAATCTTCCTTCAATCGGAGAAGGACGGACGGGTCCTTCCCGGTGGTGCTGAACCATCCGGCCTCTGCTTCGTCCCAGAAGAGCAGGTCCTGGCGCGCCTGGAGGTCGCGCGCCCATTCGAGCCACGCCGGATCGCCGTCTGCCTGGAACAGCTCGAGCACCCCCCAGATGAGCGACGCATAGTCTTCCGCATATGCGTCGATCGCGGCCTCGCCGTCACGGTATCGCCGCAACAGGCGCTGTTCCGCGGCGTTCCAGAGACGACTCCTCACGAAATCAGCTGCAGACCTCGCCGTCGCGAGATACTCCTGACTGGCGGGCCGCTCCGGCAGCACGCGTGCGGCGCGGGCGAACGCCGCGATCATCATCCCGTTCCACGAGGTAATGATCTTGTCGTCCAGATGCGGCCGCTGGCGCTTCGCGCGCGCCTCGAACAGGACCTGGCGCGATCGACCGATCGCGTTCATCACGCGTTCGGGCGTCTGCCCGGTCCGCGCGGCGATGTCCTCGATCGACTGCGCCGTGTAGAGCAGGTTCTGGTTGGTGAATTCCTGCTGCGGATCCTGCGGCGCGTTGCCACCGGGCTCGATGCCGAATCGCTTCCGCACGAACTCCGCATCATCACCGAGAAGGCTGCCGATTTCTTCGTCGGTCCACACGTAAAAGGCCCCTTCGCGCTTTTCGCCGCTTCCATCCGGCGCGAGGCTGTCGGCGTCTTCGGCGGAGTAAAAGCCTCCCTCCGGACTGCGCATATCGCGGAGTACGTAGCCCAGCGTGTCCTCGGCGATCGTCGAATAGAACGCGTCGCTGGTCGCCTGCCCGGCTTCCAGATACGCGATCACCAGCTGCGCCTGGTCGTACAACATCTTCTCGAAGTGCGGCACCCGCCACTGAGCGTCGACGGAATACCGGTGAAAGCCGCCGCCGACGTGGTCGCGCATTCCGCCGAGCGCCATCGCGCGCAGCGTGTCGAGCACCATCAAGAGAGGCGGCGCAGTGCGGGTGCGCGAGTGTTCGCGAAGCAACAACAGCACCTCGGCGGGGCGCGGAAATTTCGGGGCATCCCCGAAGCCGCCATTGCGGCGGTCGAACGTGCTCTGGAACTGATCGACTGATTCCGCGAGCGTCTCCGGACCCGCCAGCCACGCCTGGGCCTTCGATCGGCCGTCGTGGCCGGTCAACGACTGCAGCCGATCGAAGAGCTCCGCAGCGGCATAATCCACGCGTGAACGATCGTCCTTCCAGGCACGCGCCAGCTCCTGCACCAGGTCCAGAAATCCCGGCCGGCCCCAGCGCGACGTCGGCGGAAAGTAGGTCCCGCCGAAGAATGGTTTGAGCTCCGGCGTGAGAAAGACCGTCATCGGCCACCCGCCGGCGCCGCTCGTCGATTGCACGAACGTCATATAGACGCGGTCGACATCCGGACGTTCTTCGCGATCCACTTTGATCGACACGAAGTCGGCATTGAGCGCGTCCGCGATGGTCGCGTTCTCGAACGACTCGTGCTCCATCACGTGGCACCAGTGACAGGTCGAATATCCAATCGACAAAAAGATGGGCTTGTTCTCGCGGCGTGCCTTCTCGAACGCGTCATTGCCCCAGGGATACCAGTCGACGGGATTGGCTGCATGCTGGAGAAGGTACGGACTGCGCTCGGCTGCGAGACGGTTCATCCCGACATGCTGACATACAATTCCCGATGGATGGAATTCGCCGTCGAGACGCGCGGCCTGGCGCGAACGTTTGGATCACTGCGTGCCGTCGACGGAATCGATCTCAAGGTCCCCGCCGGAAGCCTTTACGGCTTCCTCGGCCCGAATGGCGCCGGAAAGTCCACCACCATCAAGTGCCTGACCGGGCTGCTCCGGCCGAGCGCCGGCGAGATGCGGATTCTCGGGATCGACCCGATGGCCGATCCCGTCTCGGTCAAGCGCCGCATCGGGGTCGTGCCCGAGGACCTCGCGCTGTTCGATCGTCTCACTGCATCCGAAACGCTGATGTTCGTCGGCCAGGTGCACGGCATCGCCGACGAGGCCTTCAAGGCGCGATCGGCGGACCTGCTGTCGCTGATGGATCTGACCGGGGCCGCGACGACGCTGGTCGCCGACTTCTCTCACGGCATGCGCAAAAAGCTGGCACTGGCGGCGGCGCTGCTGCCGGCGCCGCGCCTACTCTTCCTGGATGAACCGTTCGAAGGGATTGACGCCGTCGCATCGAGGCAGATCAAGGATCTGCTCCACTCGTTCGTCGGGCGTGGCGGGACCATCTTTCTGACGTCACACATTCTCGAGATCGTGGAGCGGCTCTCGACGCACATCGGCGTCATCGCACAAGGCCGTCTCGTGGCGCAGGGCTCGCTTGACGACGTGCGGTCCGGCGCCGGGGTCGGCAAGACGCTCGAAGAATTGTTCATCAATCTCGTCGGCGGCGAGCGCGCGGCAGCCGACTTCGACTGGCTCTGAGGTGACCCGTATCTTTCGCGCGTTCCTGTGGCTGCGCTGGCGAGTGCTGATCAACTCGCTCGAGCGAACCGGCGCACGCGACACCATCGAGCGCTTTTCGCTGGCCACCGAAAAGCTCGGACCGATCATCGCGCTCGTCCTGCTCGTTCCCTCCAGCCTGGCGCTCGCAGTGCTTGGACTGGTCGCCGGTTACGGTACCGCAACCGGTGCGTGGCTCCTCCCGATGCAGGTGGTGCGATATTTCCTGCTGGCGTCCACAGGGTTCACGTTGATCGGCCCGGTTGTCATGCCGATGCGTGACGGCGGCAATGCGGTGCGGTTCCTGCTGCTGCCGATCCCTCGGCTTGCGCTGTACGCGGCGCACCTCACCGGCGCACTCGCCGATCCATGGGTTCTCCTGACGGTGCCGCCGCTTCTGACCGTCCCGATCGGGCTGGTTGCCGGTGGCCGTCCCTTGACCGCAGGCATCGCGCTCGTCGCGGGTACTGTGTTCCTGCTGATCGTCATCGGACTGACGTCGCTGATTTCATCCGCGATTCACCTGGTGTTGCGGGATCGCCGGCGTAGCGATCTCGTGATGCTCTTGGTCGTCGTTCTGCTCCCGATGCTGAGCCTCGTTCCCTCGGTCGTCGGATCTCAGCGGCTGGCGGATCGAATTGCCGAAAAAGAGTCCGGCCGCCGTTCAACGCGGCACGTCCCATCGAGATTGGAGATTGCCGCCCGCAACGGCTATGCGTATCTCCCGTCCGAGCAGTACACCAAGGCCTCGACGGTTCCGGACGGCAGTCGAGGCGCTGCGGTTGCGCCGCTTGCCGTCCTGGTCGCGGTTGCCCTGGCGGTTCAGGGGCTGGCGTTCGGTGCATTCAGACGGATGCTCGACATGCCGCAGTCGCTGGGGGCGCGGCGCGCCGGCGCGTGGCCCGCCCTGTGGGCCCGCAGGATTCCCGGCCTGACGCCGGGGGCGTCGGCGGTCGCGCTCGCGCACCTCCGCCTCGCGCTGCGCACGCCGCGCGGGCGTTCGATTCTCGTTGCCCCGCTGTTCATGGTGCTCCTGTTCGGGTTCATGATCCGCCGACGGGGCGAACTGCCGTTCGCCGGCATGACCATTCACACCGGGCTGAGCCTGGCGACCTTCGCCGGGTTCATTTCGATCCTGTCGATCCTTCCGCTGGCGATGAACCAGTTCGCGATCGACAAGGCCGGGTTCACGCGGCAGATGCTCCTGCCATTGAGCGTTGGAGAGCTGCTCGCCGGCAAGGCCCTCGGCAATGCGGTCGTCGCGGCCATCCCCGCCGTCTGCTGCGTCGTGCTGTGCGCGGTGCTGTTCCCCGGCGGCCACCCCGCGCTCTGGGTTGGCCTCTTCATCGGCCTCGCCGCGACCTACATCCTGGTCGCGCCGATGGCCGCCGCGCTTTCAGCGGTCTTTCCGCGCGCCGTCGATCTGAGCAGCATCGGCAACGGCAGCAACGCTCACCAGGCGGCTGGCCTGCTGGGACTGCTGTCGTTCGTCGTTTGCGGGATTCCCTCGGCCCTACTGGCGCTGGTGTCGGTGCACCTGCTTCATCGGCCGGAATTCACGCCCCTGCTCCTCGGCGCCTGGCTCGTCGTCGCGTCAATTGTCTCGTGGTTGCTATTCATCCCGGTTCGGCGGCTCGTGGCCAGCCGCTGCGAGACCCTCGCGCAGCACTATTAGTTCGAGGGGCGAGGGGCGACAGGCGAGAAGCGAGGGGCGAGGGGCGACAGGCGAGAAGCGAGGGGCGAGGGGCCAGGTGAGAGCGAGGCAGGTGCTGGGTGCAAAGTGCGACGTGCTGGGTGCTAAGTGCCTGTGGTGGTAGCTGCCGGGTGCGGTGCGAGATGCGCGAGGACCTCGAACCCCGGACCTCGACCTCGAACTCCGGACCTCGGGAGTTAAAGCGACAGTCTCCGTTCCGCCCACCACCAGACGAAGAGCGCCGTGGCCAGGAATCCCGCGGCGCCCAGATAGGTCGAGACTCTCGGAGCCGCCTGTTCCACCATCTCTCCCGTCAAGCGATTCAGCAGCGTCAGACTGCCGGTAAACGCGGCGGTCATCGCGTGCACGTTGAAGAGCGCGAGCACACCGATGGCAATGCCGACCAGGCCCAGCAGCAGCGCGACATTGAACATCCGATCGATGTGCTGCTCCGATCGCCAGCGGTCCTGGCGAATGCGGCTGGTCACGACGGCGCTGAAGCGCGCCGGCGGCGTTGGCGCGGGACGCGCCGCCAGCGCCGCTTCAATCTTGCGAGCCGTCGCCAGCGCCGCCGCGCAGGCAACGCAGCCTTCGAGGTGCGAGCGCAGCTCCGCGCTTGCCGGCTCGTCGCCGGCGGCCACCGCTTCAAGCCGATCGAGAACGTCCGAGCACGTCATTCGATCATGTTTCCGACAGGAGTTCGCGTAACCGGCGCTTTGCCCGGTGCAGATGCGTCTTCACGGTCCCCAGCGGCACGCCGAGCAGTTCCGCGAGCGCTTCGTATTGCACGCCGCGCAGATGATGGGCCGCGATCAAGAATCGGTAGTGCTCGGGCAACTGCGCAATGGCCTTCACCAATCGATCGCGCAGCTCGAAATCCGCGAACGAGCCGTCGATTGACGGCGGATCAATCGGTGGTTTGTCGGGCCCGCGATCGAGCGGCAGCTCGCGCGCGGGCCGGCTTCGCGCCTGCGCGCACACATTCGCAACGATGCGATAGATCCACGTCGACAGACGCGCCTCGCCGCGAAAGTACGGCAGTCCGCGGTGCACCTTCAGGAACACATCCTGCGCCAGATCGTCGACCTGGCTCCGATCGGAGGTGAGGCGCCAGATCATTCCATAGACCAGATCCTTGTAGCGCTCGATCAGTTCGGTGAACGCAGCGTCATCGTCACCCTGCCGGCACCGCTCGATGAGGGCCTGTTCATCGAAATCCGCCATCCGCCACCAGCATTAGAGCGCGCGCAGGATCCGAATGTTTCAGCGACCAGCGATCGACAGGGCAAGTCACGGACAAGAAGAGGATAAAGAGAGGACCGGTTCGTTGCGCCTGAAACAAAGGCACGTAGCGGCCAGTCTAATCCACCCAGACGCGGCAGGAGGATCTTTGGAAGACCAGAACGCGGTGTACATCATGCTGACGATCGTGTTCGGCGCGATCGTGATCGGCGGATTCTGTCTCATCGCGTATGCCTTCACCACGCGCCAGCGATTGCGGGAGCTCGCGATGCGCGAGCGGATCGCGCTGATCGAGCGAGGCCTCGTGCCGCCTCCAGAGGTGGACCCCGTGCGGTTCGAGCGGATCGTCGACACGTCGACGCGGCCGAGAAGCCCAACCGCCCAGCGCTATCGAAGCGCGGGGATGATGCTGATGGGCCTCGGGGTGGCGCTGTTGATCCTGCTGGCCTTCGCCGCCGGGGTGCCTGGAGTGGGAATCGGAGTCGGCGGTGGGCTGGTGGCGCTCGGCGCCGCGATATTCTTCAACGGCGTGCTAATGGCCCAGTCCGAACCGCATGAGCTGCCCGATTATTCCGCGCACAAAGGACGAACTGAACCGCCGCCGAACGTCGGTACATTAGGTACTGACTCGCAGTGTCAGCACATTCACTCCCTCTGTAACGTGCGTTACCCTCGAGGTCTGTCCGCTGCAGTAACGCGCTACCACTTCCGCCGGTTTTTTCGGGCGATTTTCAACGCTATTCTCTCAATTTACGTGGCACCGCGCTTGCTCTGTAAGGTGGCAACTTACCGCTTCGGCGTTCCGCCGGGGCAACGACCTGCCACCACCACCTGCCACCAGGCTGCAGGGAAGGTCTTCGGACCTCCCTGTCCTGCCATGTACAGGCTTCGCTGTCGGTGCTACGTGCTGGGTGCTACGTGCTAGGTGAGAGCTAGTGCTACGTCTAGGTGCTGTTGTTACGTCTAGGTGCCACGTCTAGGTGGCAGGTGTTCCGTCTAGGTGCTACGTCGTCTAGGTGCCAGGTGCCTAGGTGCTTCGTCGGGATGCCTCAAACCAGACCAAGGGCAGTCATGGTTACACGCGCGGCGCCGGGGCTGCCGGAATCTGTTCCGGCCGGTGACGCCGCAGTCGCGCGTTGGCCGCGGTCACCTCCACTCCGTACAGCAGCAACACCGCGGAGGTGTAGATCCACACGAGAAAGACGATGACCGCGGCAATCGACCCGTGAATGTTGGTGAACCGCGTCATGTCGTGCACGTACCAGGAAAAGGCCCAGAACGCGCCGCGCCAGAGAAGTCCTGTGACGACGGCGCCCACCCACACGTCACGGAATCGCACCTTCGCATTGGGTACGAAATAGAAGATCAGTCCGACCACGAGGATGAAGACAATCATGCTGGCCCACTTGACCGCAAAGTGGCTCAGGACCAGCAGGCCTGGGGTCTTGGCGACAACGACCGCGAACCAGTGCGCCTCGATCAGGTTGATGGCGCTTACCAGCAACAGCCCCGCTAGCAGGAGTAGCGACGCCGCAACCAGCATCACAAACGAGATCAGCTTGTGCTTGAAGTAGCTCGGCTGCTTCTCGACTCCCCACGCGTGGTTGATTGCGGAGGTGATGGCGCCAAAGACGCCCATCGCGGCCCAGATCATCAGCAGGCTTCCGGCGATGCCGAGACGCAGCCGCGCCTGCTGCAGCGCGTCGAGCTGCATCGTGACGAAGTCGAATTGCCGCGGGAAATACCGCAGCACGAAATTGAGAATCGATGTCCGATCGGTCGTGTTGGTGGTGACGCTGCCGAGGATGGAGAACGCGAGGAGGAAGAATGGAAAGAGCGACAGCAGCGCGTAGTAGGCAATCGACGAAGCGAACGTCAGGTCGTTGCTGTGGTAGATGCCGACCACGCCGCGCCAGATCGCGAGAGCCGTGAGCCGGATTTCTCCGCGAATGCGCGCCATCGCGCGACCGACACTCACGTCGTCATCTTATCGCCTTCGTTTCGGCGGGTGCCGTGAGCACAGAGGCTCGGCCCGTCCCGCCAGCCGGCAAGGGGCCACGGCCGGCGGCGGAAGCAGCCGATGATCCGGGACGCGCGGCAGTGGAACCTGACATCTCCCAGGCGCGGCGGATCTCCATCGCAGTCCAGGCCACGAGCGGACCCGCCGCCCACGATCGCGCCATCTGCCAGACCTTGCGCCTGAGCGGTGGCGTCCTCAGGACGTAATACGCCGCGCCGATTGCCGCTGCCGCGAGCACGACGTTCGCAGTCGTGCGTGCCTGGGGTTCAGTCATTGCGAGATACTTGAAAGACGGACGCGAGGACGGAGTGGAACTACTTCCTACCTCTGCGTTCCTCGTGCCTTCGTTCTCCGTCGTTCCTTGGTTCTGTGGTCCTTCCTTCTTCCTGATGCTTCCCTTCTTTCACTAGCCCTCGCTACCTTTCACTAACCCTCGCTACGCCCGTATCCGCCCGACGTGCTGCTGGAGCCAGGCGTGCCGCTCAGGTTGCTGGGACCGGAGGACCCGGTCGAGCCGGACGTGCCAGTCGAGGCCATGTCACTCACGCTCGAGCGAGCATGGTCGTAGGCTTCGCGGCCGCGATCAACGATCTGACTGACCTTTTCCGACGCCTGGTGCCCGAAGTCGCCCGCCCGGGACCGCAACTGTCCAGCCGACTCCGTCAGCTGCGACCGCAGCTCTGAACCAGCCTTCGGGGCGAACAACATGCCGAGGCCCGCTCCGAGCACCGTGCCGGCGAGTAGCCCCATGAGGAACGAGCCGCCACCTTCTTCCCGTTCCAAGCGATCGTATTCGTACGCCATGTACCCTCCTGAACGAATCTACGTTAGGCCACCAGTGAGCACGACATAACAAAAACCAAAGACGCGGTTCCAGTTATTGTTTCGTGCGATCGGTGACGTTTATGCACGCCCCGCCGCGGTTGCCGAAGGTTTCGGCCGCGAGTCGTTGTGCAGAATCGAGATGAGAATGGCGCGCACGCCGCGCACCACTCCGAGTGCCTGGGCCACCTTGTCGCGCACGCTGGACCGCACGCGCTCCGCCGTTTCGTCCACGCGATCCATCGTGCCGCTGATCGCGTGATCGACACGCTCGGATTGCTGACTGACGCGCGCCGTCACGGCTTTGACGTCCAGCAGAATGGCATCCACCTTTTCCCGCAGCGGTGCAATCTGGCGCGCTTCGAGGTCGGCGACCAGCTGCATCACTTGACGGTATGCGATGAACCCGCCGATGGCCAGACCAATCACCACCAGCGCCTCGAGGGCGCTGGCGGCGGCCATGATGCCGAGCAGTACGTTCGTGGTGTGAAGGTCGGGCATCGGTGTCTCCTACGCCGACCAGCGACCTTGAGCCGAACTGCCGGCGATTTCGCCTAGTGAGCGCCATCCCTCGTTTGCCGCCGAACGCGCCTTTTCAACAGTCCCGCGCACGCTCGCGAGCTCGCGCATGAAGTCGTCGAGCTTCGGTTCGATCTGGCTGCGCACGCGGCGCCCACTCTCAGTCATGTAGAGCCATCCCCATACCCCGCCTGCTACCGCACCGATCATGGTGGTCAGCAATACACGCGCCCGCTCGTCCACGGTTGTCCTCCTTCAGGATGCCGGTGATCCCGCACACCAGGCCTCCCCGTCACTTATGATCAATCAAACCCTGTGCCACGGGTTTTGGCTCGGCGAATGCCGATTTCGACACAAACAGCGCCAATGCGACTCCGTCCCACGTATCCCCGGAGGGGCCGTGCACCGCTTCGGCCCCCATCGGCATCTCCGCGATTAAACCGGGGTCGACGCCGAATCGCGAAACAACGTACGCCTTTACGAGAGCCGCGCGACTCCTGCTCAGCAGGAACTGTTGATCTCCCGTCACGTCGGCGCCATATCCCTCGATCACCAATGGACTGTCCTTCGGGTAACGCACGAACATTCCCATGGCAGACTCGATTCGTGCCCTGCCGGCCTCGGTCAGTATTTCTTTCCCAGCTGTATCGGGCGCGAACAGCACAGCTGACTGGAGCCAGATGCGCAGGGGCACGCGCCCGGCCTGCTCGAGCACGCCGGAACGATACTGCTGCACGCTGATGTCGCCCAGATCGAAATAGCCGCGACGGTTGAAATATCCGCGGAAAAAGACGTTGTGTTTGAGCGCTTCGGTATTTTCCGCCAGATCCTGCATGGCATCGCGCGCATATTCGAGCGTCTGCGACAGATCGCCGGTCATCCCCTTCATCGGCCCATTTTCTCCGCGTAGATCGGCGATGGCTTCCTTCGCCTTTTCGCTCGCTTCGCGCAGGTTCGCGACAGCTTTCTGGGCCTGATCCGATATATCCCGGACCTGCTTATAGAACGCATCGTCGGTGAGCAGCTTGCCGACGCTGCCGCGACCCGCCCGCAGGTTCGCCACGATGGTTGCCACGTCGGCAGTTGCCTTGTGGCTGGATGCCGCGATCGCCCTCACGTCCCCGCTCGCCTCGTTGACCAGCGTCTGCGCTGATTGCGCTGTGGCCGTAACCGATGTCAACACGTCTTCGAGTTCGGTCCGGACGCTGGCGATGGTGTCGTTGGCAACGTCGATAGTGTCGCTCATCTTCTGAAGCAGATCGGCGATGTCAAAGGGCTCTTCCCCGACAATAATGCCTCCGTCGGCCACAATTGGCGCTGAGTCGGTGCCCGCCTCAATCTGGACGAACTTGTTGCCGACCAGGCCGTCGTTCTGAATCGATGCTGCCGAGTCCGTACGGATGATCTGCCTGACGTCGTCGCGAATCTTCATCGCGACGACGAACTTCGCGCTGGGCCCGGCGGGCACGTGAATCCCCGTGACCTCGCCGGCATCGAGTCCGGCCACCCGGACCTTGGCGCCGCTCTGCAGCCCTGAGATTCTCGAGAACTGCGATCGAACCTCGAATGTCTTCCTGAATAACATGCGGCGGTCGCCGATCAGGAACAGACCGACCGAGAACAGGACGAGCCCGCCAATGACGAACGCGCCGACGCCAATCGCCCTGGCCCGCGGTGTCGCCATGATCAGCCTGCGTTCTCCGAGGCCATGAACGCCTGCACGAGCGGATCGTCGCTGTGCTCGAATTCGGCGAGCGTGCCCTCAGCCGTGACCCGCCCGCTGTCCAGCATGACCAGCCGGTCGGCGAGCTTGCGCGCGCTGGCAATGTTGTGGGTGACGACAACCAGCGTAGTGTGCGCCTCTTCCTTCAACGAAACCAGGAGATCGTCGACTTCGTCGGTGGTCAGCGGATCGAGCCCGGCGCTGGGCTCGTCGACGAGCAGCAGCGGCGGATCGAGCGCCATGGCGCGCGCAAGCCCTGCGCGCTTGCGCATGCCACCCGAGAGCGCCGCCGGCATCGTGTGGTATTCCGATCCGAGTCCTACCTGTTCGAGTTTCTCAGTCGCCTTGTCCCGAATTTCGCGCTCCTTGAGCTTGGTGTGGCGGCGCAGCGGAAAGGCCACGTTCTCTCCCACGCTGATGGAGTCGAAGAGCGCGGCCGTCTGAAAGAGGAATCCAATCCGTTGCCGCACCTCATTCAGGCGCCGGCGCGTCATTCCGCACACGTCTTCTCCTTCCACCAGCACCCGCCCGCTATCGGGCCGGACCAGGCCAATGATCGTCCTGAGCGTCACGCTCTTGCCTGTGCCACTTCGCCCCAGAATCACCACGCCGGTGCCCTTCGCGACCGAAAACGACACCCGGTCGAGGACTTGTTTCTCCTCGAACACCTTGCTCACGCGATCGAGTTGCAGCGCGACACTGGCCCCTCGGAGAACGGCCGCGCTATCGTCACCGACCTCGGTCGCGATCGTCGTCATCTCCCAAGGCTCGGAAAAAAGAAAAAGATCAGGCGGACGAGGATCACGTTGGACACGATGATCAGGATCGACGAGAGGACGACCGAGCGCGTCGACGCGCGTCCGACTCCTTCGGTGCCGCTCGAGGTGGTGAACCCGAGGTACGAGGAAGTGATCGCGATGATGAACCCGAACACCATCGTCTTCAGGGTCGCAGGCACGTAGTCGGCAACATCGATCACGGAGAACGACCGATCGAAATAGAGCCGCAGCGACATGCCCGAGGCAGCATGCTCGGCCAGGAACCCGCCGAGCATGCCACAGAAGTTCATCAGGGTCGTGAGAATCGGCAGCGCGATGACACATGCCAGGGCGCGAGTGACGACCAGATACTTGAACGCGTCGACCGCCGAGGCCTCGAGCGCATCGATCTGCTCGGTGACGCGCATCGCGCCAAGCTCTGCGCCGATTCCGGCGCCAATGCGCCCCGACAACAGGAGCGCGGCCGTGAGCGGTCCGGTCTCGCGCACCAGCACCATCGCGAGACCCGCGGGAATCATCGATTCGGCGCCGAACCGCTCGAGCGAAGCCCGGGTGTGCATCGAGAGTACGACGCCGACCGCGACTCCCGAGACGGCGATCAGCGGCGCGGAGCGAAGGCCGAGCTCGTGAACCTGGCGAAAGATCTCGCCAAACTCGAAAGGGGGACGAAACGCGTCGCGAATGGCGCGAAATCCGAACAGGGAGAGTTCCCCGGCTCCTCCGGCAACGGCCGCAATCGTTCTGCCGGTGGCGTCAAGCACCCCGGATGAGGCTGCATGGGAGATGCCAATTGACTCACGGTCCAAGGCTCATGGCTTATGGCCTCAGACTGTGTGCAGGTTGAACTGGTCGGAACCGTCAGTCGCCCTGAGCCCCGAGCCCTGAGCCGGCATGGGCCCTGAGCCATAAGCCCTGAGCCACCCTGAGCCTTGAGCCGCTTTAGACTCCCGCTGCCCTGCGCGCTCCTGACTTGCCGCCGTCCTGGATATCGTGCTTCTTCATCTTGCTGTACAAGGTCGGCCGGTAGAGACCCAGGATTTGCGCGGCTTCCTGCTTGTTCCAATTGGTCCGCTGCAGGGTCTGGACGATTGCCATCTTTTCGATCTCGGCCAGCGTCCGGTGGGGCGGGATGACGAATTCCGTGGTCGTTGCGCTCTCGGTCCGGAGCGACTCAGGCAGATCGCTCACGGCAATCTCGGCTCCCTTGGCCACCAGCACGCCACGCTCGATGACGTTCTCCAGTTCGCGCACGTTACCCGGCCACCGATGACGGATCAGCACGTGATACGCCGCCGGTGCGATCGACTTCACGTTCCGCTGATGCCGCTGACGGTACTTCTCGAGGAAGTGCTCGCACAGCAGCGGAATGTCTTCGGTGCGCTCGCGCAGCGGCGGCACGCGCAGCGTGATCGTGTTGATCCGGAAATAGAGATCCTCGCGAAGCTTGCCATCGCGCAGCGCGACGTCGAGGTCGATGTTGGTCGCGCAGATCAGTCGAAAATCGACGCGAACGATCCGGTCGCTGCCAATCGGACGGTACTCACGCTCCTGCAGGACCCGCAGCAGCTTGGTCTGCAGGTATGGCGGCATCTCCCCGATCTCGTCCAGGAGCAGCGAGCCGGCTTCGGCCATCTCGAAGAGGCCTTCTTTGTCGGTCTGCGCCCCGGTGAACGCGCCCTTCTTGTAGCCGAAGAGCTCCGACTCGATCAGGTCCTTGGGAATCGCCGCGCAATTGATCTTGATGAACGGGCCCTTGGCCCGCTTGCTGTTGTAGTGAAGCGCGTTGGCGATGAGCTCTTTGCCGGTGCCGTTCTCACCCTGAATCAGGATGTTGGCGTCGCTTCCGGCCACGCTCTCGACGAGCTCGAGCACCTCGTGCATCTTCTTGCTCTTGCCGATGATGTTCCCGAAGCGGAACTGCCCTTCGACCTTCTGCTTCAAGAGCAGGTTCTCGCTCACGAGATCGCGACGCTCGATCGCGCGCTCGAGCATGGCCAGGAGCGTATCGGGCTCGATCGGCTTCTCGACGAAGCTGTGGGCCCCGCCCTTCATCGCCTCGACCGCCTTCGGTACGCTGCCATGGCCGGTGACGACGATCACTTCTGTATCCGCATGCGTCTGCTTGAACTTCCGCAGCAGTTCGAGGCCATCCACGTCGGGCAGCATCATGTCGGTGATGACGACATCCGGCTTCCAGGTCTTGAAAATCTCCTCCCCCCGGGTGCCGATCATGGCAGTCCGGACCTCGTATCCCTCGTGCTCCAGCAGGATTTTGAGCCACTCGATCATCGCTGGCTCGTCATCGACTGCGAGCACTCGGTACTTCCGCTTCGTCATTGTCATTGCAACCATAAAGTATACACATCCGCCAAAGACTGTCCATATGCTGACATTTGTTTGGATTTGATACGCAAATGGCGCGGCCGGTCGCGGAGAGCAGGGCCTTTTGAGGCGGGAGCTATAATTTTGCGATGCCTGAACCGACCCACCCGGCGCCGCCGCCCCCTCCGCCGGACCGGCCGACCCCCCCGAGCACGGCCGATAAAGTTCTCTGCGAGCGCTGTGGCGCCGAGATGTTCCGGATGCATGCGGTCTGGCGTTGCCAGTCGTGTGGGTTCAAGACCGACTGCTGCGGCTGGTGAAGACGAAGATGTCCAATGTCCAATGCTGACCGTTCAATGCTGAAGATCTCGCCGGATCGACGCTGCGCTGCTCGCCTTCAGCAGTCGACATTCAGCATTGATCGCTGATATGGACCGCCTCGAAAGCCACGTCAATACTTCAAGCGACGAGTTCCAGCGCAACCGCGATCGCATGATCGCGCTCGTAAGCGAGTTGCGCGAGCGCGTCGCCCTCGCGCGGCAAGGCGGCGGCGAGCGCTACCTGCAACGGCATCGTCAGCAGGGCAAGCTCCCGGTGCGGGAACGGATCGACAAGCTGCTCGATCCCGGGTCGCCGCTGCTCGAACTATCACCGCTCGCTGCATGGGACCTCTACGACAACGACGCCCCGTCGGCCGGCATTGTCACCGGCATCGGGCGCGTCGCCGGACGAGAAGTGTTGATCGTCGCCAACGACGCCACCGTCAAAGGCGGGACCTATTACCCGATGACGGTGAAGAAGCACGTGCGGGCGCAAGAGGTGGCGCTTCAGAACCGGCTGCCGTGCCTCTATCTCGTCGACTCGGGTGGCGCGTTCCTTCCGCTGCAGGCCGAGGTCTTCCCCGATCGCGATCACTTTGGACGGATCTTCTTCAACCAGGCACGCATGTCAGCCGAGCGCATTCCCCAGGTCGCCGTGGTCATGGGGTCGTGCACGGCGGGTGGCGCCTACGTGCCTGCGATGTCCGACGAGACGATCATCGTCAGGAACACCGGAACGATCTTTCTGGGCGGCCCGCCCCTGGTGAAGGCGGCGACCGGCGAAGAAGTGACGGCGGAGGAGCTCGGCGGCGCGGACGTCCACACGCGCCTGTCCGGCGTCGCCGACTACCTGGCGGGAGACGATGAGCATGCGCTGCAGATCGCGCGGACGATCGTGAGCACACTCAATACGGTCAAACGCATGCCGGCCGACACCACCACGGTCGAGGAGCCCGCTTACGATCCCGGCGAGATTTACGGGATCGTCAACGTCGACACGCGCAAGGCCTACGAAGTGCGCGAAATCCTGGCGCGAATCGTCGATGGCTCGCGCTTCGACGAGTTCAAGGAGCGATACGGCACGACGGTGGTGACCGGGTTCGCGCGCCTGCACGGCCTGCTGGTCGGCATCATCGCCAACAACGGCGTGCTCTTCTCCGAGTCTGCGCTGAAGGCCACGCATTTCATCGAGTTGTGCAACCTGCGCGGCGTGCCGCTGGTTTTCCTCCAGAACATCACCGGCTTCATCGTCGGACGCCAGTACGAGCGGGCCGGGATCGCTAAAGATGGCGCCAAGATGGTCCACGCGGTGGCGAACTCCGTCGTGCCGAAGTTCACGGTGATCATCGGCGGGTCGTTTGGGGCGGGAAACTACGGCATGTGCGGTCGCGCGTACGAACCGCGGCTGCTCTGGATGTGGCCGAACGCCCGCATTTCTGTGATGGGCGGAGAACAGGCGGCCGGCGTCCTGACCACGGTCAAGCGCGACCAGCTCGCACGCGAGGGCAACACGCTCGGCGCCGACGAAGAAGCCGCCATTCGAAAGCCGCTTCTCGAACAATACGAGCGCGAGGGATCGCCGTACTACTCGACGGCGCGTCTCTGGGACGACGGGATCCTGGATCCTGCGGAAACCAGACAGGCCCTGGCGCTTGGATTGTCGGCGGCTTTCAATGCGCCCATCCCCGACGCCAGGTTTGGCGTATTCAGGATGTGAAGATCACGATGCCGCATCTGTTGCTCGAACGGGCCGGCCCGGTCCTCCGCGTCACGCTCAACCGGCCCGAGGTCCGGAACGCCTTCAATGAGGAGCTGATTGCGGAGCTGACCGCCTGGGCTCGCTCGGTCCAACCTGGCGCGGACACGCGAGTGGCAGTGCTGGCAGGCGCCGGGCGGTGTTTCTGCGCGGGCGCCGACCTCGCGTGGATGTCGAAGATGGTCGCCTACTCCCACGACGAGAATGTCCGTGACGCGAGGGCCATGGCGTCGATGTTCGAAGCCCTCGATCAGCTGCCAATTCCGCTGATTTGCCGGGTGCACGGTGCTGCCCTTGGTGGAGGCGCCGGGCTTGCGGCGGTATGCGACATCGTCGTCGCCGCCGAAGATACGCTGTTCGGCTTCACGGAGGTCAAGCTGGGAATCCTGCCCGCGGTCATCTCGCCCTATGTCATTGCCAAGGCGGGCGTATCGGCTGCGCGGGAGCTGTTCCTGACCGGCAGCCGCTTCTCCGCGGCACGAGCCAGAGAGATTGGGCTGGTGCACGCGATTGGCATGGAAGAGGAGATCGATCGGTTGATCGCGCGGTACGCGAACGAAGTACAGACGGCAGGGCCACACGCGGTGGCGGCGGCCAAGAAACTCATTGCCGAGATCTCGCGGCGTGATCGCACGGGTGCGACCGAATACAGCATCGACGCGATTGCCGGGCAGCGCGTCTCCCCCGAAGGCCAGGAAGGCATGCGCGCGTTTCTCGACAAGCGCAAGCCGACCTGGACACCGTGATCAAACGGCTGCTCATCGCGAACCGCGGCGAGATCGCGCTGCGCGTGATCCGCGCGTGCCGCGAGATGAGCATCGAGCCGGTGGCGGTTTACTCCGACGCGGACGCCGGTGCACGGCACGTGCGCGCAGCGGACGTCGCCGTGCGAATTGGTCCGGCACCGGCGCCTGAGAGTTACCTCAACATCGACGCGATCATCGATGCGGCGCGGCGAACCAACGCCGACGCCATCCACCCGGGGTACGGGTTCCTGTCCGAAAACGCAGCCTTTGCGCGCGCCTGCGCCAACCGGGGAATCATCTTCGTCGGGCCGCCGGCAGACGCGATCGAGCGTATGGGGTCGAAGATTGCGGCTCGCGCGTTGATGGAGCGGGCCGGCGTGCCCGTCGTGCCTGGCCGCACGCCGGCTGAGCAGGGCGATGCGGGGATTGCGGCAGCCGCTGACCAAGTGGGCTTTCCCGGTACTGGTGAAAGCATCCGCTGGCGGCGGCGGCAAGGGCATGCGCGTGGCGCTCGACCGAGGGTCGCTCGCCGAAGCGGTACCGGCGGCGCGGCGCGAAGCGCAGGCGGCATTCGGCGACGGCACACTCTACGTCGAGCGCCTGGTGCAGCGACCTCGTCACATCGAGATGCAGGTGTTCGCCGACCGGGCCGGCAACTTCGTGCATCTTTTCGAGCGCGAGTGCTCCATTCAACGACGGCATCAGAAGATCGTCGAGGAGAGCCCTTCGCCGGCGTTGACGGCCGCTTTACGTCACCGGATGGGCGAGGCGGCAATTGCCGCGGCCCAAACTGCCGGCTATCAGAACGCCGGCACGCTCGAGTTTCTCGTCGAAGGAACCGGAGACGAGGCGCGCTTCTATTTTCTCGAGATGAACACGCGCCTTCAGGTCGAACATGGGGTCACCGAGGCCGTCACGGGCGTCGATCTCGTTCGCGCGCAATTGCTGGTCGCCATGGGCGAGCGACTACCGTGGCAGCAGAAGGATCTCACCCAGCGTGGGCACGCGATTGAATGCCGTGTCTACGCGGAAGATCCGTCAAGCGGCTTTTTGCCCCAGGCGGGCAGGCTCAAACTCTATCGGGAGCCATCCGCTCCCGGTATTCGCATCGATAGTGGCGTCGAAGAAGGAACCGAGGTGCCGGTACAATACGATCCGATGCTCGCCAAAGTGATCGCCAGTGGCGAATCGCGCCCGACGGCAGCAAGCCGCGTCCGCGCCGCCCTTCGGCTGTTCCCCATTCTTGGCGTGCGCACGAACCTCCCGTTCCTGATCAAAGCGCTCGAGCACAGCGCGTTCGTGTCTGGCAACGTGCACACCGGTTTCGTCGAGGAACACCTCGCCGAGCTGCTGAGCACGTCCGACGCGGGCGACATCGTGACCGCCGTGGCCGGGTTCGCGCGTAGCGTGCAGCCCGCACTCCACGGCAGCACAGCCCAGCCTGCCTGCGATCCGTGGTCTGCGCTCATGCGATGGGGACGATGAGCCACGAAGCGCCGGGGCTTGTCGTCTCGCGTGGTGGATCACCAGGCGAATACGTGGCGACGCGGGGCGAACAGGTCGAACGCGTCTACGCTGTCGTCGCCGGAGAGACGACGTGGGTGTTTCACGATGGCGCGGTGTTCGAGATCGCTTCGGACGGAGCGTCTGGCGGCCGACGCCAGGCGCATCATCACGGCTCGCTCACGGCACCCATGCCGGCTACGGTCGTCAGCGTCAACGTGGCACCGGGCGACGCGGTCAGCCGCGGTGACATCCTGATCGTGCTGGAAGCCATGAAAATGGAGCTTCCCGTGCGCGCGCCCGGCGCCGGAACCGTCGAGGCGATTCACTGCCGTCCCGGCGAACTGGTGCAGCCGGGCATCAGTCTGATCGATCTGAACTGACATGGTGACGGCCGTCAAAGTCGTGGAAGTCGGACCTCGTGATGGATTGCAGAATGAAGCGGCGTCGATTTCCGCCGCCGATAAGATCGCATTCGTCGACCGCCTGAGCCAGGCGGGGTACACGCAGATCGAGGTATCGGCGTTCGTCAGTCCCAGGTGGGTGCCCCAGATGGCAGACGCCGCGGACGTTTTTGCCGGCATCATGCGGCACACTGGCACCCGCTACACCGCGCTCGTGCCGAACCTTGCGGGACTCGCGCGCGCGATCGAGGCGAAGGTCGACGAGGTTGCGATCTTTGCGGCCGCGTCGGAGACCTTCAGCAAGAGGAACATCAACCAGACCGTCGCCGAGTCCCTGGACGGCTACCGCGCGGTGTGCGACCGGGCCCGCGAGGCACACCTCCCGGTCCGCGCCTACGTCTCGACCGCGTTTGGCTGTCCCTTCGAAGGGGCGATCGATCCCGCGGCCGTCAGGGATGTGGCCGCCGCACTGATTAACATGGGCGCATACGAAGTCGCCGTCAGCGACACGATCGGCATCGCACATCCGGGTCAGGTCGCGTCCGTGGTAGACGAAGTCACCAAGCGGGTCCCGCTGGAGCGCCTCGCTCTCCACTTTCATGACACTCGCGGGACCGCGCTCGCCAACGTCCTGATGTCGCTGCAGCTTGGTGTCGCAGCGTTTGACGCGTCGGCGGGAGGCCTGGGGGGCTGCCCGTACGCGCCGGGAGCGACTGGCAACCTCGCAACCGAAGATCTGCTTTACATGCTCGACGGCCTGGGCATCGAAACCGGCGTCCGTCTCGACCAGGTCCTCGCGGCATCCGCGTTGATGGAAAACAAGATTGGCCACCCCCTCGCTTCGCGATATGCCGCCGCCCACAAGGCGACCCATCGTCACCACCCCGCAGGTAACTGAAACGTGAAGGTGTAGGGCGCCTCTTCACAGAGGCGCCGCGTGAGGCGGGGTCTCTGTCTAGAAGAGGCGCCCTACCATCGGATTGCTAGGCCTGGATGTGGCGTTGGTTGAGCCAAGCTTCGAATCTGCTCTGCTCCCAGCAGTTCACCACGCGATCCGCCGGAATGCCAGCAATCCTGGCGTGCGCGATCGAGTAGTCGGTGAACGGAAGCTCGCCAATGCTGTGTGCGTCGCTGTCCAGGGCAAATATGCACCCTTCTTCCAGCGCAATCGCCGCGAGCTCGTAATCGACGTCCTGTCGATGCCAGTTGCCGTCGATTTCGACCGCGACAACGTGGCGCGCGGCCTCGCAGAATACGCCTCGCCAATCCGCGGTGATACCCGGACGGCTGTTGTACACCCGGCCTTGCGGGTGCCCGAGGATCGCGACGCCAGGTTGCCGGACGGCACCGAGCATACGCGGCGTTTGATCGGTGTCGCGACGCAACAGCGAATGTGGTGACGCAATCAGATACTCGAACCTGCCGCGCTCGTCCCTATCGAGATCCAGTGACCCGTCCGCGAGAATGTTCGCCTCTACTCCTTTGTAGACGCGCACTCGGGCAGCGAACGCTTCGTTGACCTCGTCGATCTCGGTGGCCTGCCGGGCAGCCGCCTCCATACTCATGCCGCGCGCGATCGGCAGCCCATGAGAGTGGTCGGTGATCCCGATCCGGGACCATCCCAGCGCCTCTGCTGCACCGGCCAGCGCGGCAATCGATTCCACGCCGTCGCTCCACGTGGAATGCATCTGCAGGTCGCCGCGAAAGTTCTTCGTCGATACAATCGACCTGGGGAGCCGCGCATCGAGCGCCCGCCGCATCATGTGCCGGCTCAGATACGCCCGCCGAAAGCGGCGACGCTTCGCTATCTCGGATGCTTTCCCATACGCGGCAAGTGCCTTCTGCACTGACGGCGAGTCGCCGCCGCGAACGAGCTCGGTGACGATCCGCTCCGTAGACGCCCCCAGGTATGGGACGTCACGCAGCGTACCCTCCTCGATCAGATCGCGCACCGATCGATCGATGGCACCCGCAATGATCTTCGCAGCCCGCTGGTAACCGAAGCGGCTGCGTTCGTTGCTTTGAACGAGCGCGATATCGTGCAACAAGCCCGCGGCGACGATGTTGAGGTCTTCTTCGATGGCCTTGTGCAGAGCTCGAGAAGCGGCGTTGGGCTGGGTAACCAAGTTCACACTCGTGTCCCGCTGCGTTCAAAAATTCCCCTAAAAGACTCTGCTGCCACGTGTTCTCCAAGCCGAGCCATCGGCATTCCGCTTGCTCAATCCCCCGGTGGAGGATTGATGCCCTGGAGATTCCCCGCCGTCGCCGTGATCGGCGTGCTGCTCAGCACATCGTGCGGGAAGCTGCCCGACTTCAAACAGCAGGACCGTCAGGCGCGCGAAGGGGCGTCGGCGCACGCGCTCGAAGCTGTCCTGAACGCAAAACAGACGCCCGCCTTCGTAACTCGCGATCGCCAGGGCGTGCGGCTGTGGTCGCTGGCGAAACAGTTCTACCAGAAGCGCGCCTACAAGCTCGCGTGGATCGACGGCCGGTCTCCCCGCCGACAGATGGACGAGTTGATCGAACACCTGCAGCATGCGGATCGCGAAGGACTGGATCCGTCGCTCTATAACGCCTCGACGCTGGCGGCGCGGCGCAGCGAAGCGGGCAAGGGCTTCCTGACGAAGAAGGGGTTCAATGAAGTCGAGGCGGTCGGCCTCGATGCCTGGCTGACGTATCTCTACATGCAATACGCGTCGGACCTTGCCACCGGCGTTTCCGATCTCTCTCATGCCGATCCGAACTGGCAGATCCACGGCCAGAAGTTCGACCCGTTGACGTCTCTGACCGACGCGATGGAGCACGATACGGTGGGTCGATCGCTCGACGATCTCCTCCCTCACGATGCGCAGTACGACGCACTTCGGAAGGCGCTGGTGCACTATCGCGACTTGGCTTCGAAGGGCGGCTGGCCGGCGCTCCCCGCGAAGTTGAAGCTGAAACCCGGCCAGCGAAGTGCCGCAGTGCCTGCACTCGCGAGGCGGCTGGCGCTCACGGAAGACTTCACTGGAAGCGTGCGGGAGTCCGACCTCGTGTATGGCCCCGACCTGCAGGACGCAGTGAAACGGTTGCAGCAACGCCACGGCCTCGAACCTGACGGTGTCGTCGGTCCGGGCGTCGTCGCGCAGTTGAACGTTCCGGCCGACGCGCGCGTGCGGCAGATCGAGCTGAACCTCGAGCGATGGCGCTGGCTGCCTCGCGACTTTGGCGACCGCTACATCATTGTCAACATTCCGGAATATCGGCTCGAGGTGTGGGACGAGCGCCGCGTCGCGCTCGCGATGCGCGTGGTCGTTGGCAAGAAGGACACGCCGACGCCGATCTTCTCCGACCACATGACCTATCTGGTGTTTGCGCCGTACTGGAACGTGCCCGATGACATCGTGCAGAACGAAACGCTGCCCTCAGTAATGCGGGACCCGGCGTTTCTCGCACGGACGAACATGGAAGTGGTCGACACCCATGGCAACATCGTCGATCCCGTGTCCGTCGACTTGAGCAATCCTGCGGCCTATCGTTTCCGTCAGCGACCGGGCACGGCCAACTCGCTCGGCATGGTCAAATTCATGTTCCCCAACACGTTCAACGTGTATTTCCACGACACGCCGGCCGACTCGCTGTTCGCGCGGGCGATCCGGTCGTTCAGCCATGGCTGCGTGCGGCTGGAACAGCCCGAAGCGCTCGCGCAATACGTGCTGGCCGATCAGCCCACGTGGACGCCGGAAAAGATTCAGGCGGCGATGCACGGCGACGAGGAGACAACGGTCAAACTGAAACGGTCGATCCCTGTGTACCTGGGATATTGGACGGCGCGCGTCTCATCGGACGGCGTGCTGCAGTTCCGGAGCGACGTTTATGGCATCGATGTCCGGCAAACGCAGACGCTTGCGGAACGTTTGACCCGGCTCAAGCAGCGTGCTGCCGCAGCGGCAAGCGTCGCAAATCTCCAGAACGCGGGTGTCTAGGCTGCTGGATCGGTCCTCCCGACGTTGCCCCACCACGTGAGTGAGGACTACGTAGGACGGTCGCAGAGGGGACGAATCGTTGCGAGCAGCCGATCGAGATCAATGGGTTTCGAGACCCACCCGTCGGCGCTGATTGGAGGAATCTTTTCGCGCGCGCCCGCTGCCGTGACGACCACGACGGGGATGTGCGACAGCGTCGGATCCTTGACCTGTGCGGCGCGGAATTGCCAGCCGTCCATCACCGGCATCATCAAATCGAGCAGGATTACCGATGCCGGATCGCCGGACTTCAACGAGTCGAGGGCCTGGCGCCCATTGGCCGCCGTGTGCACGTCGAACCCCTCGAGCTCGAGAAAGCGGCCGAGCATCTCGCGCGTGTCACGGTCGTCCTCGACAATCATCACCGCCGGCATCAAGGGGCCTTTTTCGAACGCCGCCCTGCCGCCGGCGCGCTCGCTGCGCGCGCCGCGCGCAGGTATCCCGCCATTTCATCGACGAGATCCTGGGGCAGGCACGGCTTGGCGATGAAGCCATCGCACCCCGCCACACGCGCACGCTCCCAGTCCGATGCGAGGGCGTGAGCGCTGAGCGCAACGATTGTGAGATGGGCGGTCGCGGGATCGGCGCGCAGCCGTTTGGTCGCCTCCCAGCCGTCGAGCCCCGGGAGCGAGAGATCCATCAGAACCAGGTCCGGACTGTGTTCATGCGCCTTGGCGATCGCTTCATGCCCGTCGCACGCGGTCTCGACCGTGAAGCCCGAGAACTCGAGATATTCGCGATACATCTCACGCGCATCCACAAAATCTTCAACCAGCAGGATGACCGCTTTGGTTCGCATGAGTCAGGCCGAGCGTGGCCTCCGCGCCTCTTCGATGAGCGTACGAATGGTGTTTTCGAGCTCGTCGAGAGAACAGGGTTTCGACAAGGTCGCATCGCAGCCGGCGCGGTCGGCACGGCTGGGATCCCTCGCGAACGGGACGTAGCCCGTTACCGCCAGGATCGGAGTGTCCCCGGTTCGAGGGTCGCTTTTCAAACGACGCGTGAGTTCGTAGCCGTCGATGCCTGGGATGTTCAGGTCGGTCACCACGATGTCGGGACGCACGTCAAACGCGCGTTCGAGTGCCTGAAGGCCGTTATGTGCCTCGACGACCCGATAGCCGGCCTGCTCGAGCCAGGCGGCGCACATTTGCCGTCCGTCCCGATCATCCTCAACGAGCAATACGACACGCCCAGGGGAGGAGCCCACGCGCGGGCCAGTATATCAGCCAGATACAACCAACGGGCTATTTCTAGCGCAGCCGTTTACGGACTGCCGACAAGCGCTATCCGGTCTCCCTGAGGGCTGACGGCGATCCGGGAGACGCCCTTGAGGCCCAGCCGATCGAGCGCCGCCACCGATCTCCAGGCCGCATCGCCACGCCGCCAGGCGTACAGCACGTCGCCGCGAACCATCAAGAGGGTCCTGTCGGGCGTCCAGGCGAGGTCGGCTTCGTCGCCGCCGGCGACTGCGGGCGTCAGCACCGTAGTTTCGCCGGTCGCGGGATTCAGCTCCTCGATTAGCAATCGCATGGGATCGGCCGAACGGTCGCGTTGAACGAAGCTAATCGTGTGGCCGCCGGGAATCAGCTGAAGGGATCGCGCGACATCCGATGCGACGATGCGCGCCGTGCCAGTTTTGGTATCGACGACCTGCAGGGTTGGGGGCTGGCCAAGCACGAACAGAGCGAGCGTATGGTCGTCTGCCCATACGTGGTACCCAACCGGCTTGATTGCATCGAGAACGACTTGAGGATCGCGTCCGTCGACCGTGAACTGCCAGAGGCGCTGGCTGCGATCCTTGTCGAGTTCGACGCGGACAACCGAGAGGTTACCCGCGGGGGTCACCGTCGGCGAGTACTCGCTTTCCGGAGTGTTCGTCACTTGCGTAACGGTCCCGCCGGCAATGTCGTAGCGGTAGATGTCCGACTGGGTGCCGCCGCGAACGGAGCTGAACAAGACGGCGCTCCCGTCAGGCGTGAAGAATGGCTGGTTGTCGTAGCCGTCATTGCCGCTGATGTTTACTGGCGCTCCGACGCCGATACGGCCATTCGTGTTGCTGAGCGGGGCGAGAAAGATTTCGGTGTCCGGTCGCGTGGCAGGCTGTGGCGCCGCATGAGGCGACGATGTTTCCGAGGCGAACTCGAGAAAGATCTCATGGTCTTTTGGCAGCACCGCCCCAGGCACATCGCCGACGTCCCAGAGCAGTTTCTGGACCGAGCCCGGTGTCGTCGCCAGAGCCCGCTGTTCTTCACTCAGGTTTTCGATCGCCTTCGCGACGTCGACGTTCAGGATCGTCGCGTCGTTGCCTTGCCAGGCAGGTGCGTTCGTCCGCAGTAGCGGTACGGCCAGTTCAATCGAGAACTGGACGGTCATTCCAGCAATTGCGCGTCGGAAATTTGGATCCAGTGCCGGATTCACAGGCATCTCCGCGTCAGGCGCATTTTCATCGGTCTCTCCCGGATTCTCGGGCATGTGCACGAGCAGCAACCGGTTGCCATTTTCGTGCGGACTCAGTTCGAAGCTGATTACCGGCGGCTCGGAAACGCTGCTCAACCCCGGAGCGTCCGCAGGAAACACGACGATCGGCGGAAATTGAAGCCGCACCTGTGTGATGTCGGGAAAATTCACGATGGTCGTCCTGATGACGCCGTCCGCGGTCTGTTCAACGGTCGTGGATTCGAGGGTTACGGCTGTACCGAACTGCGCGGACAGGTCCTCTTCGGTGGGTGGAGGCATACTCTCTTCGGCGTTCTTCTGATCCTCGGGAGCGACGGAAAAGATCTTCTGAAAATCCTGCAGCCCCTGCTCGTAAACGTGCGAGATGATCACGGCTCGGCCGCTGCCGTCGGGCGCGATCTTCAACGTGACATTGCTCGACAGGCACGCCTGCAGCAACAGCGTCAGTGCGAGCGCCACAACGCCCCAAAGCTGCTTCATGTGCCGGAGTATAGTCCTTCGCCATGTATCCCGCGGTGGCCTCGGTGACAATCGTCGTCGGCACGGCCGTGTCGTACATGGCCGGCGCATCAATCGGAATCGCTGCCCTCATTCCGTTGCTGAACGTTATTCCGGCGTTCCCCTTCATGGTCGATTCGCTTCGTCGAGGGTTGG
This sequence comes from uncultured Acidobacteriota bacterium, assembly GCA_963755695.1. GTDB lineage: Bacteria > Acidobacteriota > Vicinamibacteria > Vicinamibacterales > 2-12-FULL-66-21 > QHWT01. Next base: position 459,900 of record CAVWLB010000010.1, on the reverse strand, counting down.
TCGGGGAAGCCGTCGCACGCATGCTCGTCTGGGCCGGCGCCCTCGCAGTCTGCGCGACCGTGGCCTCCTATGTTGCACCGGTCGAAACCGCGGGACTCTTCATCCATGGCGACGAGTATCGTCGCGAGATGTTCTTGTTCGTGCTGACCGGCCAGGGCGCCGAAGGGGACGTCCGGCAGTTCCTGCCGCAACACGGCGCGCACGCCGCGATGTTCTGCGGTCTTGCGCTCGCCACGGGCAGCGCGCTGGCGATGCCGCTCGGTGCGGTCCTGATGAATTACATGGGGCACTACGTCGGCGCGCTCGGTTCCGCCAGCAGTCACCCGTGGCGGGCAATCGTGCTGGCGTGGGTCCCGTGGTCCCTCATCAGGATTGCGAGTTTCGTGACGCTCGGTGTCGTGCTCGGCGGCCCGGTGCTCGCGCGGGTGTTCCGCTTCGAGTACCGGCTCAGCGAACAGCGTCGATGGATTCTGCTCGCCGCCGCCGGATTGATGCTCGACGTGCTGTTGAAGTGGGCACTGGCGCCATCGTGGCGACTGCTGATCAAGTCGGCGGCGGGATGGTAGGGGTTTCAGGCTTCGGGCTCAGGACTTATGGCTCGCGGCTCATGGCTCACGCGCCGGCTCACGACTCGGCTCATGCTGGCTCACGACTTACCGGCTCAAGACCAGGGCATCGCCCCTGGCGCCTACCCCTGCGCCCCTGCCCTGCGCCCGTCGCCACTCGCTCCTGCGCCCCTCGCCCACGTCTGCGCCCCTCGCCCCTCGCCCCTCGCCCCTCGGTATATGATCCCCCCGAACGCATGCTGATGAACGTCGCGATCGGGGTTCTTTGTGCCTCGCTGGCGCCTGTTGGCGGCCAGAAAGGGATTGAGCGACAGGTCGTCCTGACGATTACGCCGGCCGAACTCGATGGCGGCATCCTCACGGAGATCACCTGGGACAAGGGCGCACTCCTGCTTCAGGGAGCGATTGCCAATCCGGATGGCACGTTGTCGGCCCGCTACGTCGTCGTCCCGGCCAAGGGGACGAATCTCTCGCATCTGAAGCAGCAGACCGATGCCTCCCTTGATTATTGGCAGAAAAAGGCGAAGCGCTCGAGTCCGACCGGCCTCGGCCGGATCGAGTCGTCGATGGACGCCAAGATGCCGATGTATGGCATTGGCGATCTCGAGCGGCGCGTCAATGAGGCGGTAAACATGGGCGGCACGCAGCAGAAGCACGTGCTGCGCCTGAATCGCCTCGTCCTGTTCGAACGAGAAGGCGGCGTCGAGCCCTATGACGGCGAGTTCTGGTCGTGGTCGCCTGCCGAATTGAACCGCATTGCCTACGTCGACGGCAAAGGCGATCTTTGGATCGCCTCCGCGGATGGCTCGGATCCGCGGCGGCTGTTGAAGGGAGACTTCACGCTGCCGGCCTGGTCGGACGAGGGAGGCGCGATTGCCGTCGCGGAAAAGAAGGACGGCGGACGCCGCTGGGAGATCATCATTGTCTGGCTGCCGGACGACGTCCGTCAGGCCCGCTGATGGCGCTCGAGGCGATCGCTGACGTCACGCTATGACCGACCAACCCAAAAGCGCACTGGAACTCGTGATGGAGCGGCTCCGGAAAAAGGACGCGGAAGCGGGAATTGCGGAACAGCCCCTCACCGATGAACAGAAGGCGGCAATCGCCGAGGCACGCTCCGTTTACGAGGCGAAGGTTGCCGAACGACGAATCCTTCACCAGGGCAAAGTACTGATCACCCTGGATCCGCAGGAGCGTACCGTGCTCGACGAGGAGTTCCGCCGCGATCTCGATCGCTTTGCCTCGGATCGCGACGCGAAGATCCGGCGCATCCGCGAATCGCAATCGTAAGATTGGCTGCGCGTGCGGCAACAGGACTTCAGACAGAACGCGATCGGGCGTGCGCGGTTCGCCGTGCAGGCGGCGACCATGTCCGCGCGGATTTCGCGGCTGGCCGATCCGGGTGTCAGGTAAGGCCGGTTCCCCGGCGCGTCGCTTCGTGCGTCCTGACGCCGCCGTAGGCGCCGGCATCCTCATCAGCCGGCTTGCCGGTCTGGTGCGGGTGCGGATCTTCGCGCACTATTTCGGCCTCAGGGACGCCGCCGACGCGTTCAACGCCGCGTTCCGTATTCCCAACCTGCTTCAGAATCTGTTCGGCGAAGGTGCGCTTTCCGGATCGTTCATACCGGTGCATGCGGCGCTTCGTGCGCGGGGGGAACACGACGTCGCGGCGCAAACCGCCCGAACGGTGTTCGCGCTGCTCGCGCTTGCGATCTCGGTGCTGGTCCTCGTCGGCGTGCTCGCTGCGCCGGTTCTCGTGGATGCGATCGCGCCGGGGTTCCACGGTGACAAGCGGGTTTTGACGGTGCGTCTGGTGAGGGTGTTGTTCCCCGGCGCCGGCATCCTGGTGATCTCGGCCTGGTGCCTTGGCGTGCTGAACAGCCATGGGCGGTTCTTGCTCGCCTATACCGCTCCCGTCGCCTGGAACGCCGCGATGATTGCGACGCTCCTGGTCTTCGGCTACGGCCGCAATCTCGACACGCTGGCGCTGTATCTCGCCTGGGGTTCGGTTGTCGGCAGCGCGCTGCAGTTCGGCGTCCAGGCGCCCTCGGCCTGGAAGCTGTCGCGAGGTGTCGGCGGGCTGTCGTTGATTCCACCGGTGCGGCAGACGGTGTGGAATTTCATGCCGGTCCTCGTGAGCCGCGGTGCGGTGCAGCTGACGGGTTACATCGACGCCATGATCGCGAGCCTGCTGCCGACCGGGGCCGTCACCGGCCTGACCAACGCACAGCTTCTCTACACCCTGCCGGTGAGCCTGTTCGGTATTGCAATCTCGGCGGCGGAACTGCCGGCGATGTCCGGCGACGCCGCGCGCGACAGCGCACCCGGCGGCCGCAACGACGCCTTGCGGCAGCGAATCGATGCGGGACTGCAGCGGCTTGCGTTCTTCATCGTTCCGTCAGCCGTCGCCTTCGCCGCCCTCGGCGACGTGGTTGCGGCGACGCTCCTTCAGACGGGCCGCTTCAGACCGGAAGACTCGCTCTATGTCTGGGCGATCCTCGGCGGATCCTCGATTGGCTTGCTGGCCACGACGATGGCCAGACTGTATTCGGTGGCGCATTACGCGCTCGGCGACACCCGTCGTCCGTTGCGTTACGCGCTCGTCAGGCTGGTCCTCGTGACGACGCTTGGCTATATTTGCGCGGTTCTCGTTCCGCCTGCAATCGGCCTCGCGCGGGAATGGGGAGCAGCGGGATTGACGGCGTCGGCCGGGGTCGCCGGCTGGGTCGAGTTCCTGCTGCTCCGACACAGCATCAACACGCGGATTGGCTCGACCGGGCTTCGCGCGAGCTACATGTCGCGGCTGTGGGGAGCCGGGATTGCGGCCGGCGCGCTCGCGTGGGCCGTCAAGCTGGTGCTGCCGCCGCTGCACCCGCTTCTTCGCGGAGCCATCGTGTTACCGGTCTTTGGCGCGGCGTTTCTGGGAATCGCCGTCGCACTCGGTGTCTCGATCGTTGGCCTGAGGTCGGAAAGGGTGACGTCACGGTCAAGAACCGTGACGTCACCGCCGGCCCGGTGACGCTCAAGTAACGGCGCGGACGAAATCGTAAGGCGCGCACCGCCGCATACCAGCCAAGCCACTGAAATGGCGGAGGTTTTCGCGCTGGCGCGGCGATTGCCCCGCGCTTTCCTGTTGATTGCCGCCCCAATCGTTCTCTCGGTCCTGATCCTCGGGATGGAGCTTCCGCCCGAAGGCGCCGTCGACTCCTACAAGCTGCCCTTCGATCGCGCGCAGCTCGTGGATTCGCTCGAGCGCCTGGCGCGCACCGGCGAACCTCGTCACGTGACGCACGACGATGGGCAGGAGCTCGACGAGACGGTAAAGGAGGCGCTGGCGGCAGGCGGCGACGTCGACCTCCAGTGGCTCGCAACCCGCGCGGCGGTGCCCCTCGTACCGGCTATTCAGCGCCCTTTGTCGTCTCGCACCCGCACCGGCGGACTCAGCGTTCGCGCTGAACGCGTGTTGACGCTTCCCTGGACGGTTGATTACGTCGCCGATATCGATGCGCGTCTCGACGAGGGCCCATGGCAGAAGGTCCTCCGCGTGACGTCCGGCGTTTCGGAAAACCGGTCGCTCGACAGACTCCTGCCGCGCGCTGCGGCGATCGCTCCTGGATTTCACACCCTGTCGCTGCGCGCGCGCATTCGCTACGGCGAGCTTCCGGCCGGGATGCCGCGACGAGAAACGCGCGAGCTGTTGACGCTCAATTACGGCATCTGGGGGTCGGCAGGGCACTCCGCCGATCGAGTGCGCCCGTTCTTTGATACGGTGGCATCCGTATCTGCAGCACGGCTCGACCCGAACCTGCCCGACGTGCCGTTCACCTCGTGGCTCGCTCAGCTGCCGCACGACGCGAACGACAGCGTAGCGGCCGACTGGCGAACTGAATGGTGCGGCCTGCGCGAATCGATGTCGGACGAGAATCTCGTTCCAGGCGACGTGTGCGTCGTCGCACGCCGTAGCGGCCTCAACGGCGCGTTCACGGAAATCTGGATCAAAGCCGGGACGCTGCGACACGACGGAAGCGGATCGAAATGGGTACGCACGCATCCAGCCTTGGCCGCGGCGTATCTTTATCACGACCAGGTACGCGTAGGAGTTCCACTCGCGGCAGTTCCAGGCTACCTCGCCGAGGCAGACGAAGACTGGCCGTCCGCGCGCATCGTGGTGAACTCCGCCGGGATTTCGGTAGCCTCGCCAGACGTGCGGCCCGGGGTACCGACGACCCTGCGCATTCTCGTGGCAAACATGGGAGATGCCGATGCCAACGGCATCACAATCAACGTGGTAGCCGGCTCCGAGACCAGCCTGCCTGCCGTGCATCGGGCGTTCGTGCGGACGATTCGCGCTGGCGGCAGCGTCGAAATCGAAACGCCGATCACCCTGCCAGCCCGCTACGGCGTGGTCGACGTGTTGATCGTTCCCGGTCACGATGACATCGGCGCCAGGACCGGTCCGAACCAGAACCACCACGCCTGCGCCGTCATCAACCAGCGCGCTGCGCCTGCGGGCTACTTGCAGCGCCTGTGCCTCGAGCTTGGTAAGCCGTCGGGCTCCTGCCGCTGATAACCCTTGTTGCGGCAATGACTGCACATCCTGAAGCACACCGTAGTAGTATCCCGGCATGACCCTCACGCCCGATCGTCGGTTCGGATCAGAACGCCGAGGACAGCCCCGTGGCGGGCGGCGTCCCGATGACTTGGACGGCTTTGCGCCGCTCGTCCTGGTCGCAGATGATGACGCCGGCAGTGTCGCGCGCTGCGAAGCAATCCTGGCGGCGCTTCGTTTTGCAGTAGCGCCTGCCCATTCCGCCGAGGAGGCGTTGCGTGTCATGCACGCGCTGCGTCCCAATCTCGTGGTATCGCATCTCCGCGACGACGAGTCATTCAGAAAGCAACTCAGATCCGATGCCACGACCGCAGGCGTACCCGTCATCTCGCTGACGGCGGAAACCGAGGCGCCGGAAGCCCTGGTCGAGGAGATCCGTCGGGTGCTTCGCGCCGCACGCGAGGCCGACCAACACTGAGGTTCCGATCGCCGGGGCCAAAGGACCGAGTGACCCGAGCGCGATACCATAGCGCGCCATGAATCGTCCGCTCTCCGCGCTGGTTCTCGCCTGCTTCAGTGGCGCACCCTGCCTGATGGTCCAACCCTCTCCAGCCATCACGATACGCGCCGGCCGATTGCTCGATGGACGCGGCGCGTCGGCTGGCAACGTCGTCATCACCGTCGACGGCGACAAGATCTCGGGCGTCGGATCCGCTGAAGGAGGCGTGACCTACGACCTGTCCGGGCTGACCGTGCTGCCCGGCTTCATCGACACCCACGTCCATATCCTGTGGCATTTCGGCAAAAACGGCCGCTTCGACAACAGCGGAGAGTCTGATGACGATCGGTTGACGGCAGGAATCGAGAACGCTCGCGCGACGGTAATGAGTGGCTTCACCACCGTCCAGAGCGTTGGCGAGTCAGGCGATCTGGACCTGCGGACCCGGCTCACGAGGGATCAGCTGCCCGGACCGCGCATTCTCACGTCGGTTCGGCAGATCAACGAGCGGACCGGTGCTGGACGCGCCTCGACCTCCCTCGCCACACCAGAGCAACTGCGGCAGGCGATTCGCGACACAAAGCTGGCCGGCGCCGACCTCATCAAACTGTTCGCCTCGGGCAGCATTCGAGACGGCGGTCACCAGACCATGACGGATGAGCAGCTGACGGCGGCCTGCGGCGAGGCAAAGTCCCTCAATCTGCGCACGCTGGTTCACGCGCACAGCGCGCAGGCGATCAGGGCTGCGGTTCTGGCGGGCTGCTCGCAGATCGAGCACGGCACGTTTGCCACCAACGAGCTCCTGAAGCTCATGGCCGAGCGCGGCACGTATTTCGATCCCAACATCGGGGTCGTACTGCAGAACTATCTGCAGAATCGCCAGAAGTTCCTCGGAATCGGCAACTACAGCGAGGAAGGCTTCGCCTCCATGGAAAGGGCGATTCCAATCGTCAAGGACACGTTCAGGCGCGCCCTGCAGGTCACGGGCCTCAAGGTCGTTTATGGAACCGACGCCGTGGCTGGCGCACATGGCCATAACATTGAGGAGGCGATCGTCCGCGTCCAGGACGGCGGTCAAAAGCCGATGGCCGCGATCATTTCCATGACCTCGCTGTCGGCCGAGTCGCTCGGAATGCAAGACACCATCGGGGCCGTCGCATCAGGCATGCAGGCCGATCTCGTCGCCGTCGAGGGCAATCCGCTCAGCGATATCACCGCTCTCCGACGGGTAGTATTTGTGATGAAGGCCGGAACGATCTACCGTAACGGGAAGAACTAGACCGCCGGTCCGCCGAAGCCGCCTGGCGGCGAAGGCGGAAGGTCCGAGCAGGCCCCCACGCAGGTCCGCCTTTCCTGGCCTGACCACGCGCAAGCGAGTCGAAGGGAGGCGGAAGGATTTGACGCATGAACGTTCTCCTCTTGTCCATGCCGGACTCCTTCGAGCACACGCCCGTCTTGACGATGCGAATGCCGAATGGCGCGCTCGCATCGCTGGCCGGCAACGTGGATTCTCACCACCGCGTCGCCGTTGCTGACCTCATCCTTGTCCAGGGGAAGGTGGCCGACACCGTTGCGCGGCTCGTGCGCGAATATCAACCGGATGTGGTGGGTCTGTCGGTGATGACGTTCCAGCGCCGCACCGCATTGGCTATCGCGCGTCTCGTCCGGCGCATGAGGCCCGGGGCTCGAATCGTAGCCGGCGGGTACGATCCCAGTCTGGCGCCGGAGGCCTACGAGGCGGCCGGCACCGGAATCGACTTCATCGTCCGCGGCGAGGGCGATTTGACGTTTCGTGAACTGCTGCGAGCGCTGGAGCGACATGAAACTCCTGCCCGGATCGAAGGACTGTCGCACCGGACGACCGATAATCCGGACCGATTCGTCCACAACCCGGCACGTCATGTCTCCACGCTCGAGAGCGGCACGATCAACTTGCCGAACCGCGCCGCCAGGGTGCTCTCGGGCTACACGTTCCTCGGCCGTCCGATCGACATCATCGAAACCTCCCGCGGCTGCACCTACGATTGCAGCTTCTGCTCGATCATCGAGATGCGGGGCCGTAACTTCCATACGTTTCAGTTCGACCGCGTGCTCGCTGACATTGCCGATGCCCGGGCGCGCGGCGCACGCGCGCTCTTCATCGTCGACGACAACGTCACGCTGAACGTGCAGCGGTTCGAAGCGCTGTGCCACGCGATCGCTGACGCCGGGCTCAACGACATCCACTACATCGTGCAGGCGATGACCTCATCGATCGCCGCGCACGGCGAGACCCTCGCGCCGGCGATGCGCAAGGCGGGCTTCAGGTACGTCTTTCTCGGGATCGAGAACATTCTCGATGAAGACCTCGCCTTCCTGAAGGCAGCCGCGAAGAACGCCACGCGGTCGGGCGGCCGAACGACCGGCAACGCGAGCTTGCGGGCGATCGAGTACCTCCATCGCGCGGGCATGTACGTCGTCGGCGGCATCATCGTAGGAAATCCTGACGACACCAGGGAGTCGATCGAGCGCAACCTGGAATTCGCCCGGCAGTACGTCGACTGGCCGTATATCCAGCATCCGACGCCGTATCCCGGTACTCCGATGACCGAGGACTTCCGCGCGCGTAATCTCATCGTCAACGAGCGGGTAGAGGAGTACGATGGCACCACCGCGGTCGTGCGAACGGCGCATCTCGATGCGGAAGAGATCGAATTCATGCGATGGCGGGCGGAGCGCTGGATGAAGCTGCGACATCTGCCGGTGGTGCTCCGCCACTATCCACGATTCGTGCTCGCGCACGCCCCCGGGATGTTTGCTCACACCTTCCGGGGAAGTTCCTGGCGCTCGGCGCTGGGACTCGAGAGCTCGCTCGACGTGTTCAGGCGGTATCGGGAGATCAGGAAACGCGAGCGACAGCACATGCCGGAAGACCTGACTGTTCCGCCGGACACTGCGAGCCCCCTGCGTGGGGGCGGAACCCGCGAGATGCAGGACGCTGCCTTACATCACGTCTGATCGACAAAGTACGGGATCGCGCGCAGCCCCATCGCGGCGATCAGGCACACGAGCCCGGGTACGGCGAACCACTCGTAGACAGGCACGTCCTGGATGTACACTCTGCTGACCAGCAACGACTTCTCAATCGAATCAATCGACTTCGACGCCGCAACCAGATCGCGCTCGGACTCGGCGTTGTAGGTTTTGCCGCCATTTCGTTCGACGGTGTCCATCAACAGCATCACCGCCGGCTTCTCCCTGATTTCCTGCTCCAGATCGACAGCAATGACGTGCACGCGAATGTCGGCTTGCTTCGACTCCTCGAGCACGTCGATGGGATCGCGGCCGCGGTTGTACTCGCCGTCGGTGAAGAGGACGATGACCTGATGCCCGTGGGATCCTTCCTTTGCCTGGCGCGACAACATGTAATTCGACAGCGCCAGCCCGTCGCCAATCGCAGTCTGCCCCTCGTTCTGGAGGATTTGATCGTCAATCAAGTCGACGTATCGCAGCAGGTAGTTGTGATCGAAGGTCAAAGGGCTGACGACGTACGGGTTGTCGGAGAAGACGACCAGGCCGATGCGATCCTCGCGACGCGCACGGATGAACGTCTTGATGGCGTTCTTGGTTGCGTCGAGGCGAGTCCGGACGGCGGCCGTCCTTGACGGTCTCGCTTTGGCGCCGCCCATCGCCTCCTGCATGCTCGACGAAAGGTCCAGGAGAATCACGATGTCGAGCCCGCGTGACTGCACGTCGGCCTGGGAGTACGGAATCACGGGCAGGAGGAGCGCCGTGCAGACGAGCAGCAACCCGAGAAGAAGGACGGCGACCGGCAACCGCCGAACGCTGGACGCGCGGTAGCGGCCCGCGCCGAGCGTGCCCAGCATGGTTGACGCGGCAAATCTCCACCGCAGCCGCCACCTGAGAAGCATCAGTACTGCCAGCGCCATCAGGAGCCATGTCGCCAGCCAGGGCTGGAGAAATCGAATCATTTCGTCACGATTGGCAGATCACCAATCCCCACATCACTCAATGACCAAATCACCCAATAACCAACTGCTCTGCCTCGGCCATTGCCTCGCGGCACGCCTCGGCCGAAGGGATTGCGTCAATCGGCGCATAGCGGGCCCGCTCGCAGGCCGCGAGCAGCGCGGTCACCCGATCTCCATCGATCGGGACGCCTCGCGCTGCCAGCGCGGGTTTCACTTCGGCAGGAGTGAGACTCGCACCGGGCACGCCGCAGATGTCACGGAGGTGTTCACGCACCAGGACATCGACCTTCGTGTAGGCCTCGCGGCGGGCGTGCTCGGAGCTGAGATCCAGCTCGCGCGCTGCCTGCAGCGACGCCCGCTCGTCGCTGCGGACCTGGCGAACCGAGCGATGGGCCGGCCTCTGGCGGCGGCGTGCGACGGCGGCGGACGCCCAGAAGATCGCGGGAGCGGAGGACACGATCACGAGGGCCAGCCCGAATGACTGCGCAAGTGTCAACACCCGGGGCCTGGAGGTCGCCGGACGCAGATCGCGCAGGCTGTACTCCTGCCCTTCCGGCAAGGTGCTCCGGAACGCAACCGCAACGGCTGGAACCTGGATTTCGCCTGCCTGCGCAGCATCCTCGAGCCGTTGGCCAGGGCGTCGGATGTAGTACCTCACCGAGAGCGGCGCAATCTTGAGAGCCGTGACGTCAACGCGATACGTCGCCAACTCGTAAACCAATCGTCGCCTGGTCGTGCCGTCGGCGTTATCGATCCGGCTGCTGTCGCTTCCAACGACCTCCAAACCGTCCAGCTTCAACTTGTCCTTGGACAAATCGTCGTCGAGCACGTCGACGCCGGGCGGGCAATCGATATCGACGGTGAACCGGACGTGGTCGCCGATCCAGACGGCCGTGCGATTCACTGAGGCTCGCACCTGCGGTGCGGTGGGCGTCGTGGCTGGCTGACCACTGACACTCGGCGTCAACCCAACCGCGGCAATCACCAAGAGGGCGAGCCAGGTAATCACCAGCCTCATGCTTTCCTCGCTGCAAAGAGCGACAGCACAGGCAGTACCCGGGCTCTCGTTCGTGGGGACGAAAACATGATCCATTGGGACACGATAGAAGGCGCGGGCGAGGTCCTCTCTGCGCTGCCGCATCGCATCCCCGTAGCGCGCGCGGGCGCCTCGTCCGAGCCCGATGGTCGCGCGCCGGCCGGTCTCGAGATCGCGGATCCGCAGGTACCCGCTTCCGCCCGGCAGGCTCGCTTCGGTCGGATCCACGGGAACGACCGCAATGAGATCGTGCCGGGCAGCCAGTTGTGACAACACTCCGCTCTCGAGCACCGCGTCGTCGGTCATGAAATCGGAGACGAAAAAGATGACGCTCATCCGCTTCAACGTCGCGAGCAGGTGCTGCACGGCGGGAATCATCAACGTTCGCTTCGGTCGTGGCGCCAGGTTCCAGCCCTGCTCGAGAATCGACCACGCGGCCGCGCGGGTGCGCCGCGGCGGCGTGTGCAACAGGACGCGGTCCGCGAAGGCGCAAAAGCCGACATTAATCTGGTCCGACAACGCCGAGAAGAGAATCGAGCCGGTGATGAACGTCATCGCCTCCTTCTTCGAATATCCGGCCGAGCCTTGCGCCATCGATGGCGATGCGTCCATCACGATCATCACGTTCAGTTCGCGCTCGGCGTGCGTGTATCGCACGTAGGGCGTCCCCATGCGGGCGGTGACATTCCAGTCGATCCGCCGAACGTCGTCGCCCGGGCGGTAGGGCTGGTGCTCGTCGAAATCGAATCCGGGGCCGCGCAGCGGGCTCTGATACACGCCGACACGCTGGTTGCGGATCTGCTTCGCTGTGTAAACCTCGATGTACCGCAATTCGTGGATCACGTGTTCGGGGATCATGGAATCGGTACCGCATTGAGCAGGTCGATCAAGATCTCGTCGGCTTCGACGTTCTCGGCCTGGGCGCGAACCGTCCGGGCGATGCGGTGACGCGCCGAATCGACGAAGATTTCTTTCACGTCACCTGGCTGCGCCCAGGTGCGGCCGTGCAGGAACGCATTGACCCGGGTCAACGCGAGCACGTGCTGGTACGACCGCGGTGAGATGCCAAGCTGCAGCAGCTCCTTCAAGTGCGTGCGCCCGACCTCACCAGGATCTCGTGTCGCCCGCCCGAGCCGGACGATGTACTCGACGATCTTGTCGTCCACGAAAACGGTGCCGCGGATGAACTCGCGCATCAGGCTGACGTCTGCCGGTGACACGCAGCGGGTGATGGTGGTTTCGTTGATCCGCAGGTGCAGCATGTCGACTTCTTCTCGTTCGCTCGGATAGCCGACGCGAAGCATCATCGAAAACCGATCGAGCTGCGCTTCCGGCAGCGTGTAGACGCCTTCCTGTTCGACCGGATTCTGGGTCGCGAGCACCCAGAACGGGTCATCCAGTGGAAACGTGGTGTCGGCGAGTGTGACCTGCCGCTCCTGCATCGCCTCGAGCAGCGCGCTCTGGGTCTTCGGCGTGGCGCGGTTGATCTCGTCGGCGAGCAGGATGTTGGTGAAAATCGGGCCCTGCTCGATCCGGAACGTGGAAGTCGCTGCGTCGTAGACTCGCGTACCGAGAATGTCTGCCGGCAGCAGATCGGGCGTGAGCTGGACGCGCTGGAATTTTGCGGAGATCGCCTGCGCCAGCGTTGTCGCGGTCAGGGTCTTCGCGACGCCGGGAACACCTTCGAGCAGCAGGTGGCCGCAGCCGGCTCGTGCCCGTCCTCGGGAGGCGGAAAACGGGATCGCGGCAAACAGTGCCGTCAGCATCCGGCGGATCAAGACGTGCTGGCCGACGATGACCTTGCCGATCTCACGCTCGAGCGCAGTGGTGATGGCGCCGGCCGTGTCCGCCGTCATGGTCGTCACCGCCGCGGGTCGCTCGATGCTCATAACAACAGCCACAGCGCCGCGGCGGCGGCAGCCGCGAGAGCGAGCGCCATCGGGTAGAGATCGCGGTACTCGGTCTTCGTCTGCCAGCCCTGCAACCTGCGCTCGCCGGTCACGATCTCGTGGATGCTCTTGGCGAGCTCGCCGCCGGTCGTCGATCGCAGGTAACGCCCGCCGGTATTCGTCGCGATTTGGCGGAGCGTCGCCTCCGTGAATCTCGTCTTCACCAGCAGTCCGCGATCGTCCCGCAGGTAGCTCTCGTGGCCATCTGGTTCGATGAATGGAATCGGCACCGCGTCGTCTGATCCGATCCCGATGCAGTTCACGCGATACCCCTCCGCCCGGTACGTTTGCACTTGACGGGTCAGCTCTCCGCCGTAGTCCTCCCCGTCGGAAATGAGAAGGAACAGCTTTCGTGTCCGGCGGTCGTCCTTGCGGGCCACCTCGCGGGCGTTCTTCAGCGCCGCCCCAATATCGGTGCCGAGCAGCGTCTGAGGATCGTGATTGATCCAATCGAGATAAAACGCCACGGTTTCGATATCGCTGGTGAGGTACGACAAGATTAGTGACCCGCTTGCAAAACCCACCAGGCCGATACGCCCGATCGCCTCCGGCTTGTGCTGGATGAAGTTTTGTATCTCCGCGGTCGCGCGGGCGAAGCGGGACGGCGCGACGTCGTGGGCGCGCATCGACGCCGATCGATCGAGCACGAGAATGAGGTCTTGTTGTTCGAATACCGGCGTAGGCTGCGTGACCAGCGCCTGCGGACGGAGCAATGCCACGACGATTGCACCTCCCGCGACGAGCATCAGCAGGAGCACCGCAATCTCGCGCACCCAGGTGGTCCGGCGCGACAGATTCGCGAACCGTGACGCTACGGGGAATTGCCGGCGCATGGTGCGCACGTAGTGATAGCGAATTCCCCAGAACGCAATCGCAATCGGCAGGATCTGCAGCCACGCAAGATACTCGAGGCGGAGCCAACGCATGACGTGAGGCGGGACTGGCTATCCGACCGGCCTCGCCGGTTTACCGGTCGGCGAGGGCGGCCGCAAGAGTTGCATCAACTGGCGCGGCGGCGTCTTCGGCTGTCTCCGCAGTTCTGCGGCAAGCCGCGAGGTCAATTCGAAGTCGTATTTCGCATCCCAGTCGTCTGGAGCCACCTCGACCGCCTTGCGGAATTCCTCTTCGGCTCGCGAGAGCCAGCCAAGGCGGGTTTCCGGCTTCTCCTCGATCAGCGCCTTCTCGAAGAACGCGCAACCGGACCAGAAGTGCGGCAGCGCCGCGGCCGACGCGCGTTCGGCGACTTCGATCGTTTCGTCGTATCGCTTCAGGCGATAGAGCACCCACAGGTGGTTCGCAACCGTGTGATCGTAGTCGGCCGCAAACATCTGTCGCGCGGCTGGTATGCGATCGAATCGCAGGGTCGCGGCCTTGTAACCGGTCAGTGCCTCGTCAAGTCGACCGGCGGCGAGGGCCTGGTCGGCGCGATTGAGATTCGCGGTCCACCGGGCGTAAGCGAGCATCACAACGCCCGCGATCAGCGCAACCACAGCGAGCGCGGCGCCAGCAGATTTCATTGTGTGGCGGGATTATGGCACGGAATCCGAGTGGGATTGAGCCACCGGGTCCCGCCACTCGAAATTGACGGGACTATCCCCGCCGTCCGAACAACCCAAACAATGCGACGGCGATGATCACGGCAAGGACAATTCCGACCCAGAAGCCGGCCTTGAAGATGCCGGCCACCGCAGCGCAACTGGTGAGCGTTACCGCCAGCAGGAGCACGAACAGGATCCGCGCGATTAGACTCAGCATGAAGCCTCCGTCTCCGGCGCAATCACGGATCGTGCCGGACAATAGATGGGCTAACTGGAACGACGCGCGATCATGACCGGTCCGCCACAGCACGACTTCGATTACGGCAGCGTGAAGGAGACGGCTCATCGACCGTGGCCGATGCCGCAGTCGGCGTGGGTCATGACACAAACCTGGCATGACCTCCTGTTTGCGCACTGGCCGGTGAGCGTCGACGCCTTGCGCGAGAAAGTGCCGACGCGTTTTCTCGTGGATCGATTCGACAATCAGGCGTGGCTCGGGATCGTCCCGTTCTACATGACCAACGTTGCGCCGCGCGTTCTTCCGGCGCTGCCATGGGTGTCGTCGTTTCCCGAGATGAACGTTCGTACCTATGTCACCGTGGACGGGAAACCGGGCGTGTATTTCTTCAGCCTTGATGCCGGAAATCCGGTCGCAGTAGGAGCCGCGCGCACGCTTCTGCGTCTTCCCTACTTCACCGCTTCAATGAACGTAGCAACACGGGATGGATACACTCACTACGCCAGCCGTCGCGCATCGTCTGGCGAATCCGCGGCGGAATTCATCGGACGTTACCGGGCAACTGGCCCGGTCGTGAAGCCGAAACCGGGTACGCTCGAGTACTTTCTGACGGAGCGCTACTGCCTCTACGCCATCGATCCCACGAATCGCCCGTATCGGCTCGAGATTCATCATGCCCCGTGGCCGCTGCAATCCGCAGAGGCGGACATCTCGAGCAACACGATGGCTGAAGCGGCCGGCCTGCGGCTGCCGGGGATCGCACCGCTCCTCCACTTCTCGAAGCGACAGGACATGGTCGCCTGGACGCCGGAGCGAATCTGATGCACCGCGATATACTTCGACCATGATTCCCGTGTTGCTGTTGACGCTGCTCCCGGCGCTGTCGCCGCAAGAGGCGCCCGCGCTCGAGATGATGACCTACCAGATGGTGTTGCTCCGGAAGGGGCCGGGCGCCGAGCCGAGCGGCGACGCTGCCCGGAAGATGCAGGATGCGCACCTGGCCAATCTCGCAGCGCTCAATCGCAAACGGATCAACTTGATCTACGGGCCCATCGTCGATGGCGGCGATCTTCGAGGCATCGCCATCCTCGACGAACCCTCCGCCGCGGACGCGAAACGGGCGTTCGAGAACGACCCGTATGTGAAATCCGGCGCGATGGTCGCGGAAGTCCGCCCGTGGATGGGGCCGAAGAACTGGTTCAACCCACCCGCCACCCAGCAACTCGACCATCCGAATCCTCAGGACCTCGAACCATTGGTGCTCGGGTTTCTCGTGAGGGCTCCGAATCGGCCGCCGGCCCCGGCAAACGCCGAAGACATTCAAAAGGGACACCTCGCATACATGGACGGTCTGCACAAGCAGGGCAAACTCTTAGTGGCGGGCCCGTTCCTCGACGACGGCGCGTCACGCGGCCTCGTCATCTATCGCGTGGCGAACGTCGACGAAGCGAAATCGCTGGCGGCTGGCGATCCCGCAGTGAAGGCGGGACGGCTGGTGCTCGAGGCTCACCCATGGATGACGTTCAAAGGCATCCTGACGCCACAGAAAAACACAGAACAACACTGAACAGCACTGATGTCGCGTTTCCAGTGTTCTTCTGCTTTCCCGAGGTAGGAGCGACAGCATGGAACGGAAGACTGCCAAGGATTTCGACCAGGGGCTGCTGAATCTGTTCGATCAGTACGTGCACGGCGCGCTCGACCGGCGCGGGTTCCTGGAGCGCGCTGCGAAGTATGCGTCCGGAGGAGTGACCGCGGCGATGCTGCTCGATCAATTGAATCCGCAGTTCGTCGCTGCCCAGCAGATTGCGAAAGATGACAAGCGGATCAAGACCGAGTCCGTCGAGTACCCGTCGCCGAAGGGAAACACCAAGACCCGGGGCTACTTCGCGAAGCCGGCGGACGCGAAAGGCAAGCTGCCGGGCGTCCTCGTCGTTCACGAGAACCGTGGACTGAATCCGCACATCGAGGACATCGCACGGCGGCTCGCGGTCGACAACTTCGTCGCGTTCGCTCCCGATGCGCTTGCGCCGCTCGGCGGATATCCCGGCGACGAAGACAAGGCGCGCGCGCTGTTTCCGCAACTCGATCAGACGAAGACCCGCGACGACTTCATCGCCGCGGCCGACTACTTGAAGAAGCGGCCGGAATGCACTGGGAAGATCGGTGCGGTCGGATTCTGCTACGGCGGCGGGATCGTCAACATGCTCGCGACACGGTTGCCGGATCTGGGCGCCGCCGTCCCGTTCTACGGCAATCAACCGTCGGCCGAAGACGCCGCCAAGATCAAGTCGCCGCTATTGATCCATTACGCGGAAAACGACGACCGCATCAACGCAGGGTGGCCGGCGTACGAGGCCGCGCTGAAAGCCAACAACATCCAGTACACGATGTACAAATATCCAGGCACGCAGCACGGCTTCAACAACGACACCACGCCACGCTACGACGAGGCAGCCGCGAAACTCGCCTGGCAGCGGACGATCGAGTTCTTCAACAAGAACCTGCGATAACGAACCGGCTTCAAGCTTCGCGGCATCGGGCTGGAAGCCTGTGCGGCTGACGCCACGCGGCCCTCGGACTCGAGCCGACCTGGAGCCCGGAACCTAAAGCCTCCGCGACGATCCGATCGACCGGCTACCAGCCAAAGATGCTGTCGGGTGTCAGGCGAAGTCCTTCGAGCACGGCGGTCGCAATCCGCGTTGGCCCTTTCGCCACTTCGCGGTGGGCGATCCGGCCGTCCCCGAAGGTCAACACCGTCAGTTCCTTCCGCTCCGCGTCGGCAATCCAGCACTCGCGTACACCGTACCTGGCGAACCAGGCGACGCGTTCGTCGAGCTTTCCAATCCTCGGATGGGGCGAGAGAACTTCAACCACCATGTCGGGCGCACCGTACACCCGATCGGTAATGATCTCTCGCCGATCCCTGGACACGAATAGAACATCCGGTTGCACGACCAGCGCGTTCGCGTAGTCGAGCACGACGTCCATAGGGGCGGGCAGGACCTCGCCGATGTGCCGTTCGTTGACGAACGCGCAGAGTGCCAGTGTGAGGTCGCGCACGACTCGCTGGTGCAATACTGTCGGAGATTCCGCGACCCGCAGGGCTCCAAACGCGAGCTCCCGCGGCAGGACGGTCTCCGGCGTCTGCAAGTACTCGGTCGTGGTCATCCCTGAACTCCTTCGAACTTTCCGCGATCGGTTTGGGGCAGCCACATTGCTCTTTTCCGGCGGCCCGACCCCGACGACGACGATGCCATCGTCCCGAACAGAATTCAAGAGACTTCTCGTATGTGCGGACCGAATCTGCGCGTGATCCGGAGACTTGTTCATTCCATGCGCAGCGCCTGCTGTGGATCCATCAACGCAGCGCGACGCGCTGGTATGAAAGCCGCGAGCGCCGCGCAGAGCGACAGCACAATCGCTGCGCTCGCGAGCACCCGCGGATCGCGCATGGAGACGCCATAGAGTTCTTGCGCGAGCACGCGAGCGGCGGCGAGCGCCAGCGGCACGCCGATTGTGAAGCCCATCGCAACTTGGAGCAGTGCACCGCGCAGGACAGTGCCGAGCACCCGCCGACGTGTTGCCCCCAGCGCCATGCGCACGCCGATCTCGCGCGTCCGCCTCGAGACCGAGTACGCGGTGACTCCATACAGGCCGAGGCACGCCAGCAACAGCGCCATCATGGCAAATGCGATCGTCAGCGTCGCAATCAACCGCTCACGATTGAAATTGAGCGCGACCTGCTCGTCGAGGCTGAGCACGCGCTGGAGCGTCAGGCCCGGATCCACCGCGGCCAGCGCCCGTCGAATGTCCGCCTCGAGGTTCAGGCCTGGCCTCGTGATGTGCAGCTCGATCGCCTTGGCGAAATGGGACCGCGGCAGTGGTTCGGCCGGCTTTCCCGACAGGCTCGGCTCTCGCTGCAGAAATGGCAAGAAGAAGGTGGCATATGCCGGCTCACGCGCATCCTGGTACTTCGCGTCGCCCACGATGCCGACGATCTCGAAGTCGAGGCTGCCCGCGCCGTTCAGGTCGGCAAACCCGAAATGCCGGCCGATCGCGTTCCCGTTCGCGAAGAACTTCCGCGCGAAGGTTTCGTTCACGACCGCCACCCTGGTTGACGCTGGCGTGTCGCGCTCGTCGATTGCCCGGCCGCGCAGCAGCGGCGTCCCGATCGTCTCGAAGTAGCGAGGACTCACGCGATTCCACGATGATTCGAGCGTCTCGCCGGGCGCGTGCCCCTCGACCGTAATGCGGCTTCCCCAGTTGTCCCCTTCCATCGGGCTGTACAAAGAAAGCGCCACGCTCCTTACCCCAGGAATCGCCCCGATCGTTTGCGGAATTCGCTTGTACGCGTCGGCGATCCGTTCCGTTGGCGCGCCGCCGAGCGCGACATTCAGCGCGGCAACATAGCGACCCTCCGTCCGAAAGCCGAAGTCCTGTCGCTCGAGGTTATCGAGACTCCTCGCCAGGAGTCCCGCCGTCGCGACCAGCGATAACGAGACCGCCACCTGCAAGGCGACGAGCGACCTGCGCATGAACGATCCCCGATCGCCGGCGACGCGGCCAACCCCGCGCATCGCATCGATCGGATCGGTCTTCGAGCCGATGATCGCGGGGGCTACACCGAAGAGCGCGCCGGTAATCACCGCAAGGATGAACGTAAAGCCGAGGACCGCCAGGGATGGTGATGGGTCGATCGGCACATAGGTCGACCCGCGAAAGGCCATCGAAACGATCGCCCGCGCCCCGGCATACGAGACCGCAAGTCCCGCGGCTCCGCCGACGGTCGAGAGCAACAAGCTTTCGATCACCGTGCTCGTGACGAGGCGCGCGCGTGAGGCTCCCAGGGCGGTGCGTACGGCAAATTCCGCCCGCCGAGCAAGGCCGCGCGCGAGCAGGAGGTTGGCCAGGTTCGCACAGGCGATGAGGAGCGTCGCCAGCGCGATCGCAAAGAGGAGTTGCAGCGAAGGCCCGACCGCCGCGCGCATATTGGACACGCCCGCCGCTGCCGACGACAGCCGGACCGTGATCTGCGGGATGCGCTGTCGATCGTCGATCGACAGGTCTGGCGATGCGGTCAGCCATTGCCGGACGGTCGCCGCGGCCTGTTGCTGTGCCTGCGCCGGGTCGGCTCCCGGCCGAAGGCGGCCAATCACGTACAGCCAATGCGATCCGGCGGCCGCGATGAGCCGGGCTTGCGGTTGCACAAGCGGCTCGCTCGACAGCGGAAGCCAAAAGTCTGGCGGGTCGGGGCGCAGCATCTCGCCATAGAAGCCCGGGGGCGCAACGCCAATGATCACCGAGGCGACGTTATTAATCGCCACCGCCTGGCCAACCAGCCCGGGATCGGCACCAAACCGCTGCTGCCAGGCGCGGTAGCTGAGGACCGCCACGGGCGGGGCGCCGGGCTGGTCGTCGGATGCGGCCAGCGGACGCCCGACTCGCACGCCGACGCCGAACGTCTGAAAGTAGTTGCCGGATACGAACTGGGCGGCGAACGGTTCGGCCGGGTCGGCGGAGCGTCGCCGCACGCTGACGGGATTGGGATGCGCCTCGAAGGCTGCCAGTTCCGTGAACTGCGGCACGTTGTCGCGCATGGAGCGATAGAGCTCGTATGAGTAAAGTGACCAGGCGCTCTGGAGACCACTGTTCACACAGCAGTTGTCATCGTCTCCCAGCCGGTAGAGCTCGGCAGGACGGGTGACCGGCAATCGCGCGAGCAGGACCTGCTGGACCAGCGTGAACACAGCCGTCGTTCCGCCAATCCCAAGCGCAAGCGTGAGCACGCACACGAAGGTAAAGCCCCGCGCTTGCAGCAGACGCCGAATCGAGAACGCAATGTCGTTGATCACGCGGAATTAGACGTCAGGCGCGGCGTAAAGGGTTGAGCATCGGACATAATGGCCGGTATGCCGCTCACCGTCCTCTGCATCGCAACCTATCGCAAGGGCGACGAGTTCCTCAGGGAATGCCGCCGCCAGGGTTGCCGCGTGCTGCTGCTCACCGAGGAAAAGCTTGCCGACTCGGACTGGCCGCGCGAGGCGATCGACGCGTTCTACTACGTGCGGCGCGATATGCCGGAAGACGACATCCGCAAGGGGGCGGCGTATCTCGCGCGCACCGAACGGCTCGATCGCATCGTGGCGCTCGACGACTTCGACGTCGAGATGGCTGCGATGCTGCGCGAATACCTGCACGTCCCGGGCATGGGCGACACGACCGCGCGGGCCTTTCGCGACAAGCTCTCGATGCGCTCGCGGGCGCGCAGTGCCGGCATCAACTGCCCCGATTTCGTGCCGGTCATCAATCACGCAGCGCTTAGCGAGTGGAGCACGCGGATTTCGCCGCCCTGGGTCCTGAAACCGCGCGCGCAGGCCGCTGCCATCGGAATCCGCAAGATCGCATCGACCGAGCAGCTCTGGGAGACGGTTCGACATCCTCGGCGACGGACAGGCGGATTACGTTCTCGAACAGTTTGTGCCTGGCGACGTATTTCATGTCGACTCGCTGGTGTTCGATCGCCAAGTAGTATTCGCCATCGCCAGCCGGTACGGCACGCCGCCGATGGCGGTCGCGCATGAGGGCGGCATCTTCGTCACCCGCACGCTCGCTGACGGGGACGACAACGGCAAGGCGCTGAAGGAGCTGAACGCGCGGGTACTCGATTCGTTCGGGCTGCTGCGCGGCGTCTCGCACACGGAGTTCATCCGCGATCGTGACGAGCGCCTCCACTTCCTCGAAACCTCCGCGCGGGTCGGCGGCGCGTTCATCGTCGACGTCGTGGAGGCCGCGACCGGGCTGAATCTGTGGCGCGAGTGGGCGAAGATCGAGATCGCTGGAGAACGCGGCACGTACGAGCCGCCGGCGTCAAAGGGACAGTCGGCGGGAATCGTGCTCTCGCTCGCGCGGCAGGAAGAGCCGGACATGAGCGCCTATACCGAGCCGGAGATCGTCACCCGGCTCCGCAAGCATCATCATGCCGGCGTGATCGTCGCCTCGCCGGACGAACATCGCGTCCGGGCGCTGCTCGACTCATACGTCACGCGTTTCTACGCCGACTTTCACGCATCGGCCCCACCGCTCGACCGCGCTGTCGAGTGAGGTCGTAAGAACTGATTTCCGCGGCTGTTGCGCGTCACCTGCGACTGTGCGCAGCACTAACCGGCAGCGGATGGTGCGCTGTACGGTTTCTCCCCTGCGAGAAACCGATCGACGCGCCCGCCGAGATCCTTCAGATACGCTGCGTCTCCGGCGTTCACTTCGGTCGTGACGTAACCGGCGTAGCCAATCTCGGTTAGCGCGCGACGGACTTCCAGCCAGTCGATGTCCCCCTCGCCGATGTTCTTCCAGGTAAAGCGGCCGTTGCGCCGGTCGAAGTTGAAGTCTTTCAAGTGAATCTTCGCAATGCGCGGACCCAGCGTGCGGATCCAGTCCTGTGGAAACGCGTAGATCACGACGTTGCCCACGTCGAAGTAGGCGCGGACCCACGGCGAGTCGAACTCGTCGACATACCGGGCGAACTCGAGAGGGCTCAGCAAGAACTTGTTCCAGACTTCCTCGACCGCAATGATCACTTTCAGCTCGCTCGCCATCGGCAGGAGCCGCTCGCGGATGACCCGCTGCGACCTCGTATATGCATCCTTGTACGGGGTATTGGCGTCGACGACGGCGGGGACGAGCAGCACCGTGTCGGCCTTCCAGAGTGCAGCATTCCTCAGTGAGGTCTCCATGCCGCGGACGCTGCGGGTCACCACATCAGCATCGCCGCTCGACAGCGGCGACTGCCAGTGCTCCATGTTCATCACCGAGTGGATGCGCAGCCCGGCCTTGTCTGCTGCCTCCTTGATCTCGGCCGCTTCCTCGTCCCTGGTGATCGTCTGCATCTCAATCGCGTCGAACCCCGCCTCGCGAGCCATCAGAAACCGCTCAGCGTACGGCCGATCTTTCGGCAGCAGCGAAATCAGCAGGGACTTCCTGATTTTTGATGGAGCTGAAGCTGGGGCAACCGGCTGGGCCGTCTGGCGCGCTTGGGTGCGGCCGACCTGACTCGCCGACGCTACCGCGGCCGCGAGCGTCTTCAAAAACATGCGGCGATGATTCATGGTACGTGCAGTTATACTCCCATCGACCGAGAATCCGTATCCAGGCAAGGAGCACAGTATGAAGCGAGTCAAGCCTGACATCAGCCGTCGGGCATTCATCGGATCGGTGGCCGCAGCCGGCGCGGCAGCGATGTCCGCCTGCGCGTCGACGTCCACGCCACGGGCTCAGACTGCACCAGCCGCGGGGACCGCGAAAGACGCCACGAGAAAGGCTCCGGATGGCCAGGTTCTAAGAGCCGGGCTGATCGGATGCGGCGGCCGCGGGCGCGGCGCCGCCCAGAACTTCCTCGACGCCGGCCCGAACCTGCAGATCGTCGCGCTCGCCGATGTGTTTCCAGACCGGGTCGAAGAAGGCCGGCGGCTGCTCAACGAGCAGCGTGGACAGCAGATCGATCAGTCGAAATGTTTTACCGGGTTCGATGCGTATCAAAAGCTGATCGACTCGGGCGTCGACCTCGTGATCCACGCGACGCCACCGCACTTCCGCCCGATGCACATGAAGGCGGCGATCGACGCGCGCAAGCACCTGTTTATGGAAAAGCCGGTCGCCGTCGACGTCCCCGGGGCCAAAGCGGTGATGGAGACCGCAGAGCGCGCGGAGAGCCTCGGCCTCAGTGTGGTGACCGGCACGCAGCTGCGCCGCGATTTGACCCGAATCGAGGTCTGCAATCGGGTGCGCGACGGTGCCATTGGCGACATCCGGGCGCTTCGCGCGATCCGCAACCAGGGCGCGCTGTGGTATCGCACGCCGCAGCAGGGCTGGTCCGATATGGAGTACATGATTCGCGACTGGGTCAACTGGGCCTGGCTCTCCGGCGACATCATCGTCGAACAGCACATTCACCATCTCGATGCGATGTTGTGGGTGGTCGGCAAGACCCCGGTCAAGGCCACGGGCATGGGGGCGCATGCGCGCCGTCCGACCGGCGACCAGTACGATTTCTTCAGCATCGACTACGAGTACGACGACGGCGTGCACATGCACAGCACGATTCGACAGCTCAATGGCTGCGCGAACGAGCGCCAGGAGGTGATCGTCGGCACCAAAGGGAGCGCCAGCCTCGACGGGCTGATCTACGACGCCGAGGGCAAGCGGATCTGGAAGTACGAAGGTCCGACCAACGATCCACTCGTCCAGGAACACGCAGATTGGGTCACGTCGATCCGTACAGGAAAACCAGTGAACACGGCCAAGGAAACCGCGCGTGCGACGCTGATGGCCATCATGGGACGCGACTCGGCGTACACGGGCAAGGCGATTACGTGGGACGAACTGCTCGCGTCGACCAATCGCCTGGGCCCGACCGAGTACGCGCTCGGTCCGCTGCCATTCAAACCGGAGGCCCCGGTGCCAGGCGTGAATCCCGGACCGCCGTTGACGACGACGACGTAACGAGGGGCGAGGGGTGGGTGGCGATGCGTCAAAGAATCCTCTGCTCCCTCATGATCATCGGGTGCGCCGGCATTCTGTTGCCGGCGCAGTCCCAACCCTCTGTCCCGATCTTTTCCGACGAATTCTCCGCTCACGAGCTCGATCGATCGAAGTGGAACGTCATCATCACAGGAGAAACGGTCAACGACGAGCAGCAAGCCTACGTCGATTCTTCTGAGACCATCGCCATCGTTCAGGATGCCCCGGGCGCGGACGCGGGGGCGCTGGCGATTCGGACCCGCTTCACACCTCAATTCACGACCCCTGAAGGACGGAAGTTCGACTTCATCTCGGGCCGTCTCGACACCCGATCGAAGTTCGACTTCACCTATGGGACCGCCTCGGCGCGAGTGAAGCTGACCGCGGGCGTTGGGTTGTGGCCGGCGTTCTGGGCGCTAGGGAACGGAGAATGGCCCGACACCGGCGAAATGGACATCCTGGAAAACGTCGGCGATCCGGCATGGATCAACTTCGCCCTTCACGGTCCGAACTACTCCGGCGAAAAGGGGTTGGCGAAGCGAAAGTACTTCCAGCCGCCGGACGACATCACCGGCTGGCACGTCTACTCGATGCGGTGGACCAAAGAGTCGCTCGTGTTCCTGGTGGACGATCGCGAGGAATACCGGATGACGCGCGCGATGGTGGAAGAGCACGGTGCCTGGGCGTACGACAGTCCCAAGTTCCTCATCGCGAACCAGGCGATTGGCGGTGGATACCCGCAGGCGGTCAACGGCGTCAGCACCCCCTACAAGGGACTGCCTCAATCGACGGTGGACCTCATAAAGCAGGGAAAAGCCCTGATGCTGGTGGACTGGGTACGAGTGACCAGACCCTAGGATCGTTCGGTCTGTCTGCCCTCCATTGACTTCGACAATGTAAGAAATGCCGAGCTTGCAGCGAAACCCATCGTTTCCGACCCGCCCCGAAGAACCAGCGAAACGCCTCAATCCACCGCCGGGAGAATAACTTACTCGGAGCCAACTCAGCCATTGCGACTGGCGTTTGTTTTGGACGCCTTTCGGCCATGCACTGTCCTGGTGAGGGATGGTCGCCGGACGCGCCCGGACCGGAGATTCAGGAGAATCTCCCGAACCCGACCTTCGGCGTGCTATCTCGCCGCCAGAAGTGCGAACTGGCTACGCTGGCGGCCGTTGCGGTCACGTCGACTTGTCTTTTCATGATGCCCTTGTTGCCGTCCTCCCGGCTCGAGAGCTTCCAGGTCGACGTGCAACTGTCGCCGGCGCTTTCGACTCCCATCGCCCAGCTCTCCCTGCCCCGTTCGTTCGTCCACGTCTCAACCCGCCGGATAGCCGAACCGTCAGCCGTGCGACGGGCGGCCCTGCCGCGACCGGTGCGAAACGCTCGCGCCGTGGAGGCTGAAGGCGATCGCGGCCGTCTTGCCCGAATCATCTTCGGGGATGGCCGCTATCGCATTCAGCCTTTTCCTTCGCCCGACAACCCGTCGAGCGTTCGTTAGCTGGAACTGCCGATTCGCGAAACCCTCGGGCCGTCACTCGAGTGACAGCAGGTTTGCCAGCAGCCGATAAGCACCCGGCACGCCGTAAGGCAACTGACGATGAAACGCGTACGCGAAGTAGGTGTAATGCCCCTTGCCGTACCTGGCATGCAGCCAGCCGCCCTTCTGCGGGGTCTGACCCCGATCGTGCGTCGCGATCATCGGAGTGTAGGCGGAGTCCCAGGTGGACCAGAATTTCGAACCGCGCTGCTCGACCCAATTGTCGAAGTCCGCTGACGTAATCCGGTTCGGCGTGTTGAAGACAGGGTCGGATGCCGCAAGGATGTCGACCGGGGAATCCTCTTCCGACACTTCCTCCGCGTCTTGCGGAAGATCGGCAGGAAACGGTGCGTACTGATTCGGCACGAACTCCTGCGTGTTGTAGAGCACGATCAGATTGCCGCCGTTCCTGGCGTAGTCGAGCAGTCGCCGATTGTAGGTCTTGAGATCGTCACGAACCGCATAAGCGCGAGTGCCGGTGACGATCGCGTTGAACCGCCCGAGATCGGCGGTCGCGAGATCCTGCGGCCCGAGAAGTTGCACTTCGACTCCGAGCTGACCCAGTCCTGACGGGACATCGTCTCCCACGCCCATCACGTAGCCGACTTTCAGCCCTGAGGCGATTTTGACGTCGAGTCCCCTGACCGTTGCCGCGGCAGAACGGTACAGATAACGCGTCTCGAGATCCCGGTGTTGAATGACGTCGTAGCCTTCCCGGTATTCGCGTCCTTCGGACGTCACAACCGCTTCCAGACGGTAATCGCGAGACTCGAGCGACGGGATGGAGATGCTGAAGGGATACAAGGCGCGCTCGCCGGCATGCGCGAACTGAAAGGACCGCACTGGTGGATCGACAGCCCACTGCTCGGGGACGCGGATGCTCAACCTGCCCTGAGACATACCTTCGACGTTGCTGATTACCTCCGTCGTGAGACGGATCCTCTTGTCGGAGTTCTCAAGCGGCACCACGATGTTCGATGGGCGCATCGTGACCGCAAGGGCGGGCACTATCGCGAGGACGCGCGACTCGTAGCCGTATGGAAGATTCGCCTCGAGACGCCTGACCGGCCGCCGCAGGTCGACCCGGACGCCGTCGATGTTGTAGGTCGCGACCACCATGAGCGGTGCTTCGGGAACCGGCGTGTCATCGTCCTGCGGTTCACGCGTGCGGGTGTAGCGAGCGTCCTGGATTGAATTCCGCGCGAACGACGGCCGCGTCGGCTCCGCATTCTGCGGGACAGTTACCGTATACCTCGCGACCAGCGGTTCGTTGGAACCGAGGTCTCTCGGCGATGTACCGCCCTGGATGTTCCACCTGCCCGTTCCCTCGAGCGCGACCTGCATCGCTTGCACGGTCGTCGTGCTGCGGTTGGTCGCCTCGGTGCGGACGACGAATGTCTGACCGGCAACTACGGGCGGCATCACCGCCGGAGCGGCAAACGGCGCGAACGGTCCCGCCGGCTCCTGGGTGCCAACAGGTTCGGCCGTGCCAGTCAGAACGATGCCGAGAGCCGTGTCGATCGCGTCCTGAATTTGACGTTCTTTCACGTCGAGCAAAAGCTTGACGTCCGGGTCGCTCCCGAGTTGACGAGCAGCGACACGTGTCGCCGATAACGCGCGCGCCAGAGACGGAACCGACGCGGACGGATCCGTCATCTTGAAGGCGTCGACGGCCGCGGAGATGTCGCGCTCGATCGTGGCAAGCGCCGACTCGGCTCCCGCCGGCGCCGGTTTCCGCAGCGCCTTGTAGAGACCGGAAACGGTCGTGTCGATGCCATCGAAGAAGCTTGCTTCCCTGGCCGGTGCATCCACTATCGATTGCAGACGCTTGTAATACGAAACAGAAGGACCTGGCTGCGACGTGAAGCGGCCGCTGTTCTGGGAACGCTGAAAGCTGAGGCCGAGTCGGGCAAGATTGCTGTAGGACTCGCCGAGTAACCGGGTCGTAAGCCCCGGCATCTATCTTCAACGTCCAGTCTTCGTTCGCGCGCACGCCTCCCATGTAGAGCTTCAGCGGCTGCCAGGCATGGAGACCGGCGGCGAGCTGCTCGGGAAATGCAGAAGGATCCGCCGCCGCCTTGAATGCTTCCTGAGTGATCAGACCTGCTGCCTGGTGATTGCCGTGGCCGTCCCGATCGTTCCCCTGGAACCGCGCAATCAGGACGAACGGCCGGTCCCGCCGGATTACCCGCACAACCTCGCGCAGAAGGTCCTGCCTGCCCCACTTGTCGAGTGCTTCATCCAGCCGTTTCGAAAATCCGTAGTCGATGAGGTTGGTGAAGTACTGGCGGTCGACGCCGTAATAGCGATCGGCAACCAGCAGTTCCTCGGTGCGAATCAGCCCAAGAGCGTCGAACAGCTCCGGACCAATCGCGTTGTCTCCGGACTCGCCGCGCGTCAGCGTCAGCATTGACACGCGAACTCCCTGTCCTCGACTGAGCGTCGCGAGCACGCCGCCCTGCTCGTCGTCGGGATGTGCGGTCGTGTGCATGGCGCTCGCGGTCGTCTGCAGTGTTCGCAGCCGCTGCCAGGTGCCGGCGGCACCTTCGTCCTGCGCCAACTTCTGGGACGCCGCGTTGACGGCAAGGGCAAAGACGATCGCGAGAACCGTCGTCAGGTTCGCCCGGCCGGCCCGCGCGGGCCGGCCGGGCGCTGTTTCGAATGTTCCTTGCACGTCATCGCACGAGCGCGCTGACTCGCCCGGTCGTCATGCGACCGTTCTGGTCGCGGGTCACGACGATGACAGTGATGGTGCCTCGCTGCCCAGTCCCGCAGCCAAGTCCCACCGTGAGCGGAAACACGCGCGTTTGCCGTGCCTGCACCAGCGCCGACCCGAACTGCGTCGCAGGCACGGGCGCCGGAAGGGTGACCTGCGGGGCGGCGCTCGTGCCGGAGTTATCAACGAACTGGAAGCCAAGCTCGACAACCGACACGCCGACTACTCCTGCCGTCACCGACAGATTCAGGACGAGGGTAACCGGCGCGACAACCGGACAGAACGAGAAGGTGGTGTGCCCCGGCTTCATGCTGATGGTCGACGAGGTCAGGTTCAAGGAGGCCGATTCAGCCGCGAGTGTCGTCGGTCCCGTCGCGTTCATGCGGGAATCTGTATCGCCACACGACGTGACCAGGAGGGCAACAACGACGAGCGATGCGATAACCGTGAGTTTTTGCATGGGGAACCTCACGGCCGCGGAACCGACGCAAGGGCTTGGCCAGCGCGGCGCTCAACGAAGGCGAGTCCAACGAACGCGCGCGAGCGCTTACGTTTTCGTAGCCACCGCAGCCGTCAGCGCCGGCTGCGAGCCGGATATCATGGCGGCCACTATGAACACGCGCAGGCAATTCCTGATTACGGCGCCGGTAGGCGCCGCGCTGGCCGCGGTCCTCTCACGCCCTGCCGATGCCCAGGTCGGTACCCCGCCCGCACCCACGACACCCGGGGCGCCACCGACCTTTGGTACTGGTCCGGTGTCTGGTCCACCGGTCTCGCCATCGACGTTCGCGGAGGCGGAGAAGCTCGCGCAAGTGACCATGAGTCCAGCCGAGCGCGAGATGGCGGCAGCAAGCTGGCGCCAGTCCATGGCGCCCTTCCTCGAACGGCGCGTGGGGCCGCGGAAAGTTGCGCTCGATGCCAGCCTGGCTCCCGCCACCTTGTGGAACCCTGCCTTCACCAGCGCCGGCGGAAGCCCGATCCGCGACACCTTCGTTCGCAGCAACAGCGATAACGCTCCGCTGCCGGCAAGCGACGCCGATATTGCGTTCTCCTCCGTGACCAGGCTGTCGCGTTGGATCGAGCAGAGGGCGCTCACCTCCGAGCGCCTGACGAACATTTATCTCGCTCGGATCCAGCAGTTCGATCCAAAGCTCCGGTGCGTCATCACGCTCACGAAAGAAGTGGGGCTCGCACAGGCGAAGCAAGCCGACGCGGAGATTGCCGCGGGCAAGTACCGTGGCCCGCTGCACGGCATTCCGTACGGGGTGAAGGATCTGCTCGACACGGAGGGGATTGCCACGACCTACGGCGCAGAACCGTTTCGCAATCGCGTTCCGACCGCCGACGCCGTCGTCGTGCAGCGATTGAAGGATGCAGGCGCGGTGCTCGTTGCGAAGCTCAGTCTGGGCGCGCTCGCGCTCAACGACATCTGGTTCGGCGGACAAACGATGAACCCGTGGCTGCTCGAGGAAGGCTCATCCGGATCGAGTGCCGGTCCCGGCGCCGCCACGGCAGCCGGACTGGTCGGTTTCTCGGTCGGAAGTGAGACCGGCGGAAGCATCATCGGTCCCTCGATGCGGTGCGGCGTGACGGGTCTGCGGCCGACTTTCGGTCGCGTGGCTCGAACCGGCGCGATGACGCTCTGCTGGTCCCTCGACAAGCTGGGCCCGATGACCAGAAGCGTCGAAGACGCGATGCTGGTGCTGCAGGCGATCAGCGGCCCTGATTCGGGCGACGTGTCGAGCGTCCCGAGCCACCTGGAGTTCGCAGCAACCGCAGCGGTCAAGGGACTCCGGGTGGGTTTCTTCCCCTCATGGATGAAGGAGAGTCCTGCGACCGATGTCGACAGGGCCGCCCTGGAAGCGGTGAGGAAGCTCGGGATGGTCACGACGGAAGTCAGCCTGCCCGACTGGCCGTACGGATCGTTGATGCCGGTGCTCTTCAGCGAGGCTGCGGCCTCGTTCGAGGAGCTCACGCTTGGCGGCGGCCTGTCGACCTTGAAGGCGCAGGTGCCTGACGCGTGGCCGAATCTCTTTCGCGAGGCGCGCTTCCTGTCCGCAGTGGACCTCGTCCAGGCCGACCGATTCCGACGGCGCGTGGCTCTCGAAATGGCGCGCGTGTTCTCCGAAGTTGATCTGCTCCTCGTCCCCTCACTGCGCGACGAGATGATCACGGTGTCGAACTTCACCGGCCATCCGTCGCTGACGCTGCGCGCCGGGTTCGTCAACGTGTCCGAAGCGCGCAGCGACTGGGCACCTGATCCGAAGAATCCGTTGCCGAAGTTCTCCACGCCGCGTCGAGTGCCACACGGCATCACACTGATCGGCCGGCTGTTCGATGAAGGGACCGTGGCGCGCGCCGGGCTCGCGCTGGAGCGCGCCTTTGGCGTCAGCGACGAACGGCCGGCGGGCTTCTGAGGGCCGCCGACGTTCATTGTTAGAATCGACTCAATGCGAATGCTGCAACGTACGGTCTTAACGCTGAGTCTGTGTTGTGGGCTCACCGGAGCAGTTGCCCTGCCTGGTCAGCGCCCGCAGACAACAACACCGGCTGCCAGTCGCCACGGAATCGATCTCACCGGGATGGACCGGAGCACCAAACCAGGTGATGACTTCTTCGGTTATGCAAACGGTGCGTGGGCCCGCACCGCCACGATTCCGGCGGATCAACCCCTGTGGGGAGTCGGGACGATGCTCGTCGAGGAGGCTGACGGGCGAACGCGGGATTTGCTCGAAAGGTCAGGACGCGAGGCCGCAGCAGGCTCGGACGCTCGCAAGGCCGGTGATTACTACGCCGCCTTCATGGACGAAGCGTCGATCGAACGACGCGGCGTCGTGCCTCTCAAAGAGCGGCTCGATCGCATTGCTAAGATTGCCGATCGCCGGGCGCTGGCGCAGGTGCTTGGCGGGTCACTCCGGGCCGACGTCGACGCGCTGAACAACACGGACTTCTATACCGACAATCTGTTTGGTCTGTGGGTTGCGCAGGACTTCAACGATCCCGCCCATAACACCGGGTATCTCCTTCAGGGCGGCCTCGGCATGCCCGACCGCGAGTACTACCTCTCCGAAGAGGAAGCGATGCGGGCCACCCGCACGAAATATTCGGCGCACGTGGTGACGATCCTGTCGTTGGCCGCGCTCCCCGAACCACGACAGACCGCCGACCGGATTCTCGATCTCGAAACGAAGCTCGCGCGGGCTCACGCATCGCGGCAGGATTCGGGAGAGGTCCAGAAGGCCAACAATCCGTGGACCCGTGCGGAGTTCACAGAGAAGGCGCCCGGCCTCGATTGGCCGGCGTTCTTCGCAGCCGCAGGACTCTCCAGTCAAGACCGCTTCATCGTCTGGCAGCCCGCTGCCATCACCGGCGAGGCGGCGCTGGTCGCTTCAGAACCGCTCGAGACCTGGAAAGCGTACCTTCAGTATCAAACGCTGAACCATTGGTCGAATCTGCTGCCGAAGGCCTTCGCCGTCGAACGCTTCGATTTCTACGGGAAGGTTCTGTCGGGCACCGAACAGATCGCCGACAGATGGAAGCGCGCTGTCGCGGCAACCAATGATGCGCTTGGCGATGCGGTTGGAAAACTGTACGTGGAGCGGTTCTTTGCGCCAGACGCCAAGGCCAAGGCGCAGGCGATGGTCGCCGATTTGAAGGCGGCCTTCGGCCGGCGGATCGATGCGCTCGAGTGGATGGCGCCGCAAACCAAGGCGAAAGCCAAGGAAAAGCTTCAGACGCTGATCGTCGGCGTCGGCTATCCGGATACGTGGCGAGACTACTCCGGTCTTCAAGTCGCGCGCGACGATGCCTTGACCAACGCCATGCGAAGCGAGGAATTCGACTATCGCAGGAATGTGGCCAAACTGCAGCAACCCGTGGACCGGCACGAGTGGTGGATGACGCCCCAGACGGTAAACGCCGTCAATCTTCCAATCCAGAACGCATTGAACTTCCCGGCCGCCATTCTCCAGCCGCCATTCTTCGATCCCGGCGCGGATGCCGCACTCAACTATGGCGCGATTGGCGCCGTCATCGGCCACGAGGTCAGCCACAGCTTCGATGACACGGGCAGCCAGTTCGATGCGACGGGGAAACTTGCAAACTGGTGGCAGACCGACGACTTCGCCCACTTTCGATCGGCAGCCTCGCGTCTCGTCGCGCAATACAACGCGTATCAGCCGCTCCCGGGCGTATCGGTCAACGGTCAGCAGACTCTCGGCGAGAACATTGCCGACGTCGCCGGCCTGGCCGCCGCCTACGATGCGTATCGCGCGTCATCGAAAGGCTCGACTTCGAAGATCGAGGACGGGCTCAGCGGCGATCAGCGATTCTTTCTTAGTTATGCGCAAAGCTGGCGCGACAAGATCCGCGAGCCGCTGCTGCGGCAAATCGTGCTGACCGACGGGCACGCACCGTCGCAATATCGTGCCGACTGCGTTCGGAATCTCGACGCGTGGTACGCCGCCTTCAACGTGCAGCCGGGCGACACGTTGTATCTCGCGCCCGGCGATCGGATCCGGGTCTGGTGACGGCATCAGACGGCAACGAAGCGGGGTGGAGACGGCCGGGACGATACTCTCTCTTCGTGCATGGTAGGCTCCCCACACACCATGCCGAACCCAAAATCACTTTGCACCGCGGCGATTGCCTTCCTGCTGGCACTCCCCGCGCCGAGTTGGACCATGCGTGCCGATGTACGAACGGTGAAGACCAATGCCGGACTGATCTCGGGAGCCGCGCCGATTGACGGCGTGACGGCGTATCTGGGTATTCCTTATGCCGCGCCACCGGTCGGCGACCTTCGCTGGCGCCCGCCGCAGCCAGCGTCGCATTGGGATGGCGTGCGCAACGCCGATCGTTTCGGTACCAGTTGCATGCAAAGCCAGCCGGGCTCCCGGCTCCCATGGACCGAAGAGTTCATGACCCAGGGACCGATTGGCGAGGACTGCCTGTTCTTGAACGTCTGGACGGCCGCGAAGAGCGCGACCGCGAAGCTGCCGGTGATGTTCTGGATTTACGGCGGCGGATTCAACGAGGGCTCGAGCTCGGTGGCCGTCTACGATGGCGCCGAGCTGGCGAAAAAGGGAATCATCGTCGTCAGCGTGAATTACCGCGTCGGGCCCCTCGGCTTTCTCGCCCATCCGGAATTGACGAAGGAATCAGCCCACCACGCATCCGGCAACTACGGTCTGCTCGATCAGATTGCCGCGCTCCAATGGGTCCACGACAACATCAGCGGCTTTGGCGGGGATCCGGCCCAGGTCACGATTTTCGGCCAGTCCGCCGGCGCGATTTCGGTCGTCGATTTGATGCGATCGCCACTCGCGAAGGGACTCTTCGCCCGCGCGATTGCCCAGAGTGGTCCAGGCCTGCTGCCGAGAAACGCTCTCGGCGCCAACGCGACGCTGAGCGAACGGGAAGCTGCAGGTGTGACCTTCGCCGAATCGAAAGGGGCGCGTTCGCTTGCGGAATTGCGGGCACTGCCGGCGGCACGATTCTTTGAGCCGTCAACCTCCGGCGGAGGGACCCGGCTTCCGAACGGTCCGTTCAATGACGGCTGGGTCCTGACCGGCACAACCCCGCCCGAACAGGTGCCGCTGATGCTGGGCTTCGTGGCTGACGACATCGGCGTCAGCGGAGGTTTTGGACCTTCGTCAAAGGCGGATATCGAGAGCTATCAGGGCGACGCCCGACGAATCTATGGCGAGCAGGCCGACACGTTCTTGAAGCTGTACCCGGTCGCCGCCGACGCCGACGTGATCGGCGCACGAAAGGCAGCGGGGCGCGATCGCGCGCGAGTGTCGATGGATCTCTGGGCCAACGAGCAGCTCAAAGCCAGCAAGCGGATCTACACCTACTTCTTCGACCGGGTGATTCCGTGGCCGGCGCATCCGGAATTCGGCGCGTTCCACACGTCAGAGGTTCCCTACGTCTTCAAAACCATCAACCGCCTGGACCGTCCCTGGGAGCCAATCGACCACAAGCTTGCGGAGACTGTCTCGTCGTACTGGGCGAACTTCGGAAGGACCGGGGATCCGAACGGCACCGGACTCCCTCCCTGGCCTGCCTACAGTTCGAGCAGCCACATCACCATGGAGTTGGGGGCTCGCGCCGGCGAGATGAGCGTGGCCGAGGCGCCGAAACTGGAGTTCCTTCTGGGTCAGTTGAAGAAGTAACGCAAGGGCCTATTCGACGAAATGCCCGTCCGAAGAACACGTTAGGGGTAGCATCCTCGCCGCCCCTTTGCTTGGCACCATCCATACAGGGCCGCAGTAGGTACCCCCCACTTTCGTCCCGGCGACCAAAAAGAAGATTCTGGAGCCGCCCCTCGCCGACTCGAGTCCGTCATCCGGCAGCCTTCGCATTTGTTTCCTCCATTTTTCTACACGCGGGTAGTTGGTTCGCAAATTGCCGAGCTGTCCGTCATCCGTTTGCTCTCCCGGTATTCGCTACAGCCAAAGGGACTGTTGACGATGGATAGACGAACGCTGCGCATTTCGTTGTCGGCAGCGGTCATGGCACTTTCGTGGGGGGTCTCCAGCCTCTCGCGTACGCCGGTCCACGCCCAGGCTTCCGTCGTCGGGCAGTCCGGCATCGTTGCCGCCTACGGATTCGAGGAAGGCACCGGCACCACAGTCGCTGATGCGACCGGGAACGGGCACAGCGGAACCACCGCGAACACCGACTGGTCGCCCACAGGACGCTTCGGCAAAGCCCTGTCGTTCAACGGCACCAACAGCCGCGTCAATATTCCAGACGACAACGGACTGGACCTGACGATTGGAATGACGATCGAGGCCTGGGTCAATCCGTCGACGCTGAGCGCGTGGCGTGCGGTGGTCGTCAAAGAGAGTCCCACCGGCCTTTCGTACGCTTTGTACGGCCACGACGGCACGCGTCCGGCCGGTTACCTGAACACCGGCATTGCCACCGATTTCGGCGTCAACGGCGTCGCGGCGTTATCGGTGAACAGTTGGTCGCATCTCGCAACGACCTATGACGGTGCGGTTATGAGGCTGTACGTCAATGGCGTGCTGGTCGGCACGCGGGCGCAGACCGGCGCCATCGCGACGACGACCGATCCTCTGCGCATTGGCGGCGACACCCGCTGGGGAGAGTATTTCAATGGCCTCATCGACGAGGTGCGTGTCTACAACCGCGCGTTGACCGTCACCGAGATCCAGGCCGACATGGCGGCGCCGGTCTCACAGGTCGACTTCACGCCCCCAACCGTGTCCTCGTTCTCACCCGCTGCCGGTTCGACCAACGTCAGTCTGTCAACCAGTGTGGTCGCCGTCTTCGACGAAGTAATGGCGGCCAGCAGCATCAGCAGCGGCACGTTCGAGCTGAGGAACGACACGAATCAGCTCGTCGCCGCGTCGGTAACCTACGATCCCGCGACGTTCACGGCGATCTTGCACCCGGCGTCGAATCTGAGTCAGGGGGTCACTTACACGGCGGTGGTGCGTGGCGCAGATGGGGAGCCGTCCGTGCACGATGCCGCGGGTAATCCACTCGCGTCCAGCGTCGCCTGGTCGTTTAGCACCAGCCCTCCCGATACGACGCCGCCAACCGTCGTGGGCGCCGCGCCGGCCGTTGGAGCAAGCGGCATCCCGGTAACCACGAACGTCTCGGCGGTCTTCAGCGAACCGATGGACGCGTCGACGATCCACGTCGAGTCCATCGTCCTGCGCGACGGCGCGAGCCAGGTCGTTCCGGGGGCGGTGACCTACAACGCCGCGGCGCTGCGAGCCACGCTCAATCCGGTGGGCGATCTCGCTGCCGGCGCGGTGTATACGGTCACCGTTCAAGGAACCAGGGACGCCGCGGGCAATGCCATCGTGCCAGTGAGCTGGTCGTTCACGACGGCCGCCGCAGGTCCGATCTCGTGCCCGTGCAGTCTGTGGCCGCCGTCGACCACGCCGGGGACGGCTGATTTTCCGGATACCGGCAGCGTCGAACTCGGCGTGAAGTTCCGGGCGGATCGGGACGGCTTCATCGCCGGAATCCGGTTCTACAAAGGCGCGCGCAATACCGGAATCCATCTGGGAAGTCTGTGGTCCGAAACAGGGTCGCGTCTGGCCGAGGTGACGTTCATGGGCGAGACCGCCACCGGCTGGCAGCAGGCGGAGTTCTCGCCGGCCGTGCCGGTGACGGCGAACAGCGTGTACGTTGCGTCGTATCACGCACCGCGCGGACACTACGCGGTCGACCTGTCGTACTTCCAGCAAGCCGTCGATCGTCCGCCCCTTCGAGCGTTCGAGAACAACACCACGCTGAACGGCGTCTTCCGTTACGACAAGGCAAGCTCCTTCCCGGATCAGTCATTCAACGCGTCAAACTATTGGATCGACGTGGTGTTCGTCGAGGCCCTCGTACCGGATACGACCGGACCACAGGTCATCGCCAGAGCCCCTGCGGCCGGCGCGGTCAATGTCCCGTGGCTGGGCACGCTCACGGCCACGTTCAACGAGACGATCGATCAAGCGACACTCGACACGAGCGCGTTCCAGTTGCTGGACGCTGCCAATCAGCCGGTGCCAGCCAGCCTTACCTACGAAGCCCTGACCCGAACGGGGAGACTTCAGCCGTCCGTGCCGCTCGATCCGTCAGCGCCATACACCGCGATACTCCACGGAGGCGCCGCCGGCGCGCGCGTCAAGGATCTTTCCGGCAACGCGATCCCGGCAGACATCACCTGGACGTTCACCACCTTGGGAGTGCCGACCGATGAAGGTCCAAGCGGCCCCATCCTCGTGGTTGGCAGCACGTCCAATCCGTTCGGACGCTATCTCGGCGAGATCCTTCACAACGAGGGGCTCAATCTCTACACGATTACCGATATCTCGCTGGTGACGCCGGCGACGCTTGCCGCTCACGACATCGTCGTGCTGGGAGCGATGCCGCTCTCTTCCGACCAGGTGGACATGTTCACCCAATGGGTGACTGCGGGGGGCAGGTTGATCGCGATGCGCCCCGACAAGCAACTTGGGGATTTGATGGGTCTGGCTGACGCACAGTCCACGGCGGCGAATCAGTACCTGATGATCGATCAGAACGGTCCGGGTACTGGCCTCGTGAATCAGACCATCCAGTTCCACGGGACCGCCGATGTCTACACGCTCGCCGGAGCCTCGGCGCTCGCGACGATCTATTCGAATGCCGGCACGGCGACGCCGAACCCTGCGGTCACATTGAGGAGTGTCGGAGCAAGCGGCGGGCAGGCGGCCGCCTTCACCTACGATCTCGCGCGCTCGGTGGTCTACACGCGGCAAGGCAATCCCGAATGGTCGGGACAGGAGCGTGACGGATTTCTCCCGATTCGATCCGACGATCTCTTCTGGGGCGCCGCAGCCGGGGATGTACAGCCGGACTGGGTCGATCTGAACAAGGTGGCGATCCCGCAGGCGGACGAGCAGCAACGGTTGCTGGCCAACCTGATTCTGCAGATGACCCGCGATCGCAAGCCGCTGCCGCGGTTCTGGTACCTGCCGCGCGGACTCAAAGCTGCCGTCGTCATGACCGGTGATGATCACGCCAACGGGGGCACCGCGGGACGGTTCGAACTGTACAAGGCCGCGAGCCCGAACAACTGCTCCGTGGCCGACTGGCAGTGCATCCGGTCGACGTCGTATGTCTATCCAACGTCGCCGATTACCGACGGCCTGGCGAGCGCCTATGTCGCAGAGGGCTTCGAGGTCGCACTGCACTCGACCACGGATTGTCAGGACTTTACGCCGGAATCGCTCAACGAGACCTACGGGACACAGTTGTCGCAGTTCGCGACCACCTATCCCAACGTCCCGGCGCCATCCACGAACCGCACTCACTGCATCACCTGGAGCGACTATGCGTCGCAGCCCAAGATCCAGTTGAGTCACGGGATCCGGTTCGATACCAGCTACTACTACTGGCCGTACGACTTCGTGCTGGACAGGCCCGGTATGTTCACGGGATCTGGCATGCCGATGCGCTTTGCCGACGAGGACGGAACGACCATCGACGTGTATCAGGCGGTCACGCAGATGACCGACGAGTCGTTCCAGACCTATCCATTCCACATCGACAGCCTGCTCGATCGTGCTGTCGGTCCGGAGGGCTACTACGGGGTCTTCACCGCGAACATGCACACGGATTCATTCACGAGTCCGGGGTCCGACACGATCGTCGCGTCGGCGAAAGCGCATGGAGTTCCAGTTGTCTCGGCTAGACAAATGCTGACCTGGCTGGATGGACGCAACGACTCCTCCTTCGGATCGATCGCCTACACCGGCGGCACGCTGACGTTCACCGTCGTCCAGGGATCCGGTGCGAACGGGCTCCAAGGCATGCTGCCAGCACAGACCTCGAGCGGCATCCTGGTGTCCCTGATGCGCGGTAGTACCGTCGTGCCGTTTACCGTCCAGACGATCAAGGGTGTGGCCTACGCGACCTTCGCGGCGGTCGCGGGTGTGCACACGGCCGTCTACTCGGGCCCGCCTGACACGACAATCACCGCGTCGCCTGCGGCGACGATCGCTACCACCAGCGGGAGCTTCAGTTTCATCGCGACGCCGGCAGCCGGTGCGACGTTCCAGTGCTCTCTCGATGGTGCCGCGTTCGCCACGTGCACGAGTCCACGGAACCACACCGGGCTGGCGCTGGGCGCGCATACGTTCGAGGTTCGCGGCGCCAACCTCGCAGGCGCCGACGCGACGCCGGCGAGCACGACCTTCACCGTGTTGGCACCCGACACGAACATTACGGCGAATCCGGGCGCGACCACGGCCAGTTCGACCGCGACCTTCTCGTTCGTCGCCACGCCGTCAGCGGGCTCGAGCTTCGAGTGCGCGCTCGACAACGCGGCGTTCGCGGCATGCACGAGCCCGAAGACCTACAGCGGCATTACCGTCGGCAGTCACACGCTCCGGGTCCGGGCCGTAGCCCCGGCCGGCACTGACCCCACGCCCGCGTCGCACACCTGGGTGATGACGGCGCTGGTTGCCGCCTTTGGGTTCGAGGAAGCGGTGGGCACGACGACTGACGATTCGTCCGGGCTTGGCAACACCGGCACGCTGACCAATGCGGCGCGGGCTGCGACCGGCAGATTCGGCCGCGCTCTGTCGTTCGACGGCAACAACGCATGGGTCACCGTCCCCGACAGCAACCCCCTCGACTTGACGACGGCAATGACGATCGAGGCCTGGGTCAATCCGGCGACCCTCACGAACTGGCGCACGATCGTCATGAAAGAGGCCAAACCGGGCCTCGCTTATAGCCTGTATGCCTCGAACGGGACCAGGCCCGCGGCCTTCGTCCGGGTAGGCAGCAGCGACCAGTCACGTGCGGGCACCGCGGCACTGCCCCTCAACACCTGGACACATGTTGCCGCGACCTATGACGACACCACGCTGCGGCTCTACGTCAACGGCACGCTCGTCTCGAGCGGCAACATCCCCGGCGGACCGATCCTGACCTCGAACGGTGTGCTGCGGATTGGCGGCAACTCTATCTGGGGTGAGTATTTCGCCGGCATGATCGACGAGGTCCGCGTTTACGCGCGCGTCCTGTCTGCGGCCGAAATCGCCGCCGACATGAACACGCCAATTCACCCGTAGCGGAGACTTTCATGCATGTCGGCCGTGGCGGGACTCTGGTTCCTCCACGGTTTTTGATTTCTTTCGGCTGGAGCCCAACCACGACATATAATTGCTGACAATCCCACTGGCAATGTCATGCCCGCGCTGCGGCCGATCCGCGATCCCTGGAACCGTACGTTGTCCAGCATGCGGCACGTCACTCGACGGCCCTGCGGATCTCTTTGCGACTGACGCCATCGATCCGGTGTCCGGAACCATCCTCATCCCATCGCATGGCAACCTGGCGGCGGCGCACTTCGGAACGACCATCGGCGCGGGCACGACCATCGGCGCAACCACAATCTCGGGCGATCTCACGCACGGTGCGCTCGTTGGCGGTCCCCTTCAGGTCGGCGAGGCGTTCGGTCCCCGCTACCACATCATCAAAGTGCTCGGGGTCGGCGGCATGGGAGCGGTTTACCAGGCCTGGGACGCCGAGCTAAGTGTCGCGGTCGCGCTGAAAGTCATTCGCACCGATTCCAGGCGGCGCAGCGTGTCGCCGGACGCGGAGAAGCGGTTCAAGCAGGAACTGCTGCTGGCGCGGCAGGTCACCCACAAGAACGTCGTCCGCATTCACGATCTCGGCGAGATCTCCGGCATCAAGTACATCACGATGCCGTTCATTCAGGGCGAAGACCTGGCCAAGATTCTCCGCCGCGACGGCAAGCTGGCAGTCGGGCGAGCGCTGAGGATCGCGCGGCAGATTGCCGGCGGGCTGGAAGCCGCCCACGACGCCGGAGTCGTTCATCGCGACTTGAAACCCGCAAACGTCATGATCAGCGCGGACGATCTGGCGCTGATCATGGACTTCGGGATCTCGGCCTCGAATGACGAAGCTGCCGGCGGCGGAATCGTCGGCACCTTGGAGTACATGGCGCCCGAACAGGGGACGGGCGCTCCCGTCGACGGTCGCGCTGACATCTACGCCTTCGGCCTGATCCTCTATGAAATGCTGACCGGTCCACGCGACGTGACCGCCACGACCGCCGAGGACCGCATGCTTGCGATGAAGCAGCGGGCCGTCGCCGGTCTGCCAGCGGTACGTTCGCTGGACGAAACCATTCCGATTTCGCTCGACGCGCTCGTGACGCAGTGCCTCGAACGCGATCGAGCCGCCCGATTCCAGTCGACGGCGGAACTGGCCCGCGCGCTCGGCCGGCTCGACGACAAGGGCGAGCGCATTCCCATTCCCGCCCGCGTCAGCAAGCGAGTGCTGGCGATCAGCGCGCTCGTGCTTTCGATCCTTTTCGCGGCGGTGTACCTGGTGGGCCGCCGCGCGGCGCCGGAGACTGCTGCGGCGCACGACCCCGTATCGGTGTTGATTGCGGACTTTCAGAACGGCACCGGCGAACCGGCCTTCGATCACACGCTGGAGCCGATGATGAAGCTCGCGCTCGAAGATGCCGGTTTCATCAGCGCCTACGATCGCAACGGCATCCGGCGCGGCCTCGGGGTTCGGCCGCCGGATCAACTCAACGAGCGCGCGGCGCAGGAAATTGCCGTGAAGCAGGGGGTGGGGGTCGTCCTGTCGGGGGACCTGAGGCGCGATGGCAATCGTTACGCCGTCATGGTGAAAGCCACCCAGGCCGTCACGGGCAGCGTGATAGCAACCGCCAGTGGCACCGCCCCAGACAAGGAACGGGTTCTCGATGCTGCGCTCGGACTGGCGCGCGAGGTGCGCAAGGCGCTCGGCGACGAGACATCCGAAGAGGCGCAGCGCTTTGCCACCCAGACGTTCTCGGCGACCTCGCTCGACGTCGTCCACGCATATGCGGCGGGCGCGGAGGCCCTGTCGATGAGCAAATTCGACGAGGCGCTGCAGAATTTTTCGAAGTCGGTGGCGCTCGATGCGAACTTCGGTCTGGGCTGGGCCGGCATGGGTATCGCGTCGAGCAACATGGACAAGCAGCAGGACGCGGAAAAATACATCAAGGAGGCCGTCCGGCACCTGGATGGCATGACCGAACGCGAACGATACCGGACCCGCGGCCTGTTCTACTACCTGACCAGCGATTATCCGAGCTGCGTTAAGGAATACAGCGACCTGATCGTGCGGTATGCCGCGGACGCACCGGCGCGGAACAATCTCGCGCTCTGCCTGACTCATTTGCGGCAACTGCCCAAGGCGGTGAACGAGATGCGCGAGGTCATCCGGATCGTGCCCAAGCGCGCGCTCTACCGGACGAACCTTGCGCTGTATGCCGCCTACAGCAGCGACTTCAAGAGCGCTGAAGAGGAGGTCCGCAGCATCGAAGACCCGGAACTCTTCAGCCTGCTCGCGCTCGCTTTTGCGCAGGTCGGCCAGGGGCAGCTGGCCGAGGCCGCAAAAACTTACGACACGATCGGAAAGCTCGACGCGCTCGGGGCATCGTACGCGGCATCCGGCCTGGGAGATCTTGCCCTGTACGAAGGGCGGCTGTCCGACGCGGCGCTGATTTTTGCGGAAGGCGCGGATGCCGATCTGGCATCGAAGGACCCCGATCGGGCTGCCAGCAAATTGGCGGCGCTCGCCTACACTCAGCTCTTGCGCGAGCAGAAGACCGCAGCGGTCGCCGCCGCCGACAAGGCGCTGGCCAACAGAAATTCGGTCAAGATTCGTTTCCTTGCGGCGCGCGTGTTCATCGAGGCTGGCGCCCCTGCCAAAGCGCAAACGCTTGCCAAAAGCCTTGCCTCAGAGCTTCAAGCCGAGCCGCAGGCGTACGCCAAGATCATCGAGGGTGAAACTGCGTTGAAGAAGGGGGATGCGCGTCAGGCGATCAAGGAGCTGAGCAACGCCAACGCGCTGCTCGAAACGTGGATGGGACATTTTGATCTCGGGCGGGCATATCTCGCCGCCGGCGCCTTCACGCAAGCCGATTCCGAGTTCGATCGCTGCCTGACGGGACGCGGCGAGACTCTGTCGCTGTTCCTCGACGAGGAGCCTACCTCCGGCTTCCTGCCTCCGGTGCTCTACTACCAGGGGCGCGCCCGCGAAGGCCTCCAGACCGCCGGATTTGCAGAGTCATACCGCGCCTACCTGGCCATTCGAGATCAATCGAAAGAAGATCCGCTGCTGCCCGAAGTTCGCCGACGGGCCGGTCAATAGACTGCAGATTGAAGATTGAAGATTGAAGATTGAGACTGCCGATTGACGATTGCAGATTCGGACTGCCGATTGACGATTGCGGATTAGGATTGCCGATTGACGATTGACGATTGCGGATTTTCGGCATCGCCAATCGGCAATCAGTCAATCTGAAATCCCCAATCGTCAATCTCAATCTTCAATCTTCAATCCCAATCTTCAATCTGCAATCTTCAATCCCAATCTGCAGTCTTCAATCTGCAGTCTGCAGTCATTTGAGCTGCACCGCACTGGTCATCCTCGGATTGGTCAGAGTCCGGCCGATCGTTGAAATACAGCAGAATCGTGTAGCAGCCCTTGCCGGTGATCGTCGGCGCCGTGCTCGTGGTCGTCGTGTCCCAGTTGAACTGGTAGCTCGACGACGACGAGACCAGGCGGAAGCTGCTCGCTCCGGTCGCACCGTTTGGAAGACTGAAGAGCATCTCCTTGCTGGTGGCGCTGAAGCCGGTCGCTGACGCGACGCAGCCGCCGGTCGGCGGAACCGGTCCGTTGTAGACGCTCTCGATTTTGAGCAGCGTGCTCAGCGAGAGAATCAGCTTGCCCGTGGCGTCCTTCAACTGCCAGATAATCGGCACCGCACTTCCCTGCTGAGCGGGCGTCTTCAGCGGCGACAAGACGAGGGTGTATACCAGCGAACTCCTGACCGTGATCGAGACGGTCGCCACGTTGGAGCTTCGGGTGGTGTCGACGTCGTTCGCCGTGTAGGTGAAGCTGTCCGACCCGGCAAACCCCGCGTTTGGCGTGTAGACGAACGAACCGTTCGCGCTCAACGCGACCGTCCCGTTTGCTGGACCGCTGGCGACCTTCGCCGTCAGCACCGGGCTGTCGTCGTCCGTATCGTTACCGAGGACTCCGGGCGCCGCGACCACGAGCGCCCTACCCTGATCCGTCGTGTAGCCGCCGCCGGACGCGTTCGGATCGTTGACGGCCACTGGCGCGTCATTGACGGCAAGTATCGTCACGAAGTTCGACGGGCCGCTGACGGTGCGCGGCGGGCCGTCATTGAATTCTGCGACGACGAAATACGTGAACTGCGCGTTTG
Source organism: uncultured Acidobacteriota bacterium (assembly GCA_963755695.1). GTDB lineage: Bacteria > Acidobacteriota > Vicinamibacteria > Vicinamibacterales > 2-12-FULL-66-21 > QHWT01. The sequence continues at coordinate 416,001 of CAVWLB010000010.1, read as the reverse complement.
GCAGCTCCTGCGAGATCGACGAGCGTGTAATCGCTGGTACCCAGGGTCGCAGGCACAGACCCCACCAGCGTCTTCGCCTGGAGGGGATCATTCGTCCTGAATCGATAGACCAGGTACTGGGAGACGGTGCCTACGTTGGGTGGTTTCCAACCGGTCCGCACGCGGTGGTTCTGCGCCGGGTCTGCGGTATTCCCCGGACAGCCCCCGATTCCGATAACACAGGCGGTGAACTGGGTCGGTGGTGTGTTTCCGGCGGCGGTAGCAATCGCCGAGTCGATCTCCTCGGCCGCCTCACCAATGTCGCCACGCCCGATATCGCCGCGGCCGATGTCGCCACGGCCAATATCGCCACGCCCGATATCGCCGCGCCCGATATCCCCGCGCCCGATGTCGCCGCGCCCGATATCCCCGCGCCCGATATCACCGCGGCCGATGTCCCCCCGGCCGACGTCGAGCGACAGGGGTCCCACAATGAGGTTGCCGGCCGCGTCGACGAACAATCCGCCCACGTTACGTCGGGCAGCGACCTGACCCAGACGAAGATTGATCCAGTCGTTGGAACCCGCATTCAACGGGCTGGAAATCGTGCCGTCGAAGTTCAAGTCCTGTGAGCTCGATAACGATGTGTCGAGGTTCCAGTCGATCGGACCGAACACCGACGCCGCGTCGACGCGAACCATTGGAGCCGGCGGCGGGTTTGGAAACGCGTTCCCGTTGCAGTATCCACGGGCGGGCGTACCGACCGTTCCCGGCCCCTGCGGGGCATACCAGCCCGATTTGTAGCGCGTGCTCGCTCCGAAGAGGAACCCATCGCCAGGGAAACTCTCATCGATACCACCCAGCGCCTCGCCGGAGTAGTCCATGTGAGGCACTCCGGCGTCGAGGTCGTTGAACAACCCGCGCAACTGGAACAGGTAATTCATGACGCTCATGTAGTTCGGTTTGCAATTCGGCTCGGGCGGGCTCTGTGGGGTGCCGGCGTGCGTCAGCTCGAAATTGTGACCGAGCTCGTGCATCAGCGTCGCGCCCTGCATGAACGGTGTGCCCACCGGTCTTCCGGAAACATCAGGGAACGCCCCCAGCGCCACCATCAGGTCGCCTCCCGGAACATCTGCAACGCCGGAGTTCGTCCTCGGCACGTGGAAGTCGGGGTTCGTCGCCTGACACTGTTCGTCGGAAGTCCCATCAGCATTCAGGCAGGCGGCCTTCGGCAGACCCACGGCATGGGCGAACAGGACGTAATGAAAGATGTCCTGGCGATTGCGATCGAAGCGCCGCTCGCAGGCGCTCCCAGGACCGTCGTCCGCCGTCGGCGAGTCGCACGGATCGCTGCCATCCGTATTCAGGGGCGGCGGCGTGTTGACCAATTGATCCCGAAGGAACTTGAACCCCGTCTTCCAGCCAACCGTGCCGGGATAGCCGGAGAACTGACAGACCCACGGAGGATCTGAAGCGCCGCGAGCGCAGGATGTCACCAGCTCGTTGATCGCATCGCCACCGCGCGCTCGATCGGCGGGAATGACGTAGGGGGAATCCTGGTAGTTGTTGCCAACGTCGAAGTGGACGTTGATCCCGTTGTCCTTGAACGCATCCCCCATCGCGTTCAACGCGGCTTCGTCTGGCAGATGCGAATGTTCCGGCTTCGCGACGCCGCCGTAGGTCGTGCCCTGGGCCGCCTGCATGTAGCCGACCTCGACGAAGAGATCCTTGTGATCCTTGTCGGCCCCCATCGCAGCCAGGTTCGGCAACGGCCGGCCGTTCGGATCGGTGATCGGGGCTGTCGCTGATTCCCAGACGTCGAGCAGGCCATCTCCATCCGAATCCTTGACTGGCGTCTTCAGGATGATCGCCGCCCAGCTCAAACAATCGAAGCTCGGGAAGCCGACGTGATCGACCGATGTGGTCGTCGGCTCGTTGGGGCTCGTCAGTGTGACGTTGTACGTCGGGCTGTCCCAGTTGTTGCCCGATGACGCGTTGAATGGATTGACGATGGGTGCCTGACCCGGTAGCAGCAGTCGCTCGGACTTATTCGCCTGGCCACTGCCCACGATGTGGGTCATTTTGGCGCTGGTCCCGTCAGCCTGGTAGAAGCCGCGGATCGTCTGGGTCATCGACTGGGAGTTGTTATCCATCGTGTAGCCGCCGTCATAGATGACGATGGCGTTCAACGGCAACGATGGATCCCGGTAGACGACGACCAGGCTCGCCCCGAGAGCGATCGGAACCGTGTTTCCCGACGGACCGGAATCCGGAATCTCGACGGTATGCGCGCCATTGACCGACACGTTGCCGTTGGGATCGACCGGCAGGAAGCGAAGAACATCGGCACGGTATGTATAGGTCCGGTGCTGTCCGCCAGAACCTCCGGTGGCGCCACCCGAGCTCCAGCAGGGCGCCGTGCCCTCCGAAACCAGGACTTTCGCCAGAGGTCCGCTGGAAGATGCGAGAGGAAAGCCGTCGAACTTCGCTCCGACCGTCCCCGAATCCGGGCCAAGCGTGTTCTTCGAGACGACCTGCCAATAGAGAAATGCCGCGACGATGTCCGCCTTGGCCGGCACCCCGCCGATGGCAATCGAACCCCTCGCGATGCCTTGAACCCCGCTTACACCCCCGAGGCCGCGCAGGCCGACACCGCCAACCACGTAGTCGCCGGTAATGAAATAGTTCTTGAAGAATGACAGGGCGTCCGCCTGTGCGTGCGCGACAGGCTGAAGGAAGACCAAGGCGATGCCGACCGCGATGAATGCGGCAGACCTCCTCCAGCACCCGGGGCCCGACGCGACCCCGCGTCTGATGTGGGACATGAAACATCCTCGTTTCTTGGCTGTCGAAACGGGTTTTCAATCCGCTCGGTTCACATGAGAGATGGGAACGGATGAGGATAGTGCTATTTAATGTCCAGGTGCAATATCTCTTTCGAGCCTGAAAGAAAGCGCGAAGTGGAGGACAACCTGGACTGTAGAGTCGCGGGCAATCCGCTTCCGGCAGAGCGTCTTTGAACCTGCGACCAGCCAGGACGTCGAATGTCGCGGACTTGAAGAAACAAACGTCCCGTGGCCTGATGCTTGCTCATTGCCCGGCCTTTCAGCCGGGGAACCTTCCAGACCGCGTTTGGATAGTCGCCATGGCCAACACCCGCGAAGAGTGCCTGTCGCAGCCGTTGTTCTACGCGCTCGTGCTCTTTGCTGGCTACCTGACGTACCTGGTCCTCAGTCCGTTCCTGGTGCCGCTTACCTGGGCTGCGGTGTTCGCGATGATGTTCTACCGGCTGCAGGTCGAACTCGAGCCAAGAATCGGACCGAACCGCGCAGCGCTCGTCACGACGGCGCTGGCCGCCATCCTGATCGTCGCGCCGGGCGTGATGCTCGTGTCCGTGCTGGCTCGTGAGGCGCCGCAGGTCGTCGGCTACATTCAGCAGACGTCGCTCAGTGCGCCGGGGCAGCTCGAGCGGATTTGGGAGCTGGCGAGGGCGCGCAGTCCGATCGGACTTCCCGAAGATCCGACACTGCTGCTTCGCGAGGGGGTGCAGCGCGCGCTAGCGTTCCTGGCGCCGCGCGCCGGCGCGATGCTCGCCGACGCGTTTGCGACGCTGGGCAGCCTACTGGTGATGCTGTTCGTGACTGTTTTTCATGCTCCGCGACGGACACGCCCTGGCCCGCCACCTGCGTCGCCTTCTGCCTCTTCCTGAAGAGGATTGCGATCGGTTGATGCGCGACACTCGCGATCTCGTGGTGGCCAGCGTGGGGGCCGGGCTGCTGGTCGCGCTGGCGCAGGGGACCATCGGCGGTGTGGCCTTCTGGCTGCTCCGGATCAGCGCACCGGTGTTCTGGGGCGTGGTAATCGGATTCTGTTCCCTGATCCCGGTCGTGGGCGCCGCGATTGTCTGGGTTCCGACGGCGATCGTGCTCCTGCTGTCCGGTGAGATCGCGCGCGGCGTGATCCTGGTGCTGGTCGGCGTCCTTGGCATCAGCATGGCCGACAACATCCTGCGCCCGCTGCTGTTGAGCGGCCGGACGTCGGTCAACGGGCTGGTGATTTTCCTTGGTTTGCTCGGCGGCGTGGCCGCCTTTGGATTCATTGGCCTCGTCCTCGGCCCGATCATCCTCGTCTCCACGGGCAGCCTCCTCAGGTTCTTCGCGCGGCCGGATCCGGTGCAGGCGCCGCGCGCCGTCGAAACCGAGGTCGCATCGACTGAGGTGGTTCAATGATTGTCGGGCCTTGATCGCAGGTCAGGATCGGGCCAGGCCGGAAATTTCGACAGGAAAGCAAGAACAGAAAGGGCTCGAGGGCAGACGCCCCCAAGCCCCATCAGCGTGATGCTAGAAGGTCACGCGAGTGACGAGTTGCAGCGTGCGCGGCGGCGCGACGCCGTTGATGGTCCCGAATCCGTTCGGCTGCGCCAGCTTGCCGCTCGCGTCGAACGGCAGGTTGGTGATCGTCCGATCCGTCAGGCTGGCGAAGTTCGCCGTCGAGTTGACGCCGGTGAACTGCGTGTGGTTCAGCGCGTTGAACATGTCGACGCGGAACTCGAACTTGACTGTCTTGACCACCGCGAAATTCTTGGACAAAGACAGATCAACGTTATTGGTCGGCGGGTTGCGCACGAAGAACCGCGCCGACTCGGCGCCGTCGCTGCGCGGCTGGGGCGGGGCGAAGCACGACGTGTCGAGCTGATTGTACGGATCGCCGCTCCAGCCGCGACCCGGATTGCAGGTGAGCGCGATGCGCGCATCCGGATTGCCGTCGGTGCCCGTGAGGTTCTGGGCCCCGATACCCGGAATCGAGAAACCGACGGTATACGGCTGCCCGCTCGTCCACCGATAGACGCCGGAGATCTGCCATTCGTTCGTCAGCAAGCCGAGCACTTTGCTGCTCGTCACGTTGGGCGTCTGGTAGATCGCGTTGAGCACGAAGTTGTGCGGCCGATCGTAGTCCAGCAACGAGTAGTCGAGGCGTCGGGTTTCTTCCTTGCTCAGATTCGGGACGCCCGCCGCGAAGTCGTTGCTGTTGATGCCCAGCGCCTTGCTCCAGACGTAGAACGCCGAGAACATGAACCCGCGGTCGAACCGGCGGGTCGCCGAGGTCTGCAGCGCGTGATAGTTCGCGTAGCCGCTGTAGTCCCACATCCGGATGTTCCCGTAGCCTTGGAACGGGCGCAGGAAGTCGTTCGGCAGGGCCGAGGACCCCAGCTGCGCCGCGGGGGCACGGGTCGGATCCTGGTTCTGGGGCTGGAACGTCGCCCCAAACGGGACCGCATTGATCTGCACCTGCCGCAGCAGGTCGCTCGACTTGGAGCCCACGTAGGCGACGTCGAGGATCACTTCTTTCCACGCCTTGTGCTGGATGCCCACGTTCCACTGATTGACGCGCGGCGGCTTGAAGTCGAACGCGGTCGGATTGAGCGACAGGGTGGGATTGGGATCGCCGCCCGCCGCGGTCAGCGTCTGGAGCTGGCCCCAGGTCAGCGTGGAGTTCAGCACCCCCGGCGCATTCGAGATCATGTCGAAGACCATGTTGCCTTGCGGCCGGTCATAGAAGATCCCGAACCCGCCGCGCACGATGGTGTCGCCTCGCCCCGTCAGATCGTAGACCACGCCGATCCGTGGCGAGATCCGGAAGGCATTGCCATCCTGGAGCTGGTCGTTGATGCCGTCGCCCGCCTGGAAGGCACCGTTGAATTGATTCGAGCCGGGGGTGAGCCGGCCGACGAACCGGCTGTCGACCGTGTTGTCGAGCGTCGGTGTGGCACCTGCGGCAATCAGCGCGGGATCCATGCCCCGGCGGTTGGCGTCCGAGCACGGAGAGGCGCCGATGCACACCGGGGTGAACAGCTGCGCGGCCGCGCTGGGGTTGAACTGGTCGGGCAGGAAGTTCGACGCCTGCAGCGTCGTGTCCCACTGCGGGGAGAGGTAGTAGAAGCGGACCCCGTAGTCGAGCGTCAGCCGGTTGCTCGGCTTCCAGTTGTCCTGCGCATACCACTCCCAATTCTTGTATCGCCATTCGGGGAGTGCGTACTTCGAGGCCTGCGTGTACTGGTTGAACACGCCGGTGGCCGCGTTGGCATAAGAGAACCCCGTATCGAAGGGGTTGCTCGAGCTGTCCGTGTAGTCGATCTGACTGTTGAAGCTGGCAAAGATGCTCTGCGGCTTGAAGCTGTTCTGGAAATAGAAGCCCACCTTCGACGCGTGCGAGCCCCACACCTTGGTCATGTTCGCGATGACGTCGTGCGTGATGTTCTCGTTGGTGAACGGCCCGCGATCCGTCTGGTACTGCCCGGCATTGCCGGTGCGCCCGCCGTTGAAGACGAAATACGGAACGTAATCCGATTGCACCGCATCGGGGAACAACAGCGGAAGGCCCGACACCCCCGCGTTCGCCCGGAACAACTTCTCGAGCTGGAGCTGATAGTTCAGCGAGTTGCCCGCACGTCCCCAGCTCACTTCAACCGACGTCGAATTGTTCAACGTGCCGGTAGCCGAGAGCATGTAGTTGGAGCCGGGGTGCAGGAACAACACCGGTGTCGGAAGCTGGTCGCTGCCGTTGCCGGCCCAGGTCGTCCCGTACGCCTGCAGGATGTCTTCCGAGTTCTTCATGTAGCGGCCGGTGACGCGCCAGTTGCTCGTCGCCTGGAAGTCCATCCGCAGCAGATCTTCCCGCCGCTTCGGGCTATCGGGATCCTGGCTCGTGAAGTTGAGGCCACTGCCGCCCGAGAAGTTCGCCGTCGGGAAGATGCTGAGCGCGGCGAGGCCCGGGCCATAGAGCCGATTCGCCGGAATCCGCCCGAGCACGCCGCCGTCCTGGAAACAGCCGCGCGTGTCGCCCGCGCCGCAGGGAAGGCCCGTGCTGAAGTCGCGAATGAAGGGGAACGGATTGCCGCTGCTGTCGACGCTCTGCGAGAAGTCGCCGGCCCGTTCGAGCGCCGTCGGGACCCGCGTCTGATGCAACGTCGCCGGGGTCGTGCGCCGCTGCCACTCCTGGCTCCAGAAGAAGAACAGCTTCTTCTTGTCCATGTTGAACCCGGGGAACGCGACCGGGCCGCCGATCGTGTAGCCGCCATCGTTGCGCGAGGTCTTGGCCGGTTCGATCGCCGGCGTCACCCGCTTGTTCAACCAGGTATTGGCGTCCCACCCCGACCGGCGTCCGTACCAGTAGCCCGAGCCGTGGAAGGCCTGCGTGCCGCTCTTGGTCACCACCTGTACCTGGCCACCAACGGCGCGGCCGTATTCTGCCTGGTAAGAGTTGGTCAGAACCTTGAACTCGGCGACGGAGTCGATGTTGGTCGTGGCCATGTTGCCGCCGTTGTTGCCGGTATCGATGTTGGCTACGCCGTCGATCGTGACGTTGTTGGAGTTGGGCCGCTGGCCATTGACCGTGAACCCGTCGGCGGCTCCAACCTCGCTGCCGCTCGAGCCGGTCGAGAGCGCGCCGGGGACGAGGGTGGCGAAGTTGAACAGCTGACGTCCGTTGTTGGCGATGTTCTTGAGCGCTTCGCTCTCCAGCGTAAACGAGCGCTCGCCGCTCGCGGACTGCAGCTCGGTTACTCGACCCGTGACGCTGACCTGTTCGGTCATCGCGCCCACTTCCAGGGTCAGCGCGCCGGTCGCCAGCTTGTCGTTGGCGTTCACCACCAGGTTGGTACGCTCGAGGGTCTTGAAGCCCTGCAGCGCGACCTGAAGTTGATAGGTGTCTGGGCGAACGATCGGAAAAACGAACCGACCGCCCTCGTCGGAAACCGCCGTGAGAACGTTGCCCTGCGTGCGGCTGGTCATCGTGACCGTCACGCCCGGAAGGACCCCGCCCTGTGAATCCTGGATCGACCCAGAAACGGATGCGCTCGTAGTCTGCGCTTGAAGGACTCCCGGACTACCCGCGAAGACAAGGGCAACAAGGGCAAGACCTAACCTACCCCTGGACCCTTTCCAGAAGGACATAAGACTCCTCCTCCTTTTTCCTTCATTTTCGACTGAAGAAAGGCCGGAACCGCGTAAGGTGCAGCTAGATAGCTAGGTCCTACTGAAGAGAAAAGTCAAGGGGAATCACTTTGCCTTCCACTGCCTGAGCAGTTCCAGCGCAACGGCGTGGGTGGGATTTCTCTGCAGCAAGCGTTCGAGGACACCGACTGCTTCTTTCGAGCGGCCCAGACTGAAGTAGATTTTGGCGAGAGTCACGTAACCTCCTTCGTATTCCGGGGTCCTCTTCAGTATGGCTTCGAGCAAGCTGATCGCTTCGTTGGGCTGGCCCTTCGAAACCAGCACGAGCGCCAGGTTGTTGGCCGCCTCACCATAATCCCCGCGACGGTTGAGCGCCTCGCGAAAATAGCGCTCCGCTCGATCCATCTCTCCTGCACGACCGAACAACAGACCGAGATTGTTCAAGGCTTCGGGAAAGTCGGGCTGCAAGGTCAACGCTTTTTCGTACAGCGTCCGCGCCTCATCGTCGTGGCCGGTGAGAAGAAGCGCGTAGCCAAGATTGTTCAGCGCGTCGGGATAATCGGGAGTCGAGGCGACCGCCGCCCGGAAATGACCAATGGCACTCTCGAGGTCGCCCCCTTGCGCGAGCAGCGCTCCAAGATCGTTGTTGGCTTCGGCCAGATCTGGTTGCAGAGAGAGGGCGCGCTCGAACGCCGCACGCGCCCGCGCCGACTCGCCGGTCCTGGCGAGCAAGGTGCCCAGACGATAAAGCGTCGGCGCGCCCGGGTTGGCCTGCGCGGCGCGCTCGAATGCGACCACGGCCGCAGACTCGAGCCCCTGATCGAGAAGCTCCCGGCCGTACGGCAGGTAGTTCCGAAGCGGCAGTGCGGAATAGAAGGTTCCCGGAAACGGCACGGCTCGCGTGAGCCGCTCTGCCGGCGCCGCGTCGATCCCGGCCGAATCCTTTACGATCTGTGCAACGTCCGGGCGAGCGCGGTAGACCCTCACGACCTGCCCGCCTGCATCGATCAGCAGGGTGCTGGGCAACCGTAGGTCCTGCCGGTTCATGAAAAGGTGGCGGTAGAGAATTGCCTGGCTCAACGCAACTTCAGGTGTGGCAACCACGACTGGCACCGCACCCGAACCCAGACCAGGCAGCGGTGCCTTGTCGCGTGGCGGATCGATCCCGATGGCGATCATTCCGATGCCGGCCTGGTTGAGCGCCTGGGCGCCGCGCTCGAGTGTCTCGAGCGCCGCCCGCGATGCCGGGACCTCGAACGACCCGAGAAGAACAACTGCGGGCTTTCCCTTCAATGCCGCGAGCGAACGGGATCGTCCTGATTGATCCTGAAGCGAGAAGTCAGGCGCAGGGAACGGCTCGTACAACCACGTCGCACTCGGGGGTGATGCCGGAGGTGGAGCGGTTGCGGTCGCCGACGTTGCGGATCGTTGAGCGAACGGCTCGCTCTTGATGTCGCCTCCCTCGACGATGCGGGCGCGGGTATTCAGTGGCACGTCGCTGAATACCTGAGTTGCCCCTGACGGCCAGTTCACCGTCAGCTTAGTGACATGCTCGCTCTCCCCGAGACCGATGAGCAGTTCTCTCGAGTGCTCCGACAGGAATCCGGAACCGGCCTGCACGAATTTGGTCTTGTGCAATCGATCGGTTTCGACAATGACCCTGGCGCCAACCGCATCGTGGTTGCTCTTGGTCCCGATCAGCCGGACCGCGAGCGAAGCGGCGTGGCTTTCACCCGGAGCGGGAAGCGTCTCGAAATCATTTCGAAAGACGCGAAGCTGTGGCGTCTGTCGAGGGGCCATCACGACGAGGTCCGGATCGCCGTCGCGGTCGACGTCGAGTACGGCGAACGATCGGCCGTCCTGATCGAGGTCGAGTCCGAGCGTCCCGGAGATCTCGTCGAAGCCTCCGTGTCCATCGTTGCGCAAGAACACGTTGCGCTGATGGCTGGCTATCGAGCCATGAACCAGCAACTGGTTGATCGCCCGCCAGGCTTCGTCGTAGGGCGTGCCGGGCGCGCGTGTGAGCGGCGAATGCGCGACCACCTGACGCCAGAAGAATCCTTCGAGGTCTCCACCGGCGTCCTCCGTGTGGCGCGTCAGCATTCCGTTGACGACGTAAAGGTCTTCCCAACCGTCGCTGTCGAAATCGAGCGCGTCCGAGGACCACGCCCAGCGGCCCATCTCTGCGTGGGCCTCGAGTGTCTTGTCTTCGAAGCGTCCATCGCCGAGGTTTCGCAACAGCGAATTGCCACGAACGTGATGTCGATAGAGCGCGCGCACCTCCGGCGTCGCATCGGGCATGAACGATGGGGCCGAGGTCACCCGCTTGCCGGGGACGCTCCACATGTTGCCGGTATAGATGTCGAGCAAGCCGTCGTTGTCGTAATCGAGGAACGTCGCGCTCATTCCGGCGCCATGATCGAGAACGCCCGCTGAGGCGGCCACGTCCTCGAATTGCACCTTGCCGGCGCGCCGCCCGAGGTTGTGATACAGATTCTTGGTGCCGAAATCATTCGCGACCAGAAGATCCGGCCAGCCGTCACCGTCGTAGTCCGCCCACGCCGCGGCGAAGTGATAACGATCGTTGCCGACATCGAGCCCTGCCTCCTCGGTGGCGTCGACGAAATGCCCGTGCCCGTCATTGCGCAGAAGGATGCCAGGCGGTCCGTTACGCGCGTCGTAGTACGGCGCGGGCGTTCCTGCCTTGTCTTCGCCGGCTCCGAAGAAGTACGAGTAGACGCACAGATACAAATCGAGAAAGCCGTCGCGGTCGTAGTCCGCCATGGTGATCGACGTCAGCACTCCCTGAATCGGCCGCGCGAAGCGAAAGCCGTCCTCGACGGGAGTGAAGTGCCCCTTGCCGTCGTTGAGGAAGAGGATCGGCTTGGTCGCCGTGGCCAGCACGAGGTCCTCGTCGCCATCATTGTCGACGTCGGCAAAGAGCGACTCCGCCGTGTCGTCGAGAACGCCCACGCCAGCTTTCTCGGTGATGTCTTCGAAAGTGGAATCGCCGCGATTCCGATAGAGACGATTGGGCAATCCGGCCGGCTGCGCGACGTAGAGATCGTCGAGCCCATCTCCGTCCGCATCGCCAACCGATACACCATGGTGGCCGTTCGAATCGCGCGTCAGCACCGAGTCGAAGGTCGACATCCAGGAGTCGAGATCGACGTTGAGCTGTTTTCGGAAGGAGTCGTTGCTTCCGAGAGCCGCCTCGGTGATTTCAGTGAAAATCGGGTGTCGTGCCCGGCTTACCAGATGCGAGGCGGCAATCCACCGGGTCACCTGCCAGCCTGACGGGTTGCGCCGCCAACTCATGTCCCACTCGCCCACGTGCTCGACGCGGTACGCCTTTATTCCCGGGCCGACGATGTCGTAACGGACGCTGGTGTGAACGCCCGAGGGTGAATCGGGCGCCCCCTCAGGTTCGATCGACGTGATCAGAAATTCCGCGACCGCGATCTCCCGAAGATCGCTGGTCAGCCGCTGCAACTCCGCGCCGAACGCAGCTGGATCGAGCGTCAGGTCGTGCGGCAGATTCCTGGCTCTCTCCACATCGAGCGTCCCCTGACTCGTGCTCGGTGCCTCGACCGGAAGAAGTCGTGCCCCGCGGAAGCTTGGATCGAGAAGCTGTTTGGTGGCGCCGCCCGCCCGAGCACGACCAGAACGAAATGCCTCGGAGAGTTCGCCGAGCCGTGCGTCGAGCTCCTTTGCCTGACGCTCCACCGGAAACGGGTCGCTTCCCGGCTCGAGGTTCTTCAGAAACGGTTGCATCGTTTCCGGGACTGCCAGCGTGACGGTTTTTGCAGCTGTCGTCTGCTGCTCGACGCCAGCGGTCGGAGGTGCCTTGGAACCTGCTCGCTCGGGCGGTTGCGCCCCGACAATAGAGCCAACGACCACCAGAACGCCCGCGGTGAACAACCGTGTCGTCATCGCGCCAGGCCGGTTTTCGAGATGCTGGCGGATTCGGAAAGCGTGAGCACGTGCAGGCGATCGGTTGGAAGCTGCTTCCATTGCCAGCGCGCCCCGCCGGGCAGGCGGATCTCGACGTCGACCGGACCTGCGTAGTCGTTGAGCCCGAAGGAGGCTCGCAGGTCGTTCTGCGACAGAAAGCTCCCGCCGGAACGGATCTCACGGAACTGCTTTCTGCCGCCGCCGGTGACCGTCACCTTTGCGCCGATCGCGAATCGATTGCCGGTCGGAGATACGGCCCGCACCGCCACCCAGTGGTGCTTCGTCGCCTGCCGATTCTCGAGCAGCGTCGGCGTGTCGTCGATGTTGCTGACGACGAGGTCGAGATCGCCGTCGTTGTCGAGATCCCCCACGGCAAGCCCGCGGCCGACGCGCGCGAGCTGGAGTCCGGCGCCAGCGCGATCCGAGACGTCGCGGAACCGGTTACCAAGGTTCAGCAGCAACTGGTTCTTCTGTCGATAGGTTTCGCCCAGCTGCGGATATTGATCGATGTCCGAGAAAATGTGCCCGTTCGCGAAAAACAGATCGAGCTTCCCGTCGAGGTCGGCATCAAAGAACGCGGCGCCCCATCCCATGCGGGTGAATGTAGGGGCAGCGATCCCCGCTGAGGTACTCGCGTCCTCGAACTGATGACCGTCGATGTTGTGATAGAGCGTATAGCGATCCCGGGCGAACGTGGTGAGCACGAGGTCGGTGCGAGAGTCGCCGTCGTAGTCGCCGGCGTCCACACCCATCCCCGCCTGCACGCGGGCGTCGCCGTTGACCGCCACGCCCGCGGCGAGGCCTGCGCTTTCGAACCGGCCGTTCCCCAGATTGTGATACAGAAAATTCGGATTCGAGTCGTTCGCCACGAATAAATCGACGAACCCGTCGTCGTCGTAGTCGGTCGCCACGACGCCGAACCCATACGCGCGAGCCGAGTCGGTCAGGCCGTGCGCGTCGGTCGCCTCCACGAACCGGCCGTTGCCGACGTTTTCAAAGAAGAGATCCGACTCGCCCGGAAGTCCGGCGGGCCCGACCATGATGTGAGGCCCATTGCGCCAGACGAGCGTGCGCTGCGCGTGCACCACGGAGTCCCAGGTGGTTTCCACGTAGCGCGCGACGTAGAGATCCAAATCGCCGTCGCCGTCGGAATCGAAGAACGTGCAGCCGGTGCTCCAGCCGCCTGCAGCAACTCCGGCCTTTTCCGTCGCGTCTTCGAAGGTACCGTCGCCGCGGTTGCGGAACAAGACGTTCGGGCCCCAGTCCGTGACGTAGAGATCGAGGCGCCCGTCGCCGTCGAAATCGCCGGCGCAGGCGCCGCTTCCCCAGGCCGCAAGATCAACGCCCGCCTGTTTCGACACGTCCTCGAACTTCCATCCCCCGAGATTTCGATAGAGAGCATTCTGGTGGGGGACGCGCTCGCGTGCGGGCGTCAACTCCGCGCCCGTCACCAGATAGATGTCGAGCAGCCCATCCCCGTCGTAGTCGAGCAGGGCCACACCGCCGCAGGCGGATTCGAGAATGTGATCCTTGGTCGGGCCGCCACAGTAGACTCTCGTCGGCAGTCGCCCCCCCTCTTCGAAGGTCACCGGCACCGGCGCGGCGTCCTCGAGAGACGGCGGATTCGCGGGCGGCGGGGCCATGCCGCCGGACGCGTGGCCGCCGTAGACTGGCTCTTTCGGCTTGGTCTGACTGTAGCTCCCTTGAAATGTTAGCCCCAGCGCGACCTCCCCTTCGAGTTGTGTCCGTACTTTTTCGAGAAGCGCAAGGACAGGTCCCGTTGACGAAGCCACGTGTTGAACGTCTCCTGACGCGAGCGTCGTCAGCTCGGACGCCGCGCGACGAAGTTCCTCTCGCAGGGCCGGCGCGAGACTCGCCTTGGCGGACGGCCCGGGCGCTGCCGCTGAAGCGGGTTCGGCGCCGAGTGCTTCGAGACTGCGGCTCGCATCGAGCAGTGCACGTTTGACTTGATCGGGAGTCGCGCCCTCGCGCGCCGCCTGCTGCAGCCGGGCTGCCGCCGTCCGCTGCAGCTCCAGCAGGCGGCCGCGGTCCTGTGCATCGGCCTGGGCGGTGGCAGGCTTCTGCTGCATCGCTCCCGTGGCCGGCGTGAGTGCGGCGAGCGCACCAAGGGCCGCGGTCAGGGCGAGCACGATCGCACGCGGCCTGGAACGCGCGCGAACACGATAGCGATCATCGCTCGGGCACATCACTCTAGAGGCGAAGACCGTGTTTAATTACGAATGTCGAATGCCAAATGCCGAAGACCTCAGAAGTTTGGCCTTTCGGCACTCGGCATTGACAAGCAGGCTGTCCCATGTTCCGCAGCCTGCCAATGGTCCGTCGCCTCATTCTGGACCACAATCGCCGCGTGAGCGCAAGGCGATACAATCACCTCGTCACTCATGCCCGATACCATCGCCCACTATCGTTTGATGTCGAAGCTCGGCGAAGGAGGGATGGGTGTCGTGTACGCCGCCACGGACGAGCGCCTCCACCGTCAGGTGGCCATCAAGATGGTACGCGGCACCAGCCAGAATCCGGAATCGCGACAGCGCCTCTGGCGCGAGGCACGGGCGGCCGCCAGCGTGTCTCATCCGAACGTGTGTCAGTTGTACGAAATCGGCGAAGCAGACGGCGAGCTCTTCCTTGCGATGGAGCTGCTCGAGGGGGAGCCTCTGTCCGCGCGCCTCGCCAGCGGGCCGATTCCGCTGGCCGACAGCGGCGATATCACCCTCGCGGTGCTCTCGGCACTCGCCGCGATCCACGCGCGAGGGATCGTGCATCGTGACCTGAAGCCATCGAACATCTTTCTCACACCACACGGAGTCAAGCTGCTCGACTTCGGTCTGGCCCGCGCCGAGGAGGCCGGCGACCACACGCGCGCCGCCATCACGATGGTGGGCACGATCATGGGCACGCCCAACTACATGTCGCCCGAACAGCTCACCGGCCATCCGCTCGATGCGCGTTCCGACCTGTTCGCAGTGGGGGCCATCCTCTTCGAGCTGCTGGTGGGCGACACGGCATTCCCCGGAAAGACCACGGCCGAAGTGTTTCATGGCGTCATGTACGAGCCGCTGCCATCCCTGGGCGGCTCACCCTCTCTTGCGGCGGTCGACCGCGTACTCCACCGCGCAACCGCCAAGAGGCCGGCCGACCGCTATCCCGACGCTGCCACCATGGCGCAGGATCTTCGTGCGGCGCTGCGGCTGGCCGACTCGCATGAAACGCCCGCCGCCCGCAGGATGACGCGGCTGATCGTGCTGCCGTTCCGCATGCTCCGCCCGGACCCCGAGATCGACTTCCTCTCGTTCAGCCTCGCCGATGCGATAACCGCGTCGCTCGGCAACGTCGAGTCGCTGGTGGTACGCCCGAGCCTCGCGGCCGCGCGGTTTAGGACGGAAGCACCCGATCTGACCGCGCTCGCCTCCGAGCTGGACGTCGATACTGCCGTCACCGGCACGCTGCTCTGCGCGGGCGCGCAAGTACGCGTGGCCACGCAGCTCGTCGATGTACGAGGCGGCCGGGTGCTGTGGTCTCAGA
The DNA here is from genome assembly GCA_963755695.1 of uncultured Acidobacteriota bacterium. Taxonomy (GTDB): domain Bacteria; phylum Acidobacteriota; class Vicinamibacteria; order Vicinamibacterales; family 2-12-FULL-66-21; genus QHWT01. Next base: position 400,573 of record CAVWLB010000010.1, on the reverse strand, counting down.
CGGCGGAAGTGCCTCTCAACGACGCGTTCCAGCTCCAGGACGATCTCACGCGTCAGGTGGTCGAGTCGCTCTCGCTGCCGTTGTCCACGCGCGAGCGGCGCATGCTGGCGCACGACGCACCGGCCACCGCCCGGTCGTACCGAGTACTACCTGCGCGCGAACGAGCTGGCCGCGGATCCAAAGAGCTGGGCCATCGCGCGCGACCTCTACGAGCAGGCGCTCCAGGAAGATCCTCGCTATGCACCCGCGTGGGCACGGTTCGGACGTCTGCAGAGGCTGATCGGCAAGCTGGGCGGCGGCAGCAGCGACGACCTGGCTCGCGCCGAGGCCGCGCTGCAGCGTGCCCTCGAGTTGAATCCGGATCTGCCGCTCGCCCACAACCTGACGGCGCAAATCGACATCGATCGCGGGCGCGCGCGCGACGCCATGGTGCGCCTCCTCGGCCAGGCCAGCCGACGGAGCACGGATCCCGAGCTGTTTGCCGGTCTCGTCTACGCATGCCGGTACTGCGGCCTGCTCGGAGCGTCTCTCCGCGCGGATGCGCGGGCGCGCCGCCTCGACCCGTCAATCAAGACCTCGGTGATCCACACGCTCTGGATGCTGCGCGACCACGACGCGGTGGTGGCGAGCACTGTTGAAGCGCCGGTCGTCGTCGGCTTCTCGCTCGCGGCGCTCGGTCGAACATCAGAGGCGCTGGCGTTCCTGGCGGAGAAGCAGGGGAAGGTGCCGCCACGGATCCGACAGATCATCGGCGCTCTGCGGGCGTTGCTGGAAGGCCATCCGGCCGAAACGATCGCCGCAATCGAGGACATCGTCGCATCAGGCTTCCGCGATCCCGAGGGCCTCTATTATCTCGGGAGGCAACTCGCCCATGCCGGAGCAACCTCGAAGGCGGCCGAAGTTCTGGAGCTTGCCACCGCGGCGGGCTTCTTCTGCCACCCGCTGTTCGCGTTCGACGACTGGCTTGATCCTCTGCGCGCTCTTCCGGCGTTTGCCCCCGTGCTCAGCCGCGTGGAGCACGAGCACAATCTCGCCGTGGCCGCCTTTGCCACTTCCGGCGGCGACCAGAATCCTCGGGATGGATTGAGCCGAGCCTGCCGGCGGCCCCTCTCGAACCCTTGTGATTCCGGGGCCGTCCTAAAGGGTAGAGGGAGGCCGAAGCGCCTGCCCCGAGGCCCCCTCGGGAGTAGTCGTCATGTTGGGTAAGGTTGTCCTCATATCCTGGCTCGTGGCCTTGCCGGCGGTCGCCACGGCAGAAGTTCGCGTCGATTACGACCGCCACAAGGACTTCAGCAAGTACCGGACGTTCAACGTCGAAATCGGAAAGCTGGTTCGACCCGACGGTTCGATCGATGAACACAACACGCTCGCCGAAAACCGCATCCGCGATGCGGTCACCAGCGAGCTCGTGTCGCGCGGTCTGGAACCCTCCGACACTGCCGCGAACCTCGTGGTCCGGGTTTCCGGCCGTGACACCGAACGCGTCTCGATCTTGAGCAGGGGCTGGCCCTACGCCGGCTACTGGCGCGGACGCTGGGCCTACCGGGGCGGTCCGTTCAGATATGGATACTGGGGAGCGCCCTACTACTATGGTGACGTCTGGACGAGTCCATATCTCGAGGAAGCTTTGAACGTCGACGTCAGGGAGCGAGACACCGGTGCGCTGGTCTACCGCGCCCGGGTGACCGACGATGTCGGGAAGGACCTGGACAAGCAGGTCACCAAGTCGATTGACAAGGCGTTCAAGAAGTTTCCTGTGAAGGAGCTCGAAAAGTAACACCCGGGGAGGCTGGCAGCAGGTCTGCCAGCCCGCCGCATGCCGCGGTGCTGAAGCGGTCCTCCTCGGCCAAGGTGCGTGATTTCCGGATGCGGCTGCGCAGGATCAGGCCCGCGCTGGTGCCGATCAATAGCAGTGTCGAAGGTTCCGGCACAGGCTCGGAGGTCTGTCGCAGCCGCAGCGTTCCGTCGAGCAGGTGCGAGAAGTCATCCGACCCGTTTGCCAAGGCCTGCAACGTGAACAAGCCGGGTCCATAGACAGAGGCGATTTCGTCGAGGCTCTGGGGCAGGGTGTCACCCTGACGCTTGTTTCCAGGGGCGCTCAGGCCTGCTTGAATCTGAATGACGGAGAATCCGGGGAACCCTTGCGTGTTCGCAGCCGCGGCGAACGTATCGCAACCGTTCGGGTCGTCGTCGCACAATGCGTTGTCGAACACGAAAAGGCTCTCGATCGGCAGCGTCAAGCCGGTCCCCGATTCGACCTGCAGCGTCTGCCCGCTGCCATCGTAAGAACCGAAGTTTGGGAAGGGGTTGCGATCCGTCGCGGCCGGATCGTAAGAGAAGCTTCCGTGCAGCAGATCGCCGACATCGATCGGAACGCCGAAGATGTCTTCGAGTTGCCCCTGAGCGAATCCGACGGTCACGTCAAAGTTGACAATGATCGGGTCGGCCGAGGCACTCCGCGAACAGATGAACAGCAGCACGAGCACCGCACCCAGAAACGGCAGCTTGTTTCTCATTACCGCCCTCCGGTTCATCATGGGATGCGTTTGGATCCAGAGCACGCGTCGATACCGTTCGGGCTCGATGCTGGTTCGGGAAACGATCAGTCGTCGTTCTCGTCGTGAAAGCAGGCGCGGCCGGCACAGCACGTGTGCGGATGAACCAGCCGATCGTCGGGTCCAACCGTCGTCATGGTGTGAAGGCACCAGTAGACCGCCGTCGAGCTCTCACCCTTCTGCCATGGACGGTATCCGATATGGTTGCCGAACGCGTTCTTCGTACGCAGCATCTCGCACACGTGCGGCAACTCGGTCTCTACTGTCGCTTCATCCTCGTCCATGAATTCGCGCATCGAGGACTCCGTCAGGCCCGCGCCGCCGCCAGGATCGTCCGGCGAACGACGGTCTCGAAAATCGGCAGCTTGTAGCCGTTGTTGGCCAGCGGAGTCGCTCCCTGAAGTGCCGCCTTGGCCGCAGCCCGCGCCGTCTCTTCGGTGATCGCACTACCGGCAAGCAGGCGTTCAGCCGCGGCAGCGCGCCATGGAACCGGTGCGGCTGCCCCGAGGACGACGGCCGGCTTCTCGCCCAGGACGACCGCGACTTCGGCAATCGGCCAGTCGAACGATTCCTTCTCGCCGATTTTCAGGTACGCCGAGCGGCTTCCAGCTGCAGGCTTCGGAATGTTGATTGCGGTGAGCAGTTCATCGGCAGCCAGATTGTTCTCTCGGTGCACGTCTTCGTCCGGGCGGACGAAGAACTGTTCGCTCGGCAGCTGCCTCTGGCCACGTTTGCCGGTGATCTCGAAACTCGCGTCCAGGGCAAGCAGGGCAACGGCGACGGCTGAAGGATGAACGATCGCGCAGACCTGGTTGCCGAAGATAGCGTGGTAATCATTCTCCCCGGACTGCGCGAAGCATTGATCACCGCCCTTCTTCAGGCAATGGAACTGCTCATTGCGGAAGTACCAGCAGCGCGGCCGCTGCAGGATGTTTCCGCCGACCGTCGCAACGTTGCGGATATGAGGCGTCGCAGCGTGGCCGGCGGCATCGGCCAGAGCGGTGTAACGTGCGCGAACGATCTCGTTCTTGTCCAGCTGATCGAGGGTCACCATCGGCCCGATATGGAGGCCGGTGGCATCTTCACGGATCTGATCCAGACCCGGGATCGTGCGGATGTTGACCAGCTTGGCTGGCGAGTCGAGCCCTTCCTTGAGGCGGTCCATTACGTCGATGCCGCCGGCTTTGACCATGGTCTTGGCGTCGAGCTGGGCGATCGCGTCCTGAACGCTGCGAGCGTCCTGCCACTGGAAGTTGGCGATCATGCTGTCGCTCCTTGCCGCAAGCTACCGAGCGCGGTCAGTACGCGCGCAGGGGTCATCGGCAGCTCGCGAATGCGGGCGCCGGTCGCGTTGTAGAACGCGTTGGCGATTGCGGCGGCCGTCGGAATCGTTGCCGGTTCGCCAATTCCTCCCGCGTCGGTGGAACTCCTCGCCAGGTAGTGCTCGATGAAATGGACGTCGATCGTCGGCGTCTCCTTAGATCCCAGAATCTTGTACTGTTCGAGGTTCGGGTTCACCATGATCCCGGTGTTGCGGTCGAGGCGCCGATTCTCGTAGAGCGCGTACGAGATGCCCTGCAGGATGCCACCGTTCACCTGACTTTCGAGCTGAAGAAGGTTCATCGGCCGTCCGCAATCGTGTACGGCGAGGACGTGCTCGACCTTGACGATCCCGGTTTCGGTGTCGACCGTCACCTGAGCGAACTGCACGCCGCCGAGGAAGACGCCCTCGCGCTTGCCGTACTCCGGGCTTCTTCGCGCGGTGGCGCTCACCATCTCGATTGGCAGCTTGCTCGCGAGCTGCCTGAGACTCAACGACCCCGGATCTGCCCCCTTGAGCGCCGGTTTCACCTGATCGATCAGCTGCTGCTTGGCCTTGTATGCCGCATTGCGGACCGCGGGAGTGATCGACGTGGTGGTCATGCTGCCGCCCGACGGCGGCCCAGGCGGCGATACGGTATCGCCGATTGTGACCTGAACACTCCTCGGCTCGATTCCCAGTTCCTCGGCCACGACCTGAGCGATCACCGTCTTGATACCGCCCCCGATGTCCTGAACCGCCGAAAGCGCCTCCACCGAACCGTCTCGATTGATGCGGACCTCGACGCCGGAGTCCATATTGACGATGCGATACCAGACGGCCTGAGCGAAGCCCACGCCGTGCTTGATGGCGGCAGAATCGCTGTTTGGTTTCCGGAATTTCTCCTTCCAGCCAAATCGTTCGGCCCCGATCCGGCGCTCCTCGCGACGCTGGGCACTCTCGTCGTTCAAGTCCCGCAGGGCGACCGGATCCATGCCGAGTTTCTCGGCCAGTTCGTCCATCGCCTGCTCGAGCGCGAAACAGCCCGGCGGATGTCCCGGCGCGCGGAACGCCGTGCCTGGACTCGCGTTGGTGAAGACGTCGTATTCCTCGGTCTTCAGGTTGGCGCACTTGTACATGTTCTGCGATGGCCCGGCGGTTCCGGCGCCGGTCCCCACGCCCGCGGTGCCATAGCTGGTGAACTCGATTGCCTGGAGCTTGCCGTCTTTCGTCGCGCCGATCTTGATGCGCTGTTGCGAGTCGGGTCGGTTTCCACCAGTCCAGTGCTCTTCCTTGCGGTCGGAGAAAAGCTTGACCGGCGCGCCCGCTTTCTTGGAGAGGTGAACGGCAACCGCACCTACGTTGCCGGCGCCGAACTTCGCGCCGAAGCCGCCGCCCATGTACTCGGTCAGGACGCGAACCTTGCTCTTTGGAAGTTTGAAGATCGCGGCAAGTTCGTCGCGCACGCTCGACGTGCTCTGGGTCGACGCATGAACGGTGAGCATCTCCGGCTTCCAGTCGGCGACGACCCCGTGCGTCTCCAGTGCCGAGTGGGTCTGGACCTGCGTCCGAAACTCTCCTTCGACAGTCACGTCGGCCGCGGCAAAGCCCTTCTCGACGTCACCCGTGTCCTTCCGTTCGGGCCCACGAACGTTCCCGATCTGTGGCACCTTCGCGCCCCCACCACCACCGCCTTCGGATTCGGCCTGTGCGGCGGGGGCGGGAAAGACCTTGGGAGCGGACGGCTTCCGTGCTTCATCCGCGACAAGTACGAACGGGAGTTCCTCGGTACTGCACCTTGATCAGGCTGACCGCCTGCTCCGCGGCCTGTTGAGAGGTTGCCGCAACCGCGGCGATCGGCTGACCCGAATATCGGATCACCGGGTACTTCGATTGAACCTCTTTCGTCTTGTCGAGCACCTGCGCGCTCAGCAGATCGTTCTCGATCACATGCACCGCTTTCACGCCGGGATGTTTCTCGGCGCGAGACGTGTCGACCGACGTCACCCGCGCATGCGGTACGCTCGAACTCAGGAACTTGCCGTACAGCATGTTCGGCAGATGCGTGTCGCTCGGGTACTTCGCGGCGCCGGTCGTCTTGAAGCGGCCATCCTGGCGAGGAACGCGGCGGCCGATGTGCTTGAGTTGATCGTTCGGAGCAAGCGCTGGCGGCTCGTCAGCGGGAACGGTCCGCTCAATTCTGCTGAGCGGTTCGGCACCCGAAATGCCGAAATACACCGATTCCTTGCGTGTGCCCGGCTTTTCGCCGGCCGCCTGGTCCTGCGCCGTTCGCTTCACCGCGCGAGGTTCTTCCTTGGCCTGCTTTTTTTCCTGCTGTTCTTGATTGGCCGGGGACATGTTCAGGCTCCCTTCCGTGCAGCCGCGAGAGCCGCTTCAAAAACCTTCGGATACGTGCCGCACCGACACAGGTTGCCGCTGACCGCATGCCGCACGTCGTCGAGCGTCGCGCTTGGATTCGATTTCAGGAGCGCGGCAGTGCTCATCACCATGCCAGGCGTGCAGTAGCCACACTGCGCGGCATCGTATTCGACGAAAGCAGCCTGCACGGGATGCATGTGGTCGGGGGTCCCGAGTCCCTCGATCGTGGTCACCTCGCGCTTGCCAACGTCGAGCGCGAACGTGAGGCAGGAGTTGACCGGCAGGCCGTCGAGCCAGACGGTGCAGGCAGAACACGCGCCACGATCGCAGACGATCTTGGTCCCGGTCAGATGGAGCGTGTCACGAAGTGCATCGGCGAGCGTCGTCCGCGGTTCGACCGAGAGTTGGAGATCCTTACCGTTGATCCGCATGGTGACGGGAACCGGGCCGGGGCCGACCGCATCGCTGGTGGGGCTTCCCGACTGCGCGAGCAATCCGGAGTTGAGGATCGTGGTCCCGGCGGCAGTGAGCGCCGAGCCTTTCAGGAACTGTCTGCGGGAGACGCCGTCGTTCTGCTTCTTGCTCATGGAAGCTCCTTCACCGTACAGGTGATTCTACAACTCCGGAGCACTTGCGCGATCAGTTCCAGCACGGCCGGCTGTGCGAGCTGATGCGTCACGCGGCCGACGAGGTCGAAGACCGACGCGAGGTACACTCGCATCCTGATTCCATGTCGCGGTCGAAGGGTGACGAGCGGCCAAGGCTCGACTCGGTGTCCTGCGATCGTCTCGAGCCGATACCGCTGTGCGAGCGTGGCCAGAACCAGGTGCGCCTCGATGGTTGCAAACTGGTTCCCGATGCACTGACGGGGTCCGGCGCCAAACGGCAGGTAGACGAACTTCGGCCGTACAGCCGAACGGTCGGCCGTGAAACGCTCGGGATCGAACCTGTCCGGGTTCTCCCAGTATCGTGGGTGTCGGTGCATGACAAACGGCACCACGAAGACCAGCCAGCCTACAGGCAACTGATAGCCGCCGATTTCGTCTGATGCCACGGCCACTCGGGAAATTCCCCAGGCCGGCGGATAGAGCCGCATCGCTTCCTCAATCACCATGCGGGTGTATGGAAGACTGCCGAGATCGCCGAACGACGGCACGCGTCCGTCGAGCACCTGATCAAGCTCTTCCTCCATTCGCCGCCGGGCGTGAGCATGCTGCGACAACAGATACCAGGTCCACGCGAGAGCCAACGACGTTGTCTCATGACCCGCGAGCAGAAGCGTCATGACTTCGTCGCGCAGTTGCCGGTCGGTCATTGCCTGGCCGGTGTCCTCGTCCCGGGCGGACATCAGCATGGACAGCAGGTCGTCGCTCTCGCCGTCTGTCCGACGACGGGCATCGATGATCTGTTGCACCGCCGCATCGAGCACCGCAAGAGCACGGCGAAACCGCAGGTTCTTCGGTGTGGGCCATCGGTCGGTCAACCCCAGCGACCAGAAGCTCTCGCCGATGTGCTGGTTGACGAGCGACCAGGCGCGGCCCAACTCACCGCCGAGCACGCTGATCCCTCCGCCGAGGAGCGTGCGCAGAACAATGCGCTGCGTGACCGCCATCATTTCATCCGCAACGTCGATCGGTGCAGCTTGTGCCGCAGTGGCTTGCCAGCGCGCCGCCAGCTCTTGCGCCGCTTCCGCCATCACGGCCGCGAGACCGCTGATGCGCTGCCGATGGAAGGCCGGCTGCGCCATTCTGCGCTGCCGTAACCAATGCGATCCCTCGCTTGTCAGCAGACCTTCACCAACCGCGACCTTCACCTTCTCGTACAGCGGGCTCTTGTGGTAATTGCGGGCGTTGTCCTGCAGCACGTGGCGGATGTGATCCGGATCGTTGAGTAACAACCCGTGAAGCGGACCGACTCTCAGGTGGGCAATATCTCCGAAACGGCGGGCGGCATCGAGGAAGACACCGAGCGGGTCGCGTCTGAGCGCCGGCATCATGCCGAGCACGGGCACGCCGCGAGGCCCAGGTGGGTACCTGCCGGCGGCGGAGTGTGGACTCGATGCGGCCACAACAGAATGACTGTAGCACTCGCGACGACCCTTCCGTCGCGTGATTCAACCGGCGGCGCACCGTCCGCGAATTGTCGAGATGCCGGCAAGGCACCGTTCGATTCGACCAAAGATTGATGGTCGTCTCGTCGGCGCCTGCTTCCGCGTCAAGGAATGTAGATCGTCGACGTTCTGACCCATACCTGTGGAATCGTCCCGGCAATCGAACACCACGCTTTCCAGGTGGAACCTGGCGGTAGCTGTTGCATTGGCGAGCCGTTAGTCATCGTCCAGCGATTGTCGATCTGAACGGCGGCGATCACACCGATCAAGTACGAACGACCTCCTTCGAGCATGATGTTGGTCGACACGATCCGTGACGTCGGCCAGTCATGAATCGGGATGCCCGTCAGGTTCTGGAACGCCTCGTCGAACATCGTGACCAGCCCGAACGGGCGGACGAGCGAGAGGCTGCCATCAACCGGACTGATCTCCCACGCCGTGGTATACAGACCGCCCCACTCGCGAAGTGTTCCGCCGGCCGGCGCCGTAGTGTTGACGTTGTACCGGTTCTGTCCCAACAGACTAGCCGAGACTTCGATCGTATATACCGCCAACGTTGCGCTCGGCTTGTATACGAACCCTATTCCGGCCTCGCTCCGGAGTTGAGGGTCGGTGGGCCGCGCGGCGGAGTAGGCGAACAGGTCGCCCGTGGCGGCAAAGGCATGGTTCGCGCCCGAGCCGTTTCCGAGCACCCACTCCCGGCTGTAGCGGTTCTGGCCTGCCGGCGGAGGGAAGAACCAGTACTCCTTGTAGTCCGCGCTGCCGGGAATGTACAAGCCGTACGGCCAACGCCAGAGAAAGATCGGAAGTTCCGCAACCTCCGAGAACTTGAAGCTGCCAGGCAGATCCAGAACCGGCAGGGCCTCAGGCGAGGTCGCCAGCTTTCCGGCGTACGCGTCGAGATGATCCCTCAGCTCGATCAATTTTTTGGGCAACGGCAGTGAAGTTGTTGCGGCCTTTTCCTGTAAACCCGCAGCCGATGGAACGAGCGGATCTTGTTTCGCGATGAAAACTTCGCGCGGGGAGTGCGCTGCCATCACATTGCCTCCTTCTCACAGACACGCCACTCAACCTCAAAGTACCTGGGAGCGCGCGTGCCATAGCGTACACACTTCGCAGGTTATCGGGCCAAATTGAACCCATTCCGCACGGATCCGCAATCGACAAAAGGCAAGACCGCCAGCGCGCAGCGGGCGTGTCGAATCTAAAGTGGCTACTTCCAGCCGCTGGAGTTGGGTCGGGACCGCGGGACCGGAGGCTTTCGTTCGGCCGGCTCGTCGGAAGGGTCCGCGGCGGCCGCAATCTCCTTTTCGAGTTCCTCGTCGTTCGGCAGACCGGCCAGTTGGTCGACGAATACCATCGACTGCTGCGAGGGGATCTCGAATTTCCTGCCGCAGGTCTTGCAGGTGACCTCGTCGTCGAGCCGCAGCAGATAGTTGCGCAGTTTTGCGAACTTCGCCCGATCGACGTCATCGGCGCCGGGCGGAAGTCGATCCTTCTTCAATCGCCGGACCCACCGGATGCTGTAGTCGCCGGTCCGCCGGCACTTGGGGCAGGTATACCGGCCTTGCCGGGTTTCCGCCTTATCGGTGAAGAAAGCGCGTTCGTCGAAAGCCACACCTAGATGGTATCAGGCCTGCGGGTATCAAGCATGGGTCTCTCTGCCACCGTCGGCGTGTGCCCGGTTCAGCGCCGTCCGGCTCTTCAGAACGTCGCTGTCACCTGAAGACCTCCTGTCCGACGACCGAGCACAGGCGAGAGCACGACCCGAGCCGGCGCCCCTCCCGGCGCCGTAAAGACCTTCGTGCGTTTCCAGAGGACCGCATCGAGGCCTGCCCCAAATGCACTGCCCAGTACAGCACCTACCAAGTAGCCCGCAACGGGCTGCCCGGACTCGCAATGGGACGACGAAACGAGGATGCATCCATATGCCTCACCTGTTTGTTGCGCGAGACCGCCGAGCGCCGCACCAATCACTCCACCTGCGAGCGTTCCCTGCCAGAGCGGCTCCGGCACCGAAATCTCCAGCGCATCGTGCTCGAGGATCCGCACGGTCGCGCCGGAGATGCTGACGCGGGCCTCAGTGGTCGAGAGTTTCTCGAGCCTGCCCTTTCTCACGTCGCCGCCAACGCTCGTCACATAGATCGTCTGTCCCTCCTTCATGCGTGGTTCGAGCTCCGCAAACGTGCTCGCCACGCGGTGCCCCGCACACCCGGCTGCAGCGAGAAGGCAGACGGCAACCATCTGACACCCGCGGAAACGCGCGCGATCCATACATCCTCCAACAATCCAAGTACCACGTTTCTGCTGGTGGCACGCCTGCTCACGACCAACAGCTACCACCGCCATGAACAGCCGCCGCGTGGCAGTCGGCATCTCGGCATTCATGTATAAAGCGGGAACCGAATAAGGTTACGGCGTGCCTCTCGGCACGCAGCACAGTGACCGTGGTGAGTCGCGGCCCCGGGATGGCGCGGGCACAGCCCGAACCTGCCGTCGGCCGGCTGTGGCGTCACCTGAGCGCTTGCTCGAAAGAGGTCAAGAAGTCGGCTGCCCTGCCTGGGCGGAGTGCGGGTTCGGTCGAGAGCGCGGTCCGGAAGAACGCCAGGATGGTGTCGGGCAGTTCTGAACTGCCACGGGTGCTGGCGGCGACATCAGCCATGGTGCTGTCGCCGGAAAATGCCACCGTGCGCCGGAATGGGTGACTACCCGTCAGCATCTCGTAGGTCATGACGGCAACCGCCCAGATGTCCCATCCGGGACTGACGTCGCCGCCCGCCGCCTGTTCCGGCGCCATGTACTCCAGCGTGCCGACCAGGATGCCGGCGCTGCTGGCTGCCGTCGATTGGTGAAGGGAGGCCTGTGCATTGAGGGCTTTCGCAAGACCGAAATCGAGCACCTTCGGGACCACTCCGCTCGGGTGAGACTGCAGGAAGATGTTCTCGGGTTTCAAGTCGCGGTGAACGAGGCCCCGGCCGTGGGCCGCGCTGAGCGCGGCGCACACGCCGCGCAGGATGTGCAGTACTTCGGCCGTGCTGAACGATGTCGGTGAGGCGAGGCGCTGGCGCAGCGTTTCCCCCTCGAGCAGTTCCATCACCAGGAACGGCCGGCGATTGCGGTCCACGCCGAAATCGTAGACACGGACCACGTGGGGATGCGCAAATCCCGCGGCGGCCCGCGCTTCTCGCCGAAAACGGCTAACGAGATCGAGCGGCCCCACGGCGTCCTCCCTGATCACTTTCACCGCAACGGGTCGCTCGAGAACGTCGTCCATGGCGGAATACACCGTCCCCATGCCGCCACGCCCCAGCCGGCGCTCGAGGCGGTATCGATCGTTGAGCAGGCGGGAGCCATGAGCCGTCGTCAGCGGCTGACCGTCGTCGGCGCACACGCTGGCGCCGGCGTCGAAGCAGCGACCACACCTGTCGCACTCGGCGAGCGCGTACCGATCGCCCGACGAGCGCTCGAGTAACGCACCGACCGCTTGCGCAATGGTGACGAGCAGATCGAGATCCTCCTGGTTGTAAGGATCCTCCGAGCGCCGGGGGCCAAGCACAATGAGCCCGAGCGGGACGGCGCTGGGAAACCGGCTCGAGATCGGTACGAGCAACTCGATTCCGCGCGCAACCAGCAACGCGCGCTCCTCGAGGGGAAGCTGGTGCCGGACCCAGGCGGTGTCTCCCAGGGAGAGAGCGAGCGGCTTGCGGAGTACAGACAGAACGCCGACGACGGCGAGCGAGGCAGGGAGCGGCCCCGTGACACGATCCGCAGAGGAGCCCGTCTGGACAGCCGAGAACATCGACTCGGCGGCCACGTGCCTGAGCACGCTGACGAATACGGGATGCAGCGCTTCATCGATCTGCTGTATGACGGCGGGCGCGATGTCGTCAAACTGCGAGGCGTTCGTGACCTGATCAGCAATGTTCCTCAGCAGCCGCTGCGCGTCGTAACGTTCCCGGAAGAAGCGCCGGTCCACGCCTTCCAGCCAGTCCTCGCGGTGAGAACGGACAACGAACAGCGCGGCACCGACCAGCGTAAACCACCACCACCGCGACTGAAGCATCGGGCCAATGGACTGTTCGCGATGCATCAGTACGTCGACCAGCACAAGCGTCCCGAGCATCGGAATGAGCGCATCGACGAACCGCCGGGCCAGCGCATAACGCAACCCTTGCCGTACAAGGAGGCTGACGTCAAACAGGCGGTGACGCAGGATCGCGTAGGCGAACGAAGCCGGCATGGCGAGAAAGACCAGCGATAGCGCCGTGGTCGTGCGCGTGGCAAAGATGTCGGCGCCGGGATTGCGCCAGTAGCCAAACACCACGCCGATCCCTGCAGCCAGACCGAGGACCGCGCCGACAATCAGCGCGCGGATACGACGCTGGTCGGTCAACGTTTCGGCCGCTCTCCGATGAACCACGAGGAGCGCGACCGCCACGCCTGCATATGCCACGTTGACGCTGAAGACCGGCATGACCCAATCCGGGAGGCCGGTTGGCGGTCCGAGATCCCGCGTGATCGCATACCAGGCGTAGAGGTACCACCCAACAGTCAGGACTGCGGGAGCGAGTGCGAGCGCCAGGCGCGACCTGGACCATCGCTGGCGGGGGAACACGGCAAAGAACGCAAACAGCAGCGGTCCCACGGCAACGCTCGTCGTAAAGGGCACCCACAGGAGAAGGCTGAGCGGCCACGGAAGTAGCTGCCAGAACGCAACGATGCGCATGGGAAGCGAAATTGACAGCGTGGCGATTGACGCGAGAAGCAACGCCCCGAGCAGGGCTGATGGTTGAAGGGAGCACTTCAGCGCCACCACCAGAGCGAAACCCAAGGTGACGATCTGCGCCAACCGGAATGCCACCAGGCCGGGCCGAGGCGGACCGGAACGCCATCCACCCAGTCCTGACGAGAGCAGCAACGTCACGGTGGATGAGCGCCCATCGTGTTCGATCTCCAGTTTGAGCGGCTTCGACGGGTCCAGATAGACCCGGACTCGCTGCCAGTCCGCTCCACCCTGAAGTATCTGAGTGTTCGCTCGTTTGATGCGGTCACCAGGTTGAAGTCCGGCACGCGCACCAATCGATCCAGGCTGGACCTCGGAGATCGTCACGGCCCCCGATTCGAATCGCGGAACGAACCCGAGCGGCTCGACCCGCCAGAGGTCGCACGTCACCAGCAGCGCGAGATAGGCGATATACGCAAGGGCTGCGACCGCGATACTCCAGCGAAGGGCGGTCGAGGCAAGACGGGGTCCCCCAGCGGGAACCGCCGGTCGACGATTGTAGTTTTCCACTAAGCCGCCATGCCTTCCGCTCCGGACGGTGCAAACCGCGTCAACGCGTACCCGCTCGTGCTCAGACGTGGCGGTCCGGGAGTTCGCGCCAGAGGCGAAACTGGCGCTGCACAATCGGTCAACCGGAACGCTGCGACACTCTACTACACAAACGTATGTTGCCTGGACAGTATCTGCGGGGGAAGGCGGACGTCCAGTCGGCGCGCGAACAGGACGGCATCGTCTAGCGAAGCATTTCAAATCGCCGTCGAGTTGAATCAACGGGCCCGGCACCGGTCCGGACTGTGAGACGCTAGCGGGCCTTTTTCTTCCGTTCGTTCCAATAGATCTTGAGGTTGTGGGTGGCGCGGCCAGAGGCGACGATGTCCGGGAGCCCGTCCCTGTTGAAGTCCCCGACCATCAGGTCTTCCGTCGCCATGCCGCCATCGTCGATCATCGTCTTCATCTTGAGCGCGCCTTCGCGATCGACGACGTAGAGTGCGAGTCCGGGCTTTGGACCACCTCTCCAGCCCGCCACCAGCTCGTCGCTGCCGTCGCCGTCGAAGTCGCCCCAGCCAAGAGCATGCCCCTCGATGAGTGTCGGTCTCGATCGTTGTCTTCTTCCAGACGCCGGGCTGCTCGGCGTAGATCGCCAGTCCGCTACCATGCCAGGGTTCTACTGTGGCCAGCATTCGCCGTCCGCCGACGCGTCCGAGCTTCACCTCGCCGGGCGCACCCTCGCCGATGAGCGTCCGTGACCACGTCCCGTCGGCCCTCCGTTTCAGTGCGTTCAATCCTTCTTTGCTTGCAGTGACAATCTCGTCCTGCGAGTCACCGTCCAGATCAAACGTCACGAAGTTGTGCTGGATGTGGTTGGCCTCGCCGGCCACTTCCACCTTCCACGAATCCGTTCGCGGGTTGGCGGGTGGCCTGAAGACGAGCAGTCGCGCGGTGGGACCGTCCCAATCCGGTCCTTTCGCACCCTTTCCGTGAAGCGGCGCGACGATGAGTTGGGGCTTTCGATCGCCATCGACGTCCGCCCATCGGATGCGATGTAGCGTCGGCTCCGCGGAAATGGGGAACACTTCCCACGCCGGCGTCGAGCCCGGCGCATTCTGCCTGACCCACTGCAGCGTGCCGGTATTCTGACCAGTCCACCCGGCTCCGAGCGCGACGTCGAGACGGCCGTCCCCGTCGATATCGTGCGGCGCAAGCGCCACGTTGTCGGCCGTCGTCGCCCCCGCGCCCAGAATGATCTCCTTCTCCCATGCGGGAGCCTTGAAGTAGACGAGGTCGGTGGCATTGATCGCGAGAATATCGGTCTTGCCATCGCCGTTTACGTCTCCTGACGCGACGGCGTAGCCGATGCCGAAGTCGCGAGCGATTTCCTGGGAACGAAACACCGGCGCACCAGCGCCAGGATCCTGGAGGGCATCGCCCGCGCTCGTCAGAGCAATCGCTGCGGCCACCGATGCGAAGAGGACTGTCCTATGACGCGCTGATGTCTGCATGGGCCGACAGTCTAGATCCACTGTTCGCCGGATTTGAATTCGTGGAGGTTGAGCCGGTTCACCGCCCCTCAGCTCAAATGACGAAAATAGCCGGGGCCGACGCGGAGTCCCCGGATGAACGTGTCCGGAAGCGATTGGTTCGCCGCGAGCGCAGTAAGCGCGTGGCTGATCGCAATTGCCAGCAGACTTGGCGCCCGGTCGAACGCGCGGCACCAGACCCATCCGCCCGCGAATGTCAGCAGCATGAGCCCCGGATTCGGCAGGTGCATCAGCGCAAACAGAGCGGCGGCCACGATCGGCGCGCGCCGTGTCATGCCGGCATCCTTCAATCGCAATAGGACAAGGTCCTGCAGGGCGCCCTGCTGCAGCAACGCCCATACGGTGTAGCGAAGGATTCCCGCGGGCGCACGCCACCAGTCCGGCGATCTCCAACTCCCCGTCAGAATCCCGATGACAATGAACACGAGAATCGCCACGATGGTTGGGACGACCACTCGTCGCGCGCACGCGCCGAACGTGTCCAGCCGGATGCCGAGCCGCGCGAGCGAATCACCGTGGGCGAGCGGCGAGACGAACGCGAATGCGAGAATGCCCATATAGAATCCGACATCGAGCGCTCGACCCTCGAGCGGCTGTATCCACCAGATGAACGTCAGAATCGCGGAGCCGAACAACGCGACCTCGAGTGCGGCGACGATGCGCCGGCGGGCGGAGTGGGTCACGGCGTCGATGTGGCTCGCATTTGCGGTGGCGGTGTTCTGGGCTCAAACGGGCGGGCGCCCGAAGCCATCGGCCGGTGTCGCAGCGCTTGCACTGTTTGCGCTGCTGGCTGGCACGACGTTGTCTCTCAGCGTGGCCTCCTGGCGCGAGCGGCTGCGCGCGCAATCGACGCGCCCGCTCGTTCGTCTGCTCGGAGTTCCGATCGCGATTGTCGTCGCGATAGTCCTTTACAGTGTCGTGGCAGGCCTCCCCGTCACTGCTCGGGCCGCGGCCTATGGAGCGTACCTCATCGTGCCGGCGCTCGTCGCCGGTGCCGGCAGCCGATCGTCACCTGCGCCGCTTCAGGTGCTGGCCGCCGCGGCGTGTCTCTGGCTGCCGGTCGAGTTTCACCTGCTGCCACCGGTGCCACTGTCGTCGGGAGGATCCCTGCGGGCGGCGGAGCTCGCCGCTCTCCCGACCGGATTGTACCTGTTCCTCGTCGCGCGCCCTGTCGATTGCATTGGTTATACCTTCCTGCTCTCTCGACGCGACGCGGTGCTTGCACTGGCGGCGACGGCCGTGTTCGCCATTCCTGGAATTGCGATCGGGCTCGGGTCCGGCTTCCTCGCCTGGCACCCTCGCATGACGCCGGCCTCTACCACGCTTGCACCTTTCGCAATCTACCTCGCGACCGCGTTACCCGAGGAGTTCCTCTTCCGTGGACTGATTCAGAATTCGCTCGAGCGTCTGCTCGGCCGCGCCGGGCTGCCGATGGCGGCAATCGTCTTCGGCCTCGCGCACTTCCCCGACCCACGGTATGTCCTTCTGGCGACGCTCGCGGGGTTTGCCTATGGGTGGGTCTACATTCGCACCCGGCGGATTACAGCCAGCGCGGTCACTCACGCGATGGTCGACTGGATCTGGGTCCTGTTGTTCAGGGTTCGATAGCAGCGCCATATGAGTATCCTGCTGTGGACAATTGGTGTCGCCCTGGTTCTCGTCGGCTTCATCGGCATTGTGTTGCCGGCGCTTCCCGGCCATATCCTCATCTTCGCTGGTCTGTTGCTGGCGGCCTGGGCCGATCACTTCACGCGCGTCGGGCAGTGGACGCTCGGGGTGATCGGCCTGATCGCTGCGACGAGCTACGTCGTCGACTTCCTCGCGGCAGCCATCGGCGTGAAACGCCTGGGCGCCAGCCGGCGCGCCATGACCGGGGCCGCACTGGGCACGCTGGCAGGCCTGCTGTTCGGGTTGCCGGGAGTCATCATCGGGCCGTTCGTAGGCGCGCTCGTCGGCGAGTTGACCGTGCACCGTGATTGGAAGCGTGTCGGGCGCGCGGGGCTGGCCGCGTGGATTGGGTTTGTGATTGGAATTGCCATCAAGGTCGCGCTCGCGTTCGTGATGGTCGGGATCTTCGTCACCGCGTTTCTGCTCTAGCCGGTTGTAAAGTACGGTGTGGGGCGCTTCTTTAGATCCGCCGAAGGTATTCGTTTGTTAACCTTAGGACCTTTAAGATCCCGCGCAACGGCAGGTCTCTAAAGACCCGCCCTACGACCAACACGACTTCGATGGATACGTTGAAGGTCTGATAGAACGATGGGCGGCACTGCGCGGCAGGTCCTGCGTGGCGACCCATACTGACGCTTGCTTCGCATGCCGCTTTCATTTGCCCATCGCCATCACCGACAGCGTAGTACGCACGATCGATCGCGTCGATCGCTAACTTAGGGTCTCACCACGCGCTGCTGGCAGCCATCAAGAAAGCGGCGGCGAGTAACTGTGGACCTCCAAGGACTCTATGGTCACACTGCGGCTGCCTGATCGACCGCTGCTCCTGACCTCGGGCTGGCTTTCGGGGTCGTAGACTTACTATTCACCTGGGTTGCGCCGTTGTCAGACGACAGCCTCCCAGCTTTGCTTTCGCCACGAACTGCAAGAGGGCACCTCTTCAGCTGTTCGACGGGTAATCGACGGGGCGCGTGTCTCCCGTCGCTGCTCAGGGGAAAATTATGCCGTAGCGGGGTGCTGCCTCGACAAAGCGCGTAGCGACCTCCTTCACGTTATCGGGTGGCTGCAGCACACCCTCGGGTGCGGGCTCGAGCGTCTCCTCGAAGTACTTCTCGATCCCGGCAGGGGTGAACGTGAGCACTAGCCGTGCGGTCTTCGCACCGACATTCTGGAAACAGTGCACGCTGCCCCGTGGCACGTTCACGAAGTCGCCGGGCCCGGCCACGATCTTCCGGTCGCCGAGCAGAAACTCGATTTGCCCCTCGATTAGATAGAAGGTTTCGTCCTCACGGGTGTGGATATGGGGCGGCGGTCCGCCGCCGCTCGGTACGAGAGCTTCCATCGCGAAGTAGGCGCCGCCCGATTCTTCGCCGGTCACGAGAAAAGTGTAGCGGTCGCCCGGACCCCAGTAGGCGGGCCCAGTATCGACAGGCCGGTGCACCAGGCGGCCGACGGTTGCAGACGTATCGGTGTTCATGGCGTCTCCTGGTGGAGGCTGTCGAAGCCGCCACGGCTGACTGTTGTGCTGGAAAGGATACTGTCGTCGTCCTCGACTAGGGTCAAGTCGATTTTACGGGCCGGCGAAATCCGGCTGGACCCGGACCAGACAAAGAACGGGGACCGCCGACTATTTCCAACTACCGACGCCGAGGTGCGACGCGCCTATCGCGGCAAAGTCGGGTTCGGATAAGGATCTCGACGTCTATTCAGGCGAGGCCGAACGACACGCGGATCGTCTACCGGCCCATTGTCGAAACCGCATTCGCCATTTCTGGAAAAACACCTCTCTGCCCGCAACGACTCTGGGGCCCGCGATGGCCGTTCGCGCGGCGCGCGCTTTGCTAATGACAGTTGCCCTGCGGTCGTAGGTTCAGCTCAGCAGAAAGAGGCCACCATGAGATGTACGATGAGGGCCGCTGCACTCCTTTTCAGCTTCAGTCTTCTAGGCGCCGCCGATGCGCGAGCGGAGCGCATCACAATCACCACGGCGACCATTGCCACGTCCGCTACGTTTGACTGTGACGTGAGAATCCGGTGCACTGGAGAGGGGACGAATTCGGTCACCCTCAGTTCGGGCGAAGACACCGGCACGATCACGTTTCACGGTGCGACCTCGACGTTCGAGGTGACCAACCACGCAATATTCGAGCCCGGCATCATTGGCGCATTCGAGGTCACCGCGAGCGACGGCTTCACGTTCCCGCCAAACGTGTTCAACCCGAATTTGCCCATGTTGCGGGTCCGTGTCGTACTGAATCAGTTGGCGCCGGTTCAGCAGAGCGCGCCGAGAGTCTGGGACTTCACGAGCAGAGGGGCGACACTAAGCGCGGGGGGAATCGCTCATTTCACTCTTCCGCTCGGCCCCAACCCATTCGGCCCTGGTTTCACCGGAATCGTGTACACGACGCGGCCGTTCGGGTTCACGCTGCGACCCGGCACGACAACAGTCCTTGGCGCCAAAGTGGGTGCCGTTCCTGAGCCAGCCACCATGGTGCTGCTGGGAACGGGGCTGCTGGGGCTGGCCGGCACACGCCGTCGCAGGATGCGACAGGGACAAAAGGAAACATAGGGGAACGCGCGAGCTGCCGGGTCGACGGTGAGAATCGCGGCAGCGCTGTTTCGAATCGCAGCGTCCTGACAGTCGAACGCGCCTGTCAATGCGGGAGGCCGATGCGCCGCGAGATCCTGTCAACGCGGATCGGCGCACAGGGGTCGAAGATCGGCAGCGTCAGCTCGATGATGCGCCACACGCGCCGCTCGTACGCCTGTTCGAGCCACTGAAACACGCAGTCCGCGTCGCCCAGCCGCGGGTATCACAACCGACGCATCGACTCAGGGTGCGACGACGGCAACGGTCACCGCCCGCACGATCTTTCGTGCGGCAACTTCCAGCTGTGCGGTGACCGCGACTTTCTCGGATCCTCTTACGCGCGCATCCCGGCGCGAGAGCTGACCGGCTCGCAGGCTGGCCAGAACGGCGAACTCGAATGCACTGAGGTCCACGGGACGTTGCACCACTTGCGCCTGCCTTTTCCTTGGGAAACGGCTCGACGAGCCGCCTCGGGTTATCGAGATCAGAACTGGCGGAGGACTGGCGTGCAGGCCCCCACAGCAAGGCTTTGGTGAGGGCTTGGCCGGAACGGCCGAGGGCTCAGAAAAGCAGACGAATCAAGTATAAGCCATCGCGACGTGGAGGGTGACGAACACGTTCTCTGGCTTGAGGTCGCGATGGACGATGCCCTTGATGTGCGCGGCGGCCAGGGCGCACGCGATCGACACGGCGTATTCGAGCGCGCGGCGGAGCGGCAGTGGACCGGCCGCACAGAGCTGCCGCAGCGTCTCGCCTTCCAGCAATTCCGAGACGATGAATGGTGAGCCGTCGTGCGTGCCGATATCGAAGATCGCGCAGATGTTCGGATGGTTGAGCGCGGCGGCGGCGTGCGCTGCGCGCTCGAAGCGCACCAGCCGACCCGGATCGGCCGACACGCCGGCGGGAAGCACCTTAATCGCAACCTCGCGTTCCAGCCGCGTGTCGCGGGCCCTGTAGACCTCTCCCATGCCGCCGGCGTCGAGGAGTGCGTCCACGCGATAGGGCCCGAGCAGGGTACCGGGGGCCAGCGCGGCGCGGTTGGTTGCCAGCGGATCCCCGACCAGAAGGGCCCGTGCATCGCCCTCCCCCTTGTGCGTATTCCCCCGGGCTCGTCGCGCCGTGGCACTCGGGTCGCGAATCAGATCGCGAGTGGGTTTCGTCTCGAGACCGTCACGCGCGAGGCACCCGACTACAGTTACTCCGGTCCTCGAATCAGACTATGTCGATTCGGCATCGGCGACTGAACGCCTGTCAATGCGGGAGGCCGATGCGTTGCACGAGATCCTGCCAGCGCGGATCGGCGTGCAGGAGGTCGAAGATCGGCAGCGTCAGCTCGATGATGCGCCACACCCGCTGCTCGTACGCCTGTTCGAGCCAGTGAAACACGCAGTCCGCGTCGCCCAGGCCAGCGTGGATCATCGCGAGATCGAAGGGCGACACGAACTGGTGATCGCGCGGTGAAAGCAGGCAATGCTCTTCGAGAGGTTCTCCGGACTGAAAGTTTCCCGAAGGAAGCTTCCCTCGAGCCACGCCTCATATGCACCGGGGTGTACCTTGCGCGCGCGCAGCTGCGACGCGCGGTCCGGGTCCATGCGCGCTTCGATTTGTTCGGCGATACGTTGCGCGATCTCGGCCTGCAATTGCAGGACGTCCTGAAGGTCGCGTTCGTAGCGTCCGGACCAGAGTAGTCGGTCTTCGCGCGCGTGGATCAGTTGCGCGGTGATCCGGACCCGGTGATCGGATCGTGCCACAGACCCCTCGATCACGGCGTCGACATTCAGTTGCCGGGCAATCACCGGCACTTGTTTGTGGGCTCCCTTGTAGGTCATGGCCGACGTGCGCGAGATCACGCGAAGCGATGCGATGCTGCCGAGGGTGGCAATGAGCTCCGCCGTCATTCCGTCCGAGAAGTATTCCTGTGCCGGGTCGCCTGAGAGGTTCTCGAGCGGGAGCACCGCCACCGCGGTGATGCGCGGCGAAGACTGAGCTGGCGACGGATGCGGCGCGTCGAGGCGGTTCACCGATGCCGGTGAAGCCGGCTCGAGCGCTGGATTGAAGCGATACCCGCGCCGCGGGAACGTCTCGACGAACCGCGGCTTGCCGGCACGATCGCGTAATGCCTTCCGTAGGGTGTTGATGGCCTTGTTCAGCCCGCGATCGAAATCGACGAAGGTGTTCTGCGGCCAGAGTCGCTCTCTGAGCTCCTCCCGGGTCACGACCTCACCCGGATGCTCCAGCAGCAACATGAGCACCTGAAGAGGCTGGTTCTGCAGCTTCACCCTGGAGGCTCGCCAGAGCAACTCGCCCGACTGCGGATCCAGCGCGAACTCGCCGAAGCGAATCAGATTAGGCATTGACCTGCGATTCGCAGGAGGGGGAAGGCGGGATCTTATCACCTCACGATTGCGGTGGGGTCCGATACGGCGAACTCCATGAATCCGCGGCAGATGTCGGGGAAGGGCCGGGGAACAGAAAAGTCATCTCGCCGCCATTGAGTCGGATCGCCGGGCCTGCGAGCATGTCGTTCGCGCAGAGCACCAGCGGACACGCGGATCAACCGTGTCGTCGGCGGCGCTCGCAGGAGGACTCCATGCGAAGGCAATCAGTATCGAGAGTATCCCTGGCGGCCGCGGCTGTTTGCAGCCTGCTGGTCGCAGATTCTTCGGCCTGGGCCGACGAGCAGAACACAAAGGTGTGCACAACCCGGACCCTTCAAGGGGATTATGGATACGCCGCCGAGGGCCTGCTCATTGAGACGCCCGGCCTTCCGTCGGAAGCGCCGTTCCGGTCGCTGGGTGTGATTCATTTCGATGGGAAAGGCCATCTCTCCTGGACCGAGCACACCGTCGTGAATGGCAACCTGGTGCTCCCCGACGGGGCCGAGGCGAGCGGCACTTATACCGTGAATGCGGATTGCACAGGAACCACCGTCGTCAACACGCCCAACAGCTTTGTTCCGCTGAGGCAGCACTTCGTGATCGTCAAACGGGGTACGGAGGTTCGCACGCTGCTGGACTCCAGTGCGATCGCTTCAGTCCTGATCAAAGTCCAGTGATCCTGCGCCGCGTCTTTATCTCAGCGCGTTGTACTTGCGCAGCGCGCTGAGCAATCGGTCGTGCACCCGTATTATGCCGGTCCTGGGGGGTGCACCGTCAGGTGATCTTACACGCGTTCGCCGCCTCGTATGGGTCTAGGCGGGAATGATCGCCTGACGTTCGTGCGATTCAAACCGGCTTTGGCCATCGGCCAGAAATTCTTCTGGAAAGAGTTCGCGCGTCGGGTCCACCTGCACCCACAGCAGCGCTCCCAGGGCGAGCAAAGCCACCATGGGGATGAACGGTGCGTTGTAGTTGCCCAAATAGCCAACCAGGTAACCAAAGACCACCGCGGAAAGGGCGGAGGCGGCGTTGGCGGCCGTGTTCATGAAACCAAATAACGCCCCGGCGTGCTTGCGCCCAACGTCGAGGCAGAGCGCGCACAGCGTTGGCTGCTGGAACAGGATTCCGCCATAGGCCAACGAAAGGAACACGAGCGCGAGGCGACCGTTCGGCGCGTAGATGGCCGCAACGAAGAATAGCGCCGCTGCGCTCAGTCCCGCGACCCCGAGCCAGCGGCGGGCGTTGCGCAGACCATGGCGCCTGACCATCCAATCGCCCGCCATCCCACCCAGCCCGTTCGCCGCGGCCCCGACCACGTAGGTCAGCGACGACAGCACCAGTGCGGTTTCGGTGAATCCGCGCCCCTTCACCAGATACGTTTGCAGCCACGCCTGGAAAAATCCCAACGCGTACACGTAACAGGCCCCGATAGCCGCGATGCGCCACACCGCCGGGATGCGAAATGCAGTGGCCCATGGCATGCCATGGTGTTGCAGACCTGGCGCAGAACCAATCTCGCGTTGTTCGGCCTGGGTCACGCCGGCTTTCTCCTGCGGCGAATCCCGAAACCACGCGTACCAAACGACGCTCCACACCACGCCCAGGAGGCCGAACAAGAAGAAGGGCGCCCGCCAGCCGTAACGCATTTGAATCGGCACCACGAGCAGGGGCGACAAGGCGGCGCCGACCTGGCTGGTCATCCACACGACACCCCAGGCCCGCGTACGCCTGGCAACCGGGATCCAGCGGGCGATGACGGCGGATGCATTGGGATAGGCGCCTGCTTCACCGGCGCCGAAACAGAACCGCACCAACAGCAGGACATAGTAGTTCGACACCGTCCCGGTAAGTGTCGTGAAGGCGGACCACCAGGCCACGATGCGCGTGAGGACGCGGCGCGGGCCGATGCGATCTCCCAAAGCGCCAGTCGGCATCTCGAACACGCTGTAGGACAGAAAAAATGCGCTGGTCACCCAGCCCCAGGCTTCGGGGCTGATGTGCAAGGCCTCCTGCATGCGCGGGCCCGCCACGGCGATGCAGACGCGGTCCAGATAGGTGATGACAGAGAGCAGCGACAGCATGCCGAGCACTCGGTGCTGGTATTTCATAAACCTTCAAGTGTTCGGGCAGAAGCGGCTGGCTGGGTGACTGGTTCGACGCGAGCGGCGAGTATATACGCTCCAGGCAGCGATCGGTTCGACAACTTGAAATGCCCCGCGCCTTAACCCCGCTCGCACGCCTCGTCGGCGTGGTGACGGTACAGAGCCGACGCGACGCCGAGGAGCGCCGGCGAGGCGAGGCCCGCTTCGAGCGTGCCACGAGTGTGTTCAGTCAGTTTTGTGAGCGTAAGAACGATACTTGGAAAGAAGCGTGGCCGCGCCGCTCACCCACCCCTCGAACTCGACGGCGCTGCGGCCGGTGCCGTCGACGAAGCGTGGCAGGAGCAGCGGGTTCGTGCGGTCCGAGGCGAGCCACGGATCACACGTGGTCGCCGACACCACTTCCGCCCCAGCGAGCCACGGCAGGAATTCGGGACGGTACTTGCCGCTCGGATAACAGAAATGGGTGGCGCGACGGCCCGTCATCGTCTGGATAACGTGGCGATTGACGGCAATCTCACGCCCGAACCGATCTGACTCGCGCGGCGTGTTGTGCGAGTGGGTATGAAGCTGAAAGTCCACGCCGGCCGCGGAAAGCGTCCGCACTTCGTCCGGCGTCATGATCGTGAGCATCCGGCGGCGGACGATGTCCTCGTAGTCGACGCCGATCCACGACGCGAGGCGGGCCGCCAGCCGGTCCTTTCCCTCGATGTCGAGCCCTGCCCGCTCGCTTTCCGCATTGACCGCCTGCAGCGCCTGCGCGCGGCCTTCCTCGGTGCGCAGATCCCATGCGGTGCGCTCGCCGCGCAGACCGTCCCGCACGTCTACGACTCGCCCGCGCGCCTTCCACAGCAAGTACGCACAGACGAGCCTGAAAATGGGACTGCGACGGCCGCAGCGCAGCGTCGTCAAGTACACGGTGGCCGGGATATCGAATTGGCGCAGCAGCGGATATGCCTGCTGGTAAAAGTCGAAATAACCGTCATCGAAGGTCACGACCACGCTGCGGGCTGGCAGCGTGCCGGCGTAAAGGCGCTGGACCGCGTCGCCCAACGGCAGCACCGCGCAGCGCGATGCGCGCAGAATCTCGAGCCGCCGCTCGAGGGCTTTCTTCGGCATGTAGAACCTGGGATTCCATTCGTGCTCATCTGACAGCGAGATGCCGTGATAGCAGAGGATCAACAGTCGCTTGCGCCTCCACGCGCTGTCGAGCAGCAGGTGAAATCCGCCGAGCGATTTGATCGCCTGCAGCGACACCTGCTTCAATCCCCGCCATCCTCCCGCCACGTCCGCCTCCCGGGTCCTTGCTGTTGTTCGTCCGTCCGGCACGCTGTTGCCTCGTCCCTTCCAACATGTCGTGAGCGCCTCGGTACTCAAATATGGCGTGCTCAGGACATGGAGCTCAGTACCTCAATACTCAGTACCTCAATACCTAGAGAAGGTGCTTGGCATCGAGCAATACGAAGAGCTCGGAGGGTAGGAAACACTAAGGGCTGTCTCGCGGTTAGCACAACGCCCGTTCTCGGTCCCTGCTCAACCCTTCCTCTTCGACAGCGTCGATAAGGCCGCTGTCTGCAGCCGATCTTCGTCAAGGAATCGGAGAAGAGCAAGGGAAAAGGCTGAGCGCGAAGAGAAACGGCGCCGCACGCCGACACCCTCTTCGCGCGACGCAGCGCCCTCGGGAGGTGACGTCCAATTCGGGAGCGCCCTGGGCGACCTCGAGCGGGCAGCGAGCTGAGAAATGTCAAAGGGGGCGTCAGTCCCCAAACTTGACGTATCCGTTCCGCGTAGAGAGCACGTCAACGTGTGTCCATTCGCAGACCGGACACTGAGCCCGCGGGCGTTTACATTACCGGCGCAACAGCCAATTGGCGGGCAGATTGACTTTCTGGCAGCCACAGGATCAGTGATCAGGGATTAGCGATTGTGCCAGTTCAAGAGAAGCGTAATGGGCGCCGGAGTCGAACTCGCGACGCTGACCAGGAAGCGCTGACCGTCGGGAGTGATCGCGTACGGCCTGCCAGGGTTCGCGCGCTCCCAGCCGGCGATGTGCGCTTCGAGAATCGGGCGCGCCTTGGAAAACCCGAAGCTCCCCCGGCCCGGATTGACCTCGAGTCCCGAGAGGCGGTCATCCGGCGTTAGGTAGAAAAGCTGATGACCGTCGGGACTCCACATCGGCTGGCGGCCTCCTGTCGTCGAGATCTGCCATCGGGCCGCCGACGTGCCCCGAGGAAACGGCTGGACGTAGATCTCAAGCCGTCCCGAGCCCTGGTTCGAGGCATAGGCCATCCAGCGGCCATCCGGCGAAAGGCGGCCGTCGCGCTCCTCGGCCTCTGTCTGCAGAAACGGAAACGGTTTGCCGCCGTCGGTCGGCAGCAGCCAGATGTCCCAGCTGTTGTCGGGCGTGAGTTGCGGGTACACGACGAACCTGCCGTCGCGCGACCAGTCGGTCAGCGCCTTGGCACCCGCTGAATCCGTCAGCTGCATCTCGGTTCCTGGCGCAGTGGTGGTCACGCGATAGATGTTTGGCACTCCGCTGCGCGCAGAGGCGAACATCACCTCCCTGCCGGTAGGAGAACAGACCGGGTAGAAGTCGACCGTCGGTCCGAACGTCAGGCGGCGGGGCTCGCCGCCGGCGACCTCAACCTCCCAGAGATCAACATTGCCTGATACGTCACCGCTGTCGTACACGATGCGGCGGCCATCGGCAGAGAGACACAGCGAGTTGTAGCGTGCGGGGGGACCGGCTCGTTCGAGCCGCCGGCCCGACCGATCGAACCAGACGAGATCCCAGCCGGGATCGCCACCGAGATAGGCCACTGAGCCGTCGTTGGACGCGGAAAAGAATCCCTGATACGTGATGGCGTTATAGCCGACGTTCTCCGCGAGGCGAACCGCCTCGCCGGCAAGCTCGATCCGCCGAGCGTCGAATGGCTGCGCCATCAAGGAGCCTTCCCGGCTGAACAGGAGATAGCCGCGCTCGACGTAGGCTGCGCTAGTCCGAGACTTGACGAGTTCTTTGATGTCGGTCGAATCAGCGATCCCACCTTGATTGACGGCTCGACCTGCTTCGTCTCCCAGCCCACGAACATGTAGTGCCGGCTGTCGGGCAGGAACG
This sequence comes from uncultured Acidobacteriota bacterium, assembly GCA_963755695.1. Taxonomy (GTDB): domain Bacteria; phylum Acidobacteriota; class Vicinamibacteria; order Vicinamibacterales; family 2-12-FULL-66-21; genus QHWT01. The sequence goes on along the minus strand of CAVWLB010000010.1, from coordinate 373,554 downwards.
ATGGGAACCAGCGGCGCTCGAGGATGGTCTTGTTGGCGGGCACCTCCGACACCGCGCCGCCGTCGGCCGACACGACCGACATCGGCGCGCCCGGCCATCGCAGAAACAGAATCTGGTTGTCCCGGCTCCAACTGCCGCCGCGCGACACGCTCGCGGGTGCAATCGCCTGCGGCGGTCCACCCGCTATCGCAATCCTTCGCAGGGAACCCCTGGCGAAAAAGCCCAGTGACCGGCTGTCAGGCGACCAGAAGGGATGCGTCGCGTCGTCGGTCTCGGGCAGAGGACGCGCCACGCTCGAATCGCGCGGCCGCACATAGAGAAGACTGCGGCCTGACGCGTCGCTCGCGACGAAGGCGATCTGGCGCCCGTCGGGCGAGATCTGCGCCGCTTCGCCCGCGACGAGCGTCGTCCCGCCCGGTGGTACCATCGATACGACGTCGAGCGGCAGCGTCGTCGAAGGCTTGCGTGCCTGGAAGACCAGCCCGGCGGCAACGATGACCACCAGAGCGGCAGCGCCTCGCGCAAGGCTCTCGCGATTCCGCCTGGGCAGCGCCGCCGGTACGACGGCGGCTGGGCCATCCTCGCTCCCCTGCAGCGCGAGCACGACGTCGTGCGCCGTGGACCACCGGTTCGCCGGATCCTTGTCGAGACAAATGCGGACGATCCGCGCGAGCGAGGAGGGCACGCGGGACGGATCCAGCGGCGGTGGGTCCGACTGCAGAATGGCGGCAATCACGCCCGCATCGCTCGAGGCATCGAACGCGCGCCGGCGGGCAGCCATCTCGTAGAGGACCGCCCCGAACGCAAAAACGTCCGCCCGCGCGTCAACTGCCTTGCCCTCGAGTTGCTCGGGCGCAATGTACTGTCGTGTTCCGACGACGAGCCCCGCGGCCGTCACCGACCCGCTGCGGGTCTGTCCATTCAGGGCGGCAGCGGGATCCGCGCGAAGCCGCGCGAGCCCGAAGTCGAGCAGCTTTACCTGCGAGATCCCCTGGTGCGGCGCGCCGCTCCGCGTCAACATGATGTTCGCGGGCTTGAGATCCCGATGGACGATGCCCTCGCGGTGCGCACGATCCAACGCGCCGGCAATCTGCAGCGCGTACCCACGGATCTCTGACGGCGTCAGCGGCGCGCGAGCCGCGCGGCGAGCGTCTCTCCCTCGATCAGTTCCATGACGAGGAATTCCACCTCGTCGGCGGTATCCGAGGGGCGTTCTCGTCCCACGTCGTGGACTGTACAGATGTGGGGATGATTCAGCGACGCGATAGCTCGCGCCTCGCGCTCGAAGCGCGACCGGCGATCGGCATCGCCCACGATTCCGGGGGAAAGAATCTTGATCGCAACGGAGCGTCCGAGCCGCGTGTCCTTGGCGCGATACACCTCGCCCATGCCACCCACACCGATCTGTGAAGTGATCTCATACGGGCCGATGCGCGTGCCGGGAACGAGGGCCAATTCGTTTTGGCATTATACGGGGCTGAGCGGCGGTGCCCCGAGAATAGGTCCTGGCTGAACGCCGCCCCTGTAGACGACCGCGTTTGCTCGTGCGGCTGACTCACCCCCGGTAAGTCCGGTGTTTACGCCCCGCAAAGCGACGTGGCCCCTGCCGGTCGGTTGGTCCCTCGTCGAATCGATACTGCCCGAAACCTTTGTGCTCTCCCCTTCGGACGCTGTGTCCAGCTGGAGGTTCTCAGGACCTCAGACCTTTCGAATCCTGGAACTGGCAAGCGCTCCGAAGTCAGGTACTGTGCAGATTGTCACCACGATTCGAAGCGTGATCCTCGGTCCAATTCGGTCCATCTGGAGGGCCGCACTTGTGCCGAGGAAAAACAAACGATGAGATTTTCCGGAAGGATTTTGGAGGCGCCGCCCGGATTTGAACCGGGGATGGAGGTTTTGCAGATTTCGTGGGGTTCTGCAAGTTGTTGAATCGTCTTGCTCTCTGGTCTCTGGTACTCCTCGGTTTTCGACAGTGTTTGGGCGTTCGTGGACCTGAAATTGGACTGAAGTTTCGCCGGCCTGAGTGCCGCCGTCGCTTGCCCATCGCCATCGGCGGCAATGTCAGTACGCGGGATCGATCCTGTGGTCCCCTGACCGGTGATCGGAGAGCCACCGCGCTCGTACGTCTTCGCCGAACGGAGGTAAGCTGTCGCAGCATGGCCCACGTTCTCTCTCAGACGATGACGGTGCGCGACTTCGAGAACGGCTATTGGTATCTCGACCAATTGAAGAACTTCGCCAAGTGTGTCGGTATCCCCGCTGCGAAGAAGCTGCGAAAAGACGAACTCGAACATGCCATCGTGGTGTTCCTGCGCACGGGCAATGCTGCAGTGCCCACGAAGCGTTCACTGCGCAAGACGGGCGTAAAGGACGTTGAACGTGGCCTCAACCTGAGGCTCCGGATTGAGAACTACACGAGCAACCGTGAAACGAAGGACTTCATCATCGAACAGGCCCGGATGATGGCGGCCGATGTTCGTGAGAAGTCCGGGGTCTGGTATCGCCTGAACCGCTGGCGAGAAGAACTGATCACGAGCGGCAAGCACCCAACGTATGGCGATCTCGTCCGGCAGTACATTGTCCTGAACAAGATGCAGCGATTCGCGAGGGTCCCTCACGGTCGCTACATCAATTTCATCGCTGACTTCCTTGAAGCCGATAAGCGTGCGACGCGCGCAGAGGCAATCGCTGCGTGGAAGGAGCTCAAGGAGATCGACGTCCCCAAGGACTATGTGTCGTGGGTCAAGGCACAAGCGCAGCGCAAGGCAAAGAGCAGGTGACACCTGTCGCGCCGGTCACATTCCAGCGTTTCACCACGACTGTCGGCGGCGCGAAAGAAGTCGCGGTGGCTGAAGGCCCTCTGCTCACACCCCGGCATGCGGGTGTGTACTTCTTCCTTCGGCCATCGCACGGCGTCTCTGGCCGCCGGGCCGCGTGGCCAGCGTCAGTCGGTGGTCGTCTACACGCCGGTCACCGACACGCGCGCACGCTGGTGGTCGTCTCGTCTGTGTCAGGGCGGCCACCGGCAACATGAAAAGCAGATCAGGACATCGAGAGGATCAGGTATTCGATCGGCGGTGCCTGCGCAACACCAACACTCCGAAAGCCGTTCCCAGTAAGGTAAGCGTCCCCGGCTCGGGGGTGGGCGTAAAGTCGTAACGGATCCCGGCCAACTCCCACAGCGGAACAGACACATTTGGGACCATCTCGAGGGTCATGGTCCCTCTGCCGGATAAGGGAACAAGAACGTTGCCAGGTTCGCCCGGTAGCTCAAGATTTGAGCTGGGGCTGAGTACGAATGATGTCTTCAGGGTCGCGCCAGCTCCGACGACCGGTGGGACGGTGACGGCCGGGCCGATGGGCCGGATGTGGACAACGGCCGCCCCTGGGCCGGCGTTTGTGCTGCCAAGTATGTAGGACACTCCACGGAACTCAGCAGTTCCAGCGCCATCGGCGCTTTCGATGAACGCATCCGCCGGTATCAGGGTTCCCGGCTGAGGGATCGGAAAAAACGCCCACGGGCCGCCAACAGCCAGAAATTCGTTCCTGAACTGCGCATGAAATCCTTGCGGCCCCTGAACGTCGATGATCGCGTCTTTCTGCGCGTCGACTACCACGGACCCGGTGATCCTGATGGGATCTGCCGCTGCTGGAGAAAGGGAAAAAACCATACCGAAGGTGAGCACGGCCGTTACTAAAAGAGTGCGTTGCATTACGACCCTCCCCTCGCTTGTTACAGCCTCGGTGGGCTGAGCAATTCGGATGCCCGCCTTCAGGCAGACCGCCTACGCATTTCGCGAGCGATGACACCGCCGTCCCGCTCCGAGCAATAGAAGCGCTGCGGGTTCCGGCACGAGTGAATGATCAGAACGCTTGAAGCGATAGTCAGGCGCTGCCGAACTCCCACCCCGGTGCGCCGGCCGACCGAGATAGCCGGAGCATCGCTATTCCGCTTCCCGCCAGGTTCAACCTGGGCGGTGGGTGGCACCTGCTTCGTCGATGCGTCTAGAAATCGCAACGTCGCGCCGCTACATACCCGGCGCGTCTCTGGCGGGTCGGGTGCGCCGCCAGTGCTGAGGCGTTGGTCGTCTCTGCGTGTAGAGCGAGAGTGATATTGACCCCCTCGCGACACTAATTCTGACCCCCTCAGAGGAGGGTCGAATGGAGCTCGAGGAGGGCGTTCTGGTATCTCCGGCGGCGGAGGTACCGGTGATCGAAGACGAAATCGTGACTGCGATTCGCGCGCTGGCGAGTCGCGGAGTCGGCAGCAAGACGATCGCGCAGGCGATCGGTGTCGCGCGTAACACGGTGCGACGGTACTTGCGGCAGTCGATCGCGGCCGGGACGCAGGTCCGACCGGCCGCACGACGGTTGGCCGACGACGCTCGGACGACGGTCCGCGAGCTGTACACGGGCACTGGCCGGTGGCAATGCGGTCGTCGTGAAGCGATTGCTGGCCGAGCGCGGCGTGGTCGTGAGCGAGCGCACGATTCAGCGCGCGGTGGCCGATCTGCGACGAGCGCAGTGGGTCGCGGCCCTCGCGACGGTGCGCGTCGAAATCGCCCCCGGTGATCAGCTCCTCGTGTTGAACCAGGCGCACGGTGAGCGGATCCTCGAGGTGTTCGTGGATCACTACACTCGGCACCGGCCGCATCGAGCGCTGTCGCTCGCGTCGCCTGAGGGCGGGTGTCCGTGGGATGGCCTTCCGACATTCAATGACGGTTGCATTGTGCGTCGTGACCGTCTCGGCGGGGTCGTTCACGAGTACGTCCGAGCAGCGTGACGATGTTTTCGCACCCTTCAGGCGTACTATCAGTTCGGGGACCGGGGACCCTTGGTGATAACTCTCATGAAGCAGCTTGCTCGGTGGGTCTCGATCCTGGCTCACCCCTTCGTCATGGTGGCCTTGCTGGTTGCCGTGCCTGCGATGCGCCAATCGTCCGGCAATGCCTTCCAGTCACTGCTCCTCGTCATCATTGCTGTCATTGTCCCAACCGCAGCGCTCATGTTTCATCAGGTGCGCCGCGGGGAATGGTCGAATGTTGACGCCTCGAAACCCTCCGAACGGCCTGTACTGTTCATGGTTGCTCTTGCTGGTCTGGTTGCGGCGCTCGGGTGGCTCCTTCTCTACGACCCGCAGTCATTCCTCGTTCGGGGCGTTCTCGTCGCGGCGGCGTTTCTTCTCCTCGCCGCTCTCCTCACTCGCTGGGTGAAGCTCTCCCTGCACGTCGCCTTCGCTGCTCTTACAGCAACGACGCTGTTCCTGCTGGGTTCCGCGCTCGGCTACCCGCTTATCGCCATGGTGCCAGTGGTCTTCTGGTCGCGCATCGCACTTGCACGCCACCGCGTTCACGAGCTGTTGGTCGGTCTGGTGCTCGGTGTCCTCACCGGAATTGCGCTTGTCCGGCTGTGACAGGGCTCTAAGGTCGCCTCACCAACGCTTGCATCTGACGCGTCCTGATGCGCTGCCGTGTCGGGAGTGTGTTTCGGACGTTCAATAGGATTGCCAGCCTTGTGCCTGCCAGAAACGTCGTAAGCGGTGCGTTGATTGAAGTTGCGCTCGACGCCGAATAGGCTCGACCCGTAGCCTCCGTCGTCGTTTCGCTAGTCTTGCGCTTCGGTCCGCACTCGATCGCGCGCGGCTCTGACCTTGAGATCCTCGCGCTCCGGCATCAGTTAGCGGTCCTGCATCGCTCGCGCCCCTCGCGACTTCGTCTGGCCGCGGCGGATCGGGTGCTCTGGGCGTGGCTGTCGCAGCCGCGGAGCAGTTGGCGGCCGGCGCTCGTCTTCGTCAAGCCGGACACCGTCCTCGCCTGGCACCGACGTGGGTTCCAGACGAGGGCGACGATCGAGTGGCTGATCCGCAAGACGGCGGCGAGCTTCCGACAACTCCAATGCGTGGATCCATCCGCGGGGCCTCCCGAGTCCGCGCGAGAATCCGCGCCTCCAGGCCGGCGTCAGCGTGGTCGGCTTCGATCCCCGGTGCCGCCCGCGCAGGCCCGCGAGTCGCTCGGTCAGCAAGCGCCTCTTCCACGTCGCGGTGGTGCGCGAACTCCAGCCGAGTCAGTGGTGCACCTCGGCATAGGTCGCGCCGTCGGCCAGCATCAAAATGCCCTGTGCACGCGGGACATGGTCCATGCGATCGCGTCGGGATCGGGCGAGTCGCTCAAGGGCGATGCGTCCGGCGCTCGTCAGCACAAGCTCTGTTGGTGGCATACGCCACCGTACCATTGACAAATGAACAGTACAAGCCACTAGAACAAGATCGACCGTCGCATTGACGCATGAATGGCGCAGCGTCGCGTGTGACCGTGTCCCGGTCAGACGATGACTTCGAGCGCTGCGGGCTCGATCTGAACTGAAACTGGTCCAGTGGAGAGGATGACCTCGTCGTCGACGTGCAGGTCGCCTGGTCCATCGACTACGACGTGCCGTGCGCGGCGGGATGGCAGGGAAAGTACGCCGTCACGGCCACGGACTCGGTTGATCAGGTAGCTATCGAGGTCCAAACGATGCTCTTCGCCGGCCGTCACGACGGTCAACACGCCGTCGGACGGATCCGCATCCAACGCCAGCGTGACGTTCGGTCCCACCGACCCGATATTCAGCACCTCGACCAGCAGGGCATCGACGGTTGTCCGCACGCCGTCGATATCGAGTGTGCAGCGCTGAGGCTTGAGACGTGAGAGTACGTCGCGATATCGATCGAGGGCGTCGGCGAGTCCCGAACTTGCCGGTCGGTCGTCGGCGGGGAGCGCATCCATCTCGGCAATGCCTCGCGCGATGAGCCCTGATCCAATCCCCTCCACGAAGCGGCGTTCGCCCCAGGGTCCACGCGCGAGACCCAAATCGAATGGACGACGCCCTCCGGCATTCCAACGCGCGACGGATTCGTCGATATCCTCGCTGCAGCCGACGCTTTTGGCGATGTTATTGGCCGTGCCGAGAGGCAGAATCGCGAGTGGTATCCCGCAACCGGCTAACCGGCGCGCGACGGCAGCAATGGTACCGTCGCCGCCGGCCACCGCGATGAGATCCGGACTGCTGGTGACCAACCCGTCGAGCCCGGCGTCCCTCTCGAAGACACGGACGATCTCGTGACCGTGGCGGCCGACGGCCTCACGCACCTCGTCGATCTGCCCCGGATCCACGGCATTCTTGTTGTACAGCAGCGAGACCCGCACTCAGCGCCCCCGCCGCCCCGATTCAAGATCTGCTCCGAAGATCGATTGTGGGGGCACGTGCGTGGCCGGCGCTTTGCACGGACACAAGACGCATGCAGATCCTCGTATCGAACGATGATGGGATTTACAGCCCGGGTATAGCGACACTCGCTGGAGTCGCGGCTGAGTTCGGGACCGTACGGGTCGTTGCACCCTATGTCAAGTGAGCGGACTGGCGATTCGCCTCGCGGCCGTTGGATAGCGGCAATTGTGCGGCGTGTCGTGCGCCGAACTCGAAAACAATCTGTCGCTGATCCGGATTCGCAGGTGCAGATGTGGAAAGCATCATGGGTCGCCGGTGCCCACGCGCGATGGGCAGGAAGACCCTCTCACGCAAATCCCTACGAAGCCCGCTCAGCACGCTCGGATGCCTGGACAGCCGGATGGCGGTGGGCAGAAGGGCAGCCGGATCGCAGATCCGCGACGCGTATACGACTTGCTCATCCGCGCAGGCGCACCACCGACAAGGGTCTCAGTCAGATGCGGACGTTGCAGGCCGGCGCGATTGGCATATCTGGGCTGATGCTGGCCAGATGGTTATGGCAGACGCGCAACGACAAGCAGTCAGCGCGTGGCACATGTGTCAACGCCGGGCCAAAATCTGACAATTCCGCCGGTTGAAAATCTGACAGTTCGGCGAGGGGACGAGCCTCAGGTCGTCGCGACCTCCGGACGAGCGCGCCGGCGGCGGGTGGGCGCCGGCTCGGGATCTTGCGTCGTGTGCAAGGCGTGCCAGAGATCGTGTGTTGCCGCATGCGGTAGCTGTTGCCCCGGATCGTCACGATGTGACAGTGATGGACGAGCCGATCGATGAGCGCGGCGGCCATCACGTCGTCGCGAAGATCTCGCCCCACTCCTCAAAGCCTTTATTCGACGTAAGCGTCGAGGCATGCTCGTAGCGACGCGTCATCAGCTGGAAGAAGAGCATCGCGCCGGTCCGGCTGATCGGGAGATAGCCCATCTCGTCGACGACCGGCAGCGCCGGATGCGTCAGCACCTTGAGGCGCGCCTGGAAACGTCCTGCGGCCTGCGCCTCTTCGAGCGACGTGATCAGATCGGCCAGCGTGCCGTAGTAGACGCGACGGTCGCTCTGCGCGGCCGCAATCGCCAGACTGATCGCCAAGTGCGTCTTGCCCACGCCCGGGGGCCGAGGAAGACGACGTTTTCGCGCCGTTCAACGAAGCCCAGCTCGCAGGGCGCCCGCTCGAACCCGGGACCACGGTCGTCGGCGATGTCACTGGAGCTCGCCGGTCAGACGAGCGGACGGAGCAGGCGGTTCAGGATCCGTGCAGTTCGATGCGCATCGGCAACGGCGCGGTGGCTCGGCATGGCGGCGCCATCGGGAGCCAGCTCGCGTGCGGTCTCCTCGAAGCTCTTCGTACCGACGATGCGCGCGGCGAGCTTCTTGACGTCGAGGAAAGGGATGGTGAGCTTAGGAAGGCCGTGAGCCTCCAGATCCAGATCGAGCTGCCACAAGTCGTAGCGACTCCAGGTCGCCAGGACGACTCGCTCCAACGGTTGTGACCACTCCAAGAACGACCGCAACGCTTCCGGGAACGTGGGAGCGGCGTCGACATTCTCCTGGGTGATGCCGGTGAGCTCGCGACAGAAGCTCGAAAGGCGAGGGAGTCGCCGCGGCCGGACGAAGGTCTGAAACTCGGGCCACCTCGATTCGGCACGATCGAGCAGCAACAGCACGGCGCCGATTTCGATGGTCTCCTTCTTCCGGCTGAACACCCCCTTCTTCCAGCAAGTCGCCTCGACGTCGACCACAACGATGCGACGCTCGCCGGCGATGACCGCCCTCACGACATCATCCACGGCCAGCGTCGCAAGCTGGGTCATTTCACGACACTGTACGCCACTGCTCTCGAGCCTCGAAAGCCGGCGGGTCCCTCCTTCACGCGGTCACTCAGCAACACTGAGCCGATCGGGATCGTAGCGCGTACTTCATCGCGGAGGTCGTCGTACATCTGCGCTATGCCTTGCGGAGCCACCAGCGGCTCGCGGAGGATCAGTTGTTTTGCAAGCCTGGCTCCGCGCCGCTTCCGAATGTTCAGCGTGCGTTCGCGACGACTGACGATCCTGACGTGGCCATGGCAGTCGCCGTATCGATACCCGTGACGCCCGACCGCTTCCGTTCATGACGCCGGACGGGACGTGATAGTCCATCGGGTCCATCTCGTGGCTACGTCCGTCGCACAACTGCAATTATGGGGCTTCACCGAACGGACCCGTTTCGTGGCTCGAACAAATACCGGGGCGAACGGGTTCGTCGCGAGGCGACGATAAAAGGATGGAGGTTCTCAGGACCTCAGATCTTTCGAATCCTGGAACTGGCAAGCGCTCCGAAGTCAGTACTTTGCAGATTGTCACCGCGATTCGAGGAGTGATCCTCAGTCCAATTCAGTCGATCTGGAGGGCCGCACTTGTGCCTCACCCGTAGGCCTTCACGGGCTCAGCCCTACTCGGCCCGAAGCGCCGCCATCGGCTCCACTCTGGCCGCCCGGCGCGCCGGCAGATAGCACGCGAGCAGCGCCACGACTGCAAGGATGCCAGGCACTGACGCGAACGTCACGAGATCAAGCGGCTCGGTCTGATACAGCAGCCCGCGCATCAGGCGCGTGGCGCCGAGCGCAGCGGCAACGCCGAGTCCGAGGCCGGCCAACGTCAATGTCATACCCTGGCGCACCACCAGTCCGAGTACTTCGCGACGCGTCGCTCCGAGGGCCAGTCGCACGCCGATCTCACGCGTGCGCTGGGCGACGCCGAACGCGAGTATCCCGTAGAGGCCGATGGCCGCCAGCAGCAGCGCGCCTGACGCGAAGGCACCGAGCAGCAGCGTGCTGAATCGCTGCGGCGCCGACGCATCCGCCATCACCTGCGCCATCGTCGAGACCTCGGCCACCGCCAGGGCTGGATCGAGCGCAGCGATCGCCGCTCGCATTGGAGCGATGAGTGTCAGGGCGTCCTGATCGGTGACGGCGGCCACCGTCATCCGCCGCACGAGTCCAGCCACCGGCACACTGGGCGCCGGATTGACGGCTTCGGCGAACGGCACATAGATGTGCATGATTGGCGGCTCGCCGAGTTTGCCGTCGACGACGTCGCCGGCAACGCCGACAACTGTCTGCCACGGCGCTCGCGACGCCGCAATACCCCACTTCAGTCGCTTGCCGATCGGGTCCTGCCCTGGCCAGTAGCGGTCCGCGAGCGCACGGCTCACGATGGCCGTCCTGCGGTTCTCGAGGTCTTCCTCGGGCAGGAACCCGCGCCCCTTCACGATGGGCACGCCGAAGGTTTGGAAGTAGTCGCCGAAAGTCCAGGTGACCGCCACGCTGCCGGTTGCGTCGCTGGCGTCGATGGCCTGATCGGCTGTGAAGGCCCGACGCTCGCCGTCGCCCTTGACCGGCAGATCGGTCTGGATCGAGGCTGCACGGACCGAGGGAATCGCACGCACTCGCTCGTGCAGGCCCTGATAGAAGGATCGGACCGCGGCCGCGCTGTCGTACCCCGCCTGCGGCAATCTCACTTCCATCGTCAACACTCGGGGCGCACGGATGCCCGTGTCGACGGCGATCAGCTTCGTGAAGCTCCGCATCAGCAGACCCGCGCTGGCCAGCAGCACGACCGCCAACGCCACGCTCGTGACGACGAGCATGGCCTGCAGGCGATGTTGGCGTGCGCCGCCGATGCTGCGCGCTCCGCCTTCCCGGAGTACATCCGTGAGATCGCGCCGTTCGCTGACGATCAGCGGCAGCAATCCGAAGACGATGGCGGTGAGTGCCGACAGCGCGAACGTGAAGAGCACGACGCGCCCGTCGAGCCGCACGTCCTGCACCCCCGGAAGACCGAGCCTGATCACGTCGGGCATCGCGCCTACGACTGCGTTGCCGATGAACAAGCCGAGTACGCCTCCCGCCGCCGTCAGTAGCAGGCCCTCCACGAGCAGCATCTGCAGTAAGCGACGACGGCCGGCGCCAAGCGCGGCGCGCACGCTGATCTCACGCTGCCGCGTGACCGCACGACTGAGCACGAGGTTCGCGACGTTCGCGCACGCAACCAGCAGCACGAGTCCGACCGCACCGAGCAGAATCAGCAATGGTCTCTGGACCTGTCCGGCAATTTCGCCGATGAGCGGCACGGCGGTGACCATGAGTGAGTTGATCGGGCCCTGGAGAATGGGCGGGTAGTTCCTGACCAGGCTCGGCCCGAGCGCGCCGGCTTCCCGCATCGCCTGCTCGACGGCAACGCCGCCGCGCAACCGGCCAATGACGGTGTGGTTGTACATCATCCCACGCGCCTGCTGGCTGCGCTCGAACGGGCTGAGGGCGAGCGGGGTCCAGACCTGAGCCGGCTCGCCATTGATTTGCGGTCCACGCTTCGGAAACTGGAACGACGCCGGCATGATGCCCACGATCGTATAGGGCCGGCGGTCGAGGGTCATCGCGCGACCGACGGCGTTCGGATCGCCGCCGTATCGTCGCTGCCACAGGCCGTAACTGAGCACCGCAACGTCCTGCCCTGGCTGATCCTCCGATTCGTGAAACGTGCGCCCAAGTGCTGCGACCCCCCCCAAAATCGGAAACACGGATGCCGACACGCGAACGCCGGTGATCTGTTCTGGCTGGCCCACGCCTGACAGTTCGTACTGTTGCGTGCGATAGGCGCCGATGCTCAAAAACGACCGTTGCAGTGTCCTGAGGTCGACGAAGTCCGGCGGCGACACCCCGACCTTGCCAAAAGCCGACCCGCGAAAGCCTTCGTAAATCAGCATCAGCCGATCGGGTTCGACGTATCCGAGCGGACGCAGCAGAACGGCGTTGACGAGACTGAAGATGGCGCTGTTCGCGCCGATCCCGAGCGCCAGCGTGACGACGGTAACGGCGGTGAATACCGGCGCTTTCACTAGGGCACGGACGGCGTGCCGCACATCAGCCTTCAATGAACCCATGGCTGTCTCTCCGTGGTAAGCGGTCGCCCGCGCCCGTTTTCTGGCCGCGCGCGCACCGGCGTGGGTAACCGGGAGCGACCGGCACAAATCGGGGACCACGCGGAGCCACGTCGCCATCGTCCCTCGGGCCTGCAACAGGTCGGCAAAATCGGCCTCGAGATCAGATGCGAAGCGCGCGCGGAATTCGTGCGGGTACATACCAAGCAGGGTGCGGTAGATCGCCTGCGAGGGTGACCGGCGATGCATCACCGCTCGCCGGTAATCAGCCGCTTAGCGCGGACCAACGCCGCGAGCTTGGTCAATCGGTGCGCCTCGGCCTCGAGTGCGCGGCGGCCAGCTGGCTGAAGTCCGAAGACGCGACGACGGTCGTCGCCGAGCGTGGTGAGCTCACGAACGAGGCCCGCTTCCTCCATGCGCTGGAGCGAGCCGTAGATCGTGCCCGGCCCCATGCGCATCTCCGCACCGGCCGACGCCTCCACCGCCTGCATGATCGCGTAGCCGTGCAGCGGACCGTCGGCAAGCGCAAGGAGAATGTGGAATACGGCGGCGGTCAGCGGCGGCTGGCCAAGGGACGGAACCGGCTTCGACACGGGTCGATCTTATTACCGTTACGGATATATACAAGAGATTTGTATCAGGGCCGCATGCGCGAATCGCTCAGGCGGAATCCGTCGCTGGCAAACAAAATTGGAGAGTACGAGGCTGATCTCGGCGCCGGCGCGCGGCTGTCAATGCCGCTGCGGTCGGGCGCATGTCGGCGACCTGGTAAGTGCAGGAAGAAGCCGGGCCGAGGAGACAAATGGAGGGGCCGGCGATGGTGCGGTTGATCCTCGCCTTAGAACCGGCAACCGCTTCGCATTACGGAAATTGAGTCGAGATCTGGAAAATGGCTCCTCAGGCAGGGCTCGGTTCCGCTCGCGCCGAGCGAAGCGAGGGCGGCGCGACTACGAGACGACCTGAGAGACATCAACGAGCGAAGCGAGGAGATGGCTCGCCGCACTGGACGATTTTCGACCCTGGTTGATTCGCGAAGCGGCCTAAATCAGCGACTTCTGAGCTTCCTCGCCGAGCCTGCCGTTCCCGACTGGATCGACCGCGCGTCCAGGAAATAGCTGCGGTCGTTTGACGCTCCCTCCCTGGGCTGGCAAACTTTGCGCAATTCGTGGGTACTGCTGTCAGGGATCCTCGAGACGGCGGTGGAATACGGGTATCTGTCGACGAACTCGGCGCGGGGTGTGAAGTTCCCGCAGAAGGAGCTCAAAGACGGGTCACCGATCATTGCCGGGACCAACTTCCTCAAGCTGTTGGCGCACCTCAAGGAACCGTATCGGACGATGCTGAGTCTTATCGCCGCGACGGGATTGCGCATTGGTGAGCTCCTGGCACTGCGGTGGCGGGTTCTGGATCTCGACCAGGGGACACTCGCGGTGCGTGAGTCCCTGTTCGAGGGCAAGTTCCAGCTGCCGAAGACGAGGAAGGCCCGACGGACGATTCCGCTCGGACTGAACGCCATCGCCGCACTCGGGTCGCATCGGCAAAGATCGACTCGAACTGCGCCAGAGGATCTCGTCTTCGCGACCCGTATGGGGAAGCCGATGCGGGAATCGAAGATGCTGAGTGAGCTGCTACAACCGGCGGCGATCGAAGCAGGCCTTGGACGCGTGACGTGGCATCAGTTCCGGCACATTCACTCGTCTCTCCTAAACGATCTCAAAGTGCCCGTGAAGATCGCGCAGGAACAGCTCGGGCACGCGAGCATTCAGACGACTCTCAACATCTACACGCACGTGGTCGAGGCATCGCATCGCAAGGCGATTGAGGCGGTCGAACGCGAGTTGTTCCCAAGTGTTCCCAAATCGGCGGATCAGCCCTCGGACGCCGTACCCGCAAGTGACAGTGTTAACTGAATTTGTGATTGGAGGCGCCGCCCGGATTTGAACCGGGGATGGAGGTTTTGCAGACAGGGCCGGGACGTTTATGTTGTTGATTCGTCCTGCTTTCTGGCCGGCCCTACTCCCCCGTTTTCCCTCGGGTTTGGGCGTAATTGTTCCCAAGTTGTTCCCACCTTTCCGACTGTCGAGCCACGGTTCAGCGACCGCGAAGACGTGCCATTCAGCGACGGCGTTCTCGCTAAGGTGAACGAACTTTGGCAAGCGATTAGTGGGCGCTGTCGTTCAGAGCAGATCCCGCTCGCAGAAAGCACGCCGAATGCGGACGGGATGACAAGCGCCGTTGTCTGCTCACGTTCCCTCCTGGGCTGCGCGATGACCGGTACGAGGACGCGTTCGTGCGCGAAACGCTAACGACCGCGGCGATATCGTCGGACCAAGCAGTTCCTTCAGGAGCCACAGCAGGCGGCGCACGACGGCTACCTCGTCTCAGAGTACTGCCTGCCGTATGTGAGGGACCACGGGATTGCTGGGCTCGACGAGATCGATCTGGCGAACACACGCGGGCTCGCGTACATGAAGCGCCTCGTGATGGCTGTAATCCGCAAAAAATCAATCCCGTGAAAATCTCGGATTGAATTTGATGACTCCAGTGGCAAACCAATAGTCCCCACGTCGGTATAAAGAGGAGCAACCGCGCGGGCGGAGCAACGCCGATGATTGCCAGAGTCATCACGGGTCTGGCCGAGACGCGCCGGAACGCGAGAAGGTGTCTCAGGGGGGCCGTTCGATGAGCTCGAATTCGTTCCCTGCATCACGACGCGTTCAACTGCCGCCCACTTTGCGCGGCCCGCGCCGGCTTGGCACGAACGCTCGCGAGGTCGACGCCTTCCAGGGTTGCTCGGTGTGGTGTTTCGCGGGCTGCTTCGGAACTTCACGGGCGGGTTCTGCGGGCTCCGCAGCTGCCTCTGCTGCCGCCTGAGCGTTGGCGGCAGTCAGCGCCGCATTGTCCTTTTCCAGGCAGCAATGCTTGTATTTATGCCCGGAGCCGCAATGGCACGGCTCATTGCGCCCCGGCCGCGCGGTGTTCTTCGCAGTCATGGCGAACAGTGTACACCGCTCAAGTGGCGCGTGTTGGTGCGGTTGCGCTTGCCGACCGAGGCCGGTAGGCGCGTGTCGCAATGACGTCCGTGCTGATTTCCGTTCTGGCGATGCTCCGAGGACTGCGTCATGTGCAGCTCTGTACCTCGAGGTCCTTGCGCTGCGGCATCAACGGCAGGTGCAGCGGCGGTCCCGACCGCCACAGCTGCGTCTCGCGAAAGTGGACCGGTGGCTCTGGACTTGGCTGTGCCGCTGGTGGAGTGGTTGGCCAACAGCCCTCGTGATCGTGAAACCGAACATGTCATCGCCTGGCATCGCCGGGTTCCGCTTGTTCTGGACGTGGAAGAGTCGCCGATGCATCGGCCGCCGCACAATGGTGAGGGCGATTGAGCTCGGCCGACCAGATGACAATCGGAGCTTCACAACAGCACCTCACAACACGAGTCGCCAAACGGCGCGACTTGTACAGCCGTGTTTGGGATTACTCCACCCATGAGCATTCTCAGGCTGCGGCTGCGAACAATTTCTCCTGTTCTCCCAGCGCGTCAAGCACCTTGAGCACACGGTTCATCATCACGTCACCGTGGTATTTAGGAGAGAGTATTCTTTTGATTACATCCATTGCTTCCCCGTGAGCCTTCTGACCTCGCGCAACGGCAGCTTGGTATTTATCAACAGCCATCAGAATCCTGTTTTCAAGGACAGCCACATCGTCGTCGCTCGAAAGTTCATAAGGATCTATTCCCCTATCCAGGTGGTGACTCCCCGCGACAACCCTTGCCCGAATCGGTATGCCTTCCGAGTCGGATTCGAGAATGTCGTGAGTCCAGTAGCCATGGCGATCCCAGAATGCGCGCATGCTGTCAGTCGAACGCATACCGCATGAGCCCAGATGCTCGAGTATGCTCGTTACCTCCTCGGACGAAAAGTTCGTGCGCACGGTCTCAGCAATCGTCTGATCAGGGTCCGCGACATTCTCCACGGCATACAACCTGACGATTGCTTGTTGGGACTCCTGTGATGCGTCGACGGGTCCTGATTTTCCGATATTGTGGAGATGAGCGGCAATCGACATGTCGCGCGTGCTTTCCGCGTCTAGGGTGGATCGAAGCGCAGGTTCGAGCGTGCTCGCAATGCGGTCCATGACCTCCAGGCATATTCGCCGGATAATCCTCGAGTCATTGTTGAAGCGTGCGGCAAGCACCTCCAGAAGCGTCATCCTTTGCGCGATCACCTTGCTGAAATGCTCGAGGCCGACCATATGAAGTTCAGCGTCGATCTTCTCTTGGACTCCCTCCCTCCCTTGTTGCGTGACTTGATTGGAAGGAGGCTGTGGGGTCACTCGAGGCTTCGATGCCGACAACCGCCGCGGTGACCACCTACTCCCGCTCCGTGTGCGCGGGTGTTGCCACTGCTCGCGCAGGATCCGCTTCATTCGATTTGACTGACGCATGACGTCACCTCTACGCGCGCGCGGCACTGCTGCGCCATTGCGCGGTGGCCGATTCCTCGAGTCCGTACTTTCGAATCCGAAGGTGAAGCTGCGTGCGTGACAGTCCCAGTCGGCGGGCTGCCTTCGTTTTGTTCCCGCGGCAATCCTGCACGACCTTCGCGATCGTGGTCCGTTCGACGGCGCTGAGGTCGGTCGTATCCTCGCGGAACCGGCGGACTCCTGATTGCAGCGCCAGATGGTTCGCGTCGATGAGCGCGCCTTCAGAGAGAATCGCCGCC
Source organism: uncultured Acidobacteriota bacterium (assembly GCA_963755695.1). GTDB lineage: Bacteria > Acidobacteriota > Vicinamibacteria > Vicinamibacterales > 2-12-FULL-66-21 > QHWT01. The sequence continues at coordinate 356,656 of CAVWLB010000010.1, read as the reverse complement.
CGTTCCCAAGGCGTTGCGAAGCTCTCGGACGTTGCCGGGCCAGTCATAGCCAGTAAGTGCGTTTCGTGCATCGCGAGTCAAACCAGCCGATGGCCGGCCGAGGGATCTGCTGATCTCCTCGAGAAACGACTCGGCCAACGGAACGATGTCGGACGGACGTTCGCGCAAGGGTGGGATCTGGATGTCGAAGACCGCGAGGCGGTAGAACAGGTCCTCTCGAAATTCGCCGCGTTCCACGGCCTTGCGCAGGTCGCGGTTGGTCGCCGCGATCACCCGGATGTTCGCCTTCAAAAGGCGCGTTCCGCCGAGCCGCTGGAACTCGCGTTCCTGCAGAAGGCGCAGGAATTCGGAGCATGTCGGCGACCAATCCGCTCTGGGGTGCGCCGCGGCTTCACGGCGAGCTGTTGAAATTGGGCCTCGATGTCGCTCAAGCGACCGTTGCGAAGTACATGGTCCGTCGCCCCAAACCGCCGTCGCAGACGTGGCGCACGTTCCTGACGAATCACGTTCAGCAGATCGCGGCGGCCGACTCTTTCGTCGTGCCGACGGCAACCTGCCGACTCTTGTTCGTGCTGTTGATCCTCACGCATGAGCGCCGACCCGTCGTGCACATCGCTGTCATCGACCATCCCACAGCCGTTTGGACCGCACAACAACTTCGTGGAACGTTTCCATGGGACGAAGCGCCGCAGTACCTCGTGCACGATCGCGACAGCGCGTTCAACGCCTGGGCGGACGACGGCGACGGCAATTGGTATCGCCGAAGTGGTCACGGCCGTTCGCTCATGGCAGAACGCCTACGCGGAGCGCTTGATCGGCTCCATTCGCCGCGAATGCCTCGATCACCTCATCATCGGCAACGAGCGCGGGCTGCGCCGCGTCTTGCACGCGTACGTCGAGTACTATCTGAAATCCCGAACGCACCTGTCGCTCGACAAAGATGCGCCCGTCTCGCGACCAGTCGCATCGCCGAGCGACGGCGAGATCGTGGCGATTCCGCAGCTCGGTGGCCTGCATCACCGCTACGAACGCCGCGCAGCGTAAGATACCTCCTCACTCATTTCAGCGTCTTAGCTCCGCTCAACGGGCGACACGGCGTTCCGCGTCCCCGATCCGTCGAATGGCCTTTCCTTCGACATGTCCCCGAGTTCCCCGCCGCGTTGAGCTTCACCAGAACCCGACGGCGCGGTGTGTATCTAAAAATGGTTGCCGAAAAGTTAGCCGATCAAATTTTCAGTAACGACAGCAGCCAGAGTCATCGTCCTGTGGTCGGGACCTCGCCTACTTCGTAAGGCAGATGTCCACTGAGCGCGCCGTGCCATCAGCGAGGTTCGCGAAGATGCGATATCGGCCTGCCGGGAGTCCCTTCGTGCTCCAGTTGTAGTGATACTGGGCGCCATCCCAGATGTACTGAGGCACCACGCTGGCGTCGAGCGTTGTAACATTCTCCAGCATCGTGTTCGCATCACAAGCGCCGAGGTTGTCAGAACGAGTGAACGCGGGGTTCCCCGTCTGTTGGACGACTGCCCCGGCTGCGTTCCTGAGGACAAACTTCGCCGGAATGGTCTGACCCGCCTTGAACTTGCTCGTGGCACCCTGGTCGTGGGCCGTGTCGTTGATGGGCTGCAGGAAGCCGTCCCAGTCGTAATTCACATTCAGCTTTACCGTGGTAATGGGCACGCCGTTGTAGTTGTTCGTATCGGTCGGCGTGAAGCTGACCGAGAGGGTCTGCTGGGCGCCGGCATTGAGCACCGTCCCGGCGGCCGGCGAGTAGGTGAAGGTCCCGGGCACGTTGGCGGTCGCGTTGAGCTGCGTCGCGCCGAGCGCGGTCCCGTAGACAATGTCCGCCGGATTGGTCCAGGTGATCACCGGGGTCGCCTTCAGCACATTCAGCTTGACCCCGGTGACGGGCACGTTGTTGTAGTTCTTCGCATCGGTCGGCGTGAAGCTGACCGAGAGCGTCTGCTGGTTGCCGGCGTTGAGCGTCGTCCCGGCGGCCGGCGTGTAGGAGAAGCTGCCGGCGACGTCGGCAGTCGCGTTCAGCTGCGTCGCGCCGAGCGCGGTCCCGTAGACGATGTCCGCGGGATTCGCCCAGGTGATCACCGGGGTCGCCTTCAGCACATTCAGCTTCACCGTGGCGGACTTGTCGTTGTAGTTCGCCGTATCGGTCGGCGTGAAGCTGACCGAGAGCGTCTGCTGGGCGCCGGCGTTGAGCGTCGTCCCGGCGGCCGGCGAGTAGGCGAAGGTCCCGGGCACGTTGGCGGTCGCGTTGAGCTGCGTCGCGCCGAGCGCGGTCCCGTAGACGATGTCCGCGGGATTGGCCCAGGTGATCACCGGGGTCGCCTTCAGCACATTCAGCGTCACCGTGGCGGACTTGTCGTTGTAGTTCGCCGTATCGGTCGGCGTGAAGCTGACCGAGAGCGTCTGCTGGGCGCCGGCGTCGAGCGTCGTCCCGGCGGCCGGCGTGTAGGTGAAGGTGCCGGCGACGTTCGGCAGTCGCGTTCAGCTGCGTCCCGCTCGAGCGCGGTCCCGTAGACGATGTCCGCGGGATTGGTCCAGGTGATCACCGGGGTCGCCTTCAGCACATTCAGCTTCACCGTGGCGGACTTGTCGTTGTAGTTCGCCGTATCGGTCGGCGTGAAGCTGACCGAGAGCGTCTGCTGGGCGCCGGCGTTGAGCGTCGTCCCGGCGGCCGGCGTGTAGGTGAAGCGTGCCGGCGACGTTGGCGGTCGCGTTCAGCTGCGTCGCGCCGAGCGCGGTCCCGTAGACGATGTCCGCGGGATTCGCCCAGGTGATCACCGGGGTCGCCTTCAGCACGTTTAACTGTCACCGTCGGCGGACTCGTCGTTGTAGTTCGCCGTATCGCTCGGCGTGAAGCTGACCGAGAGCGTCTGCTGGGCGCCGGCGTTGAGCGTCGTCCCGGCGGCCGGCGAGTAGGCGAAGGTCCCGGGCACGTTGGCGGTCGCGTTGAGCTGCGTCGCGCCGAGCGCCGTCCCGTAGACGATGTCCGCGGGATTCGCCCAGGTGATCGCCGGGTCGGCCTTCAGCACGTTTAACGTCACCGTGGCGGACTTGTCGTTGTAGTTCTTCGCATCGCTCGGCGTGAAGCTGACCGAGAGCGTCTGCTGGGCGCCGGCGTCGAGCGTCGTCCCGGCGGCCGGCGTGTAGGTGAAGGTGCCGGCGACGTTCGGCCGTCGCGTTGAGCTGCGTCCCGCTCAGCGCGGTCCCGTAGACGATGTCCGCGGGATTGGTCCAGGTGATCACCGGGGTCGCCTTCAGCACATTCAGCTTCACCGTGGCGGACTTGTCGTTGTAGTTCGCCGTATCGGTCGGCGTGAAGCTGACCGAGAGCGTCTGCTGGGCGCCGGCGTTGAGCGTCGTCCCGGCGGCCGGCGTGTAGGTGAAGGTGCCGGCGACGTCGGCAGTCGCGTTCAGCTGCGTCGCGCCGAGCGCGGTCCCGTAGACGATGTCCGCGGGATTGGTCCAGGTGATCACCGGGGTCGCCTTCAGCACATTCAGCTTCACCGTGGCGGACGTCGTTGTAGTTCGCCGCATCGCTCGGCGTGAAGCTGACCGAGAGCGTCTGCTGGGCGCCGGCGTTGAGCGTCGTCCCGGCGGCCGGCGTGTAGGTGAAGGTGCCGGCGACGTCGGCAGTCGCGTTCAGCTGCGTCCCGCCGAGCGCGGTCCCGTAGACGATGTCCGCGGGATTGGTCCAGGTGATCACCGGGGTCGCCTTCAGCACGTTCAACTTCACCGTGGCGGACTTGTCGTTGTAGTTCGCCGTATCGCTCGGCGTGAAGCTGACCGAGAGCGTCTGCTGGGCGCCGGCGTTGAGCGTCGTCCCGGCGGCCGGCGTGTAGGTGAAGGTGCCGGCGACGTTGGCGGTCGCGTTCAGCTGCGTCGCGCTCGAGCGCGGTCCCGTAGACGATGTCCGCGGGATTGGTCCAGGTGATCACCGGGGTCGCCTTCAGCACATTCAGCTTCACCGTGGCGGACTTGTCGTTGTAGTTCGCCGTATCGGTCGGCGTGAAGCTGACCGAGAGCGTCTGCTGGGCGCCGGCGTTGAGCGTCGTCCCGGCGGCCGGCGTGTAGGTGAAGGTGCCGGCGACGTCGGCAGTCGCGTTCAGCTGCGTCCCGCCGAGCGCGGTCCCGTAGACGATGTCCGCGGGATTGGTCCAGGTGATCACCGGGGTCGCCTTCACGACGGTGCTGGTCTTGAAATGCGCATACAGGTCGCTGATGCTACCCGCATTTGAGATACACGCCGAATCTGAAACAACAGCGCCTGAATCGTCTTTGTTATCGCCGCTGGTCCACCCTTTGAACGTTTTTCCTGCGGTTGCGCTGGTGACGGATGTGACCCGGACTGACCTGGTGCCATTACCGCCAAACCCCTGCACGTTCCCAGTGCCGTTCGCGCTAACGACTACAGAGAGGTGCTCGGGAGTACCGCTGCAGATGGTGGTGTTCTCGAAGCGATCATAGTTCACTGTCATGCTCGCGACGCCCTCGGCCCCGGCCAGATGGATTGTGAGGTTGCCGTCGGTAAATGTATTCAGGGCCTGCGACGCCGCGCCCCGCGCCGTCACATAGAACTTCTTCCCGAAATGCTGGAAGATCTCGTTCTGGATCGGCGCGAACTGCGAGTTCGTGATGTCGCCGGCCGCGTCGGCGACGGCGTTGTACACGAAGTCGTAGTGCGTGTCGGCGTCCTCGGAGATGGTCAAGGTCACCGTCTCGCCCGGCTGCCATCCTGAGCCGGTAACGGTCACCGGTTGTCCGGGCCAATAGTCCTCACGGTCGGTCTTCACGGTCGCGTAGCCAAAGTACTCACCCGTTGCAGCGCCACCGCCGGCGACGAGAGCCAGGTCGTGGCCCTGCAGTCCAGCGGCAATCGCGCCCGCGCGCGGCGCTGACATCGGGTTCGGTGAGGCAGAGAATCCGTCTCTCCAGTCCGCGTAGAGCTCCGCCGACGCGACGGCCGCCCCCGCCGAGACGCCACCGGCAATGAGAACCTGATTGTTGTTCGGCAGCAGCACGGCTACGTGGCCGCTGCGCGCCGTCTGCATCGCGCCGGTCATGAAGAAAAATCCATTGACAGAATCGTAAATCTCGGCCGACGACAGATCGTTCGTGCCGTCGTTGCCGCCGGCGATCAGCACGTGCCCGTCGAGGAGCGTCGTCGCCGAGAGCTTCAGGCGGGGTGTCGAAAGGGAGGCGGACAGGGGCGCGACCGAGCCGGTCTCGAGGTCGATCATCTCGGCGGTCGCGAGCGCCATGTTGCCGTCCGACCCGCCGACGATCAGCACGCGCTTGTCGATGAGAAGAGCGGCCGCGTGATGTACGCGCGGCAGCGAGAGGGCGCCGGCCACCGTGGAGACGCCCGAAGCTGGATCGTAGAGCTCGATGGAGGAGGTCACGCCGGCGGATGTCCGTCCGCCCGCGATGAGCACCCTTCCATCGGCGAGAGCGGTTGCCGTATGGCCGGCACGCGCCTCACTCATCGCTCCGGCCTTCGTCCACATGCCGGATGCAGGATCGTAGACCGCGATTTGGGTCATCGGCTGCCCATCGCCGGCCGATCCCCCCGTGACGACAAGACGTCCGTCGCCGAGCACCGCCGACGCGACGTCTTTCGGAATCTCTCCGAACGGGCCGCCCGCCATCCACGTTCCGGTCGGCACCTGCGGGACATCGGCCTGCACCGCATATCCCAAAAACGCGACTGCCGCCGCGCACACAGAGACTGCCGCCGCGTACCTACTCTTGCGCATGTGATTGTTCCTTGAACATTGACCACCGACCAGACGACGTCTGGCGTCAGCGCAGGAGTGCAATGCGATCGCCATAGCGCAGAGGTTGACGGGCGAGGCAGGCCAATGTGTTGCGAAGGAACCGCTTCTCGGTGTTCCACGGTGTTCCACGGAGCGCGTTAGTGTTAGGTGTACGATGCGGAAATCTGGTGGGACCGGACAGTTTCTCTGGTCGTGGCCAGAACTGATTGAGGGGTTTAGTGGAATAGTCGCTCAGGACTGGCGTCTTGAACCGGTCGCAGGCTGGCGGGCCCTCCAACACTGCGACAAGCGTCGCCGCCATGCGTCGCGATTTCCCGCTGGCTTTCCATAGCACCACTCGACGGTTTCAGGAAAGTGCAACACGGCAAGGCAGATCCAGAAATCAGGGTCGGCGACCATCTCCGGATGGTTAGGCACGGCTTCATGAATCGCTCGTGAGGCCTGCGCTTCGAAGTGGTTGGCGTCGTTCTAATTCTTCAATCCGTCCGGATAGTTCGCGCGTATGGAGAAAAGCGCACCGACTAGGGAATGAACCAATTGCTCCTCCACATGCGATCCAAGCCACGCAGCTTCACGAGGCGTTTGGCATCGAAGGCACTTGCGGACCGACGCGCGCTGAGCACTGTACTTGCGTCAGCAGCACGCGAGCCCGCGGCAGAACGAGAGGAGGTCGATTGCTTGCGGGGTTTCTCCGCGCACGAGAGTGTACGGCCGGAGATCCAACTGCGTACGGACCTCGGTGGCGATTGGTTCACCGCTGGTTCCGCGGTTCAGCAACAACCAGCCGGCGGAACCTGTCGCGAGCACGAGCCCGCCGCCTTCCGGTCAAGGACGGCCACTGGGGCTACGGGCTGCTCGTGGCCGAGGATCTCGACGGCAACCAGCTTTTCTTCAACTATCCGAACGAGCCTTAGCTGGTCGTGGCTGAAGCCGACAGTAACCGCATGAAGTGCATGTCACGCCAGAAACGGCCAAACTGAACGATGGCGCCGGGACCAGCGGACGTGCGTGCGAGGCGTCTCATTTACGTGGGAGGATCCATGTTGACTTCGATCGCAGGCCGGTCCGTCATCGTCACCGGAGCGAGCAAAGGCATCGGCAAGGGAATCGCCAACGTATTCTGTCGAAATGGCGGCAAGGTGCTCGTTGTCTCGCGTAACCTCGAGGAAGCTGACGCCTGCGCCGAGGAGTTGCGTTGCAATGGGGGGCACCGCAAGAGGCTATGCGGCCGATGTCACCAGAATTGGTGACATGCAAATGCTGGCGGATGCCGCGGTAGCCGCTGACGGCGGGATCGATATTCTATGCGCCAATGCGGGGATCTTTCCGCAAGCCACGATCGAGGACCTCTCACCGGAAGACTGGGATCACGTGGTGGCAACAAATCTCAAGGGCACGTTCCTCGTGATCAAGGCCTGCTTGCCCCACCTCAAGAAGTCAGATCAGGGTCGGGTCGTGCTTACATCCTCGATCACCGGACCGATTACAGAGTTTCCAGGCTGGAGTCACTACGGCGCGACAAAGGCTGGTCAGCTTGGATTCATGCGGACGGCCTGCATCGAACTGGCCAACTACGGCATCACCATTAACGCAATACTCCCTGGTAACATTCGGACTGAGAGCTTGATGGCGCTCGGACCAGAGTACGAGCGTTCGATGGCGGCTTCCATCCCGCTCAAAAAGCTGGGGACAGTTGAAGACATCGGCTACGCCGCACTGTTTCTGGCATCGACGGAGGCAGCTTACATAACCGGGCAAACGATCGTGGTTGATGGAGGCCAGACTCTTCCTGAGAGCCTCGATGCTGTCGCACGAGCGTAGTGCAACGGAACGGTTCTGATCCTGTCCGAGCCCATCGCCAACCAGCGTTGGACGACCGGCCGACGGTGCGCCGACCAGCGTGCGGGCGCGCGGTTCATTCGCAGGGCGGGGCTCGTTGGGCCTTTCACGGGCTGCTTGGAATCAGGAGTCGGATCTCTCGATCTGTAGAGGTGGGCGCGTCTTTGTTCTACTTCATGAATATTGAGGACGTCATGCAGAATCCGAAGCGTGTCCTCGTTGCCGGCCTGACATTTATTCTTATGGTGGCGTTGTTTGCGGTAAGAGCCTCACACGGCCAAAGCGTCCGCAACGATGCGCAGTCCAAGAAAATCAGGATCGTCACGGTCGTCAAGCGAACTGGGATCGTCTGGTTTGAGCGCATGGAGGAGGGGATCAAACAGTTTGCCGCGCAGCATGGAGTTGACGCCACCATGACCGGCGCGGACGATGCGGATCCGCAGAAGCAGGTCGACATTATTCAGAAGCTGATTGCGGAGAAGCCCGACGCGATCACGGTTGTTCCGAATTCGCCGGAGGCGCTCGAGGAGGTTTTGAAGCAGGCTCGGGCGGCGGGAATAAAAGTGGTGACACACGAGGCGAGCAACCAGGTGAACACCGACGTGGACATCGAGGCGTTCGATAACTTGGCCTATGGCTCGCACTTGATGGATGAACTGTCGTCGTGCATGGGAAGTAGCGGCAAGTATGTCGCGTTCGTCGGCCACACCACCGCGCGCAGTCATGTGCGATGGGCGACGGCGGCTCACGAACGCGCGAAGCAAAGGTATCCGAAGATCGTGCGCATTTCTGCGCCGGTTGAAACCGACGAGCGCCTCGAAACCGCTTATCAGAAAGCGAAGGAGCTCCTGGCAAAACATCCTGACCTCAAGGGGTTCGAAGGCAGCTCGGTTGTGGATGTAGCGGGAATTGGAAGAGCCGTCCGGGAGGCCGGAGTCCAGGACACGACCTGCGTCATGGGAACGAGCCTGCCATCGGTTGCGGGCGCATTCCTGGACGACGGCGCGGTTGACAAGATTTTTCTGTGGGACCCGCTGGTCGCAGGGCAGGCGCAAAACACGCTGGCGCTGATGCTCATCAAGGGGCAGCGGATTGCCCCCGGTCTCGATCTTGGTCTGCCAGGTTACCGGAACTTGAAAGCGATTCCCGGAACTCCGCACGGCCTTGCCGGCTCCAGCTGGATCTCGGTCGATAAGTCAAATGTAAGGCAGTATCCGTTCTGAGTCTCGACTCGCCTGAGCCATTCGCGGATCTGGTTCCAACTCGCGAAATTTTGGCTCGCTAACTTCTTCTCGAGCATGCCCGCCTCGCGCCATGTGTGACCGTATTCGCCGCCGCCGCGGATGTTTGCCGTCGCGTAGACGCCGCCGCGCTCCAGAAAGGCAATCACCTCGGGGCGGAACTGCGGGGCTTCAGAGAGACCGAACCCGCCAAACCCGTACAGCATGGCCGGGTTTGCGCCGTCCTTCCTCAGCCCCTGGTGATGGGTGATGAAGACCGGAACGATCAGGTGAGAATTTACGGTCTAGTCGAAGCGCCTCAATCCACCTGAGCGCTATCTCATGGTGCTTCGCTTTTTGTGATTGATTTGGCGACCGTCAAGCGTTTGGACGGAAGGTGTCGACCGTGCGCAGCCACAGCACAATCTGGTTCCAACGCCGAAGGTTAGGTTTCACCCGCATCTCGCCTTTCGCCATCGGAGCGCCACAGCGTCAGTACGCCGGACTGCGCCTGTCGCCCAGACGGCGCTCAGAGCTTCGGCCGAAAGCCCTGCATGAGGCTCGCGAAACGCGATGCCGTGGCGGGAACGGCTACGTCGCGGTACCGGAACTGACGCGGGGCATCGTCGCCCCACACGCGGCCAACCGTCACCATGAACTCGAGGTCCGAGCGAATTGCGTCTGAAAGTGAGGGGTTCGTCGCCGCCTCGCAGAGCTGTGCATACGCAAGCTCGCTGAGGTGCGCGGACTGCCGACCCAACCTGACGGTGTGGTTCGGAAGCTCGAGGCTGGAACGAAGCGCATCGAGAAGGCGCATCCGCCACGCATGCGGCAGGCTCGCGACGACGGTCCGGAACCACAGATTTCCGAGCAGCTTTCTGACATCCGCACCATCGATCGGGAAGTCGCACTGGTCCGCTTCGACCATGGCAAGCGCGATGGGATTCGAACGGTTCACCGCTGCCGCGAAGTCCAGGAGGTTGGCAAACGGCCTGTCCGCGTTCGCCCTTTCACGCGACGACGCCGCTCGGCGAGCAGCCGGTCCCATGGACGCGGCGGGCGCGGGCAGCGCGGCCGGGTTCTTCGCCACGAGACGATCGGCCATGCTCTCAGGCCGACCCAGATGTGCGAGGTGCGTGGAGACGCGCGCGCTCGCGAACGACCAATCGATGTCGAGCGGCGCGTGGTTGCCGGTGTATTCGGACAGCAGCATGGTCACGCCCCACGGCCGCGGTGAATACACAGCCCGCGCGTACAGTGGCGTGTAGGGCGTGTCCGTCCCTCCGCTCATGGCCAGCGTGGCGAGCTGACCCTTGATGCGCGCGTCGACGACGTTCGACCAGTCACCCTGGATGCAGACGAGCGACGTACCGGCGGGCCTGCTGAACGTGTAGTACGGGTTGTCCCAGCAGCGTCGCGCTGCCTGATCGATCTCCACGTCGGCCGGCTCCTGGCCCGCCGGGGCCTCGATGTCCGCAAATCCGATGCGCAGTCGGCCGTTGCCGGCGAGCATGATCGACAGGTCCGACGGATCGACCTGCGAGAGCTCCCACAGAACGTAGAGCAACCCGCGCAGGCCGCGCGCGATCGGCAGGTTCATCTGTTCCCAGACGACGGACTGGGGCTGCGGACTCGAGTCGGAATAGCCGCGATCGTTCTGAATCTCCACCAGCCTGATCCCGGCGGCATCGAACCGCTCGATCACGGCCAGCGCGTGGTCGTAGCGTCGCTTGTCGACTTCATGGCGCTCGAACGACGGCCGCACGAAGATCGGTAGCAGCAGCTTGCGGTGCTGCCGCGCGAGCTGCGCGATCGGGAACATCGTGCCGGCGCCGGTGCCCTTCCCGCCCGTGCCGATCAGGATCACGATCGCGTGCTGCTTTAGCAGGGACTCGACCTCGTCCCGCGATTCTTCGAGCGCCTGCTTCGCCACCTCCGGGTTGTGTCGGGCGCCGAGACGACCCGTCGTGCGCGGGCCGATGAGCAGCCGCTCCTCGCGCGGCACGTCGGCCAGCGAGAACTCGTTGGTGTCGAGAAACCGCGTCGTCACGGCCTCTCGCAAGCGGGTCGCGTACCGGCTGTCGGCCTTCTCGGTCACCGCGAGATCGCGATCGAACAACGCCCTGACGGACCGGAGGATGTTCCCGCCACCGCCGCCCGTGCTCAGGAGAAGGAGCTTCACCTGCCACCAACCTCTCTCACCCGTCCGCTCCGATCACATGCCGACTGTGTGCTGGAACGGGACGACGACCCAGCGCCCGCGTGCATACGGTGCGCGGCTGACGAACGATCGATCCTGAAGTGCCTCCTGCACCCGCACGACGTCGTACAACACGTTGTGCCGGTGATCCGTCAGGTTCGGATACCGCCGGCCGGCGGTCGGCGCGAGAAGGACGTCCAGCCTCGAGCGACCCGGCTTGAAGCGGACGCGCGACTGGATGGGAGGGTTCGCGAGGTGCTCCTGAATCAGCGGTCGCTCGAACTCCCGGACGAACCGGTCGGCGAAGCACTGCATCACGCGGCGTACCTGCTTGCGCCGTGTGAACTGCTCGTCGACCATCCAAAAGACGCCGGCGATGAACAGCACCAGCGCGCACCATATGACCGCGACCGGTTCCCATGCAGTCGATTGCGGCGGCGCGGGCAGCCTGGTGTCGCCGCGCGCGACAGGCTGGCTGCGTGCGGCTTCGACCGGCGGCAGAGGTTCCGGCTCGGCCACCCCTGTCGGCGCGAACGCGGCGCGCGGCTGACGCCCGTCGACGATGCAGGCGCGCCAGCCGGCGAATCGGAGATGGTAGCGGTCCTTCGGGACGCGTCGGGCGGTCGTTGGGTTCAGGATTCTGAAACCACGACGCCTGCGTGTTCCGGGGATTGCCGGTGAGGCGCCGCGCCGCGGAGGGCACCGTCTCGTCGGTGCGGATGGTGACGCACGTCGGCCGACGCCGTGCGAGCGCGTCGTGAGCGTCGCCGAGGAGGACGAGAACAGCGACGAACCCACACCAGCGTGGGTGTCTGGTCGATGCCATGGACCTCATCCGTTTGTCGCGGACCCGTCCCGGTTCGACGCGCCCGACGGGCATCGACCGGTGAAGTCAAACGATGTGCAGCCTCCGAGGCCGAACAATGCGGCCTCTCTCGACTTTTTCGTCCGTGAACGACCGGCTCTTTATAGCAAATTGCCCTCACCCCGGGGCCATGCGAGCATTCAGACGACGCTGAACATCTTTACCCACGTCGTCGATGCCTCACATCGCACGGCGATCGAAGCGGTGGAACGCAAGTTGTTCCCAAGTGTTCCCAAATCGGCGGATCAGCTCGCGGAAGCGGTACCTGTAAGTGACAGTGTCAACTGAATTTAGGATTGGAGGCGCCGCTCGGATTTGAACCGGGGATGGAGGTTTTGCAGATTTCGTTAGGTACTGCAAGTTGTTGAATCGTCTTGCTCTCTGGTCTCTGATACTCCTCGCTTTTCGATGGTGTTTGGGCGTTCGTGGACTGAACTTGGACTGAAGTTCTTGGTAGGCCTCGCAGTGCCGTCGCTGGGTTCTGCGGCCTCTCTGCTGACCTGCCGTTCGGGTTCACGGGAATCGGCTATCCAGTCTGGCTCCTTGCACTGGACGATTTCCGCAACTGGCTCATCCACCAAGCCGCTTGACGGTTGACATGCGACTAACATGCACGCATGCTGATCACATGTCAAAGATGGTTCAAATCAGGAATGTGCCAGAGGCGCTGCACCGCAAGCTGAAGGTCCGAGCGGCAGACGCAGGACAGACGCTCTCCGACTACCTCTTGGCTGAACTCGAACGTCTGGCGGCGCGGCCTACGCGCGACGAGATGCTGACTCGACTTCACGGTCGAAAGCGGGTCACGTTGAAAACGCCGGCCGCGGTGGTCGTCCGAGAGGAGCGCGAGTCCGCGTGATCGTCGTCGACGCCTCCGCCCTGCTCGAATTTCTGCTGCAAACGCCGCTTGGGACCAGAGTGGAGGCGCGTCTTTTCAGGAACCACGACGAGTTCCATTCACCTCACCTGGCAGACGTTGAAGTGACGCAGGGCCTCCGTCGACTCGTACGGACAGGCGAGGTGTCGCCTGACCGGGCGGCCGAGGCGATTGCGGATCTGGCCGATTTCGATCTCCACCGTCATTCCCACGTCGATCTCCTGACTCGCGCGTGGAAACTGCGGGAAAACATTACAGCGTACGACGCTGTGTATGTTGCTCTGGGGGAGGCGCTCGAGGCGCCGATCGTCACATGCGATGCGCCGCTCGCCAAGGCGCCCGGTCACCGGGCGCGCATCGAAGTGATTGCATGACGAGGGCCCTCATGCGCGAACGGATCATAGAGGTCGTCGAGCCGTACATCTCTGGGCTGCGAAAGCGGACGTCTCTCAGATGCACCGCCTCACGCGAAAAAGAGGACGCCATGAACATGCGTGTCCGGCAATTGTGGGCTCCGGTCCTGTCTACCTTCCTCGTCTCGGTTTCGGTGCAGTTCGTAGCGCTGCGCGTGCCGCAGTTGCCACCCTGGGTATTTTTCACGCGGAATGGCGTATCGGTCGTGCTGGCGCCGCTGTGGATGCTGGCGCTGCCGTTCATCGGCGCCCTGGGAGCCTCGCTCTCCCTGCGCGCGGGCGGGAATACCCGCGACCGCCTGCTGACCGCGCTGGGCTCAGCCTGGTTGATCGGAGGCATCCTGACGCTGGGGGTTCCGCTGTCGATGGTCATCGAACGCCACTTCTCGCTGAGCATCAAGCTGACCGCCTACATCGTGTACATGATCGCCTGGTGCCTGGTCCCGGCGGTCTTGCTCGCGCTCGGGGCCCTGCCCTGGCTGGGACGCAAGGCCACGATGCGCGCCCGGGGCGCCACCGGCCTCTAGCGACCCGATCGTCTCGTAGTAGGGTCTGCATTAGCAAAAGGCAGCTCGTGAGGCGCGAGGCAGGATCAATAGCTCGCGAGTCAGTCCTTGGACGTAGCGATAGCAAATCCGCATTCCGCACGAACTCGCCGGCAACCTGTCGATGGTGCTTCGGGAGAGGATGCTGCGCCTGCAGTTGGCTGCGCTCAAAGTCGATCGCGTGTACGACGATCGACTGAGCGATGCCATCTCGGATGAACTCTGGACTGAGAAATCAGCCGAGCTGCAGGAGCAACGAGGCGAGTGCGAGCTGAGATGGAGCGTCATGATGGAGCCAGCCAGGCGTACGAGACGGCGGGACTTCAGACGCTAGAACTCGCGCGAAGCGCTTATACGTCGGACATTCGGAAAGACCCGCACGAACAAGCGCCCCATGAAAACAGTCGTATCGAACTCCACGTTCGGTCGTGAAAGCCTTTCTCCGACCTCGATTAAGCCGTTCGACGAGGGCGCGAATGGGGGCAAAAGTGGAGAATGGCTCCTCAGGTAGGACTCGAACCTACAACCCTGGATAACAGCAACCCTTGACGATGACTCGCATGTCATCAAAGGCGAGATGATCTGCTGATTGATCAGCATCGACGATCATGGACACGGGTCGATCGTGTCGATTTTCACCGCGTTAGTTCACAGCTCAACGGTCAAACCCGGCGATCGAGCTCGGCCCCCAACGAACTCAGCGCTGCCGTCGTCGGCGATGGCACTCGGTCTGCGGGCGTCGCATCGCGCGCCGCCGCGACGAGTGCCTGCTATCGGCCCTCTTGCCGGCCAAGATCCGGCGACGAAATTTCGGACCTCGAGACGCTCCGGCCGGAGGTGAACGTCATCGCGTTGGCCAATCCATTCGACAGGCACTCGCGTCACAGTCGGTCGACCGGGCGCGGATGCCTGGCGGAGGCGGGTTAGGTCTCGCTCTTCAGCGTCTGCGCCGGATCGGTGTGGACCGCTCGCATCGCCGGCGGCAGAATGGCCAGAAGCGCCGCGATTCCCAAGGCGACCATGGCCGCGAGCCGGGTGATGAGCGCGGTGACAACGTGTCCTGATCGTCTCACGCCGCTCGCGCGTTACGGCATAGTTCAGCACGCTGTATGTACCAATGATTGCGAGCACGAGTGCCAGCGTGGCAAAGAATGCGGAAAGCACCGCCAGCAGCCGCTCGCGAACCATCTGCTGCATCACGATCGCGTCAAACGGTGCGAGGGCCTGGACCTGCATGCCCGGAACCAGGCGTGGAATCTCGCGGCGGATCACTCGTTGTAAATCCAACCAGGCGCCCTCTGTGCGGACGAGCAGCGTGCCGCCCGTTCGCGCCTCGAAAGGGATATAGACCGCTGGACGATTCTCCTCGCGAACACTGAAGTAGACGCTGTCAGCCACCATCCCCACTATTTCCATCTGCGCCTGCCTCGATCAGGCGATCGCGTCGCGTGATCCCGCGGTCGTCCATCTCGCCGTCGCACCGCAGTGGGACAGCCTACGGAGAGATCCGCGATTCAGTGAACGCCTCAGACGATTGGCCCTGCTTGCTATGGCGTGACCGGCGTCCTCTCGTTCGGTCTTATCCTTCATGCAACTCGCGGAGGTCATCCGTAGTAGCCGCCTCTTTTAACGACGATGGTGGGACGATCTAGTGTCCTGTAACCGTGGTTCGTGAAATTGTTGCGCGGCCCGCGCGTCGACGGTCCGCTGGGCGAATCGGGCGATGCTCGCCAGGATCTCGTCGGCGATCTTGGTCCAGACGAACGGCTTCGGATTGGCTTGATGGGCCTCGATGAACTCCTGGATGCCGGCTTTGAGCTGCGCGACGCTGCGATACGCGCCGCGACGGATCTGTTTCATCGTCAGCTCGGCGAACCAGCGTTCGACGAGGCTCAGCCACGAGCCGTACGTCGGGGTGAAGTGGACGTGGAAGCGCGGCCGTTTGGCGAACCAGTTCCGGATCAGCGCCGTTTTGTGGGTGCTGTAGTTATCCATGATGATGTGCACGTCGAGTCGGCGCGGCACGTGCGCCTCGATCAGGTCGAGGAATTCGCGGAACTGCGCCGAGCGGTGGCGTTGATGAAACTGCGTGATCACCTCGCTGGTCTTCGCATTGAGCGCGGCAAACAAGGTCGTCGTGCCGTGCCGCTTGTAGTCGTGCGTCCGGCGCTCGACCTGCCCCGGCTGCATCGGCAGCAGCGGCTGCGTGCGATCGAGCGCCTGAATCTGCGGCTTCTCATCGACGCAGAACACCGCCGCATGCGCCGGCGGATCCAGATAGAGCCCGACGATGTCGCGGACCTTTTCGACGAGCAGCGGATCGTTCGACAGCTTGAACGTCTCGCTCCGATGCGGCTGCAACCCGAACGTGTGCCAGATGCGGCTGATCGCCATGTGACTCAGGCCGACCGCTTTCGCCATCTCGCGCGTACTCCAGTGCGTCGCGCCGCGCGGCGTCGTTTCCAGCGTGCGAACGATCACCTGCTCCACCTGCTCGTCGGTGATCGTGCGCTTGGCGCCCGGCCGCGGCTCGTCGTACAGCCCGTCCAGGCGCTGCCGCGATAAACCGCCCGCGCCACTTGCAGACCGTCGCCGGGCGTGACGTGCAGTCGTCGCGCGACCACCTTGCTGTCGGTGCCCTCGGCACACGCCAGGATGATGCGCGCGCGCCGCGCCACGTGCGGGCGCCGATCGCGATCGATGCGCCAGCGAATCCAATCGTCGCCGTTCGTCGTCGGTCAAGATCAACGCAACCTTGGGGCGTCCCGTTCGCATGCTCGCCTCCTTGTAGAGCAGTACGAGCGGGCCGCGCCATTTGTTTCAGTTTCTACAGTTACAGGACACTAGCGAGTTACAACAAATCCGGAGAGGGATCTCGCGTTCGAGCTCAATATGGAGGTCGCACGGGCCAAGCACTATCCGTCAGCCCGGCGGCGGCACCTCGAGATCTTTGCAGATCTTCCTCGCGAGGTCGTTGTTGATCTCGCTGTGACGGGGCACGCTGGACGTTCTGCCGGCTTTGCGATTGACGTAAATGGAGTGATTGCCGCCTTCGCGCAGCAGCTCGCAGCCGTGGTGTTCGAGGTGTCGAATGAGATCGCGGCGCTTCACGCCGTGACTTGCAGCGGCTCGCGAATCACATCCGGCCCGCCCTGTTCCTGGGCAAGCGTCCGGTTGGCTTCGAGGACGAGGGTAACGGCCTCTCTCAGGTTGGAGCGCGCCTCCTCCAGCGTGGCTCCCTGCGTATTGGCGCCAGGAAGTTCCTCGACAAATCCGATGTACCCTTCGGGGACTTTTCGAAAAACGGCCGTGAACTCGAGGGTCATTTGTGGCACTCCCCTCCTTATGATACGCCGCAGTGCAAGGGGCACGTATGGACGTGAACGTCGACCGCTCTGGTCACGGTGTTGACAGCCAGAAACTGAGTCGACTCTAGTCACCGTCTCCTAACCAGCTAGGGGAACAGTGGGGTGAACAGGGCCCTGCGCGAGGTGTTCCCCCTCCTGGGTCTCACCTCCCAATCCGAACCGGCGATCCCGGAAGGCCACATTCACATCGTCAGGCGCAGTAAGGCCCGCCTTGTCAGTGGCTTCACAGCCGCGAGGCCGGGCGGGGGTTTCTGCCGCCCGATCGGCGCCACGCTAACCGTCGCAGCGACTCTGAGGACAGCCGTGGCGTGAGCGACCATCAGATCTGACGGGGGTGCCGTCACGTCGGCGGCCACGGTGGTCGCTCACGCCACGGTCGCTCATGCACCATTCGCGACGGGTTTGCGCGTCGAGATCGTTCCGGGACCGAGAGCATACGGGCGTGCTTGGGCACGTCTACACTTCTCCCGCGTCGCTCGCCGCTGGCGTGGTGTTGACGCGTCAGCCGCGGGCCCGTGTCTGTACGCAACTAGCGGAGCGACGCTCGACTGGACATCGTGTGACTTCCGCACCTGTTGACACGCGAGTTCGTCAGCGTAGCTTGAATACATCTCCGGTGGCGGTCAGCGCCACCCTCTCCGCGGCGCCGGCACGGCACGCGGATGTTTCCGCCACATTGCTCCCAGGGCATGCGACAAAAGCTCCCGCAACCATTCGTTCGGGCCATGTCACGGGGGCTGGTCGTCTGTTCGTGATTATGCCGACAGACGACGAGCTCACTGCAATCTGTCGGAACACGCCCGCGAGAACATCTCCGGCGACAGCTGCCGAGAACGACACCTTTCATCACTGCGACGAATCGCCGACTCGTCGACCTTCGTTCGCAGAGAATGACCGGCCATCACGCCCTGATTCTGGCGCCGCCTCGCGCTCGTCAAGGCTCTCGCTTCGCTCGACCCGCATCCGCAGGCTCCGGCCTTGACGATTCGCTCGATCGAGCGCGCGCATCGCACTTGCGTGATGCCCGGCCTAAACGACGGTGCAGCAGCGGAGATCGCCATGCCCAAGCGAACGACGTCATCGGGTGGCCGCCTCATGGATCTGCGAACGGCCGCGGCGTATCTTGGCTGCAGCTACTGGACGTTGCGCGATCTCGTGCTCAGCGGCCACATCCCGGCGGTGCGCATTCCAAGCCCGCGTGCAAAAGACGGCCGCGCGATGCGGCGGATTCTGATCGACTCCCGCGACCTGGAACGGCTCATCGAGCGCTGGAAGGAGGTTGACGACTCGACACCGAATCACAGATCTCAACTGCATCCGTTACCACGAAGGGAGGAAACCACGAATGGGCATGACGTACCAACGCAGCGCCATCTGGTGGGTCAAGTACTACCGGAACGGACGTCCGATCCGGGAATCGAGCGGGAGCTCGAAGGAGTCCGACGCTATCAGCCTACTGAGATACGTGAGGGCGACATCGCGCACGGGCTGCCAGTGAACCCGAAACTGAATCGGATTCGCTTCGACGAGGCGGCCGAGGATCTGAAGACCGAGTACGCGGTCAATGGACGGCGCTCGGCCGACGAACTCGAGAGGCGGATTCGTCTACACCTGCTGCCGTACTTCGGCGGTCGGCGGCTCGCTTCGATCTCCACGGCCGACGTGAATGCGTTCATCCTGCAACGTCAGCAGGACGTCATCGTAGTCGGCGACCCTGACGACCGCCGGGAGCGCAAATACTCGAACGGCGAGATCAACCGCGAGTTGACGACGCTGAAGCGGATCCTGAATCTGGCGCGGCAGAACGGCAAGCTGGCGCACGTGCCGTACGTGCCGATGCTGAAGGAGCGGAACGTGCGAACGGGCTTCTTCGAGCGGGAGCAGTTCGGCCGTATCCTCGCTCACCTGCCGGCCGCGATCCGGCCGGCGGTGCAGTTCGGGTACATCACAGGCTGGCGAATCCCGAGCGAGGTGCTGCGGCTCCAGTGCCGCCACGTCGACTTCGAGGCTCGCGTCGTCCGTCTGGGCCCGCATACGACGAAGAACGACGAGGGCCGGACCTTCCCCTTCACCGACGCCTTGGAGCGGCTCCTGAAGGCGCAGAAAGCCGAACACGACCGCCTGAAGGAGGAAGACGTGATCTGCCCGTGGGTGTTCAACCGCTCGAACCGCAAGGTGAAGGGCAAGCGGATCACGACGTTCTTGAAGGCGTTCAGGGCGGCATGTACGAAGGCGGGGTATCCGGGTCGGATTCCGCACGACCTGCGGCGGACCGCGACACGCAACCTGGTGCGCGCCGGCGTCCCGAGCGCGTCGCCATGCAGATGACCGGACACAAGACGCGCTCGGTGTTCGAGCGCTACAACATCGTGAGCGAGTGCGATCTGGTCGAGGCCGCGAAGAAGCTCAACGCGTTGCAACCTACCGCTCTTCCGCCTGAAGGCGGAAGTCACTCGTCAGACCGTGACGGGCACATTTCGGGCACAGTGAGCCCCGATCGCGGTTCCCGCCGCAGGGTGAGTCTCTAAATTTCCTAGAGAAATTTGGAGGCGCCGCCCGGATTTGAACCGGGGATGGAGGTTTTGCAGACCTCTGCCTTACCACTTGGCGACGGCGCCGTTCGAAGAGCGGTGGCTCTCAAGAGCCGCCCTGCGACTCTGGACCACCCCTCATCTTGGCAGGGAATCTCGGTCGTGTCTAGCGCGTGAGCACTGTCGGTGCACGGGCAATTAGAGTGACTCCGGGCGGGTGCGAACCCCAAAATGCCTGCGGCTGCAAGCGAGGACCGGAGGGCACCGCCGCGCCGCGGCGGGCCGAGCGCGCAGCGAGCGTGGGGAAACTCAAGGGGCCCCACGCGAGCGAAGTTAGGAAGCGCCTGCGGCTGCAAGCGAGGACCGGAGGGCACCGCCGCGCCGCGGCGGGCCGAGCGCGCAGCGAGCGTGGGGAAACTCAAGGGGCCCCACGCGAGCGAAGTTAGGAAGCGCCTGCGGCTGCAAGCGAGGACCGGAGGGCACCGCCGCGCCGCGGCGGGCCGAGCGCGCAGCGAGCGTGGGGAAACTAAAGGGGCCCCACGCGAGCGAAGTTAGGAATGGAGCGGGAAACGGGATTCGAACCCGCGACTTCGACCTTGGCAAGGTCGCACTCTACCACTGAGTTATTCCCGCTCGCGTGAACCTCAATCTTACCATTTGGCCGCCGCGTCAATCAACGAACCGGCAGGAACTCGATCGCCACGACGGTTCCGTCGAGCTCTCCGGCGCGCCATGTGACGTACACGGGATCGGGTGAGGTCCGAGCGCCACACGCGACGCTTCCCTGAAGGTCCGTCCGGTACGAGATGAACTCGACCTGGTCCATCTTCGCCGCCAGGAAATGGGCCACGCGGTCTCCGATGTCAACGACGAACTCGACCCGCTTTCGGGAACAGTCG
The DNA here is from genome assembly GCA_963755695.1 of uncultured Acidobacteriota bacterium. GTDB lineage: Bacteria > Acidobacteriota > Vicinamibacteria > Vicinamibacterales > 2-12-FULL-66-21 > QHWT01. Next base: position 336,104 of record CAVWLB010000010.1, on the reverse strand, counting down.
ATCCGCTGAAGCGTCCCCTTGACCCGCCGCTCGCCGGCGCCAACCGAGCGAAATACGGCCTGTTCCGGCGGCGCCGATGACGGCGCCTCCTGCGCCGGCGCCGGTTCAGCCGCCGCTCGGGTCGAGGCATCCTGTTCGGCCGCGGCCACCTCCTCCATGGCTTTCAGTGCGAGATCGCGCGCGCCGGGAAGGTGAGGATGGGCGATGACGCTCCCCAAAACCGATCGCGCCTGGGCAAAGGCACCCGTGCGGATCAGCGCATGGGCGAGCGTGATCGTGTAATCGTCGCGAGCAGGGACCGCCACGTGCGCCTTCGTCAACGCATCGACAGCCGTCTTGGGATCTGCATCCACCTTGTCGCTGGCCATCGCGAAGAGCACGTACGCGTTCGGAAGCTCCGGCCGCGCGACAACGACGCGGCCGAGCGCAGCGCGGGCAACGTCGAGTGATGGGCGATCGAGCGTCTCCGAGTGCTCCAGCAGCGTCGCACCAATCATGTAGTCGCCGAACCAATCGCCCGGCGCTCCGGTCGACGAGGCCAGCCGCAGCGTCTGGTCGCTCGCGTGCGCCTTCCCCACCATGGCGCGCGCGGCGTCGGGCTGCAGCGCGAGCGCGCTCGCGAAATGCGCCCCTGCAAGATCCTTCTTTCCCTGTGCGGTGAGCACTTCACCGAGCGTCGACTCGAGGTCCTGCGGCAGAAGCGGAACGACAACCGCAGGAGCGCGGGCGATGTCGTCCGTGACGGCATACGTCCGCAGGGCCGTCGATGGATGGTGCGCGTAGGCATGGAGTGCCTTGTCGATCGCCTCGGTGTCGAACTGATGGGCCCATGCCGTCTCCGGCGGCGTCCCATTCGTCAGTTCACGAAGGTAGGCCGCGAACGCCGGCACCCGGTTCGGCTGCCCCAGTTGCAGCATGTGCACGAGCAGCCACGACTCCGCGTAGAACATGCCGCGGCGCGAGCCTTCGCTGTAATGGGGGGAATCGCGCGTCGTGGCGAGCACGTCCTTCAGCGGCATCCACGTCTGCCCCGACAGCGCCGCCACGTGAGTCGCGATCGCACGTCCGAACGTGAAGGTCCGCCCGTCGCCGGACAGTTCGAAGGTGCTGTAGTACTCGGCCATCCCCTCGTTCAACCAGACCGGGAGCTCGGGCGCAACCGTGTTCACGACGACATGCGCGTACTCGTGAAACACCGGTCGCAGTGCGTCCGACGAGGTTTCGGGTCCGACCAGGATGTAGTTGACGTCGCGCCGCGGCATGAACAGCCCGCCGACGTCGACCGATTTGCCTTGGTAAATGGGCTTGAAGGGCTGAAACGCCTTCTGATCCGGAAAGGCGATCACCACGCTTGGAACCGCGGTCCTGGTCACGTTGCTGGACATCAGACGGGTCAACGCCTCGCGAAAGCCTTCGAACTTCCCGCCAATCGCGCGCAGGCGCGGTTCACCGATTGCGCCAATCACGATGAAATTGGCGGTATCGATCCGCGCCCACTTGGCGTCGGCGGCCGCGCGCGCGAACCCCACCGCGCAAAGGACGAACGCCGCGGTGAACCGAAACGTCGAAGCGCGCACCTTCGAATCCTCCCGGCGTGATGTAACAAGAGGGACACCGGAGTGCAAGGAAAAAAAGCCGAGCGCCTCAGCCGCCGGCCTCGAAGGCATCGGCATAGACGGTGATTGTCTGCGCCGGCGTCCCCGCGAAATCGATTGCCACGACGTCGAACCGGCATGGACGGTCGGTGACACGCTTCCGTGCGAGGTACTCGACCGCTCTGGACCCAACCTTACGCTGCTTGTTTTTCGTCACCTGCTCGACAGCCGTGCCGAACTGCACGTCTTCTCGTGCCTTGACTTCGACGAACACAATCGTGCCTTCATGCTCCGCAACGATATCGATTTCGCCATATCGAGTTCGGTAACGGCGTTCGAGGATTGCGTACCCTGGCGCGTGAGTTCTTCGACGGCCAGGTTTTCGCCGAGAATTCCCAGTTCCTGTCGGCTCATTGTCATCGCGTTCGCGCAGACGGCAAGAGAGATGCCGCTCGCTCGCTTTCGCGGTAACGCTGAAAAGTGACGGGAGTTCTTCGGGACGAGCGGAGCGGTCCAGGCGGCGAGGGCGCTGCGAGGCTGGACGCCGGGCCTAACGACCCGCCTGACCAACGCGAGGAAGTGGGCTCAGGAGGCTGTGCCGTTCGAGAACGATGCGGCGACGGCGTGCTCGCGCGACACTTCGGCCAGCGATTCGTCGAACACGCGAAGCACCGCATCCGCCTGGTCCTTGGTGAGGACGAGCGGCGGTGCAAACCGGATCGCATTCTTGCCGGCGCCGAGAATCAGCACGCCCCGACGGAACATCGCCTGCACCACCGCGTTGCGCTCCTCGATCGCGCGCGCCTTGGTCTGGCGATCGCGCACCAGCTCGACGCCGATCATCAGCCCCTTGCCGCGCACATCGCCGACGAGCGGGTGTTTCTGCTGCAGCTCGCGCAAGCCGTTCATCAGGTGCTCGCCGACAGTCGCCGCGTTCTTGACGTATTGCTCGCGGAGCAGCCGAATCGTGGCGAGCGCCGCCGCGCAGGCGACGGGATTGCCGCCGAACGTGCTCGCGTGGGCCCCGGGCGGCCAGTTCATCACCGCGGACCGCGCGCAGGTGACGCCGAGCGGTAGCCCCGAGGCAATCCCCTTTGCAATATTGACGATGTCCGCCTTGAGACCGAAGTGCTCGGACGCGAACATCTTGCCGGTGCGGCCCATACCGGATTGCACTTCGTCGGCAACGAGCATGATGCCATGCTCGGAGGCGAGCTCGCGGAGGCCATGCAGGAACGATGGCGGCGGAACGACGTAGCCTCCTTCGCCCTGGATGGGTTCCACCACGATCGCCGCGACCTCGTCAGGTGAAATGAGGTGGACGAGGATCTGCTCGCGGATGACCGTCAACGACGCTTCGGCGCACGCGTCGGGGCTGCCGTTGAACCGATACACATCGGGATACGGGGCGTGATAGACGCCGGGCATGAATGGGCCGAAGCCGCGGCGCTGCACCGCCTTGCTCGAGGTCAGCGACAGCGAACCGAGCGACCGGCCGTGAAACGACCCCAGGAACGCAATGATGCCTGACCGCTTCGTGTGATACCGCGAGAGCTTCAACGCGGCCTCGGTGGCTTCCGTTCCGGAATTGCCAAAGAACGTCCGGACCTCGCCCTCAATCGGGACCAGACTTGCGAGCTCCTCGGCGAGCCGCACCTGCGGCTCGTAATAGAAGTCGGTCCCTGACATGTGGATGAACTTCGCAGCCTGCTCCGAAATGGCCTTGACCACGTCCGGATGCGAAACGCCGGTCGAATTGACCGCGATTCCGGCAGCGCAATCGAGGAACAGGTTGCCGTCGACGTCTTCGACCATCGCGCCTTCGCCCCGGGCGATGACCAGCGGATAGTCGCGCGTGTACGACGGCGACACGAAGCGCGAGTCTTTGTCGATGATGGCCTTGGCGTTCGGGCCGGGAAGGGCGGTCTTGATCTCTGGCGCGTTTTTCATAGCGTGATGCCGGACCTGAAGGTCGGGTCTACTTTCTCTTCCAGCGGGTACCTGCGGCGGTATCTTCCAGGAGGATGCCTCGCGATTCGAGGTCTCTACGAATCCTATCTGCTTCGGCGAAGTTGCGGGAGCCGCGTGCCGTACGCCGGTCGTGAATCAGTCGCTCGATCTCGTCAACCGGCACCGGGGGACGCGCCTCCTCCGCACGGCGGAGAGAGAGCACACCGAGCACGCGATCGAAGCGCTCGAATGTCTCGCGCACCGCGGGTGCGTCGCCGGCGCCAAGCTCCCCGGCGTCGATCGCCGAGTTGAGCGCCCGAACCAGATCGAAGGTCACACCAAGGCCGGCGGCGGTATTGAGGTCGGCGCGGATATGGTCGGCAAAGGCGGCCGCTGCTTCGTCGAGGCGAGCCCTGGTGGCAGGGTTGGCGTCGCCGGCCGGCAGGGTGTCGAGGCGCGCCAGGAAATCCGTCAGGCGTTTCACCGCTTCCTGCGCCTGCGCCATCACCGTCCAGGAAAACTTCAACTGCTTCCGGTAGTGCGTCTGGAGATAGAGATAGCGCAGAGCGGATGGACGGAAGCCGTGCGCGGTCACATCCTCGAGGTTGTAGACGTTGCCGAGCGATTTCGACATCTTCTCGGCTCCGTGCAATTCCTCCGATTCGGTTTCGATCATCAGGTGCTCGACGTGCACCCAGAAGCGGGAGAACTGGCGATTGGTCGCTCCTTCCGCCTGTGCGATCTCGTTCTCGTGATGCGGGAAAATCAGATCCACACCGCCGCCGTGTACGTCGATGGGGAGCTCGCCGAGCAGCTCCTCGGCCATCGCCGAGCACTCGATGTGCCAGCCCGGTCGCCCCTGCGGCAGCCCCGGCTCCCACGACGGCTCGCCTGGCTTGATCGCCTTCCACAGCACGAAGTCGCGCGCGTCCTCCTTGTCGTACTTGTCGCTGTCGACGCGCACGCCGCTCTTGATCCCGGCATGGTCCAGCCGCGCGAGCTTGCCGTAGTCGGGGAACGTCGCAATCTTGTAATAGATGGATCCGTCAGTGGTATAGGTGTGGCCGTTGCGCTCGAGCGCCTGAATCATCCGCGCCATCGCCGGAATGTGATCCGTCGCGCGCGGCGTGTACTCGACGGGCTCGAGCCCGAGAGCCGCGGCGTCGCGCTCGAAGGCCTCGACGAACTGCTGGGTGTGCTCGCGCAGCGGCTTCCCTGCCTTGATCGATTCCGCAATGGTGCGGTCGTCGACGTCGGTGTAGTTGCGCACCTGCCGCACCGCATGGCCTTCGAACTCGAGCGCGCGGCGCAGGATGTCGAGCGCGACGAACGTACGGAAGTTGCCGATATGCCCCCGCGCGTACACCGTCAGGCCACAGGTGTACATCCGTACCGTCTTGCCATCCGCAGGGGCAAACGGTTCTTCGCGTCTTGTCAGGGTGTTGAACAGTCTCATCCCGCCAGCGGACATGTCGTCTCTTCGATAAGGTTGCCGCTCGACGCCCGGACGATCAGCGTGCTGTCGCGGCGCTCCATCTCGAACTCCACGTCCGCATCCTGCGCGGATCCGCTGGTCACGCGCGCGGCCAATCGCTCGACGGCCTTGCCGACGCTCTTGGCTGCGCCGGCACTCGAACCGGCAGACTCGGCGATTTTCGCGGCCACCTCCGCGGCAAGATCGCACAAAGACGCCGACGCACGCATCGTGACCCGGAGATCAGCACCGGACATATCTAATCGACCGTATCCGCTGGAGAAGTGCCCGTCACCACTGAAGATCAGAGGCACGTTTCAATATTCACCGCGGCCTGTCGCCGCAGCGGCCTGGCCTGCCTGATGGCCCCGGCGGTCCCGGAGGGCTGCGCTACCTCTCGTCGGCAACGCACTCAGATTTGATTCTATAGCGAAATGCGGCCGAACAGGCGGCGGGCGGCCCGGCAGTCGGCGTCGATCTGCGCGCGCAGTGCATCCACATCAGGAAACGCCCGTTCGTCGCGCAGGCGCTGGACGAAGGACAGCCGCAGCGGAGCATCGTAGAGATCGCGGTCCGAATCGAGCAAGTGCGTCTCGACCTGAATCCGATCCACATCGCCAAAGGTGGGGCGCATCCCGACGTTGGTCACCGACGGGTGCGCAATCCCGTTGATCGTGGCGGTCGTCGCGTAGACCCCGCTCGGGGGCAGCAGCTCGTTCGGGGTCGAGAGATTCGCGGTGGGAAACCCGAGCTCGCGGCCCCGCCCCGCGCCCCTGGTGACGGTGCCGTCGATGAAGTAGTGATGGCCCAGCAGCGCGCCCGCTTCGTCGACCCGCCCTTCCGACACCAGCCGCCGGATCCGCGTGCTGCTGACTACGAACTCCTTGTAGCGGACCGGATCGATCTTCTCCGCACGGAACCCGTAGCGTGCGCCGAGGCTTCGCAGCACCGTGAAGGTGCCGGCACGATCGTGGCCGAAGAGAAAGTTCGCGCCAACCCAGACTTCGACCACCCGTAACCACTCGACCAGGACCGCACGCACGAACGTCTCGGGATCCCAGAGCGACATCTCGTGGGTGAAGCGCACGACCGCGACCCCCTGCATGCCGGTCTTCGCCAGTGCCTCCAATCGCTGCTCGGTGGTCATCAGCAGCGGCGGCGCCTTGTCCGGACGGACGATGCGCGGCGGGTGGGGATCGAAGGTCATGACCGCGGGCGTGCCGCCTCGCTCCCCCGCGCGACGGCGTACCCGGTCGATGATCTTCATGTGGCCGCGATGCAGACCGTCGAAGTTGCCGAGCGCCAGCACCGGGTTGTGCCAGCGAGGCGGCGGGTCGTCTGGGAAGTGCGCGATCATGACACGACCTCGAGCATCGATCATTGAACATTCAAGACCAGCCCGTCGTGAGCGAGGCTGAAGCCATGTGGAAGCCTCGCGTTCGTGGGGCCGTGCGGCAGATCGTGGCACATATGGGTAAAGAAGGTGCGGCGGGCGCCGATTCGTGACGCGGCCTCGGTGGCCTCGCTCAGGGAAAAATGCGTCGGATGCGGGCGCTCGCGGAGCGCATCCAGCACCAGCACCTCCAGCCCGTCGAGCAGCCGCCACGAGTCGTCCGGAATGCGGCTGCAGTCGGTCAGGTAGGCAAACGCACCGATGCGATAGCCGAGGATGGGACGCTTGCCGTGCCACAGCGGAACCGGTGTCACCTGCGAGCGTCCCGTGCAGAACGGGCCCATCACGCGGAAGAGTTCCAGCTGCGGCAGCCCCCCACCTTTGGACGTGGCCGGGCTGAAGACGTAGCCGAAGGTCTTTCGAATGTCCTCGAGCGTCTGCGCATCGCCGAAACAGGCGATCGCCCCCTTCTGCAGCGCATTGAATCGCCTCAGATCGTCCATACCGAGAATGTGATCCGCATGACCGTGAGTGAAGAGGATCGCGTCGACGCGGCGGATGCCGTGAGTCAGCGCCTGCTCGCGCAGATCCGGCCCGGCGTCGACCAGCAGGTTGGCCTCGGAGGTCTGGATCAGGATCGACGGGCGCAGCCGGCGATCGCGAGGATCGCGCGAGCGGCAGGTCGCACAGTCGCAGCCGATCATCGGCACACCATGCGACGTGCCGGTCCCGAGAAACGTGATCTCCAAAGGTTACGGTTCGATGATGCGCTTTTCGCCCTGCTGGGCGTTCACGAAGCGCAGCCGCAATTCGTAGAGAAGATCGTCGACCAGCTTGGCCTCCGGATCGGAGAGGTTGCCCTGGGTCTTCTCCTGCAGCATGGTGATGATCTCGATCAGCTGCCGGGCGGCAACAAGATTGGGCTCGCCGGTTTTGCCAGTGTTCGGGTCGGCGATGTCGCCAAAGTGCACCGCGGCGGTCGTCGCCAGCGACAGGATGAAGCCGGTGAACGAGATGCTGGAGGTGTCCTCGGTCTGGTCGGCCACCTCGCGATGCTAGCATAGTCAGCTGTATGTCTTCGTCGTTGGCCGGAGAGGCGTTCCAGAAACTCGTCGATATCATGGCGCGGCTCCGCGCGCCCGACGGTTGCCCGTGGGATCGCGAACAGACGCTCGAGTCGCTGCGCGGGTTCCTGCTCGAAGAGACGCATGAAGTGCTCGACGCCATCGATCGCGGCGACACTGGCGCGCTGCGCAGTGAGATCGGCGATCTGATCTTCGAAGGGGTGTTCCTGGCACAGGTCGCGGCTGATGCCGGTCAGTTCACCGTCCTGGAATCGCTCAACGCGATCACCGCGAAACTGATTCGCCGTCATCCGCACATCTTCGATCCTGGCGGCCGGCCGCTCGATACGCCCGGCGAGGTCGTGCAGCAGTGGGAACAGATCAAGGCGCAGGAACAACGGGACGCCGGGGAACGGCGCGGCGTCTTGCGCGGGGTGCCGAAAGCCTTGCCGGCGTTGCTGCGGGCCTACGAGATCGGCACGCGCGTGGCAGCCGTCGGGTTCGACTGGTCGCGTACGTCAGACGTGGTCGACAAGATCGAGGAGGAAGTCCACGAGCTGCGCCGCGCGCTCGACAGCGAAGGGGCGGCACGAACAGAGGAAGAAATGGGCGACCTGCTCTTCTCGATCGCGAACCTCGCGCGAAAGCTCGGAATCGAACCGGAGTCGGCGCTCCGCAAGGCCAACGAGAAATTCTCGAAACGCTTCGCCGCGCTCGAAGAGCACCTTCACAGCCACGGACGATCGGTCCACGAGGCCACTCTAGAAGAGATGGAAGGCGCGTGGCAGGCGGTCAAGAGCTCGCATCAAAATCCACATAACTGACGGTCGGGGAGGTGCGCGATTCCTGCGCACCTGCACCTCGAACGCGTCCCGCGATCGGGACATTCGCAGCGATTCAACGCTCAGCATTCCGGTTGCATGTCCGCTCCGGCTTTGCTTGCTGCCGTTCCGCTGCTCGCGGGCGTCGCTGTCGGAGCGCTCGGCCAGCCTTCCCAGGCCGTCGGCCTGATCGTCCTCGTTGCTGCGTGGTTCGTCGCTGCTGTATCGCTGTGGGCGAGCTACCACCGTGCGTTGATGATCGCGATTCTGTGCGGCTGCCTGTCTGCGGGACTCGTCCTCGGTGCTCGCGCGGCTCGGCAAGCCGATCATCCCGCCCTGCTCGCGTGGTTCGAGGCCGCACGGCCCACACGGCCGGTTCGGCTGACCGGGGTGCTTCGCGAAGATGCCGCGGTTACGGCTTTTGGCATCGCGGTCACGATCGACGCTCGCAGCCTCGAGGATCGAGACTGGCCCTCCGTCGTTCAGGGCGGGGTGCGCGTCGCCGTTCTCGGAGCGCTTGCGTCAAGGGTCGCGAGCGAGTGGACGCAAGGACGAACGGTCAGCTTCGACGCCACGCTTCGGGAACCGCTCGACTACCAAAACCCCGGCGTGCCGAGCGAACGCGGGCGGCTGGCGAGACAGGGCATCGCGCTCGTCGGAACGGTGAAGAGCGCCGCGGTCGTCACGCTCGTCTCCCGAGGGTCGTATCTCGAAGAGGCCGCTGGAGCCCTCCGTCGCCATGTGCGCGAGGTGACCCGAACCGCGGTCGGTCGATGGAGCCCTCGCGCGGCAGGGGTCGTGACCGCGATTCTCATCGGCGATCGCAGCGGCCTCGATCCTGAAGACGAACGGAGGCTGCAAGAGGCCGGCACGTACCACGTCATCGCGATCTCGGGCGGAAACATCGCGCTCCTGACCTCGTTACTCGTGCTGGCCGGACGCGCCCTGCGATTGTCTCCGCGCTCGGCGGCCGCAGCATCGATCCTGTTTCTCGCCTTCTACGGCTACGCCGCAGGGCTCGCCTCGTCCGTGTTGCGCGCGACGCTCGCCGGCATCATCTACCTCGCTGCCCGCCTGCTCGATCATCGGGGACCGGCGCTCAACGCGCTTGCCGTCGCGGCGGCGGTCGCCGCGGCATCGATGCCGCTATCTGTGCTCGACCCCGGATTCGCGCTCTCGTACGGTGCGACGCTCGCGATTGTCGTCGGGGCAGCACGGGCGACGGTGAGTTCAAGACGATTGAAGCCGGAACCACGCTGGCATCGATTGGGAAGGACCGCTCTGCTGGCGCTTCGCGCGCTCGGCCTGGCCACACTGTGCGCAGAAGTTGCGCTCGCGCCGCTGGGTGCCCGTCTCTTTGGCCGGATCAGCATTGCCGGCCTGGCGCTCAACTTCGTCGCGATTCCGTTGATGTCGGCAATCCAGATTGCGGGACTTGCCGCCGTCGCATCTAACGGTCTGTCGGCCTCTGTCGCATCGATTTGCGGATGGGTCGCACACGTATCGACGTCCGCCCTCCTGCGATCGGCAGGTCTGGTCGATGTTGCGCCATGGCTCGTCATCGATGTGCCACCGCCGGCGATGTGGCTGATCGTCTGCTGGTACGGGGCGTGGTGTGCGCTGCTCTGCCGGCGGATGTGCCCTCGACGCGCGCAGGTCTGCCTGACGCTCGTCGCTGTCGCCGCCGTTGCAGTCGGCGCAACGCTGGGGATAACGGCACCGCCATTCGCACGCGCCACGCGAGTGGCTCCTGCGCCGCCGGGATGGACCCGCGTCGTCTTCATCGACGTTGGCCAGGGAGATGCCACGCTCGTCTGGCCCGGATCCGGGGATCCGCTCCTCGTCGATGCTGGAGGCGCGCCTGTCGGGTCGTTCGATCTTGGACGTCGGGTAACGGTTCCCGCGCTCTGGGCGTTTGGCGTGGACCGATTGGGATCGATGGTCATCACCCACGGCGATCCGGATCACGCTGGAGGAGCGCCCGGCATCCTTCACGCGCTTCGCCCGCGGTGCGTGTGGGAAGGAATCCCCGTTCGGGACCACGGTCCGATGGCCCGGTTGCACGAAGCCGCAGACCGCCGGGGAGTGCTCTGGCGTGAGTTACGCACTGGCCGCGCGCTCTTTGCCGGCGCGACCTCGATTCAGGTGCTCCATCCGCCCGAGCCCGACTGGGAGCGGCGTCGAGTCCGTAACGACGACTCGGTGGTGCTGGACGTCCGCCTGGCGGATGTCGAAATCGTGCTTCCGGGAGACATCAGCCGCACTGTCGAACGCACGATCGCCGGGGGACTTGGACGTGCCCCGCTGGTGATCGTCAAGGCGCCACATCATGGGAGCGCCGGGAGCAGCTCGCCGGAGTTTATCGAGGCAACCCATCCGGCTGTGGTCGTCTTCAGTTCCGGCCGGCGAAATCCGTTCGGGCATCCCGCGCCGACCATTGTCGAACGCTACCGCTCCGCGGGCGCCAGAATCTTCCGAACCGACCAAGACGGCGCGGTCGTCCTCGATACCGATGGATCGACCGTGGTGCTGTGGACGTGGAGTGGAAGAAAGGATGTGCTGTCTGCGCGCGCCTTCGGTCGATGAAATGGAAGCCTGGGACGGCCGTGTGCCGAGCGCCTCGTAACGCAGGCCGGCGGCCCATCACACATGAACGTTCGATGACAGCGGATGTCATCAACAGTTCATGTTCCGATCTATAGCCTCGGGGGGTACGTGCGGCTTCAGACCTACGAGCCACGCGACCCGAACCGTTCATCGCGCAACTCGCGTGCGTCGCGAGACGGGATGTTTCGCCGCCCCCAAGCATGGCGCGCTGGTCTCTGGACCGGCAAGTTGAGACGCCGCCACGTCTACGCAGCGGTTTCAATATTGGTTGTCTCTCGCTCGGCCGTATTTGTTTTCTGGCCCCAATCGTACATCGACGCCAATCAAGCAGTCCTCGGTCTGATGGCAAAGCATCTCGCCGAAGGTCGCGCCTGGCCGCTTTTCATGTACGGTCAGAACTACCTCTTGGCCGTGGAGGCGTGGCTCGCCGCGCCTCTTTTTCTGCTCTTTGGTCCCTCCGTCACGGCGTTGAAGCTGCCACTTCTGGCCGCCAACGTCAGCGTCGCGCTGCTGCTGCTGCACCTCTTCGAACGTGGGGTGGGGCTGGCACCGCTGCATGCCGCGATAGCGTCGCTGTTTTTCGTATTGCCGGGCCCGGGCACGACCGCTCAGTTGCTCGAGGCCAATGGCGGAAGTGTCGAGACGTTCATCTATGTTCTGCTCCTCTGGCTCGCGCGCGCGCGGCCGATCTGGAGCGGCGTCATCCTTGGTGTCGGCATTCTTCAGCGAACCTTTACGCTGTACGGCTACGTTGCCCTGCTGTTGGTCCTCGCCGGACGCCGAGAGCTCTTTAGCCGCACCGGCGGTCGCCGTGTCGTAGTCACGGTCGTCATTGCCTCATCACTATGGATCGCGGCGGAGAGCATCAAGCACTCGGCCTCAGCGCTGGGTCCTGGCACCACGTTCGCCGATCTGAATGAACCTACGGAGATCGGAGAAATCGAGGGGCACCTGTGCCTCGATCCTCACACGATCGTGCCGGGACTCGAAAAGCTCGTGTCGTTCCACTGGCCGCTGCTGTTCGGTACAAAGCCGCAGCAGCTCGTGGAATACGGGATCGAGAGCCGTGTGAGGCAAGGCATGAGGGGCGCTGGTCTGTGGCTCGCCGCACTCATGGCAACCGCCCTCATTCGCATCGGACTCGGGATTGCCCGGCAACGAGGCTGGCCGCCCGAGCTCGACGGATGCACGTATCTGATCCTCGCGGGCACACTGTCTGCGGGTGCGTATGTCATCGCGCGTTGCGGTGTGCTGACAATCTACAAGATGAACTACGACCTGCTCTCTCTACTCACGGCGAGTGGCGTCGCCGGCTGGTATCTGAGAGTCGAGTCGTTTGCACGCCGGCGAACGATTTGGGTGATGGTGCTCATCGGCTGGACCGCCATTCATGGGGTCGCGCACGCGCGGCTCTGGGCTGAATATGCGACGCGTGCACCGGTCGGCGGGAAGCGCGAACTTATTGCCGCGCTCGACGCACGAGGCGTTCACTACGGTATCGCCGACTACGCACTCTCCTATCCCATTACCTTCCTGACCAACGAGCGCATCATCGTCGCATCCTCCACTCGGGTGCGCGTGCGACAGTACCAGGACATCGTCGCAGCGCACCGAGGCGAGGCGGTCCTGGTGGCCCGACATCCGTGCGGGCCCAATCCGCCAGTCGTGCCACACATTTATTTGTGTCCTCCGTGATCTGATTGAGGTTTGTATGGCCAGACATTTCGTTCTCGCAGTCATCGCTTGTACGGCAGTGAGCCTTCTGAAGCCCAGCGCCGGATATCCGCAAGCGTTCAAGGTCGAGAAGTTCGACATCAAAGGAGAAGGCGGCACCGACTATGTGACGGCCGAGCCGGCGACGGGTCGGGTGTTCGTGTCACGCGCCACTCACGTGATGGTCGTCGAGGGGGCGACCGGCAAGGTGCTCGGTGACATTCCGAATACGCCCGGGGTGCATGGCGTGGGCATCGCGCCGAAGACTGGTCACGGGTTTACCACCAACGGTGGCGACCAGACGGTGACGATGTTCGACCTGAAGACGCTGAATCCGATCAAGCAAATCAAGGTCGGTCCCGGTCTCGACGGCATCATGTACGACGAGCCCGACGACAAGATCATTCTCACGAATCACAGTCGCCCCATCGGAACCCTCACCGCGATCGATCCGGCGAGCGGTGACATCGCTGCGACCGTCGAGCTCGAGGACACTTCACCCGAAGGTGCGGCCGCCGACGGGCGCGGCCACATCTTCGTCAACAACGAAGGCAAGAACACGATTCAGGTCATCGACACAAAATCATGGAAGGCGACCGCATCCTGGCCGCTCGCGCCGTGCGAGGGGCCGACCGGAATCGCCTACGACAAGACCTCGAATCGTATTTTCTGCGGGTGCAGCCACACCTCGGTGGTCGTCAACCCGGACACGGGCAAGGTGACCGCGTCGATCAAGAACGGCACGCGGGTCGACGCTTTGGGGTGGGACCCCTCGACGAAGCTGATCTACATTCCGAATGGTGGCGAAGGCAACGTGACCGTGGTCCACCAGGATGCGCCCGACACATATGGCGTGGTCGCGACGGTCCCGACGTTCGCGGGCGCGAAGACCATCAGTGTCGATCCAACGACACACAATGCGTACCTGTTTCAGCCAGAGCGCGGCCCGGCGCCGCCGCCGGCCGCTGACGCACCGCCACCGGCGCCAGGGAGCGGCCGTGGCCGCGGCCCTCAGGGACCCATCCTCGCGGCATGGTTCATCGTCATCAAGCAGTAGGTCCGGGAGCTGACGGACGTCAGTGCGACGAAGGTGAGAGTGAGCGTGACAACTCGGTGTTTCATCGATTCTTTGCCGTGCCGGGAGCGACGGCGCAGGTGGTTGCTCGACGAGGAGCCTCCGCATGCGCCATGATTCCTGGTATTCGATACTCTCGAGAGCGCGATATCACGCATGACGACCGTTGTCCTGGCCATCGTCGCGACCATGCTCGTCCCGCAAGCGGCGTCAGACGACGCCTCTTCTGGCGGTGGGTCGATCGGGCGCTCGATTGGTCGCCACCTGAAGGACGATCTGCGTGAAATGATCTCCGGACCCTCGCTCCTGATTCTGGGCACGGGCGCGACGGTCGCCCTTGCCGTGCATCCGAAGGATCGCGAGGTGACGGAATCCGTTGCGGGCGCCGACTCTCTCGAAGAAGCGCTCGATCCGGGAAACAGCATTGGCAGCGCCTACGTCCAGATTGCCACGGCCGCGGGCACCTGGATTGTCGGGCGGTTAACGCAGCATTCACGGCTGGCGGCCACCGGCGTCGATCTGGTCGAAGCACAGTTGCTGAACGGCGTGATTACACAGGGACTCAAACACGCAGTCGGGCGCGAACGACCCGATGGCGGCCACTACTCGTTTCCGTCGGGACACACATCGGCGATGTTCGCCACGGCCGGCGTCATTCGTCAGCGCTTCGGATGGAAGGCTGGCATCGCGGCATATGCCGTCGGCGCCTACGTGGGCGCCGCGCGACTGGGGGAGCGTGAGCACTATCTCAGCGACGTGGTGTTCGGCGCGGCGCTCGGCACCGTCACCGGCCGGGCGGTCGCGCTCGCTCACAAATCCCGCGCGCCGTTTGTCGTGACCGCACTCCCGATGAAGGGCGGATTCGCCGTGGTATTCAGCCGCTGATGTCATCGCGGCGTAATACCCAGCGTAGTACTATCCGTTGGATGAAAGCGTCGCCCGCCTGCGGGCTGCTTGCCCTACTCATTGGAAACATCACCGCGGCAGCGCAGGCGCCGGCAAGCCTGACGTTGAACGAGGCGCTTGCCCGCGCGGTCGAGGCCAACCGCGCCGTGCTTGCCGCGCGCAGCGCCCGCGCCATCGACCTCGCCGCGCGTCCAGGCCGCCGGCCAGCGGCCCAATCCCGAAGTCAGCGTCGAAGCCGAGCGCGAGACGCCGCACTGGGCGTTCGGCGGCGCGGTGCCGCTCGAAGCTGTCCGGCAAGCGGCAGCGGCGCATCGACGTCGCCAACGCGACGCTCGCGGTCACCGACGCGGAGACCGCGCGGATCACCGCCGACGTGCGCAGCGACGTGCGCCGCGCCTATTACCAGGTCGGTGGCGGCCGTGCGGCGGGTCGACATCGCGCAGGAGCTCGAAAGCGATCGCCACGCGCGCGCGCGATGCCGCGCAGGAGCGCTTTCAGACCGGCGCCGCGCCGCGTCTCGAGGCGCTCCAGGCGCAGCTCGCGCTGGCGCAGGTCGCAGAACGAATCGGCACGCGCGCGGGGCGAAGTCGCGGCGGCGCGCGCCGAGCTGAACGCGCTGCTCGGCTATCCCCTCCGACGCCGCGCCGACGCTTGCCGATGCTCTCGAAGGCGGGCCGCTGCCTACGGCCGCAGGCCGCGACGCGCAGGCCCTCGCCGGCAACGCGGAACTGCAGGTGCTGGAGAAGCAGATCGACGAGGAGCGCGCGCGTGTCGCGCTCGCCAAGGCGATGCGCCGACCCGATCCGAGCGTCTCCGGCACCCTGACCTACGACGCGCAGCCTGAGTTCACCTTCGGCTGGCGCGCCGGCGCCGCGATCGCGCTGCCGATCTTCACCACCGGTCGAGCCGAGGTCGCCGTCGCCGAGGCCACGCTGAATCGGGCTATCGCGGATCGAGAAGCGCGCGTCGCGCAGATCACCGGCGCGGTGTCCGCGGCGGTGGCGCGCGCGGCAAGCGCGCGGCAGGCGGTCGAGCGCTACCAGGACCGAGATCCTTCCCGCGTCGCTGCAGGTCGAACAGATGGCACAGGAGTCGTATCAGTCGGGCCAGACCGGGCTTCCCGCCCTGCTGCAGACGGTGCAGGCGGCGCGCGAGATCCGCCAGCGCGCGCTGCAGGCCGGGCTCGATTACCAGCTCGCGCTCGCCGATCTCGAGCGCGCCATGGGAACGCCACTCAAATGACGCCGGCGGCACGCGATCTGTGTTCGCGCTGGCTGCTGGTCGCCGGGCTGCTCGGGCAAGTCGATGGAAGAAGTCGAGACGACCGCGGCCGCGCCGGTCAAGACTCTCACCCTTGCGCCCGCAGACGGTCGAAGGCGTCGTCGCCGCCACCGGCATCGTCGCCGCCGCGCCGGGCGCCGACTGGACGATCACCGCGCCGGAACCGGCACGCATCGTCGAGTTGCCAAAGGCCGAAGGCGATCGCGTCAAGCCGGGCGATCTGCTCGTCCGCTTCGAGATCCCGTCGCTCGCGACCGACGTCGCGACCCGGCGGGCGGAGGTCGAGACAGGCACACGCGCGCGTGGAGAACGCCCAGGCCTCGGTGACGCGCCTGACGACGCTCGTCGAGCACGGCGTCGCGGCGCAGAAGGAGCTCGAGGACGCCAGGCGCGAGCTCGCCGAAGCGCGCGCCGCGCTCGCGCAAGCCGACAGCGCGAACCAGAACGCCGCCGTCGCTTGCCGTCGCGTACCGTCGTCCGCGCGCGGTTCGCCGGCGTCATCGCCAAGCGCGCGCACAACCCCGGCGACATGGTCGAAGCGTCCGCGATCGGACGTCATCCTGCGCGTCATCGATCCGGCAAGCTCCAGGTCGTCGCGGCGGTGCCGATTCCCGATCTGCGACGCGTCGCAAGTCGGCCAGCCCGGTTCGCATTCTCGTGCCGGGCAGCCGACGAGCCCGAAGACCGGCAAGGTGCTCACCCGTCCGGCCGCGGTCGACCCGACCGGCGTCGCCGCCGACGTGCGCATCGCCGTTCGCCGGCGCGACACGCTTCGCCGCCGGCACGCCGGTGCGCGTCGAGATCGTCGCCGAGCAGCGCCCCAACGCGCTCGCGGTGCCCGCCGAAGCGGTCACTCCACGAGGACGAGGACGCGTTCGTGATGGTGGCGGGCGCCGACAACAAGGCGCACAAGCGCAAGGTCGACGCTCGGCCTGACGACGCCCAAGCAAGCGGAGATCACCGGCGGCCTCAAGGCGGGCGAGGCGGTCATCGTCCAGGGCCAGCAGGGCCTGCCCGACGGCGCGGCCATCACGCAGTCGACGAAATGAGCCTCGTCGTCGCTCGTCGAGCGCTACGGCCGCGCCATCCTCACCGTCACGGTGCGTGCTGGCGGCCGCCGGCCTGCTGTCCGGCGTTCTCGCTGCCGAGCGACATCTATCCGCCGCTCGATCTTCCCGCGCGTCGTGGTCGATCGGCCACAGCGGCACGATGCCCGGCGCGGACGATGATGCTGACCGTCACGCGGCCGATCGAGCAGGCGCTGCTGGAAGTGCCGGGCGTCCGGCGCGTGCGATCGACGACGTTCCGCGGCGCGACCGAGATCTCCGCGCAGTTCGATCCGGCGACCGACATGGTCCTGGCGCTGCAGCAGGCGCAGGGCAAGGTCGCCGAGATCCGCGGCGAGCTGCCCGCAGATCTCGATCTCGTCGATCGAGCGGCTGACGCCGGCGGCCTTTCCCTTTCTCAGCGTCAACCTGACGGGCGGCCTGCCGTCGGCCGATCTCTACGACTACGCCTTCTACGTGATGCGGCCGGCGCTGTCGCGCGTGCCCGGCGTCGGCAACGTCGAAGTGCTGTCGAGCGACACGCGCGAGATCGAGGTCATCGCCGATCCCGCGCGGCTGACCGCCGTCGGGCCTCACCATCGGCGACGTCGCCGACGCGCTCAAGGCGGCGAACCAGCTGCAGCCGGTCGGCCGCTATCACGCCGGCGGACTGCAGCACCTCGTGCTCGCGTCCGGGCATGTGGAAGTCGATCGACGACATTCCGCGCGACGCCGCTCGTGGTCAAGGGCGGCGCGACGATCCGCGTCGCCGACGTCGCGACGGTGCAGCAGCGGCGCGCCCGATCGCACGACGCTCATCAGCGGCGACGGGCATGGTCGCCGCGAACATCAGCGTCTCGCAGCAGATCGGCGCCAACATCCTCGACGTCCGCGCCGGCGTCGAGACGGCGCTGCACGGATCTCGCGCAGACGCTGCCGGCGGGTCTGCAAGCTGTCGAAGACCTACGACCTCGCGGAGTTCGTCGCCACCGCGATCGCCAACGTGCGCGACGCGATCCTCGTCGGCGGCGTGCTCGCGGTGATCGTGCTGCTGCGTGTTCCTGCGCGACTGGCGGCTGACGCTGGTCGCCTCGGTCACGCTGCCGCTCACCGTCATGACGACGTTCCTGGTGATGCGCTGGCTGGGCGAGACGATCAACGTGATGTCGATGGGCGGCCTCGCCGTCGCCATCGGCCTGGTCATCGACGACGCGGTCGTCGTCGTCGAGAACATCTATCGCCACCTCGACGCCGGCGAGCCGCCGGCGCAGGCGGTGCAGCTGGCGATGCGCGAGCTGATCGCGCCGGTCGTCGGGTCGACGCTGACGACGGTCGTCGTGTTCGTGCCGCTCGGCATGCTGTCGGGCGTCGTCGGCCAGTTCTTCCGCGCGCTGTCGATCACGCTGGCGGCCGCGGTCCTGATCTCGCTGGTGCAGGCGCTGACGCTGATTCCGCTGCTCGCGCGGTTGGCGGCGCGGCGCCGCGAGACACGACGGCAGTGCCGCTGCATCACACGCGGGCGGACGGCTGGAGCGGGTCTACTCACGCGGACGCTCGACGCGACGATGCGGCGGCCGGTCGTCGGGATCGTGCTGGCGCGCTCGTGCTCGCGGCCGCCGGCGTGCTGCTGTTCACGCGCTCGGCACCGGCTTCCTGCCGGAGGCGGACGAGGGCGGCTTCGTCATCGACTACCTGACGCCGGCCGGGCAGCGCGCTCGAGGAGACCGACCGCATCCTCGCAAGATGGAGGACGTGCTGCAGCAGACGCCGGACATCGCCGCGTTCACGCGCCGCACGGGATCCGAGCTCGGCCTGTTCGCGACGCAGCAGAACAAGCGGCGACATCCTCGTCCGGCTCAAGCCGCGCGGCGAGCGCCGTTCCGCCGAAGAGGTCATCAACGACCTGCGCGACAAGCTGGCGGAAGCGGCGCCGGAGCTCGAGATCGAGTTCGTCCAGCTGCTGCAGGACATGATCGGCGACCTCGAAGGCGCGCCGACGCCCATCGAAGTGAAGGTGTTCGGCGACGACCCCGACACGCTGGCCGAGATCTCGGAGCAGGTCGAGAAGATGCTCGAGGGCATCAGCGGGGTCGTCGACGTCGTCGGCGTCCAGCGCGGCAATCCCGAGACGACCTGGGAGATCGACCCGGTCGGCGGTCGGGCCGCCTCGGGCTCAACGTGACGCAGGTCTCCGAGCAGCTCTCGGATGCGTGGCTTGGCGACGTGCAGACCGAGCTGCGGCTGCGCCGACCGCACGATTCCCGTGCGCGTGCGCTATCCGGATGCCTACCGGCTCGATCCGCAGCAGATGGCCGCCGACGCCGATTCGCGCGGCCGACGGCAAGACCGTGCCGCTCGGCACGCGTCGCGCACGCGACCACGACCGAAGGGGAGATCATCCTGCAGCGCGAGAACCTGCGACAGATGGCGCTCGTGACCGGCCGCCTCGAGGACCGCGATCTCGGCAGCGCGGTCGCCGAGATCCAGACCAAGCTGCGGGACCTGAAGCTGCCGGTCGGTTACACCACCGAAGTCGGCGGACAGTACGCGTCGCAGCGGCAGTCGTTTCGCGAGCTGCTGACGGTGTTCGCGATTGCCGCGGCGCTCGTGTTCATCATCCTGCGTCGTCCAGTTCGGCCGGTTCCTGCCGGCGCTGCTGATCCTCGCTGGCGGCGCCGCTGTCGCTCGCCGGCGCGTTCGCGCTGCTGCTGCTGACCGGCACCGACCTCAACGTCTCGTCGGCGATGGGCCTGATCCTGCTCGTCGGACTGGTCGTGAAGAACGGCATCGTGCTGCTCGATTACGCGCACCACCTGCGAGGCGCAGGGACACCCGTTCACCGAGGCGCTCGAGATCGCCGGCCGCGTGCGGCTCCGGCCGATCCTGATGACGACGCTCTGCACGCTGTTCGGGCTGCTGCCGCTCGCGCTTGGGTTTCGGCGCCGGCGCGGAGCTGCAGCGCCCGCTCGCGCTCGCCGTCATCGGCGGCCTGACGCTGTCGACGTTCGTGACGCTGTATCTGGTGCCGCTCGCCTATCGCGCCCTGCGGCGGGAGTAACGGATCAAGGCCTATGGCTTACTCTGCCGCGTCATGGTACGAACCGTCTTAAGCCCTAAGCCGTTTCAACCCTGAGCCACTTGAGTCCGGAGCTTGAGCCCTGAGCCTCTACACTCCCAAGGATCTCAAATACTCGCGATTGCGCGCAGCGCTCTGGGCCGGCGTGCCCATGGACGGTAACACATCCTGCTCGACCACGAGCCAGCCGGCGTAGCCGGACGACTTGAGCAATCCGAGCACGGCCCTGAAGTCGACCGACCCGTGACCCAGCTCGCAAAACACTCCCTTGCGGACAGACTTCTGGTAATCCCACTGGTCGCGAGCGGCGCGAAACTTTACGTCGGGATCGCAGTCCTTCAGATGGACGTGCCACACCCGGGCGCGCCACCGATCGAGCACCGTCACCGGGTTACCGCCGCCGAACGCACAGTGCCCGGTGTCGAGACATAGCCCGATCAGCTCTGGATCGGTGCGCGACATGAGCTCGTCGATCTCATGTGGCGTTTCGACGAACGTCGCACAGTGGTGGTGGAAGACCGTACGGAGTCCGGTCGCCGCGCGCACATCGCGCGCGATGCGATTCGCACCGCGGGCGAGAGTGGCCCACCCACGCTCATCGAGGCCGCGGTCCGGCGTGATCCGCCCGGCCAGTCTGCTGCGTTCGGGATCTCTCGCCGTGTCATCGGCAAGGACGACGAACGGCGAGTCCCCGGTTGCTTTGAGCAGCCGCGCCACACGAACGGCGGCTTCGCTCCCGGACGCATGATCGCTGTCCGCGGTCAATCGCACGGGCACGAACGCGCCGATCAACGCGAGATCGCGCCGCGCGATCTCCTTGCGCAGCGCTTCCGGGTCCGTCGGCATGAAACCCCAGTCGCCGAGCTCGGTCCCGCTATAGCCGGTCGCCGACATTTCGTCGAGTACCTGGGCGAATCCCGGTGCGGGGCCGGCCCAATCGAATTCCAGAGCGCCCCATGAGCACGGCGCATTGGCAACGCGGACGGTTGATGACATGGAATGGCTTAGGGCTCAAGGCTCATGGTGGCTCAAGGCTCTATGGCTTCGGGCTTCGGGCTTCGGGCTTCGGGCTTCGGGCTTCGGGTTTCGGGCTTCGGCCCATGTGAGTTCTGGGCCGGCGTGAGCCTGAAGCCTGGAGCCTGGAGCCTGGAGCCATCACAGATAATCCCGCAACCGGCGCCGCGCGTCTTCGTAGGTCTCGCGGGCACGTTGAACGTTGGAGAGAGGGGATACTTCCGCGACCGGCACGTCCCACCACGAATCGTAGCCGCCAACGCGCTGCTCGCGGTCGACGGGAATCACGATGACGCTGACGCCGGGGCGTTGCTTCGCCGAGCCCAGCGCGCGCGTGATTTCCTCGCGGCTCGCCGCGCGCTCCGCGTGGGCGCCCATCGACGCGGCGTTGGCGACGAAATCGATGTCCACGGTCGATCCATCGAGCTCACCCGACCCGCTCCGGCGGCGATAGTGTGTTCCAAAGCCATCGCAGCCGACCGACTGGGACAGCCCGCCGATGCTGGAGAACCCGTGGTTGTCGAGCAGCAGGATCGTCAGCGTCAGCCCTTCCTGCACCGCGGTTGCTATCTCCTGCGCCATCATCAGGTAGGATCCGTCGCCGACCATCACGTAGACGTCACGCTCCGGCTGCGCCATCTTGACGCCAAGCCCGCCGGCAATCTCGTAGCCCATGCACGAGTAACCGTATTCGAGGTGATACCCGCCGGCCGAACGCGTGCGCCACAGCTTGTGGAGATCGCCGGGAAGACTGCCGGCCGCACAGAGGACCACCGCGTTCGGGTCGGACGCTTCGTTGAGGAGTCCGATGACCTCGCCCTGACTGATCACCGGACCATGGTTCAGGTGAGTAAATGCGGTCGACTTCTTGCTCCCACTCCCGCTTCTCGACACAGGTTTCAGACGCGTACGATGCGCTCACGCGCCAACCCGCGAGGGCGGCCTGCAGTTCCTCGAGCGACACGCGCGCGTCTCCGACCAGCGGCAGCGCCGAATGTTTCAAGGCATCGAGCTCGGTCACGTTGATCGAGATGAAACGTACGTTTTCGGCGGCGAACGCGCTCTTCGATGCCGTCGTGAAGTCGCTGAGCCGTGTGCCAATGACGATCACGACATCGGCGTCGCGGGCGAGGCGATTCGCGGCCGAGGTCCCCGTCACGCCGACGGCCCCAACGGCTTGCGGATGATCGAACGGCAGCGCACCCTTGCCCGCCTGGGTTTCGCCAACCGGAATACCGGTGCTCTCCGCGAACGAGCGCAGCGCATCAGTTGCCTCTGCGTAGAGCACTCCCCCGCCGGCAACGATGAATGGCCGCGACGACTTGCGAATCGCCGCGGCGGCGCCGGCGACCGCGGCGGCGTCGGGACGATTGCGCGGGATCGACCAGGTGCGGGGCGTGAAAAGCTCCGCCGGGAAGTCGAAGGCCTCAGCCTGCACGTCCTGCGGGAACGCGAGCGTGACGGCGCCGGTGTCGGAGGGCGAGGTCAACACTCGCATCGCCTCCAGCAGCGCGGATGGCAGTTGTTCCGGACGGTTGATGCGATCCCAGTAGCGTGAGATCGGCTTGAAGCAATCGTTGACCGAGGCGTCGCGCGAGGCAGGATACTCGAGCTGCTGCAGCACCGGATCCGGGCGCCTCGTCGCAAAGATGTCGCCGGGCAGCAGCAGGACCGGCAGGCGGTTGATCGTCGCCCCCGCCGCGGCGGTAATCATGTTGGTCGCGCCCGGTCCAATCGACGTCGTGCAGGCGAGCGCGCGCAGCCGGTTGCTCGCCTTGGCAAACGCCGCAGCCGTGTGCACCATCGCCTGCTCGTTCCGCGGCACGTAGAACGGCAGGGGCGCCGGCCGATGGAGAAGCGCTTCACCGATGCCGGCGACGTTGCCATGTCCGAAAATCCCGAACACCCCGGCGAAGAACCGATGCTCCCGACGATCGCGCCGGACCTGCTGCGCGGCGAGAAATCGGAAGAGCGCCTGGGCGACGGTGAAGCGGTGGGTAGCAGCCATTGGTGCGAGTCGACGGTTTGCAGTTGACGGTTCGCGGCTGGCGGTTCGCCACTCCGGGTTCGCGGCTGACCGCTGACCGTCAACCGACAACCGCTGACGGCTGGGAATGCTAGCAGATCGCGCGTCGAGCCAGCAAAGCGACGTACGCTAGACTGACCGCCTGCTTCGCATGACGGACACGACCCCGCACCCGCCGCTGCTCGAAATGCGAGGCATCTCGAAACAGTTCCCAGGCGTTCGCGCGCTGGACGATGTGACGTTCGACCTGGAGCGCGGCGAAGTGCACGTGCTGCTCGGCGAGAACGGCGCCGGCAAGTCGACGCTGATGCGGGTGCTCAGCGGCGCGTGCGCGCGCGATGCCGGCGAGATTCTCATCGATGGCCGTCCGGTCGCGCTCGATTCGCCGCGTGATGCGCAGGCACTCGGCATCAGCACGATCTATCAGGAGTTCAACCTCGTCCCGCATCTCTCCGCCGCAGCCAACATCTTTCTCGGCCGCGAGCCGCTCTACGGCGCAGGGATCATCAATCGTCGAAAACTCCTGGCCGATGCCGCATCGCTGCTCCGCGGGCTGGGGACGACGATCGATCCCGCCGCCCGGGTCAAGGATCTCAGCGTCGCCGAACAGCAAATGGTGGAAGTCGCCAAAGCGCTGTCGATCGACGCACGCATCCTGATCATGGACGAACCGACATCGGCGCTGACCGAAGCGGAGATCGACGAGCTGTTCGCCGCCATCGCGCGCCTGACCACCCGCGGCGTCGCGGTGATCTACATCTCGCATCGCATGGAGGAGCTCGCGCGCGTCGGTCAGCGCGCCACGGTGATGCGCGACGGACGATATATCGCGACGCGCCCGCTCCCATGCCCCATCCCCGATCTCGTGCGCCTGATGGCCAACCGGGACATCACCCAGCACTTTCCCGCGCCGACCCGGAAACGCGGGGCACCGCTGCTGCTCGTCGAGGGTCTCTCGCATCCGCCGCGGCTTCGCGAGGTCAGCTTCACCCTGTATCGCGGCGAGATCCTCGGCGTGGCCGGGCTGCTCGGCGCCGGCCGCACCGAGCTGGCGCGCGCGATCGCCGGGGCCGACCTCCCGCACCACGGACGTGTCGTCCTCGACGGACGCCCGCTGCGCGTGCGGGCGCCATCGGATGCGATTCGGGCCGGGATCGGGCTCGTCCCGGAGGACCGCAAGCGGCACGGCTTCGTGCCGGGACAGAGCGTCGCGGCCAACCTGGCCCTGCCGCAGCTCGCCCGACTGGCTCGCGCCGGCGTGATCGATCGGCGCCGCGAGCACGAGCTGGCAACGCGATGGATCAACGAGCTCCGGATCAAGACGCCCAACCCTTCGACTCGCGTGCTGACGCTCAGCGGCGGGAACCAGCAGAAGGTGGTGCTCGGTAAGTGGCTCGCGGCCGGTGCCGACGTCCTGATCGTCGACGAGCCCACGCGCGGCATCGACGTGGCGGCGAAAATGGAAATCTATCATCTGCTCGATCGTCTGGCCGCCGAGGGTGCCGGCATCCTGATGATCTCGTCGGAGTTGCCCGAGATCCTCGGCATGAGCGATCGTGTGCTCGTCATGCACCAGGGCCGGTTGCAAACCGTGCTCGACGCGCACGAGGCGACACAGGAGCGGGTGCTGCAGGCGGCGCTGGGGCTGGCCTCCTGATGCGGCATCGACTCTCCGCATCGGGCCGCAGGCTGGGTACGCTTGCCGGTCTCTTCGGTCTGTGCGTGCTGTTGTGGGCGCTGACCCCGCACTTCCTGACCGTCTCCAACCTGCTCAATGTCCTCGAGCAGACCTCGATCAACGCGGTGATTGCCGCGGGCATGACGTTCGTGATCATCTCGGGCGGCATCGACCTGTCGGTTGGATCGCTCGTCGCGGTGGCGGGCGTCGTGCTCGCGGCCACGTTGCACGCGGGGGTCGCGATCCCGATCGCGCTCGCGGCATCGCTGGCGGTCGGGTTCGGCTTCGGCCTGCTCAACGGCCTGGCGATCACCTGGGGCCGGCTGCCGCCGTTCATCGCAACGCTTGGCATGATGAGCATCGCGCGCGGCTGCGCGCTGCTGTTCACGGAAGGGCGGCCGGTTTCCGGTTTCGATCTGTCGTTTCGAAGCATCGCGACGGCCCGGCTGGCGGGAATTCCCGCGCCGGTCTTCGTCACCATCGCGGTCTATCTGGTGGCGCATTTCGTGTTGTCGGAGACGAGGTTCGGGCGCTACGTCTATTCGATGGGAGGCAACGAGGAGGCGACGAGGTTATCGGGGGTCAACGTCCGACTGCACAAGATGCTCGTCTACGGGGTCTCGGGGCTCGCCAGCGCCGTCGCCGCCGTCCTGCTGACGGCGCGACTCAACTCGGCGCAGCCCATCGCCGGCATCATGTACGAGCTCGACGCGATCGCCGCCACGGTCATCGGCGGCACGAGCCTGATGGGCGGCGAAGGCGGGCTGGGCGGTACGCATCATCGGTGCGCTGATCATGGGCGTGCTGCGAAACGGACTGAACCTGCTTGGGGTCTCTTCCTTCGTTCAGCAGATCGTCATCGGCATGGTCATCGTGTTCGCGGTGCTCATCGACACCGTGCTCAAGGCGCGGAAAGGCTGAGCCCGCAGGGAGCGGGTCTACATGCGTGCACTTCATCGATCGATGCTCTGCCTGGCTCTTGCGGGTGTCGCCGCGCTGGGCGGCGGCTGTAATCGCGATAAGGCAACGGGTACAACCGGACGGCCACGCGTCGCCCTGGTCATGAAGACGTTGAACAACCCGTTCTTCATCGACATGCAGCGCGGAGCCGAGAAGGCGGCGAAAGATCTCAATGTCGATCTGGTGGTGCAGGCGGCCGATCGTGAAACCGACGTCGAGCGCCAGATGCAGATCGTCGAGAACCTGATTCAGGCGCACGTCGGCGCGCTCGCGCTGACCCCCTCTGGTTCGCGCGAGGTGGTGCCGGTCGTGGGCAAAGCCAACGCCGCCAGCATTCCGGTGGTGATCGTCGACACCCGCCTCGATCAGAAGGCCGCCGCCGATGCCGGCGTGAAGACCGCGAGCTTCGTCGGGTCCGATAACTATCGCGGCGGACAGCTCATCGGCGAGTATCTGGTGAAGGTCTCGAACGGTCGGGCGAAGGTCGCAATTCTCGAGGGCATCCCCGGACACGAGACCGGCGATTCGCGCGTGCGCGGATTCAAGGACGCAATCAAAGGGTCGCCGGCGGTGATCATCGTGGCATCTCAACCGGCCAACTGGGAACGCGACCAGGGCTTCAATGTCTTCCAGAACATCCTCCAGGCGCATTCCGACATCGATACCGTCTTTGCCTGCAACGACATCATGGCGCTTGGCGCGATCGAAGCGATTGCGGCAGCGGGGAAAACGGGCCAGATCCGCGTGCTCGGCTTCGACGCCATCGATGACGCGCGGCGGGCGATCACCGAGAGGAAGATGACCGCGACCGTCGCGCAGTATCCGGATGAAATGGGGCGGGCGGCGATCGAGGCCGCGGTGAAGGCGATGAAGGGCGAAGCGGTCCCTCCGGACATCGGCGTACGCATCGGCCTGATTACCAAGGACAACGCCGCCAGAGAGAGCGGGAAGCAATGAAGCTGAAGGTCGGATTGATCGGTCTCGGCCGACTCGGGCGCGTCTATGCGCGCGACCTGTCGTCGCGGCTTGCGGAAACCGAGCTGACCGCCGTCGCGGATACGAATGCGGACCTGGCGCGCGGCATCGCCTCGGAGTTCGAGGTACCTCGATCGTACGGACATCCGGAGGACCTACTCGCCGACCCCAACGTCGATGGCGTGGTCATCGTCAGCCCCACGCACACCCACAAGGACGTGGTCATCGCCGCGATGAAGGCGCACAAGCCGACGTTCTGCGAGAAACCCCTCGCGCTCACCCTCGACGAATGCCGGGCGATGGACACGGCCGTCACCACGAGCGGGACGTTCTTCCAGATGGGTTTCATGCGGCGGTTCGATCCGGGGTACGCTGCCGCCAAGAAGCAGATCGACGAGGGACGCGTCGGCCGGCCGGTCGTGTTCAAATCCACCTCGCGCGATCCCTACAGACCGAGCCTCGAGTATGCGAACCCGGCGAGCAGCGGCGGCATCCTCGTCGATATGGGGATTCACGATTTCGACCTCGCCCGATGGTTCATGGGAGAAGTCAGGAGCGTCACCGCGATCGGCGGAGTGCTCGCCTACCCGGAGATGGCCTCGGTGGGCGACATCGACAACGCCATCGCCACGCTGGTCTTCAGTGACGGGCGTCTCGGCGTGATCGATCTCACGCGCAACGGCATTTACGGCTACGACATCACGACCGAACTCCTCGGAACGGAAGGCACCGTC
The DNA here is from genome assembly GCA_963755695.1 of uncultured Acidobacteriota bacterium. GTDB lineage: Bacteria > Acidobacteriota > Vicinamibacteria > Vicinamibacterales > 2-12-FULL-66-21 > QHWT01. The sequence continues at coordinate 308,716 of CAVWLB010000010.1, read as the reverse complement.
CGGGTCGGGTACCTGCGCGAGACACCGGTGCTCACCATGACCAAGAACCACGTTTCGCACGATACGGTGCCGTATTTCATGGAACGGTTCGAACGCGCCTATACGCTGCAACTCCAGAACTTCGCCCAGAACGTGCTTCACGGTCGCCAGGCGCCAATCACGATTCGCGACGGGGTGGAAGCGCTGCGGGTGGCGCTGGCTGCGACCAAGGCCTACAAGTCCGGCCAGCCGGTGGCCGTTGATTCGATTACTCATTAGAGGATTTATGGCGCGAACTGTCAGAGTCCGATCGCGGGCCGCGGAGCCGCGCGAGTCGCGGGTGCTGGTCAGCGTGACGCCGCGGCAGGCTGGCTGGCGTTACGTCAAGTTCGCCGTGCGACAGATCGCTGCGAAAGATTCGTGGCGGGCGGCCACGTCGAACGAAGAGCTTTGTCTCGTGCTTCTCGAGGGGCGCTGCCTCGTCTCCTGGGACGGCGTCGAGGCCGAGATCGGTCCGCGGCGCGATGTCTTCAGCGGCTATCCGCATGCGGTGTACCTGCCGAAGAAAACGCCGTTCACCGTCGACGCGGTGGAGCGCACGGTCATCGCAGACTGCCGCGCACCGGCCGGCGGCGGCGTCGCCCATCCACCGCGGGTGATTGTCCCCGAGGACTGCGGCTTCGAAATCCGCGGCGGCGGCAACGCCACGCGGCAGATCGTCGACATCCTTCCGCCCGCGTTTCCCGCCGGTCGCCTGCTGATCTGCGAGGTGTTCACGCCGAGCGGCAACTGGTCGAGCTATCCACCGCACAAACACGACAAGCACAATCCGCCTAGGGAAGTCGATCTCGAGGAGGTCTATTACTACCGCTTCAAGCATCCGGACGCGTACGGCATCCAGCGGTTGTATGGGCCAGGCGATCGCGGCGATCAGGCGGTTACGGTACGCAATGGCGATCTCGTGCTGGTCCGCGACGGTTATCACCCGTTCGTCGCGGCCCACGGGTACGATGCCTACTACTTGAACGTGCTTGCCGGCAGCGCGCGGAGCATGGCGGCGAGTGACGACCCAAGGTATGCGGGTTTCCGCGCCCGGTGGCCTGCGCCGGATCCGAGGGTGCCGGTCGTGGCGCCGCCGGTGAGGGGGTCTTGAACAATCGAAGGGTCGAAGGAAGACGAAGGGTCGAAGGAACGTTCAACACTCAACGGTCGAAGGAGAACCATCGCAGGAGCACGGACGAAGGAAAACGGTTGTAGGTCGGGTCTCTCTGAGAGAGGCCTACAAACGCCTCGGCGCCTCTGAGGAGGCGCCCTACAAACTTACCGGGCGGCTAAGGACAGCTCACCGCACCACTGCCTGCTGCATCAGCTGCATCGTCTCTTTAAGCGTCGGGACACCATTAATGGCGCCCAGCCGGGTGCAGCTCACGCCCGCTGCGGCGTTGGCGAAGCGCAGCATGTCGCCGGGGCCGTCGCCGCGCAGCAACGCCACGATCATCGCGCCGCGGAAGACATCGCCGGCGCCGGTCGTGTCCACGGCCTCAATCTGAAACGCCGGCTCCTGATACAGCCGATCGCCGTCGAGCAGGACCGCGCCGCGAGGACCGAGCGTCACGCACAAGCGTCCCGCGTTCAGCCGGCGCAGGCTGCGCAGCGCGCGTCCGAAGTCCGCTTCGCCGGTCAGCGCCTTCGGCACGTGCTCGGCGAAGATCGGCATCGTGACCGCTGAAACGAGCTCTTCGGTCCGCGGTGTCAATCGGTCGATGTCGCTCGTGACGATGACCCCGGCGTCGCGGGCGATGAGCGCGGCCCGGATTGCCGCATCCTGGTCCACATCGTCCACGTGCACGACCCGGGCGGCGGTGAGAATTTCGGGCGGCAGCTCGCGCGGTCGCAGCGCGAGCCCTTCATTTCGATCCCACAGGACGATGCGCTCCCCTGCCTGCTGGTCGACCATGATCACCGCGAACTGGTTGGTGACGTCGCGGATGATGGCGTCCGTCATGTCGACGTCGCGCCGCGCGAGCTCGTCGCGGAGGCGGCGGCCGTTGTCGTCGGTGCCGGTCGCGCCGATGTATTTCGTGCGCAGCCCCATCGCCGTACAGGTGCAGAGCGCCGTCGCCACCTGCCCGCCGCACGAGAGCGAGTGACTGCTGATCCGCATCTTGGCGTTCGGGCCGTCACGCTCCGGATAAGCGGGAAGCTGATAGACGTAATCGACGGAATTCGCACCGATGCCGACGACGTCGAACACCGGCCCTACGCCGGCGGAATCGCACGGAGTCACACGGACGTCGCGCTCGGTCCGCGCTCTCCCGTGTCCTTCCGCGCTGGTCATCCCGGTCGCCTTTCGATGCCTACGCCGACCGCGCTGTGGTACTCCTGCAGCGAACGCACTGTCAGCCCCTCGGTGTGCAGCGCCTTGATCGCGTTGACCGCGGCCGCTGCGCCGGTCAACGTGGTGATGGATGGCACCTGCTGCATCATCGCGATCCGGCGGACGGTCCGGTCGTCGAAGAACGATTCGCGACCAAGCGGCGTGTTGATCACCAGCTGAACGCGGCCGTTGGTGATCTCGTCGCCGATGTGCGGGCGCCCCTCGTTGATCTTGAAGACGATCTCGGCGTCGATACCGTGGGCGCGAAGATAGGTGGCGGTGCCGCGCGTGGCCAGGACCTTGAAGCCGAGCGCGCGCAAGTCGCGGGCAATCTGCACCACGGCCGGCTTGTCGTGATTGCTGACGCTGATGAACGCGCAGCCGCTTGCCGGGAGCTTTATGCCGGCGGCAAGCTGGGCCTTTGCGAAGGCGCTGCCGAAGCTGCTTGCGCCGCCCATCACCTCGCCGGTCGACTTCATCTCCGGACCAAGAATCGTATCGACGCCCGGGAACCGCACGAATGGAAACACCGGCGTCTTGACGAACACGCCGGAGACTTCCAGGTCCTCGGTGATGCCCTGCTGCGCGAGCGTCTTGCCGACCATCACCCGTGCGGCAATCTTGGCCAGCGGCACGCCGGTCGCCTTCGACAAGTACGGCACGGTACGCGACGCACGCGGGTTCACCTCCAGCACGTAAACCGTGTCGTCCTTGATGGCAAACTGGGTGTTCATCAGGCCGACGACGTTGAGCGCCTTGGCGATGCGCCGGGTGTAATCACGGATCATCTGCAGGTGACGTTCGGCGACGCGGTATGGCGGCACCACGCAGGAACTGTCACCTGAGTGGATGCCTGCTTCCTCGATGTGCTCCATGATTCCGCCGATGATCACCGCCCCGGTCGTATCGGCAACCGCATCGACGTCGAGTTCGACGGCATCCTCGAGGAACTTGTCGATCAGGATCGGATGTTCGGGGGAAGTGCGCACCGCGGTGGCCATGTATCGGTCGAGCGCCGCCATGTCGTAGACGATGGCCATCGCGCGGCCGCCGAGCACGTACGACGGACGGACCACCAGTGGAAAGCCGATCTTCGCCGCGGCTTCGCGGGCTTCTTCGGCAGAGGTGGCCGTGCCGCTGGGCGCCTGCGGAATCCCGAGATCCCAGAGCAGCTGCGCGAACCGCTCGCGGTCCTCTGCGAGATCGATCGAGTCGGGCGAAGTGCCCAGGATCCTGACCCCGGCGCGCTGGAGCGGCAATGCGAGCTTGAGCGGGGTCTGACCCCCATATTGCACGACGCACGCGATTTCGCCGCCGGCCTCCTGCTCTCGCGCGATGATCGCCGACACGTCTTCGAAGGTCAGCGGCTCGAAGTACAACCGATCGACGGTGTCGTAATCAGTCGACACCGTCTCGGGGTTGCAATTGATCATCACGGTCTCGAACCCGTCGTCGCGCAGCGCAAAGGCGGCGTGTACGCAGCAGTAATCGAACTCGATCCCCTGGCCGATGCGGTTCGGCCCGCTTCCGAGAATCACGACTTTCTGCCGCGGCGTCGGCTCGGCCTCGCACTCCTTCTCGTAGGTGCCGTACAAGTAGGGTGTGAACGATTCGAACTCGGCGGCGCAGGTGTCGATTCGCTTGTAGGCGGGCTTGAGGCCGTGATCCGTCCGCGCCGCACGGACGGCGTCCTCGTCGGTCCCGAGGATGCTTCCGAGCTGCCAGTCGCCGAAGCCGGCGCGCTTCAACATGCGCATCAGGTCTTTCGAGATCCCCCGCAGCCCCACCAGCGCCGCCTGCTGACGGAGTTCGACCAGCTGCTGGAACTGGGTGAGGAACCAGCGATCGATTTTCGTCAGCCGATGGATGTCGTCGATCGACCAGCCGCGTTCGAGCGCGGTGAACAGCGCCCACATGCGGCGATCGTTGGGCACCGCGAGCGAGCGCTGAAGCGCACCTTCGTCTTCGTCGGCCTCGACGTCGGCGGTGGCGTTGATCCGGCCGCCGCTCCGCGCGAACAGCATGTTCCCTCGCCCGAGCTCGAGCGATCGGAACGCCTTCATGAACGCTTCCTTGAACGTCCGTCCAATGGCCATCACCTCGCCGACCGACTTCATCTGGGTGGTGAGGGTCCGGTCGGCGCGCGGGAACTTCTCGAACGCCCACCGCGGAACCTTGACCACGATGTAGTCGATGGTCGGTTCGAACGAGGCCGGCGTCAGGCGGGTGATGTCGTTGGGAATCTCGTCGAGGGTGTAGCCGAGCGCGAGCTTCGCGGCGATCTTGGCGATCGGAAATCCGGTCGCCTTCGACGCGAGCGCAGACGACCGCGAGACCCGTGGGTTCATCTCGATCACGGTGATCCGGCCGTCGGCCGGATTGATGGCGAACTGGATGTTGGAACCGCCGGTCTCGACGCCGACCCGGCGGATGATGCGGCGGCCGATGTCGCGCATCCGCTGATATTCCTTGTCGGTGAGGGTCAGCGCCGGCGCCACGGTGATGCTGTCGCCGGTGTGCACGCCCATCGGGTCGACGTTCTCGATCGAGCAGATGACCACGAAGTTGTCGGCCCGGTCGCGCATGACCTCGAGCTCGAACTCCTTCCAGCCGATCACCGATTCCTCGAGCAGGACCTCGTGCACCGGGCTCAAGCTCAGGCCGCGCTGCGCGATATCGCGGAATTCCTCGACGTTGTAGGCAATGCCGCCGCCAACGCCGCCGAGCGTGAACGACGGACGGATGATGATCGGAAAGCCGATCGCGTCGACGGCGTCGAACGCTTCCTTCAACGAGCGCACGTAGCGGCTGTTCGGTACCTCGACGCCGATTTCGCGCATGGCGTCGCGGAACAGCAGCCGATCTTCGGCGACCTTGATCGCGTCGATTGAGGCGCCGATCAGTTCGACGTTGTATTTCTTGAGCACCCCTTGTTCGGCGAGCTGCACCGCCAGGTTGAGCGCGGTCTGACCGCCGACGGTCGGCAGCAGCGCCTGGGGCCGCTCGCGCTCGATGACCGCCGCCACTATCTCGGCGGTCAAGGGCTCGACATACGTGCGGTCGGCGATTTCGGGGTCAGTCATGATCGTCGCCGGATTGCTGTTGACGAGAATGACCTCGAGCCCCTCAACCTTGAGCGCTTTGCACGCCTGGGTGCCGGAGTAGTCGAACTCGCACGCCTGTCCGATGACGATCGGACCCGAGCCGATCACCAGAATACGTTTGATGTCAGTACGTTTCGGCATCTAAATCTTTGCGACCGAGGTCGTGAATGTGAGCCGGGTCTTCAGACCTCACGAGGCGGGTCTGAACACCCGCCCGACATCGCGGGTCTGGAGACCCGCCCTACATCGCGCGGCTTTCCATCTCCTCGACGAACTGCTTGAACAGGTAATCGGCGTCGTGCGGACCGGGCGACGCCTCCGGATGGTATTGCACGCAGAACACCGGCCTGCTCTTGTGGCGAAGCCCTTCGACGGTGCCGTCGTAGAGATTGACGTGGGTGACCGCCACGTCCGACGGCAGCGACTCGGGATCGACCGCGAAGCCGTGGTTCTGCGAGGTAATCTCGACCTTGCCCGACTGGAGCTCCTTCACCGGATGGTTGGCGCCGCGATGTCCGAACTTCAACTTGTAGGTCTCGCCGCCCATCGCGAGCGACAGGATCTGGTGACCGAGGCAGATGCCAAACGTCGGCACGTCGCCGTTCACGAGCTGTTTTGCATGACCGATTGCGTACCAGAGCACCGCCGGATCGCCGGGACCGTTGCTGAGAAAGATGCCGTCAGGTTTCGCGGCGAGCAGATCCGAGGCGGGAGCGGTGGCCGGAAAAACCGTGACGTCGCAGCCGTACGCCGTGAAACGGCGCAGGATGTTCCACTTCATCCCGAAGTCGTAAGCCGATACCCGAAGCTTTCGGCGCGCGCGCCGCTGCGGCGCCGGCCGGAACTCGTCGTCCATCCGCGGCGGCGTCCACTCGAAAGACCGTTCGCAGGTGACGCCGAGGACCAGGTCGGATCCTTCCATCTGCGGCAGCGCCTGCGCCCGTTCGACGAGCTCGCGCGGGTCGACCTCGCCGGTCGCGATGATCCCGCGCATGACGCCCGCCGACCGCAGCACCCGGGTCAGCGCGCGAGTGTCGATGTCGGAAATCGCAACGATGTGGTTCGCAACCAGGTACTCGCGCAGCGTGGCATCGGCGCGCCAGTTGCTCGCGATTGGCGATTCGTCGCGGATGACGAACCCGGCAACCTGCGGCGCGCGGGATTCCTGGTCGTCCGGCGCGACGCCGTAATTGCCCATCTCCGGCGCCGTCATCGCGACGATCTGTCCGGCATACGAGGGGTCGGTGAGCACTTCCTGATAGCCGGTCATGCTGGTGTTGAACACGACTTCGCCGCCGGTATGACCGGTGGCTCCGGCCGATTCACCTTCGTACCAGAGGCCGTTTTCGAGCGCGAGGACTGCTTTCATTGAAATCGTTCAAGTGAGCCGGTGACGCGGCGGACTTCTCCCGCGGTGACCATCGCCGGCGACGACCATGGTTTGTGTTCCGCCAGTTCGATGCGCACGATGTGCGTCCCGATCGGCACTTTCGGCAGTTGCAGTGGTGTCTTGCCGACGATCTTGCCGTCGAGCAGCACGTTCGCACCCTGCGGCCGTGAATCGACGAAGAGCTCGCCGGTGTAGGTTGTCTGGGTCGTACCGGTGGCTCCGGCGGGCCGGTTCGCCGGGCGGGATGTCGTCGCGGACCGGGTCTCACGTTCGAGCTTCAGTTCGACCGTCTGGGACGCGGATCGCGAGGTCAGCGCAACATCTTCGCGTGCGGCCTGATAGCCGGTCTGCACCACGCGCACGACGTAGGAGCCGAGCGGAAGATCCTCGAGAGTGAGCGGCGTGCGCCCGCGCCAGCGGCCGTTGATCGTCACGCCCGCGCGGGACGGTGTGGATCGCACCACCAGTTGTCCGCGTGTGACGGCTGGCGCGACCGGCCGGGCAGGCGTCGTCGGGGCCGGAGGGGTCTCGGGTGCGGCTGCACCCCGTCCGCCGGTCGCAGGTCCGGCAGTCGCCGCAGGCGCGGCCGATTCGGTCGGCGGTTTCGAAACCGCCTGCTCGCTCCACTGTCGCGCATTGGCAGCGGTCGCAGCGCTCGTGGGCGATCCCGCGTCGCGGGCGGCCGCCTGCGGCGGCGTCTCGGATGCGGCACGATCGCGGACGAAATAGCCGGCCGCAAATCCAGCGAGCAACCCAATCACCAGCGTGACGGCAATCGGCAGGGCCGCCGGCCGGGAACGTTCGGGAACCTCGCCGGTCTCGGGTCGATAGGCGGGCTGCGCGGCCGCGTACGACGGCTCTGCGGGGGTATAGACCGGGGTCAGCTCCTTGCGCGTTTCGTAAGATGCTTCGAGTGGACGCCGGTCTTCGGCCTCGGTTTGCTGCACACCGATGAAGTCGTCGGTAAAACGATCGGCTTCGGGCGCGACGACGCTTTCAACAACCGGCTCGTCAAAATTCAGCTGCGCAGGCGTTGCAACTGCCTGGTCTTCGAACGCCGCGTGCACGGGGTCGAGTCGCTCTTCAACCTCGAGCTCACCCGGTCTTGGCGGTGCGGCATCCGCAACGCGAGACTCAATCTCGGGAACGTGGGAGACGGAATCCGGGGTGCGCGGCGCGGGTTCGGAACCGACCGCCGCAATGGCCGCGACGGTGGCGACCGCATCGGTGATCGACTGTCCTCTCGCCGCCGACTCGAGCGCGCTCGCGAACGCCAGCGCACTGCCGTAGCGCCGAGCCGGATCGTCGTTCATCGCGCGCGCAAGCACGCTGAGCATCACTTCGGCGTAGGGACCGGCGTCGGCGCCGAGCGATCCGATCTGGGCACCGGTACCGGCAGGACGCCGCCCGGTCAGCAGCTCGAACGAAATCGCCGCCAGCGCGAAGACATCGGCGGGGGTGCTCCACTCCGCGCCCGCGATGCGCTCGGGCGCGCTGTACGGCCGGCGGATTGGCGCGCGGATGCCGACGCGCTCCAGCGCCTCGACCACGCCAAATCCGGTTGCCCGCGCCTCGTCGGGCGTCACGAATACGTCTCGTGGATGAAGCCCGCCGTGCCCCACGCCCGCTGCCCGCGCGAAGTCAATCGCGCCGGCAAGCTGCGTGATGAAGGGCAGCACCTTTTCGATCGAGGCCGGCGCGTAATGCCGCATGGCTACGTCGAGCGACTCGGCCGCCACGTACTCTTCAGCGCGATACGCAACCGTCCCTTCCACCCCTGCCGCGACGGGTTCGACGATGGAAGGATGAAACAGCCCGGCTTCGGGGGCGCGGCTCAACTCGTCCGCAAGCGCCTGCGCCTGCTCCGGGACGATGTCGAGGCGGAACACCTTGACGGCGACGAGACGGTCGCGTGTCGGCTCGTAGGTGCGGAACACGGGACCAAGCGCGCCTACACCAATCTGGTGCAGCACCCGGAAGGGGCCGAACGCGGGTGGCGGCGAGAATGCGGTATGGTCCTCTCGGGTCAGTGGATGGATCTCCTCGGCAGGATTATCAGAATGTAACATGAATTCACAGTCCAGCACGGCAGAAAGGCGGGATCCACTGCAGACCGGCGGGCGTCACAGGCGGATGAGATGTCGCGCCGCCTTGACAGCTTTCTGAACCCTCTGAGAGAGTACGGCACCGTGTCCGCGGAACCTGCCGCTCCCCTTCCCGACACTCAATCCACCGGTCGTCTGCGTGCCAGTGCCACCGACGTGCGCCGCTTTCCCTGGGTGCGGCCGCTCGCGGGAGCCTACGCGTTCGACTACCGCAATGTGGACGGCCTGTATGCCGGCGACCCGAAGGATCCCTCCGCCTGGCGCGCGGCGATCGCAAGGGTGCAGCAGCACAACCGTAATGGCGAGGCCATCGCCCGCGTCATTCACGCGCAGCAGGAGCGGCGCGGCGCTCCGCCCGCCGCACGCGAGGCCGCCGCGCGGCTCGCGGATCGGGCGACAGTCGCGATCGTCACCGGCCAGCAGGCCGGTGTGTTTGGCGGACCGCTCTTCACGTTGCTGAAGGCCATAACCGCGCTGCAACTGGCGCGTCGCACCGCCCGCGATCACAACGCCCCCGTCGTCGCCATCTTCTGGGTCGACGCGGAAGATCACGATTGGGAAGAGGTGCGGAACTGTACGGTGCTCGACGCGGAGTTCCAGCCGCGGACCGTCACGCTGGCGCCGCTCGAGGGCGCAGGCGAACTTCCGGTAGCGGCGCTCACCCTGGACGCACACGTCGAGCAGACCATCGCCGATCTCGAGGCCGCCCTCCCCAAAACCGAATTCACACCAGACGTCATTGACCCGTTGACCAAGGCATGGCGCCCCGGCAGCGGCATGGGACGCGCGTTCGCGACCTGGCTGGAACACCTGCTCGCTCCATACGGCCTGATCGTGTTCGAGTCGGCCGACCCGGCAGCCAAACCGCTCGTCGGCGAGGTGTTCTCGCGTGAGTTGTCGATGCCCGGCCGGTCTGCCGCGCTGGCAGCCGAAGCAGGCGAAGCGCTCGCGTCGCGCGGCCACGCCCCGCAGGTCGTTCCGCAGGCCGACAGCCTTTCACTGTTCCGTCTCGATCACGGTCGGCATCAGATTCGGCGGCAGGGGTCGGACTTCGTCGCGGGCGATGAAGTCTTGTCCCACGATGCGCTCGCCCGCGAGGCCGCCGCGCATCCCGATGGCTTCAGTCCGAACGTGCTGCTGCGCCCGATCGTGCAGGACACGCTGTTTCCAACGATCTGTTACGTGGCCGGACCGAGCGAGTTGGCGTACCTCGGCCAGCTCCGCGGCGTCTACGAGCAGTTCGGCGTTCCCATGCCGTTGATGTATCCGCGCGCGACGGCGACGCTGCTCGATTCCGGCGCCTCACGGTTCATGTCCAAGTACGGACTCGCCCTCGAGGATCTCCAGGCGCCGGATGAATCACAGCTGAACAAGTTGCTCGCGTCGCAGTTGCCGGAGGAGATCGAACAGGCGTTGCGGGAGGCTACTTCGCAGGTTCAGCAATCGATGTCGCGCCTCGTCACCGTGCTCCCGTCGCTCGATCCGACTCTAGCCGGCGCCGCAAAGACGACACTGGGCAAGATGGAGCACGAACTGCGGTCGCTCCATACCAAGGTTATCCACGCGGCGAAGCGGCGGGATGAAACACTGCGCCGCCAGTTCACGCGCGCGCAGGCCCAGGCGTTTCCTCACGGCCATCCTCAGGAACGCACGCTTGGCGTGGTCTACTTCCTGGACAAGTTCGGACCCGGACTGATCGATCTTCTGCTGACGGAACTGCCGCTGGAGATGGGCAAGCACTGGGTGATCACGCTCTGACGGGCTTCGGGCTTCGGGCTTCGGGCTTCGGGGACGCCCGATCCGCCTGGCGCCTGGCGCCGGCCTGAAGCCTGAAGCCTGAAGCCTGAAGCCATTTAGAGCTCCGCGCTCACCTGTTTCAACTGCTCCTCCGCTCGACGCAACTTGCCCCGCGTCTCGCGCAGCCACGACTCGTCGACGCCAAGCGCCTTCTCCGACATACCAATCGCGCGCAGCGTCTCCGATGGCGCCGGACCGCCATGCGTCTTCCGCACCGTCACGAAATGTTCGGGACTGAGAATCTCGGTCAGCGCCGCTTCGTCGTAAACGATCTCCGTCCCGGTCACTTCTTTCGAGACCTCGCGCAGCGCCTCCGACAGCGGACGCTCCGGCGCCGTTCTCGCCCTCGCAATCAGGCGCGACGCGATCGCGTGTCCGGCCTTGAACGGCAACCGGTGGTCGCGCGCCAGGGTGTCGGCAAGTTCGGTGACGGTGATCCATCCCTGCTCGGCGCGGGCGGCGAGCCTGGGCACGTCGAACTCGGCGTGTTCCATCGCAGCGGCGAGCAGAGTCACGGCACGCGCGGCATCCTTGAACATCGACGTGACCAGCGGCTGCAGGTCGTCTTCGGTGTCGACGATATCGCCAAAAGGAGTGTTGTGGACGGCGAGCACGATCGCCGACGCCTGGCCGAGCGCCTTGCTGCCAATCGCGCGGGCGTGTTCGAGCGCAACCGGGTTGCGCTTCTGCGGCATGATGCTGCTGCACTGGACGAACGCGTCCGACAAGCGAAGATAGCCGAATTCACTCGTGCACCAGAGCAGCAGATCCTGCAGAACGCGGCCGACACCTGCGAGCAGGACTGCCGATGCACTGACGCTTTCGAGTAAATAATCGACCGTCGCAATGCTGCCGTAAGTGTTGCCGGTGGCTTCATCGAAACCGAGCAGCGTTGTCGTGCGGGTCCGGTCGATCGGAAAACCGGTGCCGGTGATCGCGCAGGCGCCGAGCGGATTGCGGTTGGTGCTGGCGTAAGCCGCGCGCAGGCGCACGGCGTCCCGCTCCAACTGCTCGATGACGGCGAGCAGATAGTGCGCAATCGTCGACGGCTGTGCCGGCTGCGTGTGCGTGTGCGCTGCAAACACGTGCTCGCGATGCCGGCCGGCCAGCGTCAGCAGCACGCGCCGCAAGGACAGCGTCGCCTCGACAATCGCGAGAATCATCCCGCGCTGGTGCATGCGGTACATCGTCATGTCGATGTCGTTCCGGGATCGCGCCGTGTGAAGACGGCCCGCGGCGTCCTCGCCGCAACGATCGACGATCAGTCGATCCAGATAGAAGAACAGGTCCTCGTAGGTCCCGTCGTATTGGACCGTGCGCACCTGGTCGAGCGACACCGCGTCGAGTGCGATGCGGATGGCGTGGGCTTCCTCGCGTCCGACGATCCGCTGTTCCGCCAGCATCACCAGGTGCGCGTAATTGATCGACATCAGCGGCGAGAGGAACTGGGCCTTGGCGTCCTCGAAATTCTCGTTCAGAACGAGACGCACATAGTCGGGTGAGAAACGCACGCTACTGCTTTCCTGAGGACAGAAGGTTGGCCATCAACCGATACGCGCCGTCCACTCCGGCCGGCAGCTGACGCCACAAGCCGAGGCCGACATAGATCCATCGCCCTTTACCGGTCTGCGCTTCGACGAACGCGCCGGTCTTGGGGCCGGCGTTGTATGGGAACGGATCCTGCGACCGTACGAGATCGACATAGCGAGGATCCTTCTGGCCGAGAAAGTAGGTGCCGCGCTCCTGCACCCAGCCCTGCCAGGCTTCCGGACCAATGCGATTCGGCGTCGTGAACACCGGGTTGTCCGGCACGAGCACTTCGATCGGCGCGTTCTCATCGGTCACGCGATCCGAGCCGGTCTTGGCCGGATAAGGGCCATATTGCGCTTCGTTGAACTCATTGCGCTGGTACTGGACGATCACGGTGCCACCACGCTCCGCATACTGCAGCAGCCGTTGATTGTTCGCGCGAAGATCCGGTCGCCGTTCGTAGGCCCGTACCCCAACGACGATGTCGTTGAATTGGGAGAGATCGCCTGATGCCAGCGTGTCCGGATCGATGAGCCGGACATCGGCCCCGAGCTGCTCGATCGCGTCCGGGACGCGGTCGCCGACACCCATGATGTAACCGACGTGCAGGCCGGGCGTGATTTTCACGTCCATCACCTTTGCCCGGATCTCGGCTGGCTGTACGACGTGTCGCCGATGAATATGGGGATACTCGACCATCTCATACCCGAGATTCGACTGCGTGCCTGGCGCGGTGGCTACGGCCTTCAATGCGGCCTCACCAGCGCGGGCACCGTCCGGCGGCCGCACCTTGAAGGTCACGGTCGTCTCTTCGTCTTCGCGGACGAAGTGGACCGGTGTCGACGCCGGTTCGACCTGCCAGCCCGCTGGCGCAGACAGCGCCACCGTGACGTCGGCGTTGCCCTTCTGGTTGTTGCCGACGGTCACGTGGATGTCCTTCTGACTGAAGCCGGGGGCCGTCGGCGTAGAACCGCCGTGGTCTCCTCCGTCAGGCGGAACCTGCCCTGTCGGAAAGACGGCGATGTCTGGATCGACCCGCACGTTGAACGGCGGCACGACCTGCAACTGCGAGCGCTTTTCTCCCGCCAATACGTTCGAATAGCGGAACTGCGACGACCCGCTCGACGTCGACTCGCTCGCCGCGGATGTCGAGGTGAAAGGTTGCAACAAACGGCGACGGCCGGAACGGAAGGCCGAACGGCACATCCGGATCGAAGTCGTAGCGTGCCGCGTCGGTTCTCGGCGTCCAGTACCGGCGTGGAGAGATGGGTACGCGGCGGAATCGACAACACGGCCTTGCACGACACGCTCTTACCGGCCACCAACGCCCCGCCGCAAGCGGTTGGCGGCGGTCCACCAAAACCCGCGAGCGCCACCGACTCGATCCGGGGCTCCTCGGTTGAATTCACGGCCGCATAGATCGACACGTTCACCTGCTGCCCCGGTACGACGACCCCGTCGTCGGCTAGGGCGTCGAGACGGATGGCGGACGCGATCACGAGAGCGTCCTCGAACTGCCGCTCTTTCTGCGCCAGGCGCAGATCGATCTCATATCGCGGCTCGGCGGTCAGGTCGCTGGGAAGATTGGCGCGAAGCGTGCGAACGGCGCGCAGTCCTGTGGCCAGCGGCGAAACCGCTGTCGACGGACGTTCCGTCGCCAGCGCTTTGCGAGCGGCGGTCACGGCATCAGCGATCGTTTGAAGGGGCGCCAGAAGCTCCGGCGGCCTCGAACCGGTGAACCGAACGAGACCCAGGATGGAAGTGTCGATGCCGTCGAACAGATGCTGCCGGCGCAGTGCCTTTCGAGTCCAGCTTCGAATCCTGGAGGCTGTAGGTTCGTGTTCTGCGACTTGACCCGGGGAGCAGCAGCAACTGCGATGTGCCCTGGCACTTGTGCATCGACCGCGCTTCGAGGCCGAGCTCCGCGTAGGTCCGGCCGAGCACCGGATCGAATCCGGACGACGTCGACCGTCAGCAGGTCCGGTGTCCGAGGGCGGCGGGTTCGGCCCGAACGCGGAGCCATCGGTGCAGAACACCCGCTGCGCCTGCCACGGGCGCAGTCCTTCTTTGATCTGCTCGGGATATCTGTGCCGGATCGGCGGCGCGCGGAAGGCTTCGAGCGTCAGTCGCGGCGGACGCCTGGTGATGCTGGCCGCCGCCGTCCCGCCGCACAGGAATCCGGCGATGACGTCGGGCCGGATCGTGCGGATGTGGCGAACGTAATCGCCGACGATCTCGTCGTGGCCCCACTTCTCGATCGACTCTCTCGACGCTGAACGAGTAGCCGAAATCGATCGCGCGCGTGAAGTACTGCTCGGCGCCGTCGAACCGGTGGACGGCGAGGAGTTCTTCGGTCCGCAGCACGCCCAGCGCCTGGGACGATCTCGGGGCCGATCTCGTTCTGGCCGCCGTCGCCGCGCGTCGCGGTGACGAGCGTCGTCCGCATCCCCTGCCCGTGGCCCAGCATCGCGAGCAGCCCGTTGTCCTCGTCGTCGGGATGCGCGTCGGTCTGCATGAACGTGCCGGTCGCGTCAGCTTGCGCAGCATCAGCTCCAGCGCGACAGCGTCGGGCAGCTCTGCCGACCGGCGCACGCGCAGCTGCGCGGAGCGGAACGGAGGTAGAAGAGGAAGAGCGGCGAGCGCGGCAAACGAGACGGGCGCAGCGTCGCATAGACATCTGGAAAGCCGATGGAGCTCGATCAGAACGGGCCGGGAATTTCCGGCCCGAGCCGGTGACTTCAGACCCGCGCCTAGAAGGAGAACTTAGCCCGAGCTGCATCTGCCGCTGGTCGTAGCCGCACTTGCCGGAGCACGTCGAGCGGGATCGCTGCCGGCGAGCATCGCCGAAGCGCGTCGGTCGGTGACGACCCGATTGACGCCGGCGATGTTCTCCGTGTTGAACAGGTTCTTCGCCTCGAAGAACAGCTCGCCCGCTGGCCGGTGCGCGAACGGGACGAACCGCGAGTAGCGCAGGTCGAGATTCAGCACGCGGCCCAGCCGGCCGGCATTGCGCTCGATGCCGTTCGGTCGGTCGTTGTAGCACGCCGTCGCCGTTCAGGTCGAGGTTCGAGCGGATGTTGAACGGCAGCCCGCTGTTGGCCTGCAGGATGATCCCGAGCTGGTTGTTGTTCCAGATCGCCGCGCCGGCGCGTCGCCGCCGACACCTCGCGGCGCGATGACCGTCGACACGAGAAGCGTGTGCGTCTGGTTGAACGGGGTCACGCCCTTGTCGCGATCGAGGTTGGAGACGTCAGACACCCGGTCGTCGTTGCTGCCGACGACGTAGGTGCCGGTCAGCGGCGCGTTGTCCTCGCCGCGCGCGAGCGTGTAAGTCGCCTGCGCCATCCACCCGTGCGTCATCCGCTTGGTCAGCGTCGCGGTGAAGGCGTTGTAGGTGGATTCGCCGATCGACTTGAACATGTTGATGTGATCGAAAGTCGGGTCGACGCGCGTAGCCGCTTGACCGGGTCGAGATAGATCGGGCGGCCGTCGGCAGCGTCGCGCCCGGTGGGATCAGGTTGATGTCCATCAGCACGGGCAGATTTCGGCCGATCGAGTTCACGTAGCCGACAGAGACCGCGAGGTCGTCATCGCAGCGCACGCTCGACCTGGACGTTGCTCAGCCACGCCGACTGCGGTTCGAAGTCCGGGTCGACGGCGGTGATGCTCTGCCGCGGCAGCACGAACGTGGGCGGCAGGTCGGCAAGGCTGGCCGGGAACGGCGGCGCACCCGCGCTGGTGCCGGAGCACCGAGACCGTGAAGCTCGCGGGATCGCCATTGTTCAGAATCGCGTTGTCGTAGAAGTCGAGGAGCGGTGGCTCGTACATCAAGCCGACCGACGCACGGACCACTGTCCGCGCCGATGGGTCGACCGCCCACGACAGGCCGGCCCGCGGGGCGAAGTTGTTCTTGTCGACGGTGAAATCCTGCGACATACGGGTTGGCGGCGAACGGCCGCGCCGACGGAACGTCGAACAGGTCGTATCGGATGCCGTAGAGCAGCTTTCAGCTGCGGCGTGACCTGCCAGTCGTCCTGGACGAAGAAGCCGTAAAACGCCGAATTGTAACTGACGCCGCCCGGTTGCCGAACAGCTGCTGCAGCGTCGAGTAGCCGAGCGGATTGGCTCCGCTCTTCGCAGCCAGATAGGCATTGGTGGTCGGGAACGTGTAGAGTGAACTGCTCGCCGCGAATCCGCTCGTCGCCGATCCACTGCGCGTCGATGCCGGCCTTGCAGTGCGTGCCTGCCGCGAATCCAGCTGACGTTGTCGATCACCTGCGTGATGCCCTGATTGAAGTCGAAGCCGACCGAGTTGCCGTCGCCGAGGCGGGCGCCGCCAAACTGCGCGACGCCGGTCACGGTCACCGCCGGGCCCTCGACCGACAGCCCCTGGGTCCGGAACTGGTGCCGCCGCGCGTACTGGACCCGCAACTCGTTCAGCACGCTGCGTCCCGATGGTCGAGACCAGCTGCGCCGGAGACCGAATCCATCCGGTCGGTGAAATCCGTCGCGCGGTCGAGAGTCGTGAGCCCGCCGGCGATGTTCGATGGCGAGAAGTTCTTGAACAGGAAATACCGGAACGACAAGTGGTTCGCGGTGTTGATCTGATAGTCGGTCTTCCCGAAGCCGAAGTTCACCTGCTGGTGCGCGGGGATCACGCCGTCAGCGGGCAGCGGGATGCCGAGCGCCTGGGCGTTCGCCGGAGTAACCGTAATGACCTGCCCTGCCGGTAACCAGGCTGCGATCGACGTATTCATAGGCCGCGTAGTAATGCCAGCGATCCCGCTGCACCGGGCCGCCGAAGGTCGCCGTGAAGTCGTTCGCCTCCGTATCCGGCTTGCGGGCAGTGTCGGGAAGAAAGAACGGACGCGTCGAAAACGGATTGCGCTTGAAGCGGAAGCTCGCCGATGCCATGCACGTCGTTGGTTCCCGAGGGAGTAATCGCGTTGTAGACCATGCCCGTGGTCTGGCCGAACTCGGGCGCGAACCCGTTGGTAATCACCTTCACCTCGCGCACGAGCACTTCTGACACCGGCAGCAGCCGGAGACCGGCGCGATCCTTCTCGGTGTTGGTGTTGCCATCGAGCTGGTAGTTCGTGTGCATCTGGCTGCCATTGGCGTTGATGCGCGGCACACCGAACTCGTTGTTCTCGTAACCGGTGACATTGGCTTGGAGAAACGCGAAGTTGTATGGATTGCGCGAGACGAGCGGCAGGTTCTTGATCTCGGCCTCGCCAATGGTACGGCCGAGATCGATCTTGCCCGGCTGCGCAACCGGCGACTCGCCGGTAACGGTGACGGTTTCGGCAACGTTCCCCACGCTGAGGCTCACGTTGGTGAGAGCCGTCTGCCCTGCCGAGAGACTGATGCCTTGCTGCTCGAATTTCTTGAAACCTTGCAGTTCAGCCCTTACTTGATATGTTCCAAGCGGCAGAAGCGGCGCCCGATAGACACCCTCTTCGTTGGTGACCACGACGCGCTCGGCGCCGGTGTCGGTGTTGGTCACGGTGACCGTCACCCCCGGAAGGATCGCGCCGCTGTTGTCTCGAACCGTGCCCTCGATGCTGCCGTTCATGGCCTGCGACTGCGCAGCGGCCGGGAGCGCCGTCGCCAGCAGTGCGGCGGCAACCAGCGCCCGCCGGAGCCAAACGCGAATCATGACCGGACCTCCTCCCCAATAAGTGGTTGGGAACTAAGACGCTTGTTGTAGAATGCCGGTTGCAGCCGTCCCCGGGCTGCAACTCATCCCAGTGTCCACGGTCAAGACCTCGCCGCCCGCGGCGAAGCCCTCCGCGCGTCCGCGCGCCGCCGCAAAGAGCGGCCGCCGCGGCTGGAAGTTCTACGTCTCTCTGGGCGTGGTACTCACGCTCGTCCTGTTCAGCGGGATCGTCAGCTACTTTTATGTGAGCTTCTCCCGCATGATCGATGCGCGGATGCACGGTGAGTTCCAGCGCACCGATCCGCGGGTCTTTGCCCGGCCGTTCGCCGTTCGGCGGGGCCAGCGCATCACGCTGCTCCAGACCATTGATCGGCTCAACGAGCTCGGCTACGCGCAGCGGCCGCGCGCGCAAATGCCGGGTGAATTCGCGATCGGCCGCGACGCCCTCGCCGTGGTGCCGCGTGCCGGCGAACGGCGTGGTCAGGTCGTGCGCCTGGTCTACGCGGCCTCGAAGACGGGCACCGGTGGGCTCATCAATATCGAGCTGCCGGCGAAGAAACAGTCCACCGATGCGTTGGGCTTCGATGCGCCGCTCATCACCGCGCTGGTCAGCGAAGGACGCGAGAAGCGGCGCGACGTACCGCTCGCCGCGATTCCCTCGCACATGATTCGCGCGGTCGTCGCCATCGAAGATCGCCGGTTCTACGACCACCCCGGCATCGACATCATTGGAACGACCCGGGCGGTCCTGACGAACATCTTCGGCACCAGGAAATATCTCAGCGGCGGCAGCACGATCACCCAGCAACTGGTGAGGAACACCTTCCTGACACAGGAGAAGTCGCTCAAGCGCAAGTTCACCGAGTGGTTCATGTCGATCGCGCTCGAACGCCGCCTCACCAAGGACCAGATCCTCGAGCTGTACCTGAACGACGTCTGGCTCGGGCAGCGGGGCTCGTTTGCGATCCACGGCGTGCCCGAAGCGGCGCGGTTGTTCTTCGCCAAGGATGTGAGCAACCTGAATCTGGTCGAGGCGGCAACCATCGCCGGCGTGATTCAGGCGCCGCCGCGCTACTCCCCGTTCACGAATCCCGACCGCGCGAAAGAGCGCCGCAACGTCGTGCTGCACGCGATGGAGGAGACGGGATTCATCAGTCCCGATGCCGACGAACGCGCGTCCCGGGAGCCGGTGCAAATCGCCGCGCGCGCGCTCGAGTCAGAAGCGCCGTACTTCGTCGACTACGTCAGCCAGGAGCTGCAGGAGCGGACGAAGGCCACCGGCGCAGTCGACGTCTATACGACGCTCGATCTCCAACTGCAGCGGATCGCGCAGGATGCGATGCGCGACGGCCTGACACGGGTCGATCAGATCCTCGCGCGCCGCAAACGCCGCTATCCTCAGGCGGCGATGATGGCGGTCGACCCCCGCACCGGGGAGATCCTCGCGATGGTCGGGGGCCGCTCCTACAACCAATCGCAATACAACCGCGCCGTCAGCGCGCGTCGGCAGCCCGGGTCGGTTTTCAAGCCGTTCGTCTATCTCGCCGCCTTCGAGCGGGCGCAGGCCGACGGGCGCACCGATATCACGCCCGCCACCGTCGTCCTCGACGAGCCGACCGCGTTCACGTTCAACCAGCAGACCTGGTCGCCGAGCAATTACGACAACGAGTACGACGGGCCGATCACCCTCCGCCGCGCGCTCGCGCTCTCGCGCAACATCGCCACCATCAAGGTCGCGGAATCAACCGGGTACGACACGGTGGCAGCCCTGTGGCGTCGCGTCGGCATCGGCACACCGCCGCGTCCGTATCCATCGATTGCGCTTGGCGTGTTCGAGGCCTCGCCGTACGAAATCGCGTCGGCCTACTCGATCTTTCCCAATGGCGGCGTCCTGCGTCCTCTGCGCGCGATCTCACGCATCGTGGACAACGGCACGGACGTGCCGATCGACCTGCCGGCGCCGAAAACTGTGGCCCGCCGCGACACGACCTTCCTCGTCACCAACATGATGCGCAGCGTTCTCAACGAAGGGACCGGTGCGGCGGCGCGCGCCAACGGCTTTACCGTCGACGGCGCGGGCAAATCGGGAACGACGAACGACCTTCGTGATGCCTGGTTCGTCGGGTTTACGCCTGAACTGTTGACGGTCGTGTGGGTCGGGCTCGACGACAACCAGGCGCTTGGGCTGAGCGGCAGCCAGGCGGCGCTTCCGATTTGGACCCAGTTCATGACCCGCGCGCTCGCAGGTCACGGCAACGTGTCGTTCGAGACGCCCGAGGGCATCAGCTTCGTCGACATCGATCGCGACACCGGGAAGCTGGCCACGCCGTCTTGCCCCCGGGTCTATCGCGAGGCCTTTCTCGTCGGCACCGAGCCGACCGAAACCTGTCCCGTTCATCACTTCTGAGTTTCCTGTCCGCGTGAAGGCGGCAGCCACGTTACAATTGTTTGTTCTGCCTACTCCGAGGTGCGCGTGAAGCTGAAGTTGTCGACAAGTATTCTCATCGGCGCGCTGTCCGTGACGGCGTGCCGCAAGGCTCCGGCTGCAAACGCGCAGACGGCAAACTCCCCGGCGGCAACCACCGGCCCGGCAGCGGCCCCGTCCGGCCCGCCTGCGCCCGCGGCGCCACCCAAGCCAGTGCCGGCGCAACTTCCCGACGTGGTCGCGCGGGTCAATGGCGAAGAGGTCAAGAAGCCGGAATTCGAGCGCATGATTCACACCCTCGAGCAGCGCGCAGGTCAGCAGATTCCGGCCGAGCGCCGCGACGAGATCCTGCGCGGCGCGCTCGATCAGCTGGTGGTCTACACGCTGCTCTCGCAGGAGAGCCGCAACCGTGGCATCAAGGTGGAAGACTCGGAGATCGATCAGAAGGTCGAGCAGCTGCGCTCGAAGTTTCCGACCCAGGACGCGTTTACGAAGGCGCTTGCCGAGCGCGGCATGACGATGGACCGGTTGAAGCACGACGCGCGCGTCGACCTCAGCGTCACCAAGCTGATGGATGCCGAGACGGCGACCGAGCCCGGCCCGAGCGAACAGGACGCCAAGGATCTTCTACGAGAAGAATCCCGATCGCTTCAAGCAGGGAGAAAAGGTCCGCGCCAGCCACATCCTGATCAAGCGTCGATCAGAAGGCGCGACGCCGCAGCCAAACAGAAGGCGCGCGCGGAGATCGACGCGGTGCTGAAGCAGGCCAAGGCCGGTGGCGACTTCGCGCAAGCTGGCGCAGGAGCACTCGCAGGACGGCAGCGCCGCGCAGGGAGGCGACCTCAATTATTTCACGCGCGAGCAGATGGTCCCGGAATTCGCGAAGGTCGCGTTCTAGCTGAAGCCCGGCGAGATCAGCGACGTGGTCGACGACGCAGTTCGGCTACCACATCATCAAGGTGGTCGAACACAAGGAGGCGCGGACCGTCCCGTTCGAGGAAGTCGAACGCACAGATCAAGCAGTTCCTGGGCAACCAGAAGAAACAGCAGCACGCTGACGCGTTCATCGAGGGCCTGAAGAAGAAGTCCAAGATCGAGGTTCTCATCTGAACGACGAGGTGCTGCCCGCCGCCGCGGCCGCGCTCGAGCGTGGCGAACCCGCCGCGCTGGTGACGATCGTCCGCGCCAACGGTTCCACGCCGCAGCGAACCGGCGCCAAGATGCTGGTCTTGCCGATGGCCGGACGGTCGGCACGATTGGCGGCGGCTGCTACGAGAACGACGCGCTCGGGCAAGGCCCGCGAGGCGATCGCCACCGGAAAGCCGATCCTCGTGCAGATACGATCTCAACGACGATTTCGTCGCAGGAGTCCGGCCTGATCTGCGGCGGACAGATGGAGGTCTACATCGATCCCATCGCTCCGGCGCCGCGTCTCTACATCATCGGCGCGGGACACGTCGGGCTGGCATCTTGCGCGCATCGCGGCAGAGCCGGGTTCCGCATCCACGTCGTCGACGATCGCGAGAAGTTCGCCAACGCGGAGCGCTTCCCGTCGCGCCGAGACGATGATCGTCGACGACATCGCCGGCTGGCTCCATCGCGCCGACTTGCCTGCCAGCGCCTACGTCGTGGTCGTGACCCGCGGGCACACCCACGACTTCGACGCGCTTCGCGCGCTCGCCGCGCGCGACCTTCGCTATCTCGGGCTGATTGGCAGCCGCGCGAAGGTGGCGCGGATCTTCGACGCGCTCAACGCCGAGGGCATGCCGGCCGAGTGCCTGGCGCGCGTTCACGCGCCAATCGGTCTCGACATCGGCGCGATCACGCCCGCCGAAATCGCGATCAGCATCCTTGCGGAACTGATCGCCGTGCGGCATGGCAAGGACGTCGTCGCGCGCTCTCGATGAAATGGCAGCCGGGGCAGCAATCAGCACGCTAATCCGCAACGCCACCATCGTCACGATGAACGATGCGCCTCGACATCGTCGAAGGCGCCGGTCTCGGTCCGCGACGGCCGGATCGTCGTCGGTCGGCGCCGAACCGAGCGAGCCGCACGAGACCGTCATCGACGCCGGCGGCGCCTACCTGCTGCCCGGCTTCATCCAGACCCACGTCCATCTGTGCCAGACGCTCTTTCGCGGCTACGCCGACGACATGCCGCTGCTCGAGTGGCTGCGACGGCGCGTCTGGCCGATGGAAGCGGCGCACACGCCGGCACGCTTCGCGCCTCGGCGCGGCTCGCCGCCAGCGAGCTGCTCCTCGAGCGGCACCACGACGGCGCTGACGATGGAGACGGTGCACGACACCGACGTCGTGTTCGAGGCGCTCGACGAGATGGGCCTGCGCGCCGTCGTCGGCAAGTGCATGATGGACTCCGATCAGCGAGGTCCCGCGCCGGCTGCAGGAGCAGACGCGCGAGTCGATCGACGAAAGTGTCGCGCTGCGCAAGCGCTGGGACGGCAAGGCGAGACGGGCGGCTGCGCGCGGCGTTCGCGCCGCGCTTCGCGGTCTCCTGCTCGCGCGAACTGCTCGAAGCCGTCGCCGAACTGTCGGCGCGCGAGCGGCGTGATCGTTCACACGCATGCGTCCGAGAATCGCGACGAGGTCGAAGTCGTCCGCCGGCATTTCCGGCGGCATGAGCAATCTCGAGTACCTCGCGGACACCGGTCTGGCGACCCCGCACCTGTGCACGGCACATTGCGTATGGGTCACCGACGCGCGAGCAGGCGCTGCTCGCCGAGCGCGACGTCAAGGTCCTGCACTGCCCCGGCTCGAACCTGAAGCTCGGGTTCCGGGCTCGCGCCGGTCGCCGAGATGCGCGCGCGCGGGATCTCGGTGTCGCTCGGCGCCGACGGCGCGGCGTGCAACAACCGCCTCGACATGTTCGAAGAGATGCGGCTCGCCGCGACGTTGCAGGCGGTCCGGAAGCAGCCCGGGGCGCTCACCGCGCGCGACGCGCTGTGGATGGCGACGCGCGAAGGCGCGCGGGCGCTGGGACTGGAGGCGGAGATCGGATCGATCGAGGCCGGCAAGCGGGCCGACCTCATCCTTGTCGACCGGCGACCGTCCTCACCAGTCGCGCCCGATCCCGACCCCTGGTCCACGCTGGTCTACGCGACGCGGGGCACGGACGTGCGCCTGACGATGGTCGACGGCGAGATTCTCGTGCGCGACTTCGAGCTGACGCGTGAGGACGCTGCCGAGATTGCTGCAGAAGCTCGTCAGGCGGCCAGACGCCTCGCCGCCCGAGCCGGTCTTGGGGTCTGACCCGATTTTGCCTTCGGGCGACCTACTGGGGTCAGACCCCGATTTCTTCGCCTACTCGGACGCTCGGGGTCAGACCCCTCCGAAGTGCCGACCTCGGTATAATCATTTAGCAATCGCCTTGAGCGACTGCTAAACACCCATGACCCGTCATCCTGAGCTACCGGAACGAGATAGGCGGATCCTCGGCGGCGCTGGTCCAGGCCTACATCGACCACGGGGAGCCGATTTCCTCGCTGTGGCTGGCCAGCCGCGGCTTCGGCGTTTCCTCGGCTACGCTGCGCAACGTCATGGCGCGCCTCGAAGAGCTGGGCTACGTGCGCCAGCCGCACACG
The DNA here is from genome assembly GCA_963755695.1 of uncultured Acidobacteriota bacterium. Taxonomy (GTDB): domain Bacteria; phylum Acidobacteriota; class Vicinamibacteria; order Vicinamibacterales; family 2-12-FULL-66-21; genus QHWT01. The sequence goes on along the minus strand of CAVWLB010000010.1, from coordinate 284,751 downwards.
TCCGCCGGCCGCGTGCCGACCGACATCGGGTATCGCAGCTACGTCGATCAGCTGCTGTCCGAGCGCCGTGCCGCGCGCCTTGCGCCTGACGTCGAAGCAGCGGCTCCGCCGCGCCGGAACCGTGGAAGACGTCCTGTCGCACGCGTCGCAGGAAATCTCGCGGGCCTCTCATCAGGTCGGCTTTGCGATGGTGCCCGCAACCGACGCGACCTTCGAGCACCTGGATTTCGTGCTGCTCGACGCGGGCAAGATTCTCGTCGTCCTGGTGTCGGCCGGCGGCCACATCTCGCACAAAGTCGTCGAGCCGACCGAACCCTACGGCCGCGAGGAACTGCAGCAGGCGGCGAACTTCATCAATACGGATTCAAGGGGCGGTCGCTCAGCGAGATGCGCCAGGCGTCATCGATCGGCTGAGAGAAGAGCGCACGCTCTACGATCAGCTGATGGCGCGCGCCCTGCGGCTGGCGAGCAGCACCTTCGAAGGGCTCGAGCGCGCAGCCGTCGATCTACATCCAGGGCACGGCGCTGCTGTTCGACATGGCCGGAGCGGACGATCCCGAGACCGACCGCTCGCCACGATGCGGACGCTGGTGCGCATGATCGAAGAGAAGTCGCGGCTGGTCCAGCTGATCGACGCGTGCATGGACGGCACGGGCTGACCGTCTTCATCGGATCCGAGCATCCAGATCCGGACCTGCAGCACTTCAGCGTGGTCACGTCGACCTATACCGACGGGCGGCGCACCGGCGCGGTCGGCATCATCGGACCGACCCGGATGCGTTACTCGCGGACGATCAACGTCGTCGACAGCCTGTCGCGTGCGATCAACAGAGTTCTGGACAGGTCATAGATACCATGCAAGACGAAGTCAACGACTCAGTGGAACAGATTGCGGCCGCGACCGAAACCGGCCCGGCCGAGTCGGCGGATGTGAAAGAGCTCCAGCAGCAGCGCGACGAGTACTACGATCGGCTGCTGCGGAAGACCGCGGAGTTCGACAACTACCGCAAGCGCATCGAGCGCGAGCGGGTGCAGCTCGTCGGAATGCCGCGGCCTCCGACCTTCTGAAAGAGCTGCTGCCGCTCGTCGACGATCTGGAGCGCGCGCTCAAGGCCGACGCCGGCACCGGAGCGAGCCGACGCTTACCGGCGCGGCGTCGAGCTGATTCACAAGCAGCTGCATCGACACTGCTGCGCAAGCGCGGCGTCAAGCCGATCGAGGCGCTGGGCGCGGACTTCGATCCGCACTTCCACCAGGCGGTGGCGCACGAGCACGGCGGATGGGCGCCGCGAAGGCGAAGTGATCGAGGAATTCCGGCGGGGCTACATGCTGGGCGACCGCCTCCTGCGGCCCGCGATGGTGAAGGTGGCCAAAGGGTGAGCAAGCGCGATTACTACGAGGTCCTCGGCGTCGGCCGCGACGCCACCGACCAGCAGATCAAGAGCGCCTATCGCAAGCTGGCGCTCAAGTACCATCCCGGACCGCAATCCCGGCGACGCACGCGGCAGAGGAGCGCTTCAAGGAAGCCGCCGAGGCCTACGCCGTCTCTGCGGACCACGAGAAGCGCGCGCTGTACGACCGCTTCGGCCATGCCGGCGTCAGCGGCGCGGGCGCGGGCGGGTTCGATCCCAACGCGTCTTCGCCGGCTTCGAAGACATCTTCGGCAACCTCGGCGATCTGTTCGGCTTCGGCGACGATGTTCGGCGGCCGGCGGCGGCGCGGCGGACCGCAGCGCGGCGCCGACCTTCGCTACGACCTCGAGATCTCGTTCGAGGAATCGTTCACCGGCACCGAAACCTCAATCCAGATTCCGCGCGAAGAAACCTGCGAGACCTGCAAGGGCTCGGGCGCGGCTGCCGGCAGCTCGCCGGAAGTGTGCGGTCACTGCAGAGGGTCCGGGTCAGCTGCGCTTCCAGCAGGGATTCCTCACCGTCGCGCGGCCCTGCTCGAACTGCCGCGGCACCGGCCGGGTCATCAGCAAGCCGTGCCAGGCGTGCCGAGGCGCGGGACGCGTCGGCCGCGAGCGCAAGATCACGGCGAAGATTCCCGCGGGCATCGCGACCGGCCAGCGCCTGCGCCTGTACGGCGAGGGCGAGCACGGCACGCGCCGGCGGGCCCGGCCGGCGACCTCTACGTCGTCGTCCACGTGCAGGAGCACGCGTTCTTCCATCGCGAGGGGGACGACCTCTATTGCGAGCTGCCGGTCACCTTCCCGACGCTGGCGCTCGGCGGCGATCTTCGCGTGCCGACGATGATCGGCGACGAAGAGGTCAAGATCCCGGCCGGCACGCAGCCGGGCGCGCGGTTCAAGCTGCGCGGCAAGGGCATGCCCAACGTCTCCGGACGCGGCCACGGCGATCTCTACGTGATCGCGCAGGGCGACGGTGCCGAAGAAGCTGACCCGCGAGCAGAAGCACCTGCTCGAGGAACTGGCCAAGACCATGCCGCAGGAGATGCGTCGGAGCCGGCAGACGGCGACTCGCGGAGAAGCCGTTCTTCGAAAAGGTGAAGGACATCTTTGGCTGATTAACCGGCGCTCGAGGTGACCTTCCTCGCAGCGCCCGGTCTGTCCCCGCCTTCCGATTCAACACGAGGCCACGACGCCTCCGACGTTCCGCACGACGAGGTTGGCGTTCCCCCGTTTCTGCGCGACCGCCTCTACGCGCTGCTCGACGACTTCGAGCCGGTCGCGATCCACGAAGATGACAGCGGAGACACCTGGCGCGTGTTCTTCCGGTCCGCCGCAGCGCGTGATGCCGCCGCGGTCCAGCTGACAGCAGCGGTTGCGCCGCACCTGCTCCGCACATCTTCCATTGACGTGCCCGACGAGGACTGGGCGCGCCGCTCGCAGGAGAATCTGACGCGCGATCGAAGCCGGCAGCCTGATCGTCGCGCCGCCGTGGGACGTGCCGCGCGGCGGCTCGAAGCCGGTGATCATCATCGAGCCTTCCATGGGATTCGGCACCGGCCATCATGCGACGACGCGGCTGTGCCTGCGTCTGCTGCAGGAGCTCGAGCTGCGCGGCGCGCGCGTGCTCGACGTCGGCACCGGCTCGGGCGTGCTCGCGCTCGCGGCGTGGAAGCTCGGCGCCAGCGACGTCGTCGCCATCGACAACGATCCCGACGCGCTCGACAACGCGCGCGACAACATCGCGCGCAACGGCGCCGCCGCCGCGATCGACATCATCTGCGACGATCTGGACACCCTGCGCATCCAGCGCGCCGACGTCGTCCTGGCCAACCTGACCGGCGCGGTGCTCGTGCGGTACGCCGACGCCGTTACGCAGGCTCTCGCCGCGGAGGCGGCTACCTGATCCTGAGCGGCTTCGCGCCGGCCGATCGACACGGCCGACATTCAGCCGCGCGTTCGACCGGGAACACAGCAGATCAGGGCGCTCGTCGAGGGAGACTGGGCAGCGCTGATCTGCCTGCGGCCGGCTCTCGAAAGGTCCGCCTACAGATCCCCCCAGACGAACTGCAGCAGGCCGATCGCGACGATCGGACGGCGTCGGCGCGCAGGGTGCGGCGGCCGAGCGTGATCGGCACGCAGCCGGCGCTGCACGGCGGCTTGAATCTCCTCCGGCGCTCCAGCCCCCCTCGGGCCGACCATCAGAGAGGCGGCGTGCGGGCCGGTCGCCCTGCAGCGTCAGAGCGGGATGTCCTTCGACGTTGGCCGACGGCTCGACGAGCATCAACCGCGTCTCGGCGGTATCCTGCACGATCCAGTCGTCGAACGATGTGCCGTTGCCGATGATCGGCAGGACGGCGCGGCGGCACTGCTTGGCGGAGGCAACCGCGATCCGCCGCCAGCGATCCGGCGCTGTCCTGCCGTCAGCGCCTTGCATGCGCGCAGCGGTGTGCTCCGTGACGAGCGGCTCGATCGCGGCGACGCCCATCATCGTCGCGTCGCGGACGACGTCGTCCATCTTGTCTCCCTTGATCACCGCCTGCGCCAGCGTCAGACGCACGGCCGGCTCCGGCGCGGCGCTGATTTCGCTCGAGCAGCGTGCACGTCGGCGCCGTCGCGGCTGACGCGCTCGATGCGCGCCGCGGAACTCTCGGCCGTCGCCGTCGAAGACGGCGATCTCGTCCCCGAAGCGGAGACGCAGCACCTGAGAGAGGTGACGCGCTTCTTCGGCCGAAAGCCGACGCAGTGACTCGATCCGGGATCGAATCGGTCGGCGAGGAACCGCGGCAGCATCAGGCAAAAATTATATGGTCGCGAACCACTCGCGAACACCACCCCGTCCCTGCACAGTGAACCCCGAACCCTCAACCGCGTCATAGAATCCGTTATACTCACCTCACTTGCTCTTCAAGGGACAACATGCTCGGTAAGTACAAGATCATCGCGCCGCTCGGCAGCGGCGGCTTCGGCACCGTCTACCTCGCGCAAGACACCTGGATCGACAAGAAGGTCGCGATCAAGGTGCCGCACCGGCAGGGGCTCGACTTCGGCGAGCTGCTGCGCGAGCCGCGGCTGCTCGCCTCGGTCAGCCATCCCAACATCGTCGCGATCACCACCGCGGAGAAGCAGGACGACGTCTTCTTCATCGTGATGGAGTACGTGCACGGGCGAGACGCTCGAGAACATCATCGCCCTGCGCGGCGCGCTCGAGCTGACGCGCGCGCTCGACTTCACCTGCCAGATCTGCAACGCCGTCGATCACGCGCACGGGCAGGGCGTCATCCACCGCGACCTGCGGCCCGCCAACGTGCTCGTCACCGACCACGACATGCTGAAGGTCGCCGACTTCGGCACGTCGCGGTTCCTCGAGATCGCGGCGCACGGGACGACGGTGATCGGCAGCCCGCCCTACATGGCGCCGGAGCAGTTTCACGGCAAGGCGGTGTTCGCCTCGGACCTCTATTCGCTCGGCGTGACGATGTACCAGATGCTGACCGGGCATGCTGCCGTACGACACGCCAGCGCCCGGCGGATCTCGACAAGCTGATGTCGGGAGAGCTGGTGTCGCCGCCGCGGCTGAAGCAATCCCGCGATCCCGAAAGCCATCAGCGACATCGTCATGAAGGCGATGGCGCCCGACACGACGGCGTCGCTACCAGCGCGCGTCCGACCTGCTCGAGGACGTGCTCGCCGCGCGCAGCGCCGCGCGAACCCCGCCGCCAGGCGCGCTGCCACGCCCCGCAGCCAGCGGCCGCGCGCGGCCGCGACGACGCGCAGAGCATCCAGAGCCGCCTGCGCGCGCGCGAAGCACCCGCGGCCCGCTTCTGCTGGCACTGCCGCAAGCCGCTCCACGCGCGCACCGATCGCTGTCCGTTCTGCGGCGAAACGCAGTAGAGACTTCGCTGTCGGTGCTACGTGCAAAGTGCTAGGTGCGCTTTGGTGATCCTCGTCGGTGCTACGTGCAAGGTGCTATGTGCTGTGTGCCACGTGCAACGGTGCTAGGTGCAGCAGTGCGGCACTGGTTGCTGCGAGCTCGAATCTCTCGCTGCTCCGGGCACCCGGCACCAACACGCACCTAGCACGCAGCACTCTTGCACCCAGCACCGACGACGGTCATTACTTGACCGCAGTATTCATATCCCCTTGTATCTCCGCCGCGCTGAGCGCCCGATTGTAGATCCGGACGTCGTCGATCAGTCCCTTGAAGTACTCCGTCCTCGAGTTGCCGCCGATCCGCAACGCGCCGGAGCTTGCCGTAATCGTCGAGACGGCCAGCACGGTGTCGACCTCGACGCCGTTCACGAACAGCCGGATCCTCAATCCGTCATACGTGGCGGCAAGGTGCGTCCACGCGTTCGTCGGAATCGACGTCGGGGCATTCGCCATGTAATCGACGCTCGTGCGCACGGCCGCTCTTGGTTTCGACGAACTGGTCGAGCTCCACAACCCGTAGGCGAACGCCGTATTGCGCTCTTTGTAGATGACCACCTTCGCGCCGCCGTTGGAGCTGGGGCGCACCCACGCCTCGAGGGTCATCCCGTTTTTCAGATCCAGCGACGCCGCGTCCGCGACCGTGACCCAGGCGTTGTTGCCGAACGAGAGCGCCGACCCCGAATGCCCCGCCGTCGACCAGGTCGCGCGTAAAACCGTTCCCGTATTGCCAGAGCCGCTCGCATCGGTTACTCGTGTGCCGCTGCCCTCGTCGAAGTTGTAAGCGGCAACCAGCCCGGTTGCCGGCGGCGGCGGCGGAGCGACGTTCAGCACGGCGATCGTGACCGATGAGGCGGAGGAATTCCCCGCTGCGTCCCGCGCGATGGCGGTGATGGTGTGTGGTCCGTCCGATACGCTCGCGCTGTTCCATGCGATCGAGTACGGCGCCGTGACCGTCTCATTCCCGATGGCGGTGCCGTCTACCTGGAACTGGACGCCGACCACGCCCACGTTGTCGGTGGAGCTGGCGCTGATCGTTACCGAGCCGGTCGCTGTTGCCTGATTCGCGGGAGACGTAATCGTCACGGCTGGCTGCGTCGTGTCCGCCGTCGCGTTCGACACGAACACCGAGACTGCCGACTGCGCCCGGTTCCCCGCGGCATCGCGCGCAATTGCCGTCAGCGTGTGCGGACCGTTTGCGCTCGTTGCACTCGCCCAGCTCAAAGCGTAAGGAGCGGCGAGGATCTCGGCACCAAGCGATGCGCCATCCACTTGAAACTGCACGCCAACCACACCAACATCGTCAGTCGCGTTGGCCGTGACGGCAACCGGCCCCGACACTTGTGACTGATCCAGCGGGGTCGCGATCGCTACGCTCGGCGCGGTGGTGTCTCCGAGGACGACGACCGCCGCTTCGTTGGATGCGCCACTCACATTGCCGGCGGCGTCCTGCGCCGTGACGACATAGAAATAGGTCCCGGGAGGGATTCCGGCGCTGTTGAAAGACGGCGCTGCCGTCTGCGCGATGCGATTGGCTGGCGACGGCGTAAAGCCGGACACGGTCGAGCGGTGGACGTTGTAGTTCGACTACCGCGAGGTCGTCTGTCGCGGGCGACCAGGTCAGCGAGACGCTGCCCAGATCGCCGACGCCGACCAGGTTCGCGGGCGGTGACGGCGGCGTCGTGTCGCCAACCGCGGTTGGAAAGTGCACGAACGACGCGACCGACGGCACACCGGCCGCGTTGACGATGAACAGCATGTAGTAGCCCGGCGGCGCGAGGTTCGCGTTCGCCGGCGCCTGGATGGCGCAGGCTGCCGCGCCGGCGGTGAAGCTCAGATTCAGGAATCGCTGATCCTCGTCGAACCCGTGCGTCACGGCGCCGGGCCGAATCAGCGCCACCGACGCGATCGACGCCGCGTTCGGCGTCTGCACCGTGAAGGTCGATCCGTACTGAACGCAGATCGGGCGCCGCCGGTGATCGCCGGCCGCGCGCCCTTGAAGAGATATGGCGGCGAATAGAGCTCCGCGCGCGTCTGGTTGACGGCGGGCCCGTCGTCGCCGCTGCCGGCAATCAGCACGCGTCCGTCGGGCAGCAGCAGCGCGGTCGAGTGATAGAGACGCGGAAAAGGACGCCGCGCCGACAGCGTCTTGAACGTCTCGGTCGCCGGCGACCACAGCTCCGCGGTCTGCACGCCCTTGCTGACGTCGTAGCCGTCGAGCGCAGTGCCGCCGCCGGTGACGAGTACGTTGCCGTCTGGCAGCACCGTCATGTTCTGGAAGGCGCGCGCGGAAACTTCATCGACGGCACCTGCCGCCACGCCGGCGACGGCTGCGTCATGTCGATGCACGTACGCCGTCGCCGCGGCGTTGCCAGCGGTGCCGCTGTCGGCGGCGGTTCCGGTCTTGAGCACCTTGCCGGGCGGATACATGACGGCGCTGTGGCCGTCCTTGATCACGGGATCGACCATCGACCACGACGCCGGTGGTCATGTTCAGCGTGCGCGTCTCGTACGCGCTCTCGTTCGAGCCCGCCGACAGCAGCCGGCCGTCCGGCAGCACGAACATGAACGGGTAGTAGATCGATGCCAAGCCGCGCGCTGGTCAGCGGCGTGAACGTTTGGTCGCCGGGTCGAAGATCTCGGGCACGTCGGCGAGACAGGTCAGGCAGCGTCTGCGCGCCGGACGTCACCAGCATGCGGCCGTCGGCAGCGCCGTGACCGTCGGATACCAGCGGCGGTAGGCCATGTTCGGCAGCGCCGACCAGCTCTGGCGATCGGATCGAAGATGTTGGCGTTCGCCGCGCCAAGTCGCCGGCGGGATCGTGGCCGCCGGCGACGAGGATGCGTCCGTCGGGCAAGCTGCGCCTGTCCGGCGCAGAACAGGTTGTAGAACGGATTCGGCACCAGCGTGATCGTGCCGGTCGCCGGATCCCAGACCCGCTCGGCAGCCGAGAACGCGTACGAGCCCGAGAACATCAGCACCTTGCCGGTCCGCAGCATCACCATGTTGACCGCAACCGTGCCGACGTCGAAGCCGTGCCCCACTGCCCGACCATATCCGGCGGATTGCCGTGGTGGATCGTCGCCGTGAAATTCGACACCGCGTCGCGGCCGCCTTCGCCGATGGCGACCGACTGCGACGCCGGCATGAAGGTGAAGCCCGGCTTGACGGCGTCACGGTGTAGGGGCCGTTGACGCAGACCGCTGAACGAATAGTTTCCGTTGGCGTCGGCGGTCGTCGTCCCGGTGCGAAGGTCCGCTCAGCGACACGAGTCGCGCCGCTGCCGGCAGCGGACGGCGTAATCGTTCCACTCAACGCGAACGTCGTCGGCGCCACGACGCCGACCGGCGTAACCATGTCGGTCTGGATTTCAGCAGCCGTGAGCGCGCGGTTGTAGATCCGAACTTCGTCGATCGCCCCCGAGAAGTATTCTCCCCATATCGAATTGCCGCCGATTCGCAGAGGCTCGGTCGACGTCTCGATTGCGCCGGTCGTCGACGTTGCGGCAGCCTGTTGTCCCCCGACATAGGTACGCAACGTCGCGCCGTCATAGGTCGTGGCCACGTGCACCCAGGTGTTCAAGGGAAGAACGGCCGAGCCAGTCGCGTCAGTGTCACCACTGTTGCCTGTGCGGCGAATGAAGGCGGCCGGATGCCCGCCGGTGTCACCGGCGTAGAGCGCATATGACAGACCGCCGGATCGTTCCTTGAGGATCACGCATCGCCAGTTGGTGACGGATGAAGCCTTGACCCACGCTTCGAGCGTCATGCCGCTGGTCAACGACAAGAGCGGCGATGATTGATCGTCACCCAGTCAGCCGCGCCGTCGAACGACAGTGCGCCGCCGAATTTTCCGGCCGTCCAGGTCGATCCGGTAATCACCGCGCTCTGGCCGTTGCCGGAAGTATCCGTTGCGGATGCGCCGCCGCCCTCGTTGAAACCATAGGCAGCCACCAGTCCGGTTTGTGCCAGAACTGGCACGGAGAGCGCAAGGAATGTCGATGCGAGCGCAGCGCGAACACCAATGACGATTGCCGATCGATACATGAGAGCCACCTCGGTTGACGTTGCGGCGCCAGCGCACGGTGGCACGCGTGTCTACTCGCGAGGTGACTTCGGTCGACCCGCCGGCAGACGCGCGTCCCTGAAGAGCGTGTTGCTGGGGGTCGCTGCAGCAGGTTGTGCAAGCCTTGCTCCAGTGGTCTCGGCGCATGTTCAACCCGCGCAGGTTACATATCTGAAAGACGTGGCGCCGATTCTCCAGAAGCGGTGTGCGGGATGTCATGGGTCCGGCGGAGTGACGCCGGCTCTCGACTCGTACGAGCAGGCGCGTGCCTGGGCACGCGGGATCAAGGCAGAAGTGCTGCAGCGGCAAATGCCACCATGGCCGGCGGCAACGGGTCTCGGCGATTACAGCAACGACCCCCGACCGACACCGATCGAGGTGGAGGTGCTGACCGCGTGGGCGGACGGCGGAACTCCGCTCGGATCAGAGAACTTGCCCGTCGGTACGATCGTACCGACGGCGAATCGCCAGGCGGCGCGCATCGTTCGCCTGCCCCGCGCGCATCCGTCGCGCGGTCCCGTCGAACGCCTCCGCGCGCCGCTCAGCGGCGGCAGCATGTGGATCACCGGATGGGAATATCGACCAGTCGACGCTCGAGCGATTGAACAGGTTCGCTTCTTCGTCGACGGTGCGCATATCGGATCCTGGGTGCCACCGGACTCCCGTGTCACGTATCCGGTTGGCGTGGCACTCCCCGTGCGGCCCGGCGGGGTCGTCACCGCCGAACTGCATTACCGAAAATCGAGCCGCGACGAGATCGATGCCGGCACCCTGCGGCTCTATTCGGGACGTTCGGGCGATGAGCCGCGGTATCGCACGCTCGCGTGCGGCACGACGACCTTGCAGCAGAACGTCAAGGTGCTGTCGATCGCGCCGACCGCGAGCGAGGCCGGCGCATTCGTGGAAGTGGTCGCGCGCCGCCCAGACGAGAGTGTGGAGGCCATGGCGGCCGTGAGGCACTATGTCCCCACGTACCCCGCCACGTATCGCTTCCGATCGCCGGTGAACCTGCCGCGGGGAACCGAGATCGATGTGCGCTCGTCCGCGCCAGGATGCAACGCGGCGATCGACTTCATCGCGACGCCCCCGGCTCGGGCCGTTTTGCCTCGACCGTGAACGGCGCCGTCAGCACCTCGCCGTGCCGCTGGAATTGAACCCACGCGCGATAGGGACCCGCGCGGGGAAACAGGACCTGGAACACGACGCGAGGGCCCGCCGAATCAGAGAGTGCCGCGACCGGGTGGCTGTGCGTCACCGACTCGAGGTCGCCACTCGCAATCAGCAGGTGTGCAGGAGCGCCGAGAAACGGTTCGAGATCGTCAATGGGATGTTCGCTCCTCGCGTCTACCAACTCGAACGTCATCAACTGCTCGCGTCCGCCGACTGGTTGCGGAACGATCGCCTCGACGCGCACGCCATTGACGATCTTGTCATCGAGATCGACTGCAGGGGCCGCAATTGGCAGCAATCGACCGTGGTAGCCGGCCGTCACGATCGATTTCTGGAGGAGTTGCGGAGCACCGCCGGCCGGGACCACGTCGGCGATCAGCCGGTAGGCGCCGGACCGGGGCAGCGAGACGTGCTGCTCGAAGGCGCCGTCCGCCATGCGCACCGGGTGCAGGTGTGCGAAGAACTCCAGGTCGTGGCCGATGACGAAGAGGTGCAGCAGTCGCTCGTGTGCCTCGTCGAACTCGCGAACGATCGCTCCGGTTTGTGGATGACGCACGAACAGGCGCACCAGCGTGTCACGGCCGGCAATCGGCGCGCGGGGGACGACCTCGATGTCGAGATGATAGGCGTCGGCTGCGGACGGAGGCGCCGGAACGAGCGCCATGCCACAGCGTGGACATTTGTCCCCTTTGGAGCCGCGCACATCCGGGTGCATCGCGCACCAGTATTCGGATTGCGGCGGCGATGGGTTCGAAGCGCCGCGCAATCCGTGTCCGGCACAGACCGCCACCATTGCCGCGACGAGGAGCGTCAAGACAATGCCTGGCCTGCCGGCCGGATCTGGCCGCCAGAGCCCGATCGGAAGGCCGGGCCGCAGCCTCGCGAGGGCCGGAAGCCACGTCCAGGTTGGCTCTCCCCGGAGGCGGGCAATAGTGCTTAGATGAATGGGTAGCGGTCTCAACCTGGACCAGCCGTTATACTAACATCCGGATAAGGAGTAGGTGATGTCGTTTCCCGGCACTGGTAAGGTCTGGATGAACGGTTCGCTCGTCGAGTGGGCCGATGCAAAGATCCACGTCGCGTCGCACGTGGTCCACTACGGCAGCGGCGTGTTCGAGGGGGCGCGCTGCTACAACACCACTCGCGGAACGGCGTGCTTTCGACTCGACGCCCACCTCCGACGGTTGTTCGATTCGGCAAAGATTTACCGGATGGAGCCGAGTGTCACGTACGCCGAGGTGCACGAGGGAGTCCTCGCGACGATCCGGGCCAACGAGTTCAAGGCCTGCTACCTGCGGCCGCTCATCTACCGCGGTTATCACACGCTTGGCGTGAATCCGTTCCCGTGTCCCGTCGACACCGCAATTCTCGCGTGGGAATGGGGCGCGTATCTCGGCCAGGACGCGCTGACCAACGGCGTCGAGGTCTGCGTGAGCTCGTGGGCGCGCCCCGCTCCCAACACCTTCCCGACGCTCGCCAAGTCGACCGCGAACTATGCCAATTCGCAGCTAATCAAGATGGAAGCCATCGCCGAAGGTTACAGCGAGGGCATTGCGCTCGACAGCTTTGGATACCTGAGCGAGGGCAGCGGCCAGAATCTCTTCATCGTGCGTGACAACACGCTGTATACCCCGCCGCTGACCGCCTCGATCCTGCCCGGCATCACTCGTAACTCGGTGATCACGCTCGCGAAGGACCTCGGCTTCCGCGTGCGCGAAGAGATGCTGCCCCGCGAGCTGCTCTACATCGCCGACGAGGCGTTCTTTGCGGGCACCGCGGTGGAGATCACGCCGATCCGATCGGTCGACAAGGTCGCGATTGGCAACGGCCACCGCGGCCCGATGACCGAATCGATTCAGCAGGCGTTCTTCGACGTGATCAACGGCGAGGTTGCCGACCGGCACGGCTGGCTTGAATACGTTTACTCGGGGGAGCCTCGCCAGGCGGTCGCCGCCGGCAAGACCACGACTGTCAAGAATTAGCCGTCTCCTGCTACACTAGAGTTCCCCTGCAACCGACTCCCGCCAGACACGGAAAGCGCCTCAGGGCGTTTTCCGTGTTTTTCGCACCCGTCCGTCTCCGACCAGGCCTATGCACATTAACGACCTGCTGAAAACTGCCGTGGCCAGCGGCGCCTCCGACCTCCACCTCAAGGTCGGCAGCTACCCGATGATGAGGGTGAACGGCACGCTGGTGGTCGCATCGGAGGAAAAGCGGCTGGATCGCCCCGACACCGAGTCCATGGCGCAGGGCATCTTCACACCCGAGCACCTCGAGAAGTTCCGTCGCAATCAGGACGTCGATCTGGCGTACAGCGTCGCCGGGCTCGGTCGTTTCCGCTGCAACGTGTTCCAGCAGCGCGGCACCGTCGGCATGGTGCTGCGCGTGATCCCTACGCGCATCAAGTCAGTCGACGACCTCGGCCTGCCACCAGTGCTCAGGAAGATCGCCCAGGAGGAACGCGGCCTGGTGCTGGTGACCGGCACCACCGGCAGCGGCAAGTCGACGACCCTCGCGGCGATGATTGATTACATCAACTCGACCCGCTCGGCGCACATCATCACCGTAGAGGATCCGATCGAGTATCTCCACCGCGACCACATGTCCCTGGTCAACCAGCGCGAGATCTCGGTCGACGCCGTCTCGTTCGCTCACGCGCTGCGCGCCGCGCTCCGTCAGGACCCTGACGTCATCCTGGTCGGCGAGATGCGCGACTTCGAAACCATCGAAACGGCGCTGCACGCGGCCGAGACCGGACATCTCGTCTTCTCCACGCTGCACACCCTCGACGCGACCGAGACGATCAACCGCATCATCTCGGTGTTTCCGCCGCATCAACAGCGGCAGGTCCGCATCCAACTGGCGAGCGTGTTGAAGGCGGTCATCTCGCAGCGGCTGATGCCGCGTGCGGACGCTGTCGGTCGCGCCGCGGCCGTCGAAGTGATGGTCACCACCGCCTTCATTCGTGACTGCATCGTCGACAAGGACAAGACGTCGCAGATCTACGGCGCGATCACCGCGGGCGGATCGCAATACGGGATGCAGACCTTCGATCAATCGATCTTCGGTTTGTATCAAGCCGGCTACGTCACACTCGAAGAAGCGCTGCGCTGGGCCTCCAACGTCGACGACTTCAAGCTCAAGGTGCAGGGCGTCTCGTCATCGACGGAGATGTCGCGCAACACGCCCCCGGCCGCGACCCCGGCGAGGGGGGGCATTCCCGAGATCACCCGGTTCGGCGGCTGACGTTGCGGTTCAGGTACTAACGTACCCCAGCCGCTAGCAGTAGCCCAACTACCCCAGCGGTGTTCGGGTATGTGGTTTGCTGTCCTGAATAGCTCCAGAGTCGTCGCCCGGGAATCACGCCGGTCTCCTGTTCCTCGCGACGACAACCGGGTGTAGGAATTTACCTACTCACTCCCGGAACATCCACCCACAGGGCATGGGTATTCGGGCCGTCGCTTACCACGCGAGGCTCAGCTGAATACCTGTGCGTTTCGCGATGTCGATCTTCCCGATCGACGCGACATGGAGAGCCAGCTAATGCGTTGCACTACCCGCATGACTGCAGGGATCGCGGTTGCGATTGCGTCCTGGGGTTCCCTCCGGTACCTGCTGACAGCCGGCTGCAGCCGCGCTTCCCGAGCGGGTTCCAGCCTTAGTCGGCTACATCGACGTTGCGTGCATGTCCGGTTGCACGCAATGTCTGGTTGCATGCTCGACACGAAACACACCAACGGCACTGCCTCATTCCTCACCCCAAGGCAGGACTTCCTCACGTAACTCGTTTCCTCGGAATGTGAATTGCTATGTGTCCGGCCACTGTCGTTGCTGCGCCTTCAAACGCTGTGTGCGCGTTTGAAGCGACGACGACCGGATGTAAGGAGTTACGCACTCCGTAATCCGGGTACATCCACACACGTCACGAGCCTCAAAAGGCTATCGAAGGATATAGTGCCGGAGGCTCGTGCCTGCCCACGATGTCGACGGACTCACGTCGACACCTAAGGAGTCTGACCATGCGTATTCTCACACGCACGGCTGGTGCGATCGGCCTTGCCATGGCTCTCGGAGTGTCTTCGAGGCCAATCCCATTTCTGGCTCAACTGCACGCGGCCTCCTCGAAGGGATGCGAAGGCGGCGGCTTCAGCGTACTCGGCGTGTCGGGTGACCGTGTCAGCCGGATCATTCCGGCGGCGCAGGTCCCGAATGAATTCCTGGTGAAAGGGAAGTACGTCGAGTTCACGGTCGTGGCGGACACGTTCGGCGTGCTCAACTGGACGCTCACCGGCGCCCCCAATCCCCTCGACATCACCGGCGGCCGGCCCACCGTCGTGTTCGAGTCGAAGCTACCGGATCACGGGACCCTCTCGCTGACCAATGACGTCGACGTCGACATCGACGGCGATGGGATCGAGATTTCGCGGACAGGACCCGGACTCTCGATGAAGCTGCAGGCGAAGGACTGCGCCAATGGCGGCGTCTTTCAGATGGAGCCGAAGCGTGCGGACGGGAAGGCGACAGTGGTGACGCACATCCTCGATGCCGCCGTCTTCTACTTCGACAATCCCGAATTTCGCGATCGCATCGGCCAAAGCTTCCCGTGCGTCGGTTGCAATGGCGCGGTGAACGACCAGGTGGTGGTGACCGCGCGCATCAATTTCGCGAACGACTTTTCGTCCAAGTTCGTCGGGCGCGACAGCCCCCAGGTGGCCACGCGGATTCAGCCGTCGACTTGCAAGAATGACATTCCGAATGACCTGAATCCCGGAACCGTCCTTCACTGTGGCGGCCAGTCGCAGTGGAGCATCGCGAGCGGCGGTCGCATGGGACAGGTGATGGGAGAAGACGCCACGGAAGTCGCCCCCGCGGCAACGAACTGCACGCAGAACTGCCAGGCGCAGAATCGCATCCGTGGCCGCGCCACCGTGCTCGGATTCCCATTCCGCGTCCCAGACGAGGTTCGCCTCAATCCGCGGTTTCCCTAACTAAGAACGCTGGCTGACAACGTTGCGTGCATGTCCGGTTGCACGCAATGTTTCGTAGAATACTCCTCGATGGGTTCTGCCTATGGCGACGGGCTCCAGTTTCTGGCACGTCGCGACCTGTCGACCGCGCAGTTGAAGGCGCGACTGCTCGATCGCGAGCACACCCCCGAAGACATCGACGCGGCAATCGAACAGTTGAAAGAAAGCGGAGCGTTGGACGACGCGCGGGTGGCGCGCGCGTATGCGGAGACCGCACTGAAAGTGAAAGGGCGCGGGCGCCTTCGCATTCAGCGCGAGCTGAGTGAAATGGGGATTCCGCGCGAGGTGGCCGCGGCCGCCCTGGCCGATGCCTTCGGTGATATCGACGAGCGCGGACTCATTGCCAAGGCGATCACGAAGAAGCTGCGTGGAAAACCAAAGATCGATACGCCTGCAGCATACGCACGCCTGTACCAGTTCCTCATGCGTCAGGGCTTCTCACCCGCCGCCGTATCCGCCGCACTGCGCAGCCACCGCAAGCAAGCCGATCCGTTAGAATAACCGGATGGACTCCCGGGAAATCCGCAGCACTTTTCTCAAATACTTCGAACAGAACGGGCACACGATCGTGTCCAGCTCCTCGCTCGTGCCAGCTGACGACCCAACCCTGCTCTTCACCAACGCCGGGATGAACCAGTTCAAGGACCTGTTCCTGGGCCGGGAGAAACGGTCGTACAAACGCGCCACCACTTCGCAGAAGTGCATGCGGGTGAGCGGGAAGCACAACGATCTGGACAACGTAGGGCCGTCGCTGCGGCATCACACGTTCTTCGAGATGCTCGGCAATTTTTCGTTCGGCGACTACTTCAAGAGCGACGCGATCCCGTTTGCGTGGGAACTGCTGACGAAAGCGTGGAAGCTCCCGCCCGACCGGCTCTTTGCCACGGTTTTCAAGGGTGAGTCCGGCATCCCGCGCGACGATGAGGCCTACCGGATCTGGCAGCAGTTCGTGCCCGAGGAGCGCATCACCGAGCTCGGGCTCGAGGAAAACTTCTGGCAGATGGGTGACACCGGCCCCTGCGGGCGCTGCTCGGAGATCCATTACTTCCGCGGTAACGCCTTTCCCTGCGAAGAAGAGCAGCGTGGCCATCGCTGCCGCGGTCTGGATTGCAGTTGTGACCGCTACGTCGAAATCTGGAACAACGTATTCATGGAGTTCGACCGTCAGGCCGACGGGACCCTCAATCCCCTGCCGGCGCCATCAATCGACACCGGGATGGGCCTCGAGCGAATTACCGCGGTGATCCAGGGGAAGCTCTCCAATTACGACACTGATTTGTTCACACCAATCCTCGGGGCGATCGGCAAGCGTGCCGGCCGGAAGTACGGCGCCACCCTCGACGATCCGGCCGACATCTCGATGCGCGTGATTGCCGATCACCTGCGGGCGATGACCTTCCTCATCGCCGACGGCGTGGTGCCGTCCAATGAATGGCGCGGTTATGTGCTCCGCAAAATCATGCGGCGGGCCATGCGCCACGGCAAGAAGCTCGGCATCGCGCAGCCGTTCCTTCACTCGCTCGTCGACGTCATCGTTGCCGAGATGGGAGAAGCCTATTTCGAGTTGCGGCGCGGCCGCGATGCCATCGTGCAGGTCGTGCGCAGCGAGGAGGAGCGGTTCGATGCCGTCCTGACCGCCGGGTTGCCGCGACTCGAGGAGGTGCTCGATCGCGCGGCGGCCGGGTCGAAGGTGGTCCCCGGTAACGACGCCTTTCGCCTGTACGACTCGCTGGGCGTACCGCTCGATTTCATGGAAGACCTCTCGACGCAGCGCGGCCTGACCATCGATCGCGAGGGCTACGAGCGCGCCATGGAAGGCCAGCGTGAACGGGCGCGCGCCAGCAGCGCCTTCGAGACCAAGAAAACACAGGAATTCGTCTACGCGTCCGACGAGGCACGCAAGTCGACGCTTGCGCCGGGCGATCAGTTCGAGGGCTACACGTCAACCACCGTCACCGGCGTGCCGGTCCTCGCGGTGTTCGACGCGGATCGCCAGCAGGTGTCGTCGCTCGGCGAAGGGCAAACCGGTTTCATCGCCCTGGAGCGCACCCCCTTCTATCTCGAATCGGGCGGCCAGGTTTCAGACAGCGGCCGGATCGAAAACGAGGCTAACGGATCGACCGCTACGGTGTCGGCGCTCGTGCGCCTCGCCCCCGGCGGACCGCGCGCTCACCGTGTCGCCGTCACCCGCGGCACGTTCAAGCCGCGGGATCTCGTCACTGCCGTGGTCGACGATGAAGTGCGCGACGCCACGCGACGCAACCACACCGCTACCCATCTGCTGCATGCGGCGCTGCGCCAGGTGCTCGGTCCGCACGTGAAACAGGCCGGCTCGCTCGTCGCGCCGGATCGGCTTCGCTTCGACTTCGTCCACTTCTCCGCCATTCCGCGCGCCGAACTGGATCGCATCGAGCGGATCGTCAACGAGCAGATCTATCGCAACGCGCCGGTCCAAACCGATGTGCGTTCGACGGAAGAAGCGATCGCTGCCGGGGCGATGGCGCTCTTCGGCGAGAAGTACGGCGATCGGGTCCGCGTGGTATCGGTCCCGGGCTTCAGTCTGGAGCTGTGCGGCGGCACCCACGTGCGCGCGACCGGCGACATCGGTCCGTTCGCCATCACGCAGGAAGGCGGCGTCGCGGCCGGAGTGCGCCGGATCGAGGCACTGACCGGCGCCGGCGCGGTCGCGTTCCTGCAGCAGCAGCGCTCGGCGCTCGATCGCGTGCTCGCGGCGCTGAACACCACCGCCGAGCAGAGCGCCGACGCAGTCCAGCGGCTGCAGGCCGATTCACGCCGTCTCGCGCGAGAGCTCGAGCAGTTGAAGATGAAAGCCGCGCTCGGTGGCGGCTCGCCCGGCGACCGAGCGGCGGACGACAGCCACGAGATCAACGGCGTCAAAGTAATCGCGCGACGCGTATCGGGTCTCGAAAAGGGGGCGCTGCGCGGGTTGTCGGATTCGCTGCGCGACCGCCTCGGAAGCGGGATCGTCGTCGTCGCGTCGGAGACCGACGGCAAGGTGGCCCTGGTGGTTTCGGTCACAAAGGATCTCACCGGCCGCATCCAGGCCGGCCGGATCGTCAAGGAAATCGCGCCAATCGTGGGTGGCGGCGGCGGCGGGCGGGCGGACTTTGCTGAAGCGGGGGGAAAGGATCCCTCGAAAATCGACGATCTCCTCCGGCGTGCACCCGACGCGATCGCGTTGCTTCTGGGCTGATCACAACTTTGCTGGGGTGCCGTGCCAAAACGGCACATCCGGCTTCTCGGATTCCCCTAAGTCACTGAACCCTCACGGCAAAAGCTTTGCCTTGAGACCCTGGTCGAGCTCCGCTACACTGTTGGGCTCACACCCGAAAAATGCGCCGGAGACTCCTCCTAGCGGTCGCGCTGTGCGTCGTGACGCCGTCGTTGGCGCATGCCCAGATTTACGCCTGGAGAGATGCGGCCGGAAACCTCGTGCTCTCCGACCAGCCCAAGGATCCGTCGGCCAAGACCTACGCGGTCGTCCCGAGCAATCTGTCGCAGTCGGGTCCGGTCGGCTTCCGGACCACGAAGGCGGCATTCAGCGAGCGCGCCGCCGCCTATAACGACCTCATCGTGGAACATGCCACGCGGCACGCGTTGAGTCCCGACTTCGTTCGCGCCGTGATCCAGGCCGAATCCGCATTCAACCCGCGGGCCCGATCGGTGAAGGGGGCGATGGGGCTGATGCAGCTGATGCCGGCAATCGCGCGCGCTTACGGTGTGTTCGACCCCTACAACGCAGCAGAAAACATCCGCGCCGGTGTCGCATACCTGAGAAGTCTGCTCGACCGGTTCAACCAGGACGAGTCGCTCGCGCTCGCCGCGTACAACGCGGGGCCCGGCGCCGTCGAGAAATACGGCCGCACCGTGCCGCCTTACAAGGAGACCCGCAACTACGTTGCGAAAATCCGCGGTGCCGCGTCACAGCCGGCCGCTCCTCCGCTCACACGCGTCTTCAAGACGATCGACATCGTCGACGGCCGCCCGGTTATGCGGTTTTCGAACAAGCCGACGCAGGGCGCCGAGATCGTTCGCTCCGCCGAACGGCGCTAGTGGTCCGCCGAGGTTCGCGCCTCACATTGCATCGCGCCCACCGTTAGGCGGAAGATCCCGGTATGCGGCTGGACGTGTGGCTCGATGTCAGTTGTCTATTCAAGACCCGGAGCGATGCACAGAAAGCGTGCCGTGGCGGCAAGGTCGACGTCAACGGCCAGGCGTCCAAACCGCACCGCGAGATCAAACCCGGCGACAGCATCGAGATTACGCGGCAGTTCGGAAGGCGCCAGAAAATCGTGGTGAAGGGGTTGGCCGAACGGCACGTGCCGAAGGCCGATGCGCGGCTGCTCTACGATGACCTCACCCCCCAACCGACGCCGGAGGAGGTCGAAATGAGGCGGATTGCCCGGATGGCTGCGCCATTCACGCGTCCTGCCTCAGCCGGTGCACCAGACCGCCGGGAGCGCCGCGCTTTGCGCCGCCTCAAAGGACGCGGCTGACCTTGCCTGTGGTAGAATCGATAGTTTGTAAACCTTGTCGCATTCAGTAGTGAGGAATTCGCAGTCTCTCTATGGCTAGCCACGCTTCAGCACTCAAGGCTCACCGTCAGAACATCGTCCGTCGGGAGGCGAACCGTCAGCTCCGCAGCCGCCTGCGCGGCGCGCTTCGGACCATCCGGGCAGCGATCGACGCGGGGGATCCTGCGCAAGTCAAGGACGCCCTTCGCAGCACGATTTCGCTGGTCGACAAGATGGCGAGTAAGCGTGTGATTCACCGCAACGCCGCCGCGCGTTACAAGTCACGTCTGGCGAAGCGGGTCACGAAGAAGACGGCTGCCGCGTAAAAGACCGGGCCTCCGGAGGGTCAGACCCCGGGTATTTTTCGCGCTGCTGTTCCTTGTCGTTCCATCGAGTTCGTTCGACGGGATGGACCGTGGGGTCAGACCCCAAGCTCCGGCTTGCAGAGTTCCACGACCAGACGCTCCAACAGTACGCGCGGATCCCCTCCGGAGCTTTTGAGGTCCAGGTCGGTGCGGAAGAGCGCGTCGACGGCCGCGGGCACGCGGCGCGGAGCGCTTGCGGACAATCGGTCCCGCACGAACCAGGCAAGCTGCCCGAGGATCTGATACGGCACGCCCCCACCGTCGAGCGCGAGGCCGATCTGCCGTAGTGCCTCCCTCGTGTTGCCCTGTTGAATGGCGTTCGTGACCGCCCAATCGTCATGTGACACCTCGGCACTCACGACTTCGCGAACGTCGGCGAGCGTGATCTTGGGGCGTCCCGCCGTATAAAGCAGCAACCGATCGAGATCGCCGCGCAGCCGCACGATCTCCGCGCCCGCCCGCTCCGCGATCAAGCGCGCCGCCGCCGGTTCGATCTGCTGGCCGGCTTCGCCGACAGCCTTTCTCACCATCTGCTCCGCCATCCTGGCGGTCTGGCGAAGATCGACCCGTTCTCCCTTGCCCGGCTTCAGTCCCCAGCATTCGACGACGACCGCGGACTTGTAGAGCGCCTTGCCAATGCGCCGTGATTTGTCGACATCCGATGCGGCAATGACCAGAGTGGTCATCGGCTCCGGGCGCTGGATGTACTCGGTCAGCGCGTCGAGATCCGTAGCCGGCTCCTCCTCGTCGACGGCGGAGTCGGCTTCGGTCGACCGGCCTCGACGCTTCGGCTTGAGCAGGCGTTCTCCTCGCAAGACGACCACCACCCGGCGATCGCTCATCATCGGCAGCAGCCGTGACGACTCCACGATGGACGCCGGCGTCATTCCTTTCTCTCCGGCGTAGAGACGGTCGACGTTGAACGCGCGCAGCTCGTCCTCGACAACCGCAGCGATGTCCGCCGCCAGGTGCGCGATCTCGGCGTCATCGTCTCCGACCAGGAGGTAGACGGGAGCAAGCGCGCGCTTTTGAATCGCCGTGCGTAGGTCAGCAGGTGTGGAAGACGGCATGTCGGGGTCCGCTTGTCCGCGCCAGCCGCTCTGCGGCGAAGGCGGATGGTTCAGAAGGCTTCGAGGATCGCGCTGACGACCGAGCGGGCGAATTCGGAGGCCATGCGATCGAGCGCATTGACGTCCTGCCCGAAGAACGCCGTGGGGTCGAGCGTATTGGCACCGGCCGCCACGTCGAACTCCTCGCGATACTGCATGGTGGGATTGCTCCACAGGACCTTGTTGGTCTTGAGATCCTTGAACTCCACCGAGGCGGTCAGCGTCAGCACGTATCGCGTCGCCTGCTGCTGGTCGTTGAAAGCCGCAGGCGCGATGATGATCGAGGAGATCGCGCCCGTCAGCACGGCATCCACACCGGTGGCGTCGGTCTTGATGATGTACTTCCCGCGCCCGATGAACTCGCTGCGAACACGGTCGGTCACCCGGCGGTCCACGTCAAACACCGCGGTCGCGTTCGTGAATGGCGGTATCCCGATCTGATGGATATACGCGGGCAAGAACGAGCCACGGCCGGCCAGCGAGTAACCACATCCACCCTGCAGGAGGAGAAGCACCGCAACGACGAGGATTCGCTTCGCTCTCACGATCACGGCACCACAATGCTGACCAGCCGCCCGTTTGCGACGACGACCTTCTTGACCGTCCGCCCCTGGAGGTGTGGCCGGATGTGAGGGTCGGCGAGGGCGATCTCGCGCAACTGATCCTCCGATGTGTCGGCTGGCACGGTGACGCGGCCGCGCACCTTCCCATTGATCTGAACCGGCACTACGACCTCTTCAGCCTTGGCGACCGCCTCATCGTACTCCGGCCAGCCCGCGGCCGTAATACCCCCCTGGTGTCCGAGCGACTCCCACAGTTCTTCCGCCATGTGGGGGGCAAACGGCGAGAGCATGCGAACGAGCGCCTCGATGGCTTCCTTCAAGACCGCAATCGTGGCAGGCCGCTCCACGACCCCGACGTTGTCCGCGTCTTCACCGACCGGCCCGCACTGCGCGCGATTGCAGAACGCATACAGCTCGTTCACCAGCTCCATCATCGCCGACACGGCGGTGTTCAAGTGAACGCGCGGATCCAGATCGATCGTGACGCGCTTGATCGTCTGGTGCGTCTTGCGCCGCAGGGCGCGTTCCTCATCGTTCAGCTCGACCTGGGCGGGCATGGGAATCCCTTCGCCGCCGATTGTCTCGCTCAAGGAGTCCGCCAGCCGCCAGACGCGCGCCAGGAAGCGGAAGCTTCCCTCGAGCCCGGCGTCGGTCCACTCGATTTCCTTTTCCGGCGGGGCAACGAACATGACGTAGAGCCGCAGCGCGTCCGCGCCGAACTTCTGGATCATGTCGTCGGGATCGACCACGTTTCCCTTCGACTTCGACATGACCTGGCCGTTCTTGAGCACCATTCCCTGCGTCAGCAGACGTGCGAACGGCTCGCTCAGGTGGGTCATTCCCAGGTCGCGAAACACCCGCGTGAAGAACCGCGAGTAGATCAAGTGCAGGATCGCGTGCTCGATGCCGCCACTGTAAAAGTCTACCGGTCCCCAGTAGCCGACCTTGTCCGGCTCGAACGGCAGCTCCGTGTCCTTCGGATCACAGAAGCGGAAGAAGTACCACGACGAGTCGACGAACGTGTCCATGGTGTCGGTCTCGCGTCGAGCCGGCCCCCCGCACATCGGACAGGTCGTGTTGACGAACTCGGGAATCTGCGCGAGCGGTGAATCCCCACGCCCCGAGAATTCGACGGTCTTGGGCAGCACGACCGGCAGCTGATCGTAAGAAACCGGGACCATCCCGTCCTTCTGGCAATACACCACCGGAATCGGCGTGCCCCAGTAACGCTGGCGTGAGATACCCCAATCCTTCAGCCGATACTGAATCGTTCCCTTGCCGATGCCCTGCTGTTCGGCGAACGCTGTCATCCGCCTGTTGGCCTCTTCCCACTCGAGGCCGTTGAACTCCCCGGACGCCACCAGCCTTCCTGCGCCTGGTTTCGCTTCCGTCATCGTGTCGGCCGACAGCTTCTCTTCGTCCGGCTGAACGACAATGGTTATTGGCAGGCCGTATTTCTTTGCGAACTCGAAGTCGCGCTGATCGTGGCCCGGCACACCCATCACCGCGCCGGTCCCGTATTCGATCAGAACGAAGTTCGCGACCCAGATCGGAACCGGCTGCCCGGTGAACGGATTGATGGCCTTGCGGCCAGTGTCGAAGCCTTCCTTCTCGACATCACCGGTCATCCGTGCGGAGCGATCCTGTCCGGTGAACTTCGCCACCTTCGCCCGGAATGCGTCCGGATCGGGCGAGGTCTCCGCAAATTCCCTGACCAGCGGGTGCTCTGGCGCCAGCACGATGAAGTTGGCGCCGTAGATCGTGTCGATGCGGGTGGTGAAGACCTCTATTTCCGAGGTCGAGGCCGAGGGCCGAGGTCCGAGGTCCGAGGTCCGAGGTCCGCTCGAGCCGGAATCGAACGCGAGCCCCTTCCGATCGGCCCACCCAATTGCTCTGCATCGTGAGGACCTTGTCGGGCCACTCCCCGAGCTGGTCCATTCCATCGAGGAGTTCGTCCGCGTAATGGGTGATGCGGAAAAACCACTGCTCGAGCTCGCGGGTGACCACCGGCGTGCCGCACCGCCAGCACCCGCCGTTCACGACCTGCTCGTTTGCCAGCACCGTCTGACAGCTCGGACACCAGTTGACGCTGGACTTCTTGCGGTACGCGAGGTCGCGCTCCAGCATCTTCAGGAAGATCCACTGGTTCCACTTGTAATAGTCGGGCAGGCACGTCGCGATCTCGCGCTCCCAGGCGTAGCTGATGCCCAGGCGCTGCAGTTGCCCCTTCATGTGCTCGATGTTCTCGAGAGTCCACTTTTCGGGGTGGGTGCCGTTCTTGATCGCGGCGTTCTCGGCGGGCATGCCGAACGCGTCCCAGCCGAACGGGTGCAGCACGTTGAAGCCGCGCATCCGCTTCAGGCGCGCCACGACGTCGCCGATCATGTAGTTGCGCACATGCCCGACATGCGCGTGACCTGACGGATACGCGAACATCTCGAGGCAATAGAATTTCTCCTTCGAGGATTCCTCCGTCACCTCGAACGCGCGCGCTTCGCGCCAGCGTTCCTGCCACTTCTGCTCGATTGCCTGGGGTTTGTAGTCGGGCACGATCCTTAAATTATACCGTCAGAAAAGCGCGATCGTGGCGTCGAGGCAGGCGCCGAGCGCGTCGAGGTCGTATCCGCCTTCGGTGACCAGCGCGATCGGGCAGTGACGGTCCGAGACTCGCTTGAGATGCCGCACGATGTTCGTGTATCCCTCCGTCGTCACGCGCATCGATGCGAGCGGGTCGTCTTCATGCGCGTCGTAGCCTGCCGACACGAGAAGCAGCTCCGGCGCGAACTCCTCGAGCCGGCTGACGATGGTCTTGTAGGCGACGTCGTAGGCCGTGTCGGTTGCGCCGGCCGCCAACGGGATGTTCATCGTGTAACCCTTGCCGGGGCCAATGCCGATTTCATCGGCGGCACCGGTACCCGGATAGAACGGGAACTGGTGCGTCGACACATAGAACACCCGCGGGTCATCGTAGAACATCCACTGCGTGCCGTTGCCGTGATGGACGTCGATGTCGACGATCGCGACCCGCGACAGCCCGCGCGCGATTGCCGCCGCAGCGGCAACCGCGACGTTGTTGAACAGGCAAAACCCCATCGCCCGGGTCTGCTCCGCGTGATGACCGGGCGGGCGGACCAGCGCGAACGCCGGCTCCCGGCGATCGATCGCATGTTCCATCGCCTGCACGGTCGCGCCGGCCGCGAGCAGCGCAATCTCGTAGGACTCCGGCGACGTGAACGTGTCAGGGTCGAGCATCACCGCCCGGCCCGCCGTCGCGGCAACGCCGTCGATGTAGGCGACATCGTGTACCCGGGCCAGCTCTTCGCGCCTCGCCGGACGAGGCTCGACAACGGGCAGTCCTCTCTCATTCCAGCGCGCCGCCACGCTCGCGAACACCCGCGCCCTCTCGGGTCGCTCGGGATGTCCAGGCGGGGTCGTGTGCTCCTCGAATCGTTCGGAAGCGATCAGCAGCATCATTGGCCACCCTATGCTTCGTCAATGGTAACCGACGGTACCTAAGATGCCGGCGAGGCGCTGGATTGTGTTTTCGGGATTCGACGATTCGGTCCGGGCGCGCAAAGCGAGGAAGGTGAAGGCGCTATACGTGCTCGAGCCGATGACTGCGCGGCGCCGATGACGCTGCTCCGCGGGTCGAGATCTTTAGTCCACCGTGAGGTACGGCCGGATGCCGCCGGACTACTCGCGGAGACCGAGGCCTCCGGGTGACTGCGTGTGTGCGTTTCCGTTTCCGCGTCCGTGTCCGTAGCCGTATCCGTAACCATAGCCGTAGCGGTCCTGCCCACCGACGATGTCCCGGTCGTCGACGCAGTTGAGGACCACGCCCAGAATCCGCTCGCGTCCAAGGGTTGTCACCGCGGCCGAGATCAGCTCGTGTGCCGTGGAACCGGCTTTGATGACGAGCACCGCCGCCTCGACGATCCCGGCCAGGACGTGCGCGTCAGAGACCAGGCAGATCGGCGGCGTATCGACAATCACCCAGTCGAAGGCCTCGGACGCCTCGCGCAGCACCTGGCGCATCCGGTCTGAAATCAGCAGACTCATCGGCTCGGCCGTCGAGTGTCCGGCCGGCAGCACGAACAGGTTCGGCGCGACCTCGGTGACCGGCATGCGCTTCTCGAATCCAGCCCCGAGGCCGTCGAGCAATCCCTTCGCGTTCGAGATGTGAAACAGCTCGTGTAGCGTCGGCTTGTGCAGATCCGCATCGACCAGCAATACGCGGCGTCCGTACAGGCTCAGGGTCAGCGCGACGTTTGCGGCCGTCAGGCTCTTGCCCTCTCCGGGCATCGCGCTGGTGAACATGACGAGCTTGGTGTTCTGCTGGCGCTGCGCCTGGTGCAGCGCGGTGGCGACGCGGTCGTAGTGCTCGCGCCCGGCCGTCGCGCTGGCTCCGCCGATGATCTTTTCGGCGAACGCCGGCGACGGACCAGGGCCGGCCGGCCGGAGCGCGATCTTCGGGACTTGCGTGGCGGACGGTACCGTCGCCGTGGCATTCGAGCGGGCGACGTTCAGCGGCGGACGCGATATCCGGCGTTCGAAGCCTGGCGGCTCGTCGCGCTCCGTCGGAAAGCGCTCGTACTGCCACGACGCGACAACCGGAGCCTCCACGGTGTGGAGATCTGTCGCGGATCCGTCGTGCGACTCGCCCTTCAGCGAACGAGCGCGTTTCAAAGCCTCGTCTACTCGACTCATGTCTCTACATCAGAAAAAGCGGAATCGGCGCCGAGGCATAGCTTCAGCGAGTAACGGTTCGTTCGCGGCTGGTTCGTCGGCCGGCTGCGGGGGTGACTGCGGCGCTTCGGCCGGTTTCTTCTCGATACTCTTCACGAGCGCCTGCGACCCGCCGATATCGAAGTCGCGGCAGACATCGAGCACGAGATCGCGAGTGACCGGGCGGCGATCGAGCGCAAATCCGTTCACCAGGGCGTTGTCACAAAGGACACAAATCATCCGGGGGATGCCTCCGGATCGCTCGTGGATGAGCGTGACCGCCTCGCGGGTGAACACGCGGGCGCTGTCTCCACCCGAAGCCCTGATCCGTCCGGCAATGAAGGCGGCCGTCTCGTGGAGATCGAGCGGGCGCAACTCGCACCGCAGGGAGATGCGCTGCTTGATCTGACGCAGGCGGCGCCGGTTCAACCGTGACGACAGCTCTGGCTGCCCCGCCAGAATAATCGGCAGCAGCTTTCCATCGTCCCCCTCGATGTTCGCGAGCAGCCGAATCTCTTCCAGCAATTCGTCCGAAAGGCTCTGTGCCTCGTCGACGATCAGCGCGGTGTGGCGGCCGGCGGCACGCCTGGCGCGAAGCGCGGATTCGAGTTCCGTCAGCATCGCCGCTTTCGATTTCGAAGCCTCTTTGCTGAGGCCGAAACCGCTCGCCAGCGATTCCACGAACTCCGCCCGGCTGAGAGTAGGGTTCGACAGGCTGCAGACGTGAGCCCCTCCCTCGTCCAGGCCCGACAGCACCGAACGAATGAGCGTGGTCTTTCCGGTGCCCGCTTCGCCAATGAGCACCGTCAGCGCCTTGCGCGACTCGATTCCGTAGCGCAGGTTGCTGAGCGCCTCGCGGTGCGAGGGAGCCGGCAGCAGGAATCGCGGGCTCGAGGTGAGCTCGAACGGCAGTTCTTTCAGGCCGTAGAATTCGAGGTACATTACCTGACCCATCCTTCGATGACGGCCCGGAACTTCCAGGCGACCGCGGCGGCTGTCACCGAGGCGCATGCCGCGGCCGAACCCCACGCCAGCACCTGATTGCGTCGCGTTCGGCGCCTCTCCTCTTCTGTACACATGATCGGCACGGTGGCGAGAACCGCCAGCGACAGCACTCCCTCGACATCGTCCTGCGATCGGTACGAGCGGTCGCGGTACTCGAGCAGCGTCACGAGCGCGATGCCGAGCGCGAGCCCGCCCACCATCCCGGCTGCGCCGATCAGCCGGCGGTTCGGGCTGAACGGCTTCTCCGGCACTCTCGCGACGTCGAGCACTTTGAACTGTTCGCCGATTTGACGGCGTTCGAGATTGGCCGCAACCTGCGAATCCTGTTGTTTTCCCAGGAGGTCGCGATACACCTTTTGCATCGTCTCGTAGTCGCGGGTGAGCTCGGCCAGCTCGGATTCGCGCGACGGAACGGCATCGATGCGAGCCTGAAGGCGGACGGCGTCGCCACGCAGTCGCTGCTCCTCCGCTTCCTTCATCGCAACCTGCCGGGTGACGCTTTCGAGTTCGGCGCGCATCTCGCGAGTGCGGGCGATGCGCGAGGCTTCCTCCGGGCTGACGAGACGCGGCGCGTCCGCGGCCGGTGACGGGGCTGCCGCACGTTCCGCGGCGGCCTTGGGCTCGAGCCCTGCGATAATCCGCTTCTGCCGGCGAACGTCCGGGTGATCGGCAGTGAGACGGAGTTCGAGCATCGCGAGTGTCTTGCGAGCGGCGTCGAGCTGTTGCTCCGCCGTCGCGCCAACCGGTGCCGCCGGTTCTGTCGTTACCGATTGCGGCGCAACGGCGGCAACCGGTTCGGGCTCGCTGAGCAGGCGTTGCAGCATCAGCTTGCGATCCCTTTCGCGGCTGGCGGAGTCCAGGACCGCCTGGATTTGCAGCTGGGTGTTCTGAAGCGCCTGCAGGTTCGACTGCAGTTGTGAAGGAAGCTCGCCGGTGTACCGCCTGCGGTACTCTTCGAGCTTGGTCTCCTGCGCCACGAGCTTCACGCGTGCCTCTTCGAGCTGTGCCTCCAGAAACTCGTTCGTACCGACCGCCAGTACTTCTCTGTCCTTCAGGTTTTCGTTGATGAACAGCGTGGCGAGCCGCTCGGTCACCTTCACCGCGGTCTGGGGATTATCGGAGGTGTAGGTGATTCTGAACGCGTCACCCTTCACCACCTGCACGTCGATATCGTGCCGCATGCGGTCGATGACGTCTTCCATGAGTGCGCGCTGCCGCTGTGTCGAATACAGATTGAAGTCCTGGATGATGCGCTCCAGACGTGTCCGGCTGAGGATCTGCTGGCTGATCGACTGCAGCCGGTCCTCGATCCGGCTGGTCACGGTCGCCTTGACATACGTCTCCGGTACTCGCTGCGGCACCACCATGATCAGCGTCTCGGACCGATAGCGGTTCGGCAGGAATCGGGATCCCACGACGGCGGCAGCCGTCAACAGCACGAAGGGCGCAACGATCACCCACGCGCGACGTCGCGCGATCCTCAGCAGATCCTCCGGCTCGTACTTCTTGCCTGGCAACACGATCAACGCCCCTCTCGTCGAGAGCTTCGAAGAATCGACAGCTTCCCTGTGCGAAAAGACCCCTGGAAAGGTGATCGCTTCAGATCTCAGTCAGAAAGGCGTACAGACAGGCCGCAGCCTTACGCACGACGTGACTCAGAAAGCGAATCGGAAACATGTTTCACTGCCTCGGCTTCAGGACGACGGTAATCACCCGCTCGGAAGGCACCGCCCGGCCGTTGACGCGTCCGGGGTAGTAGGTCCAGCTCTTAGCGGCTTGCCGCAACACCTCGTCGTACGCCGGATGAACAGAGCGCACCACTTCCGCAGATTCGACGATGCCGCGCGCCGAGATCGACACGCGTACCGCGCCGCGGAATTCCATCGTCCGACCGAGTTCGTCTTTCGGCGCCCAGACGGGCAGCTCTTCATGAATCGGCACCGGCGCCGACACCACCGGCGCGGCCGCGGCATCGGGGATGGTGATCGGCGCAGCCGCCGGAATGGTCTTGAGATCCAGATCGGCCGAAGGCAGGGCGTTACTGAGCGTCAGAAACCCATTTGCCAGAACCTTCATCTCAGCAAGGGCAGGATCGTCCCGCAGATCGCGATCATCGGTAATGCGCGCAAGCTCGTCGAAGATGCGCACCGCGGCCGCACGGTCCTTTCGGTCGAACGCACTCTTGCCATCGACGTACATCGTGCGGGCCAGCGACGGGACCAGGCGGCGGCGCACCGTCGTGTACAGCTCCTGGATCCGGGGCGGCGTATCGGCAGCGCCAGGACGATACAGAGGATGCTGCGTCAGGACTCGCTCGACCGCGCGCTCCGCAACTTCCGTGCGGCCCAACGCGACGAGACAGAGAACCCGGTACTGCTCGATTTCCGGGTTGGAATTCGAATCGTTCATGCTCGAGACGGCGGTCAATGCCGCCTCGTAGGAGGCGGACGCGTAGAGATCCTGCACGCGTTGCAGGAGTTCCTGTGCGCCGGCGCGCGGCGCGAATCCGAAGCACACGACCATCGCCAACCCGCCAACGAATGCACGATTGGAGTTCTTCATTGGGATTTCCGTCTTAAATCAACGCCCAGCCGCGTCGGCTGGAGTGTCGTGACCATGACCGTTTCCCGGCGCTCACCCAGTTCAGGGTGGCGAAACACAACTTCGTGACGGCCGATCGGCCTCACGAGATTGCCAATTGGTGTTTCGCCGACGCGCGTGCCGTCGACCCAGACCTGCGCCCACGGTTGCGCATTCAGGCTGAGGGTTCCGTTCGGGACCTTGATCTGCACCGCGCTCGTCTTGCCCGAGGTGACATTCACGGTGAGCCGCTGCGTGAATCCGAGGTCCGGATTGGCGAAGTCGAGAGTGTGGTTCCCGGCAGCAATCAGCAGCCGGTCCGATTCGGTCGAGCCGAGCAGGCTCCCTGACTCGCGGATCTGCAGCGCAATCGGGGCATCGAAGGTGAGCCACCCGGCCGCGACGGAAGACTGGCCAGTGCCGGCTGCGGTAAGGAGAAGAGACATCGTCTCGCCGCCACGGACGGTGACCTTCCGGTGCAGCGTTTCGCGGCCGCTGGCGAGCATGACGTCGTGTTCACCCGGCGCCACGTTCTGCAGCGTTAGCGGGGAGATCCCCTGATCGATTCCGTCAACCTTGATCGGCAGCGCTGGCGGAACGGTTTCGACAAGAAGCACGCCGGAGACCGCGGGAGCGGGACTGGCGGTCACTTCCAGCCGCTGCACCATCTGGGCGCCTGGCGCGAGCGTCGTCTTGATGACCCGCTGATCGTTGCCGCTGCCGACGACCGCGTCATAAGCGCGAGGCGGCAGGGTCAGCGTCAGCGGCGTGAGTCCGCGACTCTTGCCATCGACGCTGACCTCGAGGCCGCTCGGCACGGTCTCGATCGTCAACTGGGCCGAACGAGTGCGGGTGGACCATTGCTGGTAGGCCACCGCCGCACCCGCGCCTACGGCAATGCCAATGACCGCAATCGCGGCCCCCTTGATCAAGGGGCGCGCCTGAGGCGCCGACCATCGAGTTGACTTTGCCGGAGTCGCCTTTTCCGCTACGAACGCGTTGAGACCGTCCTCTGGCTTGGGCGCGGACGGATTCTCAGTCGGTGCGGTGACGGTGGCGGCTTCCGACGGGAACGCTTCTGCTGTCGTTGCAAGGGCCAATTTGACTTCTCCCTTCGACATGGCAGTACCAAAACTCGCGCGGTGACGGTGCGCGAGGGAATCTTGCTGAGATGTCGATCGTTTGCCTGCTATTACGCGAACCGCGTACCAAGGCGCCAAGGCGAGCGGGCCAAGGGTATTGAGGGGAGAATCGAGCCCAGACGGCGCGGAGTGTGAGACCTTCGTCTGCCTCAGGGGTACCTTTTTGTCACGGCTCGGTAGACATTAACAACGACGTCGCCCGGGCCTCGAGGGCTGCCAGCGACGCTTCGATTTCCCGAATTTTCGCCTCGATCGACCCCTGGTCCGTGCCTGCCACGTGAATCGGTTCTCCAACCGCCATGGCGACCGTGCTGAACGGCTTGGGAACCTGGGTGCGATCCCAGCTCTTCGCGGTCCAGAAACGTGAGGATTCGAAGTGGAATGGCAGCAGAGGGTGGCCGGTGGCGCCGGCAAGCCAGACGGCACCCGGCTGGGCTACCCGCGCCGGACCCCGGGGCCCATCGATCGTGAAGCCGACCGACTTTCCAGACGCCAGCTCGCGCTTCAACTGCACCAGCGCCCGCACGCCGCCGCGCGACGAGGACCCGCGCGAGGTGGCGTAGCCGAACCGCTCGATGATGCGGGTAATCCACTCGCCGTCGAAATTGTGACTGACGATCACGACGATGCCGCGGTCGCGCCAGTAGAGGATCGCCGGGAGGATCCGCCCGTGCCAGAACGCGAAGATCGGCTGGCGACCCGCACGGATGATGGCGTCGTAATGATCGAGTCCCTCGACGCGCCACTTGAACGTGGAGCCGAGCGCCGCCATGATCGGCGCGCCAACCGCCGCTATCGCGGCAGCCTTGCGCCGTTGCCGCGGCGTCAAGTGCGAGGATGGCTCAGGGCTCATGATTCACGGCTCATGCGGCTCGTTTCCTCGAGCCAGCTTGAACCGTGAGCGCTGAGTTCTGAGCCAGTCACATGCCTTCATACTGCGGTCCGCCGCCGCCTTCTGGCGGCACCCAGTCGATGATCTGGTAGGGATCCATGATGTCGCAGGTCTTGCAGTGGACGCAGTTCGAGGCGTTGATCTGCAGCTTCTTCGTGCCGCTGGGAGCCCCTTCGCCGGCATCGACCATTTCGTAGACGTTGGCCGGACAGAAGCGGATGCACGGATTGCCGTACTCCTCGCGGCAGCGCGTGCGACAGACCTCGGCATCGTGGACGATCAAGATGCGACGGCTGGTCCTCTGCGTGACGGGTGCCTGAATAGTGGACGTTCGTCAGCCGATCGAACGTCAGCTGACGATCGATCTTCACCGGGTTGACCGTCGAATCGGGATCGGGCGGCGCATCCTTATAGTAGTCGGCGAGCTTCGCCATCCGTGCATAGCCGGCGTGGGCAGGCATCGGATCCCTGTACCACCAGCCGCGTGTGAGGAGCGACAGTCCTGAGTACGCCACGCCCGCGAGCAAGCCGTAGCTGAAACTCTGGTGAACGTTCCGCACGGGATAAAGCTCGCGGCGCACAGCGCTCGTCTCGATCCGTTCTTCGTACGCCTTCGAGCCGACCGGCGGACACGTCCCCCGCACGCACCGCCTCGAACGCGGTCTCGGCGGCAAGCATGCCGGTGCGCATCGCCAGATGCATGCCCTTCAGTCGCATCGAGTTCAGGAAACCCGCGGCGTCGCCGGCGATCAGCACGCCGTCCGCATACACTCGCGGGATCGTGTGCCAGCCGCCCTCGGGCAGAGCCTTTGCGCCGTAGCGCACCATCTGTCCGCCCTGCAGCAACGGCGCAACCAGCGGATGCCGCTTGAAGTGCTGAAACGCGATGTGCGGGTCGAACATCGGGTCGCGGTAGTCGAGGCCCGAGACGAAGCCGACCGACACCACGCCATCCGGCATCGCGTAAATGAACCCGCCGCCGAATTCGTCCATCTTCAGCGGATAGCCCATCGTGTGGATGACGCTGCCGGCCTCGGATGCGATCCTTCGGAATCTCCCACAATTCCTTGATGCCGATCGCATAGAGCTGCGGGCTGCGTCCTTCGTCGAGGCCCAAGCTGCCGGACCAGCGATTTGGTCAGATTGCCGCGTACTCCATCGGTGAGAATCGTGACCTTCGCGCGAATGTCGACGCCTGGCTCGAAGGTGGCCTTCCTCTCGCCGTGCTTGTCGATGCCGCGGTCGCCGGTGCGCACCCCGACGACGCGTCGCCCCGTCGAAGAGCAGCTCCGAGGCCGCAAACCCGGTGAAGACGTCGATGCCCTCGGCTTCGACGAGTCCGCCCAGCCACTTCACGAACCGGTTGACCGAAATGACGTAGTTGCCGTGGTTGTGAAGCGGCGGCGGCGTGATCGGAAACTTGACCTTGCCGGTGCGCGTGAGGAAGTAAACAGCGTCGTGGTCGACTTGGGATGCGAGCGGCGCCCCCTTCTGTTTGAAGTCGGGCACCAGGTCGCGCAAGGCGGAAGGATCGAGGACCGCGCCGGACAGCATGTGCGCGCCGGTTTCGCGCGCCTTTTCGAGCACCGCAATCGCGAGCGGCTCTCCGCCCTTTTCCTTCTGCAGCTGCGCGAGCCGCAGCGCGGCGGACATGCCGGCCGGTCCGCCGCCGACAATCAGAACGTCTACCTCTAACGTCTCGCGTTCGGCCACGCTACTTGTTCAATTCCGCAATCATTGCCGGGACGATTTCGAAGAGGTCCCCGGTAATGCCGTAGTCCGCAATCTCGAAAATCGGGGCCTCGGGGTCCTTGTTGATTGCGACAATCGTGCGTGCGCCTTTCATCCCGACCAGGTGCTGGATCGCGCCGGAAATGCCCAGCGCCACGTATAACTTCGGCGCGACGGTCTGCCCGGAGCTGCCGATCTGCCGATCCATCGGCAACCAGCCGGCATCACAAATCGGCCGCGACGCGGCGAGCTCGGCGCCCATCGCCTGCGCCAGCTGCTCGGCAACCTTAATGTGCTCCTGGCCCTTGATGCCGCGGCCGACCGCGACGATGCGCTCGGCCTGCGAGAGATCGACTGCCTGTTTGGCTTCCTTGAACGGCGCCTCCGGCTTCTGCCGGATTTTCGAGGGGTCGATCGACACCGACGCCTTGCGCACCGGCGCCGTGGCGTTACCCTTCTTCATCGCGTCCGCGCGAAATGCGCCAATCTGAAAGGTGACGAGGTGGGGCGCGGGGCTTTCGATCGCGACGTCCGCCTGCAACTTTCCCTGAAACACCGGGCGAACATAGGACGTTGTCCTTCACCGCCACCACGTCGGTGACGAGCGGTCGCTCGAGCCGTGCCGCCAGCGCCGGCGCAAAGTCGCGTGTCTGATAGGTGTGCGGCAGGAACACGCGGTCCGGCTTCTCGGCGCCGATCAGCGCATGCGAGCGCCTGGACGAACCCGTCCGCGGTGTAGTCCTTCAGAGCCGGATCGTCGAGCGCAACGACCTCGGCGACCTCCGCCGAACCGACCTCGGCGGCAATGGCGTCGACGCCGGCACCGAGGACGGCCACCTTCACCGGCGACCCCGCCTGCTGCGCGGCGGCGATGGTTTCCCATGTGGCACGATTCAGCGCGCCGTCCCGGTGTTCCGCGACCACCAGAATCACAGCGCCCTCGCTTCCTCGCGCAGGCGCTTCACGAGATCCTTCGCGGCATCCGCGGCGCTCCCGGAGATCATCTGCGTCTTCTTCCCCTTCTCAGGAAAATAGACGCTCGCCATCCTGAGCATCGGTGACGACGCCGGCGCGGCGGCCACCTTCTTGATCTCCTTTTTCTTCGCCGCCATGATCCCCTTGAGCGTCGCGTAGCGCAGCTGGTTGATGCCGCTCTGGATCGTCAGCAGCGCGGGCAGTGGCAGCGTAACCCACTGGAACCAGCCGCCCTCGAGCTCGCGCTTCACGCGGAGGGTCCCGCCCGGTCGCCTGCACTTCCATGATGATGGTGGCGTGCGGCATGCCGAGTCTCTCGGCGAGCACCACCCCGACCTGGCCGAATCCCTGATCGTCGGACTGCAGCCCGGTCAGCACGAGATCGACCTGCTCGTCCTTGATCGCGGCGGCAAGCGCATCGGCAACCGCATTCGCGTCCGCGGTCGCCAGCGCGTCGGACTCGACGTGGATCGCGCGGTCGGCGCCCCGCGCCAGCGCCTCGCGGATCACCTGCGCCGCGCGCGCCGGTCCGGCCGAGCAGACGACGACTTCGCCGCCGTGCTTCTCCTTGAGGCGCAACGCCTCTTCGAGCGCATAGGCGTCCGGCTCGTTCAGCTCGAAGCTCGCATCCTGGTCGCGAATCCAGGTCTTGCCGCTCGTTCACGCGCAGCTGCCATTCGCGGGTGACCAC
The DNA here is from genome assembly GCA_963755695.1 of uncultured Acidobacteriota bacterium. Taxonomy (GTDB): domain Bacteria; phylum Acidobacteriota; class Vicinamibacteria; order Vicinamibacterales; family 2-12-FULL-66-21; genus QHWT01. The sequence goes on along the minus strand of CAVWLB010000010.1, from coordinate 248,837 downwards.
CTGTTTGATACAGACGGCAATTTTCATTTTTTGGCGCTCGGGGCCAGTGCTCCGCACCGGTTCCCTCCGGCCCCTCGCTTCGTAGCGCTCGCGTGGAACCCGGTATCGGGGACGTTCCCTCTACTCCTCATACGTGCTCAGCAACAGCGTGCCGTTGGTGCCGCCGAAGCCGAAGGAGTTCGACAGCGCGTAGCGGATCTTCATCGGCCGGGCCTTGTGCGGCACGTAGTCGAGATCGCAGGCGGGATCGGGCGAATCGAGATTGATCGGTCGGCGGCGCGATCTGGTGCTTCACCGCCAGCGCGGTGATGCCCGCTTCGAGGCCGCCGGCAGCGCCGAGCAGGTGACCGGTCATCGACTTGGTCGACGACATCGCCAGCTTGTAGGCGTGCTCGCCGAACAGCGTCTTCACGCCGAGCGTTTCGGTCGGATCGTTGATCGGCGTGGAAGTGCCGTGGGCGTTGATGTAGTCGACGCTGGTCGGCCGGAATCCCCGCCTTTTTCAGCGCCATCGTCATCGACCGGATCGCGCCGTGTGCTTCCTCCGGCTGGCCGGTGAGGTGATAGGCGTCGGAGGTGAGGCCGTAGCCGACCAGCTCGGCGTAGATCGAGGCGCCGCGCCGTTTCGCGCGTCTCGAGCGTCCTCGAGGATGCACGATGCCGGCCCCTTCGCCCATGACGAAGCCGTCGCGATCCTTGTCGAACGGACGGCTGGCCTTGCAACGGCTCGTCGTTGCGCGTCGACAGCGCGCGCATCGCGGCGAAGCCGCCGACACCCATCGGCGTGATCGCCGCTTCGGAGCCGCCGGCGATCATGACGTCGGCGTCGCCGCGACGGATGATCTCGAACGCCTCGCCGATGGCGTGGGCCGATGCGGTGCAGGCGGTGCAGGTCGCGAGGTTCGGGCCCGCGCGCGTTGAAGCGGATCGAAACCTGGCCCGCCGCGAGATTGATGATCGATGCAGGAATGAAGAACGGAGAGATGCGCCGCGGGCCGCCTTTGATGAGCTCCAGGTGTTCGCGCTCGATGGTCTGGAACCCGCCGATGCCCGACGCGATGTAGACGCCGACGCGATCGGCGAGTTCGCCGCGTCACCTCCAGCCGCGCGTCATCGACGGCGAACTGCGAGGCGGCCAGCGCGAACTGGATGAAGACGTCCATCTTCTTGACGTCTTTCTTGTCGACGAACTGCAGTGGGTCGAAGCCCTTGACCTCGCCGGCGATGCGCGCCGAGTACTGCGACGCGTCGAACCGGGTGATCGGTCCGATCCCGCTCCGGCCTGCGCAGAGTGCATCCCAGTTCGCCTGTGTTCCGATGGCGAGCGGGGACACCAGCCCGACGCCCGTCACCACCACTCGCCTGCTCAATCCGCCTCCGTGGACTACTGGCGGGTCTGAAGACCCGGCCTACTTCTTGGTCTTTGCGTGCGACTCGATGTACTCGATGGCTTCCTTCACGCGGGTGATCTTCTCGGCGTCCTCGTCGGGGATCTCGATCCCGAACTCCTCCTCGAACGCCATCACGAGCTCGACGGTGTCGAGCGAGTCGGCGCCCAGGTCGTCCACGAACGAGGCGTCCGGCGTCACTTCCTCTTCGTCGACCCCGAGCTGCTCCACGATGATGCTCTTCACCTTGTCTGCTACGGCCATTCAGCCCTCCAGTTGCCGGCTCTCTGAGAGCCGGCCTGCAATCGATCGCCGGGTCGGTAGACCCGGACTACATGTACATGCCGCCGTTGACGGCCAGCACCTGTCCCGTAATATACGACGCCTCGTCCGAGGCGAGGAAACATACCGCTGCGGCGATATCGTCAGGCGTGCCGAGCCGCTTCAAGCGGAATCTTCGCCGCCCACTCGTCGCGCGCGTCCATCGGTGATCGCGCGCGTCATGTCGGTCTCGATCAGCCCGGGCGCAACCACGTTGACCGTGATGTTGCGCGAGGCCACTTCCTGCGCGACTGCTTTGGCGAACCCGATGAGACCCGCCTTCGACGCCGCGTAGTTCGCCTGCCCGGCATTGCCGCTCTGGCCCACGACCGAGCTGATGCAGACGATCCGCCCGCGCTTTCTGGCGGATCATCGGCTTCAGCACCGCCTGCGTCAGCGCGAAGGCCGCCGTCAGATTGGTCGCAATCACCGCGTCCCAGTCGTCGCGCTTCATCCGCAGCATCAACTGGTCGCGCGCGATGCCGGCATTGTTGACCAGGATGTCGATCCGGCCGTGACGCTCGAGCGTCGCCGCCGACCAGCTCGTCAATCTGCGCGGCGTCGCTCACGTCGATCGACGCCAGCTCGGCCGCGCCCGCCCGCGCCGACAATCTCGTCGACCGTCGCGCGCGGCGTTCTCGCCCCGCGCGGCCGCCACCACCGTCGCGCCCTGGCGCCGCCAGCCGCTTCGCAATCGCCCGGCCGATGCCGCGCGACGCACCGGTCACGAGCGCCACGCGGCCTGACAGATCGATCATATTTCTTCGCTGACCCGGCTAGGACCGGTCCATGGCCGTCGGCTGACGGTGCACTGCCGTGAGCATGGCGTCGAGTCCGGCGCGTCCTCGACGCTGTACACCGCGACCGACCGGTCGATCTTCTTGATCAATCCGGCCAGCACCGCGCCCGGCCCGAGCTCGACGAAGGTTCGCGCACCCTCCGCAACCAGCCGCCGCACGACATCCTCCCAGCGAACCGGTGACGACACCTGGCGCACCAGCGCCTCGATCGCCTCGGCCGCCGTCCGCTTTGGCTCCGCGTCGACGTTCGCCACGACCGGGAATCGCCGGATCGCTGCGGCGCGAAGCGCGCGCAGTTCCGGGCGCGAGACGATCCTCGGCCGGCTTCATCAACGCGCAGTGAAACGGCGCGCTCACCGGAAGCGGGATCACTCGCTTGGCGCCGAGCGCCTTGGCGCGCTGCGCCGGCGCGCGCGACCGCCGCCGTGTGCCCGGCGATCACCACCTGCCCCGGCGCATTGAGATTTGCCGGCGCGACGACCTGCTCCTTCCGCCGCTTCCGCGCAGGCGCGCGCGACATCCGTCGGCGTCGAGTCCGAGCACCGCTGCCATCGCCCCTTCGCCCACCGGCACCGCTTCCTGCATGTAGCGCCCGCGCCGCTTCACCGTGCGCAGGGCATCCGCGAAGGATAGCGTACCGGCCGCGACGTGCGCCGAATACTCGCCCAGGCTGTGCCCGGCCGCGAACGACGGCGTCAACGCCGTGCGACCGCACCAGCCGCGCGACCGCCGTGCTCATCGCGAGAATCGCCGGCTGCGTGTTCTCGGTCAGCATCAGCCGATCGTCAGGGCCTTCGAAGCAGAGGTCGCTCAGCGACTCGCCGAGCGCGTCGTCGGCTTCGTCGAACGTCTCGCGGCAGACCGGGAACGCGTCGGCAAGCGCCTTGCCCCATGCCGACCTTCTGCGCGCCTTGTCCGGGAAATACGAAAGCAATCATGGAAGATCCGGAGGTCGAGGTCGCGAGATCGCGAAGTGCGAGATGCATCGGTCGCGCCCAAGCCGCTGGGCGAAGAGGCCGGAAGATCGCGCGAGAGGCGGCCGACGAGATCTTCGTTCACGGCGCGAACCGCCATGGTGACGGCGTTGGCCACGGCTTTCGCCGATGAACGGCCGTGGCCGACGATGCAGAGGCCGTTGAGGCCGACGAGCGGCGCGCCGCCGTATTCGGAGTAGTCGACGCGGCGGCGGAATCGGCGGAACGCCTGCCGCGAGAGCACGGAGCCGACGCGCCCGCCGAAGGTCGGCGGCGAGCTCGTCGTGCAGCAGCGCTTCGATGGTCTCCACCAGCCCTTCGCTCACCTTCAGCGTGACGTTGCCGGTGAACCCGTCGCAGACGATGACGTCGGCTTCACCGGCGTAGACGTCGCGTCCCTCGACGTTGCCGATGAAGTGTGACCGGCGCTTCCTTCAGCAACTGGTGCGCCTCGCGGGTCAGATCGTTCCCCTTGTTCTCCTCCTCGCCGACCGAGAGCAGCCCGACGCGCGGCGTCTCCAGGCCGAGCGCGACGCGCGCGTAGGCGGAGCCCATCACCGCGAACTGCACGAGATGCGGCGGTCGGCAGCCCACGGTCGCGCCCGAGTCGAGCAGCACCGCGGGCGAGCGTGCGCGTGGGGATGATCGTGGCGAGCGCGGGACGATCGACGCCCGGCAGCAGGCCGAAGGCGCGCATGCGCCGCCATCACCGACGCGCCGGTGTGGCCGGCGCTGAAGAGCGCGTGCGCGCGGCCGTCGCGCACGGCTTCGGCCGCCACCCGAATCGAGGCGCGCGGCTTTCGCCGTAGCGCGGTCGCGGCCGACTCCGCCATCTCGACTCGCTCGGGTGCGTCGATCGACCTCGAGCGTCGAAGAGCCTCGCGCCGCCGGATGGCGCGACAGCTCGACCTCGATGGCGTTCGCGGCTCCGACCAGCAGCAGCCCGACCTGCAGGTGCCGCGCCGCGACCAGCGCGCCGTCGACGATGACGGACGGACCCGGCATCGCCGCCCATGGCGTCGATGGCGATGCGCATTTTTGATTGGCGCTCGGGGCCGCGGCTACGCCGCGGTTCCCTCCGGCTCCTCGTCTGGGCTCGCTTCACTCGCTCGCCGCTTCGTCGGCTCGCTCCGTTCCGCTCGCGAGCCGCCAGTTACCTGGTGCCAGACGAGCGCACGCGCGCTGGAAAACGGGGATCTGGGACGCTGGATGTTATGCCTCGTCGACCGCTTTCACCTGGCGGCCACGGTAATAGCCGCAGTTCGGACAGACCTGATGCGGCGGCTTGGCTTCGTGGCACTGCGGGCACTCGCCGCGGCCCACCGGCTTCAGCGCGTCGTGAGTGCGGCGCTTCGCGGTCCGCGTCTTCGAGTGTCGGCGTTTGGGATTCGGCATGACGTTCTTAGATCTCCTTGTCTTTTCTTACTTCGCTCGGCGGGGCCCCTTTTCGTTCCCTGCCTCGTTACGCGCTCACGGCCCTTCGGGCTTGCTCTGTTGTCAGTTGCGCGTGCGGCCCTTCGGGCTCCCCTCCGGCGCTCGCTTGTCCAGTAAACCCTTGAGTGCCGCGAGACGGGAATCCTCCCACTTCGGCGTGCAGCCACAGGCGGCTTTGTTCAAGTTCGTGCCGCACTCGCGACACAGCCCCTTGCAGTCGTCGGCGCAGAGCGGCTTCATCGGAAGCGCGAGCTGGAACTGTTCGCGCATCAGCTCGCCGAGATCGAGAGTGTTGTTGCGGTAAAACGCGGTCGTCAGATCGTCTTCGCCGATCTCACGTTCCCCCTCGCCAGTGTTGTCGCCATGCGGCACGTAATGCAGTTCGAACGTGCTGCTGATCGGAATCTCAAACGGCTCGAGGCAACGGCCACACTCCAGCTCGAGCCGGGTTTCCACGCGGCCGGTCACCCTGAAGGCGTCACGTTCCTTGTGGATATCGAGCAGGAGGTGCACCGGGGCCCGCACCCGATAGTCCAGAGACTCTCCCGGCATGTCGAACGCCGATGCCTCGAACGTACGGTCGAGGTGATCGTCTGTTCCGCTATGCCGACCGAGCTGCGTGAGGTCATACTGCATCAACACGGAATAGTCCTCCCGACTCAGCGGGAACCCGTCATTATACCTTGAACGACGGGGGACGGGCGAGGGGCGGAAGGGGCGAGGGGCGAGCCGCGACGAGTGATGAGGTCCGTGCGTGGAGGGTCATTCGGCCTGCCTCGGCGTAGCCGCCAAGCGGCGAAGCCGGAAACGTTTATGCCTCCACCACGACATTACCCTTGTGACGGCATCCACATCACCAGCGACGACGAGTCGATGGGCCATATCCGGAACGGGTCGGGACCCTGGACTGCTGTGGCTGCTCGTCACCGCTATTCATGGCGGGTCTGAAGACCCGCGCTACAACCTAGATCTTGCTTCAGGGATTCACCGACACCCACGGCTTCGGAATGAAGAGCTGCTCGTACAGGTTGACGGCGTAGCGGTCGGTCATCCCGGCAACGAAGTCGCGAGCGGCGGCATCGAGTCCTTCATCCTTCAGCACCCTTGGATCGAGATACTCGGCTGGGCGCTCGCGGACCTTGTGCCACAGGCCGCCCAGTATCCCCGCCGCCTTCTTGAACTCCGCGGTTGCGACCTGGTTTTCGTACACGGCGTCGAACAGGAAACTGCGCAGGCCAATCGTCGCTTGCAGCACATCCTCGCTCATACGCACTTCCGACAGCCCGCCCTCGATCGTGCGCAGCACGACATCGGTGACCATCGTGCCGATACGCTCCGATGACGTCTGGCCGAGCACATCGGTCCGGTCGCGCGGGAGGTCTTCCGGCCGCAGCAGTCCCGCCCTGACGGCATCGTCGATGTCGTGATTCACATAGGCGATGATGTCGGCCACCCGCGCAATCTGACCTTCGATCGTGCTGGCGCGATGCGCCGGGTCGGCGCCGACCGGCACCCCGTGCTTGCCTTTCGAGTGCCGCGCAATGCCGTCGCGCACCTCCCACGTCAGGTTCAGGCCCTGACCGTCGTTTTCCAGCACGTCGACGATGCGCAGGCTCTGCTCGTAATGCTCGAATCCGCCGGGAACGAGCGATTGCAGCACCCGCTCCCCGGCATGGCCGAACGGCGTGTGGCCAAGATCGTGGCCGAGCGCGATCGCCTCGGTCAGCTCCTCGTTGAGCCGGAGCACTTTCGCGATGCTCCGGGCGATCTGGGAGACCTCGAGCGTGTGCGTCAGGCGCGTGCGGTAGTGATCGCCGGTCGGCGCGAAGAACACCTGCGTCTTGTGCTTCAGCCGACGGAACGCCTTGCAGTGGATCACCCGGTCGCGATCCCGCTGAAAGGCGGGCCGGATCGGATCCTCGATCTCCGGCCGCAGCCGGCCTTTCGTTGCCGCGCTTTTCGCCGCTTCCGGCGCAAGAATTTCGAATTCACGTTGCTTCGCAGCTGATCTCGGATCCGACTGCGGCATTACGTAAGAATATCGCGGAGAAAGCTGGTCCCGTGCGCCAGCGGACCGACGCGGAAGATCTCGGCAATCGTCTGTCCGAGGTCGGCAAACGTGGCGCGGGTACCGAGGTCCACTCCCGGCTTCACGCACCGCCCCGTCACGAAGAGCGGCACGTGCTCCCGGGCGTGATCGGTGCTCGGGGTTGTCGGATCGTTTCCGTGGTCGGCGGTAATGACGAGGAGGTCTCGCTCGCGCAGCGTCGGCAACAGCCGTGCGAGTCGGAGATCGAATCGCTCGAGGTTCGCCGCGTAGCCGGCTGGATCGTTGCGATGGCCGTACTGCGTGTCGAAGTCCACGAGGTTTGCGAAGATCAATCCGCCAGGAACCGCCCGCATCGCCAGCTCGATTTCGTCCATCCCGTGCTCGTCGCTCGTCGTGTGAACCGCCATGGTGATGCCGCGGCCAGCGAACAGATCCTGGATCTTGCCAACCGCAAAGACGGTGTGGCCCGACGCCTTCAGGGCATCGAGCAGGGTCGTGCCGGACGGCGGCAAGGCGTAGTCGTGACGGTTTGCCGTACGAGTGAAGTGCCCGGGCTGGCCGACGAACGGCCGCGCGATCACCCGCCCGACTCCTCTGCCCTCTGCTGCCAGCTCGTATGCGATCTTGCAGATGCGATACAACTCCGGCACAGGAATGACCTCCTCGTGCGCCGCAATCTGGAAGACGCTGTCGGCCGACGTGTAGACAATCGGAAACCCCGTTCGCATGTGCTCGGGGCCAAGCTCGTCGATGATCGCGGTACCCGACGCGGCCTTGTTGCCGATCGTGCAGCGTCCGATGCGCGCCTCGAACGAGTCCAGCAGGTCACGGGGGAAACCATTGGGAAACGTCGGGAACGCGCTTGGTCAGCACGATGCCGGCGATTTCCCAATGTCCGGTGACCGAGTCCTTGCCGGCGGACCGCTCGGCCATGCGGCCGAAAGCGCCCAGCGGACGCTCGACCGCTGCCATCCCGTGGACGCGAGCGACGCGCGGGAGGCCAAGCGATCGCAGCGTCGGCAGCTTCAGTGGGATGACGCGCGAAATATTCCCGAGCGTGTCGCTGCCCCGATCGCCGTAAGCGTCAGCATCCGGGCAGCTCGCCGACGCCGACGCTGTCCAGACGATCAGAATCACTCGGTTAGGAAGGGCCATCAGACAGGATGCGGGCGGCCTCGGCCTGCGTATCTGTGCGCTCGCCTGCGGCGTGAATCCAGCGTAGGTTAGGCTCTTTTCTGAACCAGATCAACTGACGTCGCGAGTAGCGGCGATTCTCGCGCACGATCAGCTCGCGTGTCTCGCGCTCGCCCCGAACCCCATGAAGATGCTCGAGCGCCTGTCGGTAGACGAGTCCGGTAAACGGAAGCGCGGTTTCCGGCACGCCACGGGCCAGCAGCGCACGCATCTCGTCGAGCAGACCCTGCTCGAACTGCGCGTCGACGCGCAGTGCCACCCGCTCGGCCGTCTGTTCCGCGGGAATGCGGAGTGCGATCGACAGCACGTCGTAATCCGGCAAGGGAGACGCAGTCTGGGCGAAGTGCTCGGTCAAGGGACGGCCGGTCACCAGCCAGACTTCGAGCGCACGCACGAGGCGTTTGACGTCGCCGCACCTGAATCCGCGTGGCGGATGAGGGGTCGATCGCGGAGAGCCAGCGATGCAGGCATTCCGGTCCACGCTTCGCGGCAACCCGCTCCAACCGGCGCCGGAGCGCCTCGTCGCGGCCCGGCCCCTCGAACAGACCTCGCGTCAGCGCGCGGTAATAAAAGCCCGTCCCCCCGACCAGGATCGGCAGCCTGCGGCGACGCGTGATATCCCGAATCACCGCGGACGCTTGACGTGCGTAGCGGGCAGCGGAGTATTCCTCCGTGGGTTCGACGACGTCGACCATGTGGTGGGGAATGCCGCGCTGTTCGTCTGGAGGAACCTTGTCGGTTCCGATGTCGAAGCCGCGATAGACGGCCGTCGAATCGCAGCTGACGATTTCGCCGTCGAACCGCTCGGCCAGCGCGATGCCGAGGGCACTCTTCCCCGTCGCCGTCGGACCGACGATGGCGATCAGGCGCGGGCGCGCGCTCACTTTAAGAGGACGCCCGCGAACACGTACAGAGCGAGCGCGGTCAGCGCCAGAAACCAGCCGACCTGCTGCGCGCGCGTCGGCGTCTTCACGGCGATCCGCCTGGAGGCGTTTCGTTGAAGTAGAAAGTGACCGTGAAGAAACACTGATCGTCGGGATACTCCGGCGGCAGCGGCATCGTCGGATTCGACGACTTGATCGCGCTGTACGCCGAGTTCGTGAACGCGTCGATGGTCGACGGCTTGAGAATCTGGAGGTCGGTGATGCTGCCGTCGCGGTGCACGACGAAGGTGAGCACCACATGTCCGTGCATCGACATCGCAGCATAAGGCACGAACCAGTTGCGGCGAATCTGCGCAACAAATCGGCGCAGCCATGGACCGAAGTCGACCCCCTTCGTATCGAACTGGATCGATGGACCGAAGTCGCCGTTGCCCTGCACGTTCTGGAGCGAGTCTCCCTTCGCGTACCGCTGAACGTTGCGGATCGCGTCGCTCAGGACACCGGCCGCTGGCGCCCGCTCGAGATTGTTGCGATCCGGTTCGTTGCGCGCGATGGTGGCGACCGGGGAATTCGGCAGCGTGAGCGCATCGGGATTCGCGGGCGTCTGGCTGGCGCCCTGGTCGCCGCGCGGCGGCGTCGGCTGCTCCGCGGGCTGCTTCGGCGCCGGAGCCGCATCGGTGATGACTTTCTCAGGGGTGTTGCCGCGCGAGAAGGGCTGACTGTTCTTCGGCTCGCGGGCTCGCTCGATCGTTTGCGCGCGCCGGTTCTTGTCCGAGAGATCCGCGATCTTCGGAGGCTGCTTGGCCTCGAGATCCACTTTCGGTTCGACGAACACGAACTGCGCGCGACTCTTCAGGTCTTCCAGCTCGCGGCGTTTCTGCTCCTCAATCGCCTGCTCCTGCCGCGCGTACATAGCCTTCACGAATGGCAGATTCGGCCAGACCAGGAGAAGGATCACGACTCCGAGGTGGAAGATGATCGTGAGGAGCACCGCCTCGCGACGCGATATCGCCTGGTCGAGCGTAGGGGTCTCCGGCCGGAGATCCTCAAAGTCAAAGTACATCAGGAACTTACGTTCGATTATAACAGGGGGTGGCCGCCTGAGCTTCGCTTTGCCGTATACAGATAGACGATGCCGAACGTAAGGGGGACGGCTCTCACTGACGAAAAGCCGTGTGAAGAAATTGTGGCGGCAAATTGCTGCGGCGGTGGAAACGTGCCCACCGAGGCAGGCAGGTAGGAGTATGCGCTCTTGTGCTTGGAGACCAGCCGGCCGAGCTTGGGCAGCACCGCCCGGAATACAGGTTGTACATCCCGCGAATACCAGGAATGCGCGGTTCTCCGAACTCGAGAATTGCGAGACGGCCCCCCGGCTTCAGGACGCGGGCGAGCTCACGCAAGGCAGCTTCCGGCTCGGCGACATTTCGAATACCAAAACCAATCGTCGCGGCATCGGCCCACTGATCCCGCACCGGTATCCGCGTCGCATCTCCACGAACCAGCGCGATTCTTCTATCGAGATGCTGCGCGCGGAGCTTTTGCGAGGCGTGTCGAAGCATGAGGCCGGCGAAATCTACGCCGACGACGTTGGTGTCCTGCCGGACCGTCGCCGCTTCAATGGCGAGGTCCGCCGTCCCGGTACAGAGATCCAGGACGCGCGCGTTCTGGGGGAGCTGCAATTCGGCGATCGCCCGCGTGCGCCAGCGTCGATCGAGGCCGACGCTCAGGAAGTGGTTCAGGAAATCGTAGCGACCGGCGATCGCATCGAACATCGACGCGATGCGTTCGGGGGATTTGTCAGGCGCGACAGTCAATCGCGCTCCCCACACCTTGGATGCAAGTTACTGTTTCCACTTCGGGTAGAGCGTCTGGTCGAACCCCAGCGCGCTCAAAATCTTGCCGGCCATGAAATCCGCCAGATCGTCGAGCGTCTTCGGCATCTGGTAGAAGGCGGGCGTGGCGGGCATAATCATCGCCCCCGCCTCGGCGCACAGCACCATGTTCTTCAGCTGCGGCAGGCTCATCGGCGTCTCGCGTGGAACGATCACGAGCCGGCGATGCTCCTTGAGCATGACATCCGCGGCGCGCTCGACCAGGTTGCGGGACAGGCCGTGCGCGACGCCGGCCAGGGTCTTCATCGAACATGGCACGATTGCCATGCCTTCGCAGTCGTAACTTCCGCTCGCAATGGTGGCGCCAAGATCTTTGTTGCTCAGGAGGGTGTAGCTGCCGCGCCGAACCGATTCTCCATACTTGTCCGCGAGGAACTCACGCAAACGATCGACGGCTGCCCCATCCCCGAGCTCATCGCGCAGCAACCGGCGTCCGTACTCCGAAACGACCAGCTCGACGTGACAGTCGCGCTCGAGCAGGGCGGCCAACGTCCGCATCGCGTAGAGCGCGCCGCTCGCACCGGTGATGGCGAACGCAAATGTGCGCTTCCGCCCCTCACCTGACATAGATCGAGGCTGCCGTCAGCGCGAAATAGAGAATGCCTACGTAGCCGTTGAGATCGAACGCTCGCTTCACCTGCGACAGGTCGTGCTCGCTGACGAGCGATTGCTCATAGACCAGAAGTACGGCGACCAGCCCTACCCCGGCCGGATACAGACGACCGAGGTCCACCACCACGGCCAGCGCCGCGAGACAAGACACGGCGACGACGTGCATCAGACGAGACATCAGGAGCGATCGTCGTACGCCGAACCGCACCGGGATCGACTTCAGCCCTACCTCGCGGTCGCAATCGAGATCCTGACAGGCATACAGAATGTCGAAACCGCCGACCCAGGTGCCAATCGCGGCACCAAGCAGCCATGGTTCGACAGTGCCGACGGCCCCGCCGGCCGCAAGCCAACCGCCAACCGGCGCCACCGCCATCGCAAGAGCGAGGAAGAGCTGCGTATAGGCGGTGTAACGTTTTGCCAGCGAATACCAGAAGACAATCGCGAGCGCCACCGGTGACAGCGCGAAGCAGATCCATCCGAGCTGCCATGCCGCCAGGACGAACACCAGCGACGAGATCACGATGAACACGATCGCTTCGGATCGGGTCATTGCTCCGCGCGGCAGCTCCCGCATTGCCGTTCGCGGATTTCGCGCGTCGTACGGCGCATCGACCAGGCGATTGAATCCCATGGCCGCGCTGCGAGCCGCCACCATCGCCACGACGATCCAGAGCACTCGCCAGGCGATCTGCCGCGGCGTCATCGGCGTCCCCTGGATCGCCAGCAACGCGCCGGTCAGCGCAAACGGCAGCGCGAAGACGCTGTGACTGAACCTGACGAAGGCTAGATAGGTACGCAGTCGTTTCACAGTTCGCCGTCCAGCCACCTGACATCACGCGGATGGATACCGGTCAGCAGGTATTCTTCCACATTCGACAGTTCGGCCGGCATTCGAACCGCGATGATCTGCGCGCGCTTGCCAGGCGTCAGTGTCCCGAGCTCAGAGCCGAATCCGAGCGCTGCGGCGCCCGCCTGGGTTGCGCTGTGCAGAATCGCGGGCGCGGGGACGGATGGTGCAAGCCGCCGTACCTCGGCCATCTCGGAGAACAGGTTGAGATCGTCGACGCTCGCAAGGCTGTCCGTGCCAATGGCGACCCGCACGCCCGACGCGTAGAAGCGGTCAATCGGCGGAACACCAGCGCCCGTCCAGCGGTTACTTCGCGGGCACGTCACGACCGTGGCTCGCGCCGCGGCCAGACGCGACAACTCGGCGTCGGTGAACTGTACGCCGTGCACAGCGATCAGGCGATCGCTGAGAAGTCCCAGCCGATCCATGTAGTCAATCGGTCCGCAGCCCGGAGGCCTCCATGACGGATTCCACGCGCCGATCGATTCGAGCAGCGTGCGCCAGGGGCCGGTGCCTTCGCGCAGAAACTCGATCTCGGCGTCCGACTCTCCAAGATGGACGCTCAGCGGCCGATCGCCCGCCCGCCGGGCGATCGCTTCGAATAGCGCTGGCGAGACGGAGTATGGCGCATGCGGAACGATCGACGGGCGCAGCGATGCCACCGGCGTCCGCGCCTCGATCTGCTGCACCGCCGCACTCACCAGAGTCTCCGGCTCGGCGGCATTGAAGCCAATCAGTTCACGGAAGATTGCCGCCTGAAATTCGCGCTCCGCCAGCAGCTCGTAGGTCGCGAACGTGTTGGTGACGTCGCCAACGAGGCAGGTGCCAGAGGCCCGGACCTCATCGATGCTGTGACCGATCGGTTCCCGCGGCTCGTTCGGCATCTTGCGACGGAGCTGAATCAATGACGTCGCCCATGCGGGCATCGAACCGACCGCCGGCACCTGACCGCGCATCCAAGACAGCTCGAGGTGGGTGTGCGCGTTCACGAGACCCGGCAGAATCGCGACGCTGCCAAGGTCCTCGACCCGACCGCCAGGCCGATCCTCAACGCTCGTAATCAGGCCGTGGTTCACCGCTACGGTGCCGCCAGGGATGGGAGGCCGATCGATCGGCAGGACCCACGCCGCCCTGTAGCGCGGCATTACTTCTTGCGGAGCGACTTTTCGAACGCGCTTCGGGCCGGGTAGCGCTCGATCTCGGGAGCGCGGCTCGTATCGCCGTCGGCACGCGCGACCGCGAGCTCGAGCTGCCGCGGCACGGTCTGCTGCCGGAAGAACGGGTCGCCGAGAATCTCGTAATGCATGTTGCGCCGCTTGGCGACGAACCCGGCGTTTTCGATGTTGCGAACGATCTCGACTTCGTCCATGCAATAGCTGGCGCCCGCCGCACGGACCACGTTCTCCTCGATCATTACGCTGCCCATGTCGTTTGCGCCAAACGCGAGGCTGAGCTGACCGACCTTGCCTCCCTGGGTCACCCAGGAGGCCTGGAGACTCGGGAAGTTGTCGAGGACGATGCGGGCGAGCGTGAGCATGCGGAGATACTCGATACCCGTGGCCTCGCTGCCGCCAAGCTCGGTATGCTCAGGCTGGTAGCTCCAGGTGATGAACGCGGTGAAGCCGCCGCTCTCGTCCTGCACCTCGCGCAGCCGTACCATGTGTTCGATGCGGTCTTCAATCGTCTCGACGTGCCCATACATCATCGTCGCCGTGGTCCGAAGTCCGGCGCGATGCGCGTGACGCATGACGTCGAGCCATTCGTCGGCCGTCGCCTTGCCATAGCAATTGAGCTGTTTGCGAACACGGTCGACCAGAATTTCGGCGCCACCGCCAGGAATGCTGTCCAGACCCGCCGCGATCAGGCGATCGATGACCTCGGGCACCGAGAGTCGCGACAGCCGCGTGAGATGGATGACCTCTGGGGGAGAGAGTGCATGCAGCCGGAACTCCGGATAGCGCTGCTTCACTGCGCGGAACAGATCCTCATACCACTCGAGTGGGAGATCGGGATTGTGGCCGCCCTGGAGCAGCAGCTGCACGCCGCCAAGCGCGATCGTCTCATCGATCTTCCTGAACACTTCCTCGAAGCCGAGAACGTAACCCTCTCCGGATCCAACCGGCCGGTAGAACGCGCAGAAGTTGCAGCGCGCGACGCAGATATTCGTGTAGTTGACGTTCCGGTCGATGATGTAGGTGACGATCCCGCCGGGATGCCTGCGCGCCCGAATACCGTCCGCCAGCGTGCCGAGCAGCGGGAGCGGAGCATCGTGATACAGCTCCAGCGCCTCGGCGGCGCTGACGCGCTCGCCGTCACGGACCTTGGATGCGACTCGATCGATCGACATTCGTTGATGCCGCCAGAGAGATTGGAGGGCGCCTCTTCAGAGGCACCCGGAATCGATCTCTAGACTCGCCGGGAGACGCCAACCTCGTAAAACTCCGCCGGACGCGCCGAATCAATGACGTCGTGCTTCGCGGCCAGGTCGTAATATCGCCGCAGACCGGCAGCCTCACGCTCTCCAAGCTGATACTGAATATTGTCTCTCAAATACGCCCTGCACACGGCGGCCCGCTGCGGTCCCGCATAGGCATCCGCGATCGCGTCGGAGTCGGCCACTCCTCGGTCACGCGCTTCCTGCAGGGCGACAACCTGCGCGGTCGTCAAAGCATCTGGGCGCCCCGCCCAGACCGCCCAGACGAAGGGCAGCGCCGTCAGCCGCGTCCATTCCGCACCGAGATCGACCTTCATGAGTCCTGCCGCCGCATGATCGAGGAACAACGCTGGATCGCCGATGAGCAGTGCGGCGTCGGAGCCTTCGACGCGCGCTGCCGTTTCCGGCGGAATCGGCACGAACTGTGGCTGGATGCCCCAGAGCTCGCGGCACAGCACTCGAGTCAGCCCGGCCGACGTGCGCGAGCTCGTGTCCAAGCCAATCGTCCGGATGTTCTCGACCGGCACGCGCGTGAAAAGCGCCACGGATGCCACGTCACCGTCCGAGACGATGCCCAGGCCGGGCACCATACGATACGCGTCCGGCCCGCGCTGGTCCTCGATCGACGGGATCATCCCAAGGTCGATGTCCCCGCCGTGCAGCAGCGCCGCGCACGTCGAGGGCACGTCGAACCGTAACGAGAACAGCGTCCGGACGTGCATCGAGCCCGTGCACCAGCGGACGCGCATTGAGATAACCCACAGCCCCCAGACGAACCACTCTCATGCATGCACCTTGAATCGACCGTCCCGTTCGACGGGCTCCAGGCCGGCCGCCTTGATGTTTCCGCGAATCTCTTCGATCGGGCTTCGACGGCGGCCGAGGTCTCCTTGCAGCGGCGACACCGAATCCACGTCGTCGGCGCCCATCGTCAGCGCCACTTGGGCCAGTTTCGGTCCGTAGAGCGCCCAATCGACCTGGATCGATTCGACTGAGTCGATGAGCCAGGCGCGACGCCGCGATGACCTTCACATCGTCATATCCCGTCGAAGGCTGAGCGACCGAGCTGGTGCGCGGCAAAGGCGCAAACGCGCGAATGCCGCCAACTGCTGCCTGAAGCGCGTTGACCCGCCCAAACACCTGGGCCAGGTCTTTCGACGCGGCGTGAATCGTTATACGAGGGACCATCAAGCCGGCATCGCGCGCCAGGCGAATCACGCCGGCGGGATCCGGTAGCCGATCGATAGGCGCCTCGGCAATGATTTCGAGACCTGCGTTGCGCAGCGCCAGACACAGCTCCGCGAATCCCCCGGCCGCGAGGTCGACGAGCTCCGCCAGCGAAAATGCAGTCAACGGCGTCTCGCCCGCCAGGCTGCGCGCGCGCGACACGGCATCCACCGCACCATCGACGGACTGCGGTCGACCGATCACCCGAATCTCTCCTGCCTCGGACGACGCCGGCAGTGTCTCCGGCACCGCATCAACGTGCACCTCCAAAACGCGCACGAACGTGGTACGCGAACCGTGGCGCCGCCGACGCTCCTCATCTCCGCGTGCGCCGATCGCAATCAGATCACGGCCGGCCAGCAGTTCCTGGGCTTCTTCTCCTGTTATTGCACTCATGCTCTCCATCCCTGGCGAACCCGCTGCCAGATCTCCTCGGCGCGCCGGCCCGCGGCTTCGGTGGTCGCGATCCGCGTCGGCCACGGCCGCTTGAAGCCCTCCGACGCCCATTTCCGCGTGGCGTCGATCCCCATCTTGCTGCCGTACGCCGGGCAGATCGCTCGCGTCCTCGAGATCGTCCACCGGCCCGCGCATGAACTGGATGTCGCGCTCCGGATCGATATGCGTGCCGACGATCCACGCCACCTCGCGACAGGTTCTGCACGTCGACGTCCTTGTCGACGACGATGACCGTCTTCGAGAACATCAGCTGACCGAGACCCCAGACCGCATTCATGATCTTGCGCGCGTGTCCCGGATAGCGCTTGTCGATCGAGATGATCACGATGTTGTGGAAGATGCCCTCGGCGGGGAAATGCATGTCGACGATCTCGGGAACCGTCTTGCGAATCAGCGGCAGGAAGATGCGCTCGCTGGCCTTGCCGAGATAGTAGTCCTCCATCGGCGGAATGCCGACGACGGTCGTCAGGTAGATCGGGCTCTTGCGCTGCGTGACGCAGGTCAGGTGGAAGACCGGGTAATCGTCGGGATGCGAGTAGAAGCCCGGTGTGATCGCCGAAGGGCCCTTCGCGGCGCCGCTCGCCTGGCTCGACGTACCCTTCGAGCACGATCTGCGCGTTGGCCGGCACCTCGAGATCGACCGTCACGCATTTCACCATCTCGACGCGCTCGCGCCGGAGAAAGCCCGCGAGCAGCAGCTCGTCCAGCCCCTCCGGCATCGGCGCGGTCGCGGCAAACGGCAGCGCCGGGTCCGACCCCGAGCGCCACCGCCACCGGCAATGCGCTTGCCCAATCGCTCGGCGACCCGGTAATGCTGCGCGCCGCCCTTGTGCCGCTGCCAGTGCATGCCGGTCGTCCGCTCGTCGTATACCTGCATGCGATAGGTCCCGATGTTTCGCATGCCGGTTTCCGGATCCTTGGTGAAGACCATCGGCAGGGTGATGTAACGGCCACCGTCTTCCGGCCAGCACTTCAGGATCGGGATTTCGTCGAGCGTTCCGTTCTTCCTGACGACTTCCTGGCATGGGCCGCTGCTGACCGTCTTCGGCATCAGATCCTTCAAGCGTCCAAGCGTCGGCAGCATTTTCAGAGTATCCACGATGCCGGCGGGGATCTTCGGATTCGTCAGCTCCTCGATTTCGCGTGCGAGATCGTCGAGCGTCGCCACGCCGAGCGACATGCACATCCGCTTCATCGATCCATACAGGTTGATCGCTACCGGCATGTCGTAGCCAGTTGGCCGTTCGAACAGCAGCGCCGGACCGCCGCCGGGCGACTTGGATACACGATCGGTTACGGCGCAGATCTCGAGCTCCGGGCTGACCGGCTCGTCGATCCGGGCCAGCTCACGCTCCCTGTCGAGGGCCGCGATAAACTCGTGAAGGTCTTTGAACATGTCCGTCGCGGCGGGTCTAAAGACCCGCCCTACACTGTCTCCATCTTCTCCGCGATCGCCTGCGCCAGGGCCAGCGCGCGGCGGCCTGCCTCGCCGGTCACCAGCGGCGGGCGGCGGCTGCGAACCGCCCCAACGAAGTCCACGAGCTCCCGCTTCAACGGCTCTTCGTGCACGATCGGCAGCTGCCCGCCCTGAATCTCGGGCCGCTGTCCTTCGCGCCGGACCAGGCGATAGCCTTCAACTTCCTGTGCCGCGTAGTCAATCGAGATGTAGGCGTCCGGTTGAAAGAAGCGAATCTTCCGCACCCGGTCGCGGCTGATGCGGCTGGCGGTCACGTTGGCGATGCAGCCGTTCGCAAACCGGAGGCGCGCGTTGGCAATGTCGTACCGCTCCGTCAATACCGCCACCCCGACCGCCTCGATGGCGGTCACCTCGGATTTCACCATTGCCAGAATGATGTCGAGGTCGTGAATCATCAGGTCGAAGACGACGTCGATGTCGAGGCTGCGGTCGGGGAACACCCCGAGACGATGAACCTCGATGAACCGCGGGCTCGACACCAGCGGCAGCACCGCCGACACTGCCGGGTTGTAACGCTCCGTATGCCCGACGGCGAGCACCGCCGAAGCGGCGCGGGCCGCGGCAATCATCTCGTCGGCTTCTGCCAGCGACCGGGCGATCGGCTTCTCGACGAGCACGGCGACGCCGCGTTCGAGGAACGGCAGCGCGACTTCGCGATGACGCTCGGTAGGAACCGCGACCGTCACCGCATCGACCTCGCCGAGCAGCTCGCGATAATCGCTGAACGCGGTCGCGCCGGTCTTCTCAGCTGCCGCCGCCGCCCGTTCCGGCTCGATGTCGACGACGGCAGTGAGATGCGCGCCATCGAGGTCTGCGAGCAGGCGCGCGTGATGGCGGCCGAGATAGCCCGCACCAATCACCGCAATGCGGGTGAGCGTTTCACCCACGGGCCGGCTCCGGCCGTCCGACGATGGTGATGCCAGCCTCGTTCGCCGCGGCGAACACGCGGTCGCCGTCGACCACCAGCGTCCGGGCGGCATCGATGGTCATTGCGGTCGCGCCCGCAGCGCGCATCGCGTCAATCGTGGCCAGGCCGACGACCGGAACGTCGAACCGCATGTCCTGCTTCGGCTTCGCGACTTTCACGACCCGCGTGCCGGGCCCCGCGATCTCGCCCGCACGACGAATCACGGCGTCGGTGCCTTCCATCGCCTCGACGGCCACGACCGCGCGATCCTTCACGATGATGGTCTGGCCGATATCCAACCCCGCAATCGTGTCAGCGACGTGATAGCCGAACGAAAAATCCGCGGCCTCCTCCTCGTTCGGCGCTCGCGTCGTCAGTCGGCCGGCAGCGGCAAGAAGCGGGGCAAGAAAGGCGGTCGAGTCGAGCAGTTCGATTCCCTCGTTGCGCAAGACCTCGGCGACGGCGGAGATCAACGCGTCCGTGTTGCGCGCCTTGAGCTTCATCAGCACCGAGAGCAGCGTAAGGTCCGGTACGATACCGGAGAAGATCTTCGCATGCTTGACCTGTCCGGCCATGACCGCCTGCCGCGCGCCGGATGCCTTCAAGACCTTGATACACTTGCCTAGATGCCCGAGCGAGACCCAGTGCAGGTCCGCTGCGGCATCGCGGGCAGCCTGCTCGAGCTCCGGAAACGCCTCCTCTTTCACGGCGACGATCGTCACGTCGTGGCCGAGGCTGCGCGCGCCCTGGAGCACAAGGAAGGGAAACCGGCCGTTGCCGGCGATCAAGCCGATGCGGGACACGGAAAGTCTAAAGACGTGTCATTGACCAAGCCGGCTGCACGTTGCACAGCCGATAAGTTTATCATTGGGAATAGGGAGAGAAATGCACCGACTGACAGTCCGCAGGGTTCTGCTGTGCGCGCTGCTCGCGCTGGCAGGCGCCTGCGGGAGCTCCACGCCGACCACGCCAACGCCCCCGCCACTGGTGACCGACACCTTCGCCGGCACGCTCGCGCAAAACGGGGCGATCACGCACACGTTCAGCATCAGCGTGGCGGGGACGGTGACGGCAACGCTGACGTCGGTGGGCCCCGATAGCAGCAAGACGGTTGGGTTCAGCCTGGGAACCGTCTTCGGAACAATCTGCCAGGCGGTCCTGGCAAACGACGCCGCAGTCCAGTCCAACGCGCTCACCGGCTCTGCGCAGCCAGGCGGCTCGTTCTGCGTGCGCATCTACGATGTCGGCAGCGTCACCCCCGCCACCGGACCGTTCACCTACACGATCACGGTGACGCACCCGTAGCAGCGTTCTCAGGGTTCTCAGGTTGCTCAGGGTGCTCAGGGTTCTCGGGTTCTCCGGTTCAGGTTCTCCGGTTCACGTTGTCAGCTTCTCTGAGCCCATAGAACCCATAGAACCGGAACCCATAGAACCGGAACCCGTAGAACCCGAACCCGTAGAACCCGAACCTGAGAACCCGAGAACCTGAGAAACCGAGGACCCGTTCAGTCCTCGACGACTTCCTCGAGCCTCCTGCTCGGCCGCCGCAGTCCGACACCCCTCTTGGACGAACGAATGAACTCGACGACGTAGCGGACTTCGTCCGACTGAAGGCTCGCGTCGCGCTCGATTTGCGCGAGCGCGCGGCTGGTGTTGGAGTGAAACAGGTGACGATAGGCCTGACGCAGTTTCGCGATTCGCTCCTGCGAGAAGCCGCGGCGAATCAGGCCGATGGTGTTGATACCGTAGATGCGCGCGCGGTTGCCGACGGTCTTCGCGTACGGCAACGCGTCCTTGGTCACCACCGAATAACCGCCGATGAAGGCGTACTTGCCCACCCGGCAGAACTGATGCACGCCGGAGAACGCGCCGATGTTGGCGAAGTCGTCGACCAACACGTGGCCGGCAAGCGTCGCGCCGTTGCCGAAGATCGTGTCGTTGGCGACGTGACAATCGTGCGCGATGTGAGTGTAAGCCATCAGCAGGTTGCGGTCGCCGATGCTGGTGAGACCGCCGCCGCCCGACGTCCCACGATGGATCGTCACGAACTCGCGGATCACATTGCGGTCGCCGATCACCAGCCGGGTTGGTTCTCCACTGAACTTCAGGTCCTGCGGCACCAGACCGATCGAGGCCATCGGGAAGATCTCGTTGCCGTCTCCAATCGTCGTCCAGCCGTCGATGACCGTCGACTTGCCGATCTTGCAGTTGCGGCCGATCTCGACGTTCTCGCCGATGGAAACGTAGGGGCCGATCGCCGTCCCGGCACCAATGCGCGCGGCCGGGTGGACGAGTGCGGTGGGATGAATGTCGGCGCCCGGCTGCGCGCCCGCCGCCGGCGCGAGCTCGAGAGCCATCACCAGCTCCGCCTCGGCAACCACCCCGCCGTCGATGCTGGCGACCGCCCTTCGCCCGCGCCATCGAGGTGCGCCGCGCGCCGAGCGTCACCTCCAGCTGCAGGCGATCGCCGGGCACGACCTGCCGCCGGAACTTCGCCTTGTCGACGCCCCGCAGCCACGCCCTGGCCGCCGTACCGGTCGCCCCCGATCCGTGCGTCAACAGGATCGTCGCCACCTGCGCGAGCGTCTCGATCATCAGCACGCCCGGCATCAACGGCTCGCCGGGAAAATGCCCCTGAAAGAAATCCTCGTTGACGGTGACGTTCTTGACCGCCACCACACGCCGCCCCGGTTCATATTCGGTAACGGCGTCGACCAGGGGAAAGGGATATCGGTAGCAGAGGCGGTCGATGGCCGCGGGAATGTCGATGACGGAGGGCACGGGAGAAGTCTACCAAATTGTGATTTGGTGATCGGGTGATTTGGTAATCTGGCCTCGCACGCGCTGCCGCGCGTGCATTGATGCGCGGGCGGGAGCCCGCGCACCTCAAATTACCAAACTACCAAATCTGCAGATCACCAAATTGACGCTAGTTCTTCGGCGTGGCCGGCTTCGTCGTATCGAGGCGCTTGATCACTTCGTCGGAGATGTCGAGGCCCGGATCCCAGTACGCGACGCCGGAGTCCTGGATGCTGAACACCGCGTGGAGCGACTTCTCCTCGGCGACTGGCCTTCACCAGCGGCAGCAGTTTCTGCTGAAACTCTCCCTGCAACTCGTTCTGCAGCTCGTTCATCTCTGCCTGGGCGTTCTGCGACGAGAACTGGATATCGCGCTGCATGCGGTCGATGTCCTTCTCGAGTTGACCGCGGGCGGTTTCGCTCAACACGGCGCCGCCGGTATTCAGCTTGGTCTGCGCCGCCTGGAGCTGCTTGTTCTTCTCGCTGATCTCGGCGGCCTTCTTCGTGTTGAGGTCTGCCAGCCGCTTCGACGCCTCCTTGCCAGCCGCTGAATTCGCTGGCAATCGCCTGAATATTGATGAACGCGATCTTCGCCCCCTGAGGAAACGGCGCGGGCGGCTTCGGCGCCGTTGGTGCCGTCGCGGGCGGCGTCAAAGGCGGCTTCGTCGCGGGCGGCTGGGTCGCGGGTGGCTGCCCGGTCGTCGGAGGCTGCCCCGTCGCGGGTGGCTGCCCGGTCGCCGGAGGTTGGGCCGGCGGCGTTTGCGGCGCGGCTGGCGCCTGGGCGAGCACGGGAGCTGCCGCAAGCGTCACGGCAAGAGCGGCGGTTCCAATCATCATCTTCAACGGTTTCATTAAGACTATCCCTTCGTTTAAGAGTCACTATCTGCGTGGCGCGGGCATAGCGCCCGCTGAAGCAACCCTGAAGGGCCGCGCTCCAGCAGCTCGCTCGGGCCGCGCTACGCGCTCCTCCTGGCGCTCAGGCGCTTCTTCCCTAGAATGTCGTCCCCACGGCGAATCTGAACTTGAATTCTTTCTCAGGCTGGAAGTTGTTGTCGAGCACGCCCGCACGCGACGGGTTCATCGCGAAGATCAGCCGGAACGGCACGTTCAGGACCGGCATGAAGAACCGGACCTCGGCGCCGGTCGACGTCTTGAACGCCGCGACTTCGTCGTAGGGCACCGTGCGCGCTCGGCAGCGGGTTGCGAAGGAACGGCAGCACCTGGTGGACGTCGCCCGCGGAACGGCGTGATGCCGCCCGGCGTGATCTGCCGGGTGACGGGTTCTCCGTCCACGAGAAGTGCTCGCCCGTGTCGCGCACCTGGCCGGCGTCTGCAAACAGCACGAGGCGCACCGGGCCGGCGATGCTAATCAGATACTCCGCGTTGAACAGCAGGCTCTTGTTGCCGCCGATGACCAGCCGCGTCACCGGATCGCGCGGCCCGACGCTGCGGATGTCGAAGCCGCGGATGCTGTACTCGCCGCCCAGGAACAGCTTCTCGAAGATCGGCAGCTCCTGCTGTGCTGCCGTACGGCTGATGTATTCGATCGCGGCGCGGAAGCCGAACGAGGTGCGGCGGGTCTGCTGCATGTACCAGACGCCTTCGGCCTTCGCCGTTGTAGAAGTTGCTGTTGCCGCCGAGGCCGGCCAGATCGAACGACGCGCGAGAACCGCCGGCCGGTCGTCGGGAAGATCGGGTTGTCGACGGTGTTGTAGACGTAGCTCGGTCCGATCTTGCTGATCCGGCGCTCCCCTCCCTGATTGAGCAGCAGCGAGTCGGCCAGGAACGGGTTGTTGTCGAAGGTTGTCGCCGCCGTCAGGTAGAGCGGGTTCAGGTCCTTCACCTGGACGTTCTGGTAGCTGTAGCTGACGAAGAACCGCGAGAACGGCCCCGCCGGGAATCCCCACACCGTGTTCATGCCGGTCGACGCCTGCGTGTAAGCTGCCGAGATACTGGATTTCCTGGTTGAAGACGTCGACGCCGGCGGTGATCGGGCGGTCGAACAGGAACGGCTCGGTGAAGCCGACCTGGTAGTTCTTCGCGCGATTGCCCTGCTGCAGCGACACGCTGAAGGTCTCGCCGCGGCCCAGGAAGTTCGACGTCTGGAACGCGAGCTGTCCGAAGAACCCTTCGGTACTGCGACACGCCGGCGCCGAAGGTGATCTGGTTGCGGTTCTGCTCTTCGAACTTCAGCTTGACGTCGACCTTGCGCGTCCGCGTTCGGCGTCTTCTGGACGTCGATGGCGTCCCCTTCGAGCGGCTTGAAGTATCCGAGCTGATTCAGCCGCCGGACGCTGTACTTCAGCGCCTCGGTATTGAAGACGTCGCCTTCGAACAGCCGGACTTCGCGCCGGATGACGTTGTCGCGGGTCGTGGTGTTGCCGACGAACGTGATGCGGTTGACGAAGTACTGCTTGCCTTCCTCCATCCGCATCGTGACGTTGACGACCGGCTGCACCTTGGCATTCACCGGCGCTTGAGGCGGCGGCCGGAGCGGCCGGCCCAGGAGGCCCGGCGCCGTCGCCGTCGCCATCGCCGGTGCCGGTGCCGTTGCCGTTGCCGTGCCGCCCTTGGCCGGCGCCGCCGGGTCGTTCGGGAACGCAAGGTCGGGATACCCGCTGAACTCGAAGTACCCGCCGCTGCCGTACAGCTCCTTCGCCTTTTCGAATCCCTTGCGAACGAACTTTCCTCGTTGTACCAATCGCCCTTGTCCATCTTGAACAGCGGACGCAATCCCTCGCTCTTCACCACGGTGTTGCCCGCGAACGTGAACTCGCCGACCTTGTAGCGCTGCCCTTCGGTGACGGGGACCTGCAGTTCGATGTACCGGTTCTTGCCGTCCTTCGAGTCCTCGAGGATCTTCAGCTCGGGCTGGCCGACACTGCGCCTTCACGTAGCCGCGCTCGCGGTAGTAGCCGACCACCTTCTCGGCGTCTTCTTCGAACTTGGCTTCCTTGTAGGTGCCGGCGCCGGTGATGAACTTCGAGGAAGCCGGGCGCCTTGTTCTCCTTCATCTTGCGCGCGAGCTTGCCGTCGTGATCGCCTTGTTGCCGATGAAGTCGACTGCTCCGGATCTTGACCTTGGGGCCTTCGGTGATGTTGAACGTGAGGTTGACCGTCTTGCGTGCCGCCGGCGACCGGCTTGATCTCCGGCTTCACCTCGGCGATACTCGTAACCCTTCTCCGCATACATGTCGTGCACGACGCCGGCGACGCGGCGCACCAGTCCCTCGTCGATGAACGAATCGAGGCGGATCTGAATGCTCTGCTTCTTCAGCTCCTCGTCAATCTTCGACTGCTCGACCTGCTTCGAACCGACGTAGTCGACGATCTTCACCCGCTGGCGCTCCTCCATGTTGTAGAGGACCACCTTGCCGACGACACCGTTGGCAAAGACGTAGTCGTGAGTCTCGGCCGACAGATCGTCGAGGAAATTGGTGGCCCAGAGCGCCTTGAAGTCCGTTGACGATCTGGTCCTCGGTGGCATCGGTGTAGGGAATCCAGCGATCCTGCGAGGGGATGCTGGGCCGAACCTGGATGTAATACAGGTAGGTGTTCGCGTCGATGACCGAAAGGCCGCCCTGTTTCGCGAAGCAGGGGCCAACCTGATAAACGATCGGCTTCGAACCGGTCGGCGGCAGCTTCGACGGCGGCCCAATCTGGTACATGCCGTTGCACAGCGACAGCGTTCCATTGGCGGGTTTGGGCAGCGTCGGCTGCTGCGCCGTGCTCTGGTCTGCCGGGGTGGCAGGCTGCGGCGGCTCAGGCACCGGGGCCGGAGTCGGGAGGGTCGGCGATGGTTGTTGCGGCGCAACCGGCGCAGGTGACTGGCTAGCCGGCGGTGGTACCGGCGCCGGCGCCTGCGCAGCGGCGTGCGTCGCGCCGGCGGCAGCAAGGGCCAGCGCCAGCACGAAAACGCGGAATTTCAACATGTCCAAGCGGAAACCTGCCGTATCCGCGGCGGCATGCCGCGGATACGCCAAGTGATGATTTTACAGCTTTTTTAGACGTTTCAGGCGAGCGGACGGCCTTCCTGCGCCTGCCCGGCCGGACGGTAAGCGAGGGAGCCACCGTCGAGATAGACCTCGATGTCGCCCCCCTTTAAGTGTCCGCGGATCAGCTCCTCGGACAGGGGATCCTCGATATACCGCTGAATCGCGCGGCGCAGCGGCCGGGCGCCGTACGAGCGGTCCTTGCACGTCTGTTCGATGATCCAGTCCACGACCTCTGACGCCATGGCCAGGCGGATCTTGCGGTCGACCAGATTGTCGTTCAGCTGCTTGACCAGCAGGCGCGTAATCGTCCGCAGGTCGTCGTCGGAGAGCGCCTCGAACACGATGATTTCGTCGATGCGATTGATGAACTCGGGGTTGAACGTCTTGCGCACTTCCCCTAGCACCATATCGTTGACGCTCCGGCTGATCACCGCCGAATCGGTCGACTGGAAGCCCAGCGACGCCTTCTTCTGGATGAAGCGGGCGCCGATGTTGGAGGTCATGATGATGATCGTGTTCTTGAAGTTCACCCGGTTGCCCAGACCGTCGGTCAGGTGGCCGTCTTCGAACACCTGCAACAGGATGTTGAACAGATCCGGATGCGCCTTCTCGATCTCGTCGAGCAGCACCACCGAGTAGGGATTGCGTTTCACCTTCTCGGTGAGCTGGCCGCCCTCTTCGTGGCCGACGTATCCCGGCGGCGAGCCAATCAGCTTCGAGACCGAATGCTTCTCCATGTATTCCGACATGTCGAAGCGAATCAGCGCGTGATCGCTGCCGAAGAGGAAATTGGCGAGCGCCCGCGCCAGCTCGGTCTTGCCGACGCCGGTCGGTCCGAGAAACACGAAGCTGCCCACCGGCCGGTTGGGATTCTTCAGACCGGCGCGTGAACGGCGGATCGCCCGCGACAACGCGGAGATCGCCTTCTCCTGCGAAATGACGCGCTTGTGCAGCTCGTCTTCCATCCGCAGGAGCTTGTCCCCCTCGTCCTGGTTGATCGACGTGAGCGGCACACCGGTCCACTTCGACACGACCTCGTCGATGTCGGTCTTGCCGACGGTGACCCGGCGCATGTTCGACTTGACGTCGAACTTCTCGCGGACGAACTGCAGATTGTCGCGCGCCTGAATCTCCTGCTCGCGAAAGAACTGCGCCTTCTCGAAGTTCTTCTCCGAGACCGCGGTCTCCATCTGCTCGACCGCCACGCGGATGCTGCGGTTGATCTCGCCGAATTCCTCGCTGCTGTAGCCCGCCTCGCGCAGCTTCGCGCGCGCGCCCGCCTCGTCGACCAGATCGATCGCCTTGTCGGGCAGGAACCGATCGGTGATGTAGCGGCTCGACTGATACACCGCCGCCTCGATCGCTTCGGTGGTGTAGTCGACGTGATGGAACTGCTCGTAGCGGTCCTTCACCCCCATGAGCACTTCGATCGTCTCGCTTTCCGACGGCGGATCGACCTTGACCGCCTGGAAGCGCCGCTCGAGCGAACGATCCTTCTCGATGTACTTGCGGTATTCCGCAGGGGTGGTGGCACCGATGCAGCGGATCTCGCCGCGGGACAGTGCCGGCTTGAGAATGTTGGCGGCGTCGAGGGAGCCTTCGGCAGAACCCGCGCCGACGAGCGTGTGCAGCTCGTCGATGAACACGATGATGTTCGGGTTCTCGGTCAGCTCCTTCATGATCGCCTTGAGTCGTTCCTCGAACTGACCGCGGTACTTCGTGCCCGCGACGATCAGCGAGATATCGAGCGCCAGAATCCGCTTGTCGGCGAGGAAGTGCGGAACGTCGCCGTAAACGATCTTCTGCGCCAGCCCTTCGACGATGGCGGTCTTGCCGACACCAGGCTCGCCAATGAGGACGGCGTTGTTCTTGGTCCGGCGGCAGAGCACCTGCTGGACCCGCTCGAGCTCGATGTGGCGGCCAACCAGCGGATCGAGCTGGTTCTTCATGGCCGCGTCGGTCAAGTCACGCGAGAACTCGGCGAGCAGCGGCGTTTCCTTCACCCGCGTCAGCGTGGTCTTCTCGTTGAGCAGCGCGACGATGTCTTCGCGGACGGTGTTGAGGCGCATCCCTTTTTCCATCAGGATGGTCGCCGCGACCGAGCGCTCCTCGCGCAGGATCCCGAGCAGCAGGTGCTCGGTGCCGATGTAATTGTGCAGGAGCCGGTCCGCTTCCTCGGCAGCGAACTGCAGTACGCGCTTCGTTTCTGCGCTGAAAGGAATCTCGACCGAGGTCGAGACCTTCTCGCGGAAGACGGTGCGTCCTTCAATCTCCTTGCGAATACTCTCGAGAGACAAGTGCGAGCGGGCAAAGATACGACTCGTGAGGCCCTTGCCCTCGCGAATCAGCCCCAGCAACAGGTGCTCGGTCTCGATCGAGATGCTGCCGAGCTGCGAGGCTTCATAGCGTGCAAAGAAGAGCACGCGCCGCGCTCGTTCCGTGTAGCGTTCGAACATCCGGTGTCCTATGGTGTAGAGGACCTGGCTGAGGGCATCGCCAGCCTAGGTGCCATTATACGGCAAAGGTTGCATTCGGCCAACGCCTTTCTACGTTGTAAGTGCATTTCAGACCTGGGGTTAGTCGCCCTGGTACGGTAAGACGCCGGTTTCGGGGACTTCGTTACACGATCGCGTCCGCTTCAATCTCGACCAGCATCTCAGGATCGATCAGCCGGCGCACCTCCACCATGGCCGTGGCGGGACGAATGACGCCGAACACCTCGCCGTGGGCGCGCCCGACCGCCTCCCAGTCGCGCTCGATATTCGTGACGTAAATCCGGGTCCGCACCACGTGATTGAGCGTGGCGCCGGCGCGCTCGAGCGCCCGCCGGACATTCGCCAGCGCCTGCGTCGCCTGCAGTCCCGCGTCACCCTTCCCCACCAACGCCCCATCGTCTCCCGTCGCCGTCGTGCCGGAAACAAAGATGGCGTTCCCGACCTTTACGGCTCGCGAGTAGCCGACAATCGGTTCCCACTTCGTGCCGCTAGAGATGTTCTGGCGCATTGGTGGAGGATAAACCAGGCGGAAAGCTCGCGGTAGACCGTAGAAAGACAAAACCACGGACCCGACCGACCCCGATCACAAAAAACGTGATCGATGCGCTCGGTGAATCCGTGGTGGATGGGAACCCGAGAGCCTGAGAACCCGCGCGCGCCCTACTTCTTCGGCGCGGCCCCGCTGCTCTTGACGGTCACGCTCGCGGCGTGCTTGGCCGTGCCCATGTCGTGATATTTCACCGACACTTCATCTCCGACCTTCACGAAATCCGTGATCTGCGTCGGCTTGTTCTCGCCCTTCATCTCGGCCGACTTGTGGCTCGCGCCGTGGCTGGTGACAGCGGTCTTGGCGTCGACGGCAAAGGTCATTTCACCTTCCTTGGCCTTGACGGTGAGCGAGTCGGCCGCGACCGCCGACACGGTTCCCATCGCCGTCATGGTCTTGCCGGACGTGGCTTTGGCCTCCGGCTTGGCTTCGGGTTTGTCCTGCGCCAGCGCCGGCGCGGCAGCCAGGAGAATTCCAACGAACAGGGGGAGCAACCGTTTCATACCGAACCTCCTCTTGGTCCAATCATCAATCATCATACGAAATTGCGGCATCATTGTGTGCCGGAGGCAGCCGATGCGAAAGCAGTATTCGAGCTTCGGGGGAGTTCTACCCGGATTACCTTGCTGAGCATAAGGATCCGGCGTGCCGGAGGCTGCATTTCGTCGGCAGCGCGCTCGTCCTGGGAACGGTTGGGGCGGCAATCGGGACGCGCGACTGGCGCTGGCTGATTGCGGCTCCCCTGGTCGGTTACGGCTTCGCCTGGGCCGGTCATTTCTTTTTCGAGCACAACCGTCCGGCCACTTTCCACTCTCCACTCTACTCGCTGGCCGGCGACTGGGTCATGTTCAAGGCCATGCTGGCGGGGAGGATACGTTTCTAAGTGCGCCGCAGGTGCTGTGTGCAAAGTGCTACGTGCTGCGTGCCGGGTGCGTCTGGTGCTAGGTGCCTCCTGAAGCCCGGAGCCTGGAGCCTGAAGCCCGGACCTGAAGCCTGAACTGAAGCCCGGACTGAGGCCTGAAGCCGTCCGGAAGCCCGGAGTCCGAAGCCTGAAGCCTGCTTTAGCGCGCTTCCCGAAGCTTTCCCTCTTCCAGCCTGAGCACTCGATCGCAGGCGGCGGCGAGACGCGGGTTGTGTGTCGCAATGATCGAGGTCAGGCCCCGCTCCCGGTGCATCTCGCGTAAGAGATCGTGAAGCGCTTCGGCGGTGTGCTCATCGAGGTCGCCGGTCGGTTCGTCGGCCAGCAGCACCGACGGCTCCATGACCAGCGCCCGCGCGATTGCGACGCGCTGCTGTTCGCCGCCCGACAACATCCCCGGCTTGTGGGTGAGACGCTCGCCGAGCCCGACCCGCTCCAGCAGACCCTGGGCACGGTGCTCGCGCTCGCCGGCCGGCCGCCGCGCGATCCGCATCGGCATGCCCGCGTTCTCGAGGGCGCTGAACTCCGGCAGGAGATGATGGAACTGGAAGACGAAGCCGACATGATGATTGCGGAAGGCCACGAGGTCGTCGGGCCGCATCGCGGCCAGATCTTTCTCGCCGATCCGGATCGACCCGCCGTCGATTGAATCGAGTCCGCCGAGCACGTGCAGCAGCGTGCTCTTCCCCACCCCCGAGGCCCCGACGATCGCGACCATCTCGCCGGGCTCCACCGCCAGCGACAGGTCGCGCAAGACCGGCAGCCGCGTAGTGCCGACGGGATAGCTCTTTACAATGTTGGTAGCTTCGATGAATGCCATGTCAATGCGGAAGGCTCAAGGCCGGATGCTCACCGGAGTTCGCCCGTTCATCACCGAGCGTCACTGATCGAATATCGACCGCTACTGATACCGAAGCGCTTGCGCGGGATCGAGTTTCGAGGCTTGCCGCGAGGGATAGATCGTCGCGACGAAACAAATCAGAATTGCCGCGGCAATCACCGTGGCGAAATCAAGCGGCATGAGCGTGAACGGTACATAGGAAATCTGGTAGACGTCGATCGGCACGTGAATCAGCTTGTAGCGATCGAGGATGTAGATCAGCGTGCAGCCCCCGATCGCGCCGACGGTCGTCCCGACCAGGCCGATGATCAGCCCCTGCAGCATGAAGATCCGCCTGATGCTCGCGGCGGAGCTGCCCATCGTTTTCAGGATGGCGATGTCGCGGCTCTTCTCCATGACCAGCAGCACCAGCGAGGCGACGATGTTCAGCGCCGCCACCATGACGATGAGGCCGATGGTGATCGAGATCGCCATCTTCTCCAGCTTCAACGCGGAGAACAGCGATTTGTTCATGTCCGCCCAGTCCTGGGTCGAATACTCCAGACCGAGCGTCTCCTGAATGTCCGCGGAGATCGCCGGCGCGGCAAACATGTCGTCGAGGCGAAGCTGGATGAAGTCGGGATGATCCTTGGCCAGCAGGCGCTCGGCCACCGGCAGGTCCATCAGCGCATACGAGCTGTCGAACTCGTAGAGCCCAAGACTGAAAACACCCACCACCTTCAAGGTCCGCGTGCGCGACATCAGGCCCATCGGCGACAGCGTCCCTTCGGGGGTCAGCAGTCGAACCGTGTCGCCGACGCGCACGCCCAGCGTGTGTGCGAGATCCTGGCCCAGGACCAGGCCATCCATCCCTTCAGCGGTCGCGCGCACCGCCTCGAGGCTTCCCGACTTCATCGCTCGCCTGATTTCGGTGACCGACGGCTCACCCGACGGATCCACTCCCTTGATCGTGACCGGCGCCTGCGCACCCTGTGCGCTCGTCAAAAGACCCTGGCCAATCACGGCCGGGGCAGCCCCAACGACATGGGGAATCTGACGCATCTTGGCCAGTTCTGCCGCCGTATCGCGGATGCCCTCCCCGGTTTTGAACACGTAGATCTGCGCCGAGGATCCGACGATGCGATCGCGCAGCTCACCCTGGAGTCCGGTCATCAAGGCGAGGGCGATGAGGAGCGCCATCACGCCGACCATGACCCCGAGGATTGAGATGAATGAAATGAGCGAGATGAACGCCTGCTTCCGGCGCGCCAGCAGATACCGGGTGGCAACGAACACTTCGAACGGCAGGTTCATACGATGATCTTACCGTGCTTGCAGGGCGGACCTTCAGGTCCGCCGGTCGCCGGGCTCTGAAGACCCGGCTTCACGCGGCGCCGCTCAGTATGTAGGGCGGGTCTTTAAACCCGCTTCGGTCTTCATGCAGCGCCTCTAAGGAGGCCCCCTGCACCCTCACTCTTCCACCTGCCGAAGACCCGCCGCCTACACGCGTGGACGCATCAGCGGAAACAGAATGACGTCGCGAATCGACGGACTATTTGTGAGCAGCATGACCAACCGATTGATGCCGACACCCTCCCCGGCGGTCGGCGGCAGTCCGTACTCGAGCGCGCGAATGTAGTCCTCGTCCATGGCATGCGCCTCCGCGTCGCCGGCCGCTTTGATCTGGAGCTGCGCCTCGAAGCGGCGTCGCTGTTCGGCAGGATCGTTGAGCTCGCTGAACGCGTTGGCGACCTCGAAACCGCCGATATACAGCTCGAACCGTTCGACGGTGTCCGGGTCGTCGTCGCGTTGCTTCGACAGCGGCGACACTTCCGTGGGGAAGTCGTAGACGAACGTCGGCTGGATGAGCGCGTCCTGGTTGAGGCGTTCGAAAATCTCGGTGGCGATCTTGCCCGCTCCCCAGGACGGCTGCAGCTCGATGTGCAGCGTACGGGCGATCGCCGCCGCCGAATCGCGGGATCTGAGCTCCGAATCAGTGACGGCGGTGCCAAGACGCGCCGACGCCGCTTCCCGCGCGCCCTCGCGCAGTGAAATCCGGCGGTACGGCGGGGCGAGCGAGATCTCGTGAGCGCCGAATTTGATTTGATCCGTCCCGATCGCCTCGCGCGACACTGTCGAGAGCATCTGCTCGGTGATGTCCATCAGCTCACGGTATTCGGCGTAAGCCTGGTAGAACTCGAGCATCGTGAATTCGGGGTTGTGCTGGGTCGAGATCCCCTCGTTGCGGAAGTTGCGGTTGATCTCGTAGACCCGCTCGAGGCCGCCGACGGTGAGGCGCTTCAGGTACAGTTCCGGCGCGATCCGCAGGAACAGCTGCATGTCGAGGGTGTTGTGATGGGTCACGAATGGCCGCGCCAGCGCGCCACCGGCAATCGGCTGCATCATCGGCGTCTCGACCTCGAGATAGCCGCGGGCGTTCAGAAACGTCCGAATGCCCGCCAGCACGCGGCTCCTGGTCTCGAATACCCGCCGCGACTCCGGGTTGACGATGAGATCGAGATAGCGCTGGCGGTAACGGATCTCGACGTCCTGGAGGCCATGCCACTTCTCGGGAAGCGGAATGAAGCACTTCGCAAGAAACTCGAGCTTTGTCGCCCAGATCGTCAGCTCGTTGGTCTTGGTCCGGAACAAGTGCCCTTCGACTCCAATGAAGTCGCCGAAGTCGAGCAACTTGAAGATCGCGAAATCACGTTCGCCGAGCGCGTCCTTGCGGACGTACACCTGGATGCGGGCGTGGCCGTCGGAAATGGCCAGGAAGTTCGCCTTGCCGAAGCTGCGGATGGCGAGGATGCGGCCGGCGGTCCTGGTTTCTACACGGGCGGCCTCGAGCTGGTCGTGGGTCTTGCCGCCATGCGCGTCCACCAGTGCCTGAATGCTGTCGGTTCGTGCGAACACCCGCGGGTAGGGCGGAACCCCGAGCCGCTGCAACTCCTCGAAATTCGCCCGCCGCTGCCGCAGCTGGTCGGATTCCTTTTCATCGGTTGTCGTCATCGCACGCTCGCTGCCCACGGTCATTCCCGCTCCAGTGTCTTCCTGACGGCGTCCAGAATTCCATTGATGAAGGGCACGGGTTCCTCGCCGCTGAACGTGCGCGCGAGCTCGAGCGCCTCATTGATGATGACCTTCGCCGGCGTGTCGTCTTCGGCCAGCATCTCGTAGATCGCCAGGCGCAGCACGAGCCGATCGATGACCGCCATCCGCTCGACGCGCCAGTTGCGCGCGTGGGAAGCGATCAGCTCGTCCGCCTGCTTCACACGCTCGATGGTCCCGCGCATCAGGGCGTTGGCGAACTCGCGGGTTTCCTCGGGCACCGGCGCATCGGCTTCACGCGTCGGCCAGTAGGTGACGGCCGCTTCATGCGCGCTCGCACGCCCCACTTCCCACTGATAGAGCATCTGCAGCGCCGCCTCGCGGGCGCGGTGCCGCTCGATGCCGACCGCGCTCATACGCGAAATCCGGAGGGGCGCGACGGCGCGGTCGCCAGCGCCCGATACAGGACGGCCATCTCGATTGCGGCGGCGGCCGCTTCGCGTCCCTTGTTGTCTGGACCGTCGCCGGCACGCGCGACCGCCTGCTCGGTGGTATTGGTCGTCAACACGCCAAAGGCCATCGGAACGCCGGTCTCCCCGGCTGCGGCCGTGATCCCGTGGGCAGCGGCGGAGGCGATGTAATCGAAGTGCGGCGTCTCGCCGCGAATCAGGCAGCCGAGACAGACGATTGCGTCGAAGCGCCCGGTTTCGGCCGCCGCGCGCGCCGCCTGCGGGATCTCGAAGGCTCCCGGAACGGAAAAGACTTCTATCGCCGATTCCGCGGCGCCCGCCTCGCGCAGCGCCGACACCGCCCCGTCACGCAATCGATCCGTGACGAACTGATTGAACCGCGCGACGATGATCCCGATGCGAAGCCGCGACGCATCCGCGAGCGGGGCGGGCGCCTGTTCCTGCCCACGCATCGTTACCGGCCCTTGAAGGCAGCCTTGCGCTTCTCCAGAAACGCTTTGGTTCCTTCGCGCATGTCGTCGGTGCTGGCGACGAGACCGAACAGCGTCGCCTCGAAGATCTGGGCCTGCGGAAACGGCATCTCGAGTC
This sequence comes from uncultured Acidobacteriota bacterium, assembly GCA_963755695.1. Classification (GTDB taxonomy): domain Bacteria; phylum Acidobacteriota; class Vicinamibacteria; order Vicinamibacterales; family 2-12-FULL-66-21; genus QHWT01. Next base: position 214,253 of record CAVWLB010000010.1, on the reverse strand, counting down.
CCTTGTGCACCGACTCGAGGATGTAACGAATCGCCACGGGGGCCTTGGCCGCAAGCGATGCCGCGAGCGCCCTGGCCTGCGGCAGCAGATCGCCGGCGGGAACCACGCGATTCACCAGACCAAGCCGGTGAGCCTCCTGGGCCGTAATCTGATCGCCGGTCAACAGCAGTTCGAGCGCGCGCCCGCGGCCGATAATGCGGGCCAGCCGCTGGCTGCCGGCGTAGCCGGGAATGATCCCCAGATTGATCTCAGGTTGCCCGAGCTTGGCGGTCTCGGACGCAATCCGGATCGTGCACGCCATGGCCAGCTCGCAGCCACCGCCGAGCGCGTAGCCGTTAATCGCTGCGATCACGGGCTTGCCCATGTGCTCGATCAAATCGAGCACATGCTGGCCGGTGATGGCATGCTCGCGCCCGCTCGTCGGCGTTTGCACCGCGAGCTCGTTGATATCCGCGCCGGCGACGAACGCTTTCTCCCCGGCGCCGGTGATCACCACGGCCCGAACGCCCTCGTCATGCTTCAACCCCAGTATCGCGCGGCGCAGCTCGTCGAGCGTCTGGGTGTTCAACGCATTGAGGACCCTGGGGCGATTGATCGTGATCGTCGCGACCGCCTGGTCGCGCTCGATCAGCAGGTTGTCGAAGTTCATGATCCTCTTACAGCGGGAGCGGGTACATCAGCCAGCCGAGCAGGTAGGCGACAACGACGAAGCCGCCGAGCATCATGCCACCGGTCTTCAGCTGCTCGCGTGGCTCGTCCCGCATCAGCACGGCAAAGACGAGCGAGACGAAGAAGGCGAACAGCACCATGATCCAGAAGTGACTGGTCATTTCCGCCCCGCTGCGATGTCGTAGGCATCGAGGATCACGAGGAAGTTCAGCAGCCCGGCAGTCATCAGAAAGGTGTTGCCGTACTCGTACGAGACCGCCGTCACCAGACCCGCGCCCGCATCCATGAACCGTGCGAGAAGGAACGGCAGCGCCGATGCCTCTGTCGGCTATCGCGCCGAGGAACACCAGCGGTTCAGCCACCTCGAGCGGAAACAAACGGCCGTCGAGCATGAGACCGACCACGAACATCAGCGGCAGCGCCAGGAGAAAAATGATCCCCTTCTGCCGTCGGCCCTGCCAGAGATGTCCGGCGCCGGGGACGAGCCAGGCCAGCACGACGACGAGCGCAAGGATGCCGGGTTCGGTTGCCGCGCGGGTTCGTTCCGCAGCCGTGGATTTACTGCTCATGCAATCACGCCATCATAACCCAATGCCTGCGGAGCTTCCTCCGACCGCCCTCTTTCGCCCCGCAGTGACGGTCGCAATCACCAGCCACGCCGAAACGGAGCCAAGTGGCAGGGCCGATAGCATCCGCGTCACGTTCGATGGATAGGCCATTCCTGCCAGTTCGAGCCCGACGGTGATCACCGTTGGAAGCGCGGCAACGGCGAGCCAGCCGCGAGCTCGCGACGCGGTGATCGAGGCGGCGCCCAGTGCGAGTGCCAGCAGGCCCGCGGCAAGCGCCGACAGGTACAGCCCCGTGCAACGGGCGCAAACGCCGAGCTGACGACCGTGGATCTGGAAGGATCGTTCGGGACGCTGATGGCACACCAGGCCGCCAGCCGCGTATACCAGCGCGGCTGCTCGCGCGACCGCCGGAACCGGCGAATCAATCGCCAGCGGCGCGACGAAGATCGCCGTGACCCACAGCAGCAACCCGAGAACGAGAAGACGAGCGGGAGTCAGCGCTGGCCGCCGCCTGGTGAATGGTCCGGCGCGGCTTTGCTCTCGCCCTCGGCGGTGTAGCCGGGCCGCGTGCGTGGCTTCAGATCGGGGCGCGTCGTGATCTGCACGACGACCCGTCGGAACCGGCCATCATTGCGGTTGTTGGCCGGCACGTAGCCAATCGAGGTACTGGCTCGCGAGCTCCGCCGCGATCGCGGCGTACACGCCCTTCAGTTCGGTGACCAGCGCCGGGAAGAACGACTGTGCGCCGGTTTCTCGCGCGAGCATCTTCATCGAGTAGTCCGACTCGGAAAAATACCGCCGCATCCCTTCCTGCGCCTGGCGCTCACCCGAAGACTTCGACTGCAGGCTGACCGTGTAAATGCAGACTCCCATCTTTCTCGCCAGCCCCAACACATCGTCGAACGACACCAGACTGGAAGTATCCTCGCCGTCCGATAACACCGCGATGGCCTGGCGGCGGACGGCCTCGTCCTGTTTGGCCTGCTGACCGAATTGTTTGAGCGCGATGTAAATCGCGTTGTTCAGCGCCGTCGCGCCGTGCGCGTGGGTAGACTCGATCGCCTTCTCGAGCAGCGATCGATCCTCGGTCAGCGGCTGCACGACGGTTACGGTGTCGCTGAACGACACAACCGCGCCGCGATCGCCGCCGCGCAGCGTCCGCAAAAACCCAATGGCCGCCTCATGAACCACATCCATGCGATCGGTCATGCTGGCGCTGGTATCGAGTAGCACGAACAAGTCAACCGGGACGGCGGTCGACTCGAAGAATCGCACGTCCTGCTTCACGCCGTCTTCGAAAACGGCGAAGTCGCCGGACTGGAGGCCGGTGACGTATTTCGCGCTGCCGTCCATCACGGTCACGTTCAGCGACACCAGGCTGGCGCCGCTGCGGAACGTAGGAGTCTGTATATCCGAGGTGCTACCGGACTGCGCAACGAGCGGGGCGGCGGCGAGAAGGAAAGCAGGGACGAGGATCAGGCGTGTCACAACTTCCAGCCTCCGCCGGGGCGGGCTGCAAGGGACGTTCCGGATCGCGCACCTTGCAACTCATAGGGAATCTCCACGGCGGCGGGTCCGCGTCACGTCACGGAAGCACTTCTTACCGAGTGTGGAAGACGAACCGCCCGCGGTGACCGATCTGCCAATGACTCCCGTCGTGGAGTATCGCGCACTTATCCGATTCGTGCCAGTGCGCCGAACCGCGCCTCGTAGCGATCGCGGAATTCATCCCACGTATATGCGTGGCTCTGACCGCCGAGGTGCTCCAACGCGTAGGCCGCGGCAACGCTGCCGAGTCGGGCGCACGTCTCGAGGTCCGCACCAACCGCCAGTCCCTTCAACAGGCCACCGCGGAACGCGTCCCCAACGCCTGTTGGATCCACGAGGCGATGAGGGGGGACCGCTGGCACTGCCACCTGGTGCCCGCCTTCCCTGATCGTGCACCCGTGCTCCCCGCGGGTGATCACCAGCGCACCGCCCTGCTCCACGACTGCATCTTCGTCGAAGCCGGTCTTCTGCCGGAGCAGCTCGAACTCGTAATCGTTGCAGATGACCATCGCGGCGCCGACGAGCCCGTCGCGCAACTCGTCGCCGGACATGCGCGCGCACTGCTGGCCCGGATCCCAGATGTACGCGACCCCCAGCGTCCGGCACTCCTCCGCGTACTGGAGCATCGCTCCAGGATCGTTCGGGGAAATGATTGCGAACCGGCAATCCTTGACCGTCCGGAACGAAAGCTCTCCGGCGCTGGCCATCGCGCCGGTATAGAAGGATGCGATCTGGTTGTTGTCGACGTCGGTGCTGCAAAAGAACGACGCCGTGAACTTGTCGGGGACGATCTTGACGAGCGAGGTATCCACGCGCGCCGCTTCCAGCCAGCGGCGATAGTCGTCGAAGTCCTGCCCTGCCGTCGCCATCAGGCGCGGCTTCTCGCCAAGCAGCGCCAGCGTGTAGGCGATATTCGGCGCGCATCCGCCCCGACGCTTGTCCATCGTGTCCACGAGGAAGCTGAGACTGACGCGATTCATGTGCTCCGGCAGGAAGTGCTCGGTGAACTTGCCGGGAAATGACATGAGGTAATCGAAGGCAATCGAACCGGTAACAACGATGGACATGGACCTCCGTCAAGCGGATGCGAGGCGAGGTGAGGGGCGAGAGGTGAGGGGCGAGAGGTCGAGGGCGAGGGCGAGGAGCGGCGAGAGCGAGCGGTACCAGGCATATCGCTCCTCGCGTCTCGCTGCGTCGTACCCCGCCCTCGCCCTTCGCCCCGCCCCTCGCCACTCGCTCCTCGCCACTCGCCCCCCGATTATTTCATGTATTTCCCAACGATCGGCGCGAGCGCGCGCTTGGTGTCCTCGGGCACGACGTCCGGCCGCGTGAGGATCGCATGCGCGAGCGCGCTGGCGCACGCGCAGGTTCGTTCGAAAGGCAGGCGCGACACGGCCTCGGCAATGACCGCCTGCGCCGTCTTCGCATTCGCGACCAGGTTGGCGACAATCATGTCGACCGTCACCGAGTCGTGCTCCGGATGCCAGCAATCGTAGTCGGTGACCAGCGCGATCGTCCCGTAACAGATCTCCGCCTCTCGCGCCAGCTTGGCTTCCTGCAGGTTCGTCATCCCGATGATGTCCATGCCCCACGACCGATAGAGTTTCGATTCGGCCAGCGTGGAGAACTGCGGGCCTTCCATGCAGACGTAGGTTCCCCCTCTGTGCACGGTGGCGCCGGCGGCGCGGCACGCGTCGTACGCGACCTGGCCGAGTCGGCCGCAGACCGGATGGGCGAAGGCGACGTGCGCCACCAGGCCGTTTCCGAAGAAGGTGCTGACGCGACCCTTGGTACGATCGAAGAACTGATCCGGAATCACGAGATGCTGCGGCACGTATCGCTCCTGCAGCGAACCGACCGCGCTTGCCGAGATGACGAATTCCACGCCGAGCGCCTTCATCCCGTAGATGTTGGCCCGGTAGTTCAGTTCGGTCGGCATGTAGCGGTGGCCGATCCCGTGCCTTGCGAGAAACGCCACGCGCTTCCCGCGGAGCGTGCCGATGACATAAGGACCCGACGGATCACCGAACGGCGTCTTGACCGATCGCTCTTCGCGATCGGTCAGTTCGGCCATGTCGTACAGTCCGCTGCCGCCGATGATGCCAATCTGAATGGTGTTCACGATTATCAGTCTACTGCTTGCGGTTCGCGGTTCGCGGTTTGCTGGTAGCTGGCCGCTTGCGTTACCGCTGACCGCCAGCTGTTGACTGCTCTTTCAGCTCCACCAGCACACCATGCGCGCTCGACGGATGAATGAACGCGACCAGCGAACCGTGTGCGCCTGGACGCGGCGACTCATCGATCAGCCGCACGCCGCGCGACTTGAGCCGGGCGAGCGTCGCGTGGATGTCGTCGACGCGAAGCGTGATGTGGTGCAATCCCGGTCCGCGCGTCGCGACATATCTTGCAATCGGCGAGTCCTCCGCAGTCGCCTCCAGGAGCTCGAGCGCCGACTGCCCCACCGGGATGAAATGCGCGCGCACGCGTTGCGACGCGACGTCTTCGGGGGCTTCCACTTCGAGCCCGAGAGCGTCGCGATAGAACGCCAGTGCTGCATCCAGATCCGACACAGCGATACCGATGTGATCCAATGTCGCCTTCATCGCACCTACTGCTGCCAGCTCGCAGCCTGCCCGACCTCGAGATCGGGCCTACTGGCGAGGTTGGATGGAACGTCGCAGAATCTCCTCGACGACGGTATACGGATCGGTCTCCCGCGCGGCAATGCGATCGAGCAACCGATCGAATTCGCCTGCGGCAAGGACGCGATCCTGAACGTGCTGCACGAAGCGATCCGCCAGCAGCTCACGGACCCGCCACTCGGCTCGCGCTCGACGCCGCTCACCCTGCACCGGCGTCATGTGCGCGCGAAAACGATCGATCGCCTCCACCAGCTCGGTCACTCCCCTCCCCGTCGTCGCCTCCGTCTTCACGATGGGAGGTCGCCAGCGTCCGTCGCCGAAGGAGTCGAGCGAGAGGAGGGCCTCGATCGAAGCAACCGTTCGGTCCGCGCCTTCGCGATCCGCTTTGTTCACCACGAAGATGTCGCCAATCTCCATGATGCCCGCCTTGAGCGCCTGCACCTCGTCGCCGCTCCCCGGAACCAGCGTGACGATGGAGATGTCGGCGGTGCGCACGATCTCGACTTCGTCCTGACCAACGCCGACGGTCTCGATGATCACGGTGTCCTTGCCGGACGCATCGAGGACAAGGGCGGCCTCGCCGGTGGAGCGCGCGAGACCACCGAGGTGTCCACGCGTCGCCATGCTTCGAATGAACACCCCGGCGTCGGCGAAGTGCGCCTGCATCCGGACTCGGTCGCCAAGGATCGCGCCGCCGCTGAACGGGCTGGTCGGATCGACGGCCACCACTCCCACGCTTCGCCCGCGTCCACGGAGTTCCGCGATCAGCCGGTCAACGAGCGTGCTCTTGCCCGCGCCCGGCGCGCCGGTGACGCCAACCAGGTACGCGCGCCCGGTATTCGGAAAAATCCGTCGCACCAGCTCCGCCGCTTCGGCCGCTTCGTCTTCAATCAGGCTGATCGCCCGGGCGACCGCCCGCGGGTCTCCTTGCAGGACTCGCTCGGGAAGCGGGGGACGGGTTGTGGTCGTGGCGGAGTCGGTCACTGTCCCAGCAGCTGGCGCGCGATGACGAGCCGCTGAATCTCGCTCGTTCCCTCGCCAATCGTCAGCAGCTTCACGTCGCGGAAGTATTTTTCGGCCGGATAATCCTTCACGAATCCGTAGCCGCCGTGGATCTGCACGCAATCTTCGGCCACGCGCACGGCCATCTCACTGGCATAGAGCTTGGCCGTTGACGATTCGCGCGTGGTCCGCGTCCCCAGCTCTTTGAGGTACGCCGCACGGTAGGTCAGCAACCGCGCCGCCTCGATCTTGGTAGCCGCGTCGGCAAGCTTCCACTTGATCGCCTGGAACGCGGCGATCGGCTGGCCGAACTGACGCCGCTCTATCGCATAACCCCGGGCGGCTTCATACGCCCCCTGCGCGAGGCCGACGGACAGCGCCGCAATGCCGATCCGGCCGGCATCGAGCACCTGAAGGGTGTTGATGAAACCCTGACCCTCTTGCCCAAGCAACTGCGTCCGCGGCACGCGGCAGTCCTCGAAGACGACTTCGCTCGTGTCGCTCGCACGCATCCCCAGCTTGTTCTCTTTCTTGCCGGGACGCATGCCAGGCGTGCCGTGCTCGACGACGAACGCCGAGATCCCACGGTGCCCGCTGGTCCGATCGCTAATCGCCATCACCACCATCACCCCGCCAATGCTGCCGTGGGTGATGAAGTTCTTCGCTCCGTTGAGGACCCAGCACTCCCCCTGGCGGGTCGCCGTCGTCCGCATCGCGGCGGCGTCGCTGCCGGCACCAGCCTCAGTCAGACCCCACGCGCCGAGGACCTCGCCGGCAATCAGCCGCGGGAGATACCGATCCTTCTGCTGGTCGTTGCCGAACATCGCGATGTGCGACGTGCAGAGCCCGTTGTGCGCGGCGACAGAGAGCGCGATCGCCGGACAGACGCGGGCGATCTCCTCGATGCAGATGCAGTAGTCGACGGCCGACATCGCCGAGCCGCCGTACTGTTCGGGAAACTGAATCCCCATCAGGCCTAGCGCCGCCAGCTTCGGGAGCAGGTCCATCGGGAAATGTTGCGCCTCGTCCCATTCCAGGACGTGCGGCCCGATCTCCGCTTCCGCGAATTCGCGGACGGTGCGCCGCAGCAACGCCTGCTCCTCGGTGGGGCGAAAATCCATTGCAGACGAGAGTATCATGCGGCACCTGAGCGGCGCGGGCGACGGATCGGAAGAGGCGGTTGCGGTGGTACCATGATGCATGCGCATCCCGATCCGCGGTCTCGGTTTGTTCTCGGCGTTTCTGATGGTGCTGCTCACACCATCGATGGCGTTTGCGGACCTGACGGCGTTCCTCGGCGTCAACGGAACACCCTCCAGCCGGTCGGTGAAAGGGTTCGCAGCCGGCGCTGGCGTGCTGATCGTCGGCTTCGAGTTCGAATATGCGAACTCGAACGAAGACCTCAGCGACCTCACCGAGCTCGCTCCTGCGCTTCGAACGTTCATGTTCAACGGGCTGGTCCAGACGCCGTTTGCGATTGCCGGATTTCAACCGTATGCAACCGCGGGCGGCGGCGTGTACCACGAAACGCTCTCGGTGCCGGACATCTCGGAGACGAACTTCGGCGCCAACGTCGGCGGTGGCGTCAAGATGAACCTCGCCGGACCGCTGCGCCTGCGTTTCGATTACCGGGTGTTATCGCTGAAGGGACACGCGCTGCACCCGACGGTGCAACGGTTCTACGCGGGAGTTAACTTGAAATTCTGAAAAGACGGAAGACAGAAGGCGGAAGTACTCCCTCTTCCGCCTTCCTTCCTTTTTTATTTTCCGCCTGACCCCTGAGCGCTGGCCATGTTCAGCACCGCCTGCAGGTTGACGATGCTCTGACCGCCCTGGGCGGGATAGCAGGCCACGAGCTTGTTGTACAGGTCCTGCACTTCGCTCGGGAACGCCTCCGCCAGTATCTTCGTGATCGTGTAGTCGGCGTTCTTCACCGTCGGATCCATCACGAAGATATAGAGCACCGCGCGGCCGCCGTCGGGAAGCGGCGCGCCTGGTTCCACGGCCTTGAACACCTTCCAGCTTGCGGCCTGCTGCTTCCGCACGGGATCCGGATTCTTCGCGAGCGCGTCCTTCACCCGCCCCATGATCATCTCGAAGTCAGCGGTCTTGTCCGGCTTGACGTTGTTGAAAAACATGCCGGCGTCGGAAGAGAACGATCGGGCGGGAGGAGCTGGCTGCGACGGCTGCTGACCGGCCTGCGCCGGCGGTTGCTGACCCGCCGGCGGGGTCTGCCCGGTCGGAGGCTGTCCGGTTGCCGGCGGCTGACCGGCTGGTGGCTGCTGACCGGCGGGCGGTTGTTGACCGGCGGGCGGTTGTTGACCGGCGGGCGGTTGTTGACCGGCGGCCGGTTGCTGAGCGGACGGCGGCGTCTGGCCGGCCGGCGGCTGCTGTGCGGGTGCCGACTGCGCGCCCTGTGCGGGCGCGGCGACAGCGACCGATGCAGCAAGGAGAACCGCGCAACAGGCAGCTCGCACTATTGCCCTCCACCAACAGGCGTCACGTTCAGCCGGTTCATGTTCGCAATCGCAGCGGCGTAGCGCTTGTACATTTCCTGGGTCTCGGGAGAGCGCTGCTCCTCGGGGGTTAGCGAGTTGTTCAGGACCTGCAAGAACTGATACTCGGTGTTCGGCATCGCGGGATCGATGACGACTACGAACAGCGTGTTGCCCGCCATTGGCTCGTTCGCGCGATAGACCTTCCACGAGTTCACCTGCTGCTTCAGCTCCGGCTTGTCCGACTTCGCGAGGGCGGATTTCAGCTTTCCGATCATCTCCTCGAACGCCGCCGCCTGGTCGGGCTTGACCTGAACGAGCAGGATGCCTGCCGGCGTCGGGAACGACAACTTTGGTGCCGCGGGCGTCGCGGGCTGCGTTCCTGGTGCCTGCCCGGCCGGCGGCTGCCCGGTGGGTGGCTGTCCGGTTGCCGGCGGCTGCGCAGGTGGCGGCTGCTGTGCAGGTGGGGCCTGCGCGAAACCAGCGGCGGGCAACAGCGTCACGGCGAGCGCGAAGGTCGAAACTACAAGAACACGCATCTTCCAATCTCCTTGGGCGACTCGGATCGCAAAGAGCGCCACTTTACCACAGGGGTCCCGGCCACCGGACGCCCGGTACCCAAAAACCCTCCCGCCACTGAAAGACCCCGGAGACCACTCGCAAAACTCTGCAGCGCCACTCACAGACGCGGAGAGCCAGAGGACAAAGCGTGTATCGCGACGTGCTGTTCCTGCAGTGTTCCAGTGACAGTGTTTTCTGTGTTTTCCTGTGTTTTTCTGTGGCCTGCGGTGTGTGGCCTGCGGTCTGCAGTCTGTGGCCTGCGGTCTGTGGCCTGTCGTCGCCCGCTGTACTCTTCAGTGGCCTCAGACGAACACCGACATGATCTCATTGGCCATGAGCATGCCAGCTCGAGTCAATTTCAGGCGGGGGCCTTCGCGAACCAGCCAGCCCGTTTCGAGAAACGGCTGAAGCCCCTCGCGGTATCGCTCCCACACGTCACAACTGTACCGGGCGCCGACCGTCTCGATGTCGATGCCGTCAACGAGCCGCAGGCCGGTGAACAGGGTTTCCTCGAGACGCTCGGTCGAAGTCAGCACACGGCGCTCGATCCCGACGTCCGTCCCATTTCTCACTCGTGCGATGTATTCCTCCGTGCTGGAAACATTTTTCCAGCGCACGCCGTTCAGGGTTGAATGCGCACCGCAGCCGAAGGCGAGCCAGTCGCCGTCGGTCCAGTACTTCAGGTTATGGCGCGACCTGCGGCCGGGGCGCGCGACATTCGAAATTTCGTACTGCTGATAGCCGGCAGCGTCGAGCCGCACCATCGCCTGCTCGTACATGTCGGCGGCGTCTTCGTCTGGTGCGAGCGACCACCCGGCACGCGCCATCTCCTCTTTCAGCGGCGCGTTGGGGTAGAGCTCCAGCAGATACAACGACGCGTGATCGGGTGAGGCGCAGATCAGGCCGTCGACGTTGCGCATCCATGCCTCGACGCTCTGACCGGGGAGCCACATCATCAGATCGAGGCTGACGTTATCGAAGCCGGCGGCGCGCGCTTCGCGGACCGCGGCGCGGGCGCGTTCCGCGGAATGAATGCGCCCAAGCCGTTTCAGCTCGTCGTCCTGGAACGACTGCACACCGAAGCTGAGACGATTGACCCCGGCGTCGCGAAAACGTTCCAGCTTCTCTCTGTCGACGGTTTCGGGGTTGGTCTCGAGCGTGATTTCACACCCGGTCCGGTCGAGGGCCTGGCTGAAGCCAGGCGGCGCGAGATCGAACCGCGCACGGCAGGCTTCGACGATCGCGCGCACCTCGTCGGGCTCCAGCAGCGACGGCGTGCCGCCACCGAAAAAGATCGTGTCGGCCTGAAGACCGGCAGGCGCTCGCGCGATCTCATGCAGCAGCGCGGCGACGTAGCGGGTCTTCAGCGCGTCGTCGTAGAGTCCTCGATTGAAGTTGCAGTAATTACAGATCGACGTGCAGAAGGGGACGTGGATGTAGAGCCCTAACATTGCCGATTGCAGATTGCAGATTGCCGATTGGGATCGTCGATTGTCGACTGCCGATTTGGATTGTCGACTGCCGATTTGGATTGTCGATTGTCGATTGCCGGGATTGTTTAATGTCGATTGTCGATTGTCGATTGTCGATTGTCGATTGGGATTGGCGATTGGATGATCCCTAATCGCGGCTCCCGGCTCGTCCGCCCGACCAGCCGAGTTCCTTGGCCGGCTTCAACTGCGCTCGGACCGGGCCCTTCGCGCGCGCCGGCAGGGTTCGGCGGCTCGGCTTCACCTTCCACATCGTGACCAAATCGTCGACGCCGCCATTGGGCGGCAAATGCCGGTAGTCGGCGCCATCGTACTCGAGAAACTCGCACATCTCGTGCAACCGCGAATGGATGCGGAAGCCGATGCGAGCCTTCAGGCAATCCGGGTCACTGTCGTCCGGCGTGTCTTCGTAATTGGACGTGAAAATCGTGTGCCGCCGCTCGTTGTAGCGGGTGTTCACGATCAGGTTCATCGTCTCTTCCACCCACTCGGAGGTTTTCTCCGAGCCGAGATCGTCGAGCACGAGCAGGTCCGCTTCCATCACCGGACGCAGGATATCCATCTCGGCGGTGCGGACGAGCGGGTTGTAGGTGCTGCGAATCAACCGGAGCAGGTCACGTGTGTCGTAGAACAATCCGCGCGCGCCGCGCGTGAGGATCGCCCGACGCAGCACCGCGACGGCCAGATGAGTCTTGCCGATGCCCGGCGGTCCAATCAGGCACAACCCTTTCTGTGCGCCAGGAAATTCATCGGCAAAACGGCTCGCGCGTTTCACCGCACCGAGCAGCCGTTCGTTCGGATAGGTGACAAAGGTTTCGAGCTCGCATTTCCGGTATCGCGGAGGAATCCGCGCTTCATCGAGCTGGCGCGTGGCAAGCCCGTCGCGCCAGCAGTCGCAGCGCACCACGCGACGAACGCCATCATTCGTGACTGCCTTCCAGCCGGTATCGTCGCAGAGCTCGCAGGACATTGGGGAGTCGGACGATTGTAGCGCGGCGAGTTGCCAATCCGCAATCATCAATCATCAATCGTCAATCCCAATCGCCAATCGTCAATCATCAATCCAATCGACAATCGACAATCCAATCGCCAATCGTCAATCGTCAATTCCAATCTCCAATCTCCAATCTCCAATCTTCAATCTGCAGTCTTGATCAGTTGAGATAGCTTCGAAGCTCGCCGGCGCGTTTCGATCGTCGCAGCTTGTCCTTCGCACGCGATTCGATCTGCCGAATGCGCTCGCGCGAGAGGCCAAGCGCGTCGCCGACTTCCTGCAGCGTGCGCGGCTCGCCGTCGCGATCGAAACCAAAGCGCAGCGTCACGACCTCCCGCTCCTTGTGGTCGAGTTCCGAGAGCGCCTCCCGCACCCGCGCTATCGCAGCTTCGTGGATCAACGATTCATCGATAGGCGGAACACTCGCCTGTTCGATCATCTCCCCTAGCTCGGGACTGTCGCTCTCACCCGGGCCGATGTGATCGCTCAGCGACACATCGCTCGATCCAATCCGCCTGAGCGCGTCGACATCCGCTTCCGAGATTTCAAGTCCCGCAGCAATCTCGCTCGTCGTCGGCGCGCGTTCGAGCTGTTCGGTCAGCTCCGCAACCTCGCGGCCGAACCGCGCCGCGATGCCGGACAGCTTCTGCGGCAGCGAGAAGGCTCGTACCTGTCCCGACAGCGCGTGCATGATCGCCTGGCGCACCCACCAGACTGCGTAAGTAATGAATTTGACGTTGCGATCCGGATCGAAGCGGCGCGCCGCTTCCATCAGGCCGAGATTGCCCTCATGAATCAGATCGAGGAAGGGGACGCCGAGGCCGCGATACCGCTTGGCGTAGCTGACGACGAACCGCAGGTTGCCTTCGATCAGGCGCCGGAGGGCTTCCGCGTCACCCATCCGAATCAGCCGGGCGAGCTCACGCTCGTCCTCCGTCTTCAGCCGCGGCAGGCGCGCGAGCGCACGCAGATAGGCTTGCAGCGCATCGTCGTCCACGGCGCAATCCTACGCCGATATCCGGCTTACGACGAGCGACGAGTGCTGGGCGGCGCTTCGGGAGCGCTCTCGGGGGTTTCGACGCTGACGGTTGGAGGTGTCGCGCGCACGAGATCCGTAGGGGAAGACTTGACCAGCGCGGTGCTCAGGCGCTGCTCCCAGTCGCCGAGACCGCGGGCAAGCTCGTGCTTCACGTATTCCATGAACTGGTTCACCTCTCCCTGCATCTGCTCCATCTTCCGGCGCATGTTGAGGATGATCTCGACGCCGGCGAGATTGACGCCCAGATCCCGGGTCAGCGAAAGGATGGTCTCCAGCTGTTCGAGGTCCTCTTCGGAATACAGCCGCGTGTTGCCTTCGGTGCGCGACGGCTTCAGGAGCCCTTCGCGTTCGTACAAGCGCAGCGTCTGCGGGTGGATGTTGTACTTCTGCGCCACCGCGCTGATCATGTAGTACGCCTTCCCGCCGCGCTTAGCCATATGAATTGACGGATCTCGATTGACGTCGTTCGGGGTGGTTAGTTGCCATTGACGAGACCGGTTCGCACGTTTTCCCCGTAAAGCTTGCCCAGTTCGCGAATCAATGCCTTGCCTTCTTCATTCACCACCTGCGGCAATACTACCCGCAGCTCCACGATCAGGTCGCCGCGACCGCTACGGCCCGGCACCCCGAGCTCGGAAACCCGTAATCGCTGGCCTCCCTGGGTTCCCGGTGGAATGCGAAGCCGCACCGGCCCCTCGAGCGACGGCACGTCGATGCGCGCGCCGAGCACTGCCTCGTGAACCCCGACCGGCACCACGACGTGCAGGTTGTCCCCTTCACGTCGGAACACCGGGTGGGACTGCACGTGGATGGTGACGTAGAGATCGCCGTTTCTCCCACCGCTCCGCCCCGCGTGTCCGCGATCCGGAACCCGGAGCCGGGCGCCATCTTCAATCCCAGCGGGAAGCTTCACCAGCACGGCCTCGCTGCGCACGTGACGCCCGTGGCCGGAACAGACCGCGCATCGCTGCGTGCGCTGGCGGCCGGTGCCATGACAGGCCGCGCAGCTCTTGGTAAAGACCATATGCCCGCGTGCCCAGCGCAGTTTGCCGGTGCCATGACACGGAACACACCGCCCCTCCGGCATTCGCACCTGTCCGGCGCCGCTACACGCGCTGCACACATCCTGGCGCGTGATCACGACCTGCCGCTCGACGCCGCTCATGGCATCTTCGAACGACAAGGTGATCGCCGCGTGCATGTCTGCACCCGGTTCCGGGCGTCCCGAGTCCGGCGAGATCACCGGATGCAGCACTTCGGCAAAGAGCTCGGTGAACGTCGCGGCCTGCACGCCGTGCGCCGGAGATGAAAAATCGAATCCTGAAAATTCGAACGAGGTCGTGGTCGCGCCTGCGGACTCCGGTTCGGCCGCATCGTAAGCACGCCGCCGCTCGGGATCGACGAGGGTTTCGTAGGCGTCGGAAATCCGCCGGTACAACGTCTCCGCCGCTCGGTCGCCCGGATTGATGTCCGGATGGTACCGTCGCGCAAGGCGCCGGTACGCCCGCTTGATGTCCGCGGACGAAGCCCCCGGCGCGAGACCGAGCAGCGAGTAGAAGTCCATGGGAATCGGTGATTTGGCGATCTGATGATTTGGTGATTTGGTGACCGGCTATTTGGTCATTGACAATCACCAATTCACCGAATCACCAAATCACCAGATTCGGACTACTTTTTCTCTTCCTCCACAACCTCCGCGTCGATGACGTCTCCCTGAGGATGGCTCTCGGCGGTCTGGGATCCGCCACCGCCGGCCTGCTCGCCGCCGCCGGCTGCTCCGGCTCCGGCGCCGGCGCCGCTCGCCGCGCGGTACATCGCTTCGGCTGCCTTGTGCTGCGCCTGGTTCAGCGCCTCCATGCGCTTCTTCATGCCCGCGATGTCGTTCTGCTCGATCGACGACTTCAAATCGTTGATCGCCGATTCGATTGCCGCGCGCTCGGCGGCGCCGCAGCTTGTCGCCGGACTCCCGCAACGTCTTCTCGCCGACATAGACCGCCTGGTCGGCGTGGTTGCGCGTTTCAATCTCTTCCTTCCGCTTCTTGTCCTCGTCGGCATGCGACTCGGCTTCCTTCATCATCCGATCGACTTCATCCTTCGAGAGGCCGCTCGACGCAGTGATGGTGATCTTCTGTTCCTTCTGGGTCGCCATGTCTTTCGCCGACACATTGACGATGCCGTTGGCATCGATGTCGAAGGTAACCTCGATCTGCGGCACGCCACGCGGCGCTGGCGGAAGACCGGTCAGGTGGAACCGGCCGAGGGTGCGGTTATCGCGAGCCATCGGCCGCTCGCCCTGCAGGACGTGCACCTCGACGCTGGTCTGGTTGTCCGCCGCGGTCGAGAACATCTCTCCCTTGCGCGTCGGGATCGTCGTGTTCCGCGGGATCAGCGTCGTCATCACGCCGCCCATGCGTTTCGATGCCGAGCGACAGCGGCGTTACGTCCAGAAGGAGCAGATCCTTCACTTCGCCCGCGAGCACTCCCGCCTGGATCGCCGCGCCGACCGCAACGACTTCGTCCGGGTTCACACCCTTGTGCGGTTCCTTGCCGAACAGCTCCTTGACGATCGCCTGCACGCGCGGAATACGCGTCGACCCGCCGACCAGCACGACCTCGTCGATCTTGCGTGAATCGACGCCGGCATCGGCGAGCGCCTGCTTCGTCGGGCCGACCGTCTTCTGCAGCAGGTCCTCGACGAGCTGTTCGAACTTCGCCCGCGTGAGCTTCAACTGAAGGTGCTTCGGACCGGTCTGGTCGGCCGTGATGAACGGCAGATTGATGTCGGTCTCCATCACCGTGGAGAGTTCCATCTTCGCCTTCTCGGCCGCCTCCTTCAGACGCTGCAAGGCCATCCGATCCTTGCCGAGATCGATACCCTCGCTACGTCTTGAACTCGGCAATGATCCAGTCGATCACGCGCTGATCGAGATTGTCGCCGCCAAGGTGCGTATCGCCGTTGGTCGCCTTGACCTCGACGACCCCTTCGCCGACTTCCAGGATGGAGATATCGAACGTGCCGCCACCGAAGTCGTAGACGGCGATCGTCTCGTCCTTCTTCTTGTCGAGCCCGTAGGCGAGCGCCGCCGCCGTAGGCTCGTTGACGATGCGCATGACCTCGAGCCCGGCAATCTGCCCGGCATCCTTCGTGGCCTGCCGCTGGGCGTCGTTGAAGTACGCAGGAACGGTGATGACTGCCTTGGTGACCGCCGAGCCGAGGTATTCCTCCGCCGCCTGCTTCAGTTTCTGCAGGATCATCGCGGAGATCTCGGGCGGGGAGTATTCCTTGCCGCCGGCGTGCACGCGAACGTCGCCATTCGACGCGCGCACGACCTTGTACGGCACCATCTTCATCTCTTCGTTCACTTCGTCGAACTTGCGGCCCATGAATCGCTTGATCGAGAACACGGTGTTCTCGGGATTCGTGACCGCCTGACGCTTGGCCACCTGGCCGACGAGCCGTTCACCGGACTTCGTGAAGCCGACGACCGACGGCGTTATGCGGCTGCCCTCAGGGTTGGTGATGACAACGGGTTCTCCCCCCTCCATCACCGCGACGACGGAGTTGGTCGTCCCCAAGTCGATCCCGATGATCTTGCTCATTTTGCTGTTCCCTCGCCTTCCAAAGCTTTATAAGGTTGTAAGTATAAAATGTGAGCAGTCCCATGTCAATCTTGTCGGCGACGATGTCCGGCCGGATCGCGATGCAACGCCTCTGTAGGGCGGCGGTGATATACTGAAATTGCCACCCTGCCGTCGGGATTGCGTGATTCTGGGTTCGTGATTTTGTGATTGCGGAAATTGCCCAGTTCGCCTCACCAGTCACCAAAATCACCAATCACCAAATCACCGAATCTACAGAGGCTTGCTATGTTCCGCCGCCTTCTGAGCCTTTTGAGTGTTGCGGCGCTCGGCGCCCTGGCCGTTCCCGCCCATGCGCAGGAATCACAGCAAGACAACGGAGCCCCCGCGTACGTCGCCTACATCGATGGCAGTGCCACGCTCGAGCGCGAAGGCCGCAGCGAGACCTCGCCGTTGAACATGCCGCTCATGAGCGGCGATCGGCTCCGCACGGACGATGGACGGGCGGAGGTGCTGTTCGACGATGGAAGCGCCCTTCACCTTGACGAGCGGACGACGATCGACGTCGCAGTCGGACGATCTCCTGCGGCTCATCGACGGCAGAATCCGTCTCAATCTGGTTGGTCCTTCGCGCCAGGTCGATTACCGGATCGACTCCCCCGCGGGATCGGTTCGGATTTCCCAGAATGGCGAGTACCGCATCGCGTTGCTGCACGCCGAACGGGAAACACAGCTCGAGCTCGCGGTTGTGCGGGGCGCCGGCGAGATCTTTACCGAACAGGGCACGACACCGGTGCGAGCCGGTGAACGCGCCTACGCCAGCGAGGGGCTCGCGCCGTCGTATCCTTACACCTTCAATTCAGCGAACTGGGATGAATTCGACCGATGGTCGGAAACGCGGCGCGACACGCGGCTCGGCGTCTCCAGCCAGTACCTGCCGACCTCGATGCAGACCTACGCGCCGGTATTCGACCAATACGGCGACTGGCGCTACGCGCAGTCCTATGGATATGTGTGGTATCCGCGGGTCGCGGCCAGCTGGCGTCCTTATTATTACGGCCGCTGGATGTCATATCCGCGCCATGGATGGACGTGGGTGGGAACCGACTTTTTCGCCTGGCCCACACACCACTACGGCCGCTGGGGCTTCTCTGCCGGCGCGTGGTTCTGGATCCCGGGTTACCGGTGGGCACCGGCCTACGTGTCGTGGGCGTACGCGCCGGGCTATGTCAGCTGGTGCCCGCTGGGGTTCAACAATCTGCCGGTGATAGCAATCAACCTGAATTTCGGCAGCCATTATTACTCGCCGTGGCACGCCTGGACCGTCGTGGGTGTCAATCATTTCCACGGCGGATTCGTCTCTCAGCATCCGGTGTTCGTCGACCACTTTGATGCGCGGCATCGGCCCGTGTTCGTCACGCGTCCGGCACCGCCAGCATTCCGCAACGTTGCCGTCCCGAGAAATTCGACACCGATTCGCTGGGCGGGCGCACGGGCCCCCGCGCCACCGTCCGCGCGCGGGCCGACTGCGGCATCGGTGGCAGGTCGTGATATCGCCCGACCCAGGGACAACTACTTCACCCGTGGCGGCGATAACGGTGAGCACGTCGTTGCTCCAGCCGCGCCGAGCGCGACGCGGAACGCCCTTCCGGGGCCGTCACGTCCGTCGCGGGATATCGCCACCCTACCGGCGCCGAGAAGCTACCAAGGCGGACGTAGCACCAATGCGAGCGGAGAACGCGCGCTTCCACGAGCGTCACAGGCGCCGGCCACTGCGCCACAACAGCGCACGGCCCCCGAGGGTCCTGTGCGGCGCAGCGAACCACGCGCGGGAGATAACTCCGTTTACGCTCCGCGGGACCTTCGGGGCGCGACGCCGCGCCTCGATTGCCGCGCCGCCCCGGGTCGTCTCGATTCGCCACGTCAGGTCGCGCCTGGTCCGGGGGGCGGCGATGCGCTGCCGCCTTTCATGAACCGCGGCGACGTGGCCGTCCCGCGTGGGATGCCCTCCGAGTCACGTCCCTCGATCAGCCCACCGGGATATCAGCGTCCGTCCCCTGGCGGCCCGGGCGCGCCCGGTCGGGCGGCGCCGTCTCAGTCCGCACCGGCGCCCCAGCGGTCTGCACCGGCCGAGCGTTCGCGTCCGTCGGGAGGTCAGTCGAGCGGCCAGGCAACAGCACGCCGGGGCAGAGGCTGATAGGATTTGGTGAAGTGGGGATTTGGGGATTGGGGGATTGGGGGATTGGGGGGTTGGCGGCGTTCCCAAGGTCACCAAATCACCAATGACGAGATCCCCAACTCAAATCACCAATTCGCCAATTCACGCATTCGCCCGATTGCCCAATGGCTCGCTACGTCGTCAAACTCGCCCGTAATGCGCTCATCGTCATCCTGTTCCTGATCGCGGCGACGCTCGGTACAGTAACCGGGGTGGTGTTCGCCTTTGCCGGCGATCTGCCTCGCATCTCGGCGCTCGACGACTACTCGCCGAGCACGATTACCCGCGTCTACGGCGCGCGCGGCGATGTGGTCGGCGAGTTCGCGATCCAGCGCCGGGTGATCATCAGGTATCAGGACATCTCCCCCAACCTGCGCAATGCGATCCTCGCGGCCGAGGACGACACCTTTTTTCAGCACTTCGGCTTGAGCATTCCGCACATCGTGGTTGCGGCAATCAAGGATCTGATCGAGTTCCGCAAGGCCGCCGGCGCCAGCACGCTGACGCAACAACTGACCCGCAAGCTGTTCCTCAAGGACGAGAAGGCCTGGTCGCGCAAGGTCAAGGAAGCGCTCCTCACCATCCAGATCGAGAAGCGCTACACCAAGGAAGAGATCTTCACGCTTTACTGCAACCAGATGTATTTCGGCCACGGCGCCTATGGCGTGGAGGCGGCCTCGCGACTCTATTTCGCCAAATCGGCAAAGGACCTGACCATCGAGGAAGCGGCGCTGATCGCGGGAATCCTCCAGGGCAACGTCCGGCAGAGCCCATACGTGAACATGGATGCCGCGCTGCGCCGCCGGAACTACACGCTCGATCGGATGGCGGAAGTCCACTTCATCACGCCGCAACAGGCGGCGGATGCTAAGAAGAAACCGATTGTCACCCGTGGTGATCCGGCGATGCAGTCAGCCACGATCGCGCCGTACTTCCTGGAGGAAGTTCGCAAGGAGCTCGAAGCGCGGTACGGCGCGAAGCAGTTGTACGAAAACGGCCTTACCGTGCAGACGGCGCTGGATCTGAAGCTGCAGGACGTCGCCAATCGCGCGCTCGACCAGGGACTCCGGCGCATCGATCACCTTCACGGCTTCCGTCAGCCGAGACGCAACGTCATCTCCGAGCACCACGACGTCGACAGCTTCAAGCAGGCCCGATGGGACCGCACGTTCGCGACGAATGATGTCGTTCCTGCGGTGGTCACGGATGTGGATCCGGCCACGATCCGTCTGCGCGCCGGCGACTATCACGTGACGATCGACAAGAAGGGGTTCGTGTGGACGCACAAGCCGTCGACCCAGCTCGTGCGGCGGGGCGACCTCGTCGAAACGAAGTTGCTGACGATCGACGAAGCGTCGCACGCGGCCACCGGCTCGTTGGAGCAGCCTCCGGCAGTCGAGGGGGCGGTGCTCGCGATCGATAACCGCACCGGACAGGTTCGAGTGATGACCGGAGGCTACAGCTTCGATCGCAGCAAGTTCAATCGGGCGACACAGGCGTTCCGGCAGGTCGGCTCGGCGTTCAAACCGTTCGTCTACACGACCGCCATCGACCGCGGTTATACCCCGTCGACGATCCTGGACGATGAGCCGGTCAGCTTTCCTGCGGGACCCAACCAGCCGCTCTACTCCCCACAGAATTACGACCACAAGTTCGAAGGACCGATCACTCTCAGGCGCGCGCTCGAAGACTCGCGCAACGTGCCGGCGGTGCGGGTGATGGACCAGCTCGGTCCGAAGCAGGTGATTGTGTACGCCCGGCGTTTCGGCCTGACCTCACCGCTTCCGCCCTACCTTCCCGTCGCGCTGGGCGCGGCAGAGGCCACCCTGCTGGAAATGACCAGCGCGTATTCGGTGTTTCCGAATCAGGGCGTCCGGATGACGCCTTACGCGGTCCTGAAGGTCACCGACCGTGAAGGCAACGTCCTGGAGGAGAACAGGCCAGAGCCGAAGGATGCGATTCGCGCCGACACGGCCTTCGTGATGACCAACCTCTTGCGCGGGGTGGTTCTTCACGGCACGGCGGCAAAGGCCGCTGCCCTCAACTGGCCGATCGGTGGCAAGACGGGAACGACCGACGACTTCTCCGATGCGTGGTTCATCGGATTCGATCCCGACATCACGCTGGCCGTATGGGTCGGCTACGACCAGCGGAAGCCGCTGGGCGCAGGAATGAGCGGTGCTGAAGCGGCGCTTCCAATCTGGAACGACATCATGAAGGCGTGGATCGGCGATCGCAAGGATCCGCCGAAGTTCGAGGCCCCGGGTAACATCGTTTTCGTGTCGGTCGACAAGGGGTCTGGCACGGCGACTGATGCGGATGCTCCGGGGTCGATAAACGAAGCGTTCATCGCGGGCACCCAGCCCGGCTCATTCCGCCAGTAGGCGCCCTTCATTCGACGTCTTCGTCTACAGCCGTTGACAGGGCCCCCGCGGCTTTCTTCATCAAGTAGGTCTTGATGAACATGTCGATGTCGCCGTCGAGCACGCGGTTGACATCTCCCACCTGCTCCTTCGTACGGTGGTCCTTGACCATCTGGTACGGATGGAGGACGTAGCTGCGGATCTGGCTGCCGAAGGCGATCTCGCGCTTCTCTCCGCCGAGCTTCTCGAGCGTTGCCTGCTGCTCCTTCATCTTCAAGTCGAACAGGCGCGCCTTCAGCACTTTCATCGCCTGCGCCCGGTTCTTGTGCTGCGACCGCTCGTTCTGGCAGGAAACGACGATTCCGGTCGGGATGTGGGTGATGCGAACCGCCGAATCGGTGACGTTGACGTGCTGACCGCCCGCGCCGCTCGACCGATAGGTGTCGATCCGCAGGTCCTTCTCTTCGATATCGACCTCGACATCGTCGGGAAGCTCGGGCCACACGTAGACCGACGCGAACGAGGTGTGACGGCGCGCAGCCTGATCGAACGGCGAAATGCGTACCAGTCGATGGACGCCCGCCTCGGCGAGCATCAGGCCGTAGGCGTAGTCGCCGTAGATCTCGAACGTTGCGCTCTTGATGCCGGCCTCGTCGCCCGGCTGGACATCCATGACCTCGCGCTTGAAGCCGCGACGCTCGGTCCAGCGCAGGTACATGCGCAAGAGCATCTCTGCCCAATCCTGCGACTCGGTGCCACCGGCGCCGGGGTGAATCGTCACGATCGCGTTCTTCCGATCGTGCTCGCCGCCGAGCATCTTCTTCGTTTCACCGGCCTCGACTTCTTCGGCGAATTCGTCGAGTCCGCGCGCAAGATCGTCGGCAACCGGCTCGCCGGCCTGCGCCCATTCGACGAGAACCGCGAGGTCGTCGCCGCGACGGCGCAGCGAGTCGGTCAGGCGCTGATCGTCCTCGAGACGCCGGCGACGCTGCATCACTTTCTGTGCGGCGGCCTGATCCTTCCAGAAGTCCGGATCCGCGACGCGCTGTTCTATTTTCGAGAGTTCGTCCGCGGGACGGGCGGCGTCAAAGATAGCTCCGCAGGTCGGAAGCACGCTTGGCGAGATCCTGGTACCGGCGGAGCTGCTCGTCTAATTGAATGGTTGGCATAAATGACTTAAGACTCAGGACTCAAGGCTCACGGTGGTTCAGGGCTCAAGGTAGCTCAAGGTGTCATGGCTCATGACCGCATAGTCCTAAGCCATCGAGCCGTAAGCCGCCATGAGCCTTAAGCCCTGAGCCATTCTACCCCGTCGACGGACGGCGCGTCGCCAGCAATGCCGCCGCGGTGAGAGCAACGGACAGCCAGCCCACGAGATCGCCGATGCGGCTGTAGATCGTGCGCGCGGAGATGAATCGCAGGTCGGCCACCATGACCGCGCTTTCGAACATGTTGGATTTCTGTATTTCCCGCCCGTACGGATCCACGAAGCCGCTGATGCCAGTGTTCGCGGAACGGGCCAGATACCGCCCCTGCTCGATCGCGCGCATCGACGCCTGTTCCCAGTGCTGGTAGGCTGCCGACGACCATCCGTACCAGGCGTCATTGGTGATGGTGGTCAGCAGCTCGCTGCCACGCACCACGAACGATCGCATCAAGCTCGAATAGATCACCTCGTAGCAGATGGCCGTGCTGGCCATGTGGCCGTCGACCGGCAGCAGCACGGGCTCGGTCCCAGCTGAAAAGTCGGAGACGGCTTCTACGAGGGGGCCCACGAAAAAGAGCAAACGCTTCAGGGGGACGTACTCTCCGAACGGCACCAGGTGAATCTTGCGGTAGATGGCGCCCGTGCTCCCATCCGGTCGAACGAGAAATGCCGCGTTGTAGTAGCGCGCCTCGGGCGGCTTGCCGGTGGCGACCGGCCGGACCGGCTCGATCTGGTCGCTCCCCAGCAGGATCGTGACGTGCGCCTCACGGGTGAGGCGGCGGACGGCATCGGCGCGGGCGAGATCCTGTTGGTAGTAGTAAGGGATCGACGACTCCGGCCAGAGAATGAACCGCGCGCCCCGGCCGATCGCCTCGCGGGTCATGTCGATGTAGCGCTGGGAGATCGCATCGATCAGCAGGCGATCGCCACGATAAGCCTCGTCCTTCTGCTCTTGCAGGACGTTGCCTTGCAGTACCGCGACGCGAATCGGCGAGCCTTCCTTGGTCAACGTCTGGGCCCGCACGCGCGCAGCGCCCCAGATCGCGCACCCGATCACCAGGGCCGCCGTCGCCGCGCCCACCAGCCAGCGTCGCGGCGTCCGCTCCAGTGCTGCATAGGCGGCAGCGGCGCTGACGATCGCCACGAACGCCGAGAGGCCATAGACCCCGACCACGCTCGCAAGCTGCGCAATCGGCAAGACCGTCACCTGGCTGTAGCCGAGGAGTTCCCACGGGAATCCGTCCCAGAGGTAGGTCCGGCCCATTTCAGTGGCGACCCAGACCAATGGTGCTAGGAGCAACGCGGACGTCCCGAGGGCTCGAAACAGGCGGGCCTGGATCCATGCGAAAGCGGCGGGGAACAGCGAGAGGTACGCGACGAGAATCGCGGCGGCAACTGCCGCCACCGGCATCGCCAGCCCCCCAAACGTCGTCATGGTCTGGACCAGCCAGTAGAGCGTTCCTCCGAAGTAGACCGCCCCCGTCAGCAGCCCGAGGCCGAAGGGGGTCTGACCCCACTTCGCAGCTCGTCGAAAGACCTCAGTATGACGCGGAGTGACAGGAGCGCTGGAGAACCGCGGGGTCTGACCCCGGGTCGACACCGCCACCAGCAGCGGCGCCAGCGCGATCCACGCAAGCGCCGGGTGGCCGAACTTCGGGAAACTGAGCGCGAGCAGCCCGCCCGAGAGAAGCGCTAGTGCTGGACCCAGGGCTTGAACTGCTCTTCTCTTTCCAGCCGCCGGGCGATCTCGTCCGCTTCGTGGCGATCGTTGTAGCGTCCGACCTGGACGCGGTAGATCGGTGGCGCGCCCCGAGACGGATCGAGCACGAATGCCGGATAGCCCTTGCCCAACAGTCGACGCGCGATCGCGCCAGCCGCCGCGCGATCCTTCAGGGCGTGCACCTGGATCACCCAGACCCCGGGACGTGACGCTGTGGGTATGCCGGCGGCCGGCGCGGCAGGTGGACTCGCCGCCCGTGACGCCGACGGCGGCTCCGACGCCGCAGGCTGCGGCCCGACCTTCACCGACGTGTTCTTGGCGGGTGCACTGGCGGCTGTCGCGGGTGCTGGCGCCGGCTCGCTGCGCGGCTTCACCTGTTCCTTTTGAGCGGAATCCGACTGCAAGCGCTTCGGATAGCTCAAATCGTCCGCCCCTTCCGGAGCGGGCTGCGGCGCCTCCGACGGAGGGGACGCAACCGCACCGGACGCCGTCGACGGCGGCGGCGCGGTCACCGGTGGGGTGGTCACGGTCGCGGTCGCGTCGCTGGTGTCGGCGACATGCTCGGTTCTGACCCCGCGGCCAACCTGGACGCCGCACAGGAAAATCACCACCGCCACGATCGTGGTTGCCATGAACAGGAACACGAGCTGCTTCCCGCTCAACTGGATTTCGTGAAAACCCTCGTCCGCCAGGTCGTGATGGGTGATCTCAGTCATGATGTGAATTCCCGCAGCTCTACTTGTTGCGCCCGGTGATCGTGTTCATCAACTCGATGGGCAGCGGGAAGATGATCGTGGAATTCTTTTCCGAGGCGATTTCCGTGAGCGTCTGCAGGTAGCGGAGGGTGATCGTCACCGGCTCGGTCGCGATGACCGCAGCGGCCTGCGCCAGCTTCTCCGATGCCTGCAGTTCGCCGTCGGCGTGAATGATTTTAGCACGCTTCTCACGCTCGGCTTCCGCCTGGCGCGCCATCGCGCGCTGCATGTCGGGCGGCAGATCGACGTGTTTCACTTCGACCGCCGACACTTTGATCCCCCAGGGATCCGTGTGCAGATCGAGAATCTGCTGCAGCTGCTGATTCAGCCGCTCGCGTTCTGACAACAGATCGTCGAGCTCCACCTGACCCAGCACACTTCGAAGCGTGGTCTGCGCCAGCTGCGACGTCGCGTAGTGATAGCTTTCGACCTCGACGATCGCCTTGCGCGGCTCCATCACGCGAAAATAGACGACCGCGTTCACCTTCACCGACACGTTGTCGCGGGTAATGACGTCCTGCGGTGGCACGTCCATGACGATGGTCCTGAGACTGACGCGGACCATCTTGTCGATCGGCGCAAACACCAGAATGACCCCGGGTCCTTTCGGCTGGCTCAAAAGTTTGCCCAGCCGGAAGATGACCGCCCGCTCGTACTCGTTCAAAATCTTGATTGAACTGAGCAGATAGAACACGACGATTACGACGATGATCAGCGTGGGCGACACGATCACGAGCTCTCCTGAATGGCGGGTCCAAGAGCCCGCCCTTTCAACCGGCAGGCCTGATGGCCTGCCTACTCATTCCAGGACCACTACAACGGCTTGACGGTCAGAAGCAGACCCTTCACTTCCGTGACGACAACCCTGTCCCCCGCATGTATCGGCTCGGGAGACGTCGCAGTCCAGATCTCCCCGTGGGTGGACACGCGGCCGACCCCTCCCGGGGCAATCGACGTGAGCGCCTCAGCCGTGGACTGCAGCATCCCGCTCTCCCCAGTGACGGCTGGCGATCGTTGCGCCTTCACTCCCAGCCGGACGAGGAACAGGATGATTCCCGCCAGCGACAGCGTAATCGGGAGGATCATCCGCAGTCCGATCTGCATCTCCGGCAAGGGGGAGTCGATCAGCATCAGCGATCCAAACAACAGGCTGGTAATCCCGCCGACCGCCAGCAGACCGTGGCTGGTTATCTTCACTTCCAGCACCAGGAGCGCGAAGCCAAAGACGATCAACAGCACGCCCGCGTAGCTGACCGGGAGCACCTGCAGCGCGAAAAACGCCAGGAGCAGGCAGAGCCCGCCGGCTACGCCAGGAAGGATCGCCCCCGGACTCCACAGCTCGATCGTCAGGCCGAGCGTCCCGAGCGTCAGCAGGAGGTAGGCGATCTGTGGATGCGCGACGGCCGTCAGGATTCGCTCGGACCACGTCATCTCAATCGTCCGGGTCTCGGCCCCCGCCAGCGCGAGCGTCGTGGTGGCCCCATTGAACCGTTTCACGGTGCGCCCATCGAGCTTCTTCACCAGGTCCGCGACGTCCGTCGCGACGATGTCGATGAGCGGCGGCGATGCCTGCAAAGCTTCCTGCTCGGTGAAGGATCGGCTGTCGATCACGGCCTGCTCGACGAGCGTGACGTTGCGGCCACGCTGCGCCGCCAGCGTGCGCGCGTAAGCGGCCGTGTCGGAGGCGGCCTTCTTCGCCATGACGTCGTCCATCTTCTCGCCATTTCCGGCCACCGGGTGCGCGGCGCCGATGTGCGTCCCGGGCGCCATTGCCGCGATGTCGGCGGCCATGGTGATCAGAAAGCCGGCGGAGGCCGCGCGGTTGCCCGAGGGGCCGACGAAGATTGCCACCGGCGTGCGGGCCGCAATGATGGCGTTGTTGATGTCGCGGGTGGAGTCGAGCAGACCGCCAGGCGTGCGGAGCGTGAACACGATCAGCCGGGCGCCCTCGGCATCCGCCTTGGCGATGGCCTTTCGCATGAACTCCGAAGTGACGGGGTGGATGATCCCGTCCACCGTCGCGCTTTCCACGATGGCCGGATGGTCGGCCGGGGTGCCGGCGATCACAGCGGCCACCGCGGCGATGATGACCACGACCAGGGCGAAGCGGCGCATGGCCTAATGCCCTCCTCTGTCGAGACGCTCCTGCAACTTCTTCGCGGGAGCCGAATCCGGTTCCAGCGCCAGCGCCCGCTGCACCTCCGCGCGCGCGTTGGTGAAATCCTTCAGTAGAAGATACGCCTCTCCGAGCGCGACGCGAGCGGCAGCGTTGTCCTGGCTCCAGATTGAAATCTTCAGCGCATCGACCGCCTCCCGCGGGCGTCCACCACGCAGGTGAATCCGTCCGATCAGCAGATGGGCCTGCGCCTCATACGGCGAGAGAAACACAACCCGACGCAACTCGGCCATGGCTTCGGCATCCTGCTCCCGCTCGAAAAGACGACGGCCCCGCTCGAGGTGGAAACGTGCGAGATCCTGCTGATCGCGCTGGGTCGTGTTGACAATCGCCTGGTCCACCGACTGCGCGCGACGCGGCTCCAGATCCGTTCGAATCCGCTCGAGACGGGTTGGGAGAACCTCCGTGCCCAGACGTTTCGAGGCGTCCGCATACTTCGCCGACAGTTGGGCTGCGAGTTCCCGCTCCCGAACCGCTTCGGCCGCACGGCCCGCCGCTTCGAGCTCCGCGGCGAGCACGATGTGCGCGTCGCCGTCGGCGGGATTTCGGCGCAGGGATTCGCGCAACCAGTAGATGGCGCCCTGCGGGTCGCGATCGAGCGCGTAGGCATAGCCAAGGTTGAACAGGAGGTCGGGTTCGTCCGGTTCGGCCTTTGCGGCCTGGGTGAAATAGTAGGTGGCCTTGCCTGTCTCCGCCGTCGCCCCGCGCCGAACCTGGACAACACCGAGGTTATTGAGCACTGCCGCGCTGAACGACTCGTCCTGCAGCGACTTCAGCGCGGTGAACGCGTCGTCGTACTGCCGCATTCCCATCATGGAAACCGCGGCAAGGAATCGGGCCCGCCGCGCCGCGGGTGACGATCCGGAAACCCGCTTGACGGCCGCCAGGGCCGCCGCGTGATCTCCCTGCGCGGTACGGACCTCCCACAGCGCAATGCGCGCCCGGTCGTACGATGGATCGAGCTTCAGCGCGGTCTCGAGAAGCGTCGCCTGACTCGCCGGCTGCTCCACGAGCAGTCCCTTGATGTACTGCTCGAAGGCCTGGAGCGACGGAGACGCAGGATGCGCCCCGAGGTCACCTCCAGGCACTACCCTCCTCGCCGCCAGGCCGGCGAGCGCGAACAGATCCTTCAGCTCGCCCCGTTCGGTGACGTCGTCGCCGGCCCGGCCGACATCAATCTGGATCGAACGAAGCCGCACCGTCACAGCGTCACCGTCCACCTGCACTTCGCCAACGATCACCTGCGACGCACCGACGATCTGCCCGACGCGGATGACCGTCGCCCGGCTCAGCACTGCATTGGGCGGCAGATGCAGCTGATCGTAGGCGCGTTCGCGGGTCGTTCGCGTGATCGCGCCCAACCCTCGCGCATTGATATCGTCGGCAACCAGCACCGCGAAGGCCTCGCCCAGCCAGTAGGTTCGTCCGTCACGGGCAGGTGTCTCGAGCGGAACGACGAGGATGCGTGAAACCGGCAGTGACGGAACGGGCGCCGGCGGGCTGGCCTGCGCCACGCCGAGCCAGAACAACAGGGTCGCGGTGATCATGCGGCAATCGCGGTGTCGCTCTCGCGGCCGTTGAGCGTCACCGACAGCAGGCACCCCTTCTGGCCTCCCACGGCGGCGCGGCACTGATTCACCTGGGCGTCGGCAGGCACGTCGAACAACCGCAGCACCCGGGTGATGGCCGACGCGTAGAATCCGCACAGCGGCAGAAGCGACGTCTCGCGTACCTCGCAGAAGAGCGAACCACGGAGATCGATCGACGCCGTGCCCTTCTTCACGCGGGTAATCGCCCGCGAGCCTGGATAAGTCGCGCGGACCATCGCGCGGGCCGTGCGGAGCGCCGCTCGCGCCCGGAGTTGCGGCGGCAGCGCACGCACCAGACGCCGTTCGTAGGCCGGCACGTTTTCGATACGTCCACGCCGCCGCGTACTCTCCCGCGCGCGCGGTGATCAGATTGTAGGCCTCCCCCTCACTTCGCAGGAAGCTGAGCACCGCCGACAACGGACGCAAGGCCAATCGTCCCCTCGCGCAGCCCGGAAACGTTCAGCCAGTTCTCGTAGAATTCGAGACGATTGGGCAGCAGGTCGGCGATGGACTGATGCAGGCTTGCAACGAGCACGCGTCCGATTCTGGGTTCACTCATGGTAATGTCGAGCGTGCGACACCGTGTGTCGGCGGCGATCCTGGCCGGGGGCCGGGCGACGCGGCTCGGCGGTGCAGACAAAGCGGCGCTTCTCATTGGCGGCGCGCGGATTATCGACCGTCAGATCGCCGAGCTCGCGGCGGTTGCGGACGATATCGCGATCATCGCGAACGATCCTTCGCGGTACGCCGGTCTTCAGATTCCCGTCCAACCAGACGCGATGCCCGGCGCCGGACCGCTGGGAGGAATCTATACCGCGCTCGCCCACGCGCGGCACGATCGCGTGCTGGTGGTCGCCTGCGATCTGCCCTTCATCACGAGAGACTTGCTGGCCAGACTCGTGGAAGAGGCCGGGGACGACGTGGACGCCGTAGTCCCGAAGTCCGCGCGCGGACCGGAACCGCTCTGCGCCCTGTATACGCGGGGCTGCATGACCGCCATCGAGGCGCGCCTCGCTCGCGGCGCGCTGGCCGTCGCCGATCTCGCCAGCGACGTACGTGTCCGGGAGATCAGCGCCGACGCGCTCACGGCGTACGACCCTGATGGGCGATTGTTTGTGAATGTCAACACGCCGCATGATTACGCGCGCGCCAGGACTGTAATGATGTCGGAACCGATGCAGGATCGTATCACGGAAGAACAGTGATTCTCCCCATCCACCAACTCGTTCGTCGTCATATGGCCGAGGCCGTTCGCCGTCTCTACGCCATCCCGCCCGAAGATGCCGTCATCAGCGAGATGGCGCTCGAAACGCCGCCCCGGCGAGCCCTTGGAGACCTCGCCGTTCCGGTCGCCTTTGCGCTGGCCCGCCGACTGCGCAAGGCGCCCCGCGTCATCGCGCAGGAACTTGCCGGCGGGCTCGGTCAGATCGACGGCATTTCACGAATCGAGGCCGCGCCGAACGGCTACATCAATTTTTTTCTGGATCGCCCCAAGTGGCTGCGGGACTGGCTCGAAACCGCTCGTCCCGAGCCGGACGCCACCGAAGCTTCCGCGCATCAGGACAAGGTCATCGTCGAGCACACCGCCATCAACCCGAACAAGGCCGCGCACATCGGCCATTTGCGGAATGCGGCGCTCGGTGACGCGTTCGGCCGCCTGCTTCGCTTCCAGGGCCGCCGCGTCGAAATCCAGAACTACATCGACGACACCGGGGTGCAGGTTGCCGACGTGGTCGTCGGATTCCGCGAACTGGAACACAAGTCACTGAACGAGGTGCGCGCGCTCGCCGAATCGACCTCAGCCCGCTTCGATTACTACTGCTGGGATCTCTACGCCCGCGTAACCGAGTGGTATGCGGAAGACAAGGAACGATTGACGATTCGAGCGGCGGCGCTGCATTCGCTCGAGCATGGCGGCAACGACATCGCCGTCATGGCCGCCTTCATCGCCGACCGCATCGTCCGCTGTCACTTGCGGACGATGGGGCGGATGAACATCGGGTACGACCTGCTGACATGGGAGGGCGACATCCTGCGCCTCCATTTCTGGGCGCACGCCTTCGACTTCCTGAAGCAGACCGGTGCCGTCTACCTGCAAACCGAGGGCAAGCTGAGAGGCTGCTGGGTGATGCGGATTGACGATGACCAGGCCGACGCATCCTCCGCCGCCGACCCACCGACCGACGCCACCGAAGCAGGCGATGAGTCCGAACCGCAGGAGACCCGCGAGAAGGTGATCGTTCGATCCGACGGAACCGTCACCTATGTCGGCAAGGACATGGCCTACCAGCTCTGGAAGTTCGGCCTGCTCGGCCGCGACTTCTTCTACCGCGAATTCGAACGGGGCAAGGCGTGCACCCTCTGGTCCACGACGTCAGACCCGGCGGCTGCGGCATCCCGACCCCCGTCGTTCGGTCGCGCCTCCATGGTCTGCAACGTGATCGACACCCGGCAGTCGTACCTGCAGAAGCTGGTGAAGCAGGCACTGGCGGTGCTCGGATTCACCAAAGAAGCCGAGCGATCGATTCACTACTCGTACGAGATGGTCGCGCTCTCGCACGAGACCGCCCGCGAGCTCGGATACGACACGAGCGAGGAAGCCGGCAAGCCGTTCGTCGAGGTGTCCGGGCGCAAGGGTCTTGGCGTGAAAGCGGACGACCTGCTCGACCGCCTGACCGACAAGGCCGCATCGGAAGTCGGCCGGCGCAACCCGGAGTTCGGACCCGACGACATCCGCCGCACCGCCGAGGCTATCGCAACCGCAGCGGTCCGCTATTTCATGGTGAAGTTTTCGCGCGGCAAGGTCATCGCCTTCGACATCGACGAAGCGCTCAGTTTCGAAGGCGAGAGCGGGCCCTATCTGCAATACGCGACCGTGCGCGCGAACAATATCTTTGCCAAACTGAAGGACCGCGAAGGTCTCGACGAGGCTGCCGTCACCAGCGCGCTCGCCGACACGCCGCTCGATGCGCTCAACGATGGGTCAGACGATGCGCACGATCTCTGGGGACTGGTGCTTGAAGCCGCCAGGCTCGACGAAGTCGTCGACCAGGCGGTTCGCACGCTGGAGCTTTCGGTCATCGCAAAATATGCGTTCGGCCTCGCGCAGCAGTTCAATGGCTTCTATCATCGTTTTCCGATCCTGGCCGAGGAGCGCAAGGACGTGCGCCTCTGGCGTGCCGCCGCGGTTGCCTTTTACCGCAATCAGCTCACTCAGGCATTGGCCCTGATGGGATGCGTAGTGCCTGAGAGAATGTAGCAGCGAGCAACATGAAACCGACGATCGGCATTACCCGATGTTCGAAGCTCGATGACTACGTCGAGTCGGTGAAACGAGCCGGCGGAGTCCCGGTGCTGCTCGACCCAGCCGACGATCCGCAGCAAAGCCTCAGCCGTGTCGACGGCCTGCTCCTCACCGGCGGTCCTGACGTCGACCCGTCCCTTTATGGCCAGGCACCACATCCCTCGACGGTAGTCGATCGCGAGCGTGACAACTTCGAGGTGCCCCTCTCGCGCGAGGCGGTCGCGCGCGACATGCCTCTGTTCGCGATCTGCCGCGGAGTGCAGGTCCTGAACGTCGCCGCGGGCGGCACGCTCATGCAGGACATTCCGTCCGCGATCAAGTCGGAGCTGGATCATTCGATCCAGGATCCCAAACACGCACCGGCGCACGACGTGCGGGTCACGCCCGACACGCGGCTCGCCGCGGCGCTCGGTCCCTCACGCAGCCTCGAGACCTGTTCGGTGAACAGCCGCCATCATCAGGCGGTCGGCGAGGTCGCCCCGTCGTTCGTGGTTTCGGCCGTTTCGCCGGACGGCATCGTCGAGGCCATCGAGCGGCCGGAGTCGAAATTCTGCGTCGGGGTGCAATGGCACCCGGAGAACTTCTGGCGCACCGGAGAGTTCGACGAGCTGTTCCGAGCGTTCGTCTCAGCGGCCGGCGCCGGAAGCCGAGAGGAAGACCGCTAGCGATTCGATGTGCGCAGTGTTGGGAAACAGATCGAACGCCTTCAGCGACGCGAGGCGATAGCCGGCGTCGAGCAGCCGTCGCGTATCGCGCGCGAGCGTCGCGGGATCACAGGAGACGTAAACGATTCGCTGCGGCGCGAGCTCGATCACTCTGTCGAGCGCCTCCCTCGAGATTCCGGTGCGAGGCGGATCAACGATCGTGGTGTCAGGGCTCGAACCGCGACGAGACCTCAGGTAGTCCTCGACCCGGGCGATGTGGGCGGTAATTCTCGGTTCCCAGGCCCGCGCGTTGCGGCGCAAATCTGCGCCGCTCGCACGGTCCCCTTCGACCGCCGTCACCTCCAGATGTCCGGCAGCCGCGAGCGACACCGCGAACAATCCCACTCCAGCGTACAGATCGAGCACTTCACCGCTCTCTGGCACCAGGTCCATCACCGCCTTCACGAGGTCGGCGATGAGATACCGATTGCCTTGGAAGAACGATTCCGCGTGTCGCAGGAGATCACCGGATGCTCCGCGTCCCGCGGTAATGACCGGCAGCGGATCGGTGACGACCGCATCTCCGGACACGAAAAGCTGACCGGTCGCATCCCGCGCGCTGAGACCAGCGAGTCCTGCGTTGCCGACGATAGTGTCGAGAAGAGCCGAAGAGACGCGTGCGCCCGGGGCGACTTCCAGGTGGGCCGCTCGTTGCACGCCCGCAATGTCTTCGGTAATTGCCAGGGACGTAAGGGATCCGGTCGCCGCCTGATCGATGGAAGCTGCAATCCTTTGTACCGTCGCAACCGTCTCGGGGAGAAGTTGCCGTGTCGGCGCCGCATCACACAGCTGGTGAGTACCTTCACGGTAGAACCCAGCGCGTGCACCCCGGACGTGTAATCGTGCCCGCATGCGGTATCCGTGTTCGGGCGACGCGACGACATCGATCGGAAACTCGAGCGGATGCCGCCCGAGACGCGCGAACGCGTCGCGGAGGATATCCGCCTTCAGCGCCAGTTGCCGCGGATAGTCGATGTGGGCGTAGAGCGCTCCTCCACAGAGCGGATCGCCGTCCTCCGCGCGTCGATCGGGCGAGGACTCCAGCACCTCGCGCGTGACCGCGAAGGCCAGCCGCTTGTCCGCGCGCTCGATCCACGCCTGCACGCGCTCGCCGGGAATCGCCCCACGCACGAGGACCACCTGGCCGAGGTGCCGCGCAATCATCCGGCCACCGGCCGCCGGCTTCTCGACTGTCAGCTCAACCTGCTGGCCTTCATGCAGCATCGGCAAGGCTTCAGGCTCCGGGCCTCAGGCTCCGGGCTTCAGGCTCCGGGCTTCAGGCTCCGGGCTTCAGGCTCCGGGCTCCAGGCTCCGACTCCGGGCTCCGGGCTCCTGAAGCCTGGAGCCTGGAGCCTGGAGCCTATTCCACCCCCACCACCGGCAATCCCATCTCTTCCCGCACGAGACGGCCGAGCGCGACGTGGACCGCTCTACTGCGGGCATCCGCAGGCATTCGGCTGGCAAACGGGGCGATCTCTGCTTCAGCCTCAGCCCGGAGCCGAGCCGCATGCGTCTCCTCCAACTCCTGGGTCGCGGCCGCTACGAGGGCACGATCGAGAGCGGCGAGACGATCGATCAGTGCACGCCGATCGTTCCCGCGCACGTGTTTGGCGGTCGGCCGCATACCATCCACCTCGCGCACCGTTTGATCGATGAGCTGATGAAATTCGTTGGAGCGACCGACGCCCGCACGCGCTGCCGTCAGCCGGGTGATGACGCGCTCCAGATGCGCCGGCAACGTGTCGTGACGTCTCGTCGTTCCATCACCTTCGGGCAGGGTCGAATCCAAGGGTCCGGCCGCCGTCACGCCGACCGCGCGCCGCCAGTCGTCGAAGAGTTCCAGGATGTCCGCTTCGCAGAACTCAATCCGCACCGGGCGACGTCGTGGTCCCTTCGCGTAGTAGCGTTCGCAGTATTGGTCGATCCCGCGACAGGCGATGGTGAGTGGAACACCCTGCGCCGCCCATCCGCATACCTGTTCGAATACCGGACCGACGATTCGGATCAAGTGTCCTTCGTTCTTGCGGCACAAGTAGGTTTCGAGCTGGCGGCAGTACTCGGCAGGTTCGAGCGACGTGTTCATTACGAGTGGCGTTCCCAGATCAAGCGCAGGCCGTCGAGCGTGAGATTGGCGTCCACCTGCTGGATTGCGCGGCTCTCGCCCGAGATGATGTCCGCAAGACCACCGGTCGCAATCACCCTCGCCTGGTCTCCTCCCTCCAGTTCCGTGCGGATTCTTCGCACGAGACCGTCCACCATCTCGACATAGCCAAAGAACAGGCCAGACTGCATCGCGTCGACGGTGTTCTGGCCGATGACGGTGGAGGGTTTCCGCACCTCGACCCGCGGCAGGCGCGCGGCACGCTGAAAGAGCGCCTCGGCGGAAATGCCGATTCCCGGACAAATCACTCCACCGAGATATTCCCCTGCGCGAGAGATGATGTCGAAGGTCGTGCCGGTTCCGAAGTCGACGACGATTAGCGGCACGCCATCCCTGCCGTACTTTTCACGCGCGGCCACGGCATTGACGATGCGGTCGGCGCCGACGTCGCCGATCGGCGAATAGCGGACGGGCATGCCGGCGTTGGTCGCGTCGACGATCAGCGCCTGGCGGTGGAAGTAGCGCTCCGACATCTCTTCCATCGGCCGCGTGAGCGGTGGCACGACCGACGCGATCACGATCCCCCGCAGGTCGGCCAGGTGCACGCCGGTCTGTTCGAAGAGACGCGTGACGAAGATACCCAGCTCGTCGGCGGTGCGCTCGCGCAGCGCCGCAAGCCTCCAGCTATGCGCCAGACGATCGCCTTCGAAAACGCCAATCGTCACGTTCGTGTTGCCGACGTCAATCGCGAGAAGCATGATTCGGGGTCCGGGTCACTGCCACCGGATCTCACCTGACAGAATACGATCGATGCCCGTTGCCGTACGCGCCAGCAGCGCGCCGTCGGGTGCGAGGCCTGCGGTCACGCCGGCGAACGTAACGCCGCCTGGCCCCTGCCATTCGATGCGGGAACCGGTGGCCGACGGAGCCAGTACCAGCCACCTGGCGAGGAGCGCCTCATGGCCGCGCCTCTCGATCTCGAGCGTCGCGCGATTCAATGCGACCAGTGTCTGTGCGAGCACAGCCCCCGCATCGACCGTGCGACCGAGCTCCGACTCGATGGATGTCGCTCGATCGGCGAGCTCGGGTGGCAATGCCGCCCGGAACAGGTTAATTCCGTATCCGAGCACGATGTGCTGCACGTGATGGCCGTCGCTCACGGCTTCGGCAAGAATGCCGGCGAGCTTGCGCCTCCTCGCGGAACCCGCCGCCGCCGACCGCGACAACGTCGTTCGGCCACTTGATTTCCACAGGGAGACCGGTCGCCGCGCGGATGCCTTCGGCAACGGCCACCCCGCCCGCCAGCGTGATCCACGGCGCGAGCGCCTCGCGCCGGATGATTGTCGATACATAG
The DNA here is from genome assembly GCA_963755695.1 of uncultured Acidobacteriota bacterium. Lineage (GTDB taxonomy): Bacteria > Acidobacteriota > Vicinamibacteria > Vicinamibacterales > 2-12-FULL-66-21 > QHWT01. Next base: position 178,174 of record CAVWLB010000010.1, on the reverse strand, counting down.
AGGCCTGCGCCCGCCGGCGAGAACCACGTCCGCCCGAGCCGGCCGCGGCCCGCGGTCTGCGCGCCAGCCGCGAACACCGTCCCTTCGGGTTCTCCCCGCTCGGCCGCGCGCATGGCGAGATCGTTCGTGGATCCCACTTCCTCCTGGTAGTTGAATCGCGTCCCGAATACCCCCCGCTCCGCGGCAGTGACGGCGAGAGCAGGCTCGTACGGGTTCAAGGTGTGCAATCCGTCTGATGTCGTCGATCCGTATAGCCGTGTAAGTGAGGGGCCTCAGTTCGGTTCGGTCAGCGGTTCGAGTTCGAAGCTCAGGTCCGCGGCGGGCGCCGAGTGCGTCAGCGCGCCCACCGAAACATAATCGGCGCCGGTGGCCGCGAGTTCGGGCAACCGTTCGATGGTCACACCGCCGGAGATTTCCACCTGCGCCCGGCCACGCGTGCGGCTGACCGCTTCGCGGATCTCTTCGGCCGACAGGTTGTCGACGAGGATAATGTCGGCCCCTGCCTGCAGCGCTTCGTCCACTTGCGCCAGACTCTGGGCCTCGACCTCGATCGGCATTTCCGGCTTGGCAGCCTGCATGCGTCGCACCGCTTCGAGCACGCCGCCCACGAGACGCACGTGGTTGTCCTTGATCAAGATGCCATCGTCGAGTCCAGACCGATGGTTGGTACCGCTTCCCGCACGGACGGCGTACTTCTCCAGCACCCGGAGCGTTGGCGTCGTCTTCCGCGTGTCGAGCACGGTGATCCGCCCGCCGCTTGCGGCAACGAAGCGTCGGGTTACCGTCGCGATACCGGAAAGCCGCTGCAGGAAGTTGAGGGCCGTTCGCTCCGCCGTGAGCATTGGCGCGGCGTGGCCGGTCAGCTCCGCGACGACATCGCCGGGCTCACACGGCTCGCCGTCGTGTTTCAAGGCGTTGAAAACGCATCCGGGATCGAGCTGGCGGAATGCCTCCGCGGCCACGTCGAGCCCGGCGACGATGCAGTGGCTCTTTGCCAGGATGACGCCGCGCGCCTTGAGATCCGACGGTACCGTCGCCTCGGTGGTGACGTCTCCCCATCCAAGGTCTTCAGCCAGCGCTCGGCGGACGGTCTCGCGATAGAGGGCCGGGTCAAGAGCCTGAAACGGAATCGTTTTCATTACGGCGCTCCTCAGCCTTGCGCCTCGGGCCCGGCCAGCTCCACGACGACCTCCAACACGTCAGCGGTCTCGATGACGAGATCCTGGATCAGTCCCGAGGCGCGAAGGTCAGCCTCCGCCGACGATAGGAGCGGACGATCGGCCGCCGGCACTCTTACGACCGCGCGCGAAACCAGCGTCTTCAACGGCCGCTGTTCCTCGGATTTCTTCTTGCGAATCTCACCGAGCACTGCCGCCGCGAGCTCGAGAGCCCGAACCGCTTCGTCCTGCTCACCGCCTGCCGGCCGGAAGAGTTCCTCCTCTTTTGGCCACGAGGCGGCATGGACCGATCCGGGCCGCCACCAGGACCACACCTCCTCGGTCACAAACGGCAGAAACGGCGCAAAGAGCCGCAACAACGCCGAGAGCGCAACCAGCAGCGCGGCGTTGGCGGACGCAGCCGCCGCTGGCCCCTGATCACCGTACCGGCGCGACTTCACCAGCTCGAGGTAGTTGTCGCAGAAAAACCAGAACAGCGACTCGCTGCGTTCGAGGACACGGGCGTAGTTGTAGTCCCCGAGATCTTCCGTTGATTCGCGAACGAGCCGTCCAACCATGGTCAGCAAGCCGCGATCGACTGCTGCCGTGACATCCCCGCCGCCTTCCGCATTCGCCAGCACGAACTTCGAGGCGTTCAGCAGCTTGATCGCCAGGCGCCGCCCGACCTTCATCTGGCCGGTGTCAAACGCCGTGTCCGTTCCCGGCCGTCCGCTCGCGGCCCAATACCGCACCCCATCGGATCCGTGCTCCTCCAGCAGTCCCATCGGGGTAACGACGTTCCCCTTGGACTTCGACATCTTCTTGCGATCGGGATCGAGGACCCAGCCCGAGATGGCGGCGTTGCTCCAGGGCAACGCGCCGAATTCGAGCTCGGCACGGAGAACCGTCGAGAACAGCCAGGTTCGGATGATGTCGTGGGCCTGCGGACGGACGTCCATGGGAAACACCCGGCCAAACAGATCAGGGTCTTCCAGCCAGGCGCCCGCGATTTGCGGGGTCAGAGAAGAGGTCGCCCAGGTGTCCATGACGTCGGGGTCGCCGCTGAAGCCGCCGGGTCGATCGCGCTGGTCGGCGCGATAACGGTCGGGCACGTCGGTCGACGGATCGATCGGCAAGCGATCTTCGGGCGGCAGGATTGGGTGCGCGTAATCGGGAGAGCCGTCGCCGAGGACGGGATACCACACCGGAAAGGGCACGCCGAAGAAACGCTGGCGACTGATGCACCAGTCGCCGTTGAGACCGTTGATCCAGTTCTCGAGGCGCGCCTGCATGTAGGGCGGATGCCACTTCAACTCGCGCGCGCGCTGCAACAACGCGTCGCGGAAAACCATGGTCTTGATGAACCACTGCCGGCTAGTGACGATCTCGAGCGGCCGGTCCCCCTTTTCGTAGAACTTCACCGCGTGGGTGATCGGACGCGGTTCGCCGATCAAATCGCCGCTCTGCTGCAGCAGCTCGACGATCTTCGCGCGCGCCTTCGCGGCAGAAAGATTCGACAGTTGATCGTACGCCTGCTGCGCGCGCCCAGGGTCATCCGTTTCCCAGCCCACGCCACCCCAGCTCAGAGGACGCAGCGCGCCATTCGGCTGGATGATCGCGCGGACGGGCAGCGAAAGGGCGCGCCACCACAGGACGTCGGTCACATCGCCGAACGTACAGATCATGGCAATGCCGGATCCCTTTTCGGGGTCGGCGAGCTCGTGCGCCTTCACCGGCACGCGGACTCCGAAGAGCGGCGTGAGCACGTCGGTGCCAAACAGCGGCTGGTACCGCTCGTCGTCGGGATGGGCGACGAGCGACACGCATGCGGGAATCAGCTCGGGCCTGGTCGTCTCGATGAAGACCGGCTCCCCGCCGTCGCGCGAGAATTTGATGCGATGGTAGGCCCCTGGCTGCTCGCGGTCCTCGAGCTCGGCCTGGGCTACGGCGGTGCGAAAATCCACGTCCCACAGGGTCGGCGCTTCGAGCTGATACGCCAGCCCTTTGTGGAAGAGGCGAAGGAACGAGACCTGCGAAGTCCGCTGGGCCCGACGATCGATCGTCGCGTAGGTCATGCCCCAGTCAACCGACAGGCCGAGATGGCGCCACAAGGCCTCGAATGCCTTCTCGTCCTCGGCCGTCAACCGGGCGCATAACTCGATGAAGTTCGGACGCGACACCGAGATCGGGTGCTTGCCAGGCTTGTCCGGCGGCTTGAACTGCGGGTCGTAGGCAAGCGACGGATCGCAGCGGACGCCGAAGTAGTTCTGGACCCGCCGTTCCGTCGGCAAGCCGTTGTCGTCCCATCCCATCGGGTAGAAGACGGCCTTGCCCCGCATGCGCTGGAACCGCGCGATGACGTCAGTGTGGGTATAGGAAAATACGTGGCCGACGTGCAGGGAGCCGCTGACGGTCGGCGGCGGCGTATCGATTGAATAGACGGCCGCGCGAGGGCGCGTGCGGTCGAAACGATACACGCCCGACTCTTCCCACCGCGCCATCCATTTGGCTTCGAGCCCTTCGAGCGCCGGCTTCTCCGGCACCCTCACGGGATGGTTCAGGTCCAGGCCAGAAGGCATATCCGACAGAGCATACCCGAATTGAAGATTGAAGACTGCAGATTGAAGATTGGGGGACTGACGATTGCGGATTGGCGATTGAATTGACGATTGTCGATTGAGCGAACTCACGGACTGCCGATTAACGATTCACGGACTGCCGATTAACGATTCACGGACTGCCGATTGACGATTCACGGACTGCCGGTTGACGGATTCACGGAGTGCGATTGGCCGATAAACGGATTGGCGATTGCCACCGCGGACGGCCGACTGCCATTGGAGTCAGCCAATCCCCAATCGTCAATCCCCAATCGTCAATCCCCAATCGTCAATCGTCAATCGTCAATCGTCAATTTAATCGTCAATCCTCAATAGCCAATCCAATCGTCAATCTGCAATCGTCAATCCCAATCTTCAATCTTCAGTCTGCAGTCAGCGATGTTGTTTGATCCGCTCGATTTCCTCGCGGACGAGGCGTTCGGCCACGTCGAGGACGGTGGGACGGGTCTGGTCGCTGAGCCGGGCCAGCACGCGCTGCGCGATCTCGTCGACGACCTGATCGCTGATAACGGGCCCGGCCGACGGCGCACTGCCCTGTTGTCCGGGTGCGGCAGACGGCGCGATCTGTAGCCGCTGCTCGGCGCTGAGCAGCGCCGCAAAGGCGTCCACGAGCGACGGTGGGGCGGAAATCGGCGACGAAACCGACGCGGGCGTTGGCAGCGTGCTGGGAGGCACAGGCGCTGGACGCGGGGGCTCAGCCGCGACTGTCGGTGTCGGTCCCACCGGACGCGGCGCGACCGGTCGCACCGGATCCCCGGCGAGTTGCGGATCCCACGACGAGATATCGACCGTGGGTTCGTCGCGTCGGGCTTGCGGCGGAGTGCCCGGCTGCGCGGCGGAGACTGGTATTGCCTCGCGCTTCGGCCCCGCGGGCGTGGGTGCCGGCGGCGCGGCCTGTGGCGCGGGAGCGGCTGCGGTGGCCGCATCGGGCGCCCCCAGCGAGGAAAACGCCGCATCGAGACGGTCGAAATAGGCCTCGAGCGGATCGGCCGCGTTCGCCTCATGCCTCGTCGCAACCGGACGGAGATTGGCGCTCCCGTTCGGTGACCTGACCGGCCCCTGTGCGGCGGGCCCGCTTCCCCACAAGCCGGCGGGCTTGCGGCCGGCGAGGAGATCCTTGACTCGACTGATGACCACCTGGGGTTCGAATGGTTTCACGAGAACACCGTCGCATCCGACCGCACGCGCGCGCGTTTCGTCGATCGGTTCGAACGCGCCGGTGAGCAGCACGACGGGGACGTGCGCCAGCGCGGGGTTGCCTTTGATGAACGCCGCCACGTCGTAGCCATCACGTTCCGGCATCCCGACGTCGGCCAGCACGATGTCCGGGCGATCCCGCTCGGCTCGCTCGATCGCCTGCTGGCCGTTGCTTACAGCGATGACCTCCACGTCCTCGTCCGCAAACGTAAGCTCGATGACGCGCTGGATCGTGACGCTGTCATCGGCCAGCAGCAGCTTGTGGGGCATGGCTACATGATACCTTGACCGAGCGCGTCCGTGTTACGCGTCTTGATCGAGGATTGAGCACGTGTCGCGTGGGCCGGTTGGTTGGAAAGTCCAGGCTAGATCGCCTCCGCTCGCGGACGGACGTTGGTGTTGATGAAGTCGATGATCTCCTGCATCGGGCTTCCGGGAAGGAAAATCCCGCGCACGCCGATCGCCTGCAGCTTCGGGATGTCGACATCGGGGATGATCCCTCCGACGACGACCAGCACGTCGTCCAGCCCCTTCTCTTTGAGCAGTTCCATCACTCGCGGGCAGATATGCATGTGCGCGCCGGAGAGGATCGACAGACCAATCACGTCTGCGTCTTCCTGCAGCGCGGCCCCGACAATCTGTTCCGGGGTCTGACGGAGGCCGGTGTAGATCACCTCCATGCCGGCGTCGCGGAGCGCGCGGGCAATGACTTTGGCGCCACGATCGTGGCCGTCCAGTCCGGGCTTGGCGATGACAACTCTGATCTTCTGCATCTCGGCTCATTGACTCATGACTCACGGCTTAGGTCGGCTCAGGACCTAGCGCACCGTGCCTAAGCCAGCCTGAGCCCTGAGCCATAAGCCCTGAGCCGTTATATCAGCGGCGTCTCCTGGTACTCGCCCCAGACATCCCGCAACGCGTCGCACATCTCTCCGACCGTCGCATACGCGCGGACGGCGTCGAGCAGCGGATACATGGTATTGCCTTTCCCTCGCGCGGTTTCGCGCAGGGTATCGAGCGCGCCACGCACCTGGTCGTTGTCGCGTGTCCGGCGCAGCTCTTCGAGCCGCGCGAGCTGGCGACTTGCGGTCGTGTCGTCGATGTACAAGATCGGGATCGGCGCTGCGTCTTCCTGCACGAAATCGTTGACGCCAACGATGATCTTGTCGCGTTTTTCGACCGACTGCTGGAACCGGTAGGAGGCTTCGGCGATTTCCTTCTGCGGGAAGCCCTGCTCGATGGCCTCGACCATCCCCCCGAGACGATCGATGATCTCGAAGTACTCGCGAGCGCCGCGTTCCATGTCGAGCGTGAGCCGCTCCAGGAAATAGGCGCCGCCGAGCGGGTCGACCGTGTTGGTGACGCCGCTCTCGTGCGCGATGATCTGCTGGGTGCGCAGCGCCAGCGTCGCCGCTTCCGCCGTGGGGAGCGCCAGCGCCTCGTCGAGCGAGTTCGTGTGCAGCGACTGGGTGCCCCCCAGGACCGCCGCCAGTGCCTGAAGCGCCGTGCGCACGACATTGTTGTAGGGCTGCTGCGCGGTCAGCGACACGCCTGCGGTCTGGGTATGGAAACGCAGCTTCCATGAGCGCTCGTGCTTCGCGCCGAAGCGATCCCGCATCACATCGGCCCACAGTTTGCGGGCGGCGCGGAACTTCGCGATCTCCTCGAAGAAATCGCTGTGCGAGTTGAAGAAGAACGAGAGCCGTGGCGCGAAGTGGTCGACGTCGAGGCCAGCATCGATCCCGTACTGCACGTATTCGATGCCGTCTCGCAGCGTGAACGCGAGCTCCTGCAGCGACGTCGAGCCGGCCTCCCGGATGTGATAGCCGCTCACCGACACGGTATTCCACTTCGGGACTTCCTTCGAACAGAAGCCGAAGATGTCGGTAATCAGCCGCATCGATTCGCGCGGCGGATAGATGTACTCCTTCTGCGCGATGAACTCCTTGAGGATGTCGTTCTGAATCGTGCCGGAGAGCTGCGTCCAGTCCGCGCCCTGCTGCTCCGCAACCGCGAGATACATCGCGAAGATCATCGGGGCCGGCGAGTTGATCGTCATCGACGTCGTGATCTCGGCGAGGCTGATCCCGTCGAACAACCGCTCCATGTCCGCCAGCGAAACGATGCTGACGCCGCACTTGCCCACCTCGCCGAGCGACAGTTCGTGATCCGGATCCCGTCCCATCAGGGTGGGCAGATCGAACGCGACGCTCAACCCGCCACCCCCCGCGCTCAGGAGCGCCTTGAACCGTTGGTTGGTCTCCTCCGGCGTCCCAAAGCCGGCGAACTGCCGCATCGTCCAGAGTCTGCCCCGATATCCCGAGGGATGAATGCCGCGGGTATATGGGACCTGGCCGGGTTCGTTGAGGTCACGCCCAAAATCCAGATCCTGGAGATCGTCCCTGGTGTAAAGCCGATCGATCGGCCGACCGGAAATCGTGGTGAACGGGATCGAACGCTCGGGCGCCTTCTTCAACGCCGGTTCGAGCACCTCGCGTTCCCAACGCAGTTTCGCGGTCTCGGCAGCCGTTTTCATGGTTTTCACATTATAGTAGCTTGATCGTTTGCGCCCGGCGGCCGCCATCCGAGCGGCTGCCCCTTTGTCGGGAGTGTCATGGAGACAGGCGGAAGCATCTTCAACGCGATGCTGCAGGAGTTCGACGGCGCGGCGCGGCTGTTGGGACTGGACCCCGGCGTCTGGAAGATCCTCACCCATCCCAAGCGGCAGATCACGGTCTCGTGCCCGATTCAGATGGACAACGGCGAGATCGAGGTCTTTACCGGCTACCGGGTCCAATACAACATCACGCTGGGCCCGGCGAAAGGGGGCATCCGGTATCACCCCGGCGTGACCCTCGACGAGGTCACCGCACTGGCCGCCTGGATGACCTGGAAGTGCGCGGTCGCGCACGTCCCATTCGGCGGCGGAAAGGGCGGCATCGTCGTCGATCCGAATCGACTGTCGCGGCGCGAGCTCGAGGCGCTGACCCGACGCTACATCGCCGAAATCGTCGACTTGATCGGACCCGAAAAGGACGTGCCGGCGCCTGACGTCAACACCAACGATCAGATCATGGCGTGGGTGATGGACACCTACAGCATGCACGTCGGCCACACCGCCACCGCGGTGGTCACGGGCAAGCCAATCGAAATGGGCGGCTCGCTAGGCCGCCGCGAAGCAACCGGACGCGGCGTGATGATCGTGACCCGCGAGGCAGCCAGGCATCTCGGCCTCGAAATCAAGGGCGCACGCGTCGCGGTCCAGGGATTCGGCAACGTCGGTTCGGTGTCAGCCGACCTGCTGTCGAAAATCGGAGCGAAGATCGTTGCGATCACCGACTGGAAGGGGGGCGTCTACAACGACCAGGGACTCGACATCGCGAAGATGCTCGACTACGCGAAGCAACACAAGAGCATCGACGGCTTCCCGGGGGGAGAGGCGATCGACAATCCCAAGCTGTTCGGCCTCGATGTCGACGTGCTGGTGCCGGCGGCGCTCGAGAATCAGATCACGATGGAGAACGCCACAAGCATCAAGGCAAAGATCGTGGCGGAAGGGGCCAACGGGCCGACCACCCCCGAAGCGCACAAGTATCTGCACGAGCGTGGCGTGTTCGTGATCCCGGACATCCTCGCCAACGCCGGCGGCGTCACTACCTCCTACTTCGAGTGGGTCCAGGACCGCCATGGCTACTTCTGGGAGGAGGACGAAGTGAACCGGCGGCTCGAAGCGAAGATGTGCGAAGCCTTCAAGGACGTCCTCGATACGGCGCTGCGTTACAAGAAAGATTTGCGCACCGCCGCCTACATCGTCGCCATCAATCGGGTCGCGATCGTCACGAAGATGCGCGGCATGTACGCGTGAAACCACTCAGTGCTGAAGCTCGGTGTTTACTGCTCGGAACTCACGCCAACAATCCGATCATTGGACATTGAACGGCCGTCCTGATTACTACCAATCTCTCAGCACTGACATCGGATCGATGCGGGCGGCACGTCGCGCGGGAAGCCACGCGGCAATGCTGGCCACGGCGACGAGCACCAGAGCCGAGCCCGCAAATGTCACCGGGTCTCTCGGCTCGAGACCGTAGAGCAGCGTGCGCACCAGCGTCGACGCCCACGCCGACAGGCACGCACCGATCGCGATGCCCCAGGCGACCAGCCAGGCGACGCGGCGCAGCATCAGCCGGACCAGGCCGTCACTGCTCGCGCCAAGCGCCATCCTGATCCCAATCTCCGCACGGCGCGACACGACGGCGTAGGCAGTCACGCCGTAGAGGCCTACGGCAGAGAGCACCAGGCCGAGCATGCCAAAGAAGGCGGCGAGCGCTGCCACCACCCGCTCTTGCGTGAGCGCCGCGTCGATCTGTTCGTCGAACGATCGAAACGACAGCACCGCGGTCGGATCCTCTTTCGCGATCGCGGCAGCCGCGGCGGTCGCCAGGCCCGACGAAGTACTCCTTGCGCCACGGACTGCAATCGTGGCCTGCGACGGCGGACCGTCCCACTGCCGCAATGGCAAATACACCGTCGGCTCCATCGGCGCGCGGAGCGACCGATACAGGGCATCCTCCACGACCCCAACCACTTCATAGATCGGATGGCCGGAACCCGGGCTCGGGCCGACCGTGGTAAAGGTGGCGCCAACTGCGGGACGGCCGCCGAGATACCGTCGCTCGAACGTCCGGTTCACGATTGCGACCGGAGGACTGCCCGGCCGATCGCGTCCGTCGAAGTCGCGGCCGGCGGCAAGACGCACGCCGAAAGCCTCGAGCCACCCCGCGCTGATCGCATTGACCCAGGTCATGCGCTCACGCTGCGACAGCGTCGAATCCGGCGGCACCGCAATCATCGTGTTCATCCCCGCGCGGGCGATTGGGGTCGTATACGACACGACCGCGGTGGCTACTCCCGGCGCACCCTTGACCGCGTCGCCAAGTCTCTCGAAGAGCGCGCTCCGGTCCAGGCCGTCAACGGGATTTCGGTCCACGTCGACGCCAACGAGCAGCAGGCCGTCGCGGGTAAAGCCGGCGTCGCGCGTCGCGAGTGCGACAAACGTGCGGACGAACAGTCCCGCCGCGACCACCAGCGTCAGCGACAGGGCGACCTGCACGATGACTGTAGCCTGCCGGATGCCGCCGCGGCGCTCGACCGAATGATCGCGCCCGTGGTCCTTCAACGCCTCCATCGGCGAAAGACGGCCGACGCCCAACGCCGGCGCGACGGCAAACAGGATGGTGGCGATAGCGCTGACGGCACTGATGAAGCCGAGCACCCGCCAGTCGAGCCCGAGATCGAGCCGCACCGTCACCGCAAACGTCGTCAGCTGCGCCACCAGCGCGCGGCTCCCCCACGCCGCGAATATGGCGCCGAGCAGCGCGCCGCCCGCCGCAAGCAGCATCCCTTCGGCCACGAGCTGCCGCGCGACCCGGAATCGTGATGCGCCAAGCGCGAGACGGAGCGTCAGCTCGTGACGCCGGGTCGTCGCACGCGCGATGAGGAGATTCGCGATGTTCGCGCAGGCGATGAGCAGAACGAGCGCCACGACCCACAGGACCGCCGTCAGCGGCGCCTCGTACTGCCGCCGGAGCGGCGATCGTCCTTCTGGCGCCGGCACCAGCGCGAATGGATCCGCCAGATATTGCTGGCGGGCCTCGGCGCGATCGCTCGGTGGGCATCGTCGCCTCGCGAATCTCCGGCTGCAGCGCCAGCAACTGTGCTGTCGCCCGCTCTGCGGTCGACGCCAGGCTTCAGCCGCGCCATGATGTTCATCCACCAGACCGAGCGTCCATCGAGCGCGTGGCTGCGCGGCCTGACGAGCGGCTCGGTCCCGAGCGGAATCGCGACGTCGAATACGCGCCCGACGTCCGGACCGAAGAATCCCGCCGGCGTCACGCCGACAATGGTGAACGGGACACGCTCAATGGTGAGGGTCCGCCCGATGATGCTCGGATGCGCCGCCGAAGCGACGCTGCCAGAATCCGTAGCTGACCACCGCCACCGCTCCGTCCGGTCCGCCGCCTCTCACGTCGTCGGCGGTGTTGATCGTGCGACCCAGCACCGGCGCGACACCGAGCACATCGAACAGGCGGCCGCTCACCCACAGTCCCTCGACCAGGTCGCTCGCGGAGGTGGACGAAAGGTTGAACCTGTCGGTTGCCCAGGCAAACGCGCTCTCGGCGAACAGCGCCTGCCGATCCCGAACCGCCTCCCAGATCGGATTCGTCCACGAGGAGCTCGGTGGCGACTTGACCGATGCCGGGCCTTCTCCGAGCAACACCAGTCGATCCGGGTCGCGAACGGGTAACGGCTTGAGCACCAGGCTGTTCAGAATCGTGAACAACGCCGTAACGCCGCCGATGCCGAGCGCCAGCGAGACAACCGCAAACAGCGTCACGATGGGCGCGGCGCGGAGTGCCCTCCACGCATCGCGCCAATCGACTGTCAAAGCGCCTCGCATGCTGAACCCTCCAGCGCGATCGTCGATCGCAAACCGAATCGTGTCGAGGATGGTGATGCACCAGAACCTGAGGATGGCGCGGGTTCCGCTGTCGCGCGCCGCCTGCCACTCACTCTCGAAGGCATGGCGCATGGCCGTTCCAAACCGCGACCGCGTGCGCAGGGAATACGCCCTGACCAGCAGTGCAAACACGGAGTCAGCGCGGAACCTCATGCGCGACCTCGACGCGGCGCCGGGCGAAGGGCGTCGAGCGCGGTGACCAGAGCCGCGAGTCGATCGCGTTCCCGGGTGAGGGCCTGCCGGCCACGTGCGGTGACCCGGTAGTAGGCCCCACGACGGGGATCGTCGCCGGCAGGACTGGGCGCTTCCTCGACGAACCCCTCGTCCAGCAGCCAAGACAGATGTCGGTAGAAGGATCCGGTGCTCAGACGAACGGTGCCGCCGGACCGTTCGCGGACGGCCTGCATCGCCGCGTAGCCGTGCACGGGAGCGTCAGCGAGGGCCAGCAGGATATAGAACGGCGCCGGCTTGAGGGGGGTGGATATGTCCTTTTTGGACATGTCCAGAATGTAGCACAAAAGTCGCAGGTGTAGGCCGGGTCTTGAGACCCGCCCTACACTGCCGGCATTTCTCAATGCGCGTGGGTCCCACCCCCACGCGCTCGCGCTCGGCGCCGGCGCTTCGCGCCGGTTCATTCCGTCGCCTCACGCGGGTCGCAGGCGCCTACGTTCCCACCTTGAATCCAATCATCTGCTGGGCCGTGTTCGTCGGCGCTCTTCGCGTCGAGTTCCAGGATGTACTCTCCTGCGGCCAGCGGCGCGAGGATGAAGTCAATCTGGAAGGGCTTGACCGGCATTGGCCTGCACCGGGATGTCGGACATCTTCTGGCCCGCGCGGTTCAGCAGCTTGGCGGTGACCGCCGGCGCCGCTCCGCCGTTGCCGTACGCCTCGAAGCGGATCAACAGGCGCTCGGTGCGGCTGAAATCGCGTGCCGCGGTCGGCACCGCATTCGGGTTGTTTCGCGCCAGGACGAACTCGCGCGCGGTGCGGGCGCGGAAGACCTTCGGGGTGCCGATGGCCACCTGCGTCTTGGTGAAGTCCGGGATCTGCAACGTGCGTGTGCTCGAGTCGATGACCTGACCCCGATCCGACTCGACGATCATCCGCAGCTCGATCGGTCCGGGAGGCACGTCGAAGCTGGCGCTCGCGCCTGGCGTAGGCGAGGCGGCGGGCGGCGCATTCGCGGATGTTCCTGCCGCGGGCATGTTCCCGTAGCCAGGAACCGGCGGCGAGCTGTCACTGGCCGCCGCTGGAGCTTCCGTGTCGGGCACCTTGCCGCGGAACACAGGACGCCCGTCCTCCGCGGTCGCCGTCAACGAGACCCGCGCGGCAGTCTCGGAGCCGCGATGATCGGCCGTCGAACCGCCGATCGGCTCCCACACGAAGGTCACGTGCGCCTGTCCGTTTTGCCCGCGCTCGGTTCCGATCCAGAACCGCGCGGCACGTCCGGCACTCGCCGGTTCCGCGATCGCGCTCAGCGCGTTGGACACCTCCGGAGGCGGACCCGCCTTCTCCGGCGCACTGGCGCGTGCCACGTCCTCGGTCGTGTAGGCCCAGTAGCCTTTGCGGGCCCGCACTTCGACGCCAGGCCGCTTCACCTTGACGTCGATGGTGTGGAACTTCCCATCGGTTGGCGCGGAAGCAGAGTTGTAGCCAATCAAGTAGTAGCCGCTCGAGTCGCGGATGATCTGCTTCATGCCGGTCGCGAGATCGTTGCGGTTGATGATCGCGCGCCCGTCGGTGTTGTCGGCCACCACGCGCAGCGTGTCGAGCGACTGGTCCAGACCGCGTTTGTCCGTCTGCAGGCCGACGCCCTGCTCGACGCCGTACTCGAACGCCGCCAGCCCGCGTGGATCCACCGCGTAGATCGACGTGTTGTTGCGGTTGCAGGTGTCGAAGACCTCCTTCAAACGGTTCATGAGATCCGCTTCGTTGAAGAACGCATTCGACTGGGAGCGTGAATCGGTTGGGGCTTCGACGCCGGGCGACACCCGGTTGCCGACATGCGGCATCGCGGCCGATGGATCGTTCAATTGCGGCGGCAGCTGAGCGACGAACCCTTCGCTCACGTAGATGATCGACTTGCGCCCTTCCCGCATGCCTCCGAGCCGGACCGCCGCGCCCTTCACCGCGCTCATCGAGACGTCGTTGCGGATCTGTTCGACCGTGGCGGTCGGGTAGTAGTGCGTACTTCTCCTCGAATTCGTTCCTCGGCTCGTAGATTCCCTTGCGCCCTTCGAACTTCGAAATCGCCGCGACCAGCGACTCCCGGTTGCGGGTGAACGTCAGCGCGGTGACCGGCGTCAACGGATACATGATCGCCACCATGTCCTGCGGCCCGAGATCGTTTTGGACGAAATCGAGCAGCGGCTTGCCGCACAAACAGATCGTTGCCGCGCCGCACGTGGTAGTCGTCGAGGAAGATCACGAACAGCCGCACGTTCGGCAGCTTGGCCTCGCGCTCCTCGTCTTCCAGGCTGCGAATCTCCCTGGGCGGGGTCGCGGCTTCGACCACCGGATCGATCTTGACGAGCTCGAACGTATCGACACGCTGCGGCTTCCGGTCCTCGCGAACCTCGAAGTCGTCCTTGCTTCAGATCCAGCACCACGTCGTTGGTTTTCTTGTCAGTGACGATCACGTCGACGCTGACGAAGTTGATGCCGCCGCGGAAGACGGGTGGACGCTGACCCGCCGGTTGCTGCGGATTGGCTGGCGGCTGACCGGCAGGCGGCTCCGCCGCGGGCGGCTGGCCGGCCGGCGGCTGCGCCGGTGGCGGCTGCCCGGCCGGCGGCTGAGCGCCAGGTGGTTGGGCCGGAGGATTCTGTTGCGCTGGCATGCCGACGCCCAGCAGCAGGATGACAAATGTCGTGGAAAGGAGTCGAAGGCTCGCGCGCATAACCATTTGGACGTCCCGCGCCAGCGCCCAGCCGGAAAGGACGGGCAGAAACGGCAATGATAACATCCCGGGAATGTCCGAAGAGATTCTCGAACACGCACAGCCGTTGACGGTGCTGGCGGAAGACGAACGGATTTTCCGCGACAGCGTGCGTCAATTCGCCGAGGCGCAGGTCCGGCCGCTCGTCCGTGAAATGGATGAGCACGCAAAGATCCCGCGCGCCCTGGTCGACAAACTCTTCGATCTCGGCGTTATGGGAATCGAGATTCCGGAGACCTTCGGCGGCACCGGCGCCAGCTTCTTCCATTCAGTCCTCGCGGTCGAGGAGCTCTCGCGCGTCGATCCTTCGGTCGGCGTCCTGGTCGACGTGCAGAACACCCTGGTCATCAACGCGTTGATGCGCTGGGGCAGCGATGAGATCAAGCGGCGCTACCTCACGAAGATGGCGTCGGCGAGCGTCGGCGCCTACGCGCTGTCGGAAGCGGGCTCCGGCAGCGATGCCTTCGCGCTGGGGACGCGGGCGGTCGAAGACGGCGATGCGTTCGTCCTCACCGGCCGCAAGCTGTGGATCACCAACGGCAACGAGGCCGACATCTTCCTGGTATTTGCCACCGTCAATCCCGAGGCCGGCTACCGCGGCATCACCGCGTTCGTGGTCGAACGTGACTGCGCAGGCTTCACGATCGGCAAGAAGGAAGACAAGCTGGGGATCCGCGCCAGCAGCACGTGCGAGCTGGTTTTCGAGGAGTGCCGGGTGCCGAAGGCGAACGTCCTCGGCGAGGTCGGCAAGGGCTACAAGTGCGCCATCGAAACCCTGAACGAGGGGCGCATCGGGATCGGCGCGCAGATGATCGGGCTGGCCAGGGGCGCTCTCGAACACGCCATCAAGTACACCAGGGAACGCAAGCAGTTCGGCCGAACGATCGCCGAGTTTCAGGCGGTCCAGCACCAGCTCGCACGCGCCGCCGTGGACGTAGAGGCGGCGACGCTGACGGTCTACAACGCCGCGCGCCTTCGCGACGCCGGCCGGCCGTTTCTGACGGAAGCCGCCATCTGCAAGATTTTCTCGTCGGAAGTTGCCGAACGGGTCGCCTCGCTCGCGGTCAATCTCTTCGGCGGCAACGGCTTCGTGAAGGAATACCCGGTCGAAAAATTGTACCGCGATGCGAAGATCGGACAAATCTACGAGGGGACGACCAACCTGCAACTGCAGACGATTGCCAAGCAGATTCTGGGATCGTAGTTCGCGGTTGGCGGTTCACGGCCGCTTACCGCGAACCGCCAGCTGTTGACCGTTTACGCCAGTTCTATTTCCCTTTTTCCTTGGCGGCCGCGCGCTCGGCGTCTCGTCGCCGATTGTTCTCGTCGTCGCTCTCGTCTCCCAGGTAGCTGCGCTCGCCGCCCGTTTCAATGCCGAGCACGTCGCCGGGCTGCGCACGCCCGCCTTCGTGCGGACTCGTGTCGCTGGCATCGCCCGATCGATCGCGTGCGGTGACGAGCTCCCGGTCGGACGTCTCACGGGGAGGCTCGCTGCGTCGGGGCTGAACGTCGCGCTCGGCGGCGCGGGTGATGTCCCGCGACCGATCGGCTCGGTAGTATTCGCCCCTCCACCAGCTGGGCTGCGAGTAGTGACGCAACGTCTGTACTGAATCGCCGCGTCGACACTGCGCGAGTCGTCCGGACAGCATGCCACGGCCATTCGCTGTTCGAAGGCGCGCATCTCGGGCTCGGAGAATTGGCGGAAGCGATCGGCGTCGAATTCCGGATAGCGGTGAATCGCGTCCTTGGTGACGTCGACCGTGAGCGCCGGGCGATCGCGATCGAGTTGCGCGTGCCCGATCGGCAGAAGGAACCGGCGCGAGCTGAACCAGCCGCCGGAATCGACCACCGCGTAGTAAACCCGACCCGATGTCTGGTCGAGAACGAAACCGTCGAGGTCTCCTAGCTTGTTGCCGTCGGGACCGCGAACGTCGAGACCGTCGAAGTCGATCGCGGAGTCATCGATATCGTCGGCGTGGAGGTAACGCAGTCGTGAAGTGTGGAAATTGGTATCCATGACGATTTCCGGAGCAAGAATCGGCCCAAGCCGGAAATCGTGTCCGCGCTACTCGCCCAGGATGTGCTCGGCGATCACCATTCGCTGGACTTCCGAGGTGCCCTGATAGATCTCCGTCGCACGGACATCGCGGAAGAGCCGCTCGACGATCGCGCCTCGTCGATATCCGTGCGACGCCAGCACTTGCATCGCGCGATCGGCGGCCCGGTGCGCGGCCTCGGACGCACTCAGCTTTGCCATCGCGGCCTCGAGCGTCGGCGCGGCGTCGCGCTGCCGCGCGTCGGCGGCCTTGAGCATCAGCATCCGCGCCGCGTCGAGCTCGGTCGCACTATCGGCAAGCATCCATTGAATCGCCTGGTAGTTGGCGATTGGCTGGCCGAACGCCTCGTGTTGTTTTGCATGCGCGATGGCCGCATCGAGCGCGGCTTGCCCGACGCCAAGCGCCTGCGCCGCGATCGCCACCCGCCCGCCGTCGAGCGCCCACATCGCCACGTGAAAGCCATCGCCCGGTCCGTCGAGAAGCGTGTCCGCACCAACACGCACGCCGTTGAACTGCAGGTCCACGCACCCCAGACCCCGCACGCCCAATGAATCGGGCGTCGCCAGCCGCTTGATCCCGGGTGTATCGAGCGGCACGAGAAACGCGCCGATGCCGCGGCCGCGGCTTCCCGGCTGCGTCGCCGCGAACACAATCGCGACGCTCGCCGCCTCGGCGTTTGCGACCCACACCTTGCGACCGTTCAGGACGTAGCCTTGTTCGTCCAGCCGCGCGACGGTCTGCTGGTTTGCCGCGTCCGATCCCGCGTGCTCCTCGGAAAGGGCGAACGCACCGATCGCGTCTCCCGCGACCAGCCGTCGCAGCCAGGTCTGCTTCTGCGCGTCCGTGCCGAACTTCTCAATCGGCTCGGCGACGAGCGAGTTGTTCACGCTGGCAATCACCGAGACCACGGCGCTCGCCCGGGCGAGGGCCTCGAGGGCGAGCGCATAGCTGATGTAGTCCCGCCCCGCTCCGCCCCACGCTGCCGGAATCGTCACGCCCAGCAGGCCGCGGCTTGCCATCTCCTTGACGATCTCGCGCGGGAAGACACCCCGCTCGTCGATCACCGCCGCCGCCGGCGCAATCTTCGTCGTTGCGAACTCGGCAATCTCTTTCTGAAAGGCTTTCTGCCCGTCGGTGAGATCCAGCATCATGACCGCTCGATTGTATCTCTCAGCGAGGCGGGATCCGGGGCTGCCGGAGCCGCGCCCGCACCGCTCGCGGCACGATCGGGCGTCAAGCTAGCGTGACAGGCGCTCGAAGATCGGGCGCAGTTTGTCTGCCGTCGCCGGCAGTTCTTCCGGGAGCACCCGCGTCTGCCCGACCACAGTCATGAAATTGGTATCGCCGTTCCAGCGCGGGACGACATGCATGTGGAGATGATCGAGGATGCCGGCGCCGGCCGGCTTCCCCAGGTTGATGCCCATGTTCATGCCGTGCGGGGCGTAGGCCTCGGTCAGCGCGATTTCCGCGCGACGGGTGAGCTCCATCATCTCGCACAGCTCCTCGCCGGTGGCCGACGTGAGCGTGGCGATATGACGGTTGGGGATCACCATGAGATGACCGTTGTTGTAGGGATACAGATTGAGGATCACGAAGCAGGTGCTGCCGCGGTGGACGATCAACGGTGCCGCAGCGTCGCTGGTGAGCGCCTCACAGAAAACACAGCCCCCGGAAGCGGCCCCACCGATGATGTAGGCCAGCCTCCAGGGGCTCCAGAGATGATCCATGTGTCAAGGCTGAACGACGAATGCCGTTGAGCGGCTTCGAGGTCCCGGCATCAGGCTCCAGGAGCCTTTGGCTGGCGGTCCCGGAAACCTGGAGCCTGAAGTCCGTAGCCGGCAGTCTTCATTACACTCCGGCGAGATCCGACGATCCGGTCAGCGCGGGAGGTACGGCCGGACTGGGCGGCGCATCCGCCTCGCGGTTGATCAGTTCCTTCAGCTCCTTACCCGGCTTGAAGTACGGCACCTTCTTCGGCGGGACGTCCACCTTGTCTCCGGTCTTCGGATTCCGGCCCTTGCGCGGCTCGCGCCGGCGGAGACGGAAGCTGCCGAATCCCCGTAGCTCGATCTTCTCGCCGCGGTGCAGCGCATCGATGATGCTCTTGAAGACCGTGTCGACGATGACTTCCGAATGCTTTTTCGTCAGATCGGATACCCGCGAGACTTCCTCGACGAGTTCCGCCTTGGTCATGCTGCCACCGGTGTTCATAGAGGCTCCTTCGATCCTGCGCGGCGCCTCCAAAGAGGCGCCCTACACACCGCCCGTTGAAGAATCCCGGCGCCGAAGACTGACCCTACCCGCGTAGGGCGCGTCTTCAGACGCGCCGGTCTTCCCGCGTGGTTACTGCTGGTGCTTGAAATGGTCTCCCAGCGTTACTTCGGGGCGTCCGGTCGTTTCCGTGTACGCCTCCCAGTCCGCGCGGAACTCGTCGTTCTTCAGCGCGCGGATGCTGAGTCCGATCTTTCGCTCCGCCGGAATCAGCTTGATGATCTTCATCTGGTAGCTCTCGCCCACCTGAAGATCCAGCTTGTCGTCCTTCCCTTTGTGATGCGAGTCGTCGAACTCCGACACGTGGATCAGCCCTTCGATCCCTTCCGCCAGTTCGACGAACGCGCCGAAGTTGGTCATCCGGACCACCTTGCCCTCGACGGTGTCGCCGACGTGATGATGGGTGAAGAACTCGTCCCAGATGTCGGTCTGCAGCTGCTTGAGACCGAGCGACAGCCGCTGGTTCTCGGCGTCGATGTTGAGCACCATCGCCTCGACGGTGTCCCCCTTCTTCAAGGCTTCCGACGGGTGCTTCAGGCGCTTGCTCCACGACATGTCCGAGATGTGGATCAGACCGTCGATGCCTTCCTCGACCTCGACGAACGCGCCGAACTCCGTCAGGTTGCGCACCTTGCCGGTGATGGTCGTGCCGATCGGGTACTTCTCCGACAGCTCGTGCCACGGGTTGCTCTCGACCTGCTTGAGACCGAGCGAGATGCGGCGCGCACCCGGATCGACGCCCAGCACCATCGTCTCGACGGTGTCGCCGACGTTGAGGATCTTCGACGGATGCTTGACGCGCTTGCTCCACGACATCTCGCTGACGTGGATCAATCCTTCGACGCCCGGCTCGAGCTCGACGAACGCGCCGTAGTCGGTCAGGCTCACGACCTTGCCCGACAGCCGCGCGCCGACCGGGTAACGCTCGATCACGTTCGACCACGGGTCGTTCATCAGCTGCTTGTGGCCGAGCGACACGCGCTCGGTCGCCGGGTCGTACTTCAGCACGATGACGTCGATTTCCTGGTTGACCTGGAAGAGCTCCGACGGATGCGTCACGCGGCCCCACGACATGTCGGTGATGTGGAGCAGGCCGTCGATGCCGCCGAGATCGATGAAGGCACCGTAATCGGTAATGTTCTTGACGATCCCGCGCAGGACCTTGCCTTCTGCCAGCGTGTCGAGCGTGTGCTTCTTCTTCTCCGCATTCTCCTCTTCGAGCAGGACCTTGCGGGAGAGCACGATGTTGCCGCGCTTCTTGTTCACCTTGATGACCCGCATGCGCAGCTCCTGACCGCGCAGCGCGTCGAGATTGCGCACGGGACGAACGTCAATCTGAGAGCCGGGAAGGAAGGCGCGGACGCCGATGTCCACTGCGAGTCCACCCTTGATGCGCTCGATGACGCGGCCGATGACGACCTTACGCTCGGCGTAGGCCTTCTCGACCTCGTCCCAGATCTTCATTTTCTCGGCCTTCTCGCGCGAGAGGACGACATACCCTTCGCGGTCCTCCGTGCGCTCGAGCAGCACGTCGACCGTGTCGCCGGGCTGCACGTTGATCTGGCCGGTTTCGTCTACGAATTCGTCGACCGGGATGATCCCTTCGGACTTGTAGCCGACATCGACGATGACTTCGGACGGCGTCACCTTGAGCACCGTCCCCTTCACGACCTCACCTTCCGCGATGTTGCGGAAGCTGTTATCGTAAAGGTCCAGAAGGCGAGCGTACTCCTGAGGATCAATCTGATCGTCGAGCGTTGCGCCACCTCCTTGTGGAATGATCTGCTGCTGTTTGTCTGTTGCCATGCTGAGCCGATCTCCTTCTGCACGTACTTGCCGGGATTTCAGCTCCGGCGGGCTGTGATGGTGGAATCGCGTTCTGTTGCGATAACCAATAGATTATCTATCACTTACGGGCGCTCGGTCAAGGCCGCGGATCGCACGGATCCGTAATCCGAAAGGACCCCTGATGGCGAGGAAAGCGGCAGGCAAGGCGAAGGGGCGGAGAAACACTCCTTCGAAGCGGAAGAGTGGGGCACGCACTCGGGCGGGTGCCCGAAGCGGCGCTCGAGCGCGAAAGGCCTCCAAGGCCAGGCGCAGCTCGGGCCGAAAGACCGCCGACGCAAGAACCCGGTCAACGAAGGCTCGTCGCAAGAGACCTGCGACCCGCGCCGGCAAGCAGAAGGCCGCCCGCAGCGCCAAGACCAGAACCACCCGTCCGCGCGGAGGAACCGGCCGCGAGGAGACGCTCGCACAGACGCCGGAAAGCGGACGTTCGGTTCGCGGCCTCACGAATCCGATGCCCACCAAACGTTCGACCGGAAGTGCCGCCGGCGCCGGAACGACGCGGCGCGCGCCCGGCCTCGAACGCGAGCGGAAGCAGCTGCGTGAGATCGAAGAGTCGGTGCCGGGTCCGCCGTCGAGCCTGAACATGGATCGTCACGGCTCCGCGGCGCGGACCGGTCGCGCGAATCTCCGTCACGCGAAGCACGAACATACCGAGACCAGTCCCGCAATGACCGGCGGCGACGTCGACGCGGATTGGGAAGACGCCTACGCCGTCGGCGACGAAGCGCCGGGCGGCGACAACCCGACGCCGGATCAGGATGTCGTCGACGACATCGGTCGCGCCCTCGGCGTCGAGTACCAGGACAACGAAGAGTTCAAAGGCTCGGACAAGATCGCCGAGCGCGACAAGCGACGGTGGGAACTCGACCCCGCCTCGGCAGAGGACTACAAAGACAGAGGGTGAGGCTCCGGTCAGGAGCGCGCTCGGACCAGCGTGAGGACCGTTTCAATCACGCTTTCGATCAGGAACGCCGGTCGTATCCACCACGATTGCATCGGCGGCTACCGCGAGCGGCGACGCGGCCCGCGTTGAATCGCTCTTGTCGCGCTCGGCGAGAGCGATCGCCACTTCCGACAGTTGCGTCCCTTTCGAGCTCGCGTGCGCAGGATCCGCCGCGCGGCGGCGGGCGCGTTCCTCGGGCGACGCGTCGAGATAGATCTTCACGTCGGCGTCGGGAAACACCACGGTGCCGATGTCTCGCCCTTCCATGACCACCCCGCCGGTCGCGCCATAAGTGCCGCTGGCGCGCGACGAGCACGCGGCGCACCGCGGGATGGCGGGCCACCGTCGTCGCGGCGTTATCGATCTCCGGCGTGCGGATCGCGCGTGCGACGTCGTGGCCGTCAATCGCGACCCGTCCGTTGTCGAGATCGAAAACCGCGCGCTCCGCCGATGCGCGGCGACGTGCCGCTTCGTCAGCGAGATCGATGCCGTCCTGAAGTGCCTTCCAAGCGACCGCCCGGTACATCGCGCCGGTGTCGATGTGCCGGTAGCCGAGGCGCGTCGGCGACCGCGCGGGCGACCGTGCCCTTCCCTGCTCCCGACGGTCCGTCGATGGCGATGATGAGAGCCGTTCTCATAGTCGTATCGGCGATATTATCCTTTGCGATGCGCCGGAAGGCGATTTCTCTCGCAATCGCCGCAGTCTTGCTGGTCGCGGCCGGGGACTACACTGATCCATACCTATCGGCGCGGGGCCGCGTTCGTCGTCCAGGCGGCCGGCATTCAGGGCGTGGTACGCCGGGTTGCGGGCTGGCAGATGGTGCCCGTTACCGAGACGTCGAAGGGGGTGAGTGTGCCGTGGCGCGGCGGGACGCTGCGGGCGTATTCGTATCGGCCCTCGCCGGTAGCGGGACGCGGAATCCTGCTGGTCCCTGGCGTCCATGCCGCGGGGATCGATGAACCGCGGCTCGTGGGGTTCGCGCGCGACATCGCGGCGATGGGCCATCCGGTCCTCACGGTCGAACTGCCCGACCTGATGCACTACCAGATCACTCCGCGGACGACGGACATGATTGAAGATGCCGCGGCGTGGATGAAGGGCCAATCCGAGTTCGCCCATCCGGACGGCCGCGTCGGCATGATGGGCATCAGCTTTGGCGGTGGACTCTCGATCGTCGCGGCGGGACGGCCGGCCCTCCGGAAGGGCGTGGCGTTCGCGATGTCCTTCGGCGGTCACGGCGATCTGCCGCGGACGCTCAAGTATCTCTGCACGGGCATCCAGCCGGATGGCGCGCTCCGCCCGCCGCACGACTACGGACTGGCCATCGTTTTACTTGGCGCCGCCGACCAGGTCGTTCCGCGCGAGCAGGTGCAACCCCTCCGCGAGGCGATCCTGTCGTTCCTCGAAGCATCGCGGCTCGACATGATCGACAAGACCAGGGCAACCGCGGAGTTCACCCGCGCGAAGTCCCTCGAGGCGATACTTCCGGAACCGTCGCGCACCTACATGGGATACGTCAATGCGCGCGATGTCAAGCGGCTCGGACCGATCCTGCTGCCGCACGTGGCGGCGCTCGGCGGCGACCCCGCGCTCTCTCCGTCCCGCTCCCCCGCGCCCGCGTGTCCGGTGTATCTACTCCACGGCACCGACGACAACGTCGTCCCCGCGATTGAATCGGTGTTGCTGGCGGATGACTTTCGCAAGCGCGGGGTCAGCGTGCATCAGCTCGCAACGCCGCTCATCACGCACGCGGAAGTCGATCGGAGCTCGACCGCCACGGCGATCTGGCGGCTGATCGACTTCTGGTCGGAGCTGCTGAATGAATAAACGGGGGACAGCGGACGGAAGTCGGACGCCGGACAAGGCACGTGTCATGCGGAAGCGCCAGCGCCCCGAGCGAGGCGGCGGAGCGACCCGGCGTGAAGCGCCGGCGCCGAGCGAGCGCGCGCGAGGGTGGGGCCCCGCGCACATTGAGAAAAGCGGACATGGACCTCAACGTCTTCAAAAGATCCTCTCCACTGCCGGCGTCGCATCCCGGCGACTCTCAGAAGAACTGATCGTTCAGGGGCGCGTGTCGGTGAACGGCACGATCGTCACCGAGCTCGGAACGAAGGCGGATCCCTCGCGCGACGAGATCAAAGTGGACGGGCGGCGCATACGGGTCGAGCAGCGGCGCGTCTACATTCTGCTCAACAAGCCGCGCGGCTACGTCACGACGCGAAGCGACCCCCAGGGCCGGCCGACCGTCATGGACCTGATCAAGCGCGTGAGGCGAGTACGTGTATCCGGTGGGCCGACTCGATTACGATTCGGAAGGTCTGCTGCTGCTCACCAATGACGGCGAACTCGCGGCGCGCCTCACGCATCCGCGCCATGAGGTGGAACGTGTCTACGAGGCGCGCGTCAAAGGCCTTCCCGACGATCACGAGCTCGAGCGGCTGACGAAGGGGATTGTCATCGAAGGGCGAAAAACGTCACGTGCCCGGGTGAGCGTCAGCGGCGTGCGCGAGACGCCTGGCGGCACCCAAGCGATCGTCGAGATTGCGATCCACGAAGGCCGTCAGCGCCAGGTGCGCAAGATGTTCGACGCGCTCGGCCACCCTGTCGTCCGGCTCCGTCGCATCGCCATTGGACCAATCTCGGACGGTGCGCTTCCGACGGGCCATTACCGGGAACTGACGCGGGACGAACTGGCGCGCGTGCAGCGCGCGGCAGGGATCAAAAAGGCTCATGGCTCATGACTCATGGTCCATGCTGGCTTAGGGTACCCCTGAGCCGCCATGAGCTCTAAGCCTTGAGCCCTGAGCCTTTCAGTGCACGGTTTCGTCTAGCGCCGGCTCTTCCTCGCGTTCTTCCTGCGGGCCGGCCCGGGGCGAAACTTCCTCCGCCTCAAATGGCAGCGGCGACGTGGTGATCGTCGGCTCCGACAACGCACCCGGCAGCTCGAAGCCCAACGCGTCCGACAGCTCGTCGACCTTGGGGAGATCGGTGATGTCGTTGAGCCCGAAACGCTCGAGGAACTCGCGGGTCGTGCCGTACATGAACGGACGGCCGACCACCTGCTTCCGGCCAACGGTCTTCACCAGCTTCCGTTCGATCAGTGTCGTCAGCACGCCAGTGCTGCTGCTGACGCCGCGGATCTCGGCAATCTCCGGCGCCGTCACCGGCTGCTTGTAGGCGATCACGGCAAGGGTTTCGAGCGCCTGCACTGAGAGCTTCTGCGTGGTGCGTTCGTGGAACAGCTTGCGGACCCACTCGTGCAGCTCCGGTTTCGTCGTGATCTGGTAACCGCCCGCGACTTCCACGATCTGCAGTCCGCCCGGACGGTCGTAATCGGCGCGGACGGCAGCCACCGCCGCGTCCACGTCTTCCTTCGGCTCGCCGTCGAGCAGCTTGTACAACTGCTTCATCGTCACGGGCTCAGGGGACGCGAAGATCAACGCCTCGATAACCGGCTTCAGATGGTCTGACACCTTACTCGCCCTCTTTCTTTGCGGTCTCTGCGACGTGTTGTGCGTGTTCCGCGACGTGTTGTGCGTGGACCTCTTCGGGATCGTGCAACGGCCGCGGCGCATCCGCCGGACGCTGACGCTTGTAGACGCGAATCGGCCCCACCACTCCGCTCTGGAATACGCGAATCAACTTCAACCGGATCATCTCGAGCAGCGCCAGAAACGTCACGACGAGCCCTGCTCGCGTCTGCACGTCTTCGAACAAATCCTCGAACCCGCAGGCCTCGGTCTCCGACAAACGCGAGAGCAGTTGCTCGATCCGATCCTCGATCGGAATCTGTTCGGCAGGAAGATATACCTTCGGCCGTGCCTTCGCGCGTTCGACGACGGCACGGAACGCGGTGATCAGGCTGAAGAGATCGACCTCGACTTCCGGCTCCGGCGCCTCGCCCGCAATCTCCAGCACCGGGCCGTCGGCCCGGGTCCACTGCGCGCTTCGCAGTGTCTCGCGCTCGTGCAGCAGTTCGGCAGCCGCCTTGAACTTCTGGTGCTCGAGCAGCCGGCGGACCAGCGCTTCTCGCGGATCTTCCTCAGGATCCTCCTGCGACGGATCTGGCCGCGGCAGCAGCGTGCGCGACTTGATGTGGATCAGCGTCGCCGCCATCACCAGGAACTCTCCCGCGACGTCCAGGTTCAGCTCCTGCATCAGGTCGAGATACTCGAGGTACTGCGACGTGATGAGCGCAATCGGGATGTCGTAGATGTTGACCTCGTGCTTCTTGATCAGATGCAGCAGCAGATCGAGCGGTCCCTCGAAATTCTGCAGGCGGACCGGGTACGCCTCGAGGATGGATTCGAATTCGGGTTGATGTTCCATATTAAGTGGGGCTCCGCCCCAAACCCCGGCTCGTCGCTCGCGGGGACCCCTGTACCCCGCGCCGCTCCTCGCAGGCGCGCCGTGCGCGCCTAACTGCGGCTCCGCCCCAAACCCCGGCTCGTCGCTCGCGGGGACCCCTGTACCCCGCGCCGCTCCTCGCAGGCGCGCCGTGCGCGCCTAACTGCGGCTCCGCCCCAAACCCCGGCTCGTCGCTCGCGGGGACCCCTGTGCCCCGCGCCGCTCCTCGCAGGCGCGCCGTGCGCGCCTAACTGCGGCTCCGCCCCAAACCCCGGCTCGTCGCTCGCGGGGACCCCTGTACCCCGCGCCGCTCCTCGCAGGCGCGCCGTGCGCGCCTAACTGCGGCTCCGCCCCAAGCCCGGCTCGTCGCTCGCGGGGACCCCTGTACCCCGCGCCGCTCCTCGCAGGCGCGCCGTGCGCGCCTAACTGCGGCTCCGCCCCAAACCCCGGCTCGTCGCTCGCGGGGACCCCTGTGCCCCGCGCCGCTCCTCGCAGGCGCGCCGTGCGCGCCTAACTGCGGCTCCGCCCCAAGCCCGGCTCGTCGCTCACGAGTAGCGAAGCTTAACCGCCTCGCGCACCCGTTCCATCGTCTCCTCGGCGATGCCCTGCGCCTTGCGTGAACCCTCGACGAGGATTTCCTTGAGCGTCGACGGCTTCGACATCAGCTGCGCGCGCCGCGCCCGCATCGGCTCGAGATGGGCGTTCAGCGCCTTCGCGAGCTTCGTCTTCACCTCGACGTCGC
Source organism: uncultured Acidobacteriota bacterium (assembly GCA_963755695.1). Lineage (GTDB taxonomy): Bacteria > Acidobacteriota > Vicinamibacteria > Vicinamibacterales > 2-12-FULL-66-21 > QHWT01. Next base: position 151,534 of record CAVWLB010000010.1, on the reverse strand, counting down.
CAACCTTGCCGGCACGGTAGCGGGCTTTCAGATCGTCGACTTCCGCGGTGTCTGGATTGAACGCGTCGTGATACATGAACACCGGGTTCCCCTCGACGGTACCGGGAACATCGGCCCGGACCCGTTTCGGATCGGTGTACATCTGCTTTACCTTCTTGACGACAGTCTCCGCATCATCCGACAAGTCGATGGTGTTGCCGTAGCTCTTGCTCATCTTCCGGTTGTCGAGTCCGGGAAGACGCGGGAATGTCGTGAGCAGCGGCTGCGGCTCCACGAACAGCTCTCCGTAAAAGTTGTGGAACCGGCGCACGATCTCGCGGCTCAACTCGAGGTGCGGCACCTGATCCTCACCGACCGGCACGTAGTGAGCGTTATAGATAATGACGTCCGCCGTCTGGAGCAGTGGATAACCCAGGAACCCGAGCGTCGACAGGTCCTTGTCGGTGATCTGTTCCATCTGCTCCTTGTAGGTCGGCACCCGTTCGAGCCACGGAATCGGAATCGTCATCGACAGGAGCAGGAAGAGCTCCGCGTGTTCCGGCACAAGCGACTGGATGAACAGCGTGCTTTTCTCCGGATCCAGCCCCGCCGCAATCCAGTCCGCCACCATGTCGTACGCGTTCGCGACGATGCCGGAGGTGTCTGCGTAGTCGCTGGTCAGCGCGTGCCAGTCGGCCACGAAATAGAAGCAATCGTACTTGTCCTGCAGCGGAGCCCAGTTGTTCAGAGCGCCGACGAGATGGCCGAGATGCAGCTTCCCCGTCGGGCGCATGCCAGAGACGACGCGCGGTTTCAAGGAATCAGGATCCTCATCAGAGCTCTCGTAGGCGGCACGACCAGCGCTGACGCCACTCCGGTAAACATCATCGCGTAGAGCACGAGAAACCCGTACTGGCGCAGTTGCGCATAGCTCGCGGCGACCCGCGGCGGCAGCAGCCCCAGCAGCACGTTGCCGCCATCGAGTGGCGGCACCGGGATCAGGTTGAAGAAGGCGAGCAGCAGATTGATCTGAGTCGCGAGAAACAGAATGTCCAGGGATGCCGAGGAAGCCGCGCCCCCAGCCACCGCCAACCGCAGAAGCCCTGCCGCGACAATCGCCTGCAGCAGATTGCTGATCGGCCCTGCGGCGGCGACGATCATGAAGTCACGCCGCGGGTGACCGAGATTCCGCGTGTTCACGGGCACCGGTTTCGCCCAACCGATGAGCGGAAGATGGCTGACAGCGGCAATCAGCGGCAGCAGCACCGTTCCGACCAGATCGATGTGCACGAGTGGATTGAGCGAGACGCGCCCGAGCAGCCGCGCCGTGCGGTCACCGAGACGGTCGGCGGTCCACGCGTGTGCCGCTTCGTGAATCGTGAGCGAGATCAGGAGCACGCCGAAGCCGAGGGCGACGCTCAGGAGATCGATGCCTTGCAAGGAACGACCGGTGAAATGACGATGGCTGAACTTAAGGAAAAGGCGGCCACCATGGGCCGCCAGGACGCTTAAGAGTATGCGAAAGCCGCTTGCTTATCAAGCAGTTATCACTGCACGGCCCGAATCGTCCCGGCAAGCGTCGCGTCCGTGAGGTCGAACGGTGAAGGCACGGCGGCGTCTCTCGGAATACGCGCCTCGATGACCGACCCGTGGCCCGGCACCGAATCGATTTGCAAAGTGCCGCCGACCGAACGCAAACGTTCACGCATGCTCACGAGGCCCAGACCGGCCTCGTCTGGCGTCGCGGCGTGCGCGAATCCACGGCCGCCGTCGGCGACTCGCAGCACGATCTCGCGATTGACCTCCTCGAGCGTCACAAACGCTTCGTTCGCTTGACTGTGCCGAACCACGTTGCTCAGTGCCTCCTCGACGACGCGAAAGAGGCAGAGCGACACGTCGGCGGAAATGCCGCGCGGCGCATCCCCTTCGGTGAAATGCGCGACGACGCCTTGCCGCGATATGTCGCGGCAATGGCCACGGATGGTGGCGACCAACCCCAGCGCTTCGAGCTTGGACGGATGAAGCCGATGAGACAGTGCGTGGACTTCGGTCGAGATCTCGGTGGTTCGCCGCCAAAGCTCATCAAGCTGGACGCCAAGCGTGTCGGAAGGGGCCGACATGGAAAGCTGCTGGAGATCGATTGCCAGGAGCGCGAGCTGCTGATTCAAATGATCGTGCAGCTCTCTCGCGATCCGCCGCCGCTCTTCTTCCTGGGCGGCGATCAACCGGCGGCTCAGCTCGCCTGACGCCTGCTCGGCATTCTGCCGATCGGTCGGGCGGCCCAGGCGGTCTTCGCTTTCGCGGACCGCAAGCTCCATCCGCTTCCGGGTGGTCATGTCCCAATGGCTGATGACGGCCCCCCCTTCGCTCCTTCGGAGCGGCGTGATGGTCATCTCGAACCATCGCGGGTGGTCCGGACCGTCGCATTGGTACTCAATCCGGCGTTCAGAGGTGTCCCCCCTGCAGATCGCCTGGATCCACACCAGGGCCTCCGCCGCAACCGGATCCCCGAGACGGGCCGCCCGCTCACAGACATGAATGTAACTCGCCCCGACGCCGACGTCCGCGTCGGAGCGCAGGCCATTGGCACGGCCGAAGTTCGTCCATGCTTCGTTGACGGCAATGATGACACCGTGGCGATCCACGACCGCGAGGTGGGCCGGAAGCGAGGCGAGAATCTCCTCCTTCAATCGATCGGCTTCATCGACCGACCGCTTGGACGGATTCCGGGCGCGATCGACGGGCTGTATCGTTCGCATGCGAGGCGGCTGCCACCCTCGTGGCAAGAACGATACCACTAAGAGGCAGGGCTCAGGGTATCGGGGGCTCGGGTGAGATGGTGCTCGAGGTGCTCGCGTCGCACTGCTCACTCCGTGCCCGCGCAACCTAAACGAGATGCTGCCGAATGGCGAACTGGATCAGTTCGGCGTTGGTCTTGATCCTCAATCGCTCCATGATGCGGTATTTGTGAAACGCCACCGTGCGTGGCGTCACGTTGAGGATACTCGCTACCTCCTTCATCGACTTGCCCTCGGCGAGCAGTTGAAGCATCTCGCGTTGCCGCGTGGTGAGCTGCGCCGACGCGCTCGCGACCGGGAGGGTGCAACAGTGACCCCAGCATCCCTTCGGTGACCAGCGGGGTCACGTAGGATCGGTGCTTCATCGCTTCCCGGATGGCCGTCAGCAGTTCGGCGCCGGCAGAGCGTTTCAGGAGATACGCGGACGCGCCGGCGCGGAATGCCTCCGCGGCAAGATCGGGATCTTCGTTCATCGTCACGAACACCAGCCTGATCGGACGGATCCGTCTGCTTGATCTGGCGGGCCGCGTCGAGGCCATTGAGGAGCGGCATCGCGATGTCGAGCACGACCACGTCAGGATGGAGCTCGCGGGCGGCGGTGATCAGCGCACGGCCGTCTGGCACCTTGGCAATCACGTCGCACTCGGGGGCGAGAAGCTTCTCGAAGGCTTCCACCAGCAGCGTGTGATCGTCGGCAATGATGACGCGCGGTTTCGGCATCGCTCGACCTCCGGTGTCAGGCAGGCGTCTCGGCCGGCTGTTGTCCGGTCGCCTGCTCCTTGCGGGCCAAGGCGACGTTGAGGAGTCCCGCTGCCGTCAGCCACAATCCGACGAGCACGACGTTCACCGCGGCGAAGCCCGGTACACCCAGGGCGAGCCGCTCGCCGGCGAACACGAGGCCCGCTTGCGTCACATCACCCATGCGCATGAAGAAGGAATCCACCGCCTGCTTCGCCTTGTACTTGGCGGCGCGGCTGGTCGGGAGCCACAGCGCCTGCTTCGTGGTATTCCCCAGCGAGTAGTCGAGACTGTTGTCTGCGACCTTCAGCCCCTGCATCAGGCCCATTGACGGCGTCCGGAGCATCATCAGGTAGCCGGCGAGCGCGACGACCGGATGCACGAACAGCGACTTCCCAACACCCAGGAACCTGAAGACGCGTGATACGACAAAGAGCTGCAACAGGAACCCGACCAGGTTGACGGTGCTAAAGAAACGACTGTAGATGCCGCCGACGAATTGTTCGCGGGCGGCTGCGGTTGCAGCCCCCGTCCCATACAGCGCCTGTGACTGCTCGACCACGTAGCGTCCGAACAGGTACTCGCCGGAGCTGTTCACCACATTCAGCAGGATGGTCAGCAGCGTGATGAGCAGCAGGTAACGATCCTTGCGAATCATCTCGAACCCGCCCTCGCCGCCAACCGGCGCGTCGGCGGCCTTCGACCGCGCCTGACCATGCGCCGCCTGTCGCCGGCTGACCACGGTCGCGAGCCAGGCGCACCCGACGAGCACGATGGCGGCCGCGATGAGCAGCCGCATCGGGCCGAACGCGTTCATGATGGTCCCGGCCCGCAGGGCGCCAACCCACGCACCCAGGCTGCTGCCGACGCCAATCAGCGGGAACAGCCGCTTGCCTTGATCCGGCGTATAGATGTCGTTGGCAAGGGCCCAGAACTGCGCGATCACCATCACATTGAAAATGCCAAGCCACAAGAAATAGGGAATGCCGATGGCGAGACCCATGCGGCTGGCCAGGATGAACAAGACGAGATTGGATGCGAAAAACAGCGTAACGCCGGAGACGAGCCGGGTCCGGTTGACGCGGGAGGCGAAGGCGCCATATGCGGGCACGAGGAACAACAGCAGCAGCGCCTGCCCCGCCGACGAGTAGCTCTTCACCTCTGCCCCGCCCTGGGTGAGGATGAACACCTCGCGCGCCGTCTTCAACAGGTAATAGGCCGCCAGGGTCATGAACATGATGAGCGTCATCAGCAGCACGCTGGTGACTTCATCGTCGTGCACGTCCGCGATGGGAGAAAGGAGCTTCGAGAATCCCTTCTTCGACGGCGGGTTGGTCTCGTTCGCCATTCCAGACTCCCTCTGGGCCTCGGGGCTGTGCGGGTGAGCGCTCGACGCTCCTACTTGATCTTCTTGATTTCGTTGAACCTGATCGGCTGCTGGCCGTAGTTCTCGAGCACCACGTTGTTCTTCTTGTCGACGTAGATTTTGGTGCCGGCCAGAATCTTCCCGGAGCCGGTGTCGTTCTTGTCGAGATGTATTTCAATCAGGGTGAATGGATAGTCCATGCTGCGCGTGTTGTTGCGCGCCTCCCAGAATCCAATCGGACGGTCCGTGGCGAGCACGACCCGTCGGCCGCCTTCGTCGAGCGGACTCTGATGGGCGTAGTGCAGATCCCACCCGAGCGAGGTTTCGGTGCGGATGAAGCCGACCTTGGGAAGCTTCTGCAGCGCGCTCAGCAGCTTGTCGTTGGGATCCTTCGGGTTCTCCTTGACGATCGCCAGCAGCTGTGCGCGCTCTTCGTCGGTCGACCACCGCGAGATGGTGAAATCGATGACGCCGGTCTTCGGCCCGCTGTTCATGTTGATCGCGAAGCCGGTGAACTGCTCCTTCACGTTCTGTCCGGCGAACGCGGCGGACAGAAACGAGGCGGCGACCCCGATCACGGCAAAGACCACTTTGGGGGAGAACAACGCTGGACCGGTCATGACCTCCCTTGACCGACGCAAGAGCCGGGCCGCGAAAACCATTGAAAAATCAGGCATTAGACGCCGTCCGCCACGAAATCGCGTGGTGGTCACTACCGTGCGGTGGGGGCGGCGCCTTGCCGCAACCCGTCAGCGGCGCGTGGCAGTCGGAAGACGAAGCGCGTTCCAGCGTCAGCCCGGTCTGAACCCCCACCTGCGTGTCATCCGATCGACGAGCTCCCAGGCGACCGCCAAGACGAATCCGACGAGAGCCGGATCGGATGATGGAATCGCATCGAGCTCAGTCGACGCGCGCTCGACCGCGCGTGGACCATCCTCGACGGGCGACACGGCACGCACCACTTGCATTCACAGACAGGTCCCCACTGGCAATCTTGCAGGTAGACAACCGGCACCGCCGGCGCTACGGTGGCGCGCTGACGCGTCGCGACGACGCGTCGCCACCCTGCGGAGGACGTCGTGCCGACGAAGAATCCTGTGGATCATGAAGATCTGGGGGGACGCGTTCGCGTGCTGCTTGCCGATGACCACCGGGCGATGCTCGACCGCATCCGGTCGCTCCTCTCCGACGAGTTCTCGGTCGTGGGGGAGGTCATGGATGGCGACGAGCTGGTCGCCGCGGCGGCAAATCTCCGGCCCGACGTGATCGTGCTGGACATTTCGATGCCTCGAGTGAACGGACTCGAGGCGGCCGCGCGGATCGTGGCGAAGGGCCAGCCGCCGCGGATCGTCTGTCTGACCGCGCATGAGGAGCCGGACTTCATGCGGGCGGCCTGGGACGCGGGGGCGCTCGCCTACGTCACCAAGACGCGGCTGGCTGCCGACCTGCAGCAGGCGATCCGCGCGGCGCTCGACGGACGCCGGTTCGTGTCACCGTCGATCGAGCCCGCGATCCGGCAACGCGTGGCGCCGCAGCACTAAACGTCTCACGGCCGGCACCTCCCCCTGTCAGATTTACGAGGGCGTCCCTCCAACTCTTGGCAGTTCTCAGCCCGCGGCTGGGCGGCATACCGTGCAGGGGCGCCCTTGAAGGCGGACACTATGGCAGCACACACAGCAACGGCAACCGCCCCAGCTCAACTCCGGCCGACACGTCTTCAGATCGTCAGCAAGCTCGAGGAGTTTCTCCGCGACCACGTGGGGGAAGCGATATCCCTATCGCAGCTGTGCGACGTGACGGGCGTGAGCGAGCGCAGCCTGCGCAACGCGTGCTACGCCATCTGCGGCACGAGCCCCAAGCGGTATCTTTTGCGGCGCCGGATGGAGGCCGTCCGTCAGGCGCTGGCCTCGGCACGCCCCGGTCAGGCCACGGTCACGCGCATCGCCACCGACCACGGGTTCTTCGAGCTCGGGCGGTTCGCGGCGATGTATTCCTCGCTGTTCGGCGAATCGCCCTCGCAGACGCTCCGGGGCGCAAGTGCGGCCTCGATCCAGTCGGCCGCCTGAGAAGCTACTTCTTCGTTTCGTCGAACGAGATCAAGAGCGCCTCGGTCCAGGTGATGTCGACCCGATCGCCGACCTTCACCTTCTCCAGCGCCTTCTTGTCCTCGACGCGAGAGGTGTACTTCCAGTTGTTGGGCCCGGAAAAGGTCACCGTCGGCACCGTCGGATCGATCGCGGTAATCGTGGCAGTAATCGTGCGCTGCGCCCCAAGTGTCCCGGCAGGTTTCGTCGAGCCGGCGGTCGGGGTCACGTCTCCAGCAAGAGTGTCGGTCGCCTTTTCACCTTCCGGCTTCAGACGCAGGATGATGCTGTCGTAGTACTTCGCGGTGAGCGTGTCACCGACCTTGATCTGATCGAACTTCTTGACCGTTTCCGGAACGGTCATTGTCACGTAGTTCCCCTCCGGTCCCTTCAGCGTCAACGTTCTGGTCGAGGCTTCGATGGATTCGACGGTCGCTGTCGCGGTTTTCTCCTCCCCGGGAATCACCTTCGTTTGCGCCGTGGCGGTCGCCGCCAGCGACACGACTGCGGCCAGTGTGAGCACGGTGCCTGTCAAACGCTTCATCTGTACCTCCGGTCGGGTTAGTCGGTCCGAGGCGCCACGGTAGTGCCCCCGGGAGCGCACCCGCTATGCAGAATCGGCAGGGGGTCAGAAGACGTGCTTCACGCCGAAATTGACGATGTTGTCGGATGTTTTGAAGGGTTCGCCGGTCGTATCCGTGATCGGGTCCAGATGTAGAGCGCCTCGAAACGCCAGCGCACCGTGTGCCGGAAGCCAAGGCCGGCCCGGATGCGCTGGCGGTTGGCAAATCGCTCACGCGGGGCGCAAATGGTCAGCCGGCGCTTCAAGAAATTCAGGTGGACGCCCACACGCGGCGTGCGCTCGAAGGTTGCCTAGAACGCGAAGACCAGCCCGGAGGTCAGGGACGCCTGCCAATCGACAGAGAGGTTGAGCCGCACCAGGCATCGCCCTGTCGTGCAGACCGCACTCGTCAGGCTCCCATCATCGAAGGTCGCAAACACGCGACCCTCGAGCCGCGCACCAAAATGACGGTTGGCAAGCAGCTTGACGCCGCCGCCGGCGGCAACCGAGAAGCGGACCTCGGAGTCCCCGGCTCCTGCAAATCGCGTCAGGCCGACGGTGCCGGTGAGGAAAGGACGAGCGATGCTGCCGGCGCCGACGTCGAGTTCCTGGATGCCCCCGACGTGCCAGTAATCGACGCTCGCCCGCAGCCGAAGCGGCGCGCCAGTGGTGGCCGTCGCGTCAAACAGCGCCTGTGAGTGGGTGTAGAGGATTTCGAGGAACAAACCCTGGTTGCCAATCGGGACGTCCATCGATCCGCCAAAGGTGGAGGACCCGTCGCGATCGATGGGGGTCCCAACCAGCGTCTCGACGAAATCGCTGCCGAACCCGTAACCAATGACAGGTGAGATCTCGACGCCCTGCCCGGCAACCTGGCGCGGCATCAGCAGACATGCGAGAGCCAGGACGGCCGGCCCGAGCGGTCCGATTCTTGATCTCGACATGGCACCGACGCGCGAACGCTACACCAGCGCGCCGACTGGGACCACTGTCAGATCTGACGGGTGACGCGGAAGATGCGCGTGCTAGAGTCGTCTGCCACATACGACCTCGGTGAGGATCATTCATGACGAAGGTTCTCGACGAACCGACGGCAGCCGGCGAGCCGTTGGACTTTTCGCTGGTCCTGGGCGGGCCGCTTTATCAGCTCTTTCGCCGGGCGCACCTCACCGGGGATGCGATGGAACTCCTCCACCGCCGCGTCCTGACGTTCGTGCTGATTACCTGGGTCCCGCTTTTGGTCTTGTCGGCGCTCGGCGGGCACGCGGTGGGTCACAGCATCAGGGTGCCATTCCTTCTCGATTTTGAGACCCACGCCCGCTTCCTGGTTGCGCTCCCGGCCCTGATTCTGGCGGAACTGCTCGTCCACGTACGCCACCGCCATTTGGTGCAAAGGTTCGTCGATCGCCGGATCGTATCCGTCGAAGACATGCCGAAATTTCAGGCAGCCATTCAGTGGGGACTGCGCCTGCGCAACTCCGTTCCGCTGGAAATCGCGCTGTTGGTCCTCGTCTGGACCGTTGGGCACGCGGTCTGGCGCAGTCAGACGGCGTTGAGCACGGAAACCTGGTACGCGATGGTCGCCGGTGGCCGCTGGCAGTTGACGATTGCCGGCTACTGGCTCGCGTTCGTCAGCATTCCGATTTTTCAATTCATCCTCATCCGCTGGTATATGCGCTTCCTGATCTGGTTCGGGTTTCTCTGGCGTGTGTCTCGACTGAACCTGCATCTGATCCCTACGCACCCGGACCGAGCGGGTGGACTGGCTTTTCTCGGGACGAGCGTCTACGCATTCAGCCCAGTCCTCTTTGCTCAGGGTTCGCTCCTGGCGGGAATGATGGCCAATCGCGTGCTCTACGAAGGCGCGAAGCTGCTGTCCTTCAGATTGGAGGCCGTCACGCTGATCGGCTTCGCGGTGCTGTTCGTCCTGGGTCCGCTAATGATGTTTACGCCAAAGCTCATGCAGGCCAAACGGCAAGGACTTGGCGCGTACGGTCTGCTCGCCGGCCGCTACGTCGACGGCTTTGAAGAAAAATGGATCCTCGGCAAGCGCGCCGACGGCGAAGAACTGCTGGGCAGCGCCGACATTCAGTCGCTCGCGGATCTGGCAAACAGCTTTGCTGTCGTGCGCGAGATGCGTTTCGTGCCCTTCGGTGTGCAAGACATCACCCGTCTCGCGCTGACGACCGCGGCGCCGCTGGTGCCGGTGGGCCTGACGGTACCTCTCTCGAAGATCTTGTCTTCCGGTTGATCAAGATCCTGTTCTAACCGCGGATGTCGGAACCGCACCGCCCCACCGAGAAGTTGCCCGCGCCGGACGCTTCCACCTGTCAGAACTGCGAGGCTCGGTAGCTGCTCTCGGTGTGCTACCAATCCGGAGTCACAGTGCGTTCAAGGATCCCTGCTGACATGGACCCTAGGTGGGTTGACCGTAATTTCGCGGGCGGTCAGAATCCAGGCAATAACTCTTCGGACCACAGACGATGAGCATGAGCGACCGGGATGGAGCAACTGCAATAAGGCGCTGGGCTACGCGCCTCGTCGACCAGGTCGCCTCTCTCCTGCCGACGGTGAGGGCACGCCTGTCCGCGCTTGTCCTCATGGCGCTGGTGCCCGCACTGGTAATCCTCGGATACGACGAGTGGTTGGCCCGCGAGCGCGCGATCACCGCGATCGGCCAGGCATCAAAGCAGGCCGTGCGCTTGATGCAGCGGGAACTGGAGGAGCGCGTCGCCCGCGGGGCGCACCGGCTTGGCATCCTGGCGGCGGATCCGGACGTCATCTTTTTCTCGCCTGCCGCGACCCGCAAGCTGGTCGAAGCGATGCGCGACGATCGCTTGTACAACAACCTCTTGATTTCCGATGGCACGACTGGCGATGTGCGGGCCAGCGCAGTTCCGCTCGATCACAAGGCAACCGCACGTGGCTTGCTCGCGTTCGATCGGGCGCGCCACACGCTCGACTTCGCGACCGGTGCCTTTCTTCCCGAACCGGCAACCGGCGAACCCGGTCTCAACCTCGCCCAACCGGTCATCAACGATGTCGGCAGCGTGACGTCCGTGGTCTGGGCGAGCCTCGATCTCAATTGGGTCGTCGGGTTCATCGAACGCTCCGATCTGCCCGCGAGCACCATCATGACGGTCCTGGACGACAAGGGCATCGTTCAGTACCCGATCGGTGGATACCCAGAAATACGTGGGAAAGTTTGCCGGTGCCTATGCCAGCGAACTGAGCGGCGACGTCACGAGCGCAAGAGATGTGGCGGGTCTCGACGGCGTCGAGCGCTTGTACGTTGCGGAGCCGCTGATCTTTCGCGGGCAGCCGACCGGCAGTCGCGTCACGCTGGGAATACCCATGGCGCCCTACCGGACAGCGATGAACCAGGCGCTCTGGCGCAACATCATCCTCCTGGCGGCGGGGACCCTCCTCTGTTTCTTGATGGCCTGGATCGTCGCCGAGGCGCTGTTCCTGCGCGAGGTTCGCCCGATCCTCGCAACTGCACGGAAAGTGTCGACCGGCGATCTCACCGCGCGCACCGGTTTTACTGGCGAGCGTGGGGAACTACGTGACCTCGGCCGTGCGATAGACGATGCGGTCGCGGCGCAGCAGGCGTCGAATCGAGACCTGGTCGCGGCCCGGGAGCAGGCGGTCGGGGCGAATCGGGCCAAGGGATCGTTTCTCGCGATGATGAGTCACGAGATTCGTACTCCGATGAACGCGATCATCAACATGAGCGGGCTGGCTCTCGAAACGGATCTTCCGCCCAAGTCGCATCAATACGTCAGCGTGGCTCACTCCTCGGCGCGCAACCTCCTGGGGATTCTCAACGACATTCTGGACTTCTCGAAGATCGAAGCGGACAAGCTGCAGCTCGAAGAGGCGCCGTTCAGTCTCCGTGAGGTGCTGGAGGAGGTCACCGAGACGTTCCGGGCCACGGTGATCCAGAAGCACGTCGAACTCGTCTCGTACGCGGTGCCCGCGGTTCCCGACCGGCTGGTTGGCGATGCCCTTCGTTTCCGCCAGGTGCTCACCAACCTCGTCGGGAACGCATTCAAATTCACCCACGAAGGCGAAGTCGTGCTCAGAGTCGAGCCGATGGACGCCTCCGACGGGTCGCCCGATCATGTCAATCTCCAAGTCACGGTGAGGGATACCGGCATTGGCATCCCGAAGGAGCAGCAAGGCAAGCTGTTCCAGGCGTTCACACAAGCCGACAGTTCGACGTCACGGCAATACGGCGGCACCGGGTTGGGACTCGCCATCAGCCGGCGATTGGCGCAACTGATGGAGGGCGATTTGACGTTCGAGAGCGCTCCCGGCGTCGGCACCGCCTTTTTCTTCACCGCCCGCTTCGGGACCGAGGCGCAACAGGAGGCGGTCGTCCGTGGCGTGCCTTCCACGCTCGCCGAACATCCTGTGCTGATCGTGGATGACTCGGTGACCACGCGGGAACTGCTCGAAATCCTTTTCCGAAGCTGGTCGATGCCACCGGTCTCCGCAGCCAGCGCGGAGGAAGCGATTGCGCTGCTCGAGCACCACAACCGCGCCGGCAGTCCTGACCCATTCGGTCTCGTCGTTTTGGACTGGATGCTACCGGGCATGAACGGCCTCGATGCCGCCGAGCGCATCCGCAGCCGCGACGAGACCCGCGCGCTGCCGATCATCATGATCAGCGCCTATGCGGGAAAGGAAGAGGAAGCCCGTTGTGCCGCGCTCGGGGTCAACGTGTTCCTGCGCAAACCGATCACGAGCTCCTCGCTTTTCGATGCGGTCGTCGAGTCGCAGGGCGTCAAGGTCCACTCTGCTCGACGTGGACTCGATGTGCCGCTCGAGCGCGAATTCGACGGCGTCCAGGCGCTTCTGGCCGAGGACAACGAAGCCAACCAGATTGTGGCGACCGAGCTGCTCTCTCGACTGGGAATCCAGCTCGACGTCGCGCGCAATGGCCGCGAGGCGGTGGCGATGGCTCAGGCCAATCCCACCAGATACGCCGCCATCTTGATGGACATGCAGATGCCGGAGCTCGACGGGCTCGGGGCCACACGGGTGCTGCGCGCCGACAGGCGCTTCACGGCCGTACCCATCATTGCGATGACGGCAAACGCGATGAAGGCCGACCTCGACGCGTGTCTCGCGGCCGGCATGAACGACCACGTGACCAAGCCCATCGACCGGAAGGCGCTCCTCGCGACCCTTCGACGGTGGCTGCCGGGGAAGGCTGCCTCTCCCGCTGCCACGAGCGATGTGCCAATCGATTCTTCCGAACCGCCTCGGTCATCACCCTCGCTCGCGAGTTCCGGTGCAACGGCGGTCGGACCCGCACTCGACGGCATCGATGTCGCCGGTACGCTGGAGCGTCTAGGAATCGATCGCGCGACGCTCGACCGGATGTTGCTGCGATTTGAAGACGGCCAGGGACAGCTGCTCGAGGCATTGCGCGCTGCGGTTGTCGCCGGTGACAGCGCTGCTGCCGCAAGTCATGCCCACGCGATTGCCGGATCGGCCGGGAACCTCGGCGCCGACGCGCTGCGCGCCGCCGCCAAGGCGCTCGAGCAAGCGGGCCGCGAAGGCCGCAGGGATCTCGCCGTGCTGCTGGCGGTAGTCGAACATCGCGCGGTCGTGGTTTCCAAATCGATCTCCACTTTGCGCTCTCGGCCGGATCACAGTGCGGAAAGTTCGGGCCGACCATTTGATCGGGCGGTGGCCGGCGCTGCGCTCGAGCGCCTGACCGTTGCCCTTGACGACTACGATCTGTCGTCCGCCAGCGGCGCGATGGCCGATCTCAGCACGGCAGGTCTTCCGCCGTGGGCGTCGGAGGATCTCGGCCGACTTCGGCACTCGGTAGAGGGATACGAGTACGACGAGGCGCGGACGATTGCTTCCGGTCTCCTTGCGCGTGTGCGGAACGGGGACGCGTGACCGCGAACCAGGAGGAGGCTCGTTGAAAGAACTATCCGACTGCCGGATCCTCATTGTCGACGACGTGAAGGCGAACGTCGACGTCCTGGTCCAGGCCCTCAGCGGCGAATACAAGCTGTCGATCGCCCTCGGCGGACAGCAGGCGATGGACGCAGTGCTGCGAAACCCGCCCGACCTGATTCTGCTCGACATCGTCATGCCTGACATCGACGGCTACGAGATCTGCCGCAGACTGCGCGCCGCAGAAGCGACCCGCGAGCTGCCGATCATGTTTCTCAGTTCGCTCGAGGACGTAAAGCACAAGGCCCGCGGATTCGAGGTTGGCGGCAACGATTACCTCACCAAGCCGTTCGAGGTGCTCGAGGTCAAGGCCCGCGTCCGTTCACTGTTGAAGGCGAAATCGTATGCGGATGCGGTGAGGGAGGCGGCGGAGCGCGACCTTCGCATTGCGCGCGAGATTCAGATGGGGCTCCTGCCAGCAAGTGTCTCCGCGCAGGTCCAGGGTACCGGACTGGAGGTGCATGCGGTGCTGGAACCGGCACGCCAGGTCGGCGGCGATCTGTTCGAAGTGCTGCGGCTCGGTTCCGATCGCGTGCTCATCGCCGTCGGTGACGTGTCGGGTAAGGGCATCCCTGCCGCGCTCTTCATGGCGGTGGCCATGACGCTGTTGCGCAGCATGGCGCGCGAGGGGAAGGCGCCGGAGGAGATACTTCACCAGTTGAACGACGAGCTCTTTGCGCAGAACCCGCGCGGAATGTTCGTGACGCTCCAATGCATGATGTTCGACCTGGGGGCGCGCTCGGTCACGTGCGCCAGCGCCGGACATCACGGGGCGGCTCGAATTATTCCCGGTCAGGCGCCTGGACTGGCGTTCACGTCGTCTGGACGCGTGCTCGGCTTGATGCCGGACGGCGACTACAGCAGTGAAACGATCGAGCTCCAACCCGGCGAGACCCTGGTCCTGTTCACAGACGGTGTCAGCGAGGCTTTCGATCCGGATCAGGAACTGTTCGGAGAGGAGCGCCTGCTGGCGCAGCTTCAGACGGCGTCCGGACAGACCGCCCACGAGACCACGCTGGGCGTCCTCGACGCCGTGCGCCGTCACGCTGCAGGGGCGAAGCAGTCCGACGACATCACGGTTCTGTCGGTGCGCTACGCGGGAGGGTGAGAGGGTTAGCGGTTGGCCGTTTGCAGGTCACTGCTGACCGCTTCCTGCGAACCGCTTACTGCTGACCCCTTACCGCTTACCCACCAGCCGCTGCGCCTGCCGGCCTCTCGATCTGTTTGTGGCAGGTACTCGCAGTCTGCGCTGATTTTCGTTCCATCCTTGGCGGCATGCGTGTCGTCGTGGCACCGGAAGCAGCCGCTCGAGGTCATGTGACCTTTGTTGTCAGGATAGACGCCCCACGTCACCTTCATCGGGGGAAACACGTTGCGACGATAGACGTCCTGAAGACTCGCGACGGCCCGGGACAGCGCCTGCTCATCGACCGAAGCTTTTTGCGAGCGGTAGAAATTCCGTAACTCCCGGTCGATGCCTTGCACGCCTTCGTCTTCGCTCGGGTACGATGCCTTGAGAAGCCGGACCCCTTCGCGCCGAACGAACGGGAGCTGACGGCTTATCTCGCCGGCGGCGATAGCGCGATCGACGGCTCTCTCGGCGGTCGGCGAAATCGGATGGCCGGCGGCGTTGTGACAATCGCTGCACTCCATCAGCCGGCGATGGCCTCCCGCAATGACCTGCTCGGTGGCATCCGGGGCGACGTACTCCTTCACCTGGCCTTTGGCGTCGGTGACTTTGACGTAAGGGATCGTCTGGCGCTCCCGGTCCGTGGACACGTATTCGATGCGAACGGAGGGATCGGCGTGCCAGTGGATCGAACGCAGCGATGATGCCGCGTCGCCCATGTGCATCTGGAGTACGGTCAACGTCTCGGAATTGGCTTCGTCGTCGGCATATTCCCGAATCACGCGGATCCGATCGGCGGTAGCGCGCTGCGGTTTGTGGCAGCCGGAACATGCATTCGACACCGTGCCAGGAGCCAGCTCGATACCCGGGGGAACCGGCGTGGGATAACTGCTGGTGATGACGTGAGCGAGTTGACGCACGCCGGCAAGCTTGGCGTGTCACGAACCCTCTCGCCCCTTCTCCGATGTGGCACGTCGCGCATGGGACCCCGGCGTGCGATGCGGCGTGCCACGCGGTAAATTGGGGCTGCATCGGAGTGTGGCACACCTGCCCGCAGAAGGTTGGCGACTCCATCCAGTGCAGGCTGCCGTAGCCGGCCACCAACAAGATCACCAGGTTGACGGCGCTGAGGGCCGTAAAGAGGAGCGCCCGGCGGCGAGTCTCGGGGCGACTGAAGTCCAGGACGGGCCAGTCGCCAGCACTCGGATCGCGCTTGAGCTTTTGCTGCTGCAGCCGCATTCCTGCCGGGATGAGCAGCAGTCCCAGCACGAACGCGGCAGGGATCAGTACGAAAACGACCATCCCCGCGTACGGGTTCTCGAAGAGTCCCGCAAGCGATGCGATCACCAGGGCGACGAACGCCACGGCCGAAACCGTGGCGATCACCGCGCCGGCGATCGCGAGCGGATGGCGGACTAGCGCCTCGCGGCTCGTCACTGGCAACTCGTTTATTTCAGGCTCTGCAGGTAGGCGACGAGCGCGTCGACGTCTGCAGCTGGCAGCTTGTCGTACTTGTTGGGCATCGGCGGCTTCTTGGTGGATTTGGCCTTAGCGGCGGCCTCGCTCGGGTGCGTGATCCACTGTTTGATGTCGTCAGCCGACAACTTCCCGCCGACCCCGTCCAGCGGATTCTGCTTGTTGCCCTTTCCGGCGACGGCATGACACACCGAACATTTCTGCGCGGTGTAGACTTCCTCTCCTTTCTTGACCTGCGCATCATCTTGTGTGGCCGCTGCGATTGGTGCCGCGGCTCCCATCACCAGCGTCAGCACTATCGGAAGCATCCTTCTCGCGGTCGACCTCGTCTGCATGGAACCTCCAAGAAATGAATGGCCCGCCAACGTCCACTCGGCGCGAACAGGCACGATTGGGCCAGCCAATAAAGCACGGGATGTGCCTGGCGGCCTCACGATACACCCGAATCCGGAACTGACGGAATCGAAGGTGGATGCTGCTTCGGTCTACCAGAAATACTTCACGCCGAACACCGCAGAGTGTGCGGTGTACGGACGATACACATACCCCATCACCAGCGAACTGGGTTGAACGATACCGTTGACAACGCTCGGGTCGAAGGCGAAGTCGTAAATCCGGAACGGTTCGTAGAGATACGAGAAGGTTGCGGCCAACCGGTTCGACAACCGGTGCCGGACGTCGATATGCAGCTGCTGCAGCTTGTTGTAGACGTCGGGGAGTTGGTTGGGCGGCACCAGCGGCCCGCCCGGGACGATCGCCTGATCGTAGCTGCCTTTCGCGTAGCCGTAGTCGTAGGACAGCCGCGCTTCGGTTCGACTTCCGATTCTGGGCGGCGCTATGTAGATTGAAAAGTAGTTCACGCGCTCCTTCGAGTCGGCGGTCCAGTCGCGTGAGGGGTCGGTGAACTCCGCCCCCGGGCTCGCCGACCTCGAACGCTGAAGCCCGGAATAGCGCTCGTAGTTATAGCCAATGCCTCCGCCGAAGCCGTTCGCCTGACGGTAGTCGGCCCCGAATGCAAGATTGCGAAACGACTGGTCCTGCAGGCCAAACTCGCTGTCGTCATAGTTGTCTTTGCCGAGGCCAGCCGAAGCGCTGAACGTCCACACCTCACTGGGCGTCACATCCACCTGCCCGGTGAATTGGTTCCGGTTGCGGTTGGCCTGGTCGTAGTGGCGCATGCCCGGCTGCTCGCCGATCTGAACCAGCAGACCTTCGTTCAGGTCCGAGCCGGTGCGATCCGCGACTTGATACTGGGCCCGGAATGAGACCCACTGGTTCCCCACCGCGTCGGCCGTGAGGCGCAGCACGTTTTCCGATGTCCCTTGGAAGACGCGGAAGTCGTAGCCGTTGCCGTTGTGGGTATAGCCGGCGGTCAAGGCCAGTTGCCGGAGCCCGGTCCACGTTGCGTCGGCATCGAATGTCGTTCGACTGTGAGCGTAGAGTTCCGGACCCGCGGTTGTCGACTGGCTGAGCGAGGTGTCGTAGGCGACGTAGTCGAGGATATCGGCGTGCGGGGTTTGGTTGTTGTAGTCGTAGCGGCGCACCCGCGCGGCGAAGCTCCAGTTGTCCAGCGGCCGCGAGACGAAGTTCAGGTTGGTCGAAAACACGTGCGCGTCGGCCTGTGCGGTAGTCCTGGGCAGGGCGAGCTCTGGCAGTGCCGCATTGATGGTGAACGGAAGCAGCGGCTCGTCGTTGCTCCAAAAACCAAAAGAGATGAACCCGGTCAGTTGCGTGCGCTTCGCCAGCTTGGTGTAGCCGGCCGCGCTGATCGTCTGCGCCGAGTTCGAAGGCCAGAGCGCCGTACGCCCGCGGCCGGGAGCGCTGGTCGTATCAGTCAGTTGCAGTGGGCTGTCCCAGATCAGCGTGTCGTCGAGGTTGTCGAACCACGAACCTGTATAGCCGACGCGCAGCATGTTCCGGCCGTTGGTCCACTCGGCGCCGAGGTTGAAGTCGTTGGTTCGCGAGTCGTACGGCAAGGGCACCTCGACATCGTTGCTGAATCCGAAGCTGGCGCCCCAGGGCAATTCTCCCCGGTGCCGCTGGGTCGTGAACGACGCCTTGACGTCGATCTCCTTGGTGGGGGTCGCCAGGAAATTCACCTGTCCGATGTCGCGTCGCTCCGTGAGGTCGAACTGCGGCGCAATCGGCACGTATGCGTTCAGCGTCGCTTGTTTGCTCTGGATCGCCTGCTGCACGGCATCAGGAAGAACCAGCGCGTCACCGGTCCTGTTGTATGGCGTCTTGGTGTCCACGCTGTAGAACTGCGGGATCTGATTCCACAGGCCGGAGACGAAGAGCTTTCCGGCGCGCTCGTAGTCGGCGAAATACTTTTGATCGCGCCAGCCGACGTTGTCGGCCGACGCCCGGAACTGCCAGAGTCCATTCGGATCTTCACGGGCGAATCGCGCGTCGGTGAACAGCACGCCGTCCCTCTCGTCGGCGTAGCGCTGGAAGCGCGCGGGATCTCCGTCCACACTGTTCAATCGTCCGCCGAACGTGAATTCGTGCCAGGTGGGCTCGAACAGGCTGCGCGACGATTCGGCGCCGGCATCGGGCGTGGCCTGCCCGTTCTCTGTCGGCGGCGCCGGTGCGGCCGGTTTCGCCTCCTGCGACGTCGAAGCCGTGGGCTCGGGCGTCTGCTGGGCGCGCGCGACTATGGGCACGGCGATCAGACAGCACCAGACCAGCTGCACCAGCGCGATGCGACGCATATCGGCCTCCGAGCTACCGCATGAAGAACTGCCCCGAGGGGTGGTTCGAGCCGTGAATGTTCGAATGGCAGTTCACGCATGAGCGGCCGAACATCCGGTTGCTCTTTTTCACGGTGATTTCGTCGGTGTCGTAAAGCGATGCCGGATGCTTGGTCGCAACGTGACATCGCTGACAGAGAAACGGCATTCGAACGACCAGCATCCGGTCGTTCGAAGACCCGTGCGGATCGTGGCAGGTGGCGCAGTTCTCGCGAACCGGAGCGTGCTCCCACAACATCGGTCCCCGCATCTCGGTATGGCAGCTGGTGCAGAGCTCGCCGACGGAACTCCCGACTTTGAGCGCCTTGACGTTGCTGATCGACCCGTGGGGGTTATGACACGACGTGCACGCCATCTTCCCTTCCCGCACCGGCATGTGGGCGACGGCGCGTTCGGTCTTGGCGACCTGCACCCGATGACAGGTCACGCACAACTCGGTCTCGGTGGTCTTTACGAGCTGATGCGCAAATGACTTCGGGTTGTGAACGCTGTGACAGGTGGTACACGACAGGTTGCGCCGTTCGTGCGCGCTGCCTTCCCACCCGGCGTGCTCCGACCGGTTGTGACAGGTGAGGCACGTCCCGTTGATCGCGCCCGGCGTCATCTGGGTGAACTTCTGGATGTGACCCTTCTGCTCGTCGTCCACGTGCGCCTGCCCGGGACCGTGGCAGCTCTCGCAGCCGTGGGCCGCTGCCGGGGACCGGGGATTGTGCGCCTGACCGTGAGGTGTGCCCTTGAGCGACTCTTCTTCAGTCGTGTGACACGCCACGCAGGTGTCGCTTCCGACATAGCCGGCAGGCAAAGCCGGTGGTGTCGTGGGAGCCTGTGCTGTCGTCGGGGCCTGTGGTGTCGTGGGGGCCTGTGGCGCCGCCGGTGCCTGCGCCGACGGTGGAGGCGTTGACTGAGTGCTGGATGCCTGCCGCGGAGATGGCGATACAGGGGCCGGCGAGACCGCGCCTCCGGCGCGAACACCAATCGCGGCAGCCAGGACGCAAAGCGCGGCAAGCCCGAAGCGTGGTCCCACGGCGACCTCCAATCAACGAATCCGCGGCGCAGCCGTGCGCGCGTGGACAATACCCAGGTAGGGGCCTCTGCAGAGGCGCCGCCTACCCCAAAGGGCGATCGGCCGGCCGGTCAATGCGCAACCGGCCCACTCGAACGTTTTCATCCGAGCTACTGGAAGATCTGACCGCCCGAACCTGACACCGACATCCCGCTGGCGAGGTCGCCGGTTGGTGTTCTGCGAGTAGTCGCGAAGCGGGAAGCACGTCGCGTGCCTCTCTCCGTCGGGTGGACGTCACTACGAGAAGTAGTTCAGTTCCAAGCTTTTAATGACGTCTAACAGTTTCGACCCGGTGCCCCGCCTCCGGCAGGCCGGAGGTCCCCTCACGATCTCGGAGGCAGGGTAATGTCAGGGAATTGCGGCACGCACGAACTGCTCTCGTCAGCTGCCGCTCTTCTTGACCGCGTACGGATTGCCGCCCAGCGCGTTCGAAATCTCGGTGATCGCCCGCTGCGCACGCACGCTGTTGCCCGCATCGTCGAGTGGCGGCGAAACGACGGCGATGCCGAATTTACCGGGAGACACGGCGATGATGCCGCCGCCGACGCCGCTCTTCGCGGGAAGCCCGGTGTGGTAGAGCCACTTGCCGGAGTCGTCATAGAGACCGGCGGTCGCCATCACGGCAAGAACGCCCGGAACCTTCGACGAGTCCAGCACCTGCTTGCCGGTGACGGGATTCCTGCCCGCCGCGGCGAGCGTCGCGGCCATCGTTCCCAGGTCCTTCGCGTTCACGCCAATCGAGCACTGACGCGTATAGAGATCAACGGCCTGCTGCCAGTTCTCCTTGATGTAGCCGTAGGCGAGCATCAGCGCGCCGATCGCCTGATTGCGCTGATTGCTGTCCGACTCGGACTTGTAAACGTCCTGGAGCACGCTCAACTCGCGGCCGGCGGCATCGTTGTGGAAACCGATGATCTTCTTCCAGACTTCGTCGGCGCTGGCTCCTGTCACCATGCTGGTCGCCGAAATCGCGCCCGGATTGACCAGCGGATTCATTTCCGGTGCTCCGGTGCCGGCGACGGTCTTGACCGCTTCGACCGCGATGATCGAGTTGAATCGCGCACCGGTCGCATCCACGCCGATCCGCTTCTCGATCGATTCGAGCCCCTGCTCCTGGATCACCTGTGCCATCGTGAAGACCTTGGAGATCGACTGAATCGAGACCTCGGTCGTCACGTCGCCGGCCGTATAGACCTTCCCATCGGTCGTGACCAGGGCGATCCCGAACAGATTCGGATCGACCTTCGCGAGCGCGGGAATGTAATCCGCGTTCTTCCCTTCGCTGAGGGTCTTGAACCTGGCGTAAGCGGCATCGATCGTTTTCTGGACATCGGGTGCCTGGGCGCGCAGTGACGGCATCGCTACCGCAAGCGCAGCCACACCGAGCAGCCATGCCCTCATAGAGGCGTTCCGAGTGGTTGAAATCATGGTCTAGCCTCCGAGCTTCACCGAGAAGTTGTACTTGAACGAGAACTGCACCTTGAAGCCGTCACTGTGGAAACCGTCCGAGAAATTCTCCCGCCTGCCCCACTGGAGCTCGCCGCCCATCATGACGTTCGGAATCGGGGTATAGAGCAGGTTGCCAAGCGCGTATTGACCGCTCTTGAACGCGCCCGGCGCCTGCGCATCGGTATTGTCGTTGTCTTGACGCGAGTAGCCGATCGCGCTGGTGTACTCGTCGTTCCACTTGTGATCGACGAAGATGCTGATGCCGACGATGCCGATAGCCTTGCCAACGACCGGTGTGACGGGATTCGACAGATTGTTCGCGATGCCGATGTCGATGGGAGAATCGTTCATGTAGTTTTGAATGCCCTGACCGAACACCAACTGGAGGCGCACGACATCGTTCTCGGTGGGCTTGAGATTGGAACTGAGATTGATGCCCCAGCCCGTGGCATCGCCTGAGAGATCGAATGCGTCGTCGAGGTTGTCGTCCCACTTGATCAGGCGCAGCAGTCCGGCGGCGCGCACGTAGCCCCACTTCTGCGAGTACTTGTAGGCGCCCGAGAAGTCCGGCAGCGGAAATCGTGGCGTGATGTTCTGCAGCTCAATGCGGTTGGCGTAGATGCCCTGATCGCCGCTCGCGCCGGGGCGCTCGAGCGCCAGCGTCAGATTGCCGTCACCCTGAACCGGCGTCCAGCGCAGCTGCACGTTGCGGAACCACACGAGTCCGGTGGGTCCCCAGTACTCCAGCGAGTTCGGGAACGCATCCGGATCCATGAACGGACTGAAGTACTGGCCGGCACCGAACTGGCCAAGCTCGCCGTACGCGTGCCGGAGACGAAACGTCGTCTGTCCCTGGTCGACGCCAGTGCCGAACAGCTCGAACTCGAAAATGGTCTTCAGATCACCCAGCGCGGTCGGCGTTGACGAGCGAACGCCGAGACGGCTCTGTCGGACTCCGGCGAACGTGTTGTTGTCCTGCCCGAATTGATTCTCAAAAGCCGGCAGTTTGCTGACCCGCATCGTGTCGAACCAGTTCGGATCGATCTGCTTGAAATCGTGTCCGATGTCGAGCATTGCAAAACCGTAGATCTCGAACGACGGCTTCTTCTTTTCACTGGTCGCGACCACGGTGACACTCTGGCGTGGGGGCGGCGTCTGTTCCTGTGTTGCGGGCGTCTGATCCGCGCTTCCCGCAGGGCTCTCCTGCGCGCGCGCGGACGACAACCCAGTCAGCACGAATGCCGTCGCCAACAGCCAGACGGACCCCGGACAGCAGCTCGTCTGCGTTCGTCGCATGTGCGTATCTCCCCTCTGCTCCGACGATCTCGAGGATCTCGTGAAATGCCGATCCCCTGCTGGATGTAATTCGTTAGGTCAAAAATGCGAGTCGTAGAACTCGTTCGCGCTGTCCTGCCCCTGCGCGCCGGTCGGGCATTCGGCACGGTGAGGTACAGCGCGGAAGACGTCATTCGATCGGCTCTCAGCACGCGAGGTGCCAGATACCGCCGATCGCATTCGTATCGGCTTCAACTTGTTGACTGATATGGCACTCGACGGGCACTCCGAAATTTTGGTGGCATTGTTGCCCACGATATTTCGGAGAGCCTCCGGCTGCGCCACGGCCAATCGCAGTCAATCACCGCATCCGGAACGTCTGTCGCCGATCCTCCGTCCGACCAACAGACAACTCCCTCGAACCGCCAAATGTCGTGCCTGGCACGGCTGGTGCTCAACATCGTGAGAGAAAGGGGCATGCCATGGAAAACAGGTTGCTCGTTATTTGTGTTACGACTCTGCTCGCGGCCTCGCCCGCTGCCGCCATCGCTCAGGATATGAAGCGGGTCAACGTATCGGCCGGCGGCGGCTTCACCATGCCGAACTCCGAAGTACGGGACCACTTGGGGGACGGCTATAACTTCAATTTCGGTGTTCAAGTCAACGTGACGCCGGTGATTGGGATTGAAGGGCTCTACAGTTTCAACGGGCTGGGCCAGAAGCGCATCTCCTTCCCTGTGGAGGGCACGCCGGGAGGAGGTGCGGTCCCGACGGATTTCTTCGGCGACATGAACATGCAGTACGGAACCGCAAACCTCGTCGTGCAGGCGCCGAATGGCAAGATCCGGCCATACGGTGTCGTGGGCGGCGGTGTGTACTATCGTCCGATCAAGGTCACGACGCCGGCCGTCGGATTCGTGCCCGGCTTCTGCGATCCGTGGTGGTACGTCTGCGTCCCGGGAGGATTCGTCCCGGTCGAGAACATCGTTGGCGACCGCAGCTCCACGGACTTCGGCATGGATGTCGGGGGCGGCATTCACTTCGGCCCGATCTACGGGGAGCTTCGCTATCACTACATCTGGGGTCCGGACATAGGACCGCAAGGCACGGCGGCCGGCTCGACGACGACAACGCGAAAGGCCAACGGCCAGTTCCTGGCCACGACGTTTGGCTTCCGCTTCTAAGATGACGGCGCATTACCGCTGCGAAGGCTCTCCTCCACACGCTGCGGTGATGCTTTTCTACCTCTGGCCAGGTTTCGTAGGCCCCGCCGACGACGCGAAGAATGGTGACGAGCGTCACACTTCATCGAACCGCGAGCGTCGAAGCCTGCCACGCGGCGATCACGATGTCGACGGTCTGCCCGCTCTCGAGCGGACCGTACGCCTCGTCGAACCCTATCCGGTTGAGCGCGTCGCGCACGCCGCCGTGCGCATCGGCGAGTCGAAAGCCGATGCCGCGTGCACTGACCGTCCTGCGCAGATCGGCGATCAGTTCGGCACCGGCAAGATCGACTTTCGGCACCGCGCCGAGAAAGAAGACCACGAGCCGCACGGGATCCGTGCGTGCGCTCAGGATCTCGAAGAAGCGGTCGCGCACGTACTCCACGTTGAAGTACAGCAACGCCGATTCACATCGCACGACCACGACGCCGGGCGTCCGTTCGTCGTCCGGATGACGTGAGCGATCCGCGAAGTAGGTCGTCCCAGGCACACGCGTGATCTCGGTCACCCGTGGACGCGCGGCCTGCCGGAGCAACAGCACAATCGAGATCGCGGCGCCAAGCAGCACACCGTTCTCGGGACCGGATCCGAGAACGCCCAGGAAGGCGACGATCGCCACGACGAACTCGGTGTGGCTGAAATGCCAGATGTGGCGAAATGCCGCAATGTCGACAAGGCTCATGACCGCCGCGAGCACGATCGCGGCCAACACCGGTTGCGGAAGGTTCCGGAGAAGTCCCGACGCGAAGAGCACGACAACCAGTGTGAAGAGGGCCGCGATGAGTCCTGACAGCGGCGTGCGCGCCCCGGCGCTCTCGTTGACGAGCGACTGGGACATCCCGCCACTCACCGGGAAGGCGCGGCCAACCCCGGAGAGGAGATTCGCCGCGCCAATTGCCAGCAGCTCCTGATTGGCGTTGAAACGGTTGCCATGCTTCTGGCCGAACATGCGGCCGATAGCGGACGTCTCGACCGCCGCGAGCACGAAACAGGCGCCGGCGACCGGCAGCAGCTGATTCAGATCCTGACGGCTCACGTGCGGGAGACCGAGCGACGGCAACCCCTGCGGGACTGGTCCGAGGAGCGACACGCCGCGCGCCTGGAGGTCGAAGAGTCGCGCCGCCACGATTCCGCCGACCACCACGAAGAACGCCACCGGACGGTTCTTCAGCCATAACTTCCCGGCAACGAGGACCGTCAGCGCCAACGCTCCCACCAGCAGCGCCATCCCCTTCGTCTCGTTGAGATGCGTGAGGAAATATGCCGAGTTCTCCCAGAAGTCCCCGTGCGCGCCCTTGAACCCCAGGAGCTTGGGCAGCTGAGTGCTCGCGAGATAGAACGCCAGTCCCGCCTTGAAGCCGACGAGCACGATCTCGGAAAAGAAGCCGACAGCGTTGCCCGCGCGAACCAGCCAGGCCGCGAAAGCCATGAGCGCCACGAGGAGGGCGACGCATGCGGCCAGCGCCGCATGCCGGGCTGGGTCACCGGCACTCAACGCGCCCACCGATGCGCCAATCAACAGCGACAGCGCCGACGTGACGGTGACGACGGTCTGCTTCGAGCTGCAGAACAACCAGAAGACCAGGCCAGAAAAGAGGCAAGCGTAGAGGCCCGCTTCGGGCGGGAGTCCGGCAAGCGAGGCGTCGCCAATCCCCGCGGGCAACAGATATGCGGCGAGTGTCAGTCCCGCTACCAGATCGGGGCGCACCGACGCAGTCCGATACCCCGCGAGCCACGTTGCGGCGGGAATCAGCCGAGCGCGTTCCGCTGCCACAATCGCGCGACGTCCGCAAGCATCAAGCCAGAGCCGGAACCCCCGAGAACCTGAGAACCTGAGAACCCGAGAACCCGAGAACCATGCGGGTCCTCCGGCATAAGGGGGCAACTCCGGCCCGACGGAGTCCCGGCCTTCGGCCGCACCGGCATCGAGTTCGTGACAAGGGGCCCAAGCTGTTGCGGCCACGCCACTTCGCGTCCGGCAGTCGGCCCCCCGCTCTGGGGAATACGCGTTGCTCTCTCCCAGAGTCATCTGCGCGTCTGCCTCGCGGACTCAGGAGACAGGATGAAAAAGGAGCTTCGGAAGCCGGTTTGGCGGTCTCTGTGACGCTCTGCTAGACAGTTACGATCGATCCAAGATCGGAGACCAATGCTGTGAACCGCGCGGTCAGAACGGCGACGGTCGCGTGGCTGATCACCGCCGTGTACTACTTCTATCAGTACACGCTCCGGTCGGCCCCAGCCGTCATGATGCCGCAATTGTCGGATGCCTTCGGTCTCACGGCCACAGGCGTCGCGTCGATGGCCGGTCTCTTCTACTACGGTTACTCACCCTTCAGTCTCGTTGCCGGCGTGACGATGGACCGGCTGGGACCGCGGAGAGTCGTGCCTCTCGGCGCGGCCGTTGTGGGAATTGGAGCCCTGCTTTTCGCCTCCGGCAACAGTACCGCTGCCAGCGTCGGACGACTCCTCCAGGGGGCGGGCGGGGTCTTCGGGCTCGTCGGCGCGGCCTATATCGCCACGACCAACTTCCCCGCTTCGCGGGCCGCGACCCTCATTGGCGCAACCCAGATGTTTGGCATGGCCGGCGGCTCCGCGGGTCAGTTCGTCGTCGGACCGATGATCGCTGCCGGCGTTTCGTGGAGCAGCTTCTGGGTCGTGATGGGTCTCGCCGGCCTGGTCATCAGCGCGCTGCTGTTCGTGCTTCTGCCAGAGCCAGCGAAGGCCAATCGTCAAGACGACTGGATAAGAGCGGCCGCGAGCGGGCTCGGCATCGTCTTTCGAAACCCGCAGTCGATTCTCTGCGGCATGATCGCCGGGCTGCTGTTCATCCCAACGACCATCTTCGACATGGTTTGGGGCGTCCGCTACCTGCAGGAAGCGCGCGGGTTCGAGTACGCGGCCGCGGTCCTGCGGTCGGCCAGCGTTCCCTTCGGCTGGATCATCGGCTGCCCGCTGCTCGGACTTATTTCCGATCGCCTCGGGCGCCGCAAGCCGGTGATCATCGTCAGTGCCTGCGTGCTGTTCGCCTGTCTCGCCTGGATCCTGTATGGACCGGCTGACCTGTTCCCTCCGTACGTCCTCGGCCTGATGGCCGGCGTCGCGTCGGGCGCGGCAATGCTGCCGTACACCGTGATCAAGGAAGCCAACCCCCCGCACCTGAGCGGGTCGGCGACCGGAGTCGTCAATTTTCTGAACTTCACCTTCAGCGCTCTGCTTGGACCGGTGTTCGCCTGGATCCTGGCCGCGGTTGCCGCCGGCGCTTCCTCGATGTCGCTCACGCATTATCAGACGGCATTCCAACCCCTTTTTGTACGGCGTCGGCATCGCCATTGTTCTGACACTTCTCTTGAAAGAGACGGGACCGGCGGTCCGACCGCCGGCCCCGGCAGCCGTGGATTACACGTCATGACTCGAGAAACCGGAACCGGAAAGTACGAGCAACTCCTGGTGCGGTGTCGGACCCTCGATGCGATCCCGACCGCCGTGGCGCACCCTTGCGAACAGTCGGCGCTGGCCGGCGCCATCGAGGCTGGCGAGAAGGGGCTCATCTCGCCGATTCTCGTAGGACCTGCGGCCAAGATTGCCGAGATCGCCTCGCAGTCCGGCATCAAGCTTGGACAGGCGCGGATTGTCGACGTTCCTCACAGTCACGCTGCCGCCGCAAGGGCGGTGGAACTGGTCCGTCAGGGAGAGGCGGAACTTCTGATGAAAGGAAGCCTGCACACCGACGAACTGCTCGGCGCCGTTGTCTCACGGGAAAAAGGTCTGCGCACCGCCCGGCGGATCAGTCACGTTTTCATCATGGACGTGCCGACCTACCACAAGGTCCTGATCGTCACCGACGCGGCAATCAACATAGCGCCGGCACTCGAGGACAAGGCCGATATCTGCCAGAACGCGATCGACCTCGCGATCTCGCTGGGCGTCAGCGAGCCGAAGATCGCGATTCTCGCGGCGGTCGAGACCGTCACTTCGAAGATGCCGTCGACGATTGACGCCGCGGCGCTGTGCAAGATGTCCGAACGCGGCCAAATCAAGGGGGGTCTCCTCGACGGACCGCTGGCGTTCGACAACGCGATCAGCAAGGAAGCGGCACGAGTGAAGGGCATCAAATCGGCGGTCGCCGGCGATCCCGACATTCTCCTCGCGCCCGATCTCGAGGCGGGCAACATGCTCGCCAAGCAGCTCAGTTTTCTGGCCAATGCCGACAGCGCGGGGCTGGTGCTAGGCGCCCGCGTGCCGATCATCCTGACGAGCCGCGCCGACAGCGTTCGGTCCAGGATTGCCAGTTGCGCCGTCGCGATGCTCACCGCGCATGCGCGGCGGCAGTCACTGCAGGCCGTAACGTAGTACTGGAAGCGGAGGCACGTGCATGGACGATTACGCCGTCGTACTCAATGCCGGATCATCCAGCCTGAAGTTCTGCGTCTACCGTCGACCCGATCGCGACGCCTGGCGACTGGAGACACGAGGACAGATTGAAGGCATCGGCACCTCGCCGAGGTTTTCCGCCAAGGACGGTGCGGGCGCAACTCTCGACGAGCACCAGCTGGGCACGGCCGTCCCTGACGCGCGCGCGGCGCTCGATGCACTCGCGTCCTGGCTCCGTTCCCGTTATGGCGGCGCGAAGGTACTCGGCGTCGGCCACCGCGTCGTGCACGGAGGCGCGACCTTCGCGAAACCCACCGTCATCACACCGCAGGTGCTCGAGGAGTTGCGGACCCTGATCCCGCTCGCCCCGCTGCATCAGCCATACAACCTGGCGGCAATCGATGCGGTGACCGAGCAGCTGCCCGGCGTGCCGCAGGTGGCATGCTTCGACACGAGCTTTCACCGCAGCGCGGCCGCAGTCGCGGAAGTCATTCCGCTCCCGCGCGAGCTCTGCCGCGGAGGCGTCCAGCGCTACGGCTTTCACGGACTGTCGTACCAGTACATCGCCTCAGTTCTGCCGACGGTTGCGCCTGAAATTGCCAGCGGTCGAGTGATCGTCGCGCATCTCGGCAGCGGTGCGAGTCTCTGCGCGCTGAAGAACGGCCGGAGCGTCGACCACAGCCTGGGATTCACCGCGCTGGATGGACTCTGCATGGGCACACGCCCCGGCGCGCTGGATCCCGGGGTCGTCCTCTACCTGTTTCAAAGCCTCGGTCTTTCGGCGAAGGACGTCGAGACGATTCTCTACAAGAAGTCGGGCCTGCTCGGGATATCGGGGATCAGCAACGACATGCGCGATCTCCTTGGCAACAACGAGCCGGGAGCGCGCCTCGCGGTGGACTATTTCATCTATCGCGCGGCCAAGGAAATCGGAGCGCTCGCCTCGGTACTAGGAGGGATCGACGGGCTGGTCTTCACCGCCGGGATCGGCGAGAACTCCACCGAGATCCGCAGCCGGATCTGCGAGGCCTGCACGTGGCTCGGCGTCGAGCTCGACCGGCAGGCAAACGAACGCAAGGGGCCGCGGATCTCCAGGCCGGAGAGCTCGGTGTCTGCCTGGGTAATCCCGACCAACGAGGAGCTGATGATCGCCCGACACACCGGTTCGCTCCTCGGACTGATCGAAGCCCGCGTATAGCGGGCAGGAAGAAGGACTGATGGCCGTTTCGGCACGAACCGCACAAGCGAAAGACGAAACCACTACCCCCTGGCAGGGATTTCAAACCGGTCTCTGGCAGAAGGAGATCAACGTCAGGGACTTCATACAGCAGAATTATCAGCCGTACGAGGGCGACGGCGCTTTTCTCGAGCCCGCGACGAGCCGCACCCGGAAGATCTGGGATGCACTTCAGGCGCTCTTCGTCGAGGAAAGAAAGAAGGGCGTCCTTGACGTTTCCCCGGTCCCGAGCTCGATCACCGCTCACGCGCCGGGCTACATCGATCGCGACAACGAGCTCATTGTCGGTCTTCAGACCGAGGCGCCGCTCAAGCGCGCAATCATGCCGAACGGCGGCTTCCGGCTGGTGGCCAATGCGCTCAAAGCGTATGGATTCGAGCCCGAGCCACAGGTCGTAGAGGCGTTCACCAAGTATCGCAAGACGCACAACGACGCGGTGTTCGATGCCTACACCGCTGACATGCGGCGTTGCCGCAGCTCTCACGTCCTGACCGGCCTGCCCGATGCGTACGGCCGCGGCCGAATCATCGGCGACTATCGGCGCGTCGCGCTCTACGGAGTCAATCGGCTGGTCGAACGCAAGCAGGAGGAGAAGCGGGATCTCGACTCGCGTCCGTCCAGCGACGATGTGATCCGCGACCGGGAGGAGCTCGCCGAGCAGATCCGCGCGCTGCGGGAACTGCTGCAGATGGCAGCGAGCTACGGCTTCGATATCTCGCGTCCTGCGGCCACGGCGAAGGAAGCCGTGCAGTGGCTGTATTTCGGTACCTGGCCGGCGTCAAGGAGCAGAACGGCGCGGCGATGTCGCTGGGCCGGACGTCGACGTTCCTCGACATCTACTTCGAACGCGATCTGGCGGCTGGCACTTTGACCGAAGAGCAGGCGCAGGAGATCGTCGACGACTTCGTCATCAAGCTCAGAATCGTCCGGTTCCTCCGGACTCCTGAATACGACGATCTTTTTGCCGGCGATCCGACGTGGGTGACGGAGTCCATCGCCGGGATGAGCGACGACGGCCGATCGCTGGTGACCAAGACCAGCTTCCGCTTCTTGCAGACGCTCTACAACCTCGGGCCGGCGCCGGAGCCGAACCTGACCATCTGGTATACACCGCGCCTCCCCGACGGGTTCCGCCGGTTCGCCGCCAAGGTCGCGATCGACACCAGCTCGATCCAGTTCGAGAGCGATGAAATCATGCGCAGCGCGTGGGGCGACGACGGGGCGATCGCCTGCTGCGTCTCGCCGATGCAGGTCGGCAAGCAGATGCAGTTCTTCGGCGCCCGCGCCAATCTGGCGAAGTGCCTTTTGTATGCCATCAACGGCGGTCGCGACGAGATCAGCGGTGAGCAGATAGCGCCCGCCGTCGAACCGCTGAAAGGCGACTACCTGGATTTCGACGACGTGCTGGCCAGCTTCGAACAAACGATGGACTGGCTCGCCGGGGTCTACGTCAACGCCATGAACGTGATCCACTACATGCACGACAAGTACGCCTACGAGCGCGTCGAGATGGCGCTCCACGACTACGCGCCGCTCAGAACCATGGCGTTCGGCATGGCCGGCATGTCGGTCGTCGCCGACAGTCTCTCGGCGATCAAACACGCCAAGGTACGGGTTGTTCGCGACCCGACCGGGCTGGTGACGGACTATCAGACGGAAGGCACGTTCCCCACCTTTGGCAACAACGATAACCGCGTCGATCAGCTTGCCGTGTGGACCGTCAGCACTTTCATGAAGAAACTCCGGAAGTACCCGACGTATCGGCAGGCCATCCACACCCAGTCGATCCTGACGATCACGTCGAATGTCGTCTACGGCAAAGCCACGGGCAACACGCCCGATGGCCGCCGGCACGGCGAGCCGTTTGCGCCGGGCGCAAACCCGATGCACGGCCGCGACAGCCATGGGCTGCACGCCTCGGCCGCGTCGGTCGCGAAAATTCCGTATCGCGATGCGGCTGACGGGATTTCCCTCACCTCGACGCTGGTGCCGACGGGGCTCGGTCGCGTTCCTGAGGATCGCATCAACAACCTGACCGGTATGCTCGACGCGTTCTTCGGCTCGACCGGATATCACATGAACGTGAACGTCCTCAATCGCGACACGCTGCTCGACGCCGTGGATCATCCGGAGAAATATCCGAGCCTCACCATCCGGGTGTCGGGCTATGCGGTCAATTTCGTGCGGCTCACCCGCGCCCAGCAGATGGACGTCATCAATCGGACGTTCCACGGCGAGGTCGGTCATGCCTGAT
Source organism: uncultured Acidobacteriota bacterium (assembly GCA_963755695.1). GTDB lineage: Bacteria > Acidobacteriota > Vicinamibacteria > Vicinamibacterales > 2-12-FULL-66-21 > QHWT01. The sequence goes on along the minus strand of CAVWLB010000010.1, from coordinate 119,801 downwards.
GGTCAGACCGCCCCGCAAACGGCGCTTCAGGCGAAGAGCCCATACGAGCTCCGTGTCAATCTGGGCAAGGACGTTCCGGAAACCGATGTCAGGACGGCGCTCGCCACCGGCGACATGGGCTTTCTGCACTCCTTCACGACCGGCTCCACGCTCGACGGCCCCGGCGTCAGGGTCGTCGCGTGGACGACCGGCTGCATGATGCGGTGTTTGTACTGCCACAATCCCGACACCTGGACGATGAGCAACGGGATTCCGGTGACCATCGCACAGGCGACCGAACAGCTGGGGAAGTACCGGCACGGGCTGAAAGTGATGTCCGGCGGCTTCACGCTCAGTGGCGGCGAGCCCCTGATGCAGCATCGCTTCGCGGTCAAGCTGCTTACGGCAGCCAAAGCGATGGGGATCCACACCGCGCTCGATACCAACGGCCTGTTCGGCGATCGTCTCACCGACGCCGAGCTCGGGGCCATCGATCTGGTGTTGCTGGATTTGAAGATGTCGGATCCCGAACGGCACCGTCAGCTGACCGGCATGGAAGTCAGCCCGGTGCTCGCGTTCGCGCAACGACTCGCGCAACTGGGACGACCGATCTGGGTTCGCTATGTCCTCGTACCCGGGTTCTCGGATGACGTCGAGGACATCGCCGAGACCGCCGCATTTGCGGCGCTGCTGGGATGCGTAGAACGGGTCGATGTGCTGCCCTTTCATCAGATGGGCAAGTACAAATGGAAGAATCTCGGCCTCGAGTACAAGCTCGAGAGTGTTGAGCCCCCCTCGACCCAAGTCGTCGAGCGCACCTGCGCGGTGTTCCGAGCAATGGGCCTGAAGGCGTATTGACGTTGGCGGGCCCGTTCCGTATCGGATGGCAACGGAATAGGCAATGATCTCGAAGCTTCTACTCGCGTGGTGTTTCATGGCCCTGTGCGTCGTCATCCACGCGGGCGGAGTGGCGTCTGCCGTGCGCTGGGTGCGGCTCCAGCCGTATCAGGCACAGCGGTTCCTGCACGGGACGTGGCTGTTCATCCGGATCGCGGGCTGGGTGATCCTGCTGCACCTCTTTGAAATCACTGTCTGGTCACTGCTCTACTTTTTCAAGGAAGCGATACCAGACCTGCCATCGGCCTTCTACTTCAGCGCGGTGACCTACACGACCACCGGCTACGGCGATATCGTGTTGCCACAGACCTGGCGTCTGGTCGGGGGCGTGGAAGCGCTGACCGGCATCCTGATGTGCGGCTGGTCTACCGGATTCTTCTTTGCTGTCGTCGCACGGATGTATGAGACGGAGGCGGTGACGGCCCAGCGTTAACCATGGGGTCTGCCGTTTCCGGCTGGTACCTGATCGGCTGCTCGTCACGGACGTACCCACGCAGAGCAATCCGTTGGAACGAGACCGCTTGCTCACCCCGACGGGGCGATCTCGGCGCGGTTCCCAGACGGGTCCCTCTGCGGCGATGTGTTCTCTACCCGGAAGGCTGACGGACGGTAGTCCGGGGATCGGAACGCCTCCGGAATCGCCACGGTATTGCCATCCCGCAGCGATGTGTAGTGCGGTGACATGATCTCGACTCCGGCGGCGTAGAAGGCGTCCTGGATTCTGCCGTGGAGTGCCGCGTAGATATCGATCATGTCGCGCGGGGTCCGCGTATACGCGTTGATTTCGTAGGTCACGTAGAAGTCGTTCAGCGCGGTCTGCCAGACGAAGGGTCGGGGCTCGCTGAGCACCCCTGGCGTCGCGAGCGCGGCCTCGATGAGCAGTTCATGGATCTTCCGCCACGGAGCGTCGTATCCAATCGTCACACTGGTGTGGAGGATGAGACCCAGCGTTTTCGCGGCGCGCGAGTAGTTCATCACCGGCCCGCCAAGCACCAGGCTGTTGGGAATCGTGATGTCCTCGTTCTTGATCGTCCGCACTCGCGTTGCCAACAGAGACATCTCGATGATGTCGCCAAACGCTTCTCCCAGTTTTACGCGATCGCCGACCCGGAACGCGCCAGTGTAGGTCAGCACGATTCCGGCAATCATGTTCGAGAGCGCTGAGCTCGAGGAGAGCGAGAACAGGACGCCCACGAAAAGGGAGACGCCCGCAAACGCCGGTGACTGCGATGCCGGAAGGTAGGGAAAGGCGACGACCAGGCCGAACGCGATGAGCAGGACCCGGACGATCTTGTTCGTCGGATCCGCCCACTCGGCCGGAAAATTCGCAAGCGACACCCGTCCCTGGTGCACTCGCTGGAAGAACAGGCCGACCAGTCGGATCGCCGAGTAGATGATGGCCCCGATGACGATCAAGAACAGCAGGTTTGGCAGGTAACCGACGAATGCGGCCGCCGCCAACCGAATCGGGCTGAGCACGTAGTCGAGCAGCTTGAACGACACTCCGCGCGTCCAAGGAAACAGGCCAAGGACGTAAAGGAGATACAGATCGATCGACACCAGGATCAGGATGAGACGGACTGCCCGAAGGCTCCGGTCGACCGCACGTCCGAGAAGGCCTGGAGCAAGAATCTCTGCCTCGAGTACGTGCAGCGATCCCGCGTGGCTGGCGCGACGCCGTTCGATGTGAACTCTGATCGAGCGCACCACCCGCTGAATCACCCAGACGACCAGGCAGAGCACCAGCGTGGCAATCACGGTGTAGATGCATGAACGAATGAGCGTTGCCGGCGCGTAGCGGAGCCGCTCGGCGCGGATGGCTGACTCCAGCTCGCGAGCGTAGTACTGCGCAATCGTCGGGCGCGCCCCGCCAAGGCTGCGGGCATCCTGCTGGGTGATGACCATCAGCAGCCGGGGTCCCACGCGCAGCTCCGACGAGTTGTCCGCCTCGGTTATGACGACGGTGGGATCGGGAATGGTGCGGTCGCGCACGATCCCTTTCAACCGCTGGCTGATCCTGTCGGCGCGAAAGTCGGTGGAGTAAGGACCGGCTCCTGCAGTGATCCAGACGACCGGTACGCCGCCGAGCTCGACGGCGGCCGGGCGATCGCGATCCGCCTCGGGATCCTGCGGCGTTGTCGACGAGGCGGCGGACTGGGCGGCGCCGGGGGTGACCTCGCCCCCAATCGCGGGACGTGCGGTGAGCGGGAGCCCGGCCAGGAGCGAGGCGAGCAGGATGACCCGATAACCCGACGTGAGGGTCGTCACATCTTGCGCCGCCGCTTCACCTGCAGCTGCGCGAGCGAACGGGCGAGCGACGCATTGACGGTCGCGACCTCCTCGTCGGAGATCTTTTCAAGGAGACGGGCGGCCGCCCGCGCTCGGGCTTCTTCGACTTTCGCTTCATCGATCTGTTCGGCAGGAATCGCCATGTCGGTCACGACCGCGACATGGTCGGGGGCGATCTCCACCAGCCCCTCGCCAACGGCGAGGAATCGATCCGCTCCGTCCTTGTTCACAATCAGCTCGCCCGGAACCACCTGCGTGATCACTCGGACGTGCTGAGGGTAGACACCAATCTGGCCCTCGAGAACCGGCAGGGTGACCATGTTCACCTGTTCGGAGAAGACGATTGCCTGCGGCGTGACAATTTCGAGCTTCAGCGTTTCAGCCATTGCTGCTTTCCGTCCGGTTGCACCCGGCGCGCGTTCGGCGGAACCGCACGCACTGAGGCGGGTCTAAAAACCCGCCCCACACTCGCAAGGCTCAAGGCGGCTCAAGGTCCCGGGCGGCTTAGCGCTCGCGCGGCCGAGCCATGAGCCATCTCAGAGTCATGAGCCCTTCGCGATTTCCTCTATGCCGCCCTTCATGTAGAAGTTCCCCTCCGGCACGCTGTCGTGCTTGCCGTCGAGGATCTCCTTGAAGCCGCGAACCGTATCCGCGACCGCGACCTGCCGTCCCTCGCGGCCGGTGAACACCTGCGCCGAGCTGAAAGGCTGGCTCAGGAAACGCTGGATCTTGCGCGCGCGGAACACCGTCAGCTTGTCCTCGGGCGACAGTTCGTCCATGCCGAGGATCGCGATGATGTCCTGCAGATCCTTGAACCGCTGCAACACCCTCTGCACCCGCCGCGCGACGTCGTAGTGCTCCTCGCCGACGATCTCCGGCGCGAGCGCGCGCGAGGTCGACGCCAGGGGATCGACGGCCGGGTAGATGCCAAGCTCCGCGATCGAGCGCTCGAGGACAATCGTCGCATCCAGGTGTGCGAAGGTCGTTGCCGGCGCCGGGTCAGTCAGGTCGTCGGCCGGCACGTAGACTGCCTGGAACGAGGTGATCGATCCCTTCTTCGTCGAGGTGATTCGCTCCTGGAGCACGCCCATCTCGGCTGCCAGCGTCGGCTGGTACCCGACGGCGCTGGCGGTTCGTCCGAGAAGTGCCGAGACCTCGGATCCGGCCTGCGAGAATCTGAAGATGTTGTCGATGAAGAGCAGCACGTCCTGGTTTTTCTCGTCGCGGAAGTACTCAGTGATCGCCAGTCCGCTGAGGGCCACCCGCAGGCGTGCGCCCGGAGGCTCGTTCATCTGACCGTAGACCAGCGCGATCTTCGACGCACCAAGGTCCTTCTGATTGATGACCCCAGCCGTTGACATCTCGTGGTACAGATCGTTCCCCTCGCGGGTCCGTTCGCCGACGCCCGCGAATACCGACACGCCGCCGTGGAGCTTGGCGATGTTGTTGATCAACTCCATGATGACGACGGTCTTACCGACGCCGGCGCCGCCGAACGCGCCGACCTTGCCCCCTTTGAGGAACGGGCAGATCAGATCGATGACCTTGATCCCGGTCGTGAGCACCTCCGGAGATGTGGACTGGTCCACGAGCGGAGGGGGCGGACGATGAATCGGATAGTACTTCTCGGCTTTGACCGGACCGCGCTCGTCCACCGGGTTGCCGGTCACGTCGAACACGCGCCCCATCACGCCTTCGCCGACCGGCATCGAGATCGGGCCGCCGGTGTCGGTGACCGCGAAGCCGCGCTTGATGCCCTCGGTGCCCGCCATCGAGATCGTCCGGACGCAGCTGTCACCGAGGTGCTGCTGGACTTCGAGCGTCAGCTTGATCGGCTGGTTCGCGACCGAATAGTCCACCGTCAGGGCGTTGAAGATCGGTGGGAGGGCCTCGGGAAATTCCACGTCCACGACCGGCCCGACGACTTGAACGACTGTGCCGATGTTCATGCGTGTACCTGTGGCGGCGAGCAGTGGAACGATCGAATCATCCAGCCTGGCCGCCGGCAATCTCCAGCAACTCTTTCGTGATGTTTCCCTGCCGCAGCTTGTTGTATTCGAGTTTCAGCGCGTCAATCAGGCCTTCGGCGCTGTCGGTCGCGTTCTTCATCGACACCATGCGCGCGCTCTGCTCGCTCGCCTTGGCGTTGAGCAGCACGAAATACATGTAGACATTCAGATACTGGCTGACCAGGTAGGCCAGAACGGTTCCGGCGTTCGGCTCGAACAACACGTCGTCGACCTGCGAGTCGGACGAGGCTTCGTCTTCCGCACCCTGGACTCGCACTCCCTTGATCTCGCCAACCGGGAGATACTCGATCGAGATCGGTTCCTGCGTGAGCGTGTTCACGAACCGGCTGGCGACTATCTGCACCTGGTCCACTTCCCCCTTCAAAAACAGGTCGCGGGCGAAACTGGCGATCGCACGTGCCTCGGGATATTGCGGCGAATCGCCGTATGCGAATTCGGCGGCCAGCTGACGTCGCGTCCGCACGACGAACTGCGACGCCTTACGTCCGGCGGTGATGTAGAGCGTGGATTGCGGATCGAACTGCGACGCTACCCGGAAGACATTGGTATTGAGCGCCCCGCAGAGGCCTTTATCCGCCGCAACCAGGACGACCGCTCGCCTGCGCACCTCGCGCACTTCCATCAGCGGATGGGTGAAGTCCAGCGACCTTCTGACCGCGGCGCGCTGGATCCGATACAGCAGGCGAGCAAACGGCCCGGCCGCAACCGCGGCCTGCTGCGCCTTGCGCATCTTCGATGCCGCCACCATCTGCATGGCTTTGGTGATCTGCGCGGTGCCGCTCACCGACTTGATTCGCCGCCGAAGATCGCGAGGGCTGTTCATTGGTCGCGTTGCCGCTTGCGGTTTGCTGGCTTCGGTTTACCGTTTACTGCGAACCGCCAACCGTGAAGGTTTCATTTCTTCCACGTCTGCTTGTACTGATCGGCCGCCGCTTTCAGCTCGGCGGCCAATTCCGGGCTGATGGCCTTCTGCTCGCCGATCTTCTTTACCAGGTCGCCCTTCCGGGTCGTCAGGAAGTCGCTCCATCCCGCCTGGAATTCCTTGATTCGCTCCACCGGCACGTCGTCGACGTAGCCGTTCTGGACCGCCCAGATTATGCCCACCTGGATTTCAACCGCGACCGGGCTGTACTGCGGCTGCTTGAACAGTTCGACGATGCGCTTGCCTCGGTCGATTTTGGCCTGCGTGCTCGCATCCAGTTCCGACCCGAACTGCGCGAACGCGGCCAGCTCCCTGAATTGCGCCAGGTCGCCTTTGAGCTGTCCGGCCACCTGCTTCATCGCTTTGAGCTGCGCCGCCGAGCCGACGCGCGACACCGAGATGCCGACCGAGATTGCCGGACGAACGCCCTGGTAGAAGAGATCGGTCTCGAGGAAAATCTGGCCGTCGGTGATCGATATGACATTGGTGGGAATGTACGCCGACACATCGCCGGCCTGCGTCTCGATAATCGGGAGCGCAGTCAGCGAGCCGTTGCCATACTGCTCCCCCACGCGTGCAGCGCGCTCGAGCAGCCGGCTGTGAAGGTAGAACACGTCCCCGGGTACGCTTCGCGCCCGGACGGCCGCTTGAGAACGAGCGAGACCTGACGGTAGGCAACGGCATGCTTGGAGAGATCATCGTAGATGATCAGCGCATCCATACCGTTGTCCATGAACCACTCGCCCATGGCGGCGCCGGCAAACGGTGCCAGATACTGACTGGTGGCCGAGTCCGACGCCGGCGACGCGAGAAGGATGCTGTAGGGCATCGCCCCGGCGTCCTCGAGCACCGACACGATGCGGGCGATCGTGGACTGCTTCTGGCCGATCGCGACGTAGATGGAATAGAGCGGTCGATAACTGCTATCGCCGGCGGCTTCGGCGGCCTTGTTCAGGCGTGCCTGGCTGATCATCGTATCGATGCAGATGGCGGTTTTTCCCGTCGACCGGTCGCCGATGATCAACTCGCGCTGTCCGCGGCCGATTGGAATCATCGCGTCGATGGCCATGATCCCGGTCTGCACCGGCTGTCCGATGGGACGGCGCTTGATGATTCCAGGAGCGAGCTTCTCCACCGGATAAGCGACGCTGCTGTCGATCGGGCCCTTGCCATCCAGCGGCTCGCCGAGCGTGTTGACCACACGACCGAGCAGCCCTTTGCCGACCGGCACCTGAAGAAGCTTGCCGGTCGCCCGGACCTCGTCGCCTTCCTGCAACTTGGTGTAGTCGCCGAGGATGATGACGCCAACCTCGGTCTGATCGAGATTGAGTGCCAGGCCGGTGATCCCGCGCCCGAAATCGAGCATCTCGTTCAGCATCGCATCGGCCAACCCCTCGACCTTCGCGACGCCGTCGCCGATTTCACGGATGACGCCGACACTCTGCCTGGCCGCCGCCTTTCTGGCGCCAGCGATCTGGGCTTCGATTTCCTGGACAAGGTCGAACATAGGTCATCTCAGTAGTGAAGCGTTCACAACTGCGCTTCCAACGCCGCAAGCCTGGCGCGCACGCTGCCGTCGTACACGTCGCTCGCAACCTTGATACGCATTCCGCCAATGAGGGCCGGGTTCTCCCGAAACGAGGCCTCCAGACCGGGCCCATAAGCACGCGCCAGGTCGGCTTGAATCTTCTCGCGCAATGTGTCGGGCAACGGAGCGGCGCTCTCGACGAGGGCGGAATGCCGCTTCCGATCGAGCCGCGCCAGCCGGTGCAGATCCGAGAGGATCGGAAGCGCGTCACGGCGCCCCGATGCCGCGATCCGCTGCGCCACCTGACGCGCCCGCTCCTCGTTCAAGACGCCGTCAACCAGGCAGAGGCGGAACAACGCCCGTGCCGCGCGTCGAACGTTCTTGTTGGGTGCCATAGATCGTCCTAGGCTTCAGGCTTCAGGCTTCAGGCTTCAGGCTCAAGCTCACGATGGTTCAAGGCCTTAGCCTGGAGCCTGGAGCCTGGAGCCCGGAGTCTGGAGTCCTTCACACCGTCAGCTGACTCGCCGTCTCTTCGGCCAGGCGCCGGTGATCCTCCGCCGTCAGGATCTTGCCGGTCACCGACGCCGTCGTCTGCACCACCAGCCGGCCGACTTCGTGTTTGACCGCGGCCAGCATCTGTGCCCGCTCGCGCTCGGTCGTTTCTCGGCCCCGGATGACGATCTGTTCAGCCGACGCCATCGCCTTCTGCGTTTCCTGCGCCTGGAGCCGGGCGGCCGCGGCTCGCGCTTCCTCGATCAGCTGCTTTCCTTCGGCGTCGGCCTTCATCAGCACGTTGACCCGCTCCGCCTCGATCCGATCCAGCTCGCGCTTGATCTTCGCGGCATTGGCCAGACCGCTCGCAATCTGCTCTCGACGCGCGCTCAACATCCGAAGGATTGGCTTGTACGCCAGCAGATACAGAACCACGCACACGATCCCGAAGCTGACGATCTGCGCGCCCAGATGCGACCAGTCGACACCAAACGTGCTGGCGATTTGTTCGATCTGACCGCCCTGCTCGGTCACCGCCTGGATCGCTAGAACATGCATGGCTGCATCTCTCTTCGGTCGCCCGCGGCCCAACGCCTTTCGTGCCGCGCGGTAATTGCCCTGACCTATCGCACCAGGAACAAGGCGTAGAACACGATGGCTTCGGCAAAGGCAATGGCCAGAATCGACTGGACCATGACCTTCGTGGCCGCGCCGGGATTCCGGCCGACCGCGATCGATGCGCCCTGGCCAATCAATCCGACGCCAATGGCCGCGCCCAACGCGGCGAGGCCAACATGAATCGTCCCGGTCATCGGTATGTCCTTTCTGAAAATCAGCCGTGCGCAGCAGCCGGCGGATGCTCTTCGTGGTGTTGACAAATCAGCAGCGTGAAAACCGCGGTCAGCAACATGAAGACCATCGCCTGCACCAGCCCGACCAGCAGCTCCATGAAATAGAACGGTATGGGCAGCAGCCAGCCCAGGCCCGGAACCATCGTGGCCATGGTCTCCAGCATGTTTTCGCCGGCGAAGATGTTGCCGTAAAGACGGAAGCTCAATGAAACCGGTCGGAAGAGGATCGACACGATCTCGAGACACCCCGCAGCGAAGAACACCACAATCATCAGAATTCTGAGAAAGCCGGAGGTGTCACCCTTGGGCGCGAACAATTCCTTGATCACTCCGCCAACACCGACTTCCTGGAGCGCCCAGACAATCCAGCACGCGAAGAACACCAGCGCCATCGCGAGCGTCATGTTCAGATCAGCGTTCGCTCCACGCAGCAAGGGTTGCTCGACCGTGAACCCGTGCGCGGTCTGATGTCCCCACCCGATCGTGCCGACTCCTGGAACGAGCCCAATCCAGTTGGCGGCCAGGATGAAGATGAAGATGGTCCCGAAGAACCAGAAGGTTCGTTCGACGAGGTGGCGGCCGATGATGCTCTCCAGCAGGTTATAAAGGCCTTCCACCAGCCATTCCAGGAAATTCTGCGCGCCACCAGGCACTTCGGTCATGCTGCGCGTCGACATCTGGGCGAAGACAATCAGCGCCAGGGCGACGACCCACGTCACGACCATCGAGTTCGTGATCGGGAACCCGAAGGGCCGAGCGATCTCGACGGCCTTCTGCGACAGGCCGTGTGCTGCTTCATCGGTGAAGGCGAGACAGACAAGATCGAACACGTTGCCATCGGTCGAGCACGGCTCGTGCCATGGCCCCGGTAGCCGGGCCCGCATCGAGCACCCGTGGTGAACTCACGTCCCGGCGAAGGATCGCAGCCCCCACGGCATCAGCGCGGAGTCGCGGCTCCCTCCGGCATGCCGGATGTTCTCCGTGATGCCGGAGCATCTCTGAGATGTCTGCGAACGATGCGGTCGTGACAATGCCTAAAGACTTCTCGACTCCGGCGATTCTGACTGGTCCCACGGCAGCGGTACGCGTGCTGCACTGCCGGCGGCGCACCGTGAGTTTTGGTGAGAGAGGTCGAACCATGAGATTTCGACAGACGGCGATTCGAGGGGTCCTTTCCATGGCGGTATCCGTCGCGGCAGTGGCGGCCGCCAGCGCCCAGTCGGGGGCGGAGACCTTCACAGCCACGGCCAGCGTCAAGACGGCTGCGGCGGCCACGGCAACTGCTCCAGTGACGATCGTGGTCGACCGCAAGATGTCGCAGGATGAGTCAGAGAAGCTGAGCGCAGCCTTCAAGAGCGGCGGCGCCCCTGCCCTGCGTAAGGCCCTCGCCGACGTTCCCGCCACTGGATCTGTGAAACTTGGCGACGGCAAGGCGACACCGACCCGCCTCACAGTCGAGCGGACGACCGACAAGGGCCGGCTGCTCACGATGGTGACTGACCAGCCGATTCTGTTTCTCGGCGCCGGTCTCCCCGAAGCAAAGCCCAAAGAGGGTTACGACTTCGCCGTCATCGACATCGAGGTGGACGGCTCCGGCAGCGGTTCGGGCACACTTTCCCCGGCCGCGAAGATCACGATGAAAGACGGGGCCTTCACCGTGGCCGATTATGCGGCGGAGCTCGTTCGGCTGACCGGCGTGAAGAAGGTGAAATAAGAATTTGCCGCCGTGCTGGGTTCCCCGATTGATTCGTCGGAGCTTTTCCAGCCGGCGATGGAGGCGTCGCCGACCGCCATCCCGATTGCAGATGCTGAGGGGGCCATCGGAACTCGTGAATCATGACCTTGAACGGCAGTTCGGCTACACGGAGAAAGAGCTGATCGGTCAGAGCGTCGATCTCGTGCTGCCAGAGTCGTTGCCCTCGATCCATGACGCACTGGGCTCAGCGTTTGGCGACGCGCCAGCGGACCACCAGGTGGCAGCCGGTCGCGAGTTGGTCGGCCGCAAAGACGGATCGCTGTTCGCCGCCGAGGTCGGACTGACTCCGCTCCGGGCGGCAGACGGTTTGTTCGTTCTCGCATCGGTCCTCGACATCGACGAGCGACACCGCCTCGAAGACGCCCATCGCGCAGCGCTCGAGGAGCAGCTCGCCTTCGAACGCTTCGTCGCGGAGCTGTCGTTTCAATTCATCAATCTTCCCGACGATCAGGTTGACGAGGCCATCAAAACGGGGTTGGGCCGTATCTGCCAGCAGCTCGGTATCGATCGAAGCACCTTCTACAAGATCGATGAGGATGGAAGTCTCACCGATCCGGTTAGCTGGTCGGCGGAAGGAATATCGCCCCTCAATGCACAGCTTCCCGCTCGATCGATATTTCCATGGACGAGCGAACGGATTCTGGCCGGGGAAGTGCCGGCTTTTTCCGCAATCGCCGACATTCCGGCGCCCACCGATCGAGCCAGCTACCAGGCCGTCGAGACGAAATCCGCGCTCACGGTTCCCCTGTCTGTCAATGGGCGCGTCGTGGGGGCGCTCGGTTTCAGCACCGTCCGGACAGAACGACCGTGGCCTGCCGAGGTGCGCCACCGGCTCACAGTGATCGGCAGCGTGTTCGGTCAGGTGTTGGCAAGGCAGCAGCGCGACCAGGCGATGCAGACCGCCGCGCGCGAGATGCAGCGACTCAGAGATCGATTGCAGGTCGAAAACGTCTACCTGCGCCGTGAAGAGCGCGAGCGGCTGGGGCTGACCCGCATCGTCGGGCAGAGTGCGGCCGTGCGCCGGGTGCTGGATCAGATCCAGCAGGTGGCACCGACCGATTCGACGGTGCTGCTGCTCGGCGAGACCGGCACCGGCAAGGAGCTGTTCGCGACGCAGATCCACGAGCTCAGCGCGCGCCACGAGCGCGCGATGGTGCGGGTCAACTGCGCGGCGATTCCGGCGACGCTCATCGAGAGCGAGCTGTTCGGCCGCGAAAAGGGCGCGTTCACCGGCGCGCTGGCCCGACAGGTCGGGCGCTTCGAGCTCGCCGATCACTCGACGATCTTTCTCGACGAGATCGGCGATCTGCCGCCGACGTGCAGGTCAAGCTGCTGCGCGTGCTCGAGGAGCGGACAATCGAGCGGCTCGGCAGCCCGCGGCCGATTCCCGTCGACACGCGGATCATCGCGGCCACGCATCGCAATCTCGAGCAGCGGGTCGCCGAGGGCACCTTCCGCGAGGACCTCTACTACCGGCTCAACGTGTTCCCGATTCACGTGCCGCCGCTGCGCGAGCGCGTCGAGGACATTCCGCTGCTGGTGTGGCGGTTCGTCGAGGAGTTCTCGAAGGCGTTCGGCAAGCGCATCGATTCGATCGATCGCGAGACAACTGGCGGCGCTGCAGCACTACGCCTGGCCGGGCAACATCCGCGAGCTCCGCAACGTCGTCGAGCGCGCGATGATCGTGGCCACCGGCAGACGGCTGACGATCACGCCGCCTCACTCGTCGGCGGCATCGAGCAAGCGGAGCTCGAGGCTGGTCGACGTCGAGAAGGAGCACATCCGCGGCGTCCTCGAGAGCACCGGCTGGCGCATTCGCGGAGCCGGCGGCGCCGCCGATCGGCTCGGCTTGAAGCCGACGACGCTCGAAACGCGCATGGCGAAGCTCGGGCTCACGCGTCCCGGTCATGCCTGACAGGCACTTGAATCGAGCCTCCGGGATGCCGTGCGGCCTCTGCGATGCCGGGGAATACTGCCCTCCCGGTAATCGTCGCGGGGTGGCTTGAGTTGGCGCCAAGCCATTCATTTGTCAGCGGTAACGAGCGACACGATGCGGCAGGGCTGGTTGGAACGGCTGGTGCTAGGGAGCGCATCATGGTTCGGCTGACCGTGGCGCTCAATCCAACGTCTGCGCGCACGGCTCAGGATTTCCTGGACGCGTTTCACTTTCTCGTCCTGGGCACGCGACTGGAGTCGGGCTGTCTCGGTTGCTCCGCGTGGACGGATCCGGATTCCACCGTGCACTATGTCGAGGAGTGGCTGAGCGAGCCGGACATGCGTCGCCGGGTGCGATCCGAAGGGTTTACATCTCTGCTCGCCATCCTGGAGTCCGCGACCGAGCCGCAGGTCCAGTTCGATTTCGTCACCGTGACGCGTGGGCTCGACTACGTAGCCGAAGCCCGGACCGACGCGTCCACTGGCAACGCGCGGATCTCCAGACAATGAAACGAGCAAAGTACGACAAAGAACTGCACAAGCTGCAGGTGCAGCTGTGCCACCTGCAGGCCTGGGTCAAGGACAAGGGCCTGCGCGTCGTGATCGTCTTCGAGGGGCGCGACGGCGCTGGAAAGGGTGGCACCATTCGCGCGATCACCGAGCGCCTCAGCCCGCGCGTGTTCAGAGTCGCTGCGCTGCCCGCGCCGTCCGATCGGGAAAAGTCCCAAGTCTACATGCAGCGCTACCTGCAACACTTCCCCGCCGCAGGCGAAGTCGTCATCTTCGATCGGAGCTGGTACAACCGCGCCGGCGTCGAGTACGTGATGGGCTTCTGCACGCCAAAGGAACACGAACGCTTCCTCGAGGTCTGTCCCGAGATCGAGAAATTCCTGGTGGACGGCGGCGTCATCCTGATCAAGCTATGGCTGGAAGTAAGCAACGACGAGCAGAAGCGGCGCTTCGAGGCGCGCATCAGCGATCCCCTGCGCCAGTGGAAGCTGAGTCCGATGGATCTCCCGTCGCGCCGACGCTGGTACGACTACTCGCGCGCGCGCGACATGATGCTGAAAAAGACCGATACCCGCATCGCCCCGTGGCACATCGTCCGGTCTGACGACAAGAGAGCGGCCCGCCTGAACACAATCGCGCATCTTCTTTCGGTGATTCCCTACAAGAAACTGAATCAGGAGAAGGTGAGTCTTCCCCACCGTTCGACCAAGGACGCGTACGACGACGACAAGGCGATCGCGCGCCGGCGCTTCGTCCGCGCGCGCTACTGAGGCGCAGCCTAGACAGCCGATCGCGCGAGGATCGTCATGACTCCCGCCGGTACGAGTGTCGGAAAGAGTTCAAGCGCGCCGCTGGGTGCAACGGTCTATCCCAACGGCGTCAATTTCAGCGTGTTCTCGAAGAACGCGACCGACATCGAACTGCTCCTGTTCGACGACGCGAACGCCGGCGGTCCCTCGCAGGATCCTTCGCCTCGATGCGCGGACGGATCGGACTTATCACTATTGGCACACATTCGTGCCGGCTCTCAGGCCTGGGCAGGTCTACGCCTACCGCGCGCACGGGCCGTTCACGCCCGAACGCGGGCTCCGGTTCGACGCGGCAAAGGTGCTGCTCGATCCCTATGGACTCGCGGCGGCAATCCCGGACAGCTACGACCGGGAGGCAGCGAGGAGGCCCGGGGACAACACCGCCGTCGCGATGAAGAGCGTCGTCGCCGATCCGGCGCAGTATGACTGGGAAGGCGACGCACCGCTGCGGCGGCGGTTCGTCGAGACCATCGTCTACGAATTGCACGTCCGCGGCTTCACGCGCCATCCGACCTCGGGCGTCGCACCGGCTCTGCGCGGAACCTACGCGGGACTGATTGAGAAGATTCCCTATCTGACGGATCTCGGCATCACGGCGGTCGAGCTCCTGCCGGTGTTCCAGTTCGACCCGCAGGATGCACCGCCCGGCCGGATCAATTACTGGGGCTATCAACCGATATCGTTCTTCGCCCCGCACCACGCGTTCAGCTCACGAAAGGATCCGCTCGGCGTCCTCGACGAATTCCGCGACATGGTCAAGGCGTTTCACCGCGCCGGACTCGAAGTGATTCTCGATGTCGTGTTCAACCACACCACCGAAGGCTCGCTCGACGGCCCGACGCTCTGTTACCGCGGACTGGCGAACGACTTCTATTACATCCTGGAGGAGGACAAGTCGCGGTATGCGGACTTTACCGGATGCGGCAACACCCTGAATGCCAACCAGCCGATCGTCCGCCGGCTGATTCAAGACAGCCTGCGCTACTGGGTCCGCGAGATGCACGTCGACGGATTCCGCTTCGACCTGGCGTCGATTCTTTCGCGCGACGAGACCGGCCGTCCGCTGGCCAACCCGCCTCTCCTCTGGGACATCGAATCCGATCCGCTCATGGCGGGGACCAAGTTGATTGCCGAAGCGTGGGATGCGGCGGGACTCTACCAGGTTGGAGACTTCGTCGGCGACACCTGGCAGGAATGGAACGATCGGTTCCGCGACGATGTGCGACATTTTGTCAAGGGAGACAACGACTCGGTATCCCGGGTGGCAGCGCGCTTCCTGGGAAGCCCCGATCTCTACGGCGGCGAGCAACGCGAGGCCGAGCAGACCGTCAACTTCGCGGCCTGCCACGACGGCTTCACGCTCAACGATCTCGTGACCTACGATCGCAAGCACAACAAGGACAATGGCGAGAACAATCGGGACGGCTCGAACGACAACGTGAGTTGGAACTGTGGCGTCGAAGGACCGACCGACGATCCGGCGATCGAGGAACTTCGGAACCGGCAGGTCAAGAATTTTCTCACGGCGGTATTGCTGTCCGCGGGCACGCCGATGCTGCTGATGGGCGACGAGGCACGGCGGACTCAACGCGGCAACAACAACGCGTATTGTCAGGACAACGAGATTAGCTGGTTCGACTGGACGCTGCTGCAGCGACACGCCGACGTCCACCGGTTCGTCAAAGCGCTCAACCAATTTCGCCAGCGTCGTGACGTGGTTATCGAGGCCGAGGCGTTGAGCCTCAACGACCTTCTGGCCCGGGCCCACATGGAATGGCATGGGGTGGCGCTCAATCGCCCGGATTGGAGCTCGCAATCGCACTCGCTCGCGTTTACGGTACGAAGCCTGAGCGCGCGATTTCTCCTCCATCTGATGTTGAACGCCTTCTGGGAGCCGCTCACTTTTGAACTACCGCCGACGGCCCCTGACTCGCAGCAGCGGTGGAGGCGCTGCATCGACACCGCCCGCAAGTCACCGGACGACATCAGCCCCTGGGCGCAGGCGCCCGATGTCGCCGGGACGAAGTATCTCGTTCAGCCGCGCTCTGTAGTGGTCCTCGCTCTGGGCCTCCGAACGGAGACCTGAAGGACCAAACGGAGCCGGAGGTCCGGATGTTCGGAGGAACTCCGGTCCGGCGGAGCCGCCCTTGACTCATGGAGGCGGGGGCCACTGCTGTAATTCGGCCAAATGCCTCAAAGAGCACCGCTTGGCGCATGACCGGGCCGCACGACGGGAAGGCACATGGCTTGCCTCCGACGACGGAGCCCCAATAACGCCTGCTTGGGAGCGGATTGGTTCGAAGGAAGCTCAAAGTGAAGCGACTTTTCATCGGTACAAGCGTGGCGGTCGCATTCGTATGGCTCGCCGCCGAAGTTCCTCATGGGTCGGCCGTTCAATCACAGACTGGGCAGAAGCCAGCCGCATCGAGTGCCGCTCCATCGGCTGAAACCCTTGATCGCCTGCTGGCGCCAATCGCACTCTATCCGGATCAGCTGCTCGCCCAGATCCTCCTCTGCGCGGCCAATCCGGGCAAACTTGCCGCGCTGCAAGAATGGATGGCCAGTCATCAAGGAGTGAAGGGCACCGAACTTCAGGATGCCGCGATGAAGTCAGGCTTTGAGACGAGCTTCGTGGCGCTCGTCTTGTTCCCGGATGTCGTGGCGGCCATGGCGGGCAACATGGAGTGGACGACCAAGGTCGGGCAGGCCTTCGCCGCCGATCGTTCGTCCGTCTTCGACAGCATCCAACGTCTGCGGGCGAAGGCGAAAACCGCTGGAACCCTGAAAACCACGCCGCAGCAGGAAGTGGAGACCCGCACCACATCGGGCGGCGAATCGGTCATCGTGATCGAGCCGACGAATCCGCAGGTTGTCTACGTCCCGCAGTACAACCCGACGACTGTCTACACGCAGCCAACCACATCAACCGTTGTCGTCAAGGAAGAGAGCAGCAGCAGCGATGCGGTCGCCGCCGGTCTGATCGGATTTACCGCGGGCATCGCCATCGGCGCTGCGATCGACAACGACTACTACTACGGTCCTTACGGGTGGTACGGCGGCGGCGGCGCCTACATGTATAACGACGCGTGGGACGACTGGTACGACGAGCGAGAGGATGCTCGAGAAGATTGGCAGGATCACCGCGAGGATCTCGCCGACGAGCGCGGAGACCGTGCCGAGAATGCCGGCGAGCAGCGAACCGACCGAGCGGAGACGCGTCAGGAAAACCGCCCCGAGACACAGGCGCAGCGGGCCGAGCGCCAGCAGACTCGCCAGGAGAGCCACCCGGAG
The DNA here is from genome assembly GCA_963755695.1 of uncultured Acidobacteriota bacterium. Taxonomy (GTDB): domain Bacteria; phylum Acidobacteriota; class Vicinamibacteria; order Vicinamibacterales; family 2-12-FULL-66-21; genus QHWT01. The sequence goes on along the minus strand of CAVWLB010000010.1, from coordinate 102,512 downwards.
GCGCAGGCGGCGGCCGAGCAGCGGCGTGCAGACGGCCAGTCGGCGACCGGCCAGACCAGGAGCACGCCCACCGCGAGCCAGGAATCACGCGGGTACAGCCGTGACAGCGGACAGGCCACGACAACCCAACGGAGCGGGACCAAGTCGGACGCCTTCTCTGGCTACTCGAGCGGAAAATCGGAACGCGCGGCCAGCTCGCGAGGACAAAGCAGCCGGAGCAGCTCGCGCGGAGGAGGACGCCGCCGATGAAATCCAGACGCTCTCACACTGTCGTGTTACTGCTGGCGCTGACGTGCGCGGCGCCGGCGCTCGTCGGGTGTCACGGTTCGAAAGGACACGACGAGCAGCGAGCCTTCGCGACACCCGAGGACGCGGTGCGGGCGCTGATCGACGCGGCAAAGGCAGAAGACCTGAACCAGGTCGTCGCGATCTTCGGACCCGAGGGAAAGGAACTCGTCGATTCATCCGACCCGGTGACCGCGCGCCGGAACCGTCAGGTGTTCGTTGCCGCCGCCGGCGAACGGTGGCATCTCGTCGACGACAAGGACGGTAGCAAGGTGCTCGTCGTCGGCAACGAGGAGTGGCCGTTTCCGGTCCCTCTGGTGAAGGGCGAGAACGGCTGGCGATACGACACGGCTGCCGGCAAGGAAGAAGTGATCGCCCGCCGGATCGGCCGCAACGAGCTGGCGGCGATCCGTCTCTGCCGCACCTACGTCGCCGCGCAGAAACTCTACGCCGAGAGCGGTCACGATGGACAGCCGCCAGGTGTCTACGCGACCACGTTTGGCAGCGACGCCGGTCGGCAGAACGGCCTGTACTGGCCGGCCAAACACGGCGAGAAGCGGAGTCCGCTCGGCGATCTCGTTGCGCAGGCCGCCCTGAAAGCCGGCGATGTCGACAGTGACCGCACCGAGCCGTCGCCATTTCACGGCTACTACTTCAAGATCCTGACCTCGCAGGGCAACGATGCGCCCGGCGGAGCGAAGAACTACATCAGCAACAGCCGGATGTCCGGCGGCTTCGCACTCGTGGCCTGGCCGGCCCAGTACGACGTGACCGGCGTCATGTCGTTCATCGTCAACCAGAACAGCATCGTTCACGAGCAGGATCTTGGACCCGACACGAACACCGTCGGGAGAAAGATCGCCGTCTACAACCCCGATTCATCCTGGACAGCGGTGCAGTAGCGCTTCGCGCAAGCACTCCGAACGACGAGGGTATCGTGAGCAGCGATCAACAGAGCGGTGCCGAGGTTCTGCGATTGAATGACGCCCGTGACCGGCAGATTCCCTGGCGGAAGTGGGGTCCGTACCTGAGCGAACGGCAGTGGGGAACGGTGCGCGAGGACTACAGCGATTCAGGCGACGCGTGGAATCACTTCAGCCACGATCAGGCGCGCTCGCGAGCGTACCGCTGGGGCGAGGACGGCCTGGCTGGCATTTCGCGACGACCACCAGCTTCTCTGCTTCGCGCTCGCGCTCTGGAACGGCAAGGATCCGATCCTCAAGGAGCGGCTGTTCGGCCTGACCAACAGCGAAGGGAACCACGGCGAGGACGTGAAGGAGTACTACTTCTACCTCGATTCGACGCCGACCCACTCGTACATGAAATACCTGTACAAGTACCCGCAGTCGGCGTACCCGTACGGCGAGATCGTTCGTGAAAACGACCGGCGCGGGCCGCACGACTTCGAGTACGAGTTGCTCGACACCGGCGTGTTCGATCAGGATCGCTACTTCGACGTGTTCGTGGAATACGCCAAGGCCTCGCCCGAAGACTGCTGATCCAGATTACGGTGAACAATCGCGGACCCGAAGCGGCCACGCTGCACCTCCTGCCAACCATCTGGTTCCGCAATACTGTGGTCGTGGGGTCAGGATGTCCCCAAGCCCATCGATGCATCAGATCGACTGCCGCGATCGATCGCAAACGTTCCATCCGGATCTTGGCGAGCGATTCTTGTACGCGGATGGCGAACCCACGCTGCTCTTCACGGAGAACGAGACCAATTTCGAACGCTTCGGTACAGGAGCCAACGCAAGTCCGTATCGTCAAGGACGGGATCAACAACTACGTCGTGCACGGTCAGCAGGGAGCGGTGAATCCAGCGAAGAGCGGAACGAAAGCCTGCGCGCACTACACGCTCACCGTTGGCCCTCAGTCGCTCACAGGTCGTCCGGCTGCGATTCTCCGCCACTCCGACCTCGGGCGACACCGAGCAACGATTCGGCGCACGTTTCGATACCATCATCAACGAGCGGCGCCGCGAGGCGGACGAGTTCTATGCCGGCGTCATTCCCTCGTCGCTCGACGCCGACGCCGCCAACGTGATGCGACAGGCCCTTGCCGGCATGCTCTGGTCCAAGCAGTTCTACAACTACGACGTCGATTTGTGGCTGGCCGAGCGGGGCGCCGACCCCTTCAAGGCGAACCGGCGTTCAGCACCGCGCAACGATCGTTGGTTTCACATGAACAACTCGGACATCATCTCGATGCCGGACAAGTGGGAGTATCCCTGGTACGCGGCGTGGGACCTGGCATTTCACGTGCTCGCGCTGACCCTCGTCGACGAGGAGTTCGGCAAGCACCAGCTCGATCTGATGCTTCGGGAGCGCTACCTGCATCCGAGCGGGCAGATTCCAGCGTACGAATGGAACTTCGGTGACGTCAATCCGCCGGTGCACGCCTGGTCGACGATCTTCACCTACCGGCTCGAAAAGCTTCGATCGGGCAAGGGCGATTTCGAATGGCTCGAGCGCTCGTTCCACAAGCTGCTGCTCAACTTCACGTGGTGGGTGAATCGGAAGGACCGCACCGGGAACAACGTTTTCGAGGGCGGGTTCCTGGGACTGGACAACATCGGCGTGTTCGATCGCAGCGCCCCGCTGCCGACGGGAGGCTATCTGGAACAGGCGGACGGCACCGCGTGGATGGCGCTCTTCTGCCAGAACATGCTGGAGATCTCGTCGGCGCTGGCGATGGAAAATCGCTCGTACGTCGACATGGTCCTCAAGTTCCTCGAGCATTACCTGCTCATCGCGTCGTCGATGGTCCACGCCGGCGACAACGTCGGGATGTGGGACGAGCACGACGGGTTCTTCTACGACGTACTCAGGCTTCCCGACGGCAGTGCTCAACGTCTGAAAGTCCGGTCGATGGTGGGGCTCCTGCCTTTGTGCGCCGTCACCGTATTCGAGGGAGAACTCCTCAAGAAATATCCAGAGCTCGTTCCGCGATTGAAACGCGCACTTGCTGAGCACCCGGAGCTGACGGCCAACATTCACGATCCCAGGGAGCGCGGAGAAAAAGATCGGGCGCTCGCCGCGGTCCTCAACGAGCACCGGCTGCGCAGAGTGCTGACCAGCATGCTCGACGAACGCGAATTCCTCAGCCCCTACGGGATCCGATCCGTCTCGCGCTACCACGCCGAGCACCCCTACGTGTTCCGGGTCGGCGACCACGAGTACGGCGTGTCATACCTGCCAGCCGAGTCCGACAGCGGTATGTTCGGGGGCAATTCCAACTGGCGCGGGCCGATCTGGATGCCGGTGAACGGACTGATCATCCGCGCGCTGCTTCAGGTCCTACACCTATTACGGCAACCGGTTCACGATCGAGTGTCCGACTGGATCGGGCCGCCAGATGACGTTGTACCAGGTCGCCGAGGAGCTCTCGCGCCGCCTGTCGAGCATTTTCCTCAAGGACGCGAATGGCCGCCGACCGGTGTTCGGAGGAACCCGCAAGTTCCAGGAGGATCCACACTGGCGCGATCTCCCGCTGTTCTATGAATACTTCCATGGCGACAACGGCGCGGGCCTCGGCGCCAGTCACCAGACCGGCTGGACCGGCATCATCGCGCGATTGATGCACTTCTTTGCCACAGCGACAGCCGACCGGACGCTCGAACTGGGCAAGCTGGCGGCGGTTGCAGACCGGCCTGCAACCTATGCAAGTCCCAAGCAGTAGCCAGTTTTCCACTGAAGACGCCCGGCCCCGTCGTATCGACGCCGGGCGGTCGGTCTGCCGCGATCGCGGCCGCGCCCGGCCAGTGAAGCGTCTCGACGTGCCCGACGCAAGATCAACAAGATCAAGATAGAGACAAGGCACACCCGTGCGGCGCCTCATCGCTCTTCACTCCGCATCGACCGCGCCTCTCCCGGAGGATCTATGACGCCAGCACCCGGCCCCACAGCGGCCCTCAATCATCGCAGCAAGCGTCCAGACGTCCGCATCGGCCTCGATCCTGAAGCGATCGCTGCAGCCGTGATCGACAATCTGCACTTCGTTCAAGCCAGGGTACCTCGACTCGCTTCGCGGAACGACTGGTACATGGCGCTCGCTTACGCCGTGCGCGACCGGATCCTCGATCGCTCCATCGCAACCCTGGAATCGATTGCGAGGCCGGAGTCCACCGTCAAGATCGTGGCGTATCTCTCCGCGGAATTCCTGACCGGTCCGCACCTCGGCAACGGCTTGATCAACCTCGGAATCTGGCAGGCCGCGCAGGAAGCCATGTCGGGGCTCGGGCAGGATCTGACCGCCCTGGTCGACCAGGAAGAGGAACCGGGCCTCGGAAATGGCGGCCTGGGCCGGCTCGCCGCGTGTTACATGGACTCGCTGGCCACCGTCAGTGTCCCCGCCATCGGTTACGGCATCCGGTACGAGTTCGGCATCTTCGATCAGGCGGTTCGTGACGGCTGGCAGGTCGAGCTGACCGACAAGTGGCTTCGTTACGGGAATCCCTGGGAGATCGCGCGTTCGGAAATCACCTGCGACGTCAAGATGGGCGGCCGCACCGAGCACCGCCGCGATGAACACGGACGATACCAGGTCCAGTGGATTCCCGACCACGTCGTCAAGGGAGTCGCATACGACACGCCGATCCCCGGCTACCTCGTGCCGACGACGAGCCTGCTGCGGCTCTGGAAGGCGGAAGCGACGGAGTCCTTCAATTTCGAGGCGTTCAACGTCGGCGACTACTACGGCGCGGTCGAGGAGAAAGTCAATTCCGAGACGATCTCCAAGGTCCTGTACCCGAACGACGAGCCTGCGGCCGGCAAGGAGCTGCGCCTCGCGCAGCAGTACTTCTTCGTCTCATGCTCGCTGCAAGACATGATTCGCATTCAGCTCGCGCGCAAAAGATCGCTGGACGAGTTCGATGTCTACTGGGCGGCGCAGCTCAATGACACCCATCCGTCGATTGCAATCGCGGAGCTGATGCGGCTCTTCGTGGACGAGCATGGAATGGACTGGGATCGCGCGTGGGCGATCACGCAGCGGACCTGCGGGTATACCAATCACACCCTCCTGGCTGAAGCGCTCGAGAAGTGGCCGGTGCCGCTTTTCGCCAAGATGTTGCCGCGCCACCTCGAGATCATTTACGAGATCAATCGCCGATTCCTCGACGAGGTGCGGCAACGGCATCCGGAAGAAGGAGATCTCTCCCGCCGGGTGTCGCTCATCGACGAGTCCGGGCCGAGCTACGTGCGCATGGCCTATCTGGCCACCGTCGGGAGCCATGCGGTCAACGGCGTGGCGGCGCTCCACACGGAACTGCTCCAGCGAACGGTCCTCAACGACTTCTACCGGCTCATGCCCGAGAAGTTCCTGAACGTGACCAACGGGGTTACCCCACGGCGCTGGATCGTGTTGAGCAACCCCCAGCTGGCCGCGCTCATCACCGCCCAGATCGGGGATCGCTGGATCGCGAATCTCGAGAAGGAGCTCGTCCGCCTCGAGCCGATGGCTGACGACGGCGCGTTTCAGACGAAGTGGCAGACGGTCAAAACGGACAACAAGCGCGCTCTGGCGGCGATTATCAAGGAACGCACCGGCATCGCGGTCGATCCGCGGTCGCTCTTCGACATCCAGGTGAAGCGGCTCCACGAGTACAAGCGTCAGCACCTGGCGGCGCTGCATCTGATTACCTCTTATCGAAGGATCAAGCAGGCCGGGGGAACCGGTCTGACACCACGCACCGTCATCTTTGCCGGCAAGGCGGCACCCGGCTACCGAATGGCGAAACTGATCATCAAGCTGATTAACGACATCGCGGCGGTGATCAATGCCGACCCGGAGGTCGCGCCGTATCTCAAGGTGGTGTTCCTGCCGGACTTCAACGTCACGAATGCGCAGCCGATCTATCCCGCCGCCGACCTGTCGGAGCAGATCTCCACGGCCGGCAAGGAGGCGTCCGGGACCGGCAACATGAAGTTCGCGATGAACGGCGCGCTGACCATTGGCACGCTGGACGGCGCGAACGTCGAGATCCGCGCGGCAGTGGGTGAAGAGAACTTCTTCCTGTTCGGCATGACGGCGGAAGAAGTCGCACGGAGGAAGGCCAGCGGATACAATCCGCGGAGCGTTTACGACGCCAACCCCGAGCTGCGCGCAACGATCGACCTCATCGGCAGCGGCTATTTCTCTGACGGCGACCGCGAGCGATTCCGCCCGCTGGTCGATTCGCTACTGACGCACGACGAGTACCTGCTGCTGGCCGATTACCAGGCCTACGTCGACTGCCAGGCTCGTGTCGGCGAAATCTACGAGGACCAGAAGGCGTGGACCCGCATGGCCATCCTCAATTGCGCGAGGGTCGGTCGATTCTCCTCGGATCGTTCAATCAGGGAGTACTGCCGCCATATCTGGAATGTCACGCCGATGGTGACGGTGTCACGATGAGCGCCGCGCCTTGGTGCCGAAGAACCGCAATCGAACAAGACGAAGTGACGGGAGACGCGCCGTGCCAAAAGTGTTGTCGCCGGAAAGGCATGCGATCGATGTTCATCAGAAGCCGCTCGCCGATCGCGAGCTGAACCTCATGCACGCCTACTGGCGTGCGTGCAACTACCTGGCGGTGGGGATGATCTATCTCAAGGACAACCCGCTGCTCAAGGAGCCGCTGAAGACGGAACACGTCAAGCACCGTCTGCTCGGCCACTGGGGCGCAAGCCCGGCGTTGTCGTTCGCCTGGGTGCACCTGAATCGGGTCATCGTCAAGCGGGACCTCGACGTGATCTTCGTGGCTGGTCCTGGCCACGGCGCGCCCGGCGTGCTCGGGCCCGCCTATCTCGAAGGCACCTACTCCGAGATCTATCCCGACAAGAGCGAAGACGCGGAAGGGATGCAGAAATTCTTCAAGCAGTTCTCGTTCCCTGGGCACATCGGCAGCCATGTGACGCCGGAGACGCCGGGTTCGATTCATGAAGGTGGTGAGCTGGGCTACAGCCTGTCGCACGCCTACGGCATGGCCTTCGACAATCCCGATCTGATCGTCGCCTGCGTGGTTGGCGACGGCGAAGCCGAGACCGGGCCGCTCGCGACCTCGTGGCATTCGAACAAGTTCCTCAATCCGGTTCGGGACGGCGCGGTGCTGCCGATCCTGAACTTGAACGGCTACAAGATCGCCAACCCGACGATCCTCGCGCGCATCAGTCACGACGAGCTCAATTCGCTGCTGGTCGGTTACGGCTACACGCCGATCTTCGTGGAAGGGTCGGAGCCGTCCGAGATGCACCAGAAGATGGCGGCTGCGCTCGATCAGGCGATCGATGCGATTCGCGACGGTCAGAAGGCCGCGCGCGCGGCGAAGCGACCGGCCCGCTTGCGCTGGCCGATGATCGTGTTGCGCTCGCCGAAAGGATGGACCGGTCCGAAGGAAATCAAAGGGCACAAGGTGGAGGGATCCTGGCGCGCTCACCAGGTGCCATTTTCGGACGTCCGCGGCAACCCGGCGAATCTGAAGCTCCTCGAGAACTGGATGCGAAGCTACAAGCCGGAAGAGCTGTTCGACGAGCGAGGCAGGCTCGTTCCGGAGCTCCGGGCGCTGGCGCCGCGCGGCCCGCGCCGTATGAGCGCGAACCCGCACGCCAACGGCGGCGTGCTGCGCAAGGATCTCAAGCTCCCCGACTTTCGGCGCTACGCCGTGACCGTGCCCGTGGCCGGCACGGCGATGCACGAGAACACCAAGCCGCTCGGTGAGTACCTCCGCGACGTCATCAAGTTCAACCCGACCACCTTCCGGATGTTCGGTCCGGACGAGACCGCGTCCAACCGCCTGCAGGCGGTGTACGAAGCGAGCAAGAAAACGTGGCTGGCAGACACGCTGCCCGAGGACGCCGACGGCGGCGAGCTCGCGCCGGATGGGCGGGTCATGGAAATGCTGTCGGAACACACGCTGATCGGCTGGCAGGAAGGTTACCTCCTGACCGGCCGGCACGGGTTCTTCCACACCTATGAAGCCTTCGCCCACGTCATCGATTCGATGATCAACCAGCACGCGAAGTGGCTGGACATCAGCAAGAGTCACGTGCCCTGGCGGGCGCCGGTCGCCTCGGAGAACATCCTGTTGTCGTCCACCGTCTGGCGGCAGGACCACAACGGGTTCTCTCACCAGGATCCCGGGTTCATCGATCTCGTCACCAACAAGAGTCCGTCGGTGACCCGCGTGTATCTTCCGCCCGACGCCAATACCTTGCTGTCGGTCGCGGAACATTGCCTGCGCAGCACCAACTACATCAACGTGATCGTCGCGGACAAGCAGAAGCACCTGCAGTTCACCAGCATCGACGAGGCCGCAATCCACTGTGCCAAGGGCCTCGGCATCTGGGCGAGGGCGAGCACCGATGCCGGCGAGGAGCCGGATGTCGTGCTCGCGTCATGCGGCGACGTCGCGACGATGGAGGCGCTGGCCGCCGCCGCCATCCTGCGCGAACGTGTGCCTGAGCTGAAGCTCCGCTTCGTGAACGTGGTCGATCTCTTCAAGCTGGTACCCTCGTCGGAGCACCCGCATGGATCGAGCGAACGCGAGTTCGACAGCCTGTTCACCACGGACAAGCCAATCATCTTCAACTTCCACGGCTACCCGTGGCTGATTCATAAGCTCGCCTACCGCTTCAAGGGGCACGCGAACATGCACGTGCGGGGCTACAAGGAGAAAGGCAACATCAACACGCCGCTGGAACTGGCGATGTTGAACGAGACGTCGCGATTTCACCTGGTCATCGACGTGATCGATCGGGTGCCGAAGCTTCGCACCAAAGCGGCGCACCTCAAAGAGGAGATGCGCAACACCATCATCGACAATCTGAACTACGCGCACCTACACGGCACCGACCGTTCGGAGATTGTCGACTGGGTGTGGCCATACTGATCGGGCGATCGCCGGTCGCCGCAGCCGGCGGCTACCGTTTGTAACGATCGTCGAGGGCACCGCTCACGACTGCCCGGATGCCGGGAGGGATCAATGCGGCTGCGCGGGTCATCGCTGTTCGGTCTGGGTTTCGTCGCGCTCCTGATGCCGGTGTCGATTGCGGCCGCGCAGACCGCGCCTCCTACGCCGCCGCCGCAAGCGACCGCTGTGGCTGCGCCGGCCAAGGATTCGCTCGGGCGAGATACGCCGCGAGGAACGGTTCTGGGATTCCTGGCCGCGGCGCGCCGGCGAGACGCCGAGCTGGCCAGTCAGTATCTGGATACGACACTGACAGGCCAGCCCGCCGCGGCGCTCGCCCATCAGTTGTTCGTTGTCCTCGATGCCCGGTTGCCCGCGCGACTCACACAGATCAGCGACGCTCCCGGAAGGGTCTTTGTCGAACCCGCTGAAGCCCAACCAGGATGTCATCGGCAACGTGATCAGCAACGACGGCGACGTGAGCATCCTGGTCGAGCGGTTTCAGCGTCAGGACGCAGCGCCTGTCTGGCTGTTTTCGAGCAGCACGCTCGCATCCATTCCGAACGTGTACCGAGGAAATCGCGTCGAGTCCCATTGAAACCGGACTTCCTCGTTTCCTCACCAACACCCGGGTCAGAGGCATCCGTCTGTTCGAATGGCTCGTGGTCCTGCTCGGCATTCCGGCGTTCTATCTCGCAACTGTTCTCCTGAACCGGATCCTCACACTCACCGCCGGATTCGTCTGGCGCCGCGCTTTCCGAAGGCCAATCCAACCGGGCCGTAACGTCCTGCCAATGCCGGCACGATTGCTGGTTGTCGTCGCGCTTGCTGGTGTGGTGCTATCGAACCTGAGCCTGTCGCTCTTGGTGCGGCAACTCTGGAACAGCGCGGCGAGCCTGCTGACGATTGCCGCGGTCGTCTGGCTACTGATCCTTCTGAACGGCGAGATCGAACACTACGTGCGCCGGCAGCTTCCGCCGGCCAACGTGGCGGCGGCTACGTCGCTCGTCCGCCTGCTGCGCCGGGCAGTCGACGTGCTGATCGTCTTCGCGGGCCTGCTTGCCCTACTCCGTCACTTTGGCGTGGACGCGACGCCGGCCCTGGCCGGACTCGGCGTCGGCGGTATTGCCGTGGCGCTGGCCGCACAGAAGACGCTCGAAAACGTCATCGCCGGCGCGTCTCTCATCTTCGACCAGGCGGTCCGGGTCGGAGATTTTCTGAAGATGGGCGAGATCAGCGGCACCGTCGATAAGATCGGACTGCGCTCCACTCGCATCCGCACGCTCGATCGGACCATTATCAGCGTGCCCAACAGCCAGATCGCCAACGCCAGCCTCGAAACGATTTCGGCGCGCGACAAGTACTGGTTTCATCCGATCGTCCAGCTGCGCTACGAGACGACTTCCGTTCAGCTGCGAGCGGTACTCGACGGAATCCGGCAGCTGCTGGTCCGGCATTCGGCAATCGAGCCGGACTCGGTGCGCGTACGGCTTTTGCGCCTGGGCACCTTTTCGCTCGATGTCGAGGCCTTTGCGTATCTACAGGCGCGGGACTGGAATCACTTTCTCGAGATCCAGGAACGGCTGCTGTTCGACGTGACGGAGATCGTCAATCGGGCGGGTACCGAAATCGCGTTTCCGTCGCAAACGATGTACGTTGCCGGCGGGCCCCGTGCCTAGTGGTCCGAGAGGAGCAACGCAGCAGCGCGGGATGCAGCCTCGGCCGAATGCCGAGGGATTTCCCGAACGGACCACTAGTGCTTCTGCTCGAAGCTGCCGCCGAGGGCGAGGTGGAGGTTCACTCGCTGCACTCGCTGCTCCGCCCGCATGCGGATGAGAGCCGCCTCGCTGGAGTTCAACGCCAGCTGACGCTGGTTTACGAATCGAAGATCGGTGCTCCCGACCTTGAACTGCGTCTGCACAATCTCGTACGCCCGCTGGCTGTCGGCAACAGTCTGGGCCAACAGCTGCTCGCGCTCGCGCGCCGCGTTCTCCGCCGCCAGGGCATTCTCGACTTCGCCGAACGCGCGAAGGCCGATTGAGGCGTAGTTGGCGATCGCCTGCTTCTGTTCCGCTGTCCGGATTTCGACCTGCGTCTTGAGCGCGCCTCCCTTGAAGACCGGCATGAGCAGGCTGGCGCCGGCGTTCCAGACCGGATTGTCGCGCTCGGTCAAGACAAACAGGTCGCTCGAAATCGAGCTGATGCCTCCGGTGAGGGCAATCGCCGGCAGGCGGGCGGCCTTGGCTTCATGAATCCGATTGAAGGCCGCGGCCACGCGCCGTTCTGCCCCTATCACGTCCGGCCGGCGTTCGAGGAGTTCCGAGGGAAGGCCCGAGGGGATCGCGTCCGGCTGACCGGGCAGCTGCGGCTCGATGGTAGCTGCCGCCGCCGGGTATCGCCCCATCAAGAGCTCGAGCGCGCGTATGGCCTGTTCGCGCGACAGCTCGATCTCGCGCAGCGTGTCGCGGTAACTCCCCAGCGATGCCCGTGCGACGTACACGTCCTCATCGTTGCCGACGCCTACGCGCGGTCCGGTCCTGCGCAAGGCTGACGAGTGATTCGCCGTTACGGACCGTCGTGCGTGCCAATTCGGCCTGCAGGCCGGCTTCGGTCGCAAGGAACCAGCTCTTTGCAACCAGGGCGGCCATCGACTGCCGCGCGTACTCGAAATCGGCGGCGGACGCTTGAGCGTCCGCCGCAGCCGCTGCTCGCCCATATCTGATCCGGCCCCACAGATCGATCTCCCAGCTGGCAGTCAGAACCGCACCCTTCAGTCCGGAGTTGTCGCCCGACAGCTTACCGCCTCCGCGTGCGAGCACATCAACCGAAGGATAGAGTTTGGCTCCAGCGAGCTTCGCGTAGAGCTCCGCCTGCTCGACGCGCGCCGCCGCCACGCGGAGATCCGCGTTGTTCGCGATGGCCTCGACAACGGCGGCATTCAGCTGATCGTCGCGGAAGCCGGCGAGCCAGTTGTCGGCAACCGCGCCAGCCCCGGCGGCCCCCGCCGTCCACGTGTCAGGAACCTTGACGGTCGGCATCGCCTCGCCCTTGATCGCCTGCGTGTCGGGCGGCTTCTTGAGCACGCATCCCGCCATCGTCGACAGAATCGCGGCAGCCAGCACAATCACGAGACCGCTCGACGGTCGCGGGCCTCGGGTCAGACGACGTCGCGAGTGTGCCGTCACGATGCTCCCTCAGTGCCCGAGGCTGATACTGTGCTTGATGATGATGTAGTCGAGATACGACGTCACACGAATGAGCACCTTGCGAATGATGTGGACCAGCGTGAGGTGTTCCGTGTAGATGGCCGCCGAGCCCCGTGCACCTGAAGCGACGAACAGGCTTTTGTCCTGATCGGCGACGACCAGCTTCACGGGAAAGCGCCCCGGCGGCGGGACGAATGTCGTTTTCGGCAGATCGCCGGACGCCTCGACCTGTCCCTGACCCTGCGCCCAGATGATTGAATCAACGTGCGCCTTGATCACCCGGCCCGGGTAGGTGTCGAGCGTGATCTCCGCTTCATTTCCCGGTTCGACCTGATGCAGCTCGTTCTGGCCGAACAGCGCAAAGATCTGGTACTCGTTGTCGACGAAGGTCATCACCTCGTTGAACGGCATCCCGGCGACGAAGAAGCCTGGCCGAAGCATCACGTTCACCATCGTGCCGTTGCCCGGCGCGGCGATCGTGGTCTGCGACAGGTCCCAACGTGCGTTTTCCAGTTCGGCCTGCGTGTTCTCCACTTGCGCCTGCGAGACGCGCACCTGCGCCTGTGCGGTCGCGATCTGCGCCCTCGCCTGCGCCACGGTCGCGAGGTCCCCCTTGACGCGGCCGCTCAGTTTTTCCCTGACCTGCTGTTCGGCCGCGCGGGCAGCGGCGAGCTGCTGGGTCAACTCCCTGACGCTGGTCTGAGCTTGCTCCAGATCGAAGCGATTGCCTGCGCCAGTCTTGACCAGCTCGGCGTTCTGGTTCACGCGCGTCTGGGACAGATCGAGCGAGGCCATGAGCACCCCGACCTGACCGGTCGCTTCCTTCAACTGCTCGTTCAACTGACGTTCGGATGATTCGGCGTCGGTGAATTTCGCCTGCGTTTCGGCCAGCCGCTGCCGGTCGGCGCCGACCTTCGCTTCGTCGGAGACCAGCCGCGCTTCCAGCGAATGGACCTGGTTCTGATATGGAGTCGGGTCGATCCGGAAGAGCACGTCTCCCTTCTTCACCGGCCGGTTGTTCTCGACCGGGACCTCGATGACCCGTCCGCGAACCTGGGACACGATCGGCACGACGTAGTTCACGACCCTGACGTCGGTCGTGGTCGGCGCGAAGATGTTGAGCAGAAGCAGGAGGATGACAATGCAGACGACCGGAAATATGGCGACGCCAACTTTCCACGGTGTCGTCCAGGGCAGCAGCTTCAGCTTGATGAAAATCAGCCAGACGAAGAACGAATAGATGCCGAGCAGCAGGACTTCCATTACAGGGCCTCGTCGGAAGCGTATTTCGCCTCGAGCGCCTCGACATCGGCGCGAAGCGCCTTCAGCTCGGACGGTGAAAGGCCGCGCTGCTCCAGCCGCGCCAGTCTGCCGCCCAGGTTCGCTACCGCAACTTCCTCATCGGGCGCGTGCCCGCCGCTCCCGACGGCATCTGGAGGCTTGTCTGTGCCGTACGCAATCTTGTACATGACCGGCTTCGAATAGGCCCAGATCCAGGCCAGTGGCCATAGGAGGCCGCCGAACACCAGCGACAGCAAACACAACGTCCGAATCGCCTCGAACTGGGGATGATGCCGCTTGTGAGCGATCTGCTCGGGGAGGATATGCACCATCCAGAACAGCACGATCAGGACGACCGGGACGATGAACAGGATGAAGATGGCGAGGAAAGTGGCGAGCTTGTCTTCCAACTCCGGCGAGAGCAGCGACGCGTGCGCCTCCCGCGAGAACGACAGCAGCATGACCAGCATTCCGATCGCCACGCGAGAGGCCGATTCGAGCGCTGAACGTTCCGTTCTGATCATGTGGCAGTCACCAATGCGCTGACGGATCGCGCCGGACCAGGATCCAGTCCTGCCGCGTTCCTGACCGCTGACCGAGATTCCCGGACAGCAGCACCTGTGCCATGCTGTCGACGTCCGAACACTCTCCGTAAAGCACTGACTCGGGCTGCCATCGACGGCTGTCGGTTCCCGAGCGCCCATCGACGACTCCGCTATTCCGGGCCCTCTACGGGATGTCGGAGTCCGGGTCCATACTCCATTGGGGCTATCGATCTCCCGGGTAGACCCGGGTGTACACTTTGCGGCTATAGATGCCCCCAGAAGTTTCAGTGGTGGTAGACAGTCATGCTTCTGCTCAATAGAGTCGCCGCCGGGCCGGACGTCCTGTCCCAACTCATGGTGGAATGTCTGCCCGCGGGCGTGCTGGTCCTCGGACCTGATCGCATCGTTACGGATGTCAACCGTCAGCTCGAACTGCTGTTCGGTTACGGTCGCGAAGAGCTGATTGGAAAGTCGCTCGACACTCTCGTTCATGGTGGGCTACCGCCGGCGCACGTAGTGGAGCGCCAGCGCTCCCTCACCGGCTCCGACACCGACACTCCGCCTGTGCCGCATGAGCTTTCGGGCCTGCGGAAGGACGGATCTCGGATTCCCATTGAGATCAGGGTGAGTACCGTCCTCACCGACGGTGGACAGATCGTGCTCGCCTCCGTGATCGATATCAGCGAACGTCAGCGAGCGGCGGAGGAGCATGAACAAGCCCTCGAAGACGCCATCGGTTTCCTCCGGCTGGTTGGCGAACTCTCCGCACGATTCGTGAGTCTGCCCGCGGACCAGGTTGATGGCGCCATCGATGATGCCCAGCGACTCGTCGTTGAGTCCTTCGATCTCGATCGCAGCGAGATCTTCCAATTATCCGAATCCGAACACGATTTTGTCCTGACGCATCACTACGCGGGTTCGGGCGTACCTTTGCCGCCGCAGCGCGTGCTGGCCCGCGAAGAGCTTCCCTGGTCTCTGGCGCGAGTTCTGGGCGGCGAAGTCGCCGCCTTTTCGTCGGTCGACGAAATCCCGGACCAGAGTGAACGCGAATCCGCCGGCCGTGACGGCACGCTGTCTCGTATCGCGTTTCCGATCTCCATCGAAGAGAGGGTCTCGGGGGTGATCAGCTTCTCGACCAATCGCGAGGAGCGTGCCTGGTCGGAGAGTCTGGTCGGCCGCCTGCGGCTGGTCACGCACGTGTTCGGTGGCGTCCTGGCGCGCAAGCAGGCCGACGCGGCGCTGCGGGCGAGCGAAGAACGCTTTCACACCGTGGCCGACAGCGCCCCGGTGATGATCTGGGTGACGGGTCCCGACAAGGGCTGCACCTGGTTGAACCGCCAGTGGCTCGAATTCGTCGGTCAGACACTGGAGCACGAGCTTGGAAACGGGTGGACGGCGAATGTGCACCCCGAGGATCTCGACAGGTGTGTGCAGACCTACGGCACCTCGGTCGACGAGCGTCGACCGTTCACCATGGAATATCGAGTCCGCAGGCATGACGGCGAGTGGCGCTGGGTCTTCGACACGGGCCGGCCGCAATTTGGAACCAATGGCGCATTCGGCGGTTATGTCGGCTCGTGTGTCGATGTCACGGAACAGAAGCAGGCCGCTCAGGAAGTGGAGCGGCTGCGCGATCGGCTCCAGGCCGAGAACGTCTACCTCCGGCGCGAATTCAAGGACCGCCTCGGGGCCGGCGTCATCGTCGGACAGAGCGAGGCCATTCGCAAGGTCCTCGCACAGGTCGAGCAGGTCGCGGCCACCGATGCCACCGTGTTGCTCCTCGGCGAAACCGGCACCGGCAAGGAACTCTTCGCGACGCGGATCCACGAGCTGAGCGCGCGGCGCGGACGCGCGATGGTGCGGGTCAATTGCTCGGCAATCCCTTCCACGCTCATCGAGAGCGAGCTGTTCGGCCGCGAAAAGGGCGCATTTACCGGCGCACTGGCGCGGCAGATCGGACGCTTCGAGCTCGCCGACCACTCGACGATCTTCCTCGACGAGATTGGCGACCTGCCGCTCCGACGTCCAGGTCAAGCTGCTGCGGGTGCTGGAGGAACGGCAGATCGAGCGCCTCGGGAGTCCCAAGCCAATCCGCGTCGACACGCGAATCATCGCCGCAACGCACCGCAATCTCGATCAGCGCGTGGGCTCCGGAAGCTTTCGCGAGGACCTCTTCTACCGGCTCAACGTCTTTCCGATCCAGGTGCCGCCGCTGCGAGAACGGACCGAAGATATCCCGCTCCTGGTCTGGCGCTTCGTCGAGGAGTTCGCGAAGGCCTTCGGCAAGCGAATCGACGCGATTCCGCGGGAGAACATGGCGGCGCTCCAGCAGTACCGCTGGCCGGGCAACATCCGCGAACTGCGTAACATCATTGAGCGGGCGATGATCGTGGCGCCGGGGCCGCAGCTGACGATTGCAATTCCGACGAAAGCTGCGAGTACGCCCGAGAACCGGAACAGCGTGAAGCTCACCGATGTGGAGAAGGAGCACATCCGCAGCGTGCTCGAGGGCAGCGGCTGGCGCATTCGCGGAACCGGCGGCGCGGCGGAGCGGCTCGGTCTTCGTCCGACGACGCTCGAAACGCGGATGGCGAAGCTGGGATTGCTACGACCAAAAAGGGCTTAATTAGGGCTTCGGGCTTCAGGCTCCAGCTACGGGCTCAGAGGGCTGAAGCCCGAAGCCCGAGTCATAAGCCGGTCTTGACGCTGACCGCCGCCGTCAGCTGAAACTGGAGACGGGTTTCCGCCGGCAACGTCAGATGCTCTTCGCCTCCGGCCGCCACCGCGGCACCGGTGGCTCCTCCGACCGCCGCGCCAATCGCGGCTCCGCTTCCGCCGCCGGCAATGCCGCCGACGATGGCGCCAAGGCCGGCGCCGCCGGCAACCTTGCGCGTGGTCTTCTTGCCTTCTCCCTTCCCTTTCGTCTCGACATATGCGGTCGTCACCTGGTAAACCATGCCGCCGAAACGGATGGAGTTCAGCTTCAACGTGATCTTGTCGCTGCCTTTCATCTTGCCGGATTGCTCGACCTGAACCGCCTGCACGGTCGCTCCGGCCCCGCGCGGAATCACGATCTCGCCGTTGATCATCACCGGATCATCGACGACGGCCTTGTACGACTGGCCTGCCTGCGAGGCGTCCACGTCAATCCCTGACGTCAACCGGACGTTCAGCGTCGTCCCGGCTGGAACCATCACCGGTTTTGGCGGGGGGGCGGCCGTGCGCGCCGGCGCAGGTGCGGGCGAGGTCGCCGCCGCAGGCTTCGCCGCAGCTTTCGCGGGAGCCGTCGCGGGCGTTGGTGGTGCCTTGGTCGGCTTCCGAGCCGCGAATTCCACGGCGACTGCCTCTTCGATTGGAATCTCCGACACGTTGCCGTCTTCCAAAAGGACCCGGACAGCCTTGCTGTCCCCACCGATGAACATGCCTTCCACGGCCTTGCCCGATCGCAGGCGGACCCGATCCGCCGAGAGCGACACACTGCCGGCGACGACCAGGATCGCCGCGATCCACTGAGCGCGTGGACTCGTCATTTCGTTCCCTCCGCCCGTTTGACGATCGGCAGCGACGCCGAGATCTGCAGATCGATGAGCAGTTGCAACTGGTGCTCGACCTGCAGGAACCGCAGCGCCGTTCGTGGAGACATCGCGGCCTTGACGCGCTCGAAGCACTTGGCCTTCACCGCCTGTCGCCGCGCCTCCAGATCGAGCGCCTTGGCGGCAAGCTTCTCCGCCACCGCATCGGTGAGGTTCGAGTAGTTGTCGGCGTATTCGGCGATGAGCGCGACGCGCTCGTCGCCAAGCTTCGACATCTCGACGGTCGTACTCGCGATAGATCGGCCAGAAGGCGGCATCCTCGGCCTCGGTGAACTCCATCACCTCGGTGATGATTGCCACTTTCTGCGCCCGCACGTCGCTACGGAGCAACTCGGCATAAGCTGTGAGGTTCAGCGTCTGCGTGTCTTTCGCGGTGGGCTGCGTGTCCTTCGCGCCGGGCGGCGCGGACTGCGCGTGTCCAATCGCAGTCGCTGCGCCCAGCACGAGGAGCGTCACAATCGTTCGTCGAAGCACGGTGGTCTCTCCAGATGTTGCACGGCTGGCGTTCTTGCAAGTTAGGTCGACGACTTTTGCTTCGGCGGATAGTTCTTGAGGATCTTCTTCACCGCCTCGTTGATGCTCTTGTCGCGCTTCTCTGGCTTCGCCTGAGTGTTGACTTCCTTGACACCCATTCCGCGCCACGCGAGCTGACCCTTGTTGGCGTCCGCGATGTCGATGACGAGCGTGCCCATCAGAATGTCGCGCACCTGGGTCGTCGTCGTGCCGCCACCCCAGCCGCCGCCCCAGCCCCATCCGTAGGCTCCGTAGCCCCCGCCGTAGCCAGAGCTGTATGTCGAGATGTCTTTCTGCTTGTCGAACGCTACGTGATAGACGACGTACACGTCCGGCTTGGCTTCAGCCTTGGTGAACCCCTTCGCCGCGAGCTCGGAGTCGATGGCTGCGACGATCCGATCGTCAATCAGCGGCTGACCGACCTTGGTCCCGTCTTTAAGCGCGTACGTCTTGAAGCCCGCAAAGTTCGCGGTCTTGTCGAAGTCGTAGCTGGTCTTCTGCCCGAGGACGAGCGCTGGGATCAACAGGGCGGCAATCGCTAGGGGCGCGCATTTCTTCCACATTGGCATTCCTTTCGAAGTCGGTTTCGATCGCTGCGACTGTGTGCAATTGTCGAGCCGCGCAAACCTGTTCGCCGAGAGTGCCCAGGCACGGTTTGTCGCGGTGACTCGCGACGCCGCCAACGGTATTTCGTGGGCACTCCGCCAGACCGGAGTTCCGGCGTCGCCGCGGGCGGACCGGAGGGGGAGGTTTGCCCGCGAATCACCTGTGTCGGTGGACCTTTTCCGGACTGCGACGAAGCGCGCCAGGGCGGCACAGTCCCTGCTCACCCTGAAATGGGGCGTCGTGTGTCGCGGGCCTGACGTGTCGCGGTCCCGCACGGCGTTTGATGAATCCTTCCCAGGCGATGGGGGACCGATAGCCAGAGATCATCATGCCGATCACCATGCAGCACGAGCGCGACAACGTTTATCGCGTCGAGCTTAGCGGCAGCGTTCGAAAACAGGATCTCGAGGTGTGCCAGCAGGGTCTGGCAGATGAAATGGGTCGCGTTGGCAGCGTCAGGCTGCTGTTCGTCCTCAAGGGGTTCGTCGGCTGGGACGCTCACTCCAACTGGAACGACCTATCGTTTTACGTCAAGCACGGCGACAACATCGAGCGCATCGCCATCGTCGGGCCGGAGCGATGGCGGAGCGAGGCGCTGATGTTTGCGGGTGCGGACCTGCGCAGGGCCCCCGTGGAATTCTTTGGGGAGAAGGCCCTCGGCAACGCACGCACCTGGTTGTCCTCGTGATCGAATTGCGACTGGGCCAAGATGCGCACTCGAGGAAGGATGCTGAAGCAATGATTCACAATACACGCGCAGGCCGGACGGCTGTCATCGTGACTGCGTTGAGCTTGATCGGACAACCGCCGTCCTACCTGATCGCGGAGGCAAGCCGTCAGGGACAAGCGGCGCCGAAAGCCGCAACTCCCCAGTCGACGCCGGCACAACCCGCAACGAAGACGGCAACTCCCCAATCAACGCCGGCACAACCCTCGGCGAAGCCTGCGTCAACGACTGCCGCCGCGGCCGCGGCCGCGCCTGTCGATGGCGGCTGGCCTCGTATGCACAATCTCCCGACGGGAAGCAGCTTCCTGATTTATCAGCCCCAGGTCGCGAGCTGGGATCGATGGAAACATCTGGTGGCGTTCAGCGCCGTTTCCTATCGCACGCAGACGGCCGAGAAGCCGGCGATTGGCACGATCAAATTGGAAGCAGACACCAGCGTCGCGCTGGAAGACCGCCTGGTCAGCCTGCAGAAATTGAAGATCGCCGAAGCCAACTTCCAGACCCTCAACAAGGAACAGGTTCAGGAGGTCGTGGCGGAGATCGAAAAGGGCCTGCCCGCGGACGACCGGGTCATCGCACTCGATCGGGTTCTCGCCAACCTGGACAAGAGCCAGATCGTGCCGAAGAGCGTCGAGGGGATCAAAGCGGATCCGCCGACCATCTTCTTCAGCAAGACCCCCGCCGTCGTCATGAATCTCGATGGCGATCCAATCTGGAGTCCGATCAAGGAAAACGATCTGAAGTACGCGGTCAACACGAACTGGGATCTGTTTCAGCACGTTCCGAGCAACACCTACTACCTTCGCAATGACACTTCGTGGTTGAAGGCGACCGATGTAAAGGGTCCGTGGTCGCCGGCGGGAACGTTGCCCGCGAGCTTCAACAAGCTTCCCGCTGAGGACAACTGGAAAGACGTCAAAGCGAATCTGCCGGGCAAACCGTTGGCTGCGTCGGCGGTGCCAAAGGTTTTCGTCAGCACCACGCCGGCGGAGCTCGTGCTGCTGACCGGTGAGCCGAAGTACGTTCCGGTCCCTGGCGGCACCACCCTCCTATGGGTGAGCAATACCGAGAGCGACGTGTTCCGAATGGGCAAGACCGGCGCGGTCTACTACCTCGTGGCCGGGCGATGGTTCTCGGCGCCGGACTTTGCCGGACCTTGGACGTTCGCCACGCCGTCATTGCCGGAGGACTTGAAGAAGATCCCGCTCGAGCACGAGCGGTCGCGCGTCCTTGCCTCCGTTCCGGGCACCGATCAAGCCGCGGAAGCGGTGCTACTCGCGCAGATTCCGCAGACCGCGCGGGTGAACAAGAAACAGACGAAGGCGCCGGAGGTTGAATTCCAGGGCGATCCGCAGTTCGCACCGATTGAGCAGACGACGGTACAGCGCGCCGTGAACACGGACAAGGACGTGTTCAAGGTCGGTGACGAGTACGACATGTGCTATCAGGGCGTGTGGTTCGTCGGCAAGAGCGCCTCAGGACCCTGGGAAGTGGCCAGTTCGGTGCCAGAACAGATTTACCAGATTCCCGTCAGTTCGCCGGCCAATCACGTCACGTATGTCACGGTCGAAAAGGATGACAGCGACGACGAGTGGGTGACGTACGCCGCGGCCGCGGGCTACACCGGCATGATGGTGGCCTGGGGCTGCACGGTCTGGGGAACGGGCTGGTACTATCCGCCCTACTGGGGCTACGGCGGCTTCTATCCTTATTACTACCCGTACTTCCCCACCTACGGCTATTCCGCCTGGTACAACCCCTGGACCGGCGCCTACGGACGGAGCGCAAGAGTCTACGGACCCTACGGTGGCGCCGGCGTCGGCGCTCGCTACAATCCGCGGACCGGAACATATGCGCGCGGTGCGGCGGCCTATGGACCGTACGGCGCACGCGGCGTGGCGCAGGCCTACAACCCACGGACAGGGGCCTATGGCGCCACACGTCAGGGCTCCAACGTGTACGGCAGTTGGGGATCGAGCTACGTGCAGCGCGGCGACGACTGGGCGAAGACCAATCGCTATACGAACCGTAGCACCGGCGCGACCACGCGCACAGTCAGAACCGATGAAGGTTCGGCGATCTCGCGTCAGGGTGCCGGAGGTGGCCGCGTCGTCGCTGGCGAGGGGGGCAACGTCTACGCGGGCAAGGACGGCAACGCCTACCGGAAAGAGAACGGCACGTGGCAGAAGTACGACAACGGCGGCTGGTCGAATACCGACAGGCAGCCTACTGGCGACCGGCCACAGCCGGTCGATCGCGCGAACACCACTGGCGATCGCGGCTCCGTCGATCGCAGCACCTACGATCAGTTGGATCGTGATTCGGCCGCGCGTCGCGAAGGCACGCAGCGGAGCAAGGACTACAGCAACTACCGAAGTGGCGGCGGGTCGCGCGGCGGCAGCAGTTACCGCGGCGGTGGCGGCGCCAGAGGCGGCGGCGGGAGAAGGCGCTGACCGGACGCGCCGATGGCATCAGCGACTCACGAGTGCAAGGAGAATGATCGTGACAACAGTGACGGTTCTCAGCATGCCGACGCCTGACGGAGCGGCCACTGCCCTCAGCGTCATTCAGGATCTGCAGAAACAACAACTGATCAAAGTACTCGACGCGGCCATCGTCAGCTGGCCAGTTGGGAAGAAGAGTCCGGCAACCAAACAACTGGTCAGCATGATGCAAGTCGGGGCGCTGGGAGGCATGTTCTGGGGCTTGCTGCTGGGCGTGATCTTCATGATGCCGCTTTTCGGCATGGCCGTCGGCGGGGCGATGGGGGCCCTGGGTGGCGCGTTTCGCGACTACGGGATCGACGACGACTTCATCAACAAAGTGCGCAGCCAGGTGAAGGAAGGCACGTCGGCGCTCTTCCTGATGACCACCGACGCGGTCCTGGATCGCGTCGTGGACGCCATGAAGGCCGTGAAGTTCGAGATCATCTCCACCAACCTGTCGAAAGAGCAGGAACAGAAGCTTCGTGAGGCGTTTGCCGAGGCTTGATGCTCTCCAAAAGAGAGCGCGACACCGTGAAAAGGTGCCGCAGCGCGTCATTTGATGGACCGGATCTCTGGCTTGTAGGGCGGGTCTTCCGCCTTCGCGCGAAGCGCTTCGGCCGACCGCCGTAGGTTTGGCGGAGGCTGGGTAGACCCGCCGTTCACTTCACGCGGCACCTCTGAAGAAGTGCCCTACACCTTGGAAAACAAGGACCACCGCGACCGGGACTATCGCAGACGTTCGAGCAGCAGGCTTGCCCACGGAACCTCCGAGTAGAAGAGGACAACGAGAAACACCGCGACGTAGACCTGTCGCAGGCGAACCTGATCGGCGGCTGTCTGCGCAAGACCCATGACCAGCAACAGCCAGCCAAATCCTGCTACCGGAGCGAACGCGTAAGTCGCGCAACAGAAGACGAGTAACGCGGTGTGGCGCAGGGCCGCGATCAGACGCCTGGTCGGCAGCAGCATCAGAATCGCGACCGATGCTTCGAGGCAAAGGATTCCCCACGTCGAGACAACGCCGAAGGCACGTAACCGCGGCGGTTCCGTGACTGACGGCGGATTCAGCAGCTCGGCGCCGTGAGGAAGCGGATCGAGCGCCACCCGGTCGGCATTGAGTTGCTCGGGCGTCAGAGCGCCGATCAACATGGCGGCTTCACCGAACCGCGGATCCGTCAGCAGCGTCACCCGGAAGAAACGCCCGTCCAGAAAATCCGGCGACAGGATCGCTTTCCACAGGACGGCCAACGTGAAGGCCAGCCCTACGAGGCAGCGGCTGTTGAACGCCAGCGTTTGAAGCGGTTGGGCGTCACGAAGCGATAACGCGACTGCGAGCGACCAGTAGGCGAGGAGATAGATATGGTTGTCGGCGAGCGGCCAGTCGTCGGCAATCCGAACCGCGATGGCGAGCGCAACACCACACCACAGCGCGGGCGACCGCAACGCCCGCGGTGAAATCAGCGCCAGAGCAGCGGCCGCGAGGATCACCGGCCGGGCGAACCATGGACCCATCGGCCGCAGCAACAGCGCAATCGCCGTCAACCGAAGCGCCGTGTCCAGAGGAAACGGGTGTTCGGCGGCCTTCGAAGCGCTATCGAACGTCGTATTGATACGTGCGAAGGGTTCGCTCGTTCGCGCGGAGGGTGACACGATCGAACTCGGTCCGCCACGCGGTGAGCGTGACGCGGCTGACACTTCGCTCATAGCGTCGCTCGCGCGCAACAATTCGTTCCGCCAGCTGTCGTAGCAGCCAGTCTGTCGGACACGTCGCCGCACGCGCAGCGAGCTCCTCGAGTGATGGCGGGATCTCCAGCGCTTCCGATCGGTTCGGTCCCTCGATGACCGCCTCCACGCCGCGATACGCGCCGTGGTCCAGCGTCGAGAACATCCCGAAGCCGCCACCCTTCCACGGCGTCATCCCAGCGGTACGCGCCAGCACGATCTGTGTGCCAGCGACGATGACGAGCAGCACCGACGGCAGCAGTCGTGCCAGCGTCAATGCAGAACCACGACCTGATATCCGTTACTGACGCGCTGGTAATGGGTCGAGCCGCACTGGCTATAGGCGACCCCACCAACGTTAACCGACTGGCAACCCGCCGGTAGAGTGGTGATGATCACGCCGGCCGGCGGGTCGACGACCTGATACACCGTGTTCCCGTCGGAGATCACGCGCGTGTAGTAGGTTCCGTCGGAATAGTAGTAGCTGGAGCCTGCGGCGCTGACCTGAGTGGCGGAGGCAGGTGGTTTGGCGAGCATGGTGCCCACGGCAATCGCCGCGGTGACACCCGCCACTGCGCGCCACGCGTCATAGCTCTCGTACTGGTCACCGACGACGACTCCCCGGCGACCAACAGCAGCGTAGCCCTCTTCGCCGGCCACGACTGCGCCACGGGGCCCGGCCCTCGCGTAACCGTCTTCGGTCGTCGCCACGGCGCCGTGACGGCCGACGGCCGCATAGCCTTCGTCCCCTTTCGCGACTGCGCCATGGCGGCCGGCGGCGGCATAGCCCTCGTCGCTTTTGACAGCAACGCCGCGCGGGCCGGCGGCAGCGGCTCTGCCTTCCTCGCCCTTCGCGACGGCAGTACGGTGCCCACCGCGGACCTGCCCGGCGATTGGCATGATCCAGATAACCGTCGCGAGAAGCGCCAACCACGCGGTGATTGTTCCAACGCGCTTGATACGCATGGTCACGTCCTCCGCTCAACAGGTTTCACTTCTTCACCGTTCCGGCGGTCGATACGGCGTCATCCGCGTCCTTGGGAATATTCTTCAAGACGCGCGCTCGCTGCACGATGGCGATCCCTTCGTAATCAGGCGGCACTTTAGGTGCGAAACGGTCGTCAGCCACCTGCGCGGAAAGGTTCCAGTCGCTGAACGTCACCTCGGTCTTGCGGAGCCGCTTGCTGGCGGTAAACGTGGCCGTTGTTTTCCGCGGCAACGGATCGCCGGATGCAGGAATCCAGACCTCCCATTCCACACCCGTGTCTTTGAACGCAAGGTGATCCAGCGTTTGCCCGTCGAGCGTCTCACGCCCGATCCATCCACCGGTCGTTGGTACTCGACAACAGCGCTTTCGACGCGGAGCTATACAGGTAGTCGGCGGTGGGGGTGGCGACCCCGTAGCGCTCGTGCATGGCATCGAGTGCCTTGTCGAGTGTTTCCGGCATGCGCGCCTGCCCGAAGACCTTGTCCTTGTGCAACACCAGCGTCAGGCCGATGCCGTCGTACCAGATCTCATTTCGCAGATCGCCGGACGTTTCGATGTACAGCCGATCGGGCCTTCGCATCACCAGTTTCCGCTCGAGCGTGAGCGTCTGCGGCTTACCGCTTGCCTTCACGATCTCTCGCGCTTCACGAGCCGTCACGCTGAGGGCTTGAGCGGCCGCGAGCTTCGTGCTCATTCGGTCGATGATTTCTCGTCCGCGGGCCAATCGCTCGGCGTCGGTACTGGGTTCTCGAGGGCCGCACGCGCCGCTCAACATCCCCGCGGCCACCGCCAGGAGCACCAGCGTCCGCCGGACTGGACTTGCAACACGGGTCATGACTCACCAGCCTTGAAAGCTGACGCGGGGATTGTGTCACTCGCGTCCTTCCGGGGACATACAACCAAGGTTCAATGTCGGCCGGTCCTTTGCTCAGGTCGTGGGCAAAAGGCGGTGAGACCGCAGCCTGGCGTCGTTCATCGGGTAGTGTTCCCGCTGACGTTCGGCGATGAAGGCACTGACGGACTACAATACGGCGCGACACGTAAACCCTAGACCGACAGGTTCGTTTCCCATGGCCCAGTCTTGCGCATGAGCGTCGAGTACCCATCGATCCCCGGCGCCCGCCGTCGGCTCACCGTCCCCGCAATTGCGCTCGGCACCTGCGCAGGCTACTACCTGGCCTCGATCGTGGGCTTTCAGCTGCGCCTGCTGCCGGCGACCACATCAGTCCTCTGGCCGCCAAACGCTATCCTGACGTCCGCGCTCCTCCTGACGGCGCCGCGGCACTGGGCAGTCATCCTGCTGGCGGTGCTTCCAGTGCACCTCTTCATCCAGCTGCAGACGGAATTTCCGCTGCCGCTCATCCTCGCGCTGTTCGTCACGAATTGCAGTGAGGCGCTTCTCGCCGCCGGCGGCGTCTACTGGCTGAGCGACGCGCCGTCGCGGTTCGACACGCTTCGCCGGCTCAGGGCGTTCTTCCTTGCTGCCGTCATCGCGGCGCCGCTGATTTCCTCGTTTGGCGACGCGGCTGCGGTGACGTGGTTCCGCGGCGAGGCCTACTGGCACGTCTGGCGAACGCGATCGCTCAGTAATATCCTCGCGGAACTGACCGTCGTGCCTGCCGTCGTCGGCGGCGTCGTCGGGGTGCTGCGCTGGTCGCACGGAACCAGGCGTCGGCGTTACCTGGAGGCCGCGATTCTCGGCCTTGGGCTGAGCTCCATCGGTCTGCTCGATTTCAGCTCTCTGCTCGGGGACGTCCCGGCGATTGGCGCGGTCTCGCAACAGACGCCGCTCGCCGTCCAGTTACCCTTCCTGCTCTGGGCGGCCATGCGGTTTGGGCCGACGGGCGCGGGGCTGACGCTGCTGACGACGAGCATCCTCAGCGCGTGGGCCGTGGTCCACGGCGTCGGACCGTTTTCGTCCATTCCGCCCTCGACCACCATCCCGGCGCTCACGATCTCCCTCATCGTCGTCTCGACAACGTTGTTGTGCCTGGCAACGCTCATCGAAGAGCGGAGTCAGGCGCAGCACGATCTCGGCATTCGCCTCCGTTTCGAAGAGCTGCTGTCGCGGCTCTCCGCCGCGCTCGTGCAGCTTCCGAGCGATCAGATGACGCGGGCTTTCGAACCCTGGCTCGCACGGATCGGGGGAGTGCTGGGCATCGACTCCCTGACCGTGTTCGCAGCGTCGTCCGGAGGCGAGCTGTTCTACAGCGTTTACACGTGGACCGATCCAGAGGCTGGCGGACCTCTCGCCGTCAGTCCGACCGATCATTTGACATGGGCTCGACGCAGCCTGCTGTCGCGCCAGGCCGTTCTCGTCTCCGACATTGACGGCGCCCCTTCCGATGCTACCGACGCGGCGAACTCGACACAGAGCGTAGTGTTCAAGGCCGGAGGCGCGATCCCGCTGGTCGGCGAAGGAGAGCTGCTCGGCGCCCTGGCATTCGCCTCGATCCGGGAGCCCCTCTGGTCGGACGACCTCGTCGCCAATACGCAGCTGCTGGGCGAAGTCCTTGCCAGCGCTTTGAGGCGCCGGCAGTCGGAAGACGCGCTGCGCGAAAGCGAGGTCATGAAGTCCGCGATCCTGCAGTCGCTCTCGAGCGGCGTCGCGGTGCTCGATCGCAGCGGCACGCTGTTACAGGTCAACGACCGATGGAGGCACCTGGCCGACGGTTCGCGGTGGATGAACGCGCAGATCGGCGCCAATCTGATGGCGCGATGCTGGGAAGCCTTCGAGAGGGGCGACCGCATGGCCGGAGATGTGGTCGCGGGCCTGGCGTCGGTCCTCGAAGGCTCTCGCGCGAAGTTCATCGTCGAGCATCGAACCGATACGGAGCTGGCCGCTGAATGGTGGTCGCTCACCGCGGTGCCGCTGAACCGGCCCGAAGGGGGCGCCGTTCTCATGCGCGCCGATATCACCGACCTGAGGCGCGCGGAGATGGAAGCACAACGGAGCCGCCAGGAGCTCGCGCATGTGTCGCGCGTCTCGACCGTCGGCGAAATGACGGCGTCGTTGGCGCATCAGCTCAACCAGCCGTTGGCGGCAATCATGACCAACGCGCAGGCTGGCACCCGCATTCTCGACTCCTCGCGGCCGGACATGAACGAAGTCCGCGCCATCCTGCACGACATCGTCAAGGACGATCGACGGGCGAGCGACGTGATTCAGCGCCTCCGCGAACTGCTGCGCAAGGGGCAGCTGGAAATGGCCCGGGTGAACCTGACCTCGGCCATCCGCGAGGTCATCGATCTGGTCAGCAGCGAAGCCATCATCCGCAACGTCACCGTCACGCTGACCTTCGAGCAGGAGCCGGTGTTCGTGCGCGGGGATCGCGTCCAGCTTCAGCAGGTCATTCTGAATCTGATCCACAATGCGATGGAGGCGATGAACGATCCCGCGGAGGCTCTCCGCCGGATCGACATTGGCTGTCGGCAAGGCACAGACCAGCAGGTGCTGGTCGCAGTCCAGGATTCAGGTCCGGGCATCAGGCCGGGCACGGAAGATTCGATCTTCGAGCCGTTCTACACGACCAAGGCCAGCGGCATGGGGATGGGCCTCTCAATCGTCCGTTCGATTCTCGAGGCTCACGGCGGAGACATCCGCGCAGGCAACGACGCTGAGGGTGGAGCGAGATTTGAATTTTTCCTGCCGGCTACGGCTGGAAGCGACACATGACATCAGAAGCGGTGTTCGTCGTCGACGACGACCCCTCGGTACGCCGGGCGCTCGATCGGTTGCTGCGCAGCGCCGGCTATCAGGTCCGCACCTTCGCGTCCGCTTACGAGGTCCTGGCAGAGATGCACGGCGGCCGCCCGGCCTGCCTCATCGTCGACGTCCGCATGCCTGGCTGCACCGGCCTTGACCTGGTCGAGTTGCTTCGCAAGGCGCCGGATCCGCCAGCGGTCATTTTCATTACCGGACACGGCGACATCGGGATGGCGGTGCGGGCGATGAAAGCCGGCGCGATCGATTTCCTCGCCAAGCCGTTCGACGACGTGGTGCTGCTCGATGCAGTGGCGCAAGCGGTGCGCAAAGTCGAACGCTGACGCGTCCTGTCAGGCAGCTGACGCTGCTTGCGGCCTCACAATACAGCGAAATCCGACGTGACAGGTCGACGTGTCGATCGGCTCCGGAAACCGCGCGGCCGGACGGTATCGACGGCAGTAGTTGGGCGCGCAAAGGTGCGATCCACCTTTGATGACCTTCCGCGGAATACGGATGCTGGGCTGGCTGGGATCGAAGCTGTTCTCCAGCGGGCCGCCTCGCGGGTTATGTGGCGCGCAGCACGCTTTCGTGGGATCCACTGGATGGCGCGCTCCGTACCAATCCGTGGTCCACTCCCACGTGTTCCCGATCATGTCGTACAGGTCGTAGCTGTTCGGCGCAAAGGTCCCGACCGGCGAGGTCCGCTCGAAACCATCGTCCATCGTGTTTTCCCAGGGAAAGGTACCCTGCCAGGTGTTGGCCATGTGCTGCCCGCCGGGGACGAATTCCTCTCCCCATGCGTAAGAAGCCCCATCGACGCCGCCACGCGCCGCGAATTCCCATTCGGCCTCGGTCGGCAGCGATTTGCCCTCCGATCGCGCAAACGCCTCGGCGTCGCCGAAGCTGACGTGAACGACCGGATGACGATCCAGTCCGTCCAGCGTGCTCTCCGGCCCGTACGGATGACGCCACTGCGCACCGCGGATGAAATGCCACCAGTTCGTGATCTGCCGGCGGTCCACAGGGCCTTCGGGCTTCAAGAACACGAGCGAGCCGGCATACAGCATGTCCGGCAGGGCACCGGGATAATCGCGAGGATCCGGTGGAATCTCGGCGAAGGTCGTGTGTCCGCTCGCCTCGATGAAGCGCGCGAAGCGTTGGTTGGTGACCGGGTATCGATCCATCCAGAAACCATCGACGGTTACCCGGTGCGACGGCCGCTCCTCCGCATAGTGCCGATCCGATCCCATGAGGAACGTCCCGCCGGGAATCCAGACCATGTCGGGAAACGGCGGTTGCTGCATGGCGCCAGGATAGCGAATCATGTGCCAGTCCATTCAACGTTCGGATCCGATGGGCGAACGAATGCACCCCGCGATATTTCGCGACCCTCTGCTGCATTCCCGGCACCTCTGGAGAGGCGCCCTACAGCGTTCGGGTGTAGGGCGGGTCTTTAGACCTGCCGGAAGCCAGGCGCCATGGGTGTAGTGCAAATCAGCGGCGGACGGTAGTGCAAAGCCGTTATTGACCACCGGCAGCAGCGCCGACCAAGATTCCAACCTGCAATGATCCGTCACTAATCCTGCCGTTCGGGGCGCCGGGGCCTGCCGATTCCTTACCGGGTCCTTGAGCTTTATTATGAGTATTCACTTGGTGATGGCGGCCTCGCGGGAGCAGACCCGAACAACACGACCACGATCACGCGCCTCGTACCGGGCCCGCGTCATGACCCGTGTCCGGATTGCGATTACCATGTTCATTGCGGCCCTGCTTACTGTGGTCAGCCTTGGGTGGGCATGGACGAACAGTCACCAACCGCCGCCGCTCCGCACCGCGAGCCACATCGTCCTCGCCATGGCGGCCGCGGCGGGCGTTTTCGCGTTGACCAGAATCTGGCGTCAGGATCCACCGTAATTTGGCTGAGGTGCTGAACCGGTTACGGAGACAGGAAGATAGACTGTTGGCAACGAGGACCCATGTGATGCACACGGCCGCTGCCCGAAGCGTTGCCGTCACCTCCCAGGCCGGTTTCATCGAGCGGCTGAACAGCGACCGCCACGAGCTGGCGCTCCGTGTGTTCATGGTCATCGTGCTCGCCCATTGGGTCGAGCACCTCTTGCAGGGGATCCAGATCTATGTCCTCGGATGGCCCGTTCCCGAGGCGCGCGGTGCGCTCGGCCTGTTCTTCCCCTGGCTGATCAAGTCTGAATCGCTGCATTACGGCTACGCGCTCGTCATGCTGATCGGTCTCTGGCTCCTGCGGAGCGGGTTCACCGGCAAGGTCGATCATTTCTGGTGGATGCTCGCTCTCTGGATCCAGTTCTTCCACCACATCGAGCACGGCATCCTGCAGACCCAGGCGATCATCGGTCACAATCTGTTCGGACGACCCGTCCCCACAAGCCTGATTCAACTGTGGGTACCGCGCGTCGAGCTGCATCTCTTTTACAACACCATCGTGTTCATCCCGATGGTCATCGCGATGTACTACCACTTGTTCCCTCCAGCGCAGGAGAAGCGTCGGCCGCAGTGCTCGTGCGCGCTGTCTACGGAGGAATCAGCGCCGGCAGCGTGAGACCCTACCCTGGGCGGCCGTTCGGCGTGGTCGTGGTGCTGATCCTCATGATTCCGGGCAGCGCCTGCGCGCGACCGAACGATGCGGGGCCACGACTAAACGTCACCTGGAACCTCCGGCCCGAAACGCCGCATGTCGGATCAGCCACACTGACGGTCAAGCTTCGTGACACGTCTGGGACTCCGGTAAAAGGCGCGCGGGTACGGCTCGAGGGACACATGACCCATGCCGGCATGGCGCCGGTGCTGGCCGACGCGAGCGAGCGCGCTCCTGGCGTCTACGATCTGCCGTTCGCATTTACCATGCAAGGTGACTGGGTGCTGCTGGTGTCCGCAGTGCTGAAGGACGGCGCACGCGTCGAGCGACGAATCAACGTGGCAGGCGTCCGGCCGTCAGGATGACGCAGTATGCGCCGTCACGATCCTGCCATGCTTCCGCTCATCACTTCGGGCCCCTCGACGCCTGGAACTGATCTCCTCCGCTGGCCGATTCTGGGCTCCCTACTCCGCTGGCGACGCCTGCGAACGACCACGCAGATCGCGCTGCTGGTCGTCGCGATCATCGTCATCGTGCACGGGTTGTTCGGACCGCAGATTGCTCCGAAAAATCTGGCAACCGTACTGACCTGGATTCACTACCGCGGCCTGCT
Source organism: uncultured Acidobacteriota bacterium (assembly GCA_963755695.1). Taxonomy (GTDB): domain Bacteria; phylum Acidobacteriota; class Vicinamibacteria; order Vicinamibacterales; family 2-12-FULL-66-21; genus QHWT01. Next base: position 70,746 of record CAVWLB010000010.1, on the reverse strand, counting down.
CATAGGCGCGCTGCTTGCGGCGGGCAATGCTTTTTGCGGCGCCTGTCCGATGATCATGGTTCGCGATCTCGGACGCCGCCTGCACCGTCCACGCCGTCATTGGCCGCGGTGGCTGGGCCCCAAGTGGATTGCCGTCGTGCTGTTCGTGGCCGTGCTGTTCGTCTACGAGCTGTTCGATCTGTGGGCACTGCCTGCAGCCACCGCGTGGCTCGTGATCGGCTATTTCGCTGCTGCGCTCGTCGTCGACCTGACGTTCACGGGCGCCGCCTTCTGCAAGCACGTCTGCCCGGTCGGCCAGTTCAACTTCATCACATCGACACTCTCACCGATGGAGGTACAGGCTCGCGAGCTGTCGGTGTGCCGCAGTTGCAAAACAGTCGATTGCATCAAGGGCCGCCGCGACGAGAAAGCGCCGGCGGTCGTCGTCCAGCGCGGCTGCGAGCTGGCTCTCTTCGTGCCGTCCAAGGTTGGCAATCTCGACTGCACGTTCTGTCTCGACTGCGTGCAGGCCTGTCCCCACGACAACATCGCGATCGGGTTCCGGGTACCGGGCGAGGAGCTGGCTGACGATCGCCGCCGCTCGGCCATTGGCCGGCTCTCGCGGCGCCCCGATCTGGCGGCGCTCGCGCTGGTCTTCACCTTTGGCGCGCTGCTCAATGCCTTCGCCATGATCGGCCCGGTGTACGCGACCGAGCAATGGCTTGCGCATGCGCTTCGAACCACATCGGAAACGCCTGTGCTCGCGCTCATCTTCCTGACCGCGCTCGGCCTGATTCCACTGGCGCTCTGCGCTGGCGCCGCGTCGCTCACGCGACTCGCGTCCGCCTCACGTCTGAGCGTGCCGCAGATTGTCGTCCGGTACTCCTACGCACTCGTGCCGCTCGGCGTCGGCATGTGGCTCGCGCATTACGCCTTCCATTTCCTCACCGGCATGTGGACGATCGTGCCCGTGTCGCAAAGCGCAGCCGTCGACGCCGCGGGGCGTGCGATCTTTGGCGAACCCAACTGGCGATGGCTGGGCATGCGCCCCGGCGAGGTATTCCCCTTGCAACTTGGCGCGATTCTTCTCGGCGCGCTTGGTTCGCTGATGCTCGTGTATCGCATCTCAGAGCGGGATCATCCGGGCGCCGCCGGCCGCGCCGCGATGCCCTGGATCGTGATGATCGCCTGCCTGGTCGTGCTGGCGCTGTGGATCCTTGTGCAGCCAATGGAAATGCGAGGGATGGCACTCGGCGGATGACTCGACTGGTCTCGATCCCGCTCTTCGCTGCCGCGGCTGTCTTCTCTTGTGAAGTCCTCGGTCACGCGCATAGCGGCCCACCGTATCCCATTGTGTCGAATCGAATCGCGGGCGCTTACAGCATCTCCATCTGGAGCGATCCGGATACCACCGACGATGGGAGGCCCGCCGGGCAATTCTGGGTGATGCTGGCGGCGGCGGACACCGCGAAGGCGATTCCGCGCGGAACGCAGGCAAGCGTGGCGATCCATCCGCTCGATCGCCAAGGGCTCACCCACACTGGACAGGCGAACCCGGTGAACGGAGCCGTCACCAATCAGTTCGTCGCGCTGCTCATGGATCACGAAGGCCCCTTCGGCGTGCGAGTCGCGGTTGACGGCCCGCTCGGACACGTCGAGGTCGAGAGCCAGGTGAACGCGACCTACGACCTGCGTCCGGCACCCGGACTGATCGCCTTGTATCTATTCCCCTTCCTGGCGGTCGGTGCACTGTGGGTAAAGGTGCTCTTACGCCGCCGGCGACCTGGAGCGCCGCCACGATGATCGTGACTTACAATGCCCGCATGCAACGTCCCATCGACCGTGTAATCAACCTGCTCGACCCGGATTTGAATCAACTACACAACGTCGATGTCGAGGAGGCGCGCCGTCGCGTGCTCAGCGGCGATCCGGCAGCCGTCCGCACCATCGACGGATCGTTCGCCCTGGTCACCGTGGATGGTGTAACGGTGCGGATGGCACGCTCGCTCGATCGACCGATGCGCTACTTCCTTGCGAAGCGGCACGAGGGACCGGCACTGTTCGTTGCGGACCGCATCGACACACTGCAGCGCGCGCTCGAGGACGCCGGGTTGCAAGCACAATTTCACCCGAGCTACACCCGCATGGTACCGGCGCACTACATCGTCGAGCTCGCGCTGGTCGGGTGCCCGGACCCGGATCCGATCTATACGCGCTATTTCACCCCCGAGCGCGCCACGCTGCCGGCGGATTTCGACGAGATCGGCCGACGCTACATCGGCGCCCTGACGGACGAGATCGCGAAGTGGTTGCGACACATCGATCGCGACGAGTCGAATCGCGAGCCGATTGGCGTCAGCTTTTCTGGCGGGATCGACAGCGGCTCCGTTTTCCTCGTCACCTATCACACGATGTTGCGGCTCAGCATGGCGCCGACGAGGCTCAAGGCGTTCGTGCTCGACCTTGGGAACGGACCTGACGTCGAACAGGCGCGCGCGTTTCTCAGCAAGATTGGCCTGTCGATGTTTCTCGAGGAGATCTCCGGCCGTGCCGAGGACCTGAACGTCGAGCGGACGCTACGTGTGATCGAAGACTACAAACCGCTCGACGTCGAGTGCGCAGCGATGGGTCTGCTGCTCTGCAAGGGCATTCGCGAGCGATATCCGAACTGGCGCTATCTCGCAGACGGCGATGGCGGAGACGAAAACCTGAAGGACTATCCAATCGAGGAGAATCCTGAGCTCACCATCCGGAGCGTGGTCGACAACATGATGCTCTACCAGGAGGGTTGGGGGGTCGGGCGTATCAAGCATTCCCTGACCTACAGCGGCGGTCTCAGCCGGAGCTACGTACGGACCTACGCGCCGGCCACGACCTGCGGGTTCTCGGGCTTCAGTCCGTACACCCGGCCAAACGTCGTCGAGGTCGCCGAGGCGATTCCGTTCCCGGCGCTGACCAACTACGACGTGCCGACTCTCTATGCACTGAAGGGAGAGATCGTTCGGCGCGGCGTCAAGGCCATCACCGGCCTCGACATGCCGGTGTTCTCCAAGCGGCGCTTCCAGCACGGCGCGACGTCGATCGATCGACTGCGCGACCGGCTCGGCCACTCGGAGCGTGACTATCGCCACGTGTTCGAGCGCCTCTATGCGTGAGCCCGGGCTGTATCCATCGACATCCGCCGCCCGCGATCGCTTCGTGCTCGAGCGGAGGAGTCCTCGAATCCAGCACGATCCGTGGCGCTACCAAGGCCTCATCATCGAGGACGAGCGAGTGGCGGATGGACATCCGGCTCGTGTTGCGACCGTTCTCCTGACCGGCCGGGAATGTCCCTGGCGTTGCGCGATGTGCGATTTGTGGAAGTACACCACTGTCGGCGACACACCCGAAGGGGCAATCCCCTCACAAGTGTCTGCGGCGCGGCTGGCTTTGCGCGACGAACCCATTCCGGTAACGGGGATGAAGCTGTACAACGCGGGCAGCTTCTTCGATCCGCGCGCCGTCCCTGAGGCCGATTACGACCGGGTGGCGGCGGCCCTGGCCGGGCTCTCGCAGGTGATCGTGGAATCGCATCCCGCGCTGGTGGGTGCGCGAGTGGATCGCCTGCTCTCCGCGATGGATCGCCATCACGGACCGGACGGACCAGCTGCGAGCCTCGAGGTCGCAATCGGACTCGAAACCGCGCATCCCGTCGCACTCGATCGATTGAACAAGCGTTTCACTCTGCAGGAGTTCGAGCAGGCCGCGGCCGCGCTCGCGGCGCGTCGGGTGGCGCTTCGCGTGTTTCTGCTCATCTCGTCCCCGTTTGTTCCTTTGCACGAACAGGACGAGTGGCTGCTACGTTCGGTCGAGGAAGCCCTCTCCTGCGGCGCTTCCGTAGTCTCGTTGGTACCGACGCGCTCGGGCAACGGCGCGATCGAGGGGCTGGCTGCGGCGGGATTGTTTCGAGCGCCGGCGCTCGACGACATCGAGCGCAGCTTCTCATTGGCGCTGACGCATGCACGAGGCCGTGGCCGCGTCTTCGTGGATCTCTGGGATCTCGACCGCTTCGTGCGGTGCTGCCGGTGTTTTTCGCCCCGCCGGGAGCGCCTTCAGAGGATGAATCTGGAGCAACGCGTGCTCCCGGAGCGTTGGTGTCAGGCGTGCGCGCACGGCGGCGGGCAATGACCATCGTTCCGGTCGAACGCGTCGACGCCGACATCGCCGTCGTTGGGTCGGGCTTCAGCGGGTCGCTCACTGCACTCGCGCTGCTCCGGCGAGGACGGCGCGTCGCGCTCATCGAACGTGGCCGTCACCCGCGGTTTGCCATTGGCGAGTCTTCGACACCGCTCGCCAACCTGCTGCTCGAAGAATTGGCGCAACGCTACGATCTGCCGAGGATTCGGCCGTTCTGCAAGTGGGGCTCCTGGCAGCGGACGCGTCCGGATGTCGCCTGTGGCTTGAAGCGCGGATTCACCTTCTTCTTTCATGAGCCGGGCTCTCGACTGGGGGAAGACGGCAATCACCAGCGACAGTTGCTGGTTGCCGCAAGCCCTCATGACGAGATCGCCGATACCCACTGGTACCGTCCGCAATTCGATCAAGCCCTTGCACAGGAGGCTGAGGCCGAAGGTGCCATCTATCTGGACATGACCCGGCTGGAGCGGATTCACCAGGAGGGAACGCGCGTGGTCCTCGAGGGCCAGCGCGACGGCCGTTCGGTGCGAATCGAGACGCGGTTCGTGGTCGATGCAACGGGACCGCGAGGGTTCCTGCATCACGCGCTCCCCCTCGAAGAAGCACCGTTTCATTGGTTGCCACCAACCCAGGGCCTCTACACGCACTTCGAGGGGGTCGAGCGTTGGGATCGATTGATGCCGCCTTCCGACGCACCGCCTTATCCCGTCGACGATGCGGCAGTGCATCAAGTGTTTCCTGGCGGATGGATCTGGGTGCTTCGGTTCAACAACGGCATCACCAGCGCCGGCGCCGCGCTGACGGACGCGGCTGCGGCCGACGTCGGCGCCGGCGATGGTGGAACGGCGTGGAGTCGGTTGCTCGATCGGTTGCCTTCCGTGGCAGATCAATTCCGATCGGCGCGCGCCGTGCTGCCATTCGTCCACGCGCCGCGGCTTGCCTTTCGCAGCGCGCGGGTTGCAGGACCCGCCTGGGCGCTGCTGCCGTCGGCCGCCGGCGTCATCGATCCCTTGCTGTCCACCGGGTTCCCGCTGACCCTGCTCGGCATCCTTCGGCTGGTCGATTTGCTGGAGCACACATCAGCAGGCCGCGAACGTGAGGCGGCGCTCGGTCGGTACGAGCGGACAACGCTGGCAGAACTGGACGCCACCGAACGCCTCGTCGCCGGCTTGTACGCGACGATGACGGCCCCTCCGCTCTTCAAACGTCTCAGCCTGCTCTATTTCGCAGCTGCCAGCTTCAGCGAGGCGGCACGGCGCCTCGGCCGCCCGGAACTCGCGCCCGGTTTCATCCTGTGTGCGCATCCGGTGTTCGGTCCCGAGTTGGCGGCGTGTGCGTTGACTGCGGCCACTGCGCCTGAAGGACCCGCAAGAAGTGCCCTTGAAGCCCGCATCGACCGTGCAATCGAACCCTTCGATACCGTCGGTCTTCTCGATCGTTCCAGGCGCGACTGGTATCCGGTTGCCGCCGCCGACCTGCTGAGATCAGCCGCGAAGCTCGACGCCACGCCCGAAGAGATTCTCGGTCTCCTCGAGCGCACCGGCATGGTGCCTCTCCCCGCGAGGAAGTGAAGACTGGAGGAAGTCAGTATGAGCGAACGTCAACTGCTTGCTAACCAAACCAGGATTCTCCGCAATCAGGCGCGGCTGCTGGCCAATCAGCAGAAGCTGGACCAGGTGCTCCAGAATCAGAGGGAGATCAAGGCGAACCAGCGGGACATTCTCGCCAATCAGCGGAAGCTCGATCAGGTACTCCGCAATCAGAAGCGGATCGAAGGAAACCAGGGGAAGATCCTGGCCAATCAACGAAGGATCCTGGCGCGATAGCGGTGCAGCGTTTAGTGGTCCGATCGGGAAATCCCTCGTAGCACCGAGGGCGAGGATGCGCCCGCGATGCAAGGCGCGACGACAGAGAATACCGGGAGTATTTGAGGGAGGAGCAACGCCGCAACGCGGGATGCAGCCTCGGCCGAATGCCGAGGGGGTTTCCCGATCGGACCACTAGGAGGCTGGTGCCGGCCGCGCGCCAGCCTCACGTCTCCTGGCGACGGCGATTTCAATCAGGTTCGCAACCGGACCAATGATGAACAGCGCATAGAACGGCGCATAGACCCACTGCATCAGCCTGAAGACCGCCTCGAGGGCTGCAATCAGAACCGCGACCAGCGACTGGGCCCATTTCGGCCCGACGGTGGTCTTCGGGTCGGTGATCATGAAGAAGATGAAGAGCTGATACATCGGCCCGGTGATCGGAGCGACCTCGCTCAGAACCGGATGGCCGGTGGCAAGTGCTCGCAGCACGGCAAAAAGCAGAAATGACACGACGTAGGTCACCGTGATGTGCAGGCGACCGACCTTGTTCAGGATGTAGGCCCCGAACACCCACACGAACACCATCGGCAGCAGGTTGTTGCCCCACTGCACGCTGAGGCCGGCCACGGCGTCGGAGGCGAGCAGCAGCATCGCGACGATGCCGAAGTTCGTGGGATTCCAGATGTGGCGTCCCCGGATGCGAAGGACGTATTTCGAGGTGATGGAAATCGCCGCGCACAGCGCGTACGGCCAGAACGCCGGCGATCGCACGAGGATGCCAACGCTGATGCCGGACACGTAGGCGCTCGCCAGGTGCGGCCAGTTACCGTACAACGCACGGACCACCAGCAGTTCGACGATGATGGCGGTCGCGATGGCGAGCAACGTGCGCGACCAGCTCTCGAGAAAACCAAACGTGATCTGCCCCGCGATCAAGACACAGGTGATGAGCGCGGGAGCCAGATAGCGGGAATCGATTTGCAGCCGGCGCGGCACTCTCGGTCGGGCGGACCTGTCGGCGATCGTCTCGATCGTCATGCGGGTTCCTCGACCTTGTGCACCTGGTTCGGCTTCGGGTTCGGCAGCACCTGCGTCTTACCTGACGGCCACCGCACGACGGCCTTCTCGACGCTGGCCGTCGTCCCCAGGCCGAAATGAAGCCGCCGCTGGTTCTCAGCGCAGAATCCTGAGCCCCCCAACACTTCTTGCACTTGCTGCTGGCCGTTCCAGAACACGGTCACCTGGGCTCCGATGGCGCCGCGGTTCGAACAGCCGCTGGTGTCAGTATCGGATCGGCACCCACCCTCGAGATCGAATCCGATCCAGCCACGGCCCGGGGCCACCTCGTTGCGATACAAGAGCAGCGGTCCGCGCTGATTGGCAACGATGACGTCGAGCACACCTCGGTTCGACAGATCGGCAACCGCAATCGACCGCCCGTCGTAGCGATCGGTTGCGCCAACCATCTGGGAGACGTCGAGGAACCGCCCGGCGCCATCGCTCATCCACACCTTCTTCTGCTGGTAGCCGCCGAGGCTCCGGTCACCCATCGACGGCCAGTTCTTCGCATCCGAGATGACGACCTGGTGGCCGCCGGCAATCTTCGAATAATCGTACCAATAGCTCTCCGTCTTCGATGCCGACACGTAGCCGTTGACCAGATAGAGATCGAGGAAGCCGTCGTTGTTCAGATCGGCGAACTGCGCGCCGAAGCTCCAGCCGCCAAGATCGACGCCCATCGAGCGCGCCAGATTCTCGTACTTTGTGACTCCCTCCACCGCACCCGACGGAACCCAGAGATTGTTCCCCTGCAGCAGAATGCCCTCTTCCGAAATATTCGAGACGTAGATCGCGAAGCGTCCCTGGTTGAGGATGTCGCCGACCGACGCATTCATCCCGCTCTTCGGAGAATAGCCCACACCCGCCTCACGTCCGACCTCTCGAAAGGTTCCCTGGTCATTGGCGAACAGCTCCGATACGCCGTAGTCGTTGGCGATGAAGATGTCGGGATAGCCGGTGCCACGAAGGTCCGCCGCGACCGCTGCGAGCGCCCAGCGGCGCGAGGTCAGCCCCGCTTTCGCGCTCACGTCCTCGAAACGCCCACCTCCGAGATTTCGAAACAGATACTTTCGGCCGCCGTTGTTGGCGTACTCGAAACTCTCCGGCATCATGTGCGTGTCGGTCAGCTTCCAGAGGTCGATCGACTCCGAGTAGTAGCCCCCGACGAACAGATCCAGGCGGCCGTCTCGATCGAAGTCGAGCCATACCGCGGTGTTGACGTTCGCCCATGTCGGCAGGCCAGCCGTGTCGGTGACCCGCGTGAAGTGCAGCCCGCGGTCGTTGTGAAAAAGCTCGGGCCGTCCCCAGCGGTAGAGGAACAGATCGTCGAATCCGTCGTTGTCGTAGTCGCCCCAGACGGCGCCCATCGACACGCCGGTCTCCGGGTGATTGAGGTCCGCCAGCCCCAGCCGCTCGGCGACCTCCTCGAACGTGCCGTCGCCGCGATTTCGAAACAGCCGATTCCTCGAGCCCTCCTTGCTGTCGGTCACGTAGAGATCGGCGAGACCATCGCGATCGAAATCGACTACCGAGACCGCGGCCCCCATCGATGCCACCTGCGGCATGATGTGCGCCAGCTTGGGGTCGAGCGTGGGTCCCTGGTGGACGAAGTCGAGGCCGGCGGCCTTCGCCGATTCCGTCAGGCGAAAGCCGTATTGAATCAGTGCATCCGCATGCGCGGCGGTTGCGCCGCTGCGACCTGGCTGGCCCAAGCGGCGGATCAGAAACGGCGTGGACAGCAGCCCCGCAAAGATGACGACGAGCACGAGTCGCGCGTAACGGTTCATGGTCTCCTGGTACCGAGGCTCGCCGCCGCCTGCGGTAGAACGCGAAGCGCGTCACGAACTGCGTCTGATGTCACGTACCTCGTATGGTACTCCGCAAAGTCGGACGGGTGCTGACGGAACACCGGATCGTCCTCGAGTCGCCCTGGAGGTGTATCGTATCGACCGGTTCGGTGGGTCGGTAGCGGCAGCACGGTGCGCGAGAAGCTCGTATTGAAGTCGCCGTCCTTCTCCCACCCGTCGGCCATGACGATGAAATCTCGGACGAACCCGGGCTGCGGCGGGGGAGCTTCAGGAAAGCGCAGGCGAAGCTCGTCTCCGGCGTTCATGATGACGTAGCGGTCGTCGACCCGCCGCAGAAGTTCCAGCACGTCACCAAACCGGGTGTAGTAACCCTCGAGATCGCGCCACAGCGGCTCGGTTCCGGCAAGCGTGTAGCGGGGGCGTTCCGGAACGCTCGAGCTCGCCTGCTCAGTGACAGAGTAGCCTCGGTACGAAAGATCCGCGGTCTCGAGCTCGAGCCGCTGCATCCGCATGACCGCATCCGGACGACCTACCGCCCATCCCAGTCTGTCCCAGAAGATCTCGAGGTTCGTTGCCAGACGCACACGTCGTGGTCCGGTCGCGCCGAACACCCCTGCCAGGTCGACGAGAATCGTTTTGTCTTTGCCCGCCGGGAAGCCGAGGCCTTTGCGTACTGCGCGGAACTCCCCGCTCGCGTCGGCCACGTGCAGCGACAGCCCCTCAGGTGCAACGTTTTTGCCCTGTCCAATCGCGACGTTGATTGAGCTGTCGGTCGGATGGATCCATCCCCGTGCGACCAGCCAAAGAGGACCGGTGCGCGGCGCCGCATCCGGCAGTTCCAGCTCCAGGAAGTGCGGCCGCGTGATGCCCTGATAGGCTCCCCTCCCGGCGAAATCGATGTAGCGGGAGTCGGCCGCTGCGGCAAGGCTCGATACATCGCCTCCCCTGTCGTCCCGAACCGACGCGAAGGGGCGCACGGAGCCCGTGGCAATCACCTGCAGCTTCGGCGGCGGCACGGCGAACCGTTCGTCGACGAAGATCTCCGTATCGTCCGGATGATCCACCACGGCAAGCGACAGGAGATCGAAGAAGTGTGTCTCCCATAACTCCGCTGTGACCCGGAGGTCGTAGGCGCCTTCGCGCGCCGCGAGTTGATCGCCACGCACCTTCACCCGTCTTCCGTCATCAACGTATCGGCCGTCGCCTGGGCGTTGATGCGAAGTCCGAGCGGCGAACGCCACAGCAGATCGGTCACGAACCCCATCTCCCGTCCGTTCCACGCGAAGAGCCATGGGCACGATCCCTTGAGTCGCTGGGTCGCTTTCACCGTCTGGTCGGCTGCGGTGTCGAACTCTGCCTGCAACGCGCCGTTTGGCCATGTGATGCGCACGACCTCGGCGCCCGTGGCGTCCCCCAGACCGAAGTGCACGATCGGCGAGGTGATGACCTGCTTCTGCAGATGCAATCCCGATCGAAGCTCGATCTCGCCGCCGATGCCGAACGAATTGATGCGTTGATCACCGGTCGCCGTGGCAGCCCGCGGCCGCAGCGCCTGCCACCGATACGCCTTCGCTCCGCGACTGACTGCACGGCCTGGGCGTCCGTTCTGATCCAGACCGATCAGCTCCACCCGCCCGTCGCCGTCGAGATCGGCCGCCGCCTGAACCCCCAACGGCACCATCGTCCGGAGCGGCGTGAATGTGCTCCCCGGCGCTCCGAGCAGGATCCGTGTGCTCGATCTGTCCGCGACGATCACGTCGGCGGCGCCGTTGTTGTCGAGGTCCGCAGTCAGGAGACGCGCGACGCCTGGTTCCAATCCCGGAAGAGCTTCGATGCGGGCCACGGCCGCGACCTGCCACGATCGGTCGCGAGCGTTGCGAGAGACGCGCGTGATCGCGCCGTCGGAAGCGACCACCAGCAAAGCGAGCACTGTATCGCCGCTCTGCTCCGCGGCCGCGATTGCGGCGCCGCGACCGTAGCTGCCGGGTAGCGTTTCGGCACGGAAGCTTCCGCCTCGCAAATTGGCGAATATGTGAATCGCCCCCGCGGCGTCGAGGAATTCGGCGTCCGGTACGCCATCTCCATCCAAATCGGCCCACACGAATCCCCGCGCGCGTGTGACGGCATTGAACACCTCGCGCGGCGTGAACGTGCCATCCCCGTTGTTGCGCAGGACGATGGGATGACCGTCGCGCGACGCGAGCACGATATCGAGATCGCCGTCGGTGTCGATGTCGGCGGACCACACGCCATACGCCGGCGTGCGAAGAATGTTCGATGGGATCTTCGAGGCCGAGCTGACGTCGGCGAACCGGCCGGCTTCGTCCTGTCGGAGCAGGCAGAGTCCGCCGGCGCCGGCCAGCATGAGATCCATGCGAAAGTCGTAATTGAGATCGGCTGCAGCTACTGCGTCGGGCGCAGGACCGCTCGTATTGTCGATCGATGTGCCACAACGCATCTCGTCGGCAGAACCCGCGAGCCGGATGCCCCAGCCACCGCCCACGCCGGTGACCGGCTTTCCGTCGCCGTTTAGCGAAACGGCACCCGTCCAGGAGACGCCGGCCGGCGTGTCGGACATGGTATCCACGGTAAATGTCAGCGCTTCGTCCGCCGGCGCGGGTTGCGGCTCCGGATTTTTCAGGCGCAGAAAGCGCATCAGAGGCTGGCCGACCTCAGCGCGCGGTGTGCTGAGTTCGGCGAGCGCCGCGCGGTATCCGGGCTCGCGCAGGAGCACGTTCTTCAGAAACACTACCCGCACCGCTGCCGTTCGGGGGTTCTCCGCAATCACCGCCTGCAGCGCCTTCAGTTGGTCCTGCGCTTCCGGCAGCCAGGCCGCGGACGCGGCCGTCAGGGGCGCGGCCGCAGCCTTGAGCGCTGCTTGGTCGCCGCGTTTGGCGGCGAGCCGAACGTACTCGAGACGCGCGGCAAGGTTTTCCCTGCGCGAAAGCAGCCGCTCGAGAACGTGCTGGGCTTCGGCATCGTTCTGGCTGCCACCCTGCCGCTCGACGTCGAGCGCGAGTGCGTACGCAGCTTCGGCATCCTGCGGATCCAGCGTCAGGGCCCGCCGCCAGTGAGTGATCGCCTCGGGAAGATTTCCACGGCGACTGTCGGCCAGCGCCTGCAGCCGCTGAATCGCACCGCTCTCGGGAGCCAGCGCGGCGGCTCGCGCCAGTTGCGTCGCTCCCTGGTCGAGCTCCTGCTGTCTCAACAGAAGCAATCCAAGGTTCGCGAAGCCCGCCGGTTCCTGCGGGACGAGCGCAACGAAGCGATCGAGTTTTTCCCGCGCCAGCACTTCCTGGGTCGTCTGCATGGCAGACACGCCGACATAGAACGCTGTCACCGCTTCGCGGTAGACCTCGGGGGCTACCTCCGGTTCGCGGCGGGACGAGCAGGCGACACCGATCGCGGCGATCAGGATGAGGTACGGTCGGCAGATATCGGCTGGACATCAGGATCGGCCGGCAGACCGGCAATCGATCGTAACAGGTCCCCAGTTGATCCAGAATGTGGCTGCCATGAGCAGATCAGTTTTCATCGCAACGGTGCTGCTTGCGCTGCTGGGTCAAGCTGTCGGGCCTTCGGTCGACCCGAAGAAGTTCCTGACGCAGCCGCTTCTCAAGGATATCTACACCGCGGATCCGTCCGCGCACGTCTTCAACGGCCGGCTGTTCGTGTACCCGTCACACGACATCGACGCCGGCGTTCCTCCGGACGATCTGGGGAGCCATTTCGCGATGCGCGACTACCACGTGTTCTCGATGACGGAAGTGGGCGGGCCGATCACCGATCACGGCGTGGTGCTCGACATCAAGAACGTGCCGTGGGCGGGCCGACAGATGTGGGCCCCAGACGCGGCGGAGAGCAACGGGAAGTACTACTTCTACTTTCCGGCGAAGGACAAGCAGGATGTGTTTCGCATTGGCGTCGCGACCGGTGACAACCCCGCCGGCCCGTTCAAGGCGGAACCGAAGCCGATCGACGGCAGCTACAGCATCGACCCGGCCGTCTTCAAGGACACTGACGGAAAGTTCTACATGTACTTCGGCGGAATCTGGGGCGGACAGCTACAGCGTTGGTCGAGCGGGAGCTACAAGGCCGAGGATGCCTATCCCGCCAACGATCGCCCCGCGCTCAGCCCGAAGGTCGCACGACTCGCCGACAACATGGTGAGCTTTGCCGAGACCCCGCGAGATGTGGAGATCCGCGATGAGCAAGGCAAACCGCTCACCGCCGGCGACAACGCGCGACGGTTCTTTGAAGCGTCATGGCTGCACAAGTACAACGGCACGTACTACTACTCGTACTCCACCGGCGACACGCACTTCATCGTGTATGCGACGGGGACCTCGCCGTACGGACCATTTACTTACAGGGGAAAGATTCTCGAACCGGTGCTCGGCTGGACCAACCACCACTCGATCGTCGAGTTCAAGGGCAAGTGGTACCTGTTTTACCACGATGCCCAGACCTCCGGCGGACAGACCCACCTGCGGAATATCAAGGTGACGGAGCTTCGGTATCGGCCCGACGGATCGATCGAGACGATCGACGCTTATCGCGAGTAGGCGCGTCGAACACTGATGCCTTGACGCCCAAGACGGCGCCTATGAGGTCGGTACTTTCAGTGGCTTGAGCAAAAAGGTCGCGGCGATGTTCCACGCGGCGCCCTCCGTCGTGACCCGCGCGCCCATTTCCCATTGGTAACAGACCCGGACGAAACCGTAAACGGTGTTGTTCTTCGCCAAGGCCAGCGTCACATCCGGGCCAACCGCGAAGACTCTGTTCTTACCTCGGATCAGAATGTCAGGAAATCCCTCGATCTGATCCTGCGAGAGCTTGCGGCTCCAGTAGTAGGCGAGCCCAGCGGTCAGTCCGCCCTTGAGGAAGTCCGCGCCGACACCTCCTTCGAGGTTCATCGCGTTGCCGACCTTGGTCTCGCTGTCTTCCTTCTTGGACTGGAAATCGAAGGTAGCGAGCGTGGCGGCGTGATACTGCTTCGTGTCGTTGAAGTATACCGTGGTGCCGATCGCGATCTCATGGCCCCACATACCGAGGCCTGTATTGTTCGACGCGCCGTCCGTGTAGCGGCCCGTAGGCGCAAAGATCTGGTAGGCGGCAATCGCATCGGCGCGTTTGAAGTGCCATCCGAGGCTGATTGGTACCAGCAGCGAGTCGGTCAGCCCCGCGCCCGGATTGGAATCTATCTCGGTTCCCTGGAGCCGGTTGTTCATGCCGATGGGAAAGGCGATCTCAAAGCCGTAGAAGCCACCGAGCAGCTTCTTCTTCGTCACCTGGACGTACGCCGTGCCGAAACCCGTGGCGTTGAGAGTCGCATTGCTGTTGCGCGCGATTGGGTCGCCATTGCGGTCCTTCACCTCGTCGGTCGAGTAGAAGTACAGGAGCGGAGCGACGAGGTACTGGCCCGGCGGCGGCTGGGATCCGGACTTGAGGCCGGCGCCTCCTTTGATGTGCTGCGTGTTCAGCTGCGCGAGTGCCGGCGACGCCGCGCCAAGCAACAGGAGCAGCAGGCCGCCGACACAAATAGAGTCCCGTTGTGCCTTTCGCATCTTGGGCAGGAGAGCAGAAGTCGATACAGCCGGCGCTATGGCACCGGCACTTTCCATCAGACCGAGCGCAGCAGCTTCAGGAGCACGTCGAAATCGTCTGCCTTGTCCACACATCCAGCGCAGCCGATCCGGTAGGCCTCATTACGAACACGCCGATCGTTGAATGCCGTCATGACGATGACGGGAACCCTGGATCCGCGCGACCGCAGATCGCGTTGAAGGTCCAGGCCCGACATTCCTCCCAAGTGATTGTCGAGCAGGAGACAGGAGGGCTCACGAGTCGGCGGCGAGTCGAGAAACGCCTCGGCCGAGCTGTAGGTTGCGGTCTCGAAGCCGCCAGCGCGAAGCACCCGCCCGAGTGCTCTCAGTGTGGCGGGATCGTCCTCGACAACGACGACCAGCGGGCTGGCTTCATCTCGAGTCACGCGGCACAGAGTACGACCGGCCGCGGCGCGGCGCGATAGTCTCTTGGTGCTACCGGACGCTCCCGATCGGGGTGATCCCAAGATCGGAGGACATGCGCACGAGGTCGGCAATTGAATCCGCCTGCATTTTCTCCAGGACGCGGTGGCGGTGAATCTTCGTGGTCTGTTCCGAGATCCCCAGGTCGAAGCTCACCTGCTTGTTCAACTGCCCGCTGATCAGGTGCGCCAACACTTCGCGCTCACGAGGACTGAGCCGGTCGTAACGGGTGCGCAGCTTGCGATGGTGCTCGCGGCGCGCGCGATCTTCGGCGTCCCGCAGAACGGCCCGCGCCACGGCGTCGAGCAGCAGACCTCCGTCCGCGGCTTTGGTCAGAAAATCAACCGCGCCGGCTTTCATCGCCTGCACCGAACCGGCCACGTCGCCATGCGCGCTGAGAAACACGATCGGCAGCGGGTGATCCATTTCGGCCAGCACTCGCTGAATGTCGAAGCCGCTCGGGCCCGGCAGACGCACGTCGAGGATCACGCATCCGGGAGTGCCCCACGGCACGTCGGCGAGAAACTCCGCCGCCGTTCCGTAGGTCCGCACGAAATAGCCGGCGATGCGAAGAAAGCGCGCGGTCGCTTCCCGACCCGCCACGTCATCGTCCACGATGTGCACGATCGGTGTGGCGGATTCAGGTATGTGATGGGAGGTGTTGAGCATCTGCATGGTCTTATCCGTGGTGGTGAAGGGGAAGCGCGAAGCGAACCGTTGCTCCTCTGTCTGCATTGTTTTCGACGCCGATCGATCCGTTGTGAGCCTCGATGATGCTGCGGACGATCGAGAGCCCCACGCCCAAACCGTCCTTCTTGGTGGTGTAGAACGGCTCGAACACCTGTTTCATTTCACTGGTCGGAATACCGGGTCCAAAGTCGCGCACCGAAACGTCGGCATGACCATTGGTCGCAGCCACCGCCACTACCAGACGACGATGTTCTGATGGCGTGTCACGCATCGCATCCATCGCGTTGAGCAGGAGATTCAACAGCGCCTGCTGCAGATGCACGCGATCACCGGCAACGGTTGCGGGCCTGTTTTGAACGTCCACGTCGATCCGCACCCCTCGAGAGGTAGCGTCTGGCGAGATGAGTTCGACCGTCTCCCGCGCCAATTCGTTCAGGTCGACCTGCTCCTCGTGCAGGTCCTCTTTGCGCAGCAAGGTCCGCATCCGTCGAATGATCTCGGTAGCCCGTTTGTCTTCCTTCCGGATGTCCTCGACAATCTCGCGCAGTTCTTCGAGGTCCGGACTTCCGGACGCGAGCAGCAGCGCCGCGGCTTCTGAGTTGCGAAGAATCGCGCCGAGCGGCTGATGCAGTTCGTGCGTCAGCGACGCCGTGAGTTCACCCATCGAACCGATCCGGTCCAGATGCGCCATGGTCACAAGGTGACGACGAGCCTCCTCTTCAGCGGCCTGGCGACGGCGGTGCTCGAGCCATAACGTTCCCGCAAGCCCACCGAGGATGAACATCGCCGCGAGCGTCGGAACAGCGCTCGACCCATGGCGGTTCTCCAACTTGGCGGCACTCGCGCCGGCCTCGGTCGGCGCTGAGGTGGACGCCATGGGCGGACTGGCCGGTTCTACTTGCACCTTGCCGCCCAGATCTTTTCCCTGCGGACCCGTTCCGCGAAAGGTCCGCGAAGCAGACTCGTCACGATGAGCAACTGAAGCGCACCCCACTTCGATCAGAAAAAGGAACGCCACTACGCCGGTCGCGGTTCCACTCGGGAGCCGCCATGGGGAGGAGTCGTTACCGCAATATCCAACGGGCGTGCGCACAGGGCCATTTCCGCGAATCTATGCGCCCGCTCCTTGCTGAGAATATGCACTTTCGGCACCGTCGGCGGGTGCAAACTCCAGGTAACAAACCGTCAGTTCCCTCAGGAATCTCGCAGATCCACCGATTGACCGCACTCGCCCGCCGCGATATCTCGTGGAGCCCCATGAAAGGGCAAGAGAAGCGGGTTCGCGGGTTCGCCGGTTCTCGCGTGCTCGGGTTCCGGTTCTGCAGTTCTCTGCGCCAGAACCTGAGACGTACGAACCTGAGAACCGGAGAACCTGAGCTTTGAACGTTTGCTTCCATGCTGGCAGCCTCACGGAATTCGGAGCAGCACGGCGATGAACGCAAACACGCCAATCAACAGCAAGACGGTCGCGGTCAGGATGAGCGGTGTGTGATCGTGCCGGCCGTGGATCCCGGCAATCGACTTGAACTCGTCCTCCCACATGTAGCCGATGAAGTTCCGGTATTGCTGCAGCGCGAGAGACAACGCGAGCACGCCACTGCCGATTAATGCGAGTCCGAAGTATCGGGCCAGCTGCGGCGACTTGGCGGGGCTGACGCCCTGCATTCCCTGGAGCCGCTGGAAGAACTGCACGATCGTGAAACCAAACCCGATGAGTGCGATTGCCGTCCGGATCCAGGCCATCGCGGTGCGCTCGAGCGCCAGACGAGTGCGCAGCCACGCGTAGTGGTCGCCCACGCCCGCCTTGACCTCGAACCGCCCGGGGGTCGACGCGGCGTCAACCGTCTGCATACACCACCCTCGTGTCAATCTCCGCGGCAGTGACTCTCAACCCGTACGCTTTGCCTTCGATCGCGCTTCCTCGTGCTCGGTCAGCATCTTGTAGGCGAGATAGTACTTGTAAATGTTCGACACGTACTGCACCGTCTCGCGGCCAATGCTCTCCGCGGCGACAATCTCGACGTTG
Organism: uncultured Acidobacteriota bacterium; assembly: GCA_963755695.1. Classification (GTDB taxonomy): domain Bacteria; phylum Acidobacteriota; class Vicinamibacteria; order Vicinamibacterales; family 2-12-FULL-66-21; genus QHWT01. The sequence continues at coordinate 53,168 of CAVWLB010000010.1, read as the reverse complement.
TTGAACCACTTGTTGGGATCGAGACCCCGCTTCGCGGCGCGCTCGCGGAGTTGGTTGATCCGTGCGGGACCCGCATTGTACGACGCAAAGGTAAACAGCCCCTTGTTGACCTCGTTCATCGGCTCGTCCGCGTAATAGTGATCCATCATGAAGCGGATGTACTTCACGCCGGCGTGAACATTGGCATCGAGCTTCCTGATGTCGCCGACCTTCATCTCCTTGCCGGTCGCAGGCATCACCTGCATGACACCGATCGCGCCCACCGGACTCCTCTTGTTCTGATCGAGTCCGGACTCCTGATAACCCTGCGCGGCCATCAGCAGGTAGTCGAGCTTGTATTCCGCGCTGTATTTCTTCAGGAAGTCGACGGTCCGCCGAAACCTTTCCACATCGGCGCGCGAGGTCGCCGCCTTCGCGTACGTCACATTCTTCAGGTATTTCTGCAACAACACATTGCGTTCGAGCGATCCCTCCGGATAACGGGCGATGAGGCCATTCAGTTCGGCGATCAGCTTCGGGCTGTTCTTGCGGACCATCATCGCGGTCTGCTCGTCGGTCCGGACCGCCGCCGTCTGGTTGAGAACAATCCCGGGAAACACCTGCTTCCAGAACGCCGCGATGTAGTCGTCAGCCATGGTCATCGGGACGAGGCCAGCGTTGACCATCTCGAGCAGGTCTTCGTCCGAGAGCTCCTCGGGGGCCGGACGGATCTTCACCGGTGGTTTGCCAGACGCCGCCAGCTGACGGTTGAAGCGTTCGACGTTTTGCGCGGAGATGTCCGACGCCCGCAGGTACACCTCTTTGCCGCTCAAATCCTGCACGCTGGCAAGCGGCGGCACGTTCGGCCCGGTGACGATGAGCGTCGAAATGCCGGTCTGCGTAGGATTGGTGACATCGACCTGTGCCTTGCGCCAGGCGGTAATCACCTTCCCCGCTGCGACCACGTCTCCGCGTCCTTCAATGAGCGCTGGAATCAAATCGTCGTGGGCCACCGGCACGAACACGACGCGCACGCGAATGTGCTTGTTCTGCAGCCGCTTGTTCAGATCGTTTTCGAACTGCGTGAAGGCGTCGACGACGAGACCGCGCTGGGTGCCCCTGTCGACGAAGAACATGGTCTTCGAGTAGGTCGTCAGCACGCGGATGAAACGCCGTTCGATCATCCCGTCGAGATCGCCGGTCCACTTCCGGAGAACCGCCGCGATCATCGGGTCGTCCGCCGCCTGGCCCGTCGACGGCGGTTTGGCGGCTTGAGTTGTTCCCGCGCCTGGCGAGGGTTCTCTACCGCAGCCGAATGTGAGGAGAACGATCACACCTAACAAGGTTTGCCGCATGTGCAATCTGCTCGCTGGCAAAGACGTACTGTTGAATCCGGGGGAAGTTCAACGTCCATTCCAGCACGGAAGGGAGGGTTTCCTGTCTATCGGCCCGCAGGGCGGTAATGGCCGATGTTCAGCCCACGGCCTGTCGTGACCACGAGTAAACCGCTAACGCACGTTCGCTGGCGCACCGAATGCCGCAGATGGCGCCACTGACAGAACCCGCCTGCGCCAGATGGTATAGGGAATCGTCGCCAGCGCAGTGCCGAGCACGAAGGCGACGACCGCCAGGGGCATCTCCTGGGTCATGCGAAAGTTCGCGGACGCCATGAGCAGCGCGAGTCCGGGATGCCGCGTCACGGTGGCAATAGCCAGGGACGTACGCTCCCTCGGATCCGGCCCGCCCAGCAGATGCCCAATCGCCAGCGCGCCGGCTGCGAACAGTGCGATGACGACCACCGACTGCCACAGCAGCGGAAACACCGTCGCGCGCTGGGCAACGACTATCAGGAGAACCAGGATGCCGAGGACGATGTCGCCGGCGTCGCCTGCCAGCTCTCCAATGCGGACAGCCCTCGCCGGGCCGAGCACAGCTCTGGCCACCATTCCGATTCCTAACGGCAGGAGAAACGTCGTCATCAGCACCGCTGCGACTGCCGCGACGGTGATGCCGACGTCGCGTTGAAACGCGACGCCGAGACTCTTCAACGCCAGTGGGACGAGCACAATCGCCAGCACGCTGGTGACGGCGGCCAGCGTCGCGTCGTGGGTCAGGTCGTCCCCGAGCTTGAGGAGTTTGCCCGGCAGGAGCGGCGCGGCGGCCGATATCGCCAGCAGCACCATCGCGCCACGCATGACGTTCGGTATATCGAAGGTTTTAGCCAGGATCACCGCGAGAATCGGCACCGCTACGAACATGGCGATGGTCACTCGAAGCAGCCACATCGGCCGTCTGATCATTGGCCACATGTGACGGGGATCAACCTGCACGCCGACCGCGACAACCTCCAGCATGATCGCCAACATGAGCACAGACTTCATGGCGTACCCCCGCGTGACAGCCTGGGGACCTTCACGCCGTTGCGGATCTTGCGAGGCTGGCTGCGTAGGTGGCGTCTGACGGGGCGAACCATACCGTTTCCCGCGATACCTCGTGGCAGTCGCGGCCCTGCGTGATAGCACCCTCTGCAGACCGCGCACAGCGTGCACCAAAACCCGGCAGACCAGTTGCAGCAATCGCTCTCAGGAGGGACGCACTGGTATGAGCATTGCTCCTGACGACACGGCTCCTGGAATGCTCTTGGCGTCCATTGGATTCCGTGTGCAGCCGCACAAGCGTGCGGAAGTACTCAGCGCCGTCGATGAAACACTCAGACGGATGCGCCAGGCGTCGGGTTGCGCGCGGAGCCGACTCCTGGCGGACGCCGATGATCCGAACGCGTTCACCGTGCTTTCCGAATGGCAGTCGGCAGCGACGGCGAACACGTTCTTCAGTTCACGCGACTTTCAAATCTTCAAGGGCATTCGCATCCTGTTGCGCGACGAGCCGGTCATCGTTCTCGACGATGTGCGGTCGCGAGTGACCAGGCTGTTGCGCGGACAATAGAGCGGACTATCGCGGGCGCGCGACGCCGAGTTTCAGCATCCGGCTGCGCAGCGTACTGGGCTTCAGGCCGAGCACCTGCGCCGCGCCTCCCGCGCCTTCGATCCGCCACCGGACGTCTCCGAGAACCCGGACGATGTGCCGGCGCTCGACATCGGTCAATGTCGCCGCGCCTCCCCCGGCGGACGTCTCGAAGGCGGGCTGCCACGCATCGCAGAGCGTGAGCGCTCCCCCCTTCGACACGATGAGCGCGCGCTGCAGCACGTTCTCGAGCTCCCGAATGTTGCCCGGCCAGTCGTGGAGGCGAAGCGTCTCCATCACGTCGTCCGGAATCGCGTCGATCTTGCGGCGGAGATTGTGGCTCAGTCGATCGACGAGGTGTCGCACCAGCAACGGGATGTCCTCGCGACGCTGACGAAGCGTCGGCAGCGTGATGGGAAACACGTTGAGCCGGTAAAAGAGATCGCGGCGGAATCGTCCCTCGCGCACTTCTTCGAACAGATCACGATTGGTCGCGGCAATGACGCGCACGTCGACATCCACCGGCCGCGGGTTGCCGAGCCGCTCGACCTGCCCTTCCTGCAGGACGCGAAGCAGCTTGGGCTGCACTTCGAGCGGCAGCTCGCCGATCTCGTCGAGGAAGATCGTCCCTTTGCTCGCGAGCTCGAACCGGCCGATCTGCGAGGTGTGCGCCCCGGTGAACGCGCCGCGCTCGCGGCCGAAGAGCTCGCTCTCGATGAGCGTGGCGGGCATGGCGGCGCAGTTGACGACGACGAAGGCCCGATCCCGCCGGGCGCTGCGCCGGTGAATCGCGCGCGCGAGCAGTTCTTTTCCAGTGCCGGTCTCGCCACAGAGGAGAACCGACGCGTCGGTTGACGCAACCTGGTCGACGCGGAACATCAGGTAGCGGAGGGCGTCGCTTTCGCCGACAATGACGTCTTCGTCAGGCTCGGTACCGGTCGGAATCGGAGAGGCCATGGTCGGCCGTGAAGGGGCAAACGAGCTTGGAATCGTGGAACGGACGGCTGAATGCATTCTCGAAACTCCCAATCATTCATTCGGAGAAGCTGGGAGTTTTTCACGAACTCACGGCCGGTCGCGGTTGGATTACGGTTGGATTGGGTAGGACGCCGTAGGATTTTCGTGAAACGACTGTGACACGTCGGCGCGAGATCGCCGCGAGGAGGCATCCGCGCCGCCGGGCTCAGCCGCTAACGGCTACTTCAGCAGTTTTCTAACGGTCGACAATTGCACCGGCTTCTCGGCGTAATCATCGATTTCGACACCGGCCGGGCCCCCGGGCTTCACCCGCGCCGCCATCGCCATCGTGCCCTTGCCAAGGCCCACGTCATCGACGTCGAACTGGGCTACCGCAACTTCATAGCCTTCACGCGGTTTCGCCTCGGCCCTGCCGCCACCGACGAAATAGACGGGCTTGTCCGTGACTATGACAATGGTGCGCCCCTTTCCTGCTGCCGAGCCGGTTCCCTCGCGCTGGTAGGCGTAACGGATATCGAACTGTTGCGTTCCGGCCTTGACGTGGCCCACGAGCGGCGACTTTCTGAGCGCGGGGAGGAAGGCGGGATATCCCCCCTGCTTCAACGCCGTGGCCAATGCGTCGCGCTCCTTGTCCGAATTGTACCGATCGATGGCGATGACGAACTGCGAGGCGAGCGCGCCAGCATCCCCCGAGGTTTGCGCATTGATGCTGAATTCTTCTGGCCCCTTGGGAAGCTTGATGCCCTGCCCTTGCGCCGGCAGCGAGAAGGAAGCACAGGCGACAATCGCGAGCGCACCACAGGTTGAGCGTTTCAGCAAGTTGACCTCCGTCAAGCGGCTGCTGCGACCCGCGCGATGGTTCCGAGTCGCATCGTTAGCCCAACGCGAGGAAGAGGAAAGTGAGAAGGTTCGGTGTGCTCTCCATCGCAGCAGCCGCAGATCGTCCATCAAGAGTCGGGCCAGCCCAACTCCGTCACTGTGGGCGGTTTTCGCCGTGCACTCCACGCTATCCGGCGTGCGCCACGAGATGCCGTGGTGAAATCGACATCCAGCGGCGGACTTGTCGAACCTTGCGGCCTGGCCAGCTTGTTGCCTCTCGACCGCCCATGGACATGATTCGCCGTCCGCTGATTGCGGCTGTCGTTGCAATGATCGCGTTGACCGTCGCGGTCACCGATGCCGCCAAGATCAAGGTGCGTGCGCAGGGCGACAAGAACTACGACTTCAGTGCCGTTCGTACCTGGGACTGGGACCACCCCACGCCCGGAAAAGTCATCGCGCTCCGGACGCAGGACGACGACCCGGAAGCGTTGCGACAGCGGTTCGAAAGCACGGTGATGGACGCGTTTGCCTCCCAATTGCAGCAGCGTGGCCTTGCTCGCGCAGCCCAGACACCGCCCGACTTGAAGGCCACCTATTACCTGATCGTCAAGTTCAGTTCGTCGGCGCAGGAGATGGGTCAGTTCCTACCGGCGACGACATTCTGGGGGCTGCCGCCGTTTCCGCCGGCAACCCAGTCGCTCAAGGTGGTCCAGGAAGGGTCGCTGGTGCTGGACCTCGTCGCACCGTCGCGTGAGACCGTGGTCTGGCGCGGCATTGCCGAAACCGAAATCGAGGTGTCGAAAACCGACGACGAGCGGAAGGCGCGGATTCGGGAGGCGGCGCAGAAGATTCTCGAAAAGTATCCGCCGAAAAAATAGCACGGCACTCGCGCGCCAGTGGCCCGATCGGACCACTAGTTCTTGCCCATCCAGGCGTACTGATAGACCGCTGACAGGCTGGTGAAGTCGGCGCCCACGGTTGTGTAGGCGCCGCGGCTCAACGCGAGCCGGACGGCCCGGCCCCGGCCCGCGGGAAACAGCCACGTCACCCCGACCCGCGAATTTCGCTGAAGATCGGCGCTCGCCGTGCCATCGACGATGGTCCGGCCGCCGGCGTAGAAGTTCGCGTTTCCTGCGATCCACATCCCCCGGCGAATCGTGTACTCGACGTGGAATTGAAGAGAGGCGATCGGACGCTGCTCTCTGACGTGATCACCAAAGAATTCGTCGTTCGTGGTGAACAGCCAGACTCCTCCGTAGGTTTCAATCGTCCAGCGGCCGCGGGCACGCGAGAGTCCAATCTCGGGTTTGAAGCCCCAGCGGTTGGTGCCGACGTTGATCAACTTGCGTGAGGCGTACTGCCCTAGCGGCACGACGACCTGCAGGCTGACGCCAACGATCGTGCTCTGACGATACGCCGCGAATTCGCGCGCCGTCATCGCGGGCGCACCGTACAGGTTCATCGCCGCACGGACCCGCACGTCGGTCAGTCCCGACCGCTGCACGCGGTCGGGGATTCCCAGAACCTTGCCTTGCACCTTGCCGATGACGTACGGCACGGCTACGCCGATATTTGCGGATCGATCACCAAGCCGGAAGACGCGGCCGACTGAAAGCGCCGTCGTACTGATCGTCGATGAGGCGTCGGCGATCGGACCCGATGGGTCAAAAGCAATGTCGCCGCTGCTGATTGTGGTCAGGATCGAGGCAAAGTTCAAACCATCGGGTGCAGCCCCGTACGCAGCGGGCTCCAATTCCTGTGCCGCCAGCGGGCGCGTGCCGGCGACCAGCAATGCCGTCAGCCCGACCAGCATTGCGGTTCGCAATCGCTCCACGCGTCGCCGATGCTTCAATTTGAAGGCCAGACGCTCTTCGCGCCCGGCGCATTTGGTGGCGAGGGCCGCGCCGCTCTCGCTCACGGGATATCGCGGCCGGGAAAACGCAGCCAGCCGACCCGGCGATTGTGCCCGGAACCGGCGTTCTCTCAGTCTTGAAATTGGCTGGAATATGAGTGGCGCGTAGGACCGCGCGCCGGCTACGCGAATCGCTCGTTCAGTCGCAGGGCGCTGGCCAGCCGCTCGGTCGCGCGAATCTGCTGAATCGGCGATGCATGCGCCGCGAGCACGTCGGCGTGCACCGGATGCAGGAAACGAAAGACCCGGTCGTGTCCGTCGCCGCGCAGCAGCCCGCGGCGTGAGATGAATTGCCGCTCGTGCAGCAGCTCGAGTCGTTGCCGGACCTCCGGGACCGTCTCCATATCATCGGCCATCGCCACCTGCTCGGCAGTGAACTCGGTCCCGATGACGGTCGCGATCTCCAGCGTCGCCCGATCTTTGGGCGCGAGCTGCTGGAAACGCCAGAGAACGACGTCGACCAGCTCCTTCGGCAACGATCCCTCGATCGTTCGCGGCGAGTAACGAAGGCGCCAGGTTCCGTCGACGAAGGTGAGGCAATCGGCGGCAACCAGACCGTCGGCCGCGGCGACCAGCGACAAAGGAATTCCGCCGGTGACCCGATGGAGCGTCCGCGCGAGCGCCTCCACCGGTCCGGTGCCAAACCGCTTGACCAGATATTCGTGCACGTCCTCTTCGCGAAGCGGAGCAACCGACAGCGAAACGCATCGCGCGCTCGCCCGCAGTTCGGTCGCCAGGTTGCGCACCACGGTACTGGCCACGGTGGTCGCAAACGGCGCATAGGTTCCGACGATCAGCGTTCGCAGCGGCGCGTGCCGGCGGGCAAGCGCCCGCAACAATTCAGTCGTGTCGAAATCCCCCCACTGGAGATCTTCGAGAACGATCACCAGGGTGCACTCGCTGGCGAGCGTTTCGAGAAACGCACTCAGCTCGCCAACCAGCCGCGACGGCTCCGACGGCACGACCGCGCGGCGGGGGGCGGTCAAATCGGCGACCCACGGCGGCAACTGGGCCAGCCATCCGGGCGCGTGCCGCGCCAGGAGCTGCGGCAGCGCCGAGGGAAACTGCCGAACGAGATGGTGGATCGCGTCGAGGACCGGAACGTAGGCGTCGCCGGGATCCGCTTGCTCGACGCACTGGCCGTAGCAGGTGCGCACCGACGGGAGTTGCGATGCGTACCTGCAGAAATTCGTCGCAAAGCGCCGTCTTGCCGGTGCCCCGCTCCCCATCGACGAGCACGAGGCGGCATTCGCCGCTCACGGCGTCCGCGAGACTCTGTTTGAGCCGCGCGAGATCCTCGGTGTGATTCACGAAAATCGAGGACACCGCCACGCGTTGCGGTGTCGCGGCCGGCACCGGGACATCGGAGACCGGCGCAAGGAACGCATAACCGCGGCCTGGTTCGCTACGAATGAACCTGGGATCGTGCGCATCGTCGCCGAGCGCGCGCCGCAGCTCGCGAACCAGCACCTTGACGTTTTCAGGCTGCACGTGGGTGTCTGGCCAGACGCGTGTGAGGATCTCTTGATGGGGGACGAGCGTCCCCCCGGCATCGACGAGACACCGCAGCACGCCAGCGGCCTTGCGGGTGATCTCGACCTGCCGAGTGCCGCGCCACAGCGTACCGTGACGCCGATCGAACCGATACGACAAAAAGTACTTCATGCTGAGTGGGGAGCGCAGTGACCCTAACCGTATGTCGTACGAGCTGGCAGCGTCCATCGGACCTAGGACCGCTCGAGGTTAGACCTTCGTCCATATATCAAGCGTCTTAGCTCTACGACTACGACCTGTCGTAGTTCGCCCGATGTCTCGAAGCGCTAGCGACCGCCCTCGCCCGCCGGCGCGCCGGCAACCAGGCGATCCGCCATGCGAACGAGATCCGCAAGCGATCGCGCCCGCATCTTTCCCATCACTTGTCCCCGGTGTGCTTTGACGGTCTTCTCGGACGTTCCCAGATCGGAGGCAATCTGCTTGTTCAGGCGACCCGTGACCACGAGGGCCATGACCTCGCGCTCGCGCGCGGTCAGCGTGTTGTATCGCTCGCGAAGTACCTGCACTTCTGAGAGTTGAGACCGATGCACGCGATCGCGTTCGAGGGCGGCGTGGACGGCATCGATCAGCAGCTGGTCGTCGAACGGTTTCGTGAAGACGTCGAGCGCGCCCGCCTTCATCGCGCGAACGGTAAGTGCGACGTCGGCATGACCGGAGACGAAAATTACGGGTAGTTCATACCCAGTCGCTCGCAGTTGCGCCTGCAAATCCAGGCCGCTGGCGCCTGGCATTCTCACGTCCAGGATCAAACATCCCGGTCGTAGGGGATCGACCTGTTCACGGAATTCGTCGGCGTTCGCGAAGGTCTCGGCGGCAAGGCCAACCGACGCGAGCAGCCGCGACACCGCCGTTCTCAACGAGGGGTCGTCGTCAACGACGAAAACCGTAGCAGGCATCTGCATTGGATGGGCCTCTCAGTTTACCGGTCGATGCGATGCTCTTCCCGCATCATGACTGTGGCACCGTGGGCAGTTCGAATTGAAAGGTCGCCCCCTGAGGCGAGTTGCTCGCCAGGTTCAGTGCGCCGCCGTGCGCTTCGACAATCGATCGGCTGATCGTCAATCCGACACCCATTCCGGTCCGCTTGGTGGTGAAGAACGGCGCGAAGATCCGATCCACGTCGGTTGGCGCCAAGCCGTTACCGGAATCCTGCACGGCAACGGCGATATTCCCGTCGACCCAACTCGAGCGAATTACCATGTGGCGTTGGCGACCGTTGTTGCGCTGCATGGCATCGGCCGCGTTCGATACCAGATTCAGCAGAACCTGCTGGAGCTGGATGCGGTCGCCAATCACGCGCGGCAGATCGCTGGCCAGGTCCACTCCCAGGGTGACACGGCGTTGCCGCAGCATCCTGGCGCTGAGAGCAACCACGTCTTCGATGACGTCGTTGATCGCGAGCGGCACTCTGCGCAGCGGCTCCTGCTTCGCGAGGCCGCGAACCCGGGTAATCACCTCGCTGGCGCGCTGGCCGTCGGCGACGATGTCCTGCAGGACGTCGTGCACGATCGATGGGTTCGACGTGCGCCCCTCGAGTTGTCGCAAACCCGCTCTCGCGTTGGTGATGATGGCCGCCAGCGGCTGGCTCACTTCGTGCGCGATGCCTGCCGCGAGCTCGCCGAGCGCGCTGACTCTAACCGCCCGCGCCAACTCGGCTTGCGCCTTGTGCAGGTTCTCCTCGGCCTGATGTCTGGACGTGACATCGCGAACGATGGTCATGATGGTTTCGTTGTCGCAGCGGACCAGGCGCGTTTCGTAGTGGCGTTCGCCGCCTGGCATCGGCAGCGCGTACTCCAGGACCACCGGTTCATCGGAGGTGAGCGCCTGCTGGAAATGTTGCTCAAACACGACCGCGAGATCTGGTGGAAAGACGTCCTGCATGCGTTTGCCGAGGAAGTGCTCGGGAGGCGCCCAGAGGTCACGGGGATCGCGCGCGTGGTAGTCGAGATAGACGCCGTCGCGGGTCATCAGGAACATCAGGTCGGGCACCATGCGCAGGATGGCGCTGGTCCGGGCCTCGCTGCGATGGAGCGCTTCCTCTGTCCGATGCCGGCGCCGGCGAGAGACAATCAGCCACCCGATCAGAAGGAGTTGCCCGCACAGAACCCCGACGACCAGGATTAGAAAGATCCGGTGATCGCGCCAGAGGATGCCAGGCGAAGCCGCCATCGATTTCGGCTGCCCTGCAGCCGAGTCAGTCAGGCAGAGGATTAGCAGCGAGACGAAGAACGGAACACGCGCCCGGCAGACCGGAAAGCTGGCGGCTCGAAACACCCGCGACATGCCGTCTCCCTGGGAAGCACGTATGCGATTGATACGCGGCGGATTCTAGCACTGCTGGTCGTCATCGATCACGCCCTTGCCCCCGGAGCAGCCGGCGACCCTGGTCCAGCTCCTTTCGCTTTTCGGGCGTAACTTCCGGAAACGCCAGGTCCAGCTCTTCCAGGGCATCGATGACCGTGGCGGCCACGACCCACCGCGCGAACCATTTCTTGTCGGCCGGCACGACCACCCACGGAGCGTGCTCGGTCGCGGTGTGGCGAATGGCGTCTTCGTACGCGTCCTGGTATTCGTTCCAATGGTCGCGCTCGCGAAGGTCGCCGAGAGAGAACTTCCACTGCTTCTCCGGCTCGTCGAGACGCTTTTCGAACCGCTTCGCCTGCTCCTTCTTCGAGAGGTGCAGGAAGAACTTCCGGATCGCGTATCCGTTTCGCGCCAGGTAGCGCTCGAACGCGTTGATGTCGTCGAACCGCTCCTTCCAGATGTGCTTCGTGACGAGCGACTGGGGAATTTGCTGCCGCTCCAGGAGCTGAGGGTGCACGCGCACGACGAGCACCTCTTCGTAGTACGAACGATTGAAGATTCCGATGCGTCCCCGCTCGGGAAGCCGAATCAGATTGCGCCAGAGGAAGTCATGATCGAGGTCCTCGGTTGAAGGCTGCTTGAACGAGAACACCTGGCAGCCCTGCGGATTGATGCCGGACATGACGTGTTTGATCGCTCCGTCCTTTCCCGCGGCATCCATCGCCTGAAAGATGAGCAGCACACCCCAGCGATCCTGCGCGTAGAGTTTCTCCTGGAGATCGCACAGGCGGTTGACGCCCTCCTCGAGCACCTTCTCGGCCAGCGGTTTGTCGGTCTTGAACCCGCCGCTGTCACCCGGATCGATATCCTTCAGTTTGAAGCGGCGGCCTTCCCGTATGACGTACGGCTCGATCAGTTTCTTGATCCGGTTCTTGCTCATGCTGACTCCGGTTCTTTGCAACCAACGGCGGTCGCCAGATGTTACTGGGGTTCGGTGCTCCGCCCACTGCCAACTTTGACAGTAGCTCGAGCGCGGAGGCAGGCGTAACGTTCATCGGGTATGCAATCTCCCCGCAGGAGCACGGAATCATCGCGCAGGAACGGCGAGTCTTCCCGCAGGGTCGCCCCTGCGTCCGAGCCTCGCCCGTCGATCCGGGCCATTCCGTTCGGCAACGGACCGGCCGTGCTGCGTCTCAGCGCCAGCGATCGTGAGCATCTCGCATCGATTGCCACGATGATGCGAGTCACCGCCGGAACGATTCTGTGCCGGCGGGGCGAAGAGGCAAAAGCGATCTACAGCATCGTTTCTGGAACGATGGCCGCTTACCGAGAACGATCGGACGGCACCCGACGCGTGATGGGATTCCTGTTCGCCGAGGACATCTTCGGTCTCGCCAATCGCGGCATCTACGTGAACAACGTCAAGGCGGTTACTCCTGCGACCGTGTTCCGCTTCCCGACCGAGTCGCTCACCGCGCTGCTGACCCGCGATGCCGGGCTTCAATTTCGATTCCTGTGCAAGGCCACGCACATCCTGCGCGAAACACAGCGTCAGGCGATCATGCTGACGCGCCGCGATCCGGTCGAACGCGTCGCCATGTTCCTGGCCCAACTCGAAGATGCACAGGCAGAGAAGCGACACCCGCAGGAACCCATCGAGCTGCCGATGACGCGACAGGACATCGCGGACTACGTCAACCTGACGGTCGGATCGATTGCCGGGGCTCTCGACGCGTTGGAACAAAGGGGACTGATTCAGCGGAAGCCGGATGGATCGGTGGCGGTGACGGATCGGCGCGGCTTCGAGGCGATCGTCTCGGGCTGATCACTGAGCGCGTTTCCAGGTCGCCGTCGCGGTAGTCGCACCGCTTGCGTCTTTCACCGTTGTCTTGAGCAACTCCCCGTCAAACTCGTAGTACCTGACCTTCGCGGGGTCGATGTTCGAATCGAGCGCTTGCTCGGCGGACGTCGTGGTGCCCTTCATGTCCATGAGACGCAACATGTGCTTGGTCGGATCGACCACTGCGCGCCCCGAGAGCTTCAGGACTCCGGAATCGATTCTCGGATCGGTGACCGATCCGTCTATGGTCAGATTGCCATACTCGTCGTACTTCAACTGCCCGGTCGCAGGTACCTTCACCGGACCCGATGGAGAGGCCACTTCCAGCGAGACCAGGGCCCAGGTGCCCTGTAACTGACGGCGGACCGCTTCGACCGAGTTCAGACCCGTGTCCACGTCGCCCCCCTTCACCGGGCGGACGCGCGGTTCCGACGATCCTCCCCAACAACCGGACACGGATCCGGCAACCAACGTGGCGATCGCGAGAGAAGTAAGGGCGCGGCACATATAGCCCGAAGCACATCATTCCTGGATCTATCCAGCCACTGGCAGAACTACCGGGATTGAATAGAAAGACCAACAGGTCGCGCGGCGGTCTCGAGCCTCTGGCTTCCGTCGCTCCTGATAGTCCAACACCCTCTTTTACAACCGGTTAGAGCGTCGCGAAGTGCGCCAGCACGGCGTCCGCGCATTTGACGCCGACGACAGCCGTCAATTCCTCGCGGTTGGCGCGGCGTACGCCGGCAACGCTTCCAAACGCCGTCAGCAGAGCCTTGCGGCGACGCGGACCGACGCCGGCAATGCGATCGAGCTCCGACTGGAGGTCGCGCTTCGCCCGCGACTGGCGATGGAAGGTGATGGCGAAACGGTGCGCCTCGTCACGGATTCGCTGGATCAGCAGCAACGCCGGGCTGTTGGTCGCAAGCGCGATCGCATCCGCGTGATCGCGGGTGAAGATCAACTCTTCCTTCTTCGCGATGCCGACGGCCACCAGATTGGCGAGCCCGAGCTCCTCGAGCGCGTGATACGCGGCAGCGAGCTGGCCCTTCCCGCCGTCGATGAGGATCAAGTCGGGAAACGGCCCGCCGTTCTCCAGTACCTGCCGGTACCGCCGGAGGACGACCTCGTGCATCGAGGCGAAGTCGTCGAGAAACCGAGGGGCGATGGGTCCGAGGTCCGAGGTCCGAGGCCCGAGTCGAGGTCCGGTCCGAGTCCAGGCCGGAGGTCCGAGGTTCGAGGTCCGAGGTCCTGGGTTCGAAGTCCGAGGTCCTGGGTTCGAGGTTCGAGGTCCTGGGTTCGAGGCTCGAGGTCGCCGGGCCTCGGGCCTCGGACCTCGGACCTCGGATACGGAACTTCCGATACTCACTCCGCTTCATCCTGCCGTCTTCGCACACCACCATCGACGCGACGGTCTCGCTTCCCTGAATCGTCGAGATGTCGAAGCAATCGATCCGCCGCGGGATCGACTCGAGATTGAGCACGGCCCGGAGCGTTTCGAGCGCGTCGTAATGCGCGGCGACGTTCTCGTTGAAGCGTGTTTGATAGGCGACCTGTGCGTTTCTCGCCGCCAGATCGAGCAGACCACGCTTCTCGCCGCGTTTCGGGACGACCAGGCGGACGCGGTGCTCGGATCGATCCGTCAGCCACGCTTCGATCACCTCGGTTTCCGATTCGCTGAGCGGCGACGGCAAGTGCACCTCCGGCGGCGCCGGATGTTCGGCGTAGAACTGCTCGAGCGCGGCTTGCAGGAGTTCCTGCTCTCCGCCCGCGCCGCGAAGCGGCGTGGCCTCGCCGAAGCCCGCGGCAGTCTCAGCCCGGGCGGAGGCGGGGGCATCGGTCACGAGCTCGATCCGTTCGACCACCTTGCCGCCCCGCACCTGGAACACCTGGACGACGGCGCCGGCCGGACCGACCTTCAATCCGAACGCATCCCGATCCCCGAGCTCCGTGCCGGCCATCTTCTGCTGGCGCTGGCGGACGGTATCGATCGTCCGAATCGCGTCGCGTAATTGCGCCGCCTGTTCGAACCGCTCGTCGTGCGCCGCTTCGGTCATCCGCTGTTTCAAGTCGGCGACGAGCTCGTCGTTGCGGGCTTCGAGAAACAGCTTCGTGTGCTGCACCGCCACCGCGTATCTCTCCTCGGAACAGATCTCCCGCACGCAGGGCGCGATGCACCGCCCGATGTCGAACTCGAGACACGGACGGGGCCGCTCGCCGGTAATCACCTCGTTGCAGGATCGAATGCCAAACAACCGGTGGGTCAGCGCCATCGTCCGCCGCCCCAGCTTGGCCGGCATGAACGGGCCGGCGTAGAAGTGATCGTCCTTCTCGACCCGCCGTGCGACCAGCACCCGCGGGAACGCCTCTCCGGTGGTCAATTGAAGGTACGGATAGTTCTTGTCGTCACGCAGAAGGATGTTGTACTTGGGCGCACGCTGCTTGATCAGATGGTTTTCGAGCGCCAGCGCCTCGACGACCGAATCGGTGACGATGAACTCCAGCCGCGAGGCGTCATCGAGCAGAGCGTCGATTCGCGGGCTCATGCCCTGCGCGCCGAGATAGCTTCGCACCCGGTCGCGCAGCACGCGCGCCTTGCCGACATACAGTGTCTCTCCGCCCTCGTTGTAATAAAGGTAGACGCCGGGCTGCTCCGGCAGGCGGGAAATCTGGCCCTTGAGGTCCCGAATCGGCATGGACTAAACTGTCTTGTTTCGAGCGAAAATCAGGAACCTTTCATTATATCAATATCAGCGACATGACCTTCACCGGGCTCATCGGCCGGATTTGCATGTTCCCGCTGCGCGCGATCATCAGGACGTGCGTCGTCTTCAGAATCCATCCCAACATTCTCACCTTCGTCGGCGTGATCATCAACGCGGGCGCCGCGTGGCAATTGGCGGCGGGACACTTCGTCCGCGCCGGGGTGGTGATGATCGTGGCCAACATCTTCGACTTCATCGACGGCAAGGTCGCGGTCGAGCTCGGCGCGGTCAGCAAGTTCGGCGGGTTCTGGGATTCGGTGATCGACCGCTTCTCGGACATCCTGCTCTTCATCGGGCTCATCTACCTGTACTCGCATCTGCACCGGACCGACTACGTGATGGTGACCTCGCTGGCGATGATGTTCTCCATCATGACCAGCTACACCCGCGCGCGCGCCGAGTCGATGATTACCAAGTGCAAGGTCGGTTTCATGGAACGGCCTGAACGGATCGTGCTCTTCATGCTTGGCGCGTTCACCAACCGGATGGCTGGCGTCCTATGGGTCATCCTGGTGCTGTCGATCTTCACGGTCGCCGATCGCGTGATTCACACCTATCGCGAACTGCGACAGCCGCACGAGGCCGTCGCATGAAGAATCCCGCGACGCTCCCCGGCCGGATCCTGTGGAATGCGTTCTTCTGGACTTACGAACGCGCGACCTGGCAGTACGACGCCATGGTGATTGCGATCCTCGCGTTCGTGTGGCTCACCCCGCCCGACTGGCTGAGGGATCCCACGGCACAGGGACTCGGCCCGATCGGATGGCTCGTGGACCTGTTCAAGTGAATGCGCCAGGCCAGGCTCCAGGCTCCAGGCTCCAGGCTGCAGGCTCCAGGCTCCAGATTTTAGGCTGGATCCGAAGCCCGAAGCCTGAAGCCCGCAGCCCTTACACATCATCTCTCTCGTCGTGCAGTCCCAGATCGAGCGCCTTGCCCGTGAAGTGAATATCGTTCGAGGCAATCTTTTCGCGTAACAGCCGCCGCGCCGCGCCGTAGTAAGGCTCCGGGACGATCAAGCGCCGCGCGAAATTGCGCCAGCGGTAGATCAGGACCAGCGTAATCTGCTCCCCTTCCCGCCAGGTCAGCCCGCCAATGCGTGAGTACGGCAGGAACCCCGCTTCCGTCCAGATGCCATCCTCATAGAATCCACGGCCGATTCGCAGGCTCAGCGGCATCGCGTAGACGTAGTAGATCAGCATCATCACTTCGCCGAACACCTGGACGGGGCGCAGGTGGAGCACCACGAGCTTGTAGATGATGAGCAGGCCGAGCAGCGCGCCGACCGCGAGAAACAGCGTGTAGAGCGGCGGCCGCCGGCCCGGCCACGTCAACAGCGCCGAGGACTTGAGCCGGGTGAAATGGATGAATTGAAACAGCAGGCGAAGGTTGACGACCAGGAACCCCACTCCGAGGACGAACAGCACGTCGGGAAGCAGCCGCATGGAGCGGCAGCTATCTTACTGTCCCAGTCGTGGATCGAAGCAATGCCGGCAGCGCGCTTCGTAGGTGCCCTGCGCACCGACCAGCACGCGCTCGCTGCTCGCGACCAGCCGTTGCGTGTGATTGGCCGGCGCGCCGCACACCATGCAGATCGCCAGCGTCTTGGTGATGTATTCCGCGATCGCCAGCAGCTGCGGAATCGGCTCGAATGGCTTTCCGAGGTAATCCTGATCGAGTCCCGCGACGATCACCCGCTTCCCCTGATCGGCGAGCGTGTTGCACACCGCGGGTAGCTCCGGATCGAAGAACTGCGCTTCGTCGATCCCGACGACTTCGGTGTCGGCGGCGACCTTGTCCAGCAGCTCGCGCGAGCTCCCGATGTTCTGCGATTCGATTCGCATCGCGCTGTGCGAGGTGATGTGATCCTCGCCGAAGCGGTCGTCGATGCGCGGCTTGAAGATCTGGACCTTGCGCTTGGCGATTTGCGCGCGCCGCAGCCGGCGGATGAGCTCCTCGCTCTTGCCGCTGAACATGCTGCCGGCAATCACTTCAATCCAGCCGCCCCCCGGCCGGTGCTGAACGTCCATTATTTACTTCGCTCGGTGGGGCCCCTTCACATTCCCCACCTCCCGCCTTCGCTCGCAGGCTTCTCGCCGAGCTCCGGCGGGGCAGGCCGCTGCGCGCCAACATCTCCAGCCGAAGGCTGTCCCGCCGAAGCGCACTGCGCGAAGGCGGACGGCCCTCGCTTGCCGGCGAGAGGTGGTCGGCGACCCAGGTTACAGTTTTTTGAGATATTCACCGGTCTCGGTATTCACGCGGACGACATCGTCGATGTCGATGAACGGTGGAACCTGCACCACCAGCCCGGTCTCGAGCGTCGCCGGCTTGACCTGCGCACTCGCCGTCGCCCCCTTGATGCCGGGCACGGTATCGGTCACCTTCAAGTCGACCGTCAACGGCAGCTCGATGCCGACCGGCTCCGTCCCATAGAACTCCACCTTGATCGTCGCCTCCGGCATCAGGAAGCTCGCGGCGTCGCCGAGGACTTCCGTACCGATGTGCAGCTGTTCGTAAGTGGCGGTATCCATGAAGTGGAACGACTCGCCGTCCCTGTACATGTACCTGCATCTCACGTTCGTCGAGGACCGCGCGTTCGAGACTATCTTCCGACCGCAGCTTCTGATCGGATAGCGAGCCGTTGCGGATGTTGCGGAACTTGGCGCGGACGAAGCCACGGAGGTTGCCTGGCGTGACGTGCTGCAAATCGAGTACGCGGAACAGGTCGTTCCCGAACTTGACCAGCATGCCCTTTCTGAGTCGCGTCGCTTGAATTGAGGCCATGATCCTGTGACGCCCCATCATGGGGCGGGCAAACGACGTATTTTAACACGACCCTCGGCCGCGCCGAAGTTCTCCTCCCGCGTGCTACGATCGACAAATGCCGTGTGACCCCTTGCGGGATTTGCGAGCGTGGCAGGAGCGTCTCGAGCGACTCGCGACGCAACACACCACCTCGTGGGCGCCCCCGATCGACATCTACGAGACGGTCGACAAGTACGTGATCACGGCCGAGGTGCCCGGTCTCGCCCGCGAACAGATCGACGTGGCCATCGAGGACAAGCGGATCACGCTGCGCGGCGCCCGCCCTGGCGCTGCCGGCGGGCCGAATCGCCACTATCATCAGGTCGAACGCGGCTACGGCAGCTTCCTACGCACTTTCGAGTTCGCCGATCCGATTCAGGCGGACAACATCTCCGCCGACCTCCAGCATGGAGTGCTGACCGTGACCCTGCCGAAACTGCCGGTACCCGCTGTGCGGCGGATTGAAGTTCAATAACCCTTGCCGGGTGTCGGAGGGCGGCCGCCGGATGCCGGACGGGCCGCCTCGTGATGATCATGAAACGCTCGCTCTTCGCTCTCGCCTTCGTGCTCTGCGGATTCGTGGCCGGGCTCGTGCTGACCGGACGCCTGCGAACCGCGGACGAAACCGCGGCCGCCGCGCCGCAGCAACCGGCGCCAGCCGCTCAAGCGGTCCGCGCTCCGGCGATTTCCGGCGCGCTGCCCGATTTGTCCAGCGTTGCGGCGCGCACCGTGAGCAGCGTGATGAACATCTCGTCGCTTCAGGTCGTGCGCGCGCCCAACTCGCCGATGGCCTCCGATCCGCTCTTCCGCTACTTCTTCGGGGATCGTGACGACGTCTTCGGTTACCGGAACCGCGTGTCGCAGAGCCTCGGCTCGGGCGTGGTCGTCTCGAGCGACGGCTACATCCTCACGAACAATCATGTGGTGGGCGACGCACGCGCCGAAGTGTCGGTGGTGATGCCCGACAAGCGCGAGCTGCGCGCGAAGATCATCGGCGTCGACGAGGCCACCGACATCGCGCTGCTCAAGATCGACGCCCGCGGGCTGCCGGTCCTGCCGTGGGCCGATTCCTCGAAGCTCAAGGTCGCCGAGTGGGTGCTGGCGATTGGCAATCCGTTTCAGCTCAATCAAACCGTCACCCTCGGCATCATCAGTGCGCTCGGCCGCAGCCTCGAAGGGCGGCTGGCGATGTACGAGGATTTCATCCAGACCGACGCGGCAATCAATCCGGGCAATTCCGGCGGCGCGCTGGTCAACGCGCAGGGGGAGCTGGTCGGCATCAACACGGCGATCTTCAGCGAGACCGGCGGCTACCAGGGGATCGGCTTCGCCGTTCCCAGCAATCTCGCACGCCACGTGATGGACGACCTGCTGAAGTACGGCGAGGTGCAGCGGGGAACGATGCCGGGCGTGGTGATCTCTTCGCTCAACGCCCAGATCGCCGAGCAGCTCGATGCGCCGAACACGCGCGGCGCCCTGGTCACCGAGATGACCCGCCGCTCCGATGCCTGGGACGCCGGCCTTCGGCCAGGCGACATCATCGTCTCGTTCAACGCTCAGCGCGTCGATGACGCGTCGCAGTTTCAGAGGATGCTGTCGGATTCGAAGGTGGGGACCACCGCGCACGTCGAGGTGCTGCGGCAGGGACGCCGGATGGATCTCTCGATCCCGATCACCAGGGCCCGGCGCTCACGCTAGCGCAACGGTCGATGACCGTTGCTCGACGTTCAAATGATCGGTGTCGCTGACGGATGGTTCCGAGCATCGAGCGTTCAACATTGAACGCTGACCCGCCGCTGACCCGAGACGGCGGTGCTGTCGAGCGCGTACACCCTCCACTCCGGCTCGACCGCGACATTGATGCCGATCCGGCGACTCCAGGCGACGGCACGCGTCGGCAACCCATGATCTTCGATGCGCAGCGAGCTCGACGTCAGGTCTCTCAGATTCTGACGGAGATCGATGCCCAGCGCTTTGGTGAGGTTGCCCGGGCCCCGGCAGAGATCCTCGACGGCAAAATCGCGTGGGCGTTTCGCGCCGCTCTGGGCGCGGCGACGCCGCATCAGCGCGATCCCGTCCTTCGGCTCGAGCGCGCGCAGTAACACCGCGGCTGGCCAGCCTTCCCCTTCAGTTACCGCGTTGACCAAGTAATGGATGCCGTAATTCAGGTAGACGTACGCCACGCCCGGCGGGCCGTAGAGCGGCGCATTACGTGCGGTCGGTCCCGGCGCGGCGTGACAGGCCTTGTCGCTCTCGCCGATATACGCTTCGGCCTCGACGATGATCCCCGATGCGGCGCCGGCGCGCGTCTCGTGAATGAGGACCTTTCCGATGAGCTCTCGGGCGACGTTCAAGGTCGCCCGATTGTAGAAGTCGCGCGACAGGATCAATGCGGCGCCTTGATCCGGGCGATCGCGCGTTTGGCAGCCGCTGCCACTTCCGAGTCGCGATCCTGGGTCACGGTTAGCAGATGCGGCAGTGTGTCCTCTCCGCCGATCACCCCGAGTACCTCGACAACGCCGGCGCGAATCGAAGGGTCCGACTCCAGAAGGTGCGCAAAGAGGTCCTTCTGAATCGAGGGCCCGAGCTCGATCAGATATTCCTGCGCCTGCGTCACCATCTTCGGGGAATCCATCGCGTCGACGATTCGTGTCACGTAGTTCCGTCCGAGCTTCGCCAGCGCGAACGCCATCGCCACGCGCACGACCTCGGACTCGTCTGCCGTCGCTCCCTGAACGAGTTCCTCTGTCGATGACGTGTCGCCGAGCCGGCCAAGACCTTCGGCGGCGGCGCGCCGGATGAACGGATCCTTGTCGGTCAGCCGTTCCTTGAACAGCGCGGCGCTGGCGGGCTGCGCGAGATGCGCGAGCGCGTCGAGGGCGGCCCATGCGCCTTCACCTTTGCGGTAATAGGCAAACTGCTCGGTCAGTGCCTGGGCGGCGCGGACCTCATTGATCGCGCCAAGCGCGCGCATCGACGCATAGCGGACGTCGGCATTCGAGTCGTTCACCGCCTTCAGCAGCGTGTCGCCCGCCGCGGCCACCTGGAGTCGCCCTACTACGCGGGCCGCAGCGGCACGCACCGCCGGATCGTAGTGATCGAGCGCTTTGATCAGCTGCTGAGCGGCCTCGCCCGAGAGTGGCGGCCGCGCGACGATGCCGAGGGCGTATGTTGCCTCGAGCCGCACTCTCGCATTCTCGTCGTCAATCGCCTTGAGCAACGAGGAGATGAGGGCTGGCGGCGAGGGCCGGGGCCAGAGCGCAACCGGGCCGAGGTCGAAGGCGGCTGCTGCGACCGCGGGCTGGCGCTTCTCGACCACGAACCCGACCATGCGGCGGTGCTTTACTTCTTCTCCAATGAAGAACTGAAGTTCCGCGGCAATCGTCTCGAGCTGAATCTCGTCGATCGGATCCACAACCAGCGGCGCCATCGGTCCAATGGCCTCAGGATATTTCGCGTCGCGCAGGAGCCGCACGGCGCTCAGGCGGGCCTTCGGATCGGGGTTCCGAAGATTGCGCACAACGTCGTCGAAACGAAGCTGTTGCGCGGTCGAGGGACCTGCCAGAAACAGCGATACCGCAAGAAAGGCTACGAAGCGATTGAATGTCATTGGTTTGCAGCCGGGGGAGCGGACCTATTCTACCGCAGAAGTCGCCGTAGCGCAGCACTTTCGGGCTGCCCGCCGGTCAGGAGCAGGGCGAAACCGTGCACTAGGAGTAATAATCAGGAACCCATGAAACTCTCGCGCCGAGAACTCCTGGCCGCCGGAGCCGCGGTGGCAACTGCCCGGCCGGCGCGGCCCGAACCACCCTCGGTCCTCCAGTCCAGTGCGCCGGCGCGGGAACTTATCCGGCCACGCCAGCCGCCAAATCTTCCGATCCGGGACTATCTGGTTCGCGAAGCACGCCGGATCACCGAAACGGCGCTTGCGGACATGAAGACGTCGGCCGGCTTCAACCGGGCCGTCGCGGAGAAGCGCCGCCGGTTCGTCGGGATGATGGGCCTCGACAACGCTCAGGCGGTCAAGCAGCACCCGCCGGTCCCGTACGAAACCACCGGCGTCGTCGAACGCGCAAATTACCGAATCGAAAAGCTTCACTACGAGAGCCTGCCGAATCTGCACGTCACGGCAAACCTGTACCTGCCGAAGGTGGAAAAGGCGGAGCGCCGGCCGGCGATCCTTTACGTGTGCGGACACGTGGAACAGCAGAAGGTCCATTACCAGGGACACCCGAAACGGTTCGCCGAGCTTGGATTCCCGACCTTGATCGTCGACACCGTCCAATACGGTGAAGCGCCCGGGTACCATCACGGCTGCTATCGCGAGGGGTGGTTTCATTGGTACAGCCGCGGCTATTCCCCGGCGGCGATTGAAGTGGTCAATGGGATTCGCGGCCTCGATCTTCTCGCCGCCCGCCCTGAGGTCGACGGCAATCGCTTCGGGGTCACGGGCATCTCGGGTGGCGGCGCGACAACGTGGTGGATCGCCGCCGCAGACGAGCGCGTCAAGGCCTGCGCACCGGTCTGCGGCACGGCCACGCTCGAAGCCCATATCTACGATCGGGTGATCGACGACCACTGCGATTGCATGTGGTGGGTGAACACGGCGTTGTGGGACCTCGCGGACGTCGGCTCCCTGATCGCCCCGCGACCGCTGATGATCGCGTCGGCGAATCAGGACGGCATCTTTCCAATCACCTCAATCCGCAGGGTTCACGCTCAACTCCAGCAGCTGTACCGAACGCTCGGCAAAGCCAGCAGTCTCCGGCTCGTCGAGACGCCTGGCGGTCACTCGTACCACGAACAGTCGCGCACGGCGATCTTCTCGTGGTTCCTGGAGCACCTGATGGGCAGAGAGGTTTCGCCCGGCGATGTCGGAGACATCGAACTCGATCCCGGGAGACTGGAGCAGGAAAGCACGCTGAAGGTCTACGTGACCGGCATCCCTGCCGGCAACCGCGCGGCCACGATTCAGGATGAATTCATTGCGCTCGGAGCAGCTCCGCACATTACCAGCGCGACGGATCTCGAACGCGCACGAAGTGAGACGATTGAGAAGCTGCGGCACGACACGTTCAATCACTTCCCGCGAATCGCGCCCAAGCTGGAACTCCAGGAAGAGTACGCGCTCGATGGAGGCGCAGGGAGCCGCTTCGCCTTCACTTCCGAAGACGGATGGCGGCTGCACGGTATTCGTCGGAGTCCGCCCGACGTGCCGGGTCCGGTGCCTGCGGTCGTGGTGCTGAAATCGCCAGGAGAAGAGCGGACCGACTCGGACGGGTTCGCAAGGCAGATTCACGCGCCCTGGGTGAAGGTCATCGTCGAAACCCGCGGCACCGGCGATACGTCGTGGGGTGAGGAGTTGAACTGGCACGTTCGCCGCGCAACCGCGTGGACCGGGCGGACGATCGCGAGCATGCGGGTGTGGGATGCGCTTCGCGGACTCGAAGCGGCACGATCGCTCCCGGGTGTCGATGCCTCGCGCATCTCGCTCGCGGCACACGGCGAGATGTCCGCCGTCGCGCTTTACGCGGCGCTGTTGGATGGCCGACTCGCCAGCGTGTTTCTAGAGTCGCCGCCCGAAACACAAGACGCCGCAAGCCAGCAGAATGGAAAGGGCCCGGCGATCGAGATGCTGAATTGCCTGCGCCACACCGATCTCGCCTACGTCGCCGGCCTCCTCCACCCGGCGGAAATCATCCTCGCCGGCGAGGTGGCCTCGACGTACGATTGGGGGGAAGACCTTTACCGCCGGCTCGGTGCTGGCGGCAAGTTTCAGCGTCTGAAAGCAATCTCGGACTGGACCCTATCGTCGTGAAACCCAGGAGCAGTCATCGTGGACCGCGTGCGCTGGTCGTCGCCGCGATAACCCTCGGCGTGGTCGCAGCACGCGCGCAAGCACCGCCGCCACCGGCTCCCTCATCAATCGAGTTCCAGAATGCGTCCGACGGCGCCGGCCTTTCCTTCGTGCTCAATCAGCACCCAACCCCGGAAAAGAACATGGTGGAGACGATGGCGGGGGGCGTTGCGGTGTTCGACTACGACGGCGACGGATTGCCCGACATCTTCTTTACCAACGGAGCGCCGCTGCCGTCGTTGCGGAAAGAGTCACCGGGTGACTGGAATCGGCTGTTTCGAAACAAGGGTGGCCTGCGGTTCGCCGACGTCACCGAAGAAGCCGGTGTCCGGGGCGATGGCTACGCGACCGGCGCTGCCGCGGCGGACTACGACAACGACGGGCACGTCGACCTGTTCGTGGCCGGCGTCCAGCGCAACCAGCTGCTGCGCAATACCGGCAACGGACGATTCGAGGATGTCACGGCGCGCGCCGGGATCGCGAATTACAAGTGGTCGGTCGCAGCGGGCTGGTTCGATTACGACAACGACGGCTGGCTCGATCTCTTCATCGTCAACTACGTCGACTGGACGCCGCAAACCAACAAGTTCTGCGGCGACCGCGCCAAGGACTTGCGGGTCTACTGTCACCCGAAGCATTACGGAGGACTGGCCAACGCACTGTACCGGAACCGTCACGACGGTACGTTCGAAGATGTCAGCGCGCGATCGGGCATCGGCAAGCATCTCGGGAAGGGCATGAGCGTCGCGTTCGCCGACTACGACGGCGACGGGTTCATGGACGTGTTCGTCACCAACGATGCGGTACCGGACTTCCTCTTTCACAACCGTGGCGACGGCACATTCGAGGAGGTCGGCCTGCTGGCCGGCGTATCGGTTCCGGCGAGCGGCCGTCCGGTCTCCAGCATGGGGGTCGATTTCCGCGATTACGACAACGACGGCAGGCCGGACCTCATCGTCACGGCGCTGACCGGCGAAACCTTTCCGCTGTTCAAGAACGACAAGGCTGCATTCTTTCGCGACGTCACCTACGCCAGCGGACTCGGTGCGGCAACCCTGCGCTTCAGCGGCTGGGGCGTCGCGCTCGCCGATTTCGACAATGACGGTTTCAAGGATCTGATCACCGCGAACTCGCACGCCAACGATCGGATCGAAGCCTTCGAATCAACGAAATATCAGCAGACCAATGCCCTCTTCCGCAACGTCGGCGGCCGGTTCGAGAACATCTCGTCCCGGGCGGGCGCCGACTTCGCCGTCGCCCGGGCGCATCGCGGTATCGGGATCGGCGATTTCGACGGCGATGGCCGTCTCGACGTCGTCGTCAGCGTGCTGGGCGACCGGCCGCAGCTCCTGCACAATGTCAGCACGGGTGACAACACGTGGCTGACGCTTCGTCTGGTCGGCCAGGCGAGCAACCGCCAGGGCATCGGCGCGGTGGTTCACGCGGGATCGCAAACCGATCAGATGACCACCGCGGTCGGCTACGCTTCGTCGAGCGACTACGGCGTGCATTTCGGTCTTGGTGGGGCCAAGACAGTCGACCGAGTCGAGGTCATATGGCCGAGCGGCGTGAAGCAGATCCTCGAGCATGTGACGCCGAATCGGATTGTGACCGTGACGGAAGCCAAGAAGTGAGGCTGCCTACGGTTGTAGGGCGGGTCTTCAGACCCGCCGTGTCTGGATCACTTCGGCGGGGTCAGTGCTTTCTCGCCGCCGCCGCTCGCCAGCAATGCCGTCCGCTCGTGGCGTTTCTGATACTCCGCCATCGCCTTCTGCGCGTCCGCTGAGCGGCCCAGCGCCTGGAACGCCCTGGCGAGCTGCAAGTGGGTTCGGCCATCCTCGTCCTGTTTCGCGGCGATCGTAAGGTGCGGAAGCGCGTCTTCGTACCGTCCTGCCTGGGCATAAGCGCGACCCAGCGATGCGTGCACCGCGATGGGCGCGTCCTTCGCGCCAGCGACGCGTTCGAGAATCGGAATCGCGCGTTCGATTTGTTGACTCTCCAACAACGCATCGCCGTACATGAAGGTCAGCGACGCGTCGTTGGGACGCTCACGGCTGAGGCGTTCGAGCAGCGGGAGCGCTTCGTCGATGTTGTGCGCCTGGAAGAGCGCCTCGGCGAGTGCTCTCTCAATGACTGGATTTCCCGGAGACAACTTCAGCGCGCCCCGGACCTCGTTCACCGCCTCCGTATTTCGTCGGCTGGATTGTGCGAGCTCGGCCCGAATGAGGTGGAGTTCGATTGAGGGAGGAAGCGTCTCCAGGTGCGCGACCGCCTCGGTCGCCAGCCGGTTGGCGGCGCGAATCGCCCAGTAGCGTCCGCTGGACGTCGACGACTGCATGGCGGCCGCAAGAGAGTCACGAAACTTGCCGGCAAGAAATTCGCATTCCGCGACACGCGCCATGCACTCAGTCTTGGTGGGAGGCTTGACAAGGCGTCGCTCGATTGCGGCCCATTCAGGTTTTCCGGCGCGCTCGTACAGTTCAGCGACGGCTTCGTGAAGCCCTCCGACCGGCGGCGTGCCTTCGAGTACTCGCCTATAGATTGCCAGCGCCGCTGGAAATTTTTGTTGAACCACGGCGACATCAGCAACAACCAGCTCCAGCAACGGCGACTCGGGCGATTGTTGCTGAAGCGCGGTGAGCGCGGCTTCGCTGATGCCTTCGTAACTGCGGGCCAGGCCGTACCACCCCTTGGGGTTGTCCGGCTGAATCGTCGTCAGCGCTCGGTAATGCTCGCTCGCCTTTGTGAACTGCGACGTTCCGAGATACGCGCGCGCCAGCATCTCCCGCGCGTCGGCGTTCTGCGGCATCGCCGTGACGGCGCGTTGTAGCGGGGGCGCGGCTTCGGCGGGGCGTCCGAGATCGAGGAGCGTGGCGCCGAGAAACAAGGATGCCGGCGCGAGCGCGGGACCCAGCCGCGCGGCCTTTTGAAGAGGGACCAGCGCGTCAGCAGGATGGCCCGCCATGTAGCGAGCCATCCCGAGATTCATGAGCAGGCCGGGGTCGTCAGGTCGCGCGGAGGTGAGCTCCCCGTAGATTGCCGCGGCCTGATCGAACCGCCCTGCCTGCATGGCGGCCGCGCCTTCCGCCGACCGCGCGGCGATCGGATCGGCCGTTTGAAGCGACGCCAACGATCGTACAGACGCGGGCCCGCACACGATGAGAACCCAAACAATTCCACACCGTGCGCGGGCCCACGTGGTTCCCATAACAAGAGGCGAAGGCTCCTTCGATTCCTTGGCCTCCTTCGATTCCTTCCCCTTAAAACTGGAAGCGGATTCCCAGTCGTATCTGACGTTCGCCGCTCCCGAAGTCGCGCGAGCTTTCACCGACCGTTAACGTACGACCGAACGTACCGCTGTTCACGTCAGCGTCCGGATTCCCCCACCTCGGGTGGTTGAGCAGATTGAAAGACTCCACCCGAAATTCGGCGCGCCTGCTGCCGCCGATAGGGAACGCGCGGAAGAGAGAAAAGTCGACATTCCAGTAACCGGGTCCGCGGAATTGGTTCCTCCCGGTATTACCGAATGATGTGCCCGTCGGCTGACTGAACGGCGGTCGGGTCGAAGTAGAACCCCGCGTCTCCCTTGTCACCGATGACTTTGTAGGATCCGTTCAGGTTAGCTGTCTGCTGATTGCCGCCCGGCATGTTGAGATCCGCGCCGCTGGCCGTGATGGTAAACGGCGTGCCGGAGACGGCGCTGTAGATGCCGTTGATCTGCCAGTCGCCGAATACCGCGCGCGCCACCGGGTTGCCGGAGCCTCCCTGCGTCTTGTAAGGCAGTTCGTATACGAACGCCATCTGGAAGACCTGCGGCCGATCGTATCCTGCCAGCGCAAAGTTGCGGCCGCGAAGACTGGGCGCGCTCCACATCAGCTGATCCCAGCCGTCGTCATCGGTCTCATTCTTTGCACGTGACAGCGTATAGGCACCCTTGAGCAGGAGACCCCCTTTGAACGGACGATTGATTGCGACCTGCAGCGAGTGATAGCGCGACTTCGTGATCGGCCCCCACAGCAGGACATCGCCATT
Organism: uncultured Acidobacteriota bacterium; assembly: GCA_963755695.1. Lineage (GTDB taxonomy): Bacteria > Acidobacteriota > Vicinamibacteria > Vicinamibacterales > 2-12-FULL-66-21 > QHWT01. The sequence continues at coordinate 25,362 of CAVWLB010000010.1, read as the reverse complement.
TCGCTGCAAGGTATTGAAGAACGGCTGGCTCTCGGCGCCCCCTCCGGGCACGTCCGATGCGTTCGCGTTGATATCAGCAAAACCGCCGCTCTTCGCGGTGCCGACATACGCCACATCGACCGAGAGATCGTGAGGGAGACGCCGCTCGACGGCAACATTCCACGAGTGAACGCGGCTCCGAGACACGTCGGCCATCGGGCTCCGCATCAAGTACGAGTTCGGCAGCGGGATGCGGCCCGACGATTCGTCCGGGGCAACGACGTCTTGAATACCCTGTTCGAACGTCGTGAGAACGCCGTACGGATCAACAGAGCTGCTGTCGCTCGCGAGGGTCAGCGGGAAGAACCCGCGGAGCGGCCGCGAGAACGGCAGTGGGTTGTAGGTGATCCCGTACCCCGTGCGGAACACCGTCTCGTCGTTAATGCGGTAGACGGCGCCAAGGCGCGGCGCGAAAAGGCTCTTGCTGACCTTGATCCCGAGGTCTTCGGGAATGCCACCGACGCCCCCGAGGAGGACGTTCAGCTGTGTCAATGCCCGCGTGCTCGCCAGATCGTTCGCGCCTTCGATCCGTTCAATCCCGCGGTCGGCTCGTGTCATGAGCGGGTAATACTCGTAGCGAAGTCCAAGATCGAGCGTCAGCCGCGTGTTGACCTGCCACCGGTCGCGAACGTAGAGCGCGTTCTGCCACTCGCGTGTCGTCATCGTTTCGTTTTGTACGCTCTGGCCAGCGCGGTCGATGAGGCCAAGCAGGAACGCCGCGTAGCCGTTGAAGCCGTTGGCCGTCTGGCTCCCGCCTTTGAGAGCCGTCGCGTTCTCCGCACTATCCAGTTGACCGCGTGGCCCCAGACCCAGCTCTGGCTGCCAGTGCTCCATCCACAGCCGGTTGAGCGAGTAGCCGCCCCTGATTTCATGAGCTCCAGAGACCTTCGTGATATTTGCGGCGAGAGCGTACGTACGTTCATCCCGCTGAACAGGATTCCAGCCGTCGGGATTCCCCAACGAAGAGAACGTCGAGGAATCCGCATTCACGATCGTGAACAATGGGATGCCGGCATAACGAGGATCGTTGCTGAAGTTGGCCCCTCCGTTCATGCCCGGAATGTGGAGCGTGTCGAGGCCGTAATTGCCGAACCCGAAATCGCCGGCAGTGGTCTCGTGCGTCATCCGTGAAATGCCGTAGGTGGCATCGACAACTGTGGTCGAATTGAGCGTCCACGTAGTGCCGAAGGTGTACATGTTGACGTGTGTGTCGCCATTCCCGCGATCGTTGTACGGCAGATTTGGAAACAGCGCCTTGACATTGGCCCCCATGTGCTCGTACCTTGCCCCACACCTGCGCCGCGGACGAAGGGCTCCAGTTGACCTTTAGATCGTAGTTGTTCCGGTCGAACTTCCGCGGGAGGCTCCGCTCGAAGTTCCGGTTGAAGCCTGCCCCGCCTACGGTGCCCGCCGACGTACTGCCGGTGGCATTGGGCAGCGGATACAGATTCTGGATTTCTCTTGCAATCGGATCGATCAAGTCCGCCGGGATGACGTTGCCGGGGAACGGCGCGCGACCGGTCCCGTCGGGATTCCCCGTACGCGGGTCGTAGATGACCTGGAGCGATCCGTCGGTGTTGAACGCCTGGCTGAAGTCGCCGACGCGCAGCGCGGGTGGCGGAACGTTATAGAAGAACTGCTGCGGTGTCGTCTGGTACTGACCCTCCCAGGCGCCGAAGAAGAAGAGTCGGTTTTTCAAGATCGGGCCGCCCAGCGTCGCACCGTCGATGTGGGCGCTCGCGTCCCCCTTCTCGGTCGCAAAGTACGGTGTCGCGTTCAAGCTCGCGTTGTTGTAGAACGCAAACGCGGAACCCTTGAAGTTGTTCGTACCCGACTTGGTGACCACGGTGATGGCCGCACCGCCAGCCATCCCCTGCTCCGCATCGAAGTTGCTCGTGCTCACATTGACCGTATCAACGGTTTCCGCGGGCGACACCAGCATCGTGTGGTGCGGCAACCAGATGTTCACGTTAGTCGCGCCGTCGGTCCTCGTTCCGTTGTTGTTGCGGTCCAGACCATTCACGTTGGTCGACAGCGCGCGGCCGGGAGTATCAACCTCGCTGTTCTGCATGCTGCCGGGTGTCGCGCCGGGCACCAGGTTGATCAGCGTTTGATAATTCCGGTTCTGCGACAGCGGCAGCGTCGTGATTGCCGCCGACCTGATTTCAGTGTGGGTGTCCGCCTTATCGGTCTGAAGCAGCTGCGCCTCCGACTGAACCGTCACCGTGTCGGTTAGCGTGCCGAGCTCCAGCGAAACATCGACGCGGCTCACTTCGTTCACCGTGACAGGGACGCCCGATTTCACGAACTCCTTGAACCCCTGAAGTGAGGCCTTCACGTCGGTACTGACCAGCCAGAACGTTCGTGAATGAATAACCGCCGGTGTCGTTCGACACCGCCGTCCGGGTCAGTCCGGTATCAAGGCCGGTAATGGTGACTGTGACGCCGGGAACGGCCGCTCCCGACGTGTCCCTCACCTGCCCGACGATGCTCCCATAGAGCACCTGGGCGGCAACGGCTGCCGGCACCAGGCTTAACGCCACGAGGATCGCCAGCAGTTCGAGGGGACTCCTCCTTTGCGTGACCACGATTCCACCTCCAGAATACGGAGACCTATCGTGTTCCTTGATGTAGGTCGGGCCGGACGATATTAAGAACTGTTACGAAAGTCAAACCTAAACGGAAGATTACTTAGGGCTTACGACTTAAGGCTTACGACTTAGGGCTTACGACTTAGGGCTTACGCAGGCTTCGGGCTTCGGGCTTCGGGCTTCAGGCGAGCCCGCGTGCCCGAAGCCCGAAGCCTGGAGCCTGGAGCCTGGAGCCTGGCTCAGTTCGCGTACGCGTTGGAACGTCCCGAGGCGAGAACGTCGCGGAGGTAGCGACCGGTGTGGGAGTCGGGATTCTTGGCCACCTGCTCGGGCGTGCCGGTAGCAACGATGCGGCCCCCTTCCTCGCCCGCCTTCAGGCCCGAGATCGATGATCCAGTCCGCCGTCTTGATCACGTCGAGGTTGTGCTCGATGACCAGCAGGCTGTGGCCCGCCTGCAGCAGCTTCCTGAACGCCGCCAGCAGTTTCGCGATGTCGTCGAAGTGGAGGCCGGTCGTCGGCTCGTCGAGGATGTAGAGGACGCGATCGCCGGTCTGGGTACGACAGGTGCGCGGCGATCTTGATTCGCTGCGCCTCGCCGCCGGACAGCGTCGTCGCCGGCTGGCCCAGGCGCAGGTAGCCAAGACCGATCTCGTCGAGCACCTGCAGACGGCGCAGCACCTTCGGTGACGTGCTGAAGAACGTCAGCGCCTCGCGGACGGTCATGTCGAGCACCTGGTCGACGCCGCGCCCGCGGTACTTCACTTCGAGCACCTGCGGCTTGAAGCGCTTGCCCTCGCATGACTTCGCACGGGACGAACACGTCGGCGAGAAACTGCATCTCGACCTTGCACTTCGCCCTTCGCCCTCGCACGCCTCGCAGCGGCCGCCCGGCACGTTGAACGAGAAGTGGCTCGCCGTCAGCCCGCGCGACGCGCGCGTCCTTCGTCGCCGCGAACAGCTCGCGGATCGGATCGAACGCCTTGAGATACGTCACCGGATTCGATCGCGGCGTCCGGCCGATCGGCGCCTGGTCGACGAGGACGACGTCGGTGATGAACTCCGCGCCTTCGAGCTTGCGGTGCGTGCCGACGCGCCGATCCCAGTCCCCCTTGGCGCGCTTGAGCGCGGCGTAGAGCACGTCGTGCACGAGCGTGCTCTTGCCCGACCCGCTGACGCCGGTGACGCAGGTCAGCATGCCGAGCGGGATCTCGACGTCGATGTTCTTCAGGTTGTGCTCGGACGCGCCGAGCACCCGGAGCCGCTGATTCGATGGCGCGCCGGCGCGTCGCCGGCACCGGGATCGCCAGCTCGTCGCGCAGGTACTTCGCGGTCAGCGAGCGCGGCTCCTGCAGCAGATCCTTCGAGCGTGCCGGAGAAGATCACCCGGCCGCCCTGCTCGCCGGCGCCGAGCCCCATGTCGACGACGGTGTCGGCGACGCGAATCATGTCGGCGTCGTGTTCGACGACCAGCACGGTGTTCCCCTGATCGCGCAGCTGCCGCAGGATCGCGATCAGCCGCTCGTTGTCGCGCGAGTGCAGACCGATCGACGGCTCGTCGAGCACGTAGAGCGTGTCGACGAGCGCCGAGCCGAGCGACGTCGCCAGGTTGATCCGCTGCGATTCGCCGCCCGACAGCGTCGACGACAGCCGATCGAGCGTCAGGTAGTCGAGGCCGACGTCGCGCAGGAAGCCGAGCCGCTTGCGAATCTCGCGCAGCACCTTGTCGGCGATCGCGGCTTCCTTCTCCGACAGCTCCAGCGTCGCGAAGAACTGCTCCGCCTCGCGCACCGTCAGCGCCGCAGACGACATCGATGGTCCGTCCGCCGACGCGCACGTCGCGCGCCTCGCGGCGCAGCCGCGCGCCGCCGCATTCGGGACAGGTGAGATAGCCGCGATAGCGGCTGAGGAACACGCGGACGTGCACCTTGTACTTCTTCCGCTCGAGCCAGCGGAAGAAGCCCTTGACCCCTTCCCACTCGCCGCCGTCGCCCTCGATGACGAATCGCTTCTCGTCGTCGTCAGGCCGGCCCATGGGCACATCGAGGCGCACGCGCTTCTTCGCCACGCGCTTCAGCTCGGCGAGCTGCGCGCGATAGTGCGGCTTGCTCCACGGCTCGATCGCGTTCTGCTGGATCGACTTCGACGGATCCGGCACGACCAGATCCATGTCGAGCTCGATGATGTTGCCGAAGCCGTGGCAGATCGGGCACGCGCCGAACGGGTTGTTGAACGAGAACAGCCGCGGCTGCGGCACCTCGTACTGGATGTTGCACGCGCGGCACTCGAAGCGCTCGCGAGAAGCGATGGACCGTTCGCTCCCGGTCGCCGGAGTTCGATCGCGAACGCGGCGCCGCCGCCTTCCGTGTACGCGGTCTCGATCGAGTCGGTCAGCCGCGGCACGAACGTTCGCATCGATCTTCACGCGATCGACGATCACCTGCAGCGTCGCCCGATCCTTCAGCGTCGCCGGTGTCGATGTCCTCGAGCGTGACCGTCTTGCCATCGAGGTACAGCCGCCCGAATCCCTTGCGGCGCAGCGCGGCAAGCGTTTCGGCAACCGGATCGACGAGATCCGGGAGTTCCGGCTGCGGGCTCGCGGCTTCTTCGCCTTCATCGACGGGATCGCCGACGACCTCCTCCTCTTCGGCCTCCGGTTCGCGCGTGGCAAGCGGCGCCGCCGGTGACGACCGGCATGTCGAATCCGATCAGCAGTCGCGTACCTTCGGGCAGCGCCGCCAGCCGCGCCGCGACGACCTCGGCGGTCTCGCGAATCACTTCCTTGCCGCACGAACGGCAGAACGTGCGGCCGACCGCGCGTAGAGAAGGCGCAGGTAATCGTGAATCTCGGTCGTCGTCCCGACCGTCGATCGCGGATTGCGGATGCTGTTCTTCTGACGGATGGCGATCGCCGGACAGATGCCCTCGATGCTGTCGATGTCGGGCTTCTCCATCCGCTCGAGGAACTGACGAGCATAGGCGGACAACGACTCGACGTACCGCCGCTGCCCCTCGGCATAGATGGTGTCGAACGCGAGCGACGATTTGCCCGACCCGCTCACCCCCGTCATGACGACCAGCGATCGCGGCGGCAGCGTCAGATCGACGTTCTTGAGGTTATGCGTACGTGCACCACGGACGACAATCTGGCCGTTGGTGACTTCCTTGGGAGTCTTCATCTATATGGGGGGAATTCCGACGATTCCGGAACAGTCCATCGTAGCGCGGGCCGCAGGTTCCTTCAACCTCGGCCGGGGCGATCCGTGTTATTTTGTGGGGCCGCGGCCATGGGGGTCCGCGGCGCTTCCGCCTTTGGCGCGGAAGGACTTCCAAGAGGGAGCTGTGTCAGTCCGTCTGTTCATTGGCAATCTGCCTTACGTCGCCACGGAGGCAGAGTTGCGATCGCACCTGTCGAGCGTCGGCGAACCCACATCTGTCGTACTTCCCGTGGATCGGGAGACCGGACGACCGCGAGGCTTCGCGTTCGTCGATTACGCGGACCGTGCCGTCGCGGAAGAAGCCATCAAACGATTCGACCAGCAGCCGTTCAAGGGACGGCCGCTCGCAGTGAGCGAGGCGCGGCCTCGTGAAGAGCGCGGCCCCGGCGGTCCGCGGCCTGGCGGCGGATTCGGCGGACCGCGACCTGGCGGATTCGGCGGCCCGCCCCGGCCCGGTGGGCCGGGCGGCTTCAGCGGGCCGCGCCCCGGTGGCTTCAGTGGTCCGCGTCCGGTCGACACCGGTACCTCGCCGTCACCGGCAAGGAACCGCAACTTCGGTCCCGACGCTCCACCCAAGCACAAACGAAAACCGCATCAAAGCGCGAAAGACCGCGGTCCCCGCGGTCCAATCAAGGAGCGTCCCGTCGGGCGCCTCTACGACGCCGACGAAGACTGGCGCGCGCAGGACGAGGACATCGATGTCGATAACGTCGCGACGCACAAGGACGCGGACGACACGGAGGAGGAGACCTGAATCTGGTGATTTGCTGAATTGGTGATTTGCTGATTTGGTGATTGCAATCACCAAATCACTGAATCACCAATTCACCAAATTTGATCCGCCGTAGGGTTTTCGGCGTAAATTAACCGCGTCCGAGCGTGGGCCCGACGGCTTCCGGCCGTTGCGTGGCCACACGTTGATCGGGCGCGAAGATTGCACAGCTCGCATCTTCGTATGGGTGCGCAAATCTCCCACACATCGAGCAGCGAGTGGCAGAGTTTCGAGGCGCGTATGCGCCGTCGACGTGCCGAACGCTGCATTCTCCGGGCGGAGGTCGCCGCACAGGAAGGCCGGCTGGATGAAGCCCGGACCGCGCTGGATGAAGCGCGGAAGCTCTCGCCGGGCCTGGCAGAAATCGACTCCGTTGAAGTGAATATTTTCGGCCGGGACGCGACAAATGTTGCGGATTCGGGGTCAGCACGAACCCGCCGGCTTCTTTACTATGCGGCAGCGGTTCTCACTGGTGTAGCGATCCTGTCGATGGGCTTCGTATGGTGGCAACGCACCAATGGCCACTGGCCTATGTTGCCGCCAGCCACTGTGCGCCAGCAGGCGCCCGTGCCCACGGCGGGCCGTACGCCGGCTGCGCCCCCCCGGCCGTCGACCGACGTGCGGGTCGAAACGGTTGCAGTGACGGCGACGAGTATCACCGAGCCGCCCGTCGTGAACAGACCCGCCTCAACAGTGCTCGAAGCGCGCGCGCATGCTCCGGAGCCGCTGTCCGCTGCGCCGGAGTCGCCGGTGCTCCCGCCGGATCCCGAGCCGGTCCACCACGAGCCCATCTCAGGAGCCATCGGATCACCGGTTCCCGCCGTCTTGCGCGAGGTCCCTCCGGCGCGGGATCTGGCGTTGGCATCGACATCGACCGCATCGCCCGCGATGGTGCCCTTGCCAGCTCCTCCGGCCCGGAGAATCGACGAAAACACAGCGGTCCGGACCGTACTGCATCGCTACGCCGATGCATACAGCCGGCTGGATGCAACCGCCGCGCAGGAAGTCTGGCCAGGCGTCAACCGTGCGGCGCTCTCGCGCGCGTTCGGCAGCCTCGCGTCGCAGGACATCGCCCTGGGAACCTGCGCGGTCGACGTCAGCGGCGCGTCAGCGAAGGCGACATGTGCGGGCGCGGCAACCTGGGCGCCAAAAGTTGGCGGCGGCGGCGCGCGTACCGAGCAGCGGAACTGGACGTTCCAGCTTGCCAAGGCTGGGGAAGACTGGCAGATCGTGAACGCCCGGGTTCAGAACAGGTAGTCCATTGAAATAGTTGGCGTAAATGGAGCGGTCAGGCCTCCATTGCCGACCCGCCATTGCACCTGCCCAGTCAGCACCATCGACCCCTTCGCATTCCACTTCACCCCGCTCACGATGGTTGACAGCATGGAGTTGTTCGTTCCGGGCACGAGCCGAACCGTCTGTACTGGGACAGGATTGCCATTCACGTCCCGGCCAACGAACGTGGGGTGAAGCGCCGAGACCGACCCGACGGTTCGCAGGTCGGAGAAATGGCGAAGGAGAAACTCGCCGGTCGCTGTCACACGCGGCGTGACGGCGAAGGTCAGCGCGCCGCTCCCGTCGATCTCGTCGGATACACCGCCCTGCACGACGGCGAAGTTCCCGTGCACGCCGACTTTCGCGTGCTCGACCGAACCGGCGGCGAGCAGCTTGAAGGCGGCGCGCCCTGCCCCGAGCAAGCTCGTCTCATCACCCGTCGGCAGCCGCACCTCGGCGCCTGCTGCGAAGCCGGCGCCGGGCACGCTGACAAGCGTGTATTTCGTGCGAAGCGCGATGTCGGCGACACCGCTCGCATCCGCCGTCGCCGTAGAGAAGCTGAGCTGTCGTCCCCGATATACGTTCAAGCTTGACCCTTCCAAATGGAGCTGCACGAGTGGAATAGCGCCGCCAACCTCGAATCGATCCGTCACGCCGTAGCTGCCGAAAAGCGTGAGCGTGCTCGTGCGAATCTTCAGGGTCATTGTCTCGGTGTCGAACGGCGCAGCTTCGTCTTCGAACTGATTGGCGGTGGTGATCAGGGTCCCATCACGGAGATTGAAACCGTCCAGGCGATTGTACGCGGCGGTCGTTCCCGACGCGCCAAACGATGTGCGGCCACGACCGCTGGTCATCGCCCGCTCCACGAAGAACGTGCCGAAGCTATCGCTCACGCGCGTCATCGTGCCGAGCTCGGGATCGAGGCGATAGACGAACCCGCTCGACGAGGTGGCAATTGGGACGGTGGCCAGGCTCACGAGCAGCGCGCGTGTAATCGTGTCGCGTGTGGCCGCGGCGGCCGCCTGGTCCTTCTGAAAGTCTTGGGTTTGCACTCCGTTCGGCTGGTTCGTGACGAGAAACGAGATGACGTCGGCGGGCGTCTGCTGGGCGAAGGTCGGTGTCGCGACGAGCGCCCCCAGGACCGCCAGGAAACACCTTTTCATTTCTTGTGAATCTCCACAATTTCCGCCAGCACCTGATCGTTCGACAGAATACCTGTGACCGTCACTTTGCGATTTCTGCTGACGTCTTCGCAAGTGCCCCCTTGGAAGTCCGTGTCGGTGTTGGTGATGACGGTCCGGTGCTTCACTTCGAGGAGGAGGAACGGGCAGAACCCGTCGATGGAGTCGACATCGCCGTCGAACTCGACCGTTTGCCCCTGCGGCGGTGGTGGCGGTGGCGGTGGCGGAGGCTCCGGAGCAGGAGGTGGCTCCGGTACGGGCTCGGGTCCCGGTGTCGGTGACGGCGGTGGCTCTGGGATTGGCGTCGGCGTGGGTGCCGGCGTCGGCGAAGGCGTCGGGGATGGCGTGGGTGGCGGCGGCCCGGGTGCGGGTGCCGGGGGTGGCACCGGTGCCGGAGCGCCCTGCTGAAGCACCATGCGATTTGCGCAACGGTGAGTGTCACGGTTCGCTCGGGTCCGGAGTTGGGCGCTGCCGTAACCGTGACCGTCCCGCTTCCCGTTGCCGTGGCGGGACTTACCTGGACCCACGACACATCTGCCGCCGCCGACCACGAGCACGCGGCGTGCGTCTGCACGCCAATCGTCGTCTGGCCGCCGGTAGCGGCAAGCACGCCCGTCGGCTGAGAGACCTCGAACCGGCAAGGGGCCGCTCCTTGCGAGATTTCGGCGCGCTGCTCGTTGATTGATAGCACCCCGCGACGGGTGACCGGGTCCGCGTTCGCGCCGACCCGGTATGCAATCTTTCCCTCTCCCTGGCCGTCCTTTCCTGCGGTAATTTCAATCCAGGACGATTGGGCGCTCGCCGTCCATGCGCATTCGCGGGCGGCACCCACACTGACCGTGCCTGTGCCGCCGGTCGCGCTGAAACTCGACGTGGTGTTGGTGATCGTGATTCCGCACCGGCCGGGGGTCGAAGAAGGGCCGGTGACGTTGGTGTTGGTTGTCGCCGAACTGCCGCAACCGGTAGCGATCAGCGCGGCCACGCAGGCCCATGGCAGAGGTCCACGTACGTGCACGCTCATCGGCATGCACTTCGCGCACCAGCTGCGAAACGTTCTCTGGAACCGGTCGGCTGTCGTGCTGGGTGTCCTGTTGCCCACCTTGTCCGTTCTGGGCGCCTGTGTGAGCAACCCGGCAGTCGTCCAGGATACCGGGGCGTCGCCGTGCGCGGCAATGACCCGAACAGTCAACTGGGTTCGTATCCCGACCGGCGACGAAAGACGACGATCCGACCGGTGGTGCGCAGCGATCGGACCTCCAGAAATCGAGACGGGTCGCGCGAAGGGCCTCACGGGTAGTCGGCTGGCCATCGTCAGCTGGAACGTCCACGTAGGTGCCGGCGACGTGAGCGCTCTCCTCACGGATTTAAAGATGGGCCGGCTGACCGGAGGACGGCAAGTGTACACCTTCGTGCTCTTGCTGCAGGAAGTGTATCGATCGGGCACGAACGTACCTAATTTTTTGCACGAGGGGGCTCGGTTCGCGCGAGGTGTGAGGCCCGGCGGATCGAACCGCGTGGATATCACCGCCACCGCGCGGGCATTTGGGCTTTCGCTCTTCTACGCGCCGTCAATGCGCAACGGCCCGCCGACCGTCAGCGACGAGGACCGTGGCAACGCCATCCTCTCCACGCTGCCGCTCGATGACCTTACGGCGCTGGAGCTTCCCCTCGAACATCAACGCCGCGTCGTCGTCGCTGCGACGCTTCGGGATGGGAGCAGCAAGTGGAAGTTGCGCCTGGTGTCCGCGCACTTCACCAACACGGTGGGGCATCACCTCTGGCTGGCATCCGAGTATGGGCGCCTGCGACAGGCACGAGCGCTGGCGGCAGCACTCGACCAGACTGTGCCGACGATTCTGGGCGGTGATCTCAATACCTGGTTCGGGTATCACGACGCGGCCTACAGAGAGCTTGCCCGACGCTTTCCAAACCTCGGCCCACTGGATCGTCGGCCTACGTTTGGCATCATGCGCCTGGATCACCTGCTCTATCGATTGCCCGCTGGCTGGCTCGCAACCGTGAGGCGCGGCGAGAGCCGCTACGGATCCGACCACTATCCTCTGATCGCCGAGCTGAGCGTTCCCTGACGCTTGATAGGATCAGTGGATGGCTCCGCTGCGGAAGACGCTTGCCCTCGTCGCCGTCACTCTATGCGTCTTTCCTCTCCTCATCTCGGCACCCCTTCTCGATCCGGATGAAGGCCTGCACGCGGCTATCGCCCAAGAGATGGTGCTCCGGCACGACTACGTGACGCCCACGTTCCTTGGTGAACCCTTTTTCGACAAGCCAATTCTGTTCTTCTGGGCTGAAGTCCTGTCGCTGCGCGCGTTCGGGATGAATGCGGCGGCGGTGCGGTTGCCACCGTTGCTGTTCGGCGCGCTCGGCCTCCTGTCGGTCGCGCTTCTTGGTTCAGCGATGTTCGGCGCCAATGTGGGACTCGTCGCCGCAATCGTCTACGGGACGATGGTGCTGCCGGTGGCGGTGAGCAACGTGGCCGTCCACGACATCGCCCTGGTGCCGTTCATGTGCGGAGCGGCGTGGTGCCTCTGGCGGGCGTCCCAATCGCCGCGTGCGTGGGCGTGGGGGATCCCCGCCGGGATCTGCCTGGGCCTGACCATTCTGACGAAAGGGCTCGCCGGCGCGGTGTTCGCCGGGATCTTCGCGCTGTGCATCGGAGTCCGGTACCCTTCGAGCATCGCGCGTCTGGCGATCGCGATTCCGATCGCAGGGGCGATCGCGATCGCGGTGGCGGCCCCCTGGTACCTCGCGATGGAGCACGCGCATCCGGGCTACCTGCATTATTACTTCATCGAGCGTCATCTTCGCGGATACCTGACCGCGACACAGCGCCACTCGGGACGGCCGTGGTGGTACTACCTGCCGATCGTGATCGGCGGGGCGCTGCCGTGGACGGGCTACCTCGTCGGAGCGGTTGGTCATCTTCGCCATGACCAGCGCGGGCTCAAATGGGTTCCGTGGGCGTGGCTGGCGCTGGGGGTGCTGTTCCTGAGCGTTGGGGAATCGAAGCTCGTGACGTATCTGCTGCCGCTGTTCCCGGCACTCGCGCTCGCGATCGCCGAAGAGATCGTCGTCTTCGGACGCTCGCGCACCGGGATGTCCATTCACATCGTCACATTGGCCGTGCTGCCACTCGTCACGGTGATCGCGATGCACCTCGAACTGCAGGCGCCGATCGGGCTTACGTGGATCGTTCCCGCGGCGGCAATGGCGATTGTGCTGCTGCTGGCGCGACGCGCCGTGAGGGCGAGGTCGGTCGAGACTGGCGTCCCCCTCGACGCACTGATGGCGCTCGTAACTTTCGTGGCGGTGATGTCGTCTGCGCTGCCTCGCGCCGCCGAGTACCTCACCTCGCGCGACCTCGCCGCCGCGCTGAACCCCGAGCCTCACCTTCCGCCACACCTCGCGGTTCTCGACGAACGAATTGGCTCGGTCATCTTTTATCTTTCCCCCAACCTTCGCGCTGAGGCGACACGGGAGCGGATCCAGTCGACATCGCTGCCGGCCGCCATCGACCGCGCACGGGTCGGACCGCCAGATGCGTTGCTCGCGGTCCGCGACAATCAACTGCACCGCGTAACGCGTCTGTTTGCGCAGCCTCCAGTCCCCGCCGCTCGCGCCGGCACATTCAGCCTGTTTCGCGCCGACCAGGTACGCAGTGCCCTGCAGACGAGCGCTCGTTAAAGCTGAATCGCACCACCGCGAGCCGCATTCGGCAGACCGCGAACCGCTCACTGCTAATCGCCGTCCGCAACCCCGATCGCCGCGCGATATAATTCCGCCCAGCCCCCATGGCAGTTTCCCCCGGATCTCGCATCGGTCCGTACGAGGTCCTCGCACAGCTCGGCTCCGGCGGCATGGGCGAGGTCTATCGCGCCCACGACGGCCGCCTCGGACGCGACGCGGCTCTGAAGGTGATCCGCCGCGCGCTCGTCGGCGACGACTCGTCGCTCGATCGCCTGCTCCGCGAGGCGACGCTGGCATCCTCCCTCAATCACCCGAACATCGTCACGATCTACGAGACGGGAGTCATCGAGGCCGATCGTTACGTGGCGATGGAGCTCGTCGACGGCGTGACACTGCGGACGCTGGCGGCAACCGGTCTGCCGCTCAGTCGGGCGATCGCCATTGCCAGGCAGATTGCCGAAGCCCTCGCCGTCGCGCACGCCGCCCAGATCGTTCATCGCGACATCAAGCCGGACAACGTGATGGTGCGTCCCGACGGCTACGTCAAGCTGCTCGATTTCGGCCTCGCCCGGCTGCACGACGCAACCATTGCCGCGACATTGACCAGCCCGGTGACCGAGGCGGGCCTGGTCCTCGGAACGATTGGCTACATGGCGCCCGAACAGGCTCGAGGCGAGACCGTTGCGCCGGAGGCGGACGTCTTCGCGCTCGGAGTCCTGCTGTACGAGCTGGTGACCGGCCGTCACCCGTTCATGGCCCCGTCGCAGATTGCGACGCTCAACGCGTTGATGTGGGAAACGCCGGAGCCGCCCGCCGCGCTCAACCCCGATCTGCCGCGCGCCATCGATCAACTGATCGTCGAAGCGCTGCAGAAGGATCCGCGGCTGCGGCCCGGCGCGGGCGAGGTGATGTATCGCCTCAACATCGCGCACGACTCCTCGGTTGCGGTGGCGATGTCCAGCGTCCTGGTCGCGCCTCGGCGCTCCGGGGCCAGCGTCACGATCGTCGGACGCGAGTCAGAGCTCGATGCCCTGCATCAAGAGTTCGTTCGCACGCAGCGCGGACAGGGTCGGCTCGTCGTGGTCTCGGCCGAAGCTGGAATGGGAAAGACGACACTGGTCGAGACGTTCGTGCGGCAGCTCGAGGAATCAGGCGAACCGGTTCGCATTGGCCGCGGGCGATGTTCAGAGCGTCTCGCGGGCACCGAAGCCTACCTGCCGGTGCTCGAGGCCCTCGATAGCCTCCAGCACAACAAACAACTTGGCAATCTCTCGCGGGTTCTGCGCAGCTTTGCACCCAGCTGGTACGCCCAACTCATGCCGCCGCGGGAGAACGATTCGTCGGCCGCGCGGCTTGCCGCCGAGACGCTGGGAGGTTCGCAAGAGCGTTTGAAGTTCGAGATCGCCGCGCTTCTCGAGGAGCTCGGGCGCCTGCAGCCGGTGGTGTTGTGGTTCGACGATCTGCATTGGGCAGATCCGTCGACGACCGATCTGCTTGGTTATGTTGCGCAGCGGCTGGATCGCATGCGTGTGCTGATCGTCACCACCTGCCGGCCGTCAGCGCTGGCGCAGACGCGGCATCCGTTTCTCGGGCTGAAACTCCATCTCCTGGCGCGCGGCCAGGGTATCGAAATCACGCCCGGCACCCTCGCCGAAGCCGCCATCGATCGGCTACATCGTGCTGCAGTTCCCGAACAACGAATTTCCATCGCGATTTGCCGCGCTGATCTCGGCACGCACCGAGGGCAACCCTCTTTTCATGGCCGACCTGCTGCGCGATCTCAAGCGGCGGCAGGTTCTTCGCCGCCAGGACGATCAGTGGATCGTTGCCGAGGATCTGTCAGCGCTCGAACGCGAGCTGCCGCCCTCGGTCCGCAGCTTGATTCAGCGCAAGATGGACGCGCTCGAGCAGGCGGACCACCGCCTGCTGGCGGCAGCGGCCGTGCAGGGACCCGACTTCGACTCGGTCATCGTCGCGGCCGCCCTCGGCACCGACGCGGAAGCCGTGGAGGATCGTCTCGATCGGCTGGATCGCGAGCATGCACTCGTGCGTTTCGTCGAAGAAGCAGAGTTCCGCGGTAGACGCGAGATTACCCTGAAGTACCGGTTCGCGCACAAGGTGTATCACGACGCCTGCCTCGAATCGCTCCGGGTCACGCGTCGGGTCGGTTTGAGCCGTGTCATCGCCGAACGGCTGGTCGTCCGCACCGGGAACGACCTCTGCACCTGCGCCGCTGATATCGCCATCCTGTTCGAGGAAGCGCGCGAGAACCTCCGCGCAGCAGAGTATTTCAACCGCGCGGCTCAGGCGGTCGCCCGGCTCTACGCGCACGACGACACGGCGGCGCTCGCGCGGCGCGGCCTCGCGCTCGTCGAACGGGAGCCGGACACGCCGGAGCGAGCGGAGATCGAGCTCGATCTCCAGATGACGCTCGGCCTGGCGATCAAGACGAGTCAGGGCTACGCCGTGCCGGCGGTCGGCAGGGCCTACGAACGCGCTCACGAGTTGTGCGGCAAGATCGCCGACCCGAAGCGGATCATCCCGGTATTGATCGGCATGTCAGCGCATCACGTCGTTTCCGGCGAAGTCCGAACGGCGCACCGGATTGCGCTCGAGATGAAGGCGTTGTTCGATCGCATCGGCGATCGCCACCTTCAAATGATCGGCGAGTGGTCGCTCGGCGCCGCCCTGTTTCACCTCGGCGAGCTGCGGGAGGCGCACGATCATTTGAGCCGCGGCCTGGAACTGTACGAGCCGGCGTTCCACAACGCGCGCGTCTGGGAGACCGGAATTGAACCGGGGGTGTTCTGCAAGTGCGAACTGGCCAGGAGCTCCACGCTCCTCGGTTTTCCGGAACAGGGGATGCGCCTTGCGGAAGGAGCGGTCGCCGAGGCGCGAGCGCTCGAGCACCCGCAGCCGCTGGCGTTCGCGTTGCTGTTCAAAGCGCTCATTCACCTTGCACGTCGCGAGTCCGCTCAGGTGCTCGCGACTTACGACGAACTGGCCGCCGTGTGCATGCCGCGAGGCATCGTTCAGGAACTGCAGTGGGCGGCGCCGTTGCGCGATCGGGCGCTCGTCGAGATGGGTGAAATCGAGCGGGGACTCCAGCAGATGGACGCCTCCGTGCAGGCCCACATGGTCATGCGGTCCACGCTGCTCCGGCCCTACTACCTCGTGTTGTACGCCGGCGGATTGCTACGTGCCAACCGGATTGACCAGGCCAGGGCCGCGCTCGACCAGTCGCAGGCGTGCGCTCGGGAAACCAAGCAGTGCGCCTACGATGCCGAGCATGCGCGGCTGCTCGCCGAGGCGCATCGCGCGGCCGGCGAGCAGGCGGCCGCCGAAGCGAGCTATCGGCAGGCGATCGACATCGCGCGCCGCGACGGCGCACGGTGGCTCGAACTCCGCGCCGGCGGCCGCTACGCGAATTTCCTGGTCTCGCTCGGCCGGACAGACGAGGCCCGATCTCTGCTCACTCCGCTCGTCGAATGGTTCGCCGAAGGACGCGATACCCTCGATTACCTCTCCGCCGAGGGCTTGTTGCGGACCCTGTAGGCGAGGGGCGCAGGGGCGGGAGGCGAGGGGCGAGGGGCGCAAGGCGAGCGGCGGCCCTCGCGGCGTGCTGATGCCGATCAGCTATCGCCGGTCATGTGTTCCGAGTCTTACTGGGAAGCCGCGCGCGCAGCCAGCGGATCTGGCCGCGATGATTGATCTCGTCCTCGGCGACGTGGAACCACGCCCAGTGCGCGTTCAGCGCCGGGGCAATTCGCAGCGGCGCCTCGAGCCAGGCGTCGTCCCGCGTTGCCAGTGCCGCGAGAGTCGCCTCGCGTGTCCGCCGAAGTTCATCGACATAGAACTGCAGCTCGCGACCACGGATCTCGCGGCGCCCCTTGTCTCCAAGCTTCAAGGCCGCGGACCACGCGTCGTTCTCCGCAGCCGTCGGCTCGCGCTCCTCGAACGTCACGAGCTGATAGCCGCGCTCCACCGCAGCCACGTGCGCGAGCAGGGCGCCAATGCTGTTGCTTCGCTCATCGTGCAGGTGATCGAGCTGCTCGCGCGTCAACCCCTCCACCGCCTGGAGCGTCGTTTGGCGCGCGTAGGAAAGCATCGCCACCAGACGGCCGATGGTTGGCGTGTAGCCAGGCAGCGGCAGGATTCGAAACGGCGCCAAGGGTGTCCTCGTGATGGGTTACGTGCTTGAACCAGTCGACCGTACAGAACACGCCTGGCAGTCGGCTTCGGCGTCGGCTCATGATCGCATCCACTCTCAGCGGCTGCAACGCCCCTCGCCACTCGCTCCTCGCCCCTCGCCCCTCGCTCCTCACTCTCCCACTACTTGAATGACAAGCTCGCGCCGGCGGGCGCGGGTGTCGAACTCCAGGAGCATGACCTGCTGCCACTCGCCGAGCGTCAGCAGGCCGGCCACCACCGGCACGGTCAGCGACGGTCCAAGCAGCGCGGCGCGCACGTGGCTCGACCCGTTGTCGTCCCCCCAACGCAGGTGGTGCCGGTACTCGCCGTCGCGTGGAGCAATCGACTCGAACATCCGGTTCAAGTCCGCAATGGCGCCAGGCTCGAACTCGATGGTGGTTATCGCCGCCGTCGAACCAACGACGAACACGGTGACGGTGCCGTTGGCGATCTGTGCATCTCGAACCGCCTTGGCTACTCGATCGGTGATGTCGTGCGCATCAGACTGTCCGCGGGTTTGTACGCTCGTGCGATGAGTCGCGACCATGTGCCTCGCTGGCCAATGTCGAAGTGGTGGCGGTGCGGTTGGCCGGTTCCGCCGGCTCTGCTACAATACTTCGGCCGGCCGGTGACGGTCGGATCCTCCCGCCAAGCCGGCGTAGCTCAGTTGGTAGAGCAGCTGATTCGTAATCAGCAGGTCATCGGTTCAAGTCCGGTCGCCGGCTCCATTCGAAATCAATCACTTAGCGCCGCGAATGGCATTCCCGTTTTCGTTGCGGGTTGCGCCCGGGTTGCGCTCCAGCCGTTCGCGAAAAGCTTGTGCCGCGAGCGGATCCCCGCGCAAAACAGCCGATTTTCGGGGACAAGAATAGGAACAGGTGCCGGAGTCACTTACGGCCGTTTCGCGATTCTCGTTTTCTTGATCCGCGGATATGGTCGGGACCAGAAAACACGAAATGGAATTGGGGGGACGGGGCTGAAAAATCAGAGGCCCGCGCGTTCGGCGGCGGGCGGATCGCTGACTGCCGATCCACGGCGGGGACGGTCCCATACGCTGCCGCCAGGGCGTGCGATGGGTCACGGATAGCGCGCCGACGATGACGGTCCTCTAAGACTTCGCGGCCGCGATTACCCAGTGCTGACACCAGCGCCGCCCGCCGCTTATGGGAACGAGCACGAACTGAAGCCGCTGGCCGCGGAGATGAGGAGCACACCGTTGACGCTGCCCGCAGCGCCATTGGCGATTCCGGGATTCTGTCCGCCAGCTCCGTTACCGACGAACTGCTCCACGCCCGGGGAACTCGTGGCGACCATTCCGTGCACGCTAAAATCGTGCACCGTCGCGGTGGTGCCCTGTTTCCGGAGGCCGATTCCGGCAGCACTGCCGCTTCCCGCCGTCGTGTTGCCGGAGATGTTCGCAGCCGGCGTCGTCGGTGTTGGCCGCATTGTTTCCAGCATACTGCGAATCCCCGGCCGCGCGCCGCTGAGGGGTGCAGCAACGTATTGTTCTGGATCTTTAGAGCCGGGCAATGCCTTCGGTACCGAGCGAGACGTTGCCGTTGCCGCGGCCGACGAGCAGGATGCCATTGCCATCCGTCTGACTGATGTTGTTGTTGGACACCGTCAACTTCAGGTCGGGCGTCTCGTTGCCGAGAACCACGCCGTTGCCGCCGCTGATCCCGCCGGATGCGACCGTATTGTTCGCGACAATGACGTTGTTGTTCGGCCCGTCATGGTCGCGTAGCCGTTGTTGCCGACGCCGAGCGCAATGCCCCAGGCTGTCGCCGATCGGGTTGCCGACGGTGCCATTGTTCGACACGTCGAAATTCCCCTGCGATCGCGACGCCGCATTGCCACCGCTGACGACGACGATAATCGCGTGCGTCCCGAACCGATTCGCCGCACTCTGGCCTCTGGCGATGTTGTTCGTAATCGAAATGATATTCGTCGCATCGCCCGCCAGGCCGGCATGACCACCAGGTCCCGAGCTGCTGGCGTTGCCGTAATTCACCTGGATGCCGGCGCCGCTCGGGAAGTTGCGAACGGTGTTGCCGCTGATGGCGGCCTTCGTCAGATTCGCAACGGTCGTCGTCGTGCCCGTGCCTATCAATTGAATGCCCGTGCCCTTAGACGTCGCCACGCTCGTCGCGCTAGTGATCGTGTTGCCGGTGATTGTCGCGTTCGAGATCGTGCCGTCGTTGCCTTCCACATGGATCCCGTGATCGAACGCGTTGGTCAGCGTGCTGCCAGTAATTGTCAGCGTTCCACTCAGGTTGTTCCCCGTAAGCGTGCCGTTGCCGTTGAACGCGACGTTCGATTCGCCGAGCGCGTCCCCGGAGTTGCTGATCGTGCCATCGGTGAACGTGAAGTTGGTGACGGTCGTGCCATTGATTCCGCTGCCACCGGTGTTCTGGATCGTCATGCGCGCCAGCGATGTGTTGCGTGAGCCCGCGAGCGCAATGCCATGGCTGCTCGTGTTCTGAATCGTGCCTCCGGACGACGCCGTTCCGGCACCGGTGACAGTCAGGCCGGCCAAGGTGCCGGTGTTGTTCAGCACGATGCCGCTTCGCCGCGCCGTTGGCCGAGATGCTGCGGAACGTCAGCCCGCTCGCGCCGATGGTGGTGTTGGCGACGTTCAGCGCCGTGCCGGTCGTCGTCGTGATCGGTGTTGACGATCGTCGTGTTGTTCTGCGTCGCCGACACCGTGCCGCCGCCGGTGGCGGTGAACGCCGGGTTGGCTCGCCGTGCTCAGCGACAGGCCGCCGGTGAAGTTGATGGTCGACCCGGTGTTCGCGTTCAGGAAGATGCCCTGACCGGTGTCGGTGATCGCGCCGTTGAACGCGACCGTGCCGCCGGTGCGGTTCTGGATGTCGATCGACCGGCCCGCGTTGCTGCTGATCGTCGCGGTCGCTGCGAACGTCACCGGCACGGTGCCGCCGGAGATCGAGCACTTCCGCAGCCGCTCGTGTTCGTGAAGTTCGGCATTGCTGACGGTGATCGCGCCGGTCCCGTCGCCGTGACGTTCGTCAGGCTCAGCGCGCTGGTGCCGCCGGTGACGTTCACCTGATCGATCGCGACCGGCTGCGTCGTCGGCGACGCCCGACGCCGTCATCGCCGGGATGGCGCCGGCGTGAAGTTCACGGCCCTCACGGCCGTGTTGTCGGCGAGCGTCACCGTGCCGGTCAGCGTCGGACGCGTGCCCGCGGCGATCGTCAGGCTGTTCAGGTGTGAACGTCGCGCCCTGCCCGTGCAGCGTCTGGTTCGCATCCATCGCCAGGTTCCCAGGCGTCGTCGCGCCGCCGGTGTGCACGTAGATGACGAGCTCGACGCCTGAGGGCGTGGCCGCGGCGTTCAGCGTGTTGAACGGGTTGTGCGATCGGCCGTCGCCGTTGCCGCCGGCGCTGTTCACGTACCAGACGACGTTGCTCAGGTTGATCGTCACCGTGCCGGTGTTGGTGACGCCGTTGCCGTCCGTCAACGTGTAGGTGAAGGTGTCGGTCGGCCCCGCGAAGCCGACGTCCGGCGTGTAGGTGAATGTGCCGTCCGTGGTGCCTTCGACGATCGTCCGCCGTTCGTCGACGTCGCCGGGAACGTGACCGACAGCGGCGCCCGGGCCGCTGTCGCCGGTCTTGACGTTGTCGTCGACGAACACGTGCGGCGTCAACGGGAAGCGGAGCGCCGACGACGTACTGCGTGTTGCCGACGCCGCCGGTGTAGTTCTCGGTGTCGGTCGATCGGGCGGACGGTGATCGTCGTGTTCCGCGTGCCCGTGCAGCCGAAGTTGTCCGTCACCGTGACGGCGACGGCGCCATTCAACACGGTGTTGGTCGGCGTTCCCGGACACGACGCCGGTCGTTGGCCTCGATCGTCAGGCCCGCCGGGCAGCCCGATCGCGCTCCAGGTGATCGAGCTGCCCGTGCTGCCGGTCTGCGTGAAGGTCACACCGGCGCCGTACGCGACCTGGTAGAGCCCGTCCGGCATCGCCGCCGGCGTCGACCGTGATCGCCGGGCAGACGACGTTCAGCGTGAAGTTCTGCGTCGCGTCCGGCGGGACGCCGTTGGTGGCGGTGAACTGACCAGCGGGAACGCGCCGGTCTGCGTCGCGGTGCCGCCGAGCACGCGCGTCGCCGGCGTGAACGTGACGCCAGTCGGCAGCGCGCCCGTCTGCGACACGGTCGGCGCCGGGAAGCCGGTCGTCGTCACCGTGAACGTGCCGGGCGTGCCGACGGTGAAGGTCGTCGCTGTTGGCGCTGGTGATCGCCGGCGGCTGATTGACCGTCAGCGTGAAGCCTGCGCCGCGTTCGGCGGCGTCGCCGTTCGCGGCGGTGAACGTGAACGGCGTACGCGCCCGCCGTGCCCGCCGCGGGCGTGCCGCTCAGCGTCCCGGTGCCGTTGCCGTTGTCCACGAAGGTGACGCCAGCCGGGCAGCGCGACGCCGGTCCGCGCGATCGTCGGCGCCGGGAACCCGTCGTGGTGACCGTGAACGTTCCCAGCGTGCCGACCGTGAAGGTGGTCGTGTTGGCGCTGGTGATGGCCGGCGCCTGGTTGCACGGTCAGCGTGAAGGCCTGCGGCGCGCTCGCGCCGATGCCGTTTCGTGGCGGTGAACGTGATCGCGTAGGTGCCGCCGGTGCCGGCGGCCGGCGTGCCGCTCAGCGTGCCGGTGCCGTTGCCGTTGTCGATGAAGGTGACGCCGGCCGGCAGGGCGACGCCGCCGATGCGTCAGCGTCGGCGCCGGGAACCCGCTGGTCGTGACCGTGAACGTCCCGGCGGTGCCGACCGTGAACGTCGTGCTGGTCGCGCTCGTGATCGCCGGCGCCTGGTTGACGGTCAGCGTGAAGGTCTGCGTGCCGTTCGGCGGCGACGCCGTTGGTGGCCGTGAAGGTGAGGGCGTAGGTGCCGCCCGTGCCGGCCGCCGGCGTGCCGCTCAGCGTGCCGGTGCCGTCGCCGTTGTCGGTGAAGGTCACGCCCGCGGCAGCGCACGCCGCCGACGCGTGAGCGCCGGTGTCGGGAACGCCGGTCGTGGTCACCGTGAAGGTGCCCGGCGTGCCGACCGTGAACGTCGTGGTGTCGGCGCTGGTGATGGCCGGCGCGCTCGTTCACCGTCAGCGTGAAGGCCTGGCGGCGTTCGCGCCGACGCCGTTGGTGGCGGTGAACGTGAGCGCGTAGCGTGCCGCCGGTGCCCGGCGGCCGGCGTGCCGCTCAAGCGTGCCGGTGCCGTTGCCGTTGTCGGTGAACGTCACGCCGGCGGGCAGCGTCCACGCCGCCACGCGTCAGCGTCGGCGCCGGGAAGCCGGTGGTCGTCACCGTGAAGTGCCGGCGGTGCCGACCGTGAAGGTCGTCGCTGGTCGCGCTCGTGATCGCCGGCGCCTGGTTGACCTTCAGCGTGAAGGCCTGCGTCGCCGTTCGGCGGCACGCCGTTGGTGGCGGTGAAGGTGAGCGGGTAGGTGCCGCCCGTGCCGGCCGCCGGCGTGCCGCTCAAGGTGCCGGTGCCGTTGCCGTTGTCGACGAACGTCACGCCGGCCGGCAGCGCCCGGCCGACGGCGATCGCCGGCGGTCGGCGTGCCGGTCGTCGTGACCGTGAACGTGCCCGGCCGTGCCGACGCGTGAACGTCGCCGTGGTTCGCGCTGGTGATCGCCGGGCGCGCCGCTCACGGTCAGCGTGAAGCTCTGGACCGCGCCGGCCCGACTGCCGTTGCTCGCCGTGAACGTCAGCGCGTAGGTGCCGCCGGTGCCCGGCGGCGGGCGTGCCGCTCAGCGTGCCGGTGCCGTCGCCGTTGTCGACGAACGTGACGCCCGCGCGGCAGCGCGGCGCCGCCCCGCGTGAGCGTCGGACGCGGGAACCCGGTCGTGGTCACGGTGAACTGTTCACGGGCGCGCCGATGGCGGAACGTCGTTGCCGCGGCGCTGGTGATCGCCGGGCGCTCTGGTGACGCTCAGCGTGAAGCTCTGGGTCGACGGGCGTGCCGGCGCCGTTGCTCGCCGTGAACGTCAGCGGATACGTGCCGCCGGTGCCGGCGGCGGGCGTGCCGGCGCAGCGTGGCGGTGCCGTCGCCGTTGTCCACGAACGTCACGCCGGCCGGCAGCGTGCCGGTCGAGGTCAGCGTGGCGTCCGGCTGCCGCGCCTGTCGTGACGGCGAAGGTGCCGGCGCGTGCCGGCCTGGAACGTCGTCGTGCCGCACTGGTGAAGCGCAAGCGCCCGGCCCCGCCCGACCGAGCCGACGAAGACGCCGCTCCCGATGGCCGGCGAACGCCAAGAAACTGGCGAGCTCGCCCGAGGTCGACCCGCAACAGATTGAAGAATGCTGACGTGCGGGCCGCCGCCGGGTCCGGCGCCGGTGACGATCTCGGCACGGCCGTCGCCGTTGAGTCCACCGCGCCGCGACTCACCGCCGCCGTGAACGCGGGGTCGTAGGCATAGAAGCTCGCCAGCTCCGACGAAGTCCGGCGCCGCTGAAGACGCCCGGACGTGCGGGCCGCCGCCGGGCCCGGCGCCGGTGATGATGTCGGCCATGCCCGTCGCCGTTGACGTCGCCGGCGGCCACGTAGACGCCGCCGGTAAAGCCGGGTCGTACGCGAAGAAGCTCGCCGAGCTCGCTGAAGTCGACGCCGCTGAAGACTCGCACGTGCGGGCCGCCGCCCGGGCCCGCGCCGGTGATGATGTCGGCCATGCCCGTCGCCGTTGACGTCGCCGGCGGCGACGTAGACGCCGCCGGTGAACGCCGGGTCGTAGGCGAAGAAGCTGGCCAGCTCGCTGACAGATCCGCGCCGCTGAAGACCCGGACGTGCGGGCCGCCGCCGGGGCCGGCGCCGGTGATGATGTCCGCGCGGCCGTCGCCGTCGACGTCGCCGGCGGCGACGTAGACGCCGCCCGGGAATCCGGGTCGTACGCGAAGAAGCTGGCCAGTTCCGACAAGTCCACGCCGCTCAGGACCCGGACGTGCGGCCCGCCGCCGGGCCCCGCGCCGGTGATGATGTCCACGACGCCGTCGCCGTTGACATCGCCCAGCGCGGTATGGACACCGCCGAGGAATTGCGGAATATACACGAGAACTTTGTGATGGTTCGTCGGCTCGGAGGACGCGAACCACTGGCTGGGATTCCGGCGCCTGGCGCCATCACCACGGCGCCAGGCGCCACCACCACCTGTGCTTGCGCGGCCGTCGCGGCGAGGGGTGTGAGGGTAAGCGAACAAACGGACAGTACGGACAGCCGACTGGCGGCCAGGCGATAACGGTCCACTAGGAATCCCTTACTCGCGCAGGACCGGAATTGGGAGCCTCGGCTGTTTCCGGGACCGACGAACTGGTTTTTGTTGAGCTGTAACTATAACCCAGCCGCTGGAGCTCAGCAACGGGAAAGGTCGTGCAGGCACGCGCAAGGGCGATTGAAAGCGGCAGGCTGCCTGCTGCTCAAGCGTCAGCCACCCGTCCCGCTGACGCTCCGCCAAGTCGATCCGCTCATTCGACAGCTGACCTCTACCGCGATCTCATGGATCGGACGACCGGAGATTGGCTCATGAATCTCGTCGGACTCGATCGCGCCCTCCGGCAACTGCGCGAAGCGTACAAAAAGGTCCGTGTCTTATCGTTGGAGCTGCTTTCGCGCCGGGAGGAATGCAGCGGCGCCAAGCAGAAGGATGTGCCGACGGCTCCGACACTGGGGCAGAGGAGCTGGTGACCAACGACAGGACCTCACCTCTGAACGCCAAAGCAGGCTCGCATTCGTCGCAATTCGAACCGGAGGAACGAAGTCCTGATCACTTACTAAGCCGGAAGCGCCTGCTTCTGTTGCTCGCGAGCGGCGCGCTGGCGTGGGGGCGGCGCCGACGGTCTTCGTGCGCAGAGCAGCAAAGCCACTCAGTCTCCGCGAAACCGGAGCACGACCATCGAACAGAGACGCGCCGCGGCGGCCGCGCTTGTACTCGGTCCCGGCGGTCTGCCGGTCCCGGACTACTTCGGATTCGTGTGGAACTACGCGAACAGTCCGCTGCCGTCGAACCGGAATCGACGCCAGCGATCGCCCCATCGTGCAACCCGGCACGGGACTGCGCAAGTTCGTTGACCGGCTGCCCGGCCTGGGACCCGCGGCGGCGAACGGCCTCGGCCAGTTCATCCCCGTCGCTACCGCGACATCGTCAAATATCCCGGCGACGACTATTCCGAATAATGAACCGATCGAGTACTCGGAACGGATGCATTCGGATCTGCGGGAACGCGGCGCGCGGTTATCGGCAGACGAACCTGGGACTGACACCAGGTCATGCGGTGCGGGCCAGGTAAGGTGCACGACAAACGCCAACACGATTGCACCGTGCGCACTATCTGGGACCGCTCATCGTTGCCCAACGCAATCGACCGGTGCGCGTCAAGTCACCAATCGAGCAATACATTG
>CAVWLB010000009.1:0-295188 GCA_963755695.1 uncultured Acidobacteriota bacterium | reverse complement strand
AACCATGGAACCCACAATCCTGGTTGTCGACGATGAGGCAATGAATCGCTGGGCGCTCGTCCAGCGGCTCACTGCCAAGAGGGATATTATCGTCATTCGGGCTGGCACCGCGAAGGAAGCGCTCCAGAAACGGGACAACACCGATCCTGGTTCTCCTCGACCACAAGCTGCCTGACGGCGACGGCCTGGACGTGTTGAAGGCGATGAAGGCCGCCGATTCCGAATGGATCGCCTGGTCGTCCTGTTGACCGCCCTTTCTACGGTTGAAGAGGGGGTGGAGGCGATGAGACAGGGCGCGTACCGCTTCGCCCCAAGCCGTTCAATCTTGACGAGTCGCGCTGATCGTTGCCCGGGCGCTCGAGATCTCGCGCCTGCGGCGTGAAGTGGAGGACTGCGCGCCTCGCACTCCCTGGATAAGCCCTCCCGTTCAGGTCTAGGAACCCGAACCGTGGAAAATCAGGTTGTGCACGGGAGGTTAACTTTATCGTGGACATGGCGGCCACTGATTCGGCACGGAGCGGCGAATGAAATACGGCTACAGAGCGATTGCGTGCGTGTGGGCGATGGTCGTGGTTCCTGCCTTCGCGGCCGCAGAGCAGAATGCCCCACCACCAGTTGTCGAAGTCTGGGGTGCCGCCAGCGGCGTCATCACCGGACCTTCGGTGGCTGTGACCAGCTTGGTACTCACCGCCCCTACCTGTTCGGTAGCGACTTCACCAGCCGGGGAGGTCAGACGCTCGCCGCGAATGCGCAATCGACGCTCGGCCTGTCGGGAGGCGTCAACATTTTTCCGGTCAGTCGATTTGGATTACAGGTCCTCGTCGAGCGCGCCAGCTATGACCTGTCCGCGGCGAATACGCCATACGTCATCGCGCTTCAATACATCAGCCGTCCTCCGCCGAGCGGCGAAGCGCAGCAGACCACGCTCAATCAATCGAACGCGTGGCCGGACACGTCAGGCTCCCTGACCGAATGGGCGGTCGCCTTCAACGCCGCGGCGCGGGTCGGCCGCCCCGATCGCGTCGGCCTGATTCTTTCGGCAGGCCCAACTTTACCGCCTGAGCGGCGATGTGCAGCCGCTGGGTTTTACGACGTTTTGGCTCGGTGGCCACTCGGTGCTCTTCCAGGACGACTATCGACTCTCGGCGTCATTTGAACCTTCAACAACTGGCCTCGGGTTCGATGCCGGGGTCGAACTGAATACGGCACTCGGTCCGCACGCCGCGTTCGTAACCGGCTATCGCTACTCGGAGGACCGACGTCGGATGCCAGGTGCAGCCCACCGATATCTTGAACACCCGCGAGTTGATACAGACCGGAGTCCCTCGCCAGCATCGTCGCGCAACTCGGACCGCCGCTGGCGCACCTCAACACGGGCAGTTCTCGTCTGTTCGTCGGCATCAAATTTCGACGCTGACGCGAAGTCGTGATTCCAACGACCCCGACAAGCGGTTCTTCGCGCCAAGTTTCGGCGTCACGATTTCGTATCGCATCCGGTAAGGCGAGACCGAGTATCAGCCCGGAAAGCAGGTGCGCTGACAAAGACCTCCGGCGCGCAGACTGACCCGTGGATACAGTTTTGTCGTCAAGCATGTCGCGTCGTGGAACATCGACCCCACCGACACCGGCGTCCGTCGGCGCAAAGTCACGATAGACCTGCACTTATACAAACATGGAGATTGGTGTTCTCCTTGCTTCTCCGCCCACTCTATGGATCGGCGCGTCGAACTCACCGCGGCCGCCTGAATGCCAACCTTTCCTTCCCGATCCACCGTCGTGGCGCTCGCGTCCGTCTTCACCGGCGCGATGCTCGTCCCGCGCCTCATCGGCGCGGGGCCGGCCGATCGCATCCTGGTATGGCTGGGACTCGTTCTGGCGGCGATGCTGATCTCCTGCCTGAGAGTGCAGGAGCCGGCCACGACCGATCGGGCGATCATGCCGCCCGCCTTCGTCATCGTTTTCAGCGCGCTGATGTTCTTTGGTCCCAACGTGGCGATGTTCGTCGCAGCCGTTGCGACGCTGACGGCGGGTCTCGTGGTTGGCGGCGTTCCGCGTGGCCAGATGCTCATCGACACGGCCATCGTCGTCGCGGCCACTCAGAGCGCCGGCCTGGCTTATCGGTCGGTTAGCGGCGTGCCCGGCATGTTCGCGTGGCCGTGGCTGGCGGTGCCGGTTGCCGCCGCGGTCATCGCCTATCACCTCACACAAGGCGCACTGGCGGAGGTGGTCGTACCGTTCGTCGCGACGGCGCCCAGTCAGTGGATCGTGGCCGACTCGCGCGCTGGCCGGATATCCCATCTATCTTCTGGGCGCTGGCGTCGCCGCTTCACTGGTCGAGGTGATCGATCGCCGGATGTGGGACATCGCGCCGGTGGTGGCCGCGTCGCTGTTTCTTGCCTACCGAACCTACGCCGATTACGTCACCGTCTCGAGGAGGAGCATCGGCGTCGCGAGGTGATCGACCATCTGGAACAGGGCATGTCGGTGCTCGATCGCGACGGCCGGGTCACCCTGTGGAATGACGCGCTCGAACGCATGCTGCACTGCTCGCGCGATCGGGCGCTGGGCCGTCTGCTCACCGACGCGGTGCCGGCGCTGGTTCGGACCGAGCTGCCGCGAGCCGTCAAGGAGACCGTCGCCGACCGGAAGGGCCGCACCCTGAACCACCTCAGACTGCCAGCGGGCAGCGATGCGCGCATCGTGCAGGTGAAGGTCCTGCCGGTGGCCGGCGGTGTGGCGCTGCTGTGGCACGACGTCACCGAGCGCACGCGCGCGGAGCACGAACTCAGACGGAGCGGCGAGCGGCTGGCGCTCGCGGCGGAAGGCGCCAACGACGGCCTGTGGCAGTGGAACCTGCAGACGCAGGAGTTCTACGTGTCCGGACGCTGGCGCGCGATGATTGGCCTGCCGGCGCACGCCGCGATCGGCGGGCCCGGCGAATGGCTCGATCGTGTCCACGCCGAAGACATCGCCAATCTCAAGGCCGCGCTCGAGGCGCATCTCGCAGGCTCGACCCAGGTCTTCCAGCACGAGCACCGGATCCGCCACGAAGATGGCACCTACCGCCGCTTCCTCTGCCGCGGTGTGGCGGTGCGGGGCGCGGGGAACAAGCCCGATCGAATCGCGGGATCGCTCACCGATACGACCGAGCAGGCGATCGCGCAGGAGCGTCTCCGCAGCGTCGGGTTCCTCGACTCGCTGACCGGTCTCTTCAACCGCGCCGTGTTCGTCGAGGGACTTGGACGCCGGCTCGACGAGTGCCGGCGCCGCGGTCTCAGTAATGGCTTCGCGGTTCTGTATCTCGATCTGGATCGATTCAAGATCGTCAACGACAGTCTCGGCCACATGGTCGGCGACGAGCTGCTGATCGCCGCGTCGCGCCGGCTGGAATCGTGCCTGCGGCCGGGCGACGCGCTGGCGCGCCTCGGCGGCGACGAATTCGCGATCTTTCTGAACGGTCTGGTCGACGATGGGCAGGCCAACGCCATCGCCTGCCGGATTCAGGATGCGTTGAGCGCGCCATTTTCAATTGCCGGCCGCGAAGTGTTCACGTCGGCGAGCATCGGGATCGCGTTTGGTCCCGCGCACTACACCAACCCGGACGAGATCATGCGCGACGCCGACACCGCGATGTATCACGCCAAGTCGCGCGGAAAGTCGCGGCACGAGGTGTTCGACGCCGACATGCACGCGCGGGTGCGCGATCGTCTGAGTCTCGAGAACGATCTCCGCCGGGCGATTGCCAGCAACGACTTCGAGGTGCACTACCAGCCGATCGTGTCGCTGACCTCCGGCATGTGCATCGGGTTCGAATCGCTGGTTCGATGGACGCGCAACGGGGAGCCGGTTTCGCCGGTCACGTTCATTCCGATCGCCGAAGAGCTCGGGCTGATCGAACCGCTCGGCACCTGGGTCCTCCAGGAGGCGTGCCGCACCTTCGCGAACTGGCAGCGGCAGTTTCCCAATGCCGGCCTCGACTGCATCACGGTGAACGTGTCGAGCCGTCAGCTCGTGCACCAGAACTTCCCGCGCGTGGTGAAGCAGACCGTGCGTCAGACAGGTCTGAGGCCGGCCGACCTCCGCGTGGAAATCACCGAGACCGCTCTTCTGGATAGTCCTGGTGAAGCTGCGCTCGTGCTCCGCGAACTGCGCGACTTCGGCGTGAAGGTCTATCTTGACGATTTCGGAACCGGCTACTCTTCGCTCAGCCACCTCCACAAGCTGCCCGTGGACGCTCTCAAAATCGATCGGTCGTTCGTGAACAGCCTGCTGCTTCCCGGACGTCCGGCGATCGTCGAGAGCATTCTCGCGCTGGCCAGGACGCTCAACACCAGCGTGGTGGCCGAAGGGATCGAGAGCGACGTGCAGGCACGCGAACTGGAGCGCCTCGGCTGCACGCACGCCCAGGGTTTCCTGTTCTCCCGCCCGCTGTCGATGCAGTCGGCCGAGCGTGTGGTCAGGGCCAGCCGTCCGCTCGGTCCAAAGAGTCGCTCCGCCGACGACCCACTCGCTGTCGCCGGATAGAACGGTCGGGTATAGGGCGGGTCGGCGCCTCCAAACAGGCGCGCTACAAAGTAATACCCTCCGCAGTCCCTCTGAGTCCCTTCAACTGCATCTGGGATACGCTGCTCCTTTCCGGGACGGTCTTGTTGGTGGCTCGAGCCACCGGTGACGATATGCTGCAGCACATCGTGGAACCGCGGTCGCCGACGGCGGATAGGCCGACGCGCGCATCGCTCATCAAGCATTTGACCAGGGGCACGCTAAGAGCTGCGGTGATCTGTGCGGCTATGGTCGCAGCACCCGTTGCCGGACGCCAGGACGCTCGGCCGAATGATGTGTCCGCGCTCCTCCAGCGGCAGACGCAGGAACTGATGGACGCGATCGCCGCCGGCGACCGTGCCCCGTGGATGCGGTACCTCCACGACTCGATCGTCTATTCGGCCGAGGACGGCCGCGTCAAATCCAAGGCGGAATTGCTCGAGGAGCTCCGTCCGCTCCCGAAGGAGATTTGGGGCCGGCTGCGCGTGACCGACTTCCGCGCGTTTCTTCACGGCACCACCGCCATCACCAATTACATCGCTGACGAAGAGGAGGGTTATTTCGGACAGGTCCTTCACGCTCGGTACAGGAGCACCGATACGTGGATCCAGGAACGCGGCGGGTGGGTCCTGGTCGCGTCGCACGTCCTGGCCCTGCGCGACGATCCCCCGTCGATTCAATTGTCCGACGCCAAGCTCGATGAATACGTTGGTATCTATTCCCTCACACCGGCCGTGACCTACACGATTCGGCGCGAGAACGGAGCCTTGGTCGGCGTGCGTAGCGGAAGGGCACCCGAGACTTTGAAGAGCGAACTGGCGGACTGCCTGTTCGTTCCGGGTCAGCCGCGCCTCAGGAAGGTTTTCCAGCGCGACCCGACGGGACGCGTCACCGGATTCGTCGAGCGCCGGGAAAGCTGGGACGTTCGGTGGCAGCGCGTGCAGTGACAAGGGCCACAGAAAAGGCCACAAGAGGCCACAAAGGCCACAAGGCCACAGAAAAACACTGAAGAACACAGAATGCAGGAGGAAACAGGCATTACGAGATCAGGAGGCGCAAACCCAGACCGAATTTGGCAGACATGCCACAGGGTCGCCCATTACTCCTCGTGCATGTGCAGCCGTCGCGTGAAATACGCAGATAGTGTGGTGCTCTGCCCTCGGCGTGACGATGTGTGTTGGCTAGAGTGGACGCCCATCCTTTGGATACATGATCCCACGTCGTTCATGGTGGTCGGAGCTCCTACGTCTTTGTGTTGTTTGCATCTTTCCGGCATTCTCCGTGTTCTTTCTGTGTTCTTCTGTGGCAGCTATCTCCGGCAATCGTGACCGTTAACTAACTGGAGAATTGCCATGGCTGCATCACCTGGAAGCCAGCTCCGGCGCCGCGTTCGCTACGGCGTGGCCATGAGCCTAGACGGCTACATCGCAGGGCCGAACGGAGAAAGCGATTGGATCACTGAGGACCCTGAGATCGACTTCAATGAGATCTTCAGCCAGTTCGACACCCTGCTGATCGGGCGGAAGACGTTCGAGGCGATGCAGAAGATGGGCGGCGGGGGCGGGTCGATGCCTGGGGTGAAGTCGTTCGTGATCTCCCGAACCCTGAAACAGACCGATTATCCGGAGGTCACGATCGCGCAGGACCCTCGGGCGCTCGTGACGAGCCTGAAGGCCGAACCCGGAAAGGACATCTGGCTGTTCGGTGGCGGGGAACTGTTCAGGAGCCTGCTGGGGGCCGGTCTCGTCGATGGCGTCGACGCCGCCATCATCCCGGTATTGCTGGGTGGCGGCATTCCACTGTTGCCGTCACCGGCAGAACGAACCAGGCTGAGGCTCGCCAATCGGCGAGTCTACGAGAAATCGGGGATTGTCCAATTGCACTACGACGCGGCACTCGCCTGAGCGGCCGGGATGGGCTCATCGGGACCGATTGTCGCCGCGATGTGAACCGGTTAGACTGCCACCTCTCGGAACGCCTGATCGTCCAAGCGCCGCATGCCGAAACGCAGCGGTCGCGGATCTCGGCGTCGAGAGCTGCGAACGACATGGAACATCGCGGGCGAACCCTGCTTGCGGTCGTCGGCTCGGTTGCGGCATGTGCCTGCTGGATCTCGGCAGCGCCGAACGCGACGCGGGACCTCGAGGCCCTGGTCACGCACGTCGGCGACCGCGTCTTCGACTACTACCGGCACGCGCAGCACGTGATCTGTGTCGAACGCTCGACTGTTCAGCCGATCCATTGGAACTGGGCGCCGGAGGGGTTTGCGCGAACCGTCGAATCAGAGCTGCACGTCGAATCCGACGCTGCCGATGGCGAGACGCTCCCGGACGCGAAAGTCATTCGCGACATTCGGCGAATCAACGGGCGGGAGCCGCGCGAGCGGGACAGGACGGACCGCAGCGGCTGCACCGATCCCAACCCGCTGTCGCCAGAGCCGCTGGCCTTCCTGCTTCCAGCCCACCGGAACGAGTATCGGTTCACCTCGATCCGCGACGGTAAAGAGAAAGGCCGCGCCGCGCTGATCATCGACTTCATGTCGACGAACCGAACGAGCCGCCCGGAGTTGATCGAAGACGAGCGCGGGCACGATGACTGCTTCGACTGGTCGGGTCCGGTAGCGACCAGAGGCCGGGTCTGGGTGGACGCCGCCACCGCCGAAGTGCTCCGTGTCGATCGGCGCATCGACGGACCCATCGAGGTGCGGGTCCCCTGGAACCTGCAGCGCCGATACCATCTCGGGCCTTGGGTCGTGCTCGAGCGGGACGATCTGTCGATGCGCTATACGGCGGTGGCGTTCCAAGACCCCGAAGAGACGCTCCTGCTCCCGGAATCAATTGAATCACTGACCGTGCTGCGCGGCGGTCTCCAGTCGATTCGCCGGACCGACACTTACAGCAACTACCGGCGCTTTCTCACGGCGGGCCGGATCGTCGAGGATCGGTCGCGGTGATCTGGTGAATCAGTGAATTGGTGAGGTGTCTCGCATCCTCGCGGCTGACCAAAATCACCAAATCACCAAATCACCAAATCATCAGCTTACCGACGCCGCCGTGTCGCCGGGCGCTCGGAAGCGTGGCGTGCAACCGCCTTGATTCCACCGATTGAAAATTCAGCGATATGCTGGGCCGCCACCTCGATCTCCGCAGGCGTGCCCGTGAATGGAAAGCCGAGGCGCTCGGCGATGGGGTTGCGGCGGACGTAGATCACCGCCTGCGACATCAGGCTTCCGACCGAGCGCAGCGCGAGGTCGTCGGACGGCCGGCAGCCAATCAACTCGGCGACCAGACCTGCGAGATACTCGACGCGCGGCCGCACGCCCTGCTCGACCAGCGCGTCGAGCGCCGGTGTCGGGTCGTCCATTTCCCGCTGGATCAGGCGATGCAGCGTCTCGTGTCCTGGAGTCAGGACGCGCTGCAGGAAGACCGCGACGAATCGCCGCAGCTTCTCCTCGGTGGTGCAGCCGGCGCCGGCCTTCCGTGCCGCCTCTGTCGTCGATCTGTACCGCGTCGATCGCGCCTTGCAGCACCTCGCGGTAGAGTCCCATCTTGTCGCCGAAGTGGTAGTTGATTGCCGCGATGTTGGCCGGGGCCTCGCGGCAGATGTCGCGAACCGTGACCTTCTTGAAGCCACGGTCGGCAAACAACCGCTCGGCCGCACGCAACAGCCGTTCACGCGTCTCGACGTCCGACCGCGTCTGGGATCTCCGCGTTATTCTCACAGGGTTCGCTTGAACAGTGCCGTTGCCGCCGACATGGCCACGGCGGCAAACAGCAACAGGAAGGTCAGGTCCCCCGCAATCGCGCCGAAGCCGGTGTTCTTGAGCAGCAGGCTCTTGAACGCGTGGACCGAGTAGGTAAACGGATCGGCAATGGCGATGATCTGCATCCAGCCCGGAAAGCCCTGCTGCGGGTAGACCGCCCCGCTCGGAAAGTAGAGCACCGTGTTGAGGATGCCGAACACCGCGCGCGGGAGCAGCGGATCGGTGACGCGCACCATCAACAGGAACATCAGGCTGATCAGCGCGAAGGCGGTCACGACGACGACCACGAACAGGCGGAGGAGGCGGAACGGATCGAACGGGCTCGGCACGCCGGCAATCAGCGAGCCGACCACGATCAGGAACATTCCCGCGATCACCGCCTTGATCGTTCCCGAGATGTTGAAGCCGGCAATCAGCTCGACCTTCCGGATCGGCGTCACCAGGTAGCCCTCGTGCAGGCCTCGCGCCTTGTCGTCGATGAAGATGATTCCCCCGCCGATCATCACCATCATGAAGATCGACATCACGATGGATCCGGGCAGCAGGTACTGGATATAGGGCACGTAGGGATACACCTCGACCAGGTCGAGGGCGGTCGCTGCCGCGACGCGGGGCATCATCACCGGCTGGTTATAGGTGACCAGCATCGACCCGAAGGTGGCAGCGAGAGCCGACGAGACGAAGTTGTCGGTGTTGTCCTCGATCAGCGCGATTTGCGGCTGGTTGCGGCTCAAGACACGGCGCGAGAAATCCGGCGGAATGGCCAGTACGCCGTTGACCCGGCCGTTGCGGAGATCGGTCACGGCTACGCCTTGATCGGAGTAGTCGATCACGTCGATGGTTCGCGCGCCCGACGAGATCGCCGACGTGAGCTCGCGCACCTTGACCGCGGGCACGCCGTGATCCTGGTCGACGACCGCCACGCGAAGATGCTTGACGTTGCCGCCGAACGCGTACCCCAGCACGATCAGCTGGACGATCGGCATCATCATCGACATGGCGATCAGCACCGGGCTGCGCCGGAACCGCCGCAACTCGCGCTCGATGATGGCCCACGTGCGTCCCATGGTCTGCTCCCGCGGCCTCTACTGCCGTCGTACCATGAAGCCCTGACGATCCATCGGGCTGGTCTCCTGCAGCGCGTCGCGCAGTGCGCGTCCCGCGTAGTGCACGAACACATCGTCGAGCGTCGTGCTCTGGACGGAAAGCGACTGCACCGTGACGCCGCGCCGCGCCGCCGTGTCCATTAGCGCCAGCGTGGTCGCCGGTCCGTTGTCGGACGAGATGCGGAAGATATGGTCCTCTCCGGCGACGCTCTCGACGTGCGGCAGCCGCCGCAGCTCGTCGGCCCAGCCCTCCGGCATCGCACCGAAGCTGGTTTCGATGACGTTGCGCCCGGGAATGGAGGCTTTCAGCCTGAGTGGTGAATCGAGCGCCTTCAGCTCGCCGTGATCGACGATGGCGATTCGGTCGCAGAGTTTGTCGGCTTCGTCCATGTAGTGCGTCGTGATCAGGATGGTGAGGTCGCGCTGCGACTTGATCCGCTGCAGCATCTCCCAGACCGCGACCCGCGAGACCGGATCGAGGCCGGTGGTCGGCTCGTCGAGAAAGAAGATGCGCGGCTCGTGCACCAGGCCGCGTGCGATCTCGACGCGGCGGCGCATGCCGCCCGACAGATTCTTCACCGGCGCCTGGCGCCACTTGGTCAGCTCCACCGACTCGAGCAGCTCGTCGATCAGCCGCTCGCGCTTCTGGCGCGGCACGCCATACAACTTCGCGAAGATGATCAGGTTTTCCTCGACGCTCAATTCGAGGTCGCTGGTCATCGCCTGCGGGATGACGCCGATCACCTGCCGAACCGCGTCCGCTTCGGTCACGACATCGAAGCCGTGGATGAGCGCCGTGCCTCTGGTCGGCGGCAGCAGCGTGGTCATCATTCGGATCAGCGTCGACTTGCCCGCGCCGTTCGGTCCGAGGAGCCCGAAGATTTCACCGTCCTCGACGGAGAAGCTGACGCCATCGACGGCAGTGAAGGTGCCGAACGTCTTGACGATGGAGCGAACGTCGATGGCGGCCATATCGTGGCGGCTCGGGCCTTGGTCGAACGGCTATGGGACGTCGGTTCGGGACGACACCGGCAGCAGCACATAGGCGGTCATGCCGACGGCCAGCCGCCGGTCGGTGTTGTCTACCCGCAGGCGAATCTCGAAAGTCTTGATGTCGCGCTTGGTGCGGCTCACGTCGCGCTGAGTAGCAAACCCCGCGTCGACGCCGCGATAGAACACCGTACCGGAGCGCTCGGCGCCGGATGGCAGACGCACCGTGATCGCGTCGCCGAGACGGACGCGATCGATGTAGCTCTCTTCGACGTCGGCGCGGACCCAGAGGTCGTCGGGATTGATCAGCGTGACGAGGGGCTGACCCGCGGTTGCCACTTCCCCGACACGAACCGCCCGCACGTCGACGATGCCGTCGATCGGGGCGTGGATCTCGGTGTATTTCAGCCGGACATCGGCTTTCGTCCGCTGTGCGCTCGCCGCCGCGGCCATGTGCTCGCTGGTGGCAACCTGGCTGCGCCGGAGCTGGATCTGCTCGGCGTTCGCCCGCGCAAGAGCAACGGCTGCGTGCTGCGCGTCGACCTGTTTTTTGAGCGCATCCAGTTTCGCCTGGGCCGCCGCCGCCGCCGTCCGCGCCTGGTCCAGCTCCTGCTGAGAGATGACTTGTTTCTTCAGCAGATCCTGCGTGCGCGTGTAGGTGAGCCGCGTGCTCTCCACGTCGGCCGCTGCGGCGTCGACCTGCGACTCGGTAGAGGCGAGCGTCGACTCCGCCTGCCGGATCTGATCGGCGGTCTGGCGCTCCTGGAAACGGAGTGTCGCCTCCGATTCCCGCACCTGCGAGGCGAGGCCGGCCACGTTCTGCTCGTAGTAGGCGGTATCGGCCTTGAGTTCGTCGGGAGCAATGACGGCGACGAGCTGTCCGCGCTTGACGGTGTCGCCTTCCTTCACCAGCAGCTGCGCGATCTGCCCGCCGATCTGCGGACTGACGATCACGTCATTGGTGGTGACGATGCCGGTGAGGACCAGCGTCGGCGGGCGCATGCGGCTGTAGGCGTAGGCGCCGGCCCCGGCGACGACCACGAGGATCAGCAGGAAGAGAACCCGTCTGCGCATGCCACCGCCTCAAACAAATGTATAAAACATTTGTTTGAATCGTGTCAAGGCAGACGGGGCTCCAGGCTCCAGGCTCCAGGCTCCAGGCTTCGGGCTTCAGCTTAGGGCCTCCTCGAACGGCGTAATGGCGCTTCTGAAGAGGCGCCCTACAAGTCTGAGGTAGGGCGGGTCTTTAGACCCGCCCCGTAGCCTGAAGCCTGAAGCCCGAAGCCTGAAGCCCGAAGCCTGGTCAGCCCTTCACCTGTGCATAAGTGCTGTAACTCTCGTCTGTAATCGTCATGAACGGCCGCATCACCACCTCTGTCCCGTCGATCGCGGTGACCGTGCAATCGCCCGAGCCGTTGCCGGCCGGTTTTGCACGCAGCAGCTCCGCCTTCTCGAATGACGGCTGCCCCGGCGCCACTGCGAAGAGCACGAGCGGCCCGCGCAGCAGTGCCTGCTGGTTCGAGTGCTGTACGTCCACACGCTCGAGGCGCAACGGCATCGGAAGCTCCAGCTCGATGCGATCGCCTTCCTTCCACGTCCGGCGGATCGCCGCGAAGGTGCCCGGCTCGACACCGGCGGTCACACGCGTGCCGTTCACCGAGAGCACCGGTGCAGATGTCGCCCAGGCCGGAATTCGGACGTACAGCGTCGTCTCGACCGGAGTCGAGGCCGACATTCTCATCGTGACCTTGCCGTCGAACGGATAGTTGGTCTCCTGTGTCAGCGCGCACGTCGCTGCGCCCTCGGTCCATCGCACCCTGGACGGGGTGAACAGGTTCACGTAGACGCCGTCGGCGGATCGCAGGTACGTGCTGATGTGGTAGTCCGCGGCCAGTTGCGGGAACGTCCCCGAGCAGCACGGCCACTTGTCTCCGGTACCAGACCTTCCGTCCCGGTCGTTCCGTAGTCGGAGTAGTAGAACGACGTGCCGTCGGCCTGGATCGGCCACGCCCCGAGGATGGTGTTGTACAGCACGCGCTCCATGCTGTCGCCGTAACGCGCATCCTTGGTGGTTCGAAGCAGGTACCGCGCGATCTTGAAATGCCCGTACGCGCCGCAGGGCGTTTCGAAACTGGCGTGCGAGGTGCGGAGGCTCTCGCCGAGTTGTCCCCGGTGCCGGGTTCACCGAACGCTTCGTCCGGGCCCCATCCGCCAGTTGCGAAGCTCTGGGTGGTCAGGACCATTTCGAAGCCGTTCCGCGCGGCGCGCAGGTGCTTCTCGCTTCCGAGCGTGATGTAGGCCTGCATGGCGGAACTGAAGGCGTTCACGTGACTGTAGGCGTGCTCGAAGGGCAGGACGTTGTTGCCCTCGGCGAGCGGGTCGAAGTAAGTGTCGTCCTCGAGAAACCGCTTCGCCAGGTCGCGGTAGAACGGTTTGCCGCTGCGCTGATACGCGAGAAAGAGGTTCTCCGGCAGCGTATAGCTCTCGTCCCAGGTGAACGAGGTGTCCTTGTGCGGACGCATCCGCTGCTCCGCGCGTGAGAGGGCCTTCTCCGGCAGATACGCCGTGACGGCGCGGGTCAGCTTTTCGTGAACGTCGAGCGCCAGCGGATCCCGCGCGAATTCGTGTGCATCGATCAGCCCGCACGACAGCTTGTCGTAGGTGTAGGCCGGCAGCCGGTACCCCTTGAAGAAAATCGCCTTGTCGTCGAGCGTGTCGGCGTAGCCCTTGACCAGTCGACTGACCTTGACGCGGGTCGGCTCCGACCCGGTGATCGCGTACGCGCGCGCGAGGCCCGACACGTACTGGCCGAGACTGTGTCCGGCGATGAACCCGTGAAAGTCGTTCGTGTCGAGGTTGAAGCCAGTGAGATCGTACCAGCCGCCCATGTCGTCTCCAGGCGCCGGCATCCCCGCCACCTGCCGAAACACCTTCAGCAGACGGTCATCGTCGAGATGAAGGAAGCGTGCGTGGTTCTCGTCGAACTGGCGCTTCATGGGGCCGTCGAGGAGCTGCACGTCCGAGTAGGGAAACGTCGCAAGTGGCAGCGCGATCGCCACTGATCCGCGTGGGGCTTCCTGCGCATGGGTTCGACCGCGTGCGCCAGGCGGTGGCGGCGAGCGCGGCCGTGGTTGCGGTCTGGAGGAACGTTCGCCGGCTGACTGCTGTCATGGCAGTGCTCCTTTAGCGGGGGCTGACGCTACCTGATGTGATGAGCGCCTGGCAGCGTTTGATCCCGTGTACGATAGACAGCCGTGCGCTGTCAACGCCAGGAGCGGAATCGTGCACGAACCGTGACGCGCGGATCGAGGCGTGCCGATCCTCGCGATCGCGATCGCCTTCTGCTGCCGGACTCGCGGCGCATGTGACCGCTCGCGATCAGGCGGACGCCATCAGCTCGGCGCTTCGCGCACGCGACTACGACCGCGCCGTCGAGCTGACCCGCGATGCGTTGAAGGCGACGCCGAACGATGCGCAGATCTGGACGCTTCAGGGCATTGCGCTTTCCAGGAAGGGCGACAACGCGGGTGCCCTTGCCGCCTACCGCCGTGCGTTGACGCTGTCGCCCGACTACATCCCCGCACTCGAGGGTGCGGCCCAACTGCACTACCAGGCTGGCAGCCGCGAGGCCGTGACGCTGCTCACGCATCTGCTCCGGTTGCGACCCGACGATCCGACCAGCCACGCGATGCTCGCGGTGCTCGAGTACCGCGACGGGAACTGCCAGGCAGCGGTGGGGCATTTCGCGAGAGCCCGCACTCTCCTCGACTCCGAGCTCGACGCGCTCCACGCTTACGGCACCTGCCTCGTCCGACTGAAACGGCTCGAGGAGGCGGCCAGCGTGTTCCAGCGCACGGTGGCGCTCCGGCCGGATGATGCCCGCGAGCGCCGGCTGCTGGCCTCGATTCAGTTGATGGCGTCGAAGCCGCGGGACGCGATCGAGACGTTGACGCCAATCATCGAGAGCCGGGCAGTCGATGCGGAGACTCTCGAGCTCGCATCGAGCGCCTACGAAGAAGCCGGCGACACGGCACGCGCTGTGAGCACGCTGCGTCAGGCGATTCTCCTGGATCCGCGGAATCCGAACCTCTACGTCGATTTTGCAAACATTGCCTTCGCGCATCAGTCGTTCCAGGTGGGCATCGACGTGGTCAACGACGGCATCGGTCTGCAGCCGCAGGCGGCATCGCTGTACCTCGCGCGCGGCGTGCTCTACGTGCAGCTTGCCGAGTACGACAAGGCAGAGGCTGATTTCGAGAAGGCCAACGAGCTGGATCCGAGCCAGTCGTTGAGTTCCGCCGCGCAGGGGCTCGCCGCGGTTGAAGCCAACGATCTCGATCGCGCGCTGGCGACGGTGGAGAAGCGGCTTGCCAGCAAACCGCAGGATCCGCTGCTGCTCTACGTGCGGGCCGATATCCTCGCGCAACAGGGCGTGGAACCGGGGACGCCCGAGTTCAGGACCGCCGTGTCGTCGGCGCAGAAGGCCGTTGCGCTCAAGCCGTCGCTCGCCCCGGCGCGCGGAGTGCTGGCCAAGCTCTATCTCCAGGCCGGGCAACCCCAGGCGGCGATCGAGCAGTGCCGCAAGGCGCTCGCGAGCGATCCGAACGACCAGACGTCTGTCTATCGTCTGATTCAGGCGCTCCGAAAGACCGGCGACAAGTCGGAGATTCCCGACGCTGCTCAAGCGCCTCGCCCAGCTTCGCGAGCAGGCGGCGCAGCAGGAGCGCGAGCGGTACCGATACAGGCTCATCGAAGGAGACAGGAGCCCGCGCCGTCGTCGCCGCGCTGACCTATCCGCACCATGACGGTCACTCGCCGCACGTTCATGCACCTTTCGCTCGCGTCGGCCGCCGCGATGTCTCGCGGCCGATCGCGTGCTCGCCCAGGGCATTTCCAGCCACACCGCGAAACCGCTGGCCAAGCCGGCCCCTTCCGGTCGTCCCTTTCCTGCGCGCTTCGTCGACGTCGCGACGGCTGCCGGACTCACAGCGCCCGTCGTGTACGGCGCGCAGGAGAACCAGAAGTACATCCTCGAGACGATTGGCTGCGGGTGCGCCTTCATCGACTACGACAACGACGGCTGGATGGACGTCTTCCTCCTCAGCGGGACGCGGCTCGAAGGAGATCCGGAAGGCGCAAGCAATCGGCTCTACAAGAACAACCGCGATGGGACGTTTACCGACGTGACGGAAAAGGCCGGACTGCAAGGCGGTCGGCTGGGCCTCCGCCGTCTCGCGTGGGCGACTACAACAACGACGGCTTCGAGGACCTGTTCTGCACCTACTTCGGCCAGAACCGTCTCTATCGCAACAACGGCGACGGCACCTTCACGGACGTGACCAAGGCGGCGGGACTATGGACGCCGGAAGCGCGATGGGGCGCCGGCTGCAGTTTCCTGGACTACAACCGCGACGGGAACCTCGACCTGTTCGTGTCCAACTACGTGAACTTCTCCTTCGCACACGCGCCGGTGCCGGGCGCGAACACGAACTGCAACTGGAAGGGGATTCCGGTCGTCTGCGGGCCGCGCGGATTGCCGCCGGGCACGCACTCGCTCTATCGCAACAACGGCGATGGGACGTTCACCGACGTCAGTCGCGAGGCGGGGATCTCCGGCGAGTTCCAAGACCTACGGCATGACGGTCGTCGCGGCCGACTTCGATGAAGACGGCTGGCCCGACATCTACGTGGCCTGCGACTCGACGCCGAGCCTGCTGTTCGTCAACAACCACGACGGCACGTTTCGCGAGGAGGGCGTGGTGCGCGGCGTCGCCTTGAGCGACGACGGGGCCGAGCAGGCGGGCATGGGCGTCGGCCGTCGGCGACTACGATCTCGACGGCCACCTCGATCTCTTCAAGACGCACTTCGCCGACGATGCCAGCGGCCTGTATCACAATGACGGATCGGGCAACTTCGACGAGGTGACGCGCGCGTCGCGGATCGGCGTCGAGACGCGCTACGTCGGCTGGGGCGCGGGGATGGTCGATCTCGACAACGACGGCTATCCCGATCTCTTCATGGTGTCGGGTAACGTCTATCCGGATGTCGAGCGCAAGCTGCCGAAGTATGCCAGCAAGACGCCGCGCGCGGTGTTCCGCAATCTCGGCAACCGCACGTTCGAGGAGCTCCAGGAGCAGGCGGGGCCCGGCGTCGCGGAAGCGCACTGCAGCCGCGGATGCGCGTTCGGCGACTTCGACAACGACGGCGACGTGGACGTGCTGGTCGTGAACCTGAACGAGCCGCCGTCGCTGCTGCGCAACGACGTCACCGGATCCGGGCACTGGATCAAAGTGAAGCTCGAAGGCGTGAAGTCGAACCGGAGCGCCATCGGCGCGCGCGTGCTGGTCCACGCAGGAGATCGAACCGAGGCGCAGGCCGTGGTCGGCCAGTCGAGCTTCTATTCCTCGAACGATCCACGCCTTCACTTTGGTCTCGGAGAGGTCGCCACCGTCAACATCGAGATCTTCTGGCCCAGCGGTGCGCGCGAGGTGATTCAGCGCGTGAAGGCGAACCAGCTCGTGACCGTCCGCGAAGGCGCGGGGGTCGTGCCGAACAAGGGATGGGAGAGAGGCTGACTCCCGCCGCACGCATCCCGCTCGCATCCCGCACGGATCCTGCACTCATCCCCCTTGACATCGACGGGCTTTGGCGCTACGGTCCGATATTCGGCACCGTGAACGTTCACGGTGGCCATGCTGTCCGGAAGACGGTCGCCCGGCCGGCCGAGCCCTCGGCCCCGGGCGGATGTGTACATTCGCATCAACCGGGGGACACATGCGCACCCGTCGCCTGTTCTGGAGCGCCTGCATCGGGACTCTTCGTCCTGCTGACCTGCGGCGCCGCCTACGCCCAGTACACCGGCAACATCACCGGCATCGTAAGAGACCCAAGCGGGGCGGCGATCGCCGAACGCCAGCCTTGAAGCGGTCAACCTCGCGACACAGGTCTCCGCCACGGCGACGTCGGATGCCGCCGGGAACTACCAGTTCCTGAGCCTGGCGCCCGGCACCGTACAAGATCACGGCCGAGGCCCAGGGCTTTCGCAAGCACGAAGCCACCGTCACCCTCCAGACGAACCAGACGCTGAATGTTCCCATGTCGCTGGAGGTCGGCGCCCTCACCGAGCAGACGACCGTGAGCGCGCAGAGCCCGCTCGTGAACACGGCGGAGACACGGAACGAGATGACGCTGGGGACCGACTCCCTGTCGACGTTGCCGCTGGCCGGCCACAGCTACATCTCGCTCGCGACGATGGCGCCCGGTGTGTCCGGGCTGGGCACGATGGGAGGCGGCCAGCCGGGCGGCCCCGGCGGCACTCCTGGAACGGGCGTCGACAACTATTCGACCGAGACGGCCGTCGACGTCAGCGCGAATGGCCAGGGCACGGTGGCGAACCAGTTCATCGTCGACGGCCTCAACGTGACCAGCGGCATCCGGCAGGGCGTGCTGAACCTGACGCCGAACCCCGACGCCATCCAGGAAACGAGCATTCAGGTCAACACGTTCTCCTCCGAGTACGGCGGCGGCAGCTCGATCCAGATGGCGAGCACGACGAAGTCGGGATCGGAGCAGTTCCACGGGCTGGTCAGCGACTACTACAACAACGAGAGCATGTTCTCGAACACGGTGTTCATGGCGCCCGGCCAGAAGTACAACCCGTTTCATTCGAACAACTGGTCCTTCACGGTCGGCGGCCCGATCATTCCCGAAAAAACAATTCTTCTTCTTCTTCGCCTACGAGCCGCTTCGTTCTTCGGCGTCCACCGGGAATCAGACGATCTTCTTCCCGGACCAGCAGTTCGCGACGTGGGCGCAGCAGAACTACCCCAACACGTTCGGCACGCAGCATCCTGAACACGTATCTGCCGACCGCGGCGACCGTCAGCGGCGTGTCCAAGACGGCGGC
Organism: uncultured Acidobacteriota bacterium; assembly: GCA_963755695.1. Taxonomy (GTDB): domain Bacteria; phylum Acidobacteriota; class Vicinamibacteria; order Vicinamibacterales; family 2-12-FULL-66-21; genus QHWT01. The sequence goes on along the minus strand of CAVWLB010000009.1, from coordinate 276,880 downwards.
CGACGTGTTTCCCGGCACCTGCGGAACACCCGCCACGAACGACCTGCCCTGCTCGACCGCGATGATCGACACGGGCATCTTCAATTCGAGCAACTTCCGCAACGGCGACCAGTACTTCGTGCGCATCGACAAGCAGCTGAAGTCCGACCGGATGTACGGCAGCGCGTTCTGGACGAACCTGAACTACGGCGGGCCGGCGGTCATCCCGCAGTTCTCGACCACCAACCACAACACGCAGCAAGCGCTCCAGGTCAACTACACGCACATCTTCAGCTCGAGCACGCTGAACGAGGCGATCTTCGCGCAGAACCGGATCGAAGGGTTCATCGGCGAGACCGGCGATTTCACGATTCCGGCGATCTCGGTGACGGGGCTCTCGGTGGGTTATGGCGTCGGCTTCGCGCAGGGCAACTTCATCCAGCACAACTACCATTGGCGCGACGTGCTCACGCACGTGCGCGGCGCGCACGTGCTGAAGTTCGGCTACGAGGGCTGGTTCGGCGACGATGTCGAGCCGTTCCAGGGACCGTGGTCGCAGCCGAAGTTCGGCTTCGACAACCTGCTGACGCTGGCGCAGGATGCGCCGCACAACGAGGGCGGCGTGATGTACGACCCCGATGGCCGGCCAGCAGAAGCTGTGGGAATGGAACGCCGCGTCGAGGACGTGGGGCGCCTTCGCGCAGGACACGTGGACGGCGCGTCGCAACCTGACGCGTGACGCTCGGCTTCCGGTTCGACGATCAGGGGAATCCCTATTCCCGGACCGACACGACCGTCTTCGGGAATTTCTACCTGGGGAGCGGGTCGACCTTCCAGGATCAGGTGGCGAACGGCGTCGCGCGGCCCACGGAGAACGCGCTCAATAGTTCACCCAAGGCGTTCAACCCGCGCGCCGGCGTCGCCTGGGACGTCACGGGCAACGGCGACTGGGTCGTGCGCAGCGGATTCGGCGTGTACGCGAACTGGCTGACGTCGGCCAACGTGCAGGAAGAGTTCCGGGGCAACCCTCCGGGCCTGATCTTGCCGACCTTCTTCGCCGGATCGTCCACGCCGCCGATCTTCACGCAGGGCAGCGGCGAGCACGCCTCCGTTCGGATTCACGTTCCCGAGCCTGGCGGGCTCGGCGCTCTGTCCGACGGCTCCGTGTCTCGACGCCGAACGGCGGCATCGCGGGCGCCGCCGCGCCGATTGGCGGGATCAATCCCGACTTGAAGTCTCCCACCGCGTACATCTACACCGCGGCGGTCGAACACAAGATCGGCCACAACCTGGCGGCACGCGTGCTCTACAGCGGATCGCACTCCACCAACCTCGTGGGCAACGGCAACCAGGCGGGCCATGTCAGCTACGGCGTGGACATCAACGCGCAGCCAGGCGATCTGCTCACCAAGCCGCCGGGCTCGGCGCCGACGCGCCTCAATCCCAGTTTCGGGTCGATTGCCTATGCCGACAACGATCGCGTGGCGAACTACAACGGGATCACGTTCGATCTCAGGGGACGCGGGAAGAGGCACGTTCTTCGACGTGTCCTACACGCGATCGAGCTCGAAGGACGATGCCGGCAACTACCCGACGGCGATCAATCCGCATCAGTTCTATGGGCCGTCGCCGTGGGACGTGCCGAATCGATTCTCGGCGACGGTGACCTACGCGGTTCCGGGCATGAATGACGGCCAGGGTGTCGTGGGCGTCCTGACCGTCGGGATGGGGTGTCAGCGTCATCGATGTCCAGCAATCGGGCTATCCGATGACGGTCCTCACGACGGCGCCGTTCACGGCCGGAGGCGACTACAACGCCGACGGCGACAACCTGGATTACCCCAACGTCACGAGCTACGACATGAACAGATCGCACGAGCGCGTATCTGAACGGCGTCTTTTCACCGGGACAGTTCACCGCGCCCACGCCCGGCACCAACGGCAACGAGAAGCCGCAGCAGTTCCGGCAGCCGGGTTTCTCCGAAGTGGATCTGGCGGCCTTCAAGAACACGCGCCTGACCGGCCGGCTCAACCTTCCAGATCCGCTTCGAGTTCTTCAACCTGTTCAACTACGACAACCTGTATCTCGGCAACGATCTGTCGAGCGGAGGCTTCGGGAAGGCCATCAGCCAGCAGCTGCCGAGATGGTGGCAGTTCGGCGCAAAATTCACGTTTTAGCAGTGAGAGGGTAGGGCGCGTCCGAAGACGCGCCCTACAACCGCCATACGAGCTACGTGGTCGGGAGCGCCCGTCGCGCCTCCCGATCCGGATCGTTTCTCGCCTCGCACACATCGTCCAGGACCAGCGTCTCCCCCTTTTCAGAGGTGTACTTCGGCCATCGCGTGAGGCCCTGTGCCGTTGGGATCGCCGGTCTTCATGAACTGCACGAGAGAAGCCGCCATCTTCTCCGCCAGCTTGCGTGGCCTGGCGCCGCCGCCGGTGTGGGTGAACATCAGATCCGTGTTGTGGAACCAGAAGCAGATGTCCACGCAGTGGAAGGCGCCGATGCGTCCGTCGAAGAGCGGCGGCTGCCAGGCGAACCAGCTGACGAACACTGGTGCCGGCTGCCTTGCCTTGGCGTCGGCCAGCGTGACCACGCTCTGCCGGTTGCTGCTGACGAGCGACCAGATCTCCACCGGCTTCTTTCCGGGAAAAGCCTTCGCATAGGCATCGATGACGTCTTTCGCGTTGTCGCCGAGACCCGGGCCGAATCCGGCGCGCTCTTTGAGTCGATCTTCGACCTGCGGGAGCGTGACGTTCAGCAGCGTCGCGTCGGTCCACGCCGGCGACTGCTCGTTCATTGTCGAACAGATGATCATCGGGACGTTCGCCGCCGTCGGCGCGGGCTCCGGCGCGTAGGGATGCTGCGGCAGTATCGTTCCGTCAACCGACGGGCTGAACCCGGCGCGTAATCCTGACGGGGTCGTTTCCTGCCGCGGTGATTTCGGCGGCCAGCTTGCGCTGCGCTCGCGTCGCGATCTCGTAGTAGGTCTTCCACGGCATCTCCTGAAGCTTGTCGATGTCGGCTGCCGTCAGGCCGGCCTCCGCGAGCACATACCCTCCGAGCTTTTCCGCTTGCGTCTTGTCTCCCGCGCGCACCGACGCGCCGCTCAACACGACCGCCTTGTGGAAGAGACCCTTTGCCGAGGGCATCGCCGTGAGAACGCAAACCTTCGCGCCGCCGCCCGACTGGCCCATGATCGTCACGTTGCCGGGATCGCCGCCGAAGTTGGCGATGTTGTCCCGCACCCATTCGAGCGCGGCGACGATGTCGAGCATGCCGACGTTGCCGGAGGCCGCGTACTTTTCGCCGCCAACGCCCGCGAGATTGCAGTAGCCGAGCGGACCGAGCCGGTGGTTGATCGAGCAGAAGACGACGTCCCCGGCGCGCGCGAGGTTCTCGCCGTTGTAGCCGTCCTGCTCGATGCCGTTGCCGTTGGTGTAGCCGCCGCCGTGGATCCAGAACAGCACCGGCCGCTTCCGCTCGTCCTTGAGCGCCGGCGTGAAGACGTTGATCCGCAGACAGTCCTCGCTCACGTCGTCGTAGTTCCAGTGATCGCGGAAAGAGGCGTACTTGTTGGCGTAGCGGTTCTCCATGTTCTGCGGCGCCGAGTTGCCCCACCATAGCGCCGGATAGACGTCGGTCCAGGGCTTCGGCTTCTGCGGCGGCATGAAACGATTCGTGGCCGAGCGTGTCCGCGCCGTAGGGGAGACCCAGGAAGTAGTGAATGCCGCGCAGGGTGAAACCACGCACCTTGCCCGAGGTGGTGTCGGTGACGGCGATATCGTCGCCGACGAGCAGAAGGGGTCCGTCCTCGTTGGACGTCGGAACGGTCGTTGGTGATTCTGCAGCGGACACGGCCCGAGCGCCAAGCGAGAGCCCCGCCGCGGCCGTGCCCACGTGCTGGAAAAACTTCCGCCGATTCGTTCGCATCAGAGTGCTCTCCTTTGGCAGGTGAAAATGTCTGTAGGGCGCCTCTTCAGAGGTGCCGAGGGTATTCGTTTGTAGGGCGCCTCTCATTAGCAGGTGTCATGCGGGCGTGATGGCAATCACGCGCAGCGGACTGCCGCTACCGTTGACGATCTTGAGCGGCGCCGCAATCACAACCGCGCCGGTCGGTGGCAGCAGATCGAGATTGCACAGGCTCGCCAGCCCGAACTTGCCCGCGCCGTGCATCGTGGCGTGATTCGGAAACGGCGGATTGAACGTGCCCGCCTGACCCGCGTCGGTTCCAATCGTCTCGACGCCGACGCCGAGCACGTCGCGGTCCTTGGCCAGGACCTGTGACGTGCGGGCATCGAATCCAGGGCTGTGCGGGCCGTCATCGCGGGCGTTGATGAACGACCGGGCGTCGATCCGCCGGCTCCAATCGGTCCGCAGCAGGACCCACGCCCGGCGCGGAATCCGTCCGTGCTCGGCTTCCCACTTCTCGAGCCGCTCGGGGGTGAGCAGGAAATCGGGATCGCGCGACACGTCGGCGGTGACGTCGATGACGCACGCCGGCCCGACGAAGCGGGCGACCGGAATCGTGTCGCAGGCATTGTTCGGAAGATCCTTGCCGGTGATCCAGTGGATCGGTGCATCGAAGTGCGTGCCGGTGTGTTCGCCCATCCTGATCGTGTTCCAGTACCACGCCGGTCCCTTGTCGTCGTACTTCGAGATTACCTCGATCGTCACGCCGGGCGAGGCCGCGAAGATCGGCGGCAGTCCGATGACCGGTGTCGACGATCCGAGTGGCTGCGTCAAGTCCACGACCTTGAGCGTGCCGCGATTCAACTCGTCGACGAGTTGCGCCAGGATGCGAGTCATCATTCAATTCGGGGGCCTTTGCCCCGCGCCTCCCCGACGCGCTCGCTCGCGGGGCCCGATGATCCCTGCTCCGCTCGCGCGGGCTCACTCGTGTCGCTCGTTCGCGCCTGCCGCGTGGTCATCGCTGGGGGTGCGGTCGATGCCGGCGACTTCCTGGCCGCGATCCATCGTTTGAAGCGAAATGCGTTTTCCGGCAGCTGCAGATCCATGCCGTAGTGATTCGGGCCGACGGCTGCGACCTTGGCGACGATCACGCTGAGATCGCTCCGCCCAAAGGCCTCGATCGCCGCCTCGCCGAAGGCCATCACCGAGTCGACCGCGGCGACGTGCTCGATGCCCGCGCCGCGAGCCATCGCGGCAAGATCGGTGATTCCCGACGTGGTGTGCGAGTCGAAGCCTCCGGTCGAGAGCAGGCTGCCGTTGTCGAAGATGAAGTGGACGAGATTTCGCGGCCGGTAACGCGCCAGCGTCGCGAGCGTGCCGAGGTTCATCAGCAACGAGCCGTCGCCGTCGAGCACGACAATCCGGTCGTTCGGGAGATGCAGCGCCAGCCCGAGACCGATCGAAGACGCCAGCCCCATCGCGTGCTGCAGATAGAAGAAGTTGTCCCTGTGCCCGAGATCGTAGAGCTCCTGCGCGCAGGCTCCCATGATCGTGACCACGACCTTGTCGTCCAGTTCGGGGTAAAGCATCGCGATGCACTCGGCGCGCTTCACAGAGCTTCCTCCATCAGATCGCGGGTGAGGAGCAGTGCCACCGGGGACAGCGAGCTTTGCGAGAACGTGTAGGCCTCCCGAATCTGCCGTCCGACCGCGTTCGGATCACGCGCGTACTCGAACGGGATGTTCAAGGCCCGCAGCACTCCCTCGGTGACGATGCCACCGCGTGTGTGCCATGGATAGGGCTCGCCCCAATGGCCGCGGAGCGCGATCAGCATGCATAACGGAATGCCGTACAACAACGCAAGCGAGACGATGCCGTTCATCGCCGCGAGGAAGCCGTGGTTCTGCATGAGCAGGATGTGCCGCTCGCCGGCGAAGTACGCGCCCGCCGCGATGCCGATCGCCTCCTCTTCTTTCGCGACCTGGATCAGTCTGACGTCGGGATCCTTTTCCGCCTGCTGGAGCAGCAGTCCAAGCCAGGTCTCGGGCAGTGCCGAGAGCGAGGTGATGCCCGCGTCCTTGATGCCCTGGAAGACGAGCTTGGAGTTCTCGTAGGAAACGGACATGATCGCGGGGCGATTCTAGATCATTCGTCGAATGCGGTTCACGGTTCACGGTCCGCAGTCTGCGGTTCACCTCCGGCCTGGTTTTCTTTGGGTTGTACTCATGATGTAATCCGCTCGGATTTTCAGGTTCAGTCTCAGCGTTCCGCCATGCCCGGTAAGCAGCAGCCGAAATCCCCGCCGCCCGCCGCGTTCGACGTGCTTCGTGCGTAGCTGGAAGCCCGCGCCTCGTTCGGCGGTCGCGATTTCGGAAATCCAGGCCGGTGACGTCGAACCCTCGCGAGGCCAGATATTTGGAATGACGCCCGGTGCCGCAACCGAGGTCGAGCACCGACGCGGGATGAGTCAAGTGCCGTCTCGCGATCAGAGCGTCGATGAATCCAGTCGCCTCCGCCTGGTCACGATGTGCATAGAGCCGGTGGTAGTCCTTCGAGTCAAACCACGAGGCAAACCAGTCCGGTTGGGAAGGAGCCTGCCGAGCCAAAACCGACGAGTTCACTGCGACTTCACCGCCAGAGGCCGTCCGGCCTCGTGAGGTCAAAGTAGCGCCCGGTCTAGCGGCGGCAATTGATCTGGATCAAGAAATGAAGGGGAGAGTGGCGTCCGCCTCCCGACAGCGTTCGCCGACACATGACCATATTATGGTGACGATGGTGGCGCCCGGGGGGGACCACTGTCCGCAGTGACGGCCTTTGCCGAGTGTTATTACGCCCGTTCTGATTCTCTGCCTGGAGGATAGCCGTGCAGCACGCGTTCGGCCTCGACATTCCGCGCACGCTCGCTGAAGTCTGCGATCCGCGCCGCCTGGCGTTGATCGTTTACGACATGCAGGTCGGGATTCTTCGTCAGCTCGCGAACGGCGCCGAGATCACCGCGAATGTCGCCAAGGTACTCGGCGCGGCACGAGTGGCGGGCGTACGCGTGTGCTTCACGCGCCATCTGTCGTTACCCAAGGAGCTGATGGGCGTCTCCCAATGGCGCATGGCCATGGCCTGGCAGCGAGCCGATCGCGTCGAGCAGGTGCAGCCATGGTTCCTGCGGGACTCTCCGGGATTCCAGCTGGTGCCTGAGATGGCACCGCAACCGTCCGAAGCAGTCTTCGACAAGATCACGATGTCGGCTTTCGAGGGTACGCCGCTGAATATCGCTCTGCGCGACTGCGGCGTGAATGCCTTTGCGATCGTGGGGGTCGCGACCGAAATCGGGATCGAGCCGTCGGTACGACATGGGGCGGATCTGGGCTACATCCCGATCGTCGTCCGCGATGCCTGTGGTGCGGGGCACCGCGAGGCCGGCGAGCGGACGATCGCTGCGCTGGAATATCTCGGGGATGCCCTGTTTACCGACGTCGAAGAGTTCAGCGGTCTACTTCGGCGGCGGTTCACACCAGGCACTGCGTGAAGAAGAGCCGATAACCTGCGGCTTTGCGGCCTCGTCGCTACGTCGGGCCCTCGCTCCGCCCCGGCGGGAGAGCACCCTGTGCCGCGCAACGGCGCTCAGCCCCTGAACCCGCGCGGGCCCTCCCCATCAATATTGGACTCCGCAGGCAAATTTCGAATCGAAATCCAGATGGCAATCAGCCGCGTAGAGTGTGATGCGGGCTCGATCCACGCGACTCATCGACGTGGGTTCCAGGCCGTGAAGGAAGTGCACTCATGCGAACAACTTTTCCGGTGCTACTCCTGATGGCGGCGTTTACCGCCTCAACCGTGGCGGCGCAAACGCCATCGCGTCCTATCAACGTCAATCAGACCGATGCCTATGGGGACGAACGCCTGCTGGCGTTCACGTATTTCATGAACTTCCAGTGCGTGCACCAGCCGTTCGACGACCTCGACAACAACGGGCGGGCGGCCGCGATCGATCCGAACGAGTTCCAGTCGCCGCGCTGTGTCGTCGGCAGGTCCCCACGAATCGACCCGACCGGGAAGCCGATCTCGAACACCGAGCCACTGTTCGTCATCGTGCCATTCTTCGACGCCGATGGTGACGGTGAGGCAGCGAGCCCCGAGCTCGGGACGGCGCTCAGGAGCTTGTTCGGATTTGTCCCGGACGCGTTCGATCCGACGCCCGGTGTGCCGGTCCAGTGTCCTGAACCCGGGCTTCCGCTGACGAAGCACAAGGGGGAGTTCGGGACCTGTACGATGCACCCATCGACGCTCGATCTAGGTCCGGTGCTCGGCCAGCTTGGAGCGGTTCCAGCCGGAACGGCGGTACGGGTGCCCACACCGAATCACAGTCACATCATTGACGGGGGAAACTTCGGCGCCATCTGGTGGCAGGTCATCGTGGTGCTCGTGACCGACCCGACGATCTGGCCGGATGTTGTCGGCACGCGCGGGCTGACATCGGTCGAGGCGTTGCGCGCCGCGCAGGCCAACGGCCAGGCGTCCGCGGATATTCCATCGAACTTCTTCCTCTTCTTCGACAGTCGGCAGTTCCCGCACTCGGGCTCGTAGCCTGCACCATCGTGGCGGTGGGCCTACTCAGTTCGGTCGCCAACCGATCGTGCGTCGTGAACTGTCGTTGAATGAGGTGAAGAATAGAAAGCAGGCGCTTCCGCGAAGCGGGAGCGCCTGCATGTGAGTGCCGCGGCAGACTGGCTACTGCTTCTCGTAGAACGACATGCCGTCGACCGGCTTGCCCTTCGAATCCTTGCCTTTGGTGGTCGTTGTCCGGGTCTTTCCGTCGGCCGCCACGACGATCGTTTGGGTGACGGTCTCCTTGCCGTCCTTCTTGGCGGAGATCTTCACCGTGTTCGGATTCACCCGGGTTACCGCGATCGTGTCACCGAACGGGTTGTCGCCAGTGACCGGGCTGTCCTTGCCGTCGTACTTTGCCGTGAACGTCCAGTGGTAGGCGGTACCGTCCGCGGCGGCCAGATCGATCGTGCCCTTGATGCCGTCGCCCGCCGCCTCGAACACGCTCGTCCCGCTCTTGTAGGTCCCCTTGGATTTCTCCGGGTTCAGCTTCCATGTACCCACCAACGGATCGGGCGCCTGCGCCAGCGCCGTTGCGCAGGCCAGGCCAAAGAGAACTGCGACGCTCAGCAAACGTTTGAAGGTCACGACGTGCGCTCCTCTCTGATTGACGAAAACTGTTCAGCTGAAACGCGACAGTCTGCTCCTAACCGTGCGCGATTGGCAAGCAGATTTGTGAAGAACGGACCCAACCGTCGCTGCGACAGCGGTCATTGAGTGACTTTTCGAGGAGCCATCTACCGACCGATATACGAGGCAAGGCTATCTGAGAGAGTGGATTCCAAGACCTTAGTTGAAGAGCAGGGGTGCGACCGTGTTCAAGTAATGACGCCAGACCGTCCACTCGTGGCGTCCTTCGGACTCCACGAACGTGTGTTTTACACCGTACTTGTCGAGTGCCTGGACGAACGCTCGGTCGCCCGGTCCGGTGAGCGTGTCATCTTTTCCGACTCCAATCCAGAACAGCTTCAACTGCTTGTTGATCGCCTCTGGATTCTTCAGGACATCGGCGTAGAACTGATCGACGCGTCCGTTTGCGGCGGGACTCATCAGCACGACGTACCGAAACAACTCCGGTTTCGAGAAGGCGACATTGACGCTCTGACCTCCGCCCATGGACAAGCCGGCAATCGCGCGATCGTCGGCGCGGCGCGAAACCTTGTAGGTGCGTTCGACCATCGGCATGACGTCCTCGACGAGGTCGCGCGCGAACGGAGAAAGGCCTCCCTTGCCGTCGCCCGACATCATCGACGCGATGATGTCGTCGAGCGACGATCCCCGGCCCATCGATGCCGTCACCGGATCCGCGACGCTCTTGGCGGGTCCCGCCCAGAAGCTCTGAATCGTGTGGCCGAGCGGCATCACCACGACCATCGGCCGTGCTCTCTTCTCCGCGATCGCGTTGTCGAGGATGTTGTTCGCGCGGCCGATCATCGTCCAGCCCGACTCGATGTCGCCCGCGCCGTGAAGGAGGTAGAGGACGGGAAAATCCTTTCCTCGTTCGTATTCCGGCGGCGTGTAGACCCACACGGTCCTACTCACACCCAGAGACTTCGAGACGTACGGCACGATTCGCACTTCGCCGTGAGGCACCGGCTTGACGTCGTAGAACTGCGGTCCATCACCGGGGACCTGCACCACGCTGACCGGCCCGAAATTGCCATAACCGTACTTCGTATTTGGATTGCGCGGGTCCAGCGCCGTGACGCCATCCACGTTGAAGGCGTAGGTGTAGATGTCGGGCGCAAGTGGACCAATCGTCACCGTCCAGACTCCTTCCGCTTCCTTGGTCATCGGGTGCGGCTTGCCATCCAGTTCTCCGGCCGCAGTAACCTGCTTCGCATCCGGCGCGCGGAGCCGGAGCGTTATCGTGCGATCCGCCTTGACCTCCGGCGAGGTCACCGGTGCGCCGCGTGGCGCCTGCGCCGGAGCGTTGACGGCAACAGCAAGGAAGATTCCCACCAGCACTGCAACTCGTGTCCGCGCCATTCGAGTCCTCCGCTACTTCGCGATTTCGACCAGGCCGACCTTGTTCACACCGCTCTCGGCGATGACCAGGTTGTCGTCGCGCGTCGTCATCATGTTGCGGACGATGCCGCCGCCTCCGGGAATGATCCAGGTCTGAAACTTCTCGGTCTTCGGATCGAACCTGACCAGTGTGTTCGGTCGCACCGCCGACTCGCTGTACCAGATCACGTCGTGGAGCGCGGCGATGCCGTAAGGCTGTGACTTCGGCCCGCCTGGCGACGGCCATTCCTTGACTTCGCCGGTGTGCGTATCGAGCCGTCCCAGGTATCCCCTCGAATAGTCGCTATACCACACCGCATCGTCGCTGGTGATTGCAATACGGCGCGGACGAGAGTCCGTATTCGGCAGCGTCCACTCCTTGATCGTCATGGTCGCCGGATCGATTTGCGAGATTCTGTTCGCGCCGAACTCGCAGATGATGGGCGCTCCCTTCGAGGTGAAGACGACGCCATACGGGTTCGACCGGGATCGAGGATAGGTGACGACCTTGACGTCGCCGGTCTTCGGATCCAGCCGTCCGGCCATGTTGCCGCCCTGGACACTGAACCACAGGATGCCGCTCGAATCGAACAGCGGCGTGTGCGGATCGCGCGCGGCTTCGGGAAGCTTGTACTCCGTGATGTCTCCGGTTGCCGGGTCGAGCCTGCCGATGTAGCCCTTCGAGTTCGCGGTGAACCAGATCCTGCCGTCCTTGTCGAACGTCAATCCATGCGGACCCGATTGCGGCGTCTTGAGAGGGTACTCCTTGATCTCGCCGGTTCGCGGATTGACTCTGCCGAGCACGTTCGCGAACATCCCTGTGTACCAGATCGACCCGTCCGGTGTCGCGAGCGGATCGTGCGGGCGCGAGCCGAGGGTTGGCAGGTTCCACTCCTTGAAGGTGACTTTGCTGCTGCCTGGAAGCAGCACGGGCTTGGGCCTCGGCTGCTCCGGGAAGTTCGTGACAAGGTAATCGACGACGACCTCGCGCTGTTCTTTCGGTAGCGCGATCATCGTCGCGATCAACTCCTGCCAGCCCTCACGAGTGTAACCGCCGGAATTCACGATGTTTCCGAGCTGATGACAGCCCGAGCAGTACGTCTCGACCGCTGCCTTTCCGGCGCCGTCGGGCAGCGTCACATTGCCCCCGCGGCCCTGCGGCGCGGGGGCCTGGCCCTGAGCTCGAACCGCGAGAGTGAGCATCGCCGAGAGAACCATAGCCAGCGGCCAGAACAAGCGAGCGTTCATAGCATCCAGAGTAAATCCTGAACCGTCTTCCTGCCAATCGAGCTCCGATCCAACACGGCTCGGTGGAGCGATAATCGAGCTATGGGCACGCTGGCCGCGATTGCTCTCTGCGCCCTTCTCAGTGGTGGCCAGGCCAACGGGAAGGAATCGGTTCGGATCTACGTGTTCGCCACCGAGACTGCCGACCCGAGCACGACACCCGATCAGCCCCGCCAGAACCCGGGCGCCGCGGTGCGCGACATGCGCGACGCGATTCGGCACACGACGGGCCTGAGCGTCGTCGACGACCGGTCGCAGGCAGACGTCATTGTCGAAATCACCGCCGTCGATCAGCAGGAGGGTGACGGCGGGTTCGGCGGCATCAAGCTCACGCCACTGGTCACCACGACGATTCGTCTCCATGTGACGAGCGGTGACCATGAGACGGACTTGAAAGGGACCGGTCCCGGTACAGGCTCGCGCGCAGCGAAGGATGCGACGGACCGCCTGCTCAAGTGGATCGTGCGCAATCGTATCGATCGCGCGTCAGGGCCGACGTGATCATCGCCTGCGGCTCACCGTCTCGACTGCAAGATCCGGATTGTAGGGCAGGTCTTCAGACCCGCCGGGTCGTCAGAGACCCGGCTTCGCGCGGCGCCTCTCTCTCTCTAAGAGGCGCTCGTGTGGGAGCGAAATGAGGGGGCATGAGCAGTCCCGCCACCGCAACGCTTCTCGTCAGTTGCCGCGACCGCACCGGCCTCGTCGCGGCGCTTTCCGATTTTGTGTTTCGTCACGACGGCAACATCCTCGATGCAGATCAGCACGCCGAGAGAGCAGAGGGAGAGAAGGGGTTCTTCTTCATGCGCCTGCGTTGGGATCTCGCGAGGTTCCAACTTGACGAGCCAGCGATGCGCGAGGCGATCGGCGCGCTGGGCCAGCGGTTCGAGTTGACCTGGGAGTTGACCCTCGACCGCCGGCGCCAGCGGGTTGCGATCTTCGTCAGCAAGACGCCGCACTGTCTTTACGACCTGTTGCTCTGCCGCCAACTTGGTGAACTGGGCGGCGACATCGTCCGGGTGATCTCGAACCACGACGTGCTCGATGACGTGTGCCGGCATTTCGACGTGGCATTCACCCATACACCGGTCGACCCGGCGAATCGTCGCGCTGGGGAGGCGACGCAGATGGCGCTCCTCGACGAGCTGCAGGTGGATCTCGTCGTGCTCGCGCGGTACATGCAAATCCTGTCACCGGCGGTCGTCGAGCGCTGGCCCGGTAAGATTATCAACATCCACCATTCGTTCCTGCCCGCCTTCGTGGGCGCCAGGCCCTACCATCAGGCCAAGGAACGCGGGGTCAAGCTCATTGGCGCCACCGCACACTACGTCACCCAGGAGCTCGATCAGGGACCAATCATCGAGCAAGACGTGTGTCGCGTCAGCCACCGGGATGACGTGGACGATCTCGTGCAGAAAGGCCGCGAGCTCGAACGACAGGTGCTCACGCGGGCGGTGCGCCTGCACCTGCAGCGGCGCGTGTTGATCTTCGGGAATCGGACAATCGTGTTTGGCTGATGGGGAGATCGAAGTCGCCACCGATCGCTGCCGAGGCGTGCGATGGAACGCGACGCACGCCGGCAACGAAGGTCGCCTCGACGACCTGTCCGGCGCCGCCACTATTTGAAGTACCAGTGCCCGGCGATCGACATACTCAGCCGATCTGTCTCGAATCCTGGGAACGGCGCCGGGAGTCGTCGGTAACCGAGATCCGCGCTCAGTCCGAACCGTGTCACACTCGCGAAGGTCAGCTCGGTGCCGCCGAAGATGTGAAATCCAGCAGCGTTGTCAGACCGGGGCTCGATCCCGGCAGGCGCCGAGCTCTTTAACGTCTGGTGACCGAACGTGACGCCGGAACCGAGGTAAGGGCGGATCCAAACATAGTCGCTGACGTGGTCGAATGGCGAGTACACCACGCCGGGCTCGAACTGCATGGAAGTCACGCCGCCCGCAGCGGAGTCGCCCGTGATGTGATCTCGCGTCAACCGAAGCTGAATGCCGAAGTGGTCATTGCGCCACGCGCGAGCAGTCGCGCCGAAGCTCTTGGTGGATCCGACCAGGCCGCCAACACCGAAAACGTGACTGATTGGCGTCACGCCCTGTGGACCGCTCAAGGCGATGCGCTCTGCTGACGTGCCAGTCCGCGGCGCAATCGGCGCGGATTCGGATATTTCCGTCGGCGTAGGCACGGACACAGACGTGGTGATCGCTCGCGGCGCCATCGTGGCCATGGACGCATCTGCCTCGAGTGTTCGGAGGCGTCCCATCGTCACGTGCACGTACCCGGCGCCATCAGGACCTGCGGGCCAGTCGACCTTGACCCAACTTCCCAGATTGCGCGTGACGGGCAGAACCGTGTCTCGGGCCGCGTGGCCGATGACCGGCGTGACGATGCTCGGCCCCTTGTGAATCTCTGCCGAAGCAGCCGTGACCGTGAGCACGGCGTCCTGGGCCTGCAGCAGCGCCGGCGTGAAGATGAGCACGAGGATAACGGCCGCGGCGCGTCGAATCATCTGATCCTCCTGCGATTGTCCTGGACTCCGCCGGTTGTCGGCACCAAGCACGCGCGGAATTGTCAGTACGAATTTGTTCCGTCCGTGACGGTTTTGACGTGCCCGGACCGCACCACGCCGCAAAACCGGCGCCGATCGCGTGGCGTGGGAAAACAGCAGCAAAAAGTCCTCCGTCCGGTTCGTCACGGGACATGAGAACGTTCGCCGTGTCCGGCCTGTAAACGAGTCGTGGGCACCACAGCGGTGAGGGTGTCATCGGACACGTTCGCTGTGGAGCGGCTGCAACAGGTTCCGCAGGGAGTGATTGACGGCTGCAGCGCCTCGGTAGACGACACACAGCCAATCGTCTGCGCCTCGACGAGACTACCTGGGACGCCTCGATCATCGACCACTTCGATCCGGCCGTGCCCTTACGACGTCAGTGAGTCAAATACTGTGGATGTCAACGAGCCCGGCTGCTCGCGCGGCGTGCATTCAGTGACGGCGGGTTCATCATGTCCACGCCGAACATTTCCGCGGCTCGGGCCACGAACCGGTCCTTGTCGGGTTCGGCGAAAAGCGAGATCCATTCTTCGGCTGTCACCCGATCCCTGACCGCCGAGATCAACTCGGCATCGTCTCCTACGGGAACGTGCAGAGGCGCCGCCGGATTCGTCACTGTCTCGTAGATTGCCTGTCCGACGATGCCGGGCAGCGTGCCGCCGTCCATCTGCGGCGCAAAGGTACGCCACAAGCGTTCGAGCGCCGGCCCGTACTCGTGGACAGCAGGTAGAGACGGCTGGCGCTTGCCCCAGATGGGCGTCAGAATCACGCCGGGCTCGATAATCGCGACCCGTACGCCGAATGGCTGCATCTCCATCGCGAGCGATTCGCTGACTGCTTCGAGCGCGAACTTGGTGGCCGCGTAGTAGCCATGGCACGGCAGCGTGATCCGGCCCATTATCGAGGCGACATTCACGACAGTTCCGCTGCGCCGCTCACGCATCGACGGGAGAACGGCCTGCATCATCCGGACCGCGCCGAAGAAGTTCGTTTCAAACAGCGCCCGGATCTCCTGCATCGGCATGTGTTCGACGGGAGCCGCGGAGCCGATGCCGGCGTTGTTGACGAGCACATCGACGGAACCGGCCTTCTCGACCGCCTCGCGTACCGATTCGTCGTTGTCGACGTCGAGCACGATCGGTGTGATCGGCAGTCGCTCCTCCGATGCGCGCAACAGCCCTTCCGAGTTCGTCGGATTCCGGGCGGCCGCGAAGACGTGATAACCCCTGCGCGCAAACACCAGCGCGGTTTCGAGGCCGATCCCCGTGCTCGTACCGGTTATGAGTGCGACGGCCATAATCGAAGGACTGAAGAAAGGCGGGATGCCGATTGATGATCGCTCCGCTCCAGCTGAATGACGCGTACCATCGGTCTCAAGGTTGATGCTACACTCTGTCGTTTCAGCCGATAAATCAATGGGGATCATCGAACGAGTCCCACCATTCCTACGATGCGGCCCAAGCTCCCGTCCGCGGAGCGTGTGTTGCCTTATTGGAAATCGATCGATTCATCGCGGATCTACAGCAATTTTGGACCTCTCGTACGGACGTTCGAGGATCGCCTGGCCGCCCGCTTTGGGCTGCGCGGCGGGACCACCACGACCGTTGCCAATGCAACCGTCGGGCTGACGCTGGCGCTCACCACGCTCGGCGCGCGGCCGCGGACTCTCTGCGTCATGCCGGCCTGGACCTTCGTGGCATCAGCGCACGCCGCAACCATGGCCGGGCTCGTTCCGTATTTCGTCGACGTCGATCCGCGTACGTGGGCGATCGATCCCGGCACGATCGCCGACGTCATTTCGGACGCACCGGGCACGATCGGCGCCGTAATGCCGGTGGTGCCCTTCGGGCGCCCGATCGACATTGCGGCCTGGGATCGGTTCCGATCCCGTACCAGCCTGCCGGTCGTGGTCGATGCGGCGACCGGCTTCGACGCGATCAAACCCGGCGCGGTACCCGCCGTGGTCAGCCTGCATGCCACCAAGGTCTTCGGCATTGGCGAGGGAGGCGTCGTAATCAGCAATGACACCGCGCTCATTCGCGATCTTCGCACGCGTTCGAATTTCGGGTTCGCGGGTACCAGAGAAGCCAGCGTCGCATCCGCCAACGCCAAGTTGAGCGAGTATCACGCCGCGGTCGGCCTCGCGGCGCTCGACGAATGGACCGACGTGCGCGCCGAGTGGACCGCGGTGGCGCGCGCCTACCGAGAGGCGCTGCCGGAATCGACCCGGCTGCGATTTCAGGAGGGATTCGGGAATCCTGGATCTCGTCGACGTGCATCATCGAGTGGCCAACTCCGAGGCGGTACGCTTGCCGATACGCTGCATGGCGCCGGTGTGGAAACTCGACGATGGTGGGGCGACGGGGCGCATGCACACCAGGCAACCGCGGGATTTCAGCGCACCTCTTTGACTGTCACCGATGCGCTGGCGAATTCGACGCTGGCCCTGCCGTTCTTCCGCGATCTCGCGTCGAGAGACGTCCAGCGGGTTGCGGAAGCAGCCCGGAATGCGGTCGACGCGCTGGTTGCGGATTGATGTCGCGCTGGTGATTCACCCTTGCACGCCCCTGCCACCGAGCTGAGCGGATACCGTCATCCCGACTACGCCGGCTCACTTGCCGAATTCGGGATGCCGCGCCCTTTGCCACGAAGCGGTGGATGGATTCTCGAACGCTCAGTCACCGGTCGATGGTCCAAGGATGCGATGGGGTGTTATCCCCTCTTTACCTGCGTTGACTGGTCGGGATTGAAGTCTGACGTCGATGAGCTTGCCGCAGACCTGATTTGCGTGTCGCTGGTCACGGATCCTTTCGGAGGCTACGACCGGCAGGACCTGCAGAAGTGTTTCACCCACAAAGTCGTTCCGTACAAGGCGCATTTCGTCGCCGATTTGCGTCGCCGGCCCGGGGAGTTCGTCACGAAGCACCATCGCTACTACGCTCAGCGCGCGCTGCCTCTCGTCGAGATCGAGCGCTGCGATCAACCGAGTCAGTTTCTCGATGAATGGCTGTCGTTGTATGACCATCTCACCGCGCGGCATCAGTTGAGCGGAATCAAAGCGTTTTCTCGTCGCGCGTTCAGCATGCAACTGACCATACCCGGCGTGGTCATGCTCCGAGCAATCCATGCCGGCCAGACCGTCGGCGCGCATCTGTGGTATCTGCAGGACGACGTCGTTTACAGTCATCTTGCCGCGGCAAACGCGCCGGGCTATGACTTACAGGTCTCCTACGCACTGTACTGGTTTGCGCTGAAGACCTTCGCCGATCAGGCCGTGTGGATCGATTTCGGTGCCGGGGCGGGGTTGAGCAGTGACGGCACGGACGGTCTCTCTCGATTCAAGAAAGGTTGGGCAACGGAGACACGCCCCACGTACTTCTGCGGACGCATCTTCAATCACGAGCAGTATGCGGATGCCCTCGCTGCTCGAGGGCTGCAGGACAGCGACTATTTCCCAGCCTACCGGAGGGGTGAGTTTGCATAACCTGGAGCGCTCGCCGTGGCGGATGTGATCATCTTTGGCGTCGGTCAATGGGCGGAGCTGGCGTATTTCTATCTGACCCACGACTCCCCACACGACGTGGCGGCCTTCACGGTTGACCGCAGCTACCTGACGGCCGATCGGTTCCAAGGGCTTCCGGTAGTTCCGTTCGAAGAGGTGGAGCGGCACTATCCGCCGGATCGATACCGCATGTTCATCCCGATGAGCTTCAAGAAGATGAACCACGTCCGTGCCGGGAAATACCGCAACGCGAAGGAACGCGGCTACGAACTCGTCAGCTATGTCAGCTCCCAGGCGACGACCTGGCCGGGGTTCACGTGCGGGGACAATTGTTTCATCCTCGAGGACAATACCATCCAGCCGTTCGTCGACATCGGTAACGACGTCGTGATGTGGAGCGGCAATCACATCGGGCACCACACGGCGATCAAGGATCACGTCACGATCACCTCTCATGTCGTGATTTCCGGCTGCTGCACGATCGAGGAATACTGCTTCTTCGGCGTGAATTCGACCGTCCGCGACGAGGCCGTGGTCGCACACGACACGCTCGTCGGAATGGGCGTGGCCATTGTCAGGGACACGCAAGCGTTCGAGGTGTACAGGGCACCTGGCAGCGAGCCGGCGCGCGTCCGCAGCGACCAGCTTCGCAGCCTGTCATACAAGTCCAAAGGATAACGCCCGGATGCGGTGGGAAAAGAAGGGCGTGATCTTCCGGGTCGACAACCACTACCCATGGATGTCGCATCACGCGTGTGTGCCGATTGCCGACCAGATCAGCGACGGCGTCCTTCGAATCTACTTCGGACCACGCGATCAGCAGGGGCGGACCGTCACGACATTCATCGAGGTTGAGGCCGACAATCCCTCCAAGGTCCTCTACGTTCACGATCGACCGATTCTCTCGCCGGGCAAACTCGGCACGTTCGACGACAGTGGCGCGATGCCGTCATGCCTGGTGAGTCATGAGGGCACGAAATACCTCTTCTACATCGGCTGGAATCGAGGGGTCACCGTCCCTTATCGCAACGCCGTCGGTCTGGCCGCGAGCACCGATGGCGGTGTCACGTTCACCCGCGTCTTTGAGGGACCGATTGTCGATCGGACGCGTCTGGAGCCATACTTCTGCGCGTCTCCCTTCGCGATGATCGACGATGAAAAGTGGAAGCTGTGGTACGCCTCGGCGACCGGCTTCGTCGTGGTCAACCAGAAGCCGGAGCCTGTCTATCAGGTGAAATACGCCGAGTCGCTGGACGGCCGCGAGTGGGTCAGGGACAACCTGGTCTGCCTCGACTATCGGTTCGACGGAGAGGCGAACGCGCGTCCTTGTGTGATCAAGGAGAACGGCATCTACCGGATGTGGTACTGCTTCCGCGGTAGCGTCAACTACCGCACCGACAAGGCTCAGAGCTATCGGATCGGATATGCGGAGTCGGAAGATGGCGTGCGCTGGCAGCGCCTGGACGATCTGGTCGGGATTGACCGTGCGGCTGACGGGTGGGATTCGGTGATGATGGAGTATCCCTTCGTCTACGAGCATCGCGGGCTCAAGTACATGCTCGTACAACGGCAACGGATTTGGCGAGACGGGCATCGGCTACGCGGTCTTGATGGAGGACGACCGGGCGAGGCGGTGACCATCACATGGTTGCGGGTTTCCGCTCTCCGTCGAAAGTGGCACGCCGGCTACGGCTCACGCCGCTGGCGGCACGCAAGGTGAAAACCTGGCCGCGCTTCATGTTCAACTACGCGTTGGGCGTGGTGCCCGACACACCCTATGCCTTTCGCAATCGCGCGCGTCTTCTCATCGGTCGCGGTGTCGACCACGTTCCGATCATCGAGATTTTCCTGCGCGAGGAGTACGGCAGGGTCGCGGACGGGGCCGTCATCGTCGATGTGGGCGCGAACATCGGCGCGTTCTCGGTCTATGCCGCCATGTCCGCCCGCGATGTGAAGGTCTACGCCTACGAACCGATGCCTGAGTTCTATCGGCTCATGCAGGACAACATCCACATGAACCGGCTGGAACAGGCGGTCGAGTGCTTCAACCTCGGCGTCGCTGCCGACGGCGGCATCCGCGAGCTGTTCCTCGAGAACCGCACGTTTTCATTCCCCACGTTCATTCCGGCGGACGCCGATCGGATGATGCGCAAGGTCGCTGTTCAGTGCGTGTCGCTCGCCGGCATCCTCGACGCACACGCGCTCGAACGCGTCGATCTGCTAAAGATGGATTGCGAGGGGGCGGAATACGAAATCCTCTACGGCACGCCGGATCGATATCTCGAGAAGATTCGGGAGATTCGGATGGAATACCATAATCTCCCGGCCGAGCGTTGCCGGGGGGAGGCGCTCGGAACATTCTTGCGAAGCCGGGATTACGAGGTCACCGTGACTCCGGCCCCGTCGGCCGCGACGACAACCGGCAACCTATGGGCGCGCAAGCATGATTGATGTGAAATCGTACAAGGAACACGGCTACCTGCTCGTGAAAGGGCTTTTTCAGCGGGCGGAGATCGACGTCATCCGTAACGAAGCCAAGCAGGTCTTCATCGCCCAGATGCATCGTCTGAACCTCCTTCAGACTGACGACGTCTCCGAAGCCATGTTCGAGCGCGGGATGGCGGAATTGTTTGACGCCGACCTGCAGACGTTCACCAACTGCGGCAAGCAGGTCCAGCATCTGATTTCGTTGCACCGGTTGTCCCTCGACGAGCGAGTCGTCCGCGCCATCGTGGCGCTGGGCCTCGAGTTCCCCAACGTCAGCACACGGCCGGTGCTGTCCTTCAACTCGCGACGGCTTGCGAAGAAGGAAGTCTATTGGCGGCTGTCCAGCCACCAGGACTGGCGCAGCATGCAAGGATCGCTGGACGCGATCGTCGTCTGGGTGCCGCTGGTCGACATCAACCAATCGCTGGGCGCACTGGGAGATCGTCCCGGGCAGCCATAAGCTGGGACTCCTCCAGTCGGAAATGTCCGACGGCTACGGCCACATCGAAGACTCGATGTCCACGGTCGAAGCGGTCCCGGTGGAGGTGGAAGGCGGGGATGCCCTGTTCTTTTCGGCGTTCCTCGTCCACCAATCAGGCACCAGCATCACCGACGCCATCCGGTGGTCCTGCCATTTTCGCTATAACAATCTGCGCGAGCCCACATTCGTCGACCGGGGCTTTCCGCATCCGTACATCTACAAACCTCAAGAGGAGCTCATTACCAAGAACTTCCCGCCGCGCGCACAGGTCGTCGAGACCTTTCGCAAATGAGCACCCAGCTCACGGCGATGTGCGCGACGCACCATCTCCCTGAAGAGTCGATGCCCTGGATGGAGGAGGCGCGACGGGTTTTTGGCGAACTGGTCATCTTCCTCGACGACAATCGCGTGACGGCTGGTACATCGCTTCGCGCGAACCGCGTCAGCCGGCGTGTCCACCATTTCAAGGTGGACAAGTGGTATGACGCGGACTGGGGCGCGATGGCGCGGTCGTGCGACAGCGATTGGGTGTTCATCCTCGACTACGATGAGCAGCCGAGTCCTGACTGGCAGCAGGCCTCGTGGCGGGACATCCTAAAGACCACGGAGCTCACACACTTCTGGTGTCCGCGCCGCTGGGTGGTACCTGGGGGGCAATACGTTGCGTCGTGGCCTCTGTGGCCGGACTTGCAGCTCAGGGTCCTGCGCAACCGGGTCCCGGGCACGGCCTTTCCCGACCGTTTGCACGACCTGATCACCGTGCCCGGCCCCGGCGGCTTGTTCCAGCATCTGGGCTTGTATCACCACAACCTGTCCTTGTGGTCGCGCGCGGCGCGTGAGAACAAAGTCCGGCAGTATGAAAAGCTGCGGCCCGGCGGTGGAATGAGGCGCCATTACCTCTACGAAGACTTCAGGTATCGAATGGCGCCGCTGCCAGGAGCCACGCCCTGGGATGCCGGGCGCGAGGTGGTGCAGATGCACCCGCTCCCGCAGGACGCCATCGCCAGGATCTCGCTCGAGGTGAGCGGTGTACCCGCCGCGGTTGGTGTGTCGGAAACGTTCTGGATCGATGCGACGGTCAAGAACGCGACGAACGTACCGTTGGTCGCGATGCCGCCGTATTCCGTACGTCTCTCCTACCACTGGATCGAGCGGTCCACGCGAGCGATGGTCGTGTTCGGGGGTGACCGAACCGAGCTGTTCCCCTGCGTGGAAGCCAACGCCAGCGTGCAGTATGCGATGAGAGTCGTGGCGCCGAGCGTCGCAGGCACATACATCTTGCAGGCGACGATGTTGCAGGAGTTGGTGTGCTGGTTCGAGAATGTCCAGCCGGATTTCGCGTGGGAATTTGCGGTGGTCGTAAGCGAGTGAGCGTCGCGAGCCAGCCACGCGGCCTCACATGACCACGCGTCGCCGTGAATGCTCGCCTCTGCTCATCGCCGGAGTTCCTCAGGCTTCACTGCTAGCGAGTCGAGGACCACATCGATGAACCAGAAGGTGACGGACTTCGCTATTCGGTACGCGGCAGCCTGGAGCAGCCAGAACCCGGCCCGTCTCGCCTCGTTCTACGCCGAGAATGGATCGCTGACCGTCAACAACGGTACTCCGTCCGTCGGACGGGCGGCGATCACTGCGACGGCCCGGGGATTCATGACGGCGTTTCCCGACATGGCCGTGAAGATGGACGAGGTGAGTCAGGACGGGAGTCACGCGGTTTTTCGTTGGACGTGGACGGGGACGAACACCGGCCCTGGCGGCACGGGCAAGTCCGTTCGCATTTGCGGCTACGAGGAATGGACGATGGGTGCCGACGGTCTGATCGCGGAGTCAAAGGGTCATTATGACGACGGAGAGTACCAGCGCCAATTGAAGTTCGGCGCGCCGTCGGCGCAATGAGCCGAGCCGGGCGCGGGTATACGCCACTTAGTTCTGATCGTCGACTGTTTGCAGGTGCGCGACGAAGTCAGTGAGAACACGAACCGCGTCCACGTGATCCTGTTCCTCCGTCGCCACAGCGATCTGCAGGCTCGGCTCGTAGGCTCCGAGCAGCCGTGCCTTCCCGAAGAACAGTTTCGCGACGCGGCGGCTTGCGGTGGTTCTGCCCTCGATCTCGAACCACGTCCAGAGACGCACCGTCACCTGTCCAGAACGCAGCACCGTTTCATTCACCGTCAACGAATCCCCTGGGAGTTCTACGCTGCGGAGTCGTCCGCCGCCCTCAGTCAGCGTGTCCTGGTCCAAGTCGACTGCGCGGGCGAGCTCAAGATTGACTGCCGCTGGTGAAAACGAGGCGGTATATAACGCGACCAGGCTTTCGCCCGACGTGTAGGCCTGAACGCGGGCGAGCGCGTCGACGCTCAGTCGCAGTGACGGCCGTATCGCGCTGCTTTCGACTTCGCTCCACGGAGCCGCCACGTGCCGCCGGTCCAATGGCCGCGCGTGCTCCGTCACCGGGTGCGCGAATACATTGGCTGACACGGCGCTGGCACCAACGAACACCATGGCCAGACTGACAATCGTGGCAGTCCGCCACGTCGCCCATTTCACACCGCGATCATCTCGAAGCGAGGATTCTCGCGCCTCATCGCCCATCTCGTCGCGCCAACGGCCGCAGGTGACGACCAGGACGGTCATCATCGCCGCGAACACCACCAATCCGTAGGCGTAATGCCCCATGCCGGCAACGACTGCATCGGCGCCCGCCTCGTCGAGCAGCACCGTCGTGTACACGCGAAGGACGTTGCCCGTCATGGGAATGAACGCCGACGCGACGATGAACGCCGCTCGGTTGCGCCAGCGGCGATACACCAGTCCCGCGTAGACGTAACCGACGACGAGCGCGGCGACTACGTAGTGGATGCCGCCGCACGCTTCGGATACGTTCCACCTCGTCGAGGCCGTCGAAATGAAATGCTGATCGAGTGCCGCCGAAAGGCCGGTCCAGCGCAGCATCGTCGCCACGACGGAGGCCGTCATATGCTGGAGCGGGGGGGCCAACACGTCATCAAAGGGCGCCGCGAAGAACAACAGCCCCAGCGGAAACGCCAGCGTCTGCACTGGCGCAGCACCCACGACTGCCCACGGCAGCGCAACGCACATCGCGAGCACGGCGACCTGCTGAATAGCGTTGATGTCGCCGGCCTTTCCGAGCAGCCAGATGAGTGACAGCGCCGCCAGCAGCAGCAATCCCACGGGCGCCGCAGTGGGCGTGAGCCGAGCAAGCTCGATTCGCCGCCTCCACGCGAGCGCCACGATGCCGGGCAGGATGAAGAATCCGTGGCCGAGCGGGTCACGAGACCATGCCGCGAGCAGCGACGCCACTGTCGTGTAATGGAGAGCGAGCAGCAGGGCCAGGGAGCAGCAGAGGACGAAACCCGCTGCGCCCCACTGCCCGGTCACGCGCTCGATGACAGCGTTATCCGATGCTCCGAAACGGTCCGATCGGACCGATGAGCGGTCAACGCACACGGTTGGTACGATCGACCTCGTCATCACGCCTGCGTCGCGGACCCACGAGCTTGCGGGCACCGATCGCGGCGGCCGCTCCCGCGCAGACGAGCAGCATCGTGGCCGGTTCGGGCACCGATCGCTGTTTTTGGGCGCCGCGGTTCGATTTCGGAGGAGGCGGGTTGCGGCCCGGTGCCGCGGCAGCGAGCACTCCGGAGGACATCACGATCGCAAGGACACACGCGTGTATGAGTGAGCTCTTCATGGGTTTCCAATCCTTCGACCGCGAGGCGGGGCCGACATCGGCGGCCGGGTGCCGCCGTCCGCAGATGGGCCGTTCTCTCCTGTGTGTCCTGCTGAGGTCGCAAGAAGGGTGCCGCGCGCGAAGTTAACGGGAATATGACAAAAAGCGGACCGCCTGCCAGAAAGTCAGCCCAGATGCGGACTTTACTCTCCAGCACCCGAGTATTCTGTTCGACTGGACCACGTCGGCTTGCCCGAGAAGTGGTTGATGCGCGGACGAATCATGTCACCTCGCACCTCGCTAGATAAGGGTACTAGACGAGGTGTACATGCGGCTGGTCCGCAAACGCGGCGAGGCCGAAGCGCCCCCAGCAAGGCGAGTTGGTCGGCAGGACCCGAACCGTCATGACCCGCCGAATACCGCCACTGCAACGTAAGATAGTTCTCAGCGATGAAATCGTTCGCCGCACGTTGGGCAGCGGCTGCCGCACTCCTCTCCGCCTGCGTTTTCTCCGCAACCGTTCGAGCCCAGACGTTCTTCTACACCGAGGTCACGAAAGAGGGTCGCATCTATGTGTTCGCGGTGTGGTCCAACTATGACGCGTTCATCAGGAACAACGGCAAACCAACGGGTAAGGTGATCGAGCGACCCGGGTACGGCCCCAGTGGGGAAACGGTGTTGTTCGACACCGAACTCGCGCTCAACCTGTACAACTTCAAACACGGGCTCCCCGGTGAGCCCGTTCAGCCCACCGAACCCTCGGATGCCAAGTTCCCGTCGCACCAATTCAGCGGGCTGATGTTTGGCGACTACTATTGGTACTACCGGTGGCATCAGGATCAGATCAGCGACACGAATCCGACCTCCGTCGAGGGACAGCAGGGACTGTGGTTCCGGCGGATCTATTTCACCTACGACTTCGCGTACAACGAGAAGCTCAGCACCCGGTTCCGTGTCGAGGTGAACAGCAACGGTGATTTTTCCGGCGGAGATCTTGTGCCTTTCGTCAAGGACGCGTACCTGAAATGGTCCTATAAGGGGAAGCAGGAGCTCACGCTCGGCATTCATCCCACCTTGACCTTCGAGTGGCTGGATGGATTCTGGGGACTGCGGCACATCGAGAAGACAGCCGCAGACCTCTATCGAATGGACTCGTCACGCGATTTCGGACTGACATTCGGCGGCCCGACGTCAGTCAATGGCCTCACCTACGCCGCCCAATTCGGCAACGACTCGGGCAGCGGTTCCGAGACGAACCAGGCCAAGATTCTGCGCTTCGAGAGTCGCTACGAGCGCAATCCCGGCGTTGCTCTCGAAGCCTTCTATAGTTTTGCCAGCCGGCCGGCCGGACAGGATCGGCAAACGGCGCAGGGCATCGCTGGGTTCCGAAAGGGCGTCGCGCGCGTGGCGGCGCAGTATCTGTGGCAGGAGCGGAGGTCGGGTCAGCTCGGGGCCCCCGATCAGACGATTAGGATCTGGTCCGGTTTCGGCGTGTGGGACTTTCTTCCGAAGAAGGCCGATCTGTTCGTCCGCGTCGACGACGTGAAGGGGCATCTCGGCGATCTCGAAACAGGATTGCCGGATGCGGAGGGAATCGACTACTGGCTGTTGAGCAGCCAGTCGCCGTTCACGACCTGGATTCTCGGTGGTGAATGGTACCTGCACCCGTCGGTTCGCGTGGGTCCGAACCTCGAGCTGGCAAGGTACGCGCACGATCCCGACCCGTCGAAGTTCCCGGGTCGACGCAGCGACTCGATCCTGCGTTTCACATTTTTCTGGACGTTCTGATGGACCCGGCTCGACGAGCAATCCAGGCGAACCAAAGCGGCTGGATGCGGTGGATGCCCGGACTGCGCACCCTTCGCTGGTACGAGTCATCCTGGCTGCGCCGCGATATCGTCGCCGGTCTCGTCATGACGACGATGCTCGTACCGGTCGGTATCGCGTATGCCGAAGCATCCGGAATCCCTGGCATCAACGGGCTCTATGCGACGATTGTGCCGCTCCTGGCGTACGCGCTGTTTGGTCCCAGCCGCATTCTCGTGCTCGGTCCGGACTCCGCGCTCGCCGCAGTGATCCTGTCCGTGGTGTTGTCGCTTGCCGCGGGCGATCCGCAGCGTGCGATCGCGGTGGGCGGCATGATGGCGATCGTCTCCGGCGTGGTGTGTGTGGCGGCGGGCGTCGCCCGTCTCGGCTTCATCACCGAACTGCTGTCGAAACCGATCCGCTACGGCTACATGAACGGCATCGCGCTCACGGTGATCCTCAGTCAGATCCCGAAGCTCCTGGGCTTCTCCGTGAAAGCGGAAGGACCGCTCCGTCAACTCTCGGCCATCGTCCAGAAGGTGTGGAGCGGAAGCACGAACAGTACGGCGCTGCTGGTTGGCGGCAGCACGCTGGCGCTGATTCTCGTCTTGAAGCGGTGGCCGCGTCTCCCTGGCATGCTGATCGCCGTGGCCACCGCCACCGCTGTTGTGGCGGTGTTCGATCTCGCGACCCGAACGGGAATATCAGTGGTTGGGTCTTTGCCGCAGGGACTGCCAGTGCCACGCCTCCCGCTAGTACCCCTCGACAGCTTGGGTGCAATCCTGACAGGCGGCGTCGCCGTCGCGCTCGTATCCTTCGCCGATACCAGCGTGCTCTCCCGAACCTACGCCGCCCGTCTGCGAACGCCGGTCGACTCGAACCAGGAGATGGTGGGTCTCGGCCTCGCGAACGTCGCGGCGGGGTTCTTCCAGGGCTTCCCCGTCAGCAGCAGCTCGTCGCGCACACCAGTAGCGGAGGCTGCGGGCGCGCGAACTCAGCTGACCGGCGTAGTGGGCGCGCTCGCGATCGCGTTGATGCTGGTTTTCGCGCCGTCGGTGCTGCAGGATTTACCGAACACGGCTCTGGCAGCTATCGTCATCGCCTCGGCGATCGGCCTGATCGAAGTGTCCGACGTGCGGCGCATCTACCGCATCGAGCGCTGGGAGTTCTGGCTTTCAATCACCTGTCTCGCCGGTGTGGCGGTCTTTGGCGCCATTCCGGGCATCGCGGTCGCGGTCGTGATGGCGGTGATCGAATTTCTGTGGGACGGCTGGCGTCCACATTCGGCCGTGCTCGGCCGTGTAGACGGTATCGAGGGTTATCACGACATCACCCGCTATCCGCAGGCACGTCTGATCCCGGGCCTGATCCTGTTCCGTTGGGATGCTCCGCTCTTCTTTGCCAACGCGGAGTTCTTTCACCACCGCGTGCTCGAGGCGGTCTCGCGATCAACGACACCGGTCCGGTGGCTCGTGGTCACGGCCGAACCGGTCACCAGCATCGATGTCACGGCCGCCGACGCGATCGTCGAGCTCGACGCCGCGCTTCGTGCCGCGGGCATCGAGATGTGTTTCGCTGAGATGAAAGATCCGGTCAAGGACAAGCTGAAGCGCTTCGGCCTCTTCACGCGTTTCGGTGAGCAGCGCTTCTTCGCCACGATCGAGGAAGCTGTCAGCAGCTTTGTCTCCACCGCTTAGAACTTCAGAGATCAATAGGACCTGGCGGTTGGAAACTCTTTTGGTGCATGGCAAGACCCGTAGTCAGAACGATCAATTGGCGCGCGGACGGCAGAGAGCGAGTGACTGACGACGAAAATTGAAGCAGCAAATGGTGGTTCAATCGGCAAGGACGAGTGGAACGGCGAAGCTCATTCTGGTCATCCTTGCGTGTGTGGCAGCTCACCTCGTTGCGCGGCAACCGGCCACGCCAGCGGCGTCCGACTCGCTGACGCCGGTAATCGACCACCATCAACACCTGTTCAGCCCTGCGGTCGGGAAGATCTCGCCGACATTGCGGCCGATGAACGCAATCGAGCTCGTGAAAATGCTGGACGAGGGGGGAATCGGCCGTGCCGTTGTCCTGTCACTGGGGTATCAGTTCGGCAACCCGAACAAGCCGGCCGTACCCGATGAGTACCCGGCGG
The DNA here is from genome assembly GCA_963755695.1 of uncultured Acidobacteriota bacterium. GTDB lineage: Bacteria > Acidobacteriota > Vicinamibacteria > Vicinamibacterales > 2-12-FULL-66-21 > QHWT01. The sequence goes on along the minus strand of CAVWLB010000009.1, from coordinate 248,431 downwards.
TGAAAGCGGAAAACGACTGGACCGCTGCGCAAATCGCACCGCTTGCGGACCGCCTGCGAGGCTTCTGCGGGTTGAATCCGCTCAAACCATACGCGCTCGAGGAGATCTCCCGTTGCGCTCGAATCCCGCAGCTTCGTTTCGGTGTCAAGCTGCACTTCGGAAATTCGGACGTGGATCTCACGAACCCCGAGCACGTGAAGAAGCTCCAGCCGGTGTTCGCGGCGGCCAACGAACGCAGGATGGCGATCGTGGTTCACATGCGCTCGTCGGTCACAGCCAAACGACCCTACGGCGAACGATCGGCCCGAGCTTTCCTGAACGAAATGCTTCCATTCGCGCCTGACGTGCCGGTGCAGATCGCACATCTCGCGGGTGCCGGAGGCTACGACGATCCAGCGATAGACGAGGCCCTTGCGGTGTTCGTCGACGCGATTGCGAATCGCGACCCGCGCATGAAGAACGTGTACTTCGATGCGTCGGGTGTGATTGGAGTGGAGAAGCCGACCGGGAAGCTCGATTTGATCGCAACACGGATTCGTCAGATCGGAGTCGACCGCGTGCTCTACGGTTCGGACGGAGCCCAACCGCCCGAGTACACACCCAAAAAGGCTTGGGAGGCATTCAGGCGACTGCCGCTCAATGACGCCGAATTCAAGATCATCGCGAATAACCGCGCGCCCTACATGGACGGCAATCGCTGACGCAATCGCCGGTCTGCCGCGCAGCGAAACCGGCTGAACTTCAGCCCGAGATCATACCGTCGTCGAGGGGAGCGGCGACGGCGAGGTTGCGTTGGTCACGCCGGATGAGCTGCGGCGAGAGCCGGCGGCACAAGGCGTACCGAATACCGAGGCCGATCCGCCTGACCAAGGAGGCGCCCGCTTTTTGGTGTGAGCCAGCGTGTGACGGCAATCCTTCTTGAATGCCGAGCTTCAGCAGCTACTGATTGTCAGCAGGGGCATTGTGTTTGCACCACCCGTGCGCCGGTGCGCGAAATAGCCCATGGCGGAGGATATCTGGGAACCGGTCTATCCATTCGTTGGCAATGAACTACCACAGCGGTGACGGCTGCGGAAGTCCATCTGCGGAGGGATTATGAGACGCCTGCTGTTCATCCCGCTTGCCGTGCTCTGGTGCACGCTATCGGTCCTCCCGGCGAGCGCCGATCCGATAACGGTGACCGGTCAAGCGACGGTGATGTCGGCCCCTCCGTCGGTAGTGCTGGTCCCCACCGGCTCATCCGCATGGGTGTTCTTCCAGGGCAGGACTGTGCTGGACTCTCCCGTTGCCGTCGATATCAGCATGCCAGGTTCTTACTCGACCCTGGCGAGCCTCACCCCGGGCACCATTCCCGTCGGCACCGCGCTCGACGTCTTCTACTTCCACAGCTTCGGCAACCAGCCGTCAGGTACGGCGTATAGCGGGTCAATCACATTTCCGAGGCCGATTCTCGGTCTGGAGGCGCTGGCCTCCAGTCTCCTCGCGACGAACTTCGGGTCCACCACATTCCCTACGAGCCTGTCCGCCCAAGGGTTTGAGTTCGTACCGCGGAACGACTCATTGATGATTTCTGCGGATCGGCGGACGCTCTCGTTTGCCAACGTGACGTTCAACCGCTCCGACGATCTTCGGGTTGGCGTTGCCGCCACGCCGGAGCCGGGCTGCCTGCTGCTCGTCGCCTCAGGACTCGCGATGGCGGTCCGGAAACGCCGCCTGAATTACAGATAGCCTCAGGCAGCGCGTCCGGACCAGACGCCGCCCTGGACCAAGCTGGATCACTCGCGGCGGAGGGATCAGCAGTTCCGGCACCTCGCGACAATCAGGGTCATGTCGTCGCGCTGTTCCTGCGGACTGAAGCGGCGGACCCCATCGTAAATGGCGGCGATCAGATCTCGTGGCGGCCGGTCACGATGCGCGTGCAGCGTCTCGACGAGCCGTCCTTCCCCGAACTCGTCGTCCTGGGCGTCGAAGGCCTCAGTGATTCCATCGGTGTAGATCGCCAGAAGATCTCCAGCGGAGAGTCGAAGCTCCGCCGTCCGACACTCCCACCTGGAGAAGAGGCCCAGCACCGTCGCCGTGGGCTCGAGCCGTTCGACTTCGCCGTTGCCTCGAAGCACCAGCGCCGGCAAATGTCCGCAGTTCGCGTAGCGCAGGCGTCCCGCCCGGTCGTCGAACTCCGAATAAAAAAAGGTCGCGTAGACATTGTCGGCCGTACTCTCGTAGAAGAGCCGGTTCACGGACTGCAGAAAGCGCTCGGGCTGATCGACCGCAAAGGCGCATTGACTGCGCAGGTTGGCCTGAAGGTTGGCCATCAGTAGCGCAGCAGGCATGCCCTTGCCGGCGATGTCGCCGATGACCAGCCCCAGACGGTCCCGCCCAAGATCGAGGAAATCGTAGTAATCGCCGCCCACCCGGCGCGTCTGGACGCATGCGCCTGCGTAGTCCAGAGTCCGCATCGGCGGAAGTCGCTGAGGAAAGAGCCGCGCCTGCACCTGCATGGCGATCTCGAGCTCATGGGCGGCGCGCCGATCGGCCTCCTGCTTCTCGGCGACGGCGCGGCGTTGCGCTTCGACCGCGCGGCTGACTTCGTCGAAGCTCACCAGGGCGAACGAGTTGCGATCGACGTCCTCGAAGCGCGTGAAGACGCCGCCCCACGCGGAACGGTCCGGCCCGGTTGTCGAGCGCACTGACGATCCATCAGCGTCAATGCCCGTCTGTTCGTAGACGACCCGTCGAAGGCGTGGTGCGTTTCGGAAGCGAACGCCCCGACGTCGCCATTCGGTGTAGGTGGCGGGCAAATCCTCGGTCACGAACACCACCTGTGTCGCGCGGCCGACCAGCCGGGCCTGGAGAGACTCGGGCTTGGCCTGGATCAGCGTCAGCACTGCTGACCCGTCGGGTGGAGCCACCGCCAACAATCGCTCACCGGAGCCGACGCGAGCGTCGAAGGCGATGTGGAATCCCAGCGTGTTCAGATAGAAGTCCAGACTTCGCGTCTGATCTTTGACGTAGATGTTCACTGCGTGGACACGGAGGTAGGGATCCGCCATGGTCAGCGTCGCTCGTTGTCGTAATCGACCACTGGTATTCTACGGAACGGACGCGTCACGCTGCGAGGCGGGTGACGATCGAAAAAGACCGCGGTGGATCTTGGATTGAAGAGCAAAGTCGCGGTCGTCACCGGTGTGAGCCGAGGTATCGATCTCGCCGTCACGACGGCGTTGGTGGCGGAAGGAGAGCGGGTGATTGCCGGCGCGCATGACATCGCAGTGAGCTCCAGTACCGACCAACGCAGGCGAAGGCCTCCTCCTACGACGCGACACAGACGCGCGAGCTTTCCCACAGAACCGATTGCTGATCGAACGCTTTGCGATATGCCTGGATGACCGCCTGCACCGACTGCCGCGCCGCTGCTGTATCGGCATGTACCAACAGCAGCACTTTCGACTGCTCGTGATCAATGCTGCCGGCGGGGGTCAGCCACTGGCCCTCCGCCTGCCACACGGTGAGGCCATCGGGAAAGCGCTTGGTCACTTCATCGCGGAGAAAGATCTGCCATTCGAGCTCGCTGACCGACCCTTTCGGCCGCGATAGCCCAAAGTAGAGCGTCGTGCGGGTCTGCGCAGCGGACGAGGCGCCACAGTCAATCGTGACGGTGAATCCCTGCCCTCCGACCGGCGTTTGCGATCGCCCGCCCGCGACGAAACCGGCGGCGAAGATTAGGGTGAAGGAAGCGGCCATCAGCGCTCGCATCAACGATCCTCCTCATGTGACCTGAGGGGTTACACCGTGGTGATCCGGCGAGTGACGCTATTTGCGCGGCCCGAAATACAGTTGCTTGCCATCCTTCAGGCGCGTGATTTCGATGCCATGAACCAACCCGCCCGCCTTCGCCACTTGCATCATCTCCGGCGGCGCGCCCGGAATGGCAGCAGCGAGATCGATGTTTGGTTGTGCCGGATATCCGGTTGCGCTTACCGCGTCTCCAAGCTGCAGCGTTCCTGCGGGCGTTGGACTGAATGTCCAGCCGATTCGCTCCAGCGCCTCACGGGTATCTCCCTTCAGCGCCCAGCGTACCTCCCGCATTCCTGTGCCCCTGTCGTCAACGCCAAGGGCAATGAATACGTACGGAGATTTGGTCTGCCAGGCCAGACCGTGCACGATGCCCGATATGGTGATCGTCTTCGTCGTGTCGAAGTGCTCTGCCAGCGAACCCGACCCGGCTGAAACGGGCTGAGGAACAGTCTGTTCGGCGTATGCCCAGGTCGACCAGGAGATCAGGGCCATGAGGATCGTACCGAACGGATGTCGCAACGTCATGGCTCTCGCTCGCAACGCGTCCGGCACCGGGCGGGAGGCGCTATTCGCATCGTATCGCGCGTATCGGATCGATTCGCACCGCGCGATGCGCTGGCATCACTGCAGCCGCCGCCGCTATACACGCCAGGACGACCCAGATGCCGATAAACGTTGAAGGATCGAGTGGCGTCACACCGAACAGCATTCCCTCGAGATATTGAGTTCCCGCCGCGGCGCCGGCTGTTCCAAGCACTCCTCCAACGACGGTCAGGACGACCGTCTGACCGAGCACCAGGCCGATGATCTGGCGGTGATGCGCTCCGAGGGCGACGCGGATGCCGATCTCGCGCGTCCGCTGGCCGACTGAATACGCGATCACGCCGTAGATCCCCACGGCGGCAAGCACCAGCGCGCATCCGGCGAGACTGCCGAAAATGACCGTGTACATGTGGCGGCGGGAGACGGAATTCGACACGAGCTGTCCCATCGTCGCGACGTTGTCCAGCATCGCGTCCGGGTCCATCTCTCGCAGAATGCCGCGGATGTCGGCGACGAGAGTCGGGCGACGCTCGTCGCTATCAGATCGAACAGCGAAGTACGGTTGCTCGATGCCGTCAGGTCCCAGCGCCCCGGGAAGCTGACTGAAATTCATGAACACCTGTGGGTTGGGCTCGAGCTCCAGTCCCAGGTCGCGCGTGTCTTCGACGATCCCGATCACCTGCCACGGCTTCGGTCCGATGGCGTACACCAGGTGTCCGATCGGCTCTTTGCCGAGAACGCCGCTGCGCGCCACCGTCTCGTTGATGAGAATTACGGGCTGCTGGCCAACCGAGTCCTTCTCGTCGAAGTCGCGTCCGGCGATCACGCGCGTGCCCATCACGCGCAGAAACTCGCGGCTGACGTACCGCGGATTGGGACGATCCGGAGGGAGGCGGGACTCCGATGACATGAGGATCGGCGGCGCACTCGATCCGCTGGCCGGACGGCGCGTGAGCGGCACCGAGCCGACGGTTTGAACCATCGGCAAGGCGCCCGCGTAACCCGCCGCTCGGACACCAGGCAGCGTCCGGATCCGCGCGACGAGATCCTCGGCAAATGCTGCGAGCCGGTCCGAGTGCTTCGGCGAGGCGACCTGAAACGTCAGTACGCCAGCCGCATCGTATCCGCGGTTCACCATCAATAACTTCGCGAAGCTGACCGCGAGTAATCCGCTGCCGGCGAGCAACATCATCGCGGCCGTCACCTCGGCAACGATCAAGATGCCTTGCAGGCGATGGCGGCGGAACAGATTGAAGCCAGGCGCCGATGTGAAGTCGGTGCGAAGCGTGTCCATCGGATTCGTCAATGCCTGGCGTGCCGCTGGAGCCAGTCCGAAGACCAGGCCGGTGAACACCGACAGCGCGACGGAAAAAATGAGGACCGGCGTGTCGATGACGACCTCGTCGAGCCTGGGCACGCTGACACCGGCGGTGAGATCCTGACGCGGCAGGCTCACGCCGATCGTTGGCAACAACTCGATCGCCCCAACGGCAACGGCGATTCCGAGCGCACCGCCCGCCAGCGCAAGCGCGACACTCTCGGTGAGCACCTGTCGAAGCAGCCGAGCGGGACTCGCGCCGATCGCCCGCCGGATCGCCAGCTCTCGTTGCCGCGCGCCGGTCCGCGCGAGCAGGAGATTGGCGACATTGACGCAAGCGATCAGCAGGACGAGTGCGACGGCGACAGTGAGCACGCGCAGCGCCGGCCGGACCGGCGCGACGAGTTGCTCCTGTATGGAAATGAGCTCGAATCGTGGCACGCCGGAGACAGCCCCGGGCTGGGTGGGGAGGGGTGGCGCTGCCGTCGATGTCGGAGTCCTTTCGGTTACGGCACGCTCGGGCCGGAGCCGTGACAGGATGCTTCGCACCTCCTGCGCCGCAGCATCGATCGAAACGTCGTCCCGCACTCTGGCCGTTATCGTTGCCCGCGTGTGGAGATCCGGGCTGGTCGCCGCCAATGCGAGTGGAGTCCAGAATTGCGTCTGCGCGTTCGGATACTGGAAGGACCGCGGCATCACGCCGACAACGGAGTAGCTGCGGCCATCGAGGATCACCGGCTGTCCGAGGATTCCCGGGCTGCCGCCGAAGTGCTGGTGCCAGAGCGAGTGGCTCAGAACGATGACGGCGTCCGCACCTGCTGCTTCTTCGTCGAGTGTGAACGTGCGTCCGAGGATCGGCCGGCCGCCAAGCGTCGGAAAGGTGTCTGCGGACAGACGCACACCAGTGAGCCGAGTTGGGCCGTCAGGCCGCGAAAGCGTCATGACCGCCGACAGCGCCACGCCAACCTGTGAGAGTGTCCTCGTCTCGCCGCGAAACGCGGCCAGCGTTCCGAGGTCGAATGCCGGCACCGCGCGCGGCACGCTCGTCGTGCCATCCTGGACGGGAACGTTTTCGACAATGTGAACGAGCCGATCTGGCCGGTCGTATGGCAGCGGCCGCAGAAGGATCGCATTGACAACACTGAAGATCGCCACGTTCGCACCGATGCCGGTTGCCAGCGTCAGGATGGCAGCGGCAGAGAAACCTGGATTGCGCGCAAACATCCGGATGGCGAAGCGCAGGTCGTGTGCCGCTTGATCAGTCCACACCATGCCTGTTGTTCTCACGCCTGATCATCCGGTGAAACGATCAAAGGACCGCACGATTTCTGCAACTGCATATCGCACAAAGCTACGAACACCATCAGAGCTCATCCGTTCAGTGAGACGAAACCCCCAGGGGACTCGATTTAGTCCGAAGTCCTCAGTCGTCAGTCGCAATCGCTTGTCCCTCGTACTACGAATCGGGATGCATGGCTTTGGATCGTCAGCAATGTGTGCGCGGCCACCGCGGTGCGCCTAATGGGTCATCGTGCCTCGTGAACTTGGTCCACATCCGGTGGTGGGCGCCCGCGCGATGCCGTGGAGGCGAAAAATCGCGGCCGGCGGTCTGAGCGACTTTTGTCAGTCGTTTGGAAGGCCTCTGCAGCACGGGATAGCCCAAATTGAATGTTCACAACCGGTCTTCAAATTGCTTCGCACGTCACCAACGTGTTAACTGCGTCGATTGCTGACGCGTACGCGTTCCCTTCCGGAGGAACACGCAAGCGCAGTTGTCGCTTTAATTAACACCCAAACATTTAGGCGAGTTGCCCGAGGCTCGTGATGGTCAAGCTGTCGCGAAGCCTAGGAACTGTAACCGACAGGGCGAAGCTAGGCCCTGACGGTTCCGAGCCCGATTTGGGTTGAGTCCTGCCATGCCTGCACAAATAAAGCGAACGATTATCTTGATGGCGGTAGCAGTGGCCAGCGTCTGCGTTGGCGCGTGGGCCCAGAAGCCCCCTGATGAGGCAGCACGATCAGGCACTTCAGCTGGCACGCCGTCGGCGCAATCGCCCCAACCGACTCAAACCCCTCCGCCGCAGACGACGGAAGAACGCAAGCGCCTCATCGAAGCGGCCGCGCCCGGACTCTCGCAGACTATCGATACGGAAGACGACCCGCTGAAGCTCTGGACGGGCGGTCGATATCGCATTGCCCCTAGCGACGTCCTCGAGCTCCACTTTCCTTATGTGCCGGAGTTCGACCAAACCGTCACCGTTCAGCCAGACGGCTACATCTCGCTGAGTGCCGTTGGTGACGTCCGTGTGCAGGGACGGAGCGTTCCGGAAGCGAAAGCCCTCCTGGCGGAGGCGTATCAGGGCATCATGCAGAAGCCCGTGATCAACATCGTTCTGAAGGAGTTCGAGAAGCCCTATTTCATGGTGGCAGGCGAGGTTGTCAAACCCGGAAAGATCGAGCTCCGCGGTGCCACGACACTGACACAGGGTCTGACGCTCGCGGGCGGCACGACGTCCGCCGCCAAACACTCGAACGTACTCCTCTTCCGCCGTTTCATGACCGAGTGGCTCGAGGTGAAGCAAGTCGATGTGAAGAAGATGTACGCCTCACACAACATGAGCGAAGATCCGCTCCTTCGGCCCGGCGACACGGTCTTCGTCCCGAAGAGCACGTTCGGCAAGATCTCCCCGTTCATCCCGCGTTCTTCGCTTGGGTTCTACCTGAATCCGTTCTGAGACCACCGCCGGCACTCATCGCAAGTTCTTAAACGCCTCAACAGGCTGGAACAAACATGACGAATACGCACACCGATCCGGAGCAGTCCCTTCGACTGCCGACGTTGCGCGATCTGGTCACGCCAGTCTTCCGGTACAAACGTTCTGCCCTTCTCACGGCGACCTGCGTGATGGCCTGTACCATTCTGCTGGTGCTGCTCACGCCGAAGCAGTACGAATCCGAGATGAAGTTTCTCGTGAAGCGGGAGCGCGCCGAAACCATTGTCAGCGCGGATCCCAACGCCGTCGCCCAGAGCCGCGGCGAGGTGAGCGAGGACGAACTGAACTCGGAGGTCGAGGTCTTGCGGGGTCGCGACCTGCTGTCTCAAGTGGCCTCGTCGGCAGGGCTGGTTGCCGCCGGCGACAACCAGCCTGCCGAAGCGGCCAAGGCACAGGCCGCGCTGCAGAAGTCGCTGCGAATCAACCCGGTGAGGAGAACGACCCTAATACAGGTCGTCTACACGTCGCCAGATCCCAATCGTGCCGCCAAAGTCCTCGATCAGCTCGCACGCCTGTATCTCGAGAAGCACCTGGCGCTGCATCGGCCGCCGGGAGCCTATCAGTTCTTCAAAGATCAGGCGGAACACTTCCGGTCCGAGATGGAGGCAGCGGAGACCGAGCTCAAAGAGTACGGCGAGCGCGAGCAGGTCGTTTCCGCCGACAGCGAAAAGGACTCCACCTTGCGCCAACTCTCGGAGTTCGAGTCCGCCCTGCAGCAGACGCAGGCGCAGGTCGCCGAGGCAAACCGCCGAATCACGGATCTCGAGCAGCAAGAGGCCGCCACACCGGCCCGTCAGACGACGCAAATCCGCACGACAGACAACGGCGCCCTGATGACTGAGTTGAAGTCCCGCGTCCTGACCCTCGAGACGAAGCGGGAGGACCTGTTGCGCAAGTTCACTCCCACGTATCCACCGGTAGTGGAGACAGAGGGGCAGCTCGCGCAAGCGCGCGAGGCCCTCGCACGTACAGCGCAGTCACCACTGACCGAGGAAACGACCGATCAGAATCCCACGCACCAATGGCTGCGCAGCGAGCTCGTAAGGGTCAGAACCGAGCGCTCCGCCGCTCTCGCGCGGCTCGCCGCCATCGGGCAATCGGTGCGGCTGTTCCGCGAGAAGGCCAGCCAGCTGGACGCCAAGGCGGCGGTCCAGCAAGACCTCAGGCGGTCGATGAAGACGGCTGAAGAAAACTACCTCCTGTACAAGAAGAAGCAGGAAGAGGCGCGAATTTCGGATGCGTTGGATCGAACCCGGATTGCGAATGTCGTCGTTGCCGAGCCGCCGACAGTGCCGACGTCCCCGGCGAGCAACGGTCGTGTCTTGATTCTTGCGATCGGCGCCGTTCTATCGGCAATCATGGGGTTGGCAGTCGCTTTCCTGCTCGCGTACATCAGCCCGTACGTGCAGAGCCCGGAGGACGTTGAAGACACCCTTGGCGTGCCGGTCCTGGCAAGTCTTTCTGCGCGCCGCTGACCTTCCATGTATCACTCCTTCTATGGGCTCACCGAGCATCCGTTCGATCTCACATCGGATCTCAAGTTCCTGCTGCTCACAGCCAAGCACCGGGAGGCGCTTGCGCACCTCGAGTACGGAACATCGGTGGGCACCGGGATCACGCTGCTGATCGGGGATGCGGGCACCGGCAAGACAACCCTGTTGCGTAGGGTGCTCGCCTCCAAGCACCCGCTGGCGCAGGCGCGCTTCGTGTTGCTCACCAATCCCGCCCTGAACCGCTACGAGTTCTACGATTGCCTCGCTGACGGATTTCATCTGAGCTCGACGGCCGCCCGGTCGAAGGCCGTGTTCCTCCGGGAGCTGGAACAGGCGCTCATCCGCGAGTTACAGCATCCAGCCTTGGAAATTCCAAGAGTGCTGGTGATAGACGAAGCCCAGAGCCTTTCCGACGAGCTGCTCGAGGAAGTGCGATTGCTGGCCAACATCGAATTGGAAACACAGAAGCTCCTGCGGGTCGTGCTGGCGGGCCAGCCGGCGCTCGCCGATCGACTCAACGAACCAGGATTGCGGCAGTTGAAGCAGCGCGTGGGACTTCGCTGCCGTTTGGATCCGCTCGACTTGAACGAGACTGCGACCTACATCGCGCACCGCATCAGCGTTGCGGGAGGGGCTCCCGGAAGCGCGTTCTCTCGTGAAGCCGTAATGGCGATCCACGAGCAATCGGGAGGCGTTCCGAGAACCATCAACGTGATCTGCGAGAATGCGCTGCTGACCGGCTATGCTGCCGGACACCGTCCCGTCGGCTTGAAGATTGTGCGGGAAGTTTGCGGCGATCTCGACCTGCAGCCCCGGCAGGACTCGACGGTACGGTCCCGCATGCAGGTCGAGGCGATGCCGAAGAGCACGATGTTTCGACTTCCGGGTTCTGTGGGCCCTCAGCCTGTCGACGATAGCCGCACACCATCAGGCGGACGGTTCCCCTCGTTTCCCTACCTACGATGGGGTCGTCGATGAGTCGCCTGGCGGACGCCTTTCGCAGAGCCGCGGCAGACGTTCTACGGTCCGATACTACAGAGCGTCCGTTGGTGCGCGATATCGTCGAGGTGCAGGAAACCGCGGAAGTGCCGTGGGATCTCAGCGATTCGCCAACGGGCGCCGACATCGTGAGAATTTCGCCGACGACCCAGATGCGGCCAGCGGCGATTCCGCAAGTACGCACCCGCGCGCTGCTCGAGACATCATCGATATCCCGCGAGGAAGCATCAGCTCTCGTGGCGCGCCTGTATGCGCCGGGGTCGACTGAGCTTCGGCCACGCGCCGTCCTGTTCTCGGCGGCATGTTCCGAGAGCCAGTCCGCACCCGTCAGCGCTGCCGTTGCGGAGGCACTCGCCAACGAAACGAGCGGGACGGTCTGCCTGGTTGAAGCGAATCTCCGCTCACCATCACTGCAGGCGCTATTTCACGCCACGGCCCAGCGTGGCTTGTCCGAAGTCATGCTCGAAGGTGGCGACCTCAGGCAGGCTCTGACCAGCCTTGCTTCGAACCTGTGGCTGCTCCCGGCTGGGATGCGAGGCGACGACGCCCTTCCGGGGCTCAATGCCGAGCAACTTCGACCGCGCTTCCAGGAACTGCTCGCGATGTTCGACTACCTCGTGGTGGATACCGCGGCGGCCAGCGACCACCGCGACGCAGCCGTCATCGGCGCGCTCGTCGATGGGGTGGTGATCATTCTGTCGGCGAACGCGACCCGGCGGGAGGTCGCCCGAAGAACCGTTGCGAATCTGAACGAAGCTGGCGCGAGGGTCCTCGGCGCGGTGCTCGCCGACCGCACGTTCCCGATACCAGAGGCCGTTTACCGCAAGCTCTGAGCCCCGACGGCTCGAACCCACTCCGGAAGATCTTCCGACAAGAGGCGGCCGCTGGCTCCACCCGTGCGCGGGAGCCTCGGTCAGGTTTCAAAACGCACCAGCCCAGAACCAGTCGTCGTATGTCCCAATCCAGGATTATTGACTTTCGCCGACGAGCCGGAGCGGACCTCGGCTCGATTACATTGGCTATCAGGCGGCCCGTCCGGCGCCTGATGGTTGACTATCATCGGTTACTCCTGAATGCCCTTCAGCTCGGGATCGTGGCTGCATCGAGCTACGCAGCTTTCTGGTTGCGGTTCGACGGGGAGATTCCCCCGGTCCACTGGACGATTTTCCTGAACACGATCTTCTGGCTCGTGGCGATCCGTGCTGCGGCCTTTGCCCCGTTCCGCCTCTTTGCAGGCCTGTGGCAGTACGCGGATCCCTTTGAGTTCTGCAACATCGTCGCTGCCGTGGGCGTGAGCACCGGCGTCTTTTACGTGATCGTCGACGTGATTCTGCGACTGTCCTACTCACGGTCGGTGCTCATCATCGATTCGGTGCTGCTCGTTCTGGGCTTGTGCAGTGTGCGCCTGCTCCCACGAGTCGCACGGTTGCTTCGGCGCAAGAAAGGGCACAAGCGGATCATCATCTATGGCGCCGGGGATGCGGGCGAGATGATCGTTCGGGAGATGCGCGGTTGCCAGGACGGGTACGAGCCGCTCGGCTTTGTCGACGATGATCCATCGAAGCTGGGCCAACGCATCCACCGGGTGCCGGTGCTTGGAGATCGTGCGGCGCTTCCGAGAATCATCGAGGCCACGGAACCGCACGAAGTGCTGGTGGCCATGCCGAGCGCCCCGCCCTCGGCGATCCAGGCGGTGGTGCGCTCGCTGCAGCCGTTCAAGATTCCGATCACCACATTGCCGAGCCTGCGCGACATCATCGGTGGTCGGGTGGCCGTGAACCAGATCCGCGACCTGACCATCGCCGACTTGCTGCCGCGAGCGCCGCTCGATCTCGATCCGGAACTCATTGGACGGCTCATCTCCGGCCGCCGCGTGCTGGTCACCGGCGCAGGAGGGTCGATTGGGGCGGAGTTGTCGCGGCAGATCGCCGCGGCGAACCCCTCCTCCCTCATACTCTTCGAGCGTTACGAGAACAGCTTGCATGACCTTACCAACGAGCTGCTGGACAGGTTCAGTACGCTTCATGTCCGGCCCGTGCCGGTGATAGGGGACGTCACGGACTTCGGGCGGGTAAATCAGGTGATGTCGGATCATCGTCCGGAGCTCGTGTTTCATGCCGCCGCCCACAAGCACGTCCCACTCATGGAGCATCACCCCTGCGAGGCCGTGAAGAACAACGTGATCGGCACCATGACCCTCGTAGAGGCAGCGGACCTTTGGAGTGTCGAGCGATTCATCCTCATTTCGACCGACAAAGCAGTCAATCCGTCCAGCGTGATGGGCGCGACCAAACGTGTCGCCGAGTTGATCCTCCAGGAGATGAGCACGCAGAGCGCCACGCGATTTGCGACCGTTCGATTTGGAAACGTGCTCGGAAGCAACGGCAGCGTGCTTTTGAGATTCCTCTCGCAGATCAAGGCTGGAGGACCTGTCACCGTCACCCATCCCGACATGCGCCGGTATTTCATGTTGATTCCGGAAGCCGTCCAGCTCGTCTTGCACGCAGGCGCGTTAGGCGAGTCCGGTATGACCTACGTCCTCGACATGGGAGAACAGATCAAACTGATCGATTTGGCTCGCAGTGTCATCCGTCTGGCCGGCTGCGTCCCTGACCGAGACATCAAGATCAGTTTCGTGGGGCTTCGCCCCGGCGAGAAGCTTTACGAGGAGTTGGTTGGAGCCTCTGAGACGGTAGAAGCCACCGGCGTGTCCCGGGTCATGCGGCTGTCGCGTGAGTGCGCGATCGATCCGCAATTTGCCGCGTTTCATGTGCCCGAGTTGATCCGTCGGGCCATGGAGGGGGATTCGGCGGGGGTGATCCACCAACTGCGAGTCATGGTTCCGTCCTTCGAACCAGTTCGGGAGGCGACGGTCGAACCAACGGTTGCCACGACCCATCCAGCGATTGCCGAGACCAGCGTTGGCCGGCTGCAGGCGGCGACATGGCCCTGAGTCTGGTGCACGTCACGACCGTCCCGATGACCCTGTTGTTTGTTGCTGGACAGGTCCGGGAGATGACGAGGCGTGGCTGTGTCGTAAGTGTCGTCTCGTCGCCAGGCGAAGAGCTGGAGGCGTTCGGGGAACGCGAGGGCGCGCGTGTGTTCCGCGTGGAGATGGCGCGGCGGATCACACCTCTGCAGGATCTCAGGTCCATCTGGCGGATGTACCGATACTTCCGGCGAATCCGGCCAGACATCGTGCACGCGCACACGCCGAAGGCAGGCCTGCTGGGTACGATCGCCGGATGGCTGGCGAACGTACCGGTCCGCATCTATCACATTCATGGGTTGCCCTGCCTGACCGCCACCGGGTTGCGCCGCGCACTGCTTCGGTGGTCCGAGCGGACCGCGTGTGCTCTGGCGACTCGCGTGCTCTGTGTCAGCGCGTCTGTTCGAGAGATCGCCGTCGCCGAGCGCCTGTGCCGGTCGCGGAAAATTACGGTGCTGCTCGATGGCAGCGCGAATGGTGTCGACGCAACCGGGGAATTCGATCCGCGGCGGTGGCGGGTCGCGCGGATGTCGACCCGCACGAGTCTTGGCATTCCACGAGAGGCGCCGGTGATCGGCTTTGTTGGCCGAATCGTCACAGACAAAGGCATCAGAGAGCTTCACAACGCGTGGAAGGAACTGAGCAAGGAATCTCCAGACCTTCACTTGCTGATGGTCGGATTTTGCGAGCCGCACGACCCGCTGCCCACGTCCATTGCCGAAGAGTTGTTCTCCGACCCTCGAGTTCACCTGACAGGCCGGCAGAGTCAAGTATCGCCGTACTATGCCGCCATGGACATCGTGGTCCTGCCCTCGTATCGTGAGGGCTTTGGAGTCGTGGCGCTCGAGGCAGCAGCGATGGAGCTCCCCGTGATCGCCACTCGCGTGCCGGGTTGCCAGGACGCCGTCGTCGACGGCGTCACCGGATCGCTCATCGCGGTGAAGGATTCGACCGCACTCGCCGACGCCATCCGTCGATACCTTCATGACGAATCGCTCTGCGCTGCACACGGTGCGGCCGCGCGTCAGCGAGCGTTGGCAAAGTTTCGACCGGAGGCACTGTGGGACGCCCTGCATTCCGAGTATCTGCGGCTCCTTCGGTGGAAGAACGTGTCCGTGACGGGTGCGCGCTCTCAGCTGGCGCGTGAAGCCAGTCATCGAAATGCTGTCGCGCGCATGAAGGCGCATCCTTCTCGCCATGAATGAACCCAACCTGGTTGGGCGCATGGACGGCTTCTCCACGCCGGCGATACCTCTCCGGGTGACGTTTTCGTGGACCCTGCTGGGCTACCTGGCTTACGCCGCAGGCCAGTGGATCACGGTCGTCATTCTCGCCAAGCTCGGATCACCAGAGATGGTCGGGCAGTACGCGTTGGGCCTCACCGTCACCGCGCCGGTGATTCTGTTTTGCAACCTTCAGCTTCGCAGTCTGCAGGTCACCGATGCCGTCGGCGAGTACTCGTTCGGAGACTATCTCGGCCTGCGGCTCGCCGGATCACTCATCGCGATTCTCATCGTGGCCGCCGTTTTGGCGGTTGGACACTTCGGCAGGGAAACAGCGTCGATCATTCTGTTCGTCGGCGTGCTGAAGGCAGTCGATGCGATTGCAGATATTTACGGCGGCCTGTGTCAGCAACACGAGCGAATGGATCGCGCGGCGCTGTCGCAGCTCTGGCGTGCCAGTTCTGGACTGCTGGCGATGGCCTTATCGATCTGGGCGACCGGCGACCTCCTCATTGGAGTGCTGGCGTTGACCGGTGTCTCGATAGCAGGTACTGGCGTCGTTCGACCGGGCGAGCGGCCGCATCGTAATGGAGCGGGCTAAGCCGGGAGAGGCGCTTCACGCGCGTGATGCGACTTCGACATCGCTACGGCCGCGATGGCAATTGCGGCGAATGACGAAGCTCGCTGGAACCGGCCTTCCCCTTGGGCTCATGATTCTGCTGCTCACGCTGAACAACAACATTCCAGGATACGTAATCAGCCGGTCGCTCGGGCCTGGCCCCCTCGGTATTTTTGCGGCGCTCGCGTTCTTGACGCTGATTCCTCCAACTATCGTGAACGCGCTGGGCCAGTCGGCGAGCCGCCGGCTTGCTCTCGCGTTCACTGAAAGAGATCTGAGAGGATTTCGCCGGCTCACGAGCCGTCTGCTTCTAATCGCGCTCTTGCTGAGTGCAGGGGCATTGGCTGTAGCGACCTTTGTGGGACGCGATGCGCTCCGAATTCTCTACACCGCCAAGTACGCGGAGCAGAGCGGACTGTTCATTCTCTTGATGTGCGGTGCGACTGTGGCGAGTCTGGCCTCCGTCCTCGGTGTAGCTTTGACAGCAACCCGGTGCTTCATGCCGCAATTGCCACTCGGTGCGCTGATCGCCTCACTGACGCTGGGGACTTCGGTTGTGCTTGTTCCCCTCGTCGGGCTCAGAGGCGCGGCCTGGGCCATCCTGCTTAGTTCGGCTGTGCAGATGACCGCACTCTGCTTGCTTTTAGTCAGACGCCTGGCGAAATCCGGAGATAAGTCATCGAAGGTAACGGTAGACCACAGGGGACGGATTGAGGGCCATCCACGCTTTAGCGTGCAACGAGCACCGCTCGAGCAGAGCGGCCGCCCTTGCGACGTCGGATAGCGGAGTGCCTTTGTGCTGACGCGGCTGACGCCAGACACCTCGGTCGACCACACTCGGATTCGCCTGATGCTGATCATCCATGTGCTGATCAGTGGGGTGATTGGATTCGTGTGGATGGCGTGCTTCGTCATCGACGCATCTGAGGCTTCGATCCGGCCGCTATCGATACTGTGCCTCGCGCTCGTAATCTGGCTGTTCTACTCGTGGCGTTCTGTCGGCCGCTCGGCGTTCGACCCTTATGGATTTTTCCTGCTCGCCGCGGTGCTGTTCAACGCCTCGCAAGTGTGTCTGGAAGCATTAGGCCTGAATCCTCACGGAATCCTCGACGGAGACTTTCCGCCGACGGTGATTGTCCAGTGCATCCTCATGGCGATGGCCGGTCTTACGGGTCTGCATCTCGGGGCGCTGTCGATGTTGACGATGGCCGGCCATTCACGAACCAATTCTGGCATCCGTCTCGACGGCCCCTCCATTTGGAGCTGTCGAGTGGTGGGCATCGCGATGCTGCTCGTATCCGTGATGCCCGCCTTGCTTGTCGCGAAAGCCCAGCTGGCAACCGTCTACGAGTCGGGCTATTACGCCTTGTATCAGGATCAGTCCACGGGAATGGGGAGTGGACTCAACATCCTCGGAGCGTTTCTCGGTCCTGGGGCGCTGTTCCTCCTGGCTGGAAGCCGGCGGTGGGCCCTTGGCAGGAATGTATCCCTGGTGCCGGTCGGACTGTACACGCTGCTGCAGCTGTTCTTCGGTGATCGAGGCCATGCGGCGATGCTGGCAGTCTCTTACGCATGGCTGTGGCACCGCTCGGTGCGTCCATTGCCAAAGACTCTCCTGCTGACCACCGGTGCGGTCGTGCTCTTCATCATATTTCCCGTTCTCGGCGAGGTTCGCAATGTCAGTGGCGCGGATCGTCTAACGTTCCAGTTCTTTCGAGACGCGTACCTCTCGATGGACAACCCCGTCCTGGCCATTCTCTCCGAGATGGGTGGGTCGCTGATTACGCTCGCGCACACTCTGCAACTGGTACCGTCTACCAGGCCATTCGATCTGGGACTCGGATACCTGTACGCTGTCACGCCGGTCTTTCCCAGTTTTTTTTGGGACGTGCATCCTGTAGTCGCACACGGCAGGCCATCCGACTGGCTTATCTGGTCCGTGGCGCCGTCTACGGCAAAGGTCGGCGGAGGACTGGGCTTTTCTTTCATCGCCGAGGCGTATCTCAACTTCGGATCAGCGGGCATTCCGGTCGTCTCGGCCGTTTTTGGATTTCTCTACTGCAAGTTCCAGCTGTGGGCCGATCACCTCAGCAACCCGGCTCGAATGGCGTCGATCGCCTCCTTCATCTCATTCGTCTTGTTGTACGCAAGAGGGGAAGCATCATTCATAATCCGTCCGCTTGTCTGGTACGCGCTGGGTCCGTATCTGGGCTGCTGTGCAGTCGACGCGATTGGGCGCTGGAAGATCCGAGACCGAGGACGGGCGACATACAGCTCGAACGACGCGCTGGCGGCATTCTCGATCGAACGCCAGGGTCGAGTGTGAAACAGTCCACGAGCACTGTCGAAGTAACGTCATCGGAAGGAGTCGAACTAGTTGGTGTCCGAGGAACGGCGCAGTCGCTAACGAATAATGCGGAGGTTGGCTGGGGGCACCGGTGGCCTCCGTGGAGCGGGCGCATTGACTTTGACCACCCGTACGAACCGAACGGTGACGTCCTCGACACCGCCGTCGTAGAGACGGAAGTCCATCCCCCCGTTCTGTCGATTCCTGAAGCCGGCATCGTTGATGAAGAACTTCGTGGTCTTCCACCTGCCGTCCCCGGCATTGGTCACTGCCGTGGTCGACCTGTATGCGCTACTCGTGGCCGAGTCGTACTGAAGCGTCCAGGTCGCGTGGTTGTTATCGAGATAGGTGACGTAGACGTCAACCGCCTCGGGTCCGCCCTTTATGAATTTGTCGTCGACGCCGAAGTAGATGTAGTTATTGGCCGTGGCATGATCCGTCCGGCGTGCTTCGTAGCTCGTGCCAATCTCCTTGGCGGGTGAAGTGATTGGGGCAGTTCGAACGGTGAAGCCGTCCGGGCCGACCTCGCGCTGGATCAGCCATCGTTCCCAGTTCCGCACCACCGGACCGGGCGAACCGCGCTCGAGGTCCTCGGCCTCGCGCAACGCTACCCAGGCATCTGGACTATCCCACACTCTCTTGCCGAGTGTCTTGAGCATGTACTGGAACACGGGTGGCGCGAGGTTGTAGTTACCCAGGAAGACCCAATTCATGCGCAGCTGCAGCGCCTTCAGCGTAGCCATCTTCACGTGATAGTAGTCGTTGGTTCCGGGCGGCATGCCGCATTGAGCCCAGCACTCGTTCTCCGTCCCGAAAAACCTGGCGGAGTCGGTGAGGAAGGGGTGCGCATCGTCGGTGACCATGTAGCGCGCACCGTTGATGATTTGGATGGTCGTCCCCCAGTCAGGCACCTGGGTCGCGTAGTTGAACCATTCCGTGACGCCGTAACGCGCCCCGGAGCCGAGACGAAGCGCCGCGGAGGCCATTGCATTGGTACCCACCGCCGGATTGATCGCCGCAACCCATGCGTTGTGGCTCTGGGTGTCTCCGGTCCATTCGACCGATTCTTCGCCGGGCGTGCCAGTGTAAATCAGCTTTCCAGGCTGACCATTCGTGGCCGACACATAGTCGGTCATCAGGCGTTTGAACCAGGCGAGAAACGCGGTGGGAGTGATGCCGTGTCGGGTCATTTCCGGCACCCATTTGAGCGACCACTCGTTCCATTTCCAGCCGCCAGGGACATACCACCCTCGCATCTTCGGATTTGCGGCATAGTTCTTTGCCTTGAAGGCGAGCAGGAATTCGTGGAATTCGGCCTCGACACCAGGATGCCAGGGTGGATAGAAGTCACCAGGGCTGATGTTGCCCAGCGTGTCGTCATACGCCGCGTTGGGCCACCGAAACCGAAGCGCAGTCAAGTCCGGGTACTTCGATTTCAACCAGGCAGGAGTGTGCAGGACGTCCGTGTTGTAGAGGCGCAGCACGAACGGCGGCCCCTGCAGCAGCTGGTCGATCGGAGCCCAGTTGTATGTGCCGTCCGCCGGATTCAGGTCTTTCCACGTCACGGTTGCGA
This sequence comes from uncultured Acidobacteriota bacterium, assembly GCA_963755695.1. GTDB lineage: Bacteria > Acidobacteriota > Vicinamibacteria > Vicinamibacterales > 2-12-FULL-66-21 > QHWT01. Next base: position 228,758 of record CAVWLB010000009.1, on the reverse strand, counting down.
GCTTGAGCGTCGTTTCTCCGGCTGGCAGGTTGAATCCGCCATACAGTCCGCTGTTCGGTGTCCGTTGCACCCACGAGGGCAGCGACCAGTCGTCTTCCGACGGTTGCTGAGAGGCCGGCGCAGTCTGGCCGAGGACCGTCGGCTGGACTGCGATCGTCAGCGCGGCGAGCAACACACCAATCACGAACTGGGGCTTCATGGTTTGCTCTTCATTTTCTTTACGCAATTCTCTCGCCTGCCGGAACCACGCTGGCCAGCCAGCTCGCGGGGCTTCCGCGTGCTTCGTCCTAAGGGCAAATATGCGTCCCACTGCGCGCGCAGGGCCAATGTGCTCGGGAACGGTCAGTGACGCCGCCGGATGCGACTACTTCGCCGCTGCCACCAGTTAGCGTGAACCCACGTCAGCCCATTCGCGTCTTGCACGTGCTCGGGGCGCTGAATCCGGGCGGCATCGAGGTCTGGCTCGTGAAACTGATGCGGCGCATCGATCGCGAGCGCATCCAGATCGATTTCCTGGTGCACACGGCCGAGCCGGCTGCGTACGACCGAGAAGTCAGAGCTCTAGGAGCTCGAATCATATCGTGTCCACGCCCCCATCGGCCATGGACGTACGCTCGGGAGCTCCGTCGGCTGCTCAGGCTGCACGGTCCATACCGTGTCGTTCACAGCCATCTTCATCATTTTAGCGGGTGGGTCCTCAGAGCGGCATCGCAGGAAGGTGTACCGATCCGAATCGCCCACAGTCACAGCGACACGGCGGCGGTTGACAGCCATGCTAACCCTCTGCGCCGGTGGCTCTACCTGCCGCAGATGAGGCGCTGGATCTCCAGGTATGCGACCGCGCGCATCGCTGCGAGTCGCAATGCCGGAGCAGCGGTGTTCGGCGCGGGCTGGGAGTCGGTCCCTGGCAACTCCATTGTCTATTGCGGCATCGATGCACGGGAGTTTTTGGAGCAGGGCGAAACGGATCCTGTTGAAAGCGAGCGACTGGTTTCCCCGAAAGCCTTCGTCATGGGACACGTCGGCCGATTCGTTGATGTGAAGAATCACGCATTTCTGTTTGCGGTTGTGGCTGAAGTCGCGCGCCGCGAGCCCGCCACGTGTCTGTTGCTGATCGGCGACGGGCCGTTGCGCGCGCAACTGGAGGCGCAAGCCAAGGCGCTTGGGGTTTTCGATCGAGTCGTCTTCGCCGGTCAGCGTTCCGATGTGCCACGACTCATGAAGCAGATGGATGTGTTCGTCCTGCCGTCGCTCTTCGAGGGCCTGCCAGTATCGGGCCTCGAGGCGCAGGCGGCAGGGCTCCCGCTGGTGATATCGGACACCATCACGTCAGAGCTCGATTTTCTGCCAGACAGAGTGCGCCGCCTGTCCTTGGCGGATCCGGTTTCCGCATGGGCCGACGCCGTTCTCGACTCGCGCCACACGAAAACTCCAATCGGCGTTGAGACTGCGCTGAAAGCTCTCGAAAACAGTCCGTTCAGCATTGGAGCCTGCCTCCGGAGTCTCGAGGTTCTTTACCATGCGTGAGTCTCCTCTGACTGTCGTCCTCGTTCTGGAAGAGCGGTTCGATCGAACGCCGGACGGACGAATTTGGGCGTCAGGCCCGCTTCGGTCGAGCGTGTGGCCAAGGTATCTGCGTGTCTTCGATGCGCTTCGCGTCGTCGCGCGGGTGCGTTCCGTTCCGGCTGTTCCGGCCGACTGGGAGCCCGCCGAGGCACCAAACGTATCCTTCGCGGCTGTGCCGAGCTACGTCGGCCCGTGGCAATACGCTCGGCGGGCACGACAGGTGCGGTCGGCGATTCGCGGGGCGGTGGATCCGAAAGACGCGGTAATTCTACGGGTCCCGTCCCAGCTGGCCAGCATACTCGCGCCATCGCTGAGAGCCCGGAAGCACCCGTTCGCGGTTGAAGTCGTCGGCGATCCATACGATGTCTTCGCTCCTGGAGCAGTCCGGGATCCGTTGCGACCCGCTCTGCGGCAATTATTCGTGCGGCGGTTGCGACAGCAGTGTCGCCACGCCGTATCGGCGCTCTACGTCACGGAAGCGGCACTGCAGCGGCGCTATCCGTGTCCAAGAAGCTCCGTCGGGATTTCCAATGTCGTGTTGACCGAGCAGCACTTCCGCGATGTTCCCCGCAGCGTCGACGGCGAGCGTCGGCCGTTTCGTCTCGTCATGGTCGGTACGTTGGAGCAGCTTTACAAGGCACCCGATGTTCTCATCAGCGCGGTTGCCGAGTGCGTACGCGGGCAATTGGATCTGCAGCTGACCCTGGTGGGCGGTGGGCAGTATCGGGGTCTGTTGGAGAGGCAAGCGCACGGTCTAGGAATCGCTGAACGGATCAGATTCTTGGGCCACTTGTCGCGACCTGAGGACGTGCGAGCGGTCCTCGACGAATCCGATCTGTTCGTGTTGCCATCGCACCAGGAAGGTTTGCCGCGCGCACTGGTCGAGGCGATGGCCAGAGCCCTCCCGTGTATAAGCTCCACCGTCGGTGGCATTCCTGAATTGTTGCCGGCCGATGACCTCGTCCCGCCGGGCGACAGCTCGATGCTGGCCCGAAAGATCAGGGAAGTTCTGCAGGACCGGGCGCGTCTGCAGGCAATGTCCTCACGCAACCTCAAAAGGTCGCGGGATTTCAGGGAGGAGGCGTTGCAGATGCGTCGCACGACCTGGCTCTCGCAGGTTCGGGACCTGATGATCGACCAGCTGCGGCGTGATGGCCCTGGAACAGCAACCGCTCTGAGGATCTGAGATGCCGCTCGATCGGCGCATTTACCTGTCTCCACCCCACCTGTCCGGGCTCGAAGCACAATTGGTCGCCGAGGCAATCGCCAGCAACTGGATTGCGCCTCTCGGTCCGCACGTTGACGGGTTCGAACAGGAGTTCTGCGCGCTGACCGGCGCGTCGAATGCTGTCGCAGTGAGCTCCGGCACGGCCGCCCTGCATCTCGCTTTGATGGCCGTCGGCGTTCAGCCGGGCGACGAGGTATTCGTGTCCACGCTGACGTTCGCGGCGAGCGTAAACCCCATCCTGTACTTGGGTGCGAGACCCGTCCTGATCGACAGCGAGCGTCTGTCCTGGAACATGGATCCGGCACTGCTCGCCGAGGCGCTCGAGGCGCGCGCGCGTCGCGGAAAGCGGCCCGCGGCCGTCGTACTCGTGCACCTGTACGGTCAGACCGCCGATGTCGATCCGATTCTCGACGCCTGCGTTCGCCATGGAATACCCCTCATCGAGGATGCCGCAGAAGCGTTGGGTGCGAGCTACAAGGGCCGCGCGCCCGGCACCATGGGCACGTTGGGCGTGTATTCATTCAATGGAAACAAGATTCTGACGACGTCCGGCGGAGGGATGCTCGTATCAGAGGATCCGGCGTTGATCGCTCATGCGCGGAAGCTGGCGACGCAGGCGCGCGATCCAGCGCCGCACTACGAGCATTCGGAGATCGGATACAACTACCGCATGAGCAACGTTCTGGCCGCGCTCGGGCGCGGCCAGCTGCCGGTGCTCGAGAATCGGGTCGCGGCACGCCGTCGAAATTTCCAGTTGTATCGTCAGGCGCTCGGAGGTTTGCCCGGCATCCAGTTCATGCCCGAGGCACCCTGGGGCCGGCATACGAGATGGCTCACCACGCTGACGGTCGACACAGAGGTGAACGGCAGCGATCCCGAGCAGTTGCGTCTTGCGCTCGAGGCAGAGAACATCGAGGCCCGTCCCGTTTGGAAGCCGATGCATCGTCAACCCATCTTTGCCGATTGCGAGTGCATCGGTGGTGGGGTAGCAGACCGGCTGTTTGCGCGAGGACTCTGCCTGCCGTCAGGATCCAGCCTGACGCTTCCAGAGCTGGAGAGGGTAGTCGAAGTTTTTCGCGACTCGTATTTGCGCAGCGCTCGGCGTCACGCCGCCGCGGCTGAGGCCACGCTGCCGCCCGCGCGATCGGCCTGAGCCCATGACGCTTCACGCCGCTCGGCGGCATACTCCACGGCGTCACGAGACACGCCTGTTGATCAAGCGTGCCGTGGATGTCGTCGGTGCCGGCAGTGGCCTGGTCCTCTCAGTGCCGTTTCTCATCTTTGGGGTGATCGCAATTCGCCTGACAATGGGGCCGGGAGTGGTCTTCAGGCAGGCACGTCCCGGCCGTAATGGACGAAGCTTTACGCTCTACAAGCTGCGGACGATGACCAACGTTCCTGAGGGCGATGCGCAAAGAGGATCGGACTTTTCGCGGGTCACACCTGTCGGCCGCTTTCTTCGAACGACGAGCATCGACGAACTGCCGCAGCTTTGGAACGTCCTCAAGGGAGACATGAGCCTCGTTGGACCGCGTCCGCTCCTGACGAAATATCTCCCGTACTACGACGGGGTGCAGATGCGGCGACACGAAGTGAAGCCGGGGATCACGGGATGGGCGCAAATCCATCGGCGCACCGCCGTGACGTGGCAGGAGCGACTGGAGCTGGACGTCTGGTACGTCGATCACTGGACGCTCTGGCTCGACGCCTTCATTCTCGTCTGCACCGTCCGCGACGTCATCTCCCGGGACGGAGACCCGGCGATGGATTCCTTGAGCCGAACGACAGACAACGAGCAGGAGTTCAGAGGCAATTCCGCGAGCGGCCTGGCATCGGCGGCCGGAGCCAGAACGACCGCGAGCGTACAGGAGCGATCATGAAGCTGAACGCTGACGAGCGGGCACTTCTTCCCACCGACGAGGACGTGGCCTTCTATCGCGAGCATGGATGGTACATTTCGAAGACGATTCTTCCGGGCGACTTGATCGAGGAGGCGATCCTCGGCAGCGAGCGCCACTTCGCGGGCGACCGCGACGCGCGCCTGCCGGTTCAGGACGGCTACATGGACTGGAAGCCAGGCGACGGCGATGGCGTGCGGAATTGCGAGTACGTCGCGCTACAGAACCGCCAGATCCGGCGGCTGATCGAATATCCGCTTCTCGGAGCGATCGCGGCCCGGCTTGCCGGAAGCCGGGCTGTCCGCCTGTTCGACGATCAGCTGATCTTCAAGCCACCAACGACCAATGGAGCATCGTCGATTGTCGGATGGCATACGGACCGCGCGTACTGGATGACGTGCACTTCCGAGAGGATGCTGACCGCGTGGATTCCCTTCCACGACTGTCCCGCCCAGATGGGGCCCCTTCTCGTGATCGACGGAAGCCACAAGTGGGCGGATACGTCATCCACTCGGACGTTCAACCTCAAGGAGCTTGGAGAGTTGGAGCGCAAGCTGAGCGCCGAGCACGGGCCGATCACCAAAGTGCCGATCATTCTGCAGCGGGGGCAGGTGAGTTTTCACAACTGCCTGACCATCCACGCCAGCGATGTCAACCGGAGCCAGTCCCCGCGACTGTCGCTTGCGCTGCACATGCAGGACGACGAGAACCGATATCGCCAATTCCTGAACGATAAGGGAGTGCCCTGGCAGATCGCGAACGATAGAATGTGTCGTCACACGCCGGACGGACATCCCGACTACACCGATCCGGAGATCTTCCCGGTGCTGTGGTCGGACGACTAAATGTAACCAACGGGCTACCGGTCAGGCAGCGTCGGCACCGTCCATTGGGGAATGGGACAGCGTTTGGGTCACGACCTCCGTATCATTGCCGTCACGAGCCCCGAGTGGGCGGATTGGCTGGTGACGGTGCCGCACGATTTCTACCACACGGCTGCCTACCACCACCTTGCGCAGCAGTGTGGCGAAGGCGAGGCTTTCCTCGCGGTATACGGCGACCGTCGCCAGTTCCTCGCGTGGCCGCACCTGCGGCGGCCGGTCTCGGAGTGTGCCGGGCTCGAGGATTCGACGTTCTACGATGTCGGCTCGGTCTACGGATATCCCGGACCGCTTCTACACAACGCCCCCGGCGATGAGGACTTTCTCGAACGAGCCTGGACTGCGCTGATTGAGACGTGGCGCAGCCAGCGTGTCGTCGCCGCCTTCACCCGATTTCATCCGCTGCTCGAGAATCACGTGTGGCTGCGGCCTACGACGCCGCCAGCCCCTGACCCGGTGAGGTCGGAAAGCAGCCTCGATTGCCTGTACCGCGGCCTCGTACTGTCGGGACAAACCGTTTCGATCGATCTGACGCTCCCTGAGAGCGAGATCCTGCGCCAGTATCAAAAAATCTTACGTCAGGAAATCGCAGGAGGCCGCCGTCAGGGGCTCCGGACCGCAGTAGACGACGACTGGGCGGCTCTCCCCGACTTCATCGATCTGTACCACCGGACGATGAGTCGCAATCTTGCGTCGCCGCAGTACTTCTTCTCACCTGACTACTTCAGACGTTTGAGGGAAGCACTGGGACCGCATCTGCGGCTGATGGTGACGCGACTCGAGGACAAAGTGGCGGCGGCGATGGTGTTCGTCGAATACCAAGGGCTCGTGCACGCGCATCTCGCGGGAAGCAACGACGAATTGAAGCGGCTGTCTCCGCTCAAGGTCCTTCTCGACGACGTCCGGCGATGGGCCCAGGAGCGCGGCAATCGCGTCTTCCATTTGGGAGGGGGGCGATCGGGAAAGGAAGACTCGCTCCTCGCGTTCAAGGCGCGATTCTCGCCGCGTCGTCACGATTTCCATATCGGCCGATGGGTGCTCGATCCCACCGCGTACGCAGCCTTGCACGACCAGCATTCTTCGTACGCCGATCGGTCTAATCTCCTTCCGGACGAAGAAGGATTCTTCCCTAGCTATCGGACCCGTCTCACTCCACGATCGTAACTGAACAGATCCGACAAACCGTTCGGCTGTCCGCTGCCGGCGTGACGCTGCGTGAGGGCGAGGTCAGACGTCGCACTCCTGCTGTTGGCCACTCCCTCAGAGCGATCGCGTCCCTCCTTCCCAGCTCCGATTCTGATGCCCGTGAGGTGACCTGTGGTGTTTCAACTCGGCGACGCTTCAGCTTGCGGCTGAAGACCGTCGGACCGCAAGACGCAACCGAACGCCGCGATTCCCCGTCTGAAGTTCCAGAATCGCCGGAATTGCCAGAATCGCTGCAGTTGTCAGTCCCGAGACGTGCCCAACATTTTTCGGCGATTGTGGCATTCATGGCGGTAGCCGCGCGTCACACTGATCCGGAGTAACCGCCATGCAGACCATCTGGCACGATCTTCGGTACGGACTACGGGGACTCGCCATCCGTCCCGGATTTTCTCTGCTCGCCATCATCACTCTGGCTCTTGGCATCGGCGCCTCGACGACGATCTTCAGCGTGATTCAGAACGTGGTGTTGGATCCCTTCCCGTATACCGACGCCGAGCGCGTCGCGATGATTCAGATCCACGATCTCAGCAGCAGCCGGCCTGGCGGCCGCTCTTTTTTCCAGATCCCTGAGTTTCTCGACTACCAGGAGCAGAACCACGTCTTCGACGAAGTCATCGGCGGGACCATGGAGGACGTGTTGCAGACGACCGGCGAAGGGACCGAGCAGGTCACCGGCGGTCTCGTGACGCCAAACACGTTCCGCTTTCTCGGTGTCCCGGCGATGCTCGGCCGCGGGCTCGTGCCAGAAGATGCGAAGCCTGACGCACCGGCCGTGTTCGTCATGTCCTACAAGATGTGGGTCAGCCAGTACAACCAGGACCCCAGCGTGCTCGGTCGTACGTTCGTCCTCAATGGCGTGCCCACGACGCTCGTCGGCATCATGCCGCAGCGGTTCACCAAGCTCGGAGCTGACCTGTGGCGCGCGGTGACGCTGGATCGCGCGGACCCGCAACGCAGCCGGCAGTTCTACATGTTCCAGGCGCGATTGAAGCCGGGGGTCACGCTGCAGCAGGCTGCGGCCGACGTCGATGTCATCGCCCATCGGCTCGCGAAAGTCTATCCTCGCAACTACCCAGAACAATTCAGCGTGAACGTCGTCAGCTGGGTCGACAATCTGGTGGGACAGTTCCGGCGAACGCTCTACACGCTCGCGGCCGCTGTTGCACTGCTGCTCCTGATCGCCTGCAGCAACGTCGCGAACATGCTGCTCGCACGTGCGGCGGCGCGCGAGAAGGAGATGGCGATTCGCGCGTCGCTCGGTGCGGCGCGGGCGCGGCTCATCCAGCAACTGCTCATCGAAAGCCTTCTGCTCGCGATTGGCGGCGCCGCGCTCGGCTGCCTGTTCGCCTACGCTGGCATCAAAGTCCTCGTGCAGCTCATTCCCCAGGGAATGATCCCGCAGGAAACGATGATTCGGCTGAACGTCCCGGTCCTGATGTTCAGTCTTGCCGTTTCCGTCGTGACCGCCCTGCTCTTCGGGCTCGTCCCAGCCCTGCAGACCGCCCGCCGCGACGTAGTCGAACCGCTCAAGGACTCGGGCAAAGGCGTCAGCGGGGGGTTCCGCGGCAGGTGGCTCCGGAGCGCGCTCGTGGTGAGCGAAGTGGCCCTCTCGTTGATGCTGCTTGCCGGCGCAGGCCTGCTGATGCGCAGCTTCGCCCGTTTGCAGAACGTGGATCTCGGGTTGAACCCGGACAACATCCTGGTTGCGCGATTGCCGCTGCCACGCGGTCAATATACGCAGGCGGCGGATAAACAACGATTCTTCCGGCAGCTGCTCGATCGGCTCCACGCGCTACCGGGCGTGGTCGCGGCCACGGAGACGACGACGCTGCCGCCGTACGGAGGGATCGGGTCGGAGATCGAGATTCCGGGGAAGACGCACACTGAACGATGGGAGGCAATCTTCCAGTTGTGCAGCGAAGGGTATCTGCCGACGCTGGGTCTCCGTCTCGTCCACGGGCGGTGGTTGACCGACGCGGACGTCAACGGTGCCCGTCGCGTTGCGGTCGTCAATCAGACCCTGGTTACGAAATTCTTCGGACATGAGGATCCGCTCGGACAGCGGATCAAACTGAAGATGCTCGAAACGCTCCCGGAAGGGCCGGTCGAGAATCCCGTGTTCGAGATCGTCGGCGTGATTGCGGATGCGAAGAATCAGGGCATCAAGGATCCGCCGAGCCCCGAGGCGTTCGTCCCCTACACGCTCACCGGCGCCTTCGAGCGCGGCATCCTCGTCCGAACTCACGGGGATCCCGGTGCGATGCTGCAGAGCGTGCGGCGCGAGATCTGGGCCGTCGATCGCGGCGTCGCCGTGACGATGACCGGCACGCTCAGCGAGTACCTGGCGCGATTCTCCTACGCGGAGCCTCGATTCAGTGTTGTGCTGCTCGGCGTGTTTGCCGGCGTCGGCCTCGTCCTCGTGGCGATCGGCGTCTACAGCGTAATCGCGTACACCGTCTCGCGCCAGACGCACGAGATAGGAATCCGCATGGCGCTCGGCGCCAGCCGCAGCGCCGTCCTGCGAATGGTGGCATGGAGCGGGTTGCGATTGATCGGCGCTGGCCTTGCCATCGGCCTGCTCGGCAGCTTTGCCGTCTCGCGAGTCATGACGAATCAGCTGTGGGGCGTGTCTCCACACGATCCGCTCACGCTGTCGCTCGTGGTGGCCGCGCTGGTCCTGTGCGGTCTCGCCGCATGCTACGTCCCTGCGCTGCGGGCGACAAGGGTCGAGCCGGTCAGGGCGCTCAGGATGGAGTGAGTGGCGCTCTAGATTTGTCGAATCGCTGCCGGCGTTCTCGCCGGTCTTCGGAGTTCTGCTCCATTTGAGAACGTTGTGTCACTCAGGCGCGTACACGCGATCGGCGCAAGAGTTCCCCGCGGCCCTGCCTCCGCGCACGGTTGTCACGAGTCGTTAATCCTCGATTGTCGATGCGCAGCATCGCGCAGCTGAAGCGTCAGGCTGTCATTCGACATCAATTCAGACGTGGATGAGATGCACTCTGCGACCGCACCAAGTGCAGAGGCAAGAAATGCGTCCCCACTTGCGCGCCGAGTCCGCTCTTCCATGCGCGCTTACGGCTATCGTAAGCGAGTGCATGTCTCGTAACTGAAGCACTCGTAACTGAAGCACGGGGGCGAAGGATGAACACAAGGAGTTTCGCGCAGGCAACGCTCTTGCCTTCTTAGACCAGTGGATGAAAGGCGACATTTATCTCATCCGGAAGGGAAGAGAACCATGACGCGGTCACGATCTTTCGGAACAGTGATCGCCGTCGCCGCTGCGGCGGCGATATGGGCTTGTGGTGGCAGTTACACCAGTCCCAGCCCCACGTCCGGTGGAGCCTCGACGATCACCATCAACATCGTTGGACACAACGGGGCGCAGTCGTTTTCGCCCAACCCCGCGTCGGTCAAGCAAGGCGACATGGTCGTGTGGCACAACGGCGACGACCTGGCGCATCACATCGTGCTGAACGATAGTTCGCTGGACACTGGCGACATCTCCCCTGGGGCATCGAGTCCCGCACAACGTCTTGCCGTCAACGGCGCGAACTACCATTGCACGATTCATCCGACGGAGATCGGCGGCATTAATGCGGCGAGCGGTACGCCGCCGCCGTGTCAGGGTCAGGACCTGCTGACGTCGGTCGCCGCGCGGGGAGTGGGATGGGGGCGCAAAGCTGCGCCCCGCACCGCGCACGGAATCGACACCCGCCAGCGCGTCGCCGCTCCATGCGGCGAGCGAACCTCCACTCCGAACAGTCGGTTGTCGGAAAGCTCTCAACGGTCCCCTGGATCGCAGACAGCCTCCACGGTTCCTCGCGAATGTCGTGAAACGCGATGAAGCGGCTTGCCCTTCAGGACCCATCCCGCCTCGGGATCGCGGCGGCTCTTTCGCAGCAGCGCCCAAACGTCGCTCGGCCAGCGGCGGTCCGTGTCGACGAATGCGTCCACAGGAACAAGATCTCGAAGATCACGCCGAAGTCACGTCCTGGCCGGGCCAGTCGCCCGGCATTTCGGGGTTCCTCCGGTGTGCGGTGAGTCCGGCCAGGGCGGGAAACCGGCGGCTTGGTGCGAAATCCTTAGCGAATTTGGCCGTCCGCCGATCCTCCCTCGCGGCGCGCGGTATGCACTCTGCGGCGAACCGCCGCCGCTTTGCGGGGGCGCCCAGACACGCCCGCGGCGGACGGGGAGGCGAACTTATGTACCACATCGTTCGAAGTGTGTTTGCGCCGCGCCGCATTCTTCGCATCGGCCTGCTGTTGATAGCGGCCGGTGCCATCCCGTCCGACCCCGCACAGGCGCAGCAGGTGACGGTGTCGGCGACCAGCCAGCCGCCTCCGTCCCCGCAGCAGGTCGTCACGTGCAGTTCGAAGACGGGTGAACGCCAGGTCTGTCCGGCGGATACGGCCGCGGGAGTGGCGTTGCTGCGCACGACGGGCGCGGCCAGCTGCCTGCTGGGAAAGACCTGGGGATACGACGACAAGGGCATCTGGGTCTTCGATGGTTGCAGTGGAGAGTTTGCGCTAGGCAGCACGCACGAGGCGAACGAAGGCAAGGAGTTCATCGGCACGTTCGAGCCGTACGGCCAGTGGCGGACTCACCTGGCCACGTTCAACGACACCGCCGAGGTGCAGGACAACGCCACTCGTGTCGGTATCAATTTCAGGACCCGTGGCGCCATCCAGATGTTCGTCGGCACGGAGTGGGGCGTGAACCTGGTGCAAAGCTCCACGCAGTTCAACCTCTCCGCAGCCGGGCCCGGGGAATTCGGCGAGGTCACGACTCAGACCACGTCGCCGTTCAACGCGCGGCTTGGCTTCGTCGGCATTGATTTCGGGCCGCTTGGCCGGGTGGCGATCGGAAAGGAGAATTCGGTTCACTACGATGTGACCAGCTACACGACCGATCGCTTCAACGTGTTTGGCGGCCAGGGCACGTCAACCTACGTGGCGGGCACTGACGGTGGAGCGTCGGGCACCGGCCGTGCCGACCGGGTGGTGACTTACCGGAACAAGATCTTCAAGATCTTCGAAGTCGGGTTGCAGGGGCAGTTTCGCGGCGCCGATGCGAACGGCGCCGGCGGTTCGGCCCAGGTCACCATCCTGCCGGGGGTGAAAGTGGGCGCGGCCTTCACCCACACCAACTGGCCGCAGTCGACGCGGGACTTCGTGCAAGGCCTGGGCGCCAATGCGGACTACACGGCCGTCGGCACCCGCATCGACTGGCATTACCTGGAACTGGGTTTCGTGTACTCCCATCAAACCAACGGCGACATGGTGCAGGTCCCTGTCGGGGGCGTGAACAGGAACGTTGCCTTCGACGCGAACGGCGTCGAGCTGTACGCGCGCGCCGGGCTGGGGCCGATCGGCATCATCGGCGGCTTCACCCACCAGAGCCCGGATCGCCGGGACCCGCTGATCGATCCCGACTTCAAGACCAGCTATCTGATCCTCGGCGGCGAGTGGCTGGTCGTCTCGCGGGCCAAGGTCTACACAGAAAGCAAAATCGATCTCGACAGCGTGTCCGCCACCGGCGCGTCGGGTGACAGCGTGTTCACCATCGGCTTCCGATACGACTTCTCGTGGCGGATCAGTCACCGGTAGCACGGCTCGACTGGCCGGTTCGGACATGACGGTGTGTGGCGTGTGCCGATTGACGGCGGTCAGCTACTGTGAGCTTGCGGCGACAGCGAGCTTGGGGACGCAGGTTGGTCCGCAGCGGGAGACTTCTGGTCGCCGAATGCCGACGACGGGATTCCGCCAGGCCGCCTCCAGCGGTCGCCGGGCCTCGTCAAATACTGAGCAATCACATAGCGCCACGGGATGAGCGGGATCAGGATGACTCCCAACAGGCAATCTCTCATCGTCTCCGACGTCCGCGCATCGAGCTGATTCGCCGACCAGAGCGGAAGCGCAACGGCGATCAGCCAGATGCTCTTCCAAGCCAGCTCGAAGAGAAGGACCGGCAGCATCTGAAGCGGATAGCGAATCCCAACCGCGGCGAGCACCGAGACCGCCGTGAGCATGCTGCAGACCACACTGTTCATCAGCGGCCACCGCGGCGAGTGGTTGATCAGGAGCGGCGAGACGGTCGCCGCGAGGCCGGCTGCGACGAAGAGGTACACCGCGCGCAGGGCGTACAAACGGAACAGCGATACGTCGGTCATGTTGCTAAGCCTCTTCCGGGACGGCGTCCAACGGACGTTTGAGCGGCAGGCGCGCGGCGGAAGGCGCGATCGCGCGATCGGCCGCCTCCTGTGCCATCGATGATGGCGCGTATTCGAGCAGATCTCCCGGTTGGCACTGCATCACGTCGCAGATCGCTTCGAGCGTCGAGAACCGCACCGCGCGCGCCTTACCGGTCTTGAGGATCGAGAGATTCGCGAGCGTGATGCCGATCCGCTCGGCAAGTTCCGTGAGCGTCATCCGCCGGGCGTGTAGCATGTCGTCGAGTTTCACTACGATGGGCATGATCAGACCGTGCCTTCGAGATCGTCGCGCATCCGCGTGCCGTGATCGAAGACGCGGGCAAGCACGAACAGGAGGAGCACGGCGAGCCAGCCGCTGACGGAGAAGTTCCAGTTCAGATCGAGCGTTTGGGATGCGGAAGAGGCCGCGGCGGCGATGGCGCCGACGGCCAGATGCAGCAGCTCGAGGCCGAGGAGCGCCCAGGCTGTCGTCTGCAGGCGCGCGGCGTTGCCGGCCACGAACGGGTCGCCGCGTCGAACGGTCTCGACGATCGCGAGCAAGCGGGTCAGCAGGATGTGCGTCAGCGGCACCGAGCAGAGCCCGATTGCCATGATGAGACGCATCCCATCGATCAACCTGGCATTCGTGACGGTCACCCCGAGCGCTGCGAACACCGCGTCACTCGCGACGAGGCTCGCTACGAACAGCGCAAATATCCCCACGCCGAGGACCAGGTTCAGGACGATTAACGTCCGCACCATGGTCCGGGCCGTCGACAGGGCCGAGGGAAAAGCCTGAGCCATTCTGCTGTGCTTCATTTGTTGAATAACAATAACAGACATATCGAATATCATCAAATACGTAGTTGATATTCGATATGTTCAGAGCTCGCCACCTGAGTGCTCAACCTTGACTACGAAGCGCGTTCAGCGGGTCGATGCCGGCCGCCCGCCGCGCCGGCAGGAGCGTTGCGAGGGCGCTCACGGCGACGAGCATGCAGGCGACTGTCCCGAACGTAATCGGGTCGCGCGGGGAGATCTCAAACAGCAGCGAGCCCATGAGGCCGGTCGTCAGCGACGCGACCCAGAGTCCCACGGCAACACCCGCGAGCGCGACTCCCACGCCCTGACGGAGGACCATCGCCCGCACTGCGGCCGGACTGGCGCCGAGCGCGACGCGGATCCCGATTTCGGCCGTGCGGTCGGTGACGATGTAACTGATCGCGCCATAGAGTCCAACGACGCCGAGCGCGAGCGCGATTCCCGCGGCGATGGCGAGCAACGTCAGCGTAAACGACGCCTGGACCACCGACGCCGCCACGATCTCCGTCATCGTCTGCGCTGTGGTCAGCGGCACGGACGCATTCACCCGATCGACCGCCGTGCGCAGTGACGGGGCAAGTGAGGCCGGGGCGCTGCTGGTCCGAATGACGGCGTAGAGAACGTCCAGATCAGCGGCGGCGTTGCTTGGCGGCACGTACACCATCGGCCGCACCGGCTCGCGCAGTCCCATCGTGCGCATGTCGCCGACGACGCCGACGATGTCGAGCCACGTGTTCTGAAGCTGGATCGACTCGCCGATGGCACGGCCGCCGAGAAACTGGCGCGCGAAAGCCTGGTTCACCCAGGCGACCGCGCGCGCGTTGTCCGCGTCGGCGCGATCCGGCGCGCGCCCCTCGAGAAACGGGACGCCGAGCGTTTCGAAATAGCCGGCGGTCACCGCGTTGTACATCGTGGAGGGGGGCACCTGGTTCTCCGGCCGCGGGCGCGACCGGATCTCGAAGCTCGTTCCGTTCAGGCTTGTTGCCGCAATCGGGAGGCTGCCCGCGCCACCGACAGCGGTCACGCCAGGCACACGCGCCATTTCGTCCAGCACCTGATGGTAGAACGTCACCGCCCGCGCGCGATTGCGCTCGCCTCCAAGGCTCACACCCACGACGAGAAGTCCGTCGGGCCGGAATCCGGGATCGACCGCGTTCAGGCGCGCAGCGCTTCGAACCATCAACCCGGACGCGACCAGCAGCACGAGCGCCATGGCGACTTGCGCCACGATGAGCAACTGCCGGACCCGGTGACGATCCCGCCCGGCCGTGACGCCGCGTCCCGGTTCGCGAATCGCGGTGGCGTAAGACCGTCGCGCAAGCCGCACCGCCGGGAGCATCCCGAGCGCGAGCGCGGTCAGCGCGCTCAGGGCGGCAGCAAACAGGAACCCGCGCGCGTCCATGCTCACCTCGTGCAGGCGGGGCAACTGCGCGGGGCCGCGCGCCACGAGCAGGCGGGTTCCAGCAGCCGCCAGCAGCACGCCCATCGATCCGCCGGTCAGCGCGAGGACGACGCTTTCCGCAAGAAACGTCCCGGCGATCCGGCCGCGGCTCGCGCCGAGCGCCGCCCGCACCGCGATTTCCCGCTGACGCGATTCCGCGCGCACGAGAAACAGGTTGGCGACGTTTGCTCCTGCCACGAGCAGAACGAGCGCAACGGTACCGAGGAGAATCCACAACGTGGGGGCCACGCGGTGGACGACGCGGTCGAGCAACGGCTCGACGGTGACCGACCAGCGAAATCCGTCCAGCGTTTCCTTCGTGAGCTCGGGAAACCACTCGGGAATTCGCTGCTGCAACTGGTTGACTTCATTCCTTGCGGCGTCGAGGGTGACTCCAGGCCGAAGGCGCGCCAGGCCTGAAAGGCCGAATGTGCCGAACCCGTCTTTCGGATCGAGCGGCAGCGGAACGAGCAGCCGGGTGTCGCGAGCCGGAAACTCGAATCCGCGCGGCATCACTCCGACGACTTCGGCCGTGCGGCCATCGAGCTGGACAGTGCGGCCGACGACACCGGGATCCGCGCCGAAACGGGTCTGCCACATGTCGTAGGTGAGAATAGCGACGAGCGGCGCACCCTGCCGGGCATCCGCCTCATGGAACGGCCGGCCCAGGATGGGACGCGTCGCAAGCACGTCGAACAGTTCCGCCGTGACCGCCCCCGCGTTCACCCGCTCGGGACTTCCGCTCCCCGCCAGGTTCACCCGACGGTTGTTGTAGGCCGCCATCGGTGTCAGTGTGCGCGCGCTTTGGCGGTACCGTTGGATGAGTCCGGGCGCGCTCTCGAGATCCGGCATGTTCAGACCGGGCGCGTGATGCCGTACCTGGACGATGCGGTCGGAATCCGGATAGGGCAACGGCCGAATCAGTACAGAGTTGACAACGGTGAAGATCGCGAGGCTCGCGCCGATTCCGAGAGCGAGTGTGAAGGATGCGACGCACGCATATCCTGGCCGCTTCGCGAGCGCCCGCGTGGCGAGTCGCAGTTCGGTGAGTCCATCCTGAAACATCGTGGTCATCGACATCTCCAGGGTCAACGCATCTGTACTCTCACGCTTTCAACCGGGAGGACCGGCAACAGGGCGAGCTCGAGATTCTTGAATTACCGACTCGCGCCGAGATACGCGACGAGGTCCTGCACGTTGGCCGCCGTGTAGTTTTCGAGCAGCTTGAGGTGCGCGGCCTGACCCGCCGTCGGGCCCTCGCCTTCGCTCGGCCTCGTGGGACCTGGTCTGAGCAGCCGCGCGCGAAGCGTCGCAGTATCGTACTTGCGGCCGATGCCCGCCAGGTCACCGGTCACCGAATGACATGCGCGGCAGTTGGCCTCGCCGTCGAAGTACGCCTCACCGGCCGTGCGGTCACCGGCTGGCGTGTCGGCCAGGCGGTTGAGCTCTTTGAAGCGCGCCTGTTGACGAAGAAAGTGAATGTATCGGGCGAGATCGACGATCTCCTCCGGGGTCAGCTCCGCGTAGCTCGGCATCGCCGTCTGCAGGTTCGGCAAACCGGCTTTGACGAGCGGGCCGAGCATGTTCCCGTCCTGGTCTGCGCCGACGAACGACGACTGCGAGAGATTGGCCGCGCCCATCGTCGCCTGCGTCAGATCCACGCCGTGACAGAAATGACAATGGTTGAGTACGTAGACCCCACGGCCTCGCTCGAGCGCCGCGGTCGGCGCCTTGAGGCCGCCGGCGTCACGTTCCTGCCGCGCATCCAGTCGAAGTCCAATCGTAAGCATCGGCACAACGACCGCCAGAAGCCCGTACGCGCGAACACGCGTCAGTGCTGTCATGACTCGAGCACGCGCCTGCAGGTACTCGAAACAGGTCTGGACTTCGTCCAACGACGGCCGGAAGGACCCATACTCGTATTCGAGATAGCAGCGAATCGAGTACCGGTTGTCCCTGATGAGACGGAGCACGTCGGAAATCGGCGTGTCTCCCTGTCCGAACGGCCGGTTCGGGCCGTTGTTCCGCTTTCGGTCGCGCACGTGGATGTTGATGATGCGGCCGTGATGCTGACGAATGAAGGCGACCGGATCGTTGTTGCCGGCGGTGAAGTGCCCGATGTCGAGTGTCACGTAGAACAGCGGCGACATGGCCAGCGCGGTCTCGAAGCTCGCGGGCGTCGCGAACTGATCGGGATCAGCGAGATTATTGTGGTTGTGCATCGCCACGAACATCTTGTGCTTCTGCGCGAACGGCACGAGCCGCCGCGCCTCCGAGAGTACCCGTGGACGAGCTGAACCCTTCGGCGCCGAGTTCACGCGCCGCTTCGAACGTCCGATCACGCTCTGCGTCGGTGAAGGTCTCGTTGAAGTTGACGTTGTAAAGGTAAATCCGCAGCCCCGCGTCCTCGAATCGCCGCCGGATGTCCCGGTAGTGACGTCATCGGCACGGTGAGCCGCCATTGTCGCGCCTCCTCCCGCAGCCGCGCGAAGTCCGCCGAACGGCGACTCTGCACCCACCAGCCGGTCATCACACTGGCAAACGGCTCGATGTGGCCGGACATGATCTCGCACTCGACGATGCCAAGTGTCTGCAGGTTCTTGACGATCGTCGGAATGAGCTGCGGGTCGCCGGCCGGCGGCAGATCGTGGAAGCTGAAGGTCTCGACGCCGAACACGACGCCGTTGACAGTGGTCACCGCGGCCGGACGCTGCGGGACAAGTACTAGCGGACCGGCCGTCAGCGCCTTGAGGAAGTCACGGCGACTCGGAATCATTGAAGGTGAGCCCGCGAGAGATATTACCGGTCAACCGCGTGTATTTCGCGCATTTTTTTCCCGAGCCACCGGACGGTGACCCGGACCTTCCTGCGAGGCTCGCGTTCGGGTCATCTCAACATGAGCATCGGTCCCTCAAAAATGGACGCCCAGTCTCACGCCGAACTCGTTGGTGACGTTGAAGGGTTCGTAGGCGCCAAGTTGCTCCTGGGCGGTCACACTGTTGACCGTGAACGTCGCCGTTTCATAATTGACTGGCGAGGAGCTGACGTTCCAGCGCACATAGTACGGCTCCAGCGACACGCGCCTGGTCACCGGATATTTCGCACTTGCACGCAGTGCCCATCCTCCAGACTGAGAGAACGCGATATCCCTAAAGCCATCGATCGTGAACGCCGGCGCCGTCGTCGTCGCTGGAACCTCGCCTCCACCTAAATCCGAATCGCGCGTCTTTTGCCAACCGTGGATCAGGCGATCGAATTCCAGGTTGAAACTCAGCGCCCCATGCGAAGCAACGCTGCGGCGTGCCGTCATGCCGACAGGCAGGTAAAGATAATCATCCGTTCGGTATCCGGGGATGCCGCTCGTGCCATTCGACAAATGACGGAGACCCAGGCCGGAATAGGGCGACCACGCCCATCGTTGACCGATCAAATCCTTACCGGTTAGGGCGCGGGCTTCCAAATACCAGTCCTTGTCGCCAGTCTCGCTGCACGGTGACGCGTTTCCCACATCGAGCTCATAGCCATTTGGCGACGCGCCGCTGGGCGTGATCAAGAACGGTGAGCACCAGCCGTCGTAGGCGGCATTACCGACGGTGCCCCGCAGTTGGGCGTTGGCAAACCAGTGCTGGCGCTTGTTGAGCGACAGCGTGCCGGTGTACTCGCCCACGAACTTGGCGCCCTGTATCGAGATGCTTTGGGCACCAGGCTCGCGATAGGTGTAGCTGGCAATGGCAGCACTCACCTCTTGCCCCGTCGGCGTGCCCAGGTCGGTCTCGACAGCGGTGGTTGAGCGAGCGGAGGGAGGTATCGAATCAGGCGTTTGCGCGAAAGCGTGGGATGCAATCAGCGTCAGGACACCCGTGACGACAAGCGTTTTCATCTCGGGGCAGCGTCAATCCGGGGGCCTGACGGACTCGGCTGCAATTCCTGTTCCTCGGGCGAGCCGCGCTTTGGGCGCCTTGTGCAGGGATCGCCGTAAAGTCTGAGGCTCATTTGTGTCCCACACTTCGGACGATCGTGTGAGGTGGAATCGCCGCGCGGGACAGTTTCTCGACCCGTTGATCTGGCCACGATGCGTGTTGACGAAGCCCCACGAACGTGGATTTGGCGCAACGCTTGAGCAGGTTCCACGGGCGGTACTGGCGCTGCCGGAGCCGCGAGCGAACCGTGGGCAGTCCGACGACGATGCACTGCTGCGGGCCGGCATGGAAACCTTCGAGGCCCTTTTTCAATCGCTCAGCTCGTCCGAGAAGCCAATCCGAGCTAAGAGGAGAGGGACTCGGGGGCGTACGTCAGCCGTTCGGCGCTTGCCGAAGCAGTCCTGACTTCTGTATCAGTTTCGATGCAGTCGCGTCGCTGGTACAGAATGGTGGATGGTGTGGCTCTCAAGGGAGATAGATCGATGTTCAACAGGATCGGTGTTCGTACAGGCATCTTCGCGGTTGCGCTGGGAACCGTGTCGTACGCGTCGTGGGCACAGGAGATGCCGCCTGAGTATCAGCAAGTGCTCTCCACGCTGGGGAAGCAGGGGGACTTCAAAGACAACGTCTTGAAAGTCAACATCCCGCGCAACGACGTCAAAGTGACCGTTGCGGGAGTGCCCACTCCCACACCGTTTGGCTTTGGCGGCTGGGTCGCCATGACGAAGGGCGACGGCGGCCACCAGGTGCTCATGGGAGATCTCGTCCTCCTCCAGGACGAGGTGAATCCGGTGATGTCAGCCCTGCTCGATAACGGTTTCGACGTGACCGCTCTGCACAATCATTTTTTCGGGGATGAGCCACGCATGTACTACATGCACGTTCACGCGCACGGCACTGCGGCGGAGCTCGCACAGAAACTGAAGCCGGCGCTCGCCCTCATCGGCAAATCGACCGGAACTCCGGCGTCGTCATCGGCGCCTGCGGCCGCACCGCAGAACGCACTGAACACGGCCAAGCTCGTTGAGATCGTCGGTACTCAGGGCGAACAGAACGGAGCGGTCTATAAGTTCACGCTCGGGCGCGGTGACCTGAAGATCGTGGAGATGGGCGCGACGATCAACGCTCGCATGGGGCTGAACACGTGGGCGGCTTTCACGGGCACGGACGAAAAGGCGGCAGTCGCAGGCGATGTGGCGATGCTCGAAAGCGAAGTGACACCGGTATTGCAGGCGCTTCGCAAGAACGGCTTGGACGTCGTCGCCATTCATCACCACATGACGGCCGATCGTCCGATGATCATCTTCCTCCACTATTGGGGTACGGGCCCAGCCGACAAGCTCGCGATGGGATTCAAGGCAGCGGTCAACGAACTCGGAAAACACGGCACCGCGACGGCGTCGCGATAATCCGCTCGAGCGACTCAGAAGGCGGAACAGAGGGACGTGTTCGACGCGCTCCGGTCGCTCACCGTGGACGGCCGCCTGCTGTTTGCGACGCGGTTCGTTCGCCTATTCGCCTACGGCGCACTGTCGGTCATCCTGGTGCTGTACCTGGTCGGCCTCGGCCTCACGGAATCGGCGACGGGCCTGCTGCTCACGGCAACCTTGCTGGGCGACACGCTGGTGTCGCTCTACCTCACCACTCGGGCCGACCGCTTCGGGCGCCGCCGGATGCTCATCGTCGGCGCTTCGTTGATGGCGGCCGCAGGTGTTGCGTTCGCCTTCACGGATCGGTTCTGGCTGCTCGTGCTGGCCGGCACGATCGGCGTAATCAGTCCCAGCGGCCACGAGGTCGGGCCGTTTCTGCCGATCGAACAGGCGGCGCTGTCGCAAGTCGTTCCGACGCGGGCGCGAACGGACGTGTTTGCGTGGTACACGCTCGCGGGATCGATCGCGACCGCGCTGGGCGCGCTCGCCGCAGGACTGCTGACCGATACCCTTCAGCACAGGTGGACGCCCGTCAATAGCTATCGCGCCGTCGTCGTGGTCTATGCGTGCATCGGCGTGGCGCTCTGCGCGTTGTTCCTGAGGGCGTCTGAGGCTGTCGAAGCACCGCAGTCGGCGCAAGCTGCGCCACGGTCGCCGCTCGCCCGCCTCTCCGGGTTGCACGACTCGCAAGGGGTGGTGCTCCGACTCGCCGGTCTCTTCGCGCTGGATTCGTTTGGCGGAGGGTTCGTCGTCCAGAGCTTCGCAGCCTACTGGTTCTACCTCCGGTTCGGCGTGGACCCGAAGACGCTGGGCGTTCTGTTCTTCGCGGCGAACGTCTTCGCCGGATTGTCAGCGCTGGTCGCTTCCCGCCTGGCCAACCGCATCGGTCTCGTCAACACGATGGTCGTCACGCATCTGCCGTCGAACGTGCTGTTGATGCTGATACCCTTGATGCCCACACTGCCGCTGGCCACGCTGATGTTGCTCCTGCGGTTCAGCATCAGCCAGATGGACGTTCCAACCAGGCAGTCGTACACCATGGCCGTGGTGGTGCCGAATGAGCGCGCTGCCGCCTCCGGTATTACCGGCGTGGCGCGCACCACCGGCGCGGCTCTGAGCCCTCTCTTCGCGGGCCTGCTGTTCGCACGTCCCTCGCTGGTGGACGTCCCGTTCTACATCGCGGGCGTACTGAAGATCGCCTACGACCTGTCGTTGTTCTGCGCATTTCGATCGCTGAAGCCGCCCGAAGAGGATGCGCGTACCGGCAGCAAATCTCACTGACCGTGAAGTCGCGCCTTATCGCCCAGGTCTCTCGCTGCCTTGGGCACGGAAACACTCTCCGGGATTCGAACGGGCTCACTCGCCGCAGTGATCTTGACCAACGTCACTTCAACCCTTCAGTACCTCGATCGGTGGTCGTCGAGCGCACGTTCAGGCCATACTTCGAGGCTGCATCACCGCAACGCCTGAACCTGCTTACGAACGTGATCCAGCAGTGTCGCGAGCTCGTGTTGCGGGCTGAACTCGATGAATTCGCTGTCCTCGATGCACCACGCCGTATGCCCGGGCGGGGTGTGCCACAGGTCGCCGGCCCGTGCGATCTCCTCGCTGCCGTCCTTGTACTTCAGGTAGATGGCGCCCTTCGTGACGTACCCCCAGTGCGGACAACTGCACAGATCGTCGGCCAGTCCTTTGAGAACGGGCGTAAAATCCGCCCCGGCAGTGAGACGCACGTAAAGAGCCGCCATGCCGTTCCAGTCCGTTGACTGAATGGTCACGCCTGGAACCTCCAAGACGACCGGCAGCTTGGACTTTTCCGTCACCATGCGAGTCCTCCTGTTCTGTACTCGACGCCGCCGCCGAGGACTACAAAGTGCCGTGGCGGACCGCCAGGAGCAAGGCGCAAACTGCGCCTGTCGCACTCTGTCGCGCATTGTCGTTCGCCTGAGCGGAGCCGGTGATTGAAGGGACGGCGATGATCTGGTTCACTGCACCACGACGTTAGGATTCACCTCATGGATGCGTCTACGCGTACGAGATTCGAGTCCTGGAAGGAGATCGCCAGCTACCTGAAGACGTCGGTCCGGACCGTTCAGCGCTGGGAGAAGGACGAGCTCCTCCCAGTTCACCGTCACGCGCATGCGCGTCAGGACACGGTCTACGCCTACAGCGACGAAATCGACCACTGGCGATCAGATCGGGATCGACACGGCACCAGCGACACCTCGCTCTCGTCGGAGATCGCATCCCTGCAGGGTGAGCTCGCGAGCCCATCTTTCACGCTGCCTCGCATCTCGCGGCCGCTTCTCGGGCCATTTCTGCCTCGAGACGAGGAACATCGGATACTGCTGGAAAGCCTCGAGGCGGTTCGTGCGGGCGGTGTCCGCATCGTGTGTCTGACGGGTGAGCCAGGCGCCGGCAAGACGACTCTGCTCGAGCACTTCATTTCAGGCATCGAGAACGCGCCGGGACAATTGGTTGCGTTTTCCGCCTGCTCGCAGCGTCTCGCCGGCGCTGAAGCGTTTCTTCCACTGCTCGACAGTCTGGACGGCCTCACACGCGCAGGCGAGAACGCGGTCATCACGCGATTGTTGAAACTCACGGCGCCAACCTGGTACGTGCAGATCGCTCCGCTGTGGTGCACTGCGGATCCCGCATTCGCATCGGTGTTGAAGCAGGCCGGGGCAGCGTCACCCGAGCGGGTGAAGCGCGAACTTTCCAGCTTCGTCGCCCATGTGACCGCCGTGTTCCCCCTCGTCATCGCGATCGACGATCTCCACTGGGCGGACGCATCCACTGTGGAGGTCCTGGCGTATCTCCTGAGCAGGCCCAACCTGAAGCGAGTTCTTCTCGCGTGTGCATACCGGCAGACGGAAATGTCGCTGTCAGCACACCCGTTCATGTCGGTTCGACATGAACTCGTCAAACGCCGGCTTCTCGTAGAGCTGCCCCTGCGGCGGCTCACTCGAGAGGAGACGGCGCACTATCTGGATGTGGCGTTCCCGGACAACCGCTTTCCGAAGGAGCTTGCGGCGGTCGTCCAGGCTCGCAGCAACGGGAATCCCTTTTTCCTGAGTGAGATCGCTCGCGACCTGATACAGCGCGGCGCTGTGCGCCGGCACGACGGCCAGTGGCGCATCGCATGGTCCCTCGACCAGGTTCGGAGCTCACTGCCCGTTTCCATACAGAGCGTCATCGAGCGCAACTTCGATCAGCTCGA
Source organism: uncultured Acidobacteriota bacterium (assembly GCA_963755695.1). GTDB lineage: Bacteria > Acidobacteriota > Vicinamibacteria > Vicinamibacterales > 2-12-FULL-66-21 > QHWT01. The sequence continues at coordinate 204,956 of CAVWLB010000009.1, read as the reverse complement.
GGCGGATGACAGGCTTCTGATGATGGCAGCGTCGCTTCAGGGCATGGAGTTCGATTCCCGACTTGCGGCGATCGCCGTCGGATGGCGAGTATCCGACGTCGAGCAGCGCCTCACACGACTCGAGTCGGTCCACTCGCTCATTACGCTCCTCGGGGAAGGCGATCCCGGAGATGCCCTTCCGAGTCAACGCTACGCATTCGTCCATGTGCTCTACCAGGAGGCCTGCTACGCGGCAGTGACGCCGGCACGACGGGCGGAATGGAGCCGGCAGATTGCCGATGGCCTCGCCGACCTCAACCAAGACGATCCGTCGAAGGTTGCGGCGGACCTGGCCATTCATTACGCGTCCGCAAGAGAATTCGAGCGAGCCGCCCACTGGTTTCTCCAGGCCGCCAGGAATGCGGCCAAGGTGTACGCCAACCATGAAGCGAGCGACCTGTGCAAACGCGCCATCGCCAATGCGGACCGCCTGGAAGCGCCGCTCCGGAATCCGCTGGTTCTGCAGGCGGCGATGCTCCAGGCCGAACTTCATCTCAACGTCAGCGAGTTCGAGGAGGCGGTTGCAGACTTCGGCCTGGCGGAAACGGTGGCCTCCAATGCCGGACTCATCGAAACCCAGGTTGATGCGATCTGCGGCGCGGCGCTCGCGCTGTTCAATTTGAAGCGGACCAGCGAGACGCGTGCGCTCGGGGTAAAGGCACTCGAACTGGCGCGTGCTGCCACGAGCGACACCGCCGTCGCATCATCGCAAATCGTGCTGGCGATGGAGCGCATGTGCATGGGTGCCCTCGACGCCGCGGAGACGTGGAGTACGCCGGCTCTTCCGGTCTTGCAGACCCGCTTTCGGTCGCCGGTTCCGCTGCATGTGATTGAAGGGGTTGGGTACGGCGCGGCCCTGCACGGCTGGCGTCTGGAGTACCGAGGATGCCCTGGGGCCCTGTGAATGGGCGCTCGCAGAGGCCCGTGATCGAGGTTCGAACTTCCACATCGTCTGCCTGCTGTTCATCCGCGGGCTTGGCCTCGGTAACTTTGGGCGTCTTTCCGATTCTCTGGCCGATCTGCGCGAAGGTATGCAACTGAGCGAGATCAATCACGAGCGCTACTGGCTGCCGCGGCTGCCCAACACGCTCGCCTGGTTGCACAGCGAGATGTTCGACGTCGAGGAGGCGGTCCGCCTGAACGAGGAAGGCAGCATCATTGCGCGAGAAATGAATTTTCCCGAAGGGGACGTGAACTCGCGGATCAATCTCGCACTCAACTATCTCGGACTCGGGGAACCCGACAGGGCAGACGAGCATCTTTCAGCGGCCGGAACGTTGCTGGCTGAAGATGAGTGGTTCCGCTGGGTGTACACGATTCGTTTCCATTCCGCACGGGCCGAGTACCTGGCTGGCAAAGGGCAATCCCGCCGAAGCCGGTAGATGTGCGACGGCATCTCTCGACCTCGCCAAGACCACACGGCGACGGAAGCACATCGCCTGGGCGCGCAAGCTGCTCGGCGACGTTGCGGCGATGGAGGACCGGCCACGAGAAGCCGTTGCGCACTATGAGGCAGGGCTGTCCACCTTGCAGCGACACCAGTGTCCGTCGGTTCAGTGGAAGATCTCAGCTGCACTTTCCGTCGCCCATGCGACGCTGCACCAATCCGAGGAAGCCGAACAGTGGCGTGCGGCGACCCAACGGGTGCTTACGGATCTCGCTGCGTCGATCAGGGAAGGCCCACTGCAGGCTCGCTTCAGGCAATCGAGAGTTGTGCGCGAATTTCGAGCAGGCTGACCGCACGCAGTTCGCACCCAGCGTCTGCGCGACGGACGGAAACACGGTCTGGATTCGAACAGCTCACCCGGAGCAGGCCCCACCAAGGAGCGCGTGGATCGGTTGGTCGTTAGAGTGAGCTGGCGAGGCTTCCCGAGACGCGCTACGAAGTCGGAACCGCAATCATGGCGGGAAACGGGCAATTTCTTCGGCTCAACGAGAATTGGCGGGGTGTCTGGGACGATTTCCGCAACCTGGTTGGTTCGTGCCGCATAGCGCTCACGCACGGCTATGCCTTACAGCCTCTCTTGTGCTCCGAAGCGGTCACAGGTTCAGCGCCGAGGCACGGGCACCTTCGCCTTTCGACTCTTCGTGCCAGTTCAGCACCAGCGCCCGGCCTTGCGCGGCCGGCGATTCATCGGGCAGTCGCCGTTCGCCGTCCTGGTGAAGCCGTGCGTTGAGAGACGCGCGCAGCCTTCGCCGGCATAATCCGACGTTCAACCCCCAGTCTCGCGCCCGCGCTTGACGGCGTCCCTCAGCGATGGTATCTCTATGCGACCTATTGCTATGCGCTATATGGATCGGACTGTCCAGTGAAACGCCTGCTCGGCCTCAGCCACACCCACGCGCGCGAACTCAAGAAGGGAAGCGCCGAACTCCTAATCCTGTCGCTGGTCGAAACGCGAGCGCGACATGGCTATGAGATCGGCAAGTTGATCGAGCAGCGCTCTGGCGGCGCCATCACTTTCAGCGCCGCGGCCCTCTATCCACTGCTCTACCGGCTCGAGAAACGCGGCTGGATACAGGGCCGCTGGGTCGAGCGCGCCGGTCAGCGGCGTCGCCGGTTCTACGCGCTGACGCCATCCGGCCGCCGGATCCTCGACGAGCAGCGGACCACCTGGCGCGCGTTTGCCGCGGCGATCGACCGGATCGCCGGAACCGGCGAGGCCTGACGTGTCACGCTGGCAGGACGACATCCGGCGGCGATTGTCCGACGCGAATCTCGATCCCGGCCGCGAAGCGGAGATCGCGCAGGAACTCGAGCAGCATCTCGACGATCGCTACGATGAACTGCGCGCCATGGGAGAGAGCGACGACAATGCGAGGCGGACGGCGCTCGACGAACTCCGTGACGACCGGCGCATGCGCGAGGAGCTCGCGCGCGCGGTCACCAGAGCTCCGGTCGTCGAGCCTCCGGGTGTGGCGTCGCGGGGCTGGAGGTTGGCGACTGTGTGGCAGGACGTCCGCTATGCCGCGCGGATCCTCCGCCGAAGTCCGGCGTTCGCCCTTGTCTCGGTGTTGACGCTGACGCTCGGCATCGGCGGCACCGTCGCGATCTTCAGTGCTGTCTACACGGTGCTCTATCGCCCCCTGCCGATCGCCGAGAGTGCGCGGTTGGCGGTCCCGGTCAACGAGAACCCCGAGCGCGAGATCCGTCGCGGCAGCGTTCCCTACGCCGACTATGCCGACTGGCGCGAGCAGCGCGACGTCTTCGAACAGGTCGCAGTGTTTGAAGCGTTCGAGGTGGATATCGCCGGTCGCGAGGCGCCGGAGCGCGTATCGGCCATGGAGGTCACCGAAGAGTATTTCCCGCTGATGCGAGTGCAGCCGCTGGCCGGACGTCTGCTGACGAACGCCGATCACGACGCCAAGTCTGCGAATGTGGTGGTGATCTCCGATGCGCTCTGGACGCGGCGCTTCGGCGCCGATCCCGCCACCATCGGTAAACCGCTGCGCATCGCCGGGACGGTGGTCACCATCGTGGGTGTGGCGCCGGCCGCGCGGCTGTGGCCCGAGAAGCGCGATGTCTGGCTGCCGTTACGGCCGGCGGTGCTCGACGAGGACACCAGGACGCGGCGCGACGACATGGTGTACCTGTCGATCGCGCGCGTGCGGCCGGATGTGCCGTTCGCCCAGGCGCGGGCACGCATCGCGACGATCGGCGAGCGGGTGGCCCGGGAGCATCCGGAGAGCCGAAAGGGATGGAAGAGCGATCTCATCCCCCTGCGCGAATATGTGGTCGACCCGCAGATCCGCCTCGGCATGTTCGTGCTGCTCGGCGGCGCCGGTCTCGTGCTGCTCATCGCTTGCGTCAATCTCGCGAACCTGCTGCTCGCGCGAGGAGCCGACCGGCCGCGCGAAATGGCGCTCCGCTCGGCTCTCGGTGCAAGCCGCCGCCGGCTCGTGCGACAGATGCTGACCGAAAGCCTCGTGTTGGCGGTCGCCGGTGGAATCGCCGGCCTACTGCTTGCGCGCTGGCTCGTGGAGGGGCTCAAGGCGGCGGCCACCATGAGTCTGCCGATGCTGCAGACGCTGCGAATCGACGGCACTGCGGCGGTTGCCGCCGCCTCGATCACCGGCGCCACCGCCGTACTCTTCGGGTTGCTCCCGGCGCTCGCGGCGTCGGCCTTTCGTCCGGCGGACGCGCTGCGCGAGGGGGGCCGCGGCCGCGGCGTTGGACGTCGCACGAGCCGGCTGCGGGATGTGCTGGTCGTGGCGCAGATCGCGCTCGCGATCGTGCTGCTCGTGGGGGCCGGGCTCATGCTGCGCAGCTTCATTCACCTGACGCATGTCGATCCGGGTGTGGACGTCGATCGGCTGCTCGTCGGGCGTCTCGCGCTGCCTAACGCGCGCTATCCACGACCGGTAGCGGCTCAGTGGTTTGAACGCCTGATCGATGGGCTCGCGTCGGCGCCCGGCGTCGAGATGGCGGCCGTGTCCTCGTATGTGCCCGCCGGCGGCGGTGGCTTCGGACTGGGGCGCGCATTCCTGCTCGAGGGGCAACCGGAGCCACCGGCAAGCCAGGACTACGACGCCTTGTGGAACGTGGTGTCGCCGGAGTATTTCCGCACGACGGGCATCCGGGTGGTCCGCGGGCGCGCGTTCGAGCGCACCGACACCGCGGAATCGCGACCGGTGATGATCATCAACGAGACGATGGCGCGGAAGGTGTTTGGCACTGAAGACCCGATCGGACGCAGGATACGATCGTGGCGTGACGAAAACGTGCTGCGCGAAATCGTCGGCGTGGTCAGCGACGTCCGCTATACGGGACTGGCGTCGAGCGAAACGTCGCTCGTCTACGTGCCGCACCGCCAGAACCCCTGGGGATTGATGATCGTGTCGGTGAGAGCGAAGGGACGTCCGGCGTCGCTGGCCGCCACGCTGCGCGAAGAGGTCAGGAAACTGGATGCCGACGTCGCGGTAGCAGGCATCGCGACGCTGGAATCGCTCGCGGCCGAGTCGATCGCGCCGCAGCGGTTCGGTGCGCTCCTGCTCGCCGTGTTTGCGTCTGCCGCGGTGCTGCTCGCCGGCGTCGGCGTTTACGGCGTCATGAACTACGTCGTATCGCAGCGACGCCATGAAATGGGCGTCAGGCTGGCGCTCGGTGCGACCCCTCGAGCCGTGTTCGCGCGCGTCCTGCTGCGTGGGCTGGCGCTGGCTGGCGCTGGCGCCGCGGTCGGCCTGGCCGGTGCCCTTCTGCTCGGTCCACTGATCGGGAGCTTGCTCTGGGGCGTCGAAGCGTCCGATGCCCTGACGCTGACCGCCGTGCCGCTGGTGATTGCCGCGATCGCGTTGCTGGCCTGCGCGTTACCGGCCCGCCGTGCGGCGCATATCGCGCCTCTCGACGCGATCCGCAGCGAGTAAGATCCAGCGTCGTTCACCTGAGCGCACCAGCCTCTGCAGCGAATATAGACATCCCCGGCGAGGGGAATCGGAGTGTCCCACCCATGCACGATGCGACCGCTTCACGAAACCGTTTCGTCCGGAAAGGCGAGCGGAAGAACAAAGTGGCGGCTGCAGGCATGCTCGCGCTCCTCCTGGCGGCTGCAGGAGTGTATCAGTGGCCATTAAAAGTCACCTACGAGCTCCCGCACTGAAATTCAGATTGCCGGCCGCATCTGTCCACCCGTCGTCGAACGGGTCTGATGCGAACCATCACGCGAACGGTCCCAGCTCCTTTCCCCAGAGCTGCCGCGCACGCCGTTCCTGCCGCCACCACTCCCACAACGCCTGAAGACGCCCGAGAGGCTCCGCCCGCGTGGTCCCTCAGGCTGCCGGCAACCTGCCCGCGTTCAGCGGTTCGGTCGCAGCCATCCGAGAATTTTCATACATCCCACGACAGTCGACCTCATTGTTGCCGGCAACCTGGACGAGCGTCGACTTTGTGGAATCGCCGCGACCGCAGGACGCCCACCGAACGAAACACTGTGTGGGATTCGAACCAGATCACTCGGCGCAAATCACACGGATTCAGAAGTTTGGCCGTTCATCCGACGTGATGGACAGGGTTTCCAGGACCCCGGTCCAAGATCAGAACCGCGAAAATGACGGGAACGAGGCGCGGCTTTGGTCGGTTAGAGAACTGGCGGAGAGAGTGGGATTCGAACTCTTCCGCGTCCTTTAGGACTTAACTTACCCTTCCACAGTGCCAGGTTGCCCTAAATGCCAGCAATGCCGTCGCGCCTTGCCCGCTATTACCCGCAAAGGATGAACAACCTGAGCCTACGCGCCTATGGAGGCGCGGCTCGAACGCGCTGACCTGCCCCCTTGATCCGCCACACACAGAGTGAGAGTCTTCCGTAGACTTCGGACGTCTACACCGCGTTGATGAGCCGTCGCCCAATCGACCGGCTCTCGAATTAGGAAGCCCTTCTGATGGCTGACCAGTGGCACCAAGTCAACAGCTTGTTTTTGCGCGCGCTCGATCTAGACCCGGGAGAACGCGGGAAGTTTCTGGCGCAGGCATGCACCGGCGACGAGGAGTTGCGCCGCGACGTTGAATCCCTGCTGGCTTCCCATGAGCACGCCAGTCAATTCCTCGAACAACCATTGATTGAGGCCGCCGCGCTCGTGGAGCAGGGGTGCGATGAGCAAACGGGAACCGACCTGCCAGCCGACGATCTCGTGGGGCGCATCGTCGCGAGCTACCGGATTGACGCCCGACTTGGCGCCGGCGGGATGGGTGAGGTGTACAAAGCCCACGACCTCAAGCTCGATCGGCCAGTTGCCCTCAAATTGCTCCCACGCCATATTGCAGTGGACGCTGAACGGTTGCGGCGTTCGCGTCTGGAGGCGCGGGCCGCCTCGTCACTCAATCATCCCCACATCGTAGTTGTCCACGATTTCGGTGAGGACGGTGACCTGCCGTTCATGGTGACGGAGTACGTGGAAGGACAGACCCTGCGCGAGCGACTGGATCACGGCGCGCTGCCGATCCCCGAGCTCGTTGATGTGGCGGTCCAAATTGCGAGCGCCCTGGCAGCGGCTCACGAGCGGGGCGTGCTGCACCGCGACATCAAGCCGGAAAACGTGATGGTGCGGCCCGACGGTTATGTGAAGGTGCTCGACTTCGGACTCGCCAAGCTCATAATGCCGGACGAGAACGTCAGGGCAGGAGACACAGAAACTGCCGTTGGCATCATTATGGGCACTCCGAGATACATGTCGCCGGAGCAGGCGCGCGGAGAGCGTGTCACGTTTCAATCCGACCAGTTCTCCTTCGGAGTACTCTTGTACGAGCTGGCGACCGGCCACTCACCGTTTCAGAGAACATCAGCGATCGAGACTGCAGCAGCGGTGATCACGGCTCCAGCGGAGCCGTTGGCCAGAGCGTGTCCACACATGCCGCCGGCACTTCGGGGCGTCCTCGAGCGATGCCTGGCAAAGCACGCTGACGGACGGTACCACTCAACGCGCGATCTTTATCAGGAGCTCGTAACCGTTCAGAGACGGTCGATCGATGGGCATGCTCAGGCTTCGACACGGCAGCTCGCCGGACCACTCGAGCTGAAGGTCCACGCGAGGACGTCGCTCCCCCACTCCGCTCCGTGGCGTGTAATCGCGCAGATCGAAAGACACCGCATCACGATCGCCGTCATCACATGCGCGCTGCTGTCGATTCTGGGTGTCGGATGGTGGGCAATGTTTCGACGGCCCGTTGCGTCCGGCACCATACCATCAGTCGCGGTACTGCCGTTCAGCGCAATCGGTGACAGCGGCGAGTATTTTGCCGACGGTCTTACGGAAGCACTCACAACAGAACTTGGAAAGATGCAAGGCTTGCGGGTGATTGCCTCGAACACGGCGTTCGCGTACCGTGACAGGCCCACATTGCGTGAGATAGCGCGCAAGCTCGGGGTCGGGCTCGTCGTCACAGGTTCGGTGCAGCGACAGAATGGGCATATAAGAGTCAATGCAGGTCTGGTCAGCACAAGCGATGGCACGACACTCTGGAGCGAGCACTTCAGCAGGCAGGTGGCGGACGTAATATCGGTTCAGAACGAGATCTCCGAGAATATTGCCGGCACGCTGTCAAAGCTGGTCGGCGTTGTACCACTGGCGAAGTCGTTGCCGGCGACGAGAAGTCCCGAAGCGTACGACGCGTATTTGCGTGGTCTTTGGCACCTCAAGGGACGTTCGATCAGTTCAAACGCTCAATCCTGGGCCAACACGTGTCGATCTGCGGTCGAGGCGTTCGAGCGCGCGGTGGCCCTTGATCCCGAGTTCGCGCTAGCCCGGGCGGCATTGGCCAGCGCCTACACACAACTCTTTTTCTATGACTCCACCGTCCGCCACTTTGACGAAAAGGCGTTCCTGGAGATTCAGCGGGCGCTGGCGATTGATCCCAACCTTCCCGAGGCGTATCTGGCGCGCGCCCAGCTCACATGGACCGCGCGAAACCGCTTTCCCCATGAGGCCGCCATCGCAGACCTCCGTCGGGCCCTCGCGTTGAATGCCAATCTGGCCGACGCCTATCTGGAACTGGAGAAGGTTTACTATCACATCGGGCTGACAGACAAAGTCATAGCTGCCGGCGAGCAGGTACAACGGCTCGATCCCTCTCGGTTATCCAGTGATCGAATTTTTCGCGCCCTCATCGATGCGGGCCGCCTGGAGCAGATGCGACTCGACGTGGATCGCAACGGGAATTTAGGCCCCTATGTTCGCGGCGATGCGCTGATCGCCTTGGGACGACTCCAGGACGCGCTCCAGTTCCTCTCGCGTTCGAAGGCCACGCTGCCCGGCGACGCCGAATACGACATCGGCTCCCTGGCGTTGCTGGGACTCGTCTACGCCAGACTCGATCAGCCGAAGCAGGCCGAACAGGTCCTCGCTATGGTTAGCCCGGCAGCTGAGAATCCAACTGCGCTCTCCCACATACATCATGCGCAGTTTCACATCGGGGCCACTCTCGGACTGCTCGGCAGGAAGGCTGACGCGGTGCGCTGGCTAACGAAGGCGGCTGACGAGGGCTATCCATCATATCCTCGGTTCTCAACGGACCAGAGCCTCGCACCTTTGAAGGGCTACCCGGCTTATGAAGCGCTCCTGGTACGGCTGCGGAACGACTGGAATCGCTGGCAGAAGACTCTGTAAGAAGTATCGTTTGTCGGTCCACTCGAGTGACGCCTCCAGGATCAATGTGCCGACGGAACTTGCAACCACTCGTCGTGGTTCGGGAGGTTCACGCCGCCGGCCTTCGGCGCCGACCGGATCGGCAATGTCTCAGTGTGGTTAAGCCCAATAATCCGGCTGTTGACGCGCGAAACAATCCCAAAAATATCCTGCCCTCGCAGGCACGAAGCTGTCGAGCGCGAGGATCGCACGTGCTTCATTTACGACGTGCGACTCATTTCGCGGTGGAGCCAAGCCTTGGCCACTTGCCAATCGCGCTTGACCGTAATCGGCGAGACGCCCAGGACTTCGGCTGTTTCCTCCACGCTTGCGCCGGCGAAATACCGCAGCTCCACCACCCGGTGCATGCGCGCATCGTGAGCCGCCAATCTCTGCAGTGCCTCGTCCAGAGCTATCAGCTCGCTTCCTCGTTCGGGCGCGGGCAGAAGAGCCTCGTCCATCGGAACCTGCTGTGTGCCACCGCCCCGTTTGGCATACTCGCGTTTGCGGGCGTAGTCGACGAGAATCCGCCGCATCAGCGAGGCCGCGATACCGAAGAATTGTGCGCGGTTTTTCCAATCGGTATGGCGTTGGTCCGCGAGTCGGATGTACGCCTCGTTGACCAGCGCCGTGGCCTGGAGCGTATGATTCGGCCGTTCTCGCCTGAGATACCCACCGGCCAGCCGTCGTAATTCCTTCTCTACCAGCGGCACCAGCGTCGCGAGTGCGCCGCTGTCGCCATGCCTGAAGTGATTCAACAACTGGGTCACGTTGCCAAGTGAGTCCTGTGTCATCCTCCACCCCAGCCAGCCTTCTCTTCGCAATACCTCATTAGTAATTCCATCCCCGGCACAAATCCGGCGACCTCGGCGGGGGCCCCCTGAGCGCATCCGTTAATTTTTTCCCGTTCTGTGGACACAGAGGCCCGCAAGGTGCGCGATGAGACTTTTCCACGGTCGTTCGCGCGTTACGTGATGAGCCCTCGCCAGCGGTTCGGTCTCGCCTGGGTTCGCCGGCATCGCCGGTCATCACAGCAAAATCTCAGGTTGGTCCAAGGACTTCCACGGATGCAACAGGCATCCTTCTCCTGACCGGAACACGGTGGGAGGCAGGAAATGCGAGCTGGATGGAACACGGCGGTCCTGGCGATCGTGTGGCGTCGGGCTGCGGAGATTCTACTACTGGGCGCGATAACGTCGGGAGCAGCGGCTGCCCAGCCCTTCGACCGCGACCCTCACACGGAGGCGCTCCGTCTATCGTCAAGGGGAGTGTCCGCTCCATCGCGCGAATGGCCGATACCCACCAATCTCATGGTGCCCGAGGTCGTCCGACCGCTTGTGACATCGATGTACCGCCGGTCTCCCACGTTCCGCCGGCAGTGCGCGCGTCTCGCTGAGCACCGGGAGGTCACTGTCCGAATCGAGCTCGAAATTGGAGTGCGATACGGGCGAGCGCGATCGCGTGTGGAGCGCGACCACGCTCGCATTAACGTGGCGGTGCAGATCGAACTGCGCGAACCCGCGTTGTATGTCGAGCTCATCGCCCACGAACTGGAGCACGTGCTGGAGCAGGTTGAAGGCACGGATCTCGCTTGGCTGGCACGTCACGGGCTCGACGGTGTCGCGGATGGGGAGTGGGGATACGAGACGGCACGCGCGCGGTCAGTGGGGCAATTGGTCGCTCGTGAGGCGATGAGACCGTGATACGGACAAAGGGGGCTGCCCGTCGCCTCTCGTCACTGCTTACTGTCTGCGTCGCAATGGGACTCGTTGCACTCGTTGGCGGTGCGATGATGGCTGACCAGCTCGCGGCTCGCGGCGCCCGTCATGTCGCGACTCAGCGAATCCGTCTCGACGGGATTGGCACAATAAGGCCGGCGGCGCTCAGCCGCGACGGACGACTGATTGCCTTCGTCTCGGGGAATCCCGAGTCATCGCAAGGATACTGCTGCCAGGTGTACGTGCTCGACCGATCAACCGGGATGATCACGCAGGAAAGCATCAGCCCTGACCGCACACCGCTGGGTGTGGACAGCCGGGCCCCCAGTCTCAGCCCGGACGGACGAGTCATCACGTTTGAGACTATTTACACGCCATTCGGCAATCAGCCCGTGACGGGGCGGCATGTCGTCGTGCGAAATCGCCAGAACGGCGTCTTGCGTACACCCCAAAGCCCGCGCGGCGAGCCGCCAAACGGGGACAGCGGCGAACCGGTCGTGAGTGAGAACGGTCTCACAATCGTGTTCATGTCCCACGCGACAAACCTGGCGACGGCACCAGACGCGAACGGCGGGCAGTCTGACATTTACCTCTGGCGCCTCGACGACTCGACGATCATCCGCATCAGCGTGGATAGCCGGGGCGTGCAGCCGCCGATCGGCGCCAGTCACTCCCCGAGCGTGAGCCGTGACGGCGAACTGATCGCATTTGCCTCGACGGCTCGGCTCGCTCCGGAAGACACGAACGACGTCACCGATGTGTACCTGCGGGACGTCGGTCGCGGCCTGACGACCCTTGTCAGTCGGGGTATCGGTGAGAGACCGTCCGACGGCGCGAGCTACTCGGCGGCTCTGAGCGCCGACCGTCGGTACGTCGTCTTCGTGTCCGAGGCCACCAATCTCGCGCCACACGATCGCAACCAGGACAGTGACGTGTACATCTACGATGTCGCAGGCGCGTCGATGACGCTCGTGAGCGCGACATCGACGGGGCGGGCGGCCAACGCGGCCAGCCTCCGGCCCGCAATCTCGGCCGATGGCCGGTACGTGGTCTTTGAGTCGACGGCATCGAACCTGGGGTCCGGACCCGGATGTCCACGCCCGGTGCCCGACACGAATCTCCTGCCCGACGTGTACCTGTTTGACCGCACTACGCGCTGCGTCACCCGCATCAGCGGTTCGCCCGCTCAGGAATGGTGGACGCCGAGCGTCGCCCCTGCGATCGACGGGTCAGGCACCGTTGTGGCGTTCTCGTCGACCGAACCCGTCAGTGAGGACGACCTCAGCACGGATTTCGATCTGTTCCTCCTCCTGCGACCGAGTCGCGGGACGTCCACGCTCGGGCAAGAACGCGTCGTGAGAGCCAGGTGACGTTCCAACTATTGCTTGGGAACGAGTGGGTCGTTCATCGATCGACACGCTCGAGCATCCAGACGCTGCCGCTGACGGTCAGCATCGGCAGTACCGCGCGCCCCGGCGACGTCGCCGCCCGATCGCTGGAGACGGCACACAGCATCAATCAATCTTCCGAATAATATTTCTTGGCAAGCGCACGCGATGTTCGTCGAGGCAGTCCCCGTAAGTCTGAAATCCACACCGGACCCCCACGCCTCTGCCGAGTTGCGGAAGCCGGATGGTACATACCGCCGTATTGCTGGTGTACTCCCCGATTCGGTCAAGGTGCGTCTCATCACGACACATGGTGGTGGGAACTTGTCATCGTGATGGGTATTCCGTTTTGAAGGCTGGCTGAAACCGATCCGCCCGAGAAATGTCTCGAGGCGTGCCGATGCATGCGCCCGGCTCGTCAGAAGCCCGTCAGCATCCACACGTTGCTCTGCCGGGTCCATCCCGAGATAGCCAGATGAGTCCCGTCAGGAGACGGAATCGCCGCCACCGGAATTCCCTGAGGTGACCACAACACACGCGATCTGCCGTCCATGCGAATGAAGACCAGTTCGGGACGCCCCCCCGCCCGATTCGTTGAGAAGAAGCCGGCTCCGGTGCTGCTCCAGTCGAGATTTCCGAGAGCAGAGACGTTGTCGACCACGACATCCTTGACCGGCTCTCCACGCAACGAATAGATCCGAATGCGGTTCGGCGAGCCGTCGACGACCTGGGCCATCGCGTCTCCTTCTGGGGAAATGTCCTCTCCTCTGATACCAAACGGTATCGAACAGAGTCGCTCGCCTCTGCCGCCCACCGGGTCGAGCGATGAGATGATCCAGTTCGCCCCCTCTCGCTCATACACCACACACCGACCACGAATGGCGCATTTCGGAAAGCCAATCGTCGAAGTGGCGAGCAGCTGTTCCGGACTGCCACCGGCGAGCGGCACCCGCATGATTCGCGACCCTTCCGCGCCGAGGGGTTCCTGAAAAAGCACCCAGCGACCATCGCCGGTCACGCGGGGCAAGAGCTGATCTCCGCCACCTACGACGAGCGGCTCGGAGGACTCCGCGTTCAGCCTCTGCGTGTAGATGTCTTGTGAGCCGCTCTGCCCAAGATTGAAGAGGATCGTCGAGCCATCTGGGGTCCAGGCGGCAGGAAAACTGCCGCGCTCGTCGCTGATGATCCGCCTTGGAGTATCCGACAGGCGACCCTGACCCTCATCGAACCGCGCCACGAAGATATCGCCGTGACTCATGTCATATTTCACGATCACGCGCTGCCCATCCGCTGACGCGCTCGCCAACCGCAGTCTGGAGCGTAGTCCGATGGCAAACGGGCCAATGTAAGCACCGCCCGCCTTCCATTCCGTCAAGCGCCTGGCGGGACCGTGTGCGACGCCCGAGCTGCTATCGATCTGCAGCACCCAGACGGCGACGGCATTGGTCTCTGTGTCGCTCAAAATCGTCAGCAGCCGTCCATCCCGCAGATGCAGTCCGGGATCGATAATGCGCTGTCCGGCCGGCGCTTTGAACACGACTGACGAAGAGCCGCCTGTGAGCGGCATGGACTCGATGGCCGAAAGCGCTGGTCCCCTGGTGAAGAGCAACCGTTCCCCATCGGCGCTCCACCTGGCGGATCCGTGGGGGCCGAGTTCGACCAAACGTCGCGTCGTGCCGTCAAGGAAATCGACCGAAAGGTCTCCAGAGACGGTAGCGATCCTCAATAGCCGCGAACCGTCTGGTGTAGAAATCACGGCGTCGCCAACGGGCCGGACCGCGACATCCGATACAGACCACGCTGCGCCGAAGCGGCGGCGGGTGCCCCCGACCAGCGAGAGATCCCAGCCTGTGCACGTTGTCGCGTCGCATGCCGCGGAGCGGATTCGGTTCCCGTCGCCGCTCCAGGCCTGCACATCCATCCCGCCCGTCTCTGCAATGCGATGCGTTTCGCCGGTATCGATCACGCGCACCAGGATGCCTGCGGGATCGGCATAGGCAAGGTATTTGCCGTCGGGAGAGATCTGTGCTGATGTCACCGGAACATCAGGCGGGTTCGCAGTAAGTTGCGTCAGGGTGGGCTGACGCGGCAGTCCTCGCGACTCTCGGTTCGTCGAAGCGACCCACCATCCGCCGACCACGATACCTGCCAACAACACGCCAGTGACGAGAATCTGGAGGAGCGAACGGCGTCTGGCTTGTGCCACGGCTCGGTCCGACTCCGCTGTGGTCTCCTGTCCTCGTGTCACAACGTTTCGTTCCGACACAGACGCAATCAACCGATAACCGCTTTTCGGGATCGTCTGGATAAAGCGTGGCTCCTTGACATCGTCATCGAAGACTCGACGCAGCTCCGAGATGCAGCGCGTCAACACGTCGTCGCCGACGAATGCGTCCGCCCAGACAGTGCGCATCAGCTGTTCCTTGGACACCACTCGACCGGCATGCGCAGCAAGGCACACGAGAACCTGCATCACCTTGGGTTCCAAGCGAGTGGTTCCGGCGGGTCCCATCACGCTGTTGAGCGACGGCTCGACGCGATGGAGCTCGCCGATATGGAAGCTGTCCTGCAAGGATTTCAGCCGTTCGTGAATCGCACATCGAGATTCTACTCCAGCGAGTTGGGGCGGGTTCTCCCGGCACTCGACTCACCGGCTCCAGCCGAACACACCTCGATCGAAGTCGAAATGCACGCGCTGGCAGCCGAGGGCGCGCACCCCGAGCACGCCGTCGATACTCGGCGGGTATCCGTCGGGCACCCGGTCGAGTGCCCAGGCTGATAGGTTGTCCCACATGTAGGCTCCGAGGGATGGGCTTCGCAGGTCGAGCCGACGGAGGTGCGCAGGACCAGACCCGTACTGCACGATCTTGTCGCCCCTCTCGAGCGGGTTCGAAAGGGCCGCGGGCATCCGAGTCTTGAACAGCACCAAGTCGCCACTGCCTGTGTCGATCAACAATCGAATCGGCTGTCCCGCCATCGTCATCCGGACAGTCACGAACGGCCAGACGATCTCGAGCGGTGCCACCTGGTCCTCTCGCCCCCTTGGCCCGAATGTCAGCGTCCGGGTCCGGTAGTCGATGCCGAAGTTCGTGCGCGCCAGCACGTCGAGGCCGACGATGGCGTCGATGCGGATGCCTTGCAGAAACGACAGATCTCCCACGCCGGCGGACACAGGGCCAGACTGCA
Source organism: uncultured Acidobacteriota bacterium (assembly GCA_963755695.1). Lineage (GTDB taxonomy): Bacteria > Acidobacteriota > Vicinamibacteria > Vicinamibacterales > 2-12-FULL-66-21 > QHWT01. The sequence continues at coordinate 189,511 of CAVWLB010000009.1, read as the reverse complement.
GGGAGCCGATGCGGAATCCGTCCAATGTCGCGCTCTGCATCCGCACCTGCTGACCGAACGCAACGAGTATGGACGGCTCAGGGTGCAGGTTCAGCTTCCGGGCGATCCGCGTGTCGACCATGCTGGGAATGGTGCCCGTGTCAATCAGCAGGTTGCGGCCGTTCAGCCCGCCGACAGAGCCCTTGGTGACGACGAGGTGATGCTGATATAGCTCGAAGGGCACCTCTGCGTTCGTTTCGGTCGACGAACGCGTGGAGCCGGAAACCAACACCCATGCGACAACCGCCAGCGTGCAAGCAGCTCCATGTACCATGACTCCTCCTCCGCGCATGAACGCGCGGAGGCAGAGTCGCTGCGGCGTGGAGGAGATGTCCTGAGGAGATCCCGAGGTTTAGCCGGAATTAGACCGAGGTTATGCCGATGGACGGGAATTCCGCATGCTATCCAGCGACCGAGCCTGCTCAGTCGCCTTTCCCGGGTAGCGGTTTTGCGGGTCGAGTCAGGATGAATCTGGGGTCACGACGATTTGTTGCGGCGCTACGGGCGCAGTCCGCGGGGCACGCGCCTCGCCGACCACACCCGGCGCAGTCATTCATTGGCAGACCCACACCGTGATCGCGGCGTAGATCTCATCGTTTCAGCGAGCCATGCCGCTGTAACTCGCGTGCGATCACGCGCGAGCGGAGGCGGATGGCGGTGTCTGGGACGATTCCGCAAATGGCTCATCCGTACGGCATAACATCGGCGGCGATGACGCCACCGCGCATTGGCGCTCGCGCGGCGAGTCGAGGGCAGGCGGAATCGCTCTTACTCTGAGCGTACGTTTTCAGCCCTCGGCCCCTTGGGGCCTTGGCCAACGGTGAAGGATACGCGCTGTCCTTCACGCAAATCATCGAACTGGACTCCGACGCAACCGGACTGATGGAAGAAGATACTCCGTCCCGTCAGCAGCCGCGATGAATCCGAAGCCCTTGTCAGTCTTCCGTTTGATCGTGCCGGTCGTCGCTGCCATTCGTGATGCTCCTCGAGTGGGGTTCGTGTTACGCGCCCGATATGATACCGCATGAGCGTCGGCTTGGTTGGATGCAGCGTCTTGCCAATTCCGATAGGACTTCTCAAATGGCAGCAGTCGGACCTGACGCGGCGCGTCTTGATGATGCCTGTTGGCTCGAGAAGTTGCGGCGGTGGTAGTGGGCGTGTGGATCCGCGGCGAGGGCAGCTGGGATGCCGCCATTTGCAAAGCGTTCACACTTGCGAGCCCTTTTTGGGCTTTGCTACACGAAGCCGGTTTTCTTAGGGGCATGCGATGATCGTTTACCGGCGAGCCCAGCCAACAAGCAGCTCGCGGCGCTTCTGCAGTGGCTCGCCCATCCGGTTCTGGCCCGTGAGCACCTGGAAGACATTGATCGCGTAGGTGACCTGTCGCAGCTGGACGACGCCGAGCAAGATTCATCCGTCCCAACCATTCTGGTCGATTAGCCGACTGACGGTTCGATCGTCCATGGAAGAGGTGATCCAGCACGCGGACGGTTAGAACTTCGCGAGTCGAGGTCGTCACGACCGCTGCACAATGAAGCATGGCGATCCAGATCGGCACTTCAGGATGGAGCTATCCGCATTGGAACGGCGTGCTATATCCGTCGGACCTGCCGCCGGCGGGAAGGCTGGCGCACTACATTCAACGATTTCAGACGGCCGAGCTCAACGCGAGCTTCTATCGGTGGCCGGGCGATGCCGCGTTTGCCCGTTGGGGCAGCCTGCCGAATAAGTTCACTCTCAGCATCAAAGCGCCACGAGGTCTGACCCATGCGCGCCGGCTGCACGAGCCCGAGGCGTGGCTTGCCAGAATAGACAAGAGCTTGCGGCTTCTAGGCGCGCGACGTGGCGTGCTCCTGGCGCAACTGCCGCCGACCCTGTCCTACGATCGCGAGCGTCTGGCGTATTTTCTCTCGTGCGTACCGCGGGAGTTCCGGCTCTGTCTCGAGTTCCGGCACCCGTCGTGGCATCAAGACCACACGTTCACCCTGCTCGAACAGCACGGCGCGGCTTATTGCGTGATGAGCGGTGCGCACCTGCCCTGCATCCTGCGCCTGACAACCGACTTCGCTTATGTTCGGCTGCACGGGCCCGATCACCGTCATTTGTACGGCGGATCGTACAGCGAGGCAGACATGCGATGGTGGGCCGATCGAATCCATGAGTGGCAGACGATGGGTAGCGACGTGTTTGCGTACTTCAACAACGACGGGAACGGCAACGCCGTCAGGAACGCGCTGACGCTGCGGCAGATGCTCGGCGCGTGATCTCGGCCGCCGGGCCTCGATCGCTATTGTTGGTGAACACCCTCGGAGGCTCTCGCCCAGACCCCTTAGTACGAGAGTTAACGGCCGCTCGCATGCTCATGCGCGCTGCCGGTCAACTCTGGTCACCAGGCGGACTGGTCACGATTAATCTTAGGTTGACCCCGCGATAATGCGGCGACACGAGGTGGGAGGCTCGCACCAGTGCCGATGTTTCGCCCGATTTGCCAACCCAGTTCCCAACTGTGGAGATTCGCTGCGGCGCTCCTCGTGGTCTTTGCGCTGACCGCGGGGAGGGCCGACGCCGATCCCATCCATGTGGCGGTCGGCTCCACCACCGACGTGTTGGTGCCGGCGAACGCCGAAATCGTCTTCGACCTGCTCGGCGGCGGCACCCGCCTGCGCGGGATGGCGTTCGGCGAGGAATCGGAGGACCTCCTGATCGTGACGCCCCCGGGCCCGGATCCCCTCGTCACGGGCGCGAGCGCCGACCTCTCGAGCACGTCCACCTTTTCGATGGGCTTCCGAGCCCTCAACTCTCGTGTTGGTCGGAACGATAGTCGCCGGGGCCGTCGCGCGCCGCCGCTCGGCGCGTTTGAGGCGTCACCAGAAGTGAGAAATATTAGTTTTCAAAGACTCCGTGGGCCTCCAATCGCGTAGGTTGCCCGACCTCGCATCGAGATCAGTAGAACCCGGTCGTCATTGTGAATCCCGTAATGTTCCATTCCTCGGGCAAAGTGCCCGCTCTGCATCTTCACTAATTCCAGCCGCCCTTGCGTAGTGGACGAAACGCGTGCCTCAAGTCGTACTTCGCGACGTGTTTACCGAGCGCGACTCCGGCCACCCCCGAGAAGTGGTAGTGAAGACCTGCCCACAGCCTCGCGTCGATGATTTCTCTCCGGAGTGCCGACGGCGACTTGAACGTGCGTACGGCATTCAGGTGGCCAGCCGGTCCGAGCGGATCGAACCCGTGGATCGTGGGCTCGAATCGAAGCGTGTTCAGAAAGCTGCTGAACACCTTCGCCATCGCCGCGGTGATTGATCCGTACGCAGCGGGGTACTCCGGGTGGTTCGGCGTCGTGACGAGCGGTCGCCAGCCCGGCTCCTCCAGCGTCGCGGTGGGCGAGATCGACTTTAGCGCTGGTCAACTTGTCTCATTTGGGTCTCCCTCACGCGATGACCAACGACGCAGTTTCGGGGTGGATGAAAGGTGGTGCGTCGTGAGGTGCGATTCACACCAGCCCGGAAACGGGTACGTGTGTGCCTGTGCCTGGCGTAAGCACGCTACCAACTCGACCGTCGTGAATCGCGTCTTTTCTTCTGTTGTGCGAGTTGGTGGACGCGCTGATGCGATTGCCCGGGCATACGTGCGGCATCCCGCGCGCTCAGAATCTGTTCGTTCGGCAGGATTCGGTTCAACAGGCGCGATTACTGAAAATCCTGCTTTCGAACTGTGCGTTCGACCACGGAACTCTTTGTCCAACTTACAGTAAGCCGTTCGATCGGTTCGTCGCTGGTAACGAAAAGTGGGAATTGGCGGAGAGAGTGGGATTCGAACCCACGGTAGAGTTTCCCCTACACACGCTTTCCAAGCGTGCTCCTTCAACCACTCGGACATCTCTCCGTTTAGAATCAAAGATTTACGAGCAGTCGCCAAAGATTATCGCACACGCCGACGACTTTCGAGACCATCTTCGGATCCCGTTTGCAGTCAACGAGTTTGGCGCGCAGAGTGCGCGGGAATTGCGTAAGACCTCCTAGTCCCCTGGAAACGAAATCACTAGGAGAAATTCCTGACTTGTGATCTAACAGGGGCATGCCAAAGATTGGACGCCCCCGAGCCGAAGTGGTGCTCACCGACGACGAGCGCGCGGCCCTCGTGCGATTGACGAAGCGCGCCCGCGTGAATCGCGCGGTGGCGTTTCGCGCACGGATCGTGTTGGCGTGTCTCGACGACTCGGACACGGCCGTGGCGCGCCGCCTGCGGACGACGAAGACGACGGTGGCGAAGTGGCGCAGCCAGTTCGTCGAGCGCCGGCTCGAGGGCCTGTATGACGAACCGCGCGTCGGCGCGCCACGCACGATCTCCGATGAGCAGGTCGAGGCCATCATCGTGAAGACGCTCGAGACGACGCCGCCCGGCGAGACGCACTGGAGCACCCGGTCCATGGCCAAGGCCGCGGGCGTCAGTCATACGATGGTCGGCCGCATCTGGCGGACGTTCCGGTTGCAGCCGCATCGCACGCGAGAGTTTCAAGCTCTCGCCGGATCCGCAGCTCGTCGAGAAGATCCGCGACGTCGTGGGGCTGTACGTGGCGCCGCCGGCGAATGCGGTGGTCTTCTCGGTCGACGAGAAGTCGCAGATCCAGGCGCTGCAACGCGCGCAACCGATCCTGCCGATGGACTTCGGTCAACCCGAGCGACGGACCCACAACTACGTCCGGCACGGCACCCTGGATCTGTTCGCCGCGCTCAATGTCGCGACTGGCGAGGTGATCGCCCGCTGCAAGCCCCAACATCGCGCGCAGGATTTCGTCGCCTTTCTGCGCGAGATCGAATCGACGGTCGAGCCGACGCTCGACATCCACGTCGTCCTCGACAATCTGTCGGCCCACCGCGCGCCCCCGGTGCAGCGGTGGTTGCTGCGCCATCCCCGCGTCCACTTTCATTTCACGCCCACCTACGCCTCGTGGCTCAATCTGGTGGAGCGGTTCTTTGGCTTGCTGACGGAGAAGGCGCTCAAACGTGGATCGCACACCAGCATTGCGCAGCTGCGCGCCGCCATCCTCGCGTACGTCGACGCCCACAACGACCGCGGCACACCGTTCGATGGGTGAAGACCGCCGACGAGATCCTCGACAGCATGCGGCGATTCGGCCTTCGCGTTCAGCAGGTGCACGGTCAATGACTCGACTTATCCTAGAAATCACGGATCCAGGGGACTAGTGTCGTCCGATCACTTACGGCGATTCTCCAACGTTTCGATCACCGCCGACAGTGCCGCGGGCGCTGCGGCGGGGTTGGGGAATCGAGCGGTGCCGACCGAGATGCACGAGTCGCTTCGTCGCACACCGCTCCTTCCGACCAGCTAGAACGGCGGCTGTTGCGCTCTCGCGCTCATCGGACCCAAACGTCGGCGGACCATTGCCAAGTCTGACGACGTCCAGCCAGATGGAACCCGGCGCGCTCGATCGCCTCTGTCATTCGATCGACGGGATGGACAAACGCACGGAACGCGTTGCTCTTTAGCCGACGCACACCATTTTCGACGCCAATCGCCGCGTGGACGTACCACATGGTCTCGCGGGTACGAGTAGGCGAACGCGTGCTGCGCGTGCCGGAGCGCTTCATTCAGCAACGGCTCGAATGAGGGATAACAACAGATAACGCGATCGAGGGTGACGATGGTTGCGGACGGAAGCTGCGGCCCGACCTCAACGAAGTCGCCGTGCATGAAGTCGAGGACTCCAAGCCGATCCCGGCGTGTCGCTTCCTGGGCCGCAGCAGCAAGGTACGCCGGGGACGCATCGACGGCGATCACGCGCTCGGCTCCCCGGTCGAGCAGTTCGAAGCTCAATCCCCCGACTCCGGAGCCGACATCGAGCACAACGCCCCCGACCGCACCGGTGCCCACGAGCAAGTCGCGAAGCAAACGGGCGGTCGGCCCGGGTCCTTTCTTGCGATAGCTCGCCAAATCGCGCTTAGCGATCTTCTCGTCGAAATGCGCGCCAGCGATGTTCCCGTAAGTCGAGCAGCATGCACTCATGTCGTTACCGTCACCGGCAACGCGGCTTGCGGGCGTAAACATTCACGCCGACGACACCGTACTTCTTGGCCACCCGCTCCTTGGAGGTCCCTCGAAAACAATCGAAGCGCTCCTTTACGACGACATCGTCGAAGCCGAGATGCCCGAGAAGCGCGACAAGCTCTGCCTCCGGCAGAGCGCCGGCGATTCAACCGGTCCACAAATCGATGTTGCTCCGAATAGACTCCGACAGCTCGCTCGCGACGACAATGTCTCCATACAGGAACTGTCCGCCCGGCTTGAGAGTCCGGAAGACCTCGGCGAAGGCCCGATCCTTATCCGGCGTCAGATTCAGCACGCCGTTCGAGATGACGACATCGACGCTCTCCGATTCGACGGGCAGGGACATCGCGTCTCCGAGACGCACCTCGACGTTGTCAAGCCCATGTGAGCTCGCACCGTTTCGAGCGCGCTCGGCCATCGCTTCGGTCATATCGACACCAATCGCGCGACCATCTGGTCCCACAGCCTGAGCGGCCAACAGCAGGTCCATTCCGGCGCCGCAGCCGATATCGACAACCGTCGCGCCAGCCGTCATCGGCGCGATGCGATGGGGATTGGCGACGCCGGCGAACGATGCGGGTACTGTCCGCAGGAAGCCGCGCCAACGCGACCGCATCGTATCCAAGCATCTCGGCTGCGTAGGTCGGTCCACGATGGAAATGGAAGTCACCCGATGGCTCCGTCGCGACTCGTCGATAAATGGACTCGATCTCGGCGCGCAGCCGTAAGGTGTCGAGGTCGACCGGACACGTACTTGCCATAGCATCCTCGCTCTTCTATGCGTTCAGGCCATTCGACGCCGCAGCGTTTCGTCCATCCGGACACCAGCGATCACACCTGACAAAAGGGTGATGCCGGCAACGAACCACATCGCGCCTTTCAATCCCAACGAATCGGCCGTCAGACCGGCCACTACGGCGCCCACTGCATATCCGAGATCGCGCCACAATCGGTAGACGCCAACCGAAGACGCACGCCACGCGGGAGCTGCCACGTCACCGATCGCGGCAAGCAGGGTCGGGTACACCATCGCGGTGCCAATGCCGAGCAATACGCCGCCGACGGCAAAGCCAGCGAATCCATCAGAGACGATCACAACGGCGATACCGCCGGCCTGGACCCACATGCCTGCCGCAATCAACCACTTCCGCCCAAATCGATCGGACAACGCTCCAGTGGCCAGTTGGCCGATGCTCCACGTAGCGGGGTAAATGGCCGCAAGTACACCAATACGATCGAGGCTGAGATTTGCCGCCGCGAACAGGAGCGGAAACAGCCCCCAGGCCATACCGTCGTTAAGGTTGTTCACGAGTCCGGCCTGGGTCACGGTCGACAGATTGCGGTCAATCAGCGTCGTCCTCCAGAACACGTCACGCGCGCTCATCGGCGTTGAACCGGCGTTCTGAAGCGTCGACTCGAATGCCACGTGACCGTGGGTTTCCCGCACGAGAAACACGGAGAGCGTGAGGCCAATCGCGACGAACGCGACACCCGGATAAAACGGGTCGGGTCGCAACGCCTGGGCAGCGGCGATCCAGCCAGTCAGGAGCGCCGCGCCGGCCATGGCGCCATATCCGGCGAACTCGTTGAGCCCCATCGCGAACCCGCGCCTCTCGCTGCCGACCAGATCGATCTTCATGATCACCGTCGTCGACCAAGTGAGGCCCTGGCTGATGCCGAGGAACACGTTCGCCACGAGAATCCAGGTCCATGTCGGCGCCCACATCAAGAGAAACGGAACCGGGATAGCAACGATCCACCCGGCAACCAACACGTGCTTTCGCCCAATCCGGTCTGAGAGCTGGCCCGCTGCGTAGTTCGTGAGCGCCTTCGTCACGCCGAACACGACGATGAACGAGAGTGCCGCGAACCGAGCGGCCAGGTGAAATTCGCGCTCGGCGAGGAGCGGAAGAATGGTGCGCTCGATGCCGACCATCGCGCCGACGAAGGCGTTGACGACGACCAGCAGGGTGAACTGCGCAAGGTTTTCGCGAAGACCGAGCTGGATTCCTGGCCGATCCGGTGCGAGCGCTGCCGCCTTCACGACGTCGGCACCGTTTCGTGACCGCGGTTGAACGCAAGGACACGTTCCATGTCGACGGGCTTGGCTGGCACGTCGGACAGCTTTTCGATGAATGTGTCGCGCTCGAGTCCGAGCATCGGATTCCAGCGCTTCTCGAATCCAAGCGCGGTCATGGGCTTCCCACTCAAGCCAGCGCCGCAGACGGATCCGGAGAAGTGCCCGGGATAGACCTCCAAGTCGTCCGGCAGATTCAAGAGCTTCTCGTGCAGACTGGCATACAGCCGCGCGGCATTCTCGCGGGCTCGACCCGGAAGATCGGGACGCCCGACGGCGCCCACAAACAAGGTATCGCCGGTCAACACGAACCAAGGGTCGGCCCCGCGTTTGAGGTCGGTGACCAGCAGGCAGACACTCTCCGGCGAGTGACCCGGCATGTGAAGCACTTTGACGTGTGTGTTGCCAAGTTCAATCCGGTCGCCGTCATGAAGCGCTGTGAACGCATACGTCACGTCGGCAGCCTCATGGAGGCAGTTACTGAGCGCCGACGCGGCGTGCGAGTTCGGGCCCGCCGGACCGGTGGTCGGCGTGGAGGTGCGTGTCGATGACGTGCGTCAGGCGAAGGCCCTTCGCGCTCGCGAATTCGCTGTACGAATCGAGGTCGTCAGCGCGTGCATCGACGACGGCGGCTTGGCCGAGGGTCCCGCAGCCGAACACGTAGGCCGCGCAGCCGAGGTCGTCGTCGTAGGAGTACCGGTCTGAAGATCATTGCGGTACTCCTGGCTGGTGGCCGGCAGTGACCGGAAGTCCCGCGGCACGCCACTCGGGAAATCCGTCCTTCAAACGACGCGCACGCCGTCCCTTTGCAAGCAGTAATTCGACGGCGCGATCCGCGTACACGCAGTACGGCCCACGGCAATACGCCACGTATTCCTTGCCCTTCGGCAGTTGTTTGAGCCGGCGGTTCAGCTCCTCGACGGGGACAGAAATCGCACCCGGGATATGCCCTGCGGCGTACTCAGTCGCCGGCCTGGCGTCCAGAATGACGATTTCTTTCGACCGAGCTCGCTTCAGCAGCTCGGCGATCGGAACCGCTTCCGCATCGTCACGATCGGCGAAGTGCTCACGGACAAGCCGATCGAGGTCAGCGAGTCGATCCTCCGCGACCGTACGAATCGCCTTCGACAGCTCGAACACTCCGGGGGCTGCGAGGCGGTAGTGCACAAAGAGACCTTCCTTCCGGCTCTCGACCAACGCCGCTTGACGAAGAGCCTGGAGATGCTGCGACGCGTTGGCGACCGACACCCCCATCTCCGAGGCCAGTGAATCGACCGTGCGCTCGCCCTGCGCAAGGAGCTCCAGCATCTCGAGCCGATGCGGATTCGACAGGGACTTGCCGATGCGGGCAAACAGGCCGTAGAGACGGTTCTTGAAAACGCGATGCGCGTCAGTGCCCATAGACAAGTAATCAATAGAACACTTGAATAGTTGTTGTCAAGTCGGCGCATTGATCGAGAGGGAAGGCCTTCCGCCCCAGAAACAGGCCATAATCGAAGGGTGCGAAGGCTCGTGGCCGCTGCGATGCTCGTGTTGTTCGCGTCTCTGAACGCGATCGACGGCGTCTGCTGTCCTGACGGCTGCACCCACGAGCAATCTTCGGCCTCGCAACGTCACGATCGGCAATCGTCAGACGCCAGCTGCGCGCTATGCCTGGGCGGGGTTGAATCAGCCGTTCCGCACACGCCGTCAGCATCCGTCACCGTGACGAATCGCTTCGCCACACTCCTGCGCACTCTTCCCCTAGACGCGCCGACCGATCCACCCGATCATCCGCCGCGCTCATAACCATCCCGAATCGTTGGCAGGCCAAGAAAAACGATGGACTGGTGCGTATGGACGCACCCGCGGAGATGTGTATGCGATTGCTCGTGTTGACGCTCGCTGTTCTTGCCTGTTTTCCTGCTTCCACAATCGCAGCCCAGAATCAGGCCGGCGACACTTCGGATTCAGGTCCGTGCCTCTGAAAAGCCGGTCGAGGATGCGGAAGTAGTCGTGGCTGGCACAACCCACCGGACCGATGCGGCTGGTGCGACAACAGTCATCGCCGTCCCAGGCACAGTAGAAGTCACCGTGCTGAAACCGGGCTTCGCTCCGACGACTGCATCGGTGCAAGTGGCGGCCGGCGCCACGCAAGACGTCGTCGTGGACCTGCAGGCACAACCGACTGTCGAAGAGACCGTTACGGTCGTATCGTCCACGCGCACCGACAAGAGGCTCGAGGATCAGCCGATGCGGGTCGAAGTCCTCGCCCGCGAGGAAATCGAAGAGAAGATGCTCATGACGCCCGGCGACATCGTCATGATGCTGAACGAAATGGGCGGCATGCGGGTGCAGACGACGTCCCCGTCCCTCGGTGCGGCCAGTGTGCGCATTCAGGGCATGCGGGGCCGGTATACGCGCGTGCTCTCGGACGGGCTGCCGCTGTTTGGCGAGGTCGGCGGGCTCGGTCTGCTCCAGATACCGCCGATGGATCTGGGACAGGTCGAGGTCATCAAAGGTGTGGCCTCGGCGCTATATGGTGCCGGCGCGATGGGTGGCGTCATCAACCTGTTGTCGCGGCGTCCGAGCGCCGAACCCGCGGAGGAGTTCCTGCTCAATCGGTCCACACGGGGTGCGACGGATGCGGTCACGTTTCTCTTTCGTTCCTTCGCGCGTGGCTGGAGTGGTTCCTTGCTCGGTGGCGGTCACTGGCAGGGGACCAACGACGTCAATGACGATGCGTGGGCAGATCTCCCAGGCTATTCGCGAGGCGTCGTGCGTCCGCGCGTGTTCTGGGACGGCGGCGGTGGTCGAAGCTTCTTTGCCACATCCGGCTTTACCTACGAGGACCGCCACGGCGGTACGCCGGATGGCGAGGTGCTAGTGGCGACGGGCCAACCGTATGTCGAAGCTCTCGAGACGAGACGGTACGACGCCGGTGCGGTTGGACAGTTCCTGATCAAGGACCGATACGTCGTGACCGCGCGCGCAGCGATTGCGCGACAGAGCCACGATCATCAGTTCGGCGAAGTCCTGGAACGGGATCGGCACGACACGGCGTTTGGCGAAGCAGCCGTTCGTGGGACTGCGGGTCGCCAGACGTGGGTCGCTGGATTTGCGATCGAGCGTGACGCCTATACGGCGCGCGACGTGCCGCGATTCGACTATGACTTCGTCGTGCCAGGCGGATTCGCGCAGTACGACGTCACCGTGTCTCCGAAGCTGTCGCTGTCCGGAAGCGCTCGCCTCGATCATCACAGCGAGTACGGCACGTTCTTCAGTCCCCGCGTGTCGGCACTGGCACGTGCCGGACATTGGACGAGCAGGCTGTCGGTGGGGACCGGTTTCTTCGGGCCGACGCCCATCACGGAGGAAACAGAAGCGGCAGGTCTGACACGTCTGGAGATTCGACGGCCGCTCGACGCTGAACGTGGACTGAGCACGTCCTTCGACGTGTCTCGCACAGATGGCCCCCTGTCATACACGGCCACGCTGTTCGCGTCTCGAATCCGTGATCCTCTCCACGTCGAACGTTCGCCGTCGTACGTGCTTAGCACCCTGCCGGATCCGACCACGAACGTCGGTCTCGAGCTCTTGGGCACATGGCGACGGGCGCCATTCTCGGTCACCGCAAGTTACACCTACGTGCGAGCGCGCGAGACCGTCAACGCCGTTCAACAGGATGTGCCTCTCACCCCACGACACAGCGCTGGCCTCGTCGGCATGTGGGAAGCGGAGGACGTGGGTCGGGTCGGAATCGAGTGGTACTACACCGGCACACAGAGCCTCGACGAGAATCCGTATCGCGTGACGAGCGAGCCGTACATGATTCTCGGACTCCTCGCGGAAAAACAGTTCGGACGGGTCCGACTGTTTGTCAACGGGGAGAACCTAACTGGGGTGAGGCAGACACGCTGGGACCCGCTGCTTCTCCCGACACGCGCTGTCGACGGCCGCTGGACGGTCGACGCATGGGCGCCGCTCGAAGGCCGGAATATCAACGGTGGCCTGCGCGTCCGTTTCTAGATGCTGGTTCACTCGAAGTTCGGTGCTCGCCAACCGACCAGAACCTCGCCCCGGGATCTAAGCGGCGGATTCGATGGACGTACTGAAGCGCACCGAGGAACGCCGCGACGTACGGCGACAAGTGAGGCTGGGAACTGTGTAGAAACTGTGTAAGGTGAGGCTCGAAACCAGCGAGAAATACCGACGTTTACCGAGTCACATCAGGGAGCATTTTCTAGCGGCAAGTTGTTGAATCGGTTGCGCAAGAAGTGTTTCGATGTCGCTCGGTGAGCGTCGCCGGAATCGCTTTCCAAGCGTGCTCCTTCAACCACTCGGACATCTCTCCGCATTAGAATCAAAGATTTACGAGCAGTCGCCAAAGATCATCACACACGCCGACGACTTTCGAGACCATCTTCGGATCCCGTTTGCAGTCAACGAGTTTGGCGCGCAGAGTGCGCGGGAACTGTGTAAGACCTCCTAGTGTCGTCCGATCACTTACGGCGTTTTTCATTTTGTGGTGGTGACGAATCATCATCTCGACGGTGCTCATTGCGCCGTGCTTCTCACCCCTACGTAGCAGGCGACCGTTTAGCGCGGTGAAGGTCGAACTCGGATCAGCAGGACGAGAAGAGGCAGCGTTCCACAGACTGCCATCCACGTGAGCGGGAACGTCCAGCGAGCGCTATCAGCAGGGATGAATATTTTGGGGACGCTCTGAATCGTGAAATGGAGCATCGCCGGTGGCCAAATCGTCCGACCACCCAGCTCGTACAGGTGTGACAGCGGAATACTCGTGGTTGCCGCCAAGAGGACGGAAGCCATCGCGACGGGCCACGGCATCGTGAGGAACAGGAACAAATGAACCGCGACGAAAGGAATCATCGACGCGAACCAGGCCCGCCAGAACGGGAAGCGTCGTCGCAGGTCGCCGAACAGATAGCCGCGAAAGAGAGTCTCTTCTGCGACGCCGCCCTGCGCAAAAAGGCCCGCTAGGAGCAAGAGGCTCACTGCGTCGTAGGTCACCACCGCGCCTGACGCCGTCACGAACGCTGTCTGTGCAATAGCCAAACTCGCGCAACTGGCACACGCCGCAGTCAGACCTCTCAGCCGGGGTATGCCGAGTCCGAGCAATCTCCAGCCTCGACCAGCGTACCGCCATACAGCGACCGCTGCGCAGTCAACGTCGCCGACACAACGGTCAGCGCGACGATCACTCCGGCCTGACCGCGATCGCTATGGAGAGCAGTCGCGATCCACTGGAACAGCGCAAAGATCGCGACGAGACCTGATAGGAGGCGGAGCCAGTGCGTCCGCGAAAGACGGACCTGGTCATGGCCGTGCACACCGGCTGCGGTTAGCGTTCTCATCTCAAGTCAGGGCGTGCGCACGTTGACCAGCTGCCAGGTCACGTTGAATGTATTGAAGGCGGATCCTCGCCGGGTCGACGCCCCCGTGCTGTACACGATTTTGATGGATTGGCGTTGCGACAACGAGAATGAGTACACGACCCCGAGACGACTGGTACGCTGTTCATCAGGACTCATCGCGCGATCGATGCGCGTCTGACCGCCGGCAAACCATGTCGCGTTGACGGCGAGCCAGGTTCCCCGCGCAAGTGCGTAGCTTACATGCGTCTGCCCGGCGAACACCGGATCCTGTTGTTTCACGACCCGAGATGGAAAGTAATTGTCGTTCGCGGTGAAGAGCCATGTGCCGGCGTACCATTCGACTGTAGGCCCAGCGCGTCTGCGACCGCGGCAATGTCTCCGGCCTGCGATTCGACCTCTAGTCATTCCTAGCCGAGCCCTCCGATTCACCATCGCCACGTGCCTCGAAAGGCGACGGCGCGGCTGTTTCTCTCAGATGCTCAGCTGGCGCTTTCAACGTGCTCGACGCATGACACTAAGCTACAAGTTCGACAGCTCGCCGACCCCCTGCGAAGCAGCTGCTGTCGCGCACCGCAGTCGCGATGTCTACCGATGGCTCAGCGTTCATCAACAGGCTCGAATAGACGACGCCATGAGTCCGGACCGAGTTCTCGGCCGCTGTCCGAGCATCGGCTAAGCGACGATCTGGCAATGGTGAGCGGGAGTGGCGTCTGGAAGAACGCCGCGAATGAGGACCTGATGCCCTTCGGGATGACGTACACGCTACGTCGCAGCGGGCAGTCCTGACGCATCGTCGTCGCGGCGATTCACGCGCCGGACGGCGGTCCTGGCCGATAGCCACCACAGGGGATCTCCGCCGACAGGAACCCTTGTACGGTCCGCTTTGTCACGCCAGCTCCGGTTCTCTCCTTGTGCGCGGGATGCACCTTGCGCCATTCCTCAGCCGTGCGACGCCGACCATAACCCGTCTATCGCGCTGAATTGCCATCCTTCCTTTAGGAGCCCGGCATCTGCGGTGTCGAAGCCGAACTCGTCGAGCAGTGTCGTTACGACGGCTTTCGCGGCCGCATCGTCGCCGGCGATGACGAGCGCGCCGCGGTTCTTCGATCCCGCCGGTTGTGGGTCTCGTCTTCACAACGTCGTCGCCAAACGCCGATACCTAGTTGTCGCTGGCGACGAGCCTCCGCATCAGGTCTCCTCATTCAACGGCACATCACGCGCCGGATGACCTCTCAATGTGCTTGCGCCGCACGCCGAGAAATACCCGAACTACCGCCGGACCACCAGGTGCATCGCCGCCCCGCTCGACACGTGCTCCTTCACGCTGTAGCCGAGCGCGGGAAGGTCGATGCCTTCGAGCAGAGGCTCGCCCTGGCCGAGCAGGATCGGCGAGATGGCGAGGTGTATCTCGTCGAGTAGTCCGGCCTGCAGATACTGGCGGATGGTGGCTGCTCCGCCGCCGATTCGCACATCCTTACCCCGAGCGGCCGCCCGCGCCTGGTCCAGCGCCGCCTCGATCCCCGCGGTGACGAAATGGAAGACGGTGCCGCCTTCCATCTCCAGCGGCGGGCGCGCATGGTGGGTCAGGACGAAGACCGGCACATGGTACGGTGGATTGGCGCCCCACCAGCCTTTCCACTCATAGTCCGGCCAGGGTCCGCGCACCGGCCCGAACATGTTGCGGCCCATGATCCAGGCGCCGAGATTCTCGAACGAGCGTGCCGCGAAGTCGTTGTCGATGCCGGTCGTCCCGCCGTCTCGCCTCTGGACGTTCCGCTGGAAGGTGCGGGTCGGAAGGAACCACTGGTGCAGCCGTTCGCCGCCGCGGCCCAGCGGTTGGTCTCGGCCCTGGTCGGGGCCGGCGCCGAAGCCGTCGGCCGACACGCTAAAGGCGTTCACGCGAAGCTTGGACACGGGCGTCTCCTTGACTGTGCTGCATGGACTTCTTGAATCGTGATGTCACACCAGTGGTGCCGCATCCTCACGTAACCAGAGGACCGCCGCCAATGCGGATCCGAATCCCGCCAGGCTGATGAACGTGCGAGCGGCGTGGAAAGCCTCCCATCGATTGCGAATGCTCGACCAGTCGGACGGCAGCGTGTCGACCGTCCATCGGGCGATGGCATCGTCGATCGGCACGTTGACGCCCAGCGTGATGACTAACGCGACGGCCAGCGATCCCGCGCCAACCAAGGTCAGTAAAAAGCTCGCGCGACGGTGGCGGCGATACAGCGCGACGAGAACAGGCACCGCGGACACCAGGGTCGCCGGCATGAGTACAGGCCATGGGACCGCCGAGATTGCCGATCATCGTGTGGCCGACTTCGAGAAAGGTGGAGGCGGTGATTGCGCTCATTGAGCGGCTCAAGCTGAACCAGGTTCCCCAGAACACACCCACCACGAGTGCGAACAGAAAGACGTGGACGAAGAGCATCAGACGCAGTGATCGATCAGTCATCGCAGTGACCTCGTCATGGCAGTCTGACCGAACGCGTCCGGACGTTCGCGAACTGCGCGACGCGATTCCGTCGGATACTCGAGCTGCATCGCCACGAAACCGGTCGTGTGCGCGCCGTGACGCCCGCCAATCGCTGGAGCGCCTCGTCCAGCGCCTTGGCAGGTGGCCGGTCAATCGCTGGCAGGCGTGTCATCGCCGGCCAGCTTGATCTGACCTGGTCCGGAACAATCTCAATGCCGTTGCGACTCTCGCGAGTCGGTGGTCTCCGTCGCGTCATTGATGCCGATCGATGCAATGACCGGGCGTTGACGTTTCGGCGGCTTCAGCGCCGCTAGCAGCGCCTCGGTTTCGGGTGTTTCGATCGGCGGCGGCGATTCGAACCGCGCGCCGGCGGCAACGAAAGCATCCACGCGCCACCGATTGCCCCACAGTGCCGACCACGCCGACGCCGCTCCACAGTAAGCGTCGTGATCTCATTGGACGTGTTCTCCTGCGCTGACCGCACGTGTGATCGACAGTCGTTCGAGAGCGTCGTCGAGTGCTCTCGCGCCATCTGCCGGGTTCGCATGGCGCCACGTGATGAACCCGTCGGGACGAATCAACACGGCACCGTCAGTCCCCACGCCGTAGGCCGTCGAGAATCGATTCGCCACGTCTTCCAGATCGCCAGCCGGCTGAATGCCGTGCCACACGACGCCAAGCGCACGAGCCGCGGAACTGCGCTGCACACAGTCGGACCAGCCGTTCCCATCGCGCCCTGAGATGAGGACCCATCGATCAGCGAAGAGGTCGATCGTTGAAACTGGGGCTCCGCCGTGTGCGACGACGACATGTGGCGCGCGGGAACCTGGCCGGCCGGACGGGTTGCGGGGATCTTCGAAGAGGTCGTCGGTGCCATTCCGGCCGTCGTCGACGAATGCGCCTGCCGGGTAGCGGTAACCGAAGATCACCGCGTCGTCGTCCCTGATCTGCTCCGGCGGCGGCAGCTTGCGGCTCGGATCCTTGAACCACGCCTGCAGCCGCGCGAGCGATTGCGCGACGGTTCGATCGGCAATCAGGCGTCGTTCCGCGTCGTACGGTCTCGAGGAGCTCGGGTCGCGCCGCGCCGTTGACGACTGCGTCGAGCTTCCACGCCAGGTTGTACGCGTCCTGGATGCCGGTATTGCCGCCGAACCCGCCCGTCGGCGGCATGACATGCGCACTGTCGCCGACGAGCAATACGCGCCCTTCCTTGTAGCGGTCGGCCACGGCCGCAGCCGCTTCCCATGGACGGGCGTCCACAATGTCGACCTTCAGAGCCGCCCGCCCGGCCCCGCGACGAATCAGGTCACGGCAATGTTCAGGCGTGAAGTCTTCGACGCGCTCGCCGCGGTCCGGCACGAACTGCACGGCCATCAGCCATCGCCCGTCGCCGCGTGGCACGAGCGTCCCGTTGATATCGGTCACGAACACCGATCGGATCGCGCGGCCATTGATGACGCTCGGCAGATCGGCCTCGAAAATGACGTTCATCCAGTGCTGCAGGATGCCCGGACCGTGCCGGCGGATGCCGACCGCCTCCCGGACGGCGCTCTGCGTACCGTCCGCGCCGATCAGGTACTGGGCGCGAACACTGCTCTCCGCACCGGTCGATCGATCGCGAATCCGCGCGACGACCTCGTCACGCGACTGCGTGAAGCTCACCAGCTCGGTGTTGAAGCGCACGTCGGCGCCATGCCGCTCGGCATGGGCACGCAGGATCGGTTCGAGCTGATCCTGATCGCAGGTCGCTGCCGTCGTTGAACTGATGTCGCTCGTGTCAGACGGCGGAATCCACTGCCACGACACCTCGGAGTCGGCCAGGTTTTTCATCCTGGCGACAGACGCAGATCGGTCGTCGATCAGATGGCGGTCGCGGATCTCGGCTTCGATGCCGGCGCCGCGATAGATCTCCATCGACCGGGGAGAGATCCCGCGGAACTTGTACTGAATGGACGTCCGGGGATGGCGCTCGAGAACCAGACATGGCACGCGGCGTCGCGCGAGGAGCATCGCCATGGTCAGCCCGTTCAGGCTGCCGCCGACAATGAGAACGGACGTGCTGGCGTCCATGTTACGATTCTCCATATTGGTTTAGTCCTATCAAGTATCAGGACGATCGGTCAAACTCGTTGGTTCGCGGCACCGCATGGGCTCGAAGGTGAACATGAGCAAGTCAGCCACTGATGCATTGGCGCGACGTGTGTGGCAGGCGCTGTTCGATCTATTGATCCGATCGGCCCCGGTCAGAACAGCAAGCCTGGCGCGGCGCGGGCTGACGCCCAATGACTCCCGCGCCCTGTTCAGCCTCGACCCGCGAACCGGACGGTCGATGCGATCGCTGGCCGATGAGTGGCAGTGCGACCCCTCGAACGCCACGTTCATCGTTGATCGCCTCGAAGAACTGGGCCTCGCGTCCAGGCAGCCGCTGCTGCACGACAAGCGCGTGAAGCTGGTCGTGCTGACGCGGAAAGGCGAGAAGACGCGCACCGACTTGCTGCGCGAGTTTCACCAGCCGCCAGCGGAATTCGACGGGCTCGACCGGGCGGATCTCGAAGCGCTCGAGCGCATCGTGACCAAATTGACGTCTGAGCCGACGCCGGCCGTCGCATCACGTCACCGTTAGTGTGCTGAGGGCGTGCTTGGAGTGACGTTCAGCGTCGCACCATCGCTCGTGACGCCGGCACCACGGAACGGTTGAGATAGTTGCGTGATCTAAACTAACGGGGTGTGCGCGTCGGCGCGTCGATGGCTGCACAGATGACGGAGACGGCGACGGGAAAGCTCTCGCAGACATGGCCCGAACCGCAGCGCTTTCCTCGGTTTCTCGACAAGTTCGGAAAGGTGATGAGCGAGGACTACGACTGGTCCGCCGAGATCGCAAGGCTGCCGATGCCGGTGCTGTTGATATTCGCGGACAACGACTCGGTACCGCAACAGCACATTGCCGAATTCTTCGCGCTTTTAGGCGGCGGGGTGAAGGAACCAGATTGGGTGAATACGAAGTTGTCGAGGTCGCGGCTCGCGATCGTCCCCGGCTACAGCCACTACAACTTCCTGTCGTCCGCGGAAGTGCCGCGGATTGTTGACAAGTTCCTGGCGGATCCGATGACCGCCGGGCAGGAGGAGCCGCGGCGGGGCTAACGTGGTCAGCGCAGGCAGTCGATGTTTCGTGAGCGGAGGTCGGACATGACGATCAAGAGACTGGACCACGTCAGCGTCGTCGTCGACGACCTTGGAGCCGCTATCGCCTTCTTTACCGCGCTCGGCATGACGCTCGAGGGCGAGGCGGCGGTCGAGGGCCCGTGGGTGGACCGCGTCAACGGGCTCGACAATGTCCAAGTCGACATCGTTATGATGCGGACCCCAGATGGGCACGGGCGGCTTGAGCTGACGAAGTTTCGCAATCCAAAGCTGGTCGAGATCGAACCGGCGATCGCACCGCCGAACACGCTGGGCCTCCGGAGCGTCATGTTCACAGTCGAAAGCATCGACGACACTGTCGCTCGCCTGCGCGCCAAGGGCGCCGAACTCGTCGGCGAGATAGCCCAGTACGAGAACAAGTACAGCCTCTGCTACATCCGAGGCCCTGCGGGCATCCTCGTCGCGCTGGCCGAGGAAATCGGCTAGCCGACCAGCCTCCTGTGATCGCACGGCGACAAGCACCGGGGCGTGCGCAATCAAGGAGAGCGACCCTATGCGAAAGATCGTTGTCGGCGCCCAAGTGTCCATGGATGGAATCATGCAGGCGCCCGGTGGGCCGTGGGAGGATCCCACCAAGGGTTTCACGTTCGGCGGCTGGGTGATGCCCTATTTCGACGCGGTGTTCGGCGAAGAGATCGACCGCGTCTTCAAGGAGAAATTCGATCTCCTGCTCGGACGCAAGACTTACGAGATTTTCGCAGCGTACTGGCCCTACTACGATGAAGCGGCCCCCCACGGCCGCATCGCCACGCTGTTCAAGAACATCAAGAAGTACGTCGTTTCCCGTTCGGGCGACGTCGATACGAGCTGGCAGGGCTCGGTGCTGCTGCGTGACATCACCGACGTGAAGCGGTTGCGGCAAGAAAACGGCCCGAACCTCGTCACCCAAGGCAGCACCGAACTTGTGCACGCGCTGCTCGCTGACGACCTCGTTGATGCGATGAGCACCTTTACAGTGCCGGTCGTGCTCGGCCGCGGCAAAAAGCTGTTCGCGGACGGCTCAGCGCCGCACAGCTACACGCTGACCCGATCGCGGGTCTCCACCACCGGCCTCGTAATCGCACACTACGAGCGCACCGGCGACATCAAGATCGGTGACACGGCGCTCGATTCACCGAGCGACGCTGAACGTGCGCGTCAGGAGCGGATGAAGCGCGAAGGCTAGAACGAGCGTACAGCTCGCTGCAGACTATTTACGACTAATCCGAGCGAATCGAGCGTTCGAGGACACTGGTGTGTACCGCTGAATCGAATTGAGAACTGTGTAGAAACTGTGTAAGGTCGCCTCGAAACTACCCACAAACACCGACGTTTACGGGTTCATATCGAGAAGCATTCTGTGGCGGGAAGTCGTTGACTCGATTGCGCGAAGAGGTGTTTCAGTATCACTCGGTGAGCGTCGCCGGAATCGTTTTCCAAGCGTGCTCAATCGACCACTCTGACATCTCTCCGCTTTAGAATCAACGATTTGCGGTCGATCCGGCTCTGATTATCGCAAAACGCCCCTTCAAATCCTAGCGTTCTGCAATGCCGTTTGTAATCAGTGATTTGTAAACGCTCTGAAGGCCACAGTCGCTGGAATTGTGTAAGACCTCTTAATGTGGCGCGATCACTTACGGCGATCGGCCTCGTTCGAGTTCGAGCTCGACTGCACGTGCAACGCCTTTCCTCCGACCTGCGATACACCGTGATCCGCGTTTGCTGGAGGCCGGCGAACCAGATCACGTGGTTGAGTCGATCACGGGACATCTCTCGCGGCGGATGCTCGAGCACTACTCGCACATCCGTCTCAATGCGAAGAAAGCCGCGCTCGATCGGCTGGACGCGGCTTCGAAGCCCGCTGCAGGGACGAAGCACCGCAACAGGCGGTAACCGCAGGCCGGAGAGGCCACGGCATTTCGGGTCTAAGCCGAGCCGCAGCTGCTCCAAGCCATTGGACCGTGCGTTTTTCGGCCGGAAACTGGCCACTCAGTCGTTCGCGGACGCGACGTAGGGCTGGACGGAATATTGCCATCTGGTCAGACTGGCGGCTTGCCGCTGTCCGGGGAGACCTCTGTGCAAGGGCCTCGACATCCGGCCTGGACCCCTCATCTGCGTCACGGGGATCGTCGACATGACCACGCCGACTCGCGCACCCGAAAGCATGACGTTCAGCACCGCAGACCTGGCGACGCGCACGATCCACCGGCGCGCCGTCGAGGCGTTGATCTGGGGAATTCCCGTCGTTAATCTCGACCTGATGTACCAGTCGCACGTCCGCGACCGCCAAGGCGCCATCAATCAGTGTTCGACAGCTCGCGAGCGAAGCAGACGGATGAGAGCACCCCGTCGGAACGTGATCGGATACAGGCGGGTGTGACGAGGCGTACAGGAGGACTCACATGGCAAAGACGGGCAAGCCGAACATTCTCTTCATCATGGCCGACGACATTGGGTGGTTCAATCTGAGCTGTTACAACCACGGCCTCATGGGCTATCGCACGCCGAATATGGACCGCATCGCACGCGAAGGCGCGATGTTCACGGACTTCTACGGCCAGCAAAGCTGCACCGCTGGCCGTGCGGCGTTCCTCACGGGCCAGCAACCGATCCGCACGGGCCTGACCAAGGTTGGCATGCCTGGCGCCACCCTGGGGATCAAGGCCGAAGACGTGACCATCGCGCAAGTGCTCAAGGGCCTCGGTTACGCGACCGGCCAGTTCGGTAAGAACCATCTTGGCGATCGCAACGAGCACCTGCCGACGGTGCATGGCATCGATGAGTTCTTCGGGAATCTCTATCACCTCAACGCCGAGGAAGAGCCCGAGTATGTCGACTACCCCAAGGACCCAAAGTTCAAGGCCAAATTCGGCCCCCGCGGCGTCCTCAAGTGCAAGGCGACGGACAAGGACGATACGACCGTCGATCCGGTGTTCGGGAAGGTTGGCAAGCAGACCATCGAGAACACCGGCCCACTGACCAGGAAGCGGATGGAGACGGTGGACGAGGAGTTCCTGGCCGCCGCCGTCGACTTCATGGAGCGCAAGACCAAAGAGAACGTGCCGTGGCTCTGTTACTTCAACCCCACGCGCATGCACGTGTTCACGCATCTGAAGCCGTCGTCGGTGGGCAAGACCGGGCACGGCCTCTACCCGGACGGGATGGTCGAGCTCGATGGCTACGTCGGTGATCTGCTGAAGAAGGTCGACGATCTCGGCGTGGCCGACAACACGATCGTCGTCTTCACCACGGACAACGGCGCGGAAGAATGCATCTGGCCGGACGGCGGCGCGACGCCGTTCCGCGGCGAAAAAGACACGAACTGGGAGGGCGGCTGGCGCGTCCCCTGCGTGATGCGGTGGCCTGGCGTCATCAAGCCCGGCGAGGTGATCAACGAGATCGGGTCCCTCACGGACTTCTTGCCGACCTTCGCGGCCGCCGCCGGGGATCCGGACATCGTCGCCAAGCTCAAGAAGGGACACGATGTCGGCGGCACGAACTTCAAGGTGCATCTCGATGGCTACAACCTGCTGCCGTTCCTGTCCGGCAAGGAGCCCTGCCCGCGCGAGGGCTTCATCTACTGGAGCGACGATGGCGATCTGATGGCGTTGCGCGTGCAACAGTACAAGATCGTGTTCGCGGAGCAGCTCGCGACGGGACTTCAGGTCTGGCGCGAGCCGCTGAAGCAGATGCGCATCCCCAAGATGTTCGATCTGCGCTCGGATCCGTTCGAAGCGGGTGAGGACAGCATCAGGTACAACGACTGGTTCGTCGAGCATGTCCCGTTCCAGTACGCCGCGCAGGCGGTCGTGCACCAGTGGCTCGAGAGCTTCAAAGAGTTCCCGCCGCGACAAAAGGCGGCGAGCTTCACCGTCGATCAGATCGTCGAGAAACTGATGCCGAAATCGTAGGGTCGCGCGACAGGGTTCCGGCCGCAGGGGACGAACCTGGAGCGCCGGAATCCTGTGCGTATCGCCTGGCTCGGGCGCGCACGGAAACGATGAGGGCGCGTCATCTGCATGACGCCAGCGGGCGCCGCGACCGGCGGGCATCAATCAAGGCGGTTTCCCGGGGAACAGGATGACCACCTCCGAAGCGACCATTCATCGACGTGCGATCGAAGCGATCAACTGGGCCATGCCGGCGGTCAATCTCGACCTGATGCTGCAGGCGATGATCGGCAGCGCCAAGGGCCAGCCCAATCAGATCGCGTACTGGTCGCGCCTCACCGACTGGAAGATCCAGACGCTCACGCCGAACCCCGACGTGATCTACCTGAAGCCGTTCTTCAACACGAAGGACGTCGGTCCGATGGTGCTGGAGATTCCGCCTGCCGAGGGCGGCTCGATCACCGGCACCATCATGGATGCCTGGCAGTCGGCGCTGGAGGACGTGGGTCCGGCGGGCGTCGACAAGGGCAAGGGCGGGATTCCCTACGACGTGCGCTTCTTCCAGTCGCTCGACCGGGTCGTCCAGATCGAGCCGTGGCTGGCGCGCGACCGCGTCATGATCGACGTGCTGAAGTCGATCGGCATCGAGAAAGGCAAGCCGTTCAATCCCGACGCGAAAACACGGGACATCCTGAACGCGGCGGCGCGCGAGGCCAAGGCCTGGCTCGAAGCGCGCTACGAGCTGGGCTTTCCGAGCTTCTATGAAGGCCGCCAATGGGCGATGCCGGCGGTGCCCGAACTGGCGCAGACCATGGCCACGTTCTACGAGAAGCCGGATGCCTACTCGGTCGATGGGCGCGGGCTCGCGGACTACTACGCGTACAGCACGCACCAAGCGCCTGGGCGCCGGCCAGTACTACCTGATGGCCATGAAGGACAACGAGGGCCGTGCGCTCGATGGCGCCCGCAATTATCGGCTCAACGTGCCGGCCAACGCGCCGGTGAAACAGGACTGGTCGGCGACGGTCTACGATCGCGCCACGCACGCCCTCATTCGCGACGTCCCTCGTCCCAGCCGTTCCTCACAGTCGCCGGGACTGCAGAAGAATCCCGACGGTTCCGTGGACGTCTACTTCGGGCCGAAGGCGCCGGCCGGCCAGGAGCCGAATTGGGTGCCGACGAAGGCCGGCGGTCAATTCGAGGTGCTGTTCCGGATCTACGGTCCTGAGAAAGCGTTCTTCGAAAAGGCGTGGATGCTGCCCGACATCGTGAAGACGTAAGAACCAGAAGAAAGCAATCGCGTCGAAGTGGAAGAACGAACTGTGTAGAAACTGTGTAAGGGGGCCTCGAAAACCGCCGACGAATACCAGGTTTACGGTGTCACATCGAGAAGCATTTCAGAGCGGCAATGACTCCGGACGACGACCAGCATGCTCGAGTAATTGCGCATGACAAACTCCCTTCTCCAGCCAAGGCCGTAGGCGAAACCCACAGGTGAGTCGTCAACGTCTGACGCCCTCACTGCCGGTTAACGCGGAAACGGGCCCGAAACCCCTTATCGGGAAAAGCCGATGAGATTGAAAGGACTCTTCCCGGTAGTCCAGCGCGGCCGGGGCGTACACGCCTGACGCTCCATGCGTCCGCTCCACGGGCGCGGATGACTTTGTTGGTCGCCACAGTTCCTCGGCCATCCGGCGGAGTGACCAGCTGAGGTCCGCGCTGACGCTGGACACCCGAAGGGGGCGCCTTTGAAAGCGATTCTGCACACTCAATACGGACCACCCGATCTTCTTCAGCTCAAGGAGGTGGAGACACCCACACCGAAGGACAACGAAGTCCTCATCGCGATACATGCGACCACCGTATCGACTGGGGATTGCAACGTTCGCAATTTCACGTTCGTGACCAAATCCATGCTGCCGATCGCGAAACTCATGTTCGGAATCGGAAAGCCGTGGAAAGCACGAGTCCTCGGGACCGAGTTGGCTGGTGAGGTGGAGCGGGTGGGGAAAGACGTGACGAGGTTCAAAACGGGTGATCGAGTCGTCGCCTCGACCGGTGCGGCGGGCGGCGGACACGCGCAGTATGCGTGCCTTCCCGAGACCGGGGCTGTGGCGATCAAGCCGGATTCGCTCAGTTGGGAGCAAGCAGTCGCGATTCCATTTGGCGCGAACACGGCGTTGTATTTCCTTCGAGACCTGGGAAAGATTCGAGCGGGACAGGATCTCCTGATCATCGGAGCTTCAGGGGCTATCGGGTCCGCCGGAGTGCAGCTCGCCAAACACTTTGGCGCGAGGGTGACCGGAGTCTGCAGCGGCGCGAATGTGGAACTGGTGAAGGCGCTGGGCGCCGACAGTGTGATCGACTATACCCGGGAAGATTTCACCAAGAGTGGCAACACCTACGACCTGATATTCGACGTCGTCGGCGCGACGACGTTTGACCGCTGCCAGAGCTCGCTGAAGCCCAACGGTGTGTTTCTTCAGAACATCATGGAGTTGAGCGACATCGTTCGGGTGTTATGGACCTCCATCACTGGCGGAAAGAAGATCAAGGGCGGTGTGGCCATCGGAAACATGGCGAACATGCGTCTCATCACCGCACTTGCCGAGGCTGGGACGCTCAGGCCGGTCATCGACAGAAGCTATCCGTTGGAGCGGATCGCGGAAGCATTCAAGTATGTTGAGCAAGGACACAAGAAGGGAAACGTCGTGATTACGGTGACGCATCCATAAACGTCGGCGGGGCCACGCCTTCATCGGCCAGGCAACGGGGCCGCCGAATCCCGTCGCGCAGCATTACCCCCGAGAGGTATCGCCAAACCGGGTCCGGCACTCGCATCCAGTGCACGGCCGTCTCACGCCGCCGCTCTACACGTGCAGCGTGTCGATGAGGGCTGACAGCGCGGCTGGCTGCTGCCGCCGGCTGGAGTGTGCAGGTCGCCGTACGCCCTTGAGGGCAGAGGGCTGCAGGCAGGCGTATCCGCCTGGGTCTTCAGCCCTCCGCCCATGAAGCTCCGTTTCGAGGGGAGCTACTCGAAGCGCGTGCCGGTAGCCGTGGAGCAGCCGGTTCTGTACACCTCGCCGTTCAGGCGATAGAAGCTGTTGGTGCCGACCGTATCGCGTCATTGCCGCCGTCGAGATCCTGCCGGATCCAGCAGCTTCGCCGCTGCCACCTGCTGCCGGACCCCCATCGGTCGTCGTTGGGGGAACGTTGGCTGCCGGGGATGAGATCGCCCCAAACCGGGCCTCCGGGGCTGTCCCGGAGCCGGAAGTCGGCGAGCGTGCGGCCGGGCGGCGCGCGAGCGAGCGCCTTGTCGTCGGAGCCCTCACGCTGACTCGGGACCGACTATCTCGTGGAGAGCTCACTTCGGGCGGAAAGCAGCCATCTGCGGATCACCGCCAGGCTGATTCGCGTGCGCGACCAGGTACAAATCTGGACCGACTTCTTCGACAGCAACGCCAGCAGCATCCTCAATTTGCAGCAGGAGATCAGCTCTGCCATCGCCGAGCAGGTCACTACGCGTCTTTCTCCCGAACGCCAGCGGGCGCTCGCGCGGCGGCACACGCAGAATGCCGACGCATACGACTTCTTTCTTCGCAGGCGCCACTTCTTGAACCAGGGGACGCCCGAGGCGATGCAGGCCGCAATCGACTCCTTTCAGCGGGCGACGGTTGCCGATTCCGCCTACTCACTCGCGTGGGCAAACCTTGCGATGGCATAGGGCACGACCCCGATCAATAGTGACGTCGACCCCGGCGCGTCTCCGCGGCCGCTCGCGAGGCGGCAGGGCGAGCCGTGGCCGCCAACCCCGACGTTGCGAGCGCAGCACGCCCTCGGGCACGTGACCTGGGCGTTCGAGTGGGACTGGCCAGCTGCTAAAGCCGCTTTCAGGCGGGGCCATAGAGCTCGACCGCAGCTAATCGCTGGTTCACCTGATACTTGGGCACTTGCTCTCGCAGACAGGTCGGCACGCCGGTGTCGGCGGAAGGTGCAATCCGGATTGTGTCAGAACTGTGTCAGAGGCCGCCTGAAACCCCCGGTCACACCGCGATTTACGGGGACACTTCGATGCACATCGTTGCGGCCGGAAATCGCTGATGGAGAATGCGCTGGTGGGTTTTGATTGCGTCAGCACGCCGTCGACTTCCGAGCCGTTCATTCGATCCCGTTTGCATTGAGTGGTTTGACGCGTCCGAGAACGGCCGTCCGACGGAATTGTGTCAGACCTCCAATGTGCCGCGATCACTTACGACGATTTCGTTGAGCTGCTGATCGCACCGGATGTCGAAGATCTTCAACTCAGCTCGCGCCAATCGCGACCGCGTGACTGCCCTTGACCTCCGCGACCTGTCAACCTTTCTCGGCGGCACGGACCGTCAAACGGATAGCTGGACGTTCGCCTCTCGAAAGATGCACGTCCGTCGAGGAGGGTACTGTTGAGCCTCTTGCTTAGGGACGTGCGTCATGCGTGGCGGCTCCTGCGACGCCAGCCCGCATTCACCGTTGTGGCAATTCTGACCCTGGCGCTCGGCATCGGCACGACGACGGCAGTCTTTACGGTCGTGAACGGCGTGCTGCTTCGACCGTTGCCCTATCGTGATCCGAGTCGCCTGGTGATGCTCTTTTACGGACACCAGGGACAGCGTCTCGCCGTGGTTCTCTCCACCGAATGTTCGCGACTACGTCGGCCCGAGCGACGCCTTTGCCGGGGCCTCCTCCGTGGCGCCGATCACCGTCAACATGACTGGTCTCGGCGATCCGGAACGGCTCCAGGGCGCGAGAGTCTCCTGGAATTACTTCAAACTGCTGGGCGTCCCGATGGCACTCGGTCGCGCCTTCGCGGAAGGCGACGCTCAGGGTGACGGCAAGCAGGTCGTGCTGGCCGACGGCCTCTGGCGACGTCGATTCGGCGGTCGTCCGGACGTCGTGAACTCGACGACGACGCTCGACGGCCATGACGTGACGATTGTCGGCGTCGCTCCCGCCGCACTGAGGTTTCCGGCGGCTGCGGAGTTCTGGCAGCCGCTGATCTTCAGCCCGCGTGACCTCGCGCCCGCGGCACGCGGCGCACAGTGGGTGCAGGTATTGGCCCGCTTGAAGGACACCGTGTCGCCCGGCCAGGCAACAACCGCGCTGCAGACGGTGGCCGATCGCCTGGCCACGGAATTTCCCCAAACAGAAAAGGATGCGACGCTGCTGGCCACTCCGCTGCACGAGCGGATTGTTCGCGACATTCGCCCCACGCTGGCGACCCTGTTCGGCTCCGTCGCGCTCGTGCTGCTCATCGCCTGTGCGAACGTCGCGAATCTGCTGCTCGCGCGGGGACAGGCTCGTGGTCGCGAGGTTGCCGTGCGGGCTGCCCTCGGCGCGAGCCGGCGCCAGCTGATCGCGCAGTTGCTGACAGAGAGCCTCGTGCTGGGCATGCTCGGCGGAGCCGCCGGTGCAGGTGTCGCCTTCGTTCTTGTGCGCGCGGTGGTGCTGCTCGGGCCGGCGTCGATCCCGCGTCTGCCGGATCTGTCCGTCGACATGCACGTGATGGCCTTCGGCTTGGCGATGACACTCGTCACGAGCATCGCGTGTGGGCTGACACCAGCCCTGGCGGTATCCGGCCGGGCCACTCACCGGTTTTTCGCGTTGGGCAGCCGCGGCGCCGCCGGCGCGACCGGAACAGGCGCTCGCCGGGTTCTCGTCATCTCGGAGTTGGCGGGCGCAGCGATGCTGTTGATAGGAGCCGGCTTGCTCATTCGCAGCTACGTTCAGCTCCAGCATGTCGAGCCTGGCTTCGACCCCGAAGGCGTCACGACGTTCAGCCTGTCGTTGCCGGCCGCCAGATATGCAGATCCCGCAAGTCCGCGAGCGTTCGTGTCGGCGCTGCTCTCGCGCCTGAAAGCGGAACCCGGTGTTGAGTCGGCGGCAGTGGCGATGGGCCTTCCGTTCACGAGCGATCTCAACGCCATAACCGGCTTTCGTCACGAAGGGCAGCCGGAGCCGGAATCTGCATCGATGCCGAACGCCTCCATGCGGATCGTCAGCCCTGAATACTTCCAGATGATGAAGATCCCGATCCGCGACGGCCGGCCATTCGACAGGCGTGATACGGCGACGAGTCCGGAGGTCGTCCTCATCAACGAACGGGCCGCACGGCGATTCTTCTCGGGACAGAACCCCGTCGGACAGCAGATTCGAGTCAGCGCGGAGCTCGCGCGCGACGCGCGCAACGGACCGAAGACGATCGTCGGCGTCGTGGGTGACATCAAATACGGAGGCCTCGACGAGGACACGCCGGCCGAGATTTACTTGCCGTACGAGCAGCACCCGGTGGATGCCTTCACAGTCGCTGTGCGCACGTCGGCGGATCGCATCGCCTCCATTCCCACGCTGCGGCATGACGTGGCCGGACTCGATCCATTGCTGCCGCTCGCCAATCTCAAGGGGCTCGCAGCGCTCGTCGATGCCTCGCTCGCTGAACGGCGCTTCACCATGCTCGTGCTCCTGACCTTTGCCGCCATCGCGGTCGCGCTTTCGGCTATCGGCGTCTACGGCGTGCTCGCATATCTGGTCGCTCAGCGGAGGAGAGAAATCGGTCTTCGGTTGGCAATCGGCGCTACGCCATCCGACGTCGTCTGGTTGTTCGTGCGAGAAGGCGCCGCGCTGACTTTGATTGGCTTGGGCGCTGGACTGGCCGGCGCGCTTGCGGCCGGCCGGTGGATCTCGGCGCTGCTGTTCGGCGTCACGCCAGCCGATCCGGCGACGCTCGCGAGCGTGGTGTGCGCGCTGGCGGGCGCGGCTGCGTGTGCGACGTACCTGCCTGCGCGAAGGGCCGCTGGCGTCGATCCAAACGAGGCCCTCAAGGCCGAGTAGGAGTCGGGAAGTCGGTACGAGGCCGTGCGTCGGTGTGTCTTCGCTTAAATTGTCGCGCGATTTCTGCGGTACGTTGGTGCCGAGGAGAAACGTCGCACATGGAAACCGTCGAACACACAGATCCGAACTGGGCCAATGGCAGACGGCGCAACGACCCGCTGATCACCGCCTTCGCGCCTATGTCCACGGCTACTTCGCGAGTTCGAGCAACCTGCGTATACCGATTCAGGAACGGCACCTCCCCTCGACCGAAGTCCCCCTTCTTGTGAATTTCGGTGCGCCGCATCGGCGCTTGGATGCCGTGGGGCCTGAGAATTGGACCCTGCGCGACGGCGTCTGGGTCGTCGGCCCGCATGACAGACATCAACTCACCAAGGCGGTAGGAGAGCGACACTTCATGGTTGTGCGATTCACGCCCATGGGCGCGCATCTTTTCCTCGGACTCCCGATGCACTTGATCGCAAACGAGGTGGTCGATCTCGAACTGATCGATCCAGCCCTTGCGCGCGTTCTCATGAGTCGCATCGGCGTCGCAGGAAGTTGGACCGAGCGGTTTGCCGCGATGGAATCGCTGATCGCTGAGCGCGTGGCTGACGCAGAGATACCAGCTTCCATCGGCCTAGCCTGGCGCAGGCTGGTGGCCACAGACGGCCGCATCGCGCTCGCTTCACTCGCCACCGAAATGGATTGCAGCCCCCGTACCCTGATTGCGAGGTTCCGGACATGTGTGGGGTTTCCACCTAAGACGATCGTGAGGCTGTTGCGCTTCAATCGCGCCGTGCGCTCGCTCGACCGGCTAAGCCCGACGCGGGCCAAGGAGCCTGCGAGCAAACCGTATATCGAGACCAGGCAACCTGAAGATCCAGCCGTGGGTGCGATTCAGTGGGCCGGCCTGGCGGCCGACTGCGGATACTTCGACCAGGCGCATCTAATCAAGGATTTCCGGGAATTCGCCGGGATTACACCCGATGCATTCCTGCGCCACGTGTCGTTTCTGAATTGAACGGTTCTGAGCGGTCAAAAAAATACAATACGGACGTCGCTCGCCCTGGCTACAGATCCTGTCGAAAGAAGGAGCCAGACCAGGTGCAGTCCCCGCCCATCAGCCAGGCCGAGATCGACGCGCGAATTCATGACCACATCGACGAAACTACTGGAGTTGTGGCGGGCCGAGCAAGGCGCCTCGAAGACCAAAGACCTCGCGCTGATCGCGTCGGCGATTCCTTTTCCGCGCTTCGAGGCCATTCGCGCGCTGGATCTCTGCTGTGGCCCCGGGGATGTGGGCAGAGCCATCCGACAGGTGTACCCGACGGCGCAAATCGACGGCATCGATCGAGACCCGTTCCTCACCTCGATCTGCCGAGCCGTAAATCGGCGGGATCGCATAGGCCACGCCTCCGGGCCCGCTGTGGCAACACGCGCCGTACTTCCATGACGGCGGCGCCGACATCGCACGGTGGCACGTCGCCGTACGTCAGTCCCGCAACACAACACCCAGGAGTGAGTTGTTCACTTTCAAGGCGCCGTTGTAGTCGATGAACCCGAGCTTCCGAAACTTGTTCATGAAGAAGTTGACCCGCGACCGCGTGGTGCCGACCATCTCGGCCAGGACCTCTTGAGACACTTTCGGAAGAGCGCGATGAGACGCCTCGGGTTCACCGTACCGCGCTAACAGCACGAGCGTACGGGCGAGCCGCTTCTCGGTGGAGTTGAAGAGCTGGTCGATTGAGATCTTCTTCGATTCGGATATTCCTTGTCAGCATGTGGGTCAGGAAACGATCCGCGAATCCGGGCGAGGCGTGGAGCTGGCGCACCATTTCCGGCTTCTCGACAGCCAGGATCGTGGAGGGCGCCATGGCGCTCGCAGTGGCCATCCGGTACGACTGCCCGGCAAGGCAGCCCTCGCCGAAAAAATGGCCGGCACCGAGCAGGGCGACCACCGCCTCCTTTCCCGCGTGCGACAAGACCGAGAGGCTTACGACACCTTTCTCGACATACATGACGCTCGTTGCTGGATCGCCCTGCGCAAAGATCTTCGCGGCGGGTTCGTACTCGATGCGCTGTAGACTCACGCCCGTCCAGTCGAGTTCGTCGGCGGGTTTGAGCGTCGGTGCGTTCTTGGATTTGCTCATCGCACGTCGCCGCCCCTGCGGACCAGGCCCCCTACTGTGCAAACTTCATCGCCGAATGTGACACTGCTTTGTTCAGAGTGGCACGAACGCCAGAGTGTTGCAAATCACGAAGGGCTCCGCTCAGGAGAGTGCAAACGTTGGCCTGTTCGTGGCGACGCCCCCTGGGCCTCCGCGTCGGTTCGATGCGGCAGGGGTTGAAGTGGGGACGCAAGGGAGGATACAAGTTCCTCACACTCTCAACCCCCTTGCTCGATTCGACGGAGGACATCAGCGGCTGTGCACGGGACTGGTACCCACGCATCGGTCGCGTGTAAACGCGCTTGTCCGCAGGACCTGCGACGCTGCGCAGCCCGGCACAGTCACACGCCATCGCCCGGGCGGGTCTCGCCATCGAGGCGGGCCCTCATCTGCTACAGTCTCTTCGATCGGTGGGGCGCCTGTGCAAAGGTGCACAGACGGCGATGGCGATACCTGTCAGACTGCTAGAAACATCAGCAGGCTGCGATCGCCTTCGGCCTGGAAGGATTCGACATGACCGCCTCTCGAGGTGATACCAAACCGTGCACGATTGCCGACTGCCCCGGCACGATGCAGTTCGGCCGACGGAGCGACAACTACGCGGAGATCGCTGTGGCGCGCCGTCCCATGGATCTACCGGATCCGGCAATGGAACACAAAGGGTGGGTGTGCAACGCGGATCCGAACCACTTCCGGCAGGAGAGATAATGGGTGGCAAGACGCCGCAATTCTGGGCGGCTACGAACGACTGGAGGCGGCTCAGGCCGTGTGGCTGTTTGGCGAGGTTCAGGAGGGGTTCAGCGTGGCGCATCCTAGCACCCCAGCGTCGCTTTCAGTTTCAGTCCTGATCGTGGACGACAGTGCTGACACGCGAGAGATGTACGCGTGCGCACTTGCCTACTCCGGTTTCCGAGTCCTTCACGCCGATAACGGAGCGGACGGCCTGTCTCGGGCAGCGGAAGCGCTGCCAGACGTGATCGTTACCGATCTCTCCATCCCGGGGATTGACGGTTTCGAGCTACTGGCGCGCATACAGACGCATCCGCGTACCGAGCGGATTCCGGTGATCGTCCTGTCCGGTCGGGCGGATGCGGAGGCATCGCAGCGTGCGATCGCGGCAGGCGCAACGGCATTCCTCTTGAAGCCGTGCTCCCCGGAATTACTGATAGACGAGGTTCGTCGAGCCCTGTGCCCAAGTCGCGCGTAGGCTCGGAAGCACAACGCGTCCCAGCACGCGAGTCTCGACCGGCCGCCTACTGCCAGGAACGCGCGAGCACCTGTAAGCATCTCGCCGTGTTCCAATGCCTGCCACTCGCCCCGCCGATCGAGTCAACCCTGGCTGGGTCCGAGCGCTCGTGGCCCGTCGGAGCCGCGATGTGCACGTTCAGTCCTCGAACGCTGCGCGTACCATCATTATGATGGTCGCTCCTGACCCGTGTCAGTGCTGCAGCGCATTCTGCAACACGCCGAATCTCCTCACGTCGATGACGCGGTGCGACGTGTGCAGTGGCTGTGGGGTCGATGGCAGGAGTCGCGCATCGGTGACGAGCCGAGATCGGCCGCGAGCTGCGGCTCCCAAGGGTGACATCAGTCTATGCGCGACGTGGCTTGCATGATGTTGGGACTCGGCGAGCGTGGCAGATGGTTCCAGAAGCTGAGCATGATCGTCGGAGCCACGAGCCCCGCGATGATCAGCAGGACGCTGATGGCGGACGTCAATGGGACTCCCAACAATCCGATCAGCCCTACGACGATGAGCCATATCGGGACAATCCACTTGGCTGCGCGGCTGGATAGGGTCGACACGATCGCAACCTTTCTTCTCCGGGTTTGCGGATGACCCGTCGCCAAGAGGCGGGGATTTCCCAACCCCGCCTCACGGCGGAGACTTACGCCGCGACCTGGACTTTGATCTGCTTGGGCTTGGCTTCTTCGCGCAACGGCAGCAGGACCGTCAGCAGGCCGCCCTTGTACTCGGCGCTGACCTTGCCGGCGTCGACTGTTGGCGGCAGCGCGAACGTCCGCGCGAACGAACCGAAACTTCGCTCGATGCGATGGAACTGCTCCTTGGCGACTTCAGTGTCGAACTTCCGCTCGCCACGGAGGGTGAGGGTGTTGTCTTCAATCGTCAGTTCGATGTCTTCCTCTCGTATGTCGGAGAGCTCGGCCTTGAGCACCAACTCGCGTTTGTCGTTGGTGTAAATGTCGACCGCCGGCACCCACGAGCCGGGGGCCAGTTCTTCCTGAGAGCGGCTGTAGAGCCCCTCGAGCGCGCGGCTCATCCGCTCCTGATTCGCGGCGATGTCGCGCGATGAATCCCAACGAACCATAGTCATGATGTTTCTCCTGTACCTGAAATTCTCGGTCTCGCGGCGGACGTTCGTCCCGGCCCCTCGCACGGGATCGGGACGCTGCACCGCCGGCTTTTCAGCCAGTCACGGGACCGACGCTCTTATGGAACGTCGAGTTCGAGACGTCATAGGTCTGGACCTTCGGCGTGCCCTCGATTACCAAGGCGAGTGCATAGAGGACACCGGGATATCCAGTGCGGGCATAGTTCTCGGCGTTCTCTTTCAGATCCCACACACTGATGGCGACGGCGTCCAATCCGCCCGGAGCAACGAGCGCGATTTCGTCCTCGAAACCCGTCTGCTTCCGAAGCATTGGAATGATGTCCTTATCGAAGAGTTGAGTGAATTCCGCTGATCGACCGGGTTTGAGATGGAAGGAAACGCTGCGAGCAAACATGTGAATGTCCTTGTGGGCCTAGCGATGAGCTGGGCCATCAGACAACCTGAATTAGTTCAGATAGCCTAGAGATTGAGGTGTCAAGCCGCAATCACATAACCATAATAGGTAAATTAACTTTATTTGTCAAGCCTTATATGAGACAATTCCAGTTTGAACACGCTAGTTAAGCGAAATTAGGTACATTAACGGGGAGCAATGGGTATGGATTTCCCGCTCTTCATCCGACAGCGGCTGAAAGAATTGAACACCGAGCAAAGAGATCTAGCGACGGCCGCCCAGGTAACGGAGTCCTACATTTCCCAGTTGCTCACGGGCAGGAAGGCGCCTCCCGCGCCCGAGCGGACCGATATTTACCTCAGGATGGAAGCGTTCCTGAGGCTGCCCGCCGGGAAGTTGGCCCACCTGGCGGATCTCCAGCGCAAGGAGGTCTTGAAGAGAAAACTGGCTGCCCCTCCCGCCCCCCTGTTCAAAGAAATGCGAGAGTTGATTCTCCGCAAGTGCGTCCCGGGCAAGAAGCAGTCAATCGGCGCGATCTTTGAGAAGGAGCCCTTCGGCGCCCTCGAGCGCCTCGTCGCCCAAAAGCTGCTTGACGTCGTGCAGCGCATGGCCAAAGAGGAGCTCGAAGACGAAGCCTGGCTTCGGCTGGTCGCCCGATTGAGCGGCCGCAGCTACGAGCAGCTGCGCGTCATTGCGCTCGAGTTCCTGGAGATGGACATCTTCAACGTCTCGACGGAGAACTGCGTCACGTTTCTCGATCCATTGATCGAATCGTGGGACATCGACCTCGCGACGTTCGGAATGGAGATTGGTCCTGAACCGCCGTCTGGCGCCCGGACACTCGAAAAGATTTGAGTTCGTCGAACGGGAAGCCGCACCGGGCGACGAGGAGGCCGGGTTCCAGACGTTCCTTCACGATCCCTCCATGAAGGGCGATGCAACCGCGGAAGAAATCGAGTTTCTCAAGAAGCTGCGATTCGCGCGCAAACGGCCGACGGCCCTCTACTATTACCGGGAACTGCAAAACCTGCGAGACCCGCTTCATTTTCGCCCCGCGTCGACCGAGGAGAAGACAACGTAGTCGTGCTTACGCTTGCGGTACGTGTTGCCGAATCGTGACCGTCATGCCGTGCGACCACTTCGAATAGCAGCCCCCGCACAACAAGGCGCCGAACACATCCTCTTCCGGCGCCTTGATCGAGAGCACACGGGAGCCGGAGTCCTCTGCCGGAATGAAGAGAGCGCTACACACGGCGCACAGCTGGTTGCGCTGTGACGCCACGTGCTTGACGGAGATCCTCAGATCCTTCATGCCTCAATGTCCTCTCTTCCACCGATCACCGGATATGGTCCGATGGCTGCTCTGAAACACGGCGGGACGCAGGTCATCGCGGTGCTGTGATGTCGCGCGCATGGACGATGAGGCGATCGTGCGCCGGGCCGGCATTGGAGAATGGAAAGCACTTGATCGGGGTCCGTGGCTGCTCGCGCGTGAGCGCGTCGATGCCCGTCGTCTCAGGGGCGAAAGACCGCTTTGTTGGCGCCGCGCGCCTTGTCCGATGCGGCGCGACGGTCGTCTCGTTGCTGCTTCTGCCTGGCGGCCTCGAGGCGCGGCGGTTCCTGCTCGTCGAGCCGCGCGCCCTGAATCACGGCCTTCCGGGCAGGTCATCGAGTGCGGACTCGGTCACGATCAGTCTGAATCCCTCCCCGTACACAAACTTCGGTAAAGCACAACGGCGCACACTGCATCTCCCCACTCCCCACCGGGCGAGCGGAGACCTGCGCCCCGTCTGGACCCGTGGTACGACTCGGACGCTCCCGAAGGGCGCGTGGCGAGCGGGCCGTAGAGGGTGGAGATGGCCTCAATTATGTCGGCGTCGGTCATTCCTGCCGTCCAGTCTTGTGAGTAGTCGACGACGACGCGGAACAATTGATCATTGTAGAAACTGAAGACGATATATGGTCGACCGGATCGGTTGACGTCGCCATCGATTCGCCAATCCAGCGCGATGGTCTCCATTCGAGATCCTGCAACACCGCCGGCCGCTGATGGATCGTCTTGGCCTCCGACGCGGTGACGTCTGTCAGGTTGGCGACGGTCGCCACATTGGATCCCAGCGGAAAGTTTCGATACCGCGCGACACCTTGGGCTTCGATGCCGTATGTCAGAAGGACGATCCCCAGGGGGTCGCGAACGTTCGTGCTTCCATCATGATCGCCTCTCATCTATTCATTCATCGCTGTGCGCACGACGTTCCTCGCCGTCCGTGATCGATCGCAGCACTCGATCAGCGTAAGAGTGGAGTCGCTCGCATCGCTGTCTCCGATTGCACAGCCTGGATCGGTCAAACCGGCCACACTGAGTAAGTTCTGATCCCGCGATTAATACAGAAAGAAGGCTCCGATGTTTGACCCTCGCGCGCTGTGGACCTCGCTTGCTCAGAGCTTGACGTCGACATCAATGACCGGATGGGTCATCGCCGGAATACTGATTCTGTTTGTGCTGAAGAGCCTGATGGACCGGGCCGGTCGGCCAACACGGCCGGTCGCGCACGTTCTGGAAGAAGCGGCACGCCTCAACGTGGCCCGGGCTGCTCCGCCCCGCCTCGACCGGTGACCAGCCATCCCGAGGATCGAGAGCCCGCATCCGGTGTTGGCGGTGAAATCGTGGGCGACAGGAATAGGGAATTAGCGGACGAGGGCGACACCTGTGGATCGTCGTGATGGCGCATCGAGTCATCTGTCCTGGATTGCACAATGCGCAGTCCGTCTGCCACGTATAGTGGGGTCAACGCACATGAAACCGTCATGTCAGCCGGTCATCGTGGCCGCCACCATCGACCCGCCGGCACGGCGGCGGATCGTCTGGGGCTTGTCGCAGCGGCTCGGCAGATGGTGTGCCTTCGACGGCCGCCGCTCGCGTGTCGCCATGACACAGCGAATGGCGGAGGGCCCGGCGGCAAACGCGAGAGAGATGGAGACGCATGGACCGAACAATCAAGGCAACGCGCAATTGAAGGGAACAGTCACATGGGCACAAACCGACTCTATTCGTTGGCTCTGACAATTTACCTGGCGGCGGCACTCGTGGGATGGGCTGTCCTGGTTCCTGGGTGGATGTCTGGCGCCACATTCGGCGCGATCGTGGCCATTGGATTCGGATTGGGCGTGGTTTCACTGATGACGCTCAATGCAGGGCGCTCGACCCAATCCGTCGCGCACGTACTCTACGACACGGAGACTGAACCGCGCGATCCTGTCAAGGCCGCCGCACCCCCCGTGTCTACGGCCCGCCCGTAAGCGTCCTGACCGCGAACTTCGTCTCGGGGAGCAGAGGAATCACACAGCACTTCGTGGGGGTCCGCCGGAACGAGCCGGCGGTGCGATAGCCAGGTTGCCTACGCGGTGGATGCCGGGCGGCGTTTGTCGAACACCATCAGGCCGAAGGCTACGCCGATGGACAAGGCACTGAGCAGCACAATCAGCGGCAGGGCGCTGGCGGTCTGCGGCAGGTGTCTGGCGTGGCTCACCTACTGCACAGGGTGGACGACGCCAGCCGGACCCACCGCCGACACACGCGCTGCGATATTGGGCAGAGACCTGCTCTTGATGACGGCAGTGATTGGGTCTTTCTCGTCGGGCGTCACGGCCACGATTGGCACCGTCTCCAGATCGGTGAGGCTGAGGCTCGTGGCGTCGGTCGCAATCGCCGGCACGACGGCCTTCGACGCTTCCGCCGCCTGCTCTGAGTGCCTGCTCCGTTCGTCCGCCCGAACGGTGGTCCTCAGCACGAACGCGAGCATCGTCACGGCCACCAGAATCCAGATTGTTTTCTTGATCATCACACTCATCTCATTTCAACAATCGATGCGTCGGCTGACGACAGCGCTGCCAGCAACACCACACGGCTCATCGCTGTGGTGACGAGTTTCTCATCTGATACTTCTTTCTCGGTGATAACTCTGAGGTCCGCTCCGGAACTGGCCGCGGTCACGATCCTAGGTCACGTCTACGGCGGACGCCTGTACCCGATCGCACACGCGACGTATTCTGCCCTGAAAGGCAGGCACCCACGACAGGCTGGCGTCAGGCTGACGTGCGCTGGAATACGACGACTTGTGCCAGTAGCCTCGGGGTGGCAGTCCTGTTGGCCTGCGTCCAGGACAGCGACTGGGGGGATGGAGTACTGTCCGGATCTGCGTTCGCCCACCATCCTTGCTCGAGGCGCGCGGCGTCCGGCAGCGTGAAGCCGAGAAGGTCTTCGATTTCGGCAAACGTCAGGACGACGCTGTCCGCGAATCGATCGTACAGGTATTTATGCAGAGACCGATACTCCGACGTCACGGCGGACTGATGCGAGCCTGGGGTCGTCATCACCGTTCACCTTCTCAAAGC
The DNA here is from genome assembly GCA_963755695.1 of uncultured Acidobacteriota bacterium. Lineage (GTDB taxonomy): Bacteria > Acidobacteriota > Vicinamibacteria > Vicinamibacterales > 2-12-FULL-66-21 > QHWT01. The sequence goes on along the minus strand of CAVWLB010000009.1, from coordinate 150,242 downwards.
CGCTGATCACGGTTGCAGCAGGTTTCTTGCATCGCCTCAATCGTGCAGAACGACGCTGAGCAGCGAGCTGTTGATCTTGAGGGGGTTCTCGCCGTTATATTCGATGAACCCGAGCTTCTTGAACTTGTTCAGAAAAAAATTCACCCGCGAGCGTGTCGTGCCGATCATCTCGGCCAGCGTTTCTTGGGAGATCCTCGGTACCATGCGGGCCGGCTTGTCCTGCTTCCCGTAGCGCGCCAGCAGCAGGAGCGCGCGCGCTAACCGCTTCTCGCTCGAGTTGAAGAGCTGATCGATCAGGTCCTCTTCGATACGGATGTTCCGCGACAGCATGTGTGCGATGAACCGATCGGACATCGTAGGTTGCCGGTGCAGCAGCTGCACCATTTTCTCTTTGGCCACCAGGAGGATCACGCTCGGGGTGATAGCCGTGGCGCTGCCCATCCGGAGGGACTGACCCGCGAGGCACCCCTCGCCAAAGAAGTCTCCGGGGCCGAGCATGGCCACGATGGCTTCCCGGCCACTCTTCGACTGCACCGACAGCTTGACGCCGCCGGCCTGAATGTACATGACGTGCCTACAGGGGTCTCCCTGCGCGAAGATGACATCATCTCGCCTGTACTTGGCGATCCTTTTCGCAACGCCCGCGGAATCCAGAAACACTTGCGCGTTGAACGGCGGCATCGCGCTGGCCAAATCGCTGGTCGCTTGTCGAGGTTCCATGTATCCAGCATGACATGCCAGACCGTCGGGGGCTGTGCACAAATGCACAAGAACTCGAACCTCCGAATCCGCCTGTTCGCTAGAACCGTGAGTGGTCTGATCGGGGCTGATCTTTAGCTCAGTGGACGCGCTCCGGCTGTGCTTCGAACCGCAGGCGCTGTCGATCGGCCTCCGTCCTCCGCCACCATCTGATCGCCCGTCGCCTAAGGCGGCGTCGCTTCGCCCGGCGATATCCCTCGATCATCCGGTGAATCCGCGCAAACTGCGCCTCGGAGTCAGTGGTATCGATTCCCATGGCTCCGCCAGAGTACTCGGGAGCGCACCGCCAGAGTGTCCTCAATTGCACAGGAAGCGGCCGCTGACGTCCATGTTCTGTCTTGGACAGCGGCGATAGCGACCGGTGCTTGTCTCCAGCCTGCACGTCCAGCGGAATCCGCTCGCCGTTCTTCTTGGTGATGCCGAGGCCTGCCGCGACGCGAGAACCTTGCCGCGTTGCGACCTTTCCCTGACGGGTGAAGCCAATCTGGCATCGTGCGTGTTCTCCTTTTGAAAAGATCCCGACGACCGGCCACGCTCGGGATCCACACGTGCTCTCGACTGAAGTGCGAGTCTGCCTATCCTCCCGCAGCTCTTTCAACGGGGCGGAATCTCTTGGAGGTACAACGCGATCGCGGTGAGGTATCGAGACGACCACCAACACGACTAGCGGTTCATGGTGGCCGCCCGCCGCGGGTGCGCCGACTGGCTCAGATCGGAAAACCTGCGGGAAGTATATATACGCGCGTGTTCCTCGCGGTGTGCGCAATTGCACAGTGCCGGCGCCCCCAAGTTCTGATAAGCTCGAACTCCTTTCTTGAAGTTCCCCGGCCGACACCAGCCGCCGACCTCACTAAAGTGACTGGCGCAGTTCGACTCCGCTTCCGCTCCAGCCTGGTTCAGCCTTCGAACGGTGCACATCGGAAGGATTCGGCGAATGACCGCGATCGCCTCAGACCCGATTCACCTCGGCACGCATCCGGCCGCATGGAACCGCGTCGCCATCGATCAAGGTGGAGTGCGCAGCGATGACGCGGTCATCAACCGCACGCGCGCCGTCACGCTGAGTGGAGGTGTTCGCGCCATCGGCCGCGACGACCTCGACCTCAGTGTGTCGCTGTGGTCGTGGAACACGCTCATGGACGGCGTCAGGTTGCTCGGTGTCGTCTGGAGTCTTCCGGTTGCCGTGCTGGTCGTCGGGACACCGGTCGCGCTCGCGATCGCTTTCCTGCTCTGGCTCGTGCGACTCGCGCTCGGCGCGTTCTGAACGAAAGGAAAGCACCCAATGCTCGTTGTCGTATTGAGCGTCATGTTGACCGCAGTGCTGTTCATCAAGCTCGGGTTTCGTCGAGGGCGGTTCGGTGCGGCGAATCTCGGATCGATGAGCCCTCAATGGATCGCCGCCCTCCGGGCGTCGCAACAAGCGTCCTCAATATGAGGATCATCACCGCCGGTCGCACCGTCGTCGTTCCGCTCTCGGTGGTCGTCCTGGCTGTCGCGGGAATCGGCGTACCGGCCGCGCTCCGATCCGTGGTCGTGCTGGTGGCAATCGGCGCGATCGGTCTCACGGTGTTTTCGCTGGCGAGGCGGTGGCACGCGTCGCGCCACGTCCGCCCACTCCCACGAATGGATGATGTCGTCCGGATTACGAAGGACGACGCGTCGGATTTGGCGCGCATGGGCAGCGACGCCGGCTGACGAGAGTGATGACGCAACGCGCACAATCCTGCGCCTGCACTGTGGCCAACGACATCCAGCGAGAGCCTATGAAGGACTCCGACACGTCCGGATCCTGCACGAATTGATCGCAGCGCCGGACCGCCGAGTGCCTCAGATCAACGACGCTATGAGGCGAGCATTGCACGCGAGGCCGCGGCGCTGAAGGAACGGCTATCATGTCCTGCTCGATGAACTCGCCGAATTGAGTGCCTGGTTTTTAAGCCAGGGGACACTCACGGCTGATCTACCGGGCAGAAAGGACCACGCTGCATGGCTGTCGTGGGCTCCCTCTTGCAGATGCTCACTGATTTCCGCTACGCGCTGCGGCAGCTGCGGAAGAATCCGGGGTTCTCGATCCTCGCGGTGCTCGTGTTGTCGCTCGGCATCGGCGCCAATACCGCGGTGTTCACCGTGGTCGATGCCGTGCTCCTCAAGCCGCTGGCCTTTGCCGATCCTGATCGCATCGTCTCGTTCACGTCGGCCTGGCCCGCGCAGGGGACCCGCGCCTCTGTCGTGTCGCTCCCGGATGCCATGGACTGGCGGGCTGGGAGTTCGGCGTTCTCGGCGCTGAGCTATTACCGCAGGAGCCGCCGGGCAGTGATCGTCGGCGACGCCGCGTACTTCGCGGACGTGGTTCGCACCTCGCCCGAATTCTTCAAGCTGTTCGGCGTCATGCCCCTTGATGGGCCGCTTCTTCGCGCCGGACGAAGACTCCGGTGCCGGCTCCGTCGTGATCAGCCATGACTTCTGGCGCACTCGTATGGCGCAAAGTCCAGACGTCCTGAACAAGACGGTGCAGATCGACAGCAGGGCCGTGACCGTCATCGGGGTCCTGCCGCCAGGGTTCGTGTATCCCGACCGCACGGACCTGTGGCACCTCACCGACGCGGTCAAGAAGGAATATCAGGAGCGCGCGGCACCATCGCCTGGTCCGTGCTGGCCCGCTTGAAGGAGGGTGTGAGCATCGAGCAGGCGCAGGCGCAGTTGACGCCGATCGCCGAACGCCTCGAACAGCAGTACCCGACTAGCAACGGCGGCCGCCGCGTCGAGGTCGCACGCCTGCAGGACTTCATGACCGGCACCGCGCGGCCGACGCTGTTCATCCTGTTGGCCGCGGTCGGCGCCGTGCTGATGATCGCCTGCGCCAACGTGGCCATCGTGCTGCTCGCCAGAGCCACAGCGCGTACGAATGAGGTCGCGGTTCGCACAGCGCTCGGCGCTGGTCGCGGCCGGATCGTCAGTCAACTGCTGACGGAGAGCCTGGTACTGGCGCTCCTCGCCGGATGCCTCGGTGCGTTGATCGGCGCCGCGGGATCGCCCGCGCTGCTCAGTCTGGCGCCACTCGACTTTCCGCGCCTCGCGGAAGTGGCAATGAACGCCCGCGTCTTCCTGTTCGCCCTGGCGGTGTCGGTGGTGACCACGGTGTTGTTCGGACTGGCGCCGGCGATGCAGACCTCGCGCATCGATTTGAACGAGACGCTGAAGCGCGGGATGTCCCGCAGCGGGGTCGGCGGGTCGGGCGTCTCGCGTGTGCTGGTGATGAGCGAGATCGCGATCTCGGTCGTGCTCGTGACCGCGGCGGGACTCCTGATCCGCAGCTTCGTTGCCCACAACACCGTCGAGCTCGGCTTCAAACCGGATCACGTGCTGGTCGTAGACGTCAGCGTTCCAGGGGAGTCCGCGCGCGCGGCGTTGTTCTACCGCGAACTGCTCGCCGATCTCTCGACCGTACCCGGCGTCGTCGCCGCGGGCGCCAGCACCGGCATGCCGGGACGGGTGGCCTCGGGCGGCTCCTATTGGATCGACCATCTTCCCGACAAACCGACGATCGATCCCTTTGCTGGTGTCTACTCGATCATCACGCCCGGCACGCTGCGCGCGCTCGGAATTCCGCTCAAACGCGGTCGCGATTTCAACCCCAGCGACACGGCCGATGCGCCGAAGGTCGCCATGATCAACGAGACGCTCGCCAGAAGGGAATTCGGCAATCAGGATCCGATCGGCCGCAAGATCATCGCGGGCTATGACCAGGAGGGTCCGATGAGCATCATCGGCATCATCGGGGACGTCAGACAGGACCGCCCCACGCAGCCGCCGAACGCCGAAGTCCTCATGCCCTACGAGCAGCACCTCGGTGCGACCGGGACTGCACAGCGCGTGCTGGTCAGGACCCAGGGTCCGCCCGAGGCGCTCGAGAACGTCGTGCGGACCATGGTGCGCGCCCGCTCGACCAGCGTGCCTATGCGCTTCAGTACCGATGGAGCAGTCGCTGGCCGAGTATTCGGCGGCGCCACGCTTCAGGACGATCCTGGTGTCGGGCTTCGGATTGATCGCCCTGTGTCTCGCGGTCGCCGGCATCTACGGCGTGTTGACCTACCTCGTAGGCCAGCGGACTCGCGAGATCGGTCTGCGCATGGCGCTCGGAGCGACCAGGGGCACGATTGTGCGCATGGTGATGCGTGAAGGCGCCGTCTCCGCCGCCGCCGGCATGGTCCTCGGCGTGCTCGGGGCGGTCGCGGTCACGCGTCTCCTCGGCACGATGTTGTTCCAGGTCCAGCCGTACGATCCGCTCACCTACGCCGGAGGCCTCGTGTTTCTGGGCGTCGTGACCTTCGTGGCCTGCTATATCCCGGCCTATCGAGCGGCGTGCATCGACCCGCTCAAGGCCCTCCGCGTCGACTAATCGTCAGCGCGGGGTCAGCCACCGGGTCCGCGCTTGCGCGCCGCTGCGTCCGCGCTCTCCACGCAGCGGCGAAGCCTGGTCGCCCTCGGGGTGCGTCGCTGTTACGCGACACTCTTGCGGACGTGCCGAGCCAGAACATCGTTGATGAGGGTCTGGACCCCACACGACGCCGACGTGCTTCCTTGCGGAAGTGATCGAGCACTCCCGGATCGACTCGAATCGCGATCAATTGACGAGGTTCATTGCGGAGACCCGCTTTATCGGAGGCCTTCCCGCCACTCCGCCTATCCAGAAGTGCTAGTATGCGCAGTGAATGGGCTCGTATCGCATCGGCTCCAGCTTCACCTGATAAGCCCGCCCGACTGGCGCGTCGCGCCATCAGTTCGCTGATCCGGACATCTGTCTCTTCCGGGCTCTGTGCCCGGCCACCGTGCACGCATGACCGCCATCATCATCTCGCTGCGAGTGACGGCGCCTGAACCCGCGGCCGCGCGCGTCTCAGTCGGCCGCCGCCAGTTTTCGATCGGCCGTCCGGTCGAGTTCGACGACGCGTCGCCGCACGTGGCCGCGCTCGAGTACGCGCTCGGCGCCGTCGGCGGCGAGGTCGTCAACGGGCTGCGCGAGTTCGCGCGGCGCCGACGCTTCCCGATCGACGCGGTCGAGGCGCTCGTCACCGGCGAACTGCAAGACGGGCTCGCGTACCTGGAGGTGATCGGCGAGACCGGGCGGCCGCGCATCCGCCGGATCGTCATCAAGGTTTTCGTCGGGTCGGCGGACGACAGGGCCACGCATGCGCTGTTCGACGAGGTGATCGAACGCCTGCCGCTCGTCTCCACGCTGCGCGCGGCCCTCGATCTCGACGTCGAGCTCGTCCTGACGTCGTAATTCAAAAGGAGGATGAGCAGTGTATCGATTGAATGACGAGCAGCAGCGGATCGCTGCCACCGCTACCGCGGTCGCCGAGCGCGAACTCGCGCCGCGGGCGGCGGGCGTCGATCGCGACGCGGCGTTTCCGAAAGACTCGATCGCTGCGCTCGGCGCGAACGGGCTTCTCGGGTTGACCGTGCCGAAAGCGCACGGCGGACTCGGACAGGGTCCGCGGACCGCCGCCGCGGTGATCGACGCCGCGGCGCAGCGGTGCCCGTCCACCGCGATGGTCTACCTGATGCACCTGTGCGGCGTCGCCTGCTACGCCGCCGCACCGGACAAGACGGCGCCGCTGCTCGAGGCCGCCGCCGCAGGACGCCATCTTTCGACGCTCGCGTTCAGCGAGAAGGGATCGCGCAGCCACTTCTGGGCGCCGGTGAGCCGTGCCAGCGGCTCAGGCAACGGCGCCGTATCGATCAGCGCGCAAAAGTCGTTCGTCACCTCGGCCGGCCACGCCGACGGCTACGTCGTGTCGACGCTCGTCGGCCGGCGCGACGCAGCCGCTCGAGAGCACGATCTACCTCGTGCTCAAAGACGACGCGGGCGTGGCAGTGTCGGGAGCGTGGCGCGGACTGGGCATGCGCGGCAACGCCAGCGCGCCGATGACGCTCGCGAACGTGTCGGTCGGCGCCGACCGCGCGCTGACGGCGCACGGCAAAGGGCTCGACATGATGCTCGGCGTCGTCCTGCCGCTCTTCCAGGTGGGATCGGCCGCGGTCGGCATCGGCATCGCCGAAGCGGCCGTGCAGGCGACGATCGGCCACGTCACCCACGCGCGGTTCGAGGAATCGAACAGTTCGCTCGCGGATCTGCCGACGCTGCGCGCGCAGATCGCCAGGATGCGCATCGACACCGACCGCGCGCGGGCGCATCTCGGCGCGGTCCTCGATTCGCTGGAGTCGCCCGGGTCCGGCGACGCAGTTGATGGTGCTCGAGGCCAAGGCGTCGGGCACCGAAACGGCGGCGGCGGTCACCGACCTGGCGATGCGGACGTGCGGCGGCGCGGCGTTCGGCGGGGCGCACGGCATCGAGCGCCTGTTCCGCGACGCGCGGGCGCCGATCGTGATGGCGCCGACGAGCGACGTCAGCCTACGAGTTCATCGGCCGGGCCCTGTGCGGCCTGGAGGTGTTCTGATGGCGCGCCCGCTGAAGGTCGGGGCGGTGATGTACGACCCGAAGGTCTCGGTGATCTGGGAGATCATCCGCGACTTCTTCGAGGCGCAGGGGGCGCCGATCGACGTCGCGTTCTACTGCACCTACGAGAATCAGGTCGACGGACTGCTGTCCGGCGCGATCGACATCGCCTGGAACTCGCCGCTCGCGTGGCTCGACGCGCAGCGGCGATCGGTCAACGGCTGCCGCGCCATCGCCATGCGCGACACCGATCGCGATCGCATCTCCTACATCGTGGCGCGGCGCAGCGGTCCGGTGCGGACGCTCGCCGACCTGCGGGGCCGCACGATTGCCACCGGCGCGATCGACTCGCCGCAGGCCACGCTCATCCCGCTCGGCCGCCTGCGCCGCGAGGGGCTCAGCCCCGGAGTGGACATCACGGTCCGGCGGTTCGACGTCCTCGTCGGCAAGCACGGCGATCACGTCGGCGGCGAGCGCGACGCGCTGGCCTGCCTCACGCAGGGCGACGCCGCGGCCTGCGCGATGCTCGACCTGAACTGGGAAGGCTGGACCAAGGACGGCACGATCGACGCGAACGAGTTCAGCATCGTCGGGGAGACGGATCGGTTCGACCACTGCGTCTTCACGGTCCGCCAGGAGCTCGACCCCTCGGCCGAGAAGGCGTGGCTCGACGCGCTCTTCGCCATGCGCTACGACAATCCCGCGCACCGCGAGATGATGGACCTCGAGGGCCTCAAGGCGTGGCTGCCAGGACGGACGACCGGCTTCGGCCCGCTGACGGCAGCGGTCGAGTCGGAGCGGTTCTTCGCGCCAGCCGCGTCGTGAGTCTGCCGCTCTTTCCGGTCACGACCGTCGGCAGCTGGCCGCGGCCGCCAAGGGTCGCCGAGGCGATGCGCGCCTATCGCCGTCGTCGGATCGACCGCGCGGAATTCGATCGCATCGCCGACGCGGCGGTGGTCGATCTGCTGCGCCAGCAAGAGACCCTCGGCTGCGACATCGTCACCGACGGCGAGCTGCGGCGCGACAACTTCTATTCGTTCGTCGCCGACAAGCTGTCCGGCGTGCGGCTCATGACCCTCGCCGAGATGCTGGAGGTCGTCGAGGACAAGGCCGGTTTCGAGCAGCTCCTGCAGACGCTCGACGTGCCGGCCTATTCGATCAGCAGCCCGGTCTGCATCGGCGCGCATCACCCGGCGGGAGCCGCTGACGGTCGACGACCTGGCGTTCGCGCGCCGCCACACGGACCTGCCGATCAAGGTCACGCTGCCCGGACCCTATCTCCTGACCCGGGCGATGTTCGTTCCGGAGCTGACGCGCGCGTACTACCCGGACAAGGAGGTCGCTGGCGGACGACGTCGTCGCGCTCCTCCGCGCCGAGCTCGAGGAGCTGCCGATCCGCCGGCGCGGAGTTCGTGCAGTTCGACGAGCCGGTCCTGACGGAGGTCGCCTTCGCGCCCGGGCGGACGCGGACGTTCATGTGCGCGGCGCTCGCCGCGCGCAGGGATCCGGCCGAGGAGCTCGAGTTCGCCGTCTCGCTGATCAATCGAGTAGTGGCGGGAGTCGACGACCTGCGGATCGGCCTCCACGTCTGCCGCGGCAACTGGAGCCGCGACGAGACGACGCTTTTGAGCGGCGGCTACCAGGCGCTCCGGACGTATCTCGACCGACTGCAGATCACGCAGCTCGTGCTGGAATACGCTACCGAGCGCGCCGGCACGCTCGTCGAGTTCGAGGGCAAGGAGCTCGGGCTGGGCGTCGTCAACCCTCGCACCGACCAAGTCGAGACGCCGGAGCAGATTCGTGCGGCCGTCGAAGAGGCGCTCGTCCTCTATCCCGCCGAACGCGTGTTCCTGAATCCTGACTGCGGGTTCGGCACCTTCTCGAACCGGCCGATGAACACGCTCGACATCGCGTCCGCCAAGGTTGCGGCCATGGCCGCCGCGGCTCGCGATCTGCGCGGCCGTTCGTGAGGCGGCGAAGGGGGCTGGTACCTGCTCGCCGGCATCACGCCCGCGATGGCCATTCAGCGGGTCGGCGCTGGCTCGGCGTACGCCGCCGCGTTCGTCGACGCACAGCAGCGGCCGTTCAACGGCAGCAAGACATACAAACTCCATCTTCCACCCAACATCCCCGCGAGGCAGTTCTGGTCGCTGGTGCTCTACGACACCCAGACGCGCTCGATGCTGCAGACCGACCAGCAATTCCCCAGCATCAGCAGCCAGAAGAAGGGCGTAGCGATCAACCCTGATACGCCAGTGGATGTCTACTTCGGGCCGACGGCGCCGTCAGGCAAGGAGAGTAATTGGGTGCAGACCTGGCCCGGCAAGGGGTGGACCACCATCCTTCGTCTCTACGGTCTGCTCCAGCCATTCTTCGACAAGACCTGCCGACCCAGCGAGATCGAGGAGGTCCCATCATGATTCGACGAGTGCGGCCAGAAATTCACGCGTCCCTGGAGGACCTGTCAGCTCTACTGACACAGGTCCTCCGCCTGGTTCAACGATGATTTGAAAGCGAAGAAATCTGCAACACCGCCGCTCTGCCTCCACCATCGTTAGAATCATCGCGAATATGTCGTCGGTCGCAGCGAATGACCATCTGTGGCCGTTTGTGAATTCTTCGTGCGCATCGGCGCGCCGCAGGAGCTCCGCCAACAGGCCTTGGCGCCGAGCTGTTAGCGCCTCGGGGCTCAACGTGCAAGTGACGCGCAAGTCGGGCATCAACCTGGTCTCCTCATCACGGCTGCAGTCGAAGGGCAGGCAGATCGAAACTCCACTGACATTTGCACGCTGGCTGGGACATCAGACCTGGCAATTCGTACGAACCCGAACCTTGGGAAAAACGTTTCCGCCGTGGTAGTCAGCAAGTAGATCGCTGGTATGCGAAGAACGCTCGCCAGTTCGAGTGCCGCCTTCGTGAGTCGCGTTCCGATCCCCTGTCCTTTGACACTGTCATCGACAACAACCGACCGGAGCAACGCCCCGTCCGCGTAGACCTCCAGCGCTGCGCAACCCACCACGCGGCCGTCGGCGCGTGCTACGACCGCGGTGTCGAGATGGTCGAGCAGGCCGTCGACTGGCAATTCTGCTGCGGACAGCAACTGTAGAATCGGTGGCCCGTCCTCCACTCTCGCCCGTTCGATGCTCGCATGAATGGTTGATCGTTTCATGATGCAGTCGGCACTCTTCTGAGACGTACCGGTCGCGGTTGACAGCTCAGGAGCAGCAGGTCGTCCCACAGCACGCCTTGGCTTCCGGCTTTCGGGCGCGAATGAACGCGCTCGCCACCTTGCCGTCTACTTGCGGCGCGATCAGATCGACCTCGACACCGGCATCGGCGAGGAACGCACGGGCATCATCGACCTGGTAGACGCGCCAGGGGTCGAGCTCGACGTCCACGAAGCCGGCGGCCTTCAACTTTGACGCGTACTCGTCGTCGCGAAGCGCGCCAGCCACGCACCCGACCCACAGTTCCATGCTGCGGCGGATCTCCGCCGGCACGTCTCCGCGGATGACGACATCCGAGACAGCGAAGCGACCATTTGGCTTCAGCACTCGGAAGGCTTCGCGGAGGACCGCATCTTTATCGACCGACAGATTGATCACGCAGTTCGAGATGATGACGTCGACCGACTGGTCGGGGAGCGGAATCGCCTCGATCGTGCCTTTGAGAAACTCGACGTTGGTTGCTCCGGCCTTGCGCTGATTCGCCCACGCGAGCGCCAACATATCGTCAGTCATGTCCAGGCCGTACACTTTGCCGGACGGGCCGACCCTCTTCGCGGAGAGCAATACATCAATGCCGCCTCCAGAGCCGAGATCGAGGACGGTCTGACCGGGTTGCAGATCGATGAGTGCGGTGGGATTCCCGCAGCCGAGGGAGACCGCGACCGCATCGGCTGGAAGTCCGGCGGTCTCGGCGTCCGAATACAGGTCGGATGTAATCGGGTCTCCGCATCCGCACGCCGTGGGGCCGCAACACCCGGTCTTTCCCACAGATCGCGCGATATCCCCGTACTTTTCACGAACCGCATCCTGAACGTGTGCGTTTGACATCTCGGTCTCCTTGCTTGATGATTGCTAGTGACAACTATTGTTGTAAAAAAGAGTCAGTCGCATACCGAAGCGGGATCTCCCGCCGCGCAACACGTCGCGCCAGCGTCGCCGGAGATGCCGGATCGAAACCTGGCATCTGCCGCGCGCGCGAGGCGACGGAGCACTTGCACTACGCCCGCTCGAACGTCCGGATCGAGATCCTGCAGGAGCTGTTTCTGCTGATCGACGAGATCGTTTGTGATGCGCGCGCAGAGCCGTTGTCCCTGCCGTGTGGCGCTCAGCGTTGTGGCGCGCCCGTCTTCGGCATCCGCGCGCTGCTCGACGTATCCCTTCCGAACCAGGGCGCTGACGACCCGGCTGGTCGTGCTCTTGTCCAGGAAAAGCCGCTCCGCCAACGCGCTGAGGCGCTGTGGACCGTGCTCGACGATCGTCTCGAGCGCGTAGCACTGCGTCACCGAGACGTCGTGGCAGCAGATACGGTCGCGGTCCCGAAACTGATAGACGCGGACAAGATCGGCGACCGCCTCGTGCAAGGCGAGCGCGTCGCGGTCGAGCGCCGTCCGCTTGGCATCCGCAGGTGGTGTCGCGCGAGGCATTGTTGTTAGTGACAACCATAGTTCCTGTCCGCAGCCCATGTCAAGCGCCTGTTTACACTGACGTCGTTGACGCCACGCCGGAGCTCTGGTGTAATCCGCTTAAGCGAATATGCCCTCGGCGGCAAAGAGCCAAGTAGATTTGATGTTTCGGGCCTTTTCCGACCCGACCCGCCTTCGAATCTTGAGTCTCGTTCAACCTGGCGAACTGTGCGTGTGCGATCTGGTGGAAATCCTGCGGCTGCCGCAGCCGACGATCTCGAGGCATCTGTCGTATCTGCGACGAGCGGGATTGGTGAAAGTGCGCCAGGAGCGCTCGTGGAACTATTACGAGATCGCACCGGCGCGTTCGGCGTTCCAGACCAAGCTCCTGGAGTGTCTGGGGAGCTGCGTCCGCGATGTACCGGAGATGACCGGCGACGCCAAAAGGGCGCAGGCGGTCCGCAAGCGGGGCGGGTGCTGCCCGACCTAAAAAATTTCCGACGCGACATTCGCATAAGCGGATGACGCCGAGAGGAGAATACCGCGCATCGGGTGACCAAGGAGTAAGCCATGTCGGATAGACGCTTCAATGTGTTGTTTCTCTGCACGGGGAATTCGGCGCGCAGCATCATGGCCGAGGCACTGCTGAATTTCTGGGGCCGCGGCCGCTTCCAGGCGTTCAGCGCGGGAAGCCATCCGAAAAGCAGCGTGCATCCGTTGGCACTGGAGGTGCTGCGACGCAATCATCTGGCTGTCGAGGATCTGCGGAGCAAGAGCTGGGACGAGTTTGCCACGCCGGACGCGCCGACAATGGATTTCGTCTTTACCGTCTGCGACAACGCAGCTGCGGAGGTGTGTCCGGCCTGGCCTGGACAGCCGATGACTGCCCATTGGGGCATCCATGATCCCGCCGCTGTCGAAGGCACTGATGACGAAAAGCTGCGCGCGTTCAACAAGGCGTTTCGAGAGCTCGATGCGCGACTGAAAATCTTCACCAGCCTGCGTCTGGAAATGCTCGACGAGATGTCGCTCAAGCGACAGTTGGACGCGATTGGCCAGATGCGCGAGGAGCGCCAACTGAAGTGAACACCACGCCGGTGTCTGCTCTGGATGTGGCTATCCCGAGTCTGGAGCGATGCGCGGGGCGCTCATCATCGTTCAACCTGAAACCGTCGTCGACTGGCACTTTGATAAATGCGCGAGGTATCGACACGTTGAATCCCTCCCGGAGCCATCCCGAACTGATTGAATACCGGGATTGCGACACTCACCAAGCCACGGAGTGGCCCATGACTTGGCGAGCCATCGCCGGGAAGCACTGGAGGCTCCTCGTCGAACTCTCCCAAGCCGAGTTCGAGCGAGGAGCCCCTTGGATCAACAGAGCGTTACGGAGAGGGCGAGACCCGCCTCGCTGGTTTCCTTGTACTTGCTGTTCATCTCTTTGGCGGTCTGCGCCAGGGCGATCACGGTTTCGTCGAAATTGACGCGGTGCCGGGACGCGATCTCGTTGCTGGCGATCGCGTAGGCGGTCCAGGCCTTGACTGCCCCGAACGCGCACCGCTCGATGCACGGCACCTGCACGTACCCGGCGACCGGGTCGCAGGTCATGCCCAGGTGATGCTCCAGCGCCGATTCGGCGGCATTCTCGACCACCAGCGACGGTGCGTCGTACGCCGTCGCGGTCAAGGCCGCAGCCATCGACGACGCCACGCCGATCTCTGCCTGGCAGCCGCCCTCGGCCGCAGACAGCGTCGCATGGTGCTTGCAGAGGTACCCCACCGCCGCCGCCGCGAGCATGCCGTCACGGATCTTCTGCCGATCGAGCTTCCGGACCTCAACCAGCCCATAGACCAGCGCCGGCATCACGCCGGCGGACCCGCCGGTCGGAGCCGTGATCACGAGATGGCCGCGCCCGTTTTCTTCGGATGCCGCCAACGCAAATGCCGACAGCGTGCCGATCCCGCGGTCCGCTTGATACTTGTCGTCCATGGCGCGCTTGTAGACGGTTGCGGCCTTGCTGTGCAGTTTGATCGGGCCGGGCAGCACGTCGTCCTCCGGCATCGACAGCCCCGACTTGACCGTCGCGACCATGGCGTTGATGATCTTGTCGAGGAAGGCATTGACCTCCTCTTCCGACCGGCCCGCGATCGACATCTCGTTGGCCAGCAGGACCTTGGCGATGGTGGTCTTGTTGGTATCGGCGTGGGCCCGCAGCTCTTTCATCGTCGCGAACGGGTATTTCGGCGGGTTCTTCTTCGGGGGCGTGTAGCCTTTCCACTCGATGAAGCCGCCGCCCACCGAGTAGTACTCCTGCTCGAGCAGCACCTCGTTGCCGGCGAGGAGCTTGACCGTCATCGTGTTCGGATGTTTGAAGTCCCCCTTGGTGGCATCGTAGATGATGTCCTTCAGGCTCACATCGATGGCCTTGGTGCCGAGCTTCACCGGGAACACCTGGTCAGGCTTGTCTCGCAACCCGTCGAGAAATTTCGGGTCGACCGTGGCCGGTTCTTTCCCGACCAGCCCGGCGAGCGCGGCTCGTTCGGTGCCGTGTCCCTTGCCGGTGGCGCTGAGGCTTCCGAACAAGTTCACCTGAAGCTTCGTCGCCGTGGCCAGTTTGTCGGCCGGCAGTTTGGTCGCTCGCTGGTAGAAATCGTAGGTAATGCGCATCGGCCCAATCGTGTGCGAGCTGGAAGGGCCAGGACCCACCTTGTAGAACTCGTCCACGGTCGTCAACACCGGCCCCTTTTCCTTCATCACCACGTTCAGATCGGCCGCAAGCGGCGGCGCCGATGCGGCCGCGGGCGCCGGTGCGGCGGCGGCGGCTGGTGGCGGAGCGGTTTTTTCAGTCTCCGATCGCGCGCAGCCGTTCATCACCGCGGCCGCTGAAATCACGGCGCTGCGCATGATGAACTTCCGGCGGTCGAGGCCGGTCGGAATCTCCGATGGCACCTGCGCCGACGGATCGAGCGGATCACGGTCCTCGTCTCTCACGTCTTCTCTCTTGGCCATGGCGCTTCTCCAGCTCCTTTCCGGTGAGCACATGACCGCTCGCGCGTTGTGCTGACCGCGATCGAGCGGCCGGTTCGCTGACCGGTTGTTTCAGTCTCTCGTGGCTCTTCGCGTACATTCCCAGGGCACATCATTGACAACGGGGCGCACGGAATCTTCCCGGTTCCGTGGCTATCCACTCGGGTCCGGTCCTGGATATCGTGGAGACACACTATCACCGCCGGGGGACTTGCCGCGGATTCAGCAAGGCGTGGGCCAAACAACGCTGGCGAGGCGATCGGGGGAAATTGCCAGGAATCGGCCCGAATTGAGCCGGAGAGGGCCCGGAAGCGAAGGATGGCTCGCCAAACGAGGTGAGGATAGCCTCCGGCGAGGCCATGACTCCGACTGGACGTAGTCATCGAACGCTTGAGTCCGCCCCGGCGAATGCGGCCCCCGCGGCGTATTACGGTCAAGCGGTCTAACGACGTCGTTCGTCGTCGGGCCGCTTTCTCTCCCGCCCGGCTGATCTCGGCTCGTCGCTGACGAATTGATGCGGGCCCGGCGATGACTTCCGAGGCCAAAACCGGCTCGTCTGGTACGTCGCAGCCTCCATTATTCCGGAGGACCTCCGGTACGCGATCTCGAGTTGGGACTGCAGAATCAGCGTCGGTCCGGTCACGTCAATCGAACGCCGGTACCGTCGAGGCCTCGGCCAATTCACGGTTCCTCCTGACGTCGTTCGGCGCCCCTCCAACGTGTTCCGAGGCTGGTCGTTCGGCGGTCGTGTGCGGGCGCCGCGGTGGTTATTCGTGGCACGTAATTCGCTTTTCCAGGCTGCTGCCAAGAACAACGCACCGGCCACCCTCCAATACGGTCACCGGCGTTTCGTGAATCAGGGGCCCTCGGACACTGGCCGAGGGTGGAGGCATCCGTGAGTCTCGTTCCGAAGGATCTGACGCCGGTTTACAAGGAGACCATCGGCAAGGGCGCCGGCGCGCGTCGATGGCAGCGGCCCGTCTACGTCGACCATCTTCCGCCCTGCAACCACGCCTGTCCGGCCGGGGAGAACATCCAGGCATGGCTCGGCGCTGGCGCAGGCCGGCGACTACGAGCGCGCGTGGCGGAAGTACATGGAGGAGAACCCGCTGCCCGGCACGCACGGCCGCGCGTGTTATCACCCCTGCGAAAGCGCCTGCAACCGGCAGTTCCTCGATCAGGCCGTCTCGATCCATTCGCTCGACCGGTTTCTCGGCGATCTCGCCAACGAGAAGGGCTGGACGATCGACGCCGGGGCCGCCGACCGGCAAGCGAGTGCTCGTGGTCGGCGCCGGCCCGGCGGGCCTGTCGTGCGCCTACCACTTGCGACGCTTCGGGCACGAGGTCGAAATCCGCGACGCCAACCCCGAGCCGGGCGGCATGATGCACTACGGGATTCCCGCGTACCGCCTGCCGCGCGAGGGGCTCGACAAGGAGATCGCGCGCATCGAGGCGATGGGCGTGACGATCGTCCGCAACTCGCGCGTGAACGACGTGCTGGCCGAGAAGGCGGCGGGCTCGTTCGACGCGGTGTTCCTGGCGATCGGCGCGCAGGTCGCGAATCACCTCGATATTCCGGCGATGGACGGCGGCAAGATCATCGACGCCGTGACGCTGATGGAGCGCGTCGAGAAGGGCCGCGCGCCGTCGCTCGGACGCGTCGTCGGCATCGTCGGCGGCGGCAACACGGCGATGGATGCCGCGCGCATGGCGAAGCGCCTCGGCGCGGAAGAGGCGGTCATCATCTTCCGCTTCGACAAGGCGCAGATGGAAGCGCATCCCTACGAGGCCATGGAAGCCTTCGCCGAAGGCGTGAAGATCAAGTGGCTGTCCACGGTCAAGCAGTTCGGCGAGGACGAAATCGTCGTCGAGCAGATGGAGATGCTGCCCGACGGCTCCGGCTGTGTGGGCACCGGGCAGTTCCAGACGCTCAAGACCGATTCGCTGGTGCTGGCGGTCGGGCAGCATTCCGACGTCGAGTTCCTGAAGAAGGTGCCCGACCTCCGCATCGGCCGCGGCAACGTCGTCGAAGTGGACGGCACAGATGCGCGCGGGCGACGGCATCTTCGCGGGCGGCGACATGATCGGCGGTCCGCGGACCATGACCGCGGCGGTCGGTCACGGCAAGAAGGCGGCGCGGAACATCGACGCGTGGTTGCGTGGTGGCGTTTACGATGAAACCGCCGCAGCATCCGCCGGTGCCGTACGAGCTGCTCAACCTCACCGTGTTCCTCGACGCCGATCGTCGTGAGCATGCCGAGCTGCCGGTGTCGAAGCGCACGGGCTTCGACGAAATCGTCGCCGGCCTCTCGGAAAAAGAAGCGCGATACGAGGCGACGCGGTGCCTCTCCTGCGGCAATTGTTTCGAGTGCGACAACTGCTACGCCGCGTGCCCCGAGCAGGCGATCGTCAAGCTGGGGAAGGGCCGGTTCTACCGGGTCGAGCTCGACCTCTGCACCGGATGCGCGACGTGCTTCGAACAGTGCCCGTGTCATGCGATCGACATGGCGCCCGAGCCGGGCGTCGAGCGAGTCAGCCGACCGCAACGACGCCGAAAGGGTGCCCGCTCGCTTCACCGTCCGCGCGTAGCGTCAGGCGTGAGCCGAAGCTACGGGCGACACGACGCATTGGCTCGTCACAAAGGAGTTTTCGCATGTCCGTGAAGTCGGTCGTGATGGACGGCAACACGGCCGCCGCCCACATCGCCTATCGCGTCAACGAGGTCTGCGCCATCTTTCCGATCACGCCCTCGTCCACGATGGCGGAGCTGGCCGACGCCTGGGCCGCGCAGGGCGTCAAGAACATCTGGGGACAGGTGCCGGTCATCCAGCAGATGCAGTCGGAAGGCGGCGCGGCCGGGGCGGTGCACGGCGCGCTTCAGAGCGGCGCGCTCACCACGACGTTCACGGCGTCGCAGGGATTCCTGCTGATGCTGCCCAACATGTACAAGATCGCGGGCGAGCTGACGCCGTGCGTCTTTCATGTCGCGGCGCGAGCGATCGCCACGCAGGCGCTGTCCATCTTCGGCGACCACTCGGATGTGATGAGCGCGCGCATGGTCGGCTTCGCGAT
This sequence comes from uncultured Acidobacteriota bacterium, assembly GCA_963755695.1. Taxonomy (GTDB): domain Bacteria; phylum Acidobacteriota; class Vicinamibacteria; order Vicinamibacterales; family 2-12-FULL-66-21; genus QHWT01. The sequence goes on along the minus strand of CAVWLB010000009.1, from coordinate 132,294 downwards.
GCTGGCCGCGGCATCGGTGCAGGAGTCGCACGATCTGGCGCTGGTGGCGCAGGCGGCGACGCTCGAAGCCCGCGTGCCGGTGCTGTTCTTCTTCGACGGGTTCCGCACGTCGCACGAAGAGAACAAGATCGCCCTGATCCCGGACGAGCAGATCAGGGCGGCGATCGACGACGACCTGGTGCGCGCGCACCGGGCGCGCGCCCTCACGCCGGAGCGGCCGGTGATCCGGGGCACGGCCCACAATCCGGACACGTTCTTCCAGGCGCGCGAGTCGGCGAACCCCTACTACGCCCGCGTTCCCGACATCGTCCAGCGCGCGATGGATCGCGTCGGGGCGCTGATCGGGCGCTCGTATCGCCTGTTCCGCTACAGCGGTCATCCCGAGGCGGACCGGGTCGTCATCGTCATCGGCTCGGCTTTCGAAGTGCTCGACGAGACCGCCGCATGGCTGAACGCCCACGGCGAGAAGGTCGGCGTGCTGCACGTGACGCTCTACCGCCCCTGGGACGCGGAGCGCTTTCGTGCGGCGCTGCCGCCGACCGTCACGCGCATCGCGGTGCTCGATCGAACGAAGGAAGTCGGCGGGCCTGGCGAACCGCTGTATCTCGACGTCGTGACGACATTTGCCGAGGCGCTCGCCGCGGGCCGCATCTCGTCGATGCCCGTTATCGTGGGGGGCCGCTACGGCTTGTCCTCGAAGGATTTCGATCCCGCGATGGCCAAAACGGTCTTCGACGAGCTGAAGAAGCCGCGAGCCGAAGCGCGGGTTCACGATCGGGATCACCGATGACGTGTCGCACACCAGCCTGACCGTCGACGCGAGCTTCGACATCGAGCCGCCGGACGTCGTGCGCGCGCTGTTCTTCGGCCTCGGCGCCGACGGCACGGTCGGCGCGAACAAGAACTCGACGAAGATCCTGGCCGCGGATCCGAACCGCCATGCCCAGGGCTACTTCGTCTACGACTCGAAGAAGTCCGGCTCCTACACCATCTCGCACCTGCGGTTCGGCCCGCGGGCCATCCGCGCGCCGTATCTGCTGAAGTCGGCGAACTTCGTCGGCATCCACAAGTTCGACTTCCTCTACAAGCTCGACACGCTGGCGGCGGCCGCGCCGGGCGCCACGGTGCTCATCAACAGCCCGTACGCGCCCGACGACGTCTGGGACGAGATCCCGCGGGACGTGCAGCAGCAGATCATCGACAAGAAGCTCAAGCTCCACGTCATCGATGCATCCAAGGTGGCCTCGGGTCTCGGCCTCGGCTCGCGCGTGAACACCATCCTGCAGACGTGCTTCTTCGCGCTGTCGGGCGTGATGCCCCGCGACAAGGCGATCGAGGCGATCAAGACGGCGACCGAGAGGACGTATGCCAAGAAAGGCAAGGCGATCGTCCAGAAGAACTTTGCGGCGATCGACAGCGCCGTGGCGAACCTGCACGAGGTCCGCGTGCCGGCGAAGGCGGCGGGCCAGCGCATCCGCCTGACGCTCGTGCCCGACTCGGCGCCGGACTTCGTGCGCAACGTGACCGGCCCCGATCCTCGCGATGCGCGGTGACACGCTTCCGGTCAGCGCGCTGCCGGTGGACGGCACCTATCCGACCGGCACGACCCGTTACGAGAAGCGGAACATCGCCGACGAGGTGCCGGTCTGGGAATCCGACCTCTGCATCCAGTGCGGCCAGTGCGCGATCGTCTGTCCCCACAGCGTGATTCGAGCCAAGTACTACGACGAGAGCCGCCTGGCGGGCGCGCCGGAGTGCTTCAAGGCGGCGCCAATCAACGCGCGCGGCTATCCCGACTCGCGCTTCACGCTGCAGGTCTACGTCGAAGACTGCACGGGGTGCGGCGTGTGCGTGGAGAACTGCCCGGCGCACAGCCCGACCGACTTCGCCGTCAAGGCGATCAACATGAAGGACCGGCTCCAGCACCTCGAGGCCGGCCGCGAGAGCATCCGCTTCTTCGAGACGCTGCCCTGGGCGGACCGCACGCGCGTGAACTTCGCCAACGTGCGCGGGGTGCAGTTCCTCGAGCCGCTGTTCGAGTTTTCGGGCGCCTGCGCCGGGTGCGGCGAGACGCCGTATCTCAAGCTGATGTCGCAGCTCTTCGGCGATCGGCTGCAGATCGCCAACGCGACCGGATGCTCGTCGATCTACGGCGCCAACCTGCCGACGACGCCGTGGGCCGCGAACGCCGACGGCCGCGGACCGGCGTGGGCCAGCTCGCTCTTCGAGGACAACGCCGAGTTCGGCCTCGGCTATCGCCTCGCGATCGACAGCCAGACCGCGCAGGCGCGGGCCCTCGCACAGACGCTCGCGCCGCGCATCGGCGGGGATCTCGTGACGGCCATCCTGCAGGCGCCGCAGGTGACCGAGTCGGACTTCCGCGTGCAGCGCCAGCGCGTGGCGGCGCTGAAGGCGGCGCTCGCCGGCGCGACCGACGCCGATGCGGCCAACCTGCTCGCGCTCGCCGACTTCCTGGTGCGTCGATCGGTGTGGATCGTCGGCGGCGACGGCTGGGCCTACGACATCGACTACGGCGGCCTCGACCACGTGCTCGCGTCGGGCAAGGACGTCAACATCCTCGTGCTCGACACCGAGGTCTATTCGAACACCGGCGGACAGGCGTCGAAGGCCACGCCGCTCGGCGCGACGGCGAAGTTCGCCGCCGCCGGGCAAGACGACGCCGCGCAAGGACCTGGCGTTGATGGCCGATCGCCTACGGCAGCGTCTACGTCGCCCAGATCGCCATGGGCGCGAACAACGAGCAGGCGCTCGTGGCGATGCGCGAGGCAGAGGCCTACCCCGGAACGTCCCTGATCCTGGCCTACTCGCAGTGCATCGCCCACGGCACCGACATGCGCCACGGCATGAAGCAGGCGGCACGCGCCGTGGCCTCCGGCTACTGGCCGCTGTTCCGCTTCGATCCGACGATGCGGGGACGGGGCATGAACCCGTTCCGGCTCGACTCGCCGCGGCCGCGCATTCCGCTCGAGGAATACCGCTACAACGAGGTGCGCTTCAAGTCGCTGGCGCAGACGCACCCGGACGCCGCGAAACGGATGCTCGACGCAGGCGCAGCGCGGCCTCGAGGAGCGCTACCGCGTGTACGAGGACCTGGCGACGCGCGACGGCAGCCGGTTCGACCCGCAGGAGGTCTCGTCATGAATCTCGCCTCGCGCTATCTCGGCCTGCAGCTCGCCCACCCGATCGTGGCGGCTGCGTCTCCGCTCACCGCCACGCTCGACGGCATGCGGCGGCTCGAGGATGCCGGCGCCGCCGCGGTGGTGATGTCGTCGCTCTACGAGGAGCAGATCCGCGCGGAGGACACGGCCTACGCGCTCTACACGGAGCATGGCTCGAACAGCCAGCCCGAGGCGGGCACCTATTTCCCCGAGCTCGCCGACTACGACGGCGGGGTGTCCGGACATCTCGAGACGCTCGCAGCGTGCGTCGCAGGCGCTCGACATTCCGGTGATCGCCAGCCTCAACGGCACGACCTCCGAAGGATGGATCGACCACGCGCGCCGGCTCGAGCAGGCGGGAGCCGCGGCGATCGAGCTCAACGTCTACTCGATTCCGGTCGATCTCGCGGTCAGCGGCGCCGAGGTCGAGCGGCGGTACGTGGAGATCGTCCGCGAGGTCAGGTCGAGCGTACGCATTCCTGTCGCCGTCAAGCTCGCGCCCGTACTTCACGTCGCTGCCGCACATGGCGGCCGAACTGGTGCGGGCCGGCGCCGACGGCCTGGTGCTCTTCAACCGCTTCTACGCGCCGGACATCGACCTCGTCGACGCTTCGAGTGACGAGATCGCTGCCGTTGTCCACGGCCGCCGAGCTGCCGCTCTCGCTCGTCTGGATCGCACTCCTGTCGCGCCGCCTCGCGTGTTCGCTCGCGGCCAGCCGTGGAGTCGAGACGGATGTCGAGGTCGTCAAGTACCTGCTCGTGGGCGCGGACGTCGTCATGACCGCCTCGGCGCTGTTGCGGCATGGGCCGGAGCACGTCGCGACTATGCGCGACGGACTCGAACGCTGGCTCGGCGCGAACGGCTTCGACTCGGTCGACGCGATCCGCGGCCTGAAGGACGCGACGCACGTCGAGCACGTCGACGCCCTGTTCCGCGCGCAATACGTCGCGAGCCTCACCGAATACCTGCCCGGCAAGCTCGTCTAGGGTAGGACCCGGGGAAGAGACGCGACGACTTCGAGAACACCCCATGACAGCAGGTCGCCGCAGCAATTGCGGTCATGCGCGCTGGCGCGACGCAGGGCATACTCGGGCGCATGAAGGCGCACCCGGATCGCTTGCGCGACGTTGTCGATGCCGTGATCGAAGCGCTCGACGAGAGCCTTGACGGTCGGGCATTGGCGGCACGGGCGATGCTCAGCCCGTTCCACTTCAACCGCCTGGTGCGCGCCGGCATAGGTGAGGCACCGGCGGCGTTTCGGCGCCGCCTCTTGCTGGAGCGCGCCGCGTGGCGACTCGGCCGCGGCGTCAGCGTCACCGCCGCCGGCCTCGAAGCTGGCTACGACGCAATCGAAGCGTTCTCGCGCGCATTCACCCGAGCTCACGGCGTGCCGCCGAGTCGGTTCGCCGGAAAGCTGCGCGACTTCCGACTTGCCGCACCCAACGGCATCCACTTCCACCCGCCGGGCGGCCTACTGCTGCCAGGCCAGCCGAGGACAACGACCATGGATCTCTCCGACCGTCTCGTCGAGCATGACCACTGGCACACCGCGCGACTGCTGGAGCAGGCTGCGACGCTCTCCGACGACGCCCTCGATCGCCACGTCCGGCCTGGGCTGGTCGTTCATGACTTCGAGGGCCCCGAACCCGACGTGAGGACCATGCTCGAGCGCATCGTCTTCACCAAGGAAGTGTGGACCGCTGCGATTGGCGGGCGTGACATTCCTCCGCGCGACGAACGCAACATTGCGGCGTTGCAGGCGCGGCTGGCTGTCGTGCAGCCGCAGTTCACTGCGCTGGTCCGACGCATCCGCGATCGCAACGAGTGGGACGATGCCTTCGTCGACGCGCTCTGCACACCGCCGGTCAGCTTCACCTTCGGGAGCGTGATCGCCCACATCTTGACCGTCTCGGTGGTTCGCCGCCAAACGGTGATCAGCGTGCTGCGCGAGCTCGGTGTCCCTGATGCGGAGACTCGCGATCCGATTGAATGGGAGCGCATGGTTGCGGCGCGGGGCTGACGTCGGCAGCTCCCCCCTGACTCTGGTGTCGTCGACGGCACGGGACGAACGGCACCCCCAATCACAGACGGCGGGATTTACGAGTTCGAACCGATCGGAAAGAGCAGTCGATAACGGAGGATTGCTTGCGCCTCGCAAGTGATTACCTTCTGGTGATCTTCCGTTTTCAGCAGCCAGCCGTCCAAAACTTGCATACACTCGCCGGAGCCAGCGCGATGCCGGAGGCCGGCCTCCGTAGGGTGATAAGGAGCACGCGAACATGAAGCCAAAGAATACGATCTGCCTCTGGTTCGACAAGGACGCGCATGAGGCGGCGCGCTTCTACGCCGCCACCTTTCCGAATAGTGAAGTGACCGCCGTTCACCAAGCGCCCAGTGACTACCCGAGCGGCAAGGAGGGCGATGTGCTGACGGTGGAGTTCACCGTTCTGGGCATTCCCTGTCTCGGTCTCAACGGCGGCCCGGAGTTCAGGCACAGCGAGGCATTTTCCTTCCAGATCGCGACGGACAATCAGGAAGAGACGGACCGCTACTGGAACGCGATCGTCGGCAATGGCGGGAAGGAGAGTCAGTGCGGTTGGTGCAAGGACCGCTGGGGCCTCTCCTGGCAAATCACCCCGCGCGCGCTAACCGAGGCGCTTGCGGCTGGTGGCGGCGAGGCAAAGCGTGCCTTCGAGGCGATGATGCCGATGAAGAAGATCGACATCGCCACCATCGAGGCAGCGCGGCGGGGTTGACGTGGACACGACGGCTTCCGCCATCTGACCGGCCTTGAATCCCACCAGGGAATCTGTCGCGCTGAGGCTGGAAGTGCAACTGGCTCATCTGTGCATCGCTGATCAAGCTCGATTTCTCACAAATCGCCTGGCGGCATACGATCGCCGTCAGCATGGCGTTCACGAAAGAATCGAACGGCGTCAAGAACTACATCACTCCGAGCGGCCTCCAGCGGTTGAGAGACGAGCTACGGTTCCTCCTCGCCAGGGAGCGGCCGGCGGTGACACAGGTGGTGGCCTGGGCGGCGAGCAACGGTGATCGCAGCGAGAACGCCGACTATCAGTACAACAAACGCCGGCTGCGTCAGATTGATCGGCGCATCCGCTTTCTCACGAAACGAATCGATGCCGCGGAAGTGGTGGATCCAGAAGTTCCGCGAAGTGGCCGCGCCGCGAGGCAGGTCTTCTTCGGCGCGACGGTTCGGTACGCCAACGCCGCCGGCACCGAGCGGGTGGTACGCATCGTCGGCCTCGATGAGATCGATCTGGATCGCAACCATATCAGCTGGAAGTCGCCGCTTGCGCGCGCGTTGATGAAGTCTGGGCCAGGCGACTGGGTGGTCCTCCACGCGCCGGGCGGCACAGAGCCACTGCAGATCCTCGAGGTGCGTTACGAGCGCATCCCTGTGGAGCCGTTCAGCCCGCCACCCGGCGCCGAGTCCGTGTCCAAGCCAGGTACTCGCACGGGCGGGTAGTGCCGCGCCATCGTTTAGGTGGACCCGAAAACCGCATGCTGCAACCAGCGGAGCTGAAATCCGATCGGAAACTCATGTGGTCGCCTGGGCGCGGCACCGATGTGTGGGCGCTCATTCAGGCGTGTACGGCAGGCGATCTCGAAGCGGTACGCGCGCTCATCGCAAAAGATCCGTCGCTCGCGCGGTCGCACTACGACTATCGCAAGCCGCTCTACTTCGCCGTGCGCGAGAACCGCATCGACGTCGTGCGATTCCTGCTCGAGCACGATCGCAACCCGCTGGATCTCTGGGTGGACGACGATCCGATCGAGATTGCACGCGATCGCGGCTACACGGAGATGGAACAGCTGCTGGCGCGACACGCTCGAAACGAAGTTCAACGCCTCGCCGAAAGGCGAGCCGGTCGCGTTGGCGCTGCGGGATCACGATCTGAAGCGGATGCGCGAGCTGCTCGACGCGCAGCCGGAGCTCCTCGGCAAGGGCGACAAGCGATCCAGCCAGCCGATCCACTGGGCCACGATGACGCGACAGCTCGACGCGATCGACGAGCTGCTGCGGCGCGGCGCGGACATCAACGCTCAGAGGATGGACGGCGCTCGGCCCATTCACCTGACCAACGGCGACTACTTCTACCGCGGCTGGCGCGATGTGCCGCGCAACTGGCCGGTGACTCCCGCACAAGTCATGGCCCACCTCAAGGCGCGCGGCGCGTTCATCGATCTGCCGACGGCGTGTCACACCGGCGACATCGAGCGCGTGCGCGAATTGCTCCGGCAGGATCCGTCGCTGGCAAACAAGATTGGAGAGCACGAGGGCTACTACCTCGGCGCCGGCGCGCCGCTGTCAAATGCCGCCGCGGTCGGACGCATGGACATCGTGCAGTTGCTTCTCGATCACGGCGCCGACCCCAATCTGCCCGAAGAGCAGTATGCGCCCAAGGGCAAGGCACTCTACTCGGCGGTCTATCCACGGGCACTACGAGATCGCGAAGCTCCTCCTCGAGCGCGGCGCCTTTCCGAATCCGCCGGTCGAAAGCTCGGGTGACGCGCTGTGGGTGTCGCGGGAATGGCGCCCCGACAAGCGCATGGAGCAGTTGCTCCTTTCGTACGGAGCCACGCCGACGGAGGGACACACGGAGGAAGACTGGCCAACGCGCGCACACAACTGGCTGCGCATCTCGCCGCTCCACGAGGCGGCGCGCAAGGGCGATGTGCGGGAGGCGAAGAAACTGCTCGAGGCTGGCGCCGACCTGACGGCGCGTGACGAGCACCTCCGTTCGACGCCGCTCGCCTGGGCGGCCAAGTTCGGTCAGCTCGAGATGGTCAAGTTCCTGCTCCGACGTGGCGCGCCGAAGAGCCTGCCCGACGATCCGGCATGGGCCACGCCGCTCGCGTGGGCCACCAGGCGCGGGCACGACGAGATCGCAAGACTGCTCTCATAGTTCGGGAAGACTCCCACCTAGCATCCGCGCAGCGTGAGCGGGCTGGCTCCTATGCGGTCTTGCGCAGCGGTCGGACCTTCGGTCTGTGCCCTCGGGCCTTCATGGCGTGCCAAAGGTCCCACTTCGCCTGCAGTGTCAGCCAGATCTGGGCATCCCAGCCTGTCAGGGCGTCGAGTAGAAGGGCAGTGTCGGCGCTGACACTGCGGCGCCCCTTCACGATCGCGTTGAGTCGCTGGAAGGGGATGTTCATCCTGCTTGCCGCCTCGACCTGAGAAACCCTCAGAGGTTCGAGAAACTCCTTCAGGAGCATTTCGCCGGGGTGCGTGGGGGGGCGATGGGTTGGCAGCATGGAGGTCGCCTCAGTGGTAGTCGGTGCACCGCACCTCGAACGCGTCCGCACCTTCGAACCGGAACACGATTCGGTATTGATCGTTCACGCGGACCGCGTGGAAACCGCGGAGGGCACCGCTGAGCCCGTGCAACCGATTCCCTGGTGGCACCTTCAGATCCTCGAGCCGCGTCACGGCATCGATCTGATCCAGTTTCCGCCGAACGATCGGCCACAGCGCGCGAGGAATCTGCCGAGCCGCCTGACTATTGACGCCGTTCCAGACGTCGCGCGTGGCGTCGTCGGCCAGCGTCCGGATCACAGAGTAGCACTATAGCACACCTAGCGTGCTATAGCCCGATTGGCTCCTTTACCGAGCCGCCGCCTCGGATTCGAGCAAGGCGCTGCCGACGTTCAAATCGCTCCATCTTGCAACCTTTGGGAGCGATCGGTTTGGCGCAGATGGCACAGACGACGACCTGTTGCTTGCGGGAGAACATGCACGGAATTCGAAACTGGTTCGTTCCGGCGAGGGTTGACTACGTTCTGACCGTGAACCCGACTGCAGCCGCTGCGCGGGAGAGTCGCTCGTCGAAGCAGATGAACGGCCGCCCGTTCGGCCGTTCACGGCACCAGACGAGTGCGGCAGCCAGTTGCAGGGCATCGAGCGCGCGGACGCCGTGGCGATCGGACAAGTCCTCTGCGATGGCGCGCACTCTCAGCGACGGCTGAATCTCGTCCCATGACGGCCGGAGCTGGTCGAGCAACCGCACTGCCCTGACGCGCGCCGAGTCCGTGAGGGAGCCGTCGCGTACCAGTCGCGCAAACGCGCTGCGTGCTTCGACAGGCGGTGCCCCACCAGACGACCATCCGGCCGACTTCTCGCAGCAGCTTGCGGCCTCTGTTCGTCGCGACCTGCGAACAGCACAACGGCACGATCGCGCTGGCGTCCCAAAAGGCCATCGCGTCAGCGATCCTCGCGATCTCCGCTGACCGCAGCCGCCGCGACCCGCGGCGTCAGGGCGCCACGCCTCGTCCGCCAGAAGGTGGGCGCCAACCGTCGTGCGGCCTTGCGCATGAGACCGGCAGCCACCAATGCTTCATCATCTGATTCGGCATCGACGGTGAGCGGCACGATCTTCGCGATCGGGCGCTGACGATCGCGAACGATGATCTCTTCGCCCGCCCTGACCTCTTTCAAGTACTGAGTAAGCCGGTCTCTGAGCTCGGCGATGTTTGCGCTGCGCACGACACGCTCCTTATGGCTATTATAGCCATATTAAGGTTCTCGCCTTCTGCGCGGATTGACGCTAAGGTAGCCACATCCCGTCATGACCACCGCCCGCCCTTCCGAACCGTCTCATGACGTCACGGCACTCCTCGTCGCCTGGGGCGACGGCGACGAGACGGCGCTGGCGCGACTCATTCCGATCGTCCACGACGAGCTCCATCGGATTGCGCGCGGCTGCATGGCCGGAGAGAAAGGCGACCATACGCTCCAGGCGACCGCGCTCGTCAACGAAGCCTATCTGCGGCTGATCCAGACCCAGGGCATGAACTGGCAGAACCGCGCGCACTTTCTGGCGATGGCGGCTCGCCTGATGCGGCGCATCCTCGTGGATTTCGCGCGCTCGAAGCAGTACGTGAAGCGCGGGGGCGGCGCCGTGAACATCAGCCTCGCTCCTGACTTCGCGCTCTCCGCCCGGCCGGAGCGCGACCTGGTCGCACTGGACGATGCGCTCGACGCTTTGGCGAACGTCGACGAACGAAAGAGCCGCGTGATAGAGATGCGGTTCTTCGGATCGCTGCGGCCGGACAAGCCCAGCCCGTCTGGAGCGCCCCTGTTGTGCCGGCCGGCGGCGCGGTCAGCCTTGACACCGGCAAGGACGGCCGAGCGCCGTGGTTCGAGATCAAGAGCAGCGCCGATGCGCCGCGCGTCTCGGTGGCGATCTCGTTCGTGGACGACGCGGGTCGCGGCGGCCTGGTCAGCGCCATCGCGCCCGTATCCCGGTAGGATCGGCGCGCGGAGACTTCTCTATGACGACATCGGCGGGGTCGCTGCGGGATCGGCATCCGCTCCAGCCCTCGGCGCAGATGCTCGTCGCGTTTGACACGCCCCTGCAGCTCTGGAGGATTCGGCGAGACAGCCTTCGCCTCTTGGTCAGCTTGGCCCCAACGCACCACCGTCGTGAAGCCAGAACGCCAATTGATTCAGCGCTCACCACCGCTAGGCGCCAACCCCTCCTCGTGCAGCCTGGCGATATCTTTCGTTGGCGCGCTCCCGAAGAAACGAGCGTACTCCCTGCTGAACTGCGACGGACTCAGATAGCCGACGCGGTAACACGCATCGCTGGCGTCCATCTTCTGAAACAGCATCAGCCGCCGGGCTTCGTGCAGCCGGAGCACCTTCTGGTATTGAAGCGGGCTCATCGTGGTCACCGCTTTGAAACGTTGGTGAAATGACGATGCGCTCATGTGGGCCGATGTGGCCATCTCCTCGACGGTGACGGGTTGTGCGAAATGCGCGCGTATCCAGGACACGGCTGTGGCAACCCGGTGCACTCCGGACTTCGGCTCTCCGATTTGGGCGACACGAGCACCAATCGGAGTGAGGAGCAAACGAATCAGGATCTCGTCGACCACGAGCGGCCCGAGGAGATCCGCGTCCTCGGCCCGGGCCATGAGATCCAGTAAACGCGTCACAGCGTCGATGATGGCGTCGGTCGCGTGCGCGACATAGAGCCCTCGATTGTCCGGCGGCTTGGGGACGCCATGCGGGTATACCCGCGCGGCGAGTTCTGCCACACGTGCAGGAACCAGATCCAGCTTGAATCCGAGAAACGGATCCGTCCGACTGGCGCGAGTCACCTGGCCGGAGACGGGCAGATCCACTGCAAAAACGAGCATGCGCGCGGAATCGTATTCGAGCACTTCACTGCCAAGCATCATGACCTTGGCACCCTGCGCCACGATGCACAACGACGGCCCCAGCGTTGCGTGGACGGGCTCGGACGTTATCCGTGCACGGCGCAGCGCATAGGTCCCGGGGAGCCGGAGCGGAAACGCACCATCGTGCGGAGCGTAGCGCGCGAGCAGGTTGGCCAGCCTTCGCAGTGCCAGTGCGCCAGGGGCCGCGAGGCTGATGTCGTTGAGGGATGTGCCGGTTGCTAATGGTGCGGAACGGTCCGGCCCGCGGCCACGGCGGAATTCACGCCCATCGGGCTCTCGGACACGTCGCGTTCCTGCACGCGCTTGGCGTGCGGTCGGAATCATGATTGGAGATAGTCCTACCAGCGCGTCCGCGCGGCTTGCCTAAACATGCAGCTAGAGCGCGCGATCGCCACTCGATTTTTGAAGGAATAGGCAAGGAACGTCAGGTGCCGCCCGGTACCCTGATCGTCCATGCGTGCTTGGACTGTCTTCGCGCTCTGGCTCCTCTGGGTCACGCTTCTGGCTTCCGCGAGTGCTACACAAGAAACCTCGGCTGCGGCGCAGACGGTTCGTACCGCTTCCGGAATCGTGCGCGGCGTGACCGAAGGTGATGTCTTCGGCTTCAAGGGGATTCCCTGTGCTGCTGCGGCGGTCGGTGCCTATCGATGGCGCCCGACCCAACCCGTGCCCTCGTGGACTGGGGAGCGTGATGCGAGCGCGTTCGGCGCCGATTGTGCGCAGGCGGCTTTCCCACGTGGCTCTGCGCCGATCTCGACGACCTCGTCGGAAGATTGCCTGTTCGTCAACCTGTGGCGACCTTCCGTGGTCGCCACGGCTGCCGAGCTGCCGGTCATGGTCTGGATCCATGGCTTCATCAGTGCAGACACGAAAGAGGCGCTGTTCGCCCAGTTCGGGGAACGAAAAGCCGAAGCGATCGCGGTCTACGACCCCACTGGCACCACCGAGCTCAGGACGCTGCTCGTGATGGCCGGCACCGACCGCGTTCAGGCCGAGCCGGCCCGCTTCACCGCGAGCGCCTTCGTCGCCAAGGGCGCGCCGGCCTACGTCTATCGCTTTTCCTACATCTCTGCCGCGATGAAGGAGCAATGGCGGAACGGCGTGCCGCACGGCGCCGAAGTTCCGTATGTCTTCGACGCGCTGGGCGCCGGCCCCTGGGGAGCCATCCCGACGCCCCAGGACCAAACAGTCGCCCGGACCCTCAACACTTACTGGGCCAATTTCGCCAAGCCAGGCGACCCGAACGGTCCGGGCCTGGCGAAATGGCCGCGTCACGATCCCAGCAAGAGCGAGATCCTCGAGTTCCGGCCCGACGGAACCCCGGTCGCCGTCGCCGATCCGCGAAAAGCGCGGCTCGACGTGACCGAGGCGGCCGCCAACGCGACGAAGGCGCGCCAGCCAGTGCGGTAGAGATGCGAGGCGCGTGAATAGGCAAGTGCCGAAAGCCCAATGGACGACCGATCGAAAATCCCGCTCATCCCACTGAACAACGGCGTGCAGCTGCCGCCGCTCGGCTTCGGCGTGTATCGGAGCGCGCCGGAGCGAACGATCGCCGCCGTCGAGTCCGCGCTCGCGCGGGGCTATCGACTCATCGACACGGCCGCAGCCTACCTGAACGAGCGTGAGGTCGGGGAGGCCATCGGCCGAAGCGGCATCGAGCGTACCGAGCTGTTCGTCCAAACCAAGCTGTGGATCAGCGACTACGGTTACGACAGCGCGCTGCGCGCGTTCGAGACGAGCCTGCGCAAGCTCGGGTTGGACTTCGTCGACTTGTACTTCCTCCACCAGCCGATGCCGAACGAGTGGGAGAGGACCGTTGCGGCGTACCACGCCATCGAGACGCTGCTCGACGACGGTCGGGTGCGCGCCATCGGCGTGTCCAACTTCAGCCCGAAGCACCTCGATGATCTCATTGCACGCAGTGACGTCGTACCGGCTGTGAACCAAATCGAGCTGCACCCTTTCTTCGTTCAACTCGAGCTGCGCGAGATGCACGCGCGCCTCGGCATCGCCACGCAGGCGTGGTCGCCGATCGGCGGCGTGAACGTCTACATGCCGCGCGATCCGAATGCGCCGAAGAACCCGCTTACCCACCCGCTCATCGTCGCGCTCGCGGCGAAATACCACAGAACGCCGGCGCAGGTCGTGTTGCGCTGGCACCTCGAGCATGGCTTCTCCGCCATCCCGAAGTCGGTGACACCCGCGCGCATCGCTGAGAACTTCGACGTCTTCGACTTCAGGCTCACAGCCGACGAAGTCGCGGCCATCGACGCGCTCGACACTGGCGTGCGTGGCGGCCCCGACCCGGAGCGTATCGACACGAAGCTATACACGCTTACAATTCCCGCCTGACCCGAGGGACGCCCCTGCTGTCAGCGGATCACCTGATCAGGAGACGACACGTGAAAAGTCCGCGCTCTTCGATATGGTACCGACCCGCCATCCTAGCCGGTGTCACTGCTGCGGCCGTCCTCGGCGCGGCCAGCGACGTGATGGCGCAGGCCCTCAAGGATGTGCAGACCCCAGACACGCCGCTGGTGCTGAAAGCCCAAGGCAGCTTCTTCGTCGGTGGCGAGAAGGCCGAACAGACGCGGGGTGAAGCGGGCGATCTCGGTCCCGCGGGGCACATCGCCGTCAACCAGATGTACGTGCGGTACATGGTGCCGCAGGTCGGCGACGGCAACGTTCCGGTCGTGATGGTCCACGGCGCGACCCTGACGGGCAAGTCCTGGGAGACGACGCCGGACGGTCGAATGGGGTGGGACGAGTACTTTGTACGCAAGGGCCATCCCGTGTACGTCCCCGACCAGGTCGGGCGCGGGCGATCGGGGTTCAATCAAGCCGTCTTCAACAACGTGCGCGCGGGCTCGACGCCGCCGGCCAACCAACCCGTCTGGTTGCGATTCAGCGACGAGGGCGTCTGGCCCAACTTCCGCTTCGGCTTGACCCCTGGCCAACCTTTCTCCGACAGCCAGTTCCCGGTGACTGCTGTGGACGAACTCGCGAAGCAAGGAGTGCCTGACGTCAGCTTTGGCGGCGTCCCCACTCCCAATCCCACCCTCAAGGCGTTAGCCGATCTCGCGGGCCAGTTGAATGGCGCGGTGTTGATGGGGCACTCGCAATCCGGATCGTTTCCTCTTGAATCGGCCCTACTGAATCCCGCCGCGGCGAAAGGTCTCGTGCTCGTCGAACCTGGCAGCTGCCCTGCCCGGTACACCCCCGAACAGATCGCCACCTTGGCGAAGGTGCCGATCCTGGTCGTCTTCGGTGATCACCGCGAGACCCCGACAGGCCTTCCGTCGCTCCCCACCTGGCAGGCCCGTTTCGAGGCATGTGAGGCCCTGATCAGCCGCATCAAGAAGGCCGGCGGTCAGGCCGAGATGCTCGCCCCACCGGAGCGCGGCATTCGCGGCAACAGCCACATGATCATGCAGGACAAAAACAACCTGCAGATCGCCGATCTGATCTTGAAGTGGGTCGATGAGCATGTCAGCAAGCGAAGTGGAGAAGGAAGATGACGCGCTCGGCTATCGTGACGGTCGCCCTGTTCCTGGCCCTCACACTCGCGCGGCCGTTCGCCGTGCAGCCGCCACCGCAGCGGCTGGCGCTGGAGCTGCAGGACTATGCCGCGCTACCGATCACCGCGGACAACTCCAACGACAACACGCGCGCGCAGCTGGCAAGGGTCAATTACCTGCGGGACGAGCCTGGCGGCCGCCGCTTTTTCGTCAATGATCTCAACGGGCCGCTCTACATTCTCGACAAGCAGAAGAAGACGTTCACGACCTATCTCGACTTCAACGGCGCCGGCCAACGGCCGGGACTCTTCCCGAAATTCACCTTCGAACGGAATTTCGCGACCGGCCTGACCAATTTCATCTTCGATCCCGACTACGCGCGCAACGGCGTGTTCTATACGATCCACATGGAGGATCCGGCAGTCACCGCGCCCGCGGTCCCGAAGGCTGGCGTTGTCGCTGGTCTCGACCTGACCGGTTACACAACGACGCCCGCAATCCCGACGCCGACCGTGGATGGACGGATCGAGCGGGAAGTCGTGTTGATCGAGTGGAGAGACCGGAATCCGTCGAACAGCAGCTTCGAGGGCACCGCCCGCGAGCTGCTGCGGGTACAGCACCCGCTTCCGCAGCACCCGCTCGGCGAGATGACGTTCAATCCCGCCGCCCGCCCCGGCGATGCGGATTGGCGCGTGATGTACCTCGGGGCTGGCGACTCAGGCTCGGGCGAACAGCGCGACAGCCGCCGACTGAACCCGCAGCGGCTCGACACTCTTGTTGGGAAGATTCTCCGCATTGTCCCCGACCTGCGCGAGCACACAAAGGCGAGCACCATCAGCGAGAACGGGCGCTACCGCATTCCCAACGACAATCCTTTCTCGACAGTCGACGGCGCGTGGAAGGAGATCTGGGCGTACGGCCTCCGCAATCCGCATCGCCTGATCTGGGATGTCGACCCGGCGCAGCCACGCACGCCGACGCTGCTGGCCTTCAATATCGGGCTCGTCACGTGGGAAACGGTGGTCGTTATCCACAAAGGAGCGAACTACGGGTATCCCCTGCGTGAGGGTACGCAAAGCATGTCGTCCACGAACGGGATGGGTCCCTTGCCTGAAAACGACATGATTCCGGTTCAAATCTCGGACACCGTAGCGCGCGGCTCGGTCAAGCCGACGTACCCCGTGATCCAGTACCCCACAGTCGGGAGGCCGGTGGCGACGCCATCGCCAACGGCTTCGTCTACCGCGGCAAGCTGATCCCGGAGCTCAAAGACAAGCTCGTCTTCGGCGACATCACCACGGGTCGGATCTGGTACGCCAATCGTGCCGACATGCTCGCGGCCGACGACGGTAACCCGACGACCGTCGCACCGATTTACGAGATGGACGCCGGCCTGCGTCGAATCACCGAAGAGACGTACCGCGAGCGCGGCGGGAAGGGAGAAGCGCTCCCCGGAATGGGCGCGATTGCTGGCCGTGGCCGCGTGGACCTCCGCTTCGCGGCGGACAGCGACGGCGAGCTCTACATCCTGACCAAGAGCGACGGCATGATCCGGAAAGTCGTGGGCGCCAGAGTCGCTACGGCTCCCACCCCCACTGGTGGGAACGTTCCAGCGCCGAGTCCCGCTCAGAACGTCACCAGCCAGCCAACCACGAGCCTGAGCAATCCGGTGGCGTCCACGCCCGAGTCGATCGCCGCCGGCAAGCGGGCCTACGACGTCAGTTGCGCCGCCTGTCACGGGAACCTGGCTCAAGGCGCGGTCAAAGCCGGCATGACGATCTCCATCATCGAGGAGCAACGAGGCAAGCAGCCACCGGATCTCACCGATGACCAATGGGATCACGGCTCGAGCGACGGCGACATCTTCGCCGTCATCAAGCGCGGACTCCCGCCGACCATGATGGCTGGGTTCGATGGGCGCATTCCGGACGAGGACATCTGGAACATCGTCAACTACCTTCGCAGCCTCCCTCCAAGAAAGTAGGGCCCGCCGGAATGCATACGGACGATACGAACATCTCCGGAAAGGTCGTGGTGATCACCGGCGCCAGCAGTGGCCTGGGCGAGGCCACGGCGCGATACCTCGCTGATTGCGGCGCGACCGTCGTCTTGGGGGCGCGCCGCGCCGAGCGACTCCAGACGTTGGTCGACGAGATTACGCGAACGGGCGGCAAGGCGTCTGCGATCGTCACCGACGTCACCAACGCCGCGCAGGTCCAGGCGCTCGTCGATACCGCGGTCGAGAAGTACGGCCGCGTCGACGTGATCCTCAACAATGCGGGCGTGATGCCGCATTCGCCGCTCGAGCGACGGAAGGTCGACGACTGGGACCGCACCATTGACGTGAACATCAAGGGCGTGTTGTACGGCATCGCCGCGGCACTGCCTTACATGCAGCGGCAGAAATCGGGCCACTTCATCAACGTCTCGTCGGTCGCCGGCCACAAGGTCGGCCCGGGGAGCGCCGTGTACGCGGCGACGAAGACCGCGGTACGCGTGATCTCCGAGGGACTTCGCCAGGAGGTGAAGCCTTGGAACCTCCGCATGACGATCATCTCGCCGGGCGCGGTCGCGACGGAGTTGCCGAACAGCATTACCGAGGCGGACATCGCGAAGGGCATCGGCCAGTTCTACGAGCAGTACGCGATCTCCGCCGACTCGTTCGCCCGCGCTGTCGCCTTCGCGATCAGCCAGCCTGAGGACGTGGACATCAACGAGATCCTCTTCCGGCCGACGCGGCAGGAGCTCTGACCCGGATCGCAGCGTAGTTGTCATCGGAGGGCGAGATGAACCGGTTCACAGTGATGGTTACGACGATGGCTCTGCTCGCCTCGGCGTCGACGGAGGCTCAGACGATTGTCATCACCCGCGGCGGTTCTCGTCCCGTCAGTGCAGCACCCACGGAGAACTTCACCGGTCGCGTTCGTGTCGAGCCGCTGTTCGAGCCGCTCGACCCGTCACACGCAAGTGGCGGGTCTGTCACGTTCGAGCCCGGTGCCCGCACGGCGTGGCACTCGCATCCCGGAGGGCAGATCCTGATCGTCACGGCCGGCACGGGCCGCGTCCAGCGATGGGGTGGGCCCATCGAGGAGATTCGAGCCGGAGATGTCGTGAGGATCCCGGCCGGCCAGAAGCACTGGCATGGGGCGTCGCCGCAGGCGTCCATGACACATATTGCAATCACCGAGCACCGCGATGGCACGGCAGTGCAGTGGATGGAAAAGGTCACCGACGAGCAGTACAACGGTGCGCCGCCGAGTCCGGAGGGACCCGCAGCAGCGCCAGCGCAATCCCAGCTCCAGCCCGAACAACAGCCTCCACCCTCGAGCCGGCCGCAGGGCACCACCGCACCGTCGGGAACACTGCAACAAAAAATCGCGCCCGGCCTTGCGACGTTGACCGACGACGTGCTGTATGGCGATGTGTGGAGGCGGCCCGAGTTGTCGACACGCGACCGCAGTCTGGTGACCATCTCCGTCTTGATCGCGACCGGAAAGCCGGCGCAGCTTGCAGGCCATTTGGGCCGCGCGCTCGACAACGGTATACAGCCCAGCGAGGCCTCCGGCCTCTTGGCGCATCTGGCGATTTACTGCGGATGGCCGAGCGCGGTCTCGGCACTCGAGGTCTACGAGCAGGTGTACACCGCGCGGAAGGTCGATACCGCCGCACTGCGCGCCGTGGGCCCGCGCCTTCCAGCTCCCGCCTCAGACGCCGCGCGAGCCAGGGCGGTCACCGACGAATTGGGGACGGTCGCGCCGAAGTTCGTGCAGCTCACCAACGACGTGGTCTTCGACGACCTCTGGCGGCGGCCGGATCTCAGTGTGCGGGATCGCAGCCTGGTCACGATTGCCGCGCTCGCTGCGATGGGCGACGACGAGCAGCTCGATTTGTACCTGCGCCGCGGGCTCGAGAGCGGTCTGACCCGCGGTCAGATCACCGAGGCCTTGACCCATCTGGGCTTCTACGCCGGCTGGCCCAAAGCGACCAAGGCGATCGCGGCGGTCGCGAGGACGCTGGGCAAATAGCAGAACGCCCGCGAAATCGACGGACTGACGCGGCGGATTCGCTGAGTGCCGTCAGAACTTCCGGCCGGATCACGAAAAAACCGGCAAGAAGTAAAGGCGAGCACGTAGATCCAGAGACGTCACTCACTCCGTCGGGGACCAACCCTCGGCTCGCCCACTTCGCGATAGCGACACGGTCCACCCCGCGGAAGTCACCGAACTATTTGTAACCTTGTATCTGTCCTTGACAGCTACATTGCATCGCAATATAGTCGGTCCGTGGAAGTCGCCGACAACTGGACGACGCAGCTGCGCAAGGGTGTGTTGGAGCTCTGCATCCTCAATGTCATCGGCCGCAGCCGCGTCTACGGGTACGACATCGTCAGACAGCTTCGGGACATCGACGCGCTGGTCGTGCGCGAAGGGACCATCTATCCAATCCTGAGCCGGTTGAAACGCGATGGCCTGGTTCGAACGTCTCTTGAAGAATCGCCGGCAGGACCCGCCCGCAAGTACTACGAGCTGACGCGCCGTGGCCAGCACCTGCTCGACGAGATGAATGGCTACTGGGACACGCTCAGCCGCGGCATGTCGGCACTGAGAAATGGAAGGAGGTAGCAGTGATGGTGGCCCTTTCGCCAGAGGCGCAGAGTCATCTCGAGCGCTACATCCGCCAGATCAAGATGGCGTTGCGCGGACATTCATCGGTTGACGCGGATGAAGTGGAGCGCGATGTCTTAGGTCACATCGAGACGGAACTCGCGGGCCAGCCGGAACCGGTCGACGCCGGTCAGCTGTTGGACGTGCTCGATCGACTTGGGACGCCCGATGAGTGGCTGCCAACTGAGACTGCGTTCGAGCGGTCGTACCCACTACCCTCGAGAGCTGAGGATTGGCGGCTTGCATACCTGACGCTGGCGATCTTCCTGGCTGGACCAGCGCTGTTCCTTCCGATGATCCTCTGGCCGCTACCTCCACTCTTGTTCGTCCTCAGCTTCTTGTGCGCGCGCGTGACTGTTGCGCGCTCGGCCGAACGGGACGAACAGCTCGGCGCACGTCGCTGGCTGGTGTACCCCGCGCTGGTCGTGTGGTATGGCGTGTTCCTTATCGCACTTGTTGGCGGGCCGGCGCTGTTCACCGCGGTCTTCGTGGCCGACGATCCGATGCTTCCGAGCCGTCTGACCAGCTGGTTCGGAGAGCCTGCGTGGATTGGCGCCCTGTGCTCAATCGGAGCGCTGCTCGGGATCTGGTGGATGCTGCTCGGTCTGCTCCTCGGAACGTTCCCACGCGGAGTTCATGCTACGTTCCGACCGTTTGCGGATTGGTTCGAACAACGTCATGCGATGCGCGTCTCGCTCGCGGGGGGCACCTCTTGGCCTCTCGGGGGCGATTCTCGCACTTCGTCTGTGGAGCTGACGTCAATGCCATTCAACAATCGCTCATGGTTCTGGGTGATCGACGTGCGACGAGACTTGGTGCACGCGGCACGGCTGCTGCGCCGCAATCCGCTCGTGACGACTACGGCAGTGCTGTCGCTCGCCATTGGGATCGGCGCCAATACGACGGTCTTCACCGTGGCCAACGCGCTCCTGTTCCAGCCGCCTCCCGGCGTCGCAGAACCGTCTCGTCTCGTGGACATCGGCAGCACTCGCAGCGGGGCGGCTTCGGTCCAAGCTCGTATCCCGATTATCTCGACATCAGGCAGCGCGCGACGACTGTCGACGGCGTCTACGCTTATTCGCGGTTCCCTCAGCCGATGAGTGTCGCGGCGGCGGCACGGGTGTTGGCGCTGAGAGCATCTTCGGCAACGTGGTGACGGTCAACTACTTCACCGTGCTGGGAGCCGTCCCGGCCGTCGGGCGGCTGTTCGGCGCCGGCGACAGTGATCAGCCTGGGGCGAGTCCCGTCGTTGTCCTCAGTCATCGCTTCTGGTCGCGGCGCTTCAACAGCGATCCCGCCATCGTCGGCCGGACGTTGACGCTCAATGGACATCCTTTCACCGTGATAGGCGTCGCCTCCGAGGGGTTTCATGGCACGGGTATCCGTGCGCTCGATGTGTGGGTGCCGATGGGGATGGTTGCAGCGGTAGCCACGCAAGGGACGGCAAGACTCACGGACCGGGGCGCACGTTGGCTGCTGATCGGCGCCCGGATAAAGTCGGATGTCTCGATTTCTCAAGCCGCGGCCGAGCTGGACGTGATCGGGAGGACGCTCGAACGCGAGGACGACGAACAGAACCGCCAGATCGGGTTACGCGTGCTGGAATCCTCGCCCATTCCGGGAAATCGTGGACCGGTTGTCGCATTCCTCGCGCTGATCGTCGGGATCGTATCGATCGTGTTGATTATCGCCTGCGCCAACCTCGCGGGTGTACTGCTCGCGCGCGCAACTGCTCGGCGATCGGAGATGGCGTTGCGCCTCGCGATTGGCGCAGGTCCTGGTCGACTGATCAGACAACTGCTCACAGAAACCATACTGCTGTTTGTGCTTGGTGGAATCGCCGGTCTCATGCTGGCACGTGGGATGACGTCACTGTTGGTCTCGCGGCTACCCACACTGCCGTTTCCTGTATTCCTCACGCTCACGCTTGATTGGCGGGTGATCGCCTTTACAGTAGCGCTCTCGCTTATCGCGGCGTTGCTGTCGGGACTGGCGCCCGCAGTGGAGGCGTCGAAGACCGATGTTTTGGCGGGCCTGAGAAACGACGGGCCCCGCGTAGGCCGGCTGCGCCTGCGGCATGCCTTCGTCATCGGGCAAGTGGCGTTCAGCCTCGTTCTCATCATCACCGCCGGCCTGTTCACACGCGCGCTCCACCGGGCCGCCACGACCGATCCGGGTTTCGATGCTCATGGCGTCGAGCTCATGTCGATCGACTTGACGCAAGGGAGCTATACCAACGCGACCGGCCGGCCTTTCGTTCGCGAGTTGGTCGACCGCGTTCGCCTCCTACCGGGCGTGCAGGCGGCGACGATCGCAAGTGCATTGCCGGGGGGATTCGAGGTCAGGCGGGAAGCGCTGACCGTCCCAGACGGCTCGGCCGCGAGCGGCCAAGGCATTGTCAGCGTGGACTGGAACGTGATCGAGCCTGAATATTTCGCCACTCTCCAGATTCCGATCGTGGCTGGACGAGACTTCATAGCCGGAGACCGCGACGGAGCGCCGCCCGTTGCGATCGTCAGTGAGTCGGCCGCGCGGCAGTTCTGGCCGAGACAGAGTGCTGTCGGCAAGTACTTGTTGCAACCGACCTGGGGCCCGCAAGGGGCCGACGGGTCCAATGCGGAGACTGCTCGTGGTCGGCGTCGCACGCGACGTACAGTCCACCACCGTCATCGATGGTCTGACGCACGGCTGGGTGTATGTTCCGTTCCAGCAGCAGTACCTGGCGAGCATGACGATCGTCGTGCGCACGGATCGCGGGCAGCGAATCGCCGACGAGCTGCGGGCGTTGCTCGCATCGATGAATCCGAATCTGCCTATCGTCACCGCTCAGACGCTCGCTGACTCCGTCGCCCTTGGCTTGGCCCCTCAGCGCGTTGCGGCAGCAGTTGCGGGAAGTCTCGGAATGGTCGGATTGCTACTCACGGGAATCGGGATTTACGGCGTGATGGCGTACGCCGTTACGCGTCGGACTCGCGAGATCGGCATTCGTGTCGCACTTGGCGCACGACGAGCCGATATCATCAGCATGGTCCTGCGGGAAGGATTGTTCCTTACGGCGATCGGGTCGGCAATCGGCGTGATGCTCGCAGCGGCCGCGGCCCGCGTGCTTGCAGGGTTTCTCTTCGGAATTCCGCCAATCGATCCCATCACGTTCGCGGCAACGACCGTGCTGTTCGCGACGATCGGTCTGGTCGGCGTGCTATGTGCCCGTACTTCGGGCGACACGCGTCGACCCTACCCAGGCGCTCAGGTTCGAGTAAATTGTTCGATGATGTGGGCGCCCTCGCCGAGGGCCACCACTGCGTTCGCCGGCCGGGGGACGGTCAGAACGACGCCCGAGCCTCGCTGGGAATGGCGAGATCCGGCATCGGTTTTCCGAGAAACAGGCGCCGGCACGCGTACCCGATCCAGCGCGCCCATCGCGTCGATCGCTGGACGCGGGCGCTGTCGGTCGCGATGCCGGTGTTCGCATACATCTGTCGATAGAGCTTCGAGATCAGCACAAACGCGACTCGCGCGCGAACCGATTCGACCACACGCGAGCGCGCCCAGATGTGCGGCCAGCTGTAGAACCGATCCCAGGCGCGCTGCGTCCCGAGGCGGATCTCCTCGAGCGACATCGTGGGATGCGCGGTGTAGAGTCGGGGCCGCCGATCCTCAGGAATGAGCCAATGTTGCGTGAGCGGCACACCGTCGACCAGGGTGCCGCGCTGTTTCTCGTCGACCGCCCACTTGTCGAAGTCGACCGTACCTGGGAAGGGTGTGAGGAGGACGAATTGCGCGAACGTCAAGTCTGCGCGTTGCGCGAGCGCAACGGTGGCGTCGAAACTCTCCTTGGTATCGCTGGGGAGGCCAAAAATGAACGACCCCAGCACGTGGATACCGTGCTGGCGAAAGGCCCGCAGGCGCGCCACGAGTTCCTCGCCGGCGAGATTGAACCCCTTGTACACGTCCTTGAGGCCTTCAACACTCACCGACTCGACGCCGACCAGGGCACCGCGGATCTTCGCACGTCGCATCGCCTCGAGGAACGTCGGATCCTCCGCGGCTTCCATCGTGATCTGCGTGTACAACACGAGATCGTCGGGCAGCTCGGCGAGCCGCGTCATCAGCTCGAATCGTTCGGCGCGCAGGGCCTCGAGCTCACGCAGCCGGGAGTCATTGGCACGCCGCTTCGCCTGGGCCAGATCGCTCAACGTCACCGGGTAGAAGTTGTCGTCCGCGAGCGCGATGAAGCGAAATCCGAGACGGCGTAATTCGACGATCTCGCGAATCACGCGATCGACACCACGCTGGCGGGGCTCCTGACCGTCGGTTCGCCAGACGGAACAGAACGAACAGTGTTTCGGGCAGCCCCGCACCGTTTGAACCGACGCCCACATGTAGCGTCCCGCTCGGCAGCAGATCCCATCGCGCGGACGCGAACTGATCGCCCGCGATGCGGCCGCCTTCGTAGACAGCGCGCGGTGCTCCCGCGAGGCAGTCCTCGACGACCGACGGCCACACGAGGTCGCCATCGCCGCGCACGACCGCGTGCGCCATTCCGTGTGCCGCAGCTTCATCCGGGAAGAGCGTGGCGTGAATGCCCCCGTAGACCACCCATGCGCCGCGTTGACGCGCCTCGCGGCCGATCTCGTACCCACGCCTGGCGTTGCCCGTATGAATGCCGATCCCGACGACATCGCCGGACGCGATCGTGCCCACATCAAGCGGGTCCAGCGTCTCGTCGACGATCCGCGGATCGCCCCACCGCGTCCCGGTCGCCGACGCCAGGACGTAGAGCCAGCGGGGCGTAATCACCGCGACGCCGAACGATTTTGTGCTGGGATTGACGAGATGGACGCGTGGCATCGGCGCTAGTGGCTCGAGGGCGAAAGCGCGTCGACAGCCGCGCGCACCGGCAGCACCTTCCGTTCCGCGACTTCGTGTTGAGCAGTGACGGCGACCTTCTCGCACTGCTCGACGCGTGGAGTGCAGCCTCGGTGCAGTTGCGCGGCACGCAGGGCGGACAGCACGGCGAACTCAAACGCATTCATGTCGCCGGGGCGTTTTACCATGATGCTGATCCTTTCGTCGCTCAGCGAACGAGCCATAGGTGACGACTCGGCGACAGCGAACACCGCCGGCACGACAGTAATCAGGCGCCGACGCACTGTCAGATCGTGAGCGGCGCCTCGCGACGAGCCGGGCGGCCCAACGTGCGTCAAGTCGGAATCACCCCTAGATTGGAGCGGCATCAGGCCCCCACAAGCGCCAAGGCTTTGGTGAGGGCTCAGGCCAGGATGGCCGAAGGCTCAGAAAAGCGGAGCGGTCAGTATACCCGAGCTCAGTCTGCCGCGGCGTTCCGCCGGTCGCCCGGTCGAGACTTGGCGAGCAGGCGCCGTCTTTCGGACAGCGCCTCGCGTGTGCTCGCCCACCTCGTTACCAGCGGGGTTCCGACCGTCGCCGCTGCGATTGCCCGCCACCGAAACCGCCACCACCGCTTGCGGCCTTCGGACGGGCTTCGTTGACCGTGAGGCTACGGCCTCCGACCTGGCTGGCGTTCAGCTCGCGAATCGCGGTCTGCGCCTCGTCGTCGCTGCTCATCTCGACGAACGCAAAGCCGCGCGCACGCCCCGTCGACTGGTCGCGCATCACCGTGACCGATTCGACCGATCCGGCGCGCGCGAACAGCTCCTGCAGCTCGGTTTCGCCAATCTCGTAGGGCAGGTTCCCGACGTACAATTTTCGACTCATAAGACACGAACTCCTCTGTCGCAATCGCGACGTTCCCGAACATCGAACGATGTCGGTGGATGTCGTCTCGTAGCTAGGCTGAACTTCAGGAGGAGCGAGTCAGGAGTGGCTCGATACGCCAGAGGCCGGCACAGTACGTGGCAAGATCCGAAGGGACACAATACCATGAATGCGAACGGTTCGTGGTATGATGTTCATGTCGGATTTTCCCACGCGCTCTGCCATCTGTAGGCGTATCGAGCCGCTCCTGGCCCGCTCCTCCTCACATCCAGCTTAGCTACGAGACGAATCCGTTGCGGAGCTGCGGCTCCGACGCGCTGTTCGCGCCGTGGTGGCGCGAACTCGTCGCACACTCGCCCTTCAGCGCTGCTGGGAATCGCGTCGGGTCACAAAGGATCATTTCAATGTCTTTCTCCAAACTGGGGTTGACGCCGTCAATCTGTCTACCGTTGGCGCGCCTCGGATATGAGCGGCCCACGCCGATACAAGCCCAAGCCATCCCCGCCGTCCTGACGGGCACTGATCTCCTCGCGCGCGCGCAGACGGGTACCGGCAAGACGGCCGCCTTCGGGCTGCCCATGATCGAACGGATCGTTGCGCGGCGCGCTGTCAGCAGATCCCGACTCCCGCGAGGACTCGTCCTCGTTCCGACGCGTGAACTGGCGGCGCAGGTTCATCGATCGCTCGCGACCTACAGCGCGCCGGCGCAGCTTCGTGTGACCGCAATCTTCGGCGGAGTGGGCATGGGCGCGCAGATCCAGTCACTGAAGCTCGGCGCCGACATCGTCGTGGCGACACCGGGCCGTCTGATTGACCATATGCAGCGGCGCACGATCGATCTCTCCGCGATCGACATCCTCACGTTGGACGAGGCCGACCGGATGCTCGACCTGGGGTTTCTGCCCGCGCTGCGACGGGTGATCGCGTCACTCCCGCGCTCGCGTCAGACCCTGCTCTTTTCCGCGACGCTGTCCGAGGCCGTGGTCGGACTGGCCGCCGAATTCACTCGCGACCCCGCACGCGTGGACGTCTCGGCAGGGCAGGCCGTCGCCCCGACCGTGACCCACCACCTGCATACGGTTGCCGTCGATCAAAAGCGCGCCGTGCTCACGCACGTGCTGACCCAGGAGGCCGCGAGTCAAGCGCTCGTGTTCTGCAAGACCAAGCGCGGCTCGGATCGTGTCGGTGAACACCTCGAGCGCGCCGGCATCAAGATGGCAGTCATTCACGGCAACAAGAGCCAGGGCGCACGAACGCGGGCGCTCGGCGACTTCAAGGCCGGACGTGTCAACGTTCTGGTGGCCACCGACATTGCCGCGCGCGGCCTCGACATCGCGCAGTTGCCCCTGGTCATCAACTACGACTTGCCGCTCGTGGCCGAAGACTACATTCACCGTATCGGTCGCACGGGTCGGGCCGGACGCAGCGGGCGTGCCGTGTCACTGGTGTCGGCCTCTGATTTGGGGCTGCTGCGCGACATTCAGCGGTTGTTGCCGGTGCCGCTCGAGCAGGTCGCCGTGGAGGGATTCGATGCAACCCACGCTGAGCCGTCGATCCCCAAGCCGGGTCGGAGCCGCGCTTGGTCGCGCGACAGCCGATTTCTCAGATCCCAACGAAACACCGAGCGGAACGCGCGATCCAGCCGTGTTCAGAAGACCCGGGCCGTGTTCTCCCGTTGACGAACTCGATTTCGGACGACAACGGAGATTAGGGCCGTATACTGGCGATACCGCTTTCCTGAGCCCTGCGGCCATCCCGGCCTCCAGCCCTCATCGAAGCACGTCCCTGGAGGCCGTATGAGAGATGCCACGCCGAATCCGTCGCGATCATCGCCAGCCGATACCACACCCCCGCCGTGTCCGAGCTGCCGTTCGACGGCCACGGTCACGACTTCAGCGACTCCGGACGCCGAAAGCTACTGGAGATGCACGAAGTGTGGCGACGTGTGGAACGTGGCACGATCGCAAGCGGATCGATACCGAACGCATCGCTGGCGGTGACGCGGCTCCCCTGACGCGTGGTCGCCACAGTTGTCAACCGTGCGCTGATCCTGTCGCGAACCCAGGACGTTGAAACACGCGGGGTGCCTTTCTTACAATGGGCGCATGGCGCCGGACGCCATGAAGATACTGGCCCTCACCACCGAAATCCATCTGTCCGCGGAACACGCTCGTCGCACCGCCGACACTGAACTGGCGCGGTTGGCTCGTCTGCTTGAACAAACACCGCCTGCTGCGCGGGCAATTGAACGCGAGGTCAGTGCCGCGACGCAGCAGAATCCGCACGGTCGCGTCCGAGCAGTTGCTCTAATTCGGCGATCTCTCCGGGCTTGACCAGGTACGCATCGAAACCTGCGGCGAGGCACGCGTCGCGGATGTCCGCGCCGGCATAGCCACTGAGGGCGATCAGGCGGAGCTGTGCCGGAGGAAACCGCCGGCGGAGACGACGACCCAGCTCTATCCCGTCCATCCCCGGCATTGAGAGATCCACGATAGCGCACTCGGGCTGGAATGCTTCCGCCAGCGCGAGCGCAGTCGAGCCGTCGGCGGCGAGGGCGACCTCGTGACCCCAGGCGCGGACAAGACGGGACATCGACGTCCTGATCTCCTCGTGATCGTCGACAATCATCACCCTCCGGGCGCGCAACGCCCCGACCGACGCCGAGTGTTTCACTCCGTTCTCGGACCCTCGGTCGCCCTGTATGTCTGCGGCCGACACCGGCAGTGAGACCACGAACTCGCTTCCCGCGTCGGAACCCGCGCTGAGCGCGTGTACGTGACCGCCATGCAGTTCCACTATTTGGCGCGCCACGCTGAGTCCGATTCCCAATCCACCGGAGGGGCTTGCCAGCGGTTGGTGTGATTGCGTGAACGGCTCGAAGATTCGTTCCAGATTCTCGGTGTCAATGCCGATGCCGTTGTCGCTCACGGCCAGCACCGCTTCGTCGCCGCGCGGTTCGAGCGTCACGGTGATCCTGCCACCCGGCTCGGTGTACTTCGCGGCATTCTCGACCAGGTTGCTGACGACCTGACGCAATCTGCCCGGATCGCCAAGGACGTACAACGGGCCAGCAGGCAGGACAAGCGACATCACATGTTGTCGTTCTTCGATGAATGGCTGGAGCGCGTCCACCGCGTCGCGTGCGACCGCGGCCAAATCGAGACGTTCCAGCCTGATCTCAATCAAGCCGTGACTGATGCGCGACAGGTCCAGGAGCTCGTTCACGAATCGCAAAAGAGTTTGCGTCTGGGTATCGATCGTCTCGAGCAGTTCGATGGTTGCGGGATCCTGGTGGCTCTTTCTCAACAGGTAGATCGCGTGTGTGATCGGCGTCAGCGGGTGCCGGAGCTCATGTCCCAATATGGCGATGAACTGATCCTTCCGTTCGCCGCTGGCGACCAGCCCCGCCGTCATGTCCGCGCTCGCGGTGACGTCTTGGATCGAGAGCAACAACTGTTCGCCCCGCTCAACATCGCCGGGGATTCTCCTCGCGCTCAGCGACATCACCTCGCGCCCCTGGGGAAGAAGGTCCCGGGCAACTTCCCAATCTTCCAGCGGCTGGGCGTTGGCCAGCAGTGCGCGCAATCTGTGGTGCAGATCCGGGATGTTCCACCTGCCGTCGCCCACTTCGTGAAGCAATTGGCCTTCAATCTGTTCGCGGGGGATCTTCAAGTTCGTCGCGAATGCTGAATTCACTCGCAGTATGCGCAAGGTTCCATCGAGCACGGCCAATGGCTCGCGGACCGACTGAATGATGGTGTCCGCATGCGAGCGCGCGGCCTCGGAGTCCCGGCGCGTAGCGTCCACTTCCATGTTGAGCCTGGCGAGCTCCTGGTTTCTGCTCTGCAACTCGTCGATGGTCGTGGTGAGCTCCTCGTTGGTCGACTGCAGTTCCTCCTTTGAGGTCTCGAGTTCCTCGTTCGTGCTCTGAAACTCCTCGTTGGCGGACAACATCTCCTCGTGCGCCGAGCGAAGCTCCTCCTGGACCGCTTCGTGCTCCTCGATCGCCGCCCGCATGTACTCACGCATGCCCTCGAGTTCGCGTTCCAGGTGCGCGAGCCGTTCGTCCTTTTCGGATCCGGTCAACGCAGGTCCGGCCGCAGGCGTGCTCCTATCCACCGGCAGACGGGACCCGTCGTCGAACAGGATCAGAAAGGACTGGCGGCCGCCAGATCCCGCGAGCGGAATCACCTCGATGTTGATCTCGCGCGTATCGAGACGGACGTCGCGGCGGGACGCCACGCCGGTCTTGCTGGTCTCTCCGATGGCAGGAAGGATCTGGACGAGCAGCTCCGGGCGAATGACCCGTCGCAGGTCGAAGCTGGGTGGGCCTCCGGCTGGCTCGAGATAAGGCCCGGTCTGGCCGCGAAACTGCAGAATGGTGAGGGCCTGGTTCACGAGCACACACGCCGGCGCGAAACGCGCCAGCAGCAGACGGTCCGCCTCGCGCGGCACCGAGTCTGCCTCGACGCGAAGCGGCGCGGCGTTACTATCAAGCTCGAGCGCCAGCAAGGCCGAGACATCACCTCGTTCCGCGATGGCTCCTCCGCCGGTGTTCGGCATGCGACGGAACACCCGCAATCGGCTGTCGATCTGCTCGAACAGCTCAGGCGACCGGGCGACACTCTCGGCGGAACCAAAAAACAGCATGCCCTGCGGACGAAGCGCGTAATGGAACGTTCGCAGGACTCGGCGTTGAGCGACTTCGTCGAGATAGATCAGGAGATTGCGGCAGCTGATAAGGTCCAATCGGGAGAACGGCGGATCGTGCGTCACGTCCTGACGCGCGAAGATACAGAGATCGCGAATGTCCTTCGAAATGCGGTAGTACCGTTTTGCCGGGTGAAGAAACGCTCGAGGCGTTCGGCCGACACTTCCTGCAGGGCACTGGCGTGGTACACACCCGCGCGCGCCTTCTCTAGCGCCGCCTCGCTGACATCGGTCCCGAAAATCTGGATCTTCAGCGGCGGCGGGCCGTCACCGAAATATTCGAGAACAACAATGGCGACGGAATAGACCTCCTCGCCGGTTGCGCAGCCGGGCACCCAGATGCGGATCGGCTCTTTCGGAGACCGGCCTTCACAGAGCGCGGGAAGCACGTCGTGACGCAGCGCATCGAACGCCGTCGGGTCGCGAAAGAACTCGGTGACCCGGATCAGGAAATCCTGGTACAGTGCGGCGAGCTCGGCAGGATCGCGATCGAGCGATTCGCGGTACTCGTCGAGGCTCTCGACCCTTCGCAGCATCATTCGCCGCTCGATGCGGCGCCTGATCGTGGTTTGTTTGTAGTGGGTGAAGTCCACGCCGTGCGCCGATCGAAGCTTCTGGAAGATCTGGGCCAGGATCGCGTTCTCGTCTTCGGCGACAACGTCAAGCGTGCTCTCCGATTTGGATTCGGGGCTCGGCTCCGCCGCCCGGAATTGCCGGCTGAGGCGCGCGAGCTCGCCAGCGATGTCCTTCGGGCGCAACACCAGATCCACACAGCCAGTCTCGATGGCATGCCTGGGCATCGTCGGGAAGCGCGCCGATTCAGGCTGCTGCGCGAAGGTGAATCCGCCCGCGTGCTTGATCTCGCGGAGTCCGAGCGAGCCATCCGCGTCCGCACCTGAAAGCACGACGCCGATCGCGCCTTCGCCATACGCCACCGCGAGTGACGAGAAGAGGAGATCTACCGGGAACGGTCGTTCGGGAGCTCTCGACCGCCGCTTCACCTCGATGAGCCCATCGTGCACCGTGAGGAGCGCATCCGCAGGGATGACGTACACGTGGTCGGGCTTCATGGCCTCTCCCGCGGTGGCGAGCGACACCGCCATCGTGGTTTTCTTCGCCAGAATCTCGGCGAGCAGGCTTTCGTGGGTCGGGTCCAGGTGCTGAACCACGATGAAGGCCATGCCGGTTGCGGGAAGGGCGCCGAAAAGCTCAACCAACGCTTCGAGGCCTCCGGCAGAGGCGCCAATTCCCACAACGCAGGGCAGCCGCTGGCGACCGGCTTCTGACATAGCCTGAGTATAGGCCCGCAGCGACCGATACAAGGGACGAATGCCCCTCGTGCGAATTCCCGACAACTGGTCGAGAATTGACCTCGACGATGAGGCATCAAAGCGCGTTTGATGGACGCGCCGAGAGGTGTGAGAGATGGAAGTTCGCCTGATCACCGATCAAGGCATCGAGGACCGGTCGCCTGACGAACTGGCAGCACTGCTCCGGGATGACACGGGATTCATCTGGGTCGACATCCCCAGCTGCGACGAAGACGGTTCGCGCGCGTTGTTGGAGGTGTTCGGCTTTCACCCCCTGGCGGTGCGGGACTGCGTCGAGCGCAATCGCGTGCCCAAGGTGCACGGCTACGGCGACCACGTGCTGATCGTGCTGCACGCTCCCGAGCGCGGGCAACGCGGCCACGTGCACTATATCGAGCTCGATCAGATCATCGGCCGGAATTACCTGGTGACCGTCCACGGGCCCATCAATCCGGCGGTCGATCCCGCGGTGGCGATGCGGGAGACGCGGGCGGTTCATGCGCGTATCCAGGCGGGGCGGTTCCGGCCCAAGTCGGTCTTCGAGCTGTCCCACGCCATCGTCTCCGCGCTCACCCGCCATCAGGAAGCCTACATCGAGGCCATGACCCGCGATGTGTGGCAGCTCGAGCAGCGGGTGACCGGCGAGGACGTCGGCGACCCGGAAGGATTCATCAACGACTTGTTCCGCGCGCGGCATGGCCTGCTCGCCGTCCGGACCATGGCCGCCCTGGGCGGAGCGATTTACGGACGAATGTCCGGCCTCACTCGCACTCCACCCGGCGGCGAGAAGCTCGTGGCCGACATCATCGACCAGTTCGAGCGTGTCCGCAGTGTGGCCGACGGTGAGAAGGAGTATCTCCAGGGCGTCATCGAGTTCTACCAGACTGTGCTGACGATCAACGCCGCGCTCGTCGGCCAGGCGCAGAACATCGAAGTCCAACGGCTCACGGAGGCCAGCTACGCGCAGAACGAAGAGATCAAGAAGATCTCGGCGTGGGCCGCCATCTTCTTCGCACCGACTCTCATCGGCACGATCTACGGCATGAACTTCGATCGCATGCCGGAACTGCACTGGAGGTTCGGCTATCCGGCCGCCATGATCCTGATGGTGCTGCTGTCCATTGCGCTGTATGCACTGTTCAGGCGCCGCCAATGGCTGTAAGGATGGGCCGCGCCGAGATGTGGGTACTAGGCCATGAAGGGCGGGTCGTCGGGTCGTGTCGAAACCTGTCCTGGTGAGGCTGCGAAAGCAAAGTCGGTCGCGGCTGTACACGCTGGCTGTCGCGCTGCTAGCATGCAGCGGCATGCCCGGGCTCTCGCAGACGTGGCCCTTTCCATGGCCCGAGGACCGCATCGCACGCTACACCGCGCGCCGCACCTCGTCTCCTCTCGTCATCGACGGCCGGCTCGACGAGGGCGCCTGGCAGGCCGCGGAACGCTCGCCGCGCTTCGCCGATCTCATCGGCGGCCGCCCGGGCATCCACGACACTCGTGCCGCAGTGCTGTGGGACGACACCTATCTCTACGTCGGGTATTGGATTGAAGAGCCGTTCGTCGAGGCGAGCCTGACCGAGCGCGACGCGCCGATCTACGAGAACAACGATGTCGAGCTGTTCATCGCAGGACGCGATGCGTACTACGAGTTCGAGATCAACGCCTTCGGGACGATCTATGAGGTCTTGTTCATCTGGGAGCGGGAGTTCGAATCGAGTGGCTACGCGCGTCGGCCGGAGTTCGATCGCTCACGCCCGGGCGTGAGGCCGTTCAACGGTGTCGGCTTCAAGCAGCATCCGCGCGGTCCGCGCATCGGCTACTGGAACTGGGACATGCCCGGCCTCCAGTCGGCGGTCCACGTCGACGGAACGATCAACGACAACCGGGACCGCGACCGCGGCTGGACCGCTGAACTGCGCATCCCGTGGCGTTCGCTCGAGCCCCTGGCGATGCCGGACAGGCGCGCGCTGCCGCCGCGAGACGGCGACGAGTGGCGGATGGATTTCTCGCGGTTCAACCAGTATAAGGAGGCCCCGCCGGCGAAGGATCCCGGTGGCTGGGCGTGGAGCCCGCATGGCGTGTGGGACTCACACATCCCGGAGCTGTTCACCCGCGTGCGCTTCTCCACCGAGCCCGTCGGCCGCGAGTAGAGGAGGCTCTCGGGCGATCTGCGGTCGCGCCCCCGCCGCGGTATTCGTGAACTCGTCATTCTCCACAAAACACCTTGACCGTTGACGGGAACGCAGCGCGGACCTCCGGTGTGACTCCTCGTCCTGAGAGACGCAGCTCACGCAGCCTCGGCAGGCGTGCCAGCCGCGCGATGCCGGCGTTCGTTAGACCGTGACACGTATCAAACGTAATACGCTCGAGGCAATCCATCGTGGCCAGTAACTCGGGCGTGCGATCAGTGATCGTCGTATAGCTGTTGAAGTAGTACGAGAGATTACGGAGCCCTGTGATGTGCGTGGTGGCCGCGTCCGTCGTGTCGCGACAGTACATGAGGATGAGCGACTCGAGCCGCTCGCACTTGCCGATGTGCCGATAGCCTGCGTCCGGGACATCCATCGGCATCAGTTCCCTGAGCGCCGGGAACGCCGGTAGCGTCGAGATTCCTTCATCGTCTACGTTCAGACAGCTCACCGAGAGCCCGCGCAGGGCGGGCATGGCCGCCAGCGCCATGAATCCGCGTTTGCGCAGATTGTGACAACGACGACCCCAGATGAACTCGATGGAACGCGATCTGCCGAGCGCTGAAAACCCCTGGTCGCCCGCCGTGGTGTCCTGTGCTCCGAGAGCCCGCAGGTGCGGCATCTGCGCGATGCACGGCATCCAATCGTCCTTCGCGTCCGCGCTGAGCACCGCAAGATGCGCGAGGGAGATCAGCGGGTCGAGGCCGGCAGAGGTGATCCGCAGGTGGCTGTCAGCGATGTCGAGGCCGAAGAGACCGTCCAGCCCCCGCAGGTGCCGCATGCCGGCATCCGTGAACGTGCCTCGAAGAGAGAGGTGGTTCGGCAGAGACTTGTGCCCAACCAGCCCCAGCTCCGCGTCGCCACCGTGCCACGACTTGAACACGGGCAGCTCGTGCAGCAGCGGCAATCCGCCATCGGTCAGCGCGATCGTGAGATGGCACAGTTTGCGTTTCCCTGTAAGCGCCCGAACGGCGGCGTCACCGATCTCGGCCGAGCCACCGAGGTTCAGGTGCTCGAGTTCGTCGCAATGCGCAAGTACTCCGATACCCGTCTCGGTCACGCGATTCCACGCGAGCGAGAGGGTGCGCAGTTGTGGAAGATGGCGCAAGACCTGCAGCCCGGCATCGGTTACGCTGGTGCCGGTCAGATCCAAGTGTTGCAGCGACGCCATCGTTGCAAGATGACGCACACCCGCGTCGGTGATCTGTCTGCACCCGGACAGGCCAAGCGCAGTTAGCGTTTGGGCACGATGTGACAAGTCTTCGATCAGGTCGTCTGTCATCTGACCCTCGCCGCTGAGACCTGCCATTGGATGCTGAGTGAGGAGCTCGAGAACTTCTTCCCACTCTCGCGAGCCTGCGATCGGTTCCCAGTGATCCGGGCCTCGTCGCACCACCAGCCGCAACGGCTTCGCAGTGACGCGCCGCTCCGGCTTCAGAGATTTGGTGAACGCTTCGAGTTCACGCCAGTTGGCAAACCCGTGCTCCAGCGCAATGAGGTGCCGCCCATCGTCGAGTGTGATCTCGACATCATCATCCGGGTGCGCGGGCCGCTTGCCGAGATCGAGCTGCACGTACGTCCGCATGGCGCGCCACGCGCGCCGATGCCACGTGTAGTTGTGGTGACGATCCATCGCTTCGGGTGTGCCGGTGCGGTACGCCTCGAGCAGCGCATCCGCCTTCGCTTCGTAGAGCGCGAGCGCCTTCGGGCCCGCGTCGGCGGCCTCGGCCGACCGGCGTTCGATGGCCTCCTTCAGCCGCGTCCATCCTGCGAAGCCGTGCTCGCGCGCGAGCGCATGCTGGACGTCACGGAGTGTCGGCGTGGCAGAAGCGTCAGGAAAGGCGCGTGCCAGCCGCGCACCGGCCTCGGGATCGCCCGCTCGGAGCGCGGCGAGCCAGCGCTTTGCTTCTTTCTTGAGGCTTTCGAAATTGCGACGCGGTGGGAGTCCTTGGCTCATGAGACCTTCCTCCAAGTGCGCCCGAAGTCCGCTGAGCTCAGGCCGGAGAAAGGCCGATCCGATCAGGCCGTGCCGAATGGGTGGGAGGATTCCCTTGCCGCGGACAGGAGGCGCCCCAGCGCGCGCTGGTCAGAAGTTTCGACGAGGTCCGGCACGCTGTCAAGCGGCGAGGCGTGATCGATCCGCTGCGATCGATGGGAATCGAGTAGGACAAGCCGTTCGAACTCGCAGTCCTCAACGGCCGACGAACCCGTGCGGTCAGCTAACCTCTGTGACGTTTGAGTGCGTGTCCCGTTCGCGCGGCTCTCGGTGCGTCGGGGACCATCGCGAGCAGATGTGCCGGCGCGCCGACCGGGGTTCGCTCGAGTCGTGCGTCCCAAGCAGCCAGAGTTTCGGCCATCGCCGTTCGTGCTTCGCTCAGACGCGCCAATTGATCGTCCATCTCTTTGAGCAGGCGCTGTCCTGCGGCGCGGACTGAATGACAGGGTGGACGGCCGCTGTCTCGCGCCTTCAGGAAGCCAGCCAGTTCTTTCGACGTGAACCCGAATCGGATGGCGTTTCTGACCAACATCAGTCGTGCGACGGTAACGTCGGAGTAGAGCCGAAACCCGCCGGCCGTCCGCGGCGCCCGTGGGAGTACGCCGACGCGCTCGTCAGTACCGGATCAGATCTGGACTGACTCCGG
Source organism: uncultured Acidobacteriota bacterium (assembly GCA_963755695.1). Taxonomy (GTDB): domain Bacteria; phylum Acidobacteriota; class Vicinamibacteria; order Vicinamibacterales; family 2-12-FULL-66-21; genus QHWT01. Next base: position 96,143 of record CAVWLB010000009.1, on the reverse strand, counting down.
CGCGACGGGCGGCCTCGCCGATTCCGAACGTTGTTCCTGCCACGCCCCATCGTACAACCTGGAGTGATTCCAGATTCAAGTTCAAAAAGCCGCTTGACCCTGGAACAATTCCAGGCCGGACGATGACCGTGAGGAGATCACATGAATCTACTGATGTCGCTCGTCGCCGGCGCGCTGCTGCTGACCGCACAACACCCGGAGATGCCGCCCGGAATGTCACATGAAGAGCACCTCAAACAGATGCAGAAGGATGAGGCGCTCGAGAAGCGAGGCGCCGAGGCGATGGGGTTCGGCCCGGACGCGACGACCCATCACTTCAGGCTCACGCCGACCGGTGGCTCGATCGAGGTTACCGTCAAGAACCCGGCCGACGACAAGAACCTGAGCGCAATTCGCGGCCACCTGCGATTCATCGCCGACGAATTCGCGCGCGGCCAGTTCGATAAGCCATTTCAGACGCACGGAGAGATCCCGCCCGGCGTTGCCGCGATGCAGGCCAACGCTGGGAAGATCTCGTACAAGTACGGGGACATATCCGACGGTGGCGCCGTGCGCATCGAAACGAGCGACCCTGGATTGATTCAGGCCGTGCACGCGTTCATGCGGTACCAGATTACCGAGCACCATACCGGCGATCCTTTGGAGGTCAAGCGTTGATGACCAGAGATCGCTGGAACGCTCTGTGAGCTAAGCGGCCTCTACGCCCGGACGTCTCTCGCGGTTCAAGCTTTACAACGTAAAGCCAAAGCTTTACACTGTAAAGCATGCGTATCCTCCGAGCGGCCCACCTCGGCATGTGCTTCGGCGTTCGCGATGCCATCGCGCTCGCGCTCGAGCACGCTGACGCCGGCCCCCTCACGATCCTCGGCGACCTCGTCCACAACCCCACCGTCCTGAGCGCCCTCGAGGCGAAGGGCATCGCGGTCGCGCAGGACGTCGCACACGTCAAGACGCCGACCCTGATGGTGACGGCCCACGGCACGTCCGAGCGGACCCTCGCGCGGACCCGCGCCCTGGGGCTGACGGTGGTCGAAGCCACGTGCCCGCTCGTGCACGTCGCGCACCGCGCCGTCGCGGCCCTCGCGCGCGACGGCTACCACGTCGTCATCGTCGGGCAACGCGACCACGTGGAGGTGCGCGGCCTCACCGGCGATCTCGATCGCTTCGACGTCGTGCTCGAAGACGATGACGTCCTCGCGCTCGAGGAGCATCCACGCCTCGGCGTGGCGGCCCAGACGACGCAGCCGGTAGAGAAGGTGCGGCACCTGGTCGACCTGATCCGGCGGCGATTCCCGCAATCGGACGTGCGCTTCCTCGACACGGTCTGCAAGCCCACCAAGGAACGGCAGTCCGCGGCGGTCGAGATGGCACGCCAGGCCGACGTCGTCATCGTGGTCGGCGGCCGGTCGAGCAACAACACGCGCGAGCTGGTCAAGACCTGTGCGCGCTACTGCGCCCGCGTGCATCACGTGCAGACCGACGCAGACGTCCGCCCCGAATGGTTCGATGCCGCGAAGGTCGTGGGACTGACGGCCGGCACCTCGACGCCGGACGACGTCATCGACCGCGTCGAGGCGCGCATCCGCCTTTGCGCCGACGCTTCGGCGGGACAAATCCGCCAGGTCGAGATGCGAACGCGAAGCGTCGCGGCAGTTGCGGATGGCAAGCGAACGGAGTAATGGAAGCGATGACCGTTCACCTTTCGGAGCGAACGCGCTGGGCGATCGTCATGGCCTTCGCGATCGCGATGGCCTGGGTCGAAGCCGCAAGCGTGTTTTACATCCGCGCGCTCGTCGATCGGATCGAGCCGTACCAGGCAGACCCGCTGCCGATGAACGGAGCGCTGGGCAACGTCGAATTGTGGCGCGAGGCGGCCACGCTTGTCATGATCGCCACGCTGGGGCTGCTCGCGGGGCGCACGTGGCGCCGCCGCGCCGGTTACGCGGCGCTGGCGTTCGGCGCCTGGGACATCTTCTATTACGTCTTCCTTCGCCTCATCTCGGGCTGGCCGAGGACGCTGCTGGACTGGGACATCCTGTTCCTGCTGCCGCTTCCATGGTGGGGGCCGGTGCTCGCGCCGGTCAGTATCGCGCTGGTGATGATCCTGTGGGGCACGCTCGCGACGCAGTCGGATGATGGTGCGACCGACGCCCGCTGGGCGTGGGCGCTTGGCTGCGGTCGGTATCGTGCGTGGCGCTCGCCGTCTTCATGATCGACGCGTGGCGGGCGCTGCCGGATGGCCGTGACGCGGTCCTGCAGGTGCTGCCGACGACGTTCAACTGGCCGCTGTTCTGGGTGGCCTTGCTGCTGATGGCGTCACCGGCACTTCATCGGGTTGTCTTCTTACCGGGGAAGAAATCGTCCGACGGACAGTCGTGCGCAGCGGCCGACTGACGTTTTCAATGGCTGCTTTGCCAATCAACTGACGGCCATCCTCCACTCACGTATTCACATTTGTTCACGTTTCCACGCTGTTCGAAATCATACGGCCGCGTTGCCACGTTGTACGCGACCGACACTTCGAGGTGTCACCACCGTGGGCGCAGGTCAATCCATGGTCGTGCCCCGCCGACAACTCCGAGTATTTGAGCGGCAGGGGTTGGAACTCGCACCAAACTTGCACCTCCTCAATGAACGTTCCGCCCGGTTGTTGCCGGAAGCGGCACGGGAGAGGCAAGAGAATACAGACCTATGACTCATCGTCGAATCTCGAGCGCGAGAAGGGGAGAGCCGCGTGACATCCCCGACACAATGCAGGCCGCGGCGGTCGATCGGTTCGGTCCACCGTCGGCTCTGACTCTTCACGAAGTTCCAGTGCCAAGGCCAGGACCCCAAGAGGTGCTCATCGCGATCGATACGGCCGGCATCGGCAACTGGGATGCCTCGATTCGCGACGGTTCGTGGCGAAAGCCAGGGCGGCCACGATTCCCCCTGGTGCCTGGAGTTGATGGCGCGGGGATCGTCGTGGCCAGAGGCGCACGAGTCCGGCGCTTTCAACTCGGTGACCGCGTATACGCATACGAGTTCGGCAATCGCCAGGGTGGCTTCTACGCGGATTTCGCAGCGGCAAACGCCGGGCACGTGGGCCGTGTGCCGAAGAGACTCAATCTACGCGACGCCGGAGCGGTTGCCGTAACAGGGTTAACCGCACTCCAGGGCATCGACGCGCTCGGGCTGCGGCCGGGACACACCGTGCTCATCTTCGGTGCCTCGGGCGCGGTCGGCACGATTGCGCTTCAACTGGCCGTTCAGCGCGGGGCTCACGTCATCGCGACCGCATCCGGCGCAGCGCCGGCGCGCCTGGTCCGAAGGCTCGGCGCTCATCGTGTGATCGACGCTCGGCGTACGGAATCCACCGATCAACTCAGGAAGTTCGCGCCCGACGGACTGGATTGTGCGCTTGCGCTCGCCGGAGGAAACGAGCTCGAGCGGTGTCTCGACTTCATGCGGGCCAAGGGACGGGTCGTGTACCCTAACGGCATCGAACCGGTGCCTATGGAGCGGCGCACGTTCCGCGTGCGTGCCTTCGACGCGGTCGCGAGTCCGCGGGAATTCGACAAGCTGAATCGTCACCTCGGCAACGGCAAGATTCGGGTGCCGATCGCGGCGAGCTATCCGCTGGGGAAAGCCGCCCAGGCGCATCGACGATTGGATCGAGAACACGTGCTGGGACGGTTGGTATTTCAGGTACACCGCGACCGTCAGTGATCGGCAAGGACGGCAGTCACGGATGCCGATGATTCAGTACTTCATCAACCGTGGGGTTCGGCGTCTTGTCCGCGAGCCGCCGACGGGAACTCGAACGGGCAAAGGCATCCTGCCGCGGCGACCGCAATCGACCGGACGCCTTTAGCAACATTTTTCGGCCCGTTGCCGTCTATGTGCTTTGGGAGTATAGTCTCAAGGCACACATGGACAGATTCAGGCCCGAATCCTTCCTTCCCCTGACGCCGGTGGCGTTCGAGATCCTGCTCGCCCTGGCCGATGGCGAGCGCCACGGCTACAGCATCCTGCAGGAAGTCGAACGCCGGTCGGGCGGCGCGGTGTCGCTTCATGCCGGCACGTTGTATCGCGCGCTGGCGCGGCTGCTGGAAAGCGAGCTCATCGAGGAGCTGAGCGAAGCGCCCGATCCGAAGAATGACGACGAGCGGCGGCGATATTACCGGCTGACGCCCCGCGGCATCGCGGTGGCCAGGTCGGAAGTCATCCGGCTCGAGGGACAGCTGATGGCCGCCCGCTCGCGGCGACTTCTGAAGGGTGCCCGGCCGTGAGGCGCACGCTCTTCTCGCTGGCGCTCCTCGCATATCCGCGCGCGTTCCGGCGGCGGTTCGGCGACGAAATGTACGACGACTTCCGCCGCAGGCCGCTCGGCACGGGCGGGACAGTACGCACTCTGGGCACGCTCGCGATGAACGGCCTCGCGGAACGCTGGTCGGCAGTTGTGCGATGGACGTGGTTTTCGGACGCGACTCCACACTTGTACGAACCTGCAGGCAGACACCATATGTTTTTCGACACGCTGCGCGCGGACGTTCGCCACGCGATTCGCCTCGCGGTCAAAACGCCGGTCTTCACCACGTTGACGATCCTGGCTCTCGCCCTCGGCATCGGAGCCACCACCGCGATCTTCGCGGTCATCAATGGCGTCCTCCTGCGAGCGCTGCCTTATCGCGATGACGCGCGGCTCGTGAACGTCTGGAGCAACAACACCACCGAGAACCGGCCGCGCAATCCGATGTCGCCGGCGGACTTTCTCGACTTTCAGAAGATGACCAGAACGCTCGAGGGTCTCGAAGGCTACTTCGCCATCGTGACGCCGACACAGCTGCAGGCCGATACCGGCACCGAGATGGCTTTTTCGTTGTTCGTCACTTCCAATCTGTTCAACATGCTTGGCCGCCCTGCGGCAATCGGTCGGACGTTCGCCGTCGGCGAGGAAGCGCCGGTCGTGCTGCTGAGCGACGGCTACTGGCGGCGGCGGTTCGGCGCCGATCCGGGTATTGTCGGCAAGCCGCTGACGCTGAGCGGCACGCCCTTTCAGGTCATCGGCGTCATGCCGCGCGACTTCGTGTTCCCGTATCCCGGGATGCTGGGGCCGAGCGGGTTCACGCGCGTCACCAGCATCGACATATGGGTCCCGATATCGTTCTCCGGCCCTCTCGCGGCCGCGACTCGGATGCTGACGCCCAGCGGACAGATCGTCCGCGCGGCTCATTGGTGGGGCGCGATCGGCCGGGTCAAGCACGATGTGCCCTTGCAGCAGGTTGACGCCGACATGAAGCGAATCGCCGCCGAGCTCGAGCAGGCGTACCCGGCGACGAACAAGGGCTGGAGCGCGACCGTCGTGTCCTCGGCCGATCAATCCGTCGGGGCGATCCGGCCAGCATTGATGATCCTGCTCGCCGCCATCGCGTTCGTGCTGATCATGGCGTCGGTGAACGTCGCGAATCTGCTGCTGGCCCGCAGCGTGGCCCGTGAAAAAGAGCTTGCGACACGGGTGGCGCTGGGAGCTGGGCGGTCGCGGATCGCACGACAGCTGCTCACCGAAAGCCTGCTGCTCGCTGTGGCTGCCGGGATCGCCGGCCTGCTGGTGATGTGGTGGACGTTGACTGCGCTGATCGCGCTCGCGCCGGCGGACATCCCGCGCATCCACGAAGTCACCATCGACTGGCGCGTGCTGGTGGCGGCATCGCTCACCACGATCCTCACTGGCGTCCTCGTCGGCGTATTGCCGGCAATCAGCTCGGCGACGGTCAATCCGCAAGCCAGCCTGCAGGACGCGAGCCGCGGATCGGTTGGCAGCGGACTCCGACGCCGCACCCGCGCCGCGCTGGTGATCGCCGAGGTCGCGCTCGCCGTTGCGATCACGACCGGCGCCGTGCTGTTGCTGCGCAGCTTCGTGTCGGTGACGAACGTCAATCCGGGCTTCGACACCAACGGAGTGCTCACCTGGCAGATGAACCTGCCGCCGAACCTGACCAACACCGACGATCGCCTCGCGTTCTATCGCGACTTCTTCGCCCGGATGGAAGCGCTGCCCGGTGTGGTATCGGTCGGGGGCACCACCCGCGTGCCGCTCGGCAGCACGTCGGTGACGACCTCGCTGCAGCGCGAGAGCCATCCGCTGCCGGCCGCCGAGCTGCCGGAAGTGCAGTTCCGGCGCGCGATGCACGACTACTTCCGGGCGATGGGCATTCCGATTCACCGCGGCCGCGGCTTCGAACCCACCGACACCAGCACGGCGCCACCGGTCGCGATCATCAACGAAACGATGGCGAGGACGTTCTTCCGGAATCAGGACCCGATCGGGCAACACATCCGCATCGGCACGACGCCCACCGGCCCATGGACAACGATCGTCGGGGTGGTCGGCGACGTTCGCCACGGCGGCCTCGAAGAACAACCGCAGCCGGAGATCTACATCAACTATCTGCAGGGTCCGCCGGTGTCACCGTTCATCGTCATGCGCACAGCCGGCGATCCCGCGACGCTGGCGGACACGGTTCGCGCGGAGATGCGCCGCATCGACAAGAACGTCCCGCTCTACGACATGCGGACCATGTCGACGCTGCGGTCGGATGCAATTTCCACGCGGCGCTTCATCCTGCTGATTGTTGGCGCGTTCGGCGTGCTGGCGCTCGGCCTTGCCGCGATCGGCGTCTACGGTGTGATGTCGTTGATCGTCAGCGAGCGCACCCGCGAGGTTGGAGTCCGGCTCGCGCTCGGCGCGAAACCGTCCGGGCTGTTGGCGATGATTGTCGGACAGGCCGCGACACTCGGGGGAATCGGCGTCGCGATCGGATTGCTGGTCGCCTTCCCAATGGCGCTGCTGCTCCGCGGCCAGCTCTATGGCATTCGCTCTATCGATCCGGCCACGTTCGTCAGCGTGCCGGCCGCACTGTTGCTGATCTCGGCGCTCGCGGCGCTGGTGCCGGCGCGAAAAGCCATGCGGATCGATCCGGTCGAGGCGCTGCGACTCGATTAGGAGCCGACCGTGCCGCGGATGCGCCCACCTCCGCCCGAAGGGGCGAAGGTGGACTGCGTCGTTGACTATCGCGATCCGGACGTTCGTGGCTCCAGGATGACCTCGCGCGCGAGGCGGGTACCCAGCACTTCGCGGATCTCCGCGCGTTCCTTGTATCCCTGCATCTGCTTCTGATCGTCGCCGACGACCTTCTGAGTCAGCGTGTCCGTCTTCTGCTCGTTCGCCTCTAAGGTCGCGAGGTCCTTGTACTCGCTGAGCAGCAGCAGATTCCAGTCCGACGAGTCGTGCGACTCTGTCGTGAGCACACGATACGACAGGATCAATCCCTCCTTTTTCGCGGACTCCTGGCTCCGCTTCCAGTCGGTCGCGAGGTAATTGAGGTACGCGCTGTCCATTCCGGGCTTCACCCGAATCATGGACATCGACCAGACCGATCCGTTTCGGTACGGACGGGAAACCTGGGCATAGACCGACAGTCCCGCGGCGATCACACAAAGGGCGACCATGAACCCGACGACTACGACTGTGGAACGTTTCATCGTCGTTGCTCCTCGAGGAGTCGAGGCAGCGCCGTGCCCTGGTGAGAGTAGGACGGCGCCCGCTCGCTCGTTACCGTTTGGATTTTTGGGATGCTTGTAACCGAGGGAGCCTATCGCATGGCGGCCGCACCGTCAAACGGCGCAGGCAGCGCACCTGTCCCTGCCGCGTGGTACAGCGTTGCCGAATGTCCATCTACAGATCATCGCAGAAGTGCATACGCGTCGCGTCCGATGACGGCCAGAACCGAATTCAGCAGTGGTGGACCGCAATCGTTTAGTATCCGGCCATGTACAACGCAGCGGCGCTGCTGGATATACACGCCCACGCGCACGAGAGCCTGCGTCGCCTGATTGTGTTCTGCAGTCACCTTACGGATTCCGAAGTGCGTCGGCCATTGACCGGATTCGGTTTTCCTACGGTACTGAGCCAGCTCGAACACACGATCGGCGCGGAGGTGTATTGGCAGACAGTGGTGACCAGGGGCTACACCGAGGAAGCCACGCTGCCGGATTTGCCGGATGTGGCCGCGATGGAGGCGTTCCGTGCGCAAACGGCATCCATAACCCGGTCGTATCTCGAGCGTGCCAGCGAGGCAGAATTGAACTCTTCACGCCGCATGATCAGCGACCCCGGCGAAACGCGGCTGCTTCGGCCGGCGGATGTCATCATGCGTGTCGTGACGCACATCTTCAACCACCAGGGGCAGATACTGGCGATGTGCCGCACAATCGGCAAACCGAACGACAAACATGATCTGGATTATCCAGTGGATTGAGAGATTGCTGTCAGATCGCCCCTTGAACCTCGCACCCAGCAAGCCGCGAAATTCAGAATCCGACGACCAGGTTGACCCGCGCCGTACGCGGAAGCGTCGGATGCAGATGAATGTCGTTGATGCCGTCGAGCGGCTCGCCCGGCAGTCGCGAAGGGTAGTAGTAGTCGATGTCGCTGTCCACTGCATCGAACAGGTTGAAGACATCGACGAGAACTTTGACGTTCTTCGACAGCTTGTACCCACCCTCGAGATTGACGAGGCTTGTCGCCCTCGACACCACCGAGTTGTCCTCGATCAAGGCTCTCGGGCCAAAGTGTCGCAGCCGCACGCTCCCGAAGACGTTGCGCACGCTGTCGAGCGTGACACCTGCCGAGACGACCGTCCCCACCGACCCCGGGATATGGTCGCCCACTGAATCCGGGTCGGTGAAGCGCGCCTTCGACCAGGCTACGTCTCCATCGAAAATGAGCCAGGGTCTTGGTGCGTAGTAGGTGGCCAACTCTACGCCGTACCTGTGGCTCGGTCTACTCGCCTCCGTTGTCCCGGCGTCCCCGGAGAACACCAGGTCGGACGCCAACGACAGCGTCCACAAGGTGAAACTCGCCTGCAGGTGGGGGACGGCGACGGTCCTCAGGCCAACTTCAGCTCCTTTCGCGCGGACCAGCGGCGTGACTGGATCTACTGGCTCTCCCGTGACGGGATCGTGCGTAATCGTGGTTCCCCGCGACGAGGGAGAAGACCAATTCGTAGCGGCCGGCCGGGACCTCGAGGCGATACACACCAGCGGCGTCGGTCATCGTCTCCCTGGTCGCACTGCCCGTCACATGCGCTTCGACCGTGACGCCTGGCAGAACGCCCCCGGTCTGATCTCGAGCTGTGCCGGTGACCCCATGTGCGAGCGCGGTCGACGCGACGATGCACAGAGCCGCCGTGATGCCAAGAGTCCGAAGCCGCTGCAACAATGGGACGCTCCCACGCGAATTCATTCGCTGTAGATTCTACGTGGCCACTCCGCCAACGGATGTGCGGTAAATTGTCGCAACCGTCAAGATCCCGTTGCGGTGGCGATACATAGTGTTGAGCACTTTTCGAGATGACGCCTGACAGGCGAGGACGCTCCGACAACAGAACGGATTCCGCATCGCGCGTCGTCCAGGCCGGCCCCGTCGGCCATCTATCGCGCCTTCGTCGATCCCGAAGCACTCGTTCGCTGTGTGAATCGCATCGAACTCGATGCTGATCACTGCACAGATCGGTGGGGATACCAAGGTCCTATGGACGCTTGCCACTCAGGCCGAGCATGCTGGTCGGTGGCGATTACAAGCCACGGAGGTCACTATGAGCGACACACAGATCAGCAACGAACGCCCAAACCAAGTCCCGAGCGCTGCGACGGTCGATCTGAAGCTCGAGGTCGTCGTCATCCCGGTGTCCGACGTCGATCGCGCCAAGCGCTTCTATGCGAGCCTGGGCTGGCGGCTGGACGCGGATTTTGCCTTTGATAACGGCCGGGTTATCCAGTTCACTCCGCCCGGCTCGGCGTGCTCGGTCCAATTTGGCACGAAGATCACGGCGGCTGCGCCAGGTTCGGCCCAGGGCCACTACCTCGTCGTCTCGGACATCGAGGCTGCGCACGACGAGCTCGTCGCCCTCGGCGCGAAGCCCAGCGGGGTGTTCCACGCAGGGACGCCGGGAGCTCAGTTCCAGGCTGACGGCGTCAGCGGTCGAGTCAGCGGGCGCGCGCCCGATCATGCCACCTACCGCTCGTTCGATACGTTCACCGACCCGGACGGCAACCGCTGGCTGCTCCAGGAGATCACGACCCGGCTTCCCGGGCGGGGACTCAGCAGCCTGGACGTTGCAACGCTGACGGCGCTTCTGCGAGAGACAGAAGAGCACCATGGCGAGTACCAGCCGACCGCTCCGAAGCACCACTGGTCAGCGTGGTACGCCGCCTACCTCGTCGCGCGCGAGCGGGGGAGAACTCCCGACGAGGCCGCGAAAGATGCCGCGCTCCACATGGACCGTACCCGCGAACACGTGCAGGTGTAGAGGCCGGTGTGCGACCAGAGATCGTTCCCGGCGCAGTCTTCCCCGACTACGAGCTTTCTGATCATCGCGGCAAGCACCGAACGCTCTCGGAGTTGCAGGGAGGCGATCCGCTGGTGCTGGTGCTCTCCCGCGGAGGCTTCTGTCCAAAGGAAAGGAGGCAGCACGAGGGGCTTCTGCAACTCCACCGCGAGATGGAGGTAGGCTACTGCCGCCTCGTGACCATCTCGACCGACAACCTGCTCGAGACGAACGAGTTCCGCACCGGCGTCGGCGCCCACTGGACGTTTCTCTCCGATCCGGGGCGCAAAGTGCAGAAGGATCTCGATATCGCGGAATACACCGACCCCGAGCACAATCCGATGATTCCTCACACCCTGGTCGTCGAGCCTGGCCTGCGTGTCTACAAGATCTACAACGGCTACTGGTTCTTCGGCCGGCCGACGGTGGAGGAACTGCGCCTCGACCTGCGCGCGGTGCTGCAGCGCTGCCGTCCCGACTGGGATATCAGCAGCGCGGAGCAGCGGATGGTCTGGGCGAAGGGCGACAAGGCAAATTTCTTCCCGTACGGAAGGACGCAGGCGCAGGTATTGGCCGAAGAGGATTGATCCGAGTAAGCCGCCCTACACCCGACAACTTACCTTGCCACGGTTGTCGGTCGGCCTCACATCGTGAGAACGACGCGGAACTGTGCGTGGCCGCTCATCATGCGCGCATACGCCTCGCCCGCTCTGTCGAGCGGATAGGTTTCAATCATCGGACGCACGCCCGTCAGTTCAGCGAAGCGCAGGGTGTCCTCAGACTCGACTGGAGTTCCCGCGGCCCAGCCGTGAATGGTTCGAACGCCGGTGATGAGTTGCAACGGTGTAACCTCAATCGGATCGAACGCCGCACCCACGACCAGCAACGTGCCGTTCGGCCCCAACCCGTCGATCAACGCGGACATTGATTTCGAACTTGGTGCGGTCGCGAGAATCACCCGCGCCCCGCCGAGTTGTTGCAGTGCCTCGGCTGGGTTCATCGCGGTGCTGTCGATGTAGACGCTAGAGCCGAGTTGCTTCGCGAGCGTGGCGTTTTCTGATCCGCGGCCGATCGCCGCAACCCTGTACCCAAACTTGTTCGCGAATTGAATTCCAAGATGACCCAAACCGCCGATGCCTTGCACCGCGACCAGATCGCCGGGCAAGGCGCCGCTGCTCCGCAGCGCCCCGAAAGTGGTAATTCCTGCGCAGAGCAGAGGTGCTGCGTCCACATCGCTCAGACTGTCCGGTATGGCCGCCAGCGCTTCCACGGGAGCCACCATGTATTGCTGATAGCCGCCGTCATAGGTGATGCCGGGAATATTCCGATTCCTGCAATTGCGAAAATCTCCGCGCCGGCACTCGCGGCACGTGCCGTCGTGGCCCCCATGCCAGCCGACACCGACCCGCTGACCCTTCTTCCACTCGGAGACCCCGGCACCGAGTTCATCGATGATCCCCGTCACTTCATGCCCGGGCACGCGCGGATACTGAATTCCGGGCCAGGTGCCTTCTTTCGTGAGCACGTCACTGTGGCACACGCCACACGCCTGCACCTTGATGCGCACTTGTCCCGCACCTGGCTTGGGAATCTCGCGCTCGAGAATCTGGAAATCTGCGCCAGGGTTGGAGACTTGCACCACCTTCATCGTCGCTATTCCCACCGTCGTTGCCATGAGTCCTCCAATGAATTCTCAGCGACCGCTGGCTCCATCTGATCTCCTCGAACGCATGAAACCAGAGCCGCAACGTCGGATCCATCAGACGAAAGTATTAATGCGTCACCCTCCGATGAGTTCGATCGGTGAGCATTGCACAGCTAAGAGTGGACATTGCCGCCCGTATAGAGCCAAGGGCGTATACCCCGCCGGCGGGAGTCTGGCTAACCTGCAACGACGGTCGCCCGGCACTCGTGTGCGGGACAGTCGATCGCGAGGCGCTCGAGACCCCATACGTCGAGCAACGGAGACGTCGACAGACTTTCAGTTTCAGCACCAGGAGGACGTATGGCCAAAACGGACAAACCGAACATTCTGATCATCTGGGGAGATGACATCGGCTGGTTCAACGTCAGCGCGAACAACAACGGCATCATGGGGTATCGCACGCCGAACATCGACCGCATCGCCAAGGAGGGGTGCAACTTTACCGACTGGTACGGCCAGCAGAGCTGCACCGCGGGCCGCGCGGCGTTCATCACCGGCCAGTCGCCGATCCGCACGGGCCTGACCAAGGTCGGTCTGCCGGGCGCCGATCTCGGACTGCAGCCGGAAGACCCGACGATTGCCGACGTCCTGAAGCCGCTCGGCTATGTGACCGGGCAGTTCGGCAAGAACCACCTCGGCGATCGCGACGAGTTCCTGCCGACCGCGCACGGCTTCGACGAGTTCTTCGGCAACCTCTATCACCTGAACGCCGAGCAGGAGCCGGAGAATCCCGACTATCCGAAGGACCCGGAGTTCAAGAAGAAGTTCGGGCCGCGCGGCGTGCTGCACAGCTGGGCCAACGCCGACGGCACGCAGAAGATCGAGAACACCGGCCCGCTGACCGTCAAGCGCATGGAGACGGTCGACGAGGAATTCCTCGACGCCAGCCTCAAGTTCATGGAGAAGGCGGTCAAGGACGACAAGCCGTTCTTCGTGCTGGTGGAACTCGACGCGGATGCACATCTTCACGCACCTGAAGAAGGAGTCGGAAGGGAAGACGGGTCTGGGCATCTATCCCGACGGCATGGTCGAGCACGACGGCCACGTCGGCAAGCTGCTCGACAAGCTCGATCAGCTCGGCATCGCCGACAACACCATCGTCATGTACTCGACCGACAACGGCGCCGAGGTCATGAGCTGGCCCGACGGCGGCACGACGCCGTTCCGCGGCGAGAAGGACACGAACTTCGAGGGCGGCTGGCGCGTGCCCTGCGCGATTCGCTGGCCGGGCGTGATCAAGCCGGGCACCGTGTCGAACGAGATCTTCTCGCACACCGACATGCTGCCGACCCTGGCCGCCGCCGCGCGGCGAGCCGGACGCCGTCGAGAAGCTCAAGAAGGGCTACAAGTCGGGCAACAAGACGTTCAAGGTCCACATCGACGGCTACAACCTGCTGCCGTTCCTCAAAGGCGAGGTCAAGGAGAATCCGCGCAAGGGATTCCTCTACTGGAGCGATGACGGCGACCTGATGGCGCTGCGCGTCGGCAACTGGAAGTGCACGTTCATGGAGCAGCGCGGCCACGGGCTGGCGGTGTGGGAAGAGCCGCTGGTGGCCAAGCGCGTGCCGGACATCTACAACCTGCGGAGCGATCCGTTCGAGCGGGCATCCGAGGACGCGTCGCTGTTCTACGGCAAGTGGAAGGCCGACCGCGCGTTCCTGCTCGTGCCCGGCGCAGGCGATCGTCGGGGAGTTCCTCAAGACGTTCAAGGACTTCCCGCCGCGGCAGCGGCCGGCCAGCTTCAGCATCGACCAGGCGCTCGAGAAGGCGCGGCAGGCCCAGGCGACCATGGCCACGAGCGGTGGCGCTGGCGTGAAGTAGCCCTGAGACGGCACGAAGACGGAAGGCGGTCGAGTGGAGTCGGCCGCCTCCGTTTCGCGAGCGCAGTGTCTGACAACGACGAACGGCATCGCGGGACGTGCCCATCCGACATGAGTGCCGATCCGATCAGCGAGTTCTACACCCGCCATCCTTATCCGCCGCCCGTCGCCAATCTCGATCGCGCGCGCGACGAGTGGCGGGACCCGAACCGCCATCGCGCCGAGTACCACCTGCTGTGGCCCGCCAGGCCGTACCGCGCCGACTCTCGACATCCTCGTCGCCGGGTGCGGAACCTGGCAGGCCGCCAAGTACGCGCTCTGCCGACCCCGATGCGCGGGTCGTCGGCATCGACGTCAGCGCCACCAGCCTCGAGCACACACGAGAAGCTGAAACAGCAGTACGACCTGACGAACCTCGAGACTCCGGCAATTGCCGATCGAACAGGTCAGCGAGCTGGGGCACCAGTTCGATCTGATCGTCTGCACGGGCGTGCTTCATCATCTTGCTGATCCCGATGCAGGGCTGCGCGCGCTTCGCGCGTGTGCTGAAGCCCGACGGCGCGATGTACATGATGGTCTATGCGCCGTACGGGCGGACCGGCGTCTACATGCTCCAGGAGTATTGCCGGAGGCTCGGCATCGGAACCTCCGCAGGAGAGATCAAGCGCTCTCGTAGCGACGCTCGGGTCGCTGCCGCAGCAGCATCCGCTGGTCACGCTGCTTCGCGGATCGCGCGATGCGCAGAACGCCGACGCGCTGGCCGATGCCCTGCTGAACCCGCGCGACCGGTCGTATTCGGTCCCGCAGCTGTTCGACTTCATCGAGCGCAACGGGATGGCGCTTCGGACGCTGGTATTGGCAGGCACCCTATCTGCCGCAATGCGGCGCGATCGCGGCGACGCCTCACGCTGAACAGCTGGTGGCGCTCCCTCCTCGGGAACAATACGCCGCCATGGAACTGTGGCGAGGCACGATGACCGCCCACAGCGTTGTCGTGCACCGAAGCGACGCTGCCGAAGACACCGGTGTCTCGTTTCGACGACGAGCGCTGGCTGCGTTTCGTGCCGATTCGACTGCCCTGGACCCGGCTGATTCAGGAGCGGCTTCCCCCGGGCGCTGCGGGCGTGCTGATGAGCAGGAACCATCCGCATCACGATCTGATCATCGTGATCGACGCCGCCGACGAACGGTTGTTGGCAGGCATCGACGGCCGTCGCAGCATCGCCGACATCGCCAAACACGCATCTGAAAATCGCCGCCGGGCGCGAGCCTTGTTCGAGAAGCTCTGGTGGTACGACCAGGTGGTCTTCGATGCTTCACGCGCGGATGCTGGACAGGGTATCGTCATGTGAGGATCGAACCCGGACCCTCCGATTCCCGTGCGAGTCGCTGGGCGGCCTGCTGCAGCGACATATGCATTGGACGACGACGGTCGGAGATCATTCGCTACTCGGGTCCCCTGCCGAGACGAAAAGGCCCGCCTGAATCTTCGGGTATCCTCTAAGCGCCGCAGCCTCGGCTCTCGAGGCCACGTCTGCGCCACGGGCCCACGATGGTTCACCCGCGACACCCCCTCTGAATGACCAGATCTCGAGGCACGCGTTCAGCGCTCCTTTCGTGGACTGCCGTAATGCCGGTGGTGGCCGTCGTTGTCCTGGCGCTGGGGTGGGGCAGGACCCTTTCGCCACCGATCGTTGGCCTCGTCACGCTCGTTCTCGCGGGCGCGGTGCTCGCCGCGGTTCACCATGCAGAGGTCGTCGCCCACCGTGTGGGTGAGCCGTACGGATCGCTGATTCTCGCCGTGGCGGTAACGGTGATCGAAGTGGCGCTCATCGTGACGCTGATGATCGCCGGCGCCGGGGCGGCTGAAACGCTCGCGCGAGACACCGTGTTTGCCGCCGTCATCATTACCTGTAACGGCATCGTGGGTTTGTCGATCCTGGCGGGAACAAGGAGTGGATCGGTGGTCTCGTTCAATGCCGAGGGAGCGGGTGCGGCGCTGGCGACCGTGGCGACCTTGTCGACGCTTGGCATGGTTGTTCCAACGTTCACGACCAGCAGCCCTGGCCCGGTGTTCTCGCCGCCGCAGCTCGCCTTCGCCGCGATCACCGCCCTCGCGCTGTACGGGCTGTTCGTGGCGCTTCAGACGGGCAGGCATCGCGACTACTTTCTGGCGGTGGCGTCCGATGGCACGGTCATCGATGTCGACCAGCATGCGCAGCCACCATCGACAAGAGCGGCGTTGACCAGCCTTGCGCTGCTGCTCGTTGCGCTGGTTGGTGTCGTTGGCAATGCGAAGTTGGTATCGCCGACGATCGAACGGGCGGTGGCTGCCGCCGGGTTGCCCGTGTCAGTCGTCGGCGTGGTCATCGCGATAGTGATCCTCTTACCGGAGACGCTCGCGGCGGTACGCGCCGCACGCGGAGGTCGAATGCAGATCAGCCTCAACCTTGCCTTCGGTTCAGCCATGGCCAGCATCGGACTCACCATTCCGACGATCGCGGTGGCCTCGATATGGTTGCCCGTGCCGCTGCATCTCGGCCTCGACCCGACCCACATCGTGCTGTTGGCCCTGACGTGCATCGTGTCGGTGCTGACGGTGGTCCCTGGCCGCGCCACCCTCTTACAGGCCGGTGTTCATCTCGCGCTCCTCGCGGCATATCTGTTCCTCGCGGTTAGTCCATGAGACGGAATGCTCTACAAACTAATACCTTGGCATCTCTGAAGAGGTGCCCTACCGAGTCATGTTTCAACTCGAGGGAACCCGCGGGACCAACTTCAATTCCAGCTTGTGTCAGAACTGTGTCAGTTCGTCGCGCGTGGACAACGCTCCCGCTGATCCGTCCGCCCTCGTGAGTTGAGCGGTCACCCTCCGTCAATACTCCGAGTCGTCACCTGACATCGCCCCGCGTAGGCTCGTAACAGCGGCTCGTGATGCCTATCGTGACGCGGTTGAGGTTCGTCCTGGTACTGCTGGGGATTGCCCTTGTCGTGGGGTTTCGCCTGCATGCGTCGAAGCCGGCAGCCGCCGCGCCGGCGCGCGGCGCCGGCGTTGCGCCGGCAGTGACCGGTTGCCGTTGCCGCGGCGTCGCGCGTCGACCTGCCGGTTCGCCTCAGCGCGCTCGGCTCGGTCACGGCCTTCAATACGGTCACGGTGCGGCCGCGCGTCGACGGGCAGCTGGTTCGTGTCGCGTTTCGAGAAGGACAGTTCGTCAAGCAAGGGGACCTTCTGGCGCAGATCGATCCGCGTCCATTCCAGGTGCAACTCGAGCAGGCGCAAGGGCAGCGGGCGCGAGACCAGGCGCAACTCGCCAACGCGCGTGTCGACCTCGACCGCTTCCAGACGCTGTGGAGCCAGGACTCAATCGCGCGGCAGAGCGTCGATTCGCAGCAGGCGACGGTCAATCAGCTCGAGGCCGGTCTGAAGGTGGATCAGGCCGCGATCGACTCCGCTCGCCTGAACCTGACCTACTCTCGAATCACCGCGCCGATCAGCGGACGGGTGGGACTCCGGCTCGTGGACGTCGGCAACGTGGTGACCGCGAGCAGCACGGCCGGCGTCGTCGTCATTACCCAACTCGACCCGATCGCCGTCGTATTCACCCTGCCGGAGGACGCGCTGAGAATCGTGCTGCCTCGCGTCCGCTTGGGCGCGAAGCTCCCAGTCGATGCATTCGACCGAAGCGGCGCCACGCATCTCGCAACCGGATCGGTCGTCTCGCTCGACAACGAGATCGATCAGTCGACGGGAACCGTACGCCTCAAGGCGGTGTTCGAGAATCGCGACCACTCGCTCTTTCCCTCGCAGTTCGTAAACGTACAGGTCCTTGCCGATACACGGCCAGCGCAACTGGTGGTGCCCACGCCCGCCGTTCAGCAGGGACCGCAGGGGTCGTTCGTCTATGTCGTGCGCGACAGGAAGGCCGTCCTGCGCCCCGTTACCACCGGCATGACGGAAGGTGAACGGACCTCAATCGCGAAAGGGCTTGACGCAGGTGAGCAGGTCGTGACCGACGGCATCGATCGCCTGCGCAATGGCGCCGCGGTGGAGATTCGTCAGTGACGCCATCGCGCCCGTTCATCCTGAGGCCGGTTGCGACGTCTCTGTTGATGGTCGCAGTCGTCATCGGAGGTGCCGTGGCCTACCGGCAGTTGCCGGTCTCGGCGCTGCCAGAAGTGGACTACCCGACGATCCAGGTCACGACGTTTTATCCAGGCGCGAGCCCCGACGTGATGGCAACGTCGGTCACCGCGCCGCTCGAGCGGCAGTTCGGGCAGATGCCGGGGCTGAAGCAAATGACGTCGACGAGCTCGTTTGGAAGCTCGGTCGTCATCGCTGCAGTTCGATCTTGCGCTCAACATCGACGTCGCCGAACAGGAAGTGCAGGCGGCAGTCAACGCGAGCGGCACGCTGCTCCCGCCCGATCTGCCGAATCCGCCGGTCTACAGCAAGGTGAACCCGGCCGACGCGCCGGTGCTGACGCTGGCGCTCACCTCGGAGGTGCTGCCGCTCAGGGACGTGCAGTCGCTCGCCGATACGCGGCTCGCGCCGAAGATCTCGCAGCTCGCCGGCGTCGGTCTGGTCACGATCAGCGGCGGGCAGAAGCCCGCGGTGCGCGTGCAGGCGAACCCCACGGCGCTGGCCGCGTACGGGCTCAGCCTCACGCAGCTTGATGCAGGCGATTGCCGGCCGCCAACGCCAATCAGGCGAAAGGCACGTTCGACGGGCCGCAACAGGCGTACACCATCGGCGCCAACGATCAGCTCGTCTCCGGCGCCGCCTACCGCTCGCTCATCGTCGCCTATCAAGGACGGCGCACCCGTCCGGCTCTCCGACGTCGCGGACGTCGTCGACGGCGTCGAGGACGTGCACCAGGCGGCGTGGATGAACACGACGCCGGCCGTGATCGTGAACGTCCAGCGGCAGCCAGGCGCGAACACCATCGCGGTCGTCGATCGCATCAAGGCGCTCCTGCCGCAGCTCACCGCCACGCTGCCGCCGTCGGTGCAGTGTCGCGGTGCTCACCGACCGCACGACGACGATCCGCGCATCGGTCGCCGACGTGCAGTTCGAGCTCCTGCTCACCGTCGCGCTGGTCGTGGTGGTGATCTTCCTGTTCCTGCGCCGGCTCTCCACGACACTGATTCCAGCCGTCGCCGTGCCGCTCTCGCTCGTCGGCACCTTCGGCGCGATGTACTTCGCCGGATTCAGCCTGAACAACCTGACGCTGATGGCGCTCACGATCTCGACCGGCTTCGTCGTCGACGATGCGATCGTGATGATCGAGAACATCGCGCGCTACGTCGAAGCGGGCGAGCCGCCGCTGCAGGCGGCGCTCAAGGGCGCGGAGCAGATCGGCTTCACGATCGTCTCGCTGACCGTCTCGCTGATCGCCGTGCTGATTCCGCTGCTCTTCATGGGCGATATCGTCGGCCGGCTGTTCCGCGAGTTCGCGGTCACGCTGAGCGTGACGATCCTCGTTTCGGCGGTCGTATCGCTGACGCTGACGCCGATGATGTGCGCGCGGATCCTGCGGCACACGCCGCACGAGCGAGGAAGGACGGCCTCGCGCGATGCGCTGGACGACGGCTTCGAGCGGCTGAAGGACGCGTACGGCCGTTCGCTGACGTGGGTGCTGAACCGGCAGGGCGCGACGCTGGTGGTGTTTGCCGCGACGCTGGTCGCCACCGCGCTGCTGTTCGCGATCGTGCCGAAAGGGTTCTTCCCGGTCCAGGACACCGGCGTGATCCTCGGCGTCACCGAAGCGCCGCAGACGATCTCGTTCGCAGGGCTCCGGCGAGCGTCAACAGGCGCTCGTCGAAGGCGCTCGCTCGACGATCCGCCGTCGCGAGTCTCTCGTCGTTCATCGGCGTCGACGGCACGAACGTCACGCCGAACAGCGGACGCCTGCAGATCAATCTGAAGCCGATCGCCGACGCGCGCGACGACGTCAGCACGGTCATCCGGCGCCTGCAGTCGCGGGCCGCGGCGGTGCCCGGCATCACGCTCTACATGCAGGCGGTGCAGGATCTCGTCCGTCGAGGATCGGGTCAGCCGCACGCAGTATCAGTACAGCCTCGAGCACCCCGATCCGGCGCAGCTTGAGTCTCTGGTCGGACCGTCTGCTCGAGGCGCTGCGCCACGAGCCGGCGCTGCAGGATGTCGCCACCGACCAGCAAACGGGCGGCGCGCGGGCCGATTGGCCATCGATCGCGACACGGCCTCGCGCTTCGGCATCACCGCGCGCACCGTCGACGACGCGCTCTACAGCGCGTTCGGCCAGCGTCAGGTGTCGACCATCTTCACGCAGTTGAACCAGTACCACGTCGTGCTCGAGGTCGAAGCCCGATATCAGCCGCAGCCTGATGCCTTGACGAGCTTCTACGTCCCGGGAACTGACGGCCGGCCGGTTCCGCTGCAGACGTTCACGAAGGTCACGACCGCGAGCACGCCGCTGACCATCAATCATCAGGCGCAATTCCCGTCGACGACGCTGTCGTTCAATCTGGCGCCAGGAGCGTCGCTTGGCGAAGCGGTCAAGGCAGTGGAAGGCGCGGCGCGTGCGATCGGGCTGCCCGCCGGAGTTCGCGCCGGATTCCAGGGAACGGCCGCCGCGTTTCAGGCTTCGCTCGCCAACGAGGGCTGGCTGATCGTCGCGGCGATCGTCACGGTCTACATCGTGCTCGGGCGTGCTCTACGAGAGCTACATCCATCCCGCTGACGATCCTCTCGACGCTGCCGTCGGCGGGCATCGGCGCGCTGCTCGCGTTGCTGCTGACCCGCCAGGATCTCGGCCTCGTCGCGCTGATCGGTATCGTGCTGCTCATCGGCATCGTGAAGAAGAACGCGATCATGATGATCGACTTCGCGCTCGAAGCGCAGCGCGAGCAGGGGGCCGCACCGCACGACGCGATCTATCAGGCCTCGCTTCTGCGTTTCCGGCCGATCATGATGACGACGATGGCGGCGCTGCTCGGCGCGCTGCCGCTCGCGCTTCGCGTCGGGCACCGGCGCGGAGCTGCGGCGGCCGCTGGGCATCGCGATCGTCGGCGGCCTGCTCGTCAGCCAGGTACTGACGCTCTACACGACGCCGGTGATCTACCTGGCGTTCGAGCGACTGTCGCGCGCGGTTCGCGCCGCCGATGACGCTGTCTCGGCCCGTTCATCCGTCGTCCGGTTGCGACGACATTGCTCGGCGTCGCCGCTGCGCGTTGCGGGTGTGTCTCGCGTTCGCGCAACCTGCCGGTCGCCCCGCTGCCGCAGGTCGCGTTCCCAACCATCGTGGTGAACGCGGCACTGCCAGGCGCCAGTCCGGAGACGATGGCGTCGGCCGTTGCGACGCCGCTCGAGCGGCAATTCGGCCGCATTGCCGGCGTGTCGGAGATGACCTCGACGAGCGGCCTGGGGACGAGCTCGGTCACGCTGCAGTTCGAGCTGTCGCGCAACATCGATGCCGCGGCTCGCGACGTGCAGGCGGCGATCAACGCCGTCGCGGGCGCAGCTGCCCGCGAACCTTCCGAGCAATCCGTACCTACCGCAAGGTCAATCCGGCGGATGCGCCCGGCGCTGATCGTGTCCTTCACTTCCGCATCGGTCCCGATCAGCCGCATCTACGACCTCGCCTCCACGCTCCTGGCGCAGGAGATCTCGCAGATTGACGGCGTCGGACAAGTGACCGTGGGCGGCGGCGCGCTTCCGGCCGTGCGAGTGGAGCTGAACCCACAGGTCCTGAACAAATATGGCGTCTCGCTCGAGCAGGTCCGCTCGGTGCTGACACAGGCGAACGCCAACGCTCCGAAGGGGCAGGTCGCAGACGGCCGCACCAGCTGGGAGATTCACAGCGACGATCAACTGCTCCAGGCTGCGAACTACGTTCCGCTGATCGTGGCGGTGAAGCAGGGCGCAGTGGTGCGCCTCGCGAATCTCGGGACGGTTGTCGACAGCGTGCAGGATGTCCGCGCCGCCGGCTCGGTCAATGGCCAGCGGGCGGTCGCGATGGTCGTCACGACGGCGCCAGGCGCCAATGTGATCGATACCGTCGATCGGATTCGAGCGGAGTTGCCGCGGTTCCGGGCGCTGCTTCCCGCGGCGGTCGACATGCGCGTCAGCGTGGACCGGACGACGACCATCCGCGCGTCGGTCCACGACGTCGAGCGGACGCTGCTGGTTGCCATCGCCCTGGTCGTGATCGTCGTCTTCGCCTTCCTGCAAAGCACGCGCGCGGCGATGATTCCCAGCGTCGCGGTGCCGTTGTCGCTGCTCGGCACGTTCGGGGTGATGTGGTTTCTCGGTTACAGCCTCAACAACCTTTCGCTGATGGCGCTGACCATCTCGACGGGGTTCGTCGTCGACGATGCGATCGTGGTGCTCGAAAACATTTCGCGGCACCTGGAACAGGGACTGCCGCCGGTCGAAGCAGCGTTGGTCGGTTCCGGAGAAGTCGGCTTTACCGTCCTGTCGATGAGCCTGTCGCTCGTGGCCGTCTTCATTCCGCTGCTGCTGATGGGCGGGCTGGTGGGACGCCTGTTCCGGGAATTCGCCGTCACGCTGTCGGCTGCCGTCGGCGTGTCTCTCCTCATCTCGTTGACGATCACGCCAATGCTCTGCGCGCAATTTCTCCGGCCGGCGAGCGCAGCGGACGGGAGCGCGCCGAGGACGAATCGGAACGCCTCGACACGTGTGTTCGGCCGGGTTGCGGCCGGGTATCACCGAACTCTCGGGTGGGCGCTATCGCATTCTGCGGTCACCCTTGCACTGCTCGTGCTCGTGGTGATCGCCAACGGCTACCTGCTGGTCGTGGTGCCGAAGGGATTCTTTCCGCAACAGGACAACGGCCTGATGATGGGAACTCTTCAGGCCGCACAGGGCACCTCGTTTCAGGAGATGCGGCAGATTCTCGACGGCGGCGTGCGCCAGCTGTTGCGCGATCCCGCCATTGACTCCGTGGTGGCGGTGGCAGGCGCCGGGACCACGGCGAATCAGGCGAGGCTGTTCATCTCGCTGAAGCCGCGCGAGAGCCGCGGGGCGAGCGCGGACCAGGTCATCGCCCGGATCCGGCCGCAGTTTGCCCACGATCCGCACGCGAGCCTCTACCTGCAGGCCTCGCAGGACATTCGCGTGGGCGGGCGGATCGCCGGCGCGCAGTACCAGTACACGCTGCAAGGCGACGATCTGGCCTCGCTCGAGACGTGGGCCCCTCGACTGATGGCCCGTCTGCGCCAGGAGCCGGCCATTGCCGACGTCAATTCGGATCAACAGAACAGCGGGCTCGACGTGCGGGTCGCCATCGACCGCGACACCGCAGCCCGCCTCGGCGTGACCGCCAGCGCGATCGATCAGGCGCTCTACGATGCGTTCGGGCAACGTCAGGTCTCGACGCTGTATGCCGGGCTGAACCAGTATCACGTGGTGCTGGAGGTCGCGCCCGAGTACTGGCAGGAGCCGCGGACGCTCGACGCGATGTACGTCGGCAGCACGGCGGGCAGCCTCATTCCGCTCTCGGCAGTCGCCCACTTCGATCGCTCGATGGCACCGCTCGCGATCAGTCATCAATCGCAGTTTCCTGCGGTCACGCTGTCGTTCAACCTGAGGCCGGGAGCGTCACTGGGCGAGGCGGCCGCCGCGGTCGAACACGCGGCGCGTGACATCCGCATGCCCGCCGGACTGCACGGATCCTTTCAGGGGACGGCCCGTGTGTTCCAGCAGTCGCTCGCGAGCGAGCCGTGGCTCATCGCCGCCGCACTGGCCGCCGTTTACATCGTCCTCGGGATCCTGTACGAGAGCCTCATCCATCCGTTGACGATTCTTTCGACGTTGCCGTCCGCCGGGGCGGGCGCGATGCTCGCGCTGGCGATCACGCAGACCGAGTTCACGGTGATTGCCCTCATCGGCCTCATTCTCCTCATCGGCATCGTGAAGAAGAACGCAATCATGATGATTGACGTCGCGCTCGAGGCCGAGCGTGACGAAGGTCTTCCTCCGGAAGCGGCGATTCGCAAGGCCGTCGATGTTGCGGCTGCGGCCGATTCTCATGACCACCATGGCCGCGGCGCTTGGCGCCCTGCCGATGGCGCTCAGCACCGGCACCGGCTCGGAATTCCGCCGTCCGCTGGGCATCGCGATCATCGGGGGACTGATGGTCAGCCAGCTCCTGACCCTCTACACCACCCCGGCGCTATACGTGGTGATCGATCGCCTTGGCATGGGGAGCAAGCAATGACGCGTCGTCGGGAGCTTGCGGCCGTCGGTGTCCTCATTGGCATCTCAGTGACGGCAGGGTGCGCCGTGGGACCGAAATACGCGCCGCCGCAGGTGGCGGTACCGGCGACGTACAAGGAGAGCCTGCCGGCAGGCGCGGACGTACTCCAACCCGCTCAACCGCGCGACGCGCTGTCGCGAGCCGGATGGTGGGACATCTTCAGCGACGGCCGACTGAACGACCTGGAGAAGCAGTTGATGACCGCCAATCCCGCCATTGGCGAGACCGCGGCCCGAGTCCGGCAGGCGCGTGCGCTGGTTCGACAGGATCGTGCGTCCTACTACCCGATCGTGACTGGCAACCTGTCCGCGGCGCGCACCCGTCCGGGCGGCACCGCCCGTGCGGATATCGCCAACACCACACTCGATGAGTACGCCCTGAACTTTGGCGCGTCCTGGGAAGCGGACCTCTGGGGCCGTGTGCGGCAGACTGTGAATGCGAGCACTGCCTCTGCTCAGGCAGCCGTGGGCGATTTGGAGAGCGTACCGACTCACGCTCAGCGCGGAACTGGCAGCCGACTATTTCCAGTTGCGGTCCGCCGATGCCGAACTTGCGTTGTTCGATCAGACGATCGAAGCCGATCAACGCGCCGCGACGCTGACGCGCAATCAGTACAACGCCGGTATCGTATCGCGCGCCGACGTAGAGCAGGCGGATACCCAGCTCGCCTCCGCGCAGGCGCAGGCCGTCGACCTGCGCCTGCAGCGCGTGCAACTCGAACACGCCATAGCGGTGCTGTTGGGGCAGCCGCCGGCGAACGTCTTACTACCATCGATGCCGCTCGACGGTCATCCGCCGCAAGTGCCGCCCGACCTGCCGTCGCGCATCCTGGAGCGGCGGCCGGACGTTGCCGCAGCCGAACGCCGCGTTGCCTCCGCCAACGCCCAGATAGGCGTCGCGTCTGCGGCGTTCTTTCCCTCGCTGATCTTGAACGCGACCGGCGGCTTCCAATCCACGCGGCTCCAGCAGTGGCTCTCGTGGCCGACGCGGTTCTGGTCGCTCGGTCCCGCACTGGCGCTGACCGTGTTCGATGCGGGTGAGCGTCGCGCGGTGAAAGCCCAGGCCGTCGCCAGTTATGACGAAGCGGTCGCCACTTACCGTCAGACCGTGCTCAGCGCCTTTCAGGATGTCGAAGACAACCTCGCGGCAGTGCGGCTGCTAGGGGACGAGGCCGAGCGGCAGCAGGCCGCCGTTACCGCCGCGCAGCGCTCGCTCGACATCTCGCTCAATCAATACCGCGCCGGCACCGTGAGTTACCTTCAGGTCTCGACCCAGCAAACCGCGCTCCTCACGAACCAGCGGACCGGGCTGGCCGTCACCCAACGTCAGTTCGTCGCGGCGGTGCAGCTCGTTCGTGCGCTGGGCGGCAGCTGGAACGGATCGCTGAATTTGAACTGATTGGGAGGGCTCATTCTCTTAGCGTGCGACGTTCGGCGAGACGAATGTCCCACCCGAGAGGACGCCGCGAATCGCGGGCAGCAGATCGGCAACCAGGCGGTCCTTGACGACGAATCCGACGTCGCCAAGCGCGAGCGCTCGCTCGACGAACTCGCGATGGTGCAGATTGGTGACGAACACCACTTTTGTCGACGATCCGCGTGCCTTCAGCTGCGCCGCCGCGGCGATGCCATCCACGCGCGGCATCGCGATGTCGAGCACGACAACGTCCGGCTGGTGCTGCGCGACCTCGGCGACCGCCGCTTCTCCATCCCCGACCGCAGCCACGACTTCGAACTCGACGGAGAGGAGCCGTACCAGCGTGTCGAGCATCGCGCGGTGATCGTCTGCGACGATGATGCGCGGACGGCGCGCGGCTGGCGCTTCGGTGCGCATGGCCTCATCGCCGACCCGACGATCGGCGGCGGTGGCGACAGACGATGCCTCGGTCAGCAGGCGGCGGCTTTCGGGTGACATGACAGATCTCTCAGGCCAACGCTCAGACCCTCACGCCACGAGGCCGAGCCGGACGGCAAACTTGACCAGTTCGGCGCTCGTTTTCAGGCGAAGCTGCTCCATCATCCGGTACCTGTGAAACGCGACCGTCCGCGGCGTCAGATCCAGGATGGCGCCGACTTCCTTCATCGACTTGCCTTCCGCCAGCAGCTGAAGGACTTCGCGCTGGCGAACGGTCAGCTCGGGCTCCAGGCTGCGCGGCTGAATCAGCGAGCCGACGACCTCGCGGGTGATCAATGGGGTGATGTAGGATCGCCCGGCCAGAGCTTCCTGTATCGCCTGTTTCAGCTCCGGGACAGACGAGCTCTTCAGCACGTAACCGGACGCGCCCAAGCGAAGCGCTTCGCAGGCGAGATCCGGATTCGGGTTCATGGTCAGGTAGATCAGTTTCACCGAGGGTTGCCGCGATTTCAGCTGCCTTCCCGCGTCGAGCCCGTTCAGGAGCGGCATGGCGACGTCGAGCAGGACCACGTCGGGATGCAGCCGGGAGAATTCCTCCAGCAGCGCCCTGCCGTCGGTAACCATCCCGACCACCTCGACGTCCGGCTCGAGCACCGCCTTGAATGCTTCGAGCATCATCAGGTGATCGTCCGCCATCAGAATCCGTGGCCGCGACATGAAACACCTCCAACCCGGTCGTTCCCGTTGTCGTCTCGAACCATCTTGCTGCGGACGGCCGATTTTCGGAACTAGGAGTACTCCGAGGTCCGCAGGAGAAATTTCCAGGTCAAAATCGAGGGGACTGGAGACATGAAGGATACCCTCGCGAGATACGGAGGCGCGGTCGTTGCGGTCGCCGGGGCGGTGGTTCTCGCCCTGTGGCTGCACCCGTTGCTCGACGCCGCGGTCATCCTGCTGGTGGCCGTCGCCGTCGTCGCCTGGTTCTGGGGCCCATGGCCCGCTCTGGTGGCGTCGCTGCTTTCGACGCTCGCGCTCGACTATTTCTTCACGGCTCCGACGCACATGTTGCGGCTCGATCCGGTTCATGTTCCGCGCCTCGCCGCGTTCACCGTCATCGCGGCCGCTTTCACGAGCGTCAGCGCCGGACGCCGAAACGCCGAGCGGTCGATGAAGCAGCTTCTCAGGGAACTCGATATGAAAGTCCAGGAACGGACGGCCGACCTGACCGCCGCGCATCGCGCGGCCGTCGCAGCGGAGTCGCGTTACCGGGATCTCGTGAACTCCATTGAAGGCATCGTCTGGGAAGCAGACGCCACCACGCTCCGCGTCACGTTCGTGAGCCAACAGGCCGAACGCGTGCTGGGTTATGCCGCGGAACGGTGGCTCGACGAATCCGGCTTCTGGCAGGAACACATCGTCGCCGACGATCGCGCCTCGGCGATTGGTGCGCGCGCGGCGGCCGCGACCGAGAAGCGGGAGCAGGACCTGGAATACCGCATGGTCGCGGCGGATGGGCGGACCGTGTGGTTGAGGGATCTCATCAGCGTTGCGGTCGAGAGCGGAAACCCGAGCCGGCTGCGCGGCATCATGATGGACATTACCGACCGCAAGCGAGCCGAACAGGAACTCGAGGAGCTGGCGGGCCGGCTGATTCGCGCGCAGGAGGAGGAACGCAGCCGCATCGGGCGGGAGCTCCACGACCACGTCAGCCAGACGCTTGGCGTGCTGACGGTGCGGCTCGATCAAGTGCGCCTCGATTCCGGCACACCGCTCCCGGTGGCCGGCGTGCTCGAGGAGCTCCGGCAGAGCACAGCGGACATCACGACGGACATCCACAACCTTTCGCACCGGCTGCACTCGTCGACACTCGACTATCTGGGCCTGGTGGCGGCAGTGGAGCGGCTGGTGAGCGAGTTCTCGGCGCGTCATGGCATCGAGATCGATTTCGACCATTCGTCGATGCCGGAGTCGCTCCCCTCCGATGTTGCGCTGTGCCTGTTTCGTATCACCGAGGAGAGTCTCGCGAACATCGCGAAACACAGTCGCGCCTCCCGCGCCCGCATCAACCTGTGGGGTGAATCCGATGGCCTGCACCTCCGCGTCGAGGATTCCGGCGTCGGTTTTGTCAGTGAAAGCCTGGATCGCCAGGCCGGACTTGGATTCGTGAGCATGCGCGAACGGCTGCGGGTGCTGCGCGGCACGGTTCGGGTCGATTCCGCTCCGGCGCGCGGTACGAGAATCGAGGTCTGGGTTCCTCCGGCCGACGCCCCAACACGAGCTCCGCGATCCATGTCAACCCCGGCACGCGGCGAGGCGCTCCACAAGTGAGCCGGCGATGAAACCTCCGCGGATTCTGCTCGCCGACGACCACCTGCTGATCGCGCAGGCGCTACAGCATCTGCTGCAGGCCGAATTCGATGTCGTCGGAACCGTCGCTGACGGGCGGGCGCTCTTGAAGGCGGCCGGCGAGCTCGCCCCGGACGTCGTGGTCGTCGACATCGGCATGCCGCTCTTGAACGGCCTCGACGCGGGCGAACAGTTGAAGGCGCTCCACCCGGCGATCAAGATCATCTTCCTCACCCAGAACCGCGAACCGCGGTTCGCGGTCGAAGCGTTTCGGCGCCAGGCCTCGGGTTACCTGCTCAAGGATGCCGCCGCGATCGAGCTGACGACGGCAATACGGGAGGTGTTGCGCGGAAAGACCTACGTTTCCCCCTCGCTCGCTCAGGACTTGCGCGACGAGACCTGGCGTCCGCAGGCCCCGCAGAACCCCGTGCGGGATCTGAGCACTCGCGAACGCGAGGTGCTCCAGCTGCTCGCCGAAGGCAAGTCCATGAAAGAGGTTGCAGCGCTTCTGGATATCAGCCCGCGAACCGTCGAATTCCACAAATATCGCATCATGGAGCATCTCGGCGTTCGCACCAACGCGGAGCTCGTGCAGCAGGCGATCAAGTTGGGTCTCGTGACACGCTGAAGGCCGCCGCAGCCGGTTCTCTCACTGCCGTTCCGCTTCTGCGTTCAAATCCGTCCTGGTGATGTCCCGAACCGGCCGGAGGTCGGCGGGTAGCGCCTTGTCACCGACGCGCTCCCAGGGACCATCGGTCGTCCACGCTCGGAACCAGCCGCCGGACAACCGCACGTAGAGCTCATGGTCGGTCGGTTCCTGGAACACGACCGCATTCGCATTCTCGAGATAGCGAAGAGCTGTGCCTTTGAACGGACCGTATTGGGGCTCACCATCTGTAACAATCAGATCGGCTGGCGTGGTGACGACATAGACCGCAGGCAACGTGGCGGGGTCGGACGCAGCGGTCGGCATCCCGCCCACCGGCCGGATGTCCGCGTAGGCGGCCTCTGTGCCGCCGGGAAGCATGCCGGCCGGCAGCCAGTTACCCGTGAGCCCGTCCGCTTCCATCCACACATCGCCGATTTTCGAGTAGTGGATGTCCGCCTCGTCACGCACGATGAACGCGTCGGTGTTGACGACCCGCTGCAGGTCCGTACCCAGGACCTGTTCGTAGCGCGGCTCGCCGTGAATCTCCACGAGAACGGCTGGACCTGGGGCGAAGATGATGCGCTCGGTGGCGTCGTCGACCGGTGAGTGATCGCCTGCGACCGGCGAGAAGGGAAGAAAGCCGGTGACGCCGAGAACCGGAAACGTCCGGAACAGCCGGGCGAGCGCGTTCTTTCTCGGCTCGCTCGGACTCGATTTGCCCGACAACACGTTGGGTGTCTCGCCCGTCCAGATCAACTGCTTGGTTCGCGCGTCGAACACGTCGACCACGACCGACCCTGGTTTGTAGTTGCGCGTTCCGTCGAGCGTGGGGGGCCCGGAAGCGCGCCACTCCCATCCTCCCCATCCCTCATAGAAATCGCCACGCGAGTGTTTCGCCGCAGTGGCAACGTGTATCACGCCGACGGCTTGTGCCTCGTCCGCCGACGTGCGGACGAGCCCCTTTTCCTCGAGCACGGTCTGGATGTCTGACCGGATCCGCCCGTCGAGCGCCGGATCTCCAGAAGAGTTTCCTGTCAGCAGAAAGAAGGCCAGGTATCGGGATTCAACAACACCGGCTGTGGTCCTGGCCTGAGTGTCGTGCGCCGAGGCGATCATCGCCAGGGTCGCAATCGAGAGCAGGGCGAACTGTATGCGCATTGTCCGGTCCAGTATTTCGGCCGGGCCTCCGATCAACACGTACGATCCTACGCGGAAGGGCACACCTCGTTGGCCTCGGAGGAATCACAGTTCGATGGAAGACGAACTCCTACGCGGCCGCGTTCTTCCTACCGGCACTCGGAACAATGACAGTCGCGTTAGGAACGACGAACAGCCAATCGGTTGGGAAGCCTTGCTGGAGCGCTGGTTGCTTCACCTGCGGTGTATGGAACGACTTACGCGACACAGTGTGGCAATGCTATTGATGGCGTGTTGCTTCGGGCGGACACTCAGCGCGGCGCCGCGTGACACGCAGGAGACACTCTCGATTCGCGGCCGCCCGCAGGTGCTCCATCTCTACGGCGCGCGAGGAGGAAGGCCATTCCTCGTGTCCAGCGGTGACGGAGGCTGGATGCATCTGGGTCCGCACGTAGCAGAAGTCCTGGCGGCAGACGGAAACTTCGTGGTGGGGTTCGACGCGAAAGCGTACCTGGAAAGCTTCACCAGCCGCGACCCGCTTCATCCTCAGGATGTCTCCGCGGATTATCAGGTCCTGGTCGACTTTGCGGCGCGAGGTAGCGCCACGAAACCCATTCTGATCGGGGTTTCCGAAGGCGCCGGGCTCTCGGTTCTGGCCGCCGTCGATCCCACGCTCAAACGAGCCGTCGCGGGCGTGATCGGTGTGGGTCTTCCCGATCGCAACGAGCTGGCGTGGCGGTGGCAGGATTCGATCATTTATCTCACGCACGGCGTCCCGCATGAGCCCGTCTTCAGTACCGCGGCGATTGTCGAGCGGGTTGCGCCGGTGCCCCTCGCGGCGATCCATTCCACCCACGACGAGTACGTGCCGGCGCCGGAGGTGCACCGCATTCTTGACCACGCGTGCGAGCCGAAGAGGCTCTGGATGGTGGACGCGGCGGATCACCGTTTCAGTGACAAGCTCGCCGACTTCGACGAGCGGCTGCGAGAGGCGATCGACTGGATTGCGGCATGGCCCGCACGGTCGTAACCGATATGCCTCGAGGACTTCGGCGCGCGCTGCCAGCCATCGGCAGCCTCCTGCTCTTCCTGATTGCGCTTCAGGTGCTCCGGATCGAGCTTCGCTCCCTGCATTGGAATGAAGTCAGATTCGACGTGGCAACGCTGCCGCGGACACGGCTCCTGCTGGCGATCATACTCACGCTTGGCAACTACGCCGCGCTCAGCGGGTACGACCTGATTGCGTTCGCGTACGCCGGCCGTGCCCTGCCGCGAGTGCGGATCATCGTCACGTCGCTCCTGGCGTACGCGATCTCGAACAGCATTGGATTGGCCATGCTCTCGGGCGCCTCGGTTCGCCACCGGTTCTACACGCGCTGGGGTGTGACGACGAGCGAGTTGTCGCGCATCGTCTTCGCCTACTGCGCGACCTTCTGGCTCGGGCTCTTTGCGCTTGGAGGCCTGAGCCTCGCGATGACGCCGGACGCTGGACTGGCCGCGCACTCGATACGGGAGCTGGCGAGACCAGTCGGCTGGGCGCTGATGTGTACACCCCTTGCGTATGTCGCGGCCACGGCCGTTCGACAACAGCCGCTGTGGCTGTGGCGGCTCGAACTGCCGGTCCCGCGACCGCTGATTGCGCTCTCGCAACTGGGGCTGTCGTCTGTCGAGTGGGCGCTCGCGGGCGCCGTGCTCTACGTGCTGCTGCCGCCAGGTGCGCCGTCGTTCGTGACCTTCCTGGCGATCTTTCTGGTTGCGATCCTCCTCGGCATGGCCAGCCACATTCCGGGTGGTCTCGGCGTTTTCGAGACAATCATCGTGCTCTTGCTCAAGCCGTATCTGCCGTCGACCCAGGTCGTGCCCGCACTGGTCGTCTACAGGATCGTCTACTACCTCTGCCCGTTCATTCTGGCACTCAGCGTGATTCTCGTCGACGAACTTCATCAGCATCGCGACAGCGCCCGGCGGGTTGGCACTCTGATCGGCGGCGCCACCCTGCACGTCACCCCGCGGCTTCTGGCGTTCGTCACGTTCCTTGGCGGCGTGATGTTGTTGTTCTCTGGTGCCACTCCTGCCGCTCAGGACCGGCTGGCACTCGTCGGCCGCATCTTCCCGCTCGGTGTGATCGAGGCCTCGCACTTCATCGGCAGCATCGCCGGCGCGGCGCTGCTCGTGCTCTCGCACGGGCTTTCGCGCCGGCTGGCTGGCGCCTACTACGCGACTGGTGCAGCGATCGTGATTGGCATCACAGCCTCCCTATTGAAAGGTTTCGATTACGAAGAAGCGACGCTGCTGGCTCTCGTCCTGATTGGGCTGTGGCAAGCGAGGCCGGCCTTTTCGCGGCACGCCGCGTTTCGGGACGCCCGCCTCTCTCCTGCATGGATTGCCGCCGCGCTCGGCGCGTTGGCGGCGTCGATCTGGCTGGGGCTGTTTGCCTACGAACACGTGCAGTATGCCAACGACCTGTGGTGGCAGTTCGAGCTGCAGGGTGACGCCCCTCGATTCCTGCGCGCCTCGGTTGGTGCCGCGGTGGTGGTCGCGCTGTTCGGCCTCTCGCGCCTCGTCGGGCCGGCGCGATACCGGATCGCGTCGCCCAGCGCCCGGGATTGGGGCGACGTCGAGCAAGCCGTCGCCGCGCAAACGTTCACCAGCCCCAATCTCGTGTTCCTCGGCGACAAGGGAGTCCTATTCGACGATGACCGGCGCGCGTTCGTCATGTATGGCGTTCACGGGCGCAGCTGGGTCGCGCTTGGCGACCCGGTGGGGCCGGACGCGTGCGGCACCGCAGCGGCGCGTGAGTTCCTGCAGCGATGCGACGATTTCGGGGGCGTTCCCGTGTTTTACGAAGTGCCGGCTCGGCACGTCCATCGGTACATCGATCTCGGACTGACACTGATCAAACTCGGTGAATGCGCGCACGTTCAGCTTTCGACGTTCAACCTGGACGGCAGTCGCAGCAGCCAACACCGTCAGGTGCTGCGCAGGCTCGCGCGCGATGAAGTGACGTTCCGGGTGATGCAGCCGCACGAGGCAGCACTGCGGTTTGGCGAGTTGCGCGCGGTATCCGACGAATGGCTCGCGACGAAAGCGGCAGCAGAGAAGGGATTCTCACTGGGCTGCTTCGACGAAGCGTATCTCTCGCGGTTTCCAATCGCCGTGCTCGAACGGCAAGGTCGCATCGAAGCGTTTGCCAATCTGTGGCCCGGATCGCAGCACATCGAAATATCGGTGGATCTGATGCGCTACAGGCGCGACGCGCCGCGAGACGTGATGCAGGGTCTCTTTCTCCACCTCCTGCAATGGGCGAGGGCAGACGGATACCATCGCTTCGTGCTCGGGATGGCGCCCCTGTCGGGGTTCCAGACCTCGCCGGTGGCGCCATTCTGGAACCGCATGGGACGGTTGCTGTACCGAGCACGGTGAAGCCGTCTACAACTTCCAAGGACTGCGCGCCTACAAGCAGAAGTTCGATCCGGTGTGGGAGGCGCACTACCTCGCGTACCCGTGCGGCACTCGACTCACAGTCATTCTTGCGGACGTCGCCGCGCTGATCTCCGGCGGCTACCGCCGGATCTTCCTGAGGTGAGGGGGCTGTGCCGACGGGCGCATCGCGTCTCATGAGCAGCGCCGCCGCAGTGACCAACGGGAGTCTTGGGGTCATGCGCCGGTCGGCGCCCACGCGAACCGCCATCGCATTCACATCGGCAGCGACGGCCTTCACGGTGTTCGTGCTGGGGGCGGCGGTCGAGAAATGGTTCATCACGCTCGTGCGTCCGTCGGCAGGTGAGCTGACGTGGATTGGCGACGTGGTTCTCGCCAGCAGCCTTGGCGTCGTCCTCTACCTCTGGCTCAATCTGCGCTCCACGAGAGCGGCCCTGATGCACCTCGAACGCGACAAGATCGTGCTGGACACGCAGCTCGCCGTCGCGGCAAAGATTCAGCGCGATCTGCTGCCGCCCCCGCCGCCCCCGCGATACGGGATCAGCTGGGCGGTTCGGCTGGTGGCCGCGGGCCGGATCGGCGGCGATTACTACGATGTCGTCGATCTGGACGGAAGCTCGCGGGTCGCCATAATCGGTGACATCGCCGGGAAGGGCGTGCCGGCAGCAATGATGCTCGTCTACGTACGAGCAGTGTTTCGACAAGCCGTCCGCGTGACGTCGGAGCCGAATGAAATCGTGTCGCGTCTCGCGAGCGCCCTCTACGCCGAGACGCACGGCGAGTCTTATCTCACCTGTATCGTTCTGCGGATAGACGAAAGGGCGCGGCGGGTCACGAGCACCAGCGCCGGACACCCGCCGGCAATCGTGACCGGCGCGAACCTGCGGCGGCTGTCCACCGGCGGTCCGCCCGCCGGCCTCTTTCCAGTTCCTTCCTACGAGCAGCAGACCAGCAGTCTCGTGACCGGCGATCGCGTCATCCTGGTGACCGACGGGATTACCGAACGTATGCCATGGGGTTTGGAGGCCGCGGCCGCGCGCGTCGAGGGGCATCTCCCGGCATCGGAGTTGTGCCGCCGCGTCTTTGACTGGTCACAGTCGCCCGGCGCGGCACCCCCGGTGACCGATTGGGACGACGATCGGACTGTGCTCGTCGTTGCCGTCGATTAGCTCAGTCAGCTGCACTCCTACAAGCGAAGCGTTGCGATGAGCGCCGACAATGCCGGCGGCTGCTGGCGTCGACTCGGATGCTAGAGGAAGTAACCCGGGAACGGCGGACACCAGTCTTCCAGCCCGCGTACGAGTTCGCCACTCGACAGGTACGCTATGGCGTACTCCTCCATCATGAATAACCCCTAGTCCTTTTTGCCAGCTACTCAAACTCGCCGGTGTCTCTTACTGTGGAAGCAGCGGGGTTCGCAGGAGGTGAAATGGAGATCAAACGAAGCGGCTCCCAGCCGTCCGGCAAGGGGCCGGGGGACTGGTTCACCGGGACGGTCCGCATCGATCCCTTGTTCCAGCCGACGGCGCCTGCGCGCGTCGCCGGGGCCTCCGTCACCTTCGAGCCTGGCGCTCGGACGGCGTGGCACACCCACCCGCTCGGTCAGACGTTGATCGTCACGGCGGGTGCCGGACGCGCGCAGCGCTGGGGAGGCCCGATCGAGGAGATCCGGCCCGGAGACGTGGTGTGGGTCCCACCCGGCGAAAAGCACTGGCACGGCGCTTCGTCGACGACGGCGATGAGCCACATCGCGGTCCAGGAACAGCTCGACGGCAAGGCCGTCGACTGGATGGAGAAGGTCAGCGACGAACAGTATCTGGCGCGCTGAGCAGTTGTGGATGTGAGGCAAGCAATCATGCGAGGAGCTGTTCTCTACGGTCCGCGCGACGTGCGCTTCGAGGAGCGCGCCGCGCCAACAATCATCGAGCCAACCGACGCGATCATCACGCTGTCGTCTACCTGCATCTGCGGGTCCGACCTGTGGCCGTATCGCGGCATCAATCCGATAGTCGAGCCCACGCCCATGGGCCACGAGTACTGCGGCATCGTCGAAGACGTCGGACGCGGCGTCACCTCGATCAGGCCGGGCCAGTTCGTCATCGGCTCGTTCTTCGCGTCGGACAACACTTGTCCCCACTGCCAGGCGGGCTACCAGACGTCGTGTCAGCATAGAGCGCTGGTCGGCGGTGCGCAGGCACCCGTGCTCCGCGTCCCACTCGCCGATGGAACTCTCGTGGCGACGCCGGAGCGCCCGTCGGGTGACATGATTCCCAGCCTGCTGTCTCTGTCCGATGTCATGGGCACCGGCTGGTTTGCCGCGGACGCTGCCAATGTGAAACCGGGCGCGACGGTTGCGGTCGTGGGGGACGGTGCAGTCGGGCTGCTCGGGGTGCTGTCGGCAAAGCAGATGGGCGCCGAACGGATCATCGCGATGAGCCGTCATCCGTCGCGGCAGAAACTGGCGCGCGAGTTTGGCGCGACCGATATCGTGATGGAGCGCGGCGACGAAGGCGTCGCCCGCATCAAGGAGCTGACGAAGGGCGTAGGTGCCGACGCGGTGCTCGAGTGCGTGGGCACGCAGGAATCGATGATGCAGGCGATCCACTCCACGCGTCCGGGCGGATCGATTGGGTACGTCGGCGTGCCGCATGGCGTGGCGCTCGACGGGACGGAGCTGTTCTTCGCGCACGTCCGTCTCCACGGCGGCCCCGCCCCCGTGCGCCGCTACCTGCCACAGCTGATTGAGTTGGTTCTCAACGGCAGGATCAATCCGGGGAAAGTGTTCGATCTGACGCTGCCGCTCGATCGGGTGGCCGAGGGCTACCGCGCGATGGACGAGCGCCGCGCGATCAAGACGCTGCTGCGTCCGTAAGGAAGGGAAGTCATGCAGAAACGAATGTTGGGTAAGAGCGGGTTGGAGGTATCGGCCCTCGGCTTCGGCTGCATGGGCATCAGCTTCGGCTACGGTGCCGCGACCAGCCGGGAAGAAGGCATCGCGGTCATCCGCGCGGCGGTTGACGGCGGCGTGACGTTCTTCGACAGCGCGGAAGCATACGGGCCGTTCACGAACGAGGAGCTCGTCGGCGAGGCGCTCCGGCCGGTTCGCGACCAGGTGATCATCGCGACGAAGTTCGGCTTCAAGTTCGAAAACGGCAAGTCGGTCGGATTGGACAGCCGGCCGCCGCACATTCGAGAGGTCGCGGATGCGGCGCTGAAACGGTTGAAGACCGATCGGATCGATCTCCTCTATCAGCATCGCGTCGACCCCGACGTCCCGATCGAGGATGTTGCCGGCACGGTGAAGGACCTGATTCGCGAGGGCAAGGTCAAGCACTTCGGGCTCTCCGAGGCTGGCGTGCAGACGATCCGACGGGCGCACGCCGTCGAGCCGGTGACGGCACTCCAGAGCGAATATTCACTTTGGTGGCGAGAGCCCGAGCAAGAGGTGCTGCCCACGCTCGAGGAACTGGGAATCGGGTTCGTGCCGTTCAGCCCGCTCGGCAAGGGTTTTCTCACCGGAAAGATCGACGCGAACACCACGTTCGACAGCACCGACTTCCGGAACGTCGTCCCACGCTTCACGCCGGAGAACCGCAAGGCAAACCTCGCGTTCGTCGAGTGGCTGACCAGGTTCGCCGAACGGAAGAAAGCTACTCCGGCGCAGATCGCGCTTGCGTGGCTGCTCGCGCAGAAGCCATGGATCGTACCGATTCCGGGAACGACGAAGCGACCGCGGCTCCAGGAGAATCTCGGCGCCGCGGCGATTCAGCTGACCGCCGACGACCTGCGCGAGATTGACGGCGCGGCGTCACAGATCGAGGTTCACGGCGCGCGGTACCCCGAGCATCTGCAACGGATGGTCGGGCGCTGACGACGACGATCAAGCCGGGTCCGCGACCAAAGAGTTTGACGAATCGTCGCCATAGTCCGAGCTCTGGACGAATACGGCACCTCTGAAGAGGTGCCCTACCGACTCTTTCAGGAACCTGTAGACCTCGTTACGCGTCTCATCATGTCGCCTCGTCATGACCAACGCGACGGTGGTCTTCCGGACGGCTCCTTCTTCGCATCGTATCGTTGGTTACATCACCACGACGGAGTCCCGGCGGCTCTCGATCTTCTTGAAGTCGAGCCCCGGCACATTCTTGAGGTCCTCGAGGCTCTTGAACGGCCCATGCTGCTCGCGATAGCGGATCACGGCGGCCGCTTCGCTTCGCAGAAGCCCGCCGGCCGCTTCGAGATCGATCTGCCTGGCCGTGTTCAGGTTCAGCGGCTGCGGCGCCTCGCCGAGGAAGTACGTCGAGAGATACTCGAGGATGATCGGGAAATCCTCCTCCGACACCTTGGCGCCCCGTTTCTGCATGCCGTCGATCACGGCGGCCCATCCGTCCCGCGTCAGCCTGACCGAGGCGGCACGCCTCGCCTCATGACAGGGACCGCAGGCCCTCACCATCACGTCCTTTCCCGGTCCGTCCGGCAGCCCTTCGCCCGACGGAGCGGGCGGTTGAGACTGCGGCGAAGCCGAGAGCACAATCGCCCCGACCAGAATCCCGGCAAGCGCCCCACAGGCGCGAGTCATCGACCCCTGCATTGGCAACATCCTCTCTCGCTCTTCAGTCGTTCGGCCGAGCGTCATCATACGAGTTGTTTCGGTGCGGCCGTCCAGTTGTTTGTCACGGCGAAATGCCGACGAATCAGCTCTGAAGCGGAGTCAGAAGCGAATGGTCCCGGACAGCCGGTTTTTCGTCGCAATTCCCTCCGGCCGGGCCGACAGCGTGATTCGCAATACGAAACGGCCGATTCACCTTCGTCAGAGCCTTGTCGAAACTCCGGCTGCTGCCTAAGATCCCGGTCGTGATGTATCTCAACTGGCGGGCGAACTGGTGTCTTGCGGGCGTGGCGACGTTCTCGATCGTGGCCGGCGTCACCGCGCTTGCGTCCGATTTTCTCACCGAAGGCGTCGACAACGCGCGCACCGGCTGGGTGCGCGACGAGAAGGTCTTCACGACCGCCAACGTCGGCAGCACGAAGCTGCTGTGGAAGGTGAAGCTCGAGAGCACGCCGCGCGCGATGCACAACCTGTTTGCGCCGCTCGTCGCCGAGCGCGTCACGACGGCGCAGGGCACGCGCGAGCTCGCCGTCGTCGCCGGCGTCTCCGACGATCTGTTCGGCATCGACGTCGCCACCGGCAAGCAGATCTGGCATCGGCACTTCGACAGCACGCTGGCCAATCCGGGCGGCACGAACGACACGCTCTGCCCCGGCGGGCAGACGGCGGTGCCGACGATGGCGCAGACGTCGCCGGGCAAGTACACGGTCTACGCCGTGTCGTGGGATGGCCGGCTGCGGCAGGTGAACCTGGCCGACGGCCAGGACGTCGCGCCGCCCGAGAAGTTCATCCCGGGCGGCGGCAAGCCGTACGCGCTCAACCTGCACGACGGCGTCATCTACACCGCGACCGCGCAGGGCTGCGGCGGCCTGACCAACGCGTTCTACTCGTTCGATCTCGCCTCGCGCCGCGCCAGCGCGTTCATTCCCGCCGGCGGCGGCCTGTGGGGCCGCCGCGGCGCGGCGATCGATCCCGAAGGCACGGGTCTTCCTCGGCACCGGCGACGCGCAGTTCGATCCGCTGACCCGACGCCTCGGCAACGGCATCGTCGGCGTGAAGCTCGACGCGAACAAGCAGCTGCAGCTCGTCGACTACTTCGGCGCGCCGAACGCGAACTGGCTGTGGCGGCGCGATCTCGACGTCAACACGACGCCGGTCGCGTTCGACTACCGCAGGACGCAAGTTCCTCGTCGGCACGAGCAAGGAGTGCCGGCTGTGGCTGCTCGATCGCGACGCGCTCGGCGGCGAGGATCATCGGACGACGCTGCACACCACGCCGCTCATCTGCAACGACGCGCAGGCGTTCGACGCGCAGAGGCATCTGGGGCGCGCTCAGCGCCTGGCAGGACGCAGAACGGCACGCAGTGGGTGCTGGCGCCGTTCTGGGGACCGGTGAGCAACGCAGTTCAAGGCGCCGATCGAGCACGCGCGGCCGACCGGCGGCGGCGTCGCCGCGTTCAAGCTCGAGCAGCGCGCGGGCAAGTGGCAGCTCGACGCCGGCCTGGCTGTCGCGCGACATGGATCTGGCCGAGGAAGCGGTCATCGCCAACGGCATCGTCTTCGCGTATGCGGCCGGCGAGGATGCGACGCAGGTCGTGCCGGACAAGGCCTGGGACGAGCCGGGCGGCCCGGTCTACGGCGGCGGGCTCAGCTCGGGTCCGGCGCGCCGCATTCCGACGTCGCGCCGCGCCGCGCTCTACGCGCTCGACGGGCAGACCGGCAAGGAGCTGTGGTCGAGCGGCAACCAGATCGAATCGTGGAACCACTTCAGCGGACTGACCGTCGCGAACGGCCGCGCCTACATCGCGACGTTCGACGGCGTCCTCTATTGCTTCGGCATCGCACGGTAGGCGGAGAGGCACGATGCGCGCGCAGCGTTTGACGATCGTCGGTGATGGCTTTCGCTCTGGCGGGAAGCATTGCGTTCGCACAGGTCGGCCGCGGCGGCTCGCAGTGGCTGACGGCGCTGGGCGATGCGCAGCGCACGTCGTGGGTGCCGCACCGACGACAAGATCTCCGTGCCGGCGCTGTCGAAGCCCGGGTTCGAGCTGCAGTGGAAGGCGAAGCTCGACAACCAGCCGCGCGGCGTGAACGGCCTCGGACAGGGCGTGACGGCGAGCGGCGTCACGCTGTTCGTGCCGATGTCGCTCGTCGCCGGCAGCTCGAACAACGTCTACGCGATCGACAACGACCTCGGCTACGTCGTCTGGCAGCGGCATTTCGACGCGGCGCTGCCGGCGCCGACGGCCGAGTGTCCCGGCGGCATCACCGCCGGCGCGACCCGCATCGTCAGGCTCGACCGAGACCGTCACGAAGCCGCCCGGCGTTCGGCGGCCGGTCGCGGAGCCGTCGGCTATCGCAGCCTGCTCGGCGAGCCCGGCGAGGGCGTGCCGGTCGGAGGGACGAGCCGGCGCGGCGCGCGGACGCCGGCGATCCCGCGCCCGCGCCGAAGGCGCCGCGCCGGTGCGCGCGGCGCCGCGCAGGCCGCCGCACCAGAGCCGCCGCCCGCGCCGCCACCGCCACGCGGACGCGGGGGTCAAGTCCCGGTCGGATCGCATTCCCGGCAGCGCCGGCGCAAGCGGAACCGAACGAATGGCGGAGCGTACGGCTTCGGCTTCCTGTTTCGACCGTCCGGCGTCGGCTACGTCGATGACGAGCGACGGCATGCTCCACGTGCTCGGCCTGCCGTCGGGCAAGGACATGCAGAGGCCCGCGCCGTTCCTGCCGGCCAACGCGCGCTGGTCCGTCGCCGATCGCGGTGGACACGACGCTGTACGCCGCGACGTCCGGCGGCTGCGGCGGCGCGCCGAACGGCGTCTGGGCGATCGATCTCGACAGCGACGCGAAGCCGGTCGTGTCGTGGAAGACCAACGGCGGGCCGGTCGTCGGCGCCGTGGCGTTCACCTCCGACGGCACGCTGATCGCCGCGATTGGCGCGGGTCAGGCCACCGGCGACGGCAAGGCGAACGCGATCGTCGCGCTCGACCCGAAGACGCTGCAGGTGAAGGACTGGTTCACGCAGCCGACGGCCGAGTTCGTGACCGGACCGACGATCCTCCGGCACGACGACAAGGAAATCGTCGCCGCGGCCACGAAGAGACGGCCGCGTCCTGCTGCTCGACGCGACATCGCTCGGCGGCGCGAATCACGCGACGCCGCTCCACGTATCGAAGACGGTGCTCGGCACCGGCGCGGTATTGAGCGCCGACGCGCTCGCGACGTGGCAGCACTCGGCCGCCGCCGCGACGCCTTCCGGGCCGTCCGCGCAACCGGCGCAGACGACGACCACAGATGGTGCGACGTGGATTCTGCTGCCGATCGCCGGTCGACCCGCGAGCGGCGCGCCGTCGACGAACGGGACGATCTCGACTGGCGCCGTGATCGCATTGAAGCTGGCCGACGCGGCGGCGCGCTCGTCGCTCGAGCCGGGATGGGTTTCGCACGATCTCGCGGCGCCGGCCACGCCGTTCATCGTCAACGGCGTCGTCTTCACGCTCGCCACCGGTGTGCCGGCAGCCCCGAGTGGTCGGGGCACACCGGCGGTACTCCACGCCTACGACGGCGCGACCGGCAAGCGATTGTGGACGAGCGAGAACGCGATGACGACGTTCGCGTCGCCGGGCAGCTTCTGGACCGGCTACGGGCAGGTCTACGTCGGCGCGCACGACGGAACGCTCTACGCGTTTGGTTTCAACGACGAGCGGCGTCCCACCAGCGAGTGAAGACCCGCCCGACACCCGATAGGTCACCTTGACGACTGTGAAGTGAAGAGGTTGCTGAAAAAGTCTGTAGGGCACCTCTTTAGAGGTGCCGATGCAACGATTCTTCTGGATTTGTCTTGCCGGGGCCGCCGGGACCGGCGCCCGCTATCTCGTGGCCCTTTGGTCCGCGCCGCGTTTCGGTAGCGCCTTTCCGTACGGCACGCTGATCGTCAACCTGGTTGGCTGCTTCGCAATCGCGGCCGTCATGTACGCGGCCCTTGCCCTGTCCTGGTCGCCTACGGTGCGTTCGGCGATCGCGATTGGTTTTATCGGCGGCCTTACCACCTATTCGAGCTTCAACTACGAGACCAGCCGTTTGATCGAGCAAGGCGCGCTCGGAACTGCTGCGGTGAACGCCGCGGCGACGATCTTTGGCGGGTTCGCCTCCGGGTGGATCGGGATGCTGTGCGCCCGGCAACTGCTTGGCCGCTGAGGAGCCAGCGGAGCCCTGGTCCAGGATCAGGCCTACAGTGCCAGTGCAGGTGGAGGGCGGACCTTCAGGTCCGCCGGCAGGAGGGCATGATGCGCGTCTTGGATGGCAATCAGTTCCTGGTCAGGATCTTTCTCGGAGAGTCGGACCAGTTCCATCACCTCCCGCTTTCGCGGGCCCTGCTCGAGCGTCTCCGCCGCGAGGGCTTCGCGGGAGCGACGGTGATCCACGGCGTCGCCGGCTTCGGTGCCAGCAGTGTGATCCACACCGCCAACCTGATCGAGCTCTCGAGCGATCTTCCGGTCTTGATCGAGGTCGTCGACGATGAAGCTCACGTCGATAAGCTGCTTCCGATTCTTGATGAGATGGTCAGCGGCGGTGCCCTGGTGACAGTGGAACGCGTCAGGGTCGTGAAATACGCGGCGGCCACGAAGCGGGGAAAGTCAGCTCATGACTAACGGCATTCGCGCTGCCGACTGCGCGAAGCCACGTCTGACCTTCCATTGGCTGTCACTGGCGCCGTAACTCCTCGATGGAGCACGTGAGCCGCGGACGATCGGGGTCGGAGAGATCGAGCTGATCCCAGCGGGCGACGTATCCGCCGACACGGTTCATGCCGAGAACCAGGCGGGCGCCCAGACCGAGACGTTCCATGAGTCCTGCCGCACCGATCACGTACTCGGTGATGATCCACGCGTCGCCTCGGCGTTCGGCACGGAATTCCTCGAGCCGGCCCAGCCGCCGATTGTTGGCAGTCTGCACCACGCGGCCAACCAGACGGTCCAGACGAAGACTAGTGCTCATCGGCTTCCAGGCAATTTCACCCACCACGCACGAAGTCGTTGCTCCACGGCCGCGGCGGCCGTGTCGCCGATCGTCAGGCGAAGCCGGACCCTGCGATCGACATCCTCGACGTCCCCGAAATCGATCCGAGTCGGTCGGTCTCGATCGAGACCCAGTCGCTTCTCGAGCGCATTCACGAGCCGGCCCAGACGAGGATGGAGGCGCTCCCCAAGCACCGATGGTCCGATTAGTACTGCCGCCAGGCGCGGCGGTTGGCCGGTTTTCTGATCCAGGAGGATGCCGTCCACGCGGCCCATTTCGCGTCCGTTGCGATCGACGACGCTTTTGTCCAGCACATTCCTGACGACATCCACATCACCCTCCGAATATCTCAAGCGGAATGACCACCAGGGCCATGAGAGCGCCGAGGATCGTCAGCAGCGCGAGCAGGCCGTTACCAATCGGACCGCTGGTGTGCCGTCCGACGTACTCCTCTTCGTTCATCAACACAAGGAACGGCAGGACGATCAGCGGCATGATCACGACCGTGAGAGCGACCGAGATGAGCGTCAGCTGCAGCGGATCGAACCCCATCGCCGCAATCGCCACCGCGAGCAGGAGCACGACGGAGAAGGCAGCGACGAAACGGCTGACGTCGCGTCGCTTCTTGTTGATCCCCCACGTCCATCCGAGTGCCTGTCCGACGGCATATGCTGCATTCAGTGCGATCTCGACTGCCGCACCGAAGCAGCCGATGCCCAATGACACCGCGAACAGCGTGACCGCCCATCGCCCGTAGATTGGCACGAACATCTGTGCGGCCTGCTCATACGTGTCGACCTTCACGTGCTGAGGACCGAGAACGATCGCAGCAGTGACGAGGCAGCCCATCGCGACCGTGCTCCCGAATCCCATGCCGAGGAACGCGGTCAACCGGTTGATCCAGAGATCCTCCTGCGTCCACTTTTCCTCGATGGCTCCCGACGAGTAGAAGTTGAGCAGGTACGGACTCACTGTTGCGCCGATGATGCTGACCGTCAGGAAGGCATAACGGGTCAGGTCGTGATCCGGAACGGTGGGAATGAAGCCGTAGGCGATCGGGCGTGGATCGGGATGCAGCCGCCAGACGGCGACCACGAACGACAGCGTGACCATACCGAGCAGGCCGACGCCGTCTTCGATGACGGTGAAATTGCCGAACCACAGGACAAGCCACGCGGCCAGGCCAAGTGGCAGGACCCACCACTGGAAGCCGATCCCGCTCAGCATCTTGACGGCGATGGCGGCACCGCCGAGTTCGGCGGTGAGAAGCAAGACATCGATGATGAATTCCGCGGTGAGCGGCACAGCCTGGAAATGCAAGCCAAATCGTTCGCGAACCGCGGCTACCATCGACCGCTTGCTGATGGCGGCGACCCGTCCTGCCATCTCCGCCAGTGCGGCTACGAAAAGCGTGGCCGCGGCAATTGCCCAGAGCAGT
Organism: uncultured Acidobacteriota bacterium; assembly: GCA_963755695.1. Lineage (GTDB taxonomy): Bacteria > Acidobacteriota > Vicinamibacteria > Vicinamibacterales > 2-12-FULL-66-21 > QHWT01. Next base: position 51,499 of record CAVWLB010000009.1, on the reverse strand, counting down.
GAGAATCCGAATTCGGCGCCAGCCTGCGCGGAGGTCGAGATCGAGCCCGCTTCGACGAATCCGCCGATGCTGGTGACGACTCCCAGCGCGAGGTTGAAGATCTTTCTCACCTGCGGTCAGTAGCCGACCGCCTTTGCCTCATCGCCGACCTTCTTGCCGTTCCTCCAGGTATTGGCGCAGAGCGGATGCGCGAATGGCGACGGGCCGTCGACCGAGGTGAAGACGATGTCGTCCGCGAATTCGCCCTTTTCGGGATCGAGTTGCGCGAGATGACGGATCCGCTTGGCGATCTCGTGATCGGCGCAGGCGGTGTCGCCGCTGATCCCCAGACCGCCGACCCGCGTCTTCCCTTTGTACAGCGGCACGCCGCCGCCGAAGGCAATCGATCCGCCGCAGATCTTTCCGTTGGTGGCGTTCATGTCGCTCGGGAGCCACGACACAGTCGGCGCGGAACGGATTCGGCTCGGCCACGCCCCACAGCGAGTGTCCCGGCTGGGTAAGCGTATAGAGCCGTGCGGTGGACAGCGGGGCGTCGTCGGTGCTGTAGGCGTTCGCCGTATACGCCTTGGCCTTGGAGATCGCCTGGCTGCCGGGCCATGCGCTGGCGGGGTCGTCGGTGGCGACCGCTGTCGCGCAAATCTCGCCCTGCCGGTTGACGATGGCTGCCCACTCCATCTTGCCGGAGAAGAGTCCGCCGGCCTCACCCTCGACGCCGGGTGCCGCGCGCAGCCACTTCTTCAGATCATCCGCCGAGGGCAGGTCGCCGCATTTTGCGCGTCGCCGCGCCGGCCTGCGGCGGGCGGCTCAGATCCGACGCAGCGCCGGCCTGCGTTTCGCCTGGACTGCTGGATGCCGTTTTCGAGCAACCAGCCGTCAGGACAACCAGAGCGGCGACGAGTGTGAGTGCGATGTCACTCCGGGACATGGACGTGTTCCTCTATTGAGTCGGCGGCGCCTGCGGCTCGTTCCGCGTGCGGAGCGACTTGATGTAGGTGACGAGCTTCCAGATCTGATCAGCAGTCAGACGGGTTTGCCACGACGGCATGCCGTGCGCGCGCCCTTCGGCAATCGAGCTGAACACCTGCGCGTCGCTGTTGCCGTAGATCCAATCCACGTCGCGCAGGCTTGGTCCCATTCCGCCGCCGGCGCGGCCGCCATGACATCCCGAGCAGTTGAAGCGCACGAATAACTGTCGTCCTTCTCCCATGGCCGTCCGGTCGTTCGTGTATGGATTCGAGGGACCGGCCGCGGGTCCGGGCGGACCGGGGATCGGCCCGACTGCTGTCACGATGGGCGGCGGAGCAGCCGTCGACCCGCCGTGCGGCGGTGTCCTGCCGCACGCCGCCACACCCAGAAGCGCTCCAATTGCGGCCCACGTGGACCTGCAGGTGAACATCATCGAAGCGGCACTCCGTACGACCGCAGAATCCGTCGAATGTCGGCGCCGCATCGGGCGATGACCCCGTCGAGCATGTTTCGCAGCGCCGTGTCGTCGCGACGCACACCCATTGCAATGTCGAACGCAAATGCACGATTGGCCGTCGCGCTCGACCGCAACCGGCGTGACGTCGATCGGCGTCGGCTCGCGTGGTCCGTAATACCCGGCGAGAGGACCCCAGACGACGGCGATGTCGACGCGGCCGTCGGCAACGGCGTCGACGATGTCGCGCTGCGGATCCGGCTGGGAGTAGTCGCCGTAGATCGTGAACCCTCGAACGTTCTGAATGATCCGCCGCGCCGCGAGTGCTTGGGCCGCCGGCGGATTGTTGTAGTCGTCGCCGCTGATCTGGATGCCGATCGTGAGTGTCTTCAACGGCGCAGCGTCGAACGAATCGATGCGCAGGTGGCGATCGCGGCGGGAAACGAACGCGTAAGAGGATCGATAGTAGCTGCGCGTCGGCTGAAGCAGTCCGTACTGCGCCGGTACGCCGATCACCACGTCGCAGCGCCCGGCGTTGAGCGAATTGCGAATGAAGCCGCGACGTTGGGGCAACCAGAAGTAAGCGAGCGGACGGTTCGTCTCGCGCGCGATGAGCGCCGCGATCTTGTTCTCGAATCCTTCGCCGCGTTGGTTCGAAAACGGCAGGTTGTTCGGGTCCGCACAGACCCTGAGCGGCGGCAGCGCGCAGATGGTGCAGCCGAGGGCCGTCCACAGGCCGACGACGAGTGCGAGACTCCTAGAGACCAAACACATAGACCGTGCTTCCTGGCGCCGTGTACTTCTTGATGTCCTTCATGGCGCCAACCACGCCGAGCGCCGCGTAGGGATCGTCAGCGGAGATCTCGGGGAACGCCACCGCGCCCATCCAGCCGCCGATGCCCGAATAGACCGCGACGTACTGCTTGCCGTCAGGCCCGAGATAGGTGATTGGATTGGCGATGATGCCCGACGACACGTGGAACTTCCAGAGTTCCGTTCCGGTTCTCGCGTCGACCGCTTTGAACCATCCGTCCATGGTCCCGTAAAACACGACGTCGCCAGCAGTGGCGAGCACTCCGCTGTAGATGGGAAATTTCTCTTCCTTGGCTCCCCATGCCTTGCGGTTGCGCGCCACGTCCCAGGCGACGAGCTCGCCCTGGTAGCCGCCAGGACCTGGATACATCTTCACGTCCGCACCCAGGTACGGCGTCCCGGCGATGTAGTTGGCTTCGATCCCCTCGTAGTCCATGCAGGTGTTGTGCGCGGGGATGTAGAGCAGACCCGTACGCGGCGAGAACGCCGACGGGATGACGTCTTTCGCCCCGGTTGACGAAGGACAGATGCCTTCGGTGACGACTCCGAAGTGCGTCTGCTTCGTGGGATCTTCGCGTGCCTTTCCTGTTTTCAGGTCGTAGCCGGTCGCCCAGTTGGTCGGTTGGAATGTCTCTGCCGACAGCAGCTCACCGCTCTCGCGATCGAGAACATAGACGAATCCGGTGCGGCCTGGATGGACGAGCAGCTTTCGCGGCCGTCCGCCATAGTCCATGTCGACGAGAATGTTCTCCATGATCTCGTCGTAGTCCCACGAGTCGTGCGCGGTGGCCTGATAGGCCCAGCGCGCCTCGCCGGTGTCCGCGTCGCGCGCGAAGATCGTCGACGACCACTTGTTATCGCCGGGACGCAGATCCGGATTCCAGACGCCAGGGTTGCCGGTGCCATAGAAGAAGAGATTGGTCTCCGGGTCGTATGAGATCCAACCCCAGACGGTCGAGCCCCCCAGCTTCCATTGTTCGGACGGCCATGACGTGACACCAAGTTCCTTCCCCTGGTCCTTTGAGTAGAACGCATGGAAATTCGGCCCGATCTTCACGTCGCTGTCCGGGCCGGTGTTGAAAGCGCGCCACAGCTCCTTGCCGCTGTGGAGATCGAGACAAGCAACATAGCCGCGCACGCCCAACTCGCCGCCCGAGTTACCCACGATGACGTGGTCCTTCACCACGATCGGGGCGGCCGTGAACGTCTCACCTTTACTGATGTCGCCGACTCTGGTGCGCCACGCTTCCTTGCCGGTTTCGCTGTCGACCGCCACCACCGTCGCATCGAGCAGGCTGTAGATGATCTTTCCATCGGCATACGACGCTCCGCGATTGACCACGTCACAGCAGGCGATGCCGACCGAGCGCGGATCCGGGTGCGGCTCGTAAATCCACTTCACGGCGCCGCCCGGCTTGGTCAGGTCAACCGCAATCAGGTTGTTCGGAAAAGGCGTGACCACGTACATGGTGTTACCGAAGACCAGCGGCTGACCTTCGTGCCCACGTGCCACTCCGGTAGAGAACGTGGTTACGACGTGGAGGTTCATGACGTTCGTGGTCTTGATCGTATCCAGGGTGCTGTAACGAAGATTGCCGTAATCGCCGGCCGGCATGCGCCACTCGCCGCCCGACACCTCGGACACGAGCTGCATCGTCGGTGGAGCCCCAGGAACGGTGCCCTGTGGGCCAGTGCCGCCTCCGTGGCCGTTTGACTGGTGCTGGCATGCGGTGACCAGGAGTCCAGTCACGAGCACGAGAGCGAGGCGTCCGGACGTAAGGGAAGTGATCATCGTATTCGTGTGGGCCTCAGCGCGGCCCCAGACCTTGAAACGCGACAGCCGATCCGACGTGACGCAGCCATGCCGCGAACAGGAACAGCCCGGCGGCAACGAACGTCAGGCCCGCCGGTACCCACATCAGCAGACCGGCGAGCTGTTGATCTTCGAGCGGCGTGAGACCAGGAGGATGGTGCGCGACGTAGGGGATGTACCAGACGCGTGGCGAGACGGTGAGCAGCGCTCCGAGAATGCCACCGTGAACTGCGGTGGCGAACACGTACACGACGGCAGCGCCGTAGCCGGCCCGCCCGTAGCGGCCGTGCGTGATGCCCCACCAGAAGAGCGCAGCGGTGCCGAAGAAACAGAGGTGCTGAACGATGTGCATGGCCTCGTGCTCCAGGGCGTAGTCGTAGAGAGCCGGTATGTGCCAGGCCCAAAGCGCGAGGCCGTAGAGGAAGAACGTGCACGCCGGCGACGTCAGCGCACCCCAGACGGTGGTCACCGGGCGGCGGCGGACGGACTCGATTAACCTGCGGCGCGGGCCACCGGGCATTGCCCAGAGAAATCCCACCAGCGGAGCGCCCAGCGCGATCAGCGGCGCCGCGACGACCATCAACAGCTCGTGCTGCACCATGTGTGCGACCAGCCACTGCTCGCTCCATTCGTCGAGGGGCGGCGAGAGTGCGACCACGATTGCGAGCCAGCCGGATCCGAACGCGAGCGCCTCGAAGGCACGAATGCCCCGACCGTAACCCGCGCTGCGCCAGACGCGCGCGAGGCCGGCGGCGTAAAGGGCGAGCACGATAGCGAGGCTACTGACAAGCATCGAGCATCCAATGCGGGATCGCGCCCGCGATGATCTGCAGCGCGAACAGCGCGCACGCCGACAGGCCAAGAATCGCCATGAAGCGCGCGCGCTGCCGCGGGCGGCCGCCATCGGTCGGCACGTCGTCGGCGGTGCGCTGGAGAGCGATCCAGGACACCACCGCTCCGCCGCACACGATCGCCAACGCAGTCAGAGTGATGGCGTGCAGCACGGCACCCCGCTGCGAGACGCAGACCCATTTCACGAGGGCATAGCTCACGGACAGATCGAGGGCCCACGCAACCGGTCCGGCGAGAATGCCCGTCCAGAGAGCCAGCGGCGACAGCCATCGGATATCGGCGGCGTCTATACGAGTCTCGGCGCCCAATAGATCACTCCGTAGATCGGCAGCCACGCGAGCACGACGAAATACCAGTAGACGGCGTTCTCCTCGACGTCCACGAACCGGTGCTCTTCAACCGGCCCGACGAACATCAGCGCCGTCAGCACGCTGCTGTCGAGGAAGTCGGTGATGATGTGCGTCGTGTGGAGACCGAGCAGCAGCCAGACGATCGAGCCGTAGGCGTCGCGGTCCCAGGTCACGTTGAGGTGAGCGAACTCGTAGACCGCGAACGACGTTGAATGCCAGCGGCAAACGCCAGGCACACCACCATCCAGATCCGCACGCCACGAAGATCGACGCGCTCGCCTGCCCGCCGTGCCAGTTCGTTGGGGATCAGGCTCGCCAAGGAGCACCAGCGTATTGACCGTGCCCCAGAGCAGATCTGGCGCCGCGACGCCATGTGGAGGCCACGCGGGCGAGCGCGTAACCAGGTAGAAGTACGCGGCGATCGCCAGTGCGAACACCGTGCTCTTCGATGATCACGATGCCCAGCGTTCCCCAGAAGGTCACTGCTCTCGAGCCGAACGCCCCCGGCGGCAGCGCGCTCACATCGAGCGTGCGCAGCTCGCTCATATCGCGCCTCCGGCGGCCGGGGCCTCGTCAGGCCGCGGCAGCGTGCGCTGGGTGAAGGGCCAGAGTTGCGTGCCACCTTCGTCGCGGACTCTTGGGCCAGAACCACCCGACCATCGTCAGGAACAGCGGGATCGCACCGTATACGACGCCCCAGGGTGTGAAGATCGACCAGATGAACAGGATCGTGGTCGCAATCGCGGTGAGGAAGCGGCCAGATCGATGGCGCTGGGAAGCAGCAGTCGGTGGTCGGGCTCGGCATCCAGGACATGCGTGACGAGCACGTCGCGCGCGTCGTCGCGCAGTCCGACGATGACCGGTTGATCGGGCGGATTGTCCCAGAGCGGTTCGCGCCCGGCAACGGTTGGCTGCCGCAGGAAGTTGCTGTTCGGGGGTGGCGACGCTGTGGCCCACTCGAGCGTGCCGGCGTTCCAGGGATTGTCGGTGGCGGTCGCGCCGGACAGGAGCGCGCGAACCGCGTCGACCAGGAAGAGCACCACGGCGCACGCCATCAAGGCTGCGCCGGCGCTCGCCAGCAGATTCAGCGCGCCCCAGCCCAGGGCCGCTGGATAGGTGTAAACGCGCCGGGGCATCCCGTGCAGCCCGAGGATGTGCATTGGAAAGAACGTGAGATTGAAACCGACGAAGAACAGTCCGAAGACCCAGGCTCCCAGGCGCTCGCTCAGAAGCCGGCCGGTGATTTTCGGATACCAGTAGTAGAACGCCGCGAACAGCGGAAACACGGCGCCGCCGATCAATACGTAGTGGAAGTGCGCGACGACGAAGAAGGTGTCGTGCACCTGGATGTTGAGCGGAACGGCCGCGAGCATCACGCCGGTGAGTCCGCCGGCAATGAAGATGGCGAAGAAGCCGAGGATCCAGAGCATCGGAGTCTTCACCGCAATTCGTCCCGACCACATCGTGGCGATCCAGCAGAAGATCTGCGTGCCGGTCGGAATCGCAATGATGATGCTGGCGGCGGTGAAGAAGCTCGCGCCGAGCTGGGGCAGACCCGTGGCGAACATGTGGTGGACCCAGAGGCCGAAGCCCATGAACGCGGTCGAGACCAGCGAGAGGACAACCGCCAGATACCCGAAGAGATGTCGTCGCGAGAACGTGGCGATGATGGTCGAGACCAGGCCGGTTGCCGGAATGAAGATGATGTAGACCTCGGGATGGCCGAAGAACCAGAACAGGTGCTGCCACAACAGCGCGTCTCCCCCGTGTTCCACGTCGAAGAAGTGCGTCCCGACCAGCCGATCGAGGATGAGCGACGTGCTCGCCACCATCACCGCGGGCATTGCGAACAGCACCATGAACGACGTGATGACCTGCGCCCACACGAAGATCGGCATCCGGTTCAGCGTCATTCCCGGCGTCCGGAACTTCAGCGCCGTTGTAATCAGCGACACCGCGACCGCCAGTGAGGCGACTTCAGTGAACGTGATCAGCTGAGCCCACACGTCGGCGCGCTTGCTCGGGGTATAGAGCGCTTCCGCGAGCGGCGGATAGGAGAACCAGCCGACGTCGGGCCCTGCATTGAGCAGGAACGAGACGAAGAGAAAGAGGCCGCCGAACAGCAGCATCCAGTAGCTGAACGCGACCAGCCGGGGAAAGGCGATGCTGCGCGCGCCCACCATGAGCGGCACGAAATAGATGCCGAGCCCCTGCATCACCGGCACCGCGAAGAGAAACATCATCGTGGTGCCGTGAGTGCTGAAGATCTGGTTGTACAGGTCCGGGCCGAGAAAACTGTTATCAGGCCTCGACAGCTGGAGCCGCATCAGTGCTGCGAGGAGGCCGCCGATGAGAAAAAAACCAAAGGCGGTGACCAGATAGCGGCGACCGATCGACTTGTGATCGACGTGGGTCAACCAGCCGTAGAGACCTCGCGGCTCTGCCCAGGTCCGTTCCAGGAGTTGAAGGTTCCCATCGATTGCAGGATCCTGCTGCGGCATCATCGGAGGGTCTCCAGGTACATGACCAGCGCCTGGAGATCCTCGGCGTCGAGAGGATGAGGCGGCATCTGATTGCCGGGCTTCACCCGCTGCGGGTCGCGAATCCATTCCTCCAGGTGTTCGGGAGTGTTGGGCAGCGTACCGGCGCCGAGCGTGCTGCGCGTCCCGATATGGGTAAGATCGGGCGCGATCTGACCGGCGGCATCGGAACCGCGAATGGTATGACATCCGGCGCATCGGGCCTGCATGAAGACGTCACGCCCCTTGCGCGCGGTTGAGTCTGGGGGCTCACGTGCCGGCTGTCGCATTTCCGCGAGCCATCCTTGGAAATCGCTGTCGGGCTCGGCGACGACGTCGAGGGCCATGTGAGCGTGCTGCATTCCGCAGAACTCCGCGCATTGGCCCCGGAAGACACCTGGACGATCGGCCTGCAGCCAGAGCGCCGTGGTGTAACCCGGAATCAGATCACGCTTTCCTTGAAGATTCGGAACCCAGAAACTGTGGATAACGTCCCGGGATGTGACCTTCAGCACCACCGGCCGGTTGACGGGGATGTGAAGTTCATTTGCCGTCACCACCTGTCGATTCGGAACGGCGTCTTTGTACTGAATCTCCCACCACCACTGATGCCCGGTGATCTCGATGCTGACGGCACTCGAGGCGTGGAGCGATTCAACCTTGCGTTGGGTCCAGATACTTGCGGACAACAATCCGATCAAGATGAGGACAGTCAACGCCACTGCCCCGCCAACGCTGCGAGACAGCACCGTCTCCGACGGCGGTTGTCGATCTTCTGGCGAACCATTGCGCGTCCCACGGACCACTGCGACGCACACACCGGCGAGCACGACAGTGAATACCGCCACGCTGACCCACAGGATCAGCGACCACAGATGATGAATTGATGAGGCTTGGATCCCGGCAGGGGAGAGAACCGACTGGGTGACAGCGAGACCTGATCTCACACGACCTCGAAAAGCAAGCCAGTCGCCAGGAGCGTTCAGGCCAGCCGTTAATCGCAAGACCAGCCGTTCGGCCCCACCTGCTCGAATCGATCCAATCCATACTTGTTTGTACGTCGACACAACTCGAAGCTGACGATGGCCTCCGAATGGGGAGATCTCTCTGGCTGATCGCTCACCAGTCGGCGACCATCTTGCAAACGTGGAGGTAAAAGGAGAATCACGCATGGCTGAGACCGGAACGCTCCACGATGCTTTTGTAGATGAACTCCGCGATCTGTACGACGCGGAAAAACAATTGACCAAGGCCTTGCCCAAACTGGCGAAGACGGCGACCTCACCCAAGTTGCGCGAGGCATTCGAGTCGCACTTGGAAGAGACGCGAGGTCATGTCGAGCGCCTGGAGCAGGTGTTCGAGACTCTGGATGAAAAGGCGCGCGGCAAACATTGCGACGGCATCGCCGGGATCATCGAGGAAGGCAAGTCGATCATGGACGAGGACTTCGATGAGCTCACGATGGATGCCTGTCTGATCGCTGCCGGGCAGCGGGCCGAGCACTACGAAATCGGCGCGTACGGGACAGTCATCGCCTGGGCCGAGGCGATGGGTCACAAACAGGCCGCGACACTGCTGCGACAGAATCTCAACGAAGAGAAGGCAGCCGACAAGAAACTGTCCGCCCTGGCTGAGGGTGGAATCAATCAGCAGGCGGCGAGTGCCGCCCATGAAGAGCCGGCGATTGCCGGCGGTCCAAGAACGCGGAAATAGGAAATAGATGCCGAGTTGTGGGGCTCGCCGCAGCACATGCGGCGAGCCCTGAGTTTCTCTCGTCGACGCTAGGATTGCGGCACTGCCGCAAGCGGCGCTTCGGCAGGCCCGGATATGACGTTGCCTTCCGGTGTGAAGCGCGAGCCGTGGCACGGACAATCCCAGGTGTGCTCCGCATCATTCCAGGCCACGCGACAACCCATGTGGGTGCAGGTCGCCGAACGCAGCGTCAGCGTACCGCTGGGGTTTCGGTAAGCGGCGACAGTCTTGCCTTGATGTTCGATGATCCGTCCTTCACCGCGCTTCACCGATCGCAGAGAGCGACCTTCGGCGCCGGCGAATCGATCGCGGACCATGTAGTACGGATAGTCGGCGTTCTCCTTCGCGTAGTCCCACCAGCCGCGACCGATCGCGAGGCGTTTCGGATCGAACAAATCCGACCACGGGTTCGCGCGTCCGCAGATGGCGTCCGACATCATGATGGCCGACAGTGTGCCGAACGTCAGGCCGTTGCCGGAAAAGCCGGTCGCTGCATACTGGTGGTCGGTGACCTGCCCGATATAAGGGAGCCCGTCGGGTGTCTCGATCACCTGTCCCGACCATCGGTGCGTGAACGAGATGTCGGGCAGCCTCGACGAAAGTTTCTGCTCGAGCCGCTCGTAGCAGGCTCTCGTATCCGCCGCCTGGCCGGTCTTGTGATCCTCACCGCCAAAGATCACCAGGTCGTGGTCGCGATGGCGTTCAATTCTCAAGTAGTGGTACGGATCGGCGGTGTCCCAGAAGAGCGCGTCCGGCACGCTTCCAACAGGGGCCCGACCGGCGACCACATAGCTCGTGTAGAGCGCGAGCTTGGTCTGAAAGAGCGTCGCGCTCGCCAGGCTGGCGATGCCGACGAGCGGATTGTGCGTCGCAATCACGATGTCTTTGCCGGACAGCCAATGCTCGTTGGCCTTGACTCGCGGCGGCTCCGCGGCAAATTCGTCCGCGGAGCTGTGCTCGTAGATCTCTCCGCCGTTCGCGCGTATCGCTTGGCGAGGCCGGAGAGGTACTTGCGGGGATGAAAGCGTGCCTGATTGTCGAACCGGATGCCGGGGCCGCCGATGAACGGAACCTCGTCGACGAAAGTCGCGTCAAACCCCAGTTCCTGCGCCAACCCAGCCTCCGTGCGCAGCTCGTCGATCTGGTCCTGGCGCTGGCCGTCCGGGGTGTGAAGATAGCCATCCACCCGCTCGAACGCACAGTCGATCTGTTCATCGCGAACGATGGTCTCGATCCCGGCGATGGCGGCGAGTCCGGCATCCCAGACCGCCTGTGCATGGGTCTTTCCGAACCGTTGCGCCAGTTCGCTCAGCCGCGCGTCGGTGACCATCGTCAGATGGGCGCTGGTATGACCCGTATCGATCTCGGCGCAGCGAGAGCGCTCGAGCACAGCCACTGAACGGCCACTCCTGACGAGTTGATACGCGGTCGTCAGGCCGGTGATTCCCGCCCCGACCACGACGACATCGACGTCGACGGCCTGTTCGTTCTTCTTGAACGTCGGAATCGAAGCTGAGTCGCTCCAGTACGGCAAGGTTTCGGCATAGGTCGAGGTATGTTTCGCCACGTGATGTGGGGAAGCAAGTGGCTGGCCATGACAAGCGGAGTACGACGGGGGATTCGGGTCGGGCGACCGGTTTGGCTTGCCCATGCGGCGCGACTCGAGCAGAGGTATCCCTCCCTCGCTGGAAATCGCCAAACCGAGGTCGCCATTGTCGGTGGAGGCATGACCGGCGCGTTGCTGGCGCAGGCGTTCGCCGCTGCAGGGGTTCCCGTTGCGGTGTTGGAAGGGGCGCTGGTCGGTAGGGGCAGCACCGCCGCCAGTTCCGCGCTCCTCTTGCAGGAACCCGATCTGGGTCTTGTAGAGCTCGAACAGCGCTACGGCCGTCGGAAAAGTCGACGACTGTGGCAGTTGAGTCATCAGGCGGTTCACGACTTGATTGGGCTGCTGAACCGGCTTCGCATCGGGTGTGATCTGAAGAAGCGCGATTCGGTCTACTACGCGACAAGACCCGAGACTGTGGAGCGACTTCATCGCGAGTTCGTGCGTCGCGCACAGGCCGGGTTCGAAGGACGGTGGCTGACCCCTGGCGAGCTCAGGCGGATGACCGGAATTCCGGGCCGAGGCGCCATTCAAACGCGTGGGAGCGCCCAGTTCAATCCGTATCGAGCCTGCATTGGCGTTCTGCGGGCAGCGTCCGCGTCAGGCGCGCAAGTCTTCGAGCGAACGCCGGTCACGCGTATCGATTCGAGCCGCGACCGCGTGCGGATCAAGACGCGCGATGGCAACATCGACGCGAGGCGCGTCGTGATCGCCACGGGATATGCCACCTCGCATTTCCGGCCGCTGGCTGGGCGATTTCGAATGTATCGAACCTACGTGGTGGGTACGGAGCCGATGAACGCTTCAGAGCGGGTGGAGCTCGGTCTCTCGGACGTCATGGTCTGGGATACCGAGCGTCCATACCACTACGCGCGATGGACACACGATCATCGGCTCCTGCTGGGCGGCGCGGATCGGCGCCTACGCGTGGGTCAAAGACGCGATATCCAATTCAGGATGGCGATACGTGAGTTGCGCGAGTATTTCGAAGCGCTGTTGCCTGCGTTCGCGACGCTGGAAACTCCTATCGCCTGGGAAGGCCTTTTCGCCACGACGCCAGACAGCCTTCCTTACATCGGTCCGCATCAACGCTATCCTGGTCACTGGTTCGCGCTTGGGTACGGCGGCAATGGGATGACGTTCGGCTCGTTGGCGGCCCGCCTCCTTCTCAAGCAGTGGCAAGGAGTGAAGTCCTCAGATCATGAACTGTTTGAATTCAATCGAGCAGATCGATCTTGAAAGGGTGTCACACTGAACGTCATGCTCCATCGTAACGGATACACACGACGGGATCGCTGGCGGACTGCCCGAGCGGGTGGCCCTCTTGATGGACGGACGAACTTCGAACTACGAGCTCTTCTTTCGACCGCCCTTGCGTTTCCTGCTGCTCTTTTTCCTCGGAACCTTGGCGCCCTTCTTCCGCGCTTCGCTGAGGCCGATCGCGATCGCCTGCTTGCGGCTCTTCACTTTCCGGCCCGACCCACTCTTGAGCGTACCTTTCTTCTTGCGGTGCATGGCTGACTTCACCCGTCTGCCAGCCGCTTTTCCATATTTCGCCATGTGGCTCGAGCATGCAAAGCGTGTGCTGTGTTGAGCCAGAAGATTGACGTCGCGTCGCTGATCCGCGGTGCTGGTCACGACCGTTGCAGCCCTCGCCAAGCGATTCTCGCCGCCCGCTTCGAGCGAAGCGGACGACAGGACAGTGCAATGAGATCTGGCTTCTCACTCGAGATTGGTCGCGCCGGTTCCAAGCTCCGACGAGGAAGCTCGGGCGCCGCCCTTCATCGCGCCGGACGCAGAACGGTCACCGAGTACGCCGGCAAGGTCCGCTCGATAACACCTTCCTTCAACTGGACCGGCTCCCGCGCCGGCTTCACGCGGTCAGGAGCCGCGAGACTATTCTCGGCCATCGGGTCCGCAGCGATGAACACCGCCTCGCCGGTAGCCTGTCCCGCTCCGGGAACTTCGATGCGCACCGGCATCGGCGAGGACGTCGAGTTCACCAGCTTCAGCAGGAACCCACGACCGCCTCCGATGAGCGCGGCGCTTGCGAATAGCCCGTCCTGTCCCTCCACCGGCTTCCCATCGCGTGTAATCGGCAGGACCGTCTCGCCGAGGTTCGTCGCGAACAGCTGCTGCACGTAGTAGTTCGGGGTCGCGAACGATCGGAGGTTGTCGAACCAGATCAGGTTCGGCCTCCACTGCCACGCGTCGGTGTGCGCGAAAAGCGGCGCATACGCTGACATGCGGACGACGTCCGCGTTCCGCTCGAGGCCGGTCAGGAACGCCGCTTCCGCCAGCGCGGCCTGCCACACGTTGCGGCTTTCGCCGCTGCCGACCGGCGTCGTGTGCGCCGCATACTCGCCGACGAAAATCTTCGAGCCGCTCCGCGGATAGCCGTCGTACTGCGAGGCGTGCGCGAAGAACCAGTCCGGCGTGCGATAAAAATGCTCGTCGATGAGGTCGGCGTCCATCTTGCGGAGCGCCGCCGATTGCTCCTTGGCTGCCGGGCGGTCCGTGAACGGATCGGCGCTTGCCACCAGCTGCACTTCCGGATACTTCGCTTTCAGCGTCTTCTGGAACGCCGCGAAGCGCGGCAGATAATCCGGTCCCCACTGCTCGTTGCCGACGCCGAGCAGCTTCATGCCGAACGGCGCAGGATGCCCGAGGTCGGCGCGCCGCTTGCCCCAGGTGGACGTGACCGGGCCGTTGGCGAACTCGATCAGATCGACTGCGTCCTGGAGGTACTGGTCGAGCCTTTCCAGCGGCGCGAGCTCGCCCGAATTGAACTGGCAGGCCATCCCGCAGTTCAGGATCGGCAGCGGTTCGGCACCGATGTCCTCCGCCAGCTGGAAGTACTCGAAGAAGCCCAGGCCGAACGACTGGTAATAATCGGGCGCCGGCTTGTGCGGGAACTCGTCGTTCCAGCGGTTGATGAGCAGGGTGCGATCAGAGGGGTCGCCAATCGTCTTCTTCCACTGATAGCGGTATTCGAGGTAACGCCCCTCGACGATGCATCCGCCCGGGAAACGAAGGAACCCGGGATGAAGGGCCTCGAGCATTTCTCCGAGGTCCTTGCGCAGTCCGCCTGGCCGATTCTTGTACGTCTCCGCCGGGAAGAGCGACACGAGGTCCACATCCATGGCGCCGGGGCCATCGAGGAACACGGCAAGACGCCCCGACTGCTGCGTCTCTTTCGGCACGAACGTCACCGAGTGCCGCTCCCACGTCGGGCCAATCCCATCGACGCGCGCGGTTCCATACACCGCTCCCAGGGCGCCGCCGACTTCAACGCGCAGCGCCGCGGGACCATTGCCGACGCGGCGCGCCACGACCGAGAACACGTAGGACTTTCCGGCCTCGACGCCGACGCCGCGGAAGCCGTCGTTCATGACCCCGAACGGCTGCGCTGGGTCAGTGCCCTCGAGCCGCAGGTAATGCGAGTTCTTCGGGCTCACGGGCGCGTCCGTCCGCACCGTGAACGTGCCCGCGGCAGGCGTCGCGCGCTTCCAGCCCATGAGCGGGTCGGGAAACTCGAAGGACCGGTTCTTTACCCGCTCTGGATACAGCCCTCCGTCAGCCGCAAAGTTGATGTCCTCGAAGAACAACCCCACCATCGTCTTTGCGATGCTGGCGCCGGGGCGGTCGACCCCGAGCACGAGACTGACGGGGGCCGCGGCAGGACGGCGGACGGTGGTCGCCGCGACGGTGGCGACGAGCATGGTCAGGCTGAGGGCAACTGTTCTAAACGGCATGTGAGGTTCTCCAGCATTCGCACGAGATGTCGACGGGACGTCATTGTAATATCGCGGTCAACACCGACGTGTCGGGCGGTCGTCTAACTAGCGCAATGCACAACCGCGAGGAGCACGATGACGAACAGAATACTTTGGCGCCTGATGATCCTGGTCGCGGCAACCCTGGCGTATTCGGCAGCTGGCGCTCAGACCAATCAGGAAAAGCTCGACATCACGGCGTTCGCCGTGAATATGAGCAACATCGGAACTGGAGGGTCCACAACGGTTCAAATCAGGATTGACAGCTGGTCCTCCCCCGAAGAGCGGAAACACCTGATCGAGACGATGATCGAGAAAAATGCCGACGCGCTGTTGAAGGAGCTGCAGAAGACGCCCTCACACGGCCGGTTCAGCATTCCCGGACTCCGAGGCCCTGATCCGCACCAGCTGCGTCTGGGCTACGACCTGCACTACACGTGGCAAACCGCACTTCCCGAAGGGGGCCGGAAGATCGTCATCGCCACCGATCGCTACATCGGCTTTGCGGAGGCGCGCGAACAGCCGCGCACGATCGACTATCCGTTCACGTTGTTCGAAATTCGGGTCGACAAGAATGGCGAAGGTCAGGGGAAGATGGCGGTCGCGACGAAGATTGACTTCGACAAGGAGAAGAACCAGGTCGAGCTGGAAAACTATGCGAGCGAGCCGGTCCGCCTGAACAATGTGAAGGTGAAAGTCCGCACGTAATAGGAAGCCACAGAACAACACTGAATCTAGGAAGCCACAGAACAACACTGAAGAGACACTGAAGAACACAGATAACGCATTGTGTTTTTGAATGGTTCTCTGTGTTCTTCCGTGTTGCTCTGTGGCCTTGCTGTTGACGAATGACTTCACTCTGTGGCCTTGCTGTGGCGAATGACTTCACCGGACGGATCGTGATGGTGGCCTCAGTCGCGCCGATAGCGCCGCTGCCGCGGCAAGCACGATGCTGCCCAGCAGCCACAGCGTACGGGAGGTCGCCGGTGCGGCGCGCACGACGTAATCGATGATCAACTCACGCTGATCGCCGTCGCGCCGCTGCGCCGTGACCTCGACCTGGTCGCTCTCGGGGACCAAGGCGTTCGCCAGATAGACGCTCCGATCGGGGGCATGTCGGTTCCGGAACGACAACTCATGCGCGCCAACCGACAGGCGAGGAAGCGTCGCTGCGGTTTGAAGCCGGATTGTTCCCTCACCACGCCGCATGGCATCGACGTCAGGAAAGTCCGAGACACGCAACTGCACCGCTAGCGGTTTGCCGTCAGCTTCGAGATCCAGCGCGCTGAGCACCAGGCTTCCATAGGCGCGCTGCTCGTCCGGGGACACAGATCCGTCGCGATTGCGATCGATGTCTCTGACGATCCCGTCTGCCAGGGCGATCCCGGGCGTCAGGTCCAGTTCGATCTCCACGCGATCCGGCCCGATCGCGAGGCGGGCAGCCTGAAGGTACTCATCCAGCCGATGCCCCGACACCTCGGCCCTGCCGACGATAGCCATCATCAACGCCAGCGCACAGGCGGCGCGGCTACTTGCGCGCGAACTTGGCACCGTAGTCATTGGTTGGGTCGCGATAAATGGTGTGGATGTGATCGACGCTGCTCTGGGGCGCGTACTCGATGACCAGGGTCGGTCCCTGGACTCGGAAGTAGGCGGCGCTTCCGTTGGTCGTCGGACCGCTCCACGCGAAGTAGGTCTGCTGGAGATTGCTCCGGATCTCTGCCATCCGAGGTTCGGCAAACGCGTCGTTCATGATGCCGGCCCACTCCCGCACCAGATCCAGCAGCATCGACTGTTGTGCCGCCGAGAGCGCCGACCCACGTATCCCCTCCGGCTGAATTGTTTGTCCATCCTTACCCGGCCCGAGCACCAGGTCCGACACGCGGTAGCCCAGGACCGCCTGACTCCGCTGGCCGTCGTCCAACGCGCTGATCAACGCGAAGGCTTTGTCGTTCTCGTTGCCCAGCGGACGGATTGTCCGGCCTTCGAAGGTATAGCTCGCGGGCTGAGCGGCAGGCAGGCTGGGTGCCATGCTGGCCTCGGCTCCTGCCATGGTCAGATTGATCGCCAGGTGGTGACCGCCAAACTGCAACATCCACGGTGCCGTTGCCGATGGCGTCCCGACGAAGGCAAGGTAATACTCCCCCTCGCCGAACTTGACGGCGCCACCCCCGCGGCCTCCGCCGCCGGTTCGAAGCACTTCGTCACCGCGTATGATCTCGATGACCTTCCGATAACCATCCTGACTGAGCGCGGTCGAGAGCAGATTCATGACCGCGGCCCGCTGGGGCTGGGCCAGATCTCCGATACGCAAACCCTCGCGCTGAAAGATGCCAGTCGGAAGGTTGGACCATCGCGTCTTCTGCGGTCCCTCGAACGGGAACTGGATCTTCGTTCGACCGGCCTCGTCGAGCGTCTTCAGGAGCGCCTGCGCCGATTCCACAATGCGCGCCGTCGCGTCAGAGGGAGTTGCGGGCGCCGTCACGCCGTGCGGAGCCAGACCGCTCGCAGCCGCGAGGGACAGACCGATCGAGACGATGGCCGCGATTCGAGCAGGTGAGCGCATGTGAGAATCCTATTCTTGAATCCGTGGCGATGTCATGTCCGCCTGAATTGTCGGCAGAAATGAAAAACGGGCGTCCGGTTCCAGCCGGACGCCCGTTTCACTTGCGAAGACAGTTCGCGCCTTCGCGATGCTGGCTCGCCGTTAGAAGGTCACGCGGGTGACGAGCTGCAGCGTGCGCGGCGGCGCGACGCCGTTGATGGTCCCGAATCCGTTCGGCTGCGCCAGCTTGCCGCTCGCGTCGAACGGCAGGTTGGTGATCGTCCGATCCGTCAGGCTGGCGAAGTTCGCCGTCGAGTTGACGCCGGTGAACTGCGTGTGGTTCAGCGCGTTGAACATGTCGACGCGGAACTCGAACTTGACTGTCTTGACCACCGCGAAATTCTTGGACAAGGACAGATCAACGTTATTGATCGGCGGGTTGCGCACGAAGAACCGCGCCGACTCGGCGCCGTCGCTGCGCGGCTGGGGCGGGGCGAAGCACGACGTGTCGAGCTGATTGTACGGATCGCCGCTCCAGCCGCGACCCGGATTGCAGGTCAGCACGATGCGCGCATTCGGATTGCCGTCCGTGCCGGTGAGATTCTGGGCCCCGATGTCGGGAATCGAGAAACCGACGGTATACGGCTGCCCGCTCGTCCATCGATACACGCCGGAGATCTGCCATTCGTTCGTCAGCAAGCCGAGCACTTTGCTGCTCGTCACGTTGGGCGTCTGGTAGATCGCGTTGAGCACGAAGTTGTGCGGCCGATCGTAGTCCAGCAACGAGTAGTCGAGGCGTCGGGTTTCTTCCTTGCTCAGATTCGGGACGCCCGCCGCGAAGTCGTTGCTGTTGATGCCGAGCGCCTTGCTCCAGACGTAGAACGCCGAGAACATGAACCCGCGGTCGAACCGGCGGGTCGCCGAGGTCTGCAGCGCGTGATAGTTCGCGTAGCCGCTGTAGTCCCACATCCGGATGTTCCCGTAGCCTTGGAACGGGCGCAGGAAGTCGTTCGGCAGGGCCGAGGACCCCAGCTGCGCCGCGGGGGCACGGGTCGGATCCTGGTTCTGGGGCTGGAACGTCGCCCCAAACGGGACCGCATTGATCTGCACCTGCCGCAGCAGGTCGCTCGACTTGGAGCCCACGTAGGCGACGTCGAGGATCACTTCCTTCCACGCCTTGTGCTGGATGCCCACGTTCCACTGATTGACGCGCGGCGGCTTGAAGTCGAACGCGGTCGGATTGAGCGACAGGGTGGGATTGGGATCGCCGCCCGCCGCGGTCAGCGTCTGGAGCTGGCCCCAGGTCAGCGTGGAGTTCAGCACCCCCGGCGCATTCGAGATCATGTCGAAGACCATGTTGCCTTGCGGCCGGTCATAGAAGATCCCGAACCCGCCGCGCACGATGGTGTCGCCTCGCCCCGTCAGATCGTAGACCACGCCGATCCGTGGCGAGATCCGGAAGGCATTGCCATCCTGGAGCTGGTCGTTGATGCCGTCGCCCGCCTGGAAGGCACCGTTGAATTGATTCGAGCCGGGCGTGAGCCGGCCGACGAACCGGCTGTCGACCGTGTTGTCGAGCGTCGGTGTGGCACCTGCGGCAATCAGCGCGGGATCCATGCCCCGGCGGTTGGCGTCCGAGCACGGAGAGGCGCCGATGCACACCGGGGTGAACAGCTGCGCGGCCGCGCTGGGGTTGAACTGGTCGGGCAGGAAGTTCGACGCCTGCAGCGTCGTGTCCCACTGCGGGGACAGGTAGTAGAACCGGACCCCGTAGTCGAGCGTCAGCCGGTTGCTCGGCTTCCAGTTGTCCTGCGCATACCACTCCCAGTTCTTGTATCGCCATTCGGGGAGTGCGTACTTCGAGGCCTGCGTGTACTGGTTGAACACGCCGGTGGCCGCATTCGCGTACGCGAACCCCGTATCGAAGGGGTTGCTCGAGCTGTCCGTGAAGTCGATCTGACTGTTGAAGCTGGCAAAGATGCTCTGCGGCTTGAAGCTGTGCTGGAAATAGAAGCCCACCTTCGACGCGTGCGAGCCCCACACCTTGGTCATGTTCGCGATGACGTCGTGCGTGATGTTCTCGTTGGTGAACGGCCCGCGATCCGTCTGGTACTGCCCGGCGTTGCCGGTGCGGCCGCCGTTGAAGACGAACTAGGGAACGTAGTCCGATTGCACCGCATCGGGGAACAACAGCGGCAGCCCGGAGACCCCGGCGTTCGAGCGGAACAACGGCTCGAGCTGCAGTTGATAGTTCAGCGAGTTGCCCGCGCGTCCCCAGCTCACTTCAACCGACGTCGAATTGTTCAACGTGCCGGTAGCCGAGAGCATGTAGTTGGACCCGGGGTGCAGGAACAGCGTGGGTGTCGGAAGCTGGTCGCTGCCGTTGCCGGCCCAGGTCGTCCCGTACGCCTGCAGGATGTCTTCCGAGTTCTTCATGTAGCGGCCGGTGACGCGCCAGTTGCTCGTCGCCTGGAAGTCCATCCGCAGCAGATCTTCCCGCCGCTTCGGGCTGTCGGGATCCTGACTCGTGAAGTTGAGGCCACTGCCTCCCGAGAAGTTCGCCGTCGGGAAGATGCTGAGCGCGGCGAGGCCCGGGCCATAGAGCCGATTCGCCGGAATCCGCCCGAGCACGCCGCCGTCCTGGAAACAGCCGCGCGTGTCGCCCGCGCCGCAGGGAAGGCCCGTGCTGAAGTCGCGAATGAAGGGGAACGGATTGCCGCTGCTGTCGACGCTCTGCGAGAAGTCGCCGGCCCGTTCGAGCGCCGTCGGGACCCGCGTCTGATGCAACGTCGCCGGGATCGTGCGCCGCTGCCACTCCTGGCTCCAGAAGAAGAACAGCTTCTTCTTGTCCATGTTGAACCCGGGGAACGCGACCGGGCCGCCGATCGTGTAGCCGCCATCGTTGCGCGAGGTCTTGGCCGGTTCGATCGCCGGCGTCACCCGCTTGTTCAACCAGGTATTGGCGTCCCACCCCGACCGGCGTCCGTACCAGTAGCCCGAGCCGTGGAAGGCCTGCGTGCCGCTCTTGGTCACCACCTGTACCTGGCCCCCAACGGCGCGGCCGTATTCTGCCTGGTAAGAGTTGGTCAGAACCTTGAACTCGGAGACGGAGTCGATGTTGGTCGTGGCCATGTTGCCGCCGTTGTTGCCGGTATCGATGTTGGCTACGCCGTCGATCGTGACGTTGTTGGAGTTGGGCCGCTGGCCATTGACCGTGAACCCGTCGGCGGCTCCAACCTCGCTGCCGCTCGAGCCGGTCGAGAGCGCGCCGGGCACGAGGGTGGCGAAGTTGAACAGTTGACGCCCGTTGTTGGCGATGTTCTTCAGCGCTTCGCTCTCCAGCGTAAACGAGCGCTCGCCGCTCGCGGACTGCAGCTCGGTTACTCGACCCGTGACGCTGACCTGTTCGGTCATCGCGCCCACTTCCAGGGTCAGCGCGCCGGTCGCCAGCTTGTCGTTGGCGTTCACCACCAGGTTCGTCCGTTCGAGCGTCTTAAAGCCCTGCAGCGCGACCTGAAGTGAATAGGTGTCTGGGCGAACGATCGGAAAAACGAACCGACCGCCCTCGTCGGAAACCGCCGTGAGAACGTTGCCCTGCGTGCGGCTGGTCATCGTGACCGTCACGCCCGGCAGGACCCCGCCCTGTGAATCCTGGATCGACCCAGAAACGGATGCACTCGTGGTTTGTGCGTCAAGGGTCGTGGGATGACCCGAGAACACCAAGGCGACAAGGGCAGCACCCAGCACTCCCTTGAACCCTCTGCCGAAGGACATAGCCTCCTCCTATACTTTCGATGGAATATCTCGCCGAAAAACGAACTCGCTTAGCTAGGCGTGATCAGTGAGAAAAGTCAAGGAGAATCGGCGTGAATCGCGCCTACTTCAGTGCTGCTGTCTCACCTCGGTGCGCCACTTCCACATCTGGTACACCGGTGGGTAGATCACCAGTTCCAGCAAGAACGACGTGAGGATCCCGCCAATGAGCGGGGCGGCGATGCGCTTCATGACGTCGGCCCCGGGTCCGCTGGCCCACATGATCGGCAGCAGACCCAGGAACATGGTTGCAACCGTCATGAACTTCGGACGGAGGCGGGTCACCGCCCCCTGCATGATTGCCTCGCGCAGATCAGCGAGGCTGGCCAGCCGGCCTTCCCGCTTCGCCTGTTCGTACGCGAGGTCCAGATAGAGGAGCATGAACACGCCGGTCTCGGCGTCCACGCCGACGAGGGCGATGAGTCCAACCCAGACGCCGACGCTGATGTTGTACCCGAGGAGATACAGAAACCAGATGGCGCCGATTGCCGAAAACGGCACCGCCAGCAGGACGATCGACGTGCGCATCATCGACCCCGTGTTCGCGTACAGCAGGCCGACGACCAGCAGCAGCGTGACCGGCACGATGAACATCAGACGTTCCCTCGCCCTTTGGGTGTCCACGTACTGACCGCTCCACGCCAGCGTGTAACCGGAGGGAAGCGTAAGTTTGTCGTCAAGCAGTCGCCGGGCCTCGGCGACGTATCCGTTGATGTCGCGGCCGTCGAGATCGACATACACGTACCCGGTCAGCAGTCCATTCTCGTTGCGCACCATCGAGGGACCCGTCGCCGACCTGATCGTGGCCACCTGCGCGAGACGCACCTGGTGCTCACCGTTTCCTGACGTCAGCGGCAGCTGTCCAAGCTCGCCGACATCGCTGCGAAAATCGCGCATCAGCCGCACGTTGATCGGGTACCGTGCGCGTCCGTCGACGGTCATCGTGACGTTTTCGCCGCCGATCGCGTTCTGGATCACGGACCCGGCTTCCGCAACGCTCAGCCCGTAGCGGGCGAGCTCCTCACGGTTCCAGTCGATGTCGATGAAGCGACCGCTTGCCGTGCGTTCGGCAAACACCGCACGCGTGCCCGGCACGCCCGCCAGCAGGATCTCGATGCGGCCGCCGATCTCTTCGATCGTCCGCAGATCCGCGCCGGAAATCTTCAGACCAACCGGCGTACGAATCCCTGTGGTCAGCATCCCGATCCGACCCTGGACCGGCATCGTCCAGGCGTTCGATAAGCCGGGGATCTCGAGCGCCTCATCGAGCTGGCGGACCAGTTCGTCTCGAGAAATGTGGTCCGGCGTGATGTGGCGGAGGAGAGCTGCGGCCCATTCAGGCGCCCACGACGAGTACCACGTTTTCTTCCGGGGCCACTCCGACGTCGGCTTCAAAGTAATGACCGTCTCGAGCATCGACAAAGGGGCGGGATCGGTTGGCGTATCGGCGCGCCCGGCCTTGCCGAGCACGCGATCGACTTCGGGAAAGCGCTTGATGATCCGATCGGTGACCTGCAGCAGCGCCTGCGCGTTGGCGATCGATATCCCCGGTGGCGTCGATGGCATGTAGAGCAGCGTGCCTTCGTCGAGCGGCGGCATGAACTCCGAACCCAACCGTCCATACAGAGGAACCGTTGCCACCAGCATCCCGCATGCGATCGCGATCGGGATCCGCGGTCGCCGCAGCGCCCAGGCGACGACCGGACGGTAAACCGCCATCAGCGCGCGGCTGATCGGATGACGGGCCTCGGGATGAATTCTTCTCGCACCCGTGAACAGCACCCGCAAGGCGGGATCGAGGGTGATCGCGAGCCCGGCCCCGACGACCATCGACAGGCTCTTCGTGAACGCCAGCGGCGTGAAGAGCCGGCCCTCCGGCCCCTCGAGCGTGAGCACCGGCAGGAATGACACGGCAATGACCAGCAGCGCAAAGAAGGCTGGCGGGCCGACTTCTTTGATTGCGCCGACGATCACCTCGCGGTGTCGGGCGTCGCGCTCCGATCGATGCCACAGTTCGAGCTTCTTGTGCGTCTGCTCCACGACAACGATCGATGCATCGACCAGCGCGCCAACAGCGATCGCAATCCCTCCAAGCGACATGATGTTTGCGCTGATGCCCAGCAGCCTGAACGGGATGAACGACACCAGCACGGCGACCGGCACAGTGATGATCGGGATGAGTGCGCTTGGCACATGCCACAGGAACAGAAGGATGACGAACGCCACGGTGATCATGATTTCAACCAGCGTGGCCTTGACCGTGTGGATGGATCTTTGAATCAGCTCCGAACGGTCGTAAACCGGTACCATGCGCACGCCGCGCGGCAGCCCGCGCTCGACCTCGCGCATCTTCTCCTTCAGGCGTGCGATCACGTTCAACGCGTTCTCGCCGTTGCGCATGATCACGATGCCGGATACCGCTTCGCCTCGTCCGTCCAGATCCGATACGCCGCGGCGGAAGTCCGGACCAAGCTCCACCCGGCCGATATCCTTGACTCGGACCGGCTGTCCCGGACCACTGCGGCTCACCACGATGTTCTCGATGTCGCCAATGGATCGCACGTAGCCGTGCGCCCGCACCATGTATTCGGCGCCGCCGGACTCGATGACCCGTCCAGCCGTTTCGTCGTTGCCGCTCCGCACCGCTTCGACCACTTGCCCGATCGACAGGCCACGCGCGCGAAGGCGATTCGGGTCGACGTTCACCTGGTACTGACGGATGTAGCCGCCCAGTGACGCGACGTCCGCGACGCCGCTCACCGCCTTCAGGTGATAGCGGAGATACCAGTCCTGAAGCGAACGAAGGTCGGCGAGACTCTGCGTCCCCGAGTCGTCGACGAGCACGTATTGGAAGATCCACCCCAGGCCGGTTGCGTCGGGCCCGAGCTCGGTCGCGACGCCTGGCGGCAGTCGTGATAGCGCAGGCGACAAATACTCCAGCGTGCGCGAGCGCGCCCAGTAGATGTCGGTACCTTCTTCGAAGATTACGTAGACGAACGAGTAGCCGAAGTCCGAGACGCCGCGGACCGCCTTCACCCGCGGCGCGCCGAGGAGCGATGCGACGATGGGGTGGGTGACCTGATTTTCGACCAGCTCGGGACTGCGATCCCAGCGCGAGTACACGATCACCTGGGTATCGCTGAGATCCGGCAGCGCGTCGAGTGGCACGCGCCGCATCGACCACCAGCCCGCCGCTGCAGCAACCGCCGATGCGAGGATCACCAGCAGCCGATGCGCTGCCGACCAGTCGATGATGCGGCGGATCACCGCTCGATTCCGTGGTCGACGTCGACGCGCTTGATGCGGCTTTCAGAGTCGAGCAGGAATGCTCCGGATACGGCCACCCGCTCTCCCTCGCGCAAGCCGTCCACGATCTCGACGCGTCCGCCGATCCGCCAGCCCGTTCGAACGGGGCGAGCCTCGAACATCCCCTCGCCGCGATCCACGAAGGCGATGGTTTCACGACCGGAGTCGATGATGGCATCCAAGGGCACCGCAATCGCGGGTGGCAGACCGGTTGGCAGCTCGACGTCGACGAACATGTCGGGACGCAGGCGGTAGCCAGGATTGTCCGCCTCGAGTCTCAGCTGGAGGGCCTGGCTGAAGGAATCGAAGGCGGGTAGGACGGTCGTGCTGACGCGTGCGCCGAGCGAGGTCTTCCGCCCTGGTTCACTTACGCGGGCTGTGGTGCCCGGCGGCACGCGCTCGGCTTCCGAGCCGACCACGTTCGCCAGGATCCAGACGCGACGAAGATCGGCGATGCGGTAAAGCTCGTCGCCGCGCGTGAACTTCTGGCCGACCGAGACACTCCGGGACAGCACGAACCCGTCCGCGGGTGCAGTGATCTTGACATTCGATGGCACTACTCTCGTGCGGCTGATTTCATCGAGCTGCAGGCGCGAGACGCCAAACGTCAGCAGCCGGTCGACGCTTTGCTGAAGCGAGGCAGCCTCGACTTCAATCTGTCCCGGCGATGCTCCTGCTTGCTTCGAGTGCTGCACGATCTCGAGCGCGACCAGGTAGGCCTGAATTGCCGGGCGCAGCTCGGGAGCGGCAATCGTCGCGAGCCACTGGTCCTTTCTGACCTGGCTGCCGGTGGTGACTGGCGCCAGTTCGCGGATGTACCCATCGATCCCGACGTCGATCCTGTACGAGCGCGTTTCGTCGGGAACGACACGTCCATAGACGCGCAGCGGCTCGGCGACCGCGGTCCGTTCGACCGCGGCCACCCGCACGCCGATGAGTTGTTGTTTCTCAGGAGTCACGTGGACAGTGACGCCCGCTGAAGAGGGCTTCGCCAGCTTCGCCCTCTGTTTGTGGTCGTTCTCGTAGACCGGCTCGAGGCGCATCCCGCAGTCGGGCGCGATCCCCGGCTTGTCCGACGTGAACGATGGATGCATGGGATCGACGTAATACAGAATCTTCCGCGCGCCGGGCGTGGCGCCAGCGCCTCGCTGCCTGTAACCTCCGCCAGCGAGAAAGCCGGCGCCGAACGCGGCGAGTACCATCACGCAGAAGACGCCCTTTTTCATCTCAGGTCACCCGCGGATCGCCCCGCAATCCGGTCCGCGCATCCGATCTCGAACTTACGAGGTCGTTTTCTCCACGATCTGCCAGCCGAACATCATCGAGTGGTCCTCGTGCGCCAGGTTGTGGCAGTGCGCGACGTATTTAGCCGACGGCACGCTGCTGCGATTCGCGACATTCGGGAAGGCCGGGAACGTCCGGAAGTTCCTGTAGATCAGCACCTCCTCGTTGGGCCCGAGCGAAATCGTGTCCTCCTTCGCAAACACATCGTCGGGCCCCACCGGGGTGACGGTATTGAACCGAACGCCGTTCTTTTCGATGATCCGGTGCTCTTCCTGATGGAAGTGCATCGGGTGGATCCACCCGCCCCCGCCATTCTTCACCCGCCAGAGTTCCGGCCTCCCCCTTTGGGTCGTCGCCAGCGGTGTGCAGATCTGGAACGGACGATTGTTGACGCTCCACTCGAATTCCTTCGCCAGTTCCTCTTCGACAGCATCCGGGTTTGTCAGGTTGCCGAGGCCACGCTGCAGCTCGAATGTGCGCGTCGGCAGGCCGGCCAGGTTGATCTTGGGCAGCGGCCGCAGCGCCCTCGGCGTGAACCTCCCGGCCGAGAAGAACGAAACGCTTGCGTCCGCCTCCGCCGGACCGGAATCGACCACGATCTTCAGGACCGGGACTTTGTAAGCGGGATCGGTGTTGTCCGGTTTCCGGCCGTCGACCATCTTCATCGTGTTCACGAGGTAGATGACTTTGCCGGGAAGGTCGGTGAAGTCGAGCACGACTTCCTTCCGGCGTGACGGCCACAGCTCGATCGAATTCCGGACCAGTGGCTGCGGCAGCAGGCCCCCTTCGCTCGCGATCTGCACGAACGACATAGTCCGCTGGCCATCCGGAAGCAGCCATTGGCCCTGCGTGCCGCGCGCGGCCACGGGACCGTCCTGCGACGTCATCAGAACGAAGTTGTAGGCGCGCGCGATCGACGCGTCCAGGAACCGGAAGCGGTAGCGGCGCCGCTTGACCTTGAGGACCGGAAAGGCCTTGCCGTTGACCGTGAAGATGTCGCCGACGAAGCCTCGATTGGGGTAGTGCTTGAAAAACTTCTGGCCCCACAGGTCCGGCCGGGTTTCGCCGCAGCCGTTGTGAAAATCGTGATGCGGCGTCACCCCGTCGTCCAGCGAGAGGTCGTGGATCGCGAGCGGGATGTCGTAGTCGACCGCGAACGTGCCGTCCGGATTGTTCCGGCGTACTCCGGGCAGACGAAGGCCTCTCGTTTCGTCGCCGGGATCCATCGTGGGTTTTCCCGAACGCGTGAGATTCTTGTCCGCACCGAACTCCTCGTCGTAGATCGGATACAGACCGACCAGTCCCTTGTAGACGTTGGCGCCGGTATAGCCTTCGAAGTGATCGTGGAACCACAACGTCGACTGCTTCTCGCTGTCGTCCCCTTCGGGAGGCCAATTGAGATACAGGTTGTCGACCCACTCACCGGACTTGAACCCCTCGGGACGGAAGTGAGGATTCCCGTCGCTTTCCGGCGCGGTGTGGCCGTTGTGGAGGTGAGTGAGGAACTCTCCGTGCGGAGAGCCGAAGTCCTGCGGATCGATCTTGCGGAGCTGATTGTGGAATCGGACGATGACCGGTTCTCCGTACCGCGCGTTGATCATCGGTCCGGGAAACTGGCCGTTGAAGCCCCATATGCGACATGGCGGCAACAATCTCGGCAACGAATCCGACGATCCCGGCGGAATTACGTTCTGGCCCAGCGCATTGATCGGCTGCACCTTCGAGCTGGTGAACGAATGCTCCCCGAGCTTCAGCGGAACGTAGTAAATCACCGGGTCCGGCAGCGTCGAGCCGTCCGCGAACTTGATATCGGAGGGCCAGAGCGAATGCGTACTCAGCGGATCGCCATCCGACGCCTGACGCCCGAGCGCCGGACCTGGCTGGGTGCCGAGGCGCCTCCAGGAGTCGAACGTGGCCGCGTCCACTCGCGGAAACGGTTGTGGGACCGGGAGTGGGTCGATGAACGGCGACAGAATGAACGGGCTGGTCGGGCGAAATTCGACCACGACCTTCTGGCCCGTGCACGGCGACTGATGCAGAAGGGTTTCTTCTGGTTTGAACAAGCAGGACGAAGTCCCGCTTTGAGCGCTGACCGATGACAGGGACGCCGCCGCGGAACCCACCAGCGCGGCCCCCCCGTACTTGAGCACTTCCCGCCTGTTGAATCGAGGACCCGGCTTGCCCTCCATACTTCCTCCTTGCCTACGGGTGCGCTCGCGCCGCCAGAAACAAAAAGGTCCGCCGCGCGAGCCGAGCTTCTTCGCGCAAACGGACCTAGGGCTTTTGACGGTCTCGAGAGCTTGGCACCACCCATTCGCAGCTGCGTCGTACCAACTCGACAACGACGATCACCTTACGGTGTTCGCATTCGATCTCCTTGGCGGAACGTCTTCGAGACGTTCGTCTTGGACTTTCGAAACTGTAATCTCCACCCGAGTATGGAGTATGTCAAGAGCTATAGGAAAGTTTCACAAATAGTCCGCTGCTAAGCGGACTTCCGCGAAGGGTGCAACGTGCAAGGTGCTATGTGCTATGTGCTGCGTGCTATGTGCTGCGTGCCAGGTGCGGGGTTGTCCGCGCGTGGGTGATCCAAACGCACCAAACACGCAGCACGTCGCACCTAGCACGCAGCACGTCGCACCTCAGCACGCAGCACGCAGCACGTCGCACCTAGCACGCAGCACGTCGCACCTAGCACGCAGCACCCTTCGCGCACCCAGCACCGAGAGATTCAGTCCGCCGCTGCGATTGCACGGTCGATCTGAGCGTCGAGATTCTTCAGGAATTCCCCGGGGCCGCGGACGCCTTTTTGCGGGCCGTCGTCGCCGGTGGCCAGTCGTCCGCAGCAACGGCTGGCAGGTGAAAACTGGCTCTTGGCGGCATAGCTCCCCCGCGGTAAACTCATCAGTACACCTTTATTAATATGCGGGATTCCTTCGGACAATATCGGATCACGGGCGTCCTCGGGGAGGGCGGCATGGGGGTGGTCCACGCGGCGTTCGACGAGCGCCTGGGCCGCCCGGTTGCGATCAAGCGGCTGCGCGCGTCGGCGAGCGACGCGATCGCACGCGAACGCCTCCAGCGTGAAGCGCGAGCCGCCGCACGCGTCAACCATCCGAATATCTGCCAGCTGTACGAGCTGGGCGAGGACGAGGGCGAGCTGTTTCTGGCGATGGAACTGCTTCAGGGAGAGGCGCTCTCGACACGGCTGGCGCGTGGGCCGATGCCCGCCTCGGAAGCGGTCGCCGTCACGCTCGCCATGCTGGCCGGTCTGGAGGCGCTCCATCGCGAAGGCATCGTGCACCGCGATCTGAAGCCCTCGAACATCTTCCTGACGCCGCACGGCGTGAAGCTGCTCGATTTCGGAGTCGCGGCAAGCGAAGCCCCCGTCGACATCACGCTCTCGCGCCTGACCTCGCCCGGCACGATCATTGGCACCCCGCTCTACGCAGCGCCCGAGCAACTGCGCGGCGAGACGGTCGATGCGCGGACCGATCTCTTTTCGACCGGCGTTCTTCTATTCGAGATGCTCGCGGGCAACCCGCCGTATTCGGGACGTAGCCTGGTGGACACGTTGCACGCGATTACCCACGAGCCACCGCCGCCACTTGGCGGCGTCGCCTCCGCCAAGATCGATCGTATTGTTCGCACATCCCTCTCCAAGCGACCGCCCGAACGTTATCCGTCGGCCGAGGTGATGGCGCGCGAGCTGCGGATGGCGTTGGCCGTCACCGATGCCTTCGTGCCCGGCGCGACGCGATCGCTGACCCGGCTAATCGTGCTCCCGCTGCGCGTGCTGCGACCCGATCCGGAAACCGACTTTCTCGCGTTCAGTCTCGCCGACGCCATCACCAGCGGTCTGTCGGGCCTCCAGTCGCTCGTCGTCCGCTCGAGCGCGGCTGCGCTTCGTTTTGCCAATGCGCACGCGGATCTGAGGTCGGTCGCCACCGACGCGGAAGTCGATGCGGTGCTCACGGGCACGCTCCTCCGCGGCGGGCCCCAGCTTCGCGTGTCGACGCAGCTTGTCGAGGTCCCGAGCGGGACGATGCTCTGGTCCCACACCGTGCAGGTGCCGGTTGGCGACGTGTTCAGCGTGCAGGACGAACTCTCGCGGCGGATTCTCGAATCGCTCGCCATCCCGCTGACGGCGCGCGAGGAACGCATGCTGGGCAAGGACATCCCATCCAGCCCGCACGCCTACGAGCTGTACCTCAGAGCGAACGAGATGAGCCGCGATACGCGGCAGTGGCGCGTCGCTCTCGATCTCTACCAGCAGTGCGTGACTGACGATCCGCGCTACGCGCCCGCATGGGCGGGTCTGGGTCGCGTGCATCGAATGCTCGGCAAGTACGTCGAGAGCCCCGACGGGAACCATTTCGCGCATGCAGAAGAGGCGTTGAAACATGCGCTGGAGCTGAATCCGGATCTCTCGTCGGCGGAAAACATCTACGCCTACCTCGAGGTCGATCTCGGACGGTGCGAGGCGGCAATGGTTCGCCTCGTCAGGCGCGCGCGGGAACGGCCGTCGGATCCCGAACTCTATGCCGGCCTCCTGCACGCGACCCGCTACTGTGGTTTGTTGCGTGCGTCGCTCGCGGCCGGCGAGCACGCGCTCCGCCTCGACCCGTCGATTCGCACGAGCGTCGTCCAGACTCATTTCATGCGAGGCGAGTACGAGCGCATGCTCGAGGTGGGGAAAGAGCCCTACGTGCGAGGTCTGGCCCTCGAGTCGCTCGGCCGGCGCGATGAGGCGATCCAGGCACTCGAGGCCGTGGACCAGTCCGTGAACAGCCGGCTCGTGGGCTACACGGTTGCCTTCTTGAAAATGCTTCGCGGGGATTGCGCCGCCAGCAAGGCGTTGTTCCGACAACTCAAGAACATGCACGATCCGGAAGGGCGCTTCCACGTGGCGCGCCATCTCACGCAGTTGGGCGAACTGTCCGAGGCGCTCGAAGTGCTCGACAGCGCAGTGAAGGACGGCTTTTTCTGCGTTCCGGTCATCGTCGGAGACCCGGCCCTCGACCCGTTACGCGCGTTGCCCGCGTTTGCAAATATTCTTCGCGATGCCGAAACGCGGCATCGCCGGGCCATCGTCAGCTTCATCAGCGCGGAAGGGGACCGCGTCCTCGGCCTCGAGTATCCCGTCTGAGCACTCGGCCTTCCGGCTTGCCGGACCGGTTGTCGGGTCGGCGGCAGCGATGTGAGGGCCGGGTTCAGCTTGATTGCCCCTCACGCGGCAGGTACACTGATCAGATAGGTATGCGCCGGACCGCGGTCCGGAACCTGTGCAAGTTCAGCCTACGAACCGCGTCAGGGCCGGAAGGCAGCAGCGCTAAGTAGACCCTGTGCTGTGCCGCAGGCCCTCCGGATCGCGGTCGGGCGCATGCCGCACAGGCTCCAGGCTTCAGACTCCAGGCTACAACTCCATTGTCGTACCAAGTTCTCGCGCGCAAATGGCGCCCGCAGCGTTTCGGCGACGTGATCGGCCAGCGCGGCGTCACTGAGACGCTTCGCAATGCGATCGCCGCCAAGCGGATCGCGCAGTCGTTCGTCTTCTCCGGACCCCGCGGCGTCGGCAAAACGACCACTGCGCGCATTCTTGCGCGTGCCCTCAACTGTGAAAAGGGCCCGACGGCCGATCCGTGTGGCGTCTGTGACGCGTGCGTCGAAATTGCTCAGGGGCGCGACATCGACGTCCTCGAGATCGACGCAGCCACCAACACCCAGGTCGACAAGGTCCGCGAGGTGATCATCGCCGGCCTCGGCATGGCCCCTGTCCGCGATCGCTACAAGATCTTCATCATCGACGAGGTCCATCGGCTGTCGAACCAGGCGTTCGACGCGTTGCTCAAGTCGATCGAGGAGCCGCCGCCGCACGTGGTGTTCATGATGGCGACGACCGAGATCGAAAAAGTGCCGCCGACGATCCAGTCGCGTTCGCAGGTGTTCGAGCTGAAGACGATTGGGGTGAAGCAGATCGCCGATCAACTGCGCAAGATCGCGGATGCCGAGAAGATCGAGGTGGACGATGCGGCGCTGATGCTGGTGGCACGCGCGGGCGACGGCTCGATGCGCGACGCCCAGAGCGCGTTCGATCAGGTGATCGCGTTTGCCGGCACTACCATCACCGCCGACGACGTGACCACCGTGCTTGGCCTGGTGCGTCGCGATCTGCTCATCGAGATGGCCGACGCGATCGCGCGCGAGGACGCGACGGCCATCTTCGAGCTCGCCGGCCGTGCCGTCGAATCCGGATACGACCTCCGGCTGGTGATTCGCGAACTGGCGCGGCTGACCCGCGATCTGCTGGTGCTCACGGTCGATCCGTCGCGGGCCTCCGATCCGGAGATCGCGGCGGAGGCGGAACGCGAGCCGCTGCTGGCGCTGGCCAAACAGTTTTCCGGCGAAGATCTGATGCGGGCGTTCGACGTCCTCACGAAGGCGGAGTTCGACATCCGCAGCTCGATGCAGCCCCGCTTTCACCTCGAGATGGCGCTGCTGCGCTGGATCCATCTGCGGAAGCTCGTTCCACTCAGTGATTTGATTGAGCAAATGAAGGGCGGGGGAGCGAAACCGACGCCGGTATTGGCACGGGGCACGTCAGATTCTCGGGTGGCGCCTGCCGGCGGCCAGACTCCCGCGGCCTCGTCTCGGGCTTCAATCGTCAAGGCGGTCGAAGCGAAGCGTACCGGCGCGTCCGTGACAGCGACACCGCAGCCGGTAAGCACGGCCGGCACGAGTCAGCCTGCTTCCGATCTGAAGCCTGTGGCGGCCGGCGATCTCAAAGAGGCATTCCTCGAGGAGATCCGCAAGACGAAGCGCTTTTTCTATGGCACCGTCGTGGCCCAGGCACAGCGTATCGACTTCGACGCAGACAAGGTCGTCTTCCTCTTCTCCCCCCAGCACCGGGCCCTGAAGTCGCAGCTCGAGCAGTCGCGCGCGTGGCTTGAATCGACCGCCTCGCAGCTCGCCGGCCGGCGAATGAGCGTAGCATCCAGTGACGGCGCGGCGGCTTCGCCCGCGCCAGCCCGCGAGTCCGAACGCGAAGCCGCGCCGGCGCCGCCGGCTTCCGATCGTCAGCAGGCGTTGAAGCAGCAGGCCATGGCGGATTCGGGCGTGCAGACGCTGCTCGACGTCTTCGCGGCAGAGATTAAGGATGTCGAGAAAATGTAACAAGGGTGCTGCGTGCGAGGTGCTAAGTGCTCCGTGCAAGGTGCAGCGTGAGCCCCCGACGGCGGTGGCAACTCGCAGGCACCGTTTGCACCTAGCACGCAGCACTTAGCACTTTGCACCTAGCACCCTTGTCGCACCTAGCACGCAGCACGTAGCACCTTGCACCCAGCACCGATACAATCAGGCTATGAATATTCAGCAAATGATGAAGCAGGCGCAGCAGATGCAGGAGCGCCTGCAGAAGCAGATGGCCGAAATGAAGGTCGAGGGGACTGCCGGCGGTGGCATGGTGACGGTGGTCGTCAATGGCGCGAAGCAGGTGCTGTCGCTCACGATCGATCCCGAGGTCGTCTCGAAAGATGACGTCGCGATGCTGCAGGATCTGATTCTGGCGGCCGTCAACGACGCTCAGCGCAAGGCGGACGAAGCCATGCAGAAGCAGATGAGCGGCATGATGGGCGGCATGAATATCCCCGGCCTGTTCTAGCCAGACATGAGTCGTCCTGATCCGCTGATCAAGCTGATCGAACAGCTTCAGCGCCTGCCGGGCATCGGCGCCAAGAGCGCCCAACGGCTGGCGTTCCACGTGTTGAAAACCCCGCGCGAGGAAGTGGAGCGACTTGCCGATGCCATGCGCGAGGTGAAGGACCGCGTCACCTACTGCTCCATCTGCAGCAACATCACCGACACCGATCCCTGTTACTACTGCACCCACCCGGGGCGCGACGGCCGGGTCATCTGCGTCGTCGAGGAACCGGAGAACGTCACCGCGATCGAGAAGACGCGTGACTTCCGCGGCATGTACCACGTGCTGATGGGCGCGCTCTCACCGCTCCACGGCGTGGGTCCGGACGACCTGAAGATCAAGAGCCTGCTGACGCGCGTAGGGAATGGCGGCGTCGAGGAAGTCATACTGGCGACCAATCCCAACGTCGAGGGAGAAGCGACGGCCATCTACCTGGCCAAGCTCCTCAAACCGCTTGGAGTCCGCGTCACCCGGATCGCCATGGGCGTGCCGGTCGGAAGCGACCTCGAGTACGCCGACGAATTCACCATGCACAAGGCGATGGAGGGGCGGCGGGAGGTCTGAATGGCGGGTCTAAAGACCCGCCCTACAAGTGTGGGCCTGAGCCGCATGAGCCTTGAGCCATAAGCCCTGAGCCCCCCAGGTTGTTCAGGGATAGTTATTGCTGACCCTCCGGCACTTCCGGAGCGCGCGGCACCAAGCCCTCCCGCGTCAGCAGAACCCCTCCGACGATCGTCCAGGCAGAGTACCCGCGCCTTGCGAACGATGCCCAGCGTGACTCCGGTGTTGGCCCCAAGACCGAGAATCTGGGTGAACAACGCGGTTCCCGCCTCATCGACGCCGAGACGAAGCGGCACGAACTTGAAGACGACGGTGATCAGCCGGTTGGTGGTTTCGAGGATGAACGCAGTGAGGAGTGAAGGAGGCGTTCCATAGAGCAGCCACAACGTCAGGTAGATCTCTGCGACGCCGAAGGCATGAAAGGCTGCCTCCGCGGCGGCGATGGCCGGCAGTGCCGCACGATGCCGAGAGGCGAAACTGTAGATCTGCTCCTCCAGATCGCGAACCCGTGCCGCGTGCCGGTGAAGTGGCGACGGCGCGCCGGGACGAGACATGATGCCCAGCGCGCGGCTGATGAGCGCGGGCTGACGCCAGAGCAACCACAGCGCGATTGCAAAGAGCGCGATGGTGAGGGCGATTGCGATCTCGCTGACGTCCCTGATTGCCGACGGCAACTCGAACCGGAACAGCAACGCGACCATACCCGCGGCGATCATCGCCGCGGCGGACAAGGTGTACAGCACGTTCTCGATCGCGAGCGCCGTCACCGCCGGCCCGAGCGCCACGCGGCCACGCACGAACGCGGCCTTCGCTGGTTCGCCAACCAGCGGGCCGAGCGGCGTGAGATTGCCGATCGTGTCGCCGCAGACCACTGCCGAAAAGGCATCGGTCAAGGTGAGACGGTGCGGCGGATCCAGACACAAC
Organism: uncultured Acidobacteriota bacterium; assembly: GCA_963755695.1. Lineage (GTDB taxonomy): Bacteria > Acidobacteriota > Vicinamibacteria > Vicinamibacterales > 2-12-FULL-66-21 > QHWT01. The sequence goes on along the minus strand of CAVWLB010000009.1, from coordinate 16,469 downwards.
CGCCATGCGACCGCGCGCATCAGGAAACGAACGCCCCCGATGGCAATGATCGCGACCAGCCCCCATCCGACCTGCCGGAAATCCGCGGCGATCTGTGCAACGCCGACGTAGGTCACCACCCACGCGAGCAGTGCCATACCGCCCGCCGCGGTGATGAGGCCGGTCACGTTGAATCGGCGGCGCATACGTTCCACCGACTATAATCGCAGTTTCATGCTGCCGGCTTCGTTCCAGACTCCCGCCGCAATCGTGCTCCTTATCGGGGGTCTCATCTCGTGCTTTGCCGGCTACCGCGTTTTTCGCATCGTCCTCGGCATCTACGGGTTCATCCTGGGTGCGCTGCTTGCGAGCTCCGCGATGGGGACGGAGCACACCGGGTGGATGATTGTCGCCGCGCTCGCAGGCGGCATCGTCGGCGCGCTGATTCTGATTGCCGCCTACTTCGTCGGTGTTGCGCTGGTCGGCGCGGGGATTGGTGCGCTTGCCGCGAGTCTGATCTGGGCGTCACTCGGACGCGAGCCGCACGCGATTATCGTCATTCTGTTTGCCGTGGCCGGCGCGCTTGGGGCGCTGGCGCTGCAACGCTATGTGATTATCGGAGCGACTGCGTTCGGCGGCGCATGGACGACGATCGTTGGCGGACTGGCACTGGCTGGAAACCGTGCGGCAGTCGACGTGGCAACTCATAACAATGTGTGGCTGGCGTACCCGATGGATCCGGCGCCGGGCCAGCGATGGGTGCTCGCCGCCTGGCTCGGGCTCGGCCTCGTCGGGGCAGTCGTGCAACTCGGCGTCACTGCGAAGGGAAGGTAGGACAATTGCTGATTTGGTGATTTGGTGATTGGTGATTTGGTGATTTGGCCGCCACATCACGAATCGCCAGTTTCGAATTCACGAAAATCCATCTGGAAGGAGTCTGTAATGGCGACGTTTTCCCGCAATGTGACCGTTAATTGGGAAGGCTCACTGATGGAAGGCAAGGGGCAGGCGCAGGCCGGCAGCGGCGCCTTCACATTGCCGGTGTCTTTCCCACGGCGCGTCGGTGATGCGCAGGGGCAGACGAGCCCGGAGGAATTGATCGCCGCGGCCCACGCCGCCTGCTACGCCATGGCCCTCAACGCGACCGTTGGCCGCAAGGGTGGACAGATCGACAAGACCGATGTGACCGCGACGGTGACGGCAGACAAGGGGGATGCGGGAATCACGATCACCACGTCGAAGCTGTCAGTCACGGCGCAGGGCCTCTCCGGCATTCCCAAAGAACAGTTCGCCGAAGTCGCACGTGAAGCGGAATCGAAGTGTCCGGTGTCGAACGCGCTCCGCGGCTCGCTGAAGATCGAGCTCGATGCCAAGGCGGTCTAAGATCGGCACAGGGCTTAGGGCGCATGGCTCATGCTGGCTCATGGTCTCAGGCACGGCCGTGAGCCGCCCGCGCCGTGAGCCGCCATGAGCCCATGAGACCTGAGCCTCGAGCCAGAGAGGACTTTTATGACTGCCACCGATCTCGAGCAGCTGCGTTATCCAGTGGGCAGGATGCCGCGTCATCCCGAACCGCTGAATGCGCGCGAGCGCGGCGAGCACCTGGCGATCATCGAGGCGTTGCCGGCACGGATTCGATCGTTGGTCGCTGAACTGACCGATGCCCAACTCGAGACGCCGTACCGGCCTGGCGGCTGGACGATCCGCCAGGTGGTGCACCACGTGGCAGACAGTCACATGAACGCTTACGTCCGAATGAAGCTTGCCGCCACCGAGGACCGTCCCACCGTCAAGACGTACCACGAAGAACTCTGGGCGGAGCTCCCCGAGGCGAAGTCTGCTCCCGTGGAGACTTCTCTGGCGCTGATCGAGGCACTCCATCACCGTCTGATGGCCTTTCTGCGCGCGCTTCCGCCCGAGACCTGGCGTCGTGTCTTTCTGCATCCTGAGTGGGGCACGGTCTCGATCGATGAATGCATCACGCTGTACTCGTGGCACTGCCGCCATCACACGGCGCACATCGAACGGGCTCTGAACAGCAAGAGCAACTAGGGGCGCCCGGTCGATCACACTATTGAACTCCTGACAGTCGCCGCTGGTCTTCTGGACATGCAGGTGCCCTTGGCGCCGGTTGCCACGAAGCCAAACACCGCGGCGGCAGGGGCGGCCATCGATCGCGTCAAGGGAAACGCGACCGGAGATCTCGGCGCCGTGGTGCGCGAGCTCACCGCGCTGGACGATCGCGCGCTGGACGGCGCCCTCGAGATGGTTGCCGGAGAAATTCACGCCTCCCGGCTGCAGCTCGCGCTGATCGAGAGCGAATCGTTCACCGACCCGGTGCGCACGGGCCTGATGGATCGCGCACACGAACGCGAGCGCGCCGCGACCGGTTGGGGCGGCCAGCGTCTCCGGTGGTGGGGACAACTGAGCGGCGAGCGCGCGATATTCGACGCAACCCATCTGTCGCGTGGCGGCATTGCGGATCTCGGCGCCGGCGCGGGTGGCTTCGACTGGCGCGCGTCCGATCGCTGGTTGTTCGGTGGTGGCGGCGGATTCGGTGCGGGCAACATGAATCTCAACGGCCTGAGCGGTCGACCGACTACCAGGCGCCGCGCGCGTTCGGGTACGCCGGGTTCAGACCGCGCGGCTTCGGCCTCGCGGGTGCCGGCAGCGCCGCACGGGCTTCATCCAATACCAAATGACGCATCGTCTTTGCGGCGGTGATTCACGGAATCTGGAGCCGGAGCGTTGTCGGTGCGGGCGGCCGATCAGGTGATCGCGCTGACGCAGACCGATGTGAAACTGCACGTGTGGAAGAACAAGGGAACCTTCCGCCCGTACGTCGAGGCGCTGGTCCGGCGGGAGATGACGGACGGTCGCATCGACCAGGTCCTGGAGCTTGCTAGTAGACCGAACAGCGACTTCGTCGTCCAGGGGCTGCCCGCGGAGGCAACGCCTTCGCCGGCCGCATTGGTTCCACACTGTTCACCGATTTCGGTGCGTTCACGCTGGAATACCGTTTCCGCCGGTCGCCCGCACAGACTCGTCAGAGCGTCGACTTCCGGGTCCGGCTCAAGTAGACGCGCGGTCGTTGCGAAATTGCGCCAGGCGCTCGGCGATCAGCCGGTCGAGTACCTCGGGCTCCGGCGGCTTCGTCAGGTGATGGTCGAACCCTGATTCGATCGAGCGTCGCTTGTCTTCGTCGTGTCCCCATCCGGTCAGCGCAACGAGCATCACGTGTCGTCCGAGCCGATCGCGGATCCGGCGCGCGGCATCGTGGCCGTCCATGCGCGGCATGCCGATATCGATGAACGCGATGTGCGGCTTGAACGTCTCCGCCATCTCGACGGCCTGCAGGCCATCAACCGCGACCTTCACCTCGTGCCCTTTGAAAGCCAGCATCAGCCGCAGCATTTCCGCGGCGTCGGCATTGTCTTCGGCGATCAACACGCGCGCCAGCGGCGTCGGCGCGTTGTCGCGCGGCCGCGGTGCAATGGTTGGCGTCTGGACGGTTGTCAGGTTCAGCCGCACCACGAACCGGCTGCCCAGACCGGGCCCGTCGCTTGCCGCCTCGATCGTGCCGCCGTGCATTTCGACCAGCCGTCGCGCCAGCGTGAGGCCGATGCCGAGACCGCCCTGCGTTCGATCGCGATAGTCACTGCACCTGCGCGAACATGTCGAAGATCCGTGGCAGCATTTCAGGCGTGATGCCGATGCCGTTGTCGGCGACGGTGATTTCGGCCTTGGAGCCGCTCGGCGCGGCGCGAACATGTATCCGGCCGCCGCGTTCAGTGTACTTCGCGGCGTTGTTCAGCAGGTTGGAAAACGCCTGGGCGAGCCGCGTCGGATCCGCGTCGATCCACAGCGGCTGCTGCGGCAGGTCGAGCACCAGCGTGTGACCATGGGCGTCGATCATCGGCCGCGTGTCCTCGACCGCGCCGTGAATCACCGATCGCAAGGTCGATCCGGTCGCGTGCGCAGCTCGATCTTGTTCTGCGTGATGCGCGCCACGTCCAGCAGATCGTCGGTGATCCGCACCAGGTGCAGCAACTGCCGCTCGATGGTGGCGCGGGCTTTCTCGACGACGATCGGGTCGTCACGGGCAATGCGCATCAGCTCGATGGCGTTGCGGATCGGCGCGAGCGGATTGCGCAGCTCGTGCGACAGCGTGGCGAGGAATTCGTCCTTGCGCCGATCGGCCTCGCGCAGCGCCCGTCTCGGCGAGCTTCCGATCGGTGAGATCGACGCAGCACGCTGACGCAGCCGTAGATGGCTCCATGCGCGTCGTAAAGCGGCTCGACGTCGTTCTGCACGTAGATGACGATGCCGTCGGAGCGGACCATTTCGATCTCGTTGCTGACGAACGTGCGGTGCGCGATGGCGTACTGCATCGGCAGCTCGTCGGCAGGTATATCCCGTCCGTTGCGCTGAATCCGGTATAACGGCGTCTGGCCCGGCGGCGGCGTCAGCGAGATTTGGCGTCGGGGGACACCTGCAACATCGCGGCGAGCGCCCGGTTCGCGGAGATGAAGCGGCAGCCGGGGTCGTGGGCGACCGCGATTGGGACGGGCGCGCGCGCGAGGATCGCCTGGATCGCGTGGAGGCGCGGCCGTACTTCTTCCGGGCTGAGATCTTCGACCGGGTCGAAGAGATTCCAGTCGGGCATCTGGGGTTCCCGAGAGCATACGCGAGAATCCGCGCGACCGAACGGTTGCGCGGCAACCGGCTATCCGGTAAACTGAAGTTTCCTTCAGACTCCCGGGCCTTGCGCTCGCCTGCTACCGCGCGAGCTTTGGCTAGGCAGGCGCTGAGCGGTCGTGTTCCTCAGTAGCTCAATGGCAGAGCATCCGGCTGTTAACCGGAGGGTTGTAGGTTCGAGTCCTACCTGAGGAGCCATTTTCCTTCGACAATTCTGCGACTTTCGCCTCGGTGTGATCGCCGCGTCGAGGACGTTGCCCTTTTCTTGCCCTTTTGTCGGATCGCGGCGGCGCGGGCGGATCCAGCAGTCCGACTTCCACGGACAGGTAGGCGGGGGAGAGGTGCGCGTAGCGCATCACCATCCGCAGACCCCGATGGCCGAGCAGCTCGGCGACCGCGCGCAGCGATGCGCCCTTCATCATCAGCCACGAGGCGAACGTGTGCCGGAGGTCGTGCCAGGTGAAATCAGTGATGCCGGCGATCTCGAGCGCAGTCTGAAACGCGTTCTTGACATCCTCTACCGGCTGGCCGACGTGGCGCCCGCGCGTGTGTGCGAACACGTACGGGAATCAGGTACACGGTCGCTGTAGAGCGCCTGCAGGGTGGTCAGCGCCGTGGCGTTGAGGGGCAGCGCATGCGGACGCCCGCTCTTGGTGCGCGGAATCCGCACTACGCGGCTCAGGAAATCCACTTGATCCCACCGCAAGTGGAACAAGCTGCCTGTCCCTACCGAATAGTCGATCTGGCAGTTTCAGCGCGAGCTCGATGGCGTTAATCGCGGGTTGGCCTTGAGCCGCGGTGCACCCGGAGGCATCACTCCAACGCGGAGCATCGCCGTCGGTGTCGAGCCGACTGAACACGCCATGGCCGTCCGTTAGCTGGCGCACTGGCGCCGAAACGTCGGGGCTTTTTGGGAACCGTCGCTACGCCGCTGCGCGGTCGTAGCGGTGATGCAGGCCGTTCACTTGTGGAATCTCGACGATGCGTCCGGCAGAGAGCGGTGTGGCGAGTCGCGACACCGGTGCGTCCTTGCCAAGACTGAGGTGCGTCCTCGTGTGCATGTAGTACGCGACGTAGTCGGCGAGGACGCGCTGGAGTCCGGCGACGCTGAGGACGATCACGTGATCGAGGCACTCACGACGGATCGAGCCAATGACGCGCTCGACGTAGGCGATTCTGCCACGGCGATCGCGGCGCCGTGAGCACCTCGTGGATCTGCATCGCACCGATGGTGGACACGATGTCCGTGAAAGCGGCATCGCGGTCGTGCAGCAGGTACCGCGGCGCGTGGTCCTCGGGAAAGGCGTTGCGGAGTTGCTGGGCCGTCCAGGCGGCCGTGGGATGATCGGTGACGGCGACGTGCACGATCCGTCGCCGGTCGTGCGCGAGGATGACGAGCACGAACAACAGCCGGTAGGTGGCCGTTGGCACGACGACAGAAATCGGCCGCCATGATCTGGCCGACATGGTTGGCCAGGAAGGTTCGCCACGGCTGTGATGGTGGCGTGTCTCGTCGCGGCATGTACTTCGCGACGGTCGCCTGACTCACCGAGATCCCCAGCTTCTGCAGTTCCCCATGAATCCGCGGCGCACCCCAGAGCGGATTCGCGGCGGCCATTCGACGAATCAACGCGCAGACCTCTGGAGCCGCGGCTGGACGACCCGTACGGCAGCGACTCTTCCACGTCCAGAAGAGGCGGAACCCGCGTCGGTGCCAGGCCAGGTACGGTGTCCGGCTTGACGAGGACGAGCGCCGGCCGCCATCCGCTCCACGCCTGCGACAGCCACGCCCAGAGCACCCGATCCGCCGCGGTCAGACGCAATCGCGAGGGGCGCGAGCGATGCAGGACCGCCAACTGATGCCGGAGCGCGAGGATCTCAAGGTGCAGCGCCGCACGCGATCGAGCGACTGACCGAAGGGCGAAGACCAGCGAAATGACGACGGAGGCCACGAGTCGAGCCTATTCGACGCCGAGCGCAACTTCAATCAACGCACCGCTTACGACGTTTCTGGTAGGCACCGCCAGTGAGAAACGGCTCGCGCGGACACTCCTGCTCCTGGCGCGTTTTGGGAACCCGATGTCTCACCGCGCCTTGCCGAGAGTGTCACAGGAAACGTTGGCCGAGATGGTGGGGACGACGCGCTCTCGCGTGAACTTCTTCATGAACAAGTTTCGGAAACTCGGGTTCATCGAGTACAACGGCAGCCTGAAGATCAATAACTCTCTCCTCGGTGTGGTGCTGCGCGACTGATTCGCTGATCACCGAACTCAGGCCCCGACACAATCGACGACCGCGTGGGGCGGTATTGTGCGCTCTGGAACAGTGCCGCCCGTCGATACCGATAGCCTTCATTGATCGTCGAACCCGGCAACCTCCCGCGGCGGCTCGGCTGCGACGGCCGCGCAAGCTCGTGGGCACGCGCTCGCCTGAGGAGCAGCGGAGGCTGAGCGTATCCGTCATGCCCGACACGAGACAATCAATAGAAAGGAAACGACAGTCAGGAGACGGACTGGCCAATCGTGACGCACCTATACCGTCGAGGGAGCGCTAGTATCGTGGACACCTGCAGGACGAGGCCGGTGAGCCCGACAATGGTCAGCCGGGCAAAGTCGTCCGGCTCCAAAGCTGGAAGGGGTGCGGTCGATCGAGGCCACTGCGGATATGGCTGTAGCGCGTCAGTCCAGATACTTCACGAACACGACCTCGTTGCGCTTTTCGTTGTACAGCAGCTCGTCGACTTTCGCACGCACGGTCAGAATCCCGAATCCACCTGGTCGCATCCCTTTTTCCTCGCGCACGATCGCGTGCGCCGTCGGATCGTCTTCCGGCTGGCCGATGGCGGCGTGCAACAGCCCCTCCACGTTGAAGCCGGGACCGGGATCGGCGATGCGATAGAGCAACATCCGTTTGTGCCCTGAGGAAAGCGACCCGCACGGTGCGGGAAGGGTCGAGCCCTCCGCCCCATTCGATCGCGTTCATCAGCAGCTCCCGAAACGCGTAGCCTATCGACTCCCGGACGTCGACCGGCAGATCGGCTTCGAGGTGCGTCATGAAGCTCTCGATTCGATCCACCACCGCCCGCTCGCACGGCACCAGCAACTCGACCCAGTCCGGTCGCGCTGACACCACCTCAATCGTGGGCGCCACGGCGGTCTGGGCCAGCACCTCGTGCAGGAGCTCGACGAGCGCCTGTGGCTCGACGGGCTTCGCCACGTACCGCCACGCCTGTTCGCGGACCGCCCGGAGCAGCGTTTCCGGCGTGTCGTCCGAGGTCATCACGACGACTCGCGGGCGCGCCCCTTCCTTGGGCAGCGCGGCCAGCACGTCCAGCCCGTTCATCTTCGGCATCCACACATCGAGGAGCATCAGATCGTAGGAGCCGGCGCGCAGGCGTTTCAGGGCGTCCACGCCGTCCTTCGCCGACGCGACCGAGAATCCGGCGGTCTTCAGCATTTCCGTCAGGAGTTGACGCGTCGACCGGTCATCTTCGACGACTAGGATGCTGCTCATGGCCCTGCTTCCTCTGCCGCTGGCGGCGTGCGGTCGCGCGCGGCCGAACGCTGGCGCGGCGGAGCGCCCGCCGCAGGCGCTGCATCTCCCGGGTCAGCACATCGTACGCCGCCAGCGACTGAGAGAGGTCCCCGTTCTTAGCCTGAAGCTCGAGTCGTTGTGCGGCTTCGACCACCGGAGCGGCTGCGAAATTTGCCGCAGCGCCCCGCAACGCGTGCGCGGGCTCGCGCAGCGCCTCGCCGTCGCCGGCGGCGATCGCGCGCCGCATGGCTCGCATCCGGGCGGGGCAGTCTTCGAGAAACAGACGCACCATCTTTTCGAACAGTCGCGCGTTGTCACCCAGCCTCGCACGGAAGACCCGCTCGTCGAAGGCGGGCCGGCCTGCTACGCTCGGCGCCACCGGGACTGCCGCCGCGGGGACCGTCCCGGGCGCTGCAGCGGGCGGCACGACCTGGTCGATGACGCGGGCCAGCTCGACGGCGTCGATCGGCTTCGTGACGTACCCGTCCATGCCGGCCTCCAGGTACCGTTCGCGGTCGCCCTGCATCGCGTGCCCGGTCAGCGCCACGATCGGAAGGTGCGTCCCCGAGGCGCGCTCGGCGTCGCGGATTGCGGCCGTGGCCTCGAGCCCGCCCATCACCGGCATCTGCAGGTCCATCAGCACGAGATCGAACGCCCCGCGCCCCGACTGCTCGAGCGCGGCGAGCGCCGCGTGGCCATCGACGGCCACGACGACGTGATGCCCCAGCCGCTGCAGGATCTGCCTCGCCACCTCCTGGTTCACGGGATGGTCCTCGGCGACGAGGATGCGCAGCCCCGTCGTGCGGGCTGCCGGGGCCCGAGGCGGCTCGGCCTTCACCGTGCCGGCCAGGGTGAAGCCATCTATTTCCAATGGACGCCCTTCTTCTGCGGCCCGCTGTTCGGCAAATTCCAGCGCCATGCGCAGCGTGTCCATGAACTCGTTGACCTTGATGGGCTTGGTGAGATACCGGAAGAATCCTGCCTCCAGGCCCTTCCTGATGTCGCGCGGCATGGCATTCGCGCTGAGGGCCACGATGGGGATGTGCGCAGTGACCGGGTCTTCGCGCAGGATTTTCATTGCCTCGATACCGCTGATGTCAGGCAGATTGACGTCCATCAGGATCATCTCCGGCTGGGAGGCGCGCGCAAGCTCGATGCCGAGAGTCCCGTTCACCGCGGTCAGCAGGCGCAGATCGGGGCGGCGCGCGATGAGTTCCTCAACCAGCTTCAGGTTGGCCGGGTTGTCCTCTACACAGAGCAGGGTGCGCAGCCGCGCGCCGTGCGGCACGTGCGGTGGGGCATGTGCGGCAGCTTCGCCTCCTTCAACGGCAAGTTGCGGTGCAGCAGCCGAGATCAGTTCGATCCAGAACACGCTTCCCGCCCCGACGGTGCTGTCCACGCCGATTGCGCCCCCCATCAGTTCGACCAGGCGCTTGGTCACCACGAGGCCGATGCCCGTGCCTTCCTCGCCCCCGGCCTCTTGTCCGAGACGATTGAACGGCTGGAACAGCTGCGCCAGCTTTTCCGGACGCAATCCCGCGCCGGTGTCCGTGATGTTGATGCGAATGCGGTCCGGGGCGATCACGGTGTAGTCCACGACGACCGTTCCCTGCGCCTTGTTGTATTTGATCGCGTTGGAGAGCAGGTTGATGAGAATCTGCTTCAACCGGGTCCGATCGGAACTGACGAAGCAGGGGTTGTCGAACTCGGGGAAAGGTCATGCTGATGCCACGCTGCTGCGCCTGCGGTTCCATCATCGCCCGGCATTCGAGCATGACTTCGTCCAGCGACACCGATTCTCCAGACAGCGAGACCGTCCCGGACTCGATCACCGCGAGATCGAGGATTTCGTTGATCAGGTTCAGCAGATGCCATCCCGCATCGAGAATCTGGGCGATGCTTTCCTTCTGGGAAGGCGTCGGCGACTGGGAGTCGGACTCCATCAGCTGGGCGAACCCGAGGATCGCATTGAGCGGGCTGCGCAGCTCATGGCTCATGCTGGACAGGAAATCCGATTTGGCGAGGTTCGCTTGTTCCGCCACGGACTTGGCGCTCTCCAGCTCGACGTTCTTTTCCTGCAGCGACCTGATCCAGGCGATTGCGCTCGGTGACGTCGCGCGCGGCGGCGAACACGCCCTGCAGAGTCCTGTCCCGGTCGTAGAAGGTGGTCGCGTTGTAGGACACCACGGTTTGCTTGCCGCCCCTGGCGCGCGCGGTCAGTTCGTAGTTGGTGACCTTCTTTTCGCTGAGCACCAGCTTGATGGCTGCCTCGGCTCGCTCCGGATCGGTAAAGTAGTTCTTGAACGGCGCGCCGATCAGCTCGTCACGCGTGCAACCGGTGAGCGCCTCCATCTGCTTGTTGACGTCGGTAATGATGCCGGACGGATCGGTGGTCATCAGTGCGTCGATGTTGGATTCGATGAGCGAGCGCGTGTAGAACTGCTGGTCGCGCAGCCGCTGATCGAGCTTCTTCCGCTCCTCTTCGACCTGCTTGCGCGCGGTGTTGTCGGTGCCGATCAACAGATAGCCGATGATGGCGTCCTGCGCGTCGCGCAGCGCCGTGACCGACACCACCGCCGGGAAGCGGCTCCCATCCTTGCGGATGTAGGTCAGCTCGTAGATATCCTCGATCCCGCGCGAGGCCTTGAACACCAATGCCTCGAAGCCTGGCGTAATCGGGGTTCCGAGCTCGACGCTCAACGCTTTGGCGCGCGCGATCACTTCCTGCGGATCGGAAATGTCGGCCGGCGTGATCTGGTTCATCACTTCGGCGGCCGTGTAGCCCAGCATCCGCTCGGCGCCGACGTTGAAGATCTGAATGACGCCCTTCGCGTCGGTGGCGATGCTCGAGAAATTGGCGCTGTTGAAAATCGCGCTCTGCAGGGCCCCCGCCTTGAGCAGCGCCTCTTCCGCCTGCTTGCGCGCGGTGTTGTCGGTGCCGATCAACAGATAGCCGATGATGGCGTCCTGCGCGTCGCGCAGCGCCGTGACGGACACCACCGCCGGGAAGCGGCTCCCATCCTTGCGGATATAGGTCAGCTCGTAGATATCTTCGATCCCGCGCGAGGCTTTGAACACCAATGCCTCAAAGCCTGGCGTAATCGGGGTTCCGAGCTCGACGCTCAGCGCCTTGGCGCGCGCGATCACTTCCTGCGGATCGGAAATGTCGGCCGGCGTGATCTGGTTCATCACTTCGGCGGCCGTGTAGCCCAGCATCCGCTCAGCGCCGACGTTGAAGATCTGAATGACGCCGTTCGCGTCGGTGGCGATGCTCGAGAAATTCACGCTGTTGAAAATCGCGGTCTGCAAGGCCCCCGCTTCACGCAACGCCTCTTTGCTCCGGACCTCGTCGCCGACATCCAGGGTGCCGACGACGTCGTCGTCGGGAAACGCGGGATCGTAGATTCTCGCGGACATATTCCTGATTCTCCGTTCAGGGTGCCGTACAGACGCGTTCTGCCGCGCGAACCTCAGCCGTTAAGATCGCGCGAATCCGCATACGTGCGTAACGGATAAGGTTCGCGCGTCGCGCAGCGACAGGGCTGTTCAAAATGGCACATCCTGTTTCGCGGCCGCCAAGCGAATCGCGATCGCCGGCGTCTTCGTGCTCGCCTCGTGATTGACGATGAAGACAATCCGCTCGCGCTTGACCTTACCGGGTCACGGACGATGGGTGTCAGAGACGGAGCGGAGCTGCACGGGACGAGATCAACCGCGGAGGCGGAGGCACGGGGAAGCACCGGGTAAAAGACGCTCCCGGGTGCTCCAGGATCTCCGCGAGAGACGAGTCATTCATCGCGTCGGTCGAGCTCATTGACCTGCGCGAACAAAGAGGGCCGATTCATCGATCAGCGCGTAGCGCGAAGGCGGACCCCAATCCCATCCGCCTCCGCTCGCGCTGAATGCACGCGAGCTACGGCGGTGGACGAGGGTGATCTGTACTGGACGATGACTTTATCGTTTTGGCGAGCCACTCCTGTCGGTCAACTCAATGCCGTCGGACGTCGCGACGGATGTGGCGAGCACCGCTGCCCGCACTTCGATCTGCCGAACCAGATCGCGATTGAGCTCGGCCGGCCAGGCAACCTCGGCCAGACCTGCACGCCGGTGAGCGTGCGTGCTACGCCGACCACATTCACGATGGACGCGACGATTTTGTCGTCGGGCACCCGCAATTTCCCGCTATCGATGAGCACCAGAATTCGATTCCGCGACCCCTTCTCTTCCTCATATCGCGTCGCGGGCTCGATCACGAAGGCATGCGGTTCGAACACTCTCACGACGCGAGCGTTCTGAATCCGCACGTCGAGCCCGGCGATCTCTTCGACGTTGTAAGCGAGCATCGTGGGCCGGAGCGGGACAGGTAGCGGATGGCTGGAGACTGCGGTGATCCCTGGGGACTGTTGAGCTTCGACGACTGGCTGCGGACTCGCAGGGGCCGTTTCGTTCGAGCGAGACGATTGTGATAGCCCGCTGAGCGGTAAGGTGAGCGGCGCAGAGAGGATTAACAGTCCCGCAAACAATCTCCGCAAAGGAATGGTTTTCATTTTTCAACTCCGCGGCGCACTCTGCTGCCCGAGCGCCATGATGGTGTGCAACTGGGTTCGCTATCGTTCCTCCCACAATACTTGAACTCGAATGGCGGCAGCTGTTTTTGTGCTTACTTCTTGTAAACCCGCTTCTGTGTGCCGCGCGCGCTGGTGGTTTCCACCGTCAGCGTGCTGCCCTCGACGGTCCAGACCTGGGTGGACTCCGTCACCTGGCCGTCCATCTCCTGCTTGGTGACGATCGTGAGCTTGGGGCCGTCCAACTTGGCGATCGATAGCGAATCGGCCGGCTGGCCGCCGCGGCCCATCATCATGTTCCTGCTTTCAGTGCCGTCGAGCTTGTAGGTCAGGGTGACCTTGGCGTCGCCCATCGTGCGCTCGATCGTCAGCGCATCGGCCGTCTGCTTGACCGTCGCCGGGCCATTCCCCAGAGCACCGCCTCCACCTCCGCCACCGGCAGCCGGCGCGCTGGCTGGATCGAGTGTCCACGTGCCCGAGAAGTCCGGCTTCTGCGCCCACGCCACCGTTGCCACCGCGAGGATCGCCGCGGCGATCACTCCCACCCGTGCGAGCTTCATTGTCTGCTCCTTTGAAAAGGCTCTGGAGTGAGCAACGCCGATGCCACGAGGAATCGCCAGCGTTCCGGCGATCCCTGCCGCTGAATCGGGCCCGTGCTGTCCGAGTCCGGGACCGGTGTGTCCGCCTCGGGCCCAGCCAATCCCAACTGGCATAGCCGTAGATCCGGGTGGTGACGACCTCCGTTCTCGCAGCGTGACGCGTCCGGTCCCGTAGAATACCGTGGTCGATTACGACAACGAGCGACGTTGACCATGGCGGATCCCTATCTCCGTGTCCACGCAGTGAACATCTACGTCAAGGATCAGGCGCGAAGTCTGGACTTCTACCTGAACACGCTCGGATTCCACATCGCCTTCGACGCTCGCGTCGGGTCCGGTGAGCGGTTGTTGGCGGTGGCTCCGCCCGACGGGTCAGCAGTGCTGACGCTGATCGAAGCCAAGCCCGACTCTCCCCAGGCCCGGCTCGTCGGCCGTGCGACACAGGTGGTGTTCGTGACCGAGGATTTGCCCGCCACCTACACCGAGTGGCGGCGGCGGGGCGTTCGCTTCCGAAACGCACCACGCCTCCGACGCGTCGTCTACGATCGGACGGGCGATGCTGCCGATCCATCTTCGGTGCCCTCGACAACCGGGCTGACCGATCCGCGTGGGGCGGCGCCTTCACGCGCTTCGAGGACGTCGATCGGAACTCGTTCGCCCTGGTGAGCTTCGACGAAGTCAGCCGCGCGGTCGAAGCGCAACGTCGCGCGGCCGATCGTAGACGACGCGTCGGAGGCGTGGTGCGTTTCGGAAGCGAACGCCCCGCCGCCGCCACTCGGTGTAGGTGGCGGGCAAATCCTCGGTCACGAACACCACCTGTGTCGCACGGCCGACGAGCCGGGCCTGGGGAGAGTCGGGCTTGGCTTCAATCAGCGTCAGCACTGCTGACCCGTCGGGCGGAGCCACCGCCAACAACCGCTCACCGGGCCCGACGCGAGCGTCGAAGGCGATGTGGAATCCAAGCGTGTTCAGGTAGAAGTCCAGACTTCGCGCCTGATCCTTGACGTAGATGTTCACTGCGTGGACACGAAGGTAGGGATCCGCCATGGTCAACGTCGCTCGTTGTCGTAATCGACCACGGTATTCTACGGGACCGGACGCGTCACGCTGCGAGAACGGAGGCACGGCATTGAGTTGACCGACAGAGGCAGCTTGCAAAAACGATAGTGCCCCATCGTCACCACCCGGATCTACGGCTATGCCAGTTGGGATTGGCTGGGCCCGAGGCGGACACACCGGTCCCGGACTCGGACAGCACGGACCCGATTCAGCGGCAGGGATCGCCGGAACGCTGGCGATTCCTCGTGGCATCGGCGTTGCTCACTCCAGAGTCTTTTCAAAGGAGCAGACAATGAAGCTCGCACGGGTGGGAGTGACCGCCGCGGCGATCCTCGCGGTGGCAACGGTGGCGTGGGCGCGGAACCAGACCTCTCGGGCATGTGGACACTCGATCCAGCCAGCGCGCCGGCTCCCACGGTGGCGGGGTCGAGGAAGCGGCGCTCTGGGGAATGGCCCGGCGACGGTCAAGCAGACGGCCGATGCGCTGACGATCGAGCGCACGATGGGCGAGGCCAAGGTCACCCTGACCTACAAGCTCGACGGCACTGAAAGCAGGAACATGATGATGGGCCGCGGCGGCCAGCCGGCCGATTCGCTATCGATCGCCAAGTTGGACGGCTCCAAGCTCACGATCGTCACCAAGCAGGAGATGGACGGCCAGGTGACGGAGTCCACCCAGGTCTGGACCGTCGAGGGCAGCACGCTGACGGTGGAAACCACCAGCGCGCGCGGCACACAGAAGCGGGTTTACAAGAAGTAAGCACAAAAACAGCTGCCGCCATTCGAGTTCAAGTATTGTGGGAGGAACGATAGCGAACCCAGTTGCACACCATCATGGCGCTCGGGCAGCAGAGTGCGCCGCGGAGTTGAAAATGAAAACCATTCCCTTGCGGAGATTGTTTGCGGGACTGTTAATCCTCTCTGCGCCGCTCACCTTACCGCTCAGCGGGCTATCACAATCGTCTCGCTCGAACGAAACGGCCCCTGCGAGTCCGCAGCCAGTCGTGAGAAACTCAACAGTACCCAGGGATCGCCGCAGTCTCCAGCCATCCGCTACCTGTCCCGCTCCGGCCCACGATGCTCGCTTACAACGTCGAAGAGATCGCCGGGCTGGATGTGCGGATTCAGAACGCTCGCGTCGTGAGAGTGTTCAAACCGCATGCCTTCGTGATCGAGCCCGCCGACGCGATATGAGGAAGAGAAGGGGTCGCGGAGATCGAATTCTGGTGCTCATCGCTAGCGGGAAATTGCGGGTGCCCGACGACAAACTCGTCGCGTCCATCGTGAATGTGGTCGGCGTAGCACGCACGCTCACCGGCGCGCAGGTCTTGGCAGATACAGCCTGGCCGGCCGAGCTCAATCGCGATCTGGTTCGGCAGATCGAAGTGCGGGCAGCGGTGCTCGCCACATCCGTCGCGACGTCCGACGGCATTGAGTTGACCGACAGGAGTGGCTCGCCAAAACGATAAAGTCATCGTCCAGTATCAGATCACCTCGTCCACCGCCGTAGCTCGCGTGCATTCAGCGCGAGCGGAGGCGGGTCAAATTGCAGGATCATCCTTTCGCGCTACGCGCTGATCGATGAATCGGCCCTCTTTGTTCGCGCAGGTCAATGAGCCTCGACCGACGCGATGAATGACTCGTCTCTCACGGAGATCCTGGAGCACCCGGAGAACGTCTTTCTCCCCGCTGCTTCCCCGTGCCTCCGCCTCCGGGTTAATCTCGTCCCGTGCAGCTCCGCTCCGTCTCTGACACCCATCGTCCGTGACCCGGTAAGGTCAAGCGCGAGCGGGTGTCTTCATCGTCAATCACGAGGCAAACACGAAGACACCACGGAGATCGCGCTTCGCTTGGCGGCCGCGTACCCCAGCGTGTGCCATTTTGAACAGCCCTGTCGCTGCGCGACGCGCGAACCTTATCCGTTACGCACGTAACACGGATTCGCGCGATCTTACGGCTGATGCTTGCGCGGCAGAACGCAGGATCCTACGGCACCTGGAGAATCGGGATATATGTCCGCAAGAATCTACGACCC